>NZ_CP063445.1:0-2770000 GCF_015169775.1 Novosphingobium sp. ES2-1
TCGCGGCGCCCTTGCAGGGCAGCGATCCTGCGATGCCCAACTCCGACGGACGGCTGCGGAACGTCTGACAGCGGTTGACTGGGAACGGCAAATCTTTGCCGAATGACCGGCCGTCATTAACCATCCCTTATCCATTTTCCTTCACGTCTGACCCACGCGAAAAGCGTTGAAACGGGGGTTTTGATGGTTAACGGGACGATGGCGGCCGACGGCCACGCAAACGGTTCTGGCAGCCGCAAGGTGGATGTCGCGATCATCGGCGCGGGGCCAGCCGGGCTGACGGCGGGCTACCTCCTCACCAAGCGGGGTTTCAGCGTCGCCATCATCGAAAAGGACCAGACCTATGTCGGCGGCATAAGCCGGACGGTCGAGCATGAAGGCTACCGTTTCGACATCGGCGGGCACCGCTTCTTCTCCAAGAGCCAGCAGGTCGTCGATCTGTGGAACGAGATACTGCCCGATGATTTCATCCAGCGCCCGCGGATGAGCCGGATCTATTACGAGGGCAAGTTCTACTCGTACCCGCTGCGCGCGTTCGAGGCGCTGTGGAACCTTGGCCTGGTGCGATCGACGCTGTGCATGGCGAGCTTTGCAAAAGCCAAGGCCTTTCCGAACCGCAATGTAAAGAGCTTCGAGGACTGGACCGTGAATCAGTTCGGGCAGAAGCTCTATTCGATCTTCTTCAAGACCTACACCGAGAAGGTCTGGGGCATGCCCTGCGACGAGATGAGCGCAGACTGGGCTGCCCAGCGGATCAAGGGACTGTCGCTGTGGGGGGCGGTCATCGACGGGCTGAAGCGCAGTCTCGGCCTGAACAGGCGCCCGAACGACGGCATGCAGACCAAGACCCTGCTCGAAACCTTCCGCTATCCGCGTCTGGGCCCCGGCATGATGTGGGATGCCGCGCGTGACAGGATCGTGGGCAGTGGCAAGGGTGAAGTGCTGATGGGCCATGCCTTCAAGCAGCTTGCTGCCGATGGCGCGGGCGGATGGCGCCTGTCTGCGAAGGGGCCAGATGGCGATTTGGTGATCGAGGCGGCCCACGCCATCAGCTCGGCGCCGATGCGCGAGCTGGCCGCGCGCCTGCATCCGCTGCCCGCCACGACCCTCCAGGCCAGTTGCCTCAAGTATCGCGACTTCCTGACGGTGGCGCTCAAGATCCGTTCCGAGGAGCTGTTCCCCGACAACTGGATCTACATCCACGACAGCAAGGTGAAGGTCGGCCGCATCCAGAACTTCCGTTCGTGGTCGCCGGAAATGGTGCCCGACGAGAGCGTGGCCTGCGTAGGACTGGAATACTTCTGTTTCGAGGGCGACGCGCTGTGGGACTCCTCGGACGAGGAACTCATCGAACTGGCCAAGCAGGAAATGGCGATCCTCGGACTTGTCAGCCCGGAAAAGGTGATCGGCGGCGTGGTCGTGCGTCAGGAGAAGGCCTATCCGGTCTATGACGACGAATATGCCGCCAACGTGGCCGCCATGCGCACCGAACTGGAAGCTGCCCATCCCACACTGCACATGGTGGGCCGCAATGGCATGCACCGCTACAACAACCAGGACCACGCGATGATGACCGCGATGCTGACCGTGGAAAATATTGCGGCGGGCGCGCGGATCTATGATACCTGGTGCGTGAACGAGGATGCCGAGTACCACGAGGCGGGCAAGGAGGGATCGCAGGGAACCCTGCCGGCGCGCGTGGCACCCAACGAAGACCAGGCAGCGGCACTGGCATCGGTTCGCGACGTTCCTGCGCGGATCGTGCCTGAAAAGGCTGCGGCGAAGGCCGCCTGAACCGAACGGTGCCGCCACAGATGACCGGGACGATCCTGCCGATGATCGATCGCCTGCGCCGCGTGGTGCTCCTGCGCTACCTGCTCGCCAGCGTCGGGGCGCTGGCCGTGGACGTCGGCTCGTTCCTTGCCCTGCTGGCGGTGGGGATTGCACCGGTGATCGCTTCGGGGAGCGGCTATTCGCTAGGCATAGTAGCGCACTGGCTGCTTTCGAGTCGCACGGTCTTTACCGATACGGTGGCCGAAGAGCGCGGCGCGCGCACGCGGCAGAAAGCGCTGTTCGTTGGCTCGGCCCTTGTCGGGCTGGCGCTGACGACCCTGATCGTCGGAGCCGGTGCCGCGCTCGGTCTTGATTCGCGCTTGTCGAAGCTTATCGCCGTGGGGGCAAGCTTCACGACGACATGGCTGCTCAGAAAGCGGGTTGTCTTCCAGTGAGCTACCGCAATTCCGGCCAATCGCCGGGAGAGCGCAGCGCTGCGATTCCCTGGCGCGGCGTGTTGCTGGCTTGGGTTGCGATCAGCCTGCTGATGCTGGTTGGTAGCGGTGGCAGGCTGTCGCCGGCGAATTTCGTCGACGGCGATGATGCGCTGCGCCTGCAGCAGGTCCGCGACCTGCTGGGCGGGCAGGCCTGGTTCGACCTTCGCCAATACCGCATTGCGCCGCCCGATGGCGTGGCGATGCACTGGACCCGCGTTGTCGACATCCCGATCGCGGCAATGATCCTGCTGTTGCGTCCGCTGTTGGGGCAAGGGCTGGCAGAGAGCATAGCGATCGTCATTGTGCCGCTGCTGAACCTTCTGGCGGCAATGGCGCTCGCGGCGCGGCTGGCGGCAAGACAGTTTGGCCCGCGCATCGGTATCGTCGCAGCCCTGCTGGTGGCAGCGGCTGTGCCGGCGTCCTTCCGCATGATGCCGTTGCGGATAGATCACCACGCCATGCAGTTCGTGCTTGCGCTGGTTGCATTGAACGGCCTGTTCACCCGTGCGCCCCGGACGGGCGCGGCCGTGGCCGGGGCGGCGCTGGCATTGGCACTGGCTATATCGCTTGAATCGCTGCCTCTGGCCGTGATCGTCGGCGGGCTTTGCACCTTGCGCCTGTGGCGAGGCCAGGGCGAGTGGCTGATTAAGTATCTGCTGAGCCTGTCCGTGGCGAGCCTTGCCCTGTTCCTGGCAACGCGGGGCCTTGCCGATCAGGCTCAGCATTGCGATGCCGTTTCGCCTGTCCATGTCGCGGCGCTACTGTGGATGGGGGGCGGCGTAGCGATCGTCCTGGGGCAGCTACGCGACCGCCCGCCGTTGGTTAGCCTACTTGCCGTGTGCCTGATCGGAGCAGGGGCTATCGGCATTGCTGCGGTCTGGACGCCGCAGTGCCTTGCCGGAGACGCTTTCGCTTCGGTCGATCCGCTGGTGCGCAAGGTATGGCTCGATTCCGTGCTCGAGGGCCTGCCGGTGTGGCGGCAGGAGCCGGGTTTTGCGGCAACCATCATCCTGCTGCCGCTGTTCGGCCTGATTGCCTGCCTTCGACTTTTCAGGCGCGCTGCGGACCGCGCGGCGCAGCTGTTGTGGATGGACTACGCGCTGCTGCTGCTTGGCGCGACGCTGGTCGGCCTGCTGGTGGCGCGCGCATCGGGAGTATCGTGTCTTTTTGCGACCGTGCCTGCGGCTTGGCAGGTTGCAGAGCAGTTCGCCCGCTGGCGGCAGGGTTCCCTGCTGGTCCGCCGCATGGGCAGGGTGGTGGTAATGGTCACGCTGCTCTTGCCGGGCGTGCTGGTGGATCAGGCGGCGCGGCTGCTTGCCCCGGTAGGACAGGCTTCAGCAGGCCGGGCGCAGGGCGAGGTGGCCCTTGGCTGCGATTTCTCCAAGGCCGTGCCAGCACTGGAAGCAATTCCCCCGCAGACGCTGCTCACGGGGCTCGACATCGGGCCGACCCTGCTGGTCATGACCCGGCACAAGGTCATCGCGACGGCCCACCACCGTGCAGACACCGCCATTCGCGATGTGATCGAGGCTTTTCTGGGACCGGACGAAGCGGCGCGGCTGATCATGGCGCGACGCGGGGCGGCCATGGTGGTGATTTGCCCCGGCGGTAGCGAGGCGCGGTTCTATGCGGAGAAGGCACCTGACGGGTTCATTGCCCACCTCATGTCCGGCAGGACTCCGCCCTGGCTCCAGCCGGTGCCCATGCCGGCCGCTGGCGGGGTCAAGGCGTGGCGGGTGCTGCCGCGGTGATCGCGGAATAACGCTTGATGAACGGCGCCAAGTGAGTGCGGTAAGGATCCGCCGCGCCGATTGCGCCTGTATTGATCGGTTCGCGCACCTGCATAGCGCTGGCCGTTGAAACAACGCGTTTGGTCTCGTGTGGGCGGAACACCTGCGGCTCTGCGGCGAGCCGACAATGCTGCAGGATGCGCGGGATTTCGGTTTTCGGGGAACGGACAAGGGTCTGGTAATCGACGACGAGAATCCTCTCCGGGAACATCTCCGACCAGTGCTGGAACAACTGGTCTTCCAGCGCGAAGTGGCTGGCGATGTCCTCAAGTTTCCATGACCAGTCAAGGCCGTGGATGAAGTAGGTGCGGAACGCGGACCATGCGCAATCGACGGGATCGCGGCGCAGCCAGATCACTGGCGCTTGCGGCAGGAGTGCCGCGATCAGGCCCATGAAGCGGCTGGTATTGAGCGCCTTGTCGACGAAGCGCCCCTGCTGGCCGAACCGCTCCTGCCCGAGGTGGAGGTAGAGTGCTGCAAGATCATCAGCCTTGCCGCCTCTCGCGAGATAGGCGTTGAGGCCCGCTGCACCGAGTGAACCCAGATCGCGCTGAAGGATCGCCATGCGGCCCAGTTCTTCCCCGCCTGAGACCGCAGAATGGCTAACGAGAATCTGTTCGACCAGCGTCGTGCCCGAGCGCGGCAGGCCGGTGACGAAGATGGGCTGGCTGGTATCGATAGTGATGCCGGCGTTGATGTCGGCGACGAACGCACGGTCGAAACCGGCGCGGCAGGCTTCAGCTTCTCGCGCATCGGCTTTCGCCTCGTAAGGGCGTTCGGTACTTGCGATAGCCGCGCCCTGAGCGAAATGGTCGAAGGCTGCATCTGTTTCGTTCCGGTCGAAATGGACCCGTCCGGCAGCAAAGTGGAAATGTGACCGCTCGATCGCAGGAGCGCTGCGCATGAGAGGGGCGGACTGGAGGATGCGTTCGCCCACCGGGTCGCCCGAGTTGCGTTTGCGCGCAGAGACCAGCGCGAGCATGGCTTGGCCGAGTGCCGGGTTGGCATCGAGCGTTGCCTGAAGGATGCTTTCGGCCAGATCGGTCAGCCCGAGGTTCAGGGCTATGGTGCCCCGTAGGAAGCCGTTCTGCGAAGGATCGGGTACCGAGGGTGGCACGTTGCGGATGACGGACCAGGCCTGTTCGAGCCGGCCGCACTGCGCCAGCATGGCAGCCTGCAGGTAAGCTACCTGCGGGTGCCCGCGATGATGGTCGACAAAGGACTGCATGGCGGCGCTCGCGGCCGAGATTTCGCCATTGGTCTGCATCACCCTTGCAATGAGCTGCCAGCGGTCGCCGAGCGGCGGCCGGGCGGCGATCAGGGCGAACGCCGCGGTGTTGGCAGTGCGGCGATCCCCTGCTTCAAGCGCTGCCACAAAGCGGCGCAGCTGAGCGACGGCTTCAGCTTCGGTCATCGGCTTCATCGACATGTGGAGTAGCTACAGGATTGGCGGAAACAAGCGAAGTCAAACGTGGTGTCGGCACAAAAAAGAGGGGTGGCCGAAGCCACCCCTCCATGTGTTATCGATACTTCAATCCAGATCAGAAGTTCACGCCGAACTGGAAGCGGAAGTAACGCGGCTGCTGGTACGACAGGGGAGTACCGTAGTCGCCACGCGGATTGCCGTTGCTCTGCGTGCCCAATTCGCGGAGGTCGAGAACGCCCTTCTGGTTGAACACGTTGAACACGTCCACACGGAAGCTGGCATCCACCGCGTCGGTCGGCAGCTTGAACACGGCCGACAGGTTGGTGAAGACGTTCCAGTCCGACTGAAGCTGCGAACCACGCGGGGTCAGCTTCAGGGTTGTCGCGCTGGTTGTATTAACCGCAGCCTTGCTCGGATCGGTGATCACGTTGCCACTGTCGTCGGTGTTGCAGTAGAAGCCTGCTGCACCATAGGCACCGGCAAACGGATCACGAACGCGTGGCACGCGGCCGATACAGCCAAACTTGCGCGGCGAGATCGCCTGGAACTGCGCACCCAGCGTCAGCCAGTCACCGATCTGGTACGAACCAAATACCTTGAACTTGTGGGCATTGTGGCTTGGCAGGAAGCCGAAAGTACCGTCGGTAAGGCCCGGCTGGTCGAACGCGGTGGTCAGGCCCGAGTCAGTCTGCCCGTTGTCCGAACGGATGCCGCCTTCGATATTCCCCTTCGATTCGGACCAGGTATACGAAGCCGAGAGGCTCCATACGCCGTCGAAATCGCGGTCGAAGGTGGCCGTGATCGCCTTGTAGGTGCGCTTGGCCTTCGGATAGCCGAGCTGGGCAGCCGTGAAGTTCACTGTGCGCAGCGTCGATTCACCGTTGACCGGATCGGACAGGGTGATCGTGGCGTCGCGGCCCGGGTTTGCCAGCACGTACTGGTGGAAGCCAGTCCAGGTGCTGCCACAGCCGGTCAGATTGTTGTCGGCGCAGTACTTGAGAACGGCGGCGTCGATCGCGATGTCTTCAAGCGAGTCGTTGAGCTTGCGATACTGACCGAACAGGCCGACGCGGACGCCGCTGCCGAGCTGTTGTTCGATACCGAGAACGAACTCGTCAACCGACTGCGGCTTAAGGCTCTTCGAAACGGTGGCCTCCGTCGGGGTCGCCTCGCCATCGGAGATGATGTCGCAGTTCTTGATCCCGGTATCCGGGCAAGCAACCGCATCTTCGAAGCCAAGAACCGGCGCGCCGACGATCGGCGTGCCATCCGCGTTCAACCCGTTGAGCAGGTTGTAGCGGGTGTAGTCGAGTTCTGCACCGGCAAGGCGGATGTTGGTGTTGGCGACGATCGGCAGGAAGTACCGGCCATACGAACCGTAGACCTTGGTGCGCTTGTCACCGAACGGGTCGGCAGTGAACGCAAGGCGCGGTGCCCACTGGTTGCCCGACTTGTAGTAGGTTGCACCCACCACGTTCTTGTTCTCGAAGCGATCGTTGCGGATGCCGAGGTTGAGCTGCAGGCGGTTGTCGAGCAGCGACCAGCTGTCCTGCAGGTAGAACGCTTCGTTGCGCGACTTGAACACGCCGCCGTTCACGAATGTACGCGCAGTGACATAGAGCGTGTTCGGGGTAGGAACGTAAATGTCACCCGAGTCTGCGGGCGTGCGGACGTAGGTATAGAAAACGTTGCCGGTGTAGCTGGTTGTCGCGTCCGTCGTCAGGTTTTCGCGGTCGTAGCCAGCCTTGAAGTGGTGTTCGCCGAGCAGGTTCACGAAGACTTCCGCGTCGGCACGGTAGAACTCTCGGGTATCGTAGTTCTCGTCGAGCGCGTTGACCGCATTGCCCACTGCGCCAAGACCGGCGGTGTCGGCGATGCCCGGAGCGTCCGGCGTGGTCGAACCGACGACGTCACGACGCTTGTTCTTGCCGTAGGCACCCGAAATAGTGAGGAAGTCGGTCAGCTGGCCGGTGTAACGACCGATGTAGTTTTCACCACCGCCCTGAAGAAGTGCGCGGCTCTGGAACGCGCCACGCTGCGGCACGCCATCAGTGCGGCTGTCATAGGTGCCACCGTTTGCGTCGACGATGCTGTAGCTGTCGAGCGTGCGGTCAAAACTCGAGTTGAAGTAGGTGAACTCGAGGCGATGGCCTTCGAACGGCAGGAAGTCGATCTTGCCGCCGTAGAAGGGCGAACGCATGCTGCGCTGCTCGCGACGCAGACCCGTGCTGTACGGCGCGATTGCGCGACGTGCATTGGGGTTGTTGGGATCGGGCTCGGTCTGGTTCGGGTTGACCGTCAGCAGAGTGTCGCCCGACTTGATGTAGTTGTGCTGGTAGAAGCCGTAGAAGAACAACTTGTCCTTGATGATCGGACCCGACAGGTTGAAGATCGTCTGGATCGTCTCGCGGGTGTCTTGATCGTTACGGTCGATCAGGGTGTTCTTGCGGTCTTCGAACAGCCCATCGGGTTCCCAGTTGACGAGCAAGCCGCCGTGGAACTGGTTCGAACCCGACTTAGTGATCGCGTTGACGAAGCCGCCGGTAAAGCGACCGAACTCTGCGGGGACACCGCCGTTCTTGACTTCGACCGTCTGGTAGAACTCAAACGGCACTTCGACCGAGCCGAGTCCCTCGCGGAAGTCCGTGACGTTGAGGCCGTTGATGAAGAAGGTGTTTTCCGAAACCGAACCGCCCGAGATGCTCGGCAGGTTGCCGAACGCGCTGTCACCTTGGCTGGTGCCGGGAGCAAGCAGGATGATCGAGGTCAGATCACGAGCGACGGGGACGCGCGCCGCGACGTCTGCGACCGAGATGACCTGGCCGGTGGTGGTGCGGTCAAAGTCCGAAACGCGGATGCGCTGGCCGGTGACGACGATCGATCCGTCGGCAGAAGCCGTGGCGGCACCGACGCGGACCAAGCGGAAGGAGTTGCCGCCTTCCGACTGAGTGATGCGGACGGCGGGATCGGTGAAGGTCTGGTACCCGTCAGCGGTGATCGTGAACGTGTAGGTGCCTTGCGGCAGGGTCGGGATGCGATAGCCACCGGCGGAGTCGGTGGTCACCGAACGGGTAAAGCCCTGATCGTTCGACTTGATTTCTACCGTTGCACCGGCGAGCGGGGCATCGTCTTCACCGACGATCTGGCCGCTGGCGGTAGCGTACGTAAAGTCCTGCGCCATGGCAGGCGCGACGAAGGCGGCCGAGCCGGCGAAACCGGCGACGACCAGCGCCAAGGGCGCGGCGCTCGCACGGAGCGCAGAGAAGGTTTTGATGTTCACGTGTCCAGTCCCTTTTGTCCTGAATCCTGCACAGCCAGCAAGAGCTGTGCAGGCCCTTTCCCGTATCGCCAAAACCCTAACAACGCGCTTTGGAGCGAAGCTCGGGCCCCCTTGGCAAACGGGCAAGATGCATCTGTTTGGCTGAAATGATCGGGACCATCAAAACACGATTGTCAGTTACGAAATGAATCCGAAACATGTGTAGCGAAACTGCCACACCGCCTTTGGGTCAGGTAAGGTAAGGCCGGATTTCCGTAACTTACGGGTGATGCACAGAAATTACACTCCGACCCAGTTCACTTGTCATTAATTTCAAAGGTGACGGTTTCGGGTGAAACAACGCTGCGAATATAGGGAAAAAGGCGTTGCAGCTGATACCAGAAACCCCCATGGCCGCTTCGTTCCATCGGCAACCGGGCGCCAAAGGAAAACGAACCGCCGGTGATGGGGGCTACCTGCGCAAAGGGCCGTGAATGCGGCCTACGTCTGGTCAGGAAGGAAAAGCAGCGGGTCGATCCGACTGGCCTGCCATTTCATCGACCAATGCAGGTGCGGGCCGGTCGCACGACCGGTGGCACCGATTCGGCCCAGCGGCGTGCCCTGGGCAACCTTGTCCCCTTCGCGCACCAGAAGTTCGGAGGCATGGAGAAAGGCACTGTTGAGGCCCATGCCATGGTCGAGCATCAGCAGTCGGCCTTCGAGGCTGAACGGGCTTTGCGCGGCAAGCGTCACGACGCCATCGGCCGGTGCGACATACGTCGTGCCGGCGCCACCGGCGATGTCGAGCCCGGAGTGATAGGCTGCCGGTTCGCCCTTGTAGATGCGCTGGGAGCCGAAACGCCCGGAGAAGCGGCCCGGCGCGGGGCGGATGAAGCTCTGCCGCCAGCCCTGTGCGCCGGTTTCGACCGCACGGGCGGCGGCGATGCGGGCGAGTTCGGCACGGCGCAGGCGGAGGTATTCCTCGCTGGTCACGCCACCTGGCTTGCGGGCGACGTTGATGTGCTCCATCTGCCAGGCGCGCGGGGCAATGGCAAACTCGTGGACAAAAGGCCGACCGCCCGACAGCGTCACCTCGATCCGCGCCAATGGGGTTGCATCGCGATCAAAGGCTATCAGGAAAGCCCAGTCATCCGCCAAAGCAACCGGCTTGCCATCAAGTTTGAGCGCCGTTGATCCGGGCTGCACGCGCCCTCTCAACCATCCGCCCTGCATGGCGCGGCTGTCGGGTGAGATCACCAATGTGCTGATGGGCGTATTGCCGAGCGCGAAACTTGCCACCGAAGCGGCCGTTCCGGCGAGGAAGGCGCGCCTCTGAAGGATCATTGCCAGCTCCTCAGCCTTCGAGATGGCGTCGCGTCGAGATTTCGGCGGTGGCGTAGGCCTCCTGCCGCTGCGCGCACCAGTAGCGCAGCGCATCGAGCGGGATCTTCTCGCCCGAGACGGCGCAGACGACATGATCGCCGCCCGAGAGCTGGCGGAAGGAGCCGGGGAGGTAGTGGAGGCGCGCGAGGCGGCCGGATTGGGACATCAGCATTGGGGCAATGTAATCCCTTAAGCCCTTCAGAACAATTCCTGCTGTCCCTCGGGCCGCGCGGCCGGGCGCGGTTTGGAGGCGGGGCGGGTTTGGGGCACAGTGGTGCCGGTGCTAACGTCCAGCGTGCCGTCGGCGAATTCGAGCCGCAACGCCGGACGCGCCTGTGCATCCTCGCGCGTCCGCACGACATGGCCGTCTGGCGCAGTAACCAGCACGTAGCCGCGTTGGAGAGGAGCTTTCGGATCAAGCGAGCGGCGCAGGCGATCAAGCGCTTCGATCTTGCCGCGCGCGTGGTCGATGCGCTGCAGCAGCATTTCGGGGCGCAGCCGCCGGGCGGCAAGGCGCTCCGCTTCGCGTTCGACCCGCGCCATCAACAAGGCAGGGCGCAAGGCTCCTGCATGGCGGGCGAGGACCGATCCGGCGATCTCGGTGCGGTGGACGAGGGCGCGGCGCAAGCGCTCCCCAAGATCATCGACGCGCTGGGCCTGGCCCTGCAGGAGCGCCTGCGGTTGGGGCAGGCGCTGGCTGCGGGCTTCGAGGCGTTCCTTGGCCTGGGCGAGCTGGCGGGCGAGGGCGCGTCGCTGGCGGGCGTTGAGATCGGCTACAAAGGCGGCAAGTTCCGCCTGCACCGGCACCGCAAGTTCAGCGGCGGCAGTGGGCGTCGGAGCGCGCAGGTCGGCGGCGAAGTCACACAGGGTGGTGTCGGTCTCGTGACCAACTGCGCTGATGATCGGGATGGTGCAATCCGCCACGGCGCGGACGACCTCTTCCTCGTTGAACGACCACAGGTCTTCGATCGATCCGCCACCGCGCGCCACGATGACGAGGTCCGGGCGCGGGATCGGTCCGTCGGGCATCATATCGCTGAACCCGCGCACGGCGTTGGCGACCTGCGTTGCCGCACCCTGACCCTGGACCAGCACCGGCCACACGATGACGCGGCTGGGAAAGCGATCTGACAGGCGGTGGAGGATGTCGCGGATCACGGCGCCAGTGGGCGAGGTGACGACGCCAATGGTGCGCGGCAAGAACGGCAAGGGCTTCTTGCGGGCGGGATCGAACAATCCTTCGCCTTCCAGCCGGGCTTTCAGCTTGGCGAGGAGCGCGAGCAGCGCGCCTTCGCCGGCGGTCTCCATCCGCTCGATCACGATCTGGTAGTTCGAGCGGCCCGGGTAAGTCGTCAGCTTGCCGGTGGCGATGACCTCGACGCCGTCCTCGGGCCGGAAGTTCAGGCGCTGCACGCCGCCGCGCCACATCACGCCATCCAGCCGCGCGTTCTCGTCCTTGAGGCAGAGGTAGAGGTGGCCCGAGGCCGCGCGCTTCACGCCTGAAAGCTCGCCACGCACTCGGACAAAGCCGAAGCGATCCTCGACGGTGCGCTTGAGCAGGGCGGAAATCTCGGAGATCGAGAGGGCCGGGGCGTTGTCGCCTGCCGATTCCCTCGCTAGGAGCCCGCCCGAGCCGTTGTTATCGTCGTCATAAGGCGCGGAAGGGAAAGCCATGAATATCCTGCTGCTGGGATCGGGTGGGCGCGAACATGCCCTCAGCTGGAAACTGGCCCAATCGCCGCTTCTGGACAAGCTCTATGCGGCACCCGGGAATCCGGGCATTGCGGAAAACGCCGAGCTGGTTGCGCTGGATCTGACCGATCACGCCAGTGTGGTGACCTTCTGCGAAACAAACCGCATCGGCCTCATCGTGGTGGGGCCGGAAGCGCCGCTGGTCGACGGCCTGACGGATTCACTGCGTGCAGCAGGCTTTTCCGTGTTCGGGCCGAGCCGTGCGGCAGCGCAGCTCGAAGGGTCGAAAGGTTTTACCAAGGATCTGTGCGCACGGGCCAACATCCCGACCGCCGGCTATGTTCGCGCCAAGTCGCTCGAGGAGGCCCGCACCGCGCTCAAGGACTTCGGTGCGCCGGTGGTGATCAAGGCTGATGGCCTTGCTGCGGGCAAGGGCGTCGTCGTGGCGATGACGATGGCAGAGGCCGAGGCCGCGGTTGACGACATGTTTGACGGCGCCTTCGGCTCTGCCGGTGCGGAGGTGGTCGTCGAGGAGTTCCTCACCGGAGAAGAGGCGAGCTTTTTCGCCCTGACCGATGGCGCAACTATCGTGCCGTTCGGATCGGCACAGGACCACAAGCGCGTCGGCGATGGCGATACCGGCCCCAATACGGGCGGCATGGGCGCCTACAGCCCGGCGCGCGTGCTGACGCCCGAACTCGAGGCGCAGGCGCTCTCGCAGATCATCGCGCCGACGGTGAAGGCCATGGCCGATGAGGGCATGCCCTATTCCGGCGTTCTTTATGCGGGGCTGATGCTGACCGAGCAGGGGCCGAAGCTGATCGAATACAATGCTCGCTTCGGCGATCCCGAATGCCAGGTGCTGATGCTGCGGCTGGAAAGCGACTTGGTAGAGCTGCTGCTGGCCTGTGCCGACAACAAGTTGTCGAGCATCCAGCCGCCGCGCTTTTCCAGCGACGTGGCAATGACCGTGGTCATGGCGGCCGAGGGCTATCCGGGTACGCCGAAGAAGGGGGGGCGCATTGACCATATCCCCGCCGCCGAGGCAGGTGGGGCAAAGGTATTCCACGCGGGCACTGCCCTTTCGGCAGACGGCGTGCTTTCGGCAAATGGCGGGCGCGTGCTCAACGTGACTGCCAGGGGGGGCAGCGTGAAGGCTGCGCGGGATGCGGCCTATGCTGCAGTGGACGCGATCGTCTTTCCGGAAGGGTTCTGCCGTCGCGATATCGGCTGGCGCGAGATCGAGCGGGAAGAAGCGGACGCCTGACGGCACCGCTTTTCGCCCGACAGGTCTTGACCGCATCGGCAAAGCGGGCACAAAGTCATGTGACAGCGCAGGACAAGACGCGCTGAACCGGGAGCCGATGCATGAATCGCCGCACTTTCATCACCACCGCCGGAACCGCAACGATGGCGGGGCTGGCTCTGGCCAATGCTCCCTTGCGGGCGCTCGACAGCAAGCGCCGGTTCGGCATCCAGTTGTGGTCCGTCGCCAGAATGCTGAGCGAGGACTTCTCCGGAACCATCGCCATGCTGGCAAAGCTGGGTTACCGCGAGATTGAGACCTACGGGCCTTATACCTTCAGCGACCAGCGCCAGATCGATGGCTGGAAGAACACGGCCAAGATGCTGGGCTTCTCAGGCAGCGGCTTCTTTGGGCTGAGCGCCGCGCAGATCAAGGCCGTGTTCGATTCGCATGGAATGACAGTGCCCTCGATGCACACCGACCTGTTCACACTGCAGACCCGGATGGGCGAACTGGCCGAGGCCGCGCGCGCCTTGGGGGCGACCTATGTCACCTTGCCTGCGATTCCGGCCGAGGAGCGCAAGACGCTCGACGACTACAAGCGCATGGCCGACGTCTTCAACGCTATCGGGCAGAGCGCCACGCGACATGGGGTTCGCTTTGCCTATCACAACCATGGCTACGGCTTCGCACCGATGGACGGCAAGGTGCCGATCGACACGCTGCTGGACGCGACCGATCCTGCGCACGTGTTCCTCGAGATGGACACCTACTGGACTACGGCGGGCGGCGCCGATCCGAAGGAGTATCTGGCGCGGTACAAGGGCCGCTACCGGATGATGCACCTCAAGGACATGAAGGGCCAGCAGCGTTTCGCCGGAGACGGTGGCGCTCCGGCTGACTGGATCGCGCTGTTCCCTTACCTGACCTGGCTTGGTGACGGCTCGCTCGACATGGCCGGCATCATCGAGGCGGCCAAGGCTTCGGGGGTAGAGCATTTCTTCGTGGAGCAGGACAGGGCTGACGACCTCAAGGTCGCCATTGCCGGCAGCGCCGCCTACATGAAGAAGATCGGCTTCGAGTAAGCCGCCAAGGCAGGGCGTCAGATGACGCCCTGCTCTGCCATCTGCGCCAGTTCGGCTTCGCCAAGCCCAAGCAGTTCGCCGTACACTTCGGCATTGTGCTGCCCGACCTTTGACGGTGCCGGGCGGCGCACCGATCCGGGTGTGGCGGACAGCTTGGGGAAGCTGGACTGCATCTTGAGCGGACCGAAGCGCTCGGTCTCGACTTCGATGATGGCTTCGCGTGCCTGGAAATGCGGATCGGCAAGCATGTCGGGGGCTCGGTAGACGCGGCCTGCGGGGATCGAATGCTCGATCATCAGCGCGTCGACCTCGTCCACGGTCAGCGTGCGGGTCCACTGGTTGATCAAGTCGTCGAGCTCGTCCTGATTCTCGCCGCGGGCAAGATGCGTGGCATAGCGCGGATCGTCGCCCAGTTCTGGCCTGCCCATCGCTGTCGCGAGACGCTTCCACAGCGAATCCTTGTTCGCGCCAATCATGAACTCGCCGTCCTTGCACTTGTAGACGTTGGACGGTGCGATGCCCTTGAGGACCGAGCCCGAGCGTTCGCGGATGTAGCCGGTGCGGTCGTACTCCGGGACGAGGCCTTCCATGACCTGCAGGACGGATTCGTAGAGCGCCGCATCGATCACCTGGCCGCGCCCGGTGCGCTCGCGCTCGTGCAGAGCCGCCAGAACGCCCATGCAGCCGTAAGTGGCCGTCAGGGTGTCGCCGATGGAAATGCCCATGCGGCTGGGTGCACGGTCGGGCTCGCCGACGATGTAGCGCCAGCCACCCATTGCCTCGCCGATGCCGCCAAATCCTGCGCGGTCGGAATAGGGTCCGGTCTGGCCGTATCCCGACATGCGGGCGATGATCAGGCCGGGCTTTTCGGCAAGGAGCACGTCAGGGCCAAGGCCCCACTTCTCCATCGTGCCCGGCTTGAAGTTCTCGATCACCACGTCGGCATGGGCGATCAGTTTCTTCACCAACGCCTGCCCTTCCGGCACGCGCAAGTTGGCGCTGACCGAACGCTTGTTGCGCGCGATCACTTCCCATTGGACCTTCTCCGAACCCTGGCCCCAGTCACGCATCGGATCACCGGTAACGGGTGGTTCGACCTTGATAACGTCGGCGCCCATGTCGCCCAGCAGCTGGCCGCAGAACGGGCCTGCAAGCAGCTGGCCGAGTTCCAGCACGCGAATGTCTCTGAGAGGTCCGGGATTGGTGGTTGTCATGGTCATTCTGCCGCCTCCAGTAGCGGCCATTCGGGTTGGATCGGCGCAGGCAGTCCGGTTTCCGCTTCGCAGTTTGCGCGCAGTACTTCGATGCCCGGACCGTAATTGAACAACGGCAGTTCGCCCCGCTCCTCGCGCAGGCGCGCGCGCAGGGCTTCGGTCTCGGCGAAATTGACCGCACCACGATCATCGGCGACCACGCCATAAGCCCGTGCGCCTTCCACTGTGACCAGCCCCTGCACGATTTCCTTGCCGACAAGGGCGGGATCGCGGGCCAGCGGATCACCCCAGCCGCCGCCGCCCCAGGTGATGAAGTGGAGCATGTCGCCCGCTTCGACTTCGAGATCCTCGACCTTGTTGCCAACGATGGTCTGCGTGCCATCGGGCTTTTCGAGGATCTTGCGCGCGCGAGCGCCCGGTTCGCCGCCGTTGACGCCCCAGGGCGGCACGAACCAGCGGTCGTCGTGAATCGCGATCGTGCCCTTGGACAGGAAGCGGTAGGTCATGCGGATGCCATTGCCGCCGCGATGGAGTCCGGCACCGCCCGAATCCGGCTCGCACTCATAGCGCTCGATCACCATCGGGAAGTAGCGCTCGAGGAACTCGTTGGGCACGTTGGTGAAGCCGGGCCAGAGCGAGTGACCGTCGGGGCCATCACCCATCGGGCGACCGGGGATGCCGCCGAAGCCGATCTGGAAGAGCTGGAACCAGTCGCCGTTCTTGCCGGGGCGCTCATCGTTGCCGGCGTAGAACAAGTGTGGTGACGAGGAGAAGCCGGCGGCGTTGAGGAATTCCGGCGTCTTCTGGCCAAGAAGGCCGCCAAGGATATCGAAGATGCGGCCCAGCGCATGGGTGCGGCCCGAGAGCGCGGCCGGGAACTTCGGCTTGAGCAGCGAGCCTTCGGGAATGCGCACGTCGATCAGATCGTAGAACCCGTCATTGAACAGGATCTGCGGGTCGAAGACCATGATCATGTAGATGCCGAAGAACATCTTGAACATGTTCTCGTTGAGGAAGAAGTTGATCGAAGCGACCGACTGCGGATCGGTGCCTGCGAAATCGAGGATCACCTTCTCACCTTCGCGCCACATCGTGCATTTGATCTTGTAGGGGCCGAAGCCCATGCCATCGTCGCAGATGTAGTCCTCGAAGCTCACCGGCTCTTCGGCAATCGCCATGCCGACAAGCGCCTTCATGGCACGGTGATTGCGGGCAAGCAGTTCCTGCGTCGCCGAAACGTAGACGTCGTCGCCGAAGCGCTCTGCCATCTCGATCACGCGGCGCGCGGCGACGCGACAGGCAGCGATGAGCGCATTGAGGTCTGCCGCGCACCAGTCAGGCTTGCGGGTCTGGTGCATGACCAGCCGGATCAGATCGGCGTTGTATTCGCCGCGTTTCCAGATCTTCACCGGCGGGATGCGCACGCCTTCCTCGAAGATCGAGCGCGCATTGATCGGCATCGAGCCGACGACCTTGCCACCGATGTCGGACTGGTGACCGAACATTGATGTGTAGGCGATCAGGCGGCCGTCCTTGAACACTGGCAGCAGCACCAGCCAGTCGTTCGAGTGGCTTATCGCCCCGCCTACAGAGTAGGGATCGGACAGGAAGATCATGTCTCCGTCTTCGAGCGTGCCCTCGTAATTTTCGAGGAAGCCGCCAATGAAGGAGCCGAACTGGCCGACGATCATCTTGCCGGTGTGGTCGGCAATCAGCGGGAAGGCATCACCCTGTTCGCGGATGCCCGGAGACATCGCGGTGCGCACGAGCGTTGCGTCCATCTCGATGCGCGCATTGCGCAGGGCATTCTCGATGATGTCGAGAGTTACCGGGTCGATGGCGACACGTTCGAACGGCTTGTCGTTGGTCTGGACGATGGTTGCAGGCATGGTTCGCGCCTCCTCAGGCCAGATTGATCAGGATATTGCCGACGTGGTCGACGGTGCCGATGCAGCCGCTTTCGATCAGGGTCGTGGAATCCATTTCGCAGACGATGGCCGGGCCGGGGATCACGTCTCCGGCGTGCAACTTGGCGCGATCATAGATCACGGCGGCCTGCTCTCGCCCGTCCATCCACAAGGTGTGGTCACGCATTCTGGCGGCGATGGGGTTGCCGTCACCCTTCTCGAGTTCGGCGGCTGGCAGGTCGAGAGCGCGACCCATGGCCACGGCGCGCAGGTTCACGATCTCGTGCGGGGTGTCCATGTTGAAGGTGAACAGGCGCTTGTGCTCGGCATCGAAGCGGGCGAGGATTCCGGCGATGCCATCGGTGGTCAGCACATCGGGAGTAATCGTCAGCGGCACTTCGAAGGCTTGCCCGGCATAGCGCACGTCCACTTCGAAAGCGGTGCTGATTTCGTCTTCGGGCACGCCATCGGCAAGCAGTTCGGCGCGGGTCTGGGCGGCCATTTCTTCAAGGATGGCAATGAGGTCTGCCGCTTCGGTCTGGCTGGCGAGACGGCTGAACGAGCGCGCGGTTTCGGTGCGCATCCGCGTCGTCGCATCGCCAAGGGCGCAGAGCACGCCGGGGCTGACCGGCGAGATCGCGGGCCAGCTGCCCATCAGGCGGGCCACGGCATTGACGTGGAGCGGGCCTGCGCCGCCGAAGCCCATCAGCGCAAAGTCGCGCGGGTCATACCCCTGCTGCACCGAGATCATGCGCAGCGCGCCGAACATGTTCTCGTTGACGATGTCGATGATCCCTCGCGCAGCCGCCATCAGGTCGATGCCGAGGGCGTCGGCAATGGTCTGCACCGCCTTCTTCGCGCCTTCGCGGTCAAGATTGAACGTGCCGCCGAGGAGGTTCTCGGGAAGGTAGCCGAGCACGACGTTTGCATCGGTCACCGTGGGCAGGGTGCCGCCTTTTCCATAGGCGACCGGCCCCGGCACGGCTCCTGCGCTCTGCGGCCCGACCCGAAGGGCTCTTGTCAGCTCAGGAACATAGGCAATCGAACCGCCGCCTGCGCCCACGGTCTTCACGTCCAGCGCCGAGGCGCGGACCGAGAGATGGCCGACTTCGGTGGTGCGCTGGCGGCGGGCTTCGAGATTTTCTATAAGGGCA
The DNA here is from genome assembly GCF_015169775.1 of Novosphingobium sp. ES2-1. Classification (NCBI taxonomy): domain Bacteria; kingdom Pseudomonadati; phylum Pseudomonadota; class Alphaproteobacteria; order Sphingomonadales; family Sphingomonadaceae; genus Novosphingobium; species Novosphingobium sp. ES2-1. The sequence goes on from NZ_CP063445.1 coordinate 18,427, forward strand.
ACGTCGGTGCTGGTGCCGCCGACGTCGAGAGTCAGGATATTCCTGATCCCGGCATTGCGGCCGACCCAGATCGCGCCCGTCACGCCACCGGCAGGGCCGGACATCAGGATGTTGACCGGATGCTCTTCGGCCTTCTGTGCGCTCATCAGACCGCCGTCCGAGCGCAGCAGCGAGAGCTTGCCGTTCATCCCCGCCTCGGCAAGGCGCGAGCGCAGGTTGGAGACATACTTGCCGACGACCGGGCGCACCGCCGCGTTGGCCACTGTCGTCAGGGTGCGCTCGTACTCCTGCATTTCGGGCAGGACTTCGTGGCTCAGCGAGACCGGCACGCCCGGGATGATCTCTGCCGCCAGTTCACCCACGCGCTTCTCGTGCGCGCCATTGGTGTAGGCGTTGATCAGGCTCACGGTGATCGCTTCGACGCCATTGTCCCTGAGCACGCCCAGTCGCGCGCGGATGTCGGCATCGTCGATCGGGCGGATTTCCGAGCCTTCGGCGCTCATGCGGCCCTTGATCGTGACGGTATCCTCGAGCGCTGCCAGCGGCTGGGGCTTGGGCCAGACGATCCAGCCAGCCAGCCCGCCCGGCACGAAGCTGCGCGCGATCTGCATGATGTGGCGATAGCCCTCCGTCGTGACCAGGCCGACGCGCGAGCCCTTGCCTTCGAGCACGGCATTGGTCGCGACCGTGGTGCCGTGGAGGAAGAATTCGACGTCTCCAGGCGTTATGCCGGCCTTGTTGCAGATTGCGGTGACGCCATTGAGGATGCCCTCCGAGCTGTCGTGCGGGGTCGATGGCGTCTTGTGGCGCCAGAACGCGCTCGACGAGGTGTCAAACAGCAGGAGGTCGGTGAAAGTGCCGCCGACGTCCACGCCAAGGCGATAGCCCATTGCTCGATTACTCCTGAACGATCTTGGGGAAACGCGGGGCCTTGGCCACCATTGAAGGAAGTTCGCGGGCCATTACGCCGGAGAGCCAGCGATTGGCTTCGATCAACTGAGACAGGTCCATGCCGGTCTCCACGCCCGCGCGGTGGAGCATGTAGACGACATCCTCGCTCGACACGTTGCCTGCGGCTCCGGGCGCGAAGGGACAGCCGCCGAGGCCACCCAGCGCCGCGTCGACCACTGTCGCCCCAGCCTCGACCGCAGCCCAGACATTGGCGATGCCGGTGCCTCTGGTGTTGTGGAAATGTACTCGGACCGGCAACGGCGACACTGCTGCGACCACACGGCGGACAAGGCGCGAGACGTGGGCAGGGTCGGCAACGCCGATGGTGTCGGCAAGCGCGACCTCGACAGGTTCTGCCTCGGCCAGCTCCGCCGCCAAGGCGACGACGCGATCCTCTGACACCTCGCCCTCGAACGGGCAGCCGAATGATGCGCCGATGGTCGCCTGGCCCTTCAGGCCTGCGCCCTTCGCCATGGCAACGATGGCCTTTGCAGCGGCAACTGACTCGTCGCTGGTCTGGCCCTGGTTGGCGATGGCAAAGCCGTCGGTAGCAACGCAAACCGCACCAAGTTCATGCAGGCGCCCGGTGGCAATGGCGCGCTCGGCACCCCTGGCGTTGAGGACGAGGCCGATGAAGCTGACGCCATCCGCTTGCGGAAGGCCTGCGCAGACATCTTCGGCGTCGGCCATCTGTGGCACGCGCTTGGGATTGACGAAGCTCGTCACCTCGATGCGGCGCGCGCCCGCGGCAATGCTGCGCCGGATCAGTTCGAGCTTGTGCGCCGTGGACACGATCGCCTTCTCGTTCTGCAGCCCGTCGCGCGGGCCGACTTCGACGAACGAAATCGCGCGCGCGGTCATGCGGCTTCTCCGCAAGTGGGGTTGGGCATGCAGAAGGTCATCAATCTAGGTCTCTCTTCGTATGCAATATCACTGTGCGGTCATTGCAGGAGGTGCCGAAACCTGCCCGTAGGTGCAGGTTCGCTAGCACCTTGACCGATCAAGTTTGTATACAATAAGCTGCCTTCCCGGAAAGCGAGCGTCAAGAGGGGGGCGAAAGCCCGTGCGCTCGCAGCATCGATAGCGTCGCGACCGAACCAACAGGGAGGTTTGAGAATGCGTGCCACCCGTCTCCTATTGAACACCGCAGTGCTTGGCCTGATCGCCAGTGCAGCCCCGTCCTTCGCCCAGGAAGCGCCACAGGATGCCGCGCAAGCGGCTGACGACGGTGATAGCATCATTGTCACGGCCCGCCGCCAGAACGAGCGCCTGCAGGACGTACCGGCGTCGGTATCGGTCTTGACAGCCACTGCGCTGCAGAACACCGGGGCGGTCAAGGCAGAGGACTTCACCCAGCTTACGCCCGGCGTGACGATCGTGACAGGCACGGCTGAGGCCGGCGACACGCAGATCAACATTCGCGGGATCAACGGTGCGCGCGATGCTGAAAGTTCGGTCGCGCTGGTGGTCGACGGCATTCTCAAGACCAACACCGCGCAGCTCAACCAGCCGCAGGGCACATTGTCGCAGGTCGAAGTGCTGAAGGGACCGCAAGGCGCGCTTTACGGCCGCAACGCCGCGGCAGGTGCGATCGTGCTGCAGACCCTCAAGCCCACCGACACGCTGACGGGCGGCCTGCGCGCCTCCTATGCGAACGAAGCGACTTACGAAGCCACTGCACACATTGCCGGGCCGCTGGGCGAAAACGTCGGCTTTGTAGCCTCGGGCTATTACTTCACCACCGACGGATGGTGGCGCAACAAGTTCCTGAGCAACTCCAAGACCGTTGACGACAAGGAAAACTGGGCGCTCGACGGCCGGGTGATGATCGGCAAGGGCACCGCGACCCAACTTGACGTCAAGGCGCGCTATGCCGAGTTCCATGGCGCATCGCTGCCGTTCAACGCTTCGTTCCACCTGCCCCAATTCGGTGCGGTGAACCCTGCGTTCTACGAGGACGTGAACAAGCACCAGTTCAACTTCTACAACAACATCCGCGCCACCAACGACCAGAAGAGCTTCGATGCTTCGATCAAGCTCGACCAGGAGTTCGGCAACGGCATGAAGCTGGTGGCCTGGGCGCTCTACTCCGACGTCAAGCAGGACCTTGTCGCCGATGGCACTTCGGCCGATTTCGCGCGCTACATCACCAACACCGACCCTCGCGTAGCCAGCACTGTCGCCAAGTGCTTCTCCAGCACGGCGGCGCTCACCGGCTACCCGGTCAACCAGCCCGGCGGGATCGGCGCTATCCCCGTGCCGTTCTTGTTTGCCCCGGCCAACGGTTCGACCTTTGGCCCCTACAGCCCGACGACCTGCGACGGCATCCAGTACCAGCTGCGCAACCAGAAGGATTTCAGCACCGAGATCCGGCTGCTGTCGAACACCGATGGCGCGCTGACCTGGCAACTCGGGGCCTACTACCTGCACATCGATCGCAAGACCGGCGTCAGTCTTGGTGGCGATACCGGGCAGGGCGTGATCAAGCAGCTCTACAACGCGCCGGACACCACGAACCCGACCTCGCTGCTCTTGGCCGACAAGTTCCGCACCAACGTCTACGCGGCGTTCGGTTCAGCCGAGTGGAAGCCTTCGGAGGTGTTCACCGGTGGCATCGCGCTGCGCTATGACATCGAGGATCGCGCCGCCAATTCGCTCGTCCCGAATGTGACGGATCCCTTCACCGGTGGCCCCATCAATCCGGGCCTCGCCTTCGGTGCCTTCACGCCGCAAAACGCCACGTTCAAGCAGCTTCAGCCCAAGGTGACGTTGAGCTTCCACCCCAGCAACCAGCTGAATCTCTATGCCAACTGGGGCATCGGCTTCAAATCCGGGGGCTTCAACAACCAGGGCTCTTCGGCCGTGGTCAACACCCGCTTCAACAACGGCGTCACGCCGGGCACGATCAACGCGGGCGTCACCATCAACGACCAGTACCGCAAGGAACGCTCCAGCGCGTTCGAGGCGGGCGTGAAGGGCGAGCTGTTCGACGGCCGCATCACCTACGATCTTGCCGGCTACTACACCCGCGTTACCGATATGCAGTTCTTCGAATTCTTCGTCGGCGACTTCGGCCTGCTGCGCGTCGTCTCGAACATCGATCGCGTCGACATCAAGGGCGCCGAGATCAACCTGACCGGCAAGGTGGTCGATGGCTGGAAGGTGTTCGGATCGTTCAACGTCACCGACAGCGAGATCAAGAAGAACCGCTCGCGCCCCTACACCGTCGGCAACAAGTCGCCCTATACAGCCGACTGGACGCTCAACCTCGGTTCCGAAATCACCGCGCCGCTGACCGACAACGCCAAGCTGCTGTTCCGCGCCGACTATCGCGTGACCGGCCCGACGTGGTTCCATTCGGTGCAGGATCAGGAGCGCCCGACCATCTTCTCAGGGCTGCTGCCGATCTCGCAGCTGCCGTTCCTGCCCCCCTCGTTCGGCAACGCACGCTACGACGTTGCCAAGCGCGATGCTTTCGGCGTGCTCAACCTGCGCGCCGGGATCACCACGCCGAACTACCGGATCGCGGTGTTCGCGGACAATCTGCTCGACCGCAAGTACATCGCCGAGGCGATCCCGGCGATCGAGTTCGGGGGTTCCTTCATCTCGCCGGGCGCGCGTCGCCTGATAGGGGTTGAAGTGGGCGCATCGTTCTGATGAGGGCTTCAGGATAAATCCGGCGGGGAGCGGGTTCTGCCTGCTCCCCCTGAAGATACAGGCCCGGCAATACAGGAGCGTACGTGTCCAAAGCCTCGCAGGAAGCCTACCGCAAGATCCGCGCAGGGATCCTGTCAGGGCACTTCCCTGCCGGACAGTTCGTGCCCGAGGACGAATTCGCGCAGTACTGCGGATTGTCCCGCACCCCGGTGCGCGAGGCTATCGCGGAACTGGTGGCCGAGATGCTGTTGCAGCGCTCGGGCACCAACCGCGTATTCGTGCCGGTCTGGTCGGACGAGGACGAGGAAGAGCTGTTCACCTTGCGCGCAATGCTCGAAAGCCATTGCGCCACCCGCGCCGCGCGGCTCATTACCGACGAACAGATCGCCGAGCTCAAGGTCCATTGTGACTTCATCGACGACGCGATCTCGGCCCCCGACGGTCCGGACGTCTCCGGATTTGTCGAGGGCAACCGCCATTTCCACGCCGTCATCCTCGCGGCTGCGCAATCGGACCGGCTGGCCCAGCTGATGAAGTTCGTCGTCAGCCAGATCGTCGTGCACCGCACGGCGGAACAGTACAGCCGGGCGGACATGGAGCAGAGCCAGCGCGACCATCGTGACCTCGTCAGCGCATTCGAGATGCGTGACGAGGACTGGGCGGGCGCGGTGGCAAACACCCATATCCGGCGCGCGGCCAACGCCTACCGCACTATGCGGCAGGGCAGCGAGGCAGCTCAGGCCGAGGCTTGAAGCACCCGCAATTCGGCCTCGGGCAGGACTTCGGTCTTTGCCTGGGCCATCAGTTCCTGCTTGCGCGCCAGCATCGCATCACGCAGCGCGACCATGTCGAGGCCGGCTTCGCGTGCCTGCGAGAACATGCCTTCCGAGCGTGCTTCTTCCTCGTGGACGTGGTGCTTGATCTCTTCGCTGAGCACCTTGACCTTGGCCTCGAAGAACTCGTCCTCCGGCGAAGTCACCATGATGTCGTTGATCAGCAGCTTTGCAGCATCATGCTCGACATAGGCCTCGGTATAGGTCTCTTCCTCGATCTTGCCCTTGAGGGCGGGGTAGAAGATCTCTTCCTCGATGATCGTGTGGATCTTCAGCTCGTTGCAGATCTGCAGAGCCAGCGCCTGCTTGCGGTCCGAGCGGGCGCTTTCGAACTTCTCGAACAGCGCCTCGACATTGCGGTGGTCGGCCTTGAGCAGGGCAATGGCATCGGTGAACTTCGCTTGAGCCATGGGTCTAAGTCCTTGAAAATGAGTCGGTTGATCGCTCAATCCCTCAAGGGCGGCGAATGTTCCGGAACCAACCTGTGCGCCTCGCGCTTGGCTTTTCATGACTGGACTTCGCACGCTGCCGCAACCGCACGAACGCTGGCCCGAGGTGCTGTGGCTGATCCGTCACGGCCAGAGCGCAGGCAACGTCGCGCGCGATGCCGCGGACGCTGCGGGCGACCTGCGCATTGCGCTCGACCATCGCGATGTCGATGTGCCGCTTTCCGCGCTCGGCTGCGAACAAGCCCGCGCCCTCGGGCACTGGTTCGCCAGTGGGGAAGAAGGTGCGCGGCCGGAGGTCATCCTGGCCAGTCCCTATGTCCGCGCCGTGCAAACGGCGGAGGTCTTTCGCGAGGCAGGGGGCTGTGATCCAGACTTGCGCATCTGCATCGACGAACGCCTGCGGGAAAAGGAGTTCGGAATCCTCGACGGGCTGACGACGCTTGGCATCCACCATTACCAGCCAGATCAGGCCGAGTTCCGCCGCGTGCTGGGCAAGTTCTACCACCGCCCTCCCGGGGGCGAGAGCTGGGTCGACGTGATCTTCCGCCTGCGCGCGCTGCTCGACACGGTCTCGCTGCACTACGCCGGCAAGCGCGTGATGATCGTCGCGCATCAGGTTGTCGTGCTGTGCATGCGCTACATCGTCGAGCATCTCTCCGAAGCGGAGATCCTTGCCATCGACAAGGCCGGCGACATCGCCAACTGCGCGATCACGCAATACCGGCTTGACCGTTCCGGCAAGGGCGACGGCGAACTCGTGCTCGAGCATTACAATATGGTCGCGCCGATGGTCCGCGAAGGTACTGAACCGACCCGCGAGCCCGACCGCATGGTGGCGGCCCGTGGCTGAAGCGCGAACTCTCGACGGCGCGTGGTTGCGCCAGCATCCGTTGCCGCAGCCGCACGAGGAAAGCGACAAGAACGCGCGCGGTCGCGTGCTCGTTGTCGGCGGTTGCACCATGGTTCCGGGCGGGGTGCGCCTCACCGCCGAGGCCGCCCTGCGCGCTGGTGCGGGCAAGGTGCGCATCGCGACAGTCGAAACGACCGCGATAATGATCGGCATAGTGATGCCGGAAGTCGCCGTCCTGCCGCTGGCACCCGATCCCAAGGGCGAGATCGACGCCACCCGCACGAGTTTGGAACGAGAAGTGGACAAGAGCGATTGCCTGGTTCTAGGCCCTGCGATGAGCTGTGCGGAACAGGCCTCGGCGTTGGTCGGCAGGCTGATGCAGGCCGTGGATGAAACGCCACTGGTGCTCGACGCCGCAGCGCTCATGGCGATCTGCGATCATGCAGGGCGCTTGCGCGAGCGACGCTTACCGGCTGTCCTGACCCCCCACATCGGCGAGATTTCCGCGCTGCTCGGCGATGATGCCGGCGCGATCGAGCAGGACCGCGCCGCCGCCGTGCGCCGTTGTGCCGAACGCTTCGGGTCCGTCGTCGTCCTGAAAGGTGCAGTCAGTCTGGTTGCGGCTCCTACAGGCGAGCTGTTCAGCTATAGCGGCGGCAACGTCGGATTGGCCACTGGCGGATCGGGCGACGTCATGGCGGGAATTGCCGCAGCCCTGCTGGCACGCGGAGCAGCGCCGCTTCAGGCAGCCTTGTGGTCCGTCTGGCTGCATGGCGAGGCCGGGCGCCGTTGTGCCGAAGCGATCGGCCCGCTGGGCTACCTTGCCAGTGAGCTTCTCGGCTTCATTCCGCGGGTGATGGAACGGGCTGCCTGAGCCGGTAGTCCTCGACCGGAACGCCGCCGATCACATGCTCCTGGATGATCCGCTCCAGCACGGGCGGGGTGCAGGAATGGTACCAGACATTGTCCGGGTAGACGACTGCGACCGGCCCGACCATGCACACCCGCAAACAGCCGACCTTGTTGCGCAGCACCCCTTGCGCCCCGCCGAGCTTCAGCTCGCCAAGGCGCTTCTTGAGGTAGTTCCACGCCTCATCCCCTACGTCGCGCGGGGCGCACTTGTCCTTTTCCGGCCCGGCGCAGAGCAGGATGTGGCGCTGCGGATTGAACCCGCCGAGCTTTTCCAGGGCTATTTCAGCCAGAGCAATTTCAGCGGAATCGGGCGTCATTCGGCCTTGCCGTCCTTTTTCAACCAGCGGTTGAGCCAGTTGAACGAGGTCTGGTGCCACTGCAACGAGTTCTTGGGCTTGAGCACCCAGTGGTTCTCGTCCGGGAAGACCAGCAGTTCGGAAGGGACGCCGCGACGCTGCAGCGCCGTAAATGCGGCCAGGCCTTGCGTATAGGGAATGCGGAAGTCCTTCTCGCCCGTGATCACCAGCATCGGCGTCTTCCACTTGACGACGTGGTTGACCGGGTTCCACTTCTCGAACTCTTGCGGAGCCTCGTGATAGGGGTGCCCGCCGTGCTCCCACTCGTCGAACCACAGCTCTTCGGTCTCGTAGGCCATGGCGCGGGCATCGAACACACCGTCATGCTGCACGAGGCACTTGAAGCGGTCCGGCCATACGCCGGCGATCCAGTTCATCATATAGCCGCCATAGGAAGCACCTGCCGCGCAGGCATTGTTGCCGTCGATCTGCCCATCGAGCGCGATCGCAGCGGCAAAGCCCTTCTGCAGGTCTTCCAGTGGCTTGCCGCCCCACTGGCGGTTGATGGCGTCGGTAAAGGCCTGGCCATATCCGGTGGAACCGTGGAAATCGACCGAGACGATGGCGTAACCCTGGCTCGCCCAGACGCGCGGATTCCAGCGGTTGGACCAGCTATCGTTGTACGACCCCTGCGGCCCGCCGTGGACGAACAGGACCGACGGCATCCTGCCCTTGATCCAGCTCGGCTTGGTGATCTGGCCCCAGACCGTATCGCCATCCGCGCCCTTGAAGCTGAACCGCTGCGTGACGACCGGCGCGCGCTGGGCCAGCGCCGAAGTGGCAACGTCCGTCAGCCGGATTCCGGCCTTGCCCGGCTTGCCGATAAACAGTTCGGCCGGAGCATCGATCGAATCGCGGGTATAGAGCAGGCGGCCGTCCTTGAGTGGCACAACATTGCCGATGTGCCCCTCGCGGCCGGGATTGAGGACGAGGCGGGTGACCTTCCCGCTCTGCGGATCGATGCGGAATGCGGGCGTATCAAGGACGTCCTCTGCCGTAGCGATCAGGGCCTTGCTGTCCTGCGACCACGTCAGCGAGGCGACCGAGCGGTCCCAGCCGCCGGTCAGTTCGTGCTTTTCGCCGGTCTGCAGGTTGATGAGGTGGACGACCAGACGGTCCGCTTCGTAACCGGGGCGCGCCATTGCGGCATAGGCCAGCCACTTGCCATCGGGCGAGGGGGCGGGGGTGTTGTCGGTGGCCTTGTTGGCCTCGGTCAGGTTCTTCGGAGCCGCACCATCCAGCCGTGATTGCCAGATATCGAGATTGGTCGAAGTCGGCTCGTTGCGGTCTGCCTGCCGCGCGACGAAGAACAGCGATTGCGCATCCGCGGCCCAGGCGACGTCCTCGCCGCCGCCGAAGGGCTTGCCGGGGCTGTCGCCGGTAAGCGTGCCTATAGGTCCATCGGCAGCCTTGCCATCGCCCACGACCTTGCCATCGGCGCCGAGATCGAAGGCAAAGACCCGGCTGTAGTTGCCGGGCGTTTCCCACGCGTCCCAGTGGCGCACGAAGCCCGCACCGTCCTTGTAATGACGGCCTGTGCCAGGTCCTGGGAGGGCGGTGTTGCCGTCGCTATCGCAGCCGAAGGTCGGGCAATCGCGTGCGATATCGCCCCACACGGCGATGCGTTTGCCATCGGGAGACAATTCGAACCCGGATACCTCTGCCTTGAAGGCAGTGACCTGGGTCGTCACGCCCGAGGCGACGTCCACTTTCCAGACCTGCGTCGTCTCGGCTTCACCGACCTTGCGGTCTGAAAGGTAGTAGAGGGCGCCGTCGGCGGCGAAGGCAGGATCGCTGGCGCTGCCGCCGGTGTCGACGCGGCGCGGCTGGCCCCTGCCGTCGGCACTGCGCACCCACAATGTCGGCGTGCGTTTGTAACTGCCCGGATCGGTGGTGGTGACGATATAGGCCACTGTCTTGCCGTCGGGCGAAACCGCCGTGCCGCCAAGGCGGCTGAGCGTGACCAGATCCTGCGAGGAGAACGGCGCCCCCTGCTGGGCGGAAGCGGGTGCGGCATAGACGACAGCAAGCGGAGCGACCGCCAGCAACAGCGAGTTGGTTTTCATGGAAACCGGATTAGCGCCGTAAGCCTACGGCGCAAACCGCAAAATCAGCCGCGCCTGATTACCCGCGCTTACCCGCGATGCGCGCGATTTCAGCCGCGACCATCTTTTCGACCATGGCGGGCAGGTTCCTGTCGAGCCATTCGGCCAGCATCGGCTTGAGCAGTTCGCGCACCAGCCCTTCGAGCGAGGTCTCGCCCGAGCGCACGATCTGTGGCGCAACACCCGGCTGCGCCAGCATCGAAAGCGCCGCCAGCGATTCGCGCATCGAGGCGGCTGCCGCGTCGGCGATCAGGCCGCCTGCAGGCTCGGCTTCGTCCTCCTCGGCAGGGTCGGTCAGTTCGAGTACGTCCGGGCGCGGGGCGGGCTTGGGCTGCAGGCGCGCCTGCGCCTCGGCCTTGTTGTCGCGCGCGATCACTTTCTTGATCGATTCGAGGATTTCCTCGACGGACGGTTCACCGGCCTGACGCATCGCAACTTTTACCCCCAAATGCCCCTGCTGCACCGATTCTCTCAAGGAAGCGGCGTTTGCGGAATTGTCGCATCCTGCGCGGGCGTGTCAACGGTGCGCGTCGACACCGCCGCAGGCTTGGGATCGCGGTCCCAGTCCCAGAAGCGCCCCTTCACGCGGTCATAGTTGATCTGCGGATCATACAGCGCCCCGCCATCGAGGCCGAGGTCATTGGCATCGGCCTTGCCCATTGCCGACAGCAGGTTGAACCCGGCGACATAGGCATTGCGCCGCGCGGCCACGAGTTGCACCTGCGCGCGCAGCAGTTCCTGCTCGGCATCGAGGATGTTGAGGATAGTGCGATTGCCGACGGTGTTCTCGGCACGGACGCCCTCGAGGCTCAGCGCCGCAGCATCGACTGCGGTCTGGTTCATCGCGATGATCTCGTTGGCGGCAAGCCAGGAAGCGTAGGCCGAGCGAACGGTGGCGATGACCTCGCGCTCGACGCCGATTTCCTGCTCGAGCGTGGCAGTTTCACGCGCCTGCGCCTGACGGGTCTGCGCGGCAGGTCCGCCGCCCTGATAGAGCGGAATCGAGACGCTGACACCGGCCTGGGCGGTGGTGTTCGCCTGCTGCAAGGTCTGGCTCGAACCCTGGAAAGTCCCCTTGAAGGCCTGACGGCTGCCGTTCGTGGAGAGCGATACCGTGGGCAGCTTTGCCGCGTCGGCAACCTTCACGTCAAAGGCAGCGGCCTTGCTCCGCTCGCGCGCGGCCATGAGATCGGGATTGTTTTCGAGTGCGAAGTCGACGGCATCATCCGGATTGGCAGGAAGGCCGGGCAGCGGCGGCGGAGGCTGCAGATCGGTTGGCGCCTTGCCGACAACCTGAATATACCGCTCACGGCTGGCGATCAGGTTGGCCTGTGCGGTGCGCAGATCGCCACGGGCGAGAGCGAGGCGCGAGTTGGACTGGGCAACGTCCGTGCGGGTCACGTCGCCGATCTCGAAGCGGTCGCTGGTGGCCTTGAGGTTCACTTCCAGAACCTCGACGTTGCTCTTGTTGAGCCCGACGATCGCGGAATCGCGGATCACGTCCATGTAGGCCGCCACGACTTGCGAGAACACGCCCGACTCGGTGGCGCGGAGGTCTTCCTGCCCGGCTTCGACGCGCGTCTTGGCGGCACGGATTGAATTCTTGACCGATCCGCCGGAATAGACTGGCACCCCGAGGCTCAGGTCGACGCTGTTCGACCAGTCCGTGATCAGGAACGAATTGGGGTTGGCGCGCAGAACTTTCGTGTAGCTGGCCTGCCCCTGCAAGCTTGGCAAGCCGCGGGCGCGGGCCAGTGGCACGCCTTCGTCGGTCGCCCGCTGCGTCGCGCGTGCGGCCTGAAGCGTGGGATTGGTGTTGTAGGCGCTGGTCAGCGCCTCGCGCAGGTCATCGGCCAGAGCGGGAGTGACAGCGAGGCTTGCGGCGCTGGCCGCCAGAATGAGGCGTAGCGCCTTGCCGGTGGCCATGGGGCTCAGAAGCTCCACGTCTTCGGTGCGGCAAACTCTGCCAGAACGGCGAAATCGGCCTCGGCAAGCGGGGTGGCGACCACCTTGCCCAAGGCCTTGCGAGCCATGGCGAGGCGGGTGACGCCACGATCCGCGATGCCGGTGACGATCCGGCCATCCTCGGCCAGCAGGCCAGCGAGCGAGTCCGGCAGCACTTCGGCGGCGCCATCGATCAGGATCAGCGAATACGGCCCGCCCTGAGCCGACGCCAGCGATTCGGCGCGGGTCACGCTGTCGGCAAGCTGCGCGGCCAGGGCCGCGAGGTAGCCGTTCGGAGAGATCACGAGGACGTTATCCTCGCGCCCGGTCTGCGCCGCTTCGAGCATCTGGCCGTAAGTCAGCGCCGGGGAGAGCGAGCGACCACCCCCGAGTGGAACCGCCCGGTCGATGTAGGCAACCGCGCGTCGTTCCGCAGGGACGAAGTCCTCGCGCGGCACGGCGTTGAAAGCATTGAGGATTGCCGGCGAATTGACGCCGCTCACGCGAAGCTGGCTATCGATCATCGCACGACGGGCAACCAGCATTTCATCCGCTGCCGGGCGATCTTCAACCACGGTCATTCGAAACCCTCATATTCGCTAGGGGCTTCCACCCGCACCCGGGGAAGCCTGAATGTTGCCAAGTGCCTGTAGATTATCGATCTGCTGTTTCCAAGGGATTTGCTTGTCGCAAATTGCCGCGTAATGCGCCCCACGAAACCAAGGCCTCTGGAGGGAGTCGGCAACATGGCAGAAATGGTCACGATCCGGGAAGCGGACCTTATCGAGAGCGTCGCAGACGCTCTGCAGTACATCAGCTACTTCCACCCGATGGACTACATCCGCGCGCTGGGCGAGGCCTACAAGGCCGAACAGGGCCCGGCGGCCAAGGACGCGATTGCGCAGATCCTCACCAATAGCCGCATGTGCGCCGAGGGCCACCGGCCGATCTGCCAGGATACCGGCATCGTCAACGTCTTCATCGAATGGGGGCAGGACTGCCGCCTCGAATCCGACATGAGCCTGCAGGACGTGGTCGATGAAGGCGTACGCCGCGCCTACAACAACCCCGACAACAAGCTGCGCGCCTCGGTGCTGGCCGACCCTGCCTTCACCCGCCGCAACACCCGCGACAACACGCCCTGCGTACTCCACGTCGAGATGGTCAAGGGCAACAAGGTCACGGTCGACGTCGCGGCAAAGGGCGGCGGCTCGGAAAACAAGTCGAAGTTCAAGATGATGAACCCTAGCGAGAACATCGTCGACTGGGTGATCGAGATGCTGCCGCAGATGGGCGCCGGCTGGTGCCCGCCCGGCATGCTCGGCATCGGCATCGGCGGCACAGCAGAACATTGCGTGCTGCTCGCCAAGAAGGCGCTGATGGAGCCGATCGACATGGCCCAGCTCAAGGAGCGCGGCCCGCAGACCGATATCGAGCGCATGCGCATCGAGATCTTCGACAAGGTCAACGCGCTCGGCATCGGCGCGCAGGGGCTGGGCGGTCTTTCGACGATCCTCGACGTCAAGATCATGGACGCGCCGTGCCATGCTGCGGGCAAGCCGGTGGCGATGATTCCCAACTGCGCCGCCACCCGCCACGCCCACTTCACGCTCGACGGTTCGGGTCCGAGCTATCTTGAACGTCCGAAGCTCGACGAATGGCCCCAGGTCCACTGGGCGCCGGATTCGGCGGCCAAGCGCGTCAATCTCGATACCCTGACCCAGGCCGAAGTCGAAGGCTGGAAGGCGGGCGATCGCCTGCTGCTGAACGGCAAGATGCTGACCGGTCGCGATGCCGCGCACAAGCGCATCAAGGACATGCTGGCCAAGGGTGAGGAACTGCCGGTCGATTTCAAGGGCCGCGTGATCTACTATGTCGGCCCGGTCGATCCGGTGCGCGATGAAGTCGTCGGCCCGGCTGGCCCGACCACTGCCACGCGGATGGACAGCTTCTCGGACACCATGCTCGACCTCGGCCTGCTGGCAAGCGTCGGCAAGGCCGAGCGCGGCCCCGCTGCCACCAAGTCGATCGCCAACCATAAGAGTGCCTATCTGATGGCTGTGGGCGGCGCGGCCTATCTTGTCGCGCGCGCGATCAAGGAAGCCAGGGTGGTCGGGTTCGAGGACCTCGGCATGGAAGCGATCTACGAATTCACCGTCGAGGACATGCCGGTCACCGTTGCGGTCGACAGTTCGGGTGAAAACGTTCACCAGGCCGCACCGCTGGTGTGGAAGAAGAAGATCGCGGACGAAGGCCTGTTGCCTGTTTGAGGGTAGGAAAGCCCATCCGGGCTTTCCTTGACGGCACCGGCCCACGCCCCCGCCCGGCCACCCACGAGAGTACCCTGAACGGGTGGCCGGGCGGGGGCGTGGGCCGGTGCCGCAGGCCTCTGACGGATGTCAGAGGCGCACCCGATAAATTCCATGAACGCCTTATGCCGCCCGACCGCCGTTATGGCGTGTCGGGCGGTTCGCGTTTAGGGTCGGCGGGATGACATCGTCGCAAATCGATCCCGGTATCCCGCGCGTTCCGGCCCGGCAGGTGATCCTGTCGGCCGTGGCGTTGTGGCTGTGCTACTTCCTTCTGATCACGGTCCGCGGGCTGGTGGTGGAGCTGGGTGATTTTACCGATCTGCTCTGGCGCCGTGCGCTCGTAACCTTCGCCGGCATTGTCGTCACGGTTGCCTGCTGGCCACTGCTCCGCCGCTTCGATGCGCGCCCCCTTGCCACGCGCGTTGCCGCAGCCCTGGTCATCATGCTGCCCGCAGCACTCGCTCTGGCAGCGGTAAACCAGTGGGCCTTCGCTCCGGTCGAGAAGCGCATGATCGAACGGATCAGCACCACTCCGGGGCAGCAGGAAAACGGTGAGTCGACGACGACGACCCAGACCACCGTGACCACCGGCCAAGGCAAGCCCGGGGTGAAGATCCGCCACGACATGGCCGGCAATGTCCTGGTCGACGTGCTTGACGAAGGGTTCATCCCTCCGGCGCCACCCGAGCCCGACTTGCCGGAACCGCCGCCACAACCGGAGATCCCCCCCGCTCCCAAGGCCGCTCCGTCGATGGAGCCGTTGCTTAGCGCAGAGGACATTGCCGAGCTGCGCAAGGTCGGCGACGAAGCGACGATCCAGGCGCTCAAGAACTTCGGCATCAAGCAGGACGCCGATGGCAGCATGGTCATTTCCCAGCCCGGCCTGTTTGTCCGCCAATATGCCGATGGACGCTCGGAAGTGCGGACCGGGGGCAAGGTCTACACCGTCGACGAGGACGGTGAGGTCGAGAGCATCAGTGACGCAGTAGAACCGCCGGCCTCGGCAGCTTCGGCGGCGCCCCCGGCACCACCAGTCCCGCCGATGCTGTCCGCCGCGGAAAGGGACAAAATCCGCGAAAAGGCCCGCCGCGAGGCTGACAAGGCTCTCAGGAGGGCGCAAGCGGCACGAAAGCTGGCGCTGGAGAAGGCACAGGCGGTGCGGGCACGTGAGGTCGCCACAGCCCGGACAGCTGCTGAGCAGCGGAAAGCGGAATCAGCCAGGGCAGGGGATGATAAGGTGGCAATCGCGCCGCAGCCAAGCCCGTCCGAGACTGTTACTGAAGATCTGCGCGGTCCCGATCATGTCACCATCATTCGCCAGACGGTGGAGAACGAAGGGCTCTGGCGTCAGCTGACCGATGTGGCGCTTGGCCGCTACTTCCTGCTGATTGCCTGGGCTGCGCTCTATCTTGCGCTCGGCAATGGCGAACAGCTGCGCGCGGCGGAGTATCGCGAAGGGCAATATGCGCGGGCTGCGAAAGCTGCCGAGCTGCGGTCGCTGCGTTATCAGGTGAACCCGCACTTCCTGTTCAACACGTTGAATTCCCTGTCGGCTTTGGTCATGGTCGGGCGAACCGAACAGGCCGAGCGGATGATCCAGTCAATCTCGCGTTTCTATCGCCACAGCCTTGCCGGCGACCCCACGGCAGACATGCCGCTGGAAGACGAGATCGCCTTGCAGCGCCATTACCTCGACATCGAAGCGGTGCGCTTTCCAGAGCGTTTGCGCTGCGAGTTCGACATTCCGGACGATCTGATGACCGCCTGCGTACCGGGCATGATCCTGCAGCCGCTGGTCGAAAACTCGATCAAGTATGCTGTCTCGACTACGATCCGACCAGTGACCATCCGCATCACCGCCCGCGAGGCCGGGGGCTTTCTCATCCTGACGGTGGCGGATGACGGACCTGGTGAGGGCTTTGCCAATGGTGGTACCGGCATCGGCATCGCCAATGTCAGAAGCCGGCTTGCTGCCCGTTTCGGTGAGGATGGAGCCGGCGTGGAAAGCGGGCCGCTTCCCGCTGGCGGTTATGCAACGGTGCTGACCATGCCGGTCGTCCGGAACGAGTGCTGAGGGGACTTGAGTTGCGCACGCTGATTGTTGACGACGAACCGCTGGCTGTCGAGCGGATGCAGATCCTGTGCGCGCGTATACCGGCGTTGCAGGTGGTGGGGACGGCCAGCGATGGCGCTGCAGCCCTGCGCCTGATCGAAGCGCTCAATCCCGATCTCGTCCTGCTCGACATGACCATGCCCGAGGTCGATGGGCTCGGCGTGGCGAGGGCGCTGGCGGGACTGGCCAACCGGCCTGCGGTCGTGTTCGTAACGGCGCATGACGATTTTGCGGTCGAGGCATTTGATTGCGATGCCGTGGACTACGTGCTCAAACCTGTCGCGCAGGAGCGGCTGGAGCGGGCGGTAGAGCGCGCGCAGACGCGCCGCAGCACGTCGGCCGAAGCGACTCAGGCACCGGAAAAGACGCCGAGCGAGTGGATCGAGGAGTTCTGGGTGCCGCACCGCTCCGAACTGATCCGCGTCGCCGCGTCGGACCTCGAACGGATCGATGCGGAGCGTGACTATGTCCGGCTCCACGCGGGACAGCGCAGTTACATGATGCTTCATACCATTGCGGGTCTTGAAGCGCGCCTCGATCCCGATCGGTTCATCCGCCTGCACCGTTCGACCATCGTTCGGCGCGACCGTATCGCCGGGCTCAAGCACGATGGCCTTGGCGTGTGGTCCGCCGAGCTGGTCGATGGCTCGGTCCAGCGGATTGGACGTACCTATCTCGCGCGGGTCAAGGCCATGGCGGGGCGCTAAGCGGCTAGCTCTTGTAAAGCGCGTCCACCCGCGCGCCGTAGCGCTCCCGGATCTTGTGGCGGCGGATCTTGAGGCTCGGCGTCATCTCGCCATTGTCGATGCTGAAGGCCTCGTCGGCAAAGGTGAACTGGCGGACCTTCTCGATCACCGACAGGTCCTTGTTCACCCGGTCCACCGCCGCGCGGATCGCATTCCTGAACGCTGGCAGGTCCTGCAATTCCTTGAAGTCGAAATGTTCGCCCTGCGCGCGGGACCACTCCAGCGCCCATTCCGGATCGGGCACGACCAGTCCGACGATGTAGGGCCGCTTGTCGCCAGAAACCATCGCCTGCGCGATCTCCGGCTGCAGCGTCAACATGCCCTCGATCTTTTGCGGAGAGACGTTGTCGCCCTTGTCGTTGACAATCATGTCCTTCTTGCGGTCGGTGATGACGATGCGGCCCTTATCGTCGAGATGGCCGATATCACCGGTGTGCAGCCAGCCCGCATTGGGGCCTTCGGGCGGTATCGCGCGCGCGGTCTCGGCATCGTTGTGCCAGTAGCCGTGCATGACAAGCTCGCCCTTGACGAGAATCTCGCCGTCTTCGGCGATCTTCACCTCGACGCCCTTCATCGGCGGGCCGACGGTGTCCATCTTCAGGCCGACCTTTGGCCGATTGCACGAGATCACCGGCCCCGCTTCGGTCTGGCCGTAGCCCTGCAGCATGGTCAGCCCCATGGCATCGAAAAACACGCCGACGTCAGGGTTGAGCGGCGCGCCGCCCGAAACCATCGCCTTCATCCGCCCGCCAAAGCGCGCGCGGATCTTCGGGCGCAGGGTTCGCTCCAGGATCAGGTTCATCGGAGCATCGATGATCCGCCCCTTGCCGGCCGCCTTGCGTCCGCCGATGGAAAGGGCGCGGTCCATCAGGTAGTTCGCCACCTTCCCCTGCTTCTCCACCTGCTTCATGATCCGCGTGCGCAGCACTTCGAACAGGCGCGGCACCACCACCATTATCGTCGGGCGAACTTCCTCGATGTTCGAGGCGAGCTTTTCGAGGCCTTCGGAATAGTAGATCTGGGCACCCATGCCGATCGGCAGGTACTGGCCGCCGGTATGCTCGTAGGCGTGGCTCAGCGGCAGGAACGAGAGAAACACTTCCTCCCCCCAACCGAAATCGTTGGCGAGAATCTCCGCCGCACCCTCGACATTGCACAGGATCGAACCGTGATGCAGGCGCACGCCGCGCGGGGAACCACCGGTGCCGCTGGTGTAGATGATGCAGGCCAGGTCATCGCGGCCCATGGTCCTGAGCCGCTCGTCCACGGCCGCCCGCGCCGCTGTTCCATCGCCGCTGGTCATCGACTGCCACTCGTGGAATGCCAGTTTGCCGGCCTGCATCTGGCGTAGCGGTTCCATCCCGATCACATGCTCGACGCAAGGCGCGGAAAGAGCCGCCGGCAACAGCGGCTGCGAAAGCTTCGCGGTCGAGACAATCACGGCCCGCGCACCGGAATTCTCGAGGATGTGCAGGTGATCACGCTCGGTATTGGTGATGTAGGTCGGCACGGTGACAAGGCCTGCCGCCATGATCGCATGATCGGCGATGCACCATTCCGGGCGGTTCTCCGATACCAGCGCCACCCGATCGCCCGGATTGAGCCCGAGCCCGCGCAGCGCCTCCGCCAGGACACAGACCTGCCGCGTCGCTTCAGTCCAACTCAGCGAGTTCCAATTGCCCTTGCTCTTGGCCCACAGAAACGGGCCGTCCCCGCGCTTTGCCGCACGGTCGAGGAACATCGAAACGAGATTGGGAAACCCTGCGAAATCGGAAAGCAGCACGTCTTGACCCTCGCCCCTTATGGCATGGCGGAGCAATCACCGCCTGCCGGTTAACGGGAACCTAGTGGCCTCGTTCCGTCACGGCAACCGCGCACGCCAGTCTGTTCCCCAATGGTCACGCCCGCATCAAGCCGCTCAAGGGGCGACGGCCGCGCCCTCGCTGCGGGGATCAGCTGCGCCCCGCCAACGGTCGCCAACGCGCTCTATGGCATTGGCCTTGAAAGACGGTGGCCGCGCCAGAACTTGCGCATGGCCAAGCTGCTGCAAGGTCGGGATCATCGCTTCAAGGCTCGTGCCCTTCTCGACCAAGACCATGTCGCCGCCCGGCGCAAAGATCACCGGCAGCGCAATCGCGTCGCGGGCCGAGAGGTTCCAGTCGAGCACGCCAATGATCGCCTTGGCCACTTGCGCGGGGATCGTCACGCCACCGGCCGCGCCGATGGCAAGGCGCAATTTGCCGTCCGGCCCATAGATCAGCGTCGGCGACATCGAACTGCGCGGTCGCTTTCCCGCCTCAATGCGATTGGCGGTCGGCTTGCCGTCCTTGTCCGGCACGATGTTGAAATCGGTCAGCTCGTTGTTGAGATAATAGCCGCCCACCATCAGACCCGACCCGAACGGACCTTCGATGGTCGATGTATAGCTTGCGGCATTGCCCCAGCGATCGACCGCCACGAAGTGCGTCGTGCCGTTCTCTTCCTGCGGATCGGCCTTGGCGAAGGCCAACCTGGCTCCCGGCGGGGTGCCCGGCGTCACGAGTCCGAGCGATGTGGTTTCGGAAATCAGGGCCGAGCGCGAGGCGAGATAGGCAGGATCGGTCAGCCCTGAGACCGGGACCGAAACGAAATCGCTGTCGGCCAGATACTGGTCGCGGTCAGCATAGGCGAGGCGCTGCGACTCCGCGATCAGGTGCCATGAAACCGGGTTGGCTGGCCCGAGCGCCTTCATGTCGAAGCGTTCGAGCTGCTTCAGGATGGCGAAAACGGTGGTCGCGCCCGAGGAAGGCGGCCCCATTCCGCAGATGCGCCAGACGCGATACTGGCCGCAGACAGGCGGCCGGGCGATGGCCCTGTATCCAGCGATGTCGGCTGTCGTCATCGGTGAAGGATTGCGCGGCGCCGTGCCCACCTTGGACGCAATCAGGGTGGCGTTCTCGCCTGCATAGAAGCTGTCGGCACCGCGTGCAGCAACCGTTTCGAGTGTGGCGGCCAGCGCAGGGTTGCGCACAAGTGTGCCGACCGCGAGCGGCTGCCCGTCCGAGCCATAGTACAAGGCACTTGCCTCCGGATCGAGCGCGCCGGTGCGGCTGGCCGCAGCCAGGATGGTCCGCAGGCGCGGCGTGATCTCAAACCCTTCGCGGGCCAGGCGGATCGCCGGCTGGAACAGTGTTCGCCACGACAGCCTGCCTTTGCCGTTATGCGCCAGCGCGGCGAGTCGCAAGTTCCCCGGCACGCCGACGCTGCGACCACCCGGTATTGCGTCGCGGTAAGCCAGCGGCTTGCCATCGGCATAGAACCACTGAGGAGTCGCCGCCTTCGGAGCCGTTTCGCGGCCATCGATCGTCTCGATCTGCCCTGCAGCATCGCCCAGCACGAGGAACCCCCCGCCACCGATGCCGGAACTCTGCGGTTCTACCACGGTCAGCGCCAGCATGGTGGCTATGGCAGCGTCGGTTGCGCTGCCACCAAGGCGGAGCATCTGCACGCCAGCTTCGGCAGCGCGCGGATCTGCAGCGGACACGAGACCCGCGCTGTCCACCGGGATACCGTCTGCCGCAGCCGCCAGCGGCGCCGTTCGAGGTGGAGCAACTGTCGCGCTGGGTGGCGGAACGCAGCCGCTGACGAGCAATGCAGCGAGCGGCGTGGCCAAGCTGGCGGATTTAAGGAGGCGGGGGACTGACATGCCCCCTTGCTATTCGGTGCCGACCGCCTCGGCAATGGACGTCATGCCGGCTTCGCGGACCTTCCGTTCAAGTCCTGCGACCAGGCGCCTGGCAAGACCGGGGCCCTCGAAGACCATTGCGCTGTAGATCTGGATCAGGCTGGCACCGGCCCGGATGCGGGCCCAGGCATCATCAACCGTTGCAATACCGCCCACGCCGATCAGGGGAATCGCGCCGCCACTTGCCTTGCGGAAATCGCGCAGACGCTGCAGCGCAAGTTCGCGCAGCGGTTCGCCCGAGAGGCCGCCAGCTTCCCCGGCATGGACCGAGCGCAAGGCCGGCCGGGTGATCGTGGTATTCGAAACGATCAATGCGGCGAGCCGCTTTTCAAGAGCGATGCGGCAGATCGCATCGATGTCCGACGGTTCGAGATCGGGCGCAAGCTTCAGGAAGATCGGCACGTTCATGTTGCCGCGCGCCTCGATCACGCCGTCGAGCAGGGCCGAAAGGGCGCCTTCATCCTGCAGCGCCCGAAGGCCCGGCGTGTTGGGCGACGAGATGTTGACGGTGAGATACGATGCCAGCGGGGCCATCAGCCGGGTCATCTGAGCATAGTCGGCAATGCGGTCGGCCGAGTCCTTGTTCGCGCCGATGTTCACGCCAACGATGCCCGGCAGTCCGTGCTTGCCCGTCTCACGGCGTCGGATCAGGCGGTTGGTCACGGCCTGCGCGCCTTCGTTGTTGAAGCCCATCCGATTGATCACGGCCCGATCCTCGATCAGGCGGAACAGCCGCGGCTTGGGATTGCCTTCCTGCGGCAGCGGCGTGACCGTGCCCACTTCGACAAAGCCAAACCCCAGCCCGAGCATGGCGTCGGGCACTTCGGCATTTTTGTCGAACCCCGGGGCCATGCCCAGCGGGTTGGGGAAGGCGATGCCGGCGATGCGCTGGGCGAGATTGGGCGTGGGGGCCAGTCTGCCCGAAGGCGGATTGATCGCGAGTGCGCGGATGGTCAGGCGATGCGCAGGTTCGGCAGGGATCCGGAAAATCAGGGGGCGCAGCAGCGAATATGGCGTCACGGGCAAACGGTTCCGGGTTCTGCGAATGGTGAAGGTCGAATCGGGGTCAATTCCGATGCGCCATGCCGCCGGACCACCCCGGCGAGTCTTTGCGACGTTATCTTCTGTCGGCCAAGCCTGTTCTTCTCGAATCTGACAGCAATTGTAATTGATTGCGCTTGGTATGTTGCGCATTTGCCACCGGAATTGTCGAATCCATACAATTCTCTGCAAGGGCTTCTGCTTAGTAAGGCGCTGCGACCCGAAGGGCTCGGTGCAGTTATGCAACGAGTTCTCGACTTTGAGGCGGCCGATGACCCATTGGGCTCGGCCGCCCTTTTTTTGCCGCCCATTTTTTTCCGCTCTCTTTTTGAACGAGCGCCCGCTTGTGCAGGGAAGGCACCGCGCCTAGATAACCGGAGTGATTCGGTCCGATTTGCGCGGGCCGCAACCGGGACCCTTGCAGATGCGCCTTTCGAGCATGGCCGATTACGCCGTTGTCACGATGACCGCCGCTGCGCGCCATTGCGGGCAGAGCCGCGTCTGTGCGCAACAACTCGCCGATGAAACCGGCCTGCCGGCGCCGACCGTGCAGAAGCTGGTCAGCAAGCTTTCGGCCGCAGGGCTGCTGAAGTCTGTCCGTGGAGCGCGTGGCGGGCTCAAGCTGGCGCGCCCGGCAGCAGCTATCACTTTGGCCGATATCGTCGAAGCCGTGGAAGGCCCCATTGCGCTCACGCCCTGCAGCGAGCATGGGCGCCATGATTGCACGCTGGAATCCGCGTGCACCGTCCGTCCGCACTGGCCTGCCGTCGATGCCGCATTGCGCGGCGCGCTGGCGGGCATACCGCTCACCCAATTGTCCCGTCCTGCCGCAGCGGTGACGGAGGTTATGGCATGACCGAGAACGTCGAAATCAAGGATCAGGCCGCGCGCGAGGCCGCTGCAAAGGTCGCCGAGTACGAGCATGGCTGGTCGTCCGATATCGAGCAGGAGTACGGGCCCAAGGGCCTGTCCGAGGACACCGTCCGCTACATCTCGGCCAAGAAGGACGAGCCGGAATGGATGCTCGAATGGCGCCTCAAGGCCTATCGCCACTGGCTGACCATGCCCACGCCCGATTGGGCCAAGCTCAACATCCCGCCGATCGACTATCAGGGCGCCTATTACTGGGCCGCGCCCAAGGCCAAGCCCAAGCTCGGCAGCCTTGACGAGGTCGATCCCGAAATCCTGCGCGTCTATGAAAAGCTCGGCATTCCACTGGAGGAGCAGAAGGTGCTCGCCGGCGTCGAGGGGGCGCGCAAGATTGCCGTCGACGCCGTGTTCGATTCCGTCAGTGTCGCGACCACCTTCCGCAAGGAGCTGGAAGCGGCAGGCGTGATCTTCCGCTCGATCTCCGAGGCGATCCGCGAATATCCGGACCTCGTGAAGAAGTGGCTCGGCAAGGTCGTGCCGATGCACGACAACTACTTTGCCACGCTCAATTGCGCGGTCTTTTCTGACGGCACCTTCGTCTACATCCCCGAGGGCGTGCGCTGCCCGATGGAGCTCTCGACCTATTTTCGCATCAACGCGGAGAACACGGGCCAGTTCGAGCGCACCCTGATCGTCGCCGACAAGGGCAGTTACGTCTCCTACCTCGAAGGCTGCACCGCCCCGCAGCGCGATGAAAACCAGCTTCACGCCGCCGTCGTGGAACTCGTCGCGCTCGATGACGCCGAGATCAAATACTCGACCGTCCAGAACTGGTATCCCGGTGACGCGGAAGGCAAGGGCGGCATCTACAACTTCGTCACCAAGCGCGCGCTGTGCCAGGGTGCCCGCTCCAAGGTCTCGTGGACGCAGGTCGAAACCGGCTCGGCGATAACTTGGAAGTATCCGTCCTGCGTCCTGAACGGCGAGGATTCGGTGGGCGAGTTCTACTCGGTTGCCGTCACCAACAACTATCAGCAGGCCGATACCGGCACCAAGATGATCCACAACGGCAAGGGGTCGCGCTCTACGATCGTGTCGAAGGGGATCTCTGCGGGCAAGAGCAACAACACTTATCGCGGCCTCGTCCGCGTCGCCCCGCAGGCGGAAGGCGTGCGCAACTTCACCCAGTGCGACAGCCTGCTGCTCGGCGCAGACTGCGGCGCGCACACCGTGCCCTATATCGAAGTGCGCAACCCCAGCGCCACGATCGAACACGAAGCCACCACCAGCAAGATCAGCGACGACCAGCTGTTCTACGCCATGCAGCGCGGCCTCGATCAGGAAAGCGCCGTCGCCCTGATCGTCAACGGCTTCGCCCGCGAGGTGCTGCAGCAACTGCCGATGGAATTCGCAGTCGAAGCGCAGAAGCTGCTGGGTATCAGCCTTGAAGGATCAGTTGGTTGAAGAAGACTCTTACCCTCCGCCCCGTCGGCGAACGTGCCGAAGCGCCCAAGATCCAGAAGAAGGGTCGCGGCTGGGCCATTTCCGGTTCGCGCCTCGATGCGATCCACGACATGGCACGCCAGTTGCGCCGCGAACCGGACGAGGCTCACCTCGCGCTGGCCGAGGAACTGGCGAAGGAAGATCTGGGAAAGTACAAGTTCAAGCGCTACGCCGTGATTGGTTCGGCCATCGTCGATTTCGCGAGCCAGTCGCTGAAGCTGGTCGTCGCGCTTGACCGTGGCGATGCGCCAGAGCTTGAGCGCCGCCGCGATGCCAGTCTTGCCGAAGTCGGCATCAAGGTCCTCCGCTATGATGCTGCCGAAGTACTCGGCGATCCTGAAGGCGCCTGCGCTGCCGTCCTGCGCGAGATGAAGGCCCGGTACGATGAGTTGCGCGCGGCCTCGCGTCCTTCGCGTCCGTCCTATTCGCGCTCCGGCGCCCGCCCGCAGCGCAGCCCCCACACCCGGGCTCGCGACTGAGAGAGATGACCATGCTCGAAATCCAGAACCTCCAGGCCACCGTTGCCGACAAGCCGATCCTCAAGGGTCTGTCGCTCACCATCAACGCGGGTGAGATCCACGCGATCATGGGGCCGAACGGCGCGGGCAAGTCCACGCTCGGCTACACGCTCGGCGGGCGGCCCGGCTACGAAGTGACCGGCGGCACCGCCACATTGGATGGCACCGACCTGTTCGAACTCGAACCGCATGAACGCGCGGCGGCGGGCCTGTTTCTCGGCTTCCAGTACCCGGTCGAGATCCCCGGCGTGTCCTTCGTGCAGTTCCTGCGCGAATCCGCCAATGCCCAGCGCAAGGCACGCGGCGAGGCACCCCTTTCGGGGGGCGAATTCCTCAAGCTGGCCAAGGAGAAGGCGGGCCTGCTGCGCATGGACATGGACATGCTCAAGCGCCCGGTGAACGTCGGCTTTTCGGGCGGTGAGAAGAAGCGTGCCGAGATGGTCCAGATGGGCATTCTCGATCCCAAGATCGCCATCCTCGATGAAACCGATTCCGGGCTCGACATCGACGCCCTGCGCATCTGCGGCGAAGGCATCAACGCGATCATGCGCAAGCCCGAAAAGGCCGTGCTGCTGATCACCCACTACCAGCGCCTGCTCGATTACGTGAAACCCGACTTTGTCCACGTCCTTGCCGGCGGCCGCATCGTCAAGAGCGGCGGGCCTGAACTGGCGCTCGAACTCGAAGAGCACGGCTACGAGGCCGTCGCGGCATGACCGCGCTGCCCACCCGCAGGCAAGAAGCCTTCCGCTACGCCGATCTTGCGGCGCTGGAAGCGCTCTGGCCGCTGCCGGTGCAGGAAATCCGCGTCGCTGCGGGCGAGACGGGCGCGAGCGCTGTCGTGCTCGATGGCGCCAACGACGCCGCGCAGGACATCGCGATCACGCTGGAAGATGGCGCGGAATATGACCTGCGCCTGCTCAACGCCGGGTCCGCCTATGGCCGCATTGCGGTCAAGGTCACGCTTGGCAAGGGCGCGAAGTTCCATCTCGGCGCGGCACAGATCGCCGGCGGCGAACAGACCGCCGAGATCGTCACCGAGGTCGTCCATGCCGAGCCTGACGCGGTTTCGAGCCAGGTCGTCCGTTCGGTCCTCGGCGGCAAGGCCACGGGCACGTATCTCGGCCGCGTCGTTGTGGCGCGCGGGGCGATCGGCACCGACGGCGAACAGTCGATCCGGGCGATGCTGCTGGATCGCACCGCCACTGCCAATGCCCGCCCAGAGCTGGAAATCTACGCCGACGACGTCAAGTGCGCCCACGGCTGCGCGGTCGGCGAACTCGATCCGCAGGGGCTGTTCTACCTCGCCCAGCGCGGCCTTCCACCAGCCGAGGCGAAGAAGCTCATGCTTCATGCCTTCATCGCTGAAGCCTTCGTCGGTGCCGCCGATGAAGAGTCGCTTACCGAAGCCGCGCTCAAGGCGCTGGATGCCGTGCTGTGACCGTCGATGCCCTGACCCGCACCGCTGAATGGCCCGGCCTCGTCAATGCTGACGGCAGCCGCTGGCATTATCTCGATACCGCCGCCACCGCGCAGAAGCCGCAAGTGGTGATCGATGCGATGGTGCGTGCCATGGGCCGCGACTACGCCACCGTTCATCGCGGCGTCTATGCCCGCTCGGCCGACATGACGCTGGCCTTCGAAGCTGCGCGCCGCAAGGTTGCTGCACTCGTCGGCGGCGCCGAGAACGAGCTGGTCTTCACCCGCGGCGCGACCGAGGCGATCAACCTCGTCGCGCAGACCTGGGGTGTAGCCAACCTCAAGGCGGGTGACCGCATCCTCATCTCCACGCTGGAGCACCACGCCAACATCGTGCCCTGGCAGATGCTGCGCGAGCGTACCGGAGTCGAGATCGATGTTTGCCCGCTGACCGAGGACGGGCTGATCGATCTCGATGCCGCCGAACGCATGATCGCGCCTGCGCACAAGCTGGTCGCTTTCGCGCACGTGTCGAACGTGCTCGGCTCCACGCTTGATGCAAAGCGCGCGGTCGCGATGGCCCGCAGCGTCGGCGCGAAGATCCTGCTCGATGGCTGCCAGTCGGTCGCGCGCCTCACCGTCGACGTGAAGGCGCTGGACGCGGACTTCTACGTCTTCTCGGCGCACAAGCTTTATGGCTCCACCGGCATCGGCGCGCTCTGGGCCAAGGGCGAGATCCTCGATGCCATGCCGCCGTGGCAAGGCGGCGGCGCAATGATCGACAGGGTCACTTTCGAGAAGACCACCTATGCCCCCGCACCCCAGCGGTTCGAGGCCGGCACGCCCGCCATTGTCGAGGCCATCGGCTTTGGCGCAGCAGTCGATTTCGTTCAGGCGCAAGGCCTCGCCACCATCCACGCCCACGAATGCGCGCTGGTGGCCAAGGCACGCGAGGCGCTCGGGCGCATGAACTCGGTCAAGCTGTTCGGCCCTGCGGAAAGCGCCGGCATCCTCAGCTTCGCGCTCGAAGGCGTGCACCCACACGATCTCGGCACGATTCTGGACGAGGAAGGCGTGGCCATCCGCGCCGGGCATCACTGTGCCCAGCCGCTGATGGCGCATCTCGGCGTGCCCGCGACGGCGCGCGCGAGCTTCGGCATCTACAGCGATGAAAGCGATATCGCCGCGCTCGTGCGCGGCATCGAAAGGACCAAGAGGATTTTCGGATGAGCGAGAACGATCCCAAGTTCGCGGTCGAGGAAGTGGAAGCCGTCTCGGCACCGAAGCGCGCGTTCGTGGAGGACGCAGTGGAAGAAACGTCCGCCCAAAAGCTCGAGCGCAAGCGCGACTACCTCGAAGGCTTCCTCGCCGCCAAGCCTGAGGCCGTCTCGCCCGCCGAACCGGGCGGAGACATCTACGAAGGCGTGATTGCCGCGCTCAAGGAAATCTTCGACCCCGAAATTCCGGTCAACATCTATGACCTCGGCCTGATCTACGGCGTCGATGTCTCGGACGATTCCGATGTCACCGTCACCATGACGCTGACCACGCCGCATTGCCCGGTCGCGGAATCGATGCCGGGCGAGGTCGAACTGCGCGTCTCGGCCGTGCCCGGTGTGCGCGATGCCGAGGTCAATCTTGTCTGGGACCCGGCATGGGACCCCGCCAAGATGAGCGACGAAGCCAAGCTTGAACTGGGAATGCTGTAACGCCTCCCCATATAGGTGTCACCATGACGACCGAAACGCAGACCAAGCCCCGCCATCCCCGCCCCGCTGCGGTGATCCTCACGCCCTCGGCCGAGGCGCGCGTGGCGCATCTCATGGCCACGGCTCCCGAAGGCGCGATCGGCGTGAAGTTGTCGACGCCCCGTCGCGGCTGTTCGGGGCTTGCCTACTCGGTCGACTACGTGACCGAGGCCAACCCGCTTGATGAAAAGATCGAAACGCCGGGCGGTCTGTTCTTCATCGACAGCGCCTCGGTGCTCTACCTGATCGGCAGCACGATGGACTGGCAGGAAGACGATTTCACCGCCGGATTCGTGTTCCAGAACCCCAACGCCAAAGGCAGTTGCGGCTGCGGTGAAAGCTTTACCGTCTAACCTTCGGCAAGGAACGCCAGCAGCGCCTTTTCCAGCGGATCGACCTGCTCGTCAGCGTCGATGCGCGCCTGCAGCCACAGGTTCTCGGCATCGGTCACGGCATGTTCTCGCGCAGCTTCGCCCGCAACATCGCGGCCCGGTTGCCTGCGCCCGAAGCCGACTTCGCGAACGGCCCGCACGAAGCTGCCAGTATCGACCCTTGCCATGCGACCAAAGAACCGGCCCAGATGGGTCGAGCGGTCGTCCATGAACGCTTCCAGCTCGCCCGCCCGCTCGCGCGTGATGCCCTTGGCGCCGTTCCAGCCCTGCAGGTAATTGCCCACGCCCTGCACGAACAGTCGCCCCCACGCAGAAGCGTTGTCCGCGCCCAACGTGGCATCCTTCAGGCGGAACAGCATTTCCGCCTCGCGCTGGCTTACCCCGGCAGGGCGATCCCCGCCGGAGGCAAAGATCGTGCGACGGATCAGGCTGCATTCGGCTTCGGTGATGCTGCCTGGAGCAAGCGTGCCGCTACAGCGCGTCGGGCCATCCCCTGTCAGAACTTCGCGTTCGATCTGCTCCAGCACGAACAAGCGCAAGTCATCGGGTGCGGACAGTGCCTTCTCCAGCAGCCTGACCAGCAGTTCCAGCTCGGTCAGGCTTTCCACTTTGCCATCGTGCGAGACGCGCTCGATCAGCCAGCGCGCATTCTCGTCCGAGACATAGCCCTTGGGCTCGGTTCCGTTGACCACGAATTCGACCAGAGCCTCGACGAAGAAGTCGGACCATTCGCGCGTGGGCTCGGCGCTCTGGTCGTTAAGCAGGAAGATCGCTTCGGCTTCTTCGGGATCGATCCTGCCATCGGGCCATGCCGCGCGCCGCAATTCGAGGATTTCCTCTACGGAGATTGCGCTGTCCTTGGCGGCCTGCTCGGCCAAAGCGCGGAAGTGCAGGGTCATGCGTCTTCGGTCCCTCAAGCGTTCAATCGCAGGAGGGCATAAGGGAAAGCGCTTAACTTGGGGTTATCAGCCTGGCCACGGCCATCAGGCCGGACATGGCAAGCAGGAAGCCGACGAAGCCGCGCCATGCCGCATCGCTGACCTTGCCGAAGGCAAGAGACCCCAGGTGGTTGCCGACCAGCACCGGCACGAACAGCAGCAAGGCGAAGAGCACATCGCGCCATGAGGCCAGCTTCAGCGCCAGCGCCGCAGCAGTGCTGGCGATCGACGTCAGCAGGAACACCGTCAGCATCGAGGCGCGGGCCACTTCGCGCGGGATGGGACGACGCAGGTAATAGGGGACGACCGGAGGCCCGGGCATGCCGGCAAATCCGGTGAGCAGGCCCGCTGCCGCTCCGGTAAGGCCCGTCTCTACCTTGCCCGGCGCATGACCGGGCCGGGCAGGAAGAAGCACCATCACGAACGCACCGATCGCCACCACGGCAATGAGCACGCGCGCCACTTCCGGCGGCGTTGCGAACAGGGCGAGCAGGCCGGCTGGCGTCAGCAACATGGCAAGACCGCCAATCGCCCCGGCGCTTTTCTCCCCGGCGGCCCACACCTTGCGCGCGCCGACCAGCCCGATCAGCAGCCCAAGCATGTTGGAAACGACCACCGCTTCGCCCGGCGGGATGACCAGTCCGATCAGCGGCACCAGCAGGATCGCCATGCCAAACCCCGCCAGCCCGCGCACGAAGGCAGCGACGAACGCCGCCAGTGCGCAAAGCCCGAGCGAAAGGATCGGCAGGTCGAGCGTGATCAGCTCCGCAGATCCGGCGGCGTCGCTTCGCTCTTGAGCAGCGCAATCGCCTCATCCAGCGATACCACCTTCTGGTGCTGTTCGCCCAAGGTGCGGATCGCCACGGTGCCTTCCTCGGCCTCGCGCTTGCCCACGACCAGCAGGAAGGGGACCTTCTGCAGCGAGTGTTCACGGACCTTGTAGTTGATCTTCTCGTTGCGCAGGTCCGTGTCGGCTCGGATGCCCGCCGCCTTCAGCTTGGCCAGCGCATCCTTGGCATAGTCGTCAGCATCCGAAACGATCGTCGCGACAACGGCCTGCACTGGTGCCAGCCACGCGGGAAGGCGTCCGGCAAAGTGTTCGATCAGAATGCCGATGAAGCGCTCGTACGATCCGAAGATCGCGCGGTGCAGCATGACCGGGCGGTGCTTCTCGCCATCCTCGCCGATGTAGGTTGCATCAAGCCGCTCGGGCAGGACGCGGTCGGACTGAATCGTGCCGACCTGCCAGGTACGGCCGATGGCGTCGGTCAGGTGCCATTCCAGCTTGGGCGCATAGAACGCGCCTTCGCCCGGCAGTTCCTCCCAGCCATAGTCTTCGGTGGCGAGGCCCGCACGCACCACGGCAGCGCGCAGCTCTGCCTCGGCCTTGTCCCACATTTCCTCGGTGCCAAAGCGCTTTTCCGGGCGCAGCGCGAGCTTGATCGAGTAGGTGAAGCCGAAGTGCTTGTAGATGCGGTCGGCCAGTTCGCAGAACGCCTGCACTTCGGACACGATCTGGTCCTCGCGGCAGAAGATGTGCGCATCGTCCTGCGTGAACTGGCGCACGCGCATCAGCCCGTGCAGCGCGCCGTGCGGTTCGTTGCGGTGGCAGCAGCCGTTTTCATACAGGCGCAAGGGCAGTTCGCGGTATGACTTGATGCCCTGCCGGAAGATCAGCACATGCGCCGGGCAGTTCATCGGCTTCAGTGCCATCCAGTCGGCATCGTCCGAAACGATCGGGCCTTCGTCCTCGACGTTCGGCACTTCGTCGGGGATGACGAACATGTTCTCGCGGTACTTGCCCCAGTGGCCGGACTGCTCCCACTGGCGCGCATCCATGACCTGCGGCGTCTTGACCTCGCGATAGCCGGCGCCGTCGATGGCGCGGCGCATGTAGGCTTCCAGCTCGCGCCAGATCAGGTAGCCCTTGGGGTGCCAGAACACGCTGCCATGGGCTTCCTGCTGGAGATGGAACAGGTCCATCTCGTTGCCGAGCTTGCGATGGTCGCGCTTCGCCGCTTCTTCCAGCCGCATGAGGTGCGCATCGAGCTGCTTCTTGTTGAGCCAGCCGGTGCCATAGACGCGGGAAAGCATCGCGTTCTTCTGGTCGCCGCGCCAGTAGGCACCCGAAACGCGCGTCAGCTTGAACGCCGCCGGATCGAGCTTGCCGGTCGAGGGCAGGTGCGGGCCCCGGCACATGTCGAGCCAGTCGTCGCCCGACCAGTAGACCGTCAGTTCCTCGCCCTCGGGCAGTTCGGCGGCCCACTCGGCCTTGAAGCTCTCGCCCTGCTGCTTCCAGCGGCTGATCAGCTGTTCGCGGCTCCACACCTCGCGGCGCAGCGGCTTGTTGGCGGCGATGATCTTGCGCATCTCCGCCTCGATGGCAGGCAGGTCTTCATCCGTGAACGGGCGGTCCTTCGGGGCGAAGTCGTAATAGAAGCCGTCGTCGGTGCTCGGCCCGAAGGTGATCTGCGTACCCGGAAACAGCGCCTGCACCGCTTCGGCGAGCACGTGGGCATAGTCATGCCGCGCAAGGTCGAGCGCGTCCGCCTCGTCCTTGGCCGTCACCAGCGCCAGCTGCGCGTCAGCCGTGAAGGGACGCGAAAGGTCCACCAGCTCGCCATCGACCTTCGCCGCCAGCGCCGCCTTGGCGAGGCCGGGGCCAATCGCGGCGGCTATGTCGGCCGGAGTGCTGCCCGGCGCAACCTCGCGCACGGAACCGTCGGGCAGGGTGATCTTCAGCAACTCGGACATGCGGGTCTCTCTGCAATCTGTTGGCAGCGCTTTGGCACAGGTGCGCCGCCACCGGAAGGGCGCGCATCAGGCAAATCGGTCGGTTCGGGAGGCGATGCGCAAAGCCACCCGAACCGGGCGGCGGCATCGCAGCGGGCGCTAGGCCAGCAGCGACCGCCCCCGGCCCGCGGGGGTAGTAGTTGTAGTGCTGGTCGTCAGGCGTGCCATGTCGCCGGGCTTCTAGCGCGGAAAAAGTACCGAGTCATCAGGTCTATCAGGTCAAGTACCATTGCCATGATGACAATGATGCTTGACATCTCCGCGAAAAAGGTCAAGTAACCTTGTCATATGATCAAGGAGGCTTGACCCATGATTCGCTTCGCCCTTCCCGCCGTGATCGCCCTCGTGATGGTCGTGATTGCCCTGCTCGATATCTTCGAAGTTCTGCCGAAGGGCTCCACCACCACTGCCGTGCTGTTCGTGCCGCTCAGCGCTGCGCTTTCGGGCACGCGCTGCCTGCGCCGCCAGCAGGAGGCTTGAACCATGGTCGCCCGGATGACGCCCGAACACCGCCGCTACACGCGCGCCGTTATGTTGCTGATGGGCGGCTACGTCGCCACGCTGGTCGGCGTGAACCTGTTCTTTAAGAACAGCGCCCCCACCGGCCTCAGCGCCTATGCTGCTGCGCTGCTTCCCGCGCTTCCAGTGATCGGCGTATTCGTGGCGATCGGCCGCCTGCTGACCTCGCTGCGCGATGAATACCAGCGCTACCTGATGACCCGGCAGATCCTCATCGCCACCGGCTTCACGTTGAGCGTGGCGACGGCATGGGGCTTCGTCGAAAGCTTCGGCCTGCTCCCTCACGTCCCGGCCTTCTACGCCACGGTCCTGTGGTTCGGCGGGTTGGGCCTTGGCGGCTGCATCAACGCGCTGCTGGAGCGGCACGGAGGTGGCGAATGAAGAACCGCCTCAAGGTCCTGCGCGCCGAGCGGAACTGGAGCCAGGCCGATCTTGCCGGAATGCTCGAGGTCAGCCGCCAATCGGTAAACGCCATCGAGACAGGCAAGTACGCCCCCTCGCTCCCGCTCGCCTTCCGCATCGCCGATGTCTTCGCGCTGCCCATCGAAGACATCTTCCAGCGTGGAGATTGAGAATGCCCGCACCGAAACCGCGCCGCGTCGGACTCTGGCTGGCCATTGCGGTTGGCATCGCCGCCGCCGCGATGTCCGCCAGCAAGCACCACAAGGCTGACCGCCCAACCGCTACGGTGGACCGCGCCGTCTCTCACGTCACGCTGATCCTTCCGCTCAACTGACCTTGCCCCGCCCGTCCGTGCGGGCCATGACAGGGCATGACTGACATAGCGCGCTTTACCCTGCCTTCCGGCCAGCAGATGGCTTACCGCCACCTCGCCGGCACTTCTCCGACCATCGTGTTCCTCCCCGGCTACATGTCCGACATGGCCGGCGGCAAGGCGCAGGCCGTCCTCGAATGGGCGCGACAGCGGGGCCATGGCTGCCTGCTGCTCGACTATACCGGCTGCGGGATGAGCGACGGCGATTTCGCCGATGGTCGCCTTTCGAAATGGCGTGACGAGATCGTCGCCCTGATCGATCACCTCGGCATCGACAGCGTGCAACTCGTGGGCTCCAGCATGGGCGGATGGCTGATGCTCCTTCTCGCCGAAGCCTTGGGCGACAGGACCAGGGCGCTTGTCGGCATTGCGCCTGCGCCCGACTTCACCGAATGGGGCCTGTCGCAGTCACAGCGGATCGAGCTCGCCGCCGGGCGTACGATCTATGAAGACAACCCCTATGGCCCCGAGCCTACCCCGACTCACGCGGGGTTCTTTTCAGATGCCGAACGTCACAAGCGCCTGGCCAGCGGCATTGCCTTTGAAGGACCGGTCCGCCTGATCCATGGCCAGGCAGATGCTGACGTGCCGTGGGAAATCTCTATCAACCTTGCCCGCGCCCTGCGTTCAGCCGATGTGCAGGTGCACCTGATCAAGGACGGCGATCACCGGCTGTCGCGCCCCGCCGATATCGCGCTGCTCCTGCGCGAACTCGCCGGGCTCGCTGCCGGACAAGCCGCCTGACGTGCCGAAGGAAAAGCCTGCCATGATCGATCTTCCCGCACCGCTATTCGCCGTGGAGCACCGGATCGAGCAACAGGCCTCCCTGATGCAGATTGGTCCCGCCACCATGCCGATGCGTCCGTCCGATTTGCCGATCCCGCGCCGCCGCGATCCCGAAAAGCAGCGGCAGACTGAAAAGGAAGCGGGTCTAGAGCGGCCCGACCTGCCCGAACAGGACCGCCTCGCCTACTGCCTGCAAAAAGCGGCGACCGATCCCGATGCGGCGATGGTCGAGGTGCAGACATGGCTGGGCGAAAGCCGCGACTCTGGCCAGCAGGTCCGCGCCAACCAGTGCCTTGGCATGCTGCGCTCCAATGCCGGCGACTTTGATGGCGCGCTCGAAGCTTTCGCACAGGCCGTGTCTGGCGTGCCCAAGGAGCAGGAAGTCGCCGCCGTGCCGCTGATGGCGATGGCCGGCAACGCGGCTCTGGCCGGCGGCAAGGCCGAACAGGCGCTCGGCTGGTTCGACCGCGCTCTGGCAATCAAGGGTTTCGCCGACAACGCCGCGCTCGGCGCGATGCAGAGCGATCGTTCGCGCGCGCTCGTGGCGCTAGGCCGCCTCGCCGAGGCTGGCGGCGCACTCGATGAAGCGCATCGCCTCGCGCCGGAGGACCCTGAGGGCTGGCTGCTGTCTGCCACTCTTGCCCGCCGCAACGGCGAACTCGACCGGGCGCAGCGCGATATCGAAGTGGCAGCGAAATATGGCCCGCGCGATCCGCAGGTCGGCCTGGAAGCTGGCGTCATTGCCGTGCTGTCCGGCCGGGACGACGCCGCGCGCAAGTCGTGGGAATCGGTTGTCTCGGCGGACAAGGACGGCGAAGCGGGCAAGACTGCCCGATCCTACCTTGAACAGCTGGGCCCTGCACCTAAATCGGTTTCACCCGAAACCGCAGGAAAGCCGGCATCATGAAACTCTCTGTCCTCGATCTGGTCAGTGTGGTCGAGGGCGGGACAGCGCGGGCCGCGCTCGACAACTCCGCCGCCGCCGCGCGCGTGGCGGAGGAATGCGGCTACCAGCGCTATTGGGTTGCCGAACATCACGGCATGGAAGGTCTGGCTGGTGCCGCCACGGCTGTCGCCCTCGCGCACATCGGGCAGGCAACTTCAACGATCCGCATCGGTTCGGGCGGGATCATGCTGCCCAACCACAATCCGCTGGTGATCGCCGAACAGTTCGGCACGCTCGATGCCCTGTTTCCGGGCCGGATCGATCTCGGCCTTGGCCGCGCCCCTGGCGCTGACCAGCGCATCATGCGCGCCCTGCACAAGGACACCAACCGCGCCGCCGAGGACTTTCCGCAGGACGTGGTCGAACTCCAGCTTCAGTTCGCAGGCGATCCGCGCGTGCCGCTGCAGGCCTATCCGGCCAAGGGTGCAAGGCCGCAGCTGTGGATTCTCGGATCCAGCCTGTTCGGCGCGCAACTCGCCGCGATGCTCGGCCTGCCATATGCCTTCGCCTCGCACTTTGCCCCCGATCACCTCGACGCGGCGCTGAAGATCTATCGCGAACGCTTCCAGCCGTCGGCCGCGCTCGATGCACCCTACTGCGCTGCCGCCATCAATGTCGTCGCCGCCGAAAGTGACGAAGAAGGCCAGCTTCTCGCCTCCTCGATGGATCAGGCCTTCGTGGCGCTGCGCACCGGCACGCCGGGCAAGCTCAAGCCGCCCGTGCCCGGTTACCGCGACACGCTGCCACCTTCCGCACTGGCCATGCTCGAACACGTCCGTCAGGTCAGCGCGTGCGGCTCGGTGGCAACGGTGCGCGCCGGGCTGGCGGCATTTGCCGAACGCACCGGGGCCGACGAGATCATCGTCGCAGCCTCGATCTACGACCAGCAGGCGCGCTTGCGATCCTTGCGCCTTACCACCGAGGCCGCCCGCGAACTTGCCGTCGCTTGACGTAACCAGCGCGCAATCCTGCGGCACGAAAAGGTGCGCAAAGGGTTCACAACAGCGGGTTAAGCCGCCCATGTCGATGAACCGGACTTGAGGTCTCGCCACGTCTGGATTACCCTTTGGAATAATGATACGCTCGCGTATTCAATAATTACACGAGAGGGAAATATCCTCTCGCAAGGAGAGTCGGGAACACGCCATGGCGTCAACGTCCGCAAGCCGTCCGCAAGCCCCTGCCGCTTCCTCTTCGCAACCCCCCTCCGATCAGCTTTCATTGGCCTTGGCCGAGCGGTTTGCCGGCGCGCTGCTGCCCGACGAAGCGATGGATTTCGATGCTGCGCGCCTCGCCGAAGCGGCCCGTTTTGCCGCCGGCGCTGCTGCACAGCGCCAAGGCAGTGATCCTGCCATCGCCATCGAAAGCGTCAGCGGCTCGGATAGCGACGGTCGGCATCTGCGCCTCGCCGTGATCAACGACGACATGCCGTTTCTGGTCGATTCGATCACCTCGGCCATTACGGCGCAGGGCCTGGCGATCGACCGTCTCGTCCATCCGGTCGTTGCGGTGCGCCGCGACGGCGAAGGCAACCTCACCGAATTTCCGGCAGGCGACGCCTCGGGCGAACGCCGCGAATCCATAGTCTATCTCGAAACCGAACGCGCCGATGCCCGACAACGCCGCGGCCTTGTCGCCGCGCTCGAGGAAACGCTGCGAGACGTGCGCGCTGCGGTTACCGACTGGCCGCTGATGCAAGCGGCCATGCGTGAGGATGCGGCTGGTCTTGCCGATCCCGAAGGCGCCGCACTTCTGCGCTGGCTCGCCGATGGGATGCTCACCCAGCTCGGCAGCGTCACGCGCAATCGCGATGGCAGCGAAGAGAAGGCGCTCGGCATCTGCCGCGCCAGCGACCGCAGCCTGCTTGCCGCAAGTTCCTTTGACCGCGCCTTTCGCTGGTTCGAAAGCGGAAAGGGCCGCGCGCCCCTGATCGTCAAGGCGAACCGTATCGCCAACGTTCACCGCCGCGTGCCGCTTGATCTGTTCATGGTCCCGCGCATTGAAGGTGGCAAGGTCGTGGCCCTGTCTGTCCATGCCGGGGTCTGGACCAGCGCCGCGCTTGCCGCAGCGCCAGATCGCGTCCCCCGCCTGCGCACGCAGCTTGCCGAGCTGATGGACAAGTTCGGCTTTGCCGCCAACGGCCACGCCGGCAAGGCGCTGGTCCATGCGCTCACTGCGCTGCCGCACGATCTTCTCGTCAGCTTCGACGATGCCGATCTCGAGCGTGTCTCGACCGCGATGATGAGCCTGGTCGATCGCCCGCGTCCGCGCCTTGCTCTGGTCGAAGCTCCGCTCGCACGGCACCTTTTCGCTTTCGTCTGGCTCCCGCGCGATGTGCTGTCGACCGAGGTTCGTCTCGCCATCCGCGACATGCTCGAAGCGGCCGCCGGTGCGCAGGTGATCGACTGGTCGCTGCAGGTAGAAGGCAGCACCTTGGCGATGCTGCGCTTCGTGCTCGATGTGCGCGATCAGGATGGGCAGGTCGATGAGGCGGCCCTCGACCTGCAATTGCAAGGCATGGTGCGTGGCTGGGCGGGCGCTGTCGAAGCCGAGCTGGCTGCCAGCGAAGAACCTTCGCGCGCTGCCGCGATCGCTGCGCGCTATGCCGATGCCTTCCCCTTGTCCTACCGCAACGCTTCGGGCGCTGCCGAGGCAGCACGCGATATCCGCGTCCTGCGCACGCTGGCGGGCAGCAAGGCCCCGCGCCGTGCCGTTCGCCTG
The DNA here is from genome assembly GCF_015169775.1 of Novosphingobium sp. ES2-1. Taxonomy (NCBI): domain Bacteria; kingdom Pseudomonadati; phylum Pseudomonadota; class Alphaproteobacteria; order Sphingomonadales; family Sphingomonadaceae; genus Novosphingobium; species Novosphingobium sp. ES2-1. The sequence continues at coordinate 56,348 of NZ_CP063445.1, forward strand.
CATCGCAACCCGGGCGAGGCGGTGCTGCGCCTCAAGCTCTATCAGCGCGAAGGCGCAATCGTCCTCTCCGATGCCGTGCCGGTGCTCGAAAACTTCGGTTTTCGGGTGCTCGAGGAAGTGCCCACCCCGCTCGACGGCGGCCGCCTTGGCTATATCCACGATTTCCTCGTCGCTCACCCGGCCGACAGCTCGATCGAAGACCTGCTCTCGCGCGCGGCCTCGATCGAAAGCTCGCTCGCGGCCGTGATCAATGGCGCGGCGGAGGATGACGCATTCAACCGCCTGATCGTTGCCACCGGCCTCACCGCGGTCGAGGCGAACTGGCTCCGCGCCTTCTACCGCTATCTGCGCCAGGCCGGCATGACCTTCGGCATCCCCACCGTGGTCGAAGCGCTCAAGAACGCCCCCGCCGTCACCCGTGGCCTCGTCGCCGCCTTCGTCGCCCGCCACGACCCTGCCTTCACCGGCCAGCGCGATCAGGCCTTTGCCCAAGCCGAGGAGCGCATCAAGACCGGCCTCGCCGGCGTCGCGGCCATCAACGACGACCGCCTCCTGCGCAGCTTCCGCGCGCTGGTCGGCGCCATCCTGCGCACCAATGCCTTCGCGCCTGCTGCAGCAGAGGCAATGGCCTTCAAGATCGATTCCGCACTTGTTCCCGGCCTGCCCAAGCCGCTGCCGTGGCGGGAGATCTTCGTCTATTCGCCGCGCGTCGAAGGCATCCACCTGCGCGCCGGCCCGGTCGCCCGCGGGGGCCTGCGCTGGTCCGATCGTCGCGACGACTTCCGCACCGAGATCCTCGGCCTGATGAAGGCGCAGCGGGTGAAGAATGCCGTCATCGTGCCCACCGGTGCCAAGGGCGGCTTCTATCCCAAGCAGCTCCCCGATCCTGCGAAGGACCGCGAAGGCTGGCTCGCCGAAGGCAAGGCCTCCTATCAGGTGTTCATCCGCACCCTGCTGTCGATCACCGACAATATCATCGAGGGCAAGGTCGTCCATCCCGCCCACGTCGTGATCCGGGATGGCGAGGACCCCTACTTCGTTGTCGCCGCCGACAAGGGCACTGCCTCCTTCTCCGACGTTGCCAACGCCATCGCCGAATCGAAGGACTTCTGGCTCGACGATGCCTTCGCCAGCGGCGGCTCGAAGGGCTACGATCACAAGGCCATGGGCATCACCGCGCGCGGTGCGTGGCTCTCGGTCCGCCGCCATTTCCTCGAACTGGGCGTCGATGTGCAGAGCGAGCCGATCCGCGTCGCTGGCTGCGGCGACATGTCGGGCGACGTGTTCGGCAACGGCATGCTGCTGTCAAAGGTGCTCAAGGTCGTGGCCGCGTTCGACCACCGCCACATCTTCCTCGATCCCGATCCCGATCCGGCGCGTAGCTGGGAAGAGCGCAACCGCATGTTCGCGCTGCCCCGCTCCAGCTGGGACGACTACGACAAGAGCCTGATCTCGGCAGGCGGCGGTGTCTTCCCGCGCTCGATGAAATCAATCCCGCTTTCAGCCGAAGTCCAGGCCCTGCTCGGCGTCGAACTGCCCGAGATCGATCCGGATTCGCTGATCTCCCTGATCCTGCAGAGCCCCGTGGACCTCCTGTGGTTCGGCGGCATCGGCACTTACGTGAAGGCGAGCACGCAGAACAACGTCGACGTCGGCGATCCTTCCAACGACTCCGTCCGCGTATCTGCCAACGAAGTCCGTGCCAAGGTCATCGGCGAGGGCGCCAATCTCGGCATCACCCAGGCCGCGCGCATCGAATTCTCGCTGCATGGCGGGCGCATCAACACCGACTTCATCGACAATTCCGCCGGCGTCGATTGCTCCGACAACGAGGTCAACATCAAGATCGCGCTCGCCGCGGCCAAGCGCTCGGGCAAGTTGACCGAGGACGCCCGCGTCGAGCTGCTGGCGGCGATGACCGACGAGGTTGCGCACCTCGTGCTCGAGGACAACCGCCTGCAGGCGCTGGCCCTCTCCATCGCCGAACGCGGTGGCGCTACTGCCATGCCGGCATGGTCGCGTCTGATCGACGTGCTTGAGGAAGGCGGTGATCTCGATCGCAAGACCGAGGGCCTCGCCGGCGCCGAAGACCTCGCCCGTCGCGCCGCGTCCGGGCAGAGCCTCACTCGCCCCGAACTCGCCGTCCTGCTCTCCAGCAGCAAGCTCGTCCTCCAGCGCGAACTGGAAGAGAGCAAGGTGGTCGATGACCCGGTGCTGGAGGAGGAGCTCGTCGCAGCCTTCCCGCCGCAGATGCAGGAACCCTTCGAAAGCGAGATCGTCCACCACCGCCTGCGTCGCGAAATCATCGCCACCAAGCTCGCCAACCGCATCATCAACCGCATGGGGCCGGTCATCCCGTTCGAACTGTGTGAAGAGGAAGGCGTCTCGCTCGCGCAGGTCGCTGCGGCCTTCGTCGCGGCAGAGCGCCTGCTCGACTTGCGCAAGACCTGGGGCCTGCTCGATTCGGCGCAGATGCCCGAAACCCTCCGGCTCGACCTGTTCGACCGCGTGGCGCAAGGCCTGCGCGGCCATGTTGCCGATGTCCTGCGTTCGGGCCGCGGCACGCAATCGCCCGACGACCTGATCGAGGACCTGTTCGGCGGCGTCGCGCTGCTTTCGCATACCACCGCAGAACTGCTGCGAGGTGCCGCGCAGGCGCAAGCTCGCCGCATGGCGGACGACCTTGCCACCAGCGGCGTGCCCGCCGAAATCGCCGCACGCCTTGTCCACCTCTACGACATGGACGGCGCCATCGGCCTCGCCCACCTTGCAGGCGAAGTCAATGTCGATGCCGCAGCCCTGACTGGTGCCTTCGCCGATCTCGGCGCGGCGCTCGGCATCGACTGGGCACAGCAGGCGGCGCGGCGGATGAACCCGTCAGACCCGTGGGAGCGTCTGCTTGTCGCCGGCCTCGCCCGCGATTTCCAGCAGATGCGCCTCGATTTCCTCGCGCGCTCCAAGGGCGGCTCACCCGACGCGTTCGTCGGCGACTGGCTTACGGCCAATGCCGCGGCGGTGCGGCAGTTCCGCAGCCTCGTCGCCCGCGCTCAGGCCGCTCCGGTGGTGTCACCGGCCATGCTGGCGCAAGTGGCCAGCCAGGCAAGGACATTGCTCGGCCGGTAAGCTGTCCAAGCAGGACATTGCCGCAGCGGCATCATGGTATATACAGCCGAACATAGCTTGTTCCGGAACCGTGATGCCGCCGATTCTGCTGCGCGCCCTCTTTGCCCTGCTGATCGCGCTTGCGGGTGCCACTCCGGCGCTTGCGCAGGAGAAGGGGCCGCTGGTCCTCGCTGCGGCCAGCCTGCAGGAAGCGATGACCGATGCAGCCGCCGCCTGGGCCAGGAAGGGCCACCCGCGCCCCGTCCTGTCGTTCGCCGCTTCATCGGCCTTGGCGCGTCAGGCCGAAGCGGGCGCCCGCGCCGATCTTTTCGCCTCTGCCGATGAGGAGTGGATGGACTACCTTCAGGGCAAGTCCCTGCTCAAGTCCGGCACCCGCGCCCGCCTGACCGAGAACCGCCTCGTCCTCGTTGCCCCGCTGCCAAGCCGCCTGAACCTGCAGATCACCCGCAACTTTCCGCTGGCCAAGGCGCTTGGGACCCGCCGCCTCGCCATGGCCGATCCGGCCGCCGTCCCCGCCGGACGTTACGGACGCGAAGCGCTCACCAGGCTGGGCGTCTGGACCGGCGTCGCGGGCAAGGTCGCCGCCGCCGAGAACGTCCGCGCAGCCCTCGCGCTGGTTGAACGTGGCGCCGCCCCCCTCGGTATCGTTTACGCGACCGATGCCATGGCCTCGCGCCGCGTGCGAGTGGTCGGGACTTTCCCCGCAACAAGTCACCAGCCGATCACCTACCCTGTCGCCCTGCTTGCAACCTCGCGCCATGGCGATGCCGAAGCCTTCCGTCGCTTCCTGATCTCGCGCGAAGGTCGCGCCATCTTTCTCCGGCGCGGGTTCGGCCAGCGCCGATGACTTCCGAAGAGTTTGAGATCGTCCGGCTTTCGCTCAGGGTCGGCGCCGTCGCGGTCGCAGCCTGCCTGCCTGTCGCTTTCGCTCTGGCATGGGCTCTGGCGCGAGGGCGATTTCCCGGCAAGGTCATGCTCGATGCGCTGATCCACCTGCCGCTGGTCCTGCCCCCGGTCGTCACCGGCTGGCTGCTCCTGCTCGCCTTCGGACCGCAAGGCCCGATCGGCGCGTGGGTGGAGCAGGCGCTCGGCCTCACCTTCATGTTCCGCTGGACCGGGGCCGCGCTTGCCGCTGCCGTCATGGCGCTGCCTTTGATGGTCCGCGCCATGCGCCTGTCGATCGAAGCCGTCGACCAGCGCCTAGAAGCCGCGGCGATGACACTGGGCGCCTCGCGCTGGCGCGTGTTCCGCACCATCACTGTTCCGCTCGCGCTGCCCGGCGTGATTGCCGGAACCGTGCTCGGCTTTGCCCGCTCGCTCGGCGAATTCGGCGCAACGATCACTTTCGTCAGCAACATTCCCGGCGAAACGCAGACCCTGCCGCTGGCCATCTACAGCGCCCTGCAAGTACCCGGCGGTGAAGATGCGGTGACCCGGCTGGCGGCCACGTCCGTGGCGCTGTCGCTGATCGCGCTGGTCGTGTCCGAGATGCTTGCCCGGCGCATGGGGAGAAGCTCCCATGTCCTTTGAGGTGAAGGTATCGCGTCGGCTGGGCAAGGCGATGGTTGCCTGCAATTTCCTTGCCCCCAATGGATTGACCGCACTGTTCGGTCCTTCGGGCGCGGGCAAGAGCTCGGTGCTCAACATGGTTTCCGGTCTGCTGCGGCCCGATCACGGCCGGATCGTAGTCGGCGGCCAAGTCCTGTTCGACAGCGCCGCCGGAATCGACATACCCGTCCAGCAGCGCCACTCGGGCTATGTCTTCCAGGACGCGCGCCTGTTCCCGCACATGCGGGTCCGTGCCAATCTTGCCTATGGCGCGCGTGGCGATGGACCGATGTCACAAGCCGATGTCATCGACTTCCTCGGGCTTGCCCATCTGCTCGATCGCTGGCCACGAAGCCTGTCGGGCGGAGAGGCCCAGCGCGTTGCCATCGGCCGGGCACTGCTGTCCAACCCGCGCTTCCTGCTGATGGACGAACCGTTGGCCTCGCTTGACCGCGCCCGCCGCGAAGAGATCATGCGCACCATCGAGCGCCTGCGCGACGAAGTGGGTTTGCCCATCCTCTACGTCAGCCATGATCGCGCAGAAGTCGAACGGCTCGCCGGGGCGATCGTCGAAATCTGATCCGGGCAATCGGTTGGCTGAAACGGACTTTTCCGCGTCTGTCAGTTGACGAACGCGGGCTTTTGGCCAAACGCCCTCGCAACAGCCGGGAGGATTCGCAATGGAACAGGCAGACGTCATCATCGTGGGTGCCGGGCACGGCGGCGCGCAGGCCGCGATCGCGCTGCGCCAGAACGGCTTTGAAGGCCGCATCCTGGTGATCGGGCGCGAGCCGGAAATTCCCTACGAGCGTCCGCCGCTGTCCAAGGAATACCTCGCGCGCGAAAAGACCTTCGAGCGCATCTGCATCCGCCCGGCACAGTTCTGGGAGGACAAGGCCGTCGAGATGAAGCTCGGCGCCGAAGTCGTCTCGCTCGATCCCGCCGCACACACAGTGAAGCTCGGCGATGGCAGCGAGATCGGCTACGGCAAGCTGATCTGGGCCACTGGCGGCGATCCGCGCCGCCTGTCCTGCATGGGGGCAGACCTCAAGGGCGTCCACGCCGTCCGCACCAAGGAAGATGCCGACCGGCTGATGGCGGAGCTGGACGCCGGAGCCAAGCGCGCCGTGGTCGTCGGCGGAGGCTATATCGGCCTCGAAGCTGCCGCCGTGCTGACCAAGTTCGACGTTTCGGTCACCCTGCTCGAAGCCCTGCCGCGCGTGCTTGCGCGCGTCGCCGGTGAAGCGCTGTCCGAATTCTACCAGGCCGAACACCGCGCCCATGGCGTCGATCTGCGCACCGGCGCGGCGATGGATTGCATCGAAGGCGATGGCGTCAAGGCGACCGGCGTGAAGATGCAGGACGGGTCGGTCATCCCGGCCGATATCGTCATTGTCGGCATCGGCATCGTCCCGTGCGTCGGCCCGCTGCTGGCTGCTGGCGCTTCAGGCGGAAACGGCGTCGATGTCGACGAACTGTGCCGCACCTCGCTGCCCGATGTCTATGCGATCGGCGATTGCGCGGCTCACTCGAACGACTTCGCCGACGGCGCCGTGATCCGCCTCGAATCCGTCCAGAACGCCAACGACATGGCCACCACCGTTGCCAAGTGCATCTGCGGCACCGAAGCGCCCTACAAGGCGACGCCGTGGTTCTGGTCCAACCAGTATGACCTGCGCCTGCAGACGGTCGGCCTCTCCACCGGACATGACAACGCCGTGCTGCGCGGCGATCCGGCCACGCGCTCGTTCTCGGTGGTCTACCTCAAGAACGGCAAGGTCATCGCGCTCGATTGCGTGAACATGGTCAAGGACTACGTGCAGGGCAAGAAGCTGGTCGAAGCCCGCGCCCAGATCGCACCTGAACAGCTCGCCGACGCCAGCGTTCCGCTCAAGGAAATGCTCTAGGCCAAACGGGCCACGGCCCAGCGGGCGGCATCTGCCACCGCCGGGTCGGGATCGTCGGCAAGGGCTGTCACCGCAGGGAGCAATGCCCGCTCGCCGCTGTTGCCCGCCGCATAAAGGCAATTGCGCACCATCCGGTCCCGCCCGATCCGCTTGATCGGACTGCCGCTGAACACCTGCCGGAACGTGGCATCGTCCAGCGCCAGCAGTTCCTTGAGCTTCGGCGCGGTCAGTTCGGCGCGGGGCAGGAACGCCCGGTTGGCCTGCGCGGCCCTCGCAAAGCTGTTCCACGGACAGGCCGCCAGGCAATCGTCACAGCCATAGATGCGGTTGCCCAGCGCCTCGCGGAATTCCTCCGCCACCGGGCCCTTGTGCTCGATCGTCAGGTAGGAAATGCACCGCCGCGCATCCAGTTGATAGGGCTTGGGAAAAGCATTCGTCGGGCAGGCTGTCTGGCACGCCGTGCACGATCCGCAGCGGTCGGCATGCGGTGCATCGGGCGTCAGGTCCAGCGTGGTGTAGATCGCGCCCAAGAACAGCCACGAACCATGGGTCCGGCTGACGAGGTTGGTATGCTTGCCCTGCCACCCGATCCCCGCTGCCTGCCCCAGCGGCTTTTCCATCACCGGCGCGGTATCGACGAAGACCTTGACCTCGGCCCCCGGCACCTCGGCCACCAGCCAGCGCGCCAGCGCCTTGAGATTGCGCTTCACCACGTCATGATAATCGCCGCCCTGGGCATAGACCGAAATGCGCCCGCGCTCCGGGTGCGCCTCCAGCGCGCGGGGGTCCGCCGCCGGGGCGTAGCTCATCCCCAGCGCGATCACGCTTCTCGCATCGGGCCACAGGGATTGCGGCCCTCGGCGATGATGAAGCCGGGTTTCCATCCACTCCATCGATCCGTGGCATCCCTCGCCCAGCCACTGTTCGAGTCGGGCCGCTCTGAGGGGGTCGTCATGGGCAGGCGCGATGCCGCAGGCGGCAAAGCCCAGGCGCGTGGCTTCCGCTGCCAGTTTGCCCTCGAGAGTCAGGCCTTCGCTGCCAAGAGTTGCCCCTCTGCCCCCGGGAGTTGCCTCTCTGCCTTCGAGAGTTGGACTTGAGTTAACCACACTTGCTGCCCTGCTCGTTCATCGCCTATCGCTAGGGCGATGACCCATGAAGATCGAGCTAGGGGAATGGCCGGTGGCTGGCAACGCGGTTGACAGTGCCGGAGAGGAACTCGCCATCGAGGCGCGAGGTCTTATCAAGCGCTTCGACGGTTTCACGGCTGTCGATGGCGTGGACATATCCGTGCCCAAGGGCGCGATCTATGGCATTCTCGGCCCCAACGGCGCCGGCAAGACCACGACGCTGCGCATGTTGCTGGGCATCATCGATCCGGACGCGGGCTATCGCCGCGTGCTGGGCCACGAACGCCCGACCGAGGTCGCCCGGCGCATCGGATACCTGCCGGAGGAACGCGGCCTCTATCCCGCGATGAAGGCATACGAGGCAATCGGCTTCCTCGCCGCGCTGCGCGGCGTGCCGCTCAAGGAGGGACGCCGCCGCGGGCGCGAATTGCTGGAAGAACATGGTCTTGGCTATGCGGCCGATCGCCAGATCCGGCAGATGTCGAAAGGCATGGCGCAGACCGTCCAGCTGCTCGGCACGCTCGTCCACAAGCCCGATCTCGTCGTGCTGGACGAGCCCTTCTCCGGGCTCGACGCCCTCAACCAGGGCAAGCTCGAGCGCATGATCCGTGCGTTGGCAACGGGCGGTACCACGGTGATCTTCTCGACCCACGTCATCGCCCATGCCGAGCGCCTGTGCGACAGGATCGCGATCATCGCCGGCGGCAAGGTGCCCTTCGCCGGACCGGTAGACCTTGCCCGCGACCGCCTGCGCCCGCAGGTCCGGCTCGAAACGCGCGCGCAGGATGGGCCATGGCGCGCGGCGCTCCCCGCCGACGTGCGGCACGAAGGCGCATTCTGGTATTTCACCTTGCCCGAGACCGGCGTCGAACCGTTGCTGCGCGCGCTGATCGAAGGCGATGCCGGCATTCTCAGCCTTTCGATCGAGCGGGCGGGGCTGCACGATGCCTTCGTTGCCATCGCCGGCGAGGCAGCGGCCAAGGCGCTCGAGGAAAGCGAAGGAGAGGCGCGGTGAGCGGATTTGCCGAAAAGCTGCGCTGCGCGCTGGTCATCGCCCGGCGCGATTTCGTCGCGGTGGTGTTCTCCAAGACCTTCATCTTCTTCCTGATCGGCCCGGCTTTCCCGCTTGTCGTGGGTGGCCTTGCCGGAAACATTGGCGCCAAGGTCCAGCAGAACGTCGAGCGGCCGACCATCGGCCTTGCCATGAGCGCGGAGGACAACAGGCGCATGATGGCCGCGCGCGAAGAACTGGACGGGCGAATGGCCGGTGGCCTGCCCGACATGATCGAACTTGCCGCCGCCGCGCCAGGAAAGGCCTTCGATGCCCGGAGCGCCCTTGCCGATGGCAACCGCGAGGTGACTGCGGTGGTCGGCGGGACGCTCGATGGACCGACCCTGACCGCAACCGCCGACCGTGCACGCCAGTGGGTCGGCCTTGTTTCCAACCTTGCCGCGCGCGCCCGCGCCGAGGCGCCAACGGCCTATCCGGACGTGCAGGTCGAGGAGGTCAACACGTCGATTGCGAAGGTCCGCACCGGCCAGATCTACACGGCACAGGGCGCTCAGGTTCTGCTGTTCCTGCTGACCATGCTGCTGGCGGGCATGGTCCTGTCCAACCTTGTCGAGGAAAAGGGCAACAAGATCATCGAGGTGCTGGCTGCGGCCATCCCGATGGACGCCCTGTTCATGGGCAAGCTCTTTGCCATGCTTGCCGTCAGCCTTGTCGGCATTGCCGTGTGGGGTACGGCCATCGGCGCGATCGTGCTGGCCGGTTCTGAAAGCCTGCCCAGCCTGTCCGCCCCGGCAGTGGGCTGGCCGCTGTTCCTGGTTCTCGGTTTCCTCTACTTCGCGATGGCCTATCTGCTGATGGGATCCCTGTTCCTGTCGATCGGCGGCATGGCGGCCACGGTGCGGGAGGTGCAGACGCTTTCGATGCCCGTCTCGATGTTCCAGCTGATGGTGTTCTTCTTCTCGAGCTATGCGCTGACGATGCCGGGCACGTGGGTGGAATGGCTTTCGATAATCTTCCCGGTCAGTTCGCCCTACGCCATGCTGGCGCGCGCCGCGCAACAGCCCGAGGTGTGGCCGCACGTCCTTGCGCTGCTGTGGCAGGCGTTCTGGGTTGTCGTGATCGTGCGGGCCGGAGCACAGCTGTTCCGCCGGACGGTGATGAAGTCAGGCCCGGCGCGCGGCAAGGCCAGGGGCGGAGTGTTCGCACGGTTCAGGCGCAAACCTTATTGACACCCGTGTAGGTTGTGGCAAGCTACCAAAGTGACGAGGACCGTGCGGGCAACGTGCGGCCGTTCCGGAGGATAGCCATGGCCACGCAGCTTGCACCCGAAGCCCAGCAGTTCACCTACCGCAGCTCTCCCACCGCGATCGAGGCGTTCACCGCCTGGCTCAAGGAGAACCCGCAAGGCGCCCCGGTCCACAATCACAAGTGGGATGTCAGCCGATCGGACATCTATGTCGAGGATCGCTGGCAGCCGATCTTTGCAGAGATGCGTGCGCAAGCGCCGGTCAACTTCATCCCCGAATCGCCCTACGGTGCCTACTGGAACGTGGTGAACCACAAGGCGATCCAGCACGTCGAATCGCTTCCCGAACTCTATTCCTCGTCATGGAAGCATGGCGGCATCACCATCGGCGATCCCCCGGCAGATACCGATCCTGCGCTGCTGGCCGAACGGCAGCTGCCGATGTTCATCGCCATGGACCGGCCCGAGCATACCGGCCAGCGCCGCACTGTCGCCCCCGCCTTTACCCCGGCCAAGATGGTCGAGATGGAGCGGGAGATCCGCCAGCGCACCGGCGAGGTGCTCGATTCGCTGCCGTGGGGCTCGAAGTTCGACTGGGTCGACAAGGTCTCGATCGAACTCACCACCGGCATGCTGGCGCTGCTGTTCGGCTTCCCGTGGAAGGATCGCCGATTGCTGACGTTCTGGTCGGACTGGGCCGGTGACGTCGAACTGATCCTCGCCCGCGAACTGTCCGACATGCGTTTCGGCTTCCTTGGCGAGATGGCGCACTATTTCCAGCGCCTGTGGGGCGAACGCATGCGCGCCGAGCCCTCTGGCGATCTCATCTCGATGATGATCCATTCCGAGGCAATGAACCACATGAGCCCGCAGGAGTTCATGGGCAACCTCGTGCTGCTGATCGTCGGCGGCAACGATACCACGCGCAACACGATGTCAGGCATCGTCCACGCGCTCGACCAGTTCCCCGACCAGCGTGACCTGCTCGCCCGCGATCCTTCGCTGATCCCCAACGCGGTGCAGGAATGCATCCGCTATGTCACCCCGCTGGCGCACATGCGACGCACGGCGACGGCCGATGCCGACCTGTTTGGCCAGCAGATCAAGGCCGGCGAGAAGCTGATCTTGTGGTACATTTCGGCCAACCGCGACGAGAGCGTGTTCGAGAACGCCGACAAGCTGATCGTCGATCGCGACAATGCGCGGCGGCACCTGTCCTTCGGCTATGGCGTGCACCGCTGCGTCGGCGCGCGTCTGGCGGAATTGCAACTGCGCATCCTGCTCGAGGAAATGCACGAGCGGCGGATGCAGGTGCGCGTGGCTGGCGCAGTGGAGCGCGTTCGCGCCAACTTCGTCCACGGCTTCCGCAAGCTCGAGGTCGTGCTCGAAAAGCGGTAATCGCGGATACAGGTCGTCGTGCTATGACCTGCGTCACGATGGAGCAGGCAGGACCAGGCTAGCATGGCCCAAGTCCTGCCGGTGGGCACTCCGCCCCCGAGGTAACACCCTCTCTCCCATCGGCAGGACACCGGAAGGTTTGCAGATGATCGCCCAGTCAACCTCGCGTCGCAGCTTCATGGCTTTCCTCGCCGCAGGCTCGGTCCTGCCCTTTGCCAGCGCCTGCAGTGCCAAGCCTGCGGCCAAGGGCACGTTCCCGATCATGAAGAGCGAGGCTGAATGGCGCCGTGTCCTGACGGCAGAACAGTTCTACATCCTGCGCGAGGAAGGCACCGAACGCCCCTTTACGTCGCCACTGCTGAAAGAGCATCGCAAGGGCACCTTCGTCTGCGCGGCCGATGGCCATCCGCTGTTCTCGTCCGCCACCAAGTTCGATAGCGGGACCGGCTGGCCCAGCTTCTGGAAGCCCCTGCCCAAGGGCGTGGCGACCAGTTCCGACCGTTCGCTGGGAATGGTCCGTACCGAAGTCCACTGTACGCAATGCGGCGGCCATCTCGGCCATGTCTTTGGCGACGGCCCCGCGCCCACGGGGCTGCGCTATTGCATCAACGGCGATGCGCTGAAGTTCCGCCCTGCCTGATTGCAGGACCTGAGCATATTTCGCGATTGACGGTGCTGGGCGCGATGCCCACGGCATGCCGGTGCGTCGCAAACTCTTCACCTTCCTCGTCCTGCTGCCGTTGGCCGTGCTGGTCTGGGCAACGCAGCGCAAGGACCCCTTCACGTTCGACCGACGGGTTGTCGTCACTGACCTCATGCCGGGTATCCCCGCGGCGGAGCGGAAGCAGCTTGGCCCCTTCATTCTGCAACAGGCCTGGTTGCTGGAAGGGGCGGACCACCGCTTCGGCGGCTATTCGGCGCTGGTGCCGCAAGATGGCGGACTGCTTGCCATCAGCGACCGCAACCGCACGCTTTCGATCCCCTTGTCGCTGACGCCCGGCGCCTTCACCTCATCGATGCCGAACATGGTGGTGCAGCGCTGGCCCGATGGACACACCAGCGTTGGCTTCGATACCGAAAGTGTCGTGCGTGATTCTGCCGATGGCAGCCTCTGGACCGGGCTGGAAGACGATTGGCGCGTGGTCCGGACGGACCCCGGCACCGGTGCCACCAATCTCATCCCGGTGAACGAAACGCGGGACTGGCCGCGCAATGGCGGGGCCGAGGCGATGGCCCGCCTGCCCGATGGCCGCTGGATCATACTGTGCGAATCCTGCGGCACCGGTCGGGGCGGGCTTCATCTCGGGCTGTTGGTTAAAGGTCGTCCGGGACTGTCGAAGGCGCAAAAGTTCGGATTCATCGTCCCTGCGGCGTTTGATCCGGTGGACGCTGTGCCGCTGCCGGATGGCAGGCTGCTCATCCTTGTGCGCAAGCTGGGCTTTTCACCACCCGGCTTCTCGGCGCGAATCGTGCTGGCCGATCTCTCGCGCCTCGATCCCCGGCGGCCACTGCCGACCACGGAACTGGCCCGCCTCGAAGGACCAGCCATGCGCGAGAACTGGGAAGGGATGGCGCTGACGCCTAGCACGGACGGGCTGTCACTCTGGCTGGTCTCCGACGCCAACGCCTCGACGTTCCAGCAGACACGGCTGCTGAGGCTCTGGTTCGATCCGGCGACGCTTTCCGCCCGATAGCAGGTACAGCAAAAGCCCCCGATCCGGTTAGGGAAAGGGGGCCTTCGATTTTCAAACCCTTGCGGGCAGAAAGATTAGGCGGCGTTCGCCTTGACCAGCTCGCGCTTCACCTTGAGGGCGCGCGTCGAGAGCTTGGTGTCCGACTGCTTGAGCAGCCAGTTGTCGAGACCCCCGTTGTGTTCGACCGAACGCAGACCATGCGTCGAAACGCGGAACTTGAAGCTGCGCTCCAGCTTCTCGCTCATCAGCGTGACGTTCTGCAGGTTGGGCAGGAACAGACGCTTGGTCTTGTTGTTGGCGTGGCTTACGTTGTGACCGACTTGGCGGCCCTTACCGGTCAGTTCGCAGATACGCGACATGGCTAAAACTCGCTTGTGTTCGATAATACCTATCGGGAAGGCGCGGCTCTTATCGATTCACCGGGCGAAGTCAAGGATTCGGAGTTTGAAAGCAGCAATCTGCTCCTTATACCCCGCACCATGATCCGCTGGCCCCTGCCTGAACCGATGCGACTGGCCTTTGCGGAAGCCCGTATTGCTGCCGATGAGGGCGAAGTGCCAATCGGTGCGGTGGTCGTCAACGACGGCAAGGTCATCGCTGCGGCCCATAACCAGCCGCGCACACTCTGCGACCCCACCGCCCATGCCGAAGTGCTGGCGATTCGGGCTGCGGCTGCGGCGCTCGGGCAGGAGCGGCTCGAAGGTTGTGACCTGTGGGTGAGCCTCGAGCCCTGCGCGATGTGTGCAGGGGCCATTGCCCACGCCCGCATCGCACGGGTCTACTACGCCGCCAGCGATCCCAAGGGCGGCGCGGTGGAGCACGGCGCGCGCGTGTTCGAACAGCCCACCTGCCTGCACCGGCCCGAAGTCTATTCCGGCATGGGCGAGGATGAAGCGGCCGAGATGCTGCGCCGGTTCTTCCGCGAGCGGCGCTAGAAAGAGCGCCAGATCTTCACCGGAACCGTGTTTGGCGGCCCGCTGTTGCCGATCGGGCAGCGCATGGGCTTGAGCTTGCGCGAATGGCACAGGTGCACCTCGCGCAGCCAGCCATCGCGACCCAGCAGCAGGCGGATCATTTCCGGCCGGAGGCGCGGATTGGCGATGACCAGCGCCTGCTTGACCTTGCCCACGTCCAGCCCCTCGGTGCGCGAGAGACGGGCCATGTCGGGAAACTCCAGACCCTGGAACAGCGCGCGGCCCTGGTCGAAGTACTCCGCAGGGGTAATCCCCATGCAGGTGCCATGCTTGGCCCACTCGTGCACCATCAGGTCGGCCGAGGGCGTGGTGCAGAAGTTGCGGCGCAGGACCTGCGCATCCGGCCGCAGGCGCGAGGGGCAGTACTGCGGATACTTGCCGCCCTTGCCATCTGGCCACAGTCCGTGGAGCACGAAGCCGAAGCGTCCCTGCCTGCCCGAACACTGGGTGGCATGGGCGGGGTCGAGCTTGCGTGTGCGGCAGAACTCGGGCGACCAGCTTATGGCGAGCGTGTAGCCGGTCGTTGGCACGATGCGCGGCGGCGCGTCAGGCTCGGGTAGGGCGGGTACGCTGATCTGCGGTGGCACCTGGCATTGCCAGCCTTGCGCGAGGGCAGGAGTGGCGGTGAGGCCGAAGGCAATCGCCGCGATGCGTGATCGCATTGTCTCAGCCAGCCTTGTCCTGCTTCAGCCACGCCGTCGATGCCGGCAGGAACATCAGCACGCCTGCGGCAATCATCAGCAGGATGGCGATGACCGAGAAGATCGCGAAGGGAACGCCGATCATGGTCGCCACGGCCGGAATTCCGCCCAGGCCCAGCACGTCGAGCGCGATCACGGCGGCGAGAAACCAGCGCGCTATCGCAAACCGGCCGCGAGAAACTGCGAGCGCAAGACCGATGGCGACCAGCGCGTTGGCAAACGGTCCGATCAGCAACTCATTGCGGCCGACTTCCAGCGCGGCTGCCATCGCGCCGGCATTGGCGACGATGTTGACGATACGGATCAGCTGGCTGGCGATCACGCTGATTTCAAAGGCGCGGATGGTGGCGGGGCGCATCTGGGGTTCCGTTCAGGCGATTGGCGTGAAGTCGAGGCCGATGTCGGCGGCGGGCGCGCTCTGCGTCAGGCGGCCGACCGATACGTAATCCACGCCCGAGGCGGCAATCGCGCCGATGGTGTCAAGCCGCACCCCGCCCGAAGCCTCGCATGGGACGCGGCCGGCAACCAGCGCCACGGCTTCGCGCAGGCAGTCTGGTCCCATGTTGTCGAGCAGCAGGCGGGTTGCGCCGGCATCGAGAGCGGGTTCGATCTGGTCGATATGATCGACCTCGCAGATCACGTCCTTGACCCCTGCAGACAGCGCGCGGCGCACGGCTTCGGCCACGCCACCTGCGACGAGTACGTGGTTGTCCTTGATCATCGCCGCGTCCCACAGGCCCATGCGATGATTGGTGCCGCCACCGGTGCGCACGGCGTACTTTTCGAGGAGGCGCAGGCCGGGGATGGTCTTGCGGGTATCGAGCAATTTCGCGTTCGTCTCGCCCATGGCATCAACGTACTGGCGGGTGAGCGTGGCAATGCCCGAAAGGTGCTGGACGGTGTTGAGCGCACTGCGCTCTGCCGTCAGCATCGCACGGGCATTGCCTTCGAGCCGCATCAGGTCGGAGCCGGGCAAAACCTGCGCGCCTTCTGCGACGAGAATTTCGATCTTCATGGTAGGATCGAGCGCGCGGAAGAATGCGGCGGCAATCGGCAAGCCGCACACCGTTATCGCGTCGCGGCTGTCCATCACGCCGGAAAAGCGCGCATCGGCCGGAATCACGCTTTCGCTGGTCACGTCATGTCCGCCGCCAGGCAGGCCTTCGCCAAGATCCTCGGCGAGCGTTGCGGTGACGAAGGCTTCGAGATCAAAGCCGGGGATGAGAAATTCTTGCATCAAAGCACTCCGCTCGTCCTGAGCCTGTCGAAGGACGCGAGGCAGGCACGTCCTTCGCAGCTACCGGCTCGGGCATGCTTCGACAAGCTCAGCATGAGCGGAAGTGTGAGGCGAATTTGGTCAGTGAACGAAACGCGCTACCACGTCGCGGTAGGAGCGCGATACCTTCACCTCGGCACCACTTTCCAAGACAAGGAAGCATTCGCCGTTGGTATGCGGCTTGACCTGGCGCACCTGATCGAGGTTGACGATCTTGGAGCGGTGCACGCGCTGGAACACGCGGGGATCGAGGCGACGCTCCAAGTCCTTCATCGTCTCGCGCAGGATCAGCGAATTGTCGCCGGTGTAGATGCACATGTAGTCGCCCGCAGCCTCGATGCGCTCGATCGTGTCGACATCGACGCGGAAGATCTTGCCACGGTCCTTGATGTTGATGAGCTTCTCGAAGCGGCCGGCAACGGGCTCGCCCTCGTCCTCGATTTCCGGCATGGCATCGGGCGCCACTTCGGCGAGCACGGTCTTGAGCTTCTCGGCTTCTTCGCGGCCGCGCTTCTCGGACAGACGCGTCCGCGCGCGGTCCAGTGCGTCGGCAAGACGGTCTTCCTCAACCGGCTTGAGCAGGTAGTCGACGGCATTGGCTTCGAACGCCTTGATCGCGTGCTCGGAATAAGCGGTCACGAACACGAACAGCGGCGGGTCGATTTCCATCACGCCCTTGACCACCGAGAAGCCGTCAAAGCCGGGCATCTGGATGTCGCAGAAGACGAGGTCGGGTTTTTCGGTCTTGATCTTGCGGATGGCCTCGCGGCCGTTCGAACAGGTGTCGATCACTTCGACATCGGGGAAGGCCTGAAGCCGGAGCTGCAGCCCCTGAATGGCCAGTTTCTCGTCGTCGACGAGGATCGTGCGGATCGTCATGCGGTTCCCTTGGGTCTTGTCCAGACTTGGATCACGTTGCGCCCCCGAAACGGTCCCCCGTTGGAGTCTGCCTGATGGCAGGACGGGTAAAGTGGCAGTCGGTTCCCGAGATCATGCACCAACCCCCATGCCGACCCCGATCGGGCGTCGGACGGGCATGGCCTGTACAGGCTCGGCCTTTGCTTCGAACGGCAGTTCGAGCACGACCTGAAAACCCCCTTCCGGGCGGTTTGAGATGTCAAAGCGCTGGTTCTCGCCATAGGCCTGGACCAGACGGTCGCGGATGTTGGCAAGACCGATCCCGGTGCTGTCACTGCTCACGCCGAACACGCTTGAAGGATCGGTGCCCGGTGGCAAGCCCGGCCCGGTGTCCGACACGGTGACCCGCAGCATCGGGCCGACGAGTTGCGCCTCGACGGTGATTTCCGCGCCGTACTCCATCGGGCTGACCGCATACTTGATGGCATTCTCGACCAGCGGTTGCAGCAGCAGCGAAGGCATCAGGCCATTGCGGACGGCATCATCGATGCGGAACTCGGTGCGCAGGCGCTCCTCGAAGCGCATGCGTTCGATATCGAGGTAGAGCTTCAATGTCTCGATTTCCTGGGCAACGGTCACCCGCGCGGTCGGCTCGTTGACCAGCGTGTAGCGCAGGAACGAGGACAGGCGCGAAAGCATCGCGTTTGCCGGTTCGGTCTGCTTGAGCAGGACCAGCGTGGAAATCGAATTGAGCGTGTTGAACAAGAAGTGCGGGTTGAGCTGGTAGCGCAGCATGGCCAGCTGGGCCGAGGTTGCCTGTGCCTCCAGCCGCATCAGCTGGTCGTTCTGCTCTTCCACCTGCAGGAAGAAGTTGATCGCGTAATACAGCCCGGTCCACGAGATCACGAGCGTGAGGTCGAGGTAAAACACCCCGAGGAACAGCTGCGCGAAACTGGCATCGCCGCCTTGCCGGTAGAGGCTGATGACCCACGAATCGATGAAGGCGTAAAGACCGACCGCCACCGACATCGCGATGGCAGTCACGCCCCAGGTGACAATCGGCCGCCGGTTGATCAGCGCGCGGTAGATTACCGACAGGATCAGCGAGATCGAGAAGCCGGTGATCGTGGCGATGACGACGATGACGAGGAACGACCACGGCTGCGCATTGGCGATGGACGACATCGCACGCAGCAGCATCGCGCCGCCCCAGCCCATGAACTGCAGGCGCCAGAAGGCTCTGTTCTTGTTGCCGAAGAACGGCGTCGGTCTGAACGGCAAGGCTGCCATGAAAAGGTTTGTAACCGTTCGGAGCGGGCTAGGCTAGCCCGCCCCTGTTACTTCCGCCTCAGCTCTTGCGTGCCGCATCGATGGCAGCCTGCAGGTCTTCCTGCGGAACTGCGCCGTGAACCAGCTGTTCGCCGATCACCCATGCGGGCGTCCCGTTGATGCCAAGCTGGCGGGCCAGCTGAAGGTTGCGCTTGAGCTCTTCCTCGACATCGGGCCGGGCTGCAAAGGTGCGTGCCGAGGCGAGGTCGAGCCCCGCCGCGGTCGCCGCAGCGGTGATGCTGGCATCCGAAGGCCGGGCGCCCTCGAACATCGCCTTGTGATAGGCGGGATACTTGCCCTGCGCTGCCGCCGCCAGCGCCATGCGCGCGGCGGGCGCGCTTTCGGGTGCGATGATCGGCAGTTCACGCACAACCACGCGCAAGTCGGGGTTCTTCGCGATCAGCGCGTCCAGGGTCTTCACGCTCTGCCGGCAATAGGTGCAGGCAAAGTCGGTGAACTCCACCAGCGTGACCTTCCCGTCGGGATTGCCCATGACCGCACCGGGGAAGGGTGTTTCAAGCGCGCCGCGCATCGGACCGATCTGCGCTGCCGCCTCGCGCTGCTGCAGCCGCTCCATCGCCTCCGGCAGGACTTCGGGGTGTTCAAGGATATAAGACCGCACCAGTCCTTCGATCGCGGCGCGTTCCTTGCCATTGATTCCTGCGCTCGCCAGCGAGGCTTCAAGGTCCGCGTCGTCGCCTGACGCGGTATCGGCGTCGCGGTGGGCGTACCACCATCCTCCAGCTGCGCCGCCTGTGGCAAGGAGCAGGGCGAGGGCGCCGAAGGCACCTATGCGGCGGGGCTTTGTATCTGACATTGTCTGGTGCCTAGCGGGATTTCTTCTGGCGTTCCATCATTGCCCGCGCCGACATCGCAATGTCCTGCGCGCGTAGCCAGTCGGGCGTGCCCTTGGGCAGTGCGGCCTCGGCGGCCTCGGCGCTGCGTACGGCTTCGGCCAGCCGCATGTTCATCAGCTGCTGTTCGGCACTGGCAAGGCGCGCGCGGGGAATGTCGCCCTTGGCTTCGTAGACGACGCCGAGCTGGTACCAGGTGAAGGGATTGTCCCGGTCGCGCGCTGCCGAGGTCTTCAGCACCTTTTCGGCTTCGGCGAAATTGTCCTTGTCCTCGGTGGCGATCAGGGCGTGGCCAAAGGTGGTGGCGATCAATGGCTCGTTGCCGGTCAGTTGCGTAGCCTTGCGCAGCGGCGCCACGGCATCGGCGGGGCGGCCGGATTCGAGCAGGATCTGTCCCTCCAGCTCGAGAAAATAGGGATTGTCCGGATCGCTGGCGATCAGCGCCCTGGTCTCCGCCAGAGCCTTGTCGACATAAGCCTCCTTGTGGAAGGCATAGGCGCGAGCATAGCGCGCGGGAATGTCGGTCATGTAATCGGGGTAGGCGCGCAGCGTGTCCTGCGGCTCGGCCAGATAGCCGTTGAGCTTGGCCTTGACCCGCTGGAACCGCGCCTGCAGCTCGGCCGGGGGCGGGGTGTTCCACGCCGGGTCCTTCTCGTAGACATCCTGGAGCGTGGTCAGGCGGTCGGACGTCATCGGGTGCGTGCTGTAGAACTCCGCGTCCGGATTCTTGCTGGCATTGTAGCCATAGCGGAATTCTTGGTTCTGCAGCTTCTTGAAGAACTCGATCGAACCGCGTCCGGAAATGCCGGCATCGGAAAGGAACTTTGCGCCCGCTGCGTCTGCCGAGCTTTCCTGCGCGCGGCTGAAGGCGAGGAACTTGCCCAGCGCGGCCTGCTGCCCGGCCATGAACACGCCCAGCGCCGCGTCGGGCGAACCTGCCGCAGCCGCCAGACCGCCGAGCAGCAGCGAAAGCACGGTGATGCCGGTGGCCGGCTTGAGCCCCTCGTTGTAGCGGATGATGTGGCCGCCGGTGATGTGGCCCAGTTCGTGCGCGATCACGCCCTGCAGTTCGTTGACGTTGTCAGCTGCGCTGATCAGGCCCGAATGGATATAGATCGCCTGTCCACCGGCGACGAACGCGTTGATGGACCCGTCGTTGAGCAGGACCAGATCGATCGCCTTGGGGTTGAACCCCGCCGCCTTGAAGATCGGGGCAGAGGCATCGCGGAACAGCGCCTCGGTTTCCGCATCGCGCAGCACCGATTGCGCAGCCGCTGGCTGGATGCAGAGCGACAGCGCGGCGACCAGCGCGAGCAGGCGCGAGAGGAACAGGGCGGGGATTCGGACGGACACGATGCCTGGACTATCGGCCCGCAGCCTGAACCGCAACTGAAGGCGCGGTGACCCTGGCGAGGAACGGCAGGACTGCGTCAAGCGCACGGGTATCGCGCGCGAACGGGCGCGCGAACATCATGATGATGCTTTCATGGGTGACGCCCTCGAGCTGGACCAGCTGGTTCGGCGCGCCTGCTTCGGTCAGTCGCTGGGCGAGCGCCTGCGAATTGCGCGGCTTGACCCGGGTATCGGCATCGCCCGTCACCAGCAGGAGCGGCGGCGCGTCCTGGCGCGCGAAGTTGACCGGCTGGGTTCTGGAAAGATCAGGCGAATCGCCGAAGCTGTTGATGGTTGCCGGGGAATCGAGGGGCACGAAATCGAACGGTCCAGCGAGCGAGACCGTCCCGCGGATCGCCTGCGTGTCCAGCCCCACGCCCTTCAGCCACTGCGGATCAAGCGTGAGCATGACCACGTTGTAGGCCCCGGCCGAATGCCCCATCAGCGCCATGCGCGCCGGATCGCCACGATACCTTGCGGCATTGTCCTGCACCCAGCGCAGCGCCGCCGCGCCGTCCTCCAGCATGCCGGGAAACTTCGTCTGCGGATAGAGCCGGTAACCCGCCAGCACGACCGCATAGCCCTGCGCGCACAGCGTCCGCGCAATGAAGCGATAGTCGTGGGGATCGCCGCTCGCCCAGCTGCCGCCATGCACGAACACCACGATCGGCAGCGCGCCCTTGGCGCCTTGCGGCACGAACATCTCGAGCTTCTGCGCCGGATCGTTGCCATAGCGCTCGGCCGCGACCAGCTGGATCGCGCCATCGCCACCGTTGAGCAGCTTGTCGGCACCGTCGAGCACGGCAACAGCATTATTCCGCATGGCATGGCTGTAGGCGGCATAGCCGACCAATCCGAGCAGGACGAAGCAAAGCGCCGCCCAGCCGATCCAACCCATGCGCCGCCTGCCCTTCACCGTCCGTGCCATAGGGCACTGGCTAGCAGGCTGCCGCCATTGCGCAAGGCACCGGCAGTTGCAGTCTGTCAGCCGATCAGATGGCGCGCTGCACGTTCGAACAGGGCCGCGTCATCGTGCACCTCGCCAAGAGCGACAATCTCGCCGCTCTCAAGGCGACGCACCACCACCAGCGCGAATTCCTCGCCTTCGGGTGGCGCGATCTCGGTGACCTTGCGTGCCGGCAGCGCGCGCAGCGACTGCGCAAGCGCTTCAGGGCCGCGCCTGGCGA
The DNA here is from genome assembly GCF_015169775.1 of Novosphingobium sp. ES2-1. NCBI lineage: Bacteria > Pseudomonadati > Pseudomonadota > Alphaproteobacteria > Sphingomonadales > Sphingomonadaceae > Novosphingobium > Novosphingobium sp. ES2-1. The sequence goes on from NZ_CP063445.1 coordinate 77,974, forward strand.
GCGCCTTGCCGGCTTCCTCGCGGCGCAGGCGGCGCTCGGCATTGATCACGCCCTTGAGGCCACCAGCGGCTTCGGAGAGGTAGGCGCCCAGCTCACCCCGGCCGAGGCCGATGCGCTGCGCATGGGTCAGCGCGGTGGCGTACTCGGTGAGGCGCGTCTTGTCGTAGTCGGCGCCGAACACCAGCTTGACCACCGGCGTCATCGGCGCGCGCTCCTGCATGGTCAGCCCTGCGTCTTCGAGCAGTTCGGCAAACTCTTCCGGTTCTGCCTGCGCTGCAAGGGCGAAGTCCCAGGCCCGCCCGATCGCGGCATAAAGCGCGCTGCGAGTGCGGTCTTCGCTCGAATTGGCCACGAGGGCCAGTTCGCGCGCAGAGGCGAGCCAATCGGCCAGGGCTTCCGGTTCATCGGCAGGCGCGCCTGCGGGCAGTGGCAGGATATCGTCGTCGAGCCCGAAGGCGGGCTCAGGGAAGATATCGGCATCAAGCGAGGTGGGGCCATCGGCCCAGGCATCGGTCGGCTCGATCAGCGGACGGCGCGGTTGGCTCTTGATCGGCGCCGAATCGAGCGCTTGCCCGATTTCCAGCAGCAACTCGTCGGTCGTCGCCTGGTCGGCCAGTTCCTTCCAGTTGATCGCACCCATGATGTAGTCGATGCGCGTGCCGTCCGACGAGAACGGCAGCAGGATGCCACGGTAGAGGATCGTGCGGCCAAAGTGGTTCACGAACTCGGCCTCGAAGCCGATCGGCGCCTGATTGGCGATGATCTGCATGTAGTGGTCGGTGATGCGTGACAGCAGCGAGCGGCCGGGCACCTGGCTCAGGCGGGTGATCGAGCTTTCCGTGCCGCACTCGTCGGCCAGCCTGGCGCCGAGAAAGGCAATCGCCGGGTCCTCGATCCCCTCGTCGAAGTGCAGCAGCACGAGGTTGTCGGCAAAGTCCGGATAAGTGCCCGAGAGGAGCGGCGTGACCAGCGGGAACGAATGTTCGCCCAGCTGGCCGGCCCAGTAGTTGTAGGCGCGCACCTGCATGCGGCGCTCGTCCTGCCCCACCACCGGCGGCGGCGGCTCGCTCGGAACGTCGTCCTCGAAACCGGAGAGGTCGAGTTCGGCCTCGGCGGCGTCACGATCAAATCCACGCAAAGTATCCATCAGGCTCACCTGGTCCCCTTGATTGAGGACTGGTCTGGCGCAACTTCGTGAAGAAGTGCTTAAGTTGCGCCAGTGGAGCTTATACGGGGTTAACGCGCAGCGATGGCGGCGGCGGTGGCCAATACCTTCTCGGCTTGGGCAAGGTGCAGTAATTCCACCATTTTCCCGTTGAGGCGCAGCGCGCCCTTGCCGACATTTGCCGGGTCGGCAAAGGCCGCGACGATGGACTCCGCTTCGGCGATATCGGCTTCGCTCGGTGCGAACACACGGTTGCACGTGGCAAGTTGCGCGGGGTGAATCAGCGTCTTTCCATCAAATCCCGAATCGCGCGCCTGCACGCATTCGGCTTCGAGCCGCGCGGTATCCTCGATCGCGTTGCACACGCCGTCGAGGATCACGAGGCCATTGGCCCGCGCCGCCAGCACGGCCATGGTCAGCACCGGCAGGAAGGCCATGCGCCCCGGCAACTGGGCAATGCCGCTATCCTTGGCGAGATCGTTGAGCCCCAGCACGAAGCCTGCAAGCCGCGTGTCTCTTGCGCAATCGGCAATCCGCTCCAGCGCCAAAACGGCGCGCGGCGTCTCGACCATTACCCACAGTTTGACATCGGGCGCGAAGCCAGCAGCGTCCATCCCGGCCGAAAGTGCCTGCACGTCGGCAGCGTCATCGACCTTCGGAGCGAGCACTGCCTCGACCGGAGCCTGTGCGAGCGCAGCGAGATCGTCATGCCCCCATGGCGTCGACAGGCCGTTGATCCGCGCGATCAGTCGTCGATGACCGAAGCCTCCTGCCTGCACCTCGGCGACCAGCGCCGCGCGTGCCTCGGCCTTGGCTTCGGGCGCCACCGCGTCTTCCAGATCGAGGCACACTGCATCGCAATCGAGGCTGCGCGCTTTGGCCATCGCCCGGGCATTGCTGGCCGGCATGTAGAGAAGCGAGCGCAAGGGGCGGGCGTCGGTCATGGCGAGAACCTTCGAACTTCTAGCGTTTTGGCGCAGGGACAGCGTCCAGCCGCCCCTCTTCGCGCGTCGGCATAGGCGCAAAAAAGTGCATGGCAAGTGAAAGCACCAGCCACGCCGCTGCGGCATGAAGTGCGGTCGGCAAGCTGGCAAGATCGGCCACCGAGCCCCAGCACCATGCGCCCAGCGCCATGCCGCCGAAGGTCACCGCCTGATAGATCGACAGGCAGCGGCCGAGAATGTCTTCCGGACTGCGCAACTGCATCGCCACGTTGAGGCTGGTCATTGCGCTGGCCCAACCCATGCCACCCACGAAAGCGGCGAGCACGGCCATCGGGATGCCCGTGGCCGAAGCCATCAGCAATTGCGCGCAGGCGAAGATCAGCGTCGCCCCGGTCACCACGGTCTCGCTGCCAAGCCGTTGCCGCACTTTCGAGACGAACAGTGCCGTCACGATCGAACCGATGCCGAACCCGCCCAGCATCAGGCCGTAATCAAGCTCGCTGCCCTTGAGCATGTCGCGCGCCACGCTCGGCATCAGTGCCTGCAGGCCTGCCGCGCCAAAGCCGATGGCCAGACCGCGCAGCAGCACCTTGCGGATCGGCGAGGACGAGGCGCAGAACCGCACGCCCCGGCCGATCGCCGCCAGCATCGGCTCGCGCATCGGCGGCAGCGATTCAGGCCGCCAGCGCGACAGCACCACGATCATGCCGAGATAGCTGATTGCGTTGAGCGCAAAGGCAAGGCTCGTGTCCCACAGCGAGATGAGTATCCCGCCGAGCGCTGGCCCGACGCTCCTTGCCAGATTGAACGAGATCGCATTGAGCGAGATTGCTTGCGGCAGGTCTTGCCGCCCCACCTGCAGCCGCACCGACGCTTGCCATGCGGGGCCGTTCAGCGCCGTACCCATACCCACCATCAACGTGAGCGCCAGCAAGGAGAATGGCCCGACATTGCCGGTATAGGCGAGCACGGCCAGCACCGAGGACACAATCAGCATGCCGGTTTGTGCCGCGAGCATCACCCGGCGGCGATCGTAGTTGTCGGCAATGGCGCCCGCGAATACGCCCAGCAGCAGGATCGGGATCGTTGCCGAGGCCTGAACCAGCGCCACCAGCACGTGGCTGGTGGTCAGCTCGGTCATCAGCCATGCCGCGCCCACCGACTGGATCATCGAGCCGATGTTGGAGAACAGGTTGGCCGTCCAGATTGCCCGGAATGCGCGGTAACAGAACGGTGCTAGGGGACTTCCATGAACAGGCTTGGCAGAAGCGGCTGGCACTACAGGTATCGGACCTTCATCTTCATGCGGACAGGTGCGCCGCCGGTAACGTCAAAGGCTGCCGCCTCGAACTTGGGCGCCGACATCTTGACCGGCGCATCGCGCGAGAAGCCGAAACCTTCCTTCGGCAGGAACAGCGTCTTGTCCATCTTCTTGTTCCCATTCTCGTCATGCAGGAGAACGATGGCGTAGCGCCCCGGCATCACGTCGCGGATCACCAGCGGGCCGGGCTGGTCTGCCCGGATCGACGCAGTGCGGCGATTGGGGTCCTTGTCGCATCCTTCCGGGAACAGCTTGGGGTTTCCGCTCATGCACAGCCAGATCATGCCCTTGGCATTGCGCAGGCCATTGATGTCGACCGTGATGCTTGTCGGCGCAGGGGCATTTCCGGCGAGAAGAAATGGCAGAAGGAGTAAGGCGCGCTTCATGGTGCGGACAGTCCCTTGTCTGTGCCGCACAGCCGATCCCAGAAACGGAAATAGAGACCGTAGTTGCAGCGATAGAGTTCGTGATGACGATGGTGATGGCTCGCCGTTATCAGCCAGTTCCCTGCGCCAGAATGAACGTGCCAGCGGGGGAACATCTCCCAGCCCATGTGATTGGTCACGCCCATCACAGTCATCACCAGCAGCACCACCCCGAGCATCCCGACATGGATCGGGATGACGAAGACCAGCGCCGGAATCAGCAGCGAGACGATCGCCGCCTCGATCGGATGGAAGTTCATGGCGGCCCATGCCGTGGGCGGGCGGCTGGCATGATGGATGGCATGGATGCGCCGGAACACCTGCGGACGATGCATCCAGCGATGCGTCCAGTAGAACCAGGTGTCATGGATGAAGAGGTAAAGCAGCAGCGAGACCGGCATCCACCACAGCGGATAGGCCAGCGGGTCGGCATAGATCCTGGTCCATCCGCGCTGCTGCCAGCCCCACGCGACCACGCCGGCCGGCACGCCGTAGATTGCGGCGGTGGCGAGGCTCCAGGTGATCTCCGAACGGATCTGCTTTTCAAGGCCAGCATAATGCCCCGGCCGCACCTTGTGCGTCGCCCAGGCGAACATTCCGCTGGTGATCAGATAGCGCACCGCGACGATCACGGTCATGGCAATCGCCGAGGCTAGAACGCTGTCCATTGCGCGTCCCTATGCCAAGCTTTTGAGGCGGAGGACAGCCCTGCCTTGGGGCAGGGCCGAGCCTTCCGCAGATCAGCTCGCGCGGCGAACCTTGTGCTTGTGCGCACCGACGCCCGGCGCACCGCGCGGACGGAAGCGACGCGGCTTGTTGCCGTCCTCGCGCTCGCCACCGTTAAGAGTGGCTTCGAGCACCGGATTGCGCACCGGACCACGATCGGCGGCACCGCCGTCACGACGCTCCTGACGCGGCGAGACATCGCGCGGGCGCCCGTCCCGGCCTTGCGCGCGGCCCCCGTGGGCCTGGCTGTTGCGGTTCTGCCCACCACGACCTTCGCCGCCGCGACCCTGACCGCCCGCACCACGACCGCCATTACCGCGTGCATCGCGCGCGTCACGGCGGGCATCCTGCTCCATTTCCGCAGGCTTGCGGCTCGGTGCAGGCAGCTTGGCGGCTTCGGCCATGAAATTCTCGGGCAGGCCCATGGTGTCGATCTTGACCCGGGTCAGCTTCTCGATGTCCTTGAGGTAGGGCTTCTCGTCCGGCGCACAGAAGCTGATGGCAATGCCATCAGCGCCGGCACGCGCGGTGCGGCCGATGCGGTGGACGTACTGTTCGGGCACATTGGGCAGTTCGAAGTTGAACACGTGGCTCACACCCGAAACGTCGATGCCACGCGCGGCGATGTCGGTGGCGACCAGCACCGGGCACGAACCCTGACGGAAAGCCTCGAGCGCGGCAGTGCGCTGCGCCTGGCTCTTGTTGCCGTGGATGGCACGAGCGTCGATGCCTGCGGACGAAAGGTGGCGCACCACGCGGTCGGCGCCGTGCTTGGTGCGGGTGAACACCAGCGCGCGGTCCAGTTCCTTCGATGCCAGCAGCGCACGGATGCGCAGCGTCAGCAGGGCCTGCTTCTCGGCCTGGTTGATGAAGGTCACGTACTGCTCGACCCGCTCGGCCGTGGTCGAGTTCGGGGCGACTTCGACGCGCACCGGATTGACGATGAACTGCTTGCCCAGATCTTCGATGGCCTTGGGCATCGTGGCCGAGAAGAACAGGCTCTGGCGGGTCTTGGGCAGCAGGTTGGCCACGCGCTTCAGCGCGTGGATGAAGCCGAGGTCCATCATCTGGTCGGCTTCGTCGAGCACGAAGATTTCGGTGCGGCCAAGCGTCAGCGCGCGCTGGTCGATCAGGTCGAGCAGGCGGCCCGGCGTGGCGACCAGAATGTCGACGCCCGGCACGAGGCGGCGGGCCTGCTTGCCGACGGGCACGCCGCCGAACACGCAGTCTACCGACATGTTGAGGTTGCGGGCGTAGCCCTTCATGTTGTCAGCGATCTGTGCGGCCAGTTCGCGCGTCGGCGAAAGCACCAGCATGCGGCACGAGGCCGGCTTGCGCGGCTGCGGGTTGGCGGCAAGCCGGTGCAGCGAAGGCAGCGAGAACGCGGCGGTCTTGCCGGTGCCGGTCTGCGCGATGCCAAGCAGGTCACGGCCCTGCAGCAGGGCCGGGATGGCCTGGCGCTGGATTGGCGTGGGATCGTTGTAGCCCTTGGTTTCAAGGGCGCGGAGAATGGGTTCGGCAAGGCCGAGTTCGGCGAAGAATGACATGAATATGCTTTCGTGGGCGCATCGGCGCAGGGCCGACGTGCGAGTTGAATTCGCTGGGCGCACGCGCCTGAAGGGCACGAGCGGGGTCGATCATGCGACCCATGCGTGAAAGGGGAAGCGGGCGGGGCAACAACCGTTCGTCCGGAGCGGATTTCTGCCGTTTCAGCGAAATCTCACGCCAGCATCCGGACTGCAGCGGGTTGCCCGCCACCGGTCTTGCTGCGGTGCACATAGGCAGCACTTCCCGTTAAAGCAAGGAAATTCGGGCAAAAGGCGGTTGCAAGGCTTCGTCCAGCTCGCCAACGTGCCCGCAAAAGGAGTGGGTCGATGCGTTTCACGATTGGTCTGGTTTCTGCCTTCGTCCTTGTCGGCAGCTCTGCGCAGGCCGCGCCCACGGGGGCCGAGGCAAGGATGGTCGCCACCGTCGATGCCGAACAGGCGCGCACCCTCAAGTTCCTTGAAACAATGGTCAACCAGAACTCGGGCAGCCGCAATCTCGAAGGCGTACGAAGGTTGCGCGATATCGTTGCGCCCGCGTTCACGGCTCTGGGATTCACTTCGCGCTGGATTCCGATGGAGCAGACCGGGCGCGCCGGGCATCTCGTGCTCACGCACAAGGGTCGCAAGGGCGGGAAGAAGCTCCTGCTGATCGGCCACCTCGATACCGTGTTCGAGCCGGATTCCCCGTTCCAGACCTATGTGCTGAACGGCGACAAGGCGACCGGTCCCGGCGTGGGTGACGACAAGGGCGGTATCGCCGTGATCCTCGCCGCCGTTCGTGCCATGCAAACGGCAGGCACGCTCAAGAACGCCAACATCGAGGTATTCCTCACCGGTGACGAGGAAGAGGCAGGCTCCCCCACCGAAGTCGCACGCGCAGATCTTGTCACCGCAGCCAAGGCTGCCGATGTCGCGCTCGATTTCGAAGGGCTGAGCCGCGAAAATGGCAAGGACATGGGATCGATCGCCCGCCGCTCCTCGCAAAGCTGGACGCTGACGGTCGAGGCGAAGTCCGGCCACTCCAGCGGTGTCTGGGGGGCGAACGCCGGCGATGGCGCCATCTATGCTGCGTCGAGGATCTTGAGCGCTTTCCGGGAGGAGCTGCCCGAACCCTACCTTACCCTTAACGTGGGCCTGATCGCAGGTGGGGCGGAAGCTGACGTGGCCGATGACAACGCGCATGTGTCGGCGAAGGGCAAGACCAATATTATCCCCGGAAAGGTCGTGGCGCGCGGGGACCTGCGCACACTCAGCCTCGAACAGAACGCTGCCGCGATGCGCAAGATGGAGTGGATCGTGGCGCGCAGTTACCCAGGCGTCACCTCGGCGAAGATCACGTTCAGCGAAGGCTACCCGCCGATGGCGCCGACCGCAGGCAACAAGGCGCTCCTCGCCAAGCTGAATCGGGTCAACGCCACGCTCGATCTGCCTGAGATGCAGCCGCTCGATCCGATGAAGCGCGGCGCGGGCGACATCAGCTTCGTTGCCGAATACATCGACGGTCTCGTCGGCCTCGGCCCCCATTCCACCGGCGACCATGCGCCCGGCGAGACTGTCGATGTCGCCAGCATCTGGACCCAGGCCAAGCGCGCTGCCCTGCTGATGACGCGGCTGGCGGCGGAAAAGTCCGACCGGTGAACGACGATCACCCGCCCAGCCCATGCACCGGTGTCTGCGAAATCGATCCGCTCAGCACGCAGTGCCGCGGTTGCCATCGCACACTGGCCGAAATCACCGCATGGTTCACGGCATCGGCTGCGCACAAGCACGCGATCCTGCGCGACCTCGCTGCGCGTCAGAGCGTCAGCGTGACATCCAAATAGCCGTAGGTCGTATTCCCGGTCGGCGGCGCATTCGGCGCGTCGCGCAGCAGGCTCCGCTTGAACAGCACTGCCGCTCCGCCATCCACCTGCAGCAGCCCCGGCACGATCCAGTGCCGTACGCGCCCTTCGATCTGGTGCCCGCCGAGGCTGCCTGAGGCTCCGCTGGCATCACGCACCCCGGTCGCGGCAAACTGGTCGCGCCGGTTCTCGGCCCAGGCCGTGCGCCACGCCACGAAAGCGTCGGTTCGCTTCGACGGAGTCACTTCCAGACGCAGCGAGGGCGAGACGATGTTGCTCCGCCGAAACGGCCCGTAAAGCCCGTTTGGCCCGAATTCGAAGCGCCGCGCTGAATAGAGCGTGTCGAAACGGGTGAACTTGTGTGCGCTGCCCTTATTGCCACTCGCGGCGTCGAACATCGCCACCACGCGGGGCTTCCAACCACCGGCAAAGGTATAGCCGGCATCGGCGTGGACGAACCAGGCGAACACGTTGAGATCGGTCACATCCGCCGCCCCCGATGTCCGCCGTGCCTTGCCGAACTGGACCGCGCCTTCGACGTCGTGGTCCCAAGCCCCGGCGCTTGCCTTCACGAAGTGGCGCGCGCCCACCGTGCCGATCCGCCGGTTCGCTGTCGCCAGCCCCGCGCCGTCGCGCTCGATCAGTCCGAAGGCATAGGGCTGAAGGGTCCCGCCAAGCACCTGCGGCAGCGTACCATGCGCGCCAAAGAACATGACGTCGAAGTTCTCGCGGTCCCACTTCACCCGGTCCTCGCGAATGCCCGCAACGTCGTCCGGCAGGCGCTGGTGGGGCAGGGCGAACATCAGGTCGAGCCTGCGTCCCTTGCCCCCGTCCAGCTCAAGATGCGCGCCCGTGAAGGCATTGGTCGTATTGCGAAATCGCTGACGCGCCACCATGCGCCGGTTGCCGAGGTCGAGGGTGTAGCGCCCCAGCGTCAGCGTGCTCTTGCCCGCCAGCTTCACCGCCATGTTCGCCTGCACCAGTTCGAGCGCGTTGACCTCGCCAGTGTTCGCTGAAGAGCGCGCGTCCTGTCCCCAAGCCCGCGCGTCCCAGAGCTCGGCATTGAACCGCACCGGCCCGGCATCATAGCCGGCGGCAAGCTCGGTCCTGAGCGAAACCATCGTGTCGGTTGCGGGGGCAGGGGCGGGGCGGAACTGCCCGCCGATCGATTCCACACGCAGCCGCGCCGAGGCTGACAACGTCCACGGGCCTTCCTCGGCCTGCGCGGGCAGCGCAATGCTGCAGGCAAGGACGGCAACGGCAATGCGCTTCACGATCTGACTTTCCCCGGCGCACCCGTGGTCGGATAGCGTTGCTACTGCCCATAGCCTGCACTTGCATGCCACGCCATACGCAGCTAACGGCACCCCACGTCATTTGGGGAGTAGCCACCGCTGGCAGGTTTTCGGGCCTGGCGCGGCCCTCAGCGTCAACATGCTTGGTCGAGAGACCATGGCGCAGGCGGCAGGACTTTTGTCCACCGGGCGAGACCAATGACAGCGAACCCATCGTCCGGGCCGGGCGGAGGGGTAAGCTGTCGTTGGCCTGATCGCTCCGCCCGGCCCCGGAATTGTCGATGCTCGAAGCCTTCAGCACGTCCACCGCGATTGTCGCGCTCGCCGAGATTGGCGACAAGACGCAATTGCTCGCGATCATCCTCGCCGCCCGGTTCAAAAGGCCGCTGCCGATCGTCCTCGGCATCCTTGGCGCAACGCTTGCCAACCACTTCCTCGCTGCCCTGCTCGGTGCGACCGCCGCCGCCTTCCTCGATGGCCAGTGGTTCCGCTTCGCCATTGCCATCGGTTTCGTCGCCATGGGCCTGTGGACCCTGGTGCCGGACAAGATGGACGAGGACGAAGCACCCAAGCCTTCGCGCTACGGCGCATTTCTCACTACGCTGGTGGCATTCTTCATCGTCGAGATGGGCGACAAGACGCAGATCGCCACGATTGCTTTGGGCGCACGCTTTAACGATGCCATCGCGGTCACTGCCGGTACGACGCTTGGCATGATGATTGCCAACGTCCCAGCCGTGATCTTCGGCAACGAATTGATCAAGCGTGTTCCGCTCGACATCGTGCGAATGGTTGCCGCCGCGCTGCTCGTTGCCACCGGCGTGTGGTTGTTCGTTCAGACACTGGGCTTCTTCTAAGCCTTTACGCGTTCGGCATTTGTTCTAAACTGGCGACATGATCGAATCAGCTGCCACTGGTCCCGGCGCAAGCCCGGATGTCGTCGAACGCGAAGCACGCGCCGTCGCGCGCGGCATCTGCCGCCTGTTCGCGCGCAACGACATCTGGTGCCTGCCCGAAATGCCGCTTCGTTCCGGCAGGCGCGCCGATCTCATGGGCATCGACGCCAAGGGGCAGGTCGTGATCGTGGAGATCAAGGTCTCCCGGGCCGACCTGCTGGGCGATGGCAAGTGGACCGATTACCTGGATCATTGCGACCGGTTCTACTGGGGACTTGCGCCGCATCTTGACCGTGCCGTGCTCGACACCGACAATTTCCTGCCGCATGCTTGCGGGGTAATCGTCGCCGACGGTTATGATGCCGAGATTCTGCGCCCTGCGCCCACCATTCCGCTGGCTGCTGCACGCCGCAAGGCCGAAGTGGAACGTCTTGCCCGCGCATCGTTGCGCCGTCAGCTTGTCGGCATTGATCCCCATTGCGCCGCTTGGGAAAGCTGATCAGGCCCGCCGCTTGATGCCCAATGGCGGTACCAGCGCCAGCAAGGCGGCGCGCGATGCCAGGAATTCATGCCACAGCGCCGTCGCGGCCGGGCCGGGGCTTTGCCCGCGCGCCGAAACCGCAAGCAATGCCGCCAATCCCGGCTCCATGATCGCGGCGAGATCGTCAACGCCCTGCTTCGCCAAGTCATAGCGCCATCCACCGGTATCACGCATGATCGCCGGGAAGTTGCGCACTTCGGGCTTGCGCATTTCCTGCTGTAAACCCGCGAGAGTGCAGACCACGGCAGCGGCATCGTGCAATGCCGACCACTTCATCGACATGGCATTGCCAGCGGCATGGCCGAACTCGGCCCGGCCCGCCTGCGGCAGCGCGGCGCGCGAATCGCCTGATGACGTCGAAACCCCGTTCATGGTTTCGGCCTAGCCCGCAACCCGTTCCCAAATTGCTAAACGCGACTGGAACACAAAATCGCTGGCATGCCCGCCAAGCCGCTGCTAGGTGCCGTCTCGGCCCTGCACCCGTAGCTCAGCTGGATAGAGCGTTGCCCTCCGAAGGCAAAGGCCACAGGTTCGAATCCTGTCGGGTGCGCCATTGCCATTCGCTGAGACGGTCGCCAGTTGCGCGCGCCAGTGTCAGGTCCCTGCTCCAACGCCAGAACCCTGTGCCTTGACACACTGTCGCAAGCGCACAAGAGGTCCGCACCCCTTTCGTTGAAGCAGGTCCTTTATATGTTCCGGCGCATCGCCTCCCTGCTCGATCCATTCCTGCTCGCTCTTGTTGCAACGGTCGTCCTCGCCAGCGTGCTGCCGGCGCGCGGCGCATTCGTGCCGCTGGTCGATGGAGCGGCAGATGCGGGGATCGTGCTGCTGTTCTTTCTCCACGGTGCCAAGCTGTCGCGTGAAGCGATCTGGGAGGGGGCCCGCAACTGGAGACTGCACCTGGCCGTGCTGGCGATGACTTTCGCGCTGTTCCCGCTGCTGGGGCTTGCCGCTCGCGCCCTGCCGTTTCTCCCGGTCGAATTCGGTGCGGGCTTGCTCTTCCTTGCTCTGCTGCCCTCCACGGTCCAGTCCTCGATTGCCTTTACCGCCATCGCCCGCGGGAACGTGGCAGCTGCGGTCTGCGCTGCATCGTTCTCGAACTTCGCCGGGATTTTCGTCACGCCCGCGCTTGTTGCGCTGTTGATGGGCGGGGCAACAGGCGGGTTCTCCTGGGCCTCTGCCGAAACGATCGTGCTGCAGTTGCTCCTCCCGTTCGTGGCGGGGCACCTGCTGCGTCCGTGGATCGGCGGCTTCATCGCCCGCCACAAGGCATGGGTGGGCAAGGTCGATCGCGGCTCGATCCTGCTCGTCGTCTATGCCGCGTTCGGCGCCGCCGTGGTCGAGGGACTGTGGCAGCGCGTTGCCCCCTTAAGCCTGCTCGTGCTCACGCTGGTCTGCCTCGTCATGCTGGCGCTGGTCCTTGCTGCAACCTGGCAGACCGCCAAGGCGATGAAGCTACCGCGCGAGGATGCCATTGTCCTGTTGTTCTGCGGCTCGAAGAAGAGCCTGGCCTCGGGTGTGCCAATGGCCGGTGTATTGTTCCCGGCCGCTTCGGTCGGCATCGTGCTCCTGCCGGTGATTGTGTTCCATCAACTCCAGCTCATCGCCTGCGCGTTGATCGCGCCGCGGCTGGGGCAGCGCGATCCCGAACAGGAAACGGCGGCGTAGCCTATCGCTCCGCCGCCGCCCTGCATTGGTTGACCGATCAGAAACGGTCGGCGTTCATCACCTTGGTCCAGGCCGCCACGAAGTCGGCCACGAACTTGTCCTTCGCGTCATCCGAGGCATAGACTTCCGCTACCGCGCGCAGTTCGGAATTCGAACCGAACACGAGGTCGACCGGCGTCGCCGTCCACTTCAGGGCACCGCTTGCACGGTCCTTGCCCTCGTAGAGGCCGGGCGCGGCCGCTTTCGTCCAAACCGTGTCCATCGACAGGAGGTTGACGAAGAAGTCATTGTTCAGCGTGCCGGGACGGTCGGTGAACACGCCCGCCTTCGATCCAGCGGCATTCGCGCCGAGTGCTCGCATTCCGCCCAGCAGCACGGTCGTCTCCGGCACGGTCAGCCCCAGCATGTCCGCCTTGTCGACCAGCGCTTCGGTCGGCCCGTAGAAGGAATCCGCCGCGTAGTAGTTGCGGAAGGCATCGGCCTTTGGCTGGAGGTAATTGAACGATTCGACGTCGGTCTGCGCTTGCGTGGCATCGACCCGGCCCGGCGTGAACGGCACGCTCACGTCATGCCCTGCGGCCTTGGCTGCCTGCTCGATCGCGGCATTGCCGCCCAGCACGATCAGGTCAGCCAGGCTCACCTGCTTGCCACCCTTGGCCGCCTTGTTGAAGCCGAGGCGGATTGCCTCGAGCTTGGCCGTCACCTTCGCCAGCTCTGCCGGATCGTTGACCGCCCAGTCCTTCTGCGGGGCAAGCCTTACGCGAGCACCGTTGGCCCCGCCGCGCATATCGGTCGCGCGGAAGGTCGAGGCCGAGGCCCAGGCTGTGCGCACCAGTTCGGCCGTGGTCAGGCCGGATGACAGGATGCTGCCTTTCAGTGCGGCAATGTCCGCGGCGTCGACCATGGCGTAGTTCGCCTTGGGCAGCGGGTCCTGCCATGTCATCGTCACCTTCGGCGCATCCTTGCCAAGGTAGCGCGCCTGCGGTCCCATGTCGCGGTGGGTCAGCTTGAACCAGGCCCGGGCAAAGGCGTCGCTGAAGGCTTGCTGGTTCTTCTGCCAGCCCTGCGTGATCTTGCGGAAACCGGGGTCCTCGCGCATCGCGATGTCGGTGGTGAACATGATCGGTGCGTGACGCACATCGGGCCGGTGCGCGTCGGGTACGAGGTTTGCCGCCGCCGGGTCCTTCGGGATCCACTGCGTCGCCCCGGCCGGGCTCTTGGTCTTGACCCATTCGAAACCGTAAAGATTGTCGAGATACTGCGTGGTGAAGGCGATCGGGTTGGCCGACCATGCGCCTTCCAGCCCGCTCGTCACCGTGTCCTCGGCATTGCCCTTGCCGCATTTGTTGGCCCAGCCAAGGCCTTGCTGCTCGATCTTGCCCTGCCCCGGATCGTTGCCGACGCATTCCTCGGGCTTGTGCGCGCCGTGCGCCTTGCCGAAGGTGTGGCCGCCAGCGATCAGCGCCGCGGTTTCTTCATCGGTCATCGCCATTGCGCCGAAGGCGCGGCGGATGTCGGCCGCAGCCGCAAGAGGATCGGGCACGCCGTTCGGGCCTTCCGGGTTCACGTAGATCAGGCCCATCTGCGTCGCGCCCAACGGCCCCTTGAGGTTGCCCTTGCCATCCCGGCGCTTGTCGTCGAGCAGCTTGGTCTCGGGTCCCCAGAACACGAGGTCAGGCTGCCAGGCATCGACGCGGCCACCGGCAAAGCCCAAGGTCTTGAAGCCCATGTCCTCCATGGCAACATTGCCGGTCAGGACCATCAGGTCGCCCCACGAAAGCTTGCGCCCGTACTTCTGCTTGATCGGCCAGACGAGGCGGCGGGCCTTGTCGAGGTTGACGTTGTCCGGCCAGGAATTGAGCGGCTCGAAGCGCAGTTCGCCGCCGTCCGAACCACCGCGCCCGTCGCCGGTGCGATATGTCCCCGCGCTGTGCCAGGCCATGCGGATGAAGAACGGGCCGTAGTGGCCATAGTCGGCCGGCCACCACGGCTGCGGCGTTGTCAGCACCTTGCGGATATCGGCTTTCACCGCATCGAGATCGAGCGAGGCAAATTCCTTGGCATAGTCGAAGTCCGGGCCATAGGGATTGGCTTTGGTCGCCTCGTTCTGGCGCAGCGCGGTCAGGTCGAGCGTCTTGGGATACCATTCCTTCGCGGCGGGTTCGCTCGTCGGCGTAACGGTTTCGGCCATTGCAGCGCTGCCGAGCGGCAAGGCGGCCACAAGCACGGCGGCCAGTGCAATCCTGCTGATCTGCATGAGTTTCTCTCCTCCTGTTGCCCCGCGCGATAGCGGGCTGGCAATCGGATAATTCGCTCAATGTTTGCAGACCAACGGGTTAGTTCTATCACAGTTATCGCGAAGGTCGTTCATCCTGTCGCAATTCAGCAATGGTTCCGATGAGGGAAATGCGCGAACCCAAGTGAATGGATCCCGGCCTTTGCCGGGATGACGCACGAAGTGGGAAGTCGCTTCGCAAGCCGAGAACCTGCGAGCCAGCATCCGGCTAACCAACGATCAGCAAGGATCGTCGCCCCGGCGCAGGCCGGGCCCACAACCTCACGGGCAAGGCACCGCGATTGCAAATCGAGCAGTAAGGTTTCCCCGAAGGGAGGAACCAAGCCCGAATTCAACGATGAGGTGATAGTCGAAACTGGAGCGGGCGAAGGGATTCGAACCCTCGACCCCAACCTTGGCAAGGTTGTGCTCTACCCCTGAGCTACGCCCGCTCGTGCGTTTCTGGCCGGTGGGAAGTGCCCCGTCCGGCTGGGGTGTGGGGGCCTCTAACGGCGACTCGGAAAGAGCGCAACACCAAAAATGCATCGAAGGCGAAGTCTTTCGCAAAACCCCCGATTCCCCTTGCCGAAGCGCGAAGCGTTCCCACATTGTGCGGCAAACCTGAAAACATCGACCGGAGACGCATCTTGGCCAGCATGGGGCTCAATCTCGACGAACAGAAGGCAGTGGACCGCTTCCGCAAGAACGTGGTCGAGCCGTCGATGACCAAGCTCGTCATCCTGGATTTCTGGGCGGAGTGGTGCGGGCCGTGCAAGGCGCTCACGCCAGTGCTCGAAAAGGTCGCCGCAGAATATGCCGACAAGGGCGTGGTCCTCGCCAAGGTCAACGTCGACGAGGAACAGTTCATCGCCGCGCAGTTCCAGGTACGCTCGATCCCCACGGTCTATGCGATGTTTCAGGGCCAGCCGGTGGCGGACCTGACACCTGCGCGCACCGAATCACAGCTGAAGCAGTACCTCGACCAGATCCTCGCCAAGCTGCCGGTGCAGGCGGGCGAGCCCGAGCAGGACGTGACGCCGCTGCTTGCCATGGGCGAGGAAGTGCTGGCGGAAGGCGATGGCGAACGCGCTGCCAGCATCTTTGCCCAGATCGTCGAGATCGCGCCCGATAATGCTCAGGCCCACGCCGGCCTCGTGCGCGCATTGATCGCGGCAGGCCAGAAGGACGAAGCACAGGCCGTACTCGATTCGCTCGACCCCAAGCTCGCTGCGGATCCGGCCCTCGCTCAAGCGCGCTCCGCGCTGGCACTGGCCGAGGATGCGCCGGAAGAGGGCGAACTTGCTGCCCTGCGCGCTGCGGCGGCAGAACGCCCGGCCGACATGGACGCCCAGCTTGCCTTCGCCAACGGACTCTATGCCGCCGGCCAGCGAGACGAGGCTGCCGCCAAGCTCCTTGCCATGATCGCCGCCGACCGCGAGTGGAACGAGGGCGCGGCCAAGGCCCGCCTGCTGCAGATTTTCGAAGCGATCGGGCTGGAGGATCCCTGGGTTGCGGCCACGCGGCGCAAGCTCTCCGCCGTGCTGTTCGGTTGAGCGCGATGGGCGCGAGCGCAAACACGACGCGCCTGTCGATCTTCCCGCTGACAGGCGCGGTGCTCTATCCCGGCCTGCAGCTGCCGCTGCACATCTTCGAACCCCGCTACCGTGCGATGGTGAGCGATTCACTGGCGCGTGATCGGCGCATCGCGATGATCCAGCCGCAATCGCCGGTCGATGGCGCGCCGCTGTTCAGCGTGGGCTGTGTCGGCAAGATCGCCGACGTCGAGGCGCTGGAGGACGGGCGGTTCAATCTCGTGCTTGAAGGCATCGCCAGGTTCCGCATGATCCGCGAACTGGACGTGACCACCCCGTTCCGCCAGATCGAAGCCGAACTCCTCGCCGACGACATGGCAGAAGCGCTCAGCGCGGTCGAGCGCGCTTCTTTCGAACAGGAAGCCCGCCGCTTCGCCGATGCGCAGGGCTATGCGGTCGATTGGGATTCGGTCGGACGGCTGGATGACATGTCGCTGATCAACGGCGTCTCGCAAATCGCCCCATTCGACGCAGCGGCCAAGCAGGCCCTGCTCGAAGCCGATTCGCTGGCGGCACGGTGCGAGTTGCTGGTCCAGCTCATGCAGTTCTTCGGCAAGCGCGACAGCGACGATGGCGGGCGGGTGACGTTGCAGTAGTTGCAACGAACTTCAGAACTGGGCCTGAATTCCGTCAATCACGAACTGCGCTGCGAGAGCCGCCAGCAGCACGCCGAGCAGGCGGGTGATCACCGCCTCCACCTGCGAACCCAGCGCCCGGATCAGTGGTCGCGCCGCGACCAGCGCGATGAAGCTCAGCACCATCACCACGGCGAGCGCCCCAAGGATCACGGCGGTTTCCTCCAGCCCGTTGGCCCGTGCCGTCAGCAGCATGACCGACGCGATCGAGCCGGGGCCGGCCAGCATCGGCATGGCCATCGGGAAGACCGAGACGTCCTCCACCTGCGGCTGGGCGGAACGTACCTTCTCGGCCCGCTCCTCGCGCCGTTCGGTGCGCTTCTCGAACACCATGTCGAGCGCGATCAGGAAGAGCATGATGCCGCCGGCAATCCGGAAGCTGTCGAGTTCGATGTGCAATGAGCCCAGCAGATCCTCGCCGAACAATGCAAAGACCAGCAGGATGCCGGTGGCGATCAGGCAGGCGCGCAAGGCCATGGAGAACGCCTGTTTCGCCGTCGCGTTGGCGGTGAGGCCCGCATAGATCGGCGCACAGCCGGGCGGGTCGATCACCACGAACAGCGTGACGAAGGCGGAGAGGAATAGCTGCAGCATCGCCTCAGGCTCCGTTCGCTTTGAAGTTGCGCGCGATCACTTCGCGCATCGCGCCGTCTTTCCAGATCCAAGCAGTGAAGCGACGGTTGCCGTCAGGCAGAACGGTCGAACGCCAGGCCAGGGTGCCGTCGCGCGATTGGCCGTCCTTGCTGTCGCCGCCTTCGGCTGCCGGAATGGCTCCGGCAAGCGGACGCATGGGCGGCAGCTTGCTGTTCTCCTTGCGCTCGCGCTTGCTGCCGGGCTGCGGCGCTGGGTCTCCCGGCGGACGAGGACGGGCCGGGCAATCGGCAACCTTGCCCTCGGCCCAGTCCACCTCGCGCAAGGGCGAGGCGAGGTCCTGCCCGTCATCGAGCACCCATTTCCAATCGACCTTGCCCTTGAACTGGCGCTGCCACACGGTGACGTATTCGCCGTCCCCTCCCGACGGTCCCTGCCATGCGCCATAGGTCAGCCCTGCGGTGCCGTCACAGCTGATCCATGCAAGGTGCGGAGCCCACTTTACCGTCGCGGGCGGGTCCTTGCGGTCCTTGAGCAATGTCCTGGCCAGCTGGCGTCCGTCTTCGAACATCTCGGCGGTCTCGTCCGCCGTCTCGCGGAAGGCGGTCCATTGTCCCCTCTCCCGCGCCAGCCGGGCAAAGCCGATGTCCGCGGCGATCAGCGCAGAAGGATTGGCATAGGCGCGCTGCGGGCGGCCAGGCCCTTGCGAATCCGGGGCCGATTGAGAGAGTGCGGGCGTGGCTGCAAGGAGGAATGCGAGGGGGATCAGGCGCTTCATCACACCAGCCTAGCCGATGCGCTGCAGCCTGCCCACCCCGCCAAACCTCTCCCGCCAAGGGGCAGATCAGATTGCGTCCGCCGCCAGATCCAGAGCCTCGTTGCGATAGGCCGCGACGAGCGCGTTGCGCAGCAGCACCGCGATCGTCATCGGGCCGACGCCACCGGGCACCGGCGTGATGGCTGAGGCGACTTGCGCGGCGCTTTCATAGTCGACATCGCCCACCAGCTTGGTCTTGCCTGCTTCGGCGCCGGGTACGCGGTTGATGCCTACGTCGATCACGGTCGCGCCGGGCTTGATCCAGTCTCCCTTGACCATCTCTGGTCGGCCAACGGCAGCCACGACGATATCAGCCCGCTTCACCACATCTGGGAGGTTCTTCGTGCGGCTATGCGCCACCGTCACCGTGCAGCTTTCCGCGATCAGCAACTGCGCCATCGGCTTGCCGACAATGTTGGAGCGGCCGATCACCACCGCGTCGAGGCCCGATAGATTGCCGAGTTTGTCCTTGAGCAGCATCAGGCAGCCAAGCGGCGTGCAGGGCACGAAACCCGGCTGGCCCACGGCAAGGCGGCCGGCGTTGGTGACGTGGAAGCCGTCGACGTCCTTGTCGGGGTTGATCGCGGCGATCACCTTCTGCTCGTCGATGTGCTTCGGGAGCGGCAGCTGCACGAGGATGCCGTCGACCGCTGGATCGGCGTTGAGCTGCTCGACCATCGCCAGCAGATCGGCCTCGGACGTTTCGGCTGGCAGCTTGTGCTCGAAGCTGTTCATGCCCGCTTCCACCGTGCTCTTGCCCTTGGAGCGGACATAGACCTGGCTTGCCGGGTCCTCGCCCACCAGCACCACGGCCAGGCCAGCCTTGCGCCCGGCCTGGGCCTCGAACGCAGCGGCAAGATCGCCCACGCGGGCACGCAGGGTGGCGGCGAAGGCCTTTCCGTCGATCACGGCAGCAGTCATCATCTATAATCCAGCGAGTTTGTGTGTCACATTCCCGCCGAGGACGCGGCAATGCCGCTCAGCAGGATCGTCAGCAGGTTGAGGCCGATGATCAGAACCATCGGCGAGAAATCGAGTGCGCCGGTATCGGGCAGGATCTTGCGGATCGGGCGAAGCATCGGCTCAAGGATAGCGTTTAGGGCCTTCCACACCGCGGCAACCGCGTTGTTGTGCATGTTGACGACATTGAACGAGATGAGCAGGCTCAGCACGAACTGCACGATGACCACTACGACAAGGATGTTCACGAGGTAGTTGATCATGGCGATCAGCGTGTAAAGCAGCATCGGTTCATATCCTCGTCGGCAGATTGAGAGCGAGCCATGCTCCTAGCCGACCCTCTTGCCGGGCCACAAGTGCCCGCAGTGTCGCTATGGGGCGACACTTGCGCGGCTCTGTATGTGCTACTTACAAATTAGGCAAGCTGTGCCGCCGTTGTCCTCAGGGCTTGAGCGTCGTGCTGTCGATATGCCAGCGCAACTGTTCCGCCGAAGCTCCGGGAACGTTGTTGACACGGCGCAGGATCACGTCGCCGGTGATGGTGCGGTCACCATCGGTAATGACGACCGGCGCGGTGTAATAGATCGAACCGGCCGCGCCTTCCTGCTGGCCTTCGCTGATGACCACCGACGGCGCCTTCAGGGTGCCCCAGGTCTCGGCGAACGTCTCGGCGTCCATGCCACTGCGATTGCCCTTGTCTGCCCAGAAGGCGCGGACACTGCGCCAGTCGCGGGCTTCGATGGCGGCGGCAAAGGCATCGAGCACGTCCTCGGGCCGCTTGGCAAGAGAGGGCTGAGCCACTTTTCCGGATGCTGCAGGCTCCAATCGCTGTGCAGGACCGGCTGTCGACTGAGCAGCGGGCGCAGCCATCGCGGTGCTGTCTTCTGCAGGCGACGCCGGCCCCCGCTGACAACCGCCAAGGTGAAAGACCAGCGCCGACATGGCGGCCGTGACAAGAGCGGTGCGGATCATGCCGCAGGGACGAACGCGGGCCGATCCGGTTCCGCGCTTAATGGAAACATAATCTCCGGTCGAATCGGCGCCTCAGGCGCGGATCAGCGTCCCCGCACCGCGCGCGGTGAAGATCTCCAGCAGCATGGCATGGGGCACGCGGCCATCAAGCACGACCGTCGCCTCGCAGCCCGCCTCGACGGCGTGGACGCATGTCTCGAGCTTGGGGATCATGCCGCCGCTGATGGTGCCGTCTTCGGCTAGTCGCGCGATGTCGGCGGGCCTGAGGTCGGTCAGCAGGTTCTTGTCCTTGTCGAGCACGCCCGGAACGTCGGTCAGCAGGAACAGGCGTGAGGCACCGAGTGCGGCGGCAATCGCACCTGCCATGGTGTCGGCATTGATGTTGTAGGTCTCGCCATCCTCGCCGACGCCGATCGGCGCGATCACGGGGATCATTCCGGCGTTGACGATGGTGTCGATCACGGTCGTGTCGATGCGGTCGGGCTCGCCCACGAAGCCGAGGTCGACCACGATCGGATCGCCATCCTCGCCTTCGATGGCCTTGGGCGACTTCTTCGACTGGACCTTGCGGGCGACCACCATGCCGCCATCCTTGCCGGAAATGCCGATGGCTTTGCCGCCCGCGCGGGCGATCCAGCTGACCAGCTCCTTGTTGATGGCGCCGGCCAGGACCATTTCAGCCACTTCGGCGGTCTGCTTGTCGGTTACGCGCAGGCCGTCGACGAACTGCGATTCGATGCCCAGCGCCTTTAGCATCCGGCCGATCTGCGGCCCGCCGCCGTGGACGACGACCGGGTTGATGCCCACGGCCTTCAACAGCACGATGTCCTCGGCAAAGTCCTGCGCCAGTTCGGGATCGCCCATCGCGTGGCCGCCGTACTTCACCACGAAAGTCTTGCCGGCATAGCGCTGGAGATAGGGCAGCGCCTCGGTCAGGGTCTCTGCCTTGGCAAGCATCGCGGGGTCGTGGTTCTGGCTCATGCGCGCGCCCTTACGCGCAATGCTTGCAGAATCCAATATTGGCGTTGCGCGCGTGACGGCAGCTTATGCCGTCCAATCAGGATGGGCTGTCGAGCCTGCGACCGATCTTCATCACCAGCGCAATGATCAGCGGCACCAGCGCTGCCGACAGCACGACCTTGGCCAGCATCTGGCCTGCCATCAGGCTGGCAATAGGACGCACGCCATAGAACGAAACCGAAATGAAGATCAGGGTATCGACAACCTGCGAAAGTGCCGCGGCAATGAAACCGCGCACGGCAAGAAACCGCCCTGCCGCACCGCGCAAGCGGTTGAAGATCCACACGTTCAGCGTCACCGACACGCCATAGGCCATGATCCCGGCCAGCATCATGCGCCACGATTGGCCAAGGATGATCGGGAAGGCTTCCTTGGCCGGTTCGTACATGCCCGGGTCAGTCGGCAGGTTCAGCACGAACAGCGTCAGCGCGATGGCAAAGGCCAGCGGCAGGAAGCCATAGCGGACAAGGTGGTCTGCGGCGTCCTTGCCATGAAGCTCGGCTATCCCGCTGGAAATGGCGACGAGAGTGAGGAAGGGAAATATCCCGGCCTCCACCGCCAGCGGACCAAGCGCAACCTGCTTTGCTCCCAGCACACCGCCCAACGTCACCATGCCGCCATAGAACAGCGCGAAGAGGAACAGCGAACGGGGGATTGCGAAGGCTGGCGCGGTGGTATCGTGCATTTCGGGCCGATAGCGCGCTTTTAACCTCCCGCCAATTCGCTATTAGATTCGGCTGAAACCAATTTTGCGTGCGGAGCAGATCCTTCCCGATGCGTGTCGCTTCAAGTCTTCTCGGGATGGTGCTCATCCTTGCCCTCGCTTTCCTGCTCTCGTCGAACCGCCGGGCGATCCGCCTGCGCGTGGTGGCCGCGGCCTTTGCCCTGCAGGCGGGTTTCGCCGCGCTGGTGCTGTATGTGCCGGTCGGCAATCGCCTGCTGCAGGGCGCAGCGGGCGGCGTCGAAAGCCTGCTCGGCTTCGCCCGCGCCGGTGTGGCCTTCCTGTTCGGTCCCTTGGCGGACCCGGCGATCGGCGGCACCAGCTTTGCCATCTCGGCCCTGCCGGTGATCGTGTTCTTCGCCGCGCTGATCTCGATCCTCTACTACGTTGGCGTGATGCAGCTGGTGATCCGCTGGATCGGAGGTGCGCTTGAAAAGGTCACCGGCATCAGCAAGGTCGAATCGCTATGCGCCGCCAGCAACATCTTCGTCGGCCAGAGCGAATCACCGCTGGTGATCAGGCCCTATCTTGCCGCGCTCAACCCCAGCCAGCTGTTCACCGTGATGACGGTGGGCATGGCGGGCGTGGCGGGGACCATCCTTGCAGCCTATGCCAGCATGGGCATTCGCATCGACTATCTGGTGGCGGCTGCCTTCATGTCGGCACCGGGCGGGATTCTGATGGCCAAGCTGATGATGCCCGACGAGCCGCCCGTGCCCGCCGAAGTTGCCGACGAAGCCTTGCCCAACCCGCACGTGAAACCCAGCCTCGCCTCGGACGAGGAAGAGCGCCCCGCCAATATCATCATGGCGGCAAGCCAAGGGGCGCAGACCGGGGTGAAGCTCGCCGTCGCCGTGGGCGCCATGGTGCTGGCGTTCGTCGCGCTGGTCGCGCTCGCCAACGGCGTGCTCGGCTGGATCGGCGGGTGGTTCGGTACGCCCGACCTCTCGTTCCAGATGGTGCTGGGCTATGTCTTCGCGCCGGTGTTCTACCTGCTGGGTGCCGACGGCTGGAGCGAGGCGATGCAGGCTGGTGGCCTGTTCGGCAGCAAGATCGTGCTCAACGAATTTGTCGCCTTCATCGAACTCGGCAAGGACACCGCGCTGTCGGCCCACACCGTCGCCATCGTCACCTTCGCACTGTGCGGCTTTGCCAACTTCAGCTCGATCGCGATCCAGATGGCGGTAACCGGAGGCCTTGCCCCCAACCAGCGCCCGATCATCGCCAAACTCGGCATCCGCGCGCTGGTAGCAGGCGCGCTCAGCAATCTGATGAGCGCCGCATTGGCGGGGCTGTTTCTCAGCCTCTAGGCGGGGATTTCAACGACATACATTCGTCGGCCCAGACTTGATCCGGGCCAAGGCTTCTTTCCAAACACGCGCGAGAAACGCCCTGCCGGATCAAGTCCGGGGCGACGTTGGAGTGACGTCAGGCGAAATGTTCCGCCAGTATATCCACCGCCTTGGCGAGTTCGCCGTCGAGGTAGCCCAGCAGTTTGTGCCAGTCGTGCGCGCCGGCCAGTTCGCCGGGGCCGTCCGACACGCCGCGCAGGCCCACCAGCGGTACGCCAAAGGTGCGGGCGGCGCGGGCGACGGCGTAGGTTTCCATGTCGACCATGTCGGCGCTCACCCGGTTCCAGTGATCGCCGCTGACAACGTCGCCGCCGCTCGATAGCGTGGCGATGGGCAGGTCCAGCGGCGTGTCCAGCGGCAGGTCCTTGGGCTCATCGAGATAGGGCACCACGCCCGGCTCCACGCCCAGCGCCGAGGCGTCCATGTCGCGCCACGAAACGCTGCCGATCTGGTGGATCGAGCCCAGGGCGCAGCGCCGCGATCCGGCCGAGCCGAGGCAGACGATCAGGTCGGGCAGGGTGCCCGCCGCCTCCAGTCGCGCCAGCGCAATTCCTGCGTGCAGCGCCGCCTCGACCGGGCCGATTCCGGTAATCAGCGGCACGAACCGCGCGCGCAGGTGCGGGCCATATTCAGGCTCTGCTGCCATCACGAACAGCGCGCGCTTCGCTCCAAGCTGCGTCAGCTCAACCATTGGCTTGGGCTTTCAGCTGATAGAGCAGATCCAAAGCCTCGCGGGGCGACAGCGCATCGATGTCAAGGCCGTTCAGGCGCTCGCGCAGGGCATCGACCTTTTCCTCTGCCGCTTCGATCGCGGCGGCGAACAGGGGCAGGTCGTCGAGCCCTGCGGCAAGGCCGCCGGTGGCGGCGCGGCCTTTCTCGAGCTTTTCCAGCACCGACTTGGCGCGCTTGATCACAGGCGCCGGCACGCCTGCCAGCCGCGCCACGGCAAGGCCATAGGACTTGTCTGCCGGTCCTTCCGCCAGTTCGTGCAGCAGCACCAGATCGCCCTTCCATTCCCGCGCGCGGACGTGGTGGAGCGAGAGCGAATCGCAAGCTTCGGCAAGACGCGAGAGCTCGTGGTAGTGCGTGGCGAACAGGCAGCGGCAGCGGTTGATCGAATGGATTGCCTCTGCCACCGCCCAGGCCAACGACAGGCCGTCGTAGGTCGATGTACCCCGGCCCACCTCGTCGAGGATCACGAAACTGCGCTCGGTCGCCTGAGACAGGATCGCCGCCGTCTCGACCATTTCGACCATGAAGGTCGAGCGGCCGCGCGCCAGATTGTCCGATGCGCCGACGCGGCTGAACAGGCGATCGACCAGGCCGATCGTCGCGGCTTGCGCGGGCACAAAGCCGCCGGCCTGTGCCAGCAGCACGATCAGTGCGTTCTGGCGCAGGAAGGTGGATTTACCGCCCATGTTCGGCCCGCCGACCAGCCAGAGCCGATCCTGCGGATGCAGGCAGCAGTCGTTGGCGACAAAACGCTCGCCCTTGGCCGCCAGCGCTGCCTCGACCACCGGATGCCGCCCGCCGGTGATCTCAAGACAGGGCTCGTCCACCACGCGGGGGAGCGCCCAGCCGCCTTCGGCTGCCCGCTCGGCCTGTCCCGCGGCCACGTCGATGCGGGCAAGTGCTGCCGCCGTGGCAGCGATCGCTTCCCTGGCGCGCACGGCGTGACCGACGAGGTCCTCGAAATGCGCTTCTTCCGCTGCCAGCGCATGGCCACCGCTTTCTGCAATCCGGCTGGCTTCCTCATGCAGGGCCAGCGCATTGAAGCGCACTGCGCCCGCCATGGTCTGGCGATGAGTAAAGCCTGATTCGGGCGCCATCAGCCGGTCGGCGTGGCGCGCCGGAACCTCGATGAAGTAGCCCAGCACGCCGTTGTGGCGGATCTTCAGCGCGGCGACCCCGGTATCGTCGCGGTACTTCGCCTCCAGCGCCGCAATGGCGCGGCGGGCGTTGCCGGAAACCCGGCGCAACTCGTCGAGCGCGGCGTCGTAGCCCTCGGCGATATAGCCACCCTGCGACCGTTCGGTCGGCGGCGCTGGCACCAGCGCACGGGCGTAGAGATCGCACAACGCGCCATGGCCCGATAGCGAGGGCAGCATCTCGTCGAGCGGGCCGGGCCGGTCGGAGCGCGCGCGCAGCACGTCGTGCAGGCGGCGTGCCTCGGAAAGCCCGTCGCGCAACTGGCCAAGATCGCGTGGAGAGCCACGCCCAGCCACGACCCGGCCCAGCGCACGGCCGACGTCGGGCAGGCTGCGCAGGATGCCGCGGATGTCGCCCCGCAGCAGCGGATCGTCGTGGAGCCAGCTGACCAGTTCCAGCCGCCGGTTGATCGCGCGCGTATCGGTCAGCGGGGCTGACAGGTCCTCGGCCAGGAGACGCGCCCCGGCCCCCGTTACGCAGCGATCAATCGCCTCGACCAGCGAGCCTCGCCGGGTACCGCTCGAACTGACCAGTATCTCAAGGCTGCTGCGCGTGGCTTCGTCCATCGCCATGTGCGTGCCGGCCTCGCGCGCCACCGGCGGCAGGATCAGGGGCAGCGCGCCACGGCCGACATGATCGAGGTAGGCGACGAGACCGCCCGCCGCAGCCAGCATGGCGCGGCTGAACTGCCCGAATCCGTCGAGTGTGGAGACCCCATGCACGGCCTTCAGCCGCGTCTCGCCTTCATCGCTGCCGAACAACCGATTCGGACGAGGAACGCAATCAATCGGCGCGTTCCCCCATGATTCGGGCGCGACCACCTCGCTCGCGCCAAGCCGGGCCAGCGCCGCGCCCATCTCATCGGGCGCGCATTCCTCAAGCTCCATGCGGCCCGTGGAGATGTCACAGGCGGCAATGCCGATCGCGCCGCGCACCTCGCACACCGCGGCCAGCACGTTCGCCCGGCGCGGTTCGAGCAGTGCTTCCTCGGTCAACGTGCCCGCTGTCACGAATCGGACGATGTCGCGCGCCACCAGCGCCTTCGAACCACCGCGTTTCTTCGCTTCCTCGGGCGTTTCGACCTGTTCGGCGATGGCCACGCGGCAGCCCGCCTTGATCAGCCGGGCAAGGTAGCCCTCGGCGGAATGGACCGGCACGCCGCACATCGGAATCGGCGCGCCGCCATGCTCGCCACGGCTGGTCAGCGCGATGTCGAGGACTTGCGCGGCGATCTTGGCGTCGTCGAAGAACAGCTCGAAGAAGTCGCCCATGCGGTAGAACAGCAGGCAGTCGCCAGCCTGCTGTTTAAGCGCAAGATATTGCGCCATCATCGGAGTTGGGGCATTAGGCGTCACGCGCACGTGGCTAGACGAGCGCGACGTGTTTCTCAAACCATCGACACCGGGATATCCGCAACTCCAGCGCGCAGCTCTGTGCAGAGCAGGCAGCATGGGGACGGTTCCGGTCTTGTGGGGGTACTTACGGTTTGACGCAAGTCCGCGAAAAGGATTGGCTCCAGGGTCTGAAGGCCGCTTGGGCCCGCGCAGGAGCGCTGCCGTGGCTTTCGGGCCCCGGCATCCTCATTGCAGTGCTGCTCGTTTGCGCCCCCTTCGCGCTGGTCGAAGTGCCGCCACTGATCGACGTGCCCGGCCACATGGGCGCCGCCGCGATCGAGGCTGCCGGCCCCGGCAATCCGCTAGAACAGTACTTCACCTGGAAGTGGGTGTTCACCCTGAACATCGGCGGCGGCGTGCTGATGAAGGTGCTCGGAGCGCAGTTCGGCATCCTCGCCGCAGGTTGGTGGAGCACGGTGCTTGCCACGGGCCTTTTCGCGGGCGGCTGCCTGTGGACCATCCGCATGCTCAACCCCAAGGGTGGGCACGCTGCGGCATGGTCGCTGATGTTCGTGTTCAGCTTCCCGCTGCTGACGGGCTTCCTCAACTACATCCTTGCCACCGGCCTTTCGCTGACCGCGTTCGGCGCTTCGCTTTGGCTCGAACAGCGCAACCCCAAGGCGCGCGCCGCGATGCTCGTGATCGCGCAGCCTGTGGCAATGCTCTGCCACGCGATCGGCGGCCTGCTGCTGGCGTTGCTGGTAGGCGCCCATGCTTTCGGCCGCGCGATGGACGAACTGCCCGAAGGTTGGCGCTGGCGCGACCTGACCAACCGCCAGTGGCTGCGCACGCTTGACTGGAAGGCGATTGGCTTGCGCCTCTGGCAAGCTTGCTGGCCGCTGCTGGCCACGGTGATCACGATCGTGCTGTGGAAGGCGTTTTCGCCGCCCGTCCAGTCGATGAACATCTGGCGCTGGGACCAGAAGGCGTGGTCCTTCGTGCTGACCTTGCGCGACCAGTCCAAGCTGCTCGATGCCGGGACCACGATCATCGCCTGCCTGCTGGTGCTGGTCGGGCCGTTCCTCGGCGCAAAGTGGCGCTTCCGGCAGGGCATGCCCGCGCTGATGGTGTTCCTGCTTTTCCTTGCGATCCCGAGCGACATCAACGGTTCGGCCTTCGTCGACATCCGCATCCTTCCGGTCGCGGCCATGCTCGGCCTCGGCCTGCAGGACTGGAGCGGCGCCCGCCGCCCGCAATGGGCGCGCGCAGTCGCTTATGCCGGCATGGCCCTGCTTGCCGTGCGCCTCACCGTGACGGCATGGAGCTTCAACGGCTATGCCGAAGACTACAACAAGCAGCTTTCCGCGCTGACCCATGTCGAGCCCGGCAGCCGCGTCCTCGCTTTCGTAGAGCACTCGTGCCTCGACGAATCCTGGCGCAACACCCGCCGCGATCACCTCGCCAGCCTCGCGAGCCTCTACCGGCAGGCCTGGGTCAACGACAACTGGGCGGTCCCCGGCCTGCACATGGTCGTGCCGCGCTTTCGTCCGGGTCGCAACTTCACGGCGGACCCTTCAGAGTTCGTCTGGTCGCGCGGTTGCGCCGGTGGCTGGCGTCGCAGCGTCGATACCGCGCTGAAGTACGCCCCGATCGAGCGCGTGGACTATGTCTGGCTGATCGACACTGGCCTGCCGCGACGCGCCGATCCTCGCTTGCAACTGGTCTGGCAGGAGGGCCGCAGCCTGTTGTTCAAGGTAAGGCGGCTCGGCATCCCGACGTGGCAGCCGAAGGACCTCTAAACCGGCAGTCCGATTCCGCATCCGGCATTTTCGATAGATTTGCATCGACTCTGCAGTGTCCGCGCGCCTTGACGTAACGTCAAAGGTCGGACACTGCCATCACAACAAGTCCGGTCAGATACGGGGGAACCATGTCCGAGGAAAGCAACGTCCGCTTCACCGAACGCGAGGCGCTTTTCTACCACAACACGATTCGCCCCGGTAAGATCGAGATCATCGCCAGCAAGCCGATGGCGACCCAGCGTGATCTGTCGCTGGCTTATTCTCCCGGCGTCGCGGTCCCGGTCCGCGCGATCGCCGAAGATCCCGCCACCGCCTATGACTACACCGCCAAGGGCAACCTTGTTGCCGTGATTTCCAATGGCACTGCCATCCTTGGGCTTGGCAACCTTGGCGCGCTGGCCTCCAAGCCAGTGATGGAAGGCAAGGCCGTGCTTTTCAAGCGCTTTGCCGACGTCGATTCGATCGACATCGAGCTCGCCACCGAAGATCCCGACGCTTTCATCGAAGCTGTTGCGCTGATGGAGCCCTCGTTCGGTGGCATCAACCTTGAAGATATCAAGGCGCCCGAATGCTTCATCATCGAACAGGCCCTGAAGGACCGCCTGAAGATACCGGTGATGCACGACGACCAGCACGGCACGGCAATCATTTCCGCCGCAGGTCTGCTCAATGCCTGCCACCTGACCGGACGCAAGCTCGAGGACGTCAAGGTTGTCGTCAACGGCGCGGGCGCTGCGGCCATTGCCTGTACCGCGTTGATCAAGGCGATGGGCGTGCGCCACAACAACGTCATCATGTGCGACCGTTCTGGCGTGATCTACCGCGGCCGCGAGAACAGCATGGACCAGTGGAAGAGCGCGCACGCGGTCGATACTTCGGCCCGGAGCCTCGAGGATGCTCTGGTCGGCGCAGACATCTTCCTTGGCCTTTCGGCAGCCGGGGCCTTGAAATCGGACTGGATGGCCAAGATGGCGCCGCAGCCGATCATCTTCGCAATGGCCAACCCGGACCCGGAAATCACTCCGCCCGAAGCAAAGGCGGTGCGCCCGGATTGCATCATCGCCACGGGCCGGTCGGACTATCCGAACCAGGTCAACAACGTCCTTGGCTTCCCCTTCATCTTCCGCGGCGCGCTCGACGTTCAGGCGACCGCGATCAACGAAGAAATGAAGATCGCGGCAGCCGAGGCGATTGCCCAGCTCGCTCGCGAGCCTGTCCCCGAGGAGGTCGCTGCCGCCTATGGCATCAACCACACCTTCGGTCTCGACTACATCATCCCCGCACCGTTCGATCCGCGCCTCATGGAAGTCGTGTCGTCGGCAGTGGCGCAGGCAGCGATGGATTCGGGCGTGGCGCAGAAGCCGATCGAGGACATGGACGCCTACCGGACCAGTCTCAAGGCGCGCCTCAACCCGACAACCTCGGTGCTGACCAACGTGTTCGCCCAGGCCAAGGACAATCCCAAGCGCGTCGTCTTTGCCGAGGCCGAGAACGAGGTGGTGCTGCGTGCCGCGATCCAGTTCAAGGACTTCGGCTATGGCACCCCGGTGCTGGTCGGACGCACCCAGGGCGTGCTCGATCTGCTGACCGAACTCGGCGTCAGCGATCCTTCGTCCTATGAAATCCACAATTCCGCGGTCTCGCCGCTGGTGCCCGAGATGGTTGCCTACCTCTATGAACGCCTCAAGCGCCGCGGCTATCTTGAGCGTGACGTCAAGCGCATGGTCAACCAGGACCGCAACGTCTTTGCCTCGCTGCTCGTCGCGCTCGGCCATGGCGATGCACTGATCACCGGCATGACGCGTACTTTCGCGCAGTCGATGAAGGAAGTGCGCCGCGTTCTCGATCCCAAGCCCGGCCACCTGCCCTTTGGCATCCATCTCATGGTCGCCAAGAACTATACGGTGTTCCTGGCAGATACGACCGTGAACGAGCGTCCTTCGGCCGAGGACCTGGCGCATATCGCCAAGGAAACGGCCGCCGTCGCACGGCGCATGGGCCACGAACCGCGCGTTGCGTTCCTGTCGTACTCGACCTTCGGCAATCCCTATGGCCGCTGGCTGGAATCGATCCGCGGTGCGGTGGCCATTCTCGATGCCGAAGACCCGGGCTTCGAATACGAAGGCGAAATGGCGCCGGATGCTGCCTTGAACCCCAAGGTCATGGCCAACTATCCGTTCAGCCGCCTTTCCGCTCCGGCCAACGTGCTGATCATGCCGGGCCTGCAATCGGCCAACATCTCGGCCAAGTTGCTGCGCGAACTGGCTGGCAATGCCGTGATCGGCCCGATGCTGCTGGGCATGGAGAAGCCCGTCCAGATCGCACCGATGACCTCGCTGGCGCCCGATATCCTGACGCTGGCGGTGCTGGCGGCTGCAGGGGTTGTGGGTTAAGTTTTCGGACTTGCGCCCCCGCGAAGGCTGGGGCGCAGTGCCTCGGAACCTAGATCAATCCCGCCAGCGGACTGCTTGGATCGGCATACTTGCGCGTTGGCATGCGTCCGGCAAGATAGGCATCGCGCCCGGCCTGCACTGCCAGCTTCATCGCCCGGGCCATGCGGATCGGGTCCTTGGCTTCGGCAATCGCGGTGTTCATCAGCACGCCGTCGCAGCCGAGTTCCATCGCCACGGCCGCTTCCGAAGCCGTGCCCACGCCGGCATCGACCAGCACCGGCACCTTGGCCCCTTCGACGATCAGCCGCACCGTCACCTTGTTCTGGATGCCGAGGCCTGAACCGATCGGCGCGCCCAGCGGCATGACGGCCACGGCGCCCGCATCCTCGAGCTGCTTGGCCGCAATCGGATCGTCCACGCAGTAGACCATCGGCAGGAAGCCTTCCTTGGCCAGCACTTCAGTGGCGCGGATCGTCTCGATCATGTTGGGATAGAGCGTGCGTGCCTCGCCCAGCACTTCGAGCTTCACCAGATCCCAGCCACCCGCCTCGCGCGCCAGGCGCAGCGTGCGGATCGCACTTTCGGCATCGAAGCACCCGGCAGTGTTGGGGAGGTAGGTGATCTTCTTGGGGTCGATGTAGTCGGTCAGCATCGGCGCCTTGGGGTCCGACACGTTGACGCGGCGCACCGCCACGGTGACGATCTCCGCGCCCGAGGCCTCGACTGCGGCGGCGTTCTGCTCGAAGTCCTTGTACTTGCCGGTGCCGACAATCAGGCGCGAGCGGAAGGTGCGGCCGGCAACGGTCCAGGTATCGCTTGAATCCGTCACGTCGCTTTGTCCTCCACCTACGAAATGCACGATTTCCAGAACGTCGCCCTCGGCAATCGCCACGTCGCCCAGCGTGGAGCGAGGCACGATCTCACCATTGCGCTCGACCGCAACCTTGGTCGGCTCGAGTTCGAGGTTGCGCACCAGATCGGCGATCGATCCGGGCGCGGCCCGGCGGGGTTCGCCGTTGACGACAAGGGAGAGCATTCCAGTCATGCGGCCCGCTTTAGCGACGCGGGGGCAGGGTGCAAGTATGGCCTTAGTGAGAGGCGCGCATGTTGATCACGTGCGCCACTGCCACGAGGATCACGCCGCCCACCGTCAGCGCCACTTCGGCATCGCCATGGCCAACTGCAACGGCTGCGCCCATCAGCGCCAGCCCCGACCCGCCAATGGCCAATGGCAGCAAGCGTCCATGACGCAGCGCGCCGATCCCGATCGTCGCCGCGCCGATGACCAGCGCGAAGGCGAGGCCCCAGCGGTGTATGTCCGGGTTCAGCAGCACACCGCCGCCGATGCCCAGCATCCCGACCAGGAACAGCCCCGCCACGCAGTGAATCAGGCACAGCCCCGAAAGGAGCACGCCGATCCGGTCAAGCCGGGCACGCAAGGCAAGCAGGGCATCACTCATGCAGCCTCATATATGTTACAATGTTACATCACACAAGGCGATGTGGCGAAATTCTCTCCTGTCCGAATGTCTACGGTACTGCCCGACAATCGCTCTTGCGATTCGAGGAGGGCGGGAGCAGGGGCGAGAGCCATGACTAACAGCGTCACGCCCAAGCTGCGAAACGATGCCACTGCCCTTGCGCGCTGGCTGTTCATTGTCGCCTTCATGGTCCTCGCCATCGTCGTGGTCGGCGGCATCACTCGCCTCACCGAATCGGGTGTCTCGATCACCGAGTGGAAGCCGGTCAGCGGCACCCTGCCGCCGATTACCGAGGCGCAATGGCAGGCCGAATTCGACGCCTATCGCGCCACGCCGCAGTACCAGCTGGTCAACGGTCCGGCGGGCATGACGCTCGAGACCTACAAGGTCATCTTCTTCTGGGAATGGGTCCACCGCCTGCTCGCCCGCACCATCGGCCTCGTGTTTGCAGCGCCGCTCGCGTGGTTCTGGATCAAGCGGCGCATCCCTGAAGGCTACAAGCCCCGGCTGCTCGCGCTGCTGGCACTGGGCGCACTGCAGGGTGCGGTCGGCTGGTGGATGGTCAAGTCGGGCATCGTCAACGACGTCAAGGTTAGCCACTTCCGCCTCGCCACGCACCTGCTGGTCGCGCTGTTCACGCTTGCAGGCCTCGTGTGGACCGCGCTTGATCTGATCGCGCTCGGCAAGGGCGAGGGTCGCTCACGCCTGCACGGCATAGGTCTGCTCGCGCTCATCATGCTGGTGCTGCAACTGTTCTACGGCGCGCTGGTAGCGGGCCTGCGCGCAGGCACTTCGGCCGGCGGCGGCTGGTTCAACTGGGACGCCTGGCCGCTGATGCAGGGCAAGGTCTATCCCGATGGCATCGACTGGGCACTGGGCGCAGGCCACGCGCTGTTGTCCGATCCGTTCCTCGTCCACTTCATCCACCGCTGGTGGGCTTGGGGCCTGGTCGCCGTGCTGGTCGTTGTCGCCCGGAAGCTGCGCAAAACGGACCGCAAGGCTTCTGTCGTCCTCCACTCGGTCTTTGGCACACAGGTCCTGCTCGGCATCTTCACCGTATGGAGCGGCGTCGCCCTGTGGCTCGGTGTGCTGCACCAGCTGGTCGGCGCGCTGCTCGTCGCCACCACAGTATGGTGCGCCCACATCCTCGGCCGCCCGAAACAAGGTGCGCAATGACCGCCGCGCTGATCTGGTGCCCCTTCGGCGACGTCGAGAGCGCCGAGGCGGCGGCAGGTCAGTTACTCGAAGAGCGCCTGATCGCCTGCGCCAACATCCTCCCCGCCGTCCGCTCGCTCTACCGTTGGAATGGCGAGCGCGGCGAGGGCAGCGAAGTCGCCGTCCTGCTCAAGACCCGCGCCGATTTGCTGGATGCCGCCGTCGCGCGCCTCGAAGCTCTACATCCCTACGATGCGCCCGCCATTTCAGGCTGGCGCTGCAATGCGGCGGGAGTGGCGACGCTGGGCTGGCTGGAGGCAGAGTGCGGGCCTACTCTGCCATGAATATTCGTTGTGTCGTCGCGGCAAGACGATGTTATCTGCGACAATGCGCAATCGAGTTCTCGTCTTGCTCGCTGTGATGGCCGCATATGCAGCTGCGTTTCTTCCAATCCTTGTCACGGGTCGGGAAGGACTTTGGGTCGCCAAGCTTCTGTTTCTCTCGGGTTTGCCTTTTCTCGCATTGGCGACGGTGTTCGGGGTAGTATTTGCAGATCCAATCCGGGTGCATCCTTGGCCATGGAGCGTAAGTGCTTCGGCCATTGCCGTACTGGCGAGCACCCTTGCACTCTGGTTCCTAACAAGCAGCGCCATCGGACTGCTGAGCGTCATTCCTGCGATCTTTGCGCCGCTTGCCTTCAGGTTGGCACTAAAGTTTGGTGATCAATAAGGCGCGTCGCAAAGCAGCAGATTGGAAGAGGTATTATTTTACCTCTCGGAAAACCCGCAGTTTGCTTGACTCTCGCGGGCATTTGCAACAAAGGCGCGCTTCCTTCGTCGTGAAGTAGCGGATTCCCGCTTGGATCGACGCACCGAATATCCAGGGAACCCGTAGCCATGAAGGCTCTCAGCAAGGTCACCCGGTCGATCAAGCCGGCCGAGGTGGAGAAGAACTGGCATCTGATCGATGCTGAAGGCATGGTTGTCGGCCGTCTCGCCGTCGTCATCGCCAACTATCTGCGCGGCAAGCACAAGCCGAGCTACACCCCGCACGTCGATTGCGGCGATCACGTTGTCGTGATCAACGCCGACAAGGTCAAGTTCACCGGCAACAAGCTGAAGAACAAGACCTACTACAAGCACACCGGCTATGCCGGCGGCATCAAGGAAGTCACCGCGGACAAGGTCCTCGGTGGTCGCTTCCCCGAGCGCGTGCTTGAAAAGGCGGTTGAGCGCATGATCCCCCGCGGCCCGCTCGGCCGTGCGCAGATGCGCGCCCTTCACCTCTATGCCGGTGCCGAGCACCCGCATGGCGGCACCCAGCCGGTGGCGCTCGACGTCGCCTCGATGAACCGCAAGAACAAGGTGGGTGCATAATCATGGCCGAAACCGAAAACACCGTGTCGAGCCTCGCCGACCTCAAGGACCTGACCGCTGCCGCTCCCGTGGCTGCCGCTCCGGCCGAGGCTGGTGAAGCCGGTCCTGTCCGCACCGGCCCCGCTGCCGTGATCCGCGCTCGCGAAGTCGATGCGCAGGGCCGTTCGTATGCCACCGGCCGCCGCAAGGACGCCGTGGCCCGCGTGTGGCTCAAGCCCGGCTCGGGCAAGGTCACTGTCAACGGCCGTGACCAGGAAGTTTACTTCGCCCGTCCGACCCTGCGTCTGGTGATCAACCAGCCCTTCGAAGTCGCCGGTCGCGAAGGCCAGTACGACATCGTCTGCACCGTCAAGGGCGGTGGCCTCTCGGGCCAGGCCGGCGCGGTCAAGCACGGCATCGCCCAGGCGCTGTCGAAGTTCGAACCCGAACTGCGCAGCGCCGTGAAGGCTGCCGGCTTCCTGACCCGCGACCCGCGCGTCGTCGAGCGTAAGAAGTACGGCAAGGCCAAGGCCCGCCGCAGCTTCCAGTTCTCGAAGCGCTAATCGCGCTTCGGCGGGCAGTTCTCGAAGCGCCGATCGCGCTTCGGCTGCAAGGCAGAACAGAAACAAGGGGTTGGCTTCCGGGCCAGCCCCTTTTTTCTTGCCTGCAGCATTCCACCGTCGCATCGCATGCGCGGACGAGAGGAGACCTTGCGCGATGATCAGGCTGCCGCGCCCCGCAGCATGGGGGCAGTTGCGCTTCGGCGGACGCCTCGGCTGGGCGCGTGGCGCTGTGGGTGCGCTCTTCGGCGTGGCGCTGGCAGCAGTGGCCGGCAAACTTCTCCCCGGCACTCCGCAGTCGCCATGGATCGTCGCGCCTGTCGGTGCATCCGCGGTGCTGGTCTTCGCGGTTCCTGCCAGCCCTCTCGCGCAGCCATGGTCAGTCCTCGGCGGAAGCATGGTTGCTGTGCTAACCGGCCTTGCCGCAGGCCATCTGGTCGGCGATCCGCTGACTGCGGTAGGCCTCGCGGTGGGCATGGCGATCGCCACGATGACACTGGCCCGTTGCCTTCATCCACCCGGCGGCGCCTGTGCCATCCTCGGCGCGCTTGCGGCAACTAACCCTGCCAGTAGCGCAATCGGGCTTCTTCTGCCGCTCCTCGCCAATCTGCTGGGACTTGTCTTCGCAGGGTGGCTCTATAACAACTTCACTGGCCACCCATGGCCGCACATTCCGCTTCAGGCCCCACCCATGCCAAAGGGCACATGGGCAGGCACATACGAGCGTGCGGACCTCGATGCCGTCCTGGAAGATTGGGACGAAGTGCTCGACGTCGCACCGGAAGATCTCGACGCGCTGTTCCGCGCGGTCGAACGCCGCGTGCTGCGACGCTGGGAGGATGATCACAAGTAGGCGTCAGAACAGGCTGGGCTGTTCCGGCTTGCGCGGCGCCGACGGAGCGGGCGCGTTCTCCTCTACCTCTATTTCCACCATCGCCGCGTCGGCATAGGGCCGCTGCATCGCCACCGCCGCATCGCCTTGAGCGGTCAGCCACTGGTGTGCGGCTTCCGCCGTGCCGAGGATGACGGGCATCGCCTTGGGATGGACCCGCCCGACTACGGCATTGGCCTCGCAGGTAAGGAAGGCAAAGTGCGGCCCCTCCGCTGTCGGACGCCACAGCCCTGCGAAGGCGAACAACTCCTGCTCCTTCAGGGCGAACCAGTGCTTGCGCTTGCGTCCCGTGTCCGGGTCCGGCGTCTGCGACCACTCCGAGAAGGCCGTGACGGGTACGAGGCAGCGCCGGTTCGGGTCCTCCAGCGCTGCCCGCCACATTGGCGAAGCGAGGTTGCGGATATTGGTCACCGGGCGCTTCACTTCGCCGAACGGCGGCCAGCCCCAGCGCATCGTGCCCAGCCTGCGCGTCGGCCCCCGCGCAATCAGCACGGGCGCTTCGGCATCGGGGTAGATTTCGGAAAAGGCGGGCAGATTGACCTGCGCATTGGCCACCGGCGCGAACATCTGCGCGATGGCTTGCACGTTGCTGGTCATGCGATACAAGTTGCACATAACAACCAGATATGTGCGGGAGAGCGCCATGGCCACCCATTTGCGGCCGAATATCGAATGCAGCGACGCTGAATGGCATGCCCGGCAGGAACTCGCCGCCTGCTATCGCATCTATGACCACCTGGGCTGGTCCGAATCGATCTACAACCACATCTCGCTGAAAGTGCCGGATCAGGAAGGCGCGTTCCTGATCAACCCGTTCGGCCTGCTCTACAGCGAGGTCACTGCCTCGAACCTCGTCAAGATCGACATCGACGGCAACAAGCTGGATGACAGCACCTATCCGGTCAACCAGGCGGGCTTCACCCAGCACGCCTATTTCCACCGCCACCTGCCCTGGGCCCACGCGATCAGCCACGTCCACACGACCGAGACGATGGCGGTGTGCAGCCTCGAAGAAGGGCTGATGCCGATCAACTTCTACGCCTGCAACTTCATTGGGCAGCTCGCCTACCACGATTTCGAGGGCGTCACCGTCCGCGCCGAAGAGGGTGAGCGCCTGCTGGCCAACCTTGGCGACAAGCGCGTGCTGATGCTGCGCAACCACGGCCCGGTGGTGCTGGCCCAGACACTGCAGCAGATGTTCATCACGCAGTGGAGCCTGCAGCGCGCCTGCGAGATCCAGATGGCGACGCTTTCGATGGGCCGCCCGCCGATCCACGTCGGTGAGGACGTGATCAAGGTCCACCAGCGCGATCTCGGCCAGGTCAATGCCGGCGGCCGCGTCGGCGAGGCGGACTTCGCCGCATGGACCCGCCGCATCGACAGGATCGACCGCAGCTGGCGGGATTGATTGAAGCGGTGGCGGCGCGCTAAGCGGAGGCCATGGCTCGCCTCACCGTCAACAACCAGCCCGTTCAGTACCGTCTCGAGGACGATACCCCGCTGCTCTGGGCGCTGCGTGATGCGGCCAATCTCACTGGCACCAAGTACGGCTGCGGCACCGGCGAATGCGGCGCCTGCATGGTCATCGTCGATGGACAGGCAATGCCCAGCTGCACCCTCTCGCTGGGCGAGGCCGAGGGCCGCAGCGTCACCACCATCGAAGGCCTGTCGGGTGACCGCTCGCACCCGGTGCAGCAGGCGCTGGTGGCCGAGCAGGCAATCCAGTGCGGCTTCTGCACGCCGGGCATCGTCATGGCTGCGGCCGCGCTGCTCACCACCAGCGCCAGCCCGACCGACGAGGATATCGGCCGCGCCATCACCAACATCTGCCGCTGCGGCGTCTATCCGCGCTTGACCCGCGCGATCCAGCGCGCCGCCCGCGTGATGCGCGGCGAGGAGACGATCAGCGCCGCTCCGCCGCCGGCGATCATTGCGCCCGGCGCAGGCTGAAGGGGTGGCGCCCTCCCCTCGCGAGGGGGGAAGGGGAGAGCGCCTGGGGTGTTTCAGAACTTCGCGCGCACCGTCAGGCGGGCATTGATCGGCTCGCCGGTGGAGATGTTGTTGTCGGTATGCGCCGAGGGGAAATAGTCGGTGTCGGTGAGGTTCTCGACATTGAGCTGGACCGACAGGTTCTCCGACAGGTCATAGAATACCGCGGCATCGATCCGCGTGAACGCCGGCAGCGTTACCGCGTTGCTGATCGTCGTGAAGCTCTTCGACTGGTGCGTCAGACCCATGCCAAGGCCCAGCTTGTCGCTCACGTCGTAGCGGGCCCACGCCGAAGCCTGGTGGCGCGGCAGCTGCGACAGCTTGCGTCCGGCAGGCGCAGCGGTGGTGGCTGAACGGACCTCGCCATCCTGCAGCGTATAGCCAAGGCTCACCTGCAGTTCCGGCAGCACGCGGCCGGCGAGCGAAAGCTCCACGCCCTTGGCGCGGGTCTTGCCCGACAGTTCGGGCAGGCCGGTGACCGGGTTGTTGAAGCGCGAATTGTCGCGGTCGAGCTGATAGATGGCGGCTGTGAAGGCAAGGCCGGCGTTCACGTCCCACTTCACCCCGGCCTCGAGGTTTTCGAACTGCTCGGGCGCCAGCGTCGCCTGCGTTGCATCCAGCGAGCCGAACTGGTCGCCCGACTGTGGCAGGAAGGTCCGGGTGAAGCTGCCGTAGACGCTGACGTTCTCCTGAGGCTTGAGGATCAGGCCAAAGCGCGGCGACCACTTGCGGTCCGTGCGCGCGGCCGTGGTCGTGGCGATGCGGTTGTCAGCGCTGATCCTGAATTCGTCGAAGCGCACCCCCGCCACGACCTGCAGGAACGAGGCCAGCTCGATCTGGTCCTGGAAGTAGGCTGACCAGGTATCGACCCGGCTGAAGGTCGAACGGCTGGGCGCGGCGAAAGTCACCGCCGGGATGGTCAGGCGCTTGGCCAGTGTCACGGTGGTGGAGCCGCTGAAGATCGGGTCGGAACGCAGGCTCGAGGTGTCCTGGCTCGAGACCTCGAGACCGGCCAGAACGGTATGGCCGATGCCGCCAGTCCGGCCTTCCCAGACAAGGTTGGTCTGCCCGACCCAGCTTTCGCGCACGTTGGCGCTGGAATAGCCCGAGAGCGTCAGCTGGTTCGAAGCGTTCACCGCGCTGCCGGCGAAGACGTTGCCGTAATACTTGTCGGTGTGGGTGTACTGGCCCAGCACGTTGAAGCTGAGGCCATCGGCCAGTTCGTGATCGAGGCGGGCCTGCGCGATGTGCGCGACAACCGTCGCAATGTTGACGTCCGAGCGGCCGAAGAAGGTATCGTCATAGCCGGTCAGCGGCTTGCCGTTTACCGATGGCACGCCGCGGTCGGTGGTACGGCGGTCGTCGTCATAGTTGTAGGACAACTCGATGCGGGTCTTCTCGCCGGGCTGGAAGGCCATGGTCGGGTTCACGCCGATGAAGCGGCCCTCGAAGTCCTGGCGGTGGTTGTCGAATTCCTCGTAGGTGCCGTTGAAGCGCGCGCCGACAGTCTCGGTGAGGGGCTGGTTCCAGTCGGCGGCCAGCGCAAAGGCGCCGAAGCTGTCGACATTGGCGCTGGCCTCGCCCTTGGTTCGGTCAAGGTCGGGCGTCTTGCTGACGCGATTGACCACGCCGCCACCGCCGCCACGGCCAAACAGGAGCGCATTGGCGCCCTTCAGCACTTCGACCCGCTCGATGTTGTAGAGCGAGCGGTAATACTGCGTGTCGTCGCGCAGGCCGTCGAGGTAGAAGTCGGCAGTGGTGTTCTGGCCGCGCAGGTTGATCTGGTCGCGATGGCCCTCGCCCTGGCCGAGCACCACGCCCGGAACATAGCGCAGTGCATCGCCCAGTTGGGTGATGCCCTGGTCGTCAAGCTGCTCGCGGGTAAGCACGGTGATGGTCTGCGGCACGTTGACCAGCGGGGTCGGCGTCTTCACTGCATTGGCATCGACCGGGCGATAGCCGTCGGCGGTGCCGGTCACGACGATCACGGTGTTGGTTCCATCGGCCTCCAGCGCGGCATCTGCGGGCACCAGATCTTCTGCAAAGGCGGCAGAAGGCATCAGCATGGTTCCGGCGAGCAGCAGGCTGGAAAGACGGTTCACGGTAGTCCCCTTAACGATCACGTGTTTGCGATAATCATTCGCAAGAGGGCGAGTATTGCGAGTCAATCGCACTTGCAAGGGGTTTCTTGCGAATTTTTCGCAATAACATTGACCTGCGTCAAAACGCGGGCGTTGCAGCCAGTGCTCGCGGGGTTATGAGGCTTGCATCGAACACGCAGGAGGCAGCGATGAAGGCAACGATCTGGCACAACCCCAACTGCGGCACCTCGCGCAACACCTTGGCGATGCTGCAGGATGCGGGCGCGGAGGTGACGGTGGTCGAATACCTCAAGACCCCGCCCAGTGCCGAAAAGCTCGCCCAGCTCTACCGCGATGCCGGCCTCACCCCACAGCAGGGCTTGCGCTTGCGTGGCACCGACGCCGAGGAACGCGGCCTGCCCTCAGCCGATGACGCGACGGTGCTGGCCGCCATGGCCGCCGAACCCAAGCTGATCGAGCGTCCGCTGGTGGAGACGGAAAAGGGCGTCCGCCTGTGCCGCCCGAAGGAAAAGGTGCTGGAGATATTGTAGGGGGAGCGGCGGTTGAGCCTACCCGCTCCAACCAGCCCCAAACCCCTCGTCGCCCCGTGCTCGACACGGGGCCTGGCTCCCTTCTGACGCCCCTCGCAGACTCCCGCGAATCTTGCCGCGCCTGTTGAGCCGTCATGCCGAGCGCGTAATCGCAGAATGAGCGCAGCCCCATGTCGAACACCGGGCGACGGCGATCTTCCGAAGGAACCTGTCGCAACCTTGAAGGTCTTCTTGCCCAGCTTCGACAAACCCTATTGTCGCCTTGGCTGACTTGCGGCTAGCTCCCGGCCATGATCAAGTTTAACGACAGATCGGTTCGCAAGATCGTCGTCGTCGCTACTGTCTTCTTGGCCGCCGCAATCGTGCTCTACGGTGTCGGACTATTTGTTCTGGATGAATCGTACCGCCAATACAGCCGAACAACCCAACAGCGCCAGTTCGTCCTTGGCGATGAATGGCACGATGCGGATCTGAAGATCATTCGTGAGTTTGAAAAGCGCCATAGTCTCGACCCGGAAGCGAATGGCGGCTTGCGGCTGGTTCTGTCGGAATGGCCTCGCTGGCGGTACAAGATTTCGTTGGACCGTCGCTTAGATGGCACTGCCAAAGGCGCAATCTACGCGATTGCATATGATGGGACGGGGCCAGCATACGAGAGAAGCTTCTCGCTTAGCAAAGGCCAGGCAAAACTGTTCTTGGATGTGTTTGACCGGAAAGTGGGTAGGTACAGGGGCGAAGCATTCCAGTGCGTCGACGGTACAGGATTCATGTTCGAGCGATGGCGGGAGCGGGCAGTCGTCGGTGGATCCGGAAATGCGGCGTGCATGAGCCACTACGCCGATTTGATGAGTTTGGTTGCGGAGACTCTGTCCGGATCTCTGAGCGATGCACCCTTCGATTGGGGTACTTGGTTTGCGGTAAAGCGGGTTCTGGAGCTTCGTGACTAGAGCGGCGAGCGGTCACAGGCGTTGCCACTTGACCTAGATTGGGCAGTGCTAGCTCAGAAGAATAGGAACGGCTTGCCCGCCATGATCAGCGCGGCGGCGCAGCCGAGGACGATCGCCTTGCGCGCCAGTTCAGCCGCCGAGAAGTCGGCGAGGGGCGCGTGGATGAGGGCGATGGTGCGGGCCATGCTCGAGCCATGCGCCCTCATCTCTTAACTTTGGGTAAAAGGGCTTAACCCTCCAGCCACTCCAGCAGCGAGGCGAGGCAATCGCGCGCCAGCAGCTTCGACCGTTCCGGGCTCCAGCCCTGTTCCTTGCAGGGCAGGTCGTCGTTGTCCTTGAAGGGCATTTCCAGCGTCATTGCCACGCAGCCGAAGCGGTGGGCGACCTGGTTGGTCGACATCGTCAGGTTGGCGCGGCCCGGCGCGGCGATCGGATAGCCGCGCCGCGTCTGGAAATCGGGGGTGCGGCGTTCCAGGATGCGGCGGTAGCGTTCGTAGGAGGCGCCAAGCTCGTCGGTCCACGAAGGGATGCCTTCGAATCCGGCAAGGAACACGTGCGGGATCGCCTCGTCGCCGTGGACGTCCATGGCGAAGTCAACGCCGCTCTCGTCCATGGCATTGCGGATTGCCAGCACTTCGGGCGAACGCTCCGGCGTCGGCTCGTGCCATTCGCGGTTGAGGTTCACGCCAACGGCATTGGTGCGCAAGTGCCCCCGGCACGATCCGTCCGGGTTCGCGTTGGGCACCACGTGGAAGCGGCAGAGCTGGCGCAGCTTGCGGCCATGTGGGTCGGCAGGGTCGGTCAGCAGTTCGAGCGCGCCTTCCATCCACCATTCGGCCATCGATTCGCCGGGATGCTGGCGGGCATAGAGCCAGACCTGCTTCGGGCCTTCGCCCAGTTCGAGACAGTCGATCGGCTGGCCTTCGATGCTGGTGCCAAGGCAGCGATGGGTGACGCCGGGCAGCGCCGCCGTTTGCGCCACCAGATCGTGATGCCGCTCCATCGAATAGGGCGCGAAATAGGCGAACCAGCAGGTGCCAGCCTCGGGTGTGTGGCGGATGGTCAGCGTCGCGCCGTCCTCGCCCGGATCATAGCTGGTCTCGGTCCGGCCCCAGAACTCGCGGTCTTCGGAGAAGGCTGCCCGATACCCCGGCCAGCCACCCGGATAGGCGGAATTGCCAAGTCCGGTGATCTTCAGCTCCAGCTCACGCCCCGCAGCCCCGTCGACGCGAAAGTGGAACCATTGGAAGAACTCTGAGTCGCGGTCCTTGCGGATCGCCAGCTTCGCACGCGC
This sequence comes from Novosphingobium sp. ES2-1, assembly GCF_015169775.1. Lineage (NCBI taxonomy): Bacteria > Pseudomonadati > Pseudomonadota > Alphaproteobacteria > Sphingomonadales > Sphingomonadaceae > Novosphingobium > Novosphingobium sp. ES2-1. Next base: position 121,041 of record NZ_CP063445.1, read on the forward strand.
GCCCGAAACCTGGAGCACTTCGATGTTGCCGGAATCGAACGCGGCATTGATGCGGATATCTGTCATTTAGAGCCAGATAGCATATAATTGACCCACCGTGATTGGTTTGTGAGGTTCGCCGACAAGGAGCGTTGCGCAGCGCGGGCTGGTTGCCCGTGCAAGCGACGTGACGCTGCCGGCGGGCCTCACAAACCAACCCCGAAGGGGCGGGCTGATTTTGGCCCAGTGCGGCGTCTTTCGTCGGTCACCATGCGATAGCATGGCTCCCTTCTCAATCCTTGCACTGAGCCAAAATCAGCTCCGTCCCGATGGGTCAATTATAAGTTATCTGGCTCTCACAGTGATAGTATCCCCTGACGTGCCGGGGAAGCCCGAGAACAGGGCATGCGCCAGGCGAGGTGCGGCAAGCGCCGGGTCGGCTTCCTTCGCCTTGGCCTTCTCGCGGTTTTCGGCACGGCCTTCCCACAGCGCCTCGCCGGTCCGGCGGTCGCGGATGCGCACCGACAGGCGCGTGACGACGTAGTCCTTCGGCCCTCCGCCCAGATTGATGCCGACACCCAGCCCCACGCCGCCGCCATAGCTGCCGGTCGATCCGCCCACGCCGACGCTCACCGGTCCGCGCAGCCTCTCGCGCCTCTGCACCTCGCGGTCGACGCGCACTTCGGCCACGGCATCGGCGGCGCCCGGCGTGGCGCTGCCAAAACCGCTGGCAAACAGTTCCTTCTGTACGGCGGCAAGCCAGACCTGATCTTCCAGGCTGGATCGGTCACTGCCCGGCGCCGCCTCGACAATCACCGCCGCGCCTTTCAGCCGGGGCAGCGTCTGCGCGGTGTGAAACCGCGTGACCTCGATCGGTGCGGGCTTGGCCATGACGGGCGTTGCCATCAGGGCAGCAAGGGCAATTGCGGCTACAAGGCGTTTCATCATTCTGCGTCCCATGATCATGGCGCAGGTGGTGCTACGCCGCGGATTTCACCGCAATGCCAATTGGCACACCTGCTCCAGTCAGCTCGCCGGAACCACATGCGCATCGGCAAATTTCGCGAACAGCGCCGAGGCCAGCCTTGCCGCAACTGCGCCATTGTTCAGGCCATCGTCGTCCTCGCGCGTCTGCGTTTCGGCGTGGCCTTCCCACAGCACGCGATTGCTCGCCTTGTCGCGGATGCGCACGTCGAGCCGGGTGGCGACGATAGCCTTCTTCGCCTTGGTCAGGTCGATGTTGAGCGCCATCGCGGTGTAGTTGCCGCGATTGGAAACGCCCACCTCCATCGCGCCCGAAACCGGCTTGCGCTTGGCTTCCTCGGGCACGACCTGCTCGTGGCGAATGCCGATCTGCGCGATCTGTCCGCCTTCCGCGCCGTTCACGGCCGTTTCGTAGCCAAGCTTGGCCAACTGATCGACGACGGCGGCTTCATAGACCGGCAGCTTCCATTCCGCCTCGGCGCCTTCGGCAGCGGCGACGGTGATCGGCCCCTTGCCCAGAAGAGATGCCGCATCGGCGGCCTGGAACGCCTCGACCTCGACCTTGCGCGAAGGCTGGGCACTCTGCCGCCCGTTTTGGCGCCCGATGCGCTGGTCCATCGGCTGGTCCCACCGTTCCCCCGGCGGCATGGCTTGGGCAAACGCGCTGGAGCTTGCCGCAAGGAATGCGACGGCAGACAAGATCGGTTTGGCTTTCATTCGTAATTTTCCCGTAAGGGGTGAGGCGCGACCCGGCCGGACGTGTGAATCGCCCGCGCTGTCGCAACCATGAACGCGCGGGAGCAACGAAACCTGCGCCAGAGCGGAGCGAATTGCCAATGTCGAAGGTTCCCGTTCTCGTCACCGGCGGCGCAGGCTACATCGGCGCCCACGCTGTGCTGGCGCTGAGGGACGCGGGCCATCCGGTCGCGGTGATCGACAATCTGGTCACCGGCTTCCGCTTCGCCGTGCCCGATGGCGTGCCGTTCTACGAAGGCGATATCGAGGACGCCGACCTTCTCAAGCGCATCTTTGCCGAACAGGGTACGCGCGCGGTCATGCATTTTGCCGGTTCCGTGGTCGTGCCCGAATCGGTTTCGAACCCCCTCAAGTACTATCACAACAACACCGCCAAGAGCCGCGCACTGATCGCCGCGGTGGTCGAGGCGGGCGTGCCACACTTCATCTTCTCCTCCACCGCGGCAACCTATGGCACGCCCGAGATTTCGCCTGTTACCGAGGACACGCCGCAGCGCCCGATCAATCCCTATGGCATGTCAAAGCTGATGACCGAAGCCATGCTGGCCGATGTCGCCGCCGCCCATGCGCTCAACTACTGCGTGCTGCGCTATTTCAACGTCGCCGGCGCCGATCCGCAGGGCCGCACCGGCCAGTCGACTGCGGGCGCAACGCACCTGATCAAGGTCGCGGTCGAGGCGGCACTGGGCAAGCGCGCCTCGGTCGGTGTGTTCGGCAGCGATTTCGACACCCCCGACGGCACCGGCGTGCGCGATTACATCCACGTCTCCGATCTTGCCGCCGCCCATGTTCTGGCACTGGAGGCGCTTGTTGCCGATCCCGGCGAATCGCTGACGATGAACTGCGGCTACGGGCGCGGTTTCTCGGTGCTCGAAGTGCTCGACGCGGTCGATCGCGTCACCAACCGCAAGATCGTGCGCGAGATGCAGGGCCGCCGTCCGGGCGATCCCGCCGCGCTGATCTCCGACAACAGCCGCATCAAAGCCACGCTGCCGTGGGTCCCGCGCTATGATGATCTGGACACTATCGTCACCCACGCCCTGGCCTGGGAGCGCAAGCTGGACGAGATTCGCCCTGACCAGGTCCCGCCCCTAGCCACCGATTGACCGGAACACGCCGTCCGGCTGGCAGAAAAAGCGCCCCTGCCGGCCTGCGGTTCTTTCGATCGTGTTCCATTCGTCCATCCGGTCGGTCCCGAAGGTGAGCGAAAGGAACACCGCGCGCTCGTCGAGCCGGCCGATGGCGGTTGAGTGGACGAAGCCCGAGCCGAACGCCACGCCCTTGCCCATGCGATACCGGTATTCGCGTTCCTCGCCCCTCACTGAAACATAGGCGAGGCCCATCGCGCAGGCGATGGGGGTCAGCGGTGCCATCACGGTAAAGGCCGTGTTGCCTTCCGTCAGCCAATCGCGGTGCATGTCATGCGCCTCGCATCGGCTGCGGGTGACGAAGAAGCCGGAATAGAGCCGGATCACGGCATCGTGCGCCACGAACGGCGCGACGGCCTCGTCGAGCCTGAGCCGACGCAACAGGCCATCGAACCACCAGTAGGTCGCCTCGTCGGCATTGCTCAGCCAGCAGATATCGCTCTTCCATGCCGCAGGACGTTGATTGTAAAGCTTCTGTCCGCCGGGCAGCGTATACGTCGCCTTGTCCTCTTCCATTGTCCGCGCGGCCTCGGCCAGCGGGGCAAGCTCGTCGAGAATCGCTTGTGGCACATCGAATTCGAGCACGTTCCTGGCCATCAGCGAGGGGTTGAGAAAGACCGACTGCCCGGGCTTGTGCAGCAGTCCTGTCATGATCGAAGAGGTCATCCGCCCGGTTCCCGTCCATCCCGCGAGGCCCCGCCCGCATCAGCACGATTTGCATGCTCATGACGGCCGGGCAAGCGCCATCCTCGGCACCTGCAGGGTTGACTTGGGCTTTTGCCCCCACTAACGGCCACGCTTCAGTTTTCAGCCCGGTCAGCTTCGGGCAAAGGGATTCGACATGAAGATTCGCAACAGCCTGAAGTCGCTCAAGGACCGCCACCGGGATAACCGCGTGATCCGCCGCCGTGGCCGCGTCTACGTGATCAACAAGACCCAGAAGCGCTTCAAGGCGCGCCAGGGTTAATTCACCAGTTTCGGTGCAGTCTCGCGACGGCGGGGCTGCACCGGAAACCGGCAGGCTTTGCAAAAGCCACGCAGCCCCCGCCGAAACGCGGGGGCGCAGTCGTTTATGGGCCGCACATCGCAGGACCGCGAATCGAGAGGCTGGCATGTCCGTAGAAGTGGTAGTCTGGGACATCGGCCGCGTACTGGTGCAGTTCGACCTTTCCGGCATCTATGCCGAAGCGATTCCCGATCCCGCAGAACGCTCCCGATTCGTCTCCGAAGTCGTCACTGAGGACTGGCACGCCCAGCACGATGAAGGCGTGTCCTTCGCGCAGATGGTCGCCGCCCGCACGGCGCAGTTTCCGCAATACGCCGACCTGATTGCGCTCTACGCCAGCAACTGGCTTGCCAGCCTGCCGGGTCCGGTGCCCGGCACGCACGAACTGATCGAGCGTCTGGCCGCACGCCAGGTCCCGCAATACGCGATCACCAATTTCGGCATCGATTCATGGGGCCTGTTCCGCCCGACCTTCCCGATTCTCGACCACATGGGCGACATCGTGATCTCGGCGGTCGAACGGCTGGTAAAGCCCGACCCGGCAATCTTCCACCTCGCTGCCCGCCGCTTCGGTCGTGCGCCCGAAACCATGCTGTTCATAGACGACAACGCCGCTAACATCGCGACGGCCAGGTCGCTGGGGTGGCACGTCCACCACTTCGTCGGCGATCCCGATGTGCTGGAGCAGCGAATGCGCGCGCTGGGCCTGCTCTAACCCCGCTTCTCACCTGCAGAAACAACGTCACCCCGGACTTGCTCCGGGGTCCCGCTTCCTTCTTGGCCACGGCGTCAACCGAAGCCGGAAGCGGGACCCCGGGGCAAAGCCCGGGGTGACGGCAAGGGGGAGGAGAGAGGTGTAACGCACCCTCTCGCCCCCACGTGATCAAAGCCCGTCGATGGCCTTGCTCACCAGCACGTTCACGGCAACGCGGCGGTTCTGCGCCTTGCCTTCCTCGGTCGAATTGTCCGCCGCCGGATCGGATTCGGCCATGCCGGTCGGCGTCAGCATGCGGTAGGGCGCCCAGCGGCACTGCTGCTGCAGGAAATTGATCACGCTGGCGGCGCGCTTCTCGCTCAAGGTCTGGTTGTATTCCTCGTCACCGACCGAATCGGTATAGCCCACCACCAGCATCAGCGCGTTCTCGGTGCCGTTTGCCATCGAGGCGGTCTGGCACAGCTCGGCCTTGGCCTGCGGCGTCAGCGCATACTTGCCGGTGTCGAAGTAGACGTTTGTCGTTGCCTTGATGTTGTATTTGTCGATGTCGCCCATGCGGCCCTTGAGCGCGGCAGTGGCAGCGGTCTGTTCGGCAAAGCCTTGCGCGGTGCCGTTGCGGATCATCTTCGCGGTCTTGAAGTCACCGTTGCGGAAGGTGATCTGGCTGGCCAGCAGCGCCTCGCCCGCCTGCATGGTCTTTACCGTCACGGGCAGGCCATTGAGCAGGTTTTCCGTCGTCAGCTTCTTCGATCCGAACAGGCCGGTGCTGGCCTTCACCGTCGTGGCGTCGTTGAAGAACACGATCGTGCTGGTGCCATCGTCGGCAGTGACCTTCATCTTGTCGCCCTTGCGCGCGGTGATGATACCCTTGACCTCGGGACCCTTGGTCATCGCCGAGGTATCAGGCACGACCTCGCCTTCGACGATGATGTTGGGGTCCTGCATCCCGTTCTGCTGTGGCTGAGCGACAGCCATGGCCGAAACCGATGCGGCAGCCGCAGCGAGCAGCATCAGCCTTGCGCGCCGGGGGGTAGTGGTAGTCATCGAGAACGCTCCTTGCGACCTTCAAAAAGGTGTCGGTGTTGCGACGGAACTTTCCCGCAGATGAACGATCCCGCCCGGGAACCCGATTCCGGGCACTGGCAGCGCCAAGCGTGCGACGAACCGAGTGGGCCGTGCACTGATGAAGGACGGAATGAGCCCCTTTTTCTTGACCCTCCCGCAGGCGGGAGGGGTTGGGGGTAGGCAAGAAGCACTGCCGCCCGCCACCTCAAGGGAAGGGAAACACCACCGGCAAATCGCCCTCGCGCCAAGGCGGGAACTTGCCCATCACGCTCGCGAACAACGCAGACTCAAGGTGCGCGCAAAGCCAGCGCTGCAGGTGCGGCAAAGCCTGGCTCTCGAACCAGACAGGGTCCGTCGCCGCAAACTGCCGCACGAATGGCATCACCGCCATATCGGCAAGGCCCCGCTCTTTCCCGCACAGTTGTCCGTGCTCGGCGAGCTGCGAATCCAAATCTGCAAGAAACGCCAAGCCGCTTTCCCGATGCTCCAGCGCATTGCTGTCATGCCGCTCCGGATACTTGTAGCGATCGAGGTCATGCTTGAATGGCCCGTCGTTGCGCGCGATCAGCCCCGCATCGTCGCGCTCCAGCCAGCCTTCGGGATCATGCTGCAAGAGCGCCCAGTGCATCACGTCGAGGCTCTGCTCGATCACCGCGCCGTCGGGAAGGACCACCACCGGCACCGTCCCCTTGGGCGAGGCTTCGAGCATCGCGGGCGGCTTGGCGGAAAGCTTGATCTCGCGCAGCTCCACGCTCACGCCGCTGACCGCAATCGCCAGTCGCGCCCGCATCGCATAAGGGCAGCGACGGAAGCTGTAGAGGACCGGCAATGCCATTGGCTCAGCCGCGCAAGGCGATCAGCGAGACCTGCCGGCCGTAGCCCGGCTCCTGGCGGTGCGTGGCGCGGCGGAAGGAATAAAACCGCTCTTCCTGCGCGTACGTGTCCTCGCCCATCATCCCGACCTTGGTGAGGCCCGCATCGCGCAGACGCGAGGCGACATAGCCTTCAAGGTCGAACCAGGCATGGCCCTCGCGCCCGGCCCGGAAGAAGCGCTCGTTCTCGCCCGCCTGTTCAAGAAACCGCGCTTCGAACCCTGCGTCCACCTCGTAGCTCTTCTGCGCAATGCAAGGGCCCACCACTGCGGCGATGTTCTGCCGGTTCCCGCCAAGCGCTTCCATCGCCGCAATCGTCGCATCGGTCACGCCCGTAAACGCACCCTTCCAGCCCGCATGTGCCGCGCCGACCACGCCTGCACGCTGGTCAACGAACAGCACCGGCGCGCAGTCTGCGGTCAGCACGCCAAGGACCAAGCCGGGGCGGTCCGTTACCAGGGCATCGGCCCTTGGACGATCTGCGTCGGCCCAAGGTTCGGTCACGGTCACCACGTCAGGCGAATGAATCTGGAAGCAGGTCTGCAAGGTCCCGCCCGGCAGCACCGCCTCCACCGCACGTCGGCGGTTTTCGGCAGTCAGCGCCGGGTCATCCTCGCTGTAGCTGACATTGAGCCCCGCAAGGTCACCCGTGCTCACCCCGCCCTTGCGGCCAAGGAAGCCGTGGGCGGCGCCAGCGAGAAGCGGATGGGTAAGCGCCTCGACGCTCACGCCTCCAGACTCTTGCTCACCTGCTCGCGCACATCGCGCGACAGCGTCGGCTCGGCGGCGATCCGCTCCAGCTCGGCCCGCATCAGCGCGGCGCGGCCTTCCTCGACCTTCTTCCACCGGCCGAGGTAGGGCACGAAGCGCGCCGCCACGTTGCCGTTTATCGGGTCCAGCTTCAGGATCAGGTCGGCTATCAGGCGATAGCCTTCGCCGCCTTCCCGATGGAACGCCTGCGCATTGGCCGCAAACGCCATCCACAGCGCGCGGACGCGGTTGGGGTTGGTCATGGTGAAGTCTGGATGCTCGGCCAATGCCTTCACATGCTCGGTCGCCTTGGGATTGAGCGAGCCTGCCTGCAGCGAGAACCACTTGTCGATCACCAGCATGTTGCCGGCAAAGCGCGAGTGGAAATCGGCCAGCGCCGCTTCGCGCTCGGGGCATTCGAGGCTGCACAGCACCATGAGCGCGCCCTGGCGGTCGGTCATGTTGGTGGCGGCATCGTACTGCGCCTTGGCGCGGCGTGCGGCTTCGGCGGGATCGGCGGCCCCGAGATAGACGAGCGCCTGCGTCTTGCACTTGCGCGCGCCCCGCGCCTCGGCGGCAAGGCTGTAGGGCACGGCAGAGACGCGATCGTGCAGGGCCAGCCACTTGTACTTCAGCGTCTCGCCCAGCCAGCGCTTGAGCCCCTCGCGCTCGGCAAAGATGCGCGTCGGGTCGGCGCGGGTCAGCTGCTCGGCAAGGTAGGCCTCGCCCGGCAGGATCAGCAATTCGCCGCGCATCAGGTCGTCCAATGCGGTGTCATCGAGAATCGCGCCCATCGCCGCGCCGATTGCACCTTGCGATTCCTCGCGCTTCTCCAGCGTCCCCGCCACAGCGCCAACCAGATGCCGCACGATCAGCTGCTGCATCGCCTCATAGCGGGCGAAGGGATCATCATCGTGGCGGGCGAGGAAGACGAGGTCCTCCGTCGTCATCGGCGCCACGATCTCGACCGGCGCGGAGAAGCCGCGGTTGATGGAAAGGACGGGGAGCGAGGTGAAGCCCTCGAAGGTGAAGGACTGCTCCGGCTCGGTCAGGACGATCAGTTCCTCGCCGTGGTGCTTCCCCGTCTCGCGGTCGAACAGCGCGATGCGAAGCGGGATCACGAACGGCTTCTTGTCCGGCTGTCCGGGTGTGGGTGCAGTTGTCTGTTTGAGCGTGAGAGTTACCCCTCTGCCTCCGAGAGTTGCCGCTTCGCCCTCGAGAGTTGGATTTGCCGCATCGAGCGTCATGGCAACGCTCACGCGCGGGGTTCCGGCCTGTTCGTACCAGTTGCGGAACTGCTTCAGGTCCAGCCCGGCGCCATCTTCGATAGCCTTTACAAAGTCTTCGCAGGTCGCCGCCTCGCCATCGTGGCGATCGAAGTAGAGCGTGGTGCCCTTCAGGAACCGCTCCAAGCCCGCCAGCACGGTCATCATGCGGATCACCTCGGCCCCCTTGTTGTAGACGGTCGCGGTGTAGAAGTTGCTGATTTCCTGATAGGAATCGGGGCGGATCGGATGCGCCAGCGGCCCCGAATCCTCAGGGAACTGCACGGCGCGCAGAATCCGCACATCCTCGATCCGCTTGACCGGCGCGGAGCCGCGATCGGCGCTAAACTGTTGATCTCTAAGGACAGTGAAGCCTTCCTTGAGGCTCAGCTGGAACCAGTCGCGGCAGGTCACGCGGTTGCCCGACCAGTTGTGGAAGTACTCGTGCGCCACCACGCCCTCGATCGCGTCGTAGTCGCCATCGGTCGCCGTCTCGGGATCGGCCAGAATATAGCGCGTATTGAAGACGTTAAGGCCCTTGTTCTCCATTGCTCCGGCGTTGAAATCGCTCACCGCGACGATGTTGAAATCGTCAAGGTCATACTCGCGCCCATAGACGTCCTCGTCCCACTTCATCGAGGCGATGAGCGAGCGCATGGCGTGGGTGGTGCGCTCCTCGTCGCCGGGGCGGACGTAGATCGCAAGATTGACCTTGCGGCCCGATTTTGTCGTGAAATTATCGCGGTTTGCGACCAATTCACCGGCCACCAGCGCGAACAGGTACGAAGGCTTGGGCCAGGGATCGTGCCACTCTGCCCAGTGGGTGCCGTCGCCATTGTCGCCCGCAGCAGTGGGGTTGCCATTGGACAGGAGCACCGGGAACAGCGCCTTGTCCCCGCTCATCCGCACTGAATAGACCGAAAGCACGTCGGGCCGGTCGGGGAAGAAGGTGATGCGGCGGAAGCCCTCGGCCTCGCACTGGGTGCAGAGCAGTCCGTTCGAGGCGTAAAGCCCTGAAAGTTGGGTGTTTGCCGAAGGATCAATCAGCGTTTCGATGCCGACGTCATGGGCATCGCCGGGAAGTTCGATCACGAGATCGGCGCCGTCCATGTGCCAGTCATTGTGGGCGTGGCCATCGACCGTGACAGACTTGGGCTCGATCGCATCGCCGTTGAGGCGCAACAGCGAAGTGCCTGTGCCCGCAGGATTTTTCGCCACCTTCAGGGTCGCCTGCACCTTCGTCGCGTTCAGCGAAAGCGCGAAATCCAGCGCGATTTCGGGAACGAGCCATTCGGGCGGGCGATAGTCCGCGCGCCGAATGACTTGCGGGGGGATGACCTGTGGGGCGACGACGGGCTGGCTGGAGAGATCGTTCATGAGGCTGAACTTAGGAACGCGTGCGCGGTGGGGCAATCGCGGTTATCAGGCTTTTGATGGGAAACTTGCTGATCTTCGGAATGGGCTACACCGCGCAGGTGCTTGCGGCGCGGCTGCGGGCGCGGGGCTGGACGGTGCGGGGCACGGGCAGCGCAGGCGATATCGCCTTTGGTGACAAGGCCTTGATCGAGGCCACGCTGGCACGGGCAACGCACGTGCTGTCCTCCGTTCCACCCCTGCGAGAGGGCGGCGATCCGGTATTGCAGGCCTATGGCGGGGCGATTGCTGCCGCGCCGCTCGAGGCCATCGGCTACCTGTCTTCGACCGGCGTCTATGGCGATGCGGGCGGGGCTTGGGTGGACGAAAGCTCAGGTGTCGGCACTGGCAGGCGTTCGGCGCGGACGCAGGCGGACCTCGACTGGCAGGCGCTATCGCCCAAGGTGCGGGTGTACCGCCTGCCCGGCATCTACGGGCCGGGGCGCAGTGCGTTGGAGCGGGTGGCCGAGGGCAAGGCGCATCGCATTGATATTCCCGGGCAAGTGTTCAGCCGCATCCATGTCGAGGACATTGCCAGCGGCGTCATCGCGGGGTTTGCCGGGAATGCCGGCGTCTACAACCTCGCCGATGATCTGCCCTGCAGCCAGAACGCGGTGATCGAGGAGGCAGCGCGGCTGCTGGGCGTTGCGCCGCCGCCGATGCAATCGCTTGAGGAGGCGAACCTTTCGCCGATGGCTCTGGCGTTCTATGCCGAGAACCGGCGCGTGGCGAACGGCAAGGCCAAGCGGCTGCTCGGATGGAAGCCTGCCTATCCGACCTATCGCGATGGGCTGCGGGCCCTTAGCGCCAGCACGAGGCCGAGCATCGCCAGTGCCGAGCCAGCAAGCGCCAGAACCGACCAGCGATAGCCTTCGAACGCGGTGGAAAGCAGCATCGCGACGACCGGCACCAGCACGCCGTTGTAGGCCCCGCGCCCTGCGCCGAGGCGCTGAAGCAGGCGGAAATAGAGCGGGAAGGTGACAACTGAGCCGATCAGACCAAGGTACAGCACGCCAAAGATGTAGCCGGGACGCATGTCGAACTGCGGCGGACCCTCGACGGCCCACGCGAAAGCTCCGTCCATGGCCGCGCCGAACAGCATTGCCCAGGCCAGCATGGGGATCATCGGCGTGCCGCGGGCCATGGGGCTGGCCTGCAACACGTTGGCGGACGAAGCGCTGAACAGCGCGGCGGTGGTGAGGGCAATGCCGGTCAGGACTTGTCCCTCGGGCGGGGCCATGCGGTATTCGTGCAGCAGCAGCAGGGCGATGCCCGCCCCCGCCACCGCCGATCCGACGAGGAAGCCGCGCGTCACCGGCTGCTTGAGCACGATCCAAGCAAGCAGCGAATTGGGCACAATCAGCAACGCGAAAAACACCGCGACGATGCCCGAGGTGAGGTGATGTTCAGCGCGGTACACGAATTGGAAGTTCATGACGAACTGAAGCAGGCCCAGCAGCGCTGCGACTTTCAGCGTGCTGTCCGAAACGCGCAAGGATTCGCGCCGGACCAGCGCAAGCGCCGCCATGCCGATGGCGGCTGCGGTAAAGCGCCAGGTCACCGACCAGCTTGGCGGCACGCTGCCGATCTGGTCCTTGATCACCAGCCAGGTCGAACCCCAGATCAACGCGACGAGGAAGAACGGCCCGGCAACGTCCCATTGCCAGAACTTCGCCTGTCCGGGCAATTCGTGTCCCGCTTGTCCCGTCTCGGTCACAGCGCGGAGATGGCGCGGGCAAGCGCGGAGGCGTGGGCCGGGTCGGTGTTCCAGGCGGTGACAAGGCGCGCGGCGCCCGGGGCACCTTCGGGTGCCGTCCAGTCGTAGAAGTCGAAGCCCTGCGCGCGCAGTGTCGCTTGCTCGGCCGGCGAAAGTACCACGAAGATCTCGTTCGCTTCGACGGCATGGAACACGCGCGATCCGCAGGCCTGCGCGATTTCCTGCGCGGCGGCATTGGCGGCGCGCGCATTGTCGAGCCACAGGTCATTTTCGATCATGGCGAGGACCTGCGCGGCAAGGTAGCGACCCTTCGATTGCAGGTGCCCGGCGCGCTTGCGGCGGTAACGGACAACATCGGCCAGTTCCATGTCGAAGAATACCAGCGCCTCGGCGTTCATGCCGCCATTCTTGACGCAGCCGAAGGTCAGCACGTCGACGCCGGCCTGCGCAGTGACTTCGGCCGGGTGGCAGCCCAGATGCGCAACGGCATTGGAAAAGCGCGCCCCGTCCATGTGCAGGCCAAGGCCGCGCCCTTGCGCCAGCGAGCCGATGCGGGCGACTTCCTCTGGCGTATAGACGCGGCCATATTCGGTGGCCTGCGTGATCGATATGGCGTGCGGCTGGACCTGGTGTACGTCGTTGCGGATGGGGTCGATCACGCGCTCGATCGCCTGCGAGGTCAGCTTCGCGCCTTCGCCCTCGGCCAGCATCAGCTTGGCACCGTGGGTATAGAAGCCGGGCGCGCCGCCTTCGTCCATCTCGATATGCGCCTCGCGGTGGCAGACCACGCCGCCGTGGGCTGGCACCATCGCGGCGAGCGCCAGGCAGTTGGCCGCTGTGCCGGTGGCGACCCACAGCGCGGTGCATTCGGTGCCGAAAAGCTCGGAGAAAGCCTCGTCCATGCGCTGCGAGAGGGCATCGCCGTCATAGCCCGAATCGGGCGCATCGGCGGCACGCATGGCATCCCAGACCGCGGGGTGGACAGCGGCGGTGTTGTCGGAGAGAAATTTCATCGGAAACCGCAATGTCGGGAGCGGCGTTTCGGGTCAAGCAGTCACAAAAGGACAGGAAGCACAATGGCCGACGTCAGCATCACTCATCTCGATCAGGGCGCGCGCGGGGAATACCACGCCAAGGTCGAAGGCAGCGACGCAATCGGGCGGCTGACGTATCAGCGGAACGGTGACGTGGTGGTGGCCGACCATACTCTGGTGCCCACCGAAATCGGCGGTCGCGGGGTGGCGGGCGAACTGGTCAAGGCGCTGGTGAAAGACGCGCGGCAGTTCGGCTTCAGGATCGTGCCACAGTGCAGCTATGTGGAAGCGGCGTTTCGCCGCCATCCGGAGTGGGCCGACCTCAGGGCCTGATCAGGCTATCCTCGGCAGGGACAGCATGGCGGCTAGGCCGCTGTCCTGCCACTCGATGCTGAACGTGCCTCCGCGGGCGGCGCAGATCCGCTCGATCAGGGTCAGCCCCTGTCCGCCCGAGCGTGATCTGGCGACCACAGGGCGATCGGACTGTTCCTGCCAGACGATAACGTGGCGCGTCTCCAGTCCCTCGCCTTCCGTGCGCGCGTCAAGCGCGATGCTGCCACCGTGCCCGATGGCACCGTGCTTGGTGGAATTGACGGTCAACTCCCCCACGACCAGCGAGATCACGTCGGCCTCCCGCCGATCAACCTCCTGGCTGGCGGCGCAATCAAGCTCGACCCGCGTGCCCTGTGCCGTGCGAAAGGGGAGAATCAGCGTGGAGAGCAGATCATGCAGGTCGGATTGGTCGGTCTCGCCGTCAAACAGGGTCTGTGCGGTGGCAAGGGCCGAGATCCGCGCGACCATGTCGCTGGCAAACTCCGTGTGGGTCTCGTTTCCGCGAGCAACCGTGCGCAACATGGCGCAGACCATGGCGAAGCTGTTCTTCAGCCTGTGGCGCATTTCCGACAGCAGGATCTTCAGCGCCTCGCGATCGGCATGCAGCTGGCTGACGTCGCGGGAGATGGAGATGTAGCCGGCGTGTTCGCCATCAGGGGCGCGAACCGCGGAAAGGCTGACTTCCCACCAGCGAGGCGTGCCCTTGGCGGTGGGGCAGAACGCCTCGAGGCGCACGACGCCGCCTGCGCTGGCGTCGGCCAGGGCAGAACGGATCACCGGGCGGGCATCCTCCGGCCAGAGTGCCGCCCACTCCTGACCGCTAAGTAAGTCGAAGTCCTCGATTTCCATCGCGCAAAGGCCGTTGGGATTCATCCACAACAAGTTGCCCTGCGGATCGACCAGCTTTACGCAATCGGTGCTCTGTTCAAGGACGTGGGACAGGCTTTCAGGAGAGAGTTCTGCTCTAGACAGCATCCGGGAGCCCCCACGCGCGTTCAATACAGCATAAAGCCGCAGCGCTACGGCAGGTTCCATATATCAAAAGTAAGTTTTTGCGGCAGACCATGCTGTGTCTGCGGGGAAATGGTGCTGCTGGGGAGGATTGAACTCCCGACCTCAGCCTTACCAAGGATGCGCTCTACCACTGAGCTACAGCAGCACACCATTTCCGCTTGGCCACTTCCCACCGGCGAACCGGCGGGGTGGGCAGGGGCGCGCTAATGACGGGGGCATGACCCTTTGTCAAGCGACGTTCCGGCGCAATGCCTTCAAGTCTTGCAGTTGGTCGGCGATACCGGCAATCGGGTGCCATGAACGATGCAAAAACCCCGATGACGCGCGAAGAGCGGCTGGCGGCGCGGCTGCGCGAGAACCTCAAGCGCCGCAAGGCACAGGCACGTGCCATGGGATCTGCCAGCGAATCCGAGTCCGAATCGCCCGATTCGCCGGAAACCGGGCTTTCCAATTCGGCCGCCCGACGCTAGGGGCGCGGTTCCTTCTTAAAGTCAGTTACAGGATGCCCTGATGCCCCGCCTGATCCTGATTCGCCACGGCCAGTCGCAGTGGAACCTCGAGAACCGCTTCACCGGCTGGTGGGACGTCGACGTGACCGAGAAGGGTGCGGCCGAAGCCTTCGCCGCAGGCAAGCTGCTCAAGGACAAGGGCGTGCTGCCGACGCTGGCCTTCACGTCGCTGCAGACCCGCGCGATCAAGACGCTGCATCTGGCGCTTGAGGCTGCCGGCCGTCTGTGGGTGCAGGAAGACAAGGACTGGCGCCTGAACGAGCGGCACTATGGCGGCCTGACCGGGCTCGACAAGGCCGAGACCGCGGCCAAGCATGGCGACGATCAGGTCAAGGTCTGGCGCCGCAGCTTTGACGTGCCGCCGCCGGTGCTCGAAGCAGGCAGCGAATTCGATCTGTCGTCCGACCCGCGCTATGCCGGGATCGCGGTGCCTTCGACCGAAAGCCTCAAGGATACCATCGCGCGCGTGCTGCCGTGCTGGGAAGAAAAGATCGCGCCTGCGCTGCGTGCCGGTGAGACGGTTATCGTCTCGGCCCACGGCAATTCCTTGCGCGCGCTGGTCAAGCACCTGTCCGGCATTTCGGACGAGGACATCACCGGCCTCGAGATTCCGACCGGCCAGCCGATCGTCTATGAACTCGACGACAACCTTGCCGAGATCGAACGCTATTACCTCTCGGAGCGCTGAGCGCTTCGGCAAGCCTGAAGGGGGCAGGGGACATGACTGACAAGCCTTTGGTCGCCATCGTCATGGGCAGCCAGTCCGACTGGGAGACGATGAAGAACGCCTCTGCCGTGCTGGAAAAGCTCGGCGTGGCACATGAATGCCGCATCGTTTCGGCGCACCGCACGCCCGATCGGCTGGTGAGCTTTGCCAAGGGCGCGCATGCCGAAGGCTTCAAGGTGGTGATCGCCGGCGCTGGTGGTGCGGCGCACCTTCCGGGCATGGTCGCTTCGATGACCCATCTGCCGGTGCTGGGCGTGCCGGTCGAATCCAAGGCGCTGAAAGGCATGGATTCGCTGCTGTCGATCGTGCAGATGCCGGGCGGCATTCCGGTCGGGACGCTGGCCATCGGCGTGCCGGGCGCGACCAATGCGGGCATTTTTGCAGCGTCGATCCTGGCGACGTCTGACGCGGCGCTGGCCGAGCGGCTGATTGCCTTCCGCACCGCGCAGACCGATTCGGTGGCGGAGAAGCCAGTCTGATGATCCCCCCCGGCGAGACGATCGGCATCCTCGGTGGCGGCCAACTGGGCCGGATGATTGCGCTGGCGGCGGCGAACCTGGGGTATCGCTGCCACGTCTATGCGCCGGAAGCGGATTCGATTGCCGCCGATGTCTGCGCCGCATTCACGCAAGGCGAGTACGACGACGAGCCGGCGCTGGCGGCATTCGCTGCACAATGCGCGGTCGTGACCTACGAGTTCGAGAACGTGGCGGCAACGCCTCTGGCGGCAGTGACGGCCCATGCGCCGCTCCATCCTCCGGCCAGGGCGCTGGAAGTGGCGCAGGACCGCGTGAACGAGAAGTCGTTCGTCGAAGCACTCGGCGGGCGGCCTGCTCCCTGGGCCAAGGTCGATTCGATGGAGGACCTGCGCGCCGCGGTGGCCAGTATCGGCGCGCCGGGGATCCTCAAGACACGGCGCGATGGCTATGACGGCAAGGGCCAGTGGCGGATCATGCAGGCTTCTGATGCCGAGGCCGTTGAACTGCCCGGCAAGCCGTTGATCTACGAAGGCTTCGTGACCTTCGACGCTGAGTTCTCGGTGATCCTCGTGCGCACGGAAGCGGGCGAAGTGCGCTTCTGGGACAGCGCCGAGAACGTGCACAAGGGCGGCATTCTGGATCGCTCCACCGTACCTGCATCGCCGGTCATCCTGGCGCAAGTGGAAGAGGCGCGGGCGCTGGCGGCGAAGGTGGCCGATGCGCTGGGCTATGTCGGCGTGCTGACGCTGGAGTTCTTTGCGACGGCTGACGGCCCGGTGTTCAACGAGATGGCGCCGCGCGTGCACAATTCGGGGCACTGGACCATCGAAGGCGCGCTCACCAGCCAGTTCGAGAACCACGTGCGCGCGATCTGCGGGCTGCCGCTGGGCTCGACCGCGCTGGCGGCCAAGGGCGTGGTCATGGACAACCTGATCGGCGATGATGCGCACGATTGGCCCGCGATCCTGTCCGACCCTGCCAACCACCTGCACCTTTACGGCAAGGCGGCGGTGCGGCCGGGGCGCAAGATGGGCCACGTGACGCGGCTGGTGCTGTGAGCGCAATCAGGGCTGGGCTGTTCCTGATCTATGCCCGCGCCGACAACGGCGTGATCGGCAAGGACAATGGCCTGCCGTGGCGCCTGCCCGCCGATCTCAAGCGGTTCAAGGCGCTGACCCTTGGCAAGCCGATGATCATGGGGCGCAAGACCTTCGAGAGCCTGCCAGGGTTGCTGCCGGGACGTCGCCACATCGTGCTGACGCGCGATGCCGGTTGGAACGCCGAAGGTGCCGAAGTGGCGACGAGCGTGGAGCAGGCTCTGACGCTGGCGGGTGAGGGCGAGGTTGCCGTCGTCGGCGGGGCGGAGATCTACCGCCTGTTCATGCCCCTTGCCGAACGGGTGGAATTGACGGAAGTACGTGGGCTGTTCGAGGGTGATACCGTGATGGAGCCGCTCGGACAGGAGTGGACAGAGGTATCGCGCGAAGTGCATCCGGCGCAGGCTGAGAGACCCGCTTTCGATTTCGTCACGTACGCCAGGGCGGACGCATGATTCGTCTCGACAGTCTGCAGCCGGTTCCGGAAGCGATGCGTGGCGGGATTGTCGCGCTGGGCAATTTCGACGGGTTTCATCTTGGCCACCAGGCGGTGGTGGGTGAGGCGATCCGTTGGGCCAAGGCGGAAGGGCGTCCGGCGATCGTAGCGACGTTCGATCCGCATCCGGTGCGGCACTTCAAGCCCGATGCCGAGCCGTTCCGCCTTACTACGTTGGATCAGCGGCAGGAGCTGTTCGCGGCCGCTGGTGCCGATGCCATGCTGGTGATCCACTTCGGCGCGGACGTTGCCGGGATGACCGCGCTCGAATGGATCGAGGCGGGGCTGGTCGGGCATCTTGGCGCGGTCGGCGTGGTGACGGGCGAGGACTTCACCTTCGGCAAGGGCCGCAGCGGCAATGCGCAAGTGCTGCGCGAAGAGGGGCCGCGCTTTGGCCTGACGGCGCGCGCGGTGGGGCCGGTCACGCTGGAGGGCGAGGTCGTCTCATCGAGCCGCATCCGCGAGGCGCTGAAATCGGGCGACTGCGAGACGGCGACGAAGCTGCTGACGCGGCCATTCGCGATCCGCGGCATGGTGCAGCATGGTGACAAGCTGGGGCGGACGATCAACTTCCCCACCGCGAACCTCGACATCGGCATGTATCTGCGCCCGCGTTACGGCATCTATGCGGTTACGGGGCGCCTGCCTGACGGGTGCGTGCTCAAAGGCGCGGCGAACCTTGGAATCCGCCCGACGTTCGATCCGCCCAAGGAGCTGCTCGAGCCGCACTTCTTCGATTTCTCGGGCGATCTCTACGGGCAGGAAATCGAGGTGGCGTTCCACCACTTCCTGCGACCCGAGGCGAAGTTCGAGGGGCTCGATGCGCTGGTGGCGCAGATGGGGCGGGATTGCGACGAAGCGCGGCGGTTGCTGGCGTAGCGGCCCGCTGCTCGTCACCCTGTCATCCCTAACTTGTTTCAGGATCCATGTTGCCGATCAAACTGCTGTTCGTGTGGAGAGATGGACCCTGAAACGAGTTCAGGGTGACGATGTGCTTGCTTTGAAGGCTTGTTGCCGCTTGCCAGCGCCCCACTTCCCCAATGTGCGCAATTGCTCTAGTGCGCAGCCGTCATGACTGAACCACGCGACTTCCGACCGACCGTCTTCCTGCCGAAGACCGATTTCCCGATGAAGGCTGGCCTCCCCCAGAAGGAGCCGGTCATTCTTTCGCGCTGGCAGGACGAGGGGATTTACCGGAAGCTGCGCGAGGCGCGCAAAGGCCGCGAGAAGTTCATTCTCCATGACGGCCCGCCCTATGCCAATGGCGACATGCACATTGGCCATGCGCTGAACCATATCCTCAAGGACATGGTCTGCCGCACCCAGTCGCTGCTGGGCAAGGACGCGCCCTATGTGCCCGGCTGGGACTGCCACGGCCTGCCCATCGAGTGGAAGGTCGAGGAAGAGTACCGCAAGAAGAAGAAGAACAAGGACGAGGTTCCGCCGAAGGAATTCCGCGCCGAATGCCGCGCCTATGCCCAGAAGTGGGTCGACGTGCAGCGCGAGCAGCTGAAGCGCCTTGGCATCAATGGCGATTGGGACAACCCCTACCTGACGATGGACAGCCAGGCTGAGGGCACCATCGTGCGCGAACTGCTGAAGTTTGCCGAAAGCGGCCAGCTCTATCGCGGGGCCAAGCCGGTGATGTGGTCTCCGGTCGAAAAGACCGCCCTGGCCGAGGCCGAGGTGGAGTACGAGGATATCGTCTCGACCCAGATCGATGTGGCGTTCGAGATTGTTGAGTCGCCGATCCCCGAACTGGTCGGCGCTTATGCGGTGATCTGGACGACGACGCCGTGGACGATTCCGGTGAACCAGGCTTTGGCTTATGGGCCGGAGGTTGAGTATGCATTGGTGCCATATGGCGGACGCAAGCTGATTGTCGCTAATTCGCTTCTTGAAGCCATGATGGAGCGAAGCGCCGAGGCTTATTCGAACAATAACTCGAGCTTCGTGGGTTCGTTCGAGCAAAATCATCCCCGAAAACTGTTCAAAGGATCCGACCTCGCTGGCACCATCGTCCGCCATCCGATGCACGCGCTGGGCGGGTTCTTCGCCAAGCCGCGCCCGATGCTCCCCGGCGATTTCGTCACGACCGACAGCGGCACCGGCCTTGTCCACATGGCGCCCGATCATGGCGAGGACGACTTTGCGCTGTGCAAGGCGCATGGGATCGAGCCGGTCTTTGCGGTGCAGGGCGATGGCAAGTATCGCGAGGACTGGGCCTGGCTCGGCGGGCAGGGCTCGGTCATCAACCCCAAGTTCAATGCGCCCGACGGGCCGATCTGTGAGGCCCTGCGCGAGGCGGGCGGGTTGCTCGCGGCGAGTGCCGATTACAAGCATTCCTATCCGCATTCGTGGCGTTCGAAGGCCAAGGTGATCTATCGCTGCACGCCGCAGTGGTTCGTGCCGATGGATCGGGCGATTGCCCCCAGTCCCGCTCAGGCTGAGCTTGTCGAAGCCCCGGGCGAGGCCCTTCGACAGGCTCAGGGCGAGCGGACCTTGAGGGAGATCGCGCTCAAGGCCATCGCCGACACCCGCTTCGTCCCCGAAAAGGGCCGCAATCGCATCGGCGCGATGGTTGAAGGGCGTCCGGACTGGGTGCTTTCGCGCCAGCGGGCGTGGGGGGTGCCGATCACGCTGTTCGTGGATCGCAAGACCGGGCAGTATCTCAACGATCCCGAAGTGAACGCGCGCATCGTCGCGGCGGTCATGGCCGAGGGCGTGGATGCTTGGGATGAGGAGCGGGCGCAGGAGTACTTGGGCGACAAGTACAAGCTCGAGGACTACGAGCGCGTCACCGACATTCTCGACGTGTGGTTCGATTCCGGCTCCACCCATGCCTTCGTGCTGGAATCGGGGCGCTGGCCCGATCTGCAGTGGCCTGCGAACCTCTATCTCGAAGGGTCGGACCAGCATCGCGGCTGGTTCCAGTCCTCGCTGTTGGAATCCTGCGCTACGCGCGGGCGGGCGCCCTATGATGCGGTGCTGACGCACGGGTTTACCATGGACCAGAAGGGCATGAAGATGTCCAAGTCCCTGGGCAACACGATCAGCCCGATCGACCTGATGCGCGATTACGGCGCGGATATCCTGCGGCTCTGGGCGCTCTCGGTCGATTTCACCGAGGACCACCGCATCGGCAAGGAAATCCTCCAGGGCGTTGCCGACCAGTACCGCAAGCTGCGCAACACCTATCGCTACCTGCTGGGCGCGCTGGACGGTTTCAGCGAGGCCGAGCGGCTGCCGGTGGTGGAGATGCCCGAGCTGGAGCAGTACATGCTCGGCCTGCTCGGCAAGCTCGATGCCACGCTGAAGCAGGCTGTCGAGGACTTCGACTACAACACCTATGTCCGCGCGCTGACCGATTTCTGCAACGAGGACCTTTCGGCCTTCTTCTTCGATATCCGCAAGGATTGCCTCTACTGCGACGCACCTTCGGACCCGAAGCGCCGCGCCTATCGCACCGTGCTCGACACGCTGTTCCACGCGCTGGTCCGCTATGGCGCGCCGGTGCTGGTGTTCACAGCGGAAGAGGTTTGGGCCTCGCGCTATCCGGGCAGCGACAGCGTGCATCTGCTGGAATGGCCTGAGGTTCCTGCCGTTTCGGTGGACGATGCGCGCTGGAGCGAACTTCGCGCGCTGCGCCAGACGGTGAACGAGGCGATCGAACCGCTGCGCCGGGAAAAGGTGCTGGGCTCGGGCCTCGAAGCGGTTGTGACCGTGCCGGAAGGCGCGCCGGAGGCTGATCTGGCAGAGCTGTTCATCACCGCGACAGTCAATCGCGGGCAGGGCAGTGATGTGATTGTCACCCGTTCCACCGACCACAAGTGCGGCCGTTGCTGGCGCCTGCTTCCGGAAGTCACGGAAGACGGAGCGCTGTGCGATCGTTGCGACGAGGTCGTGACGGCCATTGACGCAGGTGCAGCGGCCTGATGCTGACCCGTCCGCGCATCGAGGGCCTGGGCCTGGCGCTGCTGGTTGCTGTGGTCGACCGGATCGTCAAGGCGGTCATGGTGGGCCCGCTGATGCTGCGCGATCTGGGGGTAATAGACCTGCTGCCGCTCTTCGACCTGCGCTATGCCGAGAACTATGGCGTTTCGTTCGGCATGTTCACGGCAACGTCGATGGAGATGCGGTACGGTCTGATCATCGTGACGGCACTGATTGCGCTGGGCGTGACGGTGTGGATGCTGCGCGAGACCTTGCGCGGTGACATTCTTGCGCTTGGGCTCGTGCTGGGCGGGGCGCTGGGCAATATCTATGACCGGCTGACCTTGGGCTATGTGATCGACTATGCCGACCTGCACATCGGCGAATGGCGGCCTTTCGCGATCTTCAATCTGGCCGACGTGGCGATCACGTTCGGTGTCCTGATACTGCTTGCCCGCTCGTTCAAATCGCGCGAAAAGCCAAACGATAGCGGCGACCAAACCGCCACGGAGAATGCATGATGCGTAAAGCTGCCGCCCTTGCTCTTGTCGTCTCGGGGGCGACCCTGCTCTCGGCCTGCGGTGGCGGCGGTTCGCTGTTCAACCGTGACCGTCCTGACGAAATGGCCGTGACGCGCGCCGCGCCGCTGGTCGTGCCGCCCGATTTCGCGCTGACCCCGCCGAGCCCCGGCGCGCCGCGTCCGCAGGATTCGGAAACCGGCAAGCAGGCGCTGGAAACCCTGTTCGGCGGTCCTTCGGCACGTTCCAGCGTGGAGACCGACGCGCTCAACCGTGCGGGTACCGCAGCAGCCTCGATCCGTTCGACCGTGGGCGATCCGGCAACGCAGACCGTGGCCAAGGGCCAGGTCGTGCGCGACATCCTTGCCGCGCCGGAAGGTGACGGTCAGGCAGCGTCTGCTTCGATTCCGGGCTGAGCTTCGGCCCGATCCCGATGTGAAAGCCCCGCTGCGGCGGGGCTTTTTGCGTCAGAACAGGGTTTCCTGGAGGCGCCAGTCTATCGCGCCGCGCCCATGGGCCTGAAGGAAGGCATTGGCCTGGCTGAAGGGTTTCGAGCCGAAGAAGCCCTTGTAGGCCGAAAGCGGGCTGGGGTGCTGGGCCTTGAGCACGAGATGCGGGCCGCTCCGCAGCGCGGCGATGCGCGCTGCCTTCTTCTGCGCATGGCTGCCCCACAGCATGAAGACGGTGGGCTCGGGCCGCGAGGCGACGGCTTCGACTGCGGCATCGGTGAGCAGTTCCCAGCCCTTGCCCTGATGCGAGCCAGCGTTTGCTGCCTCGACTGTCAGCGCATTGTTGAGCAGGAGCACGCCTTGCTGCGCCCAGCGCGTGAGATTGCCGTGGCCTGCGCGCGGGATGCCAAGGTCGGCTTCGAGTTCCTTGTAGATGTTCACGAGGCTTGGCGGAATCTTGACGCCACGCCGGACGGAGAAAGCCAGACCGTGCGCCTGTCCCGGACTGTGGTAGGGGTCCTGCCCGAGGATGACCACGCGCACCTGATCGAGCGGCGTCAGCTCCAGCGCGGCGAGGCGCGCATCGCGCGGTGGATAGATCTCCTTGCCGATGCGTTCTTCGGCGTCGAGGAAAGCGTCGAGGTCGCGCAAGGGTGGGGATTGCAGGACCGGTTCGAGGCTCGGCAGCCAGCTTTCGGGCAGGGAAATGCTAGTCATGTTCCGGCAAGGTTAGACGGTTAGGAGGCGCGCCCGCAAGCAGGGTTCCGGGATGGGCCAGTGCTTGCTAACAGCGCAGGGCTGTACGGAGTGCTTTGATGAAGATCGCAATGGTTGGCTCGGGCTATGTCGGGCTGGTTTCGGGAGCCTGCTTTGCCGATTTCGGCCACGACGTGGTCTGCATCGACAAGGACGAGAGCAAGATCGAGCGACTGCGCTCCGGCGTCATGCCGATCTACGAACCGGGCTTGGCCGAACTGGTCGCCGCCAACGTCAAGGCCGGGCGCCTGTCGTTCTCGACTGATCTTGCCAGTTCCATCGAAGATGCTGCTGCGATCTTCATTGCAGTCGGCACGCCCTCGCGCCGGGGCGACGGGCACGCCGACCTGACCTATGTCTATACCGTGGCCCAGGAGCTGGCGGAAAACATCAGGACGCCGACCGTTGTCGTAACCAAGTCGACCGTGCCGGTGGGCACCGGCGACGAGGTGGAGCGGATCATTCGCGAGAGCGGAACCGATGTGAAATTCGCCGTGGTATCCAATCCGGAATTCCTGCGTGAAGGCGCCGCCATCGGCGATTTCAAGCGGCCCGACCGTATCGTCATCGGTGCCGAGGAGGAATGGGCGCGTGGCGTGATGCGTGAGGTCTATCGCCCGCTGTTTCTCAACCGCGCGCCGATCCTGTTTACTTCGCGCCGCAGCAGCGAGCTGATCAAGTACGCCGCCAATGCCTTTCTTGCCACCAAGATCACCTTCATCAACGAGATGGCAGACCTGTGCGAAAAGGTCGGCGGCGATGTGCAGGACGTGGCGCGGGGTATCGGCCTCGACAATCGCATCGGGTCGAAATTCCTGCATGCGGGGCCGGGCTATGGCGGGTCGTGCTTCCCCAAGGACACTCTGGCGCTGCTCAAGACCGCGGAGGATTACAACAGCCCGGTGCGGTTGGTCGAAGCAGTGGTCAAGGTGAACGACAGCCGCAAGCGCGCAATGGGTCGCAAGGTGATCGAGGCGCTGGGCGGCGACGCCCGCGGCAAGCGCGTGGCGCTGCTGGGCCTGACGTTCAAGCCGAACACCGACGACATGCGCGATGCACCCTCGATCGCGATCGTGCAGACGTTGCTGGATGCGGGGGCCGAAGTTGTGGCCTACGATCCGGAAGGCATGGACGCCGCAGCAGAGATCCTGCCTGAGGTGACCATGGCGGCATCTACATATGCAGCCGTTGCAGGGGCCGACGCGGTTGCCCTTGTCACCGAATGGGATGCGTTCCGCGCGCTGGATTTTGCGCGGGTGAAGAGCCTTATGAACGCGCCGGTGCTGGTGGATCTGCGCAATGTCTATGACCCGACCGAGGCGCGTGCTGCAGGCTTTGCCTACAGCAGCATCGGCCGGGTCTGAGGGGTCAGACCAAGCCTGCTTCGGCGCTGATTGCAGCGTCCTCCTCTTCCACCGGGGGACGCTGAGTGCCCCAGTGGATCGAACTCCACACGCGCTCGTGGAAGTAATAGAGTCCAATCTTGGTAATCACCTCGGTGCCGGCAATGGCCCCGGCAGCCTTCATGCTGCCGGTGAACAGCCAGCCGAGCAAAAACGTATCGATACTGCCCAAGGTACGCCAGCTGATCGCCTTGACGATCGAACGGGCGTGCGCCTCGTGTCCATGAAACAGAATCATTGGCGGTTTCCCTCCCGGCCAGAGACGATTGCTTAAATGGTCGGGGCCCACCCGAGAAGCGCATTCACGATGCGTTCGGCGGCATCTTCGGGCGACTCGGCGGTCGTATCCACGCGGAAGTCGGGAGCCTCAGGCGCTTCGTAGGGGCTGTCGATCCCGGTGAAGTTCTTGAGCTGGCCGGAACGCGCCTTCTTGTAGAGGCCCTTCACGTCACGGGCTTCTGCCACTTCGAGTGGCGTGTCGACGAAGATTTCGACGAACTCGCCGTCGGCCATCAGACTGCGGACCATTTCGCGCTCGGCCCGGAACGGGCTGATGAAAGCGGTGAGCACGATCAGGCCGGCGTCGGTCATCAGGCGGGCGACTTCGCCGACGCGACGGATGTTCTCGATGCGGTCGGCCTCGGTGAAGCCCAGGTCCTTGTTCAGCCCGTGGCGCACGTTGTCGCCATCGAGCAGGAAGGTGTGCTTGCCGAGCGCGTGCAGGCGCTTTTCGACCATGTTGGCGATGGTGGATTTGCCGGAACCGGAAAGGCCGGTGAACCACAGCACCTTGGGGCTCTGGTTCTTGAGCGTGGCGTGGGCCTCGCGGCTCACGTCCAATGCCTGCCAGTGCACGTTCTGGGCCCGGCGCAGGCTGAAGTTGAGCATGCCGGCAGCGACGGTGGCATTGCTCATCTTGTCTATCAGCACGAAGCCGCCGAGCGTGCGGCCATCGTTGTAGGCCTCGAAAACGATCGGCTTGTCGGTGGCGATCTCGGCCACGCCAATTGCGTTGAGCTCGAGCGTCTTGGCCGCAAGATGCTCCATCGTGTTGACGTTCACGACGTATTTCGGCTGCTGCACCGTGACCGAGACGGTCTGCGTGGCGAGCTTGAGCCAGTAGGCGCGACCCGGCAGCATGGCTTCGTCGTTGAGCCAGACGAGCGTCGCTTCGAACTGGTCGGCGGCCTGAGGCGGATTGTCGGCAAGGCTGATCACGTCGCCGCGCGAGCAGTCGACCTCGTCGGCCAGGCACAGTGTGACCGACTGGCCTGCAACGCCCTGTTCGAGGTCCCCATCCAGCGTGACGACGCGCGTGACCTTGCTGGTCTTGCCGGACGGAAGGACGCGGATTTCATCGCCCGGCCTGACCGAACCAGTGGCGATCAAGCCGGAGAAGCCGCGGAAATCGAGGTTGGGGCGGTTGACCCACTGCACCGGCATGCGGAAGGGCTTGTCGGCATCGACCGAGGAAAGAACTTCCACGGTTTCAAGGTGATCGACCAGCGTGGGGCCCTGATACCAGGGCGTATTGGCCGAGCGCGTCGTGATGTTGTCGCCCTTGAAGCCGGAGATCGGCATCGCGGTGAAGCTCTCGATCCCGATGGACTTGGCGAATTCCGCATATTCTTTGACGATGGCGTCGAACACTTGCTGGTCGTAGTCAACCAGATCCATCTTGTTCACGGCCAGAACGATATTGCGGATGCCGATCAGGTGGCACAGGTAGGAATGGCGGCGCGTCTGCACCAGCACGCCCTTGCGCGCATCGATCAGGATCACGGCAAGGTCGGCGGTGGATGCGCCGGTGATCATGTTGCGGGTGTACTGTTCATGGCCGGGGCAATCGGCGACGATGAACTTGCGCTTCTCGGTGTTGAAGAAGCGATAGGCAACGTCGATGGTGATGCCCTGCTCGCGCTCGGCAGCGAGACCGTCGACGAGCAGCGCGAAGTCGATTTCCTGACCTTGCGTGCCGACCTTCTTCGAATCGTTCTCGAGTGCGGCCAGCTGGTCCTCGAAGATCATCTTCGAATCATAGAGCAGGCGCCCGATAAGGGTGGACTTGCCATCGTCCACCGACCCGCAGGTGATGAAGCGCAGCATGGTCTTGTGCTGATGCTGGTCCAGATAGGCGTTGATGTCCTCGGCGATGAGGGCGTCGGTCTGATAGATAACGTCCTGCGTGCTCATCAGAAATACCCCTGCTGCTTCTTCACTTCCATGCCGGCGCCACCGGCATCCTTGTCGATCACGCGACCCTGACGTTCGCTGGTGGTGGTGAGCAGGGTTTCCTGGATCACTTCAGGCAGCGTCTTGGCGGTGCTCTCCACCGCGCCGGTCAGCGGGAAGCAGCCAAGGGTGCGGAAGCGGACCGACTTCATGGTGATTTCGGGGCGATAGCCCAGCACCTTTTCCAGACGCGGAATGTCGTCGGCCATGAACAGCTGGCCCTCCCACTCATAAGTCGGACGCTCGTCGGCAAAGTAGAGCGGGACGATCGGCACGTCGTTGAGGTGGATGTACTGCCAGATATCAAGCTCGGTCCAGTTCGAGATCGGGAACACGCGAATGCTCTCGCCCTTGTTCTTGCGGGCGTTGTAGAGGTTCCATAATTCGGGGCGCTGGTTTTTCGGGTCCCAGCCGTGGCTGGCAGTACGGAAGGAGAAGATGCGCTCCTTGGCGCGGCTCTTTTCCTCGTCACGCCGTGCGCCGCCGAAGGCCGCGTCAAAGCCGTACTTGTCGAGCGCCTGCTTCAACCCTTCCGTCTTCCACATGTCGGTGTGGAGCGCGCCGTGATCGAACGGATTGATGCCCTTCTCGGCAGCTTCGGGATTCTGGTAGATGAGCAGTTCCATGCCGCTCTCGACCGCCATCTTGTTGCGCAGGGCATACATGTCCTGGAACTTCCAGGTGGTATCGACATGCAGCAGCGGGAACGGCGGCGGCGAGGGATAGAACGCCTTGCGGGCAAGGTGCAGCATGACCGCGCTGTCCTTGCCGACGGAGTAGAGCATGACGGGATTGGTCGCCTCGGCGACGACCTCGCGCATGATGTGGATCGCCTCGGATTCAAGGCGTTCTAGATGGGTCAGGGTCTTGGCGTCCAGTGCCACGGCTCTCGCTCCGTAATTGCGTGAGCGTTCCTTGCGCGATTCACCGCGTGTGGTGCGCTCCCATCTGGGAGCATGGCCGCAATACAATACTTTCATGCCGCAAACGCCAACTTGGCGGTCGTGACGGGCCACGTCTTTTCCTCCTTGCACTTGTCTGGGCGGGACTGAAAGCTTGCGGGTCCTTGCCCAACGCCCTAAGCGACAGGAATGGCCGTTTATTTCCATGAAGAAGACCTCCCCGAAGGCGTGCTTGCGCCGGGTGCCGTCGCCGTCGATACCGAGACGATGGGGTTGATCACACCGCGTGATCGCCTTTGCGTCGTGCAGATTTCGGACGGGCAGGGCGACGAACACCTCGTCCGCTTCTCACCGGGCAGCAGCTATGCGGCGCCCAATCTGAAGGCTGTCCTGGCCGATCCTTCGCGGGTCAAGCTGTACCACTTCGCCCGCTTCGACCTTGCCGCGATCGAGCATTACCTCGGCGTGGTCGCGGCGCCCGTGTTCTGCACCAAGATCGCCTCGAAGCTGGTCCGGACTTATACCGATCGCCACGGGCTCAAGGACCTGGTGCGCGAACTGCTCGGAAAGGAAATCTCCAAGCAGCAGCAGTCGAGCGACTGGGGTGGGCCGGTGCTGTCCGATGCGCAGCAGGAATACGCCGCATCCGACGTGCGCCACCTCCATGCCATGCACGCGATCCTCGTCGAGCGTCTGGAGCGCGAGGGCCGCACCGCGATGGCGCAGGCCTGCTTCGATTTCCTGCCGATGCGGGCCCGGCTCGACCTTGCCGGTTGGGCAGAGCGTGACATCTTCAGCCACGCGGACATGTCAAAGCTCCCTAGTCGAGCAATTGCTACGATCGGGAATGCCGAAGCCTGCGAGGCCAAAGTCCGAAAGGAGGGGGAAGAGACCCGGACCCGCATGGCATCGGCATTACCCGATGCGGTCCGACATCACGAAGCGAACTGCCAGTATGGCCAGAACGCCGCGCCAGAGGGGCCCGGTCCGCTCCGCTAATGTGGAGTGATTCGGTCCGGATTGCAAGGGGGGTGTTTAAACCGACCCACCCCCAACCCCTCCTGCCTGCGGGAGGGGTTGGGAGTGGGCAAGCAACGCTACGCCCCTCAGGAATCCGAAACCATTTGCACCTGAATCCGAATCTGATATTAATGTGATATCAGATTTAAGGGGAATCTCCGATGTCCGAGTCGAAGACGCATTCCGCCAGCACCGAAACCGGGGCCTGGTCGATCAGCGGCTATCTCATGTTGATCCTCATGGTCGTGCTGGTGATCCTCACCACTGCACGGGTCCTCGGGTTTGCCAGCGGCAATCCGTCGGAAGATGCCGTGCCGGGCTTCATTGCCACGATTGCCGCGCTGCCGGTCGCCATCGTGTTCATGGCCTCGGGCTTCTACATGATCCAGCCCAATCAGGCCGCCGCGATCAACCTGTTCGGTTCCTATCGTGGCACGGACCGCAACCACGGGCTGCGCTGGGTCTGGCCGTGGATGACCAAGACCAAGATCTCGGTACGCGCCAACAACGTCGTCTCGGAAAAGCTCAAGGTCAACGACCTGCGCGGCAATCCGATCGAGATTGCCGCAAACGTCGTCTGGCGCGTATCCGATACTGCGCAGGCCCTGTTCGACGTCGATGACTACAAGGCCTTCGTCTTCGTCCAGATCGAAAGCGCGGTGCGCTCGATCGGCTCGCGCTACCCGTATGACGATATCGAGCACCACGAAGTCACGCTGCGAGGCCACCACGATCAGATCAACGCCGAACTGCGCACCGAACTCAACGCGCGACTGGTGCTTGCAGGCATCACGGTTGACGAATGCGGTCTTACCCACCTTGCCTATGCACCTGAAATTGCAGGAGCCATGCTTCGTCGCCAGCAGGCCGAAGCGGTAATCTCGGCGCGCAAGAAGCTGGTCGAAGGCGCAGTCTCGATGGTCGAAATGGCGCTGACCCAGCTTTCGGAAAAGAACGTGGTCGAGCTGGACGACGAACGCCGCGCAGCGATGGTCTCGAACCTGATGGTCGTGCTCTGTGGCGAGCGCGATACCCAGCCGGTCGTCAACACCGGCACGCTCTACCAGTAAGGCGTTCGGGATGGCGCCGAGTCCAAAGAAGGCCTTTCCGTTGCGCATCGATCCGGCGCTCTTCGCCGCGATCGAGCGCACGGCCTCGGCCGACTTGCGCTCGGCCAATGCCCAGATCGAAGTGCTGCTGCGCGAGGCCCTGACCCGGCGCGGCGTGAAGCTCGCCGCGGCCGAGCCGGTCAAGCGCGGGCGGCCGCCGAAAATCGACACGGAGAACAGCGATGGTTGATGCCCGCTACACCACCCGGCCGCCTAAGTCCCAACCGCCCGCCACCGACGACGGCGCATGGTTCGCGCCCAAGCGCTTTGGCTATGGCGCGGGCTTGCCGCTGCGTTGGCAGGGCTGGGCCCTGATCGGTGGCTATATCGCTCTGCTGCCGCTGGTGAAGCTGCTGGATGACAGTGGCGACGGCCGATTGCGCACGCTGGGCTTCGCACTTTTCATCGTCGCCACGGCAATCGTGTTCTCGGTCTCCGCCAGGCGCACGCGCGGCGGTTGGAAGTGGCGCTGGGGCAGGAAGGATTGATCCTGTAACTTCGGGCAGGTCCCCGGTTCCTGCGGGAACGCAAGGGCCTGTCAATCATTCCGCGCTACCCCGGCATTCGAAATCGCCGGGGAACAGATATGCGCATGATGAACCCGTTCGCCTCCAGAGAGCGCCGCCACCGTGGCCAGCGCCTTGCCGTCTTCCTCCTCGGGATCGCGGTGATTGCAACGATTCCGGCCACCGCGCTGCTCGCACAGGGCCAGCGCTCGCCATACACGGTGGTCGAGACCGGCCGCAGCTATGCCGCGCTCCAGCAGGCGGTGAACGCCATCGGCGAAGGCACCGGCACGATCCGCATCGAACCCGGCGTCTATCGCGATTGCGCGGTGCAGCAGGCGGGCGACATCGGCTTCGTCGCGCAAGTGCCGGGGCAGACGGTGTTCGACGGCGCGGCATGCGAGGGCAAGGCGGTCATCGTCGCGCGCGGACGCTCGACCACGGTCGAAGGCCTGATCTTCCAGAACATCCGCGTGCCCGATGCCAATGGCTCGGGCATCCGGCTGGAACGCGGCAACCTCACCGTGCGCCAGTCATGGTTCCGCGACAGCGAGCAGGGCATCCTCTCCGCCGACGACCCCGCCGGCGCGGTTCTCATTGAGAAATCAACCTTTTCGCGTCTTGGCCGGTGCGATCGCGGCCTTTCCTGCGCCCACTCGGTCTATTTCGGCGATTACGGCAGCGTCACCATCCGCCGCAGCCGCTTCGAAGCGGGGCGCGGCGGGCATTACGTCAAGAGCCGCGCGGGTCGGGTGGAGGTCACCCAGTCCAGTTTTGACGATACAGCAGGAAAAACAACGAACTATATGATCGACCTGCCCGCTGGGGCAACCGGTCGCATTGCCGACAATGTCTTCGTCCAGGGACTCGACAAGGAAAACTACAGCGCCTTCATCGCCATCGCCGCCGAGGGCAAGGCACACCCTGCGACCGGCCTCGCCATTGTTGGAAATGATGCGCGGTTCGCGCCGGGGGTCAGTCGTTCGTCGGCCTTCGTCGCGGACTGGTCGGGCGACAAGCTGGCGCTCGGGGCGAACACCCTGGGCTCGGGCCTCAGCCGCTTCGAGTCCCGCTAGAGTCGCGCCGAGTTGGGGCGGAGTTGCCCCTCTGCCTTCGAGAGTCTAGGGTGAGTTGGAAATGCAGAGTCCGGCCCTCCTGAGGCTGGGCGGACGGCTCTGGGCGATCCTTCTCGCCCTCACTGTCCTGACCCACGCGCTTGTCCCCTTCGAGGCACCCGTGACCGTGCGTCACGGCTCGGCCTTCAGTGCGGCAACGGTGGACATGGCGGTGGCACCGCGCAAAGCCGCGCAGATTCAACGCGCTGTCGTGCCGATGGCGCCCCCGCCGCCGGTCGTCCTTGCGCCAAGGCTTGCGCCTGTGCCGCTCGTCCAGCACGAAGGCTTCTGGCCCCCGCAAACCGCGCCGCCTGCACCACAGCCGCTCGCGCTGCTGCCAGCACCCAGGGCACCGCCACTTTCCTGACCTGAGCCCCGCGCCCCTCGGGCGCAGTTCAAACGCATGTCAGGAATCCCACAATGTCAAACACTTCCACGATTGCGAAAGCAGTCGACTCTCGCCGCGCCCACGTCGAGGCGCTCCTCGCCGCCTACCCCGACGTCACGCCGGAGGAGCGGCAACTCATGGTCAACTGGTTCCGCTCCGAAGCCAGCGCGCTCGACGTCGCGCTCGTCGCCAGCAACCCCGCTGCCGAGCGTGGCTACCGGCTCTTTCGCTCTGAAAACGTGGACAAGTTCACCGTCAAGGACATGGGCTATGCCCTCCTGTTCGCGGCGATTATCGCGGCTGCGGTGCTGCTGATCGCGTGGCGCGCGTTCTAACGCAGCAGATGACCGGTCCGATCTCGCTTCGTATCGAGATAGCGCTGGTTGTGGGGGTTGGCGGGGAGCTGGTGCGCCAGACGCTCCGTCACCTCCACTCCAAGTGCCTGCAATGTCGCCACTTTCTGCGGATTGTTGGTCAGCAGGCGGATCGAACGCACGCCGAGCAGGTCGAGCATCCGCGCCGCCACCGGAAAGTCGCGCGCTTCGCTCGGCAGGCCAAGGCGTTCGTTGGCGTCGACCGTGTCGAAGCCTTGGTCCTGCAGCTCATAGGCGCGGAGCTTGTTGATCAGGCCGATGCCGCGGCCTTCCTGCCGCAGGTAGAGCAGGACGCCCCAGCCGCCCGCATTGGCTTCCTCGGCCATGCGGGCAAGGGCGGCATCAAGCTGCGGGCCGCAATCGCACTTGAGGCTGCCGAGAATGTCGCCGGTCAGGCATTCGCTGTGCAGCCGCACCACCGGCTCGCGCTCGCTGGTCTGCGTGCCGATCACCAGCGCCACATGCTCGCGCAAGTCATCCCGGGCGCGGAATGCCACGATTTCAGCATGTTCGCAGGCGTGGACGGGCAGGCGGGCGCGGGCCTGGAGGGTGAGATTGAGCGGGTCCTTGAACGCCGCAAGATCGGCCGCCGATACCTCCGCCGCGATCTCGACGCCGGTCGAGATCAGGAAAGCGGGCAGGATCCCTGCCAGACGGGCCAGTTCCATGGCGGCAACGGCCGCATCATGCGCCTCGATCGGATCGGCCTTGAAGGGCCCGCGCAACGGGCTGCCGAGGTCCTTCGCCGGATCGGCCAGATTGCGTGCAGAGCCAAGGCTGAATGGTTCGGCGCCATGGATCATCACCGGGGCTTCGGGCACGGCGGCGTCGCGTTGGTTAGCGAGCTTCAGCGTCGCCGCGCGGGCGGCGGAAATCAGCAGTCGCGCGGCATAGATGCCGGGTTGGGCGAAAGCGGTTTCGGCAGGCAGCAGGTCGAGCGCGCCGTCCGCGCCGGTCACCCGGATCGCCCAACCGTGGCGAAGCGCGTCAAGCGCTTTTGCTACATTCCGGGATTCGCTCACAGATCCAGCTCGGTGATCAGCGGGATGTGATCCGAAGGCTGCTCCCACTTGCGCGTCTCTTCGACGAAGCGGTGCGAGCGCGTCTGCGCGGCAGCCTCGGGCGAGGCCCACATGTGGTCAAGCCGGCGGCCCTGGTCCTTGGCACGCCAGTACGAGCGGTAGGACCACCACGAATAGTTGCGTTCCGGCGCGGGGATGTGCTTGCGGCCAAGATCGACCCAGCCATGCGCATCGGCAAAGCGCTGCAGCGTCTCTACCTCGATTGGCGTGTGACTGACGACCTTGAGCAGCGCCTTGTGATCGTAGACGTCGCATTCCAGCGGCGCGATGTTGAAATCGCCGGTGATCAGCGTCGGCCGCTCGATCTTCTCGGCCCAGCGGGTCATGCGCTCGAGGAAATCGAGCTTCTGGCCGAACTTGGGGTTCACCTCGCGGTCTGCCACGTCGCCGCCTGCGGGGATATAGACGTTCTCGATGATCAGGCCGTTGCCCACCCCAAGCAGTTCGACGCCGATGTGCCGCGCCTCGCCATTGTCCTGCCAGTCATGCTTGCTGAAATCGCGGAACGGGATGCGGCTGACCGTGGCGACGCCGTGGTAGCCCTTCTGCCCATGGACCGCGCGATGGGTATAGCCAAGCTTCTCGAACACCTCGTGCGGGAAGAGGTTTTCCGGCGTCTTGATCTCCTGCAGGCACAGCACATCGGGTGCTTCCTGCACGAGAAAGCGTTCGACCTGATCGGCGCGCAAGCGGACCGAATTGATGTTCCATGTGGCAACCGAGATCATGGCGCTGCTTTAGGGTTGCAGGGGGGCGATTGCTAGATGGGATGTGGGGTGGGCGAGGCGGGTTCTGCCCTCCCCTCGTCATGCTGAACTTGATTCAGCATCCATTTCTCAGACTCAGGCGGACGTGGCTGCGGAGAGATGGACCCTGAAACAAGTTCAGGGTGACGGAGGTGCACTTATTCGTCCGTGTAGAATACAAAGCCTTGGTTCGCGGGCCAAAGGCTTCTTAGCAGTGAGGCTTGCGACACTTCTTCCACCTCAAGCGTTAATCCCACTTTGCCTTCGCGTAACCAGCGGGTCTTTTGGTCAAAGTTGCGCGTAACGCGAACTCCTACCTTTTCGATGGCTGCTTCTTGGTTGGATGCCAACACAAAGTGACTGCACATGAATCCGGCTGGCTGCGCGGTATCCGTAGGCAGTGCTGGCGCATTCCCAATCCAGATCAGGCGCCCATGCAGAAGTACTTGAAAGCAGCGCATTTGATCGCTTTCCCTCAAGCCGTTTCCTACAACCGCCGCACAACCGGCTGCTCGTGCTGGCGAGCACGCCACAGGTCATGGTTCGCCTGCATCGCCAGCCACGCCCGTGCGGTGCTTGCGCCTGCCTGCTCCAGTCGCAGTGCCAGAACGGGGCTGATCCCGGCCTTGCCGTTCAACACGCGGGAGAGGGCGACGCGCGACATCGCAAGGCGGCTGGCGGCTTCGGTGACGGACAGGTTCAGCGCTTCGATCACTTCGTCACGAAGCAGTTCGCCGGGATGGGGAGGGTTGTGCATCATGGTTACGGCCTCAATGGTGGTCATTACAACCGACTGCCCAATCGTCGTGTCGAGTCGTCCATGACCTTGCACCGTTGATTTTGAAATCGCGCCAACGCTTATGCGGAGAAATGGACCCTGAAACAAGTTCAGGGTGACGATGGATTTACGCTGGGTTTGGGGTTCGGGGTTTCCTCAGGGGCGAGCGAGGATGGTGGATTTCGAGAACTGGCGCGCAGCGACCTTTTGGGTCGTGAGCACCGGAAGCGCAGAAAGCCGCTATCCGCAGCCGTCTCTGGGGGAACTCCCGGACCCCAAACGCAAAACCCTCGGACCGGGGGCATTGGTCCGAGGGTTCCATTTGCGTTCGTCACGCTTGACGCTGCGGTCTCCAGGAGACCGGGCAACAGGGGGGAAACCCGCCTCGACCGCCTCGTCGAAAATCGTTCTAGGCCCGTTTCGCTTGCGCCCCGATGAACGGGGGCTGCAGGTTTGTCGCAGCTTGTCGCAGGGGGTGAACGGTTGATGGGTAAGGCGACGATCTGGGGCGACGGGTGGTGCCGGCTTCTTTCAGGATGCAAACGCGTCCCCGCGCAGGCGGGGACCTTGTGGGGGTTACGAAACGTCCGCGCAAGCCGATGAAGGCCCCCCGCCTTCGCGGGGGAGCAGGTTTTACAAGTGAGTCGGCTCAGCGCGTCACGGGACGGCGCGGGTCGGTCCAGCGGAAGGTGCTGTCGTTCACCGCCACGCCGTACTGGTGGCCCGAGAGGCGCACCGTGGTGCGCTTGTTCTGCGAATCGAGCGCAACCCACGAATCAAGCTGCAGGCCGCCTGGTGCATTGCCGTTACGGACGAAGATCATGGTGATCGTGCCGTATTCGGGGTGCTTGGGATCGCGCACTTGCAGGCTGATCACGCCCGGATCGCCGGTGGGCAGCTGCTTGGCGAAGCGTGCGACGTCCTTGTTGGGATCGAGCAACGCGCCCAACGGGCTGTTCTTGATCGGCCAGCGCTGCACCTGGCGCACTTCGTAGTCGATCATGGTGAGCGCCCTGCCGTCACCCACGATCAGCAGCGGCACGCCCTTCTGGTACTGGAAGCGGATCTTGCCGGGCTGCTTCATCGTCAGCACGCCTGAAACGCTCTGGCCCGAACGGTCGGTCTGCGTGAAATTTGCGCGCAGCGTCGAAATGCCGCGCAGTGCAGAGACCGCGCGGTCGATGTCGGAGGCCTGTGCCAGCGCCACAGTCGGCGCGAGAAGCGTTGCGGGCGTGGCCGCAGCGAAGGCAAGCGAAAGGGCCGCCATAGGACGGCCCAGCTTGCGAATCGAGGTCTTGATCATGTTCATCGCCGTTCCTTGCAGTGTCGGCGTTGAACTCGCCGTGAACCGTCCCGGTTCCGAAAATGGCGGGACGGGCTTCACGGGTAAAGCGCAGATGCGCTGATTACTTGATCTTCGCTTCCTTGAACTCGACGTGCTTGCGCACGACCGGGTCGTACTTGCGGAAGGTCATCTTCTCGGTCGTGTTGCGGGGATTCTTCTTGGTCACGTAGAAGAAGCCGGTGTCAGCGGTCGAGACCAGACGGATCTTGACGGTGGTGGGCTTTGCCATGGCTCTATCCTGAACTTTCGCGCGCGAATCTGAAAACGAATGTGGCGGCGCGTTTCCACGCCGCCGTCACAGGGTGGGGCCGTTGGGGGAGAATCAGGGCAAAGTCAAGCGAGGAGAGACTGACGGCGAGATTTGCCGGAAGGGAGCCACCGTGCTAATGGTTGCATACGAAACCAGATTGAGAGACGATGAGCACTGCCAGCCTTGCCACGGACTTTTCGCGACTGCCCGATCTGCCGGAAGGGGTCTACACCGCGCCGCTCAAACGTCCAGCGCGGGTTGGGGAGGATTGGCTTGAGACCGCCCAGCGGCGCTATGCTCCCGAGGAGCACGCAATCTGGGACGATCTCTATGCCCGGCAGATGGAGGTTCTGCCGGGGCGGGCGTGCAGTGCGTTCCTGCGCGGGCTGGAGCGGCTGGACCTTAGCCGGGGTGGAGTGCCGGACTTCGGCCGCCTGTCCGAGGAACTCGGCGCGCTGACCGGCTGGAGCGTGGTGCCGGTGCCGATGCTGATCCCGGATCACGTGTTCTTCTGGCACCTGGCTAACCGGCGCTTCCCGGCAGGCAACTTCATCCGCACGCGCGAGGCTTTCGATTATATCCAGGAGCCCGATGTCTTCCACGACGTGTTCGGCCACGTCCCGATGCTGACCGACCCGACATATGCCGATTACATGCAGGAGTACGGCCGCGCCGGATGGAAAGCGATGCGCCACAACCGGCTCAAGTCGCTCGGTGCGCTCTATTGGTATACGGTGGAATTCGGGCTGGTGATGGAGGACGGCATGCCGAAGGTCTACGGCGCCGGCATTCTTTCGGGACCGGCAGAAGCCGTATTCGCGCTTGAAGGGCAATCGCCCAACCGGATCATGCTGAATGTCGACCGCGTCATGCGCACCGATTACGTGATCGATGATCTGCAGCCGACCTACTTCGTGATCGAGAGCTTCGCGGACCTCTATCACCAGACCGTGGAGCGCGACTTCGACCGGCTCTATCGCGGCCTCGGCGCCGGGTTCACTTATGCCAACACCGCGGTGATCGACGTCGATGACGTCCTCCATAGAGGCACGCTCGAGTATCACTTGCGCGGCGGGCGCGGTTCGGGCGCGACGCCTGTCTAGGTCGCACGCCGTCTAGCAGACAGCAAAAAGCCCGGCGCCTTCCAGGGTGCGCCGGGCTTCCTTGGCCGTTAGGCGGAAAAGAGCGGGATCAACCCGGGGTCTTGTCCATCGTGTCGGCCTTGTCTTCCATGGCGTCGGCCTTGGCTTCGCCGGCATTGCGGACGGCATCAGCCTTGGCTTCCATGGCGTCTTCCGAAGCGCCGCCCATGGCGTCGGCCTTGTCTTCCATGGTGTCAGCAGCGGCTTCCGACGATTCACGCACGGCGCCAGCCTGATCTTCGGCGGCGTTTTCCTGCGCGCTGTCGCAAGCCGAAAGGCCAAGGCCCATCGCCACGACAGACGCCATCATCGCGCCCTTGAAAATTGCCTTCATGTCAGTCCCCTTCAGGTATGGAGAAGGCGGCCAAAGTGACCGCCTTCAGGTTGAAAGTTGGAATTTCGCCGATTAGCGAACCGAGCCGCGACGAACGAGGTTCACGATCGCCAGCAGGATCAGGGCGCCGAGGAACGAAACGATCAGCGTGCCGGCCGAAATGCCGTCGGTGATCGAACCGCCGCCGATCAGCGGAGCGAGAAGGAAGCCGCCCAGCAGCGCGCCGACAATGCCGACGACGATGTTCAGGAAGATGCCCTGCTGCGCGTCGGTGCGCATCACGATGCTGGCAAGCCAGCCAAGAATGCCGCCGACGACGAGAAGAATGATAAGGCCCATGGTAAGTACCCCTTTGAAGTTCAGTTGTCGGTTAAAATCCCGACGATGAACTTGGTTCCGCAAATGCGGTGGGGCGTTACCGGGCTATCGGGAGCTAGCGCGCTCCGAGCCAGACGAGTGCAATGGCGCCAGCCACGATGCGGTACCACGCAAAGGGCCTGAAGCCGGACTTGCTGACATATGCCACGAACATCCTGATAACCGCGAGCGCGACCACGAAGGATACGGCGAAACCGATGGCAATCTCGGTCCAGCCCACACCCATGGTGCCGGTCATCAGGGCATCGCGGTTGTCGAGCAGTTCGAGCGTAGTGGCGCCGAGCATTGTCGGGATGGCGAGGAAGAAGCTGAATTCGGCCGCAGTACGGCGTTCGATGCCCATGGCGAGCGCGCCCATGATCGTCGCGCCGGACCGGCTGACTCCGGGAACCATGGCCAGGCACTGCGCGGCGCCCACGCCGAGGGCCTGACGCAGCGGCAGTTCGCCAATGCCGGTCAGTTCGCCAGTCTTCGCGCTGCGCTCGATCAGCAGGATCGCCACCCCGCCCACGATCAGCGCCCAGCACACCACGGCGGGGCTGCCCAGCAGCACGTCGATGTAGTCTTTCAGGGCAAGGCCGAGAATTGCGGAGGGAATGAAAGCCGCCAGCAGATTGCGCAGGAACCGCAGCGACACGGGGTTCAGCTTGAGCAGGCCCATGCCCACGGCCCAGAACGTGCGCCAGTACTGCACCACCACCGCAAGGATCGCGCCCAGCTGGATGACGACGTTGAACATCGCCCACTGGTGCGCGTCATAGCCGAACAGCTCGGTGGCGAGGATGAGGTGCCCGGTCGAGGAGACCGGCAGGAACTCGGTGAGGCCCTCGACGATGCCGAGCAGAATGGCGGTGACGATCGTGTCCATGATGTCCCAAGCGTTTGCCGCAGTGCAGCATCAAGTCAAGGTGTTAGGCGGCAAGCCCTTCGAACTGCAGGCGGGCGAGCCGCGCATAGAGCCCGTCCGCCGCCGTCAGGCTGGCATGGGTGCCCTGTTCCACGATCTTGCCGGCATCCATGACCACGATGCGGTCCGCCGCGCGTATCGTGGCGAGACGGTGGGCGATGACCAGCGTCGTGCGGTCCTGCATCAGCCGGTCGAGCGCTTCCTGGACCAGCCGCTCGCTTTCGGCGTCGAGCGCGGAGGTCGCTTCATCAAGAAGCAGGATCGGCGAATTGCGCAGCACGGCGCGGGCGATGGCGATGCGCTGGCGCTGGCCACCAGAGAGGCGGGCGCCGTCCTCGCCCAGGAACGTGTCGAGGCCCTGCGGCAGATCACGCAGGAACTGTTCGGCATTGGCCGCGCGGGCTGCTTCCCAGATGGCCTCGTCGCTGGCCTGCCAGTTGCCATAGCGCAGGTTGTCGCGCGCCGAAGCTGCGAACAGCGTGGCGTCCTGCGGGACGAGCGCGGTGCGCGCGCGGATTTCGGCCGGGTCCGCGCTGGTCAGCGGCACGCCGTCGATGCGGATCATGCCGCCGTGCGGATCGTAGAAGCGCTGGGCGAGGAGGAACAGGGTCGACTTGCCAGCGCCTGACGGGCCGACGATGGCGACGGTTTCACCCGGCTCGACCGTCAACGAGAAGTCGTCGAGGGCGAGGACTTCGGGCCGCGAAGGATAGCGGAAGGTCACGTTCTGGAACGCGATCTGGCCGCGCGGCGGCACGGGCAGGGCCGTGGGGCGGGCGGGGGCCGAGATTTCCGGCTCCTCGCGAAGCAGTTCATTGAGCCGTCCGGCAGCGCCGGCCCCGCGCAGCAGATCGCCATAGACTTCCGACAAGGCCCCTGCCGCACCGGCAACAAGGCCTGCCGTGATGACGATGGCGAAGATGGTGCCGCCGCTGATTGTCCCCTGTGCGACGCCGACGGCGCCTTCCCACACCAGCATGGTGATCCCGCCGAACACCAGCAGGATGACGATCGCGGTCATCACCGCGCGCAGGCTTATGCGGCGAAGCGCGGTCTGGAAGGTCGCCTCGACGCGCTCGCCGAAACGCTCGAGCTCGCGCTTCTCCTGTCCAAAGGCCTGCACGATCTTCATTGCGCCGAGGACTTCGGCCACGATCACGCCGATGCCCGCCACGCGATCCTGGCTCGACCGGGAGACATTGCGGACGCGCCGCCCGAAGAACACGATCGGGCCGACGACCAGCGGGATGCCGACCATGAGGATCGCCGTCAGTTTCGGCGCCAGGTAGAACAGGTAACCGAGGCCGCCGATGGCCGTGATCGTGTTGCGCAACGCGACCGAAACCGTCGTGCCTACCACCTGTTCGATGATGGCGGTGTCCGAAGTCATCCGCGAGGAGATTTCCTTCGGGCTGTTGGTCTCGAAGAAGGACGGCGGCAGGCGCAAGAGATTCTGCTGCACGCGCAGGCGGATGTCGGCGACCACGCGCTCACCCAGCCAGGAAACAAAGTAGAAGCGGCAAGCCGTGCCGATCGCCAGAACCAGCACGATCAGCAGCAGATACTGGAACCAGCGTCCCAGGTCATCGACATTGGCGCCGGCGGCAAAGCCTTTGTCGATGATCAGGCGGAAGCCCGATGGAATGGCGAGTGTGGCTGCCGAGGTCGTCAGCAGCGCCAGTGCTGCAAATGCCAGTTGGCGGGGATACTTCAGCGCCTCGCGCCAGATCATGCGCAGCGGCCCGAGGGTCTTGGCCTTGGGGGCGGGCTCGGCAGCGGTCGGCGGGCTCTTGGTTTCCTCGTCCATGGCCGCGTGCCTAGCCGATGGCGGGGATTACCGAAAGGGGGCGGTTAGGGAACCCGCAACATGACCGGATATTTGTTGCGTTGCACAAACAATCGAATCGCGGCAATCTGTATACAAACGACTCCCGCTCTTTGGGCAGGCCATAATCAGAAGGTGTTCGCAGTGCTCTACAAGGCTTATGAAATTCAGCGCTCGCTGATGAACGCGGGCAGCGCCTGGGCCTCGATGATGGCCGATGCGCTGACCGATCCACGCAACCCGTGGGCGGGCGTCGGCCCCTCGCAGACCCTCGCCAACGCGCTCGATGTGTTCGCGCATGCAGCAGCGCCGCGCGGCAAGCCCGCGTTCGGCATCAAGGTCGTCCACGTTGACGGCACGGCTCATGCGGTCAAGGAAACAACGGTCGTTACGCGCCCGTTCGGTGACCTCAAGATGTTCACCCACGATGGCCTGCCCAAGAATGCGCCGCGCCTGCTGATCGTCGCACCGATGAGCGGGCACTACGCCACGCTGCTGCGAGGCACGGTCGAACGCATGCTCGAACGCTGCGTGGTCTACATCACCGACTGGGCCGATGCGAAGTATGTGCCGCTGGCCGAAGGCACCTTCGACCTCGACGATTACATCGATTACCTGACTGGCTTCCTCGAGCATATCGGTGAAGGCGCGCACATGATGGCGGTATGCCAGCCATCGGTCCCGGCCTTCGCCGCCACCGCGATCATGGGCGCCAGCAAGCACCCCTGCCGCCCGGTAACCCTGACGATGATGGGCGGGCCGATCGACACGCGCGAAAGCCCGACTGCGGTCAACGACCACGCGATCACCAAGCCCTATGTCTGGTTCAAGCACAACGTGATCACCACCGTGCCAACCAACTATCCGGGTGAGGGACGCCGCGTCTATCCGGGCTTCGTGCAGCTCGCCAGCTTCATGTCGATGAACCTCGGCAGTCACATGATGAGCCACTACAAGCTGTTCCAGCATATGAACGCCGGGGCCGACGAGAGCGCCGAAGCGACCAAGGCCTTCTACGACGAATATCGCGCGGTCTGCGATCTTCCCGCCGAGTTCTACCTGCAGACGGTGGATGTCGTGTTCCAGCGCCACGCGCTGCCCAAGGGCGAGTTCATTCACCGTGGCCAGGCCGTGGACCTTGGCGCGATCACCGACACCGCAATCCTGTGCATCGAGGGCGAGCGCGACGACATTTCGGGCATCGGCCAGACCAAGGCTGCTCTCAAGGTCACGCCGAACCTGCCCGAGGACATGAAGCAATATCTGCTGGCCCCCGAAGTCGGCCACTACGGCATCTTCAACGGCTCGCGCTGGCGCTCGTCGATCGCCCCGGTGGTCGAACAGTGGATCGCCCAGTTCGAGAAGAAGGCGAAAGGCCGCAAGCTCAGCGTCGTCGCCTGAATAACGGCAAGAAGCGTCAAATCCCGAAGCCGACCGTGCCAATCCGGCACAGGTCGGCTTTCCACTTCTCTGCAATATTGCGCAACTTTCCGGCAAGATCGCGGATGCCTTGAAATGGCAGAGGTGGCCTTGTGGACAAGGGAGCGCATTTTATCGGCGGACCGGGACGCGGAGCATCGCCCCGCGTCAGCATCGTGCTGCCGGTGCACAATGGCGCTGCCTTCCTCGATGAAGCGATACAATCGGTCCTCGACCAGACCTTTGCGGATTTCGAGCTGATCTGCGTCGACGACGGTTCCACCGACAGCACGCCCGCTGTCCTCGCGCGCCATGCCGCAGCCGACGAGCGCATCCGCATCATCACCAATCGGCCCAACAAGGGCCTGCCGGGCGCTCTCAATACGGGTTTCGCTGCTGCACGCGGGCCATTGCATACCTGGACATCGGACGACAACATCGCGCGTCCCCACATGCTGGAACGCCTGGTCCAGACGCTTGATGCCAACCCCGATGCGGCCATTGCCCACGCCAACTACAGCGTGATCGACGGGCAGGGCCGCATCATTGGCTTCCAGAAGGTCGGGCCAGCTTCCGAGATACTGTTCGGCAACCGCATCGGCGCGGCGTTTCTCTATCGGGCCAAAGTGACCGAAGTGCTTGGGGGGTATGACACTGCGCTGTTCGGCGTCGAGGACTACGACTTCTGGCTGCGGGCAGCGCGCAGGTTCCGTTTTGTCACCCTGGATGAGGACCTCTATCTCTATCGACGTCATGAGGGGAGCCTGACTGACACGCGCGCGCTCAAGATCCACCGCCTCGTCGGCCAGATCATACGGCGCGAACTTGCCGCAGTGGACGATGCCGGACTGCGGGCGCGGGTGCTTCTTGAGCACGGCCTGGCAAGCCGCCTGGATGCCCGGCTGGGGATGCTGTGGCAGGCTTGCAAGGCGCGCCCCGGGCTTGGTCTGGCCAAGGCCCCGGCAATTCGCGGCACCTGCTATTTCATCTGGTGCGCGCAATCTCCGCCAGCCTGGCCGGCCTCAGACAAAGAACTGCGTGATCCACTCGCACTGCAGCGCGGGCTTGGCCTCGCCCTCGATCTCGATGGTGATCTCCATGGTCTGCTGCCACTGACCGGGACGCTTCTCGTCCATCTCGAGCAGCTTGAACACGCCGCGCACACGCTTGCCGACGCGCACCGGCGCAAGGAAGCGCGTGCGGTTGCCGCCGTAGTTGACGCCCATCTTGATATGCTCGGGCCGCGGGCAATCGCTTTCCATGGTCAGCAGCGGAATCAGCGACAACGTCAGGAAGCCGTGGGCAATGGGGCCACCGAACGGGGTCAGCTTCGCCTTTTCCGGGTCAACGTGGATGAACTGGAAATCGCCGGTCGCCTCGGCAAACTTGTTCACGCGCTCCTGCGTGATCTCGATCCAGTTCGAGGTGCCGACCACCTGGCCGATCCGAGCCTTGATTTCCTCGGGCGGAAGGAATGTCGTCATGGCGATGCGCTCTCCTGCTGATGTCTCTCGGCAGGCACAATGGCGACAAGCCGGACGCGGAGCAAGCGGGTTTAAGTGTGTGGTTAAGCCGTGGCGGGGTGCGGCGCAGGCTGCTGCGCTGCCTTGCGGAAAGGCTGCGGCTGTGCCGTACGCACCCGTTTGATATAGGCCCACAGACCGCATTGCAGCCCGACCAGCATGTAGCAGAACGGCTGGAACGCGATGCCGACGAAGGTGGAGCCGACCAGGTAGATGACCTGCGCCTGCTGCAACGCTTCGGCAAGCGGCGCGACCCAGCGGAATTCTTCGGAGGTCTCCTTGCGATAGCGTCGTCGCAGCAATTCCATCTGCCATACGCCCAGAAGGTGCAGCGACAGCCATAGCGCCAGGCCGGGGTAGCCCTGCTCGCCCAGCATCTCGAAATAGCTCGAATGGTAGGCGCGCCCTTGCTCGACGATCGGCTGGTATTCGAGCGCGGCATTGTTGTCGCCGGCGTAGTCGGCCTTGACGGTATCGTACGTCAGCTTGTTCTGGCGATAGGCCTCGAACCCGCCGCCGAAGGGATGGCGCTTGGCGAACTCGATCGTCCACTTCCATACCGCCACGCGCGTCGAGGCGGATTGGTCGGACTGGTGGTTCCTGATCGTGCTCATCCGGTCCGTGAACTCCTTTGGCAGGAGCGGGACCGCGATCAGGGCACCGGCCGCCATGACCGAGACGATCAGCATGCGTCGCTTGGCCGTGCGCAGGATCATGGCCGCCAGAACGACGACGCAGACCAGGCCGGTGCGCGCGCCCG
Source organism: Novosphingobium sp. ES2-1 (assembly GCF_015169775.1). Taxonomy (NCBI): domain Bacteria; kingdom Pseudomonadati; phylum Pseudomonadota; class Alphaproteobacteria; order Sphingomonadales; family Sphingomonadaceae; genus Novosphingobium; species Novosphingobium sp. ES2-1. The sequence continues at coordinate 165,594 of NZ_CP063445.1, forward strand.
TGCCGATCGGCATCAGCGCGCAGGCAAAGCACAGCGCCCAGGCAAAGATCTTCACCCGCCAGTCGGGCGGAAAGATCGTGCCATAGCGCGACAGCCAAAGCGCCAGCGGGATTACCGCGATGGCGACGGCCGAGATGATCGAACCTTCGTAGAGCCCGGTATTGTCGTTCACCAGCAGGCGCAATTCGCCGTAGCCCCCGCCGCCTGCCGCAGTCTTGATCCCGCCGCCGATCACGATCACTCCGATCGACAGAGCCAGGATCAGCGTGATCGCCTCGATTCTCAGGCGGGTGCGCAGGGTGAGGGGCAGGAACAGCGCCCACAGCAGCGCCTTCCACACCCACGCCCACTTCTCCGCCGCTTCTACCGGGAAGTCGGCGGCCTGCGTTGTCAGCCCGCAGTAGACCAGCAGGGTCAGCAGCAGGAACTGGCGCAGCGAGATGCGGATGCCGTTCTTGTCCTCGGCCACGAACCACGAGGCGAACGCGCAGAGGAACGCGATCAGAGATACCGGGATGTGGCTGAGGATGCCCCAACTGACCTTCTGCGGCGCGACGATGTCGATGTAGCTGTAGGCCAGCACGAAGATGAACGGCTTGCGAAAGCCCGCGCCGATGAAGCCGAGCACGCAGGACAGCAGGAACAGGTCAAGCATCGCCACCGCCCGGCGCCTGCTCGCGGCCTTTGCGGAACGGCGTCTTGCGGCTCGGCAGGGAAGGGTCGTCGTTGAGATCGTCACGATGCAGCAGGCGCCAGATGGCGATCGCCATCAGCACGTGCGGCAGGATTATCGTGAACTTGTCGATCATTGCAGGACTTGCGCTAGCCGATCGAGGTTGACGCGGCGTTAAGCCTTCCATGGCAGAGCGTTGACCATGACACGCGTGCTCCACGTTCTCGATCATTCGCTGCCGATGCACAGCGGCTACACCTTCCGCACCCGCGCCATCCTCAAGGCGCAGGCGGCGATGGGGCTGGAGGTGCGCGCCGTGACGGGGCAGCGCCACACGGCGCCCATGCCGAGCGATCCCGAAGTCGTCGATGGCCTGACCTTTTACCGCGCTGGCGGCACGGCGGGCGGCCTCCCGCTGGTGCGCGAATGGTCCGAAGTTGCAATGCTGGCCGAGCGCATCGTCGCCATCGCGCGCGAATGGCGGCCAGATGTGCTTCACGCCCATTCGCCGGCGCTGTGCGGCCTTGCGGCACTCCGGGCCGGGCGCAAGCTCGGCATCCCGGTCGTCTATGAGATCCGTGCGTTCTGGGAGGACGCCGCCGTCGGCAATGGAACGGGGCGCGAAGGCTCGGCCAGGTACTGGCTGACGCGCGTGCTGGAAAACGATGTCGTCAGTGGCGCCAACCGCGTCGTGACGATCTGCGAAGGCCTGCGGGCCGATCTGATCGCCCGCGGCTTTGCACCGGAGAAACTGTCGATCATGCCCAACGGCGTCGACCTCGACCTGTTCGGCGAACCGCTGCCGCGCGATGCCGGGCTGGCAAACGAACTGGGGCTGGGAGAGGGGCCAGTGATCGGCTTCCTCGGCAGCTTCTACCCTTACGAAGGTCTCGACGACCTGATTGCGGCAATGCCGGCCATCGTCGCTCGCGTGCCTAACGCGCGCCTGCTGATGGTTGGCGGGGGCCCTGCCGAAGCGGACTTGCGCGCGCAGGCGCAGGCCTCGGCGGTAGCAGACGCCATCCGCTTTGTGGGCCGCGTGCCGCATCACGAGGTGGATCGCTATTACTCCTTGGTCGACGTGGTCTGTTATCCGCGCAAGGCGATGCGGCTGACCGATCTCGTCACCCCCTTGAAGCCGCTTGAAGCCATGGCGCAAGGCAAGCTGGTCAGCGCCTCGGACGTCGGCGGGCATCGCGAACTGATCGAGCAGGGCAGGACCGGCACCCTGTTCCCGCCCGACGATCCGGCCGGCCTTGCCACGGCCCTTGCCGATCTGCTCGGATCCCGCGACGGATGGCACACCCGGCGCGACGTTGCTAAGGCGTTCGTCCGTGAACGCCACGACTGGGCTGGCAACGTCAGACGTTATCTACCTGTTTACCAAGCCCTGTTACCGAATCACGAACTGCCATCAGTCGCGGCCTGAGCTGCGACGCCGGTGGCGGCAGGATGACCGAAACAGACAGGACGACGCCCACGTGACCGCGACAAAGCGCAAGCCAAAGCCCATCACCGCGCATCCGATGTTTCCGGTCGTGACATCCCTGTGGTTCGCAGCGTTCTTCGGCCTCGGCAGCTTTGCCGTGGCACCCTCCCTGTTCGAAGGTCCGGTCGTCGCGCTGGGGATTCCCGCAATCGTCCCTGCGGCCGCTCCACCACTCGGCTTTACCGCGCGCGTGCTGCTGGCGCTTGGCCTGCTGCTGTTGGGCGCAATCATCGGCTTTGTGGCAGGGCGCAAGCTCGCACCCAGAGAGGCCGCGCCGGTGCGCCGCCGTGACATGTCCGCTGCCCGCAGGCAGCGCAGTGACGAGGCTGCTGATCGTTCCGACGAACCCCGCCGTGTCTTGAACCCTGCCGAGGACCTTGGTGAGCCGCTTGACGCGCCCGCCGAAGATCTGGTGGCGCCGTTGCGTCGGCGCGCATTGTCGCTGGCCGACGAAGGTCAGCCGCAGGTTCCGGCCGAGGATGCGCCGCTCCCCGGCTATCTGCCGTGGGAGAATGCTTCCCCAGCCCATCCCCCGGTCGCCCGCGATGAAGATCCGCTCGCCCTGGAAGGTCTGCTCGAAGCCGCTGCAGGCGCGGCCGAGGGCTCGCTCGGGGCCTGGCCGTTTTCCGCCCCTGCCGATTCGGATGAAGAGCAGTTCGCAGCCTTTGCGCCTCCGGCCGCCTTCACGCAGGAAGTTGAAGCGCCGTCTGTTGCGGCTCGCGATGTCGAACACGATTCCGCTCGGCCGACAGAGCAGGTCCCCGCTGCCTCTGTTCTGGCACCCAAGCCCCTGCTTCAGGCCCCTGCCGCGCAGGTGACCCCGATCGAGCGCGCGCCGCTTGATGGTCTGGGCATGGTCCAGCTTGTCGAACGTCTTGCCGTCGCGATTGCCCGCCATGCACCCCCCGTGCGTGATGCCGCGCCGCTTGAGGCCTCCGCCTATGCGGCTCCAGTGGTGCCGGAAAACCCTGTTCCCGTCGAAACCGTGGCAGCCCCTCAGCCCGAACGGGTTGATGAAGTCCGCGACGATCTGCGAGTCGTCCGGCTGCGTCCGCTTGCCGTTGAACTGACGCCGCCGCTTGACGAAGACGACGAGCAGGAGGGAGTCGCGCAGCTCGCCCGCTTCCTGCGCGCACCGGCTGCGTCTGCACCGGAAACATCCGCACCCGCCACCGATGATCCGGCCGAGCCCGAGGTCGCGGAAGAGCGCTATCCTTCGCTGCTCGACATGGGGCCCGCCTCGCTCCGCCAGCACTCGCCCCGCATCGACGATGGCCTTGCGCTGGAGGACGAGCCCGCCCCCGCAGACGTTGAACCGACCGTGGTCTTTCCCGGGCAGGTTTCGGCGCTGCAGGGTGGCTTGCGCCGGTTCGAACGGCCCTCGATCCTGCCGGTCCAGGGTTCGCCCCTGGCAGCACCTGGACAGGCGGCGCCCTCGACTCCGGCAGAAGTCCTGCCCGATGCGTCACCAGATGCGCCCGGTGCGCTGGCTGAACCCGAAGAGGCCGATCGGGCACTTCGCGCCGCTCTGGCAACGCTTCAGCGGATGACCGCGCAGGGATAGTTTTCCACGTCCCTTGCGGCACTTTCGGGCAGGAAGATGCGGCGGAGCCGCACTTTCTGCCATGTCGCAACCGTATTTACGGCATTAACCGCGCACTTGATGCCCTTGCGCGGTTGCAAAATAACTTTCCTGCAGTCATGGGGGCACTTCGCGCAATTTTCGTCGCTTTTCCGCGAGGGTGATTCGCGCGCCGCTGCCTTTTTGGCCATTGCCTTATTGGATGTAGGACGATCATCGAGATGGGATTTCCGCCGCTTCAGGGCCTGTACGATCCGCGTAATGAGCATGACGCCTGTGGCGTGGGCTTTATTGCCCACATCAAAGGCCAGAAAAGCCATGCGATTGTGGACCAGGCGCTGGAAATTCTGCACAATCTTGACCATCGCGGTGCCGTCGGCGCCGATCCGCTGCTGGGCGATGGCGCTGGCATCCTGATCCAGATCCCCGACCAGTTGTTCCGCAAGTGGGCCGCTTCCGAAGGCAAGGACCTGCCGCAGCCGGGCGATTATGCCGTGGCCATGTGCTTCCTGCCGCAGGAAGAGGCCGCGCGCCTGTTCGTGACCGAATTCTTCGAGAAGTTCATCGCCAAGGAAGGCCAGGAACTGATTGGCTGGCGCGACGTGCCGACCACGCAGGACGGCCTCGGCAAGGCCGTCGTCGAATCGATGCCGGTGATCCGCCAGTGCTTCATCAAGCGCGGTGCCAACACGCCGGATCAGGACGCTTTCGAGCGCAAGCTGCTCGCCATCCGCAAGCAGACGCAGAACCCGCTCGCCGCCATGGCCGAGAAGCACAATCTTCCCGGCGTGACGCAGCTCTACATGCCGAGCTTCTCGACCCGCACGATTGTCTACAAGGGCTTGCTGCTGGCAACGCAGGTCGGCTCGTTCTATGACGATCTGCGCGATCCGGACTGCGTTTCGGCCTTGGGCCTCGTGCACCAGCGCTTCAGCACCAACACCTTCCCGAGCTGGAAGCTGGCACACCCGTTCCGCTTCATCGCCCATAACGGTGAGATCAACACCGTTCGCGGCAACGTGAACTGGATGAACGCGCGCCGCCGCACCATGGAATCCGAGCTGCTCGGCCCGGATCTCGACAAGATGTGGCCGCTGATCCCGCACGGCCAGTCTGACACCGCCAGCCTCGACAACGCGCTCGAACTGCTGCTCGCCGGTGGCTACAGCCTTGCCCACGCCGTGATGATGCTCGTGCCCGAGGCGTGGGCCGGCAACCCGCTGATGGATTCCAAGCGTCGCGCGTTCTACGAATACCACGCCGCGCTCATGGAACCGTGGGATGGTCCCGCAGCCGTCGCGTTCACCGACGGACGCCAGATCGGCGCCACGCTCGATCGCAACGGCCTGCGCCCCGCACGCTTCTCGATCACCCGTGATGACCTGATCTGCATGGCTTCGGAAAGCGGTGTGCTGCCCTTCCGCGAGGAGGACATCGTCCGCAAGTGGCGCCTCCAGCCCGGCCGCATGCTCCTGATCGACATGGAGCAGGGCAAGATCATCGAGGACGAGGAAATCAAGGCCGAGCTGGCCAATGCCGAGCCTTACGAAGAATGGCTCGACCAGGCGCAGTACAAGCTCAAGGAGCTCGACGTGATCGAGCCCGAGCTGGCGGCGCTGCCGGTGGAAACCACCTCGCTGCTCGATCGCCAGCAGGCTTTCGGCTACACGCAGGAAGACGTCACCAAGTTCCTCGAACCGATGGGCATTGCCGGCGATGATCCGATCGGATCGATGGGCACCGACACGCCGATCGCAGTGCTTTCGAACCGCTCGCGCCTGCTGTTTGACTATTTCAAGCAGAACTTCGCGCAGGTGACCAACCCGCCGATCGACCCGATCCGCGAGGAACTGGTCATGTCGCTGGTCAGCATGATCGGGCCGCGCCCGAACCTGCTTGGCCGCGATGCCGGCACCCACAAGCGCCTCGAAGTCGACCAGCCGATCCTGACGAACGAGGACGTCGCCAAGATCCGCTCGGTCGAAGCCGCGCTCGACGGTGCCTTCCGCACCGGTACCATCGACACGACATGGGATGCCGCCAGCGGCGCCGATGGCCTCGAAATGGCGATCAAGGAAATGTGCTGGGCGGCCACCGAAGCCGTTCTCGCCGACAAGAACATCCTGATCCTGTCTGACCGCGCCCAGTGTGAATCGCGCATTCCGATGCCGGCCGCGCTGGCAACGGCTGCAGTGCACCAGCACCTCGTCCGTCAGGGGCTGCGCATGCAGACCGGTCTCGTCGTCGAAACGGGCGAAGCGCGCGAAGTTCACCACTTCTGCGTGCTTGCGGGCTACGGCGCCGAAGCGATCAACCCCTATCTGGCGTTCGAAACGCTGGAGCAGATCCGCGTTGCCAAGGAGCTTCCGCTCGAGGCCAAGGACGTCAAGAAGAACTATATCAAGGCTATCGGCAAGGGCATCCTCAAGGTCATGTCCAAGATGGGCATCTCGACCTACCAGTCCTACTGCGGTGCCCAGATCTTCGACGCCGTCGGCCTGTCGACCGATTTCGTGAATGCCTATTTCACCGGCACCGCCACGACGATCGAAGGCGTTGGCCTCAAGGAAATCGCGGAAGAGACCGTGCGCCGTCACGCCACGGCCTATGGCGACAATCCGATCTACAAGAAGATGCTCGATGTGGGTGGCATGTACCAGCTGCGCCTGCGCGGCGAAGAGCATGCCTGGACGGCATCGAACATCGCCAACCTGCAGCACGCGGTTCGTGGCAACACGCCTGAAAAGTATCGTGAGTTCGCAGAGTCGATCAACGACCAGTCTGAACGGATGCTCACCATCCGCGGGTTGATGGAGTTGAAGAAGGCTGATCAGCCGGTCCCGCTTGAAGAAGTTGAACCAGCTGCCGAAATCGTCAAGCGCTTCGCCACCGGCGCGATGAGCTACGGCTCGATCTCGTGGGAGGCGCACACCACGCTCGCCGTGGCGATGAACCGCATCGGCGGCAAGTCGAACACCGGCGAAGGTGGTGAGGACCCCGCGCGCTTCAAGCCGCTCGCCAATGGCGATTCGATGCGCTCGGCGATCAAGCAGGTCGCATCGGGCCGCTTCGGTGTCACCGCGGAATACCTCGTCAATGCCGACGACGTGCAGATCAAGATGGCGCAGGGCGCAAAGCCCGGTGAAGGCGGCCAGCTGCCGGGTGACAAGGTCGACAAGACCATCGGCAAGACCCGTCACTCGACCCCGGGCGTCGGCCTGATCTCGCCGCCGCCGCACCACGACATCTACTCGATCGAAGATCTCGCGCAGCTCATTCACGATCTCAAGAACGTGAACACCGGCGCGCGCATCTCGGTCAAGCTGGTGTCCGAAGTGGGCGTCGGCACCGTGGCAGCGGGCGTGTCCAAGGCACGCGCCGACCACGTGACGATCTCGGGCTACGAAGGCGGCACCGGTGCTTCGCCGCTGACCTCCCTGACGCACGCCGGCAGCCCATGGGAAATCGGCCTTGCCGAAACCCAGCAGACCCTGCTGCTCAACAATCTGCGCAGCCGCATCTGCGTGCAGGCTGATGGTGGCCTGCGCACGGGCCGTGACGTCGCGGTTGCCGCGCTGCTCGGCGCTGACGAGTTCGGCTTTGCCACCGCGCCGCTGATCGCGGCGGGCTGCATCATGATGCGCAAGTGCCATCTCAACACTTGCCCGGTCGGCGTCGCCACCCAGGACCCGGTCCTGCGTGCGCGGTTCACCGGCCAGCCTGAACACGTGATCAACTACTTCTTCTTCGTCGCCGAAGAGCTGCGCGCGATCATGGCCGAAATGGGCTTCCGCACGGTTGCCGAGATGGTCGGCCGCGTGGACCGCCTCGACGTGAAGAAGGCCGTGTCGCACTGGAAGGCACAGGGCGTCGATCTGTCGAAGCTGCTGCACAAGGTGGAGCCGGTCGAAGGCACGACTCTGAACTGGAGCGAGACGCAGGATCACGGTCTCGAAGCCGCGCTCGACAAGGACCTGATCGCTGCCAGCGCTCCGGCCTTGGACAAGGGTGAACCGGTCCGCCTCGAACGCAAGGTCATCAACGTCAACCGCACGGTCGGCGCGATGCTCTCGGGCGAAGTGGCCAAGAAGTACGGGCACAAGGGCCTGCCGGACAACACCATCCACATCTCGTTCAAGGGTGTGGCAGGGCAGTCGTTCGGCGCGTTCCTCGCGCATGGCGTGACGCTCGATCTCGTCGGCGATGCCAACGACTATGTCGGCAAGGGCCTGTCGGGCGGCCGCGTGATCGTCCGCCAGCCGAGCCATGTCGATCGTGACCCGACCGAGAACATCATCGTCGGCAACACCGTGCTCTATGGTGCGATCGCCGGTGAGGCCTACTTCAACGGCGTCGGCGGTGAGCGCTTCGCGGTGCGCAACTCGGGCGCCCTCGCGGTAGTCGAAGGCACTGGCGATCACGGCTGCGAATACATGACCGGCGGTGTGGTCGTCGTCCTCGGCAAGACCGGACGCAACTTTGCGGCAGGCATGTCGGGCGGCGTCGCTTACGTCTACGACGTCGACGGCAACTTCGCACAGCTCGTCAACGGCGCGATGGTCGATGTCCTGCCGATCTCGGCAGAGCGCGACGAAGACGATGGTGCAGGCCGTCCGCAGCAGCGCGGGATCGATGTCTACGACTACGGCATGGGCGACATGCTGCGTCACGATGCCGAACGCCTGCGGGTGCTGGTGGAACGCCACCATCTCTACACCGGCAGCAAGCGCGCTCGCGAGATCCTCGACAACTGGGGTGAATCGCTCGCGAAGTTCGTCAAGGTCATGCCGCGCGACTATGCGCGGGCGCTCCGTCAGATGGAGGCCGAGCGCCTCGAAGCCGCCTCGGTCGCGGCTGAGTAAGGGTTAGATTACAATGGGTAAGGCAACCGGCTTTCTCGAGATCGATCGTCAGGACCGCAAGTACGATGCGCCTGCCGAACGCCTGAAGCACTATCGCGAGTTCGTGATCCCGCACGATGATGCCGGCCTCAAGGGCCAGGCATCGCGCTGCATGAACTGCGGCATACCGTACTGCCACAACGGCTGTCCGGTGAACAACCAGATCCCCGACTGGAACCACCTGGTCTACGAGAACGACTGGCGCGAAGCGCTGACCAATCTCCACTCGACCAACAACTTCCCCGAGTTCACGGGCCGCATCTGCCCCGCCCCGTGCGAGGCGGCGTGCACGCTGAACATCGTGGACCAGCCGGTGACCATCAAGTCGATCGAATGCGCCATCGTCGATCGCGGATGGAAGGAAGGCTGGATCGAGCCGCAGGTGCCTGCCAAGAAGACCGGCAAGTCTGTCGCTGTCGTCGGTTCCGGCCCGGCAGGCATGGCCGCGGCCCAGCAGCTGGCCCGCGCCGGCCACTCGGTGACGGTGTTCGAAAAGAACGACCGTGTTGGCGGGTTGCTGCGCTACGGCATCCCTGACTTCAAGATGGAAAAGACCCACATCAACCGCCGCGCGATGCAGATGGAGGCCGAAGGCGTCCAGTTCCGCACCAGCGTGGAAGTGGGCGTGACCGTTTCCTTCGCAAGCCTGCAGGAAAACTTCGATGCCGTGGTGCTCGCAGGCGGCGCGGAAGACCCGCGCGGCCTCAACATCCCCGGCGCCGAACTTCCCAGCGTGCGCATGGCGATGGAATTCCTGACCCAGCAGAACAAGCGCAATGCCGGGGATGACGAACTGCGCGCTGCCCCGCGCGGCTCACTCACCGCCACCGGCAAGCACGTCGTCGTGATCGGCGGCGGTGACACCGGTTCGGACTGCGTCGGAACCTCGAACCGCCAGGGTGCCGCTTCGGTCACCCAGCTCGAAATCATGCCCAAGCCGCCCGAGAAGGAAGACAAGGCGCTCAGCTGGCCGAACTGGCCGCTCAAGCTGCGCACTTCGTCGAGCCACGAGGAAGGCTGCGAGCGCGAGTTCGCCGTGCTGACCAAGCGCGTCGTCGGTGAGAACGACGTCTCGGGACTCGAATGCGTCCGCGTCGAATGGGTCAATGGCCAGATGCAGGAAGTGCCGGGCAGCGAGTTCGTGCTCAAGGCCGACCTGATCCTGCTCGCCATGGGCTTCGTCGGCCCGCGCAAGCAGGGCCTGCTCGAACAGGCCGGCGTCGAACTCGACCCGCGTGGCAACGTCAAGGGCAACGTGGTCGACTACAAGACCAGCGTCGACAACGTCTTTGCCTGCGGTGACATGCGCCGCGGTCAGAGCCTCGTCGTCTGGGCGATCCGCGAAGGCCGCCAGTGCGCCCGCGCCGTCGATCAGGCGCTGATGGGCGTTAGCGAACTGCCACGCTGATTTTAGGCGTTAGCCGATCAAGAAAGGGGCGTCCGCAGCGGCGCCCCTTTTTCGTTGGCATCCTTCGACAGGCTCAGGACGAGCGGACGTCGAAGGTGTGGCGCGATGGTCTCAAATAAGCCCGCTCATGCTGAGCTTGTCGAAGCATCCGACGTGAGCTTCAACCGTCGCCATCGGGCGCTACCGCAGGCATGGCCTTGGTCCGGCACACCAGCAGCTTGTCGATCTTGCGGCCATCCATGTCGACCACCTCGAACCGCCATCCCTGGTCGTGGAAATGCTCGCCCTCGTTGGGCAGCTTCTTGAGCACTGACAGGCAGTAGCCGGCTGTGGTTGCAAACTCGCGGTCATCAGGCAGGTCAAGCCCGAGCCGGTCGGCCAGGGCATCGGCGGGCAGGGCGCCCGAGATCAGCAGCGATCCATCCTCGCGCTCGACCACCATGGGCTCGTCACCGGCGTCGGCGTGGCCGACGAAGTTCCCGGCAATCGCTGCCAGCAAGTCAGCTGGCGTGACGATGCCTTCGAGGTGGCCATACTCGTCATGGACCAGTGCGATCGCCACTTCAGCTTGCTGGATCATGCCGAGTGCATCCATCGTGTCGAGCTGGTCAGGCACGATCGCCGGCTTCTTCATCAGCCGCCCGAGTTGCACCTTGCGCCCGCGCAGCAGCGTCGAGAACACGTCGCGCACCTTCACCACCCCGACGATGCGATCGACAGATCCGTCCGCAACCAGCAGCAGCGAGTGGGGACTATCGTCGATCGCTTCGCGCAGTTCGGCTTCGCTCGCCTTGCGTTCGATCCAGTGAAGCTCGGTACGCGGCGTCATCACTTCTCGCACCGGCCGTTCGGCAAGGCGCATGATCCCGGTCATGATGGCCCGCTCGTCCTCCTCGATCACGCCCGAGCGCGTGGCCTCGGCGAAGATCATGTGGAGTTCCTCGGCGGTCACTTCCTGCTCGCTGCCCTGCTTCAGGCCAAGCAGGCGGATGATCGCGCTGGAGGAATTGTCCAGCAGCCAGACGAACGGCGCGGTGATCTTCGACATCAGCGCCATGGACGGCGCCGCCAGTTTGGCAATCGGTTCCGCTGCGCGCAACGCCAGTTGCTTTGGCACCAGTTCGCCGACAACGAGGCTGAGGTACGTGGTGATGGCGATGACGATGACGAAGCCAGCGTCGTCGGCATACTGCGCCGGGAATCCCCAGGCCTGAAGCCGCTCGGCTGTCGGTCCGCCAAGGCTCGACCCCGAATAGGCACCTGCGATGATGCCCACCAGCGTGATGCCGATCTGCACTGTCGATAAAAATTTGCCGGGGTCAGCCGCCAGCGCCAGGGCAACTTTCGCGCCCTTGCTGCCCTCTTCGGCGGCGACTTTCAGGCGGGCAGGTCGTGCAGAGACAATCGCCAGTTCCGACATGGAAAACAGGCCATTGAGCACAACGAGGCCCAGGATCACGAGGACGTCAGACCATGGAAAAGGTGTCACGCAAAGGCCCCTAACAGATTTAGGGGGAAAGGCGAATAGCGCGAGGATTGTTCCTGATGATTGCGAAACACAAGTTCCCGTTCGGGAACCGTTCAGTCGAAGTGGGCGTATTTCACCCTGTCAAAGCGGCATTGCGGCGCTAAGCTCGTGTCCGGATGCTGGTAAAAGGGGACAGGAAATGAAAATCCGTCGTGTTCTTATGTCGAGCCTGTGCGCGGTTTCGCTGGTCAGTCTGTCGGCCTGCGTCACCGATCCCAACACCGGCGAAAAGAAGGTTTCGCGTACGGCCATCGGCGGCATCGGCGGCGCGCTTGGTGGCGCCCTGCTCGGTGGGCTGATCGGCGGCAAGACCGGACGCATCGTCGGCGCCGGCATCGGTGGCGTGGCCGGTGGCGTTATCGGTTACCAGAAGGACAAGCAGATCAAGGAGCTGCGCGAACAGACCGCAGGCACCGGCGTTGACGTGACCGAGACCGATGGCGGCAACGCCATTCTCGTCAATCTGCCCAATGGCGTGACATTCGACGTCGACAGCTCGACCGTGAAGCCCGGCTTTGCCACAACGCTCGATCGCGTCGCCCAGTCGCTGGTCCAGTATCCGAACTCGTTGATCGACGTGTATGGTCACACCGATTCGACTGGTTCGGACGCCTACAATCAGGCCCTTTCGGAACGCCGTGCCCGCGCCGTTGCCGATTACCTGATCTCGCGGGGCGTGGGTTACGCCCGCATTCGCAGCCAGGGCTTCGGCGAATCGCAGCCGATCGCCTCGAATGATTCCGAGCAGGGCCGTCAGGCCAACCGCCGCGTCGAGATCAAGATCGTCCCCATCAGTCAGGACGATGTGAACGCGGCACGCTCGGGCCAGTAAGCACTGAAGCACATGTCAGCGGCGTCGCCCACCCGGGCGGCGCCGTTTGCTATGCGGAACATACGATTGGGCGTTGACCGGCGCGGGCCGAGACTGGCATCGGCTCTGACAAAGGAGACCAGTTCGATGCCCATTCAGCGCCGCAAGATCAACGGACGCGAGACCAACCCGATCGGTCTCGGCTGCATGTCGCTAAGCTGGGCCTACGCTGGCCGCCCAAGCGAAGAAGAGGGCATCCGCCTGCTCCAGCACGCGGTCGACATAGGCTACGACCATTTCGACACTGCCCGCCTCTATGGCTTGGGACACAATGAAACGCAGGTCGGTAACGCGCTGAAGGGCCGTCGCGACAAGGTGTTCCTCGCCTCGAAGATGGGCATTTTTGCCAGCGGCGAGAAGCGCGGCGTTGATTGCCATCCCGATACGATCCGCAGCGAACTCGAGATCTCGCTCAGGCTGCTGCAGACCGATCACATCGATCTCTACTACATGCACCGGCGCGACAGGAACGTGCCGATCGAGGAATCGGTCGGGGCGATGGCCGACCTTGTCAAGGAGGGAAAGATCGGTGGCATCGGCTTGTCCGAGATGTCGGCCGAGACCCTGCACCGTGCTGCTTCGGTTCACCCCATCGCCGCTATGCAGACCGAATATTCGCCATGGACGCGCCAGGCGGAAATCGCCGTGCTTGAGGCGTGCAAGGATCTCGGTACCGCTTTCGTCGCCTTCTCGCCCGTGGCACGCGGCGTGCTCGCCAATGGCCTGCGCGATCCGCAAGCGCTGCCCGATGGCGATATTCGCAAGGCCATGCCGCGTTTCATTGGCGAGAACTGGGACAAGAATCTTGCGCTGGTGGATTCGTTCAACACAATTGCGGCAAGGGAAGGGGTCACTCCTGCGCAGTTGTCGCTCGCCTGGGTCCTCTCACGTGGCGAACATGTCGTTGCCATTCCCGGCACCGGCAAGATTGCACATCTCGAAGAGAACATCGCGCGGTGGGACTGGGAAATCCCCGCTGTCGTCGCTGCCGAGGTCGACGCGCTGATCAACCAGCAGACGGTCTCCGGCCATCGCTATGCCGGCGCGATTTTGCCGACGATCGATACGGAAGATTTCGATTAAGCCAGCTTCGCCGCACGCTCCGCCAGCCGCTCAACCGCAGCGGCATGGATCGCCGGGGCGGTTACCAGCAGCCCGAACGCGCGCGGATCGCGCTTGTTGTAGTCGAGCGGCTTTCCGAACGCATCGGATACCACCGCTCCCGCCTCGCGGGCGATCAGCGTGGCGGCGGCGATGTCCCATTCGAAGCCCCAGCGCAGCGTTGCCAGGAGGTCCGCCTCGTTGGCACCGACCATGGCGATACGCAGTGCGATAGAGTTGGGCTTGTCGACGGTCACGAGATCGGCGTCGGCCTTGGGCAGGCTGTCGGCGGGCACGCGCGATCCCGCCAGCACGGTGCGCGTGCTGGCTTGAAGCTTGCTGCCATTCCGCTCTGCACCTTGGCCCGCGACTGCTGACCAGTATTCGCCCCGGGCAGGCGCGCTCAGCGCCCCGATCAGCGGCCGCCCCTCGCTCACCAGCGCTACCGAAACCGACCAGCCCGGTCGCCCGCGCACAAAGTCGCGCGTGCCGTCCACGGGATCGACCAGCCAGCACAGACCGCGTTCCAATCGTTCGGGATGATCCACCGTTTCTTCGGAGAGCCAGCCGGCCGAAGGGAGGAGCGCGCCCAGTTCACGCTTCAGGAAGGCATCGACCGCAAGGTCTGCATCGCAAACCGGGCTGCCCGGCGTCTTTTCCCACACCTGGGGGGCGTGGCCATGGCCCGGCCACAGGCCCAGCGCCATTTCACCGGCGGCGCGAACGATCTGGTGGAGGCGGTCATAGTCGATCATTCTGCGCCTCCGTGCACAGCGGGGAACCTAACAATGTGCAATTGCGAGACGTTATCAAAAATAGCTTCGAGTCTCGCATTTACGCTCCTTTTCAAGCTCCCCGCTCTGTGCTTAAGGCATTCCGAGTCAAGCGCCAATGGCGGCGTATACCTTTGCGCCAGTGCGGCGCGCCTGTTCGAAACGGGGATAACGCATGAACGTCCATGAGTACCAGGCGAAGGAACTGCTTGCGAAGTTTGGTGTCGGCATTCCGGCTGGGATTGCGGCGCTGACGGTTGAGGAAGCGGTTGCTGCGGCCAAGCAGCTTCCGGGTCCGCTCTATGTGGTCAAGGCGCAGATCCATGCCGGCGGTCGCGGCAAGGGCAAGTTCAAGGAACTGCCTGCCGATGCCAAGGGCGGCGTGCGCCTGGCCAAGAGCGTCGAGGAAGTCGAAGCTTTCGCCAAGGAAATGCTCGGCAACACGCTCGTCACGGTGCAGACCGGCGAGGCGGGCAAGCAGGTCAATCGCCTCTACATCACCGATGGCGTTGATATCGCGAAGGAATACTACCTCTCGATGGTCGTCGACCGCGCTTCGAGCCGCGTCGCGATGATCGTCTCGACCGAGGGCGGCATGGACATCGAGGAGGTCGCGCATTCGACCCCTGAGAAGATCGCGACGATCACCATCGACCCGGCCGAAGGCTTCATGCCGCACCACGGCCGCGCCGTCGGCTATGCGCTCAAGCTGACCGGAGATCTCAACAAGCAGGCCGGCAAGATCGCCGAGCAGCTCTACAACGCCTTCGTGGCATTGGATTGCGACATGCTCGAGATCAACCCGCTGGTCGAGACGAAAGACGGCAACCTGCTCGTCCTCGACACCAAGATGAGCTTCGATTCGAACTCGCTCTACCGCCACCCCGACGTGATGGCGCTGCGCGACGAGACCGAGGAAGACCCGGCCGAGATCGAAGCGAGCAAGTACGACCTTGCCTACATCAAGCTCGACGGCAACATCGGCTGCATGGTCAACGGCGCCGGCCTTGCCATGGCGACGATGGACATCATCAAGCTGAACGGCGAATTCCCCGCCAACTTCCTCGACGTGGGCGGCGGCGCGACGACCGAGAAGGTCACCGCGGCGTTCAAGATCATCCTCAAGGACCCGGCGGTGAAGGGCATTCTCGTCAACATCTTCGGCGGGATCATGAAGTGCGACATCATCGCCGACGGCATCGTTGCCGCGGCCAAGGAAGTGAACCTGCAGGTTCCGCTGGTGGTCCGCCTCGAAGGCACCAACGTCCAGCAGGGCAAGGACATCCTCGCCAACTCCGGCCTGCCCATCGTCCCCGCCAACGACCTCGGCGATGCCGCCAAGAAGATCGTCGCTGAAGTCCGGAAGGTTGCCTGACCTTTCACCGGACTGCGGTTTGATCAGGGGGCGTCGGGCAACCGGCGCCCCTTTTCATTTGCCGGCCGTTCACGTCCTTTCGATCACGCCACGCTGACGAGGGCTTCTCGGCGGCGAACTTTTTGCGCCGCCCAGCACTCCAACGCTGCTGACCAACGCATGGCCAGATGTGCAGTTGACGTTTACGTAAGCGCGAATTATGCCGGGGCCTACGGAATCAAGGAAAGGACGCCTGGCGATGAAAGCCCTGGTCTGCGTGAAGCGGGTGATTGACTACAACGTGAAGCCACGTGTGAAGGCGGATGGGAGTGGTGTTGATCTTGCGAACGTGAAGATGAGCATGAACCCGTTTGACGAGATCGCGGTCGAGGAAGCCATTCGCCTGAAGGAAAAGGGCGTGGTGAGCGAGATCGTGGCGGTGTCGGTGGGCGTTGCCAAGAGCCAGGAAACGCTGCGCACGGCGCTGGCGATGGGTGCGGACCGGGCGGTGCTGGTGCAGGTCGAGGACGGCACCGAGGTCGAGCCGCTGGCCGTGGCCAAGATCATCAAGGGCATTGCCGATGAGGAGCAGCCTGCTCTGATCATCACCGGCAAGCAGGCGATCGACGATGACAGCAACCAGGTCGGCCAGATGGTCGCCGCGCTGCTGGGACGGCCCCAAGGGACCTTTGCCAACGAAGTTTCGGTCGAAGGCGATGCGGTTGTCGTCAAGCGCGAGATCGACGGCGGCCTGCAGACGGTGAAGCTGGCGCTGCCCGCGGTGGTCACCACCGACCTGCGCCTCAATGAGCCGCGCTACGCAAGCTTGCCCAACATCATGAAGGCCAAGTCCAAGCCGCTCGCCACCAAGTCGCCCGCCGACTACGGCGTCGACATCGCGCCGCGCCTCAAGACGCTCAAGGTCAGCGAACCGCCGGTGCGCTCAGCCGGCATCAAGGTGCCCGATGTCGACACGCTGGTCGCCAAGCTCAAGGAAATGGGAGTAGCCTGATGTCCAAGGTTCTCGTTCTCGTCGAACACGACAACGCTTCCGTAAAGGACGCCACGCTCGCCGCCGTCACTGCCGCATCTCAACTGGGCGAAGTGACTGCGCTGGTTGCCGGATCGAACTGCGACGCTGCTGCACAGGCTGCTGCGCAGATCGCCGGCGTCGCCCGTGTGCTCAAGGCCGACGACGCATCGCTGGGCAACGCGCTCGCTGAAAACGTCGCCCCGCTCGTCGCCGGGCTGATGGCCGATTACGACGCCTTCGTCGCCCCTGCCACGACCACCGGCAAGAACGTCGCCCCGCGCATTGCCGCGCTGCTCGACGTGATGCAGGTCTCGGACATCCTCTCGGTCGAGGGGCCCAAGACCTTCACCCGCCCGATCTACGCCGGCAACGCCATCGCCACGGTAGAAAGCTCCGACGCCAAGCTGGTCATCACCGTGCGCGGCACCGCCTTTGCCAAGGCTGCCGCCACTGGCGGCAGTGCAGCAGTCGAAGCCGTCAGCGCCACCGGCGACAGTGGCCTGTCGACCTTCGTCAGCGCCGAGATCGCCAAGTCGGAGCGGCCGGAACTGACCAGCGCCAAGATCATCGTCTCGGGCGGCCGCGCGCTGAAGGACGCTGCCACGTTCGAGCAGATCATCACCCCGCTCGCCGACAAGCTGAACGCCGGCATCGGCGCATCGCGCGCCGCGGTCGACGCAGGCTACGTGCCCAACGACTACCAGGTCGGCCAGACCGGCAAGATCGTGGCTCCCGAAGTCTACATCGCCGTCGGCATCTCGGGCGCGATCCAGCACCTTGCCGGCATGAAGGACAGCAAGACCATCATCGCCATCAACAAGGACGAAGACGCGCCCATCTTCCAGGTCGCCGACATCGGCCTCGTCGGCGACCTCTTCACGCTCGTCCCGGAACTGACCGGCAAGCTCTGAACCCCACTCGACCACAACGCCACGCTGGAGTGTTTCCCCGGGGAAACACTCCAAATGGGTTAAAGACGCAGCGTCAGGCACTGGCTGAAATCGTCCAGCACGTATTCCGCAAAGGCCTCGCAATTGACGAAGCCGTGCTTGCGATAGAGCCCGAGTGCCGGTTCGAAGGCGGGGCCTTGGCCGGTTTCGAGGCTGACGCGGGCATAGCCGCGCTGCCGTGCAACCGAAAGCAGGTGAAGCAGCATGGCTTCGCCGATTTTCTTTCCCAACCAATCACTTGCGACGCGCATGGACTTCAGTTCGCCATGCGTGGAATCAAGTTCGCGGATCGCGCCCATCCCGGCAAGCGCATCTCCGACCCACGCCGAATAGAAGGTGACGCCGGGTTGGCGCAGTTTTTCAACCGGAAGTGCGTGGACCTTGCAGGCAGGTGAGTTGGCATGCATGCCCGAGAGGTGGAAGGCGACAAGTTCGCGGATTGCCTCTCCGGAAAGATCGTCTTCGAGGATCCTGACGCGCTCCATTGGGCCCCTCCCTTCCAGTAACATTGACTTCTGAGCACGAATGGGCGCAGTCTCGCAATGCTTGAGATGAGCCGTGAATGGGTCGCCCCACCCAAGCACATCCGCACCACCGATCAGCGACGGGAGGCCGGGGGCTTGCGCTCAGGTGTGCTTGTCGGCCTTGCGACGCCCGAAGCGCATGCCGGTTTCAAGGCGTGCGCGCAGCTGGGCGTAATAGGCTTCGAGGAAAGCACGTTCGTCGCCCGCGCCTGCGTTCCAGCCGATCTTGCCGCAGATCGTGCGGGCCACATCACGCAGGGCTTCCTCGCGGTTCTCTCGCAGCACGCGCTCGAGTACCTGCAGTTCGTATTCTCCATAAACGGCAAGGTCGGCGTCGCTGAAGCGGTACTGCACGCCAGTGGCCTGCGACAGGCCGCGCGCACCTTCGCCAACCGATAGCGCCTGTTCCAGCTTGCGCCTGGGCGCTTCGACCACCCAGGTTCCCGCGATCAGGTCTCCGCACCGGAGCCTGTCGCGATTGAAGAACGGAAACAGCGCAAAGAGCAGGAACCAGACCAGGCCCGCCCAGGCCGCCATCTCGGTATCGCCGCCTTCGACCGAGGCGACGACGATGAAGATCGCAGGCATGAACAGTTCGATATCGCGCACGAGGTTGCGGGCGATAACCGCTTCGGTGGTCAACCGCGCGCCATCCTTGCCACGCGCGCGGGCGGCGACGCGGATGCCGGTGATACGCTTGCCCGGCGTGGCGCCGCGCGGGCCGAGTTCGAAGAACAGGAACCAGGCGTTGCGAAACAGGAACAGCGCGATGATCCAGACTACTACCAGCGCCTGCACCGCGCGCCCGGCGGGGCTGTCATCATCATTGAAGTTTATGCCCACTGCATTGGCGACATAGGCAATGAGCAGCGTGGCACCGATGATCGCGCCGACGATCATGGCCAGATCGAGGAAGAGTGCAGCGGCGCGTGCTCCGCGCGAGGCCAGGACGAATGGCAGCGCCACGCCTTCAGGGGTGACGACCATACGGCGGCGGCGGTCATGAAGCTCCTGCGGAGTACGGGGCGCGGACTTGGCGTCACGGCGGAAGGGCAGGCGTATCGCCATCAGCGGGCCTCACGCCGGAAGGCGAAGAAATAGCCGCTCCACAGCACCAGCATGAAGCCTCCCACGGTGAGGCGCGATGGGGTGGAGTCTATGAGCTGACGCCCGAAGCCTTCGAGCAGGGCGGCAAGGATCAGCATGAGGACCACGCCGGTCATGACCTGCGCGGCGCGGCGGCCGGCCGCAGCGGCGGCATCCATGACCGACATGTTGCCGGGGAAGGCCATGGCGCGTCCGATATGAATGCCGGCTGCGCCCGCCAGCAGGATCGCGAACAGCTCTGTCGTGCCGTGAATCGCGAGCCACCCGACAAAATCGAGCAGCAGGCGCTGTCCATGATATAGCCACAGCATCGCGCCAAGCAGTGCCGTGTTGTGAACCAGCAACAGCATGGTCGGCAGCCCGAAGGCGAAGCCCAGCGCAAAGCACATGATCGAGACTTGCGCGTTGTTGCTGAACAGGCCGGCGGCAAACACGCCCATCCCGCTCTGGTCCTGGTTGCCGAACAGCGTGCCGTGCAAGACTTCGCGGCTCGCCCCCGGCACGCGGACATCGGCCATGCCGCCAGGGACCAGCGAATAGTACCATTCGGGGTTCGACGCCACGAGCAGCCAGCCGACCGCAGTGCCCGCAACCATCAATGCGAGCGCGATCAGCAGATCGATGCCGAGCCCGCGCACGCTGGCGCTCCATCCGCCGCCGATGAAGCCGCGAAACCATGACCACAACGAGGCGCGCGGGCCATAGACGAGGAACCAGGCGCGCTGGGTCAGCGCTTCGAGATAGGCGACGAGCGCCGCGTCCAACGAGGTTTCGCGGGCGATCGAAAGGCTGGACGCGGCAGTGCGATAAAGAGCCGGAAGGGCGAGCAAGTCCTCATCCGAAACGCCGCGCGTGCGCCCGGCCTCCATGCGCTTGAGTACTGCTTCGAGGCGCTTCCAATCGGCTTCGCGTTCAAGCCGGAAGCGATCGGAACGCAGGGCGGCGTGTTCTGCCGCAACAGCGGCCTCTGTCGGCCGGGCGAACCAGTTGCCGATCTTCTGGGCAATTCCTGTGGTGACAGCGTTCATCCGATGCGTCCCTCGCGCTTGATCGCGAGATAGGAATCGAGCAGCCGCGTGCCGATCTGATCATGCGGCGCTTCGAGCACGCGCACACCGAGGTGGCGCAGGCGCTGGAGCACGATTGCGCGCTGCCTGGAAAGCGTAGTGGCGGTGACCGCTTCGGCGACAGATTGCATGTCGGTGACGGTGGCGGTTGCAAGGCCGGCGAGTTCGGCATCGGCCATGACCACGAACAGCACGAGGTGGCGCTCTACCAATCGGCCCACGTTCTCGACCATCAGCTCGGCGCTGGTGGGGTCGGAGAAATCAGAGAAGAGCACGATCAGCGAACGGCGCTGCAGCCGTGCGGCGAGCGTGGACAGGGCGAGCGTGAAGTTGGGCTCGCCGGGATGGTAATCAAGCTGGGCGGCGGCGCGCTGCAGGCGAGCGAAATCGCGGCTGTCGGTGACGAACGGGGTGGCAACTTCCGGGCGCGCAGCGAAGCCGAACAGCGCGACGCGATCTTGCGCCTTGAGTGCGACATAGGCGGTGGTGAGTGCGGCGGTGACGGCGCGGTCGATCCGGGGCAGGCCGTCGATCGGTTCGCACATCGCCTGTCCGCAATCGAACGCGAAGACGATCTGGTTGTTGCGCTCGACCTCGTATTCCTTGGCGAAAAGGCGGGCGTGGCGGGCCGAGCTTTTCCAGTCGATCCGGCGGCGGTCCATGCCCGGTTCGTACTCGGCAAGTGCTTCGAATTCAGTGCCCTCGCCACGGATACGCCGCGCGATCAGGCCGAACTGGGCATCGCGCAGGAATATCTGCAGTGCCGGGCTGCGTACCGGGGCGATGTTCGGCCAGACCCGCACTTCGGCCTCAAGATCGCGGGTGGCCTGGCGGTGGGCGAGGCCGAGCGGGCCGCTCCAGCGTAGCCACAGGCGGGTGAGCTGGCCGGTGCCGCGCCGGGTGGGGGCGATCGTGGTGCTGCCGCTCCATGCGCCGTCCGCGAAGGTGAGCGGCAGGGCAATACGGCCCCCCTCGGCAAGGCGAGGGTCGCAGGCAATTGCCACGTCGGGGCGGATGCCGTTGCGGACACGGGCGAGTGCGGCGACCACCGTCAGGGTGGCAGGTTCGCCGACCTCGCTATCGGACGGCGCGTGGATCTGTACGTCCTCGAGAGAGCCGGCGAAGAGGCCGTCGAGCAGGATCAGCACGAGCAGTGCGCCGCCCAGCGCAGGTGCGGCGATCCAGGCCGCAGGAGCGGCCGCGGCCAGGACCAGGGCCAGCGGGGCGAGGCCTGCAAAGAGCAGGACTGCACGGCCCGAGGGCAGGATGGCGGCAGGCTTGATCAACGGGGGGCTTCCGTGCCTTCTACCAGCGCAGCAACGATGGTCTCGACCTGCTTGCCTTCGATCTCGGCAGCGGGGCTGAGCATCAGGCGGTGGCGCAGGACGGCAGTGGCGAGCGCCTTGACGTCGTCGGGGATGACGTAATCACGACCATCGAGCGCGGCGCGTGCGCGGGCGGCCCCGGCCAGCAGCACGGCGGCGCGGGGGCTGGCTCCGACGACCAGATCGCCGCTTTCGCGCGTGGCGCGAACCAGGCGCACGATGTAGTCGACAATCGATTCAGCGAGCGTGATCGAGGCGATGGCGGACTGTGCGCGGCCAAGCTCTGCCGCAGTGGTCACGGAAACGACGCCGAGATCGGCAGGCTTGGGTGCGCCCTTGCCTTCGCCGTAGCGGGCAACGATGCGGGCTTCATCTTCGATCGAAGGATAACCGACGAGGAGCTTGAACAGGAAGCGGTCCAACTGGGCTTCGGGCAGCGGGTAGACGCCTTGGCTTTCGATCGGGTTCTGCGTGGCGACCACGGTAAAGCGTTCGGACAGGGCGTGGACCTCGCCGTCGAGGGTGACGCGGCGCTCCTGCATGGCTTCGAGCAGGGCGGCCTGCGTCTTGGGCGGGGTGCGGTTGATTTCGTCGGCCAGCAGCAGTTCGTGGAAGATGGGGCCGCGCGTGAGCGTGAACTGGCTGGTCTGGAAATTGAACAGGTTGGAGCCGAGGATGTCGCCAGGCATCAGATCGGGGGTGAACTGGATGCGCCCGAAATCAAGGCCGAGAGCGGCGGCAAAGGTCTGTGCGAGGAAGGTCTTGGCTGTGCCGGGAGGGCCTTCGAGCAGGACATGGCCGCCTGCGAACAGCGCGACGAGCAGGTGATCGAGCACCTCTTCCTGCCCCACGATCGCCTTGCCGACTTCGGCGCGGATCCGGCCGGATAGCGCGCCGAGCTCGGTCAGGGACATTTCGGAGGTCGTCTCGGTCACTTGAGGTGCCTTTCTATCTGCTGCAGCACTTGGGCGCGCTTCGTCAGTTCATGGGGCTTGCGGGCATCGCGCAAGTGGCGCGCGGCCTGGGAAAACGGTGGGCCGGCGATGGCCCGGCGGAGTTGCGCAGCGTCGATCAGGCGCTCGGTCTCCTGCGGGTCGAGGCCCTTGGGCAGGCCCAGCGCCAGCGCAATGCGTTCGCGCGTGGCATCGGCATAGGGCGCGGCGGCGAGGTGGACGCGGCCGGCGCGGCGGATGAGCCCCGCAGCGTTGGCGACCAGAGCGGCCTTGCCAAAGGCGATTTCCTGCCCCTGCACCAGCGCCGGTCCGAAGCGGTTGAGCGCGCGCCAGGCAATCGCCAGCGCGGCGAGGAAAAGGCAGATCGTGGCGGCAAGGAAAGGTGGCTCGAACGCGAGGGTCAGCAGATTGCGGCTGGCGCCGAAGCCGTTGAAGGTCATGTCGAAGACGATCGGCTGGCTGCGATCATCCGCCGTGGCGAGCACGAGATCGCGGGCAAGCATGGCGGTGTTGCGGTCGGCCAAGCCCCAGTTGTCGAGCAGATCGGGCTCGAACACGAGGACGACAGGGTACAGGTCCTCATCCTCGCCGCCGTAACCAGGGTCGATCCCGGCGAAATTGTTGAGCGCGGGATAGTAGCCATCGTCATCCAGAAACGCCGCGAGCGTCTTGCCTCTGCCGGTGGTGAGAAGGGGGACGAGGCCCTTGCCGGAACCGGTTTCGATCTGGCGATCGTCAGGGAACTTGCCGCGGCGGTCACCAAGCTTCCAGCCGCCCGCGGGTGGCGAATCTTCATCGCCGATCTCGACCGTGACGTTGTCGGCAAAGCCCTTCCATTCGGGCGCCTGCGTGCCGACCATCTGCACCCAGCCGCGCTTGGCGGCCTTGGCGTTGACGCCCATTGCCAGCC
Organism: Novosphingobium sp. ES2-1; assembly: GCF_015169775.1. NCBI lineage: Bacteria > Pseudomonadati > Pseudomonadota > Alphaproteobacteria > Sphingomonadales > Sphingomonadaceae > Novosphingobium > Novosphingobium sp. ES2-1. The sequence continues at coordinate 189,143 of NZ_CP063445.1, forward strand.
ACTTGGGGGTGACGACGATCGTCGGGCCCCAGTAGCGGTGGGCATCGACGATCCTGGCGATCTCCTTGCCATCGGCATCGACTGGCGGGGTGAGGATGAGCAGGCCCGGTGCGTTTTCCAGCGCGCGGCGGTTGCGCTGGCGCTGGACGTCAAGGCCTTCGGCTTCGAGCATCCGCGCAAGGCCGGCATAGCCATTGAGGCCTTGCCCGCCGACATGTGCGCCGCCGTTGTTGCCGTTGCCGCCGGTGCCGTTGCCAAGGAACCAGAGCAGCGCGACGAAGGCGAGCGCGCCGACCAGCAGCATCCCGATCAGCGTGCCGCGCGAGAACGGGGTTGGTGCGGCATTGCTCATTGCGCAGCGACCGTCAGCGGCGCGATGGCAAAGCGCGAATAGGCTTCGCGCGCCGTGCTCCATTCGTCTGCCCCAAGGGGCCGCAGGGCATAGCGCGCGCGCTCGACCAGGCTGGCGATGGTGCCGAAGGCGGCGCGCGCTTCTCCGGGTAGCCCGGTGATCGTGCCGATTTCGCGCGCGGTGCTGGAGGGGGCCAGCCAATCGGGCCGGGCTCGGGCGATCTGGCCAACGCTGCGCTTGAGCAGGAGATGCGCGGCCTCGCCATAGAGGCCTTGCGCGGCAAGGCGGTCAGCGTCTTCGAGCAGGGCGAGCGCTTCTTCGCGCAGCGGCGCCCATTCAGGCTCTGCCACTCTCCGGTGGGTGCCACGTTCGCGCCACAGCGGCCAGAGCAGGCTCCATGCGATCCACAGCACGCCGAGCCCTGCGCCGACCAGCATCAGCATCTCGATCACGCTCCAGCTGCCGCCGAGCAGGCGTCCGAGCGGTGAGAGAAGCCATTCGAGGAAGCGGCCAAGCGCCTTGAGCCAGTCCGGCGTTACGGGAACGGGATCGGGCGGGACAGGTGCGAACTGGATATCGCCCGATTCGCGGATCGAGCGCCATGCAGCCTCGGCTGCGGCCGCATCATTTGCTGGTACTTTTGCCGAAGCCGGTGCCGTCACCCGCGCAACCTTGCACGGGGCAGGCGGCGGGGCAAGGGCAAGTCTTGAACGAAGCGGACCTGATTACTGCCCGCGAATGCGTTCCATCGGATAAGTCCCAAGTATTCGCAGGTTCTTGGCAAAGAAATCGAGCTCTTCGAGCGCGAGATCGACGGGGCGTTCACCCGGCGCACCGACGATATCGGCATAGAATTCGGTGGCGGCAAAGCTCGCGCCGCGCTGGTAGCTTTCCAGCTTGGTCATGTTGACACCGTTTGTCGCAAAGCCGCCCAGCGCCTTGTAAAGCGCAGCCGGGATGTTGCGCACTTCGAACACGAACGTGGTCATCGCCGGGCCGGAGATGGTGGTCGGATCGCGCGGGGTCCTGGACAGGATCACGAAGCGGGTGGTGTTGTCGTGCGCGTCCTCGACGTTGTCCTCGATCACCTTCAGGCCATAGAGTTCGGCGGCGATGCGCGGTGCAAGTGCGGCCACGGTCGGATCGCCCAGTTCGGCGATATAGGCAGCGGCCCCGGCGGTATCGGCATAGCTCATCGGCACGATGCCGCGGTCACGCAGATAGAATCGCGACTGGCCGAGCGCCTGCGGGTGACTGTATGCGGCGGTGAACGGACCATCGCCAAGCGCCATCAGGCTCGCATGGATCTCGAGGAAGTGTTCGCCGACAATCGAAAGACCGCTCTCGGGCAGCAGGAAGTGGATGTCGGCTACGCGCCCGTGCTGCGAATTCTCGATCGGAATGATCGCGTGGGCCGCGCGGCCTTCCTTGACCGCGTCGAGCGCGTCTTCGAACGAGAAGCATGGCAGCGGCAGGCAATCGGGCAAGGCCTCGAGCGCGGCGCGGTGGGAGTTGGCGCCCGGCGCCCCCTGGAACGAAACGGCGCGCGCAGGATCGGCGGCTGCAGCGGCAGCCATGTTCTCGACAAGGGCAAGCGCGGGGGCGGGATAGCTCTGCATGATGGCTCGCGCGTTAAGCCGCTCTGTTCTTTCGGGCAAGGGAGATCGAATTTGCGGCGCAAACCATCTTGCGCTGCCGCATGGCCCTGACTAGAGGGACCCCGAACTCGCGCGGGTGTCGGCAAGGTGCTGACGTTGCGCCTATGGGGCTCGTAAATGGACGATCGTTTCAATACCATCGCCGGATGGACCTTGTTCGGGGGCATCGTGGCTCTGGGGCTCTCCAGCCTGTCGGCGCACTACTTCCTGGCCGACAAGGAGCACCGTCCGGAAAAGATGGGCTACGCGATCGAGGGCGTCGTCGAAGAAGGTGCCGAGGGTGGCGGGGCGGCTGAGCTGCCGCTGGCGAATCTCCTCGCTGCTGGTGACGTTGCCAAGGGCGAAGCCGTTTTTGCCAAGTGCAAGGCCTGCCACACCGCCGAGCAGGGCGGCGCAAGCGGCATCGGTCCGAACCTCTATGGCATCGTCGGCAAGCCTGTGGGCAAGCACGCTGCCGGATTCGCCTACTCGGCAGATCTGGCTGCCAAGGGCGGCAACTGGGATTTCGCCACGCTTGATGCCTGGTTGAAGAACCCCAAGGCCTTTGCCGCCGGCACCAAGATGTCGTTCGCCGGTCTGGCCAAGGGTGAAGACCGCGCAAACGTGATTCTCTATCTCAACTCGCTCGGCTCGAACCTGCCGCTGCCTGCGCCTGAAGCCGTTCCGGCTGCTGGTGCTGCGCCTGCCGAAGGTGCTGCCGTTGCTCTGGTTGGCGATGCCGCCAAGGGCGAGGCCGTCTTTGCCAAGTGCAAGGCTTGCCACACCATCGATCAGGGCGGTGCCAACGGCATTGGTCCCAACCTGTTCGGCACGGTTGGTGCGCCGGTGGCCGGTCATGCCGGATTTGCCTATTCCGATGCTCTCAAGGGCAAGGGCGGCACCTGGGACGATGGCACGCTCGATGCCTGGCTGAAGAACCCCAAGGCCTTTGCCGCCGGCACCAAGATGACCTTCGCCGGCATTGCTGACGATCAGCAGCGTGCGGACGTGATCGCCTACCTGAAGTCGAAGAAGTAAGCTTCGCTTTCAGACGAGATTCAGAAGGGCGTCCGGAGCGATCCGGGCGCCTTTTTACTGTCTTCGGTACCTATTGCGTTTGCGCATGAACCGCGCAGAGTTGCGCTTTGGGAGAACCCCATGCGCCTGTTTACCGCCTTGCCGCTTCTGCTCGTCATGACTCCGGCTGGTGCTGCGGAACCTCCCGCCGCGGTACAGGGCAACTGGACCGTTGATCTGTCTGCCAATCCGGACGAGCCTTACACAAAACCGATGGTGCTACAGCTGCAGGCCGATGGCACGGTCAAGGGCAGCTTCTACGAGAGCGAAATACTGGCAGGACGCTGGAAGACCGACCGCGCGCGGACTTGCGTGAGCTTTCGCACCACCGATGACGCCGGGCCCTATCACACGGCGGCGTGCCTGGTGGGCGATCACATAGAGGGCCAGACCTGGGCGGAGCATCGCAGCTTCCTGTTCAACTGGAACGCGAAGCGCTGACCGTCAGAGGTGGCAGGCCTCGGCCATGATCGCTGCATTGAGCGTCTCTGGCTCAACCGGGGCGTACTGATCGGCACTGTCGGCTGCAACGGCGTTGCGGGACAGGATCTCGCCGGACGTCGCGTAGTCCGTTGCCGCGGCGATAAGCACGCGCTTCGCGGCGCAGTCATAGCGGAACAGGATGATCTTGCGACCGGTGTCCAGGCCCGCGGCGGGGGCGAAATCGAAACCTGCCCAGACCTGACGGACGGCGAAGCTGCGAGCGGCGCTGGGCGGCAGTTCGCGGACTGATTCGGGACGCACGAGCACTTCGGTGCGGTCCTCGGCCACGCCGATGACCTTCCAGTCGGCAGACCACCCTCTTGCTGCAATGTCTTCTGCCATTGCCCCGCCGGAGAAGCCGAGGAAGGCGAGAGGGAGCAGCAGGCTGCGGATGGAGGTCATCGGGTGGCTCCGGAGTGCTTCGGTTAAGGTGCTGATAACCATGCCCGCCAGGCGCGCCCAGCTAGGGGTTTGTCCTGAGTCCCGCGATGCGACAGCAGGCTAGTTGTCGGTTAACGCAGGCTCGCCCGCACGGCCCTTGAACCCTTGGGCAATCACGTACCACTCCGAGGAATCCTTGCGGCTCGAGGGGGGCTTGGCGTGCTTTACAGTCGTGAAGTTCTTCTTGAGGATCTTGAGGAGTTCGCCATCGGTGCCGCCGGCAAAGACCTTGGCGACGAACGCCCCGCCGGGGGCCAGGGTCTGGACGGCAAAGTCTACAGCCGTCTCGACCAGGCCCATCGTGCGCAGGTGGTCGGTCTGCTTGTGGCCAACGGTGTTGGCGGCCATGTCGGAGATCACGAGATCTGGGGGACCATCCAGCGCACCTTGCAGAGCTTCCGGCGCCTCATCGGCCATGAAGTCCATCTGGAAGATGGTCACGCCCTCGATCGGATCCGTGGGTAGGAGATCGATGCCAACGATCTTTGCCGCCGGCGATTTCTTGCGCACGACCTGGCTCCACCCGCCAGGCGCGATGCCGAGATCGACGACACGCTTCGAGCCTTTGAGCAGGCCGAACTTCTCATCGAGATCGATCAGCTTGAATGCCGCGCGGCTGCGCCAGCCTTCGGCCTTGGCCTGCTTCACGTAAGGGTCGTTGAGCTGGCGCGACAGCCAGCGCACCGATGAGGCCGAGCGGCCCTTGGCGCTCTTGAGCCGCTCATTGGGATTCTTTCCGGAACGACTCATGCTGCTTCCGTTTTCCTGGGCCCGCGCGGATCGGCGCCGGTGGCCATGAGGCTGCGCAGGATGCCTTCGCGAATGCCGCGATCGGCAATGCCAAGGCGCTCTGCCGGCCAGATGTCGAGGATCGATTCGAGGATGGCGCACCCGGCAACGACGAGGTCCGAGCGTTCGCGGCCGATGCAGGGCACGGCAATGCGCTCCGCCGGGGTCATCGTTGACAGACGGCGCGAGATGTCGCGCATGGAATCGGCCGGCACGATCAGGCCGTCGACTGCGCGGCGATCATACTGCGGCAGTTCGAGATGGAGTGATGCCAGCGTGGTGACGGTGCCGCTGGTGCCCAGCAGGCGGATGCTGCGCTCGCCCTGCGCTGCGTGCCGGATCGGCGTTACGCGGGCGGTGAAATCGGAAAAACCTTCGTCCACACGGCGGCGCATCTCGGCATAGGCGACCGCGCGGGCATGCGGATCGTCGGCAATCGCGCCGATGCTCTCGGTCAAAGAGACGACGCCCCATGGCACCGACTGCCAATCGAGGATGCGGGGCACGGTTTCGCCGGTTTCCACCAGCACCATCTCCGTCGACCCGCCGCCGATGTCGAAGATCATCGCCGGGCCGTTGCCCTGTTCGAGCAGAATGTGGCAGCCGAGCACGGCGAGGCGTGCCTCTTCCTGCGCGGTGATGATATTCAGGTGGATGCCGGTTTCGTTGCGAACGCGATCGATGAATGCCTGGCCGTTGCTCGCACGGCGGCAGGCTTCGGTGGCGACCGAGCGGGCAAGATGCACGTTTCGCTTGCGCAGCTTGTCGGCACAGACGTGCAGGGCGCCAAGCGCGCGGTCCATGGCCTCGTCGGAAAGGCGCCCGGTCTGGGCCAGTCCCTCGCCCAGGCGGACCACGCGGCTGAAGGCGTCGATCACCACGAAATGCTCGCCCGAGGGCCTCGCGATCAGGAGGCGGCAGTTATTGGTGCCAAGGTCGATCGCGGCATAGGCCTGGCGGTGATGGGGCAGCGGTTTCTGCCAGGTGCTTGCACCCTTCTGCCAAGTGCTTGCACGCTCAAACGCGGGCGGTGCGGGAGATTCCGCCACCACAGCCGGAGTTGCCGCGGCGATAGCCTCGTGCGTGCCGCCACCGCGTGCTGCGGGCGGACTGGTCTTGCCGGCCGACTTGGGTGGGACACCGCTCCCGGTCTTGCCGCGCGGCCGACGGGGCTTTTTCCTTTGCCCCTTCTTGCCGCCTGCCGTCTTGCCGTTGGCCGGCTGGCCGTCCGGTCGCGCGCCTTGCCCATTTGCCGGCGGAATGGAACCCGCCATGAATCGTATTCGCTTATGTTTTCCCGCGCCGCCTGATGCAGGCCGGGTACTTGATGCCAATGCTAGCGATGTGCCGCCCCGCCCGCAAGACCGGCACCAAAAATGCCCATTGAACCGCTTGACTTGGGCGCACTCGCCCCCTAGTTGCGCGCCTCACACTGCCCCGTCGTCTAATGGTAAGACTACGGATTCTGATTCCGTCTATCGAGGTTCGAATCCTCGCGGGGCATCCAGCTTTCCAGACTTTCTACCTGCCATGAGCAGCCCCCAGGTGATCGCCAAGACGAAAACCTGCGCCTCGATGACCGCGGAGAGCCCCCGTGCAGTCGTTGTAAGCCCCTGTTCGCCAAGCAGGTTGCCAATCCTGTCGACATCGAGCTGCATGCCCGCAACTCCCAGCTCGAGAGCCTGGAGTGAGCCTGCCAGCAGAACTCCGCCGGAAAGGTAGATCAGGAGGCCCGCCGTCCCTCCCGCGCACAGTGCGGCGGCAAGCACGACACGTCGGCTTTGGCCGGTGCACGCGGCCCACGAGGCCAGACCTGCCGCAGAGCCAAGAATTGCGCCCTCAAAAGGTCCGGTGACGTAAAGGTCCGATACGCCGGACAGCAACCCCACGCCTTCCCGGCCCAAGAGGTTGCCCAGAGCGCCAGTCGCGAGGCCGCCCAGTGCGGCGCCGGCAACGATCAACCAATCGGCATTCTGGCGCCAAGCCACGGTGGCAGCCATTCCCGCGCCCAGACCTGCACCGGCGAGAAGACCGAGGACACCGATCATCGCGGACAGAACAAGCACCTGACCGCCACCGCCAGTCCCCGCGATGATGCCATAGCACAGCCCGGCGGCGGCTCCGGCCACGAGTCCCGACAAAGTGCAGGCCGCGGCGATACGCGACGCTCGCGCCATTGGTTCGGCAGCATCCGCTTGCTGCGGCATCGCAGCAATGAAGCGGTAGCCGTGTTTCGGCACTGTCTGAATGAAGCGGGGATTGGCCGCATTGTCTCCCAGCGCGCGGCGCAGGGTGCGGATACATTGTGTCAGCGCCTCGTCTGTAACCGGGATGCCCTGCCAGACCTCGTCCATGAAGCTGTCCTTGCTCACCAGTTCGCCCCGCCGCGCGACCAGCAGCGCGAGCGCATCGAAGTAGCGGCTGCCGAGCTCGACCGGTTTTCCGTGTTGCAGCAACTGCCGGTTCTCGCAGTCGAGCTCGAAGTCCCCGAAGCGCAGAATCTGTGCGTGTCTTCCCATTGCGTCCGGGTCTGCTGCCATACCGGAGCATTGGCAAGCGCTTGGCGTGTTGTCAGCAATTGCTCATCTTTTCCTCATGCCTTTCAGACCGCGCCGCCTCATCAATCGCCGCCATAAATGCGCAAGGAGGCTCGATCATGACCAACGCCCATACTTCGAAGACTGCCAATGGCTGGCGAATTGCCGGATGGGGCAGCCTCCTGGCACTGCTCCTCCTTCCCGTCCTTGCGATGCAACTGACCCCGGAGGTGAATTGGACTGCCGGGGACTTCGTGTTCGCCGCACTGCTGCTAGGCTTCATCGGCGCCGTATGCGAACTTGCGGCCAGATATGCTCAGGCAGGAACACAGCGCGCGGGTTACATCCTCGCCGGTGTTGCAGCCTTCCTTACCGTCTGGTCAAACGCTGCCGTTGGCATCATTGGCGACGACAATTCCGTCAACACGCTCTTCTTCCTCATGGTTGTTGTCGGGATGGCGGTGGCGGTGGCTTGTCGGTTCCGCCCCCACGCCATGCGCTGGATAGCGTTGTGCCTCGCCGCAGGCCAGTATGCCGCCGGTGTCGTCGCCCTCAACCAGATGCCGGGGCACGCTGTCGAATGGGGCGTCCTGACGTTCTTTGCCTTGCTGTGGCTTGCAGTCGCCTGGTGCCATCATCGCGCTGAACTGGCCTAGCACCGCCGCATACAGCTTGCGGGGCCCACCAGCGCGCACTGGCGTGTGCGGCAATCTTTCCTTGCACGGTTCGGGGGTTGCGCTTTCCGGCATGGTGACCGACCTATGCAGGCATGACTGAAGAAGAAAAGCAGCACGAGCTGACCAAGCGCAAGTTCTACAAGGCCGAGCAGGAAGCCGGTTTCGTCGAGAACCACCCCAAGACCACCCCCCAGCAGCAGGACCCGGCCTACCGGCTGGCCTTCCGTGACACCGACTTCCTCCTGCGCGAGGAATTGCGACCGGTGCGGTTCCAGCTGGAACTGCTCAAGACCGAGATGCTGCTCGACGAAGCGGACATCGGATCGACGCTGGTTGTCTATGGGTCTGCGCGCATCCCTTCGCCCGACATGGTCGAAGCGGCGCTCGCGACGGCGACCACGCCCGAGCGCAAGGCGGTGATCGAGAGCCTTGTTGCCAAGGCCAAGTACTACGAAGAAGCGCGTAAGCTGGCCTTCACCGCCAGCAAGTGCGGGCTGGTGGAAGACGGCAAGCGCCAGTTCGTGATCTGCTCGGGCGGCGGGCCATCGATCATGGAAGCGGCCAATCGCGGGGCGCACGATGCTGGCGCCGAATCGATCGGGCTGAACATCGTCCTGCCGCACGAGCAGGCACCGAACAGCTATGTCACGCCGCACCTCTCGTTCCAGTTCCACTACTTCGCGCTGCGGAAGATGCACTTCCTGCTGCGGGCGCGGGCGGTGGCGGTGTTCCCGGGAGGCTTCGGCACTTTCGATGAGTTCTTCGAACTGCTGACCCTGATCCAGACCGGCAAGATGAAGCCGATTCCGATCCTGCTGTTCGGCGGTGATTACTGGAACCGCGTGGTGAACTTCCGTGCGCTTGCCGAGGAAGGCGTGATCAACTTCGAGGACCTGGAGCTGTTCATTCCGGTGGAGACAGCCGAGGAAGCCTGGGACCACATCGTCAAGTTCTACGATCTGGACTGCTGACCGATGATCCGGACCGCGCGGCTGCTGTTGCGACCCGTGCGCCCGCAGGAGGACCTTGCGGCGATGCACGCGATCATGCGGCAGCCGCGTGCCATGGCCTACTGGTCCACACCGCCGCACGACAGCGAGGCCGTGACAGCGGAATGGCTTGGCAACATGGCGGACATCCCTGACCTGGAGGGTGAGGATTTCATCGTCGAGCATCAGGGCCGCGTCATCGGCAAGGCGGGATTCTACCGCTTCCCCGACCTCGGCTACATGTTCGACCCGGACGTCTGGGGGCAGGGCTTCGCACGTGAGGCGGTGGGCATGGTGATCGCGCGCGGCTTTACCGTCCATCACCTGCCGCGCATCCTTGCCGACGTCGATCCGCGCAACAAGGCTTCCATCCGGCTGCTCGAACGGCTCGGTTTTGCCGAGACACACCGCGCGGCGCGGACGTGGCTGGTCGGCGAGGAGTGGTGCGACAGCGTCTACTTCGCGCTAACGCGCGAGGATTGGGATCAGCGCACCGCCTGATGGCCGAGCGGGCCGTGGCCAGCGCCGAAGCCGGGCGCGGCCAGCAGGGCAGCGCGGACGAATTCTCTGGCGTCTTCCACCGCCTCTTCGAGCGACGCGCCGCTGACGAGCAGCGTGGCGATGGCGCTCGACATCGTGCAGCCGGTGCCGTGGGTGTGGCGCGTTTCGATGCGCGGTGCGGTCCAGACGCGCTCGGACTGCCCTGGAATGACCAGGCGGTCGATCACTTCGGGACCGTCGGCGTCCCCGCCCTTGGCGATATAGGCAATGCCCCGCCCCTGCATCGCGGCATCGCCACCAAGCGCTGCGAGCTCAGGTACGTTCGGCGTTGTCAGCGTGGCGAGCGCCATCAGTCGTTCGAAGGCAGCAATTGTAGCTGCGTCAGCGAGCGCTGCACCGCTGGTGGAGATCATCACCGGGTCAAACACGATGGGCACGGACAGGCATTCGAGCCGGTCTGCTACCACGGTCGCAATCTGGGGTGAGCCGAGCATGCCGATCTTCACCGCATCTACGCCCAGATCGTTGAGGCAGGCGTCGATCTGCGCGGCGACCATGGCGGGATCGACCGGGAGGACGGCATGGACGCCGGTGGTGTCCTGCGCGGTCAGGGCGCAGATCGCGGTCATCGCATAGCCGCCAAGCATGGTGATCGTCTTGATATCGGCCTGAATGCCGGCGCCGCCGCCGGAATCCGAGCCTGCGATCGACAGGACGCGGGGTGGCCTCATCCCTTGAACTTGCGCTCCGTCGAGGGCGGGTGCTTGGCGTGGAGCGCCTTCGCCCGCGTCGGGCGGTCCATAAGTTCACCGCCGCAGTTGGGGCAGCGATCGTCGAGCTCTTCGGCGCATTCGGCGCACCACGTGCATTCGAACGAGCAGATGAAGGCGCCGGGGGCTTCGGCCGGAAGATCCGCGCCGCAGCGTTCGCAATCGGGGCGCATTTCCAGCATCAGGCAGCCTTCCTGACGGCATCGCAGATCTGGTCGACCACAGCCTCGACTTCGCCGGCGTCGTCACCCTCGGCCATCACGCGAATGACCGGTTCGGTGCCGGATGGACGGATGACGAGGCGGCCCTTGCCGATCAGGCGCGCCTCGGCATCAGCGATCGCCTGCTTCACCGTCTTGTCGTCCAAGGGCTTGCCGCCAGCAAAGCGCACGTTCTTCAGCAATTGCGGGACCGGGTCGAACTGATGCAGCAGCTCGCTGGCCGGCTTGCCGCTTTCGACCAGCGCGGCCAGCACCTGCAGGGCCGCGACCGTGCCGTCACCAGTGGTGGCGTGATCGGTCAGGATCATGTGGCCGGACTGCTCGCCACCGACATTGAACCCGCCTTCGCGCATGCGTTCGAGCACGTAGCGGTCCCCCACTGCGGTGCGTTCGAGTGTCAGGCCCTTGCCATTGAGGCAGCGTTCGAGGCCGAGGTTGGACATGACAGTGGCCACCACGCCGCCGCCGCGCAGCTCTCCACGCGCGGCAAGCTGGGTGCCGATCAGTGCCATGATCTGGTCGCCGTCGACCGTCTGGCTTTTCTCGTCGACCACGATCAGGCGATCGGCGTCGCCGTCGAGGGCAATGCCGATATCGGCCCGCACTTCGCGAACCTTGGCCTTGATCGCATCAAGATGGGTGGAGCCGACCCCGGCATTGATGTTCTTGCCGTTGGGCTCGACGCCCATGGCGATGACTTCCGCGCCGAGTTCCCACAGCGCCGAGGGCGTGACGTGGTAGGCTGCGCCGTTTGCGCAATCGATCACGATGCGCAGGCCATCGAGCCGCACGTTGTCAGGCAAGCTGGCCTTGACCGCATGGATATAGCGGCCGCGCGCATCCTCGATACGACGGGCGCGCCCGACTTGCGTGGCGTCGGCGAGGGCAAGATCCTGGGCCAGCATGGCTTCGATGCTGAGTTCAGCATCGTCCGAAAGCTTGAAGCCGTCCGGCCCGAACAGCTTGATGCCGTTGTCCTCGAAAGGGTTGTGGCTGGCCGAGATCATCACGCCAAGGTCCGCCCGCATCGAGCGGGTGAGCATGGCGACTGCGGGCGTCGGCATCGGTCCGAGCAGGACGACATCCATGCCAACCGAAGTGAACCCGGCGACCATTGCGCTTTCCATCATGTAGCCGGACAGGCGCGTGTCCTTGCCGATCACGACGCGATGGCGGTGGTCGCCGCGCTGGAAGTACGTGCCTGCCGCCTGCCCGACCTTCATTGCGGTCGCGGCGGTCATCACTCCGGCGTTGGTCCGGCCCCGGATGCCATCGGTGCCGAAGAACTTGCGTGCCATGAAACGGCGTTTCCCTCTTTTTCGTGCGCCCGATCCCGGGCGGCATGCGTTGCCTTGCCGTGCAACCTAGCTAGAGTTGTCTCAAGATGACCTTACCGCCTTCTGAAAATTCGTCCATCACGCAACCGCCGATCCCGACGATCCGCGCAGGCTGGATCTTTGCCGCGCTTGTCGGAGGGCTTGCGTTGGGCCTTTCCCTGGCGTTTCTTGACCCGGCGCTGCTTGATCCCGTGCTGGTCGTGGCACAACCTGTCGGTACGCTGTGGCTGAACGCCTTGCGCGCTACGATCGTGCCGCTCGTGGTTTCGCTGCTGTTCACCGGCATCGCGCAGACGGTGGCCGCAGCGCGTGCGGGGGCGCTGGCAAGACGGGCACTGCTGTTCTTCTTCGCGATCTTAGCCGGCGGAAGTGCAATGGCGGGACTGCTGATCCCGGCGATCCTTTCCGTTTTCCCGATGCCGACCGCCGCCGCAGCAGCCTTGCGGGCCAGCGTTGCGCAGATTCACGACAAGGCGACCGTGCCCGGCTTTGGCGCCTTCCTGCAATCGCTGGTGCCGACCAACGTGCTGCAATCGGCTGCCACGGACCAGATCCTGCCGGTCATCCTGTTTACCGCCGTGTTCGGCCTTGCCGCCACGCGCCTTGCCGAAACGCAACGGCGGTCGCTCGCGACATTCTTCGAGGCCGTCGCCAATGCGATGCTGGTGGTGATCGGCTGGGTGCTTCTGGCCGCTCCCCTCGGCGTGTTCTGCCTCAGCCTTTCGGTTGCGGCGCAGAGCGGGACTTCGGCCATCGGCGCGCTGGCGCACTACGTTGTGGTAGTGACGTCGGCCGGCACCGTGATCTTCCTTATGGCCTATGCCGTTGCCGTGTTCGGCGCGCGTCTGCGGCTGGGCGAGTTCGCCCGCGCTGTGCTGCCGGCGCAGGCTCTAGCACTTTCGACGCAGTCCTCTCTCGCAACGCTTCCCGCAATGTTGACGGTTTGCCGCAAGCTGGGCGTTCGGGACCAGACTTCAGACCTTGTGATGCCACTTGCCGTGGCGCTGTTCCGCGCGACCGGGCCAGCGATGAACTTCGCTGTCGCCATCTACGTTGCGCATTGGTTCGGCATGCCGATCACGCCTTCGATGCTGGTTGCGGGCTTCGTGGTGGCAACGCTGACGACACTGGGCGCGGTCAGCCTGCCCGGCGCAATCAGCTTCGTGACCTCGATCGGCCCCATCTCCATCGCGATGGGCATACCGGTGGAGCCACTCGCCATCCTGGTTGCCGTGGAAGTCCTGCCCGACCTCATGCGCACGCTCGGCAACGTGACGATGGACGTCGCGGTGACGGCGGCGGTCGACCGCGCACACGGTGAACCTGCGCGATAAGTGCAACTGCTGTTTCGATAATTTCAACGACCTTGGGGCGGGACGACTTCGCAACCAACGACTACCTCGCGCGTTGGTCTGCGACGCAGATTTCCAAGCAAGGACGTTGACTATCATGGCGATTACACTTCCCCCGCTTCCCTATGCCGATACCGCACTCGAGCCGAGCATCTCGGCGACGACGCTGCAGACGCACCACGGCAAGCATCACAAGGCCTACGTCGACAAGACCAATGCCGCGATCGAGGGCACGGACCTGGCGGACAAGAGCCTCGAGGAAGTCGTCGCCGCTGCCGAGGCAAAGGGCGACAAGGGCCTGTTCAACAATGCTGCGCAGAGCTGGAACCACGCCTTCTACTGGAATAGCCTGACACCGACCTCGTCCGAGCCGACCGGCGATCTTGCTGCAGCGATCGAAGGCAGCTTGGGCTCGCTCGACCGCCTGCGCGAGGAACTGGCGTCACAGGGCGCGGCACACTTTGCCTCGGGCTGGGTCTGGCTCGTGGCCCGCGGCGACAAGCTGGCTGTCGAACAGACGCATGACGCGGCGACCTTTGCCACCGGCGATGCCAAGCCGCTGCTGGTCATCGACCTGTGGGAGCACGCCTACTACCTCGACCACAAGAACCTGCGCCCCGAATATCTCAAGGCGGTGATCGAAAAGCATCTGAACTGGGAGTTTGCCGCCGAGAACCTCGGCCGCGATGGCACCTGGACCTATCCGGCCTGATTCGCATCCGCTTGCCCGTCCTCGTCGATACCGGCGAGGCGGGCAGGTTCGAAAAGAGCCTCGCCAAACAGGAAGCCGACGAGGTTCGGCCTGCCGATGTGATCAAGCAGCGCGGCGATGGTCAGCAGGATCGGGACCGAAAGCAGTGCGCCGAGCACGCCCCAGATCCACGAAAAGTAGCTGATCGACAGCAGGATCGCGACGGGATTGAGGGTGAAGCGCGCGCCGAGAATCGACGGGGTCAGCACATTCGATTCGATAGCGTGGAGCACCAGGTAGGCAAGAACCGGCACCAGACCCACCGCCACGCTGCTGGCCGTGCCGAGCCCCACCAGAGCCAGCAGTCCCATCATCACCAGTGGTCCCAGGTAGGGCAGAAAATTGAGCACGAAGGCAAGGCCGCCCCACATGACCGGCGCGGCGAGGCCAAAGCCCCATGCCCCCAGCGCCACGACGACGCCGACGCCGAAGTTCACCTGTGCCACGGTAAGGATGTAGCTCGCGACACGCTCCTGCACATCGCGCAGGACCCGTGCGAGGCGGACCGAGGCGTTGAAGGAATGGCGATCCAGCAGGATGCGTCGCTTCATGCGAATGCGCGATTCGATCATGAAGAAGGTCATCAGCAGGGTAAGCAGGGTTTCCAGGATCACGCTCGGCGTGGCAAAGGCGACCTGTTCGATCACTGACGGACTGGCGACAACCACTTCGCGTGTGGCCGAATGCCCGGTGATCCGGGCAAGCTGCCGGTTCACATCGGCGATCCATGAAAGGTTTCCGCGAAGCTCGGCAAACCGTCCGGCAACCTGCCGGGCCAGGGCCGGGACCTGATCCACCATCACGAACGCGGGCTGCAGGATCAGCAGTAGCGCCATCAACACGACTGCGATCAGCGCGCAGATCGCGATGAAGGATGCCAGCATGTTTGGCAGGCCCAGACGGGTCAGTCGGTCGGCAAGCGGCGACATGACGATCGTGAAGATCATCGCCGTCACCGGAGGGAGAAAGACCACCGACCCGATGGAGAGCACGAACGGCAAGGCAAGGAACAGCCCCAGCCCCAGCAAAAGGACAATGGCCGATTGCAGCCGTGCACGACGATCCGCCGGATCGTCGACGTCCAGCGGTCTTTCCAGCATTTCTGACGGCTGTTGATTCACGCAAACGGGCCTGACGGAGGTTTCAGTGTTCCATCCACCGTTGTCAGGCGCTGATCAATAGCCTTGGCAGGAGGCCGCGTGAATTTGCAGGGGAGTGTTGCTGCTCCGACAGAGCAGTCCGTCAGGACTGGCTGCCGGCGAGTACGGTATGATCGAGTTCGCTCATGATTGCCGAGTGGGCCACCGCATCATCAGTGCTGCGGCGCGGGATTTGCCCATTCTCGATCATTTGCGACAGTGCTGCGCGGGCGCGACCAACGCGGCTCTTGATTGTACCCACGGCACAACCGCAAATCTGGGCGGCTTCCTCGTAACTGAAGCCGCCTGCGCCCACCAGCAGCAATGCCTCGCGCCGTTCGGGCGGAAGCGTGAGCAAGGCACGGTGCATGTCCGAAAGGTGCATGGGCCCCTCCTGCGCGGCGGGGGCGACCAGAATCCGTTCAGCTACGGTTTCATCATAGTCGGCGCGGAAGCGGTTCCGGCGCATGTCGGTCAGGTAGGCATTGCGAAGGATCACGAAAGTCCATGCACGCATCGAGGTGCCGGGCTCGAACCGCTCCTGCGCGGCCCAGGCCTTGAGCAGCGTTTCCTGTACCAGGTCGTCAGCCAGATCCGGCCTGCCGCAAAGACCGCGAGCAAACGCGCGAAGGTGAGGGATGACGCCGGTCAGTTCGCGTTTGAACGTGACCGGATCGCTGGCGGGGCGAGGCGTCTTGTCGATGTCAGCACCGGCAGCCTTTGGAGCAGCTTCAGCCATTGGACGGATCGTCCAGCTTGTTCAGCAGATCGGCAAAGGTGTCTGGCAGAGGTTCATCGAGTACGGAATCGTAAAGGCGCTTGAGCCCATCTGCCCATTCGGGCGGGCGCGGTTTTCCGCCTTTGCGGCGCTGCTGACCCGGATTCATTGGTTGTTCTTTCGACATTCGCTCTGTCAACGCCTCCCCCTCCAGGGATAAATCCAAAGTGTGACCGCAACGGCGCGGCAGATGCGCATTTCTGAATGCATCGCGCCCGTCCACTGAATTGCTTTCATCAGAAAGCGATCAAGGTAAACGGCAAAGCACGCGACGCGAGGTTTTGATGTGGAACGATATTGGCTCCTGTCGGTTCCCGACCTGATGCTTGCAGCGAAATTTTCGCTTCGCGGGCGTTTGGCTGTATCGGGGGAAGCGGGTTTTTTGGTGAAACCTGCAATGGAAGGGACAACGGGCGCGCGATGGAGAAATTGCTTGCCCAGAAAAAGCTGACGCCCAGATGGTACGAGCGCTTTCCCCGCGCCCTGCCCGTCGGTATTTTTGGCCTTACCATGGCAGTCACGGTCATCAGCGTCGCAGCCATCGAAACTGCCGAAGATCGTCGCCAAACCGCCACCACGGCGCAACTTGCCCAGTCCGTCGCGTCCGGTCTGGAGCGGCGGTCCAACGCCAATGCCGCCTATCTGCGTTCAAGTGCAGCGTTGTTCGCGACACAGCAGATGGTCGAGGCACCGCTGTTCCGTACCTTTATCCGCCAACTGCATCTTGATGGCCGATATGTCGGATCCGATGGGATCGGCTGGGCGATGAAGGTTAACAGCGCCGATATACCGACGGTTGAAGCAATCATGCAGAACGGAGGGGTGAGCGATTTTGCGATCAGGCCCAAGCCCGATGCCGAACGTCCGTTCGTAGTCCCGGTGATGTTCCTCGAGCCCGATACCCCGCGCAATCGACGTGCGATCGGATTCGACATGTTTTCCGAAGCGGCGCGCCGCGCGGCGATGAAATCGGCCGAGCGGACCGGCCAGCCCACGGCGTCGGGTGCTGTGGTGCTGCAGCAGGAAGGCAAGGAGACGCGCAAGCCGGGGTTCCTCGTCTACATGCCGGTGTATACCCTGAACACCGATCCCAACCCCCGCACGCTGCGCGGATACGTCTACTCTCCCTACAATGCGCAGCGCTTCCTGGAATCTTCTGTCGATGCCAGCCACCTCGGGGGTGCGGGCGTGCGACTCTTTGATGAAGATGCATCCGGCAGGACGCTCATGGCGGAAGTCGCCCCGAGCGGAGCCTCCGGACGGATCATCCGTCAGGCGCTCGACATCGCCGGGCATCGCTTCGTTCTGGAGATCGAGGCACCGACAACGCCGATGCTTTCGATAATGTCGGTCATGTCGCTGCTGTTCGGCCTGCTCGTTGCAACTTTGCTTCTGGTCCTCGCCCGTCTGCTGACCCAGCAGGCCGTGGAAGACCGCATCGCCCTGGCCTGGTTCGAGCAGCAGTCCTCGATCCGCAACTCGTTGACGCGCGAACTCAACCATCGCGTCAAGAACACTTTGGCCAACGTGCTTTCGATCATCTCGCTGACGCGTCGCCGTGCGACGAGCCTGCCGGAATTTGCCGACAGCCTGGAAATGCGCATTCGCGCGCTGTCGGCAACTCACGATTTGCTGACTCAGTCCGATTGGGGAACGACGCCGGTCATGGCTGTCGTAAGGGCCGAACTCGCGCCCTATGCGCAAGATGCCCAACGCCATCTCGTTATCTCAGGCCCTGACGTGGAACTCGCGCCGAACGATGCCTTGTCGCTGGGGCTTGCCATCCACGAACTGGCCACAAACGCGGCAAAGTACGGGGCGTTAAGTGTCGAGACCGGGCAAGTGTCGGTCACATGGGATATGGCCGGCGAGAACCTGGCGCGCATCGAATGGGTCGAGCGGGGAGGTCCGGCGATCGACACCACCGTTCGCCGCAAGCGCGGTTTCGGCACAGAACTGGTAGAGAAGATCGTTGCGCACGAATTGCGCAATCCTGTCGACCTGAAGTTCGAGGCCGAAGGCGTGCGCTGCAGCCTGCTCATTCCGGTCAGACGGCGCGGCGATTTCGCCATACGACAAGGGCGCGGCTGACACCGCGCCCTTGGCCTGGTCACTCGGCCAAAAGCCTTTCAGAGCGGACGACTTGATCCGAAGAACAGCGCCTGGCTGATCGCGGTGCGCACGGTCTGCTCCTGGAAGGGCTTGGTGATGAGGTAGGTCGGCTCCGGACGATCGCCGGTAAGCAGGCGCTCGGGATAGGCGGTAATGAAAATGACCGGCACGGACCCGATGCGCAGGATGTCGTCCACGGCGTCAAGGCCCGAGCTGCCATCGGCCAACTGGATGTCGGCAAGCACCAGGCCGGGCTGTTCGCGCTGGACGATCTCAAGCGCCTGGGTGCGTGTAGCCGCCATGCCGCAGACATCGTGGCCGAGCGAGCGGACGAGGTCCTCGAGCTGCATCGAGATGAGCGGCTCGTCCTCGATGATGAGAACCGACGTGGCAGATTCGCGGTCGATCTCGGCAACGGCATCCTGAACGAGCAGTTCGACATCAGCCGGCTCGCGACCCATGATGAAGGCTGCTTCTTCGATGCTGAAGTCTTCCAGCGTGGTCAGCAGCAAGGCCTGGCGATTGGCGGGCGTCATGGCCGCAAGCCGTTCCTGCGCAGCGGCTTCATGATCCCCGAGCAAGCCGCTCGACCGGTCCACCGTGTCGACATAGGCCGTCGACCACACCCGGTTGAACGCATGATAGAGCTGCGGACGCCCTTCGCCGATCATCGCACGCAGGGAGTCGTCAGCAAGCGCCGCTTCCAGAGTTGCGCGCACGAACGAATCGCCCGCGCTCTGGCTTCCCGTCAATGCGCGCGCGTAGCGGCGCAGATAAGGGAGTTGATTGGCAACCTTGGCACCCAGAGTCATTCGCACCCCTTCCCGGATAGTAACGTGCGATCAAACGCACCATAACGTCATCCGGTTCCCGATCGGGAACAAGAGGAAAAATGCGCTTACCCCGCCCGCGATGCGGGCAGCGTCTGCAATGTGGTAACGACCCAATCGGCAAGAAGGTCCGGCGAAGTGGGTTTGCGGAACTGGATGGCAAATCCGTGGCTTTCCGGCACCGATCCGGAATCCAGCCCGGAAGTGATGGCCACTGCGCAGCCCGCTTCATACAGGCGCGATGCAAGTTCCAGCGAGTTGCCGTCGGGAAGCTGCAGATCCAGCAACGCGACTGCCGGCAGGCCTCTCGCCACAAGGTCCGTTGCCGCTTCAATGGTGGAGGCAACAGCCACCGTAAGTCCGCGTTCCATCAAGGAATCTTCGATGGCCATGGCTACGAGAAGGCTGTCTTCGACAACGAGGACAAGATCCTGACCGTGTCTGACGGCAGCTTCGTTTTTCGGTTCCATGCGGGAACCCTAAGGCACATCACGGGAACAAACCCTGTCTTTTGACATAGCAGGTCCAGCGGACTGATGATGAAAGGCTTGGGTATGGGCAGGGACGATGCAGACTACGGCGCCGGGCGGGAAGTCGGCGCAATGGTGCAGGATCAAGGTGGAGGAGGGGGGTACTTGATGCTGAACGGAGGACAGCCGTGCCTGGCGTGCCCGCTTGCTGATTGCGAGGCTTTGCATCAGCCCCCGGCAGATGTCCGCCAGTGGATTGCCGCGTTCCGCCACGGTGAAATGCGCTTCACCCGTGGCGAGCAGGTTTTTGCACAGGGGACGCGGCCGACGTTCCTCTATACCGTACTCTCGGGGGTCCTCATGCGGACACGCCTGCTTGAGGATGGCCGGCGCCAGATCATCAATTTCATGTTCCCGGGTGACTTTCTCGGGCTGCAGGCGGCACTCGATGCGGAAATGAGCCACACTGTCGAGGCGCTGACCAATGCCACCTTGTGCACTTTCGTACGCGAGAAGTTCTTCGATCTGGTTGCCCAGCAGCCAAGACTGTCGTTTGACCTGACCTGGCTTGCGGCCCACGAGGAAGCGGCGCTGGAGGAACACCTCGTCTCGCTCGGCCAGCGCAACGCGCGCGAGCGGATGGCAGCTCTGGCCGTGTTTCTCGTCCAGCGCGGCATCGATACAGGAATTGCGCTGGGCGGTGTCCTTACGCTGACGGTTACGCAGGGGCAGATTGCCGATATGCTGGGGCTGTCGCTGGTGCATACCAACCGCACCTTGCAGACTCTCAGGCGCATGGGGCTGGTCGACTGGACCCTTTCGACCATCAGCGTTCCCGATATTGCCGCGGCAAAAGCCTACGCAAAGATCGATGGCAGCACATTTTCTTCGCGGCCTTATATCTAAGCGTTGATTTAAAAGGATAAAAATTTTTCGAGAGCTTGGAACCGCCTTCAGGGACGCTCGTTTAGGGTATGTCACCGCCGAGACCCCCCCTCCCGTCCAAGCGGCTGGTGATACGATCCCGAAAGGTCCCCGATGGAAACGTCGGGGACCTTTTTTTGGTTGATCGGCCCCGGCTGCGCTCCCCGCGCGGCTGGGGCTTTCGTTTCCGAGGGTTGGGAGGAATTCGCTCAACCGGACTTATTGGCCAGCAAGGGCGCTCCGGATACGGCCCAGAATGCCACGTGGCCGTTCCTGCTGTATCAAGGATACCAGTGCGGCAGTGCTGAAGGGCTTGGGCAGGACGCGGCCAAGCCCTGCGGCTGTATCGGGGATGGCTTCAGGCGTCGCGGTGGTGAAGATGATCAGCGGCGAGTTCTCGCCCAGTTGAATGGCCAGTTCTGCCAAGGCCCAGCCATCGCCCCTGTCTGCAAGGTGCACGTCGAGGACCAGGATCGATGGAACGTACTGTTCGAGCTGCGCCATTGCCTCCGCAACGCTGGCGCAAGTCGTTACCGGTGCTGCACCCGCTTCGCCAAGAGCGTCGGCGATGTCCATGGCAACCAGGCCATCGTCTTCCACAACCAGAGCAGGACCAAGCGCACGGCCAGACTTGCGTCGCGCCGTCTTCTTGTTGTCCTGTGTCGTAGTCGGCACCGCCTGTCGCACCCTGATCTGACCTGTCTCGATGAACGCGGGCAGCCAAGCAGCGTTCCACCGCCCGTCCCGCCCGCCATGTTGACGGGCGCGAACAGGCCGGCAGGCTCAGACTAGAGGCTTGTCGTAAATCACGTAAGTCTTGTTGACGTGGCTGTCGATCGCTTCGGCGATGGCGTTCATCCCCTGATTGTCGTCGAGAATCCAGCCGATCTCCCCGCGCGAGGCGCCGTAGTCGCGCACCGAGTTGAGGCGGATCGCCTCGATCATCATGAAGGCCAACTGGCTTGCCAGGCGCGAGGCCTGGAGGCGCTTGCGCACACCCATCAGCGGCACGCGCATGGTGCGCACCCGCGGCTTGCGCAGCCACAGCAGCAGCTTGGCCCAGTTGAACGGGAACAGCTTTCCGCCCATCGGCTTCAGCACTTCGTTGAGATCGGGCAGTGTCATCATGAAGGCCACCGGCTCGCCCTCGTACTCGGCGATCATGATCAGGTCTTCGCGCACGATCGGCTTGAACTTCTTGCCGGCATACTTGATCTCGGTGTCGGTAAACGGGACAAAGCCCCAGTTGTCCGACCAGGCATCGTTGAGGATGTCGAGGATCAGCGCGGCTTCTGCATCGAACTTCGACTTGTCGACATTGCGGATGCGGATCTTGGCGTTCTTCTCGCCCGATTGGACAATGCGCTGGATCAGCGGCGGGAAGCCCTTGGTGATGTCGAGCTCGTAGGTGTTCAGCGTCTTGGCCGGCTGGTAGCCCAAGGCCTTGATATAATCGTCATAGCGCTGCGGCTGGTGGCCCATCATCACTGTCGGTGGATGATCAAAGCCCATGGTCAACTGGCCCGGCTCTTCCCAGATCGACATCGACAAGGGCGCTAGCACGCGGGTCATGCCCTTTTCGCGCAGCCAGCCTTCAGCGCGGCCGATCAGTGCCTGCGCGACGGCCTCGTCCTCGGCCTCGAGCAGGCCCCAGTTCCCCGTGCCCGGCCCCATGCCCTGCCTGGGATCCATGGCGATCGCCAGATGATCGATGTGGGCGGAGATACGACCCACAACAGCGCTGCCCCGGCGAGCAAGGAACAGTTGCACGTCGGCATGTTCGAAGAACGGGTTCTTGCCGGGCGTGATCAGCTCTTCGGCTTCCATCCGCAGCGGCGGTACCCAGTTGGAGTCACCGGCATTGAGGCGATACGCAAGGTCGACGAAGGCCTTTCGGTCAGCCTTGCCGGAAACCGGTGTGATGATTACTTCGCCTTGAGCCACGATCTTGCCTTTGTTTGCGGATATGGGGTCGTTGCCGATGGGACTGCGGTCCCGACCGGCGCATTGTCAAGCCGCAGGGCGCGGTGTGGGGACGCCCAGAGGCTATTGCTTGGTGCAAAAAAGCCGGCCTGAGCCGGTAGATACGGGTCATACTGGAATTTGTGGCATGATTGCGACCGATACGCTTGAAACTCCCCGCGACGTGGCTCCTGCCGGTGCCGAAGCTGCCAAGCTTCCCCGCGGCCTGGCAGGCACGCCTGACGACAAGGAAATGCTCCGCTCCGCCGTCGAATTGACGCGCGACATCGCGACCGCGCGGCCCGAGATCTACTGGCCCGACATGCTGGGCTCTGCAGCCCTTGGTTACGCCGCGCTGGCCGGCGCGATCCTGATCGGCAATCCGCCCGTCGCCGCGCTGTCCGGCGTGGTCGCGGCGCTCGCGCTCTACCGCGCCTTGCTGTTCATCCACGAACTCACCCACATCCACAAGAACGCGCTGCCGGGCTTCCGCTTTGCGTGGAACCTGCTGGTCGGCATCCCGATGCTGACGCCCTCGCTCATGTACGAAGGCGTCCACACGCTGCACCATGCGCGCACGCGCTATGGCACGGTCGAGGACCCTGAGTACCTGCCGCTCGCGCTGATGAAACCGTGGTCGCTGCCGCTGTTCGCGCTGGTCGCCCTGCTGCTGCCGATAGGTCTGCTGATCCGCTCGGCAATCCTCGTGCCGCTGGGGGCGGTCATCCCGCCACTGCGCCGCCTGGTGTGGGAGCGTGCCTCTGCGCTCTCGATCAACCCGGAATTTCGCCGGCGTCCGCCCGAAGGCGAGTTTGCGCGGCAGGTGTTCTGGCAGGAACTGGGTGCATCGGCCTGGGCGCTGTTCGTGTTGTGGTGGAGTGCGACGCATTCTTGGCGTCCGCTGCTTATCGGCATTGCAGTGATCTCGCTGACCGCGCTGCTCAACCAGATCCGTACGCTGGTGGCGCATCTGTGGGAGAACGAGGGCGAGGCCATGACCGTGACCGGCCAGTACCTCGATTCCGTCAACGTACCCCCGCCCGCCTGGCTGGCGCCGCTGTGGGCGCCGGTTGGTCTGCGCTACCACGCGCTGCACCACTTGCTGCCCTCGATGCCCTATCACTCGCTGGCCGAAGCGCACCGCCGGATCGTGGCGCACCTCGGCACTGGCTCGACGTATGAGAAGGGCAATTACAACGGCCTGCTGCCGCTCGTCGGCAGGCTGGCGCGCAGCACGATGATGCCGCGCTGAGTGGAAAGGCCACGCTGCCTCAGGCGGCGCGGTGGTTCCACGGCATCAGGCCAAGCAGCCTGGCCATGCCGCACCAGCCGGTTGCCCCGGCCATGAACAGGCCCGCACCGACGAATGCCGAAAGCGCGACGAAGCCCTGCGCCACGGTGAGCGAAAGCGCCACGCCGGCAAGGATCAGCAGCCCTGCGATCATCTGGACCTGCCGCATGATCTCGAGTGGCGCCTTGGCATCGGTCTTCACCGGCAGGCCGGCCGAACGCCAGCCGTCAATGCCCCCTTCCAGAAGGTAGCCGGGACAGTCGGACACGGCGGCGAGCCGATCGGCGTTGGCAGCGGTGCGCATGCCCGAACGGCAATGCCAGATCACCGCAGGATGGCCGGATACCGGCTCCAGCGCCGACAGCGGCATGTTGGCCGCGCCCGGAATGCTCTGCCGGCGATGTTCGTCGGCGTCGCGGATGTCGATGAGCCGGGCGCCCTCGTCGAGCAGCGCCTTGGCTTGTGCAGGGGTGATGGTTGGAAGCGTCATGGCCTCCATATATTAGATATTACGAAAATTAGCAATATCTAATTTTAAGGTCTATTCCTCGGTCCGGATCAGCACCGTCTCGCCGATGAGGAAGAACAGGACGAAAGGTGCCCAGGCGGCCAGCAGCGGCGGGTAAGCGCCGAAATTGCCCATGGCCAAGGCCGCGTTGTCGAATACGAAGTAGGCGAAGCCCAGCGCCATGCCGATCACCGCGCGCACGAAGAGGTGTCCTGATCGCGCCAGGCCAAATGCTGCCACGGCACCGAGAAGAGGCATGAGCAGCGCTGACAGCGGCCCAGAAAGCTTGTGCCACCACTTGCCATCAAGCTCGGTGGTGCGAAAGCCTGCCTCTCGGATGGCGGCGAGCGAACCCGATAGCTGGGTCAACGATTCCGCGTCGGCATCGACCCGGCTGATCGTGACCTGGACCGGTTCCACCGTCTTGGCAAAGACCTCGTCGCGGCCGATCGACGTCTTTCGGGCAGATTGTACATCGAACACAACAGGATCGCGGAATTTCCAGCCCGGATTGGCATAGGTCGCCGAGGGCGAAGTGACGATTTCGGTCACCATCCCGGTGGGGTCGCGGCGATACCAGCTGACTCCATCCATCCGCATAGACTTGCCTTCGCCGGCAACCGAGCGGGCGAACAGGATGTTCGGACCGTCCTGTAGCCAGACATTGGATTTGATCGCCGATTCCTGCGGGATCGGCCCGTATTCCACGTTCTGCCAGGCTTTGAGCGTAGCTGTCGACCGTGTGACGATGCGTTCGTTGAAACCGAAGGTCACCGCGGAGGTGACCGCCGCAACGAGAAACAGTGGTGCCAGCACCTGATGCGCGGAAAGGCCCGCCGCCTTCATCGCGATGACCTCGCTGTTCTGGTTCAGCGTCATCAGCGTGATGATCGTGGCCAGCAGCACCGAATAGGGCAGGAAACGGCTTATGAGTTGCGGCATGCGCAAGGACACATACGTCAGCAGCTCGCCCTGTCCGTTTCCGGGCGCTGCCAGCACCTTGCCGCTCTCGCTCAACAGGTCGAGCATTTGCAGGACCAGTACCAGCATCAGCAGCACGGCAACGATGCGCACCGCAAACATCTTCGCGATGTATTTCGCCAGAGTGCGCGACGGGAAGAATTCAAGCTGCATGGGCGGCGTCTTCCTCGACAAGGGCAGGCTCATCGCGCAGCCGCTTGCGCTCGAACAGCTTGCGGATCGAACGCGAAACCTTGGCAAAGCCGGTTTCGAGGGCACCGATTGGCTGGCCACCGGGAACGTAGGCGATCTTCCAGTACATCCACAGGATCAGGGCTGAAAAGACCACGAACGGCCCCCAAAGGGCGAGCACTGGGTCGATCCGGCCAAGGCTGGCCACGTCCTGCCCGTACTGGTTGACCTTGTGATAGGCGACCACGAGCACGATCGACAGGAATACGCCCAGTGCCGAAGTCGACCGCTTGGGCGGAACCGCCAGCGCTACTGCCAGAAGCGGCAGCAGGAACATCATCACGACCTCGACCAGCCGATAATTCAGGCTGGCCTTCGACTGATTGCGAATCTCTTCGGAATAACGGTCGTTCCAGCCGATCTGCAGCAACTCGGGGAGAAAATACTCGCGGTCGGCATCGCCGCGCTGGCGGAACTGCTCAATCCTCGGCAGGTCGATCGGCAGATCGTGGCTGGCAAAGGTCAGCACGCGCGGCGAGGCAATGCCCGGTCCGTCCTGCACGATCTGACCGTCGGTCAGGCGCAGGATTACCGTGTCCGGGCTTTCCTTATTCGCAAAGAAGCGTCCCTCTCGCGCCGAGATCACCATGACCTGCCCATTCGAGGTCTGCAGGCGGGCGAAAATGCCGCGCAGGTCACGGCCTTCGTCGCGGCTCGAATCGACGCGCAAGGCGGTACGGTCCTGCAGCGAATTGAACTCGCCGACCTTGATCGACGCGCCCAGTGCGCCCGAGCGCAGCTCGAACTGGAGCTGTTCGTAGTAATAGCGCGATAGCGGCTGGAGATAGCTGACGATCAGCAGGTTCAGCGCCGCAAGCCCGATCGCGAACATGTAGGGCACGCGCAGCAGGCGGGTATAGGACAACCCGACCGCACGCATCACGTCGAGTTCGGAACTCATCGCCAGCTTGCGGAAAGCGAACAGGATGCCGAGCATCAGGCCGAGCGGGATGGCAAGGCTGGCATATTCCGGCAGCAGGTTCGCCAGCATCTTGAACACGACACTGACCGGTCCGCCCTCTGTCGCCACGAAGTCGAACAGCTTCAGCATCTTGTCGAGGATGAGCAGAGACGCGGCGAGGACGAACACCGACAGCATCGGCACGAATACGAGCCGGGCAATGTAGCGATCGGTGGCGGTAAGGAACTTCACGTGGCGGGTGCTGGCGTCTTTTCGTGGATCGATATTCGGCGGGGCCTGGGCCTTGCCCGAGTGGCTGCCGACAGGTGAACCAGCCATGAGCTTTTACGGACTAGCGCTTCACACGGCTTCGTGGAAGGGAAAACCGGCGCGACTTTCGCAAGTCATAACGAAAGTTATGGAATTGCCTCGCTGAAAGTCATAGAAATAATGCCAGTGCCAGTGAGGGAAAGTTCCAAGATGTCGCATGAGCAAACCGGTAGTGCGTGGTTCGCAGGCTTTGCCGGCGGTCAACCCGATCCGGAAAGGTTGAGCGCGCTGGCGCGCTGGTGCGAGCAACTCGCCCCCACCGAACAGCGCAAGGGATTCGAGCGGGTTCTTCTCGAGATTGCTTCGCCGCACACCGAGGAAGAAGGCGGACGCCTGAATGCCGCGTTCGACTGGATCGGAGTCCTTGCTGATTCCGGCGCGTTCGAATCGGCCGCGGTGGCGCTGATCCCGCGTGATGCCATCTTCACTGGCGGGCGCCTCGAGGACGGTTCGTTCGTCGCGCAGGTGATTCTCGATGGCGGCGTCGGCGCGCATTCGCGTGAGGCCCAGAGCCTGGCCATGGCTTGGATCGCGGCGCTGCTGCGTGCGTTCGCCCGCCAGGCTGTGGAAACCGGAGCCTTGACGGCACACTGACGGCCTTCGCGATCTGGCGCTTTGCGTCAGGTCAGCGGTGGCTTTACGCCTTTTCCAGCGTGCATTGCAGCGGATGCTGGTTCTGCCGGGCGAAGTCCATCACCTGGTTCACCTTTGTCTCGGCGATCTCGTAGGGATAGACGCCGCAAACACCCACGCCGCGCTGATGGACGTGGAGCATCACACGCGTTGCCTGTTCCAGATCCATGTGGAAGAAGCGCTTCAGGACCATCACCACGAATTCCATCGGGGTGTAATCATCGTTCAGCATCAGCACCTTGAACTGGCTGGGCTTCTTCGGCTTGGCGCGGGTCTTGGTAGCGATGCCGACCTGATCGTCTCCGCCCGGACCACGTGTGTCGTCACCCTCTGCACAGCGCAGCGGAACGGACAGGTCCGGTTGATCGAAAGGTTCGGCTCTCATGATGCCTCGAATATCGCACTCACCGGCCCGCTTCACAAGGGGCACGAAGGGGATGGTGGCACGAGGATGGCGAATTGTGGTGCTGATACGACAGCACGACAGCATCAGAACGGCAAAAGGGCCGGCGGGAGAACCCGACCGGCCCTTTATCTTGTGGCTGGCAGCGCGGTTGGCTGCCGGTCAGGCTCAGGCGGCCTTCTTGATCTTTTCGACCGCGAGGCTGACGCGGGTCGAGATCGGCTGGAAGGCCTCGTTCGCGAGCTTCAGCATGGCTTCGCTGTTCTTCGAGCTGGCGGCAACCGCAGCGTCGAAGTTCTTGCGGAGCAGGGCCGACTGCTTCTCGAAGAATTCGGTGGGCGACTTGACCGTGGTCAGTTCCTTGACGTCAGCGGTCATCGCTTCGAAGACCGACTTGGTCTCGGCAACATAGCCCTTGGTCATTTCCTGAAGGCCCGAAGCCAGGATCTTGGTCGATTCGACCACGGCTTCGACGTTACCCTTGGCAAACTCGCCGGCGTCGCCAAAGGCGGCCTTGGCCTTGTCCTGAGCGTCCTTGAATGCAGCGGTCATCTTTTCGGTCATTTCGGTGGTGGTAGCCATTGCGAACAGTTCCTTTCTGGGCGCCGCATTCTTGAGGGCGGCGCTTGTTTTCTTCACGCTTGGAATGGCGGTGAAAGGACGCTTGGCTGCGGGCTTCACCGCGGCCGTCGGAGCGGCCACCACGGGTGGCTTGGCCGGACGGGCCTTGGGGGCAGGCTTGGGAGCCTGACGAACGGGCTTCGCCTTTGCGACCTGGGGCTTGCGTGCCTTCGGTGCAACCAGCTCTGCCACGGCAGGTGCTTCGACCGGAGCAGCTTCAGCATCCACGACCGGCTTGGCAGCGGGCTTGGCCTTGCGCGGCCGCGAAGCCTTTGGCTTCTCGGCGGCAACCGGCTCGAAAACTTCGATCTCGGCAGTTCCGGCGACGGCTTCGGGCGCGTCGGCCAGCGCGACGGGCACGTCCACCACGGGGGCGGAGGTTTCCGGGCTTTCCTTCGTTTCTTCAACCATCCTGGCGACTCCTGCTTGCGCACGGGACGGGTTGAACCGTCTCTTGCTGCACTGCACAAATAGGAGTCGACCGCAAAATGTCAAGAAAATTGTGCGGTGCACAAATTCCGTATTGGACCAATTACCAATGCCGCGCGCCTTTAACGCTCAGCGGCTGCGGACATAGCGTCCCGGCGCATCCTCGATAACGCGGTCGCCCTTGCCACCCGGAATGCGCTTGCCCTTGGCGGCCACGCGCTTGGGTGCCTGTTCGGCCATCCACTCGATCCAGTCCGGCCACCAGCTGCCTTTGGTCTCCGTGGCGCCGGCCACGAACTCCTCCAAGCTCGCTGGATCATTGGGATTGAGCCAATACTGGTACTTGCCCGCTTCCGGCGGGTTCACCACCCCGGCAATGTGTCCCGAACCGGCCAGCACGAACTTCCACTTTCCAGACAGATGGCGCGTCAGTTTCCACACGCTGTTCGGCGGCGCAATATGATCCTCGCGGCCCGCCTGGATATAGCATGGCGTTGCAATGCGGCGCAGATCGACCGGCGTATCATCGACCACCATTGCATCCGGAATGATCAGGCGGTTGTCGCGATAGAGGTCGCAAAGATAGGCCTGATGCCACCGCGAGGGCAGGTTGGTCGTATCTCCGTTCCAGTGCAGCAGATCGAACGCCGGATAGTCCTCGCCCAGCAGGTAGTTGTTGACGACGTAGTTCCAGATCAGGTCCGTGCCGCGCAGCGCGTTGAACGTGGCCGCCATGTAGCGCCCGTCGAGGTAGCCGTCGGTGGACAGGCTTTGCAGCATCTTCAACTGCCCGTCGTCGATAAAGTTCTTGAGCTCGCCTGCGTCCTCGAAATCGACCTGCGCGGTAAAGAACGTGGCGCTGGCAACCTTGTCGGCCTCGCCCCTGCGGGCCAGCACGGCCAGCGTCGCCGCCAGCGTTGTGCCGGCCACGCAATAGCCGATGGTGTGGACCGCCGGAACCTTGAGCCGCTCGCGCACATGATCGATAGCCTCGATCTGGGCGCGAACGTAATCGTCCCACATCACATCTGCCATGGAAGCATCGGCCGACTTCCAGGACACCACGAACACCGTCAGCCCCTGCGCCACGGCCCAGCGGATGAAGCTCTTCTGCGGGTTGAGGTCGAGAATGTAGAAGCGGTTGATCCACGGCGGGAAGATCAGAAGCGGCGTCTCGAACACCTCGTCGGTCGTCGGCGTGTATTGAATAAGTTGGAACAGCGGCGTTTCGTGCACCACCTTGCCCGGCGTGACCGCGATATTGCGGCCCAGTTCGAACGCATCGGGATCGGTGTGGGTGAGCTGCCCCTTGCGCAAGTCGTCGAGCAGGTGTTCGACACCCTTGACCAGGTTCTCGCCCTTGGTCTCCATCGTCCGCTCGATCACCACCGGATTGGTCAGCGGGAAGTTGGCCGGCGAAAGCGCATCGGTCACCACCTTGGTGGCAAAGCGCAGCTGCTCCTTGCGCTCGGGGCTCAACCCTTGCGCCTCGTCGGCCATCTGCTGCAGCTTTTCCGACAGGAGCAGATAGGTCTGGTGGATCAGCGCGAAAGCGGGCTGTTCGTGCCAGCGCTTGTCCTTGAACCGCCGGTCCTGCCGCGGCAGCTGAGGGGGCGCGGCATTGCCGGTTCCGGCCGAGACGAACTGTCCCATGACCGAGGACCACAGCGCCACGCTTTCGTTCCACAGCTTCGCCTGTGTTTCCGCGTGCGCGATGGGCAATTGCCCGGCCATGGCCATGAACGTCTGCGTCCACTTGCCGATGTCGCCCAGCCGGCCGAGCATCGGTTCGACCTGACCGGCCTGCTCCGCACTGAAATCGAGCCACATCTTCTGCAGCTTGGCCGCCGACATCGCCCAGTGCTGAAGATCGGCAGGATCGGTCGTAACGGCTTCGGCGCCGGGCACCAACGGCGCGAACATCGCGCGCATCGCTTCGCCCTGCTGGCGGAACAAGTCTTCGAACACGACTGAATCCGCTGGCGAATCACCCAGGTTCTTGTTCGTCATCTTCCGTTCCCTGCCGTTACGTCATGGCCTTGTCTCAGCAGTCTATACACGCCGTGTGACAGCTTGTTAGCCTGCAGATGCATCCGCCGATCACGATCATGCTTCCATCGACAGCAAGGTTTCCACAACTGGGCAATTGGCGTAAGGGCTGCGCTGCGGCGATCCTGCCGCGCCTTTTCGACGAGTATTCAACCGTGGATGAAGAATTCTACCGCATGAAGCGCCTGCCGCCCTACGTCATTGCCGAAGTCAACGGCATGCGGGCCGCCGCGCGCGCCGCCGGTAGGGACATCATCGACCTCGGCATGGGCAACCCCGATCTCCCCCCGCCCGACCACGTGATCGAGAAGCTGTGCGAAGTGGCGCGCAAGCCCGACGCCCATGGCTATTCGGCCTCGTCCGGCATTCCGGGCGTGCGCAAGGCGCAGGCCAACTACTACGGCCGCCGCTTCAACGTCGATCTCGACCCCGAGACTGAAGTGGTGATGACGATGGGCTCGAAGGAGGGCCTCGCCAGCCTCGCCACGGCCATCACCGCGCCCGGCGATGTCGTGCTCGCGCCGAACCCGAGCTATCCGATCCACACCTTCGGCTTCATCATTGCCGGGGCCACCATCCGTTCCGTTCCGACCACGCCGGACGAGCGCTACTGGGATTCGCTCGATCGGGCGATGAAGTACTCGGTGCCGCGCCCGTCGATCCTGATCGTCAACTACCCGTCGAACCCGACGGCCGAGACGGTCGACCTTGCCTTCTATGAACGCCTCGTTGCCTGGGCGAAGGAAAACAAGGTCTGGATCCTGTCCGATCTCGCCTATTCCGAGCTCTACTACGACGGCAATCCGACCCGCTCGATCCTCGAAGTGCCGGGCGCAAAGGACGTGGCGGTGGAGTTCACCTCGATGTCCAAGACCTTCTCGATGGCCGGCTGGCGCGTGGGCTTTGCCGTGGGCAACGCACGCCTGATCGCTGCGCTCAAGCGGGTGAAGTCCTACCTCGATTATGGCGCCTTCACGCCGATCCAGGCCGCGACTTGCGCCGCGCTGAACGGGCCGCAGGACATCGTCGTCAAGAATCGCGAGCTTTATCAGAAACGCCGGGACGTGATGGTCGAAGCCTTTGGCCGCGCCGGGTGGGAAATTCCCAGCCCCAAGGCCTCGATGTTCGCCTGGGCCCCGCTGCCGCCTGCGCTCAAGCATCTCGGCAGCCTCGAATTCTCGAAGCAACTGCTCACCCACGCCGAAGTCGCGGTCGCCCCGGGCGTCGGCTACGGCGAGGATGGCGAGGGCTTCGTGCGCATCGCCATGGTCGAGAACGAACAGCGCCTCCGCCAGGCCGCGCGCAACATCAAGCGCTACCTGCAGTCGATGGGCGTCAATTCCTCGGCTGCCTGACGCGCGATTGATCAGGATGACGACGGCCCTCTCCGCCTTTGCGGAGGGGGCCGTTGCCGTTTCGCGCGATCCGTCAAATGAGGAAGCTGGACCGGGAGCGAGCGCTCGGGCACCTTGGCCCCGACGAACCAGAAAACGGATGCCAGCAATGAACTTCCACGACCGCGTCACCGTCACCATCGAGGATCACGTCGCCCACGTGCTGCTTGATCGCGCCGACAAGATGAACGCGCTCGACGATGCCATGTTCGAAGCGATCATCGCAGCCGGGCACCATCTTGGCCATGAGCGCGGCGTGCGCGCGGTGGTGCTTTCTGGCGCAGGTCGATCGTTCTGTGCAGGGCTTGATCTTTCCAGCATGGGCAACACCAGCCGATGGAAGGACGATGGCGAGGGCGGTGGTCTCACTGCCCGTACCCACGGCAACGCCAACCGCGCCCAGCAGGCAGCCATGGTCTGGCGCAAGCTGCCGATGCCGGTGGTCGCGGCTGTCCACGGCGTATGCTTCGGCGGCGGCCTGCAGGTGGCGAGCGGTGCGGACATCCGCTTCATCGCGCCCGATGCGCGGTTGGCGGTGATGGAAGTGAAGTGGGGCCTCGTCCCCGACATGGCCGGATACGCCCTGTGGCGCGGCAATGTGCGCGACGACGTGCTGCGTGAACTGACCTACACCCACCGCGAATTCAGCGGCGAGGAAGCTGTGCAATTCGGCTTTGCCACCCATGTCAGCGCCGACCCGCTGGCCGATGCCATGGCTCTTGCCCGCACGATCGCATCGAAAAGCCCCACTGCCGTGCGCGGCGCCAAGCTGCTGTCCAACCGCACGCCCGACATGACCGTGGACGAAGTGCTGATGGCCGAATCCGTGGCCCAGCACGAGCTGATGTATTCGAAGAATCAGCTGGAAGCCGTGCGCGCGGGCATGGAAAAGCGCGCCGGAGAATTTGTCGATCCGTAACAGCCTGCTAGTCCTTGTGGGATGAAGGCCATCCATGATCCGTCCGGTGCTCTTGCCTCCGGTCTCGCCGCCATCCGCCAGCAGTTCCAGGTGCCCGAAGGCTTCCCGCCCGAAGTCCTCGCTGCGGCCGCACTGGCGGCGGCAAGGACACCGGGGCAAGAGCACGTGGATCGCACCGACGAGCCCTTCGTCACGCTCGATCCGGCAACGTCCACCGATCTTGATCAGGCCTTCCATATCGAAGCATCCGGCAACGACCTGATCCTCCACTACGCCATTGCCGACGTGGCCTGGTTCGTGGTCGATGGCGATCCGGTCGACGCTGAGGCGTGGAAGCGCGGCGAAACGCAGTACCTCCCCGATGGCAAGGCGGGGCTCTACCCGCCTGCCCTGGCCGAACGTGCCGCGAGCCTCCTGCCCGATGGCCCGCGCCCGGCGGTCGTGTTCACTGTTCGCCTTGCGCCTGATGGCCAGGCGCGGCTCGATGCCGCCCGCCGCGCTATGATCCGCAGCCAGGCCAAGCTCGCCTACGACAGCGTCCGCCCTGACCAGCTCCCTGCCGACTTCGCCCGCTTTGCCGAACGCATGACCGCCGCCGAAGCTGCGCGCGGCGCCGCCCGCGTCGATCCGCCGGAGCAGGAAGTCGAAGCGCTCGGGGGTGGACGCTACGCCCTGTCCTTCCGCCCCCTGCTTGCTTCGGAACGGGCCAACGCCACGCTTTCGCTTGCCGCAAACCTCGCCATTGCCGAAGCGTTGCAGCAAGCCGGGACCGGCCTGTTCCGCGTCATGGCAGGCCCGACCGCAGCGGCAATGGCGCGTCTGCGCAGCACGGCGGCGGGCCTTGGCCTCGATTGGCCGGAACATGTCGACCTCAAGGCCCTCGAACGCACGCTCGACCAGCGCAATCCCGACCACGCCGCCTTCATGCTTGCGGTACGCCGGGCAGGCGGCGGCGCTGGCTATGCCCCGTGGATACCCGGCGTCACGCCATGGCACGAAGCCATCTCCGCCACTTACGCCCACGCGACTGCGCCCTTGCGTCGCCTCGCTGACCGCTACGTGATTCGCGCCGTGCTTGCCATCGCCAACGGCAAGCCCGTCGAGCCGGAAGTCGAAGCTGCGTTCCAGCGCCTCCCTGCGGTCATGGCCAAGGCCGAAGCGCTCTCCGGCCAGATCGAACGCGCAGTCATCGACCTTGCCGAGACAGTCATGCTCCAAGGGCGCGAGGGTGAGACCTTCCGCGCCTGCGTGACCGACACGGACGGCGATTCGGCGCGCGTGCAGCTGCTCGACATGCCCGTAGTGGCCCGCGCCCGCATTGCCGGTGCTGCGCCGGGCCAGCGCGTGGACCTGAGCCTTGCCGGTGTCGACAGCAAGCAGCGCCGTCTCCAGTTCGCGCCGGTAAGCTGACCCCTGCACAAGAACCGCTTGCGGCAACGCGATCTTCCGGCTAACCGCGCCGAACCACGCAGCTCCTGCGATCGAGGCCCGATGGCGGAGTGGTTACGCACCGGATTGCAAATCCGTTTACGCCGGTTCGATTCCGGCTCGGGCCTCCACACTTGCCAGGGCTGCCGCTTCTTCAGTCTATCACCAGGTAATAGCCCGCGGCGTTGCTGGACGGATTCGTCAGCACGATCTCGAAGCGTCCGCTGAACAGCGGTGTCCACATGCATTCGCGGGTCCGTGCCTTGGCGGGCGGGCAGACTGGCCTGGCCTCACCGTCCAGTACCGTGAAATCGAGCGCGGCCTGTCCGGGCGTCGCCACGGAAACACGGGCGGATCGTCCCCCATCGAACAACTGCGGCAGACGTACGGTTGCGCCCGGGTTGAGCATGCCCGCCTTGTATGCCGGCCCCAACACGCGCCCGCGATAAGGCGGCGTATCGGGCATCACGGCCCTTGCGCGCCACTTGGCCACCGGATCGGGCTCCCCGGGCATCGCGCGGGCTCCGAAGGAGTCTAGCGCGGCAAGGATCATGCCCAACTTCTGCGGATCGCCCTGCGAACTGTCCGCCTCGGCCAGAAGTGTAGCGACGGCTTCGGTCGGCCCTGAGGAATTGGTCAATACCACCCTCACTGGCACCTCACGGTCGGCACTCTGCGTCTTGGCAGCACACCCGCCCAGCGCGGCGACGCAGGCAAGGACAGTCAGGGCAAAGGGTTTCATGGGGCAGGCTCCAGAATGAACTGCGCGCCGCGCGGGGCGTCGCCCAGCCTCAGGACAAGGCCGTGGCGTTCGGCAATGGCGCGTGAAAGGGCAAGGCCGAGGCCGTGGCCGGGTTTGTCGCCGGGCGCGGTCGCACGGGAGAAGCGTTCGAATACCCGGTCGCGCTGGTCGCGCGGAATCCCGGGGCCGTCGTCCTCGACGGTCACGCTTGGCCCCGGACGGAGGATCAGGCGCACACGCCCTCCTTCGGGCACGTACTTGATCGCGTTGTCGAGCAGGTTCGAAAGCAGCCGGGTGATCTGCATGCGCTCGCCCAGCATGGTCACGCCCGGCGCGATTGCGGTTTCCAGCGTCAGCCCGGCATCCTCGGCGCTGCCCTCGTAAAGGTCGGCAAGGCTCTCCGCCAGCGCGCTCATGTCGATCTCGGCAAGCCCTGCCAGATCGCCCCGGCGGCTTTCGGCAGAGGCGATGTCGAGCAGCGAATCAAGCATTGAAAGGATCGCCCGGATGTCCTCGCGCGATTGGCCGATCGGGCCGCCCGCGTTCTCGGGACGAGCCTGCATCGCTGCCCCCAGCCGATTGTCGAGGTGCATCAGCGGCGTCCGCACCTCGTGCGCGACATGCTCTGAAACCTGCTTGTAGGCCTTGAGCAATTGCGCCTGCCGGGCCAGCAGGCGTGCGCCGTGCCCCGCCACCTCGTCGATCTCGTCCCCCCCACGCTGACGGGCGGGAAAGCTCGCGGCGCGTCCGTCAGCCGCCGCGCCCAGTGCGGCGTTCACGGCATCCATGCGGCGGGCAAGATGCCTGGCGGTGATCCACGCAACGAAGGCCACCGCACCGACAATCGCCGCGCCAACCGCCAGGAACGCCGCCGAAAGAACCGCCAGCGCAGAGCGGTCGCGGTCATATTCGCGCGCTGCCAGCAATTGCAGGTCCGGGGCAAGCCTGGCTCCTTGCGCATAGACCTCGGTGCCATCGGCCAGCGTCACGAACCCCTCTTCGGAGCGCGCGGAGTTGATCTGCGGCCAGCGGCGCACGTCGCCCGCCAGCAGCCGCCCCGCACCATCGGCAACCATGTAATGCGAACGCCGCCCTTCAAGACTGACCACGGCCTGCCGGTCGGCCACCCGGCGCAGCAGTTCCTCGCGCCCGGCCGTTGCGTATATGTCGATCAGGCCGGCGAGGTCGGTCGAGACGGTGGCCGAAAGCGAGGCCCTTGTCTGGCGCTGCACGGTGATCGTGGTGACTGCGAACAGCACGCCCACGGCGATGACCGCGATCAGTATCGAGGCTGTCGTCAGCTGGCCGAAGATCGACCGTGCCCGGACACGCGCTGGCTTCATTCGCCTCTCGTCAGCCGATAGCCCGCGCCCCAGATCGTCTCGAGCGCAGGCGCGGCGAAACCGTCCTCGAGCTTGCGGCGCATGCGGCCGATGTTGACGTCGACGACATTGGTCTGGGGATCGAAGTTCATGTTCCATACGTCGCGCAGCAGCATTTCGCGCGTCACCGTTTCGCCCGCGTTTTCCATGAAATAGCGAAACAGCGCGAACTCGCGGGGCGAAAGCGCGATGTGCTTGCCCGAACGGAATGCAGTCCGCGCCTTCACGTGGCATTCGAACGCGCCGTAGATGATCACTGCGCCGTGAACCGCACCCGCTGCGCGGCGGTGCAGCGCGCGCAGCCGCGCTACCAGCTCCTGCGGCTCGTAAGGTTTGGCAAGATAATCGTCGACGCCCGCTTCCAGCCCTTCGATGCGGTTCTCGCTGCGACCCAGCGCCGAAAGCATCAGCACTGGCGTGCCCACCCCGGCTGAACGCAGGCGCGAAACGATGGTCAGGCCGTCGAGATCGGGCAGCATGCGATCAAGGATGATCACGTCGAAGTCCTCGGCCCCGGCGCGCTGCAGGCCTGCCGTGCCGGTCTGCTCCCATGCCATCCGGTCGCCATCGGCCAGCACCAGGTCCTGCACGGCCTGCGCGGCGCGTGGATCGTCCTCCACGTAGAGGATGTTGAGATTGCCCATCTTCGCTGCCCCCGATCCGGCATTTCCCCTGGCCGAACCGTCCGGCGCGATCATTTCACGCCGGACGGTGGCCTTGCAACCCTTCGTTTGGCGGGCGTTTCAGCGCATGTCCTCGACCGAGACCCAGCCCTTGGTGCCGAAGCTGTCCTGGACCTCGATGAACAGACCTTGCCGCTGACCGGTGGGTGTGAGAGCGGTCCCGGCGCGCACGGTGCGAAGAGCTGCGGACTTGAGATCGGCCGCGGCAAAGATCCTGGTGTCGATTGCGGCGGTCGCGCTGGCGGGGGCCGCCGGTGCTGGCGCGGCAGCCGGAGCGAGCGATGCGAGGGCGGGGCCCTGGCCCGACAAGCCGTTGAAAGCCTTGACGAAAGCCTCGATCAGCATCTGCCCGTCCTTGCTTCCGGCATAGGCCGCACCGGTCGCACCGCTGGCCACCGCGCCGATGGTCCCGCCGCCATTTCCGAAGGAAATCGTGGTCTTCTTGACCTCGCCAGAGCCGGAGGCGACGGTCTGGCCATTGGCCGGGCTGATCAGGCGGATGCCGGCGGCGACCACCTTCTTCTTGCCGCCAAACCCGCCGAACATGCCGAGCATCGAGCCGGCGCCCGGAATGCTGCGCATCATTCCGCTTGCCGCGCCCGAGCGGACGAGACCTTCCATCGCAACGCCCTTAGCCTTTTCAATGGCTTGGTCGACTTCTTCCTTGTCACCGGCGATGACGTTCATCAGGAACGTGGCGGGCTTGCCGCTGGCCGGATCGTGCAGCGAGAAGCAGCCGGATTCTCGGGCCATGGCGGCGATCAGCTCGCGCGGGGAGGACAGGCCGTACTTGGTCCAGCCTTGCGTATCGCCATCCACGAGAGCGACCGAGCCATAGCTCTTGTCGCACTTGGTGAGCGTGACCGGCGGCTCCTTTTCGGCCGCCAGGGCAGCGGTGGAAACCATTGAGAGCACTGCGAAAGTCAAGGTCCTGCGAAGCATCGGTCTTCCCCTAGAAGGGGGGCTGCACCCCCGTGCGGCCCCTTTCCAACTCTCGCGAACTCTGCGGCAACTCCCCCTCAACTCCCACACAACTATCCCGTCACTCTCGTGACAAATGCGGTCATCTTCGTTGACGTGTTCAGGGTGCCTTCGGTCCGAACGCGATGGCGCCTGCAACATTGCCGGTGGTCGTCTGGACATAGTACCCGACGCCGGCATGCGTCGCCCCGACCCCGGCGAGGAAGCCTTCGATCGAGGCCCCGCTGGCACCGGTCAGCGTCATTTGTCCGGTCCCTGCACCGAATGTCGTTCCGCTGGCGCGAAGCGAGATCGAGGGGGTGGCCGTGCCGCCGCTCGTGGCCATGGTGACCGGCTGGCCTGACACCGTCAGTCCGGCCTCGAACCCGACCTTGGCGGTGGAGAAATCGACCGAGAGCTTCGCACTGTCGAGCGTCCCGACGACGGCGTTCGGTGTTGCCGGACGAGTGCTGCCGACGAGGGCGTAGTCGACCTTGCCGGAGGTCGGCGCATTGGTGGCAGGCTTGCCCCAGACCTGGGCGAGGCCGCCTGTTCCGAGCGTGGTGCTGGGCGTTCCGGCAAGGCCGGTGATGTTGCCATTGACCCAGCGCGACCAGGCAACGATTCCGGAGGCATTGCCACCGTCAGTGCTGGTCGCGCCGCTCTGCTCGAAGAAGCCATCAACCTTCGTGAGCCCGCCGTTGCTGTCGGTGGTGACGGGCGTTGCGTTTTCGAAGGTGGAGAAGCGTCCGCCACCGAGATAGCCGACATACTTGACGATGCCGTCCGGCGCAGCCGCGGGCGTGGTGTTGCCGCTTCCCGTTCCAGCCCCCGCTCCAATCTTGAAGGCTGCCGCGCCGATGATGTTCCTGGCGTTTCCGGCCGTGCTGACGGCGGTGTAGGTCAGGGCAAGCTTGTCGGTGCTGCCGGCCCAGTTGCCGAAGGCGGCAAGGTAGCAAACGTTGCCATTGCACGAACCAGAGTGGTCGTCACCCGGGACGACGAAGCTGAAGCTCTGATTGGAGAAGATATTGAAGTTGCTGGTCGACCGGGTGATGTCGGCAAGGCCGCCGGTCGTGGTGAAATCGAAGGTATAGGCGCCGCCGCCAACCCCGCCGGTCGGCATCACGATCTTCGCCTCCATCGCGATCTTGGGCAGGGCGAGGCCGAAGTTGACCTTGAAGCTGCCGGTAAAGGTGCCGGGCGCGCCGGAGCCGTCGATCCAGGTCGGCTTGGTGGCAGCGAGGAGGTCGTAGGCGATCGTCCCGGTGGTCGGCGCCGCAAAGCCGGTCGGCGTGGCGCGGGTCAGCATGTAGTGGAAGCCCTGATCTGCCGTCAGGGTAAAGGGAGTTGCGCCGGTGTTGGTGCCATCGGACCAGCGACCGACAAGCACATCGGCATCTCCTGCGACGTCGCTGATCGTCATGGTGCCTGGCGTGCGGGTGAAGTTGCCAGCGCGGGTGTAGCTGGTGAGTCCGCCATTGCTATCGAGCGTGTAGGACAGGGCATCGAAACCCTGCTCGCTGCCCGCCAGCAGGGTGCTGCTCGAGAGGCGCAGGGTGGTTATGAAGTTTATGCGCGGGGACGTGCCGTTGAAGCCGCCGGTATAGCCAGTCAGCACATTCGATGCAGGAGCCTTTCCGAGATAGGCGAGCGTCGTTCCGGTCTGTCCGAAAACGGCGACGCCGTTGATCTGGGTGGAGCCGGGCAGGGACCTGTCCGACAGGCTGTAGGCAAAACCGGCATAAGCGGCGTTCTGGCCGAACAGGTTTCCGTTGAGCGTGGTGCCACAGGCCGAGACGCACCCGCCGCCGGAAGTGGAGGTGGTGGCAAGGTTCGCGTTGGTGCCGACGAAGGCGCGGTCCGTGCCGATCAGCAAACCGCCATTGGTCGGATCGGCGGCGCCGCCTGCGGTTTGGACATGCCAGCTGCGGCTCCCCGCGACTACATCCATGGCCACGCCGATCTTGGGCGCGGCGCCGAAGCTTACCGCGAGGCTGCCGGTGAATGTCCCGACTTCGCCTTCTGCCGCCCCGTAGTCAGTCGGTGCGGTGCCGCCGACGAGCCGATAGTCGACTTTCCCGCTGGCCGGGATCGTGGCCGATGGCGTGCCGACGATGAGGTGGTTGTTGAAGTTCACCGCATTGTTCGAGGTGTCCGACAAGTAGCGGGTCCAGGCGACGTCATCGCCGAAGCGGCCGTATTCCTTGGCGACGTTGACCGGGTTTGCCGCGTAGTTGAAATCGAGCGGACGGCCGTTCTGCGAAAACTGCAGGCGGTTGATCTTCCCCTCGGCAGTAATGTCGGCAGTGACGGGCGAGGTGATCAGCGTGGCTTCGGCGCTGGTGTTGTAGCCGACCTTGGCTGCGCTGGTGCCGGGCAGACCGGAAAACTGGTCGGGGTTGCCGCCATCCGCGAGGTAGACATAGTAGCTCTGGATGAAGGCCAGCGTCGCCCCGTCGAACAGGGCAGCCAGCACGCCGGCGTCGGTCAGCGCCTTGAGGTAGGCGAGAATCTGCGCCTGCGTAAGTGCCGTGTATTCCGAAGGCTTTCCGCCGCCTGCGAGGAAAGCGTAGTACGCTTCGAGCGCGGTGACATACGTCGCGTAGACAGGCAGCGCCGTGTAGCCATCGGGCGTGCCGCCGCCTGCAAGGAAGGCGTAGTAGGCGGTGAGAAATTCCGCCTGCGTGCCGAGCAACGTGGCAAGCTTGCCGCTGTCGATCAGCGCCTTGATGTACTGCTGCAGCAAGGCGAGGTCGGCCCCGGTATAGGCGCTCGGCACGCCGCCCGCCTGCAGGTAGGCGACATAGGCCGAAAGCGCATCGGCAAAGGCTTCGTAGTTCGGCGGGGTGGGCAGGCCGGTATAGAGGTCCGGGTTTCCACCATTGGCGAGATAGGCGAAGAACGCCGAATAGAAGCTGGCCAGTTGGCCAAGGAACGCCTCGTTCGCGCCCACTGCCGAAAGCGCGGCGAGATACTGGCGGATTTCGTCCTGCGTCAGTGCGGTGTAGGCAGACGGCAGCCCGCCGTTCTGCAGGAATTCGTAATAGGCCTGGAGCGCCGTGGCGTAGCCGGTGAAGACGTTGAACGGCAGGCCCTGCCAGCCATCGATCGTCCCGCCACCGGTCAGGTAGGCCAGGTATTGGGCATAGAACGTGGCCTGTGCGCCGAGGAACCGGTCAAGCGCGCCAGCAGCGGCAAGGGCATCGAGGTACTGACGCAGCACGGCGGGATCGAGCGCGGTATAGGCCGAGGGCACGCCACCCGCCGCGAGATAGGCCTGATAGCTGCTGAGTGCGGATGCATAACCGGCAAAGACATTGGCGGGCAGGCCCTGCCAGCCGTCGATTGTGCCGCCCTGCTTCAGGTAGGCGAGATACTGCGCGTAGAACGTCGCCTGTGCGCCGAGGACCTGTTCGAACAGGCCCGTGGCCTGCAGGGTTTCGAGATACTGGCGCAGTGCGGCAGGATCGGCGGCGCCGTACTGGCTCGGCAACCGGCCGCTCTGGAGGTAGGCGAAGTAGGCGGTCAGCGCGGTCTGGTACTGGTGGATAAAGGCGGTGCCGCCATTGGCGAGATAGGCCTGCAACAGCGCGCGGTCGGTTTCGGCAAGGCGCACAAGCAGGCCGGAATCGTTGAGGAAGCCGATATAGGCGTTGAGCGTCGCCTGGGTCGCGCCTGCAAACGCCAGCGGATCGCCGCCGCTGCGCAGATAGGCGAAGTAGGCGCTCGTCAGCGAGGTGTAGCGCGTGACGAACTGGTCGGCATTGCCGCCGCCTAATACGAAGGCGAGATAGGCATCGACCAGCACGCGGTTCTGGCTCGACAGCGCGGCAAAGCCATCGGTGCGCGAGCGGTAGGAGATGAAGGCGTTGATGTCTGCCAGCGAAGTGCCGCTGAACGAGGACGGCGCCGCGCCCGAACGGACGAAGTCGAGGAACTGCACCATCAGCCCGGCATAGACGGTGAGGAACTGCGCCTGGGTCTGGCCGCTGGCGAGGTAGTTCAGGTAAGCGCGGATCACGTCGGCCTGGGCCTGGTTGAAGGGCTGGCCGCCGTAGAGGCTTTCAAGCCGGGCGGCATAGGCGACGAGAACCGCAAGATCATTCGAAGGGAAAGTTTCGAGGCTGGGGTTGGCCACTGCCGCTTCGATACGCTGGCCTGACGAGACGATATCGCCCGAAGCGCCAGCTGCTGCGAGCGCTTCGCCGAGGACCACGGGCACCCCGTTCTCGGCAGCAGCGGCGGGACCGCCTTCGCTGATCGAGGCGACTTCCGGTTCGGGTGCCGGTGTTGATGCGGGCGCTGGTGCCGGAGTTGGCACGGGCGTCTGTGCCGCAAGCTGCGCTTGCCGCTGCGGGGTCATGCGCGGGGCGGGCGCGACGGGGGCCGATGTGGCAAGGCGCGGGTGGCCGTTGGCCACTTCCCATGCCTGCCCGGCGTTGAAGCGCCGCTCCTCGCGCCCGTTGGCAATGCTGGCAAGGCCGGTCAGAACGCGGCCCGTGGCCATCGTCTTGCCGCTGGCGTCGGTGGCAACCGAGAAGCTGCCCGACGAGCCTGCGCCCGCAATCTTGCCCGTTCCCTGACCGCCGAGGCGGACGAGTGTTTCGCTCATGCCCGCGCCGGTCACGGTGACGTTGCCCTTGAACAGATCGACCGAGCCATCGGGGCGCAGCCGGAATTCCGCGCCTTCGACGAACGAAAGCATCGCGCCGCTGGAGAGGCGGATCTGGGTGACGCCGGATTCTTGGGTCACGCGCTCGCCACGCAGGGCGGCGGCGGCAAGGTCGGCATTGTCGGCAAAGACCACCTCTTGCGCGTGGGCGCGGGTGGCGAGTGCGAGGCTGGAGGCTCCGATCAGGAGGGCGGTGAGGGCTGAGGCTTTCATGGGGCTGGTCTCCCGGATCAGAATTCGAAGCGCGCGCCGGCCTGCACGGTCCAGCGTTCGTGATCGTAGAGGGCGATGTTCGACCAGTTGCGCGACCAGGCGGCCTTGGGCTGGATGAACAGGCGCGGCAGGACGGCAATCTTGACGGCAGCGGTCACGTCGACACGCTCGTCATGGCGCTTGCGCATGAACAGCAGATCGGCGCGGTCATAGCGGCGCAAGTCGAACGCCACGCCACCAACCACCGCGACCTTGGGCGCGATCTGGATTTCGGCACCGGCGCTGGCACCGGCGAAGGTATTGGATTCGGCATCGCCGGCCTGGGCGCGGGTTTCCTCGTGCCCGCCGATCAGGTTGACGGAGAACTGGCGGGCGGCGAGGCCGAGGCCCACGGCGAAGCGGTCAGCATCGCGTAAGGGGTCGCGGTCGTAATCGAAGCGGGTGTACTGCACCGAGGCGGACAGTGCCTTTCCGCCGCTCAGCATGTGGGTGTACTGGCCGATCGCGCCATAGGCGGTGCGGAAGCCCTTGTGGCCGAGCCAGTACTTCTGGACCTGCCCCGAAAGCGAGGCGACATCGCGGTTGGCGAAAGTGTGGGCAAAGCCTGCCGTTCCGGTGAGGCTGGCTTGGTCGAAGGCGGCAGAGTTCAGATTGTCGCGGAAGTTGCCGAGGAGCGAGCCGAACACGCGGTCCTGCCGACTTATCGCGCTGACGCCCGAGATGCCGCCCGAAAGATCGTAGAACTTGTCCTTCTGGGCGCGGGCGTTGTTGCCCAGGGTGCCGGGGCCAAGCGCGGCAAACAGCGGGATGGTGATCGAGGTGAGCTGGGTGGCGGAGTTGATGTTGCTGTCGTGCCCGAAAGCGCTTTCCGCGAAGCCCGAAAGGTCGGAGCCGCCGCCCTTGATCTGCCTGTCGAACTGGCGGACGAAGCCGGTGAAGCGCTGGCGGACCGGGTCGGGGATGGTCGGATCGTCGACCACGGTGGCGAACTGGCTGCGGGCGGTGTCTATGTCACCGGCCAGGGCATAGGCGCGGGCGAGTTCGGCGCGGGCCGGGGCATTGTCGGGCTGGCGGGCAAGCACCCGCTGCAGGGCGACGATGGCTTCGCCATAGTGCCCGGCGTCCGACGCTGCCAGACCGAGGGCGTAGTCGAACGCCGGGTCTCCGGCCTTCTGGCGCTCCTGCGCGGCAAGCGCGG
The DNA here is from genome assembly GCF_015169775.1 of Novosphingobium sp. ES2-1. Lineage (NCBI taxonomy): Bacteria > Pseudomonadati > Pseudomonadota > Alphaproteobacteria > Sphingomonadales > Sphingomonadaceae > Novosphingobium > Novosphingobium sp. ES2-1. The sequence continues at coordinate 233,243 of NZ_CP063445.1, forward strand.
CATAGCGGGCTTCGGCTTCGTTCGCCTGGCCGAACGCGGGCATTGGCAGCGCGGCCGCCACGGCCATGGCGCAGGCCGTCGCCTGCAGGAAAAGGTGCTTGGTCGCCATCGTACCCCTCGCGACTGGATGATGGCATTCCAGCTATCGCGGGGGTTGCGCGATGTCCGATGACAATGATCGTCACGGGGGTGACAAGGCCCGTAGGGTAGATCCCTGAGGCTTATCACATAGACACAGGCTATGCTTGCAGGCTAAGCCAGAGTCATGAGCAAGCCCCCATCGCGCCTCCGCCTTGATCCCCGTGCTGTCGCCACGTTCTGGCGAGTGTGCGAGACCGGATCGATCAGTGGCGCGGCGCGGGCGCTGAATATCTCGCAGCCGTCAGTTTCGAACACGATCTCGCTGCTGGAGCAGCGGCTGGGGGTGACGCTGTTCGCGCGGTCGCGCAGCGGTATCGTGCTGACGCGCGAGGGCGAGGCACTGCGCGAGCGGGCCGAGGCGATGGTGCGGCTGCTGGAGACGGCGGCAGTCGAGGTGGACCACGCTGCGCGCAACGTGGCCGGGCCGTTGCGGATCGGCGGGACGCCCGGCGCGCTGGTCAGCCTGTTGCCGCAGGCAGTGGCGCGGCTGGAGGAGCGCGTCGGTCCGTTCGCGCTGAGCGTGATCGAGCGGCCAGATCCGCAACTGACCGATCTGTTGCGCAAGGGTTCGCTCGACCTTGCCTTCGTGACGACCGAGATCGAAGCCTGTCCGCCGGATCTGGTTGAAGTGACGGCCTCGCGCGATTCCTTTGCCCTGATCGTGGGGCGGCGGCACGATGCCTTGGGCGACAGTGTTTCGCTGCGCGAGGTGGCCGACTTGCCGTGGGTCCTGCCCGAGGCGCAAGGCGCGTTCCGGCGCCAGGTCGATGCGCTGTTCCTGGCTGCCGGTGTGGCCGTGCCGCAGAACGTGATCCGCTGCGATTCACTGCTGACGACCAAGGCCATCGTCCGCCATAGCGACCGCGTGACGATCCTGCCGCGTACGGTAGCGGCGGCAGAGCTGACTATCGGCGTGTTGCGGGCCATTGCGATCGGCGAGGCGACCTTCGAGCGCAGCGTGGGCGTGCGCTATCTGGCGGAGCGGGGACTGCCGCCGCTGGGGCGGGCGATGCTGGATGTCCTCGCCGAGGCATAGGCTGGGCCGATAACGGGGCGATAATCGGTTATTTTACCTGATGGCTTGCGCGGCGTAGGCCGGGCGGCAAAGCCTTGGGAGAAACCATGATCGATCGCCGTTCCGTTCTCGCCGGGGGCGTTGCTGCCCTTGCTGCAAGCGGTGCCTCGCTCTCTGCGAAGGGCACCCGCAAACCGGCCCCCAGCCCGCGCTTTCCCGAGGGTTTCCTGTGGGGCGCATCGACCGCGCCGCACCAGATCGAGGGTAACAATACCACGTCAGACCTGTGGTATCTCGAACACCAGCAGCCCACCGTCTTTGCCGAGCCTTCGGGCGATGCGGCCAACAGTTTCCTGTTGTGGGAGCGTGACCTCGACCTGGCCAAGTCGATCGGGCTCAACACCTATCGTTTCGGGGTGGAATGGGCGCGGATCGAGCCGGTCAAGGGGCGGTTCAGCACGGGCATGCTGGGGCACTATCGACGGATCGTGGAAGGCTGCCGGGCGCGGGGACTCGCACCGGTCGTCACCTACAGCCACTTCAGCGCGCCCCTGTGGTTCAGCGCGCAGGGCGGCTGGACCAACCCCGAAAGCGTCGAGCTGTTCGCCCGCTACTGCACCCGCGTGACGCAGGCGATGGGCGCGCAGATGCACAGTGCGATCACGCTGAATGAGCCCAACATCTTGTTGCTGCTCAAGCCCATGCTTCCAAAGCCGGTGTGGGATATCCAGAAGCTGACGCTCGATACGGCGGCCAAGCGGCTCGGCGTGGAAAAAATGGTTTGCGGCAACGTGGCGGCTTATGAAGACCTGCCGGCACTGCAAGTCGGACTGCTGGCCGCGCACAAGGCGGGCCGCGCGGCGATCAAGGCGGTGCGGCCGGACCTTCCGGTCGGCGTGTCGCTGGCGATGCTGGACGATCAGGCGGTCGGCAAGAACTCGATCCGCGATCGCATGCGCGGCGAGCTTTACGGGTCATGGCTTGAAGTGGCCAGGGTCGACGACTTCATCGGCGTGCAGAACTACGAGCGCGCCTTATGGGGCGACAAGGGCAGGCTTCCTCCGCCCGAAGGCGGCATGCGCAATTTTTCAGGTACGGAAGTCTGGCCACCGTCACTGGCGGGCGCCGTGCGGTATGCCCATGCGGCGACGGGCGTGCCGGTGCTGGTCTCCGAGCACGGCGTCGGCATTGATGACGACGCGGTGCGCGCGGCGTTCATTCCGCCTTCGCTCGCGGGCCTCAAGCAGGCGATCGACGATGGCGTGCCGGTGATCGGCTATTGTCACTGGTCGCTGGTCGACAATTTCGAGTGGATCTTCGGCTATCGGCCCAAGTTCGGTCTCGCCAGCTATGACCCGGTGACGTTCGAGCGGAAGGCCAGGCCGAGCGCTGGCGTGCTGGGGGCGATCGCCAGGGCGAACGCGCTGGTTTGAGACCAGATGTCGCAAAGAATGGCGGGTGACGAGCCGTTCGTCACCCGCCATTTCTATCAGAATGCGACGCTCAGCGAAGCGCGGATGGAATAGTCGATCCCGCCCTGGATCTGCTCGGCGCCGCCGGCAAGCTGCCAGGTGTAGTCCATGCCGCCTGCCAGGATGCGCGCTTCGGTAGTCCAACCCGATTTCATGCGGTCGGCGGTCAGGCGGAAGGAATCGCCGTCCTCGAAATTGGCCACGGTGTCCCCCAGCTTTCCGGCAAGACGCGAGCGGTAGCCGCCTTCCAGTTCGACCGTGAAGGGCCGGTCGTCGCGTGCCCATTCGCCCGCGCTCCACGAGGCCGTGACGCTGCCGGTCCCGGTGACAAGGTCCGAAGTGCGCTTGGCCACGGTCAGCGCGATCTCATCGTCGCCGCTTTCGGTATAGCCCTTTTCGCTCAGGCGGTAGTAGTCGAACTTCGCCATCGGCTTGATGGCGAAGCCCCCGCCGAGCTGCGCCTTGTAGGAGGCGCCGCCCTGGGCTCCGACGGTCCAGCCGCTCCAGCTGCCGGCCGCGCTATAGACCAGGTCGCTCGTATCCACTTCACCCGTGAACGTGCGGCTCGAATTGAGCTTCACCCGCCCAAGCGAGGCCTTGGCAAAGGCGTAGAACGGGCCGCTTCCGTAACGCCAGAACGCGCCGAGTTCGTAGTTGCTGGCATCAGTGGTCTGGTAGTCTCCGGTGGTGATGTCGCCCTTGGTGTAGGCGAAGGAGACGCCAACGTTGCCCACGCCCGTTACCCGCTCGAGCCCGGCAGAAATCCCCCAGCCCTTGACGGTAAAGCCGACGCTGTCGGTATCGTCCTTCGAGCCGCGGAAATAGATCGGCTCGAACCAGCCACCGACATTGCTGATATCGAACAGCGAGCTGTCGTCCATCAGGTGACGCGAGGCGATCCGGCCGGAACGGGTCACGAAATCGAACACGCCGCCGGCATAGTCGGGCAGGAGCTGGTTGAACTGCCCCTGCAATGCGGCTTCGTCATCGACCTGCAGCAAGCTGGAGCCAAGGTCCTCTGCCGCGATACCTTGCGCATAGATGGCATCGTAGGCAGCAGCCTGTGGCGCGGTAAGGCCAAGCTCGGCTGCGGTCTTGCGGGTGATATCGAGAACCAGCGTTTCACCTTCAACGCTGACATCACCGTTGAACAGGACGGGAAGCTCGGTCGTGGTCGAATCGAACGAAGGCGATCCCTCGAGCGTTCCTGCCGTAAGGATCGTGTAGGTCCCGGTCGCATCTTCCAGCGAGGGGATCTTCGCGCTGATCTTTGCCCCGCTGGCAAACGTTGCGGAATTGACCACCACCTGCGAGGCCGTGCCCGTCGAGCCGTCGACATAGACGTTGAGCGTCCCGTTGGCGCCGACCGTGAGAGTGTCGAACTTGAGCGTGGTGGCCTCGCTTGCTCCGAATGAGCCGCCATTGACGATGACGTCGAGATTGTCCGCATTGCTCAGCGTGCCCGAGAACCTGGCTGTGTCGGAAAGCGTCAGCGTGCCAAGATTGCCGGCCAGATCGAGATTGCCGTTGAAGTAGGCGGTATTGGAGATGCCCATCGTGGCCGTGCCGCCACCGAAGTGGATATCGCCGACATAGCCGCTGTCGTCCGAGAGCAGGACCTTGTCGTTCCCGGCATTGAGATAGGTGTCGCCATAGATCCGGCCCGATGCCACATCGAGCAGGTCGTCGCCCGAGCCGGTATGGATATCGCCGACGATGTAGGTGTAGATCGTGGGATTGTCGGCATCGTAATCGTCGTCGGCCTGTTCGTCTTCCTGCGCGTCGGCATCCATGTCGTTGAGATACTGCTTGATCGTCACGCCCGAGGTGTTGGCGGACAGGTCGATGGCGCGCAGGTCATCAGTGCTCGAGCCGGATACGGTGATGAACCCGGTGTTGTTGATCGTCGTCAGCGTGCCCGACAGATCCTGGATCGCATAGGCGGTCCCTTCGCCGGGTGAGCTGATCGTCGCCTTGATGGTGCCGCTGTTGTAAAGGCTGGGAACGGTGGCTCCCTGGTTGACCAGTATGGCCACGGCCTTCTGATCGACCGTGGTTGCCGAGACCGTCCCCGAGACGCCGATGCCGCCGCTCATGTTGACCGTACCGCCCTGGCCTCCGATCACGACGGCATAGGCGTCGGTCCGGCTGTAGACGCTCGATGCGCTGATCGAACCGTCGATCGCCAGCGAGAAGGTTCCGTCGCGTCCTTCGACCGAGCCGATGGTGATCGCGTTCGCGCCGCCGACGAGAAGCGCCGGGCTGCTCCCGACAGAGGAGATCGAGCCCGTCGTTTCGGAAGAGTCGGTCGTCCCGTCGTCGTCCTCGTCGGTATCGTTGTCGTCGAGGTTGTAGGGCACCGCGTCGAGCAGGATGCCGCCCGTCACGTCGCCCTTGACCTGGACAGCGGCCTTGCCGTTGCGCAGGTCATCGCGTGACAGCGTGAGCGTGGTGCCATCGTCCGCGGTGAAGGACGATGCCTGGGACACCGTGCCCTGGATGCGGAAGGTCCCATCGATATCACCATTCAGCGCGACCGCCTGGCTGCCACGTCCGGCAACGGACACGGTGCCTTCGACGGTGACATCGCCGGTCACGCCCTGGGTGGAGATGCCGACGCTGTTGTCGCCGATGACCGTGATCGTCCCGCTGTTGGAGATGTCGCCCACGAAATCGGAATCCACCACGATGCCGCCCGAATTGAGGCCTTCCACGATGATCGATCCGGTGCTTTCGATCGAACCAGTGGTGGTACCGCCAGCTTCTACGTGGATGCCATAACGATTGCTGGCAGAGGCGATCGGCCCGTCGGCAATGTTGTTGTTGTCGTCATCTTCACCGGTGAAGTCTTCGGTGACCGAGATCGAGCCGTCGTTGGTGATTGTCGTCGTCACGCCCGACTTGACCGTGATCCCGCTGTCGCCGTCCTTGCCGCCCGAGTTGTCGATATAGCCACCATCGTCGATGAACACGGTGTTGTTCGAATCGACCGTGATGGCCTTGCCGCCGTTCTCCAGCGTGATCGAGCCGTCATCGCCGATCGAGATGTTCCCTCCGGTCGAAGTCTTGACCGTGGTGGTCTGGTTGGAATCGATCTGGGTGGCGGCAAAGCTTGCCTGCGGCGCAAGCAGCACAAGGGCCACGGGCGCCTTTGCCAGCGAGGATAGGAAGGTTGAGCAGCGCAGACGGTTCATGGGTAACCCCTCGAAATTCCGGAAAGAAGGCCCGCGCCGGGGTGCGGTCGGCGCGGGCCCAAGTGTTCGGGCGGCAGGGGGCACCTGCTGTCCGATCGACAGGTTGGATGGCCGGGCGACTGGCTGCCCTGGAATGCCTCCGCAGCGCTAAACGGAGCACCGGGCGCAACCCTTCGGCGGGACTGCGAAATAAATGCGACGAGCCGTTTCACGCGATCTGTAAATCTGGCGTTCACGCAGGAACCGGCAATCAGCGGCGTGGCCTCGCTGCGTACGGCGGCGGGATTGGTGCGAACGGCAGGTAACCTTGACCTTCTACGGCGACGTGCGCTCGGAAGCGGTGGTGGCTGAAGACAGCCTGATTGCTGCAGATCCGATCCATCGCGAGGTGCTCGACGATGCGGCCCTCATGCGAGAGGTCGCACACGGGTCAGTCGATGCCTTCACCTTGCTGGTCGATCGCCATTCTCCCGCGCTTTACCGTGTGGCGATGCGCATGCTCTCCGATGCCGCGGAAGCCGAGGACGTGCTGCAGGATTGCTTTGCGCGCCTGTGGCAGAATGCGCCGCGCTGGAGCCCGAGCGGGGCTGGGCTTGTGGGCTGGTTGCACCGGGTGACAATGAACCTCTGTTTCGACCGGAAGCGCCGCTTCCGCGTGGTTACGGTCGAGGCGTTGCCCGATCCGGCTGACGAAACGCCTCTCGCCGATCGCCGAATCGAGGCCGACCAGGCATCCCGGGCGGTGGCAGCCGCGCTGGCGGACTTGCCAGAGCGTTATCGCGCAGCATTGGTCCTTTGTTATTACGAAGGTTTTTCCAACGCCCTTGCAGCCGAGGTGCTTGATCTCAATATCAAGGCGATGGAATCGCTGCTGTTCAGGGCCCGCAGGCAGATGCGCACGCTGTTGGAAGCGCGCGACGTCGGTTGTGCCGATCTCGAGGCCCACGCGTGATGGCGCGCGAGGTTCCCGTCTCCCCCGCGAAGGCCAGCGCGGCGCTTGATGCGATGCTGAACAAGGCGCCGCGTCCTGCAATGCCGCCGGGGCTTGCGGCGCGGATCGTGGCACAGGCTACGGCGTTGCCGCAGCTTCCCGCCGAAGCCGCACCCCTTGCAGAGCCGTCGACGCCGCGCGAAACGGCGCAGGTGATTCCATTCACTGGCGCTGAAGCTCGCCCCGCTCGGGTGGCTGCGCCTTCGCGCGTGCGGTTTGCCGTGGGCGGCCTTGCCGCTGCTGCGGCAGCTATTGCCGCCGTCGTGCTGCTTGGCCAGCCAGCGCACAACCCGGTTCAACCGGGCGGGCCAACCACGGTGATGGCGCGGCAGCAACCCGCAGCCCAGCCCTCCGCAATCGCGGTGCCTGCGGCAGAAACTCCGGTGCAATTGGCGCAAGTCCCCCTGCCTCCGGCGGCCCGCGGAAGCGGTGCGGCGGCTGAAAAGAGGCCGGATGCCCAGGAGTCGGTCCCGGTAGCGCCGCCCGTGGCAGTGCCCGAAGCGCAGCTTGCGTCGACCCCGGCGCAGCCCTCGCGCGAGACTGCCGGGCCTACTTCCGACCCTTCGCCCCGCCCGGCATTGCCGCGCGGTTTGATGGGACCGCCGGCACCGCAGCAGGGCTGGGGCTTTTCGGGCGGGGCGCCGGGCGCAGGCCTTCCGGGCGGGCAGGCGCTGCCCAGCCAGACAACGGGGTCCGCCCCGCCGCCACCTCCCCTGCCGGGCAACTAGCCGCAGCCCTGACGCTCGGCTAAGGGCTTGGCCATGCAACAAGAACCGATCCTCGTGCTGACCACTGGCGGCACCATCGACAAGGCCTATTTCGACGCATTGAGCGAATACCAGATCGTCGAGAGCGGAATCCCCGCGCTGATCGCCGAGGCGCGCGTGGCGCTGCCGTTCCGGGTGATGGAACTGATGCGCAAGGACAGCCTCGAACTGACCGACGCCGACCGCGCGCTGATTGCCGCCGCGGTGCGCGAGGCGCCCGAACGCCATGTCGTCATTACCCATGGCACGGATACGATGACCGAAACGGCCAAGGCGCTCAGCGACATTGCCGGCAAGACCATCGTGCTGACCGGCGCCCTGTCACCGGCGCGCTTTGCCGAGACCGACGCGCACTTCAATCTCGGCATGGCCTTCGCCACGGCGCAGGTGGCGGCGCCCGGCGTGTGGATCGCGATGAGCGGCCAGGTGTTCGATGGCCTCAAGGTTCGCAAGGACCGCGCGGCCGGCAAGTTCGTGAGCGTCTGACCTCACGAACCTGCCCAGCCGGTCAAGCCGTAAGGAATTCCTTGGTATAGCGTTCGCGCAGGGTGCGCTTGTCGACCTTCTCGGTGCCGAGACGTGGGAGCGGTTCCGTCACTTCCCAGAAGCGCACCGGGATCTTGAATGGCGCAATGTGCGCATTGAGGAACTCGCGCAGTTCCTCCTCGGTGGCCGAGCAGTCCTCCTTTGCAAGGTAAACGGCGGCGGGCACTTCGCCGAACTTCTCGTCGGGCAGGCCGAACACACTGGCCTCGGCGATGCAGGGGTGAGCGTAGATCGCGCTTTCCACCTCGATGCACGAGATATTCTCGCCACCGCGAATGATGATGTCCTTCTTGCGGTCGACGATGAACAGGTAGCCTTCCGGATCGAGGTAGCCGAGGTCGCCGGTGCGGAAGTAGCCATCGGGCATGATCGCTTCGCGCGTGGCCTTCTCGTTGTCCCAATAGCCGAGGAAATTGCAGATCGAGCGGATCGACACCTCGCCAACCTGGCCTTGCGGGAGCGGCTTGCCATCATCGTCGAGGATGGCGAGATCGACCAGCGGGCGCGAGGCCGTGCCGGTGCTGCCGGGCTTGGCGAGGTAGTTCTCGTTCAGGTTGCCGCAGCCGACGCCATTGGTCTCGGTCAGGCCATAGCCCAGCAACGGGAAGGCATGGGGCAGTGCCTTGCGGATGCGGTCGACGTGCTCGACCGGGCGCGGCGCGCCACCGGCGGCGAACGAGACGCAGGTCGAAAGATCGTACTTGTCGCGGTCCGGATGGGTGGCGATCTCGAAGCTCATCAGCGGTACGCCGACGAAGTAGGTCACCTTCTCGCGCTCGATCAGGCGCATCGCCTCCACTGCGTCCCACTTGGGCATCAGTACCAGCTTGCGACCCAGCGCGAAGGACTGGAGGAACACCGGCACTTCGCCGGTCACATGGAACAGCGGCACGTTTACCAGCGTTACCGGCTGCGAACCTTCTGCCGGGCCTTCGCCCCGCGCCGTCAGGATCGCCAGCATCGCCGCCGACTGGCAGACGTAGTTCATCGTGCCCTGCACGACACCGCGGTGATCGGAATAGGCGCCCTTGGCCATGCCGGTCGAGCCCGAGGTGAACAGCACCGTGGCCAGATCGTCTCCGGTAAGGTCGGGCAGGATGGTTTCCATTCCGCCACCGTTTGCGAGCAGCGCGGCAAGGCCCTCTTCGTAAGGGCAATCGTGGCCCATCGGCAGGAGCTGCGCGCCGTGCGCGTGACCTTCGAGCCGGGCGGCACGCGCAGCGTCGGCAATGACGAAGCGGCACTTCACCAGATCGATGCCGTGGGCCAGTTCCTCGCCCTGCCACCAGCCGTTGAGCAGGGTGGCGCAACCGCCTGCCATCAGCACGCCCATGTAGGCGATGACCCAGTTGGCCGAATTGCGTGCCGCCAGCCCGACGCGTTCGCCCTTCTGCAGCTTCAGCCCTTCGACCAGACCACCCGCGACCTGGCGCGCCGCCTTGTAGACATCGGCAAAGCTCAGGCGGGTGTCGCCATCGACGATGAAGGTCTTCTCGCCCTGCGTCGCGCAGAAGTAGGCAAAGTAGGCCGGCAGGTGCGGCGGTGCGGCGGCGATCATCGGCAACTGCTGCCCGAACCGCTCGATCGGGACGGTGTGGAACATGCCACCTTCGGCAGTGAGCGCGCCAAAGGCGCTGTCCATGGCGAGGTCCAGCTCGGTCTTCATGTTACCCTTTCGTCTCCTCACCCTGACGCTGTCTTGTTTCGCGCCTTTTTCGGGTTTGCCTGCAACCTTTTCCCTGTGCCAATACGTTACCTCATCGGGCGCGTTTGACAGCACGAAAACGGGCCAACCAAAACATTCTGTCCTGAAAGTTCTAGGGAGTTCATCTCTTGCTGTCACTAGTGTCAACAGCAACCGCGCTTGCCGTAGCGTCGGCATCCGCAACTGCCGGACATACGCCGATTCGCTGGGAGGATCTGGGCGTCGGGCCGATCGCGCTCGATCTCGGGTTCTTTGCGCTCAAATGGTATTCGCTGGCCTATCTTGCCGGGATCGTTCTGGGCTACTGGCACCTTTTGAAGATGCTGCGTCAGCCCGGCGCGCCGATGGCGCAGCGCCATGCCGACGACCTGTTCTTCTATGCAACGCTCGGCATCATCCTGGGCGGGCGGCTGGGCTATGCGATCTTCTATGCCCCCGAACTGCTGACGCATCCGGAGAACCTGATCAAGCTCTGGGAAGGCGGGATGAGCTTCCACGGCGGGTTGATCGGCACCGTCCTGGCGATCGCCTGGGTATCCTGGCGCGGCAAGCTCAACTTCGTGCGCGTGTGCGACTACATCTCGGTCTGCGTGCCGTTCGGCCTGCTGTTCGGCCGCCTTGCCAATTTCGCCAACGGAGAATTGTGGGGCCGTGAGGCCGGTCCCGGCGTGCCTTGGGCGATGGTCTTTCCCGGCGGCGGTCCGGTCGCCCGTCACCCCAGCCAGCTCTACGAGGCCATCCTGGAAGGACTCGTGCTGGCGATCGTCCTGCTTGTGCTGTTCTGGAAGACCAGGGCGCGCTGGCGGCCGGGCCTGCTCGTCGGCACCTTCACGCTGGGCTATGCCCTGTCGCGCTTCACCGTCGAGTTCTTCCGCGAGCCCGATGCCCAGTTGCTGGACCTTGCCATGCAGAGCGGCCTTTCGATGGGGCAGTGGCTGACCGTCCCGATGATGGCCGTGGGTCTGTTCTTCCTGCTGCGCGGCTTGATGCGCCAACCCGTGGCAACGGGCGGAGCGCTTCCGGCGTGAGTGCATCGCTGCTGGAGACCTTCGCCCGCCTGATCGCCAATACCGGTCCGATCAGCGTGGCGCACTACATGGCAGAATCCAACGCGCGCTATTACTCCAGCCGCGATCCTTTCGGAACGGCGGGCGATTTCATCACCGCGCCCGAAATCAGCCAGATGTTCGGCGAACTGATCGGCCTGTGGATGGCCGACATATGGATTCGCGCCGGGCGGCCTGAGCCGATTCACTACGTCGAGCTTGGGCCGGGGCGCGGCACGCTGGCACGCGATGCGCTGGGCGCGGCGCGCCGCTATGGCCTGACGCCCCGCGTGCATTTCGTGGAGACGAGCACCGCGCTCAAGGCGCTGCAGCTCGAACTCCATCCCGCAGCCTTCTGGCATGCCGACCTGTCGACCTTGCCGACCGACGGCCCCCTGCTGATCATTGCCAACGAGTTCCTCGATGCGCTGCCGGTGCGTCAGCTTGTGCGCACGCCGGCTGGCTGGCGCGAACGCATGGTCGGCATTGCCGACGGGCGCCTGATCCCGGTCGCAGGGACGGCGCCGATGGATGCCGCTGTGCCGCAGAGTCGGCATGAAGCACCGGAAGGCACGATTCTCGAAACATCCCCGGCTTCGGCAGCGGTCGTCTACGAGGTGGCAGGCAGGCTGGCCGGACAGGGCGGCGCCGCGCTGTTCATCGACTATGGCCATGCCGAGCCGCGCTTAGGCTCCTCGCTCCAGGCGGTGCGCGGGCATCGCAAGGTCGATGTCTTTTCCAATCCGGGCGACGCGGACCTCACCGCGCATGTCGATTTCTCGGCACTGGCTCCGATCGCGCTATCGCGCGGAGTGCAATGGCTCGGCACGGTCGAACAGGGGCGCTGGCTGCGCGCGCTGGGGATCGATGCGCGGGCAGACGCGCTGGCGGCCTATGCGCCGACCCATGCCGAGGCAATCCAGGCCGCGCGCGAACGGTTGACTGGCGAAGGGCAGATGGGTGTCCTGTTCAAGGTCATGGGACTCGCAGGGCCGCATTGGCCACAGGGCGCCGGATTCGCCTGAGGCGCAAACCGCGCACCACCCATTGTCGCAAGCTTGAAATCGCCCGGAAATACAGGGCCGGATAAGGGCTGTTTCCCGCACCAAAATGCCTGTTGGCAAAGCCGTGGCTTTGCGTCTATCAGGCGCGCCAAGTGGGGGCCGGGGCCGTGCATTTGCGCGTGCCCGGTTCCCGTGCGGTTCCGGTGTTCATGTGGTTAGCCCCATGGGCAATTTCCAGAGCCGTTCCAAAGGGGCAAGTTGGACCGTGCGCGATCCGCGTGCGCGGCGGCAGCAGGCAGGGAATTTCAATGGCTGAACAGGCAAGCATCGACACTTCGGCACAGGCCGAAGAAGGCGTGCGCCGGCGCGATTTCATCAATATCGCGGCGGTGAGTTTTGCGGGGGTTGGCGGCGCTGCCGTGCTGGTCCCGCTGGTAAGTCAGATGGCGCCGTCGGCGGACGTCCTGGCGCAGAGCTCCACCGAAATCGACATTTCGGCGATCCAGCCGGGCCAGGCGATCAAGGCGGTGTTCCGCAAGCAGCCGGTGTTCATCCGCAACCTGACGCCGGAAGAAGTCTCTGCCGCCGACAAGGTGGATGCATCCTCGCTGCGCGATCCGCAGACGCTGGAAGAGCGCACCAAGGAAGGCAAGACTAACTGGCTCATCACCATGGGCGTCTGCACCCACCTCGGCTGCGTGCCGCTGGGCGCGGGCGAAGGTGAAGTGAAGGGCGAGTTTGGCGGCTATTTCTGCCCGTGCCACGGTTCGCACTATGATACCGCCGCACGCATCCGCAAGGGTCCGGCACCGAAGAACCTCGAGGTGCCCGAATATGCATTCATCTCCGACACTGTCGTGAAGATCGGCTGAGGACAGGCAACATGAGCTTTCCCTGGGCAAACGAATACAAGCCGGCCAATGGCCTGACGCAGTGGCTTGACGAGAAGCTGCCGCTGCCCCGCTTCGTCTACAACGCAGTCGGCGCCGGTTATCCGGTTCCGCGCAACCTGAACTACATGTGGAACTTCGGCGTTCTCGCCGGCTTCTGCCTCGTGCTTCAGATCGTGACCGGCGTCATCCTCGCGATGCACTACGCCGCGAACGCTGGCGTTGCCTTCGATAGCGTCGAGCACATCATGCGCGACGTGAACTGGGGCTGGATGCTGCGCTACGCGCACGCCAACGGCGCTTCGGCGTTCTTCGTCGTGGTTTACCTCCACATCTTCCGCGGCTTCTTCTACTCCTCGTACAAGGCCCCGCGCGAGATGATCTGGCTGCTCGGCGTCGTCATCTTCCTGCTGATGATGGCAACGGCGTTCATGGGCTACGTGCTGCCCTGGGGCCAGATGTCGTTCTGGGGTGCCAAGGTCATCACCGGCCTGTTCGGCGCGATCCCGGTCGTCGGCGAACCGCTGCAGGTGTGGCTGCTGGGCGGCTATGCGCCCGACAACGCTGCGCTCAACCGCTTCTTCAGCCTGCACTTCCTGCTGCCCTTCGTGATCGCAGGTGTCATCATACTGCACATCTGGGCGCTGCACATCCCCGGCTCGTCGAACCCGACCGGCGTCGAAGTGAAGAGCGAGAGCGACACCGTTCCGTTCCACCCGTACTACACGGCGAAGGACGGCTTCGGTCTGGGCGTCTTCCTGCTGATCTACTGCGCTGTGTTGTTCTTCGCACCGAATGCGCTCGGTCACCCGGACAACTATATCCCGGCAAACCCGCTTTCGACCCCTGCGCACATCGTTCCGGAATGGTACTTCTGGCCGTTCTACGCGATCCTGCGCGCCTTCACCTATGACTTCTTCTTCATTCCGGCGAAGCTCATGGGCGTGCTGGCGATGTTCGGCGCGATCCTGGTGTGGTTCTTCCTGCCCTGGCTGGATACCTCGCCGGTGCGTTCGGGCCACTACCGTCCGCTGTTCCGCAAGTTCTTCTGGTTCGGCCTGATTCCGACCATGGCCGTGCTGTTCTACTGCGGTGGCGCTCCGGCCGAAGAGCCCTACGTGATGCTCAGCCAGCTGGCATCGCTGTACTACTTCGCGCACTTCCTCATCATCCTGCCGATCGTCTCGTCGATCGAGAAGCCGGAACCGCTTCCGTTCTCGATCACCGAAGCCGTGCTCGGCAAGGATGAGAGCGCAGTGCTCAACGCCAACCCTGCGGCCGCCTGAGCCGGTACGAAGCGCAAGAGAAAGAGAACCCCATGGTCCGTCTTTTTGGCCCCCTAGTCGGCCTCTTCTTCGCCGTCGCACTGCTCTGGTCGTTCGGCAATGGCGCCTACTCGGCGATCTCGGAACCCGCTGCACCCACGGCAGAGCACGAGTTCCACCTACACCCCAAGGACGTGAAGTTCGCGTCCGACGGGGCCTTCGGCAAGTTCGACAAGCAGCAGCTGCAGCGCGGCTTCCAGGTCTACAAGGAAGTCTGCGCCACCTGTCACTCGCTCAAGCATGTCGCCTTCCGTGACCTCGCCGCCCTCGGCTACTCGGAAGCCGAAGTGAAGGCGATCGCCAAGGAGTGGGGCACCAAGCAGCCCACCTTCGATCCGAAGACCGGTGAGCGCGCAGAGCGTGACAACATCCCGTCCGACTACTTCCCGACCGTGTACTACGCCGGTCAGGGCAGCCCGCCCGATCTGTCGCTGATCACCAAGGCCCGTCACAACGGTGGCGCCTACGTCGCCTCGCTGCTGACCGGCTATCAGGAACAGCCTGCCGAGCTGCTCAAGAAGTTCCCGGATGCCAAGACTCCGGATGGCCTGTACTACAACCCGTACTTCGCCAACCTGAACCTCTCGATGCCGGCGCCGCTGACCGGCGAGGGTCAGGTGACCTATTCGGATGGCACCAAGGCAACCGTCGACCAGATGGCTCAAGACGTCTCGGCATTCCTGATCTGGTCCGCCGAACCCAAGCTGGACAAGCGCAAGCAGACCGGATGGGCCGTCCTTGGCTTCCTGCTCGTCGCCACGGTTCTGGCATACCTTGCCAAGAAGAACGTCTGGGCCGACAAGAAGGGCGAATAAGCCTTTCAAGGCCTAACAGGCGAAACGAACGAGGCCACCGGAAACGGTGGCCTTTTTCGCGTGTCAGTCGGGCGTGCCATCGATCCTCAGCTCGCTCGCCCGCCGGAACAGTTCCAGCACCAGCGGATCGCTCTCGGTGTTGCGGATGGCCACTTCGAAGCGGATCTTGCGGGCGGGGGCCGGCAGAACCTCGGCGAGTATGCCCGCCTCCAGCAGTGGCCGCACCATCGGCTCGGGCAGCACTGCCGCGCCGCCGCCGCCGGTAACGATATCGATCAACGTGCGCACGTTGTTGCAGGTGCCGATCGAGCGCGGCGTGACGCGGTTGGCTTCGAGCGTCTCCATCGTCACGCCGTGCAGCGGCGAGAGATCCGGAATCGACCACACCGGCAGGGGATTGGCAAAGCCGCCCGCCGCTGCCGTCCGCGCGCTCGCTGCCCAGACGAGGCCGACTGAACCGATAGGCGTGGTCCGAATGCCCGGGCTCGCCACCGGTCCCGCCAGGAAAGCAAGGTCGATCGTGCCGCCAAGCAGTTGCTGGAACATGCGCGCGGTCAGGTCCAGCTCCAGCTCCAGTGTCACTCCGGGTAAGTCCTGCTCGATAGCATGGACGAAGCCCGGCAAGCACGATGCTGCGGCAATCTCGCCTGAACCGATCCGCACGACGCCGCTGGCACCCTCGAAGCCGGACGCCGTCAGCAGCGCCTTTTCGAACCCTGCCCACAGCGGCTCGCACTCCTGCACCAGCCGTCGCCCGCGCGCGGTCAACACCATGTTGCGCCCCTCCCGGCGGAAGATCGCGATGCCCAACTGCTCCTCGATCTCGCGCACGCGGGCGGATATGGCGGGCTGCGTGGTGTTCAGCCTTTCGGCCGCAGCGCGAAAGGTGCCGAGCCGCGCGATCCACAGCAGCGTTTCCAGGTGGTAGATCGCAATCCGTTTCATTGATCAGAGACTGTTATCGATTGTGATAAAAAACAATCGCTCTTTTCAATTTGTATCCTGTGCTAGCACCTCAGGCGAAAAGGAGAGTCTGCCGATGTCGAAGAAGCTCTATGCCGATGCCAATGCTGCGCTCGATGGCCTGCTGCGCGATGGCCTGCTGATTGCTTGCGGCGGTTTCGGTCTTTGCGGCATTCCAGAGCGCCTGCTCGATGCCGTGCGCGATTCGGGCGTTAAGGACCTCACCTTCGCCTCGAACAATGCCGGAATCGACAACGAGGGCATCGGCAAGCTGCTGCGCACGCGGCAGGTCAAAAAGATGATCTCCAGCTACGTTGGCGAGAACAAGGAGTTCGAACGGCAGTACCTCTCGGGTGAACTCGAAGTCGAATTCTGCCCCCAGGGCACCCTGGCAGAGCGCATGCGCGCTGGAGGCGCCGGCATTCCCGGCTTCTACACCAAGACCGGCGTCGGCACGCTCGTTGCCGAGGGCAAGGAAACCAAAATTTTTGACGGACAGGAATATGTCCTCGAACGCGGCATTTTCGCCGACATCGCGCTGGTCAAGGCGTGGAAGGCAGACGAGACTGGCAACGTCGTGTTCCGCAAGACTGCACGCAACTTCAACGTGCCCGCTGCCACCTGCGGCAAGGTCTGCGTGGTCGAGGTCGAGGAAGTCGTGCCCGCAGGCTCGCTTGACCCGGACAGCATTCACCTTCCCGGCGTCTATGTGCAGCGCATGATCGTCGGCGCGCCTTACGACAAGAAGATCGAGTTCCGCACCGTGCGCGAGCGGGAGGCCGCGTGATCCGTCGCGCGCTGCCCCTGCTGGCGGCGCTGGCGGCAACGCAGCTTTCGGGCTGCGTCGCTGCCGCCATCGCGCCGCTGGCAGCAACCGGTGCGCTGGGGGCTAAGGCTGCCAAGGGAAAGGGCGGCGGCGAAGCCGCTGCCACGACGCCACGCCCCGAAGTCTCGATTGGCCAAGGGGTTTCCGCTGTTCCGCCGCTGCTGGCTCCGGCCGTTGCCGAGGCCGAGCCTGCCCCACCAATTCCGGTTCAGCCCCCTGCTGCTCAGCCCGCAGGGATGGCAGGCGCTCTGGCCGACAGCGCAGATCCCTATGCGGCGATGGCCGCCTATGTGCTGGCACAGGCGGAGGCCGGCAGGACTGGCAAGGTCCGCAAATCGGCGTTGCTCGACCAGCGCAGTCTGGTCGAGGTTCCCCGGATGCGAGCCTGCGCCGACCAGCGCAGCGCCGTGCTGATCGATCTCGATCCCGGCACGGGCACCTTCGATCTGGACGATCCGCCTGCGCCGGAACCAGGGCTTGCCAATCATCTCCGGCGCATTCGCGGCACCGGTACGGCAGTGGTCTGGGTCGCCTCGTTGCCGCAGACGCAGTCGAAGCGGCTTGGCACGACGCTCAAGGCGACCGGGTTGGACCCGCTCGGCATCGACAAGGTGATGCTCCTCTCAGGAGCCGAAACGCGCAAGCAGCAACTGCTTGACCGAGCCGACGCGGAGTGGTGCGTCCTGGCCATCGTGGGTGATCGCAAGGCCGATTTCGACGAGGTTTTCGATTATCTGCGCAATCCCGACGGTCCGGTCGGCATCGCGCTCGAACAATTCATCGGCGCAGGCTGGTTCCTGGCGCCGCCCCCCATCAAGTGATCCGACACGAAAGAGCTTAGACCGATGACCACGCATGACGGGCTGAAGACCGGCTGGACCCGCGACGAGATGGCAGCGCGCGCAGCGCGCGAACTGCAGGACGGATTCTACGTGAACCTCGGCATCGGCATCCCGACGCTGGTGGCCAACCACGTGCCAGCCGGCATGACCGTGACCTTGCAGTCCGAAAACGGCATGCTCGGCATCGGCCCCTTCCCCTACGCGGGGGAAGAGGACGCCGACCTGATCAACGCCGGCAAGCAGACCATCAGCGAGCTGCCGCACTCGGCCTATTTCGACAGTGCGCAGTCCTTCGCGATGATTCGCGGCGGCAAGATCGACCTGACCGTGCTGGGTGCGATGGAAGTGGCCGAAAATGGCGACATCGCCAACTGGATGATCCCGGGCAAGATGATCAAGGGCATGGGCGGCGCGATGGATCTCGTCGCAGGCGTCAAGAAGATCATCGTGGTCATGGAACACTGCGCCAAGAACGGCGACCCCAAGTTCATCCCCGCCTGCACCCTGCCACTTACGGGCAAGGGCGTGGTCGACATGATCGTCACCGACCTTGCGGTTTTCCAGCGGCCCGACCACAATTCCCCATTCAAGCTGATCGAATGCGCGCCGGGCGTATCGGCCGAGGAGGTCCGCGCCCGCACGACGGCGCATTACGTCGAATGACAAGAGGAGTGTCCCGGTGAGCTATGTCCTGATCACGGCGAACCGGAATTATTCGAGCTGGTCATTGCGACCATGGGTGCTGATGAAGGCGCTCGGCATTGCCTTCACCGATCGGGTCGAGCCTTTCACCAAGCCCTCAAACTACGATGAGTTTCGTGCCTTCTCGCCTACCGGGCAGGTGCCGGTCCTGCTCGATGGCGCGCGGACCGTGTGGGATTCGCTGGGCATCGCGCTCTACCTGGCCGAGCGGCACGACGGCGTCTGGCCCGCCGATGAAGCGGCGCGCGCCTTCGCCATTTGCGCCGTGGCCGAAATGCACGGCGGCTTCTCGGCGCTGCGCAACGACTGCACGATGAATGTCGGGGTGCGGGTCACGCCTCGCCCGATGCGGCCTGCCCTCGTGCGTGACGTGGCGCGGGTGCGCGAGATCTTCGAGGAAGGGCTGGAGCGCTTTGGCGGCCCATGGCTCGCCGGCTCCGCCTTTACCGCGCTGGATGCCTTCTTCGCCCCCGTCGCCTTTCGCATCCGCACCTATGGCCTCGATGTCGGGCAAGGACAGGCCTGGGTCGATCACATGCTCGACCACCCGGCAATGCGGCAGTGGGAAGCGGAGGCACTGGACGAAGCGTGGCGCGAGGAAGGCCACGAGGCCGAGCTGGCCGAATGTGGCGAGATCATCGCGGACTATCGCAGGGCCTGACAGGCCACAGCTACCTTCCCACGAGTCAATTGCGCAAAAAGAAAGGCCGGTCCGAAGACCAGCCTTGGAAAGTTTGGGAGAGGATGCCTGAAAGGCCTCTCCTATGTGCGATTCCGAGCCCGATTCTGCAAGTGCGAAGGACGGATTTGCAGTTGCATGGCATGCAACTCAGTCGGCGACAATCCATCTCACCGTGTTGACGTGATAGCTGGGCACAGCGGTGCCCGACCGGTCCCTCGCAGGCTCGAAGCGGGCGCGCTTCATCAGCAGCTCGCACGTGAGCTCCTTGAACTCGGGCGATTGGGTGGCGACCTGAATCCGGCAGAGCGTCGGCGTCCCGCTTGCGTCGATCATCAGCCTGAAGCTGACGAGGGCCTGCTCGTTCTTGCGCAGCGCCTTCTTCGGATAGTCGGACGACTTCAGCCACTTGCTTGGAGACGTCAGAGGAGCAGGAAGGCTGGCGAGATTCTGTTGCTGGACCGGATCAAGCCCCCACAGCTTGACGAGATCCGCGGTGCAGGTCCTCATTCCAGCCAGTGCCGAAGTCATCGTTCCCAGTCTGAAGGTCAGGTCCTCCGACTTTCTCCTGATCCGCAACTCGCGAATTTTCGCAACTTCGGCTGCAGTCGCAGGCGGATGGGCCCCTTCAGAATCGCGGTTGAGCAAGTCGAGCGGCCCGAGCACCACGACCGGCTCGCCCGCCGTATTCGTGCCTCGCATCAGACCCACCTGCTTCTGCAGAGCCAGCTCCGGGCCGAAACCCATGTCGGCATCGCTGCCGGTCTTTCCCAGCCGCTCCGTGCCCTTCCCTGCCAAGGTTATGTGGTAGACGTCGCCCGGCGCGAACTGGTCGAGTATGACCATGATCTTGTCGCCCTCGGCACCGAACTCCCGGCCGAGGCGGCAGCTGTCATCGGCATAGTGCACGATCCATGCAGTGCGAGAGGACAGCATTTCGGGCGTGGAGGCGAGCAGCGGCCGCGGGATCGCTGCCATCGCGAAGATGGCGGCATACGTGCCCAGGGTCCGGGAAGTCTTATTCATGTACATTAGCTTAGTCATGAACAAGAGAAACAGAAAGCCCCGCTCTCGCAAGCGGGGCTATTAACCCATTTGGAGTGTTTCCCCGGGGAAACACTCCAGCGTGGCGTTGTGGTCGAGTGGGGTTCAGAGCTTGCCGGTCAGTTCCGGGACGAGCGTGAAGAGGTCGCCGACGAGGCCGATGTCGGCGACCTGGAAGATGGGCGCGTCTTCGTCCTTGTTGATGGCGATGATGGTCTTGCTGTCCTTCATGCCGGCAAGGTGCTGGATCGCGCCCGAGATGCCGACGGCGATGTAGACTTCGGGAGCCACGATCTTGCCGGTCTGGCCGACCTGGTAGTCGTTGGGCACGTAGCCTGCGTCGACCGCGGCGCGCGATGCGCCGATGCCGGCGTTCAGCTTGTCGGCGAGCGGGGTGATGATCTGCTCGAACGTGGCAGCGTCCTTCAGCGCGCGGCCGCCCGAGACGATGATCTTGGCGCTGGTCAGTTCCGGCCGCTCCGACTTGGCGATCTCGGCGCTGACGAAGGTCGACAGGCCACTGTCGCCGGTGGCGCTGACGGCTTCGACTGCTGCACTGCCGCCAGTGGCGGCAGCCTTGGCAAAGGCGGTGCCGCGCACGGTGATGACCAGCTTGGCGTCGGAGCTTTCTACCGTGGCGATGGCGTTGCCGGCGTAGATCGGGCGGGTGAAGGTCTTGGGCCCCTCGACCGAGAGGATGTCCGAGACCTGCATCACGTCGAGCAGCGCGGCAATGCGCGGGGCGACGTTCTTGCCGGTGGTCGTGGCAGGGGCGACGAAGGCGTCGTAATCGGCCATCAGCCCGGCGACGAGCGGGGCGACGTTTTCAGCGAGCGCGTTGCCCAGCGATGCGTCGTCGGCCTTGAGCACACGGGCGACGCCGGCGATCTGCGCAGCAGCCTGTGCAGCAGCGTCGCAGTTCGATCCGGCAACCAGCGCAGTCACTTCGCCCAGTTGAGATGCGGCAGTGACGGCGGCGAGCGTGGCGTCCTTTACGGAAGCGTTGTCGTGTTCGACGAGAACGAGAACCTTGGACATCAGGCTACTCCCATTTCCTTGAGCTTGGCGACCAGCGTGTCGACATCGGGCACCTTGATGCCGGCTGAGCGCACCGGCGGTTCGCTGACCTTGAGCGTCTTGAGGCGCGGCGCGATGTCGACGCCGTAGTCGGCGGGCGACTTGGTGGCGAGCGGCTTGGACTTGGCCTTCATGATGTTGGGCAAGCTTGCGTAGCGCGGCTCATTGAGGCGCAGGTCGGTGGTGACCACCGCGGGCAGCGCCAGCTTCACCGTCTGCAGGCCGCCGTCGATCTCGCGCTTGACGACAACCGCATCGCCTTCGACCGAAACTTCGTTGGCAAAGGTCCCTTGGGGCCGTCCCAGCAGCGCGGCGACCATCTGGCCGACCTGGTTGCTGTCATCGTCGATCGCCTGCTTGCCGGTGATGATCAGAGCAGGCTGCTCCTCATCGGCAATGCCCTTGATGATCTTGGCCACGGCCAGCGGCTCGACCTCGGTGCCGTCCTCGACCTGCACCAGCACCGCCCGGTCCGCACCCATCGCCAGCGCCGTGCGCAGCGTTTCCTGGCTCTTGGCAACGCCCACCGACACCGCCACGATCTCGCTCACCACGCCCTTTTCCTTCAGGCGAATGGCTTCCTCGACCGCGATCTCGTCAAACGGGTTCATGCTCATCTTCACGTTCGCAAGATCAACACCACTCCCATCCGCCTTCACACGTGGCTTCACGTTGTAGTCAATCACCCGCTTCACGCAGACCAGGGCTTTCATGCGTCGTGCTCCTGCCAATGCCATGCCGTTGATGCCAAAAGGCACCGGCTCGATCCTCGCGATGACGTGGAATGTGGGTGGTGTCCACGGTAAATTTGCAAAGGTGCAAAGCGAAACTTTGCAGTTGGCCCAAGGCGATCGGCATTTGGCCCGCGACGCGAAATGACGTAAAAGAATGGAGATTCTAATAAAGGAGAAGGGATGATGCTGAGACTCTCGCGCCAACTCGACTACGGCAAGCCCGCGCCGGATTTTTGCTTGCCGGATGTCGAAGGGCATCTGCGCAGCCTTGGCGACTATGCCGAAAGCCCTGCATTGCTGGTGGCCTTCATCTGCAATCACTGCCCGTTCGTGCTGCACGTGCTGGACGAATTCATTGCCTTCTCACGCGAGTACCAGCCCAAGGGTCTGCAGGTGGTGGCGATATCATCGAACTGGCCCGACGACTTTCCCGAGGACGACTATCCGCACATGCAGAAGCTGGCGGCGGAGAAGGACTTTCCGTTCCCCTATCTGCATGACGAAACGCAGGACGTGGCGCTGGCCTATAACGCGATCTGCACGCCGGATTTCTTCCTCTACGATCGCGAGCGGCTGCTCTATTATGCTGGCCAGTTCGATGCGAGCAGGCCGCAGATCAATCGCCCGCCGGTGCCGGGGTTGCCGCCGCTGCGAACGGACCTGCCGGTTACGGGCGAAGACATGCGGCGCGCCGTGGATGCGCTGCTGGCAGGAGATGCCGCACCGCAGCCGCAGCATCCAAGCGCCGGTTGCAGCATCAAGTGGCGACCGGGGAAGGACCCGTCCTGGGGTTGAGGCTCCGCAGATTGCAGGCAACAAAAAAGGGGAGCGGCGATGCGCTCCCCTTCTTTATTTGCGACCCGGTGTTGACTTAGAAGTCGACCGCAAGGCGGACGCCGTAGGTGCGCGGCGTGCCGAACTGCCAGTTGAACACGTCGTCGTTCGGGCCTGCCGAGATGAAGCTGCCGTAAGTCAGCGGGCGTTCGTTCTCGAGGTTCTTGGCGAAGGCCGTGATCGAGAAGCGCTCGTTCTCGGGCTTGTATTCAAGGCTGACATCCGTCTGCGTGAAGGCGGTCTGCGTGCCATCGCGGTAGTTGTAGAAGTCAGTGAAGTACTTGCTCTTGAACGTGGTGTTCGCACTGGCGCGCAGGGTGCCTGCATTGCCGAAGTCGAAAGTATGGTCATACCCTGCGGTGATCACCCATTCCGGCGAGAACGGCGGACGGTTGCCTGCAAAGTTCGGCTGCTGAACTCCAGCGGTGACAGGATCGAGATCGCCGATGCCGTTGCGGCTGTTGCAGACGCTCTGCGGATTGCCGGCGGTGGGCAGGCAGAACACGTTGAACTGCGCGAACAGTTCCTTGTATTCGGCGTTCAGGTAATTGACCGAAGCATGGAAGCGGTCGTTGTCGCTCAGCGCGAAGTCAGCCGAAGCTTCGATGCCCCAGATCTTGGCCTTGCCCGCGTTGAAGGTCTGGCCGCCGACGGTGGTGTCGAGCAGGACCGAGACCTGCAGGTCCTTGTAATCGTAGTAGAAGCCGCCGAGGTTGAACTGGTGCTGGCCCTTGTCGCCAAAGGTCTGCTTCCAGCCGAGCTCGTAAGCCGTGTTGGTTTCCGGCTTGTAGTCGCCCACGGAGTCGAAGCCACCGCCCTTGAAGCCGGTCGAGACCTTGGCGAACACCAGCGTGTCGCTGTTGGGCTTGTAGTTCAGGCCGGCAAGCCAGGTGACCCGGTCTTCCTTGCTGGAAAGCGGGATGATGCTCTTGTACTTGAGGTCGGCAAAGTTCTTCGGGCTGATGGCACCATTGAAGAGGAGGAAGTCTGGCGGTCCCGGAGGATCGATCGGCTGGCCAGCTGCATTGGTGCGCGCAAAAGGCACCGCGTTCTTGTAGATCGCATCGCGCGAGTTTTCGGTGTAGCGCAGGCCGCCGACAGCCGTCAGCGTCTCGCCGAGTGGGACCTCGACCTGACCGAAAGCGGACTTGCTCTCGCTGGTGATGTCGCGATCAAAGTAGGACAGCGTCACGACGTTCGGGCCGAAGGTGGTGACGAAGCTGCTTTCGGCGTTGACGGTCTCCTTGAAGTAGAATCCGCCGACCTGGTAGGTGATGCCATTGACTTCACCGTTGAAGCGCAGTTCGTGGCTCTGCGTGCTGGTGCGCTGGTCCCAGTTGAATGAGCGGTAGGTGACCGGCAGCGTCAGGAACTGGCCCGGCGTGCCCTCGAACTTGCGGTAGCCGCCAATGTACGAGATCGTCAGGGCTTCGCTCACCTCATAAGCTACGCGGCCGCGCAGGGCATAAGTGTCCTGAGTCAGCTTGCCGAGACCGAAGGCGGGCGCTGCATATTCCCCGCGATTGACGGCCGCCAGAAGGTTGGTCTCGTTCGGGATGCAGAGAACCTGATTCTGCGCAGCAGCATAAAGTGGCGCGACAGCCGTGAAGCCGCTGGCGGTAGAGCAGCTGGCGTTGGTCGGGCGTACACCAGCAGCATTGAGATCAGCCGATGCAAAGGCTTGCGGCGTGAATTCGCGCTTGGCGTATTCACCCGCGAAATAGACGGTGAGGGCATCGGTCGGCTCAAGCTGGACCGATCCGCGCACGCCGTAGGATTTGTTGTCGTCCGAGCGACCGCCTGGGAACGCCGGGTAAGTGTACCCTGCATTGTAGGATGGCCGTGCCGGGTGCTTCACATAGCCATCATGCTCGTCATAGAAGCCGGCAACGCGGACGCCACCGATGTCACCCAAAGGAACGGTCACGCCGCCGTCAAGGCGCACGGCGTTGTAGTTGCCATAGCTGGCCGAGGCGTTGGCGGCGAATTCCTTGCCCGGCTTGCGGGTGATGAAGTTGATGGCTCCGCCGGTGGAGTTGCGGCCGTAGAGCGTACCCTGCGGGCCGCGCAGCACTTCGACGCGATCGAGATCGAACAGCGCGATGCTGAGCGCCTGAGGGCGGTTCATGTATTCGCCGTCGATGTTCACGACGACCGAGGTGTCCTGCGATTCGTCGTTCGAGTTGGTGCCGACGCCGCGGACGGTAACCTTGATGGTGCCCTGGTCCTGGTTGAGCTGCACCGCAGGGGCGATCTTGCCGATGTCGTTCATGTTCGAGAAGCCGGCCTGCTGCAGCTGCTCGGCATTCACCACGTTGATCGCGATCGGAACGTCGTTGACGTTCTGCGCGCGGTTCTGCGCAGTCACGATGATGACGTTGGGATCTGCCTCTTCGGCCGCTTCCTGTGCATGGGCGGGCAGGGCGAAAGCCAGCGCGCAGGCGCTCGCCAAAAGGGTGCGGGTGTACAGGGTCTTGGGCATGATTTTCAGTTCCTCCCCAGGTGGCGCCACGTTGGGCGTGGCAGCGTGTTAGCAGATTAGAATCTGAAAAACTAGAACATAAATTCTATTGGTGGAAATGTTCTGACACCTTGCGGCATTTTTGCCACGGAGAGCTCAAATGAGGCTCTGTGCGATCTGCTTCTGCCGCCGGCCCATCATACAGTAAAATACCAAGCTTTGCCTTTGCCATAGTCTGAGACTCTGGAAGGCAGATATACCCGCCGATGCTGCAAAGCTACGCGCCATGACTTGATACACAAAGGAAACAAATTTCATGGAAGGTCATTCATCGCGTAAATGCGATTGGGCAAAAAGGAAGGCGCCGCCGATCGTCTCGGCGGCGCCCCGATGATGAAGGGTTGATGGTTCAGCTAATTCCCATCAGCTTCGCGTTGAGAGAGCGATCCGCACCTCCAGCGGCGAAATCATCAAAGGCATGCTCGGTGACCTTGATGATGTGGCGGTCGATGAAGGGTGCTCCCTCGGCCGCGCCGACCTCAGGATGCTTCAACGCGCATTCCCATTCCAGCACGGCCCAGCCGGCATAATCATTCGCGGCCATCTTGCTGAAGATGCCGGGGAAATCGACCTGTCCATCTCCCAGAGAGCGGAAGCGTCCGGGCCGATCGACCCACGACTGGTAGCCGCCATAGACACCCGAGCGCCCGTTGGGCCGGAATTCGGCGTCCTTCACGTGGAAGCACTTGATGCGCTCATGGTAGATGTCGATGAAGGCCAGGTAATCGAGCTGCTGCAGCACGAAGTGGCTGGGATCGTAGAGGATGTTGGCGCGCGGATGGTTGCCGACGCGTTCGAGGAACATCTCGAACGTCACGCCGTCGTGAAGGTCCTCGCCGGGATGAATCTCGTAGGCCACGTCGACGCCGTTCTCGTCGAACACGTCGAGAATCGGCTTCCAGCGGCGGGCGAGCTCGTCGAAAGCGTCTTCGACGAGACCGGCCGGGCGCGCGGGCCAGGGATAGAAATAGGGCCAGGCAAACGCGCCTGAGAACGAGGCGTGCGCCTTCAAGCCGAGATTGGCGCTGGCCTTGGCCGCATGCTTCATCTGCTGCACGGCCCATTCCTGCCGAGCTGCGGGATTGTTGTGGACCGCTTCCGGGGCAAAGCCATCGAACTGCGCGTCAAAGGCAGGGTGCACGGCCACGAGCTGGCCCTGCAGGTGGGTCGAAAGCTCGGTGATCTCCAGCCCCTTGTCGGCGAGCATGCCCTTGATCTCGTCGCAGTAGGTCTGGCTCGTCGCAGCCTTCTCCAGATCGAACAGGCGGCCGTCCCAGCTGGGAATCTGAATGCCCTTGTACCCGAGCCCCGCCACCCAGTCGGCGATGGTCTCAAGGCTGTTGAACGGCGCGGCGTCGCCCGCAAACTGGGCAAGGAAGATGCCGGGGCCCTTGATGGTCTTCATGGCGGATTACTCCTTAGAGCTTGACCCAGCCGGCGTTGTCGCGGCTGGCGGAAACGGCGGTGTCGATGAAGGTCATGCCGCGCACGCCTTCTGCGATACCGGGCAGAAGCGGGGCGCTTTCGCCGCGCAGGAGGGCGGCAAAATCGCGATAGAGGTTGGCGAAGGCTTCGAGATATCCTTCGGGGTGGCCACCGGGGGTGCGGGTGCGCGATGCTGCATCGATGCTCAGAACGCCAGTGCCGGAGCGGACGAGGGTGCAGGTGCCATCGAGCCGGTTGATCGTGAGAGTGTTCGGCTCTTCCTGCTTCCAGGTCACGCCACCCTTGTCGCCATAGGCGCGGATGCGCAGGCCGTTGAGTTCGCCGACCTCGATCTGGCTGGCGAGGAGGACACCTCGCGCACCGTTGTCGAAACGCAGGAGGATCGAGCAGTCATCATCGAGCAGGCGGCCGGGCACGACTGCGCCCAGATCGGCCAGCAGTTCGGTGACGCGCAGGCCGGTAACGAATTCGGCAAGCTGGAAGGCGTGTACGCCGATGTCGCCGATGCAACCGCCGAGACCGGCCTTGGCAGGATCGACGCGCCATTCGGCCTGCTTGCCAACGGCCTCGCCAGCAAGCCAGCCTTGCGGATATTCGACGACGACCTTCCGGACGGTGCCGATCTCGCCAGCGGCAATGCGGGCGCGAGCTTCGCGGACCAGCGGGTAGCCGGAGTAGGTGTAGGTCACGCCGAAGGGCTTGCCCGCGGTTTCGACGAGCGTGGCCAGTTCATGCGCTTCGGCAAGCGTGGCGGTGAGCGGCTTGTCGGTCATCACCGGATAGCCGGCTGCGAGTGCGGCACGGGCAGAGGGCAGGTGGTTGTGGTTGGGCGTGACGATCGAGACGAAGTCGATCCCGTCCTCCCGCGCCCCTTCGGCGGCGAACATGGCGTCAAGCGTGGGATAGGCGCGGGCAGGATCAATACGGTAGCTCTCGCCCGCTGCAGCGCTGCGTGCGGCATCGCTGGAGAAGACGCCGGCGACGAGCTCTATTTCGCGGTCCAGTTCCGCTGCAAAGCGGTGTACCGGCCCGATGAACGCCCCTGGACCACCACCGATCATTCCCATCCTCAACCGACGCATCGATATCTCCAATTTTTAGAAAGTCTGTTCTATTTTGAAAATCCAAGGGGTCAAGCGCGAGTACGCCGATTGACCATCGCCTTTCCCGTCAAATCGTGCAACAAACCGCCCACGCATTCTAGAATACGAATTTCCTTTAAGGGCGAACGGGTAAGCAATGGCACGAGGCGCGGACAGGCAGGCCGAAGAATCGGAACTGGCAGTGGAAACGGTCAGCCGAAAGCCACAGCAGGGCCGCAGCAAGGCGTCGCTCGAGCGGATGCTGAACGCGGCGCGCGAACTCATGCTGGAGCGCGGCAGCGAGGACTTCACGCTGCAGGATGTGAACCAGAAGGGCAACGTCTCCATCGGTTCAATCTACCTGCGTTTCCAGAGCAAGGACAATCTCGTGCGCGCTGTGATCGCGCGGGCGCTCGAGGATATCGCGGCGGACGAAGAGGCGATGGTCGCCGATGTCCTGGCGCAGTCGCCCACGCTCGACGAATTCATGCCGCGCTATGTGGCGGGATATGCCGAAGTGCTGCGAGTCAATGCGCCGCTGCTGCGCCTGGCGATGGAGCGGGCGACCTTCGACCCGCTCGTATCGAAGCCCGGCAAGGATCACGCCTTGCGCGCCACCCAGCGCGGCATGGACGCGATGCTGCGGTATCGCGAGACGTTTGGCGGCACGGACCACGAGACCAAGGCCAACTCGGCCTACAAGATCGTCTTCGCCACGATGGCACGCCAGCTCAGCCTCGGCTCCTCGGGCGAAGCGGCGCATGATTATGACTGGGAAGTCCTGAAGCGCGAACTCGGCCGGATGTGCCTGGCCTACCTTCGCGCTCCATGACGGGGGACGGGCCGAAGTTCAGCCTTCGGCCAACAGCCGCTTCATGATCGCGCGGACATCGTCGGCCATGTCTGGACGTTCAAGCGCCAGCGCCAGCGTGGCCTCGACGAAGCCGGTCTTGCTGCCACAGTCGAAGCGGCGTCCGTCAAACTTCACGGCGTGGAAGGGCTGCTGGCCGATCATGCGCGCCATGGCGTCGGTCAGCTGGATTTCACCGCCCGCGCCTTTCTCCTGGCTTTCGAGCGTGCGCATCACTTCCGGCTGGAGAATGTAGCGGCCAGAGATGATCAGGTTCGAAGGCGCATCCTCGCG
This sequence comes from Novosphingobium sp. ES2-1, assembly GCF_015169775.1. NCBI lineage: Bacteria > Pseudomonadati > Pseudomonadota > Alphaproteobacteria > Sphingomonadales > Sphingomonadaceae > Novosphingobium > Novosphingobium sp. ES2-1. The sequence continues at coordinate 262,048 of NZ_CP063445.1, forward strand.
CCTCGGCTTCTCGACCAGGCCGGTCACTTCGGTGAGGGAATCCGAAACCCGATTGCCGGGCGCAATCACGCCATAGCTGGACACTTCCTCCTGCGGGACTTCGAGCACGGAGATGAGATTGCCGCCCACTTCGTTGTAGGCATCGACCATCTGCTTCATGCAACCGCCCTTGCCGCCGGGCTCGCCGACCATCATCTCGTCAGGGAGGAAGATAGCGAATGGTTCGTTGCCGACGACCGCGCGGGCGCACCAGATGGCGTGGCCCAGACCCATCGGCACCTGCTGGCGCACAGTAACGAGATTGCCCGGCAGGATGCGGGTGGGCTCCAGCACCTCGAGCGCCTTGCCGCGATCGGACATGGTGTGTTCGAGTTCGTAGGCGGTGTCGAAGTGTTCGACGATGGCGGTCTTTCCGCGGCCAGTCACGAAGATGAGCTGTTCGATTCCGGCCTCGCGTGCTTCATCCACCGCGTACTGGATCAACGGGCGGTCGATCACTGGCAGCATTTCCTTGGGGATCGCCTTGGTGGCGGGCAGAAAGCGGGTGCCAAGCCCTGCTACCGGAAAAACGGCCTTGCGGATCGGCTTTCGCGAAGTGTCGGAACTCATTTGTCAGCCAATATCCATGCTTTGTTGCATCCTCATGATGCACTGCACAATTACTAAGTGAAAATGTCAAGCACGCCTCGTCACGTTATCGTATGCCCCAAGCTTGCACCGCCCTGAAAACCGGATAAACGGCAGCGATGGACAAGATCATCATCCGTGGCGGCAAGCGCCTTTCGGGAACGGTGCCGGTCTCCGGCGCCAAGAATTCGGCCCTTACGCTGCTGCCCTGCGCGCTGCTGACCGATGAGCCGGTGACCCTGCGCAACCTGCCGCGCCTGGCAGACATCGACGGCTTCCAGCACCTGATGAACCAGTTCGGGGTTTCCACGTCGATCGCAGGCGCGCGCCCCGAGGACTTCGGCCGCGTGATGACGCTGCAGGCGACCCGTCTGACGTCGTCGGTCGCGCCCTATGATCTGGTGCGCAAGATGCGCGCGTCGATCCTCGTGCTTGGCCCGATGCTGGCCCGTGCGGGCGAGGCGACGGTTTCGCTGCCGGGGGGCTGCGCCATCGGCAACCGCCCGATCGACCTGCACCTCAAGGCGCTTGAAGCACTGGGCGCGACGATCGAACTGGCTGCCGGTTACGTCCGCGCAATTGCGCCTGACGGTGGCCTGCCCGGTGGGCGCTATTCGTTCCCCGTCGTCTCTGTCGGGGCGACCGAGAATGCGCTGATGACCGCCGTGCTGTGCAAGGGCAAGTCCACCCTGCACAATGCCGCGCGGGAGCCGGAAATCGTCGACCTGTGCAACCTGCTGGTGGCGATGGGCGCGCAGATCGAAGGCATTGGCACTTCGGACCTGACGATTCATGGCGTCGACCGCCTGCACGGCGCGACCTACATGGTCATGCCCGATCGCATCGAGGCCGGGTCCTATGCCTGCGCCGCTGCGATCACCGGCGGCGAGGTCATGCTGCAGGGCGCTCGCATAGAGGACATGGAAGCGACCGTGCAGGCGCTGCGCGATGCCGGCGTGCACGTCGAGCCGCGCAAGGGCGGGCTGTTCGTTGCAGCGGAAGGTCCGTTGAAGCCGGTCACGCTCTCGACCGCGCCTTACCCCGGCTTTGCTACCGACATGCAGGCGCAGCTGATGGCCATGCTGTGCCTGGCCAAGGGTTCCTCGGTGCTGACCGAGACGATCTTCGAGAACCGCTACATGCACGTGCCCGAGCTCAATCGCATGGGCGCACGGATCGAAACCAAGGGCCGCACCGCCGTGGTCCATGGCGTCGACAAGCTGACCGGCGCGGAAGTGATGGCAACGGACCTCCGCGCCTCGATGAGCCTGGTCATTGCCGGTCTTGCAGCCGAGGGCGAGACGCAGGTGCACCGCCTCTACCACCTCGACCGCGGTTATGAGCGGCTCGAAGAGAAGCTCTCGCTGCTCGGCGCCGAGATCGATCGCGTCGGGGGCGACTGAGGGGCGGCGATCAATCCAGCCGGACCTTGCCGCGTCCGGCCTTTACCGCGCCCCTGATCTTCTTGCCCGCTAGCCGCTCGGTCTTGCCGACGCGGTTTAGGCGGGACTTGGCGCGCTTCTGCGGCAGGTTGCAGGCTTCGCGCAGCAGTTCTGACAGCCGCTTCCTTGCATCCTCGCGGTTCTGTTCCTGCGTGCGATAGCTGCGCGCGGTCAGCACGATCTCGCCTTTCGCGGTCATCTTGCTGCCCGCCAGCGTCTTGAGGCGGTGGAAGATCTCCGGCGGCAGGCGCAGCATGAAGACGTCGAGCCGCAGTTGCACGGCGGTTGCCACCTTGTTGACGTTCTGCCCGCCCGGCCCGGCCGAGGCGATGAAGCTCTCCTCGACCAGCGTCAGCGCATGGGCGACGAGAGCATCGGGCGACATGTCAGGCCTCGGTTTCCGGTTGTTCTGCTATTGGCAGCTCGAAGGCGAAGGCTGCGAAGTCGAGCGGCATCGGTGAATAGGCGTCGATCGGCGGCTTGCCTTCGCGCTTCACCACGAGTTCCGAAGCATGGAGCATCGTGCGCCAAGCAAGCTTTCCGTCACCATAAATCGGATCGCCGACAAGCGCGTGGCCCAGCCCCGCAAGTGCGTGGATGCGGATCTGGTGGGTGCGCCCGGTTTCGGGGCGAAATTCGACCAGCGTCATGCCCGGCTTGCGCGACAGCACCTTCCAGTGCGTGACGGCGGGCTTGCCCTTCCTGGCCGGGATCATGCGCCAGCCCTTTTCGGCTGAGCTGATCTTGGACAGGGCGAGTTCGATCGTGCCGCTTTCGCCCTGCACTTCGCCGGCAACGATGCCGAGATAGACTTTCTCCACCTCGCGCGCTTCGAAGGCGGCCGAAAAGCGCTTCAGTGCCTTGGGATTGCGAGCGAGGAGCAGGCAGCCGGAGGTATCCTGATCAAGCCGGTGGACAGGTTGCGGTTCGCGCTGGAAGCCGAAGCGCAAGGCGTCGAGATGGTTCTCGAGACTGTCGCCACCGGCGCGCGGAGGATCGAGCGGCAATCCTGCCGGCTTGTCGATCACCAGCGCTTCACCGTCTTCGAACAGGATGGAAAAGTCGATCACGCTACCGCCTTTGCTATACGCCGCAGCGCTGCCTCGAGTTTTGCCTCGTCCGCCGCGAAGCTGATACGGAAGCCGTCCTTGCCGCCGAATGCCGAGGCCGGGACGACTGCCACGCCGCTTTCGAGCAGGTGGAGGCACAGTGCCTCGTCATCTCCGAAACGCGCCATCAGCGGGGTGGCATCGACCATGCAATAAAATGCGCCGTCTGGGATCGGGGTGGACAGGCCGGGTATCGCGTTGATCGCGGCGCAGACCATGTCGCGCCGCGCGCGGAAGCGTTCGCGCCAGTCCAGCAGAAACTCCTGAGGGCCTTCGAATGCGGCAACGGCGGCTGCCTGGGAGATCGAGGCCGGGTTGCCCGATGAGTGCGACTGCAGGCGCCCCATCGCGCCGATGAGCCAAGCCGGGCCCGCCGAAACGCCGATGCGGAAGCCGGTCATCGCGTGGCTCTTGGATACGCCGGAAACAGTCAGGATGCGGTCGGCAAGGTCCGGGCATTCCACCGCCAGCGTGGCATGGAGGCCCTCGCCATAGCGCAGCGGCGCATAGATATCGTCGCTCATCACCAGCACACGCGGGTGGCGGCGCAGGACTTCGCCCAGCGCGCGCAGTTCCTCGGCCGGGTAGGTCGCGCCGGTCGGGTTGCCGGGGCTGTTGAGCAGCAGCCAGCGGGTGGCGGGCGTGATCGCCGCTTCAAGCTGGGCAGCGGTGATGCGGAATCCGCCTGCGGCATCGGTCGGCAGGTCCAAGACTTCGGCGCCGGCAAAGCGCACGATTTCGGGATAACTCACCCACCACGGGGAGGGGATCAGCACTTCGTCGCCCGGATCGAGCGTGGCGAGCAGGGCGTGGAAGATCGCCTGCTTGCCGCCTGCGCTGACGATGATCTGCGAGGGCGGAACTGCGATGCCAAGGTCGCGCTTGAAATGCAGCGCGGCGGCCTCGCGCAACCGCTGCGTGCCGACGACGGCGGTATATTTCGTGTCGCCTGCGTCGAGCGCGTCCTTGGCGGCCTCTACGACGTGGGCGGGCGTGGCGAAGTCCGGCTCGCCCACCGAGAGCGAGATCACGTCGCGGCCTTCGGCGCGAAGCTGGATGGCGCGGTCGGTGATGGCGGTGGTGCGCGATGGCGCGATGCGCGCGAGGGCTTGGGATAGCTGGGTCATGGGTTCAGGAGCCGAGCAGGCGCGCCGGGATCAACCCGCGCAGGGCGTTGCCGACGAGGAAGCCGCCTGCGAGATCGTCAAGCGTCAGGTCAGCCTCGACGGCCCGTCCGGCCTCGATCAGCGAGCGGCGTAGCACGCCCGGCAGCAGGCCGAGGTCGGCGCGCGGGGTGAGCAGCTTGCCATCGCGTTCGACGAACAGGTTGGTGAAGGTGCCTTCGGTGAGCAGGCCATCATCGCGCAGGAACAATGCCTCGCCGGCCCCGGCCTTGTTCGCGGCAGCCAGGCCTGCTTCGTAGAAGCCGCGGTCGGTAGTCTTGTGGCGCAGGCGCCAGTCTCCGTCCGAAACCGGCAGCGGCAAGACTGCGCAAGTCAGGCTTTCGAGCGGCGCGGGCATGTCACTGGCATCGAGCGCATGGGCACCGCCCCTGGAGGCCACCAGCCGCACCTTGGACGGCTTGTCGAGATCGAAGCACAACGCATGGATCGCATTGCGCACGGCGTGGCGATCGAAGCTGAAGCCCAAGGCCAGTGCGCTCGCCTTCATGCGTTCGAGGTGCAGTTCGAGCAGTTCGATGCCCTTGGCGGGATCGAAGGCCATCGTTTCGATCAGGTCGGCATGGCCGGCAGACAAGCGCAAGAAATTCCCCTTCACCACGCATTCGCGCCATTCGCCGATCATTGCGGAATCGGCGACCACGGCCGAGCCCACGCCCATCACGGCGCGACCATCGGGCGAGAGGCGCACCGTGCGGATTGCCACATTGAACGCGGCATCGCCAGAGGGGTCTATCCGTCCGATCGAACCGCAATAAGCCCCGCGCGCATCACGCTCTGCCTGGTGGATGATCTCCATGGCGCGGATCTTGGGCGCGCCGGTGATCGAGCCGCAGGGGAAGATGGCGCGCAGGAGGCTGCGCACGTCCTGGCCAGAATCCAACTCTGCCCGAACTGTCGTGACCATCTGGTGAACTGTGGGGTAACTCTCGATGGCAAACGGGGCTTCGACACGGACCGAACCGGGGCGCGAAACGCGCGACAGATCGTTGCGCATGAGATCCACGATCATCAGGTTCTCGGCGCGATCCTTAACGCTGGCCGAGAGGTCCGCCTTGAACCGCGCGTCCTCTTCCGGGGTGCTCCCTCGCGGAGCCGTGCCCTTCATCGGGCGGACGCGGGCTTCCCCGCCCGAGAGCTTGAAGAACAGTTCGGGCGAGAACGAGAGGTGCCAGTGCGCGCCGTCCCAGATCACGCCGCCATAGCCTGCCCGGGCATCGCGGCGGACATCGGCATAGATCGCCAGCGGATCGCCGTCCCACGTGCCGGCGAGCGGGAAGGTGAGGTTGGCCTGGTAGATGTCTCCGGCGCGGATCGCTTCCTGCACCTGGGCAAAGGCCTTGGCATAGCCACCGGAAGAGATGGCCGCGCCCATCGGGCCGAGCCTCCCGGAGCCCGTGGCGGTTGCGGCGAGCCAGCGTTCGACGGCGGCGCTGGCCATGCGAGTGACCTTCCCGAACCGGGCGAACCACACCAGCGGGCCTGCCGCGCCGGTGCGCTCTGCCGCCAGAGGGGCAAGGCGCGGTTCGAGCGCCAGCCCGGCCTCGTAGGCAAGGTAGCCCGCCCAATCGCCCGGTGTGGCGGCGATCTGCGCCAGCGCGGCCTCGACTTCATCGGCCCGGCGCGCAACGACGAGTTCGCGCACGTCCTCATAGAGGCGCGCGTCGCTGGCGCCTTCGGTTCGGGCATCGTCGAGCAGGATGAAGGGGGCGCGGGTCATGGGCGGGTCATTGTCTCTGGCGAGCGCGCTCTAGCCGTTCCCCGCTCCGGATGCAAAAACCCCTCGCAAGGGGCGCGGCTGCGTCTTAGTCTCAGGCCAAATCGATGGGGTGCTGTGCATGGACGATATCTACCTTGGCCTCGGTTCCAACGGCGAACGGCAGGTGCTGCGCCTTGGCCGCGCCAACCGCCACGGGCTGATCGCGGGGGCGACCGGCACCGGCAAGACGGTGACGCTGCAGGGCATTGCCGAACAGTTCTCGGCGCGCGGCGTACCCGTGTTCATGGCCGACGTGAAAGGCGACCTTGCGGGCATCGCCATGCCCGGAAGCCCGACCTTCAAGCACGCCGCTTCCCTCGAATCGCGGGCCAAGGAACTGGGCATCGAGGACTATGCCTATTCCGACAATCCGGCAGTGTTCTGGGACCTCTATGGCGAATCTGGCCATCCCATCCGCACGACCATCTCCGAAATGGGCCCGCTGCTGCTGGCGCGGCTGATGGGCCTCAACGAGACGCAGGAAGGCGTGCTCAACATCGCCTTCCGCTATGCCGACGACAATGGCCTGCTGCTGATCGACCTGCCCGATCTGCAATCCGTTCTCGTCGCCTGTGCCGAGAACGCCAGTGCGCTTGCCACGCGTTACGGCAATGTCTCCAAGGCCAGCGTCGGCACGATCCAGCGCCAGTTGCTCGCGTTCGAAAGCCAGGGCGCGGACCGCTTCTTCGGCGAGCCGGCGTTCGAGGTGAACGATTTCCTCAAGGTCGACGATCAGGGCCGCGGCATGGTCAACGTGCTCGCCGCCGACAAGCTGATGCAGAGCCCCAAGCTTTACGCCACGTTCCTGCTGTGGCTGCTGTCCGAACTGTTCGAGGCGCTGCCCGAAGTGGGCGATCCGGAAAAGCCCTGCCTGGTGTTCTTCTTTGACGAGGCGCACCTGCTGTTCGACGATGCCCCGCAGGCGCTGATGGAGAAGGTCGAGCAGGTGGTGCGCCTGATCCGCTCGAAGGGCGTGGGCGTCTATTTCGTCACGCAGAACCCGATCGACATTCCGGAGAAGATCGCAGGCCAGCTCGGCAACCGCGTGCAGCACGCGCTGCGGGCGTTCACCCCGCGTGACCAGAAGGCGATCCGCGCGGCGGCCGAGACCTTCCGCATCAACAAGGATCTCGATGTCGAGACGGTCATCACCGAACTGAAAGTCGGCGAGGCGCTGGTCTCGACGCTGAACGAGGACGGCTCGCCCTCGGTCGTCCAGCGCACCCTGATCGCCCCGCCGCGCTCGCGGCTTGGACCACTGACGCCGAAGGAGCGCGCGGTGATCCAGTCGGTCAGCCCGTTCGATGGCAAGTACGATAAGGCAGTGAACCGCGAATCCGCCGCCGAAGTGCTGGCGCAGAAAGCGGCTGACGCGGCAGCGGCGGCACAGCAGGTGGAGGAGCAGGGCGAAGAGGCCCAACGCGCCTCGCCGCGCCGGACGACGACGATGTGGGAGCGCGCAGGGAAAGCTGCGGCGGGCGCGGTGGCCTCATCCGCAGGCGCCGTGATCGCCGCCAGCATCACCGGCAAGAAATCCCGCGCGGCACCGGTGGCATCGGGCGTGACCGCAATGGTCGGCTCGATCGCTACCTCGATCGGCGGCGAGGCGCTTGGTCGCTTTGCGCGGGGGATTTTGGGTGGGTTGTTGCGGTAGGTCTTGGACTGGGCGGGTAAGTCCGTGTTGGCTGCGCTGGGCTTCAGCTTTTCTCTATGAATGCTTGCCAACCCCTATTGGCAATGTTCGTGGCAGAATGAGCGTCAGTAAGGGGCAGGGGATATGATCTTAAACTTAGTCTTGGCTGCGATGTTATTCGGCCCTTTGGTTTTGCTCCGGCTCTTCCAAATAACTCACACCTCATTGATCGCAGGTTTCGATCCACTTCCAAACAGAAAGGCACCGTTTTGTGAAAATCCAAAATTCGTTGTTACTCTATTCGCTGCCTTGACTTTTACAGGCTATCTTTATCTGCTTTATTCCTTGGCCGTAACATTTCTGCGCTATGGATTGCCGCCGTGCGAGAGTGACGAGGCAGTGTTCTGGTCGCGAATGGCATGTTCTGTCGGACTCTTCCTCGGAGGCACGCTATTGTTCCTGCCGCGCAAGTCCTCAGGGTTTCGTTGTGCGGTCGCCGTAGGCTTGCCAACCGTTCTGTGCGGCGTGCAGTATCTCGTCATTAATCACAACGAACAGCAGCAAGCGGCTTGTGCCGCGCGGTCGTTGCCCGAAGCTATGGCCGCGTGCAGGAGCAATACGGCGCATTACCGGTTCAGCACATCGTCAGAAGGTTTCGCTACGCTTACGCTTATTGCGCCAGGCACCACCGATCGTGCGTGGAATTGCCTCACTAACTGGACCTATCACGCCGAGTCGGCCCCATCGCTGAAAATTGATGAAAGCGTCTACGCAGCGGCTCGCAGACGGGCAAAGCTTAACTCCGAAATGTGATCCGCCTCAACGAAAGCGGACGTTCGGCAATCCACTCAATTGCTGCCGCTCGGTCTGCTGGCAGCGAGCGGAAAAGATCGCGGCCCGTAACGCTCCTCCCCCTTGAGGGGGAGGTTGGGTGGGGGTGTACCACGGCGAGCGTGGACGCTCGGCTTTGCCTCGCTCCCCCACCCCTAACCCCTCCCCGGCGGGGAGGGGATGAGTCTGCGGTCGGTATTACTTCCCCTTCGCGTTCTGCCAGTCGGTCAGGCCCTTGATGAACTGCGGGCGGGTGCGGGCCTTTTCGGTGAGGACTCCGATCACGCGGTCGACCGGGCGGGCGGCTTCGGCGGGGACCGTGGCTTTGAACGCCTTGAGCTTCTCGATCATCGCCGGATCGTTCGACTGCCCGCCGAGGCTGGCGATGAAGGTCACGCGGCTCTGCGCGTCGACCAGCGATTCGATCTTCTCGCGGTTGGCCAGCGCGAAGTCATAGGTCTCGTCCGGGTGCAGGCCTGCCGAGGCGACGATCATCGCCGCGCTGGTGGTCTTGCCCGGCGCGTCGGTCAGCGCAAGCTCACGCGCCGCCTTGGCCAGCGAGGCATCGGCAGGGCGGCCCAGCAGGGTGTAGAGGAACTGGCGTTCCACCGCGCTGTTGCTGGCCGCGGCCATGGCCTTGATCGCGTCCCAATCGGCCTTGGTGGCGTTGCGGGCAACGATGTTGAGCCAAGTCGTCTTGAGCGGACCGTCCAGGGCCTTGGGGTTGCTGGCGAGCATGGCGAAGCGGCGGCGTGCTTCAGCCACGACGTCGGCATCGCCCATCGTGCCGAAGCCCGCGATCAGCGTCGAGCGCAGGTCGGCATCGCGCAGCGGCTCATCGGCCTTGGGCTCGAAGCCCAGCGCCATGAGGCGCGGCTTGTAGGTTCCGGCGACCTTGCCATAGAGCTTCTTCTGCGCGGCAGGATCCTTGTCGAGCACGCGCCACGCGCCGACGAAATCGCCGAAGGCATTGCCGAGCACCACCGGATTGGCATTGCCGGGGATCGCGGCAAGCAGATCGAACGCCGGACCATAGGGCTGGTAGCCGCTCGACGAGAGCGCGAGGTTGTCGGCAATCAGGCCCATCTGGTCGACCGGCTGGAGCGTCGGCATCGCCTTCTTCAGCGAGGTCAGCATCTGCGGCGTGTAGAGCGAGCGGTAGTAGCCGAGCTGGCCGGCGTTGATCACGATCGGGCCGCAGCCATTGACCGTTACCGTCGCCTTTCCGCCATCGAGGATGGTGCGCACCGGCTCGCCCGATCCTGCCGAGACGATCAGCGGGACCTTCCACTGCTGCGGCTTGGCGGCGACTTCGTCCTTGCGGTCGACGCTGAATTCGCTCTGCTGCAGCGTCAGCGTGGAAACGCCCTTCTTGCAGGTCATGCCCGTCACCTTGACCAGCGGGATGCCGGGCTTGGTGGTGAAATCGGTGGCGATGGCGGTGAGGCCGGGAGCGCCGGCCTTCTCGATTGCCTGCCACAGGTCCTTCGAGCGGGTGTTGCCGAACTTGTGATCGCGCATGTAGGCGCGCAGGCCATCGCGCCACACGTTTTCGCCCGCGAACGCCTCGAGCATCGAGATGACCGCTTCGCCCTTCTGGTAGGTGATCGCGTCGAAAGCCTGGTTGGTCTCGTCGACGGTCTTGATCTCCTGCACGATCGGGTGCGTGGTCTTGAAGCCATCGAGGCCCATCGCCGCATCGCGCCCGTTCACGCGCTCGAGCAGCGGGAACCAGTCGGGGTGGAAGTGCGCGGTGGCCTTGGTTTCCATCCAGCTGGCAAAGCCCTCGTTCAGCCAGAGGTCTTCCCACCAGGCCATGGTCACGAGGTTGCCGAACCACTGGTGCGCCACTTCGTGCGCCTGCGTGGTGACGATGTTCTGGCGGGCAGCAGCGCTGGTGATGGCGGGATCGTTGAGCAGGATGCGCTCGAACGTCAGGATCGCGCCCCAGTTCTCCATGGCCGAGAAGAACTGCGACTGGCCGGGTGCGGCGATGTTGTCGATCTTGGGCAGCGGGTAGGGCTGGCCGAAGTATTCGGAATAGTAGGGGATCAGCGGCGCGAGTTCGTCCAGCGCGAAGCGGGCCTGCTCGCCGCTGCCCTTGGGCGCGACGATGCCAGCCTGAACGCCGGGGGCGGCTTCCTTGGTCATCCGCTCCCAGTCGCCCAGGCCGAAGAACAGCAGGTACGAAGACATCTTCGGGCTGGTGCCGAAGGTCACGCGCTTCATGCCACCCGCGAGCTGCTCTTCCTTGGCGATCGGCATGTTGCTGACGGCCATCTGCGTGGCCGGCACGGTGGCGGAAAGGTCGAACGTCGCCTTGTAGATCGGCTCGTCGAACATCGGCGCAAAGCGGCGGGCATCGGGTGCTTCGAACTGCGTGAACAGGCCGCGCACCTCCTTGCCGGTCACCTTGTCAGGGTAATCGAGCGCGAAGAGGCCATTGGCCTGCGTGTTGATGATCCCCGAATAGCTGGTGTCGAGCCGGTACTTGCCGGGCTTCAAGGGTGCGGCGGCGGTGAAGGTTGCGGTCTGGCTCTTGGCGTCCATCGTCACGGTGACGGGCATGGCTGCGCCGCCTGCGGGCGTGAGCGTGGCGGTGGCGATCTTCAGGTCGAGCGCGTGGAGCGTCAGCGCGGGCGTGGCTTCGGTGACTTCGAGATCGACCGAGGAGGTGCCGGTGAAGGTCAGCGCCTTGGCATCCGGGGTGATCGAGATGGTGTAGTGCGAGGGGTGCGCCACGCGGGGAAGATCGGTGTGGACGCCCGCTGCAGCCGAAGGATTGAGCGGCGCCTGCGCCGTGGCGGGGACGGCAACGGTCGCAACAGCGAGAGCGAAAGCGGAAACAAGTGAAATGGTACGCATGCCGATCATGACTCCCCGGCGCAATGAAGATTGGTTGCACTAGCAACCGGTCGACCACTGCGCGAATCCTTTCGACGAACGGCAGGCGCGCACCGACGAAGGTCGGTTGACTATTGCGGCGGGGATGAGCGGTGGCTTAACCGAGCGGCAGGCGCATGGTTGCGGTGAGTCCGGCAATGCCATTCTCGCCGCGCCGGTTGGTGAGCGTCAGCGTGCCGCCGTGCTGGTCGGCGATGGCGCGGGCGAGCGTCAGGCCGAGCCCGGTGCCACCCGTGCCGCTGTTGCGCGAGGCATCGAGCCGGGTGAACGGCTCCATCATCCGCGCAATCTTATGCTCGGGGATGCCGGGGCCGTCATCCTCGATCCGCAGCACAGCCTCTCGGCCTTCGCGGGCGAGCGTGATGCGAGCGCGATCGCCATAGCGGATTGCGTTGGAGACGAGATTGCGCAGGGCGCGCCGCATCCAGGTCGCGCGGACAGGCAGGACGACGCGGTCGGTGTCACCCAGTTCCACCGGTTCGCCCATGTCCTCGAATTCGCCGATCACGTCGGCGACCAGTGCCGAAAGCTCGGTGGGCTCGAGTGGATCGGACGGCCGTCCGACGCGGGCGAGCGACAGGATATCGTCGAGCGAGCGGTTGATGTCCTCGATCGTCGCAGCCATGCGGGCGCGCTCGACATCGTCGTCGACGGCCTCGATCCGCACGCGTAGCGCCGCCAGCGGGGTTTTGAGATCATGCCCGATCGCGCCGAGCATGACGTCCTTTTCATCGAGCATTGCCGCGATTCGCGCTTCCATCGCATTGTGGGCGACGATCAGGCCCTGGATGTCCTCAGGTCCCTCTGGCTGGAGTTGGCCATCCAATGTGCGATTGCCGGCGAAGTCCTCGACCCGGCGGGTGAGGGCCTTCAATGGGCGGGCCATGCGCCGCAGGATCAGCGCCATCGTGCCGACCAGCACCAGGTACAGCACGATGGTCTGGCCGACGAGCGGCGCAAGCACGCGCATTTCACCGCCTTCGGTGAACACGCGGGTCGAGGTCCAGCCGCCAGATGGGCTGCGTATCGAGGCAATGACCAAGCGGGGCATGGGCTCCTTCGAGACCAATTCCAGTTTCCGGCGATTGCGGTTCCAGAATTCGATGCTCGGCCCGTCACGCATCGGATCGCGTTCGAAGACCAGCACCTCGGCGGTCTCCACGCCCTGCGCGTTCAGGACTTCGCTCAGTTCGTGCTCGACGCGGGGCAGCCGCCGCTCGCCGGGGCGATAGAGTGAATCTTGCGAATGTTCGATGCGGAACGGCGGGGGCGGGCGATCATCGGCATCCCCGTGTCGATGGCGGCGTTCTTCAGGGCTGGGGCCAATCAGCCGAAAAGCGGCCGAACTCACCATGGAAACTTCGCGCCGATGATTCTGTTCGCGCCAGATCAGCACGGCGGAAATGGTCTGCGCTACCAGCAGTGCCAAGGCGATGGCGAGCAGGACCTGCCCCTGCAGGCTGCGCGGCCAGAAGCGGAGGTTCTTCACGCCCGGTCAGCTTTCGTCCGAAGTGGCGGGACGCTTGCGCACCTCTGCGGCAAGCATGTACCCGCCGCCCCACACCGTCTGGATCAGTTGCGGGTTGCGGCTGTCGCCCTCCACCTTGCGTCGCAGGCGCGAGATCTGGTTGTCGACAGCGCGGTCGAACAGATGCGCCTCGCGGCCCTGCACCATGTCGAGCAGGCGATCGCGATCGAGCACCTGTCGGGGGTGGTCGAGAAAGGCCATGAGCAGGCGGAACTCCGCCGAGGAAATGGCGACGACCGCGCCTTCGCTGTCGATCAGGCGGCGCTTCAATGGATCGAGCCGCCAGCCCTCGAATTCATAGATGACCGCGTCCGAAACCTCGCTCGACTGCTTGGTCGCGCGCCGGAGGACCGAGCGGATGCGAGCGACAAGTTCGCGCGGATCGAACGGCTTTACCACGTAGTCGTCGGCACCGATCTCCAGCCCGACGATGCGGTCGGTCGATTCGCCCTTGGCGGTGATGAAGATGACGGGCAGGCGCTTGGCCTCGACCAGATGGCGGCACAGCGAAAGGCCGTCCTCGCCCGGCATCATGATGTCGAGCAGCACAAGGTCGCAGCCTGCTTCGAGCAGGCGGCTGCGGGCTTCGGCGGCGGTGCCGGCCTGTGTCACGACAAACCCCTGCCGGACCAGATAGTCCGCCAGGGGTTCGCGCAGCGCAGGTTCGTCATCGACCAGGAGCAGTCGGATCGGCGCTTCGTTCATCGTGGATCAGTTAGCCTCAGGGGGCGGCGGAGGTCCATCACCCATCGCACCCAAATGGCCGGCGTGCGGGCCCTTCATCTTGCCCATCATCGCCTTCATCGAAGCACGACGCTCTTCCGGCGTGATCTTGCCGTCCTTGTTGGCATCGGCCATGTCGAAGTGCGCCTTCACGCCAGCGTCGAATTCGGCGCGGGTGACGGTGCCGTCCTTGTTGGCATCGGCCATCATGGCCATGCCGCCACCCATCATCATGCCCTTCATGCCGCCGTGGCCACGGCCACCATGACCGGCCTTGCGGTCACCATCGCGGCCTTCAGGCCCCTTCATCTGCTGGTGATGGGCAATGAATTCCTCGCGGCTGATCGAACCGTTCTTGTCGGTGTCGATCTCGGCGAACTTCTCGGCCCACTTGGCATTCTTGTCGGCCTGGTCGAGCTTGCCGTCCTTGTTGACGTCGAGCTTTACCCACATCTCGTCGGACTTGGCCTTGGCTTCAGCCCAGGTGATGGTCTTGTCGCCGTCGGCATCCATCTTCTGCGCAAAGGCGGGCGAGGCGGCGTAGAGCGCGAGCGAGGCCGTGGCCGTCACTGCAGCGGCAGCCGCAATCTGGAATTTCTTCATCGGTTAGTTCCCGTCAGTAGAGGGAGGAGACTGCGGCCACTGGCACTTGGCAAGGAGAGGGGGAGGGAGTGCCTTGCTCAGGGGGGACTGAAAACCAGCGACCGCAGTTCCTGTAGTCCCTATCTAGGCGCAGCTTGTCGCGCGACTATGCCGGGGACGCGGGTTTATTGTCGCAATTTGTCGCGCCTGCACCGGAGCGTTCATCCGCGTGCAAGCGCGGGCGGATATGCCTGCGTTCAGCCCATCACGAAGGCGTTGAGCTTGTTGCCGTCGGGGTCGCGGAAGTAGGCGGCGTAGAAGCCACCACCGCGCAGTCCCGGCTGGCCCTCGCAAGTGCCGCCATGGGCAAGCGCAATGGCGTGGAGGCGCCCGACCTGTTCCTTGTCCTTGGCCTGTAGCGCGACCATGACGCCATTGCCCACCGTTGCGGGCTGCCCGTCGAAAGGCTTCATCGCCGCAATTCCGGCAGCGCCATCGGGCACGCCCCAGGCAATCCCGGTCTCGAACTCCATCATCCGGCCCACGCCCATTTCTGCAGCGATGGCATCATAGAACGCTGCGGCCTTGGCCAGGTCATTCGTGCCGACAGTGACGTATCCGATCATCGCATTGCTCCTCATCTTTGAGTCGATAAGGAACAATACGTGAACATATGCCCCGTCACAAGGGCGCGCAGGCCGCTTCCAGCCAGATCAGATCGTCACCGGAAAGCTGCAGGGCGAGGACGTCGCGCACCTTGGCGTGGTAAGTGTCGAGCCATTCGCGCTCATCGGGTGAGAGGAGGGTGATATCCACCAGATCGCGGGCGATCGGGGCGAAGGTGAGCGTTTCAAAGCCGTAGAACTCGCCCTCAGCTCCGGGAATGTCGCGCTTTTCGACCAGCACGAGATTTTCGATGCGGATGCCGTATTCGCCGGCCTTGTAGTAGCCCGGTTCGTTTGAGAGGATCATGCCCGGCATGAGCGGCTGGCCGGTGCCCGCCTGCCCGCCGCTGGCCTTGGCAATGCGCTGCGGGCCTTCGTGGACGGCGAGGAAGCTGCCGACGCCGTGGCCGGTGCCATGGGCGTAGTCGAGGCCAGCGGACCACAGGAACTGCCGGGCGAAGCTGTCGAGCTGGCTGCCGGCGGTGCCTTTGGGGAACACGGCGCGGGCCAGCGCGATGTGGCCCTTGAGCACGCGGGTGAAGCGGTCCTTCACTTCCGCATGCGGCGCGTCAGGTCCGACCCAGACGGTGCGGGTGATGTCGGTGGTGCCATCAACGTACTGCCCGCCCGAATCGACGAGGTAGACGCTGTTCGGCTCGAGCGTACGGCTGGTCTCCTCGCTGACGCGATAGTGAACCACCGCACCGTTCGGCCCGGCGCCCGAAATGGTGTCGAACGAGAGGTCGCGGAGCAGCCCGCCCTCGGCGCGGAAGGCTTGCAGGCGGTCGGCTGCGGAAAGCTCGGTCACGGTGCCGTTGGGCGCTTCGACCTCGATCCAGCGCAGGAAGCGGGCAATGGCGGCGCCATCGCGGGCCTGTGCGGCGCGGTGGCCAGCTTGTTCCACGGGGTTCTTGATGGCCTTGGGCAGGACGACCGGATCGGTGACGGCAACGACTTGCGCACCGGCCCCTTCGAGCGCCTGGAAGATCGCGGCCACCGCCCGTTCGGGAT
The DNA here is from genome assembly GCF_015169775.1 of Novosphingobium sp. ES2-1. NCBI lineage: Bacteria > Pseudomonadati > Pseudomonadota > Alphaproteobacteria > Sphingomonadales > Sphingomonadaceae > Novosphingobium > Novosphingobium sp. ES2-1. The sequence goes on from NZ_CP063445.1 coordinate 278,043, forward strand.
CCACCGCCACCTTCCTGCCCTTGAGCGCCTGGAGCGCCGGGACGAAGGCCTCGCGCGGCTGGACGCGAACCGCGTTGCCGAGATGCGCCGTCAGTTCGGGCGTGACCTTTTCGGGCGCGATGAACAGGTCGGCGGTGCCATCGGCATTGGCGATGACGAAGGAGAGCGCCACGGGCGTGCGATCCACGTCCTCGCCGCGAATGTTGAGCAGCCAGGCCACCGAATCGAGCGCAGTGATGACCGCAGCGTCGAGCCCTTGCGATGCGAGCCACTCGGCCACATCGGCCCGCTTTTCCGTTGCCGACTTGCCGGCGTGTTCGGTGGCATGAGGCACGGCCGGAGCGAGCGAGGGCGCCGGCTGGTCCTGCCATACCGCGTCGACCGGGTTGTCTGTGACTGCCACCAGCGAGGCGCCGCGCGGTTCGAGTGCGGAGGCAACGCATTGCGCCCAGCTCTTGGCATGGAGCCAGGCATCGTAGCCGATCTTCGCACCTTGCGGAGCATGTTTTCCGAGCCATTCCGCAACGCTGGTCTGCGGCACCGACTGGTACGACCACAGCTTGCCATCGACCTGATCGCGCACCTGCAGGGTATAGCGTCCGTCAACGAAGATCGCGGCTTCATCGGCCAGCACCACCGCCGTGCCCGCAGAGCCGCCGAAGCCGGTTAGCCATTCCAGCCGCTGGGCATAGGCGCCGACATATTCGCTCATATGTTCGTCAGAAATGGGGATGACGAAGCCGTCCAGCCCGTCCTTGGCAAGCTGCTTGCGCAAGGCGTCGAGGCGGGCTTCATGAGTTTGCATCAGCATGGGATCGGTCCTGAATGTGGGCGGCCCGCCTTGCGGGCATCATGCACGCAACATAGATGCGGGGGATGAGCATTGCCACACCTCCTGTCGCCGCCCGCATTCCGCACAGCTTTTCGCATCATGGCCTGACCGTCTCCGACGATTACGCCTGGCTGCGCGATCCCGGCTATCCCGAGGTCACCGACAAGGCCGTGCTTGCCCATCTCGAAGCCGAGAACGCCTGGTTCGAGGCTCGCATGGCCGAGCGCAAGCCGGTCATCGACGCCCTGTTCAAGGAAATGCGCGCCCGCATCAAGGAAGCCGACAAGTCCGTGCCGCAGAAGGATGGCGACTTCCTCTACTGGATCGAGTTCGAGGAAGGCGCCGAATACAAGAAGTGGTGGCGCAGGCCGGTTGGCGCGCCCGACGATGGCAGCGCGGATGAACTGATTCTGGATGAAGTCGCCCTGGCCGAGGGCAAGGACTACTTCCGCCTTGGCGCGATTGCGGTGTCGAAGGACGGGACGAAGCTCGCCTGGTCGGTGGATGACAACGGCTCCGAACGCTTCACGGCCCGCATCAAGATCATCGCCACCGGGGAGGTCCTGCCCGACGAGATCCCCGGCACGCTTTCCGGACTGATCTGGGTGAAGGACGACACCGGCCTCGTCTACAGCCTTGCCAACGAGAACTGGCGGACGGACAACGCGCGCCTGCACTGGATTGGCCAGCCGCTGGAGAACGACGTCGAACTCTATCACGAGGACGACGAGGGCTTCCGCGTGGGTGCGTCGCTTTCGGCCAACGAGAAGTGGCTGATCATTTCGACCGGCGACCACGAGACGGGCGAGGTGCGACTGGTTCCGGCGGACGATCCTCTTGCCGAACCCCTGCTGGTCAAACCCCGGCAGAAGGGCGTGGAGTACGATGTCGATGAGCGCGATGGCGTTCTCTATATCCACGCCAACGATACCCACGAGAACTTCCGCCTCGCCACCGCGCCGCTCGCGAACCCCGGCGAATGGACCACGCTGATCGAGGGAACGGACGATTTCTACCTTACCGGGTTCGACCTGTTCCGCGACTTCTACGTGACCGAAGGGCGTGTGCGCGGGTTGGACCGGATCGAGGTGCGCTATTACGACGATCCGTCTCGCATCGAACCGATCGAGTTTCCCGAAGCAAGCTACGAAGCTTCGCTTGGCGACAATCCCGAATGGGACATGAGCGTGCTGCGCGTCGGCTATGAATCGATGGTCAGCCCGGCGTCGTCCTATGACTATGACGTGGCCACCCGCAGCCTGACCCTGCTCAAGGTGCAGGAAATCCCGAGTGGGTACGATGCTTCGCTTTATGACACGGCGCGGCTGGAAATTGCGGCGCGCGATGGCACGATGGTCCCGGTCAGCGTGGTCTGGCGCAAGGACCGCGCGGCCATCAATGGGGAACAGGGCGGTCCGCTGCACCTCTATGGTTACGGCGCTTATGGCATCGCCATCGGGCCGGGCTTCTCGACCACGCGGCTGAGCCTTGTCGACCGCGGATTTGCCTATGCCATCGCGCATATCCGCGGCGGCGACGATCTTGGCCGCGCGTGGTACAAGGCGGGCAAGCTGGAAGCGCGGACCAATACCTTCAACGACTTCGTCGACGTCGCCAGGGGCCTGATCGAGCGTGGGTTCACGCAGGCTGGCAAGATCAGCATTTCCGGCGGTTCGGCCGGGGGTGAACTGATGGGCGCAGTGATCAATTCCGATCCAGACCTGTGGGGCGCGGTCGTGGCCCACGTGCCGTTCGTCGACGTGCTCAACACCATGCTTGACGAGGACCTGCCGCTGACACCGGGCGAGTGGCCTGAATGGGGCAACCCGATCGAGGACAAGGCGGCGTTCGAACTGATCCAGTCGTACTCGCCCTATGATCAGGTCAAGCCGCAGGGCTATCCGCCGCTGATGGTGACTGCAGGCCTCAACGACCCGCGCGTGACCTATTGGGAGCCTGCCAAGTGGGTGGCGAAGCTGCGCGAGGTGAAGACCGACGGCAACGAGCTGATCCTCAAGACCAACATGGGCGCGGGCCATGGCGGCAAGTCGGGCCGGTTCGAATCCTTAAAGGAAACGGCGGAAGAGTTCGCCTTCATCCTGTGGCAGCTGGGGGTGGATGCTTGAGTAACCGCCACACCCTCACCTTTACCGCAGGCCCCGAGCACATCGACGAGCTTGGCCATGTCAACAATGCGGTGTGGGTGAACTGGATTCAGGATATCGCCACCGCGCACTGGTCCGCAGTCGCCTCGCCCGAGCACCAACAGGCCTACGTCTGGGTCGTGACGCGGCACGAGATCGATTATCGCGGAAACATCGTTTCGGGCGAGAGCGTCACGGCCGAGACCTTCATTCCGGAACCGCCCACCGGCGCGAGGTTCGACCGGCGCGTGGATTTCCGCAACGCAGGCGGCAAGGTCATCGTCAGCGCGAAGACCACCTGGGCGATTATCGACCGCGGATCAGGCCGCATCCTGCGCGTACCGAAGGATGTTGCCGCGCCGTTCCTGCCATAGGGTTTCGTCCTGAGGCTTTCCATTCCGCCTGAATGGTTGCAACCATAGATGACCCGAATGCGTTTGGCCGCAGATGCAAGGGCAGTACGTGGATAGGACGAGTGGCGCAGTCACGCCGTCAGGGCGCTATCGCGACCGCCAGCGCAGCGGGCGCGAGCGGCTTGCGCCCACCGTGCTCGCCGCATTGTTGCATATCGTTGTGCTGTGGGGTGTGATCCACGGTTTCGGCGGGGTCCCGGCCATGACCGATCTGGCCAAGGAGGCTTTCACCACCAGCACTTTCGATGTGCCGCTGGACGAGCCCAAGCCCACGCCCAGTCCGACCACGCCCGAACCCGCTGGCGCTTCGGGGGAGGAGGGGAAGAAGGCCAAGCCCAAACCGGTGATCGCCAAGGCTCGCGTCCCTTCGCGCAAGGAGAATGCGCCACCGGTCGCCTCGACCGGCCAAGACGCGCGTTCGGGCGCAGCCGCGCAAGGGCAGAGGACCGGCGGCGGTGGTGAGGGCACGGGCACCGGCAGCGGCGCCAGCGGCAATGGTTCGGGTGGTGGTCTTGCCCGGAAGGCAGAAAAGATCGCCGGAGATATCCGCTCGACCCGTGACTACCCGGTCAGCAGCCAGCAGGAACGCATCGGCAAGCGCGTGGTTATCCTGCTGACGGTCGGCACGGACGGACGCGTATCGTCCTGCCGTGTCTACCGCGCGAGTGGCGTGCCCGAGGCCGATGCGACAACTTGCCGTCTTGCCACCGAGCGCTTCCGCTTTCGGCCTGCGCTTGATGCGGAAGGCAATCCGGTCACCTCCAGCTACGGCTGGGAACAGCGCTGGTTCGAACCATAATACTGCACTGCAACATAGCAGTTCTTATATCTTAAGTTATACAAATGGTTGGATAGAAGAACTTTTGCGGTAACCTGCGTTATTTCCGCGCTATTTTTGTTGCATCGCAATGCAACCGGATTGCTCTCCCTGCGTTGGTTCATCGACAGTACAGCATCCGCGCCATGCGGTTTGCGACGAGCCTTCGGAAACCTGCACGCCATGACTCTCATCGAAAATGCCTTCGGCACCGGCGACGCTTCCGCTCCCGGAGTCCTCTCCTTCCTCCGTCGCGGCCAGAAAGCGCCCTGCCGCGTTGCGTTGATTGGGGGCTACACGCCGCGCAAGTGCGGCATCGCCACCTTTACCACCGATATCTACGAGCAGCTCCGGGCACATCATTCGGACATCTCGGTCGATCTTCACGTCATCGACGATGCGCGTTCGCCGCTTGAATACGACGATGTGCGCGGGCTCATCCGTTCAGATCAGGTCGAGGACTATCGTGCCGCGGCGCGCCGCATGAACGAGGACGCGGTCGATGCGGTCTGGCTCCAGCACGAATACGGCATCTTCGGGGGTGCCGATGGCGATATGGTGCTCGAACTCGTCGACCGGGTTGCGGCGCCGCTGATCGTCACCCTGCATACGGTTCTTGCCCAGCCATCCGCGCATCAGCGCGAGGTGCTTGAACACATCCTCCGCCGCGCCTCGCGGGTCATGGTCATGTCGCAGCACTCGATGGGGCTGCTGCAGGACCTCTACCGCGTTGCTCCCGAACGCATCATGGTGATTCCGCATGGCGCGCCAGACCGTCCGTTCGGCCGTGGCGAGGCCTACAAGGCGCGCATCGGCCATGAGGGACGGCGCGTTATGATGACGTTCGGCCTGCTCGGCCCAGGCAAGGGGCTTGAAACGGTCATCGAGGCGCTGCCGGCCATCGTGCAGAACCATCCCGATGTCGTCTATCGCATCGTTGGTGCCACCCACCCCAACCTCGTTGCCAGCGAAGGCGAGCGCTATCGCGAGAGCCTTGAGGCCCTCGCTCAGGATCTGGGTGTTGCCGCCAACATCGAGTGGGACAACCGCTTCCTCGATCTGGACGAACTGCTCGACCAGCTCGAGGCCTGCGACATCTACCTGACGCCATACCCCAACATGCAACAGTCCACCTCGGGGACCCTCAGCTATGCCGTGGCATTGGGCAAGGCGGTGGTTTCGACCCCATATGTCCACGCCCGAGAACTCCTTGCCGATGGGGTGGGGGTGCTGGTCGATCCGCGCCGGGCCGATGTGATTGCAGCCGCTGTGAATCGCCTGCTTGATGATCCCGACGAACTGCATACCGTGCAGAAGCGCGCCTGGGACAAGGGCCGCGAGACGATCTGGCCCCGCTTTGCCGGCGCCGCCCGCGAACTGGTCGAAAGCGTGGTGGTCCGACCTGATCGCACGACCCCGCTGCTGGCGACTCCGGGCTTCTCTGGCGTGACTGCGATGAGCGATGCCACCGGCATGCTGCAACACTCCATCCTGACAGTGCCCGACCGCCGTCATGGCTACTGCCTGGATGACAACGTGCGGGCACTGATGCTGATGGGTGTGGCCGACACCGTGCCCCTGGCAGAGCGGCAGCGCTGGGCCATGGTCTATGCCTCGTTCATCCAGCACGCCTGGAATCCCGACGCGCGCGCCTTTCGCAACTTCATGAACTTTGACCGGACCTGGTGTGAACCGATCGGATCGGCCGACAGCAATGGCCGAACGGTCTGGGCACTGGGCCGGGCCATGAACGATGCGCCGGACGCCGGGCTTCGGCACTGGGCAGCACAGTGGTTCGACATCGCGCTTGCTCCGGTTTGCACGATGGATGCCCCTCGCACGGTTGCGTTCGTGATGCTCGGCTGCATCGAGGCTTTGCGCGCCAACCCTGCACATGGCGAGGCGCTGACCAGCCTTCGCCACGGCGCCGAGTTGCTTGCCAACCTTCTCAACGAAGCGCGTCGCCCCGATTGGGCTTGGTTCGAAGCCGTGCTCAGCTATGACAATCCGCGCCTTTCCCAGGCGCTGATCGGGGCCGGGCAGGTTCTGGAGCGAGCTGACTGGGTGGAATCCGGCCTGTCCTCGCTGCGTTTCATTGCGCGGCAGCAGGTTTCGGCGCAGGGGCACTTCCGCCCGGTGGGTTCGGAAACCTTCGGGCGGCCTTATGAGAACATGCCGTTCGACCAGCAGCCACTGGAAGCCTGGGCTGCGGTCGATGCGGCGGCGACCGCCTATGCCGCAACCGGTGATATTACATGGCTGCGTCATGCGGAAACCGCCTATCGCTGGTTCCTGGGCGGTAATGACCGCGGCGAGGTGCTTGGCGATATCGTGTCAGGCCGCTGCCGCGATGGCGTGACCCCGCAAGGGGTCAACCTCAACTGCGGTGCGGAGTCCATCCTCGCGTTCCAACTTGCGCATTACGCCATGGTCGATATTGCGCGGCGCCCGGGTTCCGGAACGATCCGTCAGGAACCTATTCCGCCCCATGCCATTGCCATGAAGATCAACAGCAAGGGTACGCAACAGCTTGCGGGTGCTTGAACAACGACTTCATGCCGATCCCTCCAGGGTCGTGCTTCGTCCATTTCATCTTGGCTGGCAGGGGCCCGGCGGCTCTGGCGCGCGCGCGCGTAAGCTCGTCGCCGATGTCCTTTCGCTCGGCCACAAGGAGGCAGATAAGGAGTACGCGCGCGTGCTCCACGATTTCGAGGAGCGACACTGGCAGACCGAACAGCTTTTCGAGGAGCGCTATCGCCAGATGGAGGCGGTGCTCAACTTCGATGGTTCGGAACTGTCGATCCGCCGCAAGCGGCTCATCGGTGCCTACTTCTGCCACGAATACACTTATGCCGCTGCGGCGCTGATGAACCCGAGCATCGTGCCGCATCCCGACCAGTCGGGCATGACCGACGGCGCAGTCCGGTTCGTGATGAGCCTGCGTGCCGTGGGCGAGGGGCACATCAGTTCGATCGTCTTCCGGGAAGGCATTGCCCTTCCCGACGGCGCTTTCGAACTCTGGCCGCAGAGCCATTTTGCAACAGCCATGCTGCCGGACGACAGCCTGACGGTGTGCCAAGGGGCCGATTGCGCCGTCACGTTGCATCGGCACTCAGAAAGCACGCTTTCCAACAGCGTGATCTTTCCTGTTACCGAGCAGCAACGTGGCGGCCTGGAAGACCTCCGCCTTGTCCGCTTTGACCATGGCGGTGGGGATTACGAGTGGATCGGCACTTACACTGCCTATTCCGGAGCAGATATCAGGTCCGAATTGCTGCGCACGCGGGATTTCCGGTCCTTCCTGCTTGAACCCATCGTCGGGCGCGCCGGTCGGAACAAGGGCATGGCGCTGTTTCCGCAGAAGGTGGGCGGGCAGTATTGCATGGTCGGCCGGCAGGACGGCAAGAACCTGTTCCTGCTCCGCTCGGACAGTCTCGAGCGCTGGGACGATGATGGCGTGCTGCTGATGGAGCCGGAATTCCCTTGGGAATTCGTGCAGATCGGCAACTGCGGCAGCCCGATACTGACCGACCACGGCTGGCTGTTGCTGACGCACGGCGTGGGCGCGATGCGCAAGTACGCGTTGGGCTGCGCCCTGCTCGATCGTGATGACCCTTCGAAAGTGATCGCGCGCTCAAGCAAGCCATTGCTGACAGCCATTGATGCCGATCGCTTCGGGTATGTTCCCAACGTTGTCTATACTTGCGGTGCGCTGCTGGTGGAGGATCAGTTGCTGGTGCCATATGGCATATCCGATAGCGCCGTGGGGTTCGCCACGACTTCGGTTGGCGAGATGCTGGCAAGAATGGATGCAACTCGCTAGAACAGTGCTTCGCTGCGCTGCAGCAAGTCAGATCAAGGCAACACATGACCAATACAGTTCCCGTGATCCTGTGCGGCGGTAGCGGCACCCGTCTTTGGCCGCGCTCGCGCAAGGCGCGGCCAAAGCCATTCCTTCCGCTAGTAGGCGACGAGACGCTGTTTCGCGCAACCGTCCTGCGCTGCCCGGTGGGGGAAGGCTTTGGCAATCCTGTCGTCGTGACCGGTGCCGCCCATCTCGATCATGTCGAGCAGCAGTTGCCTGATCCTGCCAATACCCGCATCATTGTCGAGCCGGAGGCGCGCAACACTGCGGCGGCGATCGCGCTTGCCGCGCTGACCCTGCCGGAAGACGCGATCATGCTGGTCTGCCCCAGCGACCATCATATCGGTGATTGCGATGCCTTCCGGGCCTCCGCGCACAAGGCGGCGGCACTGGCGCAGGATGGCTGGCTCGTTTCCTTCGGCATCGTGCCCACTGCGCCCGAGACCGGTTTCGGTTATCTCAAGCAGGGGGAAGCGATCGACGGCACCGGCGGTCGCCGCGTCGAGCGCTTCGTCGAAAAGCCCGATCTGGCCCGCGCGATCGAGTTCCTCGGCAGCGGCGACTATGCCTGGAACGGGGGCATATTCGCATTCAGGGTCGGCACCTTCCTCGAGGAACTCGGCCGACATCGGCCCGACATTCTGTCGGCCGTGCGCGAGGCCGTGGCCAAAGGGTGGGAAGATGGCATGCGCTTTCATCCCGATCACGAAGCCTTTGCCAAGGTGCCCAGCGAATCCGTCGACTATGCCGTCATGGAAAACACTTCGCGCGCAGCGATGGTCCCGGCTGAGATGGCATGGTCCGACATCGGCAACTGGCAGGCCCTGCACGAAGCGCAGGATCGCGATGAAGCGGGCAATGCCGTCCGCGGTCGGGCGGAACTGAAGGATTGCAGCAACGTACTCGTTATGAGTGATGGCCCCCGCGTTTCGGTGGTGGGCGCGTCGAACCTCATGATCGTCGTCGATGGCGACGAAGTCCTCGTCTGCACGCCCGAAGGTGCGCAAGGCGTGGGCAAACTTTCCGGAGCTGCGAACCAGTGAAATTGCTGCCGAGGCGGATAGTCGAAAAACCTTGGGGAAAGAACGATCTGCCCCCGCCTTTCGAATCCTACTCGGGCAAGAGCATTGGCGAAATCTGGTTCGAGCCGCCGCCCGAACTGCCATCGGTCCTGATCAAGTACATCTTCACCAGCGACAAGCTTTCGGTGCAGGTGCATCCCAGCGACGCGCAGGCGAGGGCGCTGGGCGAGCAGGATCGCGGCAAGGAGGAATGCTGGCTGATCCTTGATGCCGAGCCGGGCGCGAAGCTGGGCATCGGCTTTGGCCAGCATCTGGATGGCGAAGCGCTGCGCACAGCAGCGCTCGATGGCAGCATCGAGGGGCTGATGGACTGGTATCCGGTTCAGCGCGGGGACTTCTTCTATATTCCCGCCGGCACAGTGCACGCGATCGGGGCGGGTATCAGCCTGATCGAAATCCAGCAGAACAGCGACATCACCTATCGTTTCTACGACTATGGCCGACCTCGCGAATTGCACCTTGAGCAGAGCGTTGCGGTTGCACGGGGCGAGCCGCACGACCCCTCGCTACGGCGCCACGATGTTCTGTCGAAACCGGGCAAGCTGGCCAGCGGCAAGTATTTCCTTGCCGATTGCGTGATTGGCGAGCCTGCGGCCGATGTGCAATCGGCGTATGACGGTCCATGCCTTGTCATCCCGGTCGATGCCGCCGTTGCGGTAGCGGGCGAAGCAGTGGACGTGGGCCATTGCGCCCTTGCCGCTGCTGCCGCCGACGTGGCGTTCTCTGTATCCGGCACCTGCCTGCTCGTCCGACCGGCCTAGCGTTCTGGTTCTTCCCTGAAAAAAGGGTGGCGGATTCATGTAATGTTATGTTGTAACATGCGCGCGGCGCCTGTATGGAGCCGCCAACGCCGCAGCCCGAAGGGCGGGTGGCCAGTCGCATTCAGCAAGGACATTCCATGCGTCTTTCTGCTCTCTTCCTCAGCGCTTCACCGATTTGCGCTGTTGCATTCGCCGTCCCCGCCGTGGCGCAGCAGGCTTCTGCTCCTGCAGCTGATGACCGGGCAGACGGGCACACTCAGCCGTCGATCCAGATCGTCGTCAGCGCCCCGTTCGAACGCAAGCGCGACGATGTGGCGTCGGCAGTAACCGTCCTTCAGGGTGACGATCTGCAGTTGCAGCAGCGCTCGACCATCGGGGAGACGCTGGCCCGCCAGCCGGGTGTGTCCTCCACCTTCTTTGGCCCCAATGCTTCGCGCCCGATCCTGCGCGGGCTGGATTCCGAGCGGGTGCGCGTGCTGACCGACGGGATCGGCAGCTTCGACGTGTCGAACACATCGGTCGACCATGCCGTGGCGGTCAATCCCCTCTTGGCCGACCGCATCGAGATCCTGCGCGGCCCGGCTGCGCTGCTCTATGGATCGGGCGCGATCGGTGGCGTGGTCAACATGCGCGATCTGCGCATCCCGCGCGAGGTGCCCCAGTCAGGACCGCACGTCGACGCCGTGGCCGGCCTCGCCTCGGCAGCCGAAGAGCGCAATGTCGCAGCCTCGGTAAACGCGCCGCTGGGTGGCGGGTTTGTGGCGCATCTGGACGGCAGCTTCTTTGAATCGGGCAATTACCGCACCGGTGGCTTCGTGTTCAGCAAGGATCTGCGTGAGGAAGCGGCGGAAGAGGGTGGCGAGGTGGCCGATGAGGCGCAGGCGCGGGGGCGGCTCGAGAACACGTCCGCGCGCACCTGGGACGTGGCCGGTGGTCTCGGATGGGTCGGCAGCAATGGTGCGAACTTCGGCTTTGCCGTCAGCCATCTCGAAAATCGCTACGGCATTCCCAACAGCCTTGAAATCCACCACGACGATCACGGCGAAGAAGGGGGTGTCACGGCGCTGGCCGAAGACGACCACGAGGGCCACGGCCATGAGGACATCACCCTCGACATGCGGCAGACCCGCGTCGACGTGCGCGGCGCAGTGCCGCTGGGCGGCGCGTTCAAGGAGCTGAAGGTGCGCGGCGGGTGGGCTGACTATCGCCACGACGAGATTGAATCGACCGGGGAAATCGGCACCAGCTTCTTCAACAGGAGCTGGGAAGCGCGCGCCGAACTGGTGCAGGCACAGCGCAACGGCTGGCAGGGTGCCAGTGGCCTCCAGTACTTCAGCCGCAATTTCAATGCCGTGGGCGAAGAGGCCTATATTCCCGCCAACGAGACACGGCAGATCGGCCTGTTCACCCTTCAGGAGTTCGACCTCGGCGTCGCGAAGCTGGAAGCGGGGGCGCGCTACGAGCATGCGACCGTCAGGTCCGCTGCAATCGGGCGGGAGAGGACGTTCGAATCGGTCTCGCTCTCGCTGGGCGGTTCGGTCGATCTCGGCAGTGGCTTCCGCCTTGCCCTGAGCGGGGCCCGCAGCGAACGTGCGCCTTCCGCCGAAGAACTGTTCGCCAACGGTGCCCACGCCGCCACCCGCGCCTTCGAGATCGGCAATCCCGATTTCCGCAAGGAACGGCAGATCGGCGGCGAAGCGGTGCTGCGCGGGCGCGGCGAGGGCTGGCGCGTCGAGCTTTCCGCCTTCATCAACCGCTTCGACAACTACATCTTCCTCAACCCCACGGGCGAGGAAGAGGACGAACTGCCGGTGTTCCAGTATGCCCAGGCCGACGCCCGCTTCTATGGCTTCGAGGCCGAAGGCGCGGTTACCGTGGCTCAGGCGGGCGATACCCGCTTCGAACTGACCGGCCTTGTCGATTACACCCGCGCCGATGTGCTGGGCGCCAATGGTCAACAGGGCGGGGCCGTGCCACGCATTCCCCCGCTGCGCCTGATTGGCGGACTGGAAGCCAGCGGCAGCGTGATCGGCGGGCGCTTGGAGGTGGAGCATGCCACGGCGCAGCGCCGCATTGCCGCGTTCGAAACCGAAACGCCGGCCTGGACCATGGTCAACGCGAGCGTTTCGTGGAAGCCGTTTGGCGCGCAATCGCAGACCACGCTGATGCTGCAGGCCAACAACATCTTCGATGTGGAAGCGCGCCGCCACACCAGCTTCCTCAAGGATGTTGCCCCGCTGTTCGGGCGCGACATTCGCTTGAGCGCCCGCTTCAGCTTCTGATCACCTGCTGAATCTGGCGGTTCATCGCAGATAAAGCCGTGGCCCATCAGTTTTCTCAGCAAGGGAAAACGGTGAGGTCACGGCATGAAGCGGACATGGATCGCCGGCGCGGCGGCGCTGGTCATTCTCGGCGCAGGGCTGGCGGAAGCGCGCCCCGGCGAGCGTTTGCGCGAACGCATCGCCAAGCGCATGGAGCAGCGTGCGGAAGGCTCTGCCAAGCGTGATCGTGCGCCGGGCGCGCAGACTTTCGCCTACGGCTCCGATCCCTTGCAGGTCATGGACTTCTGGGCTCCGGTGACCATCGACATCAGGCCCAAGCCCAAGGTCCCGCTGGTGCTCTACGTCCACGGCGGCGGGTGGAAGCGCGGGAGCAAGGACACCGCGATGGGCAATGCCCTGCCCGGCCACTTGCGCGATCAGGGCTATGCCTTTGCCTCGATCAACTACCGCCTCGTGCCCGATGCCACGGTCGAGCAGCAGGCGAGCGACGTGGCGCAGGCGCTGGCCTATTTGCTGGCCCGCGCCGACAAGCTGAACATCGATCGCAGCAAGGTCGTCATCACCGGCCACAGCGCGGGCGCACACCTCGTCGCGCTGGTCGGCACGGACGAGCAATACTTGCGCAAGGCGGGCCTGTCCTTCGCCGACATAGACGGCGTGATGCCCAACGATGGCGCGGCCTATGACGTGCCCCAGCAGATGGCGCAGGCCGGCCGCATGATGGCCGATACCTACAAACAGGCCTTCGGCACCGACCCGGCGCGCCAGAAGGCGCTATCCCCCACCTACCACGCCGCCGCCCCCAACGCCCCGCGCTTCCTCCTCCTCCACGTTCAGCGCAAGGACGGCGTGGCGCAGGCGCAGGAGCTCGGCGCGGCGCTGAAGAAGGCGGGCGTGACCGTCGAATACGGCAGCTTCCCCGGCACCGGCCTGCAAGGCCACGCCGAAATCAACCGCAAGCTGGGCGAACCGGACTATCCCGCAACGCCGGTGATGGATGCGTGGTTGAAGGGGGTGTTTGCACGGTAGTCAAAATCCTCCCCGTTTTTGCGAAGCACAAATGGGGAGGGGGACCGCCAGCGAAGCTGGTGGTGGAGGGGAAAAACCCCTCCGCCATTCGCTGCCGCGAATGCCACCTCCCCGTATGTCCTTCGGAAAAACAGGGAGGATTGGGTCGTCGCCCCGTGCTCGACACGGGGCTTGGCTTTTCCTTGCAGCCGAGCGCTGAAGAAGAAAAGCCAAGTCCCGGATCAAGTCCGTGACGACGGGTTTTGGTTATGTGACGTTGTTGCTTGGAAAGCAGGACAGGTAGATTCGAGGCTACCTACATCAGCAAAATTGTCCGCACAGCAGAAATGTCAGCGCGGGCGCTTGATCGGTCTTTGGACGCGGGGACGATGGCGCGGGACCTTTTGGCCAGCGCGTGCCAATAACAATTGTAGCAGGCCTCTGCGAAACCGACGCAGTCCAAATGCCTTTGAATTCTTGATTTGCCAGATTGCCCGGCGCGCATCCCCTTTAGAGAAGTCATCCGGTATCTCGATATGATGAAAAATGATGTTCCGGGGCCAACCTTTCGGTCGCTGCTGCATCACGCTCACCCTCAGGCGGGCACGCTCGCAAAATTTCTTTGGGAGCCACAGCTCCTCGTTTTTAATTGACGCGAATCCAAACTTCATTGTGCTGATCTAACCAACGACCATTAACAAGTCGCAGTTTTTCAATTGAGCGATGCAGCCACCTTGATTGGCTCAAACCTTCTCCGGCCCACTAACCCCCAACACATGCGTGCAGCCCAACGCCTCCGCGCTGTCCGCCTCCGTCAAAGCCGCAACCGTGCGCCAGCCTATCGCGCGCAACCGTGCGGCCTCGTCGCGGTTGTGGCCCAGCGGCAGGAACACGCGGTCTTCGGCGGGTTCGCTTGCCGAGAGCAGGTCGATCAACGCATCCGGGTAGAGCGAAAACCCCGTGGCGGCTTCGTCCTTGCCATTGCCCGCGATGCGGTAGGTGCCGCCGCGTCCCACCGGCCCGCGCGCGCCTTCGGCGTAGAGGGTGAAGCCGAACCAGGTCTGGTATTCGAAGCCGTGGCGCTCGCTGGGGTCGAGCGTCAGCCGCGCCGCGCCGTTCAGGCTGGCAGCGATCTGCCTGAGCGAGGCGATGCGTGAGGCGAGCGCGCCGCCAGCATCAATCTCGCACAGCTTCTCGATGGCGCTGTCGAACTCGCCGGTGGCGTAGAGCAGCGGCACATAGGCCTCGCCGCCCACATCGCGCAGGCCGCCTGCATCCTTGGTGTCGAGTTCGCGCCGCACCGCCTCGATCTGTTCGGGCGCAAGCGGGAAGGCCTTGGCGGCGAGCGTATCGACCAGATCGGGCAGGGTGAAATCGACGCTGACGCCGCGCGCGCCTGCTGCCTGCAGCGCCTCGACGGCGATGGAGACGATCTCGGTCGCCGCCGCCAGATTGTCCGCGCCGACAAGCTCGGCACCGCACTGCAGCTTCTCGCGCGCCGGGTTCAGGCCGTCGCTCTTGATGGTCAGCACCTGGCCTGCATACATCAGCCGCAGGGGGCGCGCCGCTTCGGCCAGCCGCGTCTGCGCGATGCGACCGATCTGCGGGGTGTGGTCCGAACGCAAACCCATCATCCGCAGGCTCGACGGATCGGTGAAGCGGAACATGCGGCGTGATTGAATGCCCGCCATCCGGGCGGCGAGGCTTTTTTCGAACTCGATCATCGGTGGCAGCACGCGGTCATAGCCGTGGCCGTGCATCACATCCTGAATGCTGCGCATCACGCGCGTGGTGGTCGCCGCCTCGGCAGGCAGGCGGTCCTCAAGCCCCTCGGGCAGCAAGCTGGAATCGACGTCGGTCATGGTTGCGGCGCTTAGCGGCTAGGTAGCCAAAAGCAAAGGGCGGGCGCATCGCTGCACCCGCCCCTCGATTTCACGCTGACGCTGGATCAGACGAAGTTCAGCGCCTTGACCACGCGTACGCCTTCGATGTCGCAGGCCTGCTTGAGCACGTCCTGCGGGACCGGGCTGTCGAGCGAGAGCAGCAGCACGGCTTCACCGCCGGCTTCGCGACGGCCGAGGTGGAAGGTGCCGATGTTGATGTCCGACTGGCCGAGAAGCGTGCCGATGCGGCCGATGAAGCCGGGCGCGTCGGAATTGACGATGTAGAGCATGTCGCCGTCGAGATCGGCCTCGATGCCGATGCCGAAGATCTCGACGAGGCGCGGCTGGCCGTTGCCGAACAGCGTGCCCGCAACCGACCGCTCGCCCTGGCTGGTGCTGACGGTGACGCGAACCAGCGTGCGGTATTCGCCTTCGCGATCGTGGCGCACTTCGCGCACGTCGAGCCCGCGCTCCTTGGCGAGGAACGGCGCGTTGACCATGTTCACGCTCTGCGAATACTGGCTCATCAGGCCGGCAAGGACCGCCGCCGTGATCGGCTTCTGGTTGAGCTGCGCGGCAGCACCTTCAACCTCGATGGCGATCTTGGTCAGGTTGTCGTGCGCGAGCTGGCCCACCAGCTTGCCGAGCTTTTCCGCCAGCGCCATGTAGGGCTTGAGCTTCGGCGCTTCCTCGGCCGAGAGCGAGGGCATGTTGAGCGCGTTGGTGACGCCGCCCGTCACGAGGAAATCGGCCATCTGCTCGGCCACCTGAAGGGCGACGTTGACCTGCGCTTCGGTCGTGCTCGCGCCGAGGTGCGGGGTGCAGATGAAGTTCGGGGTGCCGAACAGCGGCGATTCCTTGGCGGGTTCGGTTTCGAACACGTCGAGCGCGGCGCCTGCGACCTGGCCCGAATCCAGAGCATCCTTGAGTGCGGCTTCATCGATCAGGCCGCCACGCGCGCAGTTGATGATGCGCACGCCCTTCTTGCACTTGGCGAGGTTCTCGCGGCTGAGGATGTTGCGGGTCTGGTCGGTCAGCGGCGTGTGCAGCGTGATGAAGTCCGCCTTGGCCAGCAGCGTGTCGAGGTCGGCCTTTTCGACGCCCATTTCCACGGCGCGCTCGGGCGTCAGGAAGGGGTCGAAGGCGACAACCTTCATCTTGAGGCCAAGCGCGCGGCTGGCAACGATCGAGCCGATGTTGCCAGCGCCGATCAGGCCCAATGTCTTGCCGGTGACTTCAACGCCCATGAAGCCGTTCTTCGGCCACAGGCCCGCCTGGGTCTGGGCGTTGGCTTCCGGGATCTGGCGGGCGAGCGCAAACATCATGGCGATGGCGTGTTCGGCGGTGGTGATCGAGTTGCCGAACGGGGTGTTCATCACCACCACGCCCTTGGACGAGGCGTAGGGGATGTCGACGTTGTCGACGCCGATGCCGGCGCGGCCGATGACCTTGAGGTTGGTGGCGGCATCGAGGATCGCCTTGGTCACCTTGGTCGAGGAACGGATGGCGAGGCCATCGTATTCGCCGATGCGGGCGATCAGCTGTTCCGGGGTTTCGCCGGTGATCACGTCAACGTCGCAGCCCATCTCGGTGAAGATGCGGGCGGCGTTGGGATCCATCTTGTCGGAAATGAGAACCTTGGGCTTGGTCATGTTTCGATCCAATCCATCAGAATGAGACACCGTCATGCTGAACTCGTTTCAGCATCCATCCCTCGGCCAGAGAAGTCGGTTGAGGGGGAGAAATGGACCCTGAACCAAGTTCAGGGTGACGACTGGAAGAACGGGAAGGTCTTGGCGCTACCCTGCAGCAGCGCCAAGCCTTGATCAGGCCGCAGCCAGTTCGGCCTTGGTCGTCTCGTAGGCCCAGTCGAGCCACGGGCCGAGATCGGCGATGTCCTCGGCATTGACGGTCGCGCCGCACCAGATGCGAAGGCCCGCCGGGGCATCGCGGTAACCGGCGATGTCATAGGCCGCGCCCTGCTTTTCGAGGAGGGCTGCAAACTTCTTGATGAAATCTGCGTCAGCGCCTTCGACCGAGAGGCAGACCGAGGTCTTCGACCGCGTCGTTTCGTCAGCGGCCAGATGCGAGAGCCACGAACGCTCTTCAACGATCTTGTTGAGCGCTGCCGCATTGGCATCGCTGCGCGCCTGGAGGCCCTTCAGCCCACCCAGACCCTTGGCCCACTCGAGCGCGAAGATCGCGTCTTCGACGGCGAGCATCGAGGGGGTGTTGATCGTCTCGCCCTTGAACACGCCCTCGGCCAGCTTGCCCTTTGAAACAAGGCGGAACACCTTCGGCAGCGGCCATGCAGGGGTGTAGGTTTCGAGCCGTTCGACCGCGCGGGGCCCCAGGATCAGCACGCCGTGGCCGCCTTCGCCGCCAAGGACCTTCTGCCAGGAGAAGGTGGCAACGTCGATCTTCGACCAGTCGATGTCGTAGGCGAAGACAGCCGAAGTCGCGTCGGCGAACGAGAGGCCTTCGCGGGTTTCCGGGATGAAATCGGCGTTCGGCACGCGCACGCCCGAGGTGGTGCCGTTCCAGGTGAACAGCACGTCGTTCGACCAGTCGATCGCGTTCAGATCGGGGATCTGGCCATAGTCGGCGCGCAGGATCGTGGGATCGAGCTTGAGCTGCTTGGCGGCATCGGTGACCCAACCTTCACCGAATGATTCCCATGCCAGCGTGGTGACGGGGCGGGCGCCCAGCATCGTCCACATCGCCATTTCGAAAGCGCCGGTGTCAGACCCCGGAACGATGCCGATGCGGTGCGTATCGGGCAGCTGCAGCACTTCGCGCATCAGGTCGATGCAATACTGCAGGCGCGTCTTGCCGATCTTGGCGCGGTGTGACCGGCCGAGCGATTCGGTGCTGAGCTTTTCGGGGGAGTATCCGGGCGGCTTTGCGCAGGGACCGGACGAGAAGAAGGGGCGCGCAGGCTTGCGAGCCGGAATCGTAGCAGACATTGTAGTCTCTCCTTGCAGAGAGCACGCGCGGCGTTGGGACCGCGTGGCCCGCCGGCCGCTCTAGTGGCGCGTGAGCGAATGTCAAACCATTCCGTTTCCAACTCTCCTGAACTCTGGGGCAAGTTTCCCCCAACTCACCCACAATTCTCGGGTTCAGAAGGCCTACTGTCCGAGGGTTTCGGCAAGCATCGCGGCGGTGCGTGGACCCGACCAGTCATGCGCGCCGATCATGCGCCAGACTTCCTTGCCTTGTGCATCGTAAAGCACCGTCGTCGGCAGCATTCCCGTCTCGTAGAAGAAGCCGAGGTTGTTCTCGGTGTCGAGCCAGGGTTCCAGTTTGGCGAACTTCTTCTCGGCATAGAACGGCGCGACCTTCGCCCCTCCTTCGATGTCCTGCGATACCGTGAGGACGCGGAGCTTGCCCGCGTTGTCCGCTGCCAGCTTGTCGAGCATCGGCATCTCGAGGACGCAGGGTCCGCACCAGGTGGCCCAGAGATTGACGAGGACCGGCGTGCCCTTGAGATCGCGCAACTTGAGCGTCTTGCCCGACGGATCGGTCACGGTGAAGTCGGGCATGTCCTTGCCGCGATTGGCGATGTCGAGCGTGCCATTGAATTCGCCCTTGGCGACAGATTCCGTAGGTGCCGCGCTGCTCTGCGGTTGCGAGTCGCTCGGCGCTTGCCTATCGCACCCCGCAACGGCAAGGGCCGCCACGAGCAACAGCACTTTGGGCGAATAGACGGACATGGGCGACAAATCAGGCTCCAACCAGATGTGGGGCGGGCGCTTCGCAGGCGGTCCCTCGGCGATCATGCGCGAGATTAACGCCTCGATTCCCTTCGACAAGGCGCTGTGGCGGCAAGACATCGCCGCGTCAAAGGCCCATGTGGACATGCTCGGCGCGCAAGGCATCGTCACGGCCGAGGATGCGGCGCTGATCGCGCAAGGGCTGGATCAGGTCGCGGCGGAGTATGAGGCCAACGGGGTGCCCGAAAACTGGGACCTCGAAGACATCCACATGACCACCGAGAGCCGACTTGCCGAACTGATCGGCCCGGCGGCAGGTCGCCTCCACACCGCGCGCAGCCGTAACGATCAGGTGGCGACCGACTTCCGCCTGTGGGTGCGCGATGCGATGGATCAGGCAGAGCTGGGCCTCAAGCAGCTGCAGGTCGCGCTGGTTTCGCGCGCAGGCGAACACACCGCGTCGATCATGCCCGGCTTCACCCACCTGCAGACCGCGCAGCCCGTCACGCTTGGCCATCACCTGATGGCCTACTACGAGATGATCGGGCGGGATCGTTCGCGCTTTGCCGATGCGCGCAGCCGCATGAACCGCAGCCCGCTGGGTTCGGCGGCGCTGGCCGGAACCGGCTTTCCGATCGACCGCTTCCGCACCGCCGAGGCGCTGGGCTTTGACGGGCCAACCGACAACAGCCTCGATTCGGTGTCAGACCGCGATTTCGCGCTCGATTACCTGATGGCGGCGGCGCAGTGCTCGCTGCACCTTTCGCGGCTGGCCGAGGAGTTCATCATTTGGGCAAGCCAGCCCTTCGGCTTCGTGACGCTGCCCGACAGCCTGTCGACCGGCAGCTCGATCATGCCGCAGAAGAAGAACCCCGATGCCGCCGAACTGGTGCGCGGGCATTCCGGACGGATCGTCGGTTGCCTGACCGCCCTGATGATCACGATGAAGGGCCTGCCGCTGGCCTATTCGAAGGACATGCAGGACGACAAGCCGCCGGTGTTTGAAGCTGCCAGCCTGCTCGCCCTGTCCATCGCCGCGATGACCGGCATGGTCGCCGAAGCGAAGTTCCGCACCGACCGGATGCGCGCCGCCGCCGAACTCGGCTATGCCACGGCGACCGACCTTGCCGACTGGCTGGTGCGGCAGGCGAACATCCCGTTCCGCGAGGCGCATCACATCACCGGCAGCGCCGTGAAACTGGCCGAATCGCGCGGTATCGCGCTCGATCAGCTCTCGATCGAGGACCTCAAGGCCATTGACCAGCGCATCGACGATCGCGTCTACGCCGCGCTTTCGGTCGAGGCGAGCGTGGCGGCGCGTTGCAGCCATGGCGGAACTGCGCCGGACGAGGTAAGGAAGCGCGTGGCCCAGGCGTGCGTCGCGCTGGGGCTGGAGGAACAGGCTTGAAGCTTTCGCGCACCATTTTGCTCGGCACCCTTGGCGCCCTCGCTCTGGCGGGCTGCGGCAACAAGGCCGAGCTGAAGCTGGCGCCAGACCAGACGCCGCCGCCGATCCCCTATGGCCGCGAGGTCCAGCCGGGCGCGGACGATCTGCTCAAAACCCCCGCGCAGGCAGCCCCTGCGCGCAACGTCGAGCCGCGTCGCCGCTCGCAGGATCGCGAAGACGATCCTTTCGACCTGCCTCCCGAAGACTGAGAATTTCCGATGGACCATTTTGAACTGAACAACGGCGTGCTCTGCGCCGAGAACGTGCCCCTGCCGGTGATCGCGGCGGAGGTCGGCACGCCCGTCTATGTTTATTCGCGCGCGACGCTGACCCGCCACGCCCGCGTGTTCCGCGATGCCCTTGGCGTGCTGCGCGACGTGAAGATCGCCTTCGCGGTCAAGTCCAACCCCAACCTCGCCGTGCTCAAGGTCCTGGCTGCCGAAGGCTACGGCGCCGATGTCGTCTCGGGAGGCGAGATGGAACGCGCGCTGGCGGCAGGCATGGCGCCCGATGGCATCGTGTTCTCGGGCGTGGGCAAGACTGCGGCCGAAATGCGCCGTGGCATCGAAGCCGGGATCGGCCAGTTCAACCTCGAAAGCGAGGAAGAGGGGCTGGAACTGGCGGAAATCGCCGCGTCCATGGGCAAGGTTGCCTCGGCCGCGCTGCGCGTGAATCCTGACGTTGACGCCGGGACGCACGGCAAGATTTCCACCGGCAAGGCCGAGAACAAGTTCGGCGTGCCGTTCGATCGTGCGGCGGCAATCTATGGCCGTCTTGCCACGACGCCGGGCCTGAACATGCGCGGCCTCACGCTGCACATCGGCAGCCAGCTTTCCAGGCTCGAGCCGCTGGAAGCCGCCTTCAACAAGGTCGGCGCGCTGATGGAAGAGATCCGCGCTGCTGGCCATAGCGTCACGCACATGGACTTGGGCGGCGGCATCGGTGTGCCATACAAGTCGGGCGAGGTGTTCCCGCAGCCCGCCGAATATGCGGCGATGGTCGCGCGGGTGACCGGCAACTGGGGCGTGACCCTGATGTTCGAACCGGGCCGCGTCATCACCGGCAACACCGGCGTGCTGGTGACCGAGGTGATCCGCGTGAAGGAAGGGGCGAGCAATCCGTGGGTCGTGGTCGATGCCGCGATGAACGACCTTGCCCGTCCCGCGCTCTACGATGCCTGGCACGATTTCGCCGCGGTGGAGCCGAAGGGCGAGACCTTCACCGCCAACATCGTCGGCCCGATCTGCGAAAGCTCGGACACCTTCGCCATGGCTCGCTCCATCGACAAGGTTGGGCGCGGCGATCTCGCCGTGTTCCGCACCGCCGGGGCCTATGGCGCGACGATGGCCAACACCTACAATTCGCGGCCCTTGGTGCCCGAAGTCATGGTCGATGGCGACAAGTGGGCCGTGGTGGCTGACCGCATCGATCCTGCGACGATCCTGGCGGCAGAGCGCGTGCCGGACTTCCTCAAGTAAGATGAGCCTGAGGGAATGAAGGCGCTCCCCCTCTTCCACCGCATCGCGGGCCAGCCGGTGATCCTGCTGGGCGAGGGGGAGGCCGCCGCGGCCAAGCAGCGCCTGATCGAGCGCGCGGGCGGGGTGATCTACCGCGATATCAACGCCGGGATCGACGACGGCGCGCGCCTCGCCTTCATCGCGCACGACAATCCCGACATGGCGCAGGGCGACGCGATCCGGCTGCGCTGTGCCGGCCTGCTGGTCAACGTGGTCGACAGGCCCGAACTGTGCGATTTCACCACGCCCTCGATCCTCGACCGTGACCCGGTGCTGATCGCCGTGGGCACGGGCGGGGCCTCGGCAGGCCTCGCCAAGATCCTGCGCCTGCGGCTGGAGCGTCTGCTGCCGCAAGGGCTGGGCGCCTTGGCCCGCGCGCTGGAAGAGGCGCGCGAGGGGATGCGCAAGCGCTGGTCCTCGGTCGCCGACCGCCGCCGTGCCCTCGATGCGGCGCTGGACGAGGGCGGGGAACTCGATCTGTTCCGGGCCGGGAGCGAGGCGAAGGTGGCTGACTGGCTGGCTTCTGGCGCGGAAGGGCAGTCCGGGCGCTTCGAAATCACCCTGACCTCGAACGACCCCGAAGACCTTACCCTTCGCACCGCGCGGCTGCTGGGGCAGGCGGACGTGGTGGTGCATGATGCAGGCGTTGCGCCGGAAGTCCTGTCACGCGCACGGGCTGATGCGGTGCGTGTGCTCGCCGGGTGTGAGGTTCCGCAGGGCGGGATCGTCGTGGTGCTGCGAGTAGTTTGACTGATCACTCCTGGCCGTCCCGGACCTGATCCGGGACCCCACTTTTCTTGCCGCAAGCTGCGTTTTCACCGAGGCCGCAAAAGGCAGCGGGGTCCCGGATCAAGTCCGGGACGACGTGGTTTTAAAGCGGACAGTTACCCCTTCATCGCCGCCTGCAACTGGCCAATGATCACCTGGCTCTGCTCCGCGCCTGATTGCGGGGCGAAGTCGCCGGTGCGGTCGCTGATCTTGTCCCAGTTGGCGGCGAAGCCTTCGACGGTTCGTTCGTTCGGTGCCAGCAGGACGCCCTTGTTCATGGTGACCCATGCGCCGTGGTACGCGCCGCCGCCTGCGCCGACGATGGCGTTGGTGGGGGCGTCTTCCGAGACGAGGAAGAGCGCGGCGGGGACGACGTTTTCGGGGCCGAACAGCTTAAAGGCTTCCTCGGGGAAAATATCCTCGGTCATGCGCGTGGCGGCAACCGGGGCCAGCGTGTTGACCTTGATGTTGTTCTTCGCGCCTTCAAGATAGAGCGTCTTGGTCAGCCCGGCGAGGCCGAGCTTGGCCGCGCCATAGTTGGCCTGCCCGAAGTTGCCGAACAGTCCGGTGGACGATGCCGTCATCAGGATGCGGCCGTAGTTCTGTTCGCGCATCAGGTCCCAGCAGGCCTTGGTGGCGAAGGCCGAGCCGATCAGGTGGACGCGCACGACCATCTCGAAATCGGCCGGGTCCATCTTGGTGAAGCTCTTGTCGCGCAGGATGCCGGCGTTGTTGATCAGCACGTGCACGCCGCCCCAGCGTTCCTTGGCCTTGGCGACCATCTCGACCATCTGCTCGTATTCGCTGACCGAGCCGCCGTTCGACATGGCCTCGCCGCCCATGGCCTCGATTTCCTCGACGACCTTGAGCGCTGCGTCCGAATGGCCCGTGCCATCGCGCGATCCGCCAAGGTCGTTGACCACAACCTTCGCCCCGCGTCGGGCGAGTTCGAGGGCATAGGCGCGGCCAAGGCCACCGCCTGCTCCGGTAACGATCGCGACGCGGCCTTCGAACGAAATGCTCATGCTTGGGTCTCTCCGGAGCGCCCTAACCGGGCGATTAACGCAGGCATCAGCGATGCCACGGCGAGGGCCGGAACGCAACGGGCGAGGCGTTGCCGCAGCATTTGCGACAAATCGGCAAAACCACCGTCAACAAAATGTAACACTACAGACATATTTGGCCGCAAACCGGTAGGCTCAAGGATTCGTCATGAAGTTTGCAACGCGCGTCTCGATCACCGCTCTTGCCTGCGCCGCTGGCTGGGCTGTCCCGGCTGAGGCCGCGTCCTCGAACGCGGATATTGCCGCCATGCAGGCCCAGCTTCAGCAGATGCAGGCGCAGATGCAGAGCCAGATGGATGCAATGGCCGCGATGCAGGCGCAGATCCAGACCTTGCAGGGCCAGCTCGCCGAAGCCAGGGCCAAGAGCGACGCGACCGCCACTGCCGTCGCCGCAATCCCTTCGCCGACCGCTTCGGGCAAGCCGCCAGTCGCGATCAGCTGGGATGGTGGGCCGAAGATTGAAGCCCCGGTCGACCCGAAGAACCCCAAGGCCGGCAAGTGGAGCTTCAAGCCGCGCGGCCGCCTGCAGATTGACACCGCCTCGGTCTCCGCGCCGTCGTCCATAGGCAGCAAGAGCCTTGGCCTCGCCACCGAATTCCGCCGCGCCTACCTGGGCTTCGACGGCACCATTCCCGGCAACTTCGGCTACCGTATCGAGGCGGACATCGCCAACAGCAGTGTCGATCCGACCGACGTCTACCTCACCTATAACGGTATCAGGAACCTTACGCTCACGATCGGCCAGCACAAACCGTTCGAATCGATGGAGGACACCGAGTCCGACCTGTTCACCAGCTTCATGGAGCGCGCCGCGTTCAACACCGCCTTCGGTTTCGAGCGCCGCCTCGGCCTTTCTGCACAGTACCAGAAGGGCATGGTCCTGGCGCAAGTCGGCGTGTTCTCCGACAACGTCACCGACCTCAACGCCGATACCGACAACAGCTATTCCATCGACAGCCGCTTTGCCTTGCAGCCCAGGCTGTTCGGCGGCCAGGCGCACATCGGCGGCTCGGCGCACTACCACGACCTCAACGACAGCAGCGCCACCGTGCGTTATCGCGCCCGCCCGTTCACCCACACCACCGACATCCGCTTCGTCGATACCAAGGCGATCAGCGCGCTGTCGGAAACGAATTACGGCGTGGAACTGGGCTGGACCGGCGGTCCGGTGCATTTCACTGCTGAATCGCAGTGGATGAAGGTCAACCGTCCGGCAGGGATTGCCGACCCCACCTTCAACGGCGGCTATGTCGAAGCGGGCGTGTTCCTGACCAAGGGGGATACGCTGCCCTACAAGGCAAGCGAGGGCACCTGGACCCGGATCAAGCCGAAGAACGGTGTAGACAAGGGCGGCATTGGCGCGGTGCAGGTCAACGCCCGCTATGACTGGCTCGACCTCAACGACGTCGATGGTGCTGGTGGGGGCGTGCTGGGCGGCCGCCAGCAGCTCGTCGGTGCCTCCTTGCTGTGGGTGCCGACGGACTACGTGCGCTTCATTGTCGACTACGGCCATCTCTGGCTCAAGGATGCCGCGGTCGCTGCAGGTGCGGATCGCAATTACAACGCCGACGTCATCGGCATGCGGGCGCAGTTCGACTTCTGAGGCAGACGCAATGAAAAAGGCCCGCCGTTCTACATGGATTGGCGGGCCTTTTCGTTTTCTCAGGTCTCGCTATCAAGCGATCCGCGTCACCCAGCCATGGGTATCGGCAATCTCCCCGCGCTGGATGCCGACGAGCTTGGCGCGCAGCTTCTGCGTCAGCTGGCCGGGACCGCCCGAACCGATCGTGAACTCGCCCTCGTGGCTGGCGACCTTGCCGACCGGCGTGACAACCGCCGCGGTGCCGCAGGCGAACGTCTCGATCAGCTTGCCCGAAGCCGCGTCTGCCTTCCACTGGTCAAGGCTGTAGCGGCCCTCGCGCACGGTCAGGCCCTCTTCGGCGGCAAGCTTGAGCAGGCTCGAACGGGTGATGCCGGGCAGGATCGTGCCGGTCAGTTCAGGCGTCAGGATCGAACCGTCATCGAACACGAAGAACAGGTTCATGCCGCCCAGTTCCTCAACCCACTTGTGTTCAGCTGCATCGAGGAACAGGACCTGATCGTGCCCGCGCGAGAAGGCTTCGGCGGTGGGCACGAGGCTGGCGGCATAGTTGCCGCCGCACTTGGCCGCGCCGGTGCCGCCGGGCGCAGCACGCGTATAGTCCGAAACCCAGATCGAAACCGCCGGCGCGCCCGACTTGAAGTAGTTGCCGGCCGGGCTGGCGATCACCATGAACTTGTACTGCTTCGCAGGCCGCACGCCCAGGAACGCCTCGCTGGCGAACATGAACGGGCGCAGGTACATCGAGCCGCCCTCCACAGTAGGGAACCAGTCCTTGTCGGCCAGCACCTGCTGGCGCACGGCATCGACGAACAGCTCTTCCGGCAGTTCGGGCATGGCGAGGCGGCGCGCAGACGCATTGAAGCGCTGCGCATTGGCTTCCGGACGGAACAGGGCGATGCCGCCGTCGGCCAGGCGATAGGCCTTCAGCCCTTCGAAGATTTCCTGCGCATAATGCAGCACTGCAGCCGCAGGATCGAGCGCGATGGGGCCATAGGGAACGACGCGAGCGTCGTGCCAGCCGGTCCCCTCGGCGTAGTCGATCTCGACCATGTGATCGGTGAAGGCGGTGCCGAAGCCGGGGTTCGCCAGCACTTGCGCCCGCACGTCCGCAGCAACCGGAGCCGGGTGCGGATGCTTGGTGAAAGTGAGGCTGTTGTCGGCGAGCGTCGCCATGGGGCAGTCCTTGCGCTAGAATCGAGGAAGCAGCGCCGTGAACTATTATTGCGCGAAAGGCAAGGGGAATGTAATAAATGTGAAGGGCCGCGTCGGTCAATCCGAGCGGCCCTTCGCATGGTCAGCGGCCGGAAGTGCCGCCCACGAAGCCTTTATCGCTTAATCGAAACTCAGCGATAATGCCTCGCGCGGGACTGTACCGACCTCTCTGCTGAACCATGAGACATCGGATCACCTCCTTTCGCGCTGTTGAGCCAAAGTCACAGGCTGTTGGGCCTGCTGGACCGGGAGTTTGTATTCTCACCGGCCTTGTTCTGAATGTGATTCATCCATGGCAAAACAACAAGACTTGATCGAAAAAAAATTGTCGTCACAATCTCCGCTTCGCGCCTGCAGTATGGTCACCCCTGCAACCGGATAGGCAACTGGCCATGCAGGCGGCCATGCAGGCGGATCGCGTTATTTCCGGCAATCCTCGATCACCCGCCCCACTTCGGCCCAGGCTGGCAGGTAGAGCGTCGGCAAGCCGTTCACCTCGATGGCAAAGCGACCGCGGCTGAACGCCATGGAATCCAGCAGCGGATCGCGCGAGGGCAGCGTTGCCACCAGTTGCGGCTGGCCCTGCGGCGCCGGATCGGCCGAAAGCGGGCGGATATCGCTGGTGGTTGCCACCGTCATCGGCAGCGGCACGGTGGAAGTGCCGGTGCGGATCAGGCTCATCGTTCCTGCGGCGCGGTTGCAGGCCAGGGCGAACAGTGTGGCGTCGCCCGGGCCGAAACGGGCGACCCCCGGCTCATAGCGCCAGTTGCCCACGGTCTGTGGCGCATCGCGCCAGTCCTTGAAAGTCTGCGCAGGTGGCGGCGGGGGCGGTGCCTGGGTTGGCCTGGGGGCCGGCGGCGGCGCGGCTTGCGGGACCACCGTCGGCGCGGCGCAGGCGGAAAGGGCCAATGGCAGGACGAAAGCCAGCGCACCGGATAAAACGAGGCGGGGGCGGTGTGCATGGTTGATCTTCATGGTGCAGTTATGGAAGGAACGCGCCGTGACCTCAACCCGCCCCCCCAAACAGCCCGGCGCATCCAAGCTTCGCGTGGACCAGTTGCTCGTCGAACGGGGCTTGGTCGAAAGCCGCGCGCGCGCGCAGGCCCTGATCCTTGCCGGGCTGGTCTACTCGGGCGAGACCAGGATCGCCAAGGCCGGGCAGGCGCTCGCTCTCGATGCCGCGTTGGATGTGCGTGGACGCGATCACCCTTGGGTCTCGCGCGGCGGCATCAAGCTCGCCCACGCCATCGAGCATTTCGGCCTCGATCCATCCGGCGTCACCGCAATGGACATCGGCAGTTCGACCGGCGGCTTCACCGACGTGCTGCTGCAAGGCGGCGCGGAGCACGTCTTTGCCGTGGACTCGGGCACCAACCAGCTCGCCTGGAAGCTGCGCCAGGATCCGCGCGTCACCGTACTGGAACAGACCAGCGCGCGCATCCTCACGCCGGGACACATCGATCGACCAGCGACCTGGGTGGTCTGTGATGCCAGCTTCATTGCCTTGCGCAAGGTGCTGGAAGTGCCGCTCTCCCTGGCGACGAGACCGACCCGCCTCGTCGCGCTGATCAAGCCGCAATTCGAAGTGGGCAAGGCCGAAGTCGGCAAGGGCGGCGTGGTGCGTGATCCCGCGCTTCACGAACGCGTCTGCGGCGAGGTGCGCGATTGGCTGGAAGGCGAAGGCTGGGAGGTTCAGGGCATCGTCCCGAGCCCGATCACCGGGCCCGAAGGCAACGTCGAATTTCTGATTTCCGCGCTGCGTTGCTGAGTTTTCCCCGGATTGTGTCTCCGCGCGGGATGCAATGCGGGACGACTTCCGATTGCAGAGCAGGCAACCCCTCGCCAATATCCCCGGCGAATCGCGCGTTTTGCGCAGTTGCTTGCGGGTGCCATGAACTATCTTGCCTCTTCGGGACAGCTTCGCGCCAGTCTTCTGCGCTGGTCGCTGTTCACCATTCCCCTTGTCGTCGCTCTCGGGTTTCTGTCCGGACAAGCTGCGGGCAGCGGCCCTGGCAACCCGTGGTTCGATGCGCTGGTCAAGCCGTCGATCTATCCACCGCCGGCCGCCTTCGGAATCGTCTGGACCGTCCTTTATGTTCTGATGGGGCTGGCGCTGGCGATGGTTCTCTCGGCACGCGGCGCGGCGGGGCGTGGCATTGCCGTCGCGATGTTCGTGGTGCAGCTTCTCATCAACCTCGCCTGGTCGCCTACGTTCTTCGCGTTGCACCAGATCACGGTGGCGTTCTGGATCACCGTTGCCATGGCCGTGGCGATCGTCTTGACGGTGGTGCTGTTCTGGCGCGTACGCCCGGTCGCGGGCATGCTGCTGCTGCCATATCTCGCGTGGGTCTGCTTCGCTTCGGTGCTGACGTTCGAGTTCGGCCGGTTGAACCCCGATGCCGATGGCGCATTCGGCACCGTGACGACCGAGCGCGTCGAAATCTGACCTGTCCGGCCACTTGCGCAAGGCATGATGGCGGCCCACATAGCGGGGACCGAATGCCAGCCAGGACCCAAGCCCATGCAGAGTGAAAACCCGATGATCGCCGACTTCGTCAAGCTGCTGAACAGCGCGGCGGGAACGATTGCGGGCATGGGCCGCGAGGCGGGCGAAAACGCGCGCGAGAAGGCCAAGGAAATCTTCGGCGGCCTCGATTTCGTCAGCCGCGAGGAATTCGACGCGGTCAAGGAACTGGCTGCTTCCGCGCGTGAGGAAGTGGAAGCGCTCAAGGCCCGCATCGCCGCGCTTGAGGCTGCCTCAAAGGGCGAGTGAGGAACCCGTTTCCCGTTTCGCGGATTTAACCTGCATCAAGTTGGCGCCCGACGGCGCACTGCAGGAAGACAACCGTGTTTACGCAACTCAATCCGACAATTCCCTTGCACGTGCTGGGCAAGGGCGATGGCTATGCGATCGGGATGATCGACTATGGCCAGGAGCACAATCTCATCTGGGTCACGGCGCTCGATGAGTCGGGCGAGATCTGGTGTGCGCCCAACAGCAAGGTCCGTCTCGGCAAGAACTGGACAATGGGGCGGGCGGAAAACCGCCTGATCACGCAGGACAAGCAAGAGGCAACTTCCAAGGCCGAGGTAGAAGCAGAACACTGTGAAGGCCGGCGCGCCGCCTGAGGTTCAGCTTTCCAGCATCCTTGCCGTGGCGAGCGAGCAATCCAGCCGCCAGTGCAACCCGGTCGGCGCGTAATCGATGGTCACTTCGGCATCGAGGCTTCGGGCCGGGATATGCCGCATCAGCGTGGTACCAAACCCGTGATGCGTCGGCACGCACATCAGGGGCACGCCGCTCTCACGCCAGTCGATGACGAAGCGATCTGCGGTTTCCTCCCAGCACAGCACGACTTTGCCTGCCGGCGCGGCCAGGGCGCCGTACTTGAGCGCATTGGTGGCAAGCTCGTGCAACGCCATGCCGATGATCTCGGCGCTGCGGGGGCTGAGGGGAATCGAGGCTCCACGCAATTCGATCTGCGCCCGCGCCTCGCGCCCCAGTATCGCCAACTGGGCCTCGGCCAGCTCATCCATCAGGATGGTCGACCAGCCGCGTCGGACCAGCAAGTCCTGATTGGCCGAGAGGCTGGCGAGGCGGCGTTCGAAGCGGTGCAGGAAATCCGGGTCCTTGCAGCCCGAACGGCGGGCAAGGGCCTGAACGACGGCAAGCAGGTTCTTCGAGCGGTGGTTCACCTCCATCAGGAGAACGCGAATCTGCTCTTCCTTCTCGAGCATGTCGGTCACATCGGTATTGGTGCCGAACCAGTAGAGGATCGCGCCCGAAGCGTCGCGAATGGGTAGCGCGCGCGACAGGAACCAGCGGTATTCCCCGTCGCCCGATCGCAAAGGGAAGGTGTCCTCCCACTCCACCCCGGATTCTATGGTGGTCTTGAAGTGTGCAAGGACCCTTTCGAGGTGGTCCGGGTGATGGACCTGATCCCAGCCCCAGCCGTCGCAATCGCCTTCTGCAAGGCCGGTGTAGTCATACCAGCGCTTGTTGTACCAACCTATCCAACCGGACCGGTCGGCAACCCATGCCAGTTGGGTGATGTTGTCGGCCAGCATGCGGAAGCGCATCTCGCTTTCGCGCAAGGCGCGCTGGCCTTCCTCGCGAGCGGTGATGTCGCGGGCGATCTTGCTTGCGCCGACGATCTTTCCTGCCTGGTCGTAGATCGGTGAGACCGTGAGCGAGACGGAGATGAGGGCTCCGTCCTGGCGCTGGCGGACGGTGTCGAAGCTCTTCACCCGCTCCCCACGCGCTATGCGAGCAAGGATATCGTCTTCTTCGGCCTGCCGATCTTCCGGGATCAGGCGCCGGATCGACTGGCCGATCATGTCCGCTTCCGCAAATCCGAAGATGCGCGTGGCCGCCGGGTTCCAGCTCAGGACTGTCCCTTGCAGGTCCTTGCTGATGATCGCATCATCGGAAGACTGGATTATGGCAGATAGATGGGCCTCGGCCAGCAAAGCAGCTTGCTCCGTTGCGACCCCACCCGGCTGCCTTTTTACGGCAAGGGTGGCGCGATGCAACCGAATTGGCGCAATTTCAGGCAGATGGTTTCACAAACCCGCGGCCCGCAGGGCCTGGTCGAGATCCTCGATCAGGTCATCGGGGTCCTCAAGGCCGACATTGAGGCGCAGCATGCCTTCGCCCACGCCCATGTCGGCGCGGGTTTCCGGGCCGACGCCGTAATGCGTGGTCGAGGCCGGATGGCACATCAGCGAGCGCGAATCGCCGATGTTGTTCGAGATGTCGATCAATTGCAGCGCATCTAGAACGGCGTGAGCCTGCTTCAGCCCACCATCGAGGTGGAACGAGAAGATGGTGCCGCCCGCCTTCATCTGCTTGCGTGCCAGTTCGTACTGCGGATGGCTGGGCAGGAACGGATAGAGCAGACGGGGCACGCGGGCTTCGACAAAGCTCGCCACCTTGAGCGCGTTCTCGCTCTGGCGGTGGATGCGCAGGTCAAGCGTTTCGAGGCCCTTGTGGACGACCCAGGCGTTGAACGCGGCGATGTTCGGGCCGGTGTTGCGTTGGAACGGCAGCAGGACGTTGTTGATCCACTCGGCCGAACCGCACACTGCGCCAGCCATGACGCGGCCTTGGCCATCCATCATCTTCGTGGCTGAATAGGCGACGACATCCGCGCCGAAGTCCATCGGGCGCTGCAGAGCAGCGGTGGCAAAGGCGTTGTCGACCACGGTGGTGATGCCGTGGCGTTTGGCGAGCGCGCAGACGAACTCGAGATCGACAATGTCCATCGTCGGGTTCGCCGGGCTTTCGAAGAAGAACACCTTGGTATTCGGCCTGATCGCGGCTTCCCACGCAGCGTTGTCCGAAGCGTCGATCGTGGTGCCGGTAATGCCGAAGCGCGGCAGCAGGTTGTCGACCAGCCAGCGGCACGAACCGAAGGCGGCCTTGGCGGCGACGATGTGGTCCCCGGCCGAAAGCTGGCAGAGCAGGGCGGTGGTCATCGCCGCCATGCCGGTGGCCTGCGTGCGGCACGCCTCGGCTCCTTCCATCAGGGCGATGCGCTCTTCCAGCATCTGCACCGTGGGGTTCTGCAGGCGCGAATAGGTCATGCCTTCCGCCTCACCGGCGAAGCGCGCGGCAACCGTCGCGGCATCGTCGTAGGTAAAGCCGGAGGTGAGGAACAGCGCTTCGGACGTTTCGCCCATTTCCGAACGCCACGTGCCTCCGCGCACGGCTTGCGTTGCGGGACGCCACTTCTGCGTGATCGAACGGTCCTGGCCAGCAGTTCTCTTCATGCCAGCCGCCTTAGTTTTCCGGACGGCTGCGCGCAAGCGGCGGGATTGCGAAGCGGCCCTGCGCGCCCTATCGGTCAGGACGCATGACGCAACAGTTCCAGACCGCAGCCCCGCGCGAGAAAGACCCTGCATTCTGGTGCGCGGTCATCGCGTCCGCGTTCTTCCTACTCGTGCTGCACCGGCTTGGCATTCCGTCAAAGCCTATGTTCGACGAGGTGCATTACTTGCCGGCGGCAAGACGGCTGATCGACCTGACGTCGCGGCTGAACCCTGAGCATCCCCTGCTGGCCAAGCAGCTGATCGCCTGGTCGATGCAGCTGATCGGCGATACCCCGTTCGGCTGGCGCTTCCCCTCGGCCGTGCTTGGCGGGCTCGGGCTCTGGGCAATGATGCGGGCGCTGTGGTGGGCGAGCTTTTCCCGTTCGGCCACGGTCTTGTTCGGCCTGCTGCTGGCAACGGACTTCATCTGGTTCATGATGTCGCGGATTGCCCTGCTCGACATGGCGATGGCCGGGTTCATGGCGCTGGCCATGTGGCAATGGGCGCTCGCTTGGCGCAATCCTTCCGGCAAGGCCTTGCTGGCGCGGTCTCACCTGCTGCTGGCGGGCGTGTTCATGGGGCTTTCGCTGGGCGCAAAGTGGAATGGCGCGCTTCTGCTGCCGCTGCCCGGACTGGTCTTTGCACTGAACCGCTGGGAGGCGCTGAAGGGCAGGAGGAGTGGCCTCCTGTGGGCCTCGCGCGAGGCCGGACCGGTGCCAGGTGTCTCGCTGGTCGAGGCGGCGTTATGGCTGGGGGTGGTCCCGGTGGTGGTCTATCTTGCCACCTTCCTGCCCGCCTTCTTCTATGAAAAGCAGCCGATGACCGTAGGCGGGCTGTGGCATTGGCAGCAATACATGCTGGAACTGCAGGACAGCGTGAAGAAGCCGCACACCTACATGAGCGTGTGGTGGCAGTGGGTGGCCAACATCCGGGCGATCTGGTTCCTTTATGAAGAGGTCGATGGTGCGCAGCGTGGTGTGCTGATGATCGGCAATCCGTTCACGATGCTCGCCGGGCTGCCCGCGCTGCTGTTCTGTGCGTGGGACGGGTTCAAAGGCATGAAGGGTGGGGCAAAGCGGCTCCACCTGCTGGTCTTCGCCGCCTATGTCCTGCTCGTCGGCTTCTGGGCGATCAACGGCAAGCCGGTGCAGTTCTACTACCATTACATGCTGGCCAGCTGCTTCCTGCTGGCCGCCCTTGCGCTGGTCCTGGGCGAGTGGTGGGATCTGGGCCTGCGCTGGCCGACCAAGGTGACGCTGGTGCTGTCGTTCGGTCTGTTTATCGGATTCTACCCGATCCTCTCGGCAGGCGAACTGCCGCGCAAGGATTCCTACCGGGACTATACCTGGCTCAATAGCTGGAAATAGCGCGCAGCCGTAGCCAGACTGCGGTGGTCAGAGCGCCAAGCCCCGCAATCGCCATGTCCTTCTGCGGGTCCCACACATCGCCCTGCTGCCCGTTATACGCATCTGCATCCGGCCCGGCCGTGACCACGGTAAGCTGCCACTCGAAGATTTCGTAAAGCGCGCTGCCTGCCAGCACGAACTCCACCGCGATGTAGGTGGCCAGCGCAGGCGAAAGCCCGCGATGGCGCGCAAGCCAGCAGGCGATGGGCCAGGCCCACAAGGCGCCGAAGCTGAAATGAACGAGCCGGTCCCATGAATTGCGACCCAAGCCGAAAGCATGGTCGATCGAGGGCAGGCCAAGTGCGCCGAGCCACTGCTCGTAGGGCACGTACGAGTAGATGTAGCGCCCGCCGATGGTGTGCAGCGCCATGAATGCCGCGATGCACATGATCGCGCTTGTCGGCATGGGCCAACGACGCAGCGCGAGCCAGAGCATGGCAACGATGAACAGCGTCGGCAGGTTCTGGAGCGGCGCGAGTGCCGGGTAAGGCGTATCGATCAGGCTGAACAGAGCCCCTGCGCCGGTCAACCCGAGCAGAAGCGCTTGCGGTCCCGGAAGCCCCGCGACCGCGCGCAAATCAGTACTTGCCCCAGACGAAGCGCGAGGACAGCGCGAAGTTCCACACCGAGCCGAGCACGATGCCGACGATCACCGCAACCACGCTGTGGAAGCCGATGGTCTTGAGCACGGCAGCCGAACCGACGTTGGTCAGCAGGCCCAGTGAGCAGGTAAGGCCGAACTGCGCCCAGCCGCGCAGCAGCGGGCCGAAGCCGCGCAGGCGCTTGTCGGAATAGGTCAGCTCGTTGTTGAGCACGAAGTTGAAGGTCATGGCGATGATCGCCGCCAGCGTGTTGGCGGTGTTGAAGGTCGCGCTTTCCGACCAGTTGCCATAGACGAAGCGTTCGCCGGCAATGACCTTGAGCAGCACCCACAGCGCGCCCAGTTGCACCGCGACGCCCATGGCGCCAACGGTGCCGAACAGCGCGAAGCGTGTCGGGATGATGCGGCCGAGCCACTTGTCGTACAGGCCTACGAGGAATTCGAACACTACGGTCTGGTCCAGCTTGCTCTCGCCCTCGATGCGGGCGACGAAGTTGAGAGGGAATTCCTTGACCTTGAGCGGGCGGTCGACCGTCGCAAGGATATCGAGCAGGATCTTGAAGCCGACGCCGGACAGACGGTGCGCGTCCGCGCGCAGCGTTTCGGTGCGAAGCATGAAATAGCCGCTCATCGGGTCCGACAGTTCGACGCCGGTCACCTTGTTGGCGATGCGGTTGGCCAGGCCCGACGCCTTGACGCGGTCGGGACGGCCCCATTCCTCGGTACTCGCACCTTCCGCAAAGCGCGAGGCATAAGCGAGGTCATACTCGCCGCTTTCGACCGCAGCGAGCATCTTGGGCAGCAGTTCGGGATCATGCTGCTGGTCAGCGTCCATCACCGCGACGATCGGGGCAGCCGTGGCGCACATGCCCTCGATCGCAGCCGAGGCAAGGCCGCGGCGACCGATCCGCTCGATCACGCGGACGCGCGGATCGGTAAGCGAAATGCGGCGCGCCTCGTCGGCGGTGCCATCGGGGCTGTTGTCGTCAACGAAGATCGCTTCCCACGCCACGCCCTGCAGCGCAGCGTCGAGACGCGCGACCATCGGCGCGATGTTCGCGCGTTCACGATAGGTCGGAAGGATAACGGCTAGCTGGAGCATCGGACGGGGCCTTTAGAGCCTTGCGAGCACCGCGTCACCTACTTCCGTCGTCCCGGCGCTACCGCCAAGATCGCGGCCCAGCACGCCATCGGCCAGAGTCCTGGCCACGGCGGCCTCCACCCGGTCTGCCGCTGCTGCCAGCCCCAGCGAGTGGCGCAGCAGCATCGCCGCCGAAAGGATCGTTGCCATCGGATTGGCAAGACCCTGGCCAGCGATGTCGGGGGCCGAACCGTGGATCGGCTCGTAAAGGCCGAAGGTGCCGTGCGCGGTCTGGCGCTCGCCGAGCGAAGCCGAGGCAAGCAGGCCGATCGAGCCTACGCACATCGAGGCCTGGTCCGAGAGAATGTCGCCGAACAGGTTGCCGGTCAGCACGACGTCGAACTTGCCCGGCGCGCGGACGAGCTGCATCGCGGCGTTGTCGACGTACATGTGCTCGAGCGTGACCTCGGGATATTCCCTGGCCACCTCGATCACCACGTCGCGCCACAGTTGGCTGGTTTCGAGCACGTTGGCCTTGTCGACCGAGCACAGGCGCTTGGCGCGGCCCATCGCGGTGCGGAAGCCGACATGGGCGATCCGGCGCACTTCGGATTCGTTGTACGACATGACGTCGTAGCCCTCGCGGTCACCGTTGGCGGCAGTGCGGAAGCCCTTTTCGCCGAAATAGACGTCGCCATTCAGCTCACGCACGATGACCATGTCGATCGCGCCGGCCACCTCGGGGCGCAGGGCGGAATGTCCTTCGAGGCCGGCAAAGACCTTGGCCGGACGCAGGTTGGCGAACAGCGTCAGTTCCTTGCGCAGGCCAAGGATCGCCTGTTCCGGGCGCAGGTGGCGTTCGAGCGAATCGCAATCGGGATCGCCTACCGCACCGAACAGGATGCCATCGGAAAGGCGCGCGATCTCCAGAGTCTCGGCCGGGAGGGGATGGCCATAGGCCTTGTAGGCCGCGCCGCCGACCGGGGCTTCCTTCATCTCGATGCCGGGCAGGCCGAGCGCTTCGATCACGCGGACCGCTTCACGCGTCACCTCGGGACCGATGCCATCACCGGGCAGAACCGCAATCTTCATGAAATACCCCTTCGTCCCTGCACTCGCTCGCCGCTTATGCGTCGAAGCCAATCCTTCTCAGGCGGCCGAGCAGAATCGCGCGCGCCCCCATAACATCGCGCGTGCGATCGGCAAGCAGGCGGTTGGCGATGGCCTTGCCCTGACGCTCCAGACGGGCCAGCAGATCGGGCCATTGCTCGTCTGGCGGAGGGGCTGGGGCCGTGCCATATCCGACCTCGCGCAGCAGCAGCACTTCGTAGCCAGCCAGGACCCGTGCCCATCCTCGGGCCGAGGGGGCATGGCAGATCGCATCGAGCAAGGCGACGAGCGACTCGTAGAGCACCGGGTAAGGGTGGCCTTCGGGCAGTGTCGCGGCGGTCAGCGCGCAGGCCCAGCCGATCCCCGCGCTGGGCAGTGGTTCCGACAGCCACGGCCCCCGACTTGCCACGAGCTCGACGCGGGCAGATGGCAGTTGCGAAACCGTGCGTGAGCGCACTTCAACCTCGATCAGGTTCCCAGGGATCAGCACGGGCCGCAGTTCGCGCCCCCGCGCCCCGGCGACATAGGCGGCGGCAAGGCCGTGGTCGGCGGTCAGCACGCGGATGATCGCGCCGTGTTCGCCGTTGGGCAGGACCGAGCAGAGAATGGCAGGGGCGCGGATCAGCATTGCGTCATCCTCTGCGCCTGCCACCCTTTTTGGGCAATGCCTTCATGGGCAGGCGGCACAAAGTTGCACATCGGCGTTGGAACATCTGGCGGTTTGCGATAGTTTGATGGGCATGAAGCAGCTCTTCCAGCATGCCGCCATCACCGAAGGCGTCACGGTGCGAGTCGCCGTGAACTTCCTCCCCGAACAGTCGCGGGTGGAAGCAGGCAAATGGTTCTGGGTCTATCATATCCGTCTCGAGAACGACGGCGACCAGCCGGTGCAACTGCTGTCGCGCCATTGGCGGATCACCGACGGGCGGGGCATGATCAACTTCGTCGATGGCGATGGCGTCGTCGGCGAACAGCCCGTCCTGCAGCCGGGGCAGAGCCACGACTACGTCTCCGGCTGCCCGCTTGGCACCCACCATGGCAGCATGGAGGGCCATTACACGATGCAGCGTGCCGATGGCTCGTTGTTCGATGTGGCGATTCCGTTCTTTCCTCTGGCGGCACCGGCTCCGGCGAACTAAATCCGGTTCGCAATGAAGCGGACCCATCTCCCTCTCAATGGCCTGCGCGTGCTTGACGCTGCGGCCCGGCACCTCTCGTTCACGCGCGCCGCCGACGAACTGGCGGTGACGCCGGCGGCGGTCGGGCAGCAGATCCGCGCGCTGGAAGACCTGCTCGGTGTCGTGCTGTTCCGCCGCACTTCGAAGGGCCTTGAACTCACCGACGAGGCGATTGCCGGTCTCGATGCGATCCGCGAAGGCTTCCTGCGCTTTGAAGAAGGTGTGCAGGCGATGCAGGCCGGGCAATCGAGCCATGTCTACACGATCGCCTGCCCGCGCGACTTCTTCGCCGCGTGGCTGTCACCCCGCCTTGCGGCGTTTCGCGCCGGCAATCCGCAGATGCGCTTCTCGCTCGTGGGAGGCGATGCCGATATCGACTTCACCGAAGCCAATCTCGACCTTGCGGTGCGTTGGGCCGAGGGGCCGGGTGAACTGGAAGGCATCGCATTGGGCCAGCCGCTGATGGTGACGGTGGCCGCGCCCGATGCCGCGCCCGATTGCCCGTGGATCGGCTGGCCCGGCGATCCTGCACCGGGCGGCGGCGATGTCGGCTTCTCGGTCGGCGACGCCGGAACCGCGATCAGCGCAGCAAGCGCCGGGCTGGGCCGGGCGCACGTGCCCTATCAACTGGTCGACAATGCGATCGGCATGGGCCGCGTGGTCGTGCAGGGCGAACCCGTGACATCACGCAAGGGTTACTGGCTCGTCGCACCCCTGCCGCAGTGGCGGCAAAAGAAGGTCAAGGAGCTGGTCGCGGCGCTTTCCGCGTAAAGCTAAGGCGATGATTTGCCACGCCAGATAGACCCGATTCGGAATTGACCCTTACGCGCTGTTAACTGCCTTGGTGCTATCCGCGCAGCCATGTTTACCGGGTTGCGCAGTCTTGTCGCTCGCGGACGGCGCTTCGGCCGTCCGCTGCGCAATGCTCGTCCCTTCTCTTCCAGCTGGCAGCAGCGCGAGGGCGACAACTTCACGCTCGCCTATGCGCGAAGCCTGTCGCATCGCCTGCCGCTTCTCTATCTCGTCGTCGTCTTCGACATGCTGCTTGTGGCATTCCGGTTTCGCCATATCGCGCCTGGCTGGCTGATCGCGCCGGGACCGATATTCCTCGGCGGCTTTGCGCTGTGGCGGGCATATTACTGGCGACCGGCCGCGGTCGAGCGGCGTGCAACGGCGGTTCTCCGGCGTGATCTCGCCTCGATGAGCTGGCTGGGAGCATTCGCCAGTTTCCTGTTCGCCCTGTGGGGCATGGCGCTCTACGTCCATGGTGATTGGGAAGCGCAATCCTTCATCCACTATATCTTTGCCGTTACGCTGTTTTCCGGGATTCTCGGCCTCGGCCATTCGCCCATGACGGCATTGCGCATCGCGATTGCGACAACGATCCCGACCACTGGCCAGATCCTCTTCAGCGGGCATCCGAATGCGGTCATGGTCGTGCTGGTGCAAGTGGTGGTGACGACCTTGCTGCTGCTGATCACCAACGGCCACCACCGCGATTTCGTGCGGCTTGAACTGTCGCGTCAGCAATTGACCCGGCGAGAGCGCGAAGCGGCGCGGCTGGCGCAGGAGAACCTGCTCCAGGCAACCATCGATCCGCTGACCGGGGGTCTCAACCGTCGCGCCATCCTCGATCGGCTGGCCGAGGATATCGAACGCAGCGGCAGGGGCGTGCAACGGGCATGGCTTGCCTTGATCGACCTCGACGGGTTCAAGCACATCAACGATACCTATGGCCACGCGGCAGGCGATGCCGTGCTCCAGGCCGTGGCGAATCGGCTTGGCGGAATGGAGCGTGTGCGCTGCTTCGGTCGGCTTGGAGGCGATGAATTCGCCGTGGTGCTCGACCCCTCGCTTGATCACGCAGCCGCCTTCGCGATCGGTACGGCGCTTTCGGATTCACTGCGCGCCCCGGTGCTGCACGGTGGTGCAGTGCTGCGCTTTTCCGGCTCCATTGGCGTCCATCGCATGGACGGGCGCAGCGTCAGCGATTGCCTCGAACGGGCCGACGCCGCGCTCTACAAGGCCAAGGAGCTTTCCGATGGCGCCGTCGTCGTCTTCAGCCCGGACGACGAGGCCGAGCTGCAGGATCGCGCTGCAATCACCCGCCTGTTCAACGAAAGCAATCTCGCCGACCGGCTCAAGCTCGTCTACCAGCCAATCCTCGATGCCGAGAGCGGCGGCGTGATCGGCCTCGAAGCGTTTGTGCGCTGGAGCCCCGATGGCGAGCGCTGGCTGGCACCGGGGCAATTCATGTCGCTTGCCGAAGCGACGGGGCGGACCGGCGAAATGACCCGCACGGTCATGGCGCGCGCCCTGGCCGAATGCCCGGCGTGGAAGTACGGACGTTGGCTGGCGATCAACCTCAGCCCCCGCGACGTGATGCGGACTGGCACGGCCGAAGCTCTAGCGCGCCTGGTGGAAGACCATGGGGCGCCGCCGCATTCGATCATCCTGGAGGTTACCGAACGGGCCCTGCTCGAAGATCCCAAGCGCGCCGAAGCACAATTGCTGGCATTCCGGGCGCGCGGTTTCCGCATCGCGCTGGACGATTTTGGCGCGGGCTGGTCAAGTCTCAATCAGGTGCACAGCCTGCCGCTCGACATGATCAAGATCGATCAGGAACTGTCCCGCGCCCTCGCCACCGACCCGGGTGCGCGTTCCCTCGTCGGCACGATCGTTTCACTTGCCTGGCAGCTTGGCATCGACTGCACGATCGAGGGCGTCGAGGACGAAGCGCAGGCCAGCACGGCGCGCGCTCTGGGCATCCGGCTCATGCAGGGGTATCATCTGGGGCGGCCGCAACCCGCAGCAGAGGCCTTGGCGCTGATCGCGGATAATGCCTTGAGCCTGCGCGCCTGAGAGTTCTTTGATCCGAAACTGGCGTTTCGGATCTTGCGGGCCGGTGCCGCCCGAACCTCGCCGGTGGCGAGGTTCAGATCAATGCTCCAGCACGATCGGGCGCGGTGTGCCCGGCGGGTGCAGACGGCGGAACAGTTTCCCCTTTTCGCTGAACAGCACCAGCAGCAGGCTGAGCACGCCTGCTGACAGCAGCGCGAGCGCCAGCGGATGCGCCGTGCCGTCGTAGGCCTGGCCGACGAAGA
This sequence comes from Novosphingobium sp. ES2-1, assembly GCF_015169775.1. Lineage (NCBI taxonomy): Bacteria > Pseudomonadati > Pseudomonadota > Alphaproteobacteria > Sphingomonadales > Sphingomonadaceae > Novosphingobium > Novosphingobium sp. ES2-1. The sequence goes on from NZ_CP063445.1 coordinate 318,745, forward strand.
TCCCGATGACCGAGCCGATCACCATGCGCAGGAAGGCGTGCATCGAATTGGCGCTCCCTGCCGTGCGTTCGAACGGCTGCAGCGCGATCGAGCCGAAGTTCGCGCCGATGAAGCCGATCAGGATCATGTTCGTGATCATCAGCGGCATGAACTGCCACAGCGTCTGCCCTTCCAGACTCGAGGAGAAGGTCTGCAGCGCGCTGACGAGGATGAACGCGATTACCGCCGTGTGCGAGACGCGGCGCGCGCCGAAGCGCTCGACGATGCGCGAGTTGGAGAAGCTGGCGCAGGCCATCATCAGCGCCGAAAAGCCGAACAGCACGGGGAACATCTTGCCCGCGCCGAAGTGTTCGCCGACGAGCTGCTGCGAGGAGTTCACATAGCCGATCATCGCCCCGAAAGTGAGCGAACCGCCCAGCACGTAGCCGATGGCCGAGCGGTTGGTGGCAGCGTGCCCCATGTTCTTCGCGATCGTCATCGGGCGGATCGCCTGGCGATATTCGGGGTGCAGCGTCTCAGGCAGGCGGATATATAGCCATGCCGCCATGCCCGTGGCCAGAACGGCCAGCAGCACGAAGATCCAGCGCCACCCGGCAAACAGCAGCACGACCTGCCCAATGCTCGGCGCAAGCATCGGCACGACCATGAAGATCACCGAGATGATCGACATCTGCTTGGCCATCTGATCGCCCGAGAAGCGATCACGGATGATGGCACCTGGCAGAACGGCAAGCCCGCCGCAGCCGATCGCTTGCCCCACGCGCATCGCCAGCATGCCGTCGAACGAAGTGACGAGCGCGCAGGCCAGCGAAAACAGGATGTAGATCGCCATGCAGGTCAGCAGGACCGGGCGGCGGCCATAGCGATCCGCCAGCGAACCCGGGAGCAGTGAGGCAAAGCCCGAGGCGAGCAGGAACGTGCCGACCACCAGCTGGCGGCGGTTGGGATCGGCAACGCCAAGATCCGTCGCAATGTCGCCAAGCGCGGGCAGCATGGCATCGACGGCGAGCGCCTGCATCGCCATGACGAGCGCCATCATCGCGATGGTCTCGCGCTCGCCCATCGTGCGCGGCGCGCGCAGGGTGTTGGAATCGTTAGCGGGCATAATCACCCTTTGAACGAGAATGGCTTCAAATCCCATCCCCCAAAACCGGGTTTATGTTGCAATGCGAAACGGAGTATCGTGGGCACATGGAATTTGCGCGAGACCAGGACGAGCCTGACCGTCAGGCGATTGCCTTGCGCAAGATCATCCATGTCGACATGGACGCCTTCTTCGCCAGCGTCGAGCAGCGCGACGATCCCTCGATCCGGGGCCTGCCCGTGGCCGTCGGCGGATCGTCCGGGCGCGGCGTGGTGGCAGCGGCAAGCTACGAGGCGCGGAAGTTCGGGGTGCGTTCGGCCATGCCCTCGGCGCGTGCGGTGCAATTGTGCCCGGACCTGATCTTCAGAAAGCCGCGCTTCGATGTCTACAAGGCAGTGTCGCAGCAGATCCGCAGCGTTTTCCTGGACTTCACGCCGCATGTCGAGCCGCTCTCCCTTGACGAGGCCTACCTCGACGTGACCGATGATGTGCGCGGGATCGGTTCGGCCACGCGTATCGCCGAGCTGATCCGCCAGCGCATCAGGGCCGAGACCGGCCTTACGGCAAGCGCCGGGGTGTCCTACAACAAGTTCCTCGCCAAGCTCGCCAGCGACCAGAACAAGCCGGATGGCCTCTGCGTGATCCGTCCGGGCGAAGGGGCGCAGTTCGTCGGCTCGCTTCCGGTGCGGCGCTTCCATGGCATCGGGCCGCGCGGCGCTGAGAAGATGGCCAGGCTGGGCATAGAGACCGGCGCTGACTTGAGGGCCAAGGACCTGGCTTTCCTGCGCGCCAACTTCGGGAGTTCGGCAGACTATCTCTATCGCGCGGCACGGGGGATCGACCTCAGGCAGGTCAAGGCAGACCGGCCGCGCAAGTCGGTCGGCGGCGAGCGGACGTTCGAGCGGGACATCTCCTCCGGCCCCGCGCTGCGCGAGACACTGGAGCGGATCATCGAGATCGTGTGGGAGCGGATCGCGCGCAGCGGGGCAACCGGGCGAACGATAACGCTCAAGATGAAGTTCAACGATTTCATCCCCTGCACGCGCGCCAGGTCCCTGCCGCGCCCGATCGCAGGGAAGGAGGAGTTTGCCGCACTCGCCCGCGACCTGCTCGATGCGCAATTGCCGCTGCCCAAGCCGATCCGGCTGATGGGGCTGACGCTCTCGGCGCTGGAAGGCGAAGAGGCCGAGGACGGCGACGAGGGCGCCGCAGCGCCGGTGCTTCAGGCCGAACTGCCGTTCTGATCGGCCAGCCAGCGCGCAACCATCTCTCGCACCGGGCCGCTGGTGTTTGCCGGGAGCGCCTCGGCCGCAAAGAAGCGTGCTTCCTCGATCTCGCGGCCATCGGCGGCGGGCAGGTCCCCTGTCGTCCCGACGACGAGTTCGATCGCATTGGTCCAGCCCTTGCGGTCCAGCACCACCGTGCCAAGGTGACGCGGCGCATCAAGGATGCAGCCGGTCTCCTCCAACAGTTCGCGTGAGGCTGTCACTTCCGGGCGCTCGTCACGGCCCAGCCCTCCGCCTGGCAGCATCCACGTGTCGCGCGCGTGGTAGCTGTGCCGGACGAGCAGCACTTCGCCTGCGGCATTGACGGCGATCACGTTGCAGCCGCGCACGCGCTTGCGCGTGATGCGCCAGTACCACAGCCGCGCGGCATGGGCAGTGCGCAGCAGGGTGCGGTGGAGCGGGCCGGGAAGGAAGTGCAGCACCAGCCCATTGTGAGGCCGGTGCTGCCGGTTGTCACCCCGGTTACGCCGCCTTCCAGCGCAGCGGCAGCGCCTTGAACCCGCCGACGAAGGTTGAATTCACGCGGCGCGGGCTTCCCGCCAGTTCGAGGCTCTCCACCCGGTCGAGCAGCACATCGAGCAGGATGCGCATTTCCAGGCGGGCGAGGTGCAGGCCGAGGCACTGGTGGGACCCCGCACCGAACGCAGCGTGCCGGTTGGCCGGGCGCGTCGCGTCGAACTTGCGCGGTTCCGGGAACTGGGCGGGGTCGTGATTGGCCGCGACGTAGTTCAGCATCAGCCAGTCACCTTCGGCGATCTGCTGGCCGCCAAGTTCGGTGTCGCGTGCGGCGGTGCGCATGAAGTGCTGCACTGGCGTAGTCCAGCGGATCGCCTCTTCCACGATGCCCGGCAGCAGGCTGCGGTCGGCCTTGGCGCGGGCAAACAGGTCAGGGTCGCGGGCAAGGGCAAGCACGGCTCCTGCAGAGGAGGCCGAGGTGGTGTCGTGCCCGGCGCTGGCGACGATGATGTAATAGCCCGCCGTATCGCGATCGCTCATCGGTTCGCCATCGATCACGGCATTGGCGATCACGGTGGCAACGTCCTCCCCGGGGTTCCGGCGGCGCTCGGCAGCAAGCCCGGCAAAGTAGCGCTCGAACTCGGCCACGGCGCCGGCGACGATCTGCGAAATCTGTTCGGGCGGCAGGTCCTTGATGCCGGACTTGTTCATGTCCTCGTCCTGCCCGCCGAACATCTGCTGGGTCAGGAACAGCATCTTCGGCTCGTCCTCCGGCGGCACGCCGAGGATCTGCATGACAACGTGGAGCGGATAGGGCGCAGCGACCAGCGGGATGAAATCGCCTTCCTCGCCCGCCGCCAGCATCCGGTCGATCGATTCGTTGGCGATCTTGCGGATCTCGCCATCAAGCTTCGACAGGTTCTTGGGCATGAACCAGTCCTGCGTCAGGCGGCGCAGCTTCGGGTGCTTGGGCGCGTCCATGGCGACGAGCGAATCCACCAGATGCGGGCTCCCGCCGGTGATCGAGCGGGCCAGCATGTCTCCGACGCGCAGGGTGAAGACGGCCGACTTGGGCCGGTTGAGGAAAGTCGCATTGTCCTTGCTGACCTTCATCACTTCGTCGAAGCCCGAAACTAGCCAGAACGGCTCGTGCTCGTCTTGGGGCGCGACGACCCGGGCCACGGGCGCCTTGGCGCGAAGGGCATCGAACTGGTCGAGCAACGGGTCCCACGTGCCGTAGGACTTGGGGTCGATGACGGCGCGGCCCACCTCAGCCGGAACCACTGGAACGCTTGCCATTGTCCTGTCCTCCCTCAGACCGTGGCCGCTTGCGCGGCTTCGTAGGCCTGCTTGTATTCGTCGCGGAGCAGGCGCTTGAACAGCTTGCCGGTGGGTTCGCGGGGCAGCTCCTCGCGGAAGTCGATCTGGCGCGGCATCTTCACGCGCGAAAGCTGCGGGTTCAGCCACTCGGTCAGCTCGGCTGCAAGTGCCGGACCAGCCTCGGCCATGTCGCGCGGCTGGACGACCGCAACGACTTTCTCGCCCATGTCGGGATCGGGCGCGCCGATCACGGCGACGTCGGCCACCTTGGGATGGGTGACGAGCAGGTTCTCGATCTCCTGCGGGTAGATGTTCACTCCACCCGAAATGATCATGAAGCTCTTGCGGTCGGTCAGGAAGAGGTAGCCGTCCTCGTCGACCCAGCCCACATCGCCAAGGCTGGTCCAGCCGTGCTTGTTGGTGGCGTCGCGCGTCTTGTCGGGGTCGTTGTGGTAGGTAAAGGCATTGCCGCCTTCGAAGAACACCTGGCCTTCGGTGCGCGGCGGAACCTCCTCGCCCTCCTCGTTGCAGATGCGGATCGTGCCAAGAATCGCGCGACCGACCGAGCCGGGACGCTGCAGCCAGTCCTCGCTGGCGATGAAGGTGAAGCCGTTGCCTTCGGTGCCGGCGTAGTATTCGCGCAAGGCCGGCCCCCACCACGCGATCATCGCCTGCTTTACCGGCACCGGGCAGGGCGCAGCGGCATGGATCGCGCACTTGAGGCTGGAGATATCGTACTTCGTGCGGACGTCATCGGGCAGCTTGAGCATGCGAACGAAGTGAGTCGGCACCCACTGGCTGTCGGTGACCTTGTACTTCTCGATCAGTTCGAGGGCATACTCGGGATCGAACTTCTCCATCGCGACCACGGTGCCGCCCATGCGGTGAATGGTCATCGACCAGCGCAATGGCGCGGCGTGGTAGAGCGGAGCGGGCGAGAGATAGACCGCATCGCCGGTGATGCCGAAGGCCTGGTTCGCAATGCCGATCAGCGAATTGACCGCGCCGATCTCGGGGTCTTCGGGAAGCGGAATGCGCACGCCCTTGGGCTTGCCCGTGGTGCCCGAGGAATAGAGCATGTCGCAGCCGGCGCGCTCGTCCGCGATGGGCGTGGCAGGCTGCGCCGCCAGCGCGGCGTCGAGTGAAAGGGGGCCTTCGGTATCGAAGCGCAATTGCGGCACCTCAGGGGCCAGCTTTGCCACTTCGTCGAGCACCGGGGCGGTGTATGCCGAACCGATCAGCAGGCGGCTGCCACTGTCCTGCGCGATATAGGCGATCTCAGGCGCGGCTAGGCGGCACGAGACGGCGACGTAGACGAGGCCAGCCCGCTGCGCGCCCCAGGCCAGAGCGAAGAAATCGGCCCGATTTTCAAGGCACAGTGCGATCGTATCGCCGATCTGGAGCCCGTGCGAGCGCAGCAGCTGCGCGAACTGGTTCGATTTGGCCTCGAGCTGCGCATAGGTGACCACCTCGCCGCTGCCGCCCATGATCACAGCGGCGCGATCGGGATTGCGGGCGGCATGATACTTGGGGTGGAAATGCACCGGCCTTGTCCTCTCGCAACTGGCGGACTCAGGCCGCCATTTGCGAGGAAGCTTAACCGATCAGTTAAGGGGTGCAACCGGGATTTGCGAGTCCGGTTGCACCGCCTTGCTGCAATTCTTGCCCGATCCTTTCACAGCGGAATCATCGGCCAAGGCCGTTACTGTGGCGCGGGCAGGACGCGGTCGATCGGATAGATCACGCCGTTGCGGGCGACGATCGGTTCGCCAACCAGTCTCGGCGCGTCGTCTCCGCTGCCGAGGCGAATGGTGTCGCCGCTGCGGGTGAGCGTGAGAGGCTGCCCGCCGAGACTGGCGAGGCGCACCGTGCCGTTGGCGCGCTCGATGCCCTGCTCCAGATCGGCCCGCGCGACATAGCCCGGCGAGAGGTGCTGGCTGACGAGAGCGAGGAGTTGCACCTTGCCGTCCTCGCTTTCCAGCGCCTTGCGATCGGCTTCGGGCAAGGCCTTGATCGCTTCGTTGGTCGGCGCGAACAGGGTGTAGCTGCCGACGCCCTCGAATGTCTTCTCGAGCCCTGCTGCCTTGATCAGCCGGGCCGATTCCGAAAGATCGCTGCTGTCGTCGAGAGCATCGAACAGGTCCTTGCTCGACGCCTCGGCGACTGCGCCGCTGCTCTTGGCATCTGGCACATCGCTCTTTCCGCAGCCGGCAAGGGCGAGCGCTGCGACCAGCACAGTCCCCATCATCTTATGGCGCACCATGGAAATCCCCTTCGTGTCTTCGAGTGCAGGTCAGGCGATCAGTTCGATCACGGCGCGGACCAGCTGGGTGGTCGGGTCGACTTCGTAGACGTAGCCGTCGCTATAGCGGTACCAGCTGTCGGGCGTGTCGGCGTAGCGGCCGCGCCAGTCAGGGGGTACGTTGTAGAAGCCGTAGCCGGCCGGCATCGGCTGGCCCACTACCCACGGATCACCCGTCAGCAGCGCGGCAATGCCCTCGATCACGTTGGACTGCGGATTGACCTCGAAGATGGCGTTCTGTGCGTAGCGATAGTCATAGCCATCGCGGAAGCCATAATAGCGGTCGTAATAGCTGGGTACGGCGTAGTCGCTATACTGCGTCGGCCAGACCTGCCCGCCGAACAGCGCACCGCCAAGCAGGGGCACGATACCCGAGACCAGCCCGCCATTGCCGACGCGGTACATGTAGCCGTTGCCGTAGCGCCAGTCATAGTTGTTGCCGAGGTAACGCACCGGGTACCAGTCACCCCAACTGCGCGAGTCCCGGATCTGGCGGGCCTGGCCCGGCGGCAGGCAGCCGTTGTTCTTCTTGGCAAGGCCGGGAGGGCAATCGCTCGCGACCGGAATCAGGAAGCGGCGGTCGTCGTAACGATAGCGGCCGTCCTGCCATTGGCGGCTTGCCACGCGGATGACGTTGCGGTCGTCCCCTCGGTCAACGCGGCCGTCGCCGCCACGGTTGGCTTGGCGTTCGACCTTATCGAAAGCCTTCGCACCGTTGTCGCGGTCCCAGTCCTTCCCGGGGTCCTCGTCATTGTTGCCGCGCATGGCCTGCTGGGGCATTTGCCGCGCGTCGTTGCCGCGGGACTTTTCCGGGCGCATTTCGGCGCGCTTGTCAGGGCCCTTTGCCCTGTCAGGACCCTTGGCCTTCTCGGGGCCTTTCTGGCCCCCGCGATCCATTTTCTCGGCCTTGGCCGGGCCGCCGCCGCCCTTGCTGTGGCCGTTTCCGTTGCCGTTCCCATTGCCTTGGGCGAGGGCCGGGGCACTGGCCGCGAAAGCGGCGATACCGGCCATGAGCATCATCTTGCGCATCGTCTTGTCTCCGAATCCGTCGGTTGAGGCAACGTGCGCCTTGTGGCTGCGGTTCCCGCAGACTAGGGCTTCAGAGATGATAGCACGCGAACTTCTCGGCACGGCACGAGTGCCCGATGGCGAAGAGCTGAAGCTCTACAGGCACGACCGCGATTTCATGATCGTGCTCGGCCACAACGAATTGATGAGCACGCGGCAGAACGGTTCGGAGATTGCACTCGCCACGCAAAGCATCGCCCGGATTGCCAGGGCGCAGCGGCCGGCGATGCTGATCGGCGGCTATGGCATGGGCTTCACCCTTCGCGCCGCGCTGGAGAAGCTTCCGGCCGACGCGCACGTGACCGTGGCCGAACTGGTGCCCGAAATCATCCAGTGGGCCAAGGGGCCGATGGCGGAACTGGAAGCAGGCTGCCTCGGCGATCCGCGCGTGCGGCTGGTGATGACCGACGTGGCCGACGTGATCTCGGCCAATGCGCTGTCGGTGGGCGGGACCGGGTACGATGCCATCCTGCTCGATGTCGACAACGGACCCGATGGGCTGGTGCGGGCGGGCAACAACCGGCTTTACACGATGCGCGGGCTGCGCACGGCGATGGATGCACTGCGCCCCGGCGGCGTGCTGGCGATCTGGTCTGCGGCAAGGGATGCCAATTTTACCCAGCGCCTCAAGGCAGCAGGTTTCAACGTCGATGAAGTGGAAGTGCGCGCCCGCACCAATGGCAAGGGTGCAAAGCACGTGATCTGGTTTGCCAGCGTTTAAGGGGTAGCACGGGGCGAGACTGCGCACGCGAAGGCTGACGTTTCATTCACAGCGTTTATGCCGGGCAATAAATACCATTCCTTTGCTGTCTCGCCCGGCGCGGACTAGGCGTCGGGGCAAGACAGCATCGGGAGAATGACATGCGCCTCGCCACAATCGACAACGGTACTCGCGACGGGCGGCTGATCGTGGTCTCGCCGCAAGGCGATGGCTTCGCCTATGCTCCGGCCGCGACCTTGCAGGAACTGGTCGAGGGCTGGGAGGCGTTCTCGCCGGCATTGCAGGCCATCGCCGCGTTTCCCGAAACGCTTGATGGGGCAAGGCTGCTCGCACCGTTGCCCCGTGCCTGGCAGTGGCTCGATGGTTCAGCCTTCCAGAGCCATGGGGACCTGATGGACGCGGTGCTGGGGATCACCAAGCCCAAGACCGACGTGCCGCTGATGTACCAGGGCATGTCCGATACCTTCATGGCGACGGGGACCGAAGCGCGCTTCCCTTCGACCGACCTCGGCATCGATTTCGAGGGCGAGTTCGGGGTAATTGTCGATGCCGTGCCGATGGGGACAGGCGCTGCCGAGGCGATGCAGCACATCCGGCTTGTCGTTCAGATCAACGACTGGTCGCTGCGCACGCTCGCGGGGCCGGAAATGAAGACCGGCTTCGGCTGGGTCGGTGCCAAGCCAGCCTGCGCAATGGCGCCCTTCGCCGTGACGCCCGATGAACTCGGCGATGCATGGAGGGATGGACGCGTCTGCCTCGACCTGCTGGTCGACTGGAACGGGAAGCGCTTCGGTGCCGCCAATGGCCATGCGATGGGCTTTGGCTTCCACGAACTCGTCGCCCACGCCGCGCGCACGCGCGATCTGGTGGCGGGCACGGTGATCGGATCGGGTACGGTCTCCAACGAAAACTTCCGCGAGATCGGCTCGTCCTGCATTGCCGAGCGGCGCGGAATCGAAGTGCTGGACGAAGGCGAACCCAGGACCGCATTCATGGCCTTTGGCGATACGGTGCGGATGGAAGCGGTCGATGCTTCGGGCCGCGCACCGTTCGGTGTCCTGCACCAAAGGGTCGTGCAGGCCTGACCACAACGCCCACTTGCCGTCCTTCCGATAATTGTTATAGCGCATAGCGAAATCGGAGGATGCCATGGCCGTTGTTGCGAGTCTGTCCCACGCTGCGCTTGATCGTTTCCTGCGCCCGAAGTCCGTCGCCGTCGTCGGCGCATCGGACAAGCCCGGCGCGCTTGGTGCAACGCTGCTGACCAATCTCGATCGCAACGGCTATGCTGGTGCCGTCTATCCGGTGAACCCGAAGCGTGACGAGATCATGGGCAAGCGCTGCTTCGCCTCGGTCGACGCGCTTCCCGAAGGTGTGGATGTGGCCGTGCTGGCGATCCCGCGCGCCGGCGTGCTGGATGCCGTGAAGGGCCTGGCGGAGCGCAAGTGCGGCGGCGTGGTGATCTTCTCGGCCGGCTTTGCCGAAGGCGGCGAGGAAGGCCTGGCCGAACAGCGCGAGATCGCGCGCATCGCGCATGAAGCGGGCATGGTGGTCGAAGGGCCGAACTGCCTTGGCCTGGTCAACTATGTCGATCGCATTCCGCTGACCTTCGTGGAAACCAATGCCGTCCCGCCAGCTGGCAAGCGGGCGATCGGCATCGTTTCGCAATCGGGCGCGATGGCGGCGGTGCTCGGCACGATGCTGCTCGCCCGCGATGCCGGTGTCTCCTACTCGGTCTCGACCGGGAACGAGGCAGCCAGCGGGGTCGAGGACTATGTCGATTGGCTGGTCGACCAGGACGATACGCACGTGATCGCGATGATCGTCGAACAGTTCCGCAAGCCGCAGGCGTTCCTCGCTGCGGCGCGGCGGGCGAAGGCGGCTGGCAAGCCGGTGGTCCTGCTGCACCCCGGCAAATCGAGCGCGGCGCGCGAATCGGCGGCAACGCACACCGGCGCGATGGCGGGCGACTACAAGCTGATGCGGGCCATGGTGGCACGTGCCGGCGTGATCTTTGCCGAAACGCTGGAGGAGCTGGGCGACATTGCCGAGATCGCGGTGCGTTGTCCGGCGCTGCCTTCGGGCAAGACCGCGGTGCTGGGCGAATCCGGGGCCTTCAAGGCGCTGACGCTCGACCTCGCTGAAGAGCTCGACCTGCCGCTGGCCGATCTGCACGACGAGGATTCGCCACTGCTGCGCGCGGCGCTGCCGCCGTTCGTGCCGGTGTCCAATCCGCTCGACATCACCGCGCAGGGTCTGTCCGAGCCGGCTATCTACACCCGCTGCGTCGAGGCCCTGCTGGAAGACGACCGCGTCGGCACGGTCTTCGCCGGGATCATCCAGGCCGAACCGATCACCTGCAAGATCAAGTTCCCGCCGATCCTCGCCGCTGTGGAAGGCAAGACGCTCACCAAGCCGGTGATCTTCGCCGGGCTCGACGAAGGCGCCGAGGTTCCGGCCGAGCGCATCGCCGCGCTGCGGGCGGCCGGCATTCCGTGGTTCCCCACCACCGAACGCGCACTGCGTGCCGTGACCCGGCTGACGCACTGGTCCGCTCAGGACCTTTCCGCCAACGACCTTCCGGCAACACCGCTGCCCGGCCTTGCCGATGTCCACGGCGTGATCCCGGAATACAAGTCGAAGGAACTGCTCGGCCCGCTGGGCGTGAGCTTCCCCAAGGGCGGCTTTGCCGACAGCGCCGATGCCGCGGTAGCGGCTGCCGATGCCGTCGGCTATCCGGTGGCGATGAAGGCGCAGGCCGCAGCGCTTGGGCACAAGAGCGATGCCGGCGGCGTGATTCTCAACCTTGTCGATGCCGCTGCCGTGCGCGAGGCGTGGGACCGCATCCATGCCAACGTCGCAGCCTACTCCGCGTCGATCCGCTTGGATGGCGTGTTGATCGAAGCGATGGGCAAGCGCGGCATGGAGATGATCGTCGGTGCCAAGAACGATCCCGAATGGGGTCCGGTCGTGCTCGCAGGTTTCGGCGGCGTGACCGCGGAGATCCTGCAGGACGTGCGCCTGCTGACTGCAGACCTGACGCAGGCTGCGGTCGAGGCCGAACTGATGAAGCTCAAGAGCTCAGCGCTGCTCAGCGGCTATCGCGGTTCACCCGCGCTGGACGTTCCGGCGCTCGCGGCCCTGATCGTAAAGGTTGGCCAGGTCCTGCGCGCCGAACCCTCGATCCGCGAGATCGACCTCAACCCGGTGATCCTGCACCCCAAGGGTGAGGGCGTGGTAGCACTCGACGCGCTGATGCTGGTGGAATGAGTGGCGCGATGTGGTCGCCGGAGTTTCAGACTCCGGCCCACTCAAGGCCGTTGGGTAAAGCCAAGGCCGAGTAATCGACTTGCAGCACCCGGCGATGCATCGGCTGGGTGGCAGCGTCTGACGCGTGAAGAATGAGTGTCGAATAAAGCCAGACGTCTCCCCTCTCGGCGAGGCACGTCAGGATTTGGCTTTGCTCGATGATTGCAGCCACTTGCCGTTCCGGGATTCGACCAAGCCGATGTGATCCGGAAGCAACCAGCAACGGCGCATTGGTTTCCGGCACGGCATCCAGATGAATGCGCAGCGTGACCATGTCCCGCAAGATGCTTTCAGGCGGGGCGACGTGAACCATGCCCTGCTTGTTGGTCCAAGGACCGAAGCCGGGCGTCTCGATTCTCTCGGCCACACAAATCGTTCGGTCCTGATGCCAGCCCAAGGCCCAGTTCGTCCGTTCGCTCTTGTCGAAGAGGAGTGCGCGGACAGGTTGGGCATGCGCTCCAAGCGCGTGACATGCCGCTTGTCCTATCAAACTCCGATGATCGAGTAGTGGCCGCAGGCCCGGTTGTCCCTTCAATCTCAGCCCTGCGCGCTCGGCCGGTAGACCGCAGTTAACAGCATCAATCGCTGACAGCAGCGGCAAAGCCAATTGTGGCAGTCTTACCGCGCCTGTGCGCTGCAGTTCTTCCAGATCAAACACGGCAGTTCAGTGCCCCGGAAAATCCATCAGCGCCTCTACCGTCAGCCCGGCGTCGCGCAGGCGGGCGGCGCCGTGGAGGTCGGGGAGGTCTATCACGAACAGCGCGTGAGTGACGTCCGCGCCTGCCGTGCGCAGGAGTTCCGTTGCCGCAAGGGCAGTACCGCCCGTGGCGATCAGGTCATCGATGATGACCACGCGCTGGCCTGCGGGAATGGCCGTAGGATCGATCTCCAGCCGGTCGCGCCCGTATTCGAGCGCATAGTCGATGCCGATGGTCTTGACCGGCAGCTTGCCGGGCTTGCGTACCGGCACGAAACCGAGGCCCATATGCGCCGCTACCGCAGCACCGAAAATGAATCCGCGTGCCTCCATCCCGGCGATCGCCTCGGCACCGGCGTCCTGCGCCATCCGCGCCAGGTGGCCGATGCTGGCGGCAAGCCCGGTCCCGTGCGAGATCAGCGTGGTGATATCGCGGAACAGGATGCCGGGTGCGGGAAAGTCCGGCACGGTGCGGACAAGGGCCTTGAGCTCTTCGGGTGTCATGCCTCCAGCCTAGCCGCCATGCAGGTCAAAAGGAAAGGCCGAGAACCTGCCCGAGGTCGGCCAGGGCCTGTTCGCCGCTGGTCACCTTGATCGCCTGCATCCCCAGCGCGGCGGCCGGTTTGCAGTTGATGCCGAGGTCATCGAGGTAGACGCATTGCGCCGGGGCGAGGCCCAGCGTCTCGCACATCATCAGGTAGATGCGCGGATCGGGCTTGCGCACGCCCGCCTTGCTGCTTTCGATGACGTGTTCGAAGCGGGCGAAGATCTGTTCGAGCTCGTCGTGCGCGTCGGCGCTGCGGGCCATGCCGGCACCGTGGCCGGCGGGCACGTTGTTGGTGATGCAGCCAAGCCGGTAGCCTTCTGCCTTCAGCCGATCGAGCGCCGACACCATCGCCGGACGCACCGCGCCGGCAAGGACGGCCAGGACCGACGCGCCATCAAGCTCGTGGCCAAGCGCCCGGGCCTCTTGCGCAAAGCGGCGGTCGAATTCGGCGCTGTCGATCTCGGCGCGTTCGAACAGCGCCCAGGCGTTGGTATCGCCGTTGCGGGCATTGACGGAACGGACGAAGTCCTGCGGCAGGCCCCGTTCCGCCTCGAGCCGGTTGAACGCCTCGAACGGGGAGGAGGTGATCACTCCGCCAAAATCGAAAATCACCGCTGCGTACGCCATCGTGCCTCCCTTTGTGTGGCGCGCAGCCTTAACCGATCGGTGAAATCGGACAAGGCCATCGGATTTTTCCTCCGTTTTGATGTGGATCATCGTATGTTGACGGCGGCGAAGGCAGACTTTTCCCATTGAAGGACAGGAGGATCCCGATGCGCTCCATTCTTTGCCCCGTCGAAAAGTCCGAAACCCTGAACGACCGCGTGGAAACTGCGCTGGCGCTGGCCCGCAAGACCGGAGGGCATGTCACCTTCGTGATCGCGACTCCGTTCGCGCAAATGGCGGCGTGGGAGCCGTTCGGCGGTGCCGCCATTTCCGCTGCCGCAATCAACGAAGCGCGTGAGGCCGACGAGGCGTTTGCGCGCGAGCTCGATGCCCGGCTGGCTCCGCAGGACGTCGCTTTCGACGTCGCGATAGACGACAACGGCCGGGTCGAAGCTGCAGCGGCCGCCGCGCGCTTTGCCGACCTGATCGTGGCCACGCTGGACGATCCCAGCGTCGAGGAACTGGTTCTTGGCGTGCGCAGCCCTGTGCTGGCGGTGCCACGCGGCGCGCCGATGCTCGATTTCGCGGCACCGGTGCTGATCGCTTGGGACGGCGGGCATGAATCCGCCAACGCCCTGCGCGCTGCCTTGCCGTTCCTGGCGATGGCGAAGTCGGTGCATATCCTGACCGTGCGCGAGAAGGACGATACCTTCCCGGCGGTCGATGCGGCCTGCTATCTCTCGCGCCACGGAATCCATGCCGAAGTGCATGAAAAGGAGCGCAACGGTTCGATCGCCTTCACGATCGAGGAATGCGCCCGCAGTCTCGGCGCCGGCCTCGTCGTCATGGGCCTGTTCGGGCACAGCCGCCTGCGGGAACTGCTGATGGGCGGCGTGTCGCGCGAAATGCTCGACCGGTCGCAGATTCCGCTGCTGCTGGCGCATTGACGCCTGGGGCCCGGTTGCGACGCAGCCCGGGTGCGAGCCAGAATGCGGCAATGACAACGATCCGCTCGCTTCCCGCGCTCGCCCTGATGGTCACTGTCTCGCTTGCGGCCTGCTCTCCGGAGCCGGCAACCGGACCGACCGGCGTGGCGGGGGAAAGTGCAGCCGCAGTCGAAGCCGATTCCATGCCGCCTGCCGAGCCGCCTGCGCTGGTAGCAACCGAAGCGGCCGCAGTGATGCCAGCGCCGGTGCCGCCATCTTTTCGCGCCATCGGCACCGAGCCGTTCTGGTCTGCGCGGGTGGACGTGGACAAGCTCTCGTGGTCCACGCCCGAGCAGCCCGATGGACTGGTCGTTCCGGTGAAACGGCAGGATGTCGAAGGGAAGGCGATTCTCTCCGGCCAGGTCGAGGGGAGGGCGCTGGTGCTTGAAGTCAGTGCAGGGTCCTGTTCGGACGGCATGTCGGACACGGTCTATCCCTTCACCGTGACACGGCGTCTCGGCAACGACACCCAGCGTGGCTGCGCGCGCTGATGGTATCCAAATCACGCTTGTGCGCTGCACAACGACGAGTCGCACGACATGCCTGCAAACAATTGCGAACGGAACGACCTGGTATCGTTACGCCTGAAACAACTGCAAAATCCCTGTAAAACAGCGGTTTATGCGATAAATTGCAAAAACTGCAATCAATCCCGATCATTTCGCAATTGCACAATATATGTGTGCAGTGCATACAGAACCTGCCTTTCAGGCATCCTCTCCCAAAACTTTCCGACCCGGCGGGCAACTGCCGGGTCTTTTTTTGCCTGCGTTCCGGGCGGAGCGAAGCTCTTCGCAACCTTCGCAGGCCTCCCGCGTTTGAAATCCTGATTGCCGGTTCCCACATCGGAACCCGTCGATAGCTCAAGGGGATTTCTTAAAGCTCATGGCAGATGCGGCAACCGAAGCCCGGACCGATGCGCGCACCGTGCGCCTTCAGGTTGCGGGTGCTCGTCAGGAAGAAAGCGGCCACGGCATTGCCCGCATCAGTCGGCACGTGATGTCGCAGCTGGGCGTGACCGAAGGCGACGTCATCGAGATCGTCGGCAAGCGCGCCACGGCGGCGCGGGTGATCCAGCCCTATCCCGAGGACGAGGGGCTGGAACTGATCCGCCTCGATGGCCTCCAGCGCGCCAACGCCGATGTCGGTTCGGGTGAGCACGTGGAAGTGCGCAAGATCGATTCGCGGCCTGCGCAGCGCGTCGTCTTCGCGCCCGCGCAAAAGGAACTGCGCCTGCAAGGACCGGCCGTGGCGCTGAAGCGCAACTTTGCCGGGCGTCCGCTGGTGACGGGCGATCTCGTGGCGACCGCCGGGCAGCAGCAGGTCAACCGCACCGACATGCCGCCACAGCTGCGCCAGATGCTCAATGCGCCTGCCTTCGCGCTGACCCAGATCCGCCTGACCGTGGTCTCGACCAGCCCGAAGGGCGTGGTCCACATCGACGAGAACACCGAGGTGGAACTGCGGCCCGAATACGAGGAGCCACGCTCGAGCCGTGCCGACGTCAATTATGACGACGTCGGCGGCATGGGCGATACCATCCGGCAACTGCGCGAGATGGTCGAACTGCCGCTGCGCTATCCCGAACTGTTCACGCGCCTGGGCGTCGATCCGCCCAAGGGCGTGTTGCTGCACGGCCCGCCGGGGACCGGCAAGACGCGTCTGGCGCGTGCCGTGGCCAATGAAAGCGATGCCTCGTTCTTCACCATCAACGGCCCCGAAATCATGGGATCGGCCTATGGCGAGAGCGAGAAACGTCTGCGCGAGGTGTTCGAGGAAGCGACCCGCAACGCGCCCTCGATCGTGTTCATCGACGAAATCGATTCGATCGCGCCCAAGCGCAGCGAGGTTCACGGCGAGGCGGAGAAGCGGCTGGTTGCGCAGTTGCTGACGCTGATGGACGGACTGCACAGCCGGTCCAACCTTGTCGTGATCGCGGCGACCAATCGCCCCGATGCGATCGACGAAGCGCTGCGCCGGCCCGGCCGGTTCGACCGCGAGATCGTCGTCGGCGTGCCGGACGAATCCGGTCGCCGCGAGATCATCGGCATTCACACCCGCGGCATGCCGCTGGCCGAGGACGTCGATCTGCAGGAACTGGCCCGCACCACGCATGGCTTCGTCGGTGCCGACCTTGCGGCGCTGGCCCGCGAAGCGGCGATCGAGGCAGTGCGCCGGATCATGCCGCAGCTCGATTTCGAGCAGCAGACGATCCCGCAGGACGTGCTCGACAACCTGCGCGTGGAGCGCGACGACTTCCTGCAGGCATTGAAGCGCGTGCAGCCATCGGCGATGCGCGAAGTCATGGTGCAGGCGCCAACCATCGGTTGGGCCGACATCGGCGGCCTCGACGATGCGCAGGACAAGCTGCGCGAGGGCGTCGAACTGCCGCTCAAGAATCCCGAGGCCTTCCACCGCCTCGGCATTCATCCGGCCAAGGGCTTCCTGCTCTATGGTCCGCCCGGCACCGGCAAGACGCTGCTGGCCAAGGCCGTGGCCAAGGAAGCAGAGGCCAACTTCATCGCGATCAAGTCGTCCGACCTGCTGTCCAAGTGGTACGGCGAGAGCGAGCAGCAGATTGCCCGGCTCTTTGCGCGCGCGCGCCAGGTCGCACCTTGCGTGGTGTTCATCGACGAGATCGACAGCCTCGTTCCCGCGCGCGGCAGCGGGCAGGGCGAGCCGAATGTCACGGCGCGGGTGGTCAACACCATCCTTGCCGAGATGGACGGGCTGGAGGAACTGCAGTCGGTGGTGCTGATCGGCGCGACCAACCGCCCGAATCTGGTCGATCCGGCGCTCCTGCGTCCGGGCCGCTTCGACGAGCTGATCTATGTCGGCACGCCGAGCGTCGAGGGCCGCGAGCACATCCTTGGCATCCACACCCGCAACATGCCGCTGGCTGGCGATGTGGACCTTGGTCGTATCGCGCGCGAGACCGAGCGCTTCACCGGTGCCGATCTCGAAGACGTGGTGCGTCGCGCTGGCCTTAACGCCATTCGCCGTGCGGGCGGCAATGTCGATCAGGTCACCGCGGAGGACTTCGCCGGTGCACTGGAGGCGTCACGCGCGACGGTGACCGAACAGATGGAGGAAGAGTACGGCCGGATGAAGGGCGAGCTGAAGAAGCGCGCCATGAATCCGGGACCGCTTGGCTTCATCACGCCGGGAATGGTCACGCCCTTGCGCGAATCCAAGCACGGCTGACGGCAACGCGGGCGGAGAGGTTCAGGCCTCTCCGCCTTCAAGCGTGAAGTCCATTTCCACGACGATGCCGCGTGCTTCGAAGCGGCGGACGATCGTGCCGCCCAGCTGACGCTCGGACGAGCGGATCAGGGCTGAGCCGAAGCCTTCGCGGCCTTGCTCTGTCGGTCCAGCCGCTTCCCCGGCGGCAATCTCTTCCCAGATCACCTTGGCGCGCGAGTCCTCGCTCTCCCAGCGGATGCGCAGCAGGCCGCCGGGAGCGGACCAGGCGCCGTACTTCACGGCGTTGGTCGCCAGTTCATGCAGGACGAGGCCCAGCGGCACCGCGTGCCGACCCGGCAGGTTCACCGTGCCGCCATCGAGTTCGCACCGCTCGCTGGAAGAACGGTACGGCGCGATGACCTTGCCGATCAGCTCGGCCAGGTCGACCGTCTGGTCCTTGCCCGACCCTTGCGTGACCTCGTGCGCGGTGACGAGCGCGTGGATGCGCTTGGCGATGCGATCCACCGCGGGGGCGGCAGCGGCATCGCCCCGCGCGCTCATCTTGACGATGGCGAGGATCACCGCGAACAGGTTCTTGACGCGGTGGTTGAGCTCCTTGGCCAGCAGATCGGCCCGGTCGCGCGCTTCGGCAATGGCGGCGGCGCCCTCTGCCAGAGCCTCGGCCTCGGCCTTGCGGATCGCCTGCCACAGCCCCAGCGCCAAGGCGCAGACGATCACCACGAACAGCGCGGCCAGCGAAGGCAGGATGCGCGCCTCGGCATTGGCCGCGCGCTGCGCCGCCTGATCCAGACGCACGCGCTCGATGTCTTCCAGCCGGGCGACGGCCTTGCGCAAGCCGTTCATGGCGAGCTGGCCTTCGTCGGACAGCAGCCGGGCGTGGGCGTCGGGAATGCGGCGTTGTTCGACAAGGTCGACCACGCCGGCCATCTCGGCCCACTTGGCGTCGCCCAGCCGCGCAATCTCGGCAACGAGATTCGCCTGCTCTGCCGGCAGGTCCGGCCCCATGCGGTCACGCAATGCGCGCATGCCGGCGGCATAGCGGCCCTGGCCTTCGCGGTAGGGTTCGAGGTAGCGGGTGTCGCTGGTGATGAAGTAGCCGCGCTGGCCGGTCTCGCCGCTCATCGTGGCGCGCACGATCTCGTCGAGCGAAGCGATGATGCCGCTGGTGCGGGCGGCCTGCTGGCGCTGGGTGCGTTCGACCTCGACCGTGGCAATGATCAACGAGAAGGTGCCGATCAGCGCCAGGGCGACGACTGCGAACAACGCAAGCGTGGGGATCCGCGGCGCGCGTTGCCACCAGTGCAGCCTCATCTCCTTGAGGAGGGATTCGTTTTCCCTGTTCATCCGGGGGGCCTAGACCCTATGGCTTGCATCGGCAATGTATTGAAGCGCTTGTGCCTTTGCCTGCAGGGTTGACGCAAATCGCCTTGTCGCCTATCGGCCACCCCCTGATTCCGGCGCTTTGTCCCGCGGCAAGTGCCAGTCCACAGATTCGATATAGAAGAGAAAAGCCATGAAGCGCACTTTCCAGCCCAGCAACCTCGTGCGTGCCCGCCGCCACGGCTTCCGCGCCCGCACCGCCACTGTCGGTGGTCGTAAGGTTCTCGCCGCCCGCCGTGCGCGTGGCCGCAAGAAGCTGTCGGCCTAAGCCTTTCAGCATAGATCCGGTTCCGGCGAAGGCGGGGATGACCCGAATCGCCACCATCCGGAAACGGGCAGACTTCGTTGCTGCCAATCGCGGAATCCGGGTCGCAAGGCCCGGATTCGTGCTGTTGGTGAACCGTGACGTCGTGCCTGCCGAAGAGGCCGACCTTCGCTTCGGCGTTACCGTCACCAAGAAGATCGGCAACGCGGTCGTCCGCAACCGCATGAAGCGCCGCTTCCGCGCCCTGCTGCGCGAAGCCCTGCCTGATGCCGGCATTGCCGGCGCAGACCACGTGATGATCGGCCGTGAAGGCGGCGTCGAGCGCGACTTTGCCCTGCTGCGCGAGGAATTGGCCGTCGCCCTGTCCCGCGCCGCTGCAGGCAAGGGCGACCCGCCGAGAAAGCGTGGCGGTCAGCGTTCCAGCCACGGCAGGGGCAAGTGAAGCGCCTGCTCATCCTCATTGCCCGAGGCTGGCAGCTCGGCCCTTCGCGCGTGCTTCCGCCATCCTGCCGCTACAGCCCTTCGTGCTCGCAATATGCGATCGAAGCGCTCGAAAAGCACGGCGCGATTAAGGGTGGCTGGCTCGCAGCGAAGCGGCTATTGCGCTGCCATCCCTGGGGCGGGCACGGCTATGATCCCGTACCTTAGGCCGGGTGCCCTGACCAAGACGACTTCAAGATTTAGGACGCGAACACGGTGCAGAATCAGCGCAACGTCATAATGGCAGTGATCCTGACGGGTCTGCTGCTGATCGGCTGGGAAGCGGCCATGCGCTGGTTCTACCCCGCGCCGCCGGCAAAGCCACAGGCGGCAGCGACCGCTGCCAGCACCGATGCCGCAAAGCCCACGCGCGAAGGCGGACTGCAGAACGCGGCTGACATCGCGCTCGAGAAGAAGGACTTGCGCGCCGAACTCGCCGCCGGCAACCGTGTCGCTATCGACGCGCCGGGCCTCAAGGGTTCGATCAACCTCAAGGGCGCGCTCGTCGATGACGTGACGCTGGTCCGTCACCGCGAGAACGTCGACAAGAACAGCCCGCCCGTGCGCCTGTTCTCGCCTGCGGGCACGCCAGCGCAGCACTATGCCCAGATCGGCTGGGTGGGCGAGGGCGTAGCGACGCCCGACACCAACACCGTCTGGCAGGCCGATAGCGCAAGGCTGACACCGCAGACCCCGGTCACGCTACGCTGGACCAATCCCACCGGCCAGACTTTCGCGATCAAATACGCGATCGACAGCGATTACATGATCACCGCAACGCAGAGCGTCGCCAACACCGGCGCCGCACCGGTCGTGGTAAAGCCCTTCGCGCTGGTCAATCGCACCGACAAGACGGCAAGCGTGGATACCTGGCAGCTCCATTCGGGGCCGATTGCCGCGCTCGATGGCTCGGTGAACTTCGACAACAACTATTCCACCGTGACCGAAGCCCCCGGCCAAGCCGTCGCGCTCAAGGGTGCAACCAACTGGATCGGGTTTACCGATATCTACTGGCTCTCGGCGCTGATCCCGGATGCCGGGGCCAAGGCCGAAGGTTCGCTGCGTTCGCTTGGCAACAACGTGTTCCGCGCCGACCTGATCTATCCCGGCGTGTCCATCGCCCCGGGCAAGGCGCAGAGCCAGACGGTCCGTCTGTTTGCCGGTGCCAAGGAAAATTCGGTTCTCGAGAAGTACGAAGCCACTGGCGTCACCAATTTCAGCCTCGCGATCGACTGGGGATGGTTCCGCTGGTTCGAAAAGCCGATCTTCTGGCTGCTCGATTCGCTGTTCAAGCTGGTCAAGAACTTCGGCGTGGCGATCATCCTGCTGACGCTGATCGTGCGCGGTGTGATGTTCCCGATCGCCCAGCGCCAGTTCGCCTCGATGGCGGCGATGCGCGCGCTGCAGCCCAAGATGAAGGCGCTGCAGGAACGCTACAAGGACGACAAGCAGACCCAGCAGCAGAAGATCATGGAGCTGTACAAGACAGAGAAGGTCAATCCGCTGGCCGGCTGCCTTCCCATGTTCCTGCAGATCCCGGTGTTCTTCGCGCTCTACAAGGTGCTGACGCTGGCCATCGAAATGCGGCACCAGCCGTTCGCGCTGTGGATCAAGGACTTGTCCGCGCCCGATCCGCTGCACGTGCTGAACCTCTTCGGCCTGCTGCCGTTCACCCCGCCCAGCTTCCTCGCCATCGGCGTGCTGGCGATCCTGCTCGGCATCACGATGTGGCTGCAGTTCAAGCTGCAACCGGCGGCGATGGACCCGGCGCAGCAGCAGGTCTTCGCGATCATGCCGTGGATGATGATGTTCGTGATGGCGCCCTTCGCGGCAGGCCTGCTGATCTACTGGATCACCTCGAACATCCTGACCATCGCGCAGCAGAAGTACCTCTACAGCAAGCACCCGCAGTTGAAGGCGCAGGCCGACAAGGACCAGCTCGATGTCGACCGCTCGGTCGCGCGTGAGCAGAAGCCTGCTGCCAACCGGAAGCCGAAAACGCGGTGACACCTGAAGAACAAGCTGCCCGCGCCGAACTGATCGAACAGGCGCGCCTCCTCTTTGCGGGGCGCGTCGAGTTCCTCAAGTCGGCCCCTGCGCTCAAGCACCTGCCCGATCCTGACGTGCCCGAGATCGCCTTTGCCGGCCGATCGAACGTCGGCAAGTCGTCGCTGCTCAACGCGCTGACCGGGCGCAAGTCGATTGCGCGCACCTCGGTCACGCCGGGGCGCACGCAGGAACTGAACTACTTCGAAGTGGGCGAGCCGACGCGCCTGCGCCTGGTCGACATGCCGGGCTATGGCTTCGCCAAGGCCCCGCCCAAGGTGGTCGAGCAGTGGCGCCGGCTGGTCCGCGATTTCCTGCGCGGACGTGTCGTCCTGAAGCGCACGCTGCTGCTGATCGACAGCCGCCACGGCGTGAAGCCGGTGGACGAGGACATGATGCAGATGCTCGATGAAGCGGGCGTCGGCTATCGCGTCGTGCTGACCAAGGCAGACAAGATCAAGGCCAGCGAACTCGAAGCCGTCACGGCCGAGACCATCGCTGCAGCGCGCAAGCGCACGGCCGCCTATCCCGAAGTGCTCGTCACCTCTTCCGAAAAGAAGATGGGCATCGAGGAACTGCGCGCCGCCGTGCTGCAGGATTCGTTAATCTAACATCTCTCTTTTCTGAATGACGAGCGCGTCAGTTATTCCTCCCCGGCCGCAGGTGGGAGGGGCCTAACGCAATCTCCCCTCCCGCAAGCGGGAGGGGTCGGGGGTGGGCAAGCGGCGAAAACCGCCGACCATTTCCAACACTCCGCCATTCCGGAACGATAAACGCTGTCCTACAGCCGCACGCATGACGCAGCCTTCGCGCCATGCCCTACCGCGATCCTCTCCTCCCCGCCCGCAATTCCTTCGGCCAAACCTTGCGTGAGGCCGTGACGGCGCCCGCTCTGCTGAACGGATATCGCCTCCACGAAGCTCTACGAGGGATCGAGACGATACACTCCTTGAACTGTGTAAACCGTGTAAACCCGTTCACGGTCGACACAGCGAACCTGAACGGCTACGCGGCTCGCAGGCGTAACAGGGCGAACACGATGAAGCTGATCATCGGCAACAAGAACTACTCCAGCTGGTCGCTGCGGGGCTGGCTGGCGTGCAAGCAGTCCGGCCTGCACTTCGAGGAAATCACCGTCCCGCTCTACGGCGAGGACTGGGACGAAGCGCGCCGGACCGACGAACTTGCACCATCTTCGGGAAAAGTGCCGATCCTGTGGGACGGCGATGGCGAGGACGCACCCGTGGTTTGGGACAGCCTCGCGATCATCGATTACCTTGCCGACAAGGTCGGGCGCGACCGCTTCTGGCCCAAGGACGAAACCGCGCGCGCCATGGCCCGCTCGATGGTGGCCGAGATGCATTCGAGCTACCTGCCGCTGCGCCGCAGCCTGCCGATGAACATCCGCAAGCGTGTCGAGGGCGTTGAGATCAGCGCCGAGGTTCGCGCCGACATCGTGCGCATCCTCTCGCTCTGGGCCGAGGCGCGGGCGCGGTTCGGCAAGGGCGGGCCCTTCCTGTTCGGCACCTTCTGCGCCGCTGACATCATCTATGCCCCCGTCGTCTCCCGCTTCATGACCTACGGCGTGCCTGTGCCCGGCTTCGCCATGACCTACATGGAAGCGGTCTGGACGCACGACTGGATGCAACAGTGGATCGAAGCCGCCGAGAGCGAGGGCTGGACCATCGAGCAGTTCGAGGAGCCCGCGCGCTGATGTCTCTTGATCCTGTAATCCTGGCCGAGCAGCTGATCGATTGCGAAAGCGTGACGCCCGCAACCGGCGCGGTATTCGACTGCCTGCAAGGAATGCTCGAACCGCTAGGGTTCGCAATCCATCGCTTCGTGGCGGGCGAAGCACCCGACGGCCCGGTCGAGAACATGTTCGCGATCCGGCGTGGTCCTGAAGGCTCGCGGCACTTCGCTTTTGCCGGGCACCTCGATGTCGTCCCGCCGGGTGAGGGCTGGACGACTGGTCCGTTCAAGGCCGAGCGCCGGGGCGAGCTGCTCTACGGGCGCGGCGCGGTCGACATGAAGGGCTCGATCGCCGCGATGGTTGCCGCTGCGGCCGAGGTTCCGGCCGAGGCCGGAACGCTAAGCTTCATCATCACTGGCGACGAGGAAGGCCCGGCGCGCTACGGCACGGTGCCGCTGATCGAACTGATCCGCGAAATGAAGACAGAGCCGGACCTGTGCCTGGTAGGCGAGCCGACCTCGGTCCACCGTCTGGGCGATATGGTGAAGATCGGCCGTCGCGGTTCGGTCAACATGTGGATCACCTGCAAGGGCGCGCAGGGCCACGTTGCCTATCCGCACCTCGCCGACAATCCGATCCCGCGCCTGATCGCGCTGCTGGCTGACCTTGACGCGCTGGTGCTGGACGAGGGCACGGAGTGGTTCCAGCCGTCGAACTTAGAGATCACCGACCTTGAAGTGGGCAACAAGGCGACCAACGTGATCCCCGCCGAGGCGCGCGCGCGCATCTCGATCCGCTTCAACGATCGTCACACCGGGGCGGGGCTGGTCGCGATGGTCGAGGACGTGGCGCGGCGGCACAAGGGTGAGGTTCGTGCTGTCATTTCCGGCGAGAGCTTCATCACCCTGCCGGGTGACTACTCGACGCTGATCGCCGAGGCGGTGAAGGCCGAGACCGGCCTCGACCCCGAACTCTCGACCAGCGGCGGCACGTCGGACGCGCGCTTCCTGCGCAGCCTCTGCCCGGTGGTGGAATTCGGTCTGTGCAACGCGACGATGCACAAGAAGGACGAGGCGGTGGCGCTGGAAGACCTGTCCGTCCTCCAGCGCATCTACCGGCGTATCACGTTATCTGCGCTGCGCGCGTGAGGCGGCACCGGCCCGCTCCCCCACCCGGCCACCCGCGAGAGTACCCTGAATGGGTGGCCGGGTGGGGGAGCGGGCCGGTGCCGATCAAAGGCCTCAGCCTTTGACTTTCGACGCGAAGCTCTTGCGCAGCTTCATCAGCTTGGGCGGGATTACGGCGAGGCAGTAGGGGTTCCGCTGGCCTTCGCCTTCCCAATATTCCTGGTGATAGTCCTCGGCCGGATACCAGGTTGCCATCGGTTCGATCGTGGTGACGATGGGCCCCGGCCAATCGGGCTGGGCGCGTTCGATCGCCGCCTCCATTGCCGCCTTCTGCGCCTCGTCCGCCGGGAACATGGCCGAGCGATACTGCGTGCCGACGTCGTTGCCCTGGCGGTTCAGCTGCGTCGGGTCATGTGTCGCCAGGAAGATATCGAGGATCTGGTCGAGGCTGATCGTTTCGGGGTTGAACGTCACGCGGATAGCTTCCGCATGGCCGGTGGTGCCGGAACAGACCTGCTTGTAGGTCGGGTTCTCGACCGTACCGCCGATGTAGCCGCTCTCGACATTGCTCACGCCGATGACGTCGCGGAACACTGCCTCGGTGCACCAGAAGCATCCCCCTGCGAGGATGGCCGTTGCTTGTTCGCTCATGCGCTATATTCTCCTGAATTGAGTGAGAGATAAGCACGCCTCCCCCGCTTGTCACCGGCCCGAAGGAGAATCTCCCCATGCGTTCATTGAGCCTTGCCTTGCTTGCTGCCGTTGCTGGCAGCAGCCTTGCCAATCCCGTAATGGCAGAGACTGCGAAGACGGCATCGGCCATGATCGACCCGGCCCTTGCCGCCGCAGTCGCTGACCCCTTGCGCGAAAAGGACCGTGCCCGTGACGTCTATCGCAAGCCTGCGGAGACGCTGAGCTTCTTTCAGGTTTCGCCGACGATGAAGGTGGGCGAATATGCGCCGGGCGGCGGCTGGTATTCGCGTCTGCTCGGGCTCTATCTCGGCCCGAAGGGCAAGCTGGTCGGTCTGTACTTCGACCCCACGTCGAGTGCGTTCGGCGACAAGATGAAGGCGGGCATCCGCGAAGGCGCGACCAAGTATCCGGCGGAGGTTGCGGAATGGTCGGGTCAACCGGCTGAGCGCTTCTCGGCCTTCACCCTCGATGTCCTTCCCGACAGCGAAAAGGGCACGTTCGACCGCATCCTCGTCATGCGCATGATGCACAACCTGCTGCGCTGGAACCTTGCCGCGCACGAGATCAAGCAGATGCGCGAGCTGCTGAAGCCCGATGGCATGATCGGCATCGAGCAGCACCGCGCCAAGCCTGATGCGCCCTACTCCTTCACCGACGGTTCGAAGGGCTACCTGCGCGAAGCCGACGTGATCAAGTTCATGGAGATCAACGGCTTCACCTTTGTCGGCAAGAGCGAGGCCAACGCCAACCCCAAGGACCCGGCGAACTGGCCAAACGGCGTCTGGACCCTGCCACCGCAGCTGGGCGGCAATCCGGACGAGGCCACCAAGGCCAAGCTGCAGGCCATCGGCGAGAGCGACCGCATGACCCTGCTGTTCCGCAAGCGTCCCTGATCTTGCGTTGATCGCAAACGGCGGCGGTTGAATTGCCGGGGCAGGGGCCTTAGGTCCCACCCATGACCACGATCTCCGTCGCCGCCCTGCAACTCGCCCTTCCCGGGGACGAGGCCGAGAATATCGCCGCCACTGCCGCGCTGGTGGAAGACGCCGCGCGTGGCGGCGCGCAGATCGTGCTGCCGCCCGAACTCTTCGCCGGGCCCTATTTCTGCAAGGTCGAGGACGAGGCCCTGTTCTCGATGGCCTATCCGCTCGATGCGGACCCGTCGGTGCGCGAGATGCGCAAGCTCGCCAAGGCGCACGGCATTGCCATCCCCACCAGCTTCTTCGAGCGCGACGGGCACCACTACTACAACACGCTGGCGATGATTGGCCCGGATGGCGAAGTCATGGGCATCTATCGCAAGAGCCACATTCCCGATGGCCCCGGCTATGAGGAGAAGTACTACTTCCGCCCCGGCAACACTGGCTTCAAGGTGTGGGACGTGTTCGGCACGCGCATCGGCGTGGGCGTGTGCTGGGACCAGTGGTATCCCGAATGCGCCCGCGCCATGGCGCTGATGGGGGCAGAGCTGCTGTTCTACCCCACCGCAATCGGCAGCGAACCCTATGACGCCGATCTCGACACCAGCCGCATGTGGCGCCGCGCGATGATCGGCCATTCCGTCTCCAACTGCATGCCGGTCATCGCCGCCAATCGCATCGGGACCGAAGATGGCCAGCGTTTTTACGGGCACAGCTTCATTTCTGACGAATGGGGCGATTACCTTGCCGAGTTCGGCGCCAGCGAAACCGGTGTGCTGCACGGGACGATCGACCTCAAGCGCGCTTCCACGCACCGTGCTGGCATGGGCTTCTTCCGCGATCGCCGCCCGCAGCTTTACGGCCGGCTTGCCGAGGACATCTGAGCCTGCACCGCTACATCGTGGCGCTCGGCTCGAACCAGCGCCATCCGCGCCATGGCGATCCTTCGGCGATCCTGTGGGCGGCGCTGGATGAGATCGGGCGGCGCAACTGCAGGATCGATGCGGTGTCCCCGACGATCCGCAGCAGGCCGATAGGTCCGTCGCAGCGCGTGTATTGCAACGGCATCGCTGTGGTTTCGACCGGTCTCGAACCCCACGAGCTGCTGGACGAACTGCAGGCTGTGGAAGCCCTGTTCGGACGTCGCCGACAAGGGCAGCGCTGGCGCTCGCGCACGCTCGATCTCGACATTGTCTTGTGGTCCGGCGGGTGCTGGGCGGACGAGAGCCTGATCATCCCGCACCCCGAATTCCGCAAGCGCGATTTCGTGCTGGGTCCGGCGGCGCGCGTTGCCGCTGGCTGGCGCGATCCGATTACCGGAGTGACAGTGCAGCAGTTGCATCACCGGCTCGCCAAAGGCTTGACCCGCTCGCCCACGCCCCCTAGGTGACGCGCCACGCCTGACGCGCGATCCGCGTCAATGCAGGCGGGCCCTTAGCTCAGTCGGTAGAGCAACTGACTTTTAATCAGTAGGTCGCTGGTTCGAACCCAGCAGGGCTCACCAAATTACAGAAATGCTGGGTTTTTGCGGTCTAGGTGGGGCTATGTAGCACAGTCGTGTGACACAGTTTTCTACTCTTATCGCGGCGTGCTATAAGGTCTGTTGCCGGCTTGGCCCTCGATCGTTGACACTTGACGAGCTTGATAATTGCCAGGCTATGGGAGGCATGTCTAAGAAGATATCACCAAGGCGACTTTCACATCTGCCGGGGCCTCGGCGGAAAAAACCCCCGGTTCGAGCGCAATCGCGGTGGCTAAAGGCTGCCATCGAACGTGAGCATAAACTTGTCCAAAACCTCCGGAATGACGAGGTTTCGCGCTCTACATATCTTAGGCAACTCAACCTTCCGGTAGATCCGCTGCTAGTATGGAACGATTTCGACCAAACTCACTACTTCACAGAGACGAACCCCGATAACCTTCCGGATTGGGATGAACTCACCGAGTATATGAAGCACCAAGTTGCCTTTATGGCAGCAAGCTCGCTGGGGGGATATGCATTCACCTCTCACATTCATCCGGTCCACCTTGACCATTGGATCGCTCGAGGGGTGGTGAAAGATCGGACAGTCGAGCGGTTGAAGGAGGAATTGAGAAAGGCAGGGATGGAAGACCTGCCGGTAGCATTCATGTTCGAGGGTCGAACGAGGTCAGGCAAATCTAAGACAAATATTCATGTCCATGGCACCACTATCCCTGACACCCCTCTCGATATGACTCGCTTTAAGGTCGCTGCCGAGAACGCTTGGCATAAGGCGAGGGGCGAACGGCAGCTAACCAGTGCAGCGTGGCATCAGAGTCTCGCATATGATCTTGATACCGGCGATGGCCGTGGTTGGGGGCGGTGGCTGAGTTACACCTCTAAGAACATTCAGCGTTACGATTCTCGGATTAAGGGTAGTAGAGTCTACATGAGCAGGTCCATGACGCAGGTCGCGCGCGAATTCTGGCTCATGTTGCAAGAGAAGCCACTCTAGGCGCAAAAATTTCGCGCATCATGTAGCGTCCACTATGCTTCCGTTGTGGCAGGCCAGCGCCTACGTGGACGAAGTTAACAACAAAGCATATTTGACCGAGGGAAGGTTGGGAGTTCGTTTGGAAGGGGCAATGTATGTTTTGGTTAGGGGCAAGGCGGTGTCCCTCTCGGACGCAGAACCCTGTCCCTAAAGCTTGGGGAAATTGCTCTCATTGATTTCCCACCCGCTTTTAACGCGCACATCTGTCATGAAACTCGCAACATCAGTTAAGCGAGTAAAACCATGAAACTTTTCAAGATTTCCGACATCAACCTGATTGAATCCTTCACCGTTCTCGCTGAATCGCGAGATCGCGCTGCGGATTACTTCATCGCCTGCCTCAATCGCGGCTTCGGGCACGTTCCGGTGATTGAGTATGCCGTTACAAGGTGGAACCCGAAGGATATTGATCAGCACAAGGGGTTGTGTGAAATCCTTGATAGTCAGCAAAAAGGCTGGCTTTGGGAAGGTCAAGGTCAATGGGAGTTCAAGGAGCCTTTTGAGCTCGACGTGCGAGAGATCATCAAGTGACTTGACGTCTGGCTGGTTAGGCGTGATGTCCTAACCAGCTTTATCAGGCATAAAATTTTTCAAGTGCCGTAACCAACGACTGTAGTCGGTGGACCTCTTTCCGCGCCGAAAGTTCTTGGCATTTTTCGTAGCCATCTGCTGGAATCTTTTCCTTCAACCGCTCAAACCTTTCGATGAGTCCATTCAATTTCTCTTGGTCCTGAGCAGACAAGTTAACTGAATTCACCAGAATGTCAGGGTTTGTGACCACAAGATTCTCAGATTGTAGATCCTTCTGGGCACCGATCTTAGTGTCAGACCGCCTAAAAACTATGAATAATGAGCCGATGATACCGAAGAAAATAGCTATCGATTTTCCAAAGGACATCCACCAGGCCTTGTTTTCATCCTCTATTGAACGAGATAGCCGGTCATTTAATATAACCATTTTAACATCAATATCTTTAACCGTTTTGCAGGACGCAGATCTTATTTCATCACGATATTTTTTAATCTCGGCGTCCGACGGTGGAGTGGCTTCTGCGAGCAAACGCTTCGCTTGTTCTTGTCGCGCTTTATAGATGGACTTCCAACCATTAACCTGACTAGGTGCCAATCCCATCTGGTCCCCGATCGAACGTCTAATCTCCCATTCTTGATCGGCCGAGATTGAATCAAGATCTTCGCCTGCAATTGCATCCCACTCCGCTAGTGCCCGTTCCCGTTCAGAAAGCTTGCGGTAGTATGGTTCAGCGTTTGTCCCGTTGCTGCATGTCTCCACATGCTGACTGCGTAGAGCTTCGAGTTCTGAGATTTCACTGGCGACATTGGTCGACAACGTCTTATCGGCGCAGGCCGTGCAAAGCAGAGGCATAGCATATATGAGCGTAAAAAGAGACTTCCTCAAAATATGTCTCCGAAATATCCATATTGATATTGAATTAATATTTGCCATAAATTCAATTTGCGCGATTTTTAATAGAGTTCATCACGAGCGTCAATGCATAGCAACCAGAATTGCAGCCAAATCGAATGGACTGCGGCCATCACTAAAATTGAGAAGTCCTAACTGAGACGCCACCCTGTCTCCCGGGTGCTGCCTATACGCCGGGGTGGAAATCCGCCAGTTACACCGAGGATTTGGAGTAGTAGCGTTAGACCGCTGGTCCACACATGGGGTGGCCCCAGCACTAGGCTTGCACACGCAAAGCTTCATACAAACGACCTGGGCCGAGCAGGATCTCCTTAAGCCCCGCCCGCACTTTGGCGCTGTTGAGGGCTTGGGAGCTCATCGCCTCGTGGGCGGAAAGAGCGTCCATCAGTGCATTAACGAATTCATCGTCAAGCGTCGGTGAGGCTGCAAACTGAGCTTTGGTGTTGTTTCGAGCCTGCACCCGGAGCGTTTCAGACTCGAGAAGCTTTCCTTTGATAACGTTGTTGACATAGACAAGCTGGTCACCGTCGGAGAGGTCACCTTCAAACAGGTCGTTAACCTTCGCGATGATCTCCGCCAGGAGCGTCTTCTCCTTGTCGTGTATCATGCCCGAGCCGACCCCGGTGATGGGAGGCAGCTTTGGCTTCTCGTCACCGCCAATCGATAGGTTGCGCTGACCTTGGTCCTTGAGGTTGTGGTGGGTAAGCTTGACGCTTGACAGGTCGACGCCATCGCGCTCCCGGCCGAACTGCAGCAACGGGATAAGGCGCTTGTAGAAGAGGAACCGCTTTTCGATGTCGGTGCTGCCGTAGTCGATGATCTGCGACAGGAACGTGTAGAGCCGGACATAGCCTCCCATGTCGTTCTTGAACAACGTCAGGGCGTTCATTTCGTCCCTGGCGTCTTGTTCGGCCGTCTTTTCCTTGGCCTCCAGAGCAGCCCTGAGGCGTTCCTGAGCGCTCTTGAACTGGTGGAGCAACCTCTGCGCGACCGGCTCCAGCGCCGCCACCAGCTGCCCCTGCGTGGCCGCGGGATCGAGTTCGACTGCGACCAGCCGTTCAACTTCATAAGTGTCGTAATGCCCGGAAGCATCAAGCTTGGCGCGGATGTCGAAGATCTGATCGGGATTGGTCTCGGCCTCGATCTCGGCGGTCTCGTGGTATTGCCTGAAGGCGTGCAGCACCTCTTCGGAACTGTTCACGAAGTCGAGAATGTAGGTCGTGTCCTTGCCGGGGTGCGCACGGTTGAGGCGCGACAGGGTCTGCACGGCTTGAATGCCAGCAAGGCGGCGGTCGACATACATTCCGCACAGCAGCGGCTGGTCAAAGCCGGTCTGGAACTTGTTCGCTACCAGCAGGATCTTGCAGTCCTCGTCGGTGAACGCATCGCGGATGTCGCGGCCCTTCAGTGTCGGGTTGAGCTTGGCGCTGGTTTCAGTGAGTGGCTCGCCCGTCCCTTTGGGATCGTTCACCTCGCCGGAGAATGCCACCAGCGTGCTCATCTGCGCCGCAAGGATGTCCTCAGCCGCATACTCACCGCCATCACCAAGCTCAGCCAGCTCCTCGGGCGAGAGCACAGCCTTGAGCTTTGATGCTGTCTCACCAGCCTGCGAGCTGTGGGCTTCATCGGCGATCACCGCGAAGCGCTTGTGCTGGGTTGCCGCGCGCTCACGGACGGCTTCGAGCGCAAACGGGAAGGTCTGCATGGTGCAGACGATGATCTTCTTGCCAGCGTCCAGCGCCTCGGCGAGTGCGGTGCTCTTGCTGCCGCCTTCGCTTGTGATGGTCGCGACGACACCCTTGGTCCGCTCGAACTCGAACAGCGCCTCCTGGAGCTGTGCGTCGATGACGTTGCGGTCGGACACGACGATGACGCTCGAGAAGATCTTGACGTCGGCATCATCGTGGAGATCGGCAAGAAAGTGCGCTGACCAGGCGATCGAGTTGGTCTTGCCCGACCCCGCGCTGTGCTGGATCAGGAAGCGCCCTCCCGCGCCCTCCGCCTTCACCTGCGAACGCAGCTTCCGCGTGGCGTCGAGCTGACCCGCTGCAGCAATAGGCAGGGCAGATCACTCTCTGTGACTTCCGCAACGCGCAGCCCGTCACCGATCCAAGGACGATCCATCCCTAGCACGATGTCTCCTGCCCCCAACTCCCAATTCTCGAGGCCGTCATCAGCTTCACGCTGCCAAAAAACAGTGTCCTCATTCCAGCGGATGCCGCTGGCTGAGAGGTTGATACCGCGCAATAGCCGCCAGTTTTCGCTGTCAGCCGAAAATTCTGCCGCAGAAAACGCATAGCCGGCCAGCACGATCGCAATGCGTTTGAGAGGCGCGACCACCCAATGCGCCGGGATTTCGCCCAGCCATTCGATGCCGCTGTCCTTCATGGGGGCGTTGGGGTTGAGGCCCCTGGTGACGGCGTGGGAGATCACCGCCTGCCGCTTTTCCTTCAGCAGCGCGATCAACCGCTCCTGCTCTGCCACCAACGCATCGATCTTCGCGGTCTCGCGGTCAAGGAAGGTGGCGATGGCAGTTTGCTCAATCAACGGAGGAAAGGCCGCGAGCTCGTCAAAATATTGAGATTGGTCGAGGTTCTGAATTCCCGAAGTTTGTTTGATGGAGCGGTAGTTTAGCCGCACGGCGTATGCAGCTGCATGAACATAGGCCCAAAACGTTCCCGACATTTCTGGAGCGATTTTAACCTTCGCAACAAAGTTTGAGCAGATTGCCGGCTCATTGTGGGTATATCGAACCACCGCTCCAACAAGTTGCTTTTCACCTCCGCCTGACTTTTCTAAAAGCAGGTCACCATTCGTTACCAACCTGCTTTGCCGATCTTGCTCTCGCACATTGCGAAAGGTTGCAGCCGTGATGTCCACCAGTGCTTTTTCGCGCTGAAAGTCCGCAACCCGGATGCATATAACATCATTTTCGTCACCCAACGCTTCGTCGCCCCAGATGCCGTTACGGCAATCATCAATAGAATTCTTCAGGCGAGTGACTTTCCAATGGCTTGGAACCTCACCCAGCCAATCTACGCGGCTGTCCTTGTATTCGGGGTATGCGGGAAAGCTCACGCCGCCAGCTCCGTCAGCATCGCCTGAATGCGAGCCGTCACCCCGGCCAGATCGGCATCAATCTCGGTGAGCGGGCGCGGCGGCTCGAACACATAGAAATGTCGGTTGAACGGGATCTCGTAGCCAATCTTGGTCTTGTCGTGATCGATCCAGGCATCGGGGGCGTGGGGCTTCACCTCGCGGGCGAAGTAGGCTTCCACGTCCTCGGTCAGAGGCACGTTCTCGGTATCGCGCAGAGCGCTGTCGGCCTGCGGCTTGCCCTTGGCCTTGCCCTTCTGGCCCAGCACCGGCTTGCCATTCTCGTCCACCAACGGTCGCTCGACGGTGATCGTGCGATAGCCGAAGCTCTTGTTGTCGAAGATGCGGGACAGCGGCGCCAGCTTCACCTTGCCGCCTTCGGGGGCCTGCGGGGGCGCCTCACCTGCAGCAACGACCTCCCGCGCAAGCTCCTTGCCCTCAGCATCCAGCACCGTGGCCAGCTCCGCCTCGACGAAGGCACCGAACAGGCGCGTGACCTCGGCGATATGCGCTTCGCTCATCTGCTTGCGCTTGCTGCCTAAGGACTTGCGCATCTTCTGCCAGAAGCCGCTTGCGTCGATCAGTTGGACCTTGCCAGTTCGATCGGCCGGCTTCTTGTTGGACAGGATCCACACATAGGTTGCGATGCCGGTGTTGTAGAACATGTCCGTCGGCAGCGCGATGATCGCCTCGAGCAGGTCGCTCTCGAGCACGAAGCGGCGGATCTCGCTCTCGCCACTGCCAGCGCCGCCGGTGAACAGCGGCGAGCCATTGAGCACGATGCCGAACCTGCAGCCGCCCTCGGTCCAAGGTCGCATCTTCGACAGCAGGTGCATCAGGAACAGCAGCGAACCATCCGACACGCGCGGCAGGCCGGGACCGAAGCGCCCTGCAAAGCCCAGCCGGGTATGCTCGTCCTGCACCGCCTTCTGGACTTTTTTCCATTCCACCCCGAACGGCGGATTCGAAAGCATATAGTCGAAGGTCTGGCCGGGGTGGCCGTCGTCGGACAGGGTATTGCCCTGCACGATGCGCGAGATGTCCTGCCCCTTGATCAGCATGTCGGCCTTGCAGATCGCGTAGGACTCCGGGTTCAGCTCCTGCCCCGACATGGTAAGCTGCGCCTGCGGGTTGTGCTCGAACAGATACTCCCCGGCGATCGACAGCATGCCGCCGGTGCCCGCCGTCGGGTCATAGATAGAGCGGACCACGCCCGGCTTCGACAGGACGTCGTCGTCCTCGACGAACAGGAGGTTGACCATCAGGCGAATGACCTCACGCGGTGTGAAGTGCTCACCGGCAGTCTCGTTGCTGATTTCCGCGAACTTGCGGATAAGCTCCTCGAAGGCGAGACCCATCTGGTTGTTGTCGACGCGCGAAGGGTGCAGGTCGATCCCCGCGAACCGCTCGGTCACCTGATAGAGTAGGCCGTTCTTCGCGAGGCGGTCGATCTGTGCCGCGAACTCGAACTGGTCGAAAATGTCGCGAACCGCCGGCGAGAAGCCCTGGATATAGCTCAACAGGTTCGTGCTGATGTTGTCCTGATCGCCGACGAGCTTGGCGAGATCGATGTTGGTGCGGTTGAAGAAGCTGTGCCCCGCAGCGCGCAGAAGGAAAGGATCGGGACGGCCAGCCTCGGCCTCCTTGAGCACCGCTTCACGCGTGGGTGCCAGCACGCAGTCCAGGCGACGCAGAACAGTGAATGGCAGAATGACCCGCCCATACTCAGACTGCTTGTAATCGCCGCGCAGAAGATCGGCGACGGACCAGATGAAATTCGAAAGCGATTGATGATTCAAGACCGAGCCCTCAGTGTTCTGGCACTGTATGTGCCTTACACTGCAGTGCGGAGCAACGGCGCAACCACATTTAAACGCCCGATTTCATGATGCTGTTAGAGCATCAGTAACTCTCCAACCCGCGTCAAAAGCGCCAATGTGACTTATCCAAACGGCGGAGGAGGTGGGAAGGCGATGTCCTCATATCGGCATTTCCGCACCGCCGGGTAAGTTTCGGAGATGTCGATTTCCCCGATATATCGTTTGTCTAGGTTGCTCTTTGCGTGCCCGACGACCTCGTGGATATAGTTCATTGACAGCTGGTATTCATTCTTCGTCAGGAGAGTTTTGAACGCGCCGCGGAAGGAGTGAAAGGTAACCTCCTTCCGCCTCTCAGCTGTCATGATGCCTTTGAGCGCTGCGGGCAGCAGTGTTGTATTGAACGACCGGACCATGGGGCCGTTCGAAATTGGCTTATCGTTGTGGCCTGACTTGTTGCTCGGCAGCGGCCAATCATCGAAAAGTCGGTGCGCGCCTGCCCTGCGCTGATGGTCTACGAATTCGCCGAAGCCAAGTTCTAAAAGCTGATCGAGAATTGGAACCTTTCGGGAATAGCCTCCCTTCGTGGTCCTGTGCTCATTTGTGCGTATCAGAAGGTGAGGATACTTCTCGTCAAGCATCACTTCGCTCAGCAGTAACCCGCCGATTTCGGCGGCACGGCAACCCGTAAGCAGTGCGACAAGAGGTCCCCAATACCACATGCCTCCCAGTCTATAACTGCCCGGACGATGCCGCCTGGTTTCGGACTCGCACCCTGTGAACCACGGGTAAGCAAGGATCCGACTGATCTCGGCAGACGTGAAGGGGCGCTTCTCTGGCATTACGAGAGGGTCAGACGGTCTCACGAAAGGTTTGCTGGTGATGCCGGACGCAACGTTTGGGCCGATGAATTCGCCTTGATCGATTGCATGCTTGATCGCTCCGCGCAGAAATGCCAGCTTCTTGTCGATCGTTTCGGCTGACATTGGGCGGGTGACACTGCCTCGGCTGCGTCCGCCGATGTCTAATGTCGCTTGGGCACGGCAAAAAGCGCGAAAGTGTTCCGCTGTCAGTGCATGCAGGTGAAGATCTCCCACAACCTTTTCAAAGCATCTGAAAGCTTCCCGGACTCCGTCGACTGTGCGTTTTTTCTGACGATTCAACAGATAGGCGTTTACTGCATCTGAGAGTTTTGGGCTGCGCTGATTGCTACGTGTGCTGTCTAGGAATGACTTGCGGCCTTGCCAGACTTCAAAGCCGGCATTCACCCCCTGGACGTCTGCTTCCTTCAAAGCGAGCCTCACAGCGCCGAAAGCAAGGCTTCCAACGGGAGCGTCTAGCCCCTCACTCTCAATTACATCGAGGGCCATTGTATCATAGTCGTGAGAGGGGTGGCGTGCATCGACGCGGCCAGCAATCACGCCACTTTGATGCTCGGCGTCTATCTCATACTGATAAACGATGTCATCGACTATCTCGGCGTTTTCGCCTCCAAGCTCTTTCATCAGACGATATTGCGCAAACTCTCGTTCTCGTCTCGCGCGACGCTCGTCACTCAACACACGCAAGATCTCTGGGGTAACTGATCGAGTGGTCCGTGGCTTGAGCGCTGCCGAAGTATCGAGCGCTTTGGAGACGAGCTCATTGAACTGCCGTGTCATTTCTTCAGCTAGACCGATTGCTGCAATGCGGTCTTTGGTTCCCAACGTGCGCCTAACGATGGCCTGCCCATTGAAATAGCGCGCTAGGGCTCCTGGCTGGTCAATCACGGCTTTAGGAACCCGCCGTTGATAGTAGAGAACGCCATCCCGTTCCACGATGTAAGGGATTTTGATAGCCGACTGTGATACCCTTTGTGACACAGAGAAGTAACACACTGTGTCACTTGAATGGTGAGAATATCAAGGGATTAAGGGATTTTCTCTGTTTAACACCTTGCTGGTTCGAACCCAGCAGGGCTCACCATTACAGATCCGCAGTGATGCCGAATTGCAGAGCTATCGCAAGTGGCCTGCTGGTCGCTCGAAGCCGGACTCTTTTCCATCTCCCGTTTGCCACGGGAATGGGGCGACGGTGAGGGCCGCCGCCCCTGCCGGCCCTCAGGCAGGCTGGTATTCCGTGGCCTTTTCCTTGCGAACGGTGCGGCTGTTGCGACCGTCGATGCCAACCGGCACTTCGCCCGCGATTGTCGCGCGGCGCAGGGTGCGGCGTTGCAGGCCGAAGTCGGCGACGGCGCGGTGCTGGGTCGACTGGTTGTCCCAGAAGGCCACGTCACCGGGCTGCCAGCGCCAGCGCACGACGTTCTCGGGACGGGTGATGTGGTCCTGCAGGATCTGGAACAGGCGCGAAGAGTCAGCCTGGTTCAGCCCGACGAACTGCTTGACGAAATGGCCCAGCAGCAGGCTGCGCTGTCCCGAGACGGGATGGACGCGGACCACCGGGTGCTCGGTTTCGTAGACGGTCGAGGCGAAGACATTCTTCTGGAACAGCTGCCGTTCCTTCTCCACCGCGTCACCCTTCGGCGCGTTCGAGAGGACCGCTGCGTAGTCGTAGAGGTTGGTGTGGACTGCCCAAAGGTTGTTCACCAGCTGGCGCAGCGTTTCAGGGAGGCTTTCGTAAGCTGTCTCGCCATTGGCCCAGACGGTATCGCCACCGGCTTCGGGAATGGCGATCGCGCGCAGGATCGAGCCCTTGGGATAGGCATCGACGAACGTCACGTCGGTATGCCAGCTCGAGGCGGCGTAGCCTTCCTTGCTGTCGAGTTCGAGCAGGTAGCGCGAACCCTCGGCCACCGGCACGGTGGGATGTGCCACCGGATCGCCGAAAAGCGAGGCGAAGCCTTCGTGGCGTGCGTCGTCCAGTTCCTTCTGGCCACGGAAGAAGACGACCTTGTGGCGCACGACCGCGTCCTTGATCGCCTGCACGGTCTCCGCGCCAAGATCGCCGGAAAGGGTCACCCCGCGGATTTCGGCGCCGATCGTCCCGGTGATCGGAACGATGTCGAGCGGGGAGTTCGGGTCCTTGGCATTGGCATTGGCATAGGTGGTGATGGCATTCATGTGGGTTACTCTTGCTTGGGGTAAGGATTTGGGGTGTTATTCGGCGGGCTGGAGCGCGGGGTCGGCGGCGGTGTCCAACTGGCGGCGAATGGCGTTGTGCTGTTCGGCATCGAGCGCGAAGCCCGATATGACGGCAGCGGAGATGGCATGGGCGAGGGCAGGTCCGGTCGCGAAGACAAGCAACAGGCCGTTCAACGCCTCAGGAGAGTTTGCGGCGGACTTCGGATCGAAGCCCAGCCACGCGATCAGCGGCAGGGCGATGCCTGCGGCAAGCGCACCGCCGATCTTGTCGGCCAGGGCAAAGACTGAATAGTAAAGGCCGGCGCGCTCCTCGCCGGTCTCGGCGCGGTGCTTGTCGGCAACGTCGGCGACCATCGAGCGCAGCATGATGTTGCCTGAGCCCTGTGTGATCCCCTGAGCAAAGGCGAGCGCAAGGACCAGCCAGAACCGGTCGGGCGTGGTCAGCACCAGCGCGAGGTTGATCAGTGCCTGCAGCACTTCGGCGAGAATGGCAGCCCGGCGCTTGCCCAGGGATACACCGATGCGCTGCCAGATCGGCGCGGCGAGCATGCCGAAGGCGTATTGGAACAGGAACAGTCCTGCACCCCATTCAGGCCTTCCGAGATAGAAGGTCACGTAGAACAGCAAAAGCGTCGTGCGGATGCCCTGTCCTGCCCGGACTGCGGCGTCCGAAGCGAGGACGCGCAGCAGCAGGGGGTTGCCGAGCACCGCGCGCGCGGCGGCCAGTGGCGACAGCGGGAGTGCCAGAGCAGCAGGCGCGCTGTCATCGCGATTGGACAGCGTCAGCCACAGCGCCGGGATAGCGGCAGCGAGGACAAGCGAACCGAACAGCGTCAGTTGCAACTGACCGTCACCGGGTCGCAGATGCTGGGCGAGTGCCGCAAGCGCAAGGGCACCTACCAGCGCAATCGACTGCCACAGTGTAAAGGTTGATGCCGCGCGGGTCCGGTCGTGATAGCCGGTGGCGATCTCGCCGCTCCACGCCAGCAGCGGCGTGGAGAGAAGCGCAAGGCCGATGTAATAGGCGGCCAGTGCAGCAATCAGCCAGCCAACGCCGAGGTTTGCAGGCGGGAAGAACAGCATCGCGCTGCCAGCGACGAACAAGGATCCCCCGCCCGCTACCCACGGTCGCCGCCTGCCGAAGCGGCTCTGCGTGCGGTCGCTCAATGCGCCGACTATCGGGTCGAGCGCGCAGTTGAGCAACTGGCCCGCCAGATACAGCGTCCCTACCAGCGTGAGTGGCACGCCATAGTCTCGCGCAAGAATGGCGGGGAGCCAGGCAGCAACTGGCTGAGCAGCAGCGGTGACCGGCACGTAGATCGCAGCAAGGCGGTGGTAGCTACCAGAAGGCGAACTGACGGGGGATCCTGTTGTCATGCGGCCAGCCTCACAGTCGCGTCCGCAACGTCACACCATAAGTGCGTGGCTCGCCCACTTGGGCAGTGACCACGCCGGTGTTGGCGGCGGAGAGGTTGAGGAAATAGTCTTCGTTGAGCAGGTTGCGCGCCCAGACCGACAGGTCCCACAACCCGTCGTCGGTCTTCAGCCCGATGCGCGCATTGGCGATGCCGAAGCCCGGAACCTGCGCCCATGCGGAGTTGGTTGCAGATGTATTGAAACTCGAGCGGTGCGCGTAGTCGGCGTGGGCGTAAAGGCTCAGTTCGCGCCCGCCGAGCTCACCCAGCGGCGTGTTGCCGTCGGAACCGACTGACCATGCGAACTTCGGAACGCCCGAAAGCGGTTTGCCTGACAGGTCCTGGATACCGCCGAGGTTGAGGTTCTCCACCGCCTGCGGTGCGTTGGCGTACTCGACGTATTTGGCGTCGGTGTAGCTTGCCGATGCGGTGAACGAGAGACTGTCGCTGGCCTGGAAGGCAAGGTCGCCCTCAACTCCGCGCGAACGCACCTTGGGGATGTTCGCGATGTATTGGCGCACGTTGACGGTGTTGGGCACCTGCTCGGTGATTGCCGTCTGATAGTCGCGGATCTCGGTCCAGAACGCAGCAGCATTGAAGGTGGCGCGCCGATCGAGGAACCGGGATTTGAAGCCCAGCTCGAACGCATCAACCTTTTCCGGGGCGACTTCGGGCGCAATGCCGGCGGGCAGCGCCGTCAGGTTCAGTCCGCCCGACTTGTTGCCGCGCGAATAGCTGCCATAGACGCTCGCGTCCGGCGCAACCTTCCAGTTCAGCGTGACCAGCCCTGACAGGCTGTTGTCGCTGAATTTCGTCGCGAAGCTTGTCACCGGGTTGAACTGGGTGCGGATCGCGTTGATCGCGGTGACCTGCGCCGGGGTGAAGCCGGAAAGATCGGCACCATCCACCCAGAACTGGCTGAACGCGCCCGCCTTCTTCTCGTGCGTCCAACGCAGGCCGGTGGTCAGCGTCAGGGCATCGGACATGTGCCAGTCGGTCTGCCCGAACAGCGCGAATGTGCGCGTTTCCGGCGTCGAGGTCGAATTTGCCTCGAACCCGTTCAGCGCCGCATTGGCGAGGGTCTGGTCGGCCGCAGGCAGGTTCCACAGCGCGGCAGCCGAGCCATAGCGGGTGGCGCCATAGCCCTTGACGACCTGCCAGAAGTAGTACGCGCCGATCACGTAGTCGACCGTGCGGTTGCCCATCGAGGCAAGCCGCAGCTCCTGGCTGAACTGGCGCTGGCGGTTGGCTTGCTGGGCCTTGGTGGTGATGGGCAGCGAGGTGCTGTCGCCATCGTTGGCCGGGTTCCAGTCCCACCAGCGATAGGCGGTGATGGAGGTCAGGGCCGCGCTGCCGAAGTCCCAGTAGACCTCGCCTGAAACGCCATAGCCCGCCATGTTCGACTGGTAGTGGCTATCGGCCTCGCCGATGCGGTCGAACGGCCTGAAGGCGGGGAGGGTGTAGCCAGGGAACCGGGCAGCTCGCAGGGCAAAGTTGTTGGGTATCGTCGCGCCATTGGCATAGGTCGTGTGCAGGTCGGCGAAGACCGAGAGCACGTGATCCTGCTCCTGCTTTGCGTAGTCGCCGATGATCCGCACCTCGAA
Source organism: Novosphingobium sp. ES2-1 (assembly GCF_015169775.1). Classification (NCBI taxonomy): domain Bacteria; kingdom Pseudomonadati; phylum Pseudomonadota; class Alphaproteobacteria; order Sphingomonadales; family Sphingomonadaceae; genus Novosphingobium; species Novosphingobium sp. ES2-1. The sequence continues at coordinate 359,907 of NZ_CP063445.1, forward strand.
GTCCGGGTCCGGCGTGAACAGCAACTGGCCGCGAATGCTCTCGTTGCGGTAGTTCTGGGCGCGGGTATTGGTGGTCTTGTTGAACAGGAAGCCGTCGTTCCCGCTGATCGCGCCGGAGATGCGCACGGCGAGCAGATCGGGCAGGATACCTGCCGAGGCCGAAGCCCGGACTTGCCGGAAGCCGTAATTGCCGATGCTCGCCTCGCCCGAAAGCTCGGGATCGAAGCTCGGCTTGCGCGAGGTGATGTTGATGACGCCCGAGGTGGTGTTCTTGCCGAACAGCGTGCCCTGCGGACCGCGCAGCACTTCGATGCTCTGCAGGTCGACGAGGTCGAACTGTGAAAGCCCGACGCGGCCGTAGTAGACGTTGTCGATATAGAAGCCGACGCCGTTCTCGAGCCCATCGTTGGTCAGCGCGACGTTCGAGCCCAGGCCACGGATGTTGATGTTGGTATTGCGCGGATTGAAGCTGAACACCTGCAGGCTCGGTACCTGCTGCTGGATCTGGCCGAGGGTGAAGTCGCCACGCCTTTCCAACGCGTCGGCGCTGATCACGCTGATGGCGACCGGCACGTCCTGGACATCCTCGTCGCGGCGGCGCGAGGCGGTGACAACGATGGCTTCACCGGCCTCGCCGGCGTCTTCGGCAGCAACTGCCGGAACCTCGACATCGGCAGGCTGCTCGGCGGCGAAAGCCGGAGCCGCGCCGATGAGCGAGCCCAAAGCCACGCCTGCAAGGATAAGCTGGCGCTGCTTGAAGAGAAAAACCCTGTTCATTCCATTACTTCCCTGAACCCAAGTGGCTTGCCGCGTCGGGGCGGCGATTGAAGGCAGCGGGAACGGGCACGGCTTCGCGCACGGGGTCGCCGGGGGCGACGCCGCAAAGGGCAACGATCGACTGTTGCAGGGACGCGGGATACCGGGCCAGTTCCGCAAGGTCGGAGCTGGTTAGCGGTCGCATGACGCATTCCTCCGGGCGGCGACCGCAAGGGCCGCGCCGAACTGGCGTTATGGTGAGAGAGGCGGACGAGAGCGGACCGCGCCCGGTCGGGGCGGCAGGTCCGTCAATCGTGTCCGGTGGTTTGCGCGCTCTAGGCGCGCGTCATGGGCTTGTGCATCGTATCACCTCTTGATTGGAGGGGAACACGATGCCTGGCGCCGTCGCCCCAGCATCGCGCGCTTTAGCGGTTGTTCACGCGGAGCAAGCTGCTTCCCATCAAATGCCGCGGATCAGGACCCTGGATGTGCAGGCCGACCTGATCGTCGGATGTCCTGCGGGTTAATCTCTACTTATCTGGTTGAGTCTTCTCGGTCAACCCGGGCCTCACCCGTTCGGCGCAAAAGGAAAACTTCCCGACGGACAAGATGAATTGTCTATCGATGCAATAGACATTGATGGGGCTGGCGATAAGTTCATATTGCCTTACGCGACCACGCGCGGGTCCACCTGCAACTGCAATCACGGACCGCACCATGACCTCGACCTACAGTCTTACCCGCCGCGCGACCCTTGCAGGCGCCGCCGCCACTCTGGCCGTCGGCTCTGTGCCCGCGATTGCCCGCAAGCGCGTGCGGCAGCCGAACATCCTCTACATCATGGCCGATGACCTCGGTTACGCCGATCTGTCCTGCTATGGTCGCCGCGATTTCGAGACGCCGGTGCTCGACAAGCTGGCGGCGGAGGGCCTGCGTTTCACCAATGCCTACGCCAACAGCGCCGTCTGCACGGCCACGCGCGTCGGCCTGATCACAGGCCGCTATCAGTATCGCCTGCCCGTTGGCCTCGAGGAGCCGCTGGCCTACCGACCCAACATCGGCCTGCCGCCTTCGCATCCGACGCTGCCGTCACTTCTCGCCAAGGCTGGCTATCGCACCTCGCTGATCGGCAAGTGGCATCTTGGCAGCCTCCCGGACTTCGACCCGATCAAGAGCGGCTACCAGTCTTTCTGGGGCATCCGCAGCGGGGGCGTCGACTATTACACCCACGCCACCAGCAACGGTCAGCCCGACCTGTGGGATGGTCCCACGCCCGTCGACAAGGCGGGTTACCTGACCGACCTGCTTGCCGACCGCGCGATTGCGGAAATCCGCCAGGCGTCGTCAGCCAAGGCGCCGTGGTTCATGTCGCTCCACTTCACTGCGCCGCACTGGCCGTGGGAAGGGCCTGACGACGCCAGCGAATCCGCTCGGATTGCCGGACTGAAGGACCCCAAGGCGCTGTTCCACTTCGACGGCGGCAGTGCGGCGATCTACGCCGCCATGGTCCGCCGTCTCGATTACCAGATCGGGCGCGTACTCGAAGCCCTCAAGGCAAACGGCGCCGAGCAGGACACCATCGTCGTCTTCACCAGCGACAACGGCGGCGAACGCTTCTCCGACACCTGGCCCTTCAGCGGCCGCAAGACCGAGCTGCTCGAAGGCGGCCTGCGCATTCCGGCCATCGTACGCTGGCCGGGCGTCACCATGGCATCGACGATCAGCGATGCACAGATCATCTCGATGGACTGGCTGCCGACATTCCTTGCCGCCGCCGGTGCAGCGCCAGATCCCGCATTCCCCAGCGATGGCGAAGACATCACCGCAGCCCTGTCGGGCCGAGCCTTGCCCGGACGCACGCTGTTCTGGCGCTACAAGAACCACGCCCAGCGCGCGGCCCGTCGCGGCAACCTCAAATACCTGAAGATCGGCGGGAACGAGTTCCTGTTCGACGTCGTTGCCGACCCTCTCGAGCGGGCCAACCTGAAAGACCGGCAGCCCGAAGCCTTCACCTCGCTCAAGAAGGCGTGGGAGGACTGGAACGCCCGAATGCTGCCGCTGGATGCGCAGTCCTACACCCACGGTTTCGGGCCTGGCGAACTGGCGGATCACTTCAACCCCGAACTCTGACAAGCCTCCGGCAGCCGGCAACATTTGGCATTGCTGGGAAACACTTGTCTTGAAAGCAGAAACATTGCATCAGCCGTCCAACCGGGTCAGCGCAACCTCCCGGTCAAGCGCAGCGCGCGCTCAAGTGTTGCTTCATTGGACGGCCGCTTGGCCGCGATGGAGCCTGCCTTGAAGTCGTTCGCGTTCCTTTTGCCAGTTGCTGTCACCGCAGTTTTTCTACCGTCCGGCAGCGCACTCGCCGACACGCCCCGGCTCCAATCCATGCTCGGCGCGCCGCCGAATATCGCGGTCAGCGGCTCGATCCGTCTGCGCTACGAGACCCTGACCGGACAGCCGCGCGTAAACCTGCCGCCCGCCGACGAGCAGCTCGCGCTTCGCACGACACTGGCCATCGAATACAAGGCCGCGCCGAACGTCCGCATCGGCGCGGAGATGTTCGACAGTCGGGCCTGGCTCGGCAAGCCCGGCAGTTCGGTCAGCGCCAACGACGTCAACACGCTCGAAATCGTGCTAGGCTATGTGGCCGTCGATCTTGCGCCCGCACAGGGCGCCAGGCTCAAGCTCGAAGCCGGGCGTTTCGTTCTTAACCTCGGCTCGCGACGACTGATCGCGGCAGACGACTATCGCAACACCACCAACGGCTACACCGGCCTGCGCGCGGACCTCAAGGCAAGTGATGGCACCGCTGCTACATTGATTTACACCCTGCCGCAGATCCGCAAGCCCGATGATCAGGCATCGGTGTTGTCCAACCGCCATGGGTTGGACAAGGAGAGTTTCGACCTCCGGCTCTGGGGTGGTCTGGTCTGGCATCCCAGGACCGTCGTAGGTGCCATGGCAGAAGCATCCTACTTTCGCCTGCAGGAGCGCGACAGCCCGTCACGCGCCACGCGGGACCGCAACCTCCACACCGTTGCCGCGCGCCTGATCCGCGAGCCCAAGGCTGGCAAGCCCGATTTCGAGATCGAGGGCGCATGGCAGTTCGGAGATGTCAGCGAGACAACGCGGCCCAATGCCCGCAAGCTCGATGTCGATGCCTGGTTTGTCCATGCCGATGTCGGATACCTGTTCCCCGGTCCGGCGCGGATGCGGCTGTCAGTCGAATACGATTACGCCAGTGGAGACGGTCCTGGCGGCTCCTATGGCCGCTTCGACACGCTGTTCGGCATGCGACGCGCTGACTTCAGCCCCGCAGGCGTGCTCGCCGCGATCGGCCGTAGCAACATCAACAGTCCCGGCATGCGCGCCGAAGTGGCCCCCGGCAAGCGCTTCGACGCGTTCGTCACCTACCATCCGCTTTGGCTCGCCGAAAAGACGGACAGCTTCGCCACGACCGGCGTGCGAGATGCGAGCGGCAAGGCAGGCTCCTTTGCTGGCCATCAGGTGGAAGGACGGATGCGCTACTGGATCGTGCCAGGCTTCCTGCGCGGGGAGATCAATGCGTTCTGGCTCGCAAAGGGACGGTTTATGCGAGGGGCTCCCAACGCACCGGCTTCAGACAACACGACCTATGTCAGCTCAGCCCTGTTGGCCTCATTCTGATGTTCGAAGACAAATGGGATCTTGATTTCCAATTGGGCGTCCCTTGCGCCCAGCAGGGCTCACCATTCCTCATCCTTGGCGCGCGCGGAGCCCTTCGCCCAGCAGGTCTGCGGCCACTTCGGCGATCTCTTCCACTGGACGGCTGTCGTCCCAGACGCCGAAGCGCAGGCCGAGGAAGACGTTCATGCCCATGATGGCCCATGCCCGCACGTCCTGTTCCCCATCGCGCAGCGTGCCGGACGCCACGCCGTCGGCCAGACGCGCGGCGATGCGAGTGGCGGTGCCTTCGTAGTGGTCGCGGTAGCTTTGCGGATCGGCAAATTCGGCCTCGTCGATAATCCGGTAGATTTCCTTGTGCTCACGCGCAAAGTGCAGGAACCCGACCAAGGCTTCGCGCTCACGCTGCAAGCCGGTGGCGCCTTCGCTTACGGCGGCGGCGGCGGTCGTTGCCACCCTGGCTGACATGTCACGCACCAGCGCGGTGAAGATCGCGTCCTTCGAATCAAAATAGGTGTAGAAGCTGCCCAGGGCCGTCCCGGCGCGCCGGGTGATGCCGCTGATCGAGGCTTCGTGAAATCCGCGCTCGCCGAACTCTGCGGCAGCGGCGTCAAGCAACTTGCGCAAGGTTTCGCGCCCGCGCGCAGTGCGCGGCACCTTTCCCGGACTTGCAGCGCTCGTCTGCGCCATGTGCGATCCTCCCCGCAACCGCCCACCCCACATGCGTGTTGCCGTTTCGCCACGATTCGTAGCGACAAACGGGCAATCTCACAACGAGAAGTTGAAAGGTGGTTCAACTTTCAATATCAGGGTGATCGAGCGGACGGAGCAGTCCGCGAGAGGGAGCCTGTCTGATGACCCGTATTTCCACGCGCGCCGCCCTGGCCGCCACAGTTGCGCTGTTCGCCGTGCCCGCCATGCCCGCCTTCGCACAGGAAACGCCTGCTGCCGAAGATGCTTCGGATATCGCTACCGGGAACGAGATTACCGTGATTGCCCGCCGCCGCGAGGAACGCCTGCTCGACGTGCCGATTGCCATATCCGCACTGAATACCGATGCACTCGAACGTGCCGGTGCGAAGGACCTTTCGGGCATCCAGGGCGCCATTCCCAACGTGAACATCGTGCAGGGCCGCGGTTCGGCCAGCAGCGCCAACTTCTACATCCGCGGCATCGGCCAGCCTGATGCGCTGCAGACCTTCGACCCCGCAGTCGGCGTCTATGTGGACGGGGTGTACCTGAGCCGTATCCAGGGCGCGCTGCTCAACCTGTTCGATGTCGAGCGGGTCGAAGTGCTGCGCGGGCCGCAGGGCACGCTCTACGGCAAGAACACGATCGGCGGTGCTGTCAACGTCGTGTCGAAGAAGCCCGACCTCGATACCGTGAAGGGCGAGGCTGCGTTCACCTATGGTCGCTTCGATGAAGTGACGGCGAAGGGTTATGTTTCGGCCCCGCTGGTCACCGACAAGCTCGCGCTGTCGCTTGCCGGGGTCTATGACGACCGAGACGGGATCGTCACCGACCCGCGCACCGGCCGCAAGTATAACGATCGCAACAATCTTTCCGGCCGCGGAATCCTGCGTGCCAAGCCGACCGATACGGTCGAAGTGCTGATCTCGGGCGATTATACGCGCCAGCGCAATGCGGCCACGCTTGGCTATCTTACGGCACCGTTGATCCAGACCGACTTTGCCCGCGGCGCGGTCGTGCTTGCTCCGGCGGAACCTTATGGTCCCTATGACTACAAGGCATCGACCAGCCTTGCCCCGGACCAGGGCCAGAAGCTTGACCACTGGGGCGTTTCGGGCACGATCAACGTCGATCTCAGCGACAGCTTCCAGCTCACCTCGATCACTGCCTACCGCAAGCTCAAGACTGACTTCTTCATCGACATCGACGCCACGCAGTTCGAGCTGGGCGACGTGTTCGTCGGCGTTCGCCAGGACCAGTTCAGCCAGGAACTGCAGCTCAAGTACGATGCCGACAAGCTCAAGGGCGTGTTCGGCCTTTACTACCTCAACGAGAACGTGAGCTCGCATCAGGAAGCCTACGCCGACGGTCTGTTTGCCTTCAACGGCGCGCCCATTACCTTCCTGCGCACGATCGACGACAAGCAGGTGACCAAGAGCTATGCCGCCTTCGGCCAGCTGACCTACGACTTCACCGAGCAGCTCTCGATGACTGCCGGCCTGCGCTACACGCACGAGAAGAAGACCTACAACCGCTGCACGGTTACTGCCTCGACGCTCGGCCTGCTCAATAACATCCGTTACTGCTTCCCCGACAACCTGCCCGCGCCCTTCACCGGCGACAACGACGTCAGCTACGATGCGTGGACGCCGATGGTCAGCCTCTCGTACAAGCCGACGCCTGACACCCTGCTCTATGCCTCGGCCAGCCGCGGCTTCAAGGCGGGCGGCTTCAACGGCCGCGTCAACTCGAACGGCGATATCTCGGTAACGCGCAATGGCGTGACGACGGTGGTGCCGAACTTCGAACCCGAAACGGTCTGGTCCTATGAAGCGGGTGCCAAAGGCACCTTCCTCGACGGCCGCGTCAATGTTTCGGCTGCCGCCTTCTACACCGACTACAACAACTTCCAGGCCCGCGTCGGCAATGGCACCAATGTCGGGCTCGGCGGAAGCTTCCCCGTGCTCAACGCCGGCAAGCTGCGCATCCAGGGCTTCGAGTTCGACATCTCGGTCCGCCCGGTCCAGCCGCTGACGCTTTTTGCGTCGGTCGGCTACCTCGATGCCGATTACAAGCGCTTCGACGATCCGCGCCGCTTGCCGCCTGCCGGTGGCGCCGCGTTCAGCTGCAACCCGACAGGCACGCAGATCACCTGCCGGCCGGCCTTCGCGCCACCGCTTACGCTGCGGGCGGGCGGCGAATACCGCGTCTCGCTCGGCGATGCTTCGCTGACGCTGGGCGGTGACGTCCGCTTCGTCGACAAGCAGTACCTCTCGGTCGACAACCGCCCAGGATTGACCGAAGACGGTTACCTGATCGGCAATCTCTATGCCCAGGTCGACTTCGACAAGTTCTACCTTCGCGGCGCGGTCAAGAACGTGGGCAACACGCTCTACAAGACCGATGGGCAGGAATTCAGCTCGGTGGGCAACATCCAGACCGTCTACTACGGCGATCCGCGCACGTGGAACGTCACGGTCGGCGTCCGCTTCTGATGTGACACAAGACCTCGAGCGGGGCAGGCGCCCTCAAATCCCTCCATCGCCTGCCCCTGCCGCCGAAGCCCCGGTCCGACGTGGCCGGGGCTTTTGGCAGGTTTGGACTGCTCCATACCTGTTGGTTCTTCGCTTTGCGGACGAAGCGCGTCCCGCTCTATTGACGGCATGGAACTGCACTTCGAATGCACGCAATGCGGGCGCTGCTGCCATGATCTCAGGTTGACTCTTTCGGTAGCAGAAGCCTGTGCCTGGGCTGGCAGAGGCCATCAGGTTGACCTGCTGACGGAAGCCTGGCCATGGCCCGACGATGGCGCTTCTTCCGATGCCGGGATGGCGTGGCGGAAGGCGACCAGCTTCGCTGTTCGCGTCGGGGACGTTCCATTCCGGATCAATCTCAGGCTGGTTGCGCGGCACGAGGGCGCTTGCCCCCATCTGCTGCCGGACATGCGCTGCGGCAACTACGAAGCCCGTCCTCGCATCTGCAGCATCTATCCGCTCGAAAGCCGCCCCTTCGAAGCGGTGGAGCCCGTGCGTCGGAAGTGCCCTGCCGAAGCCTGGCACGATGATCTGCCGCTGCTGGAGCGCGACGGTGAACCGTCCGACAGCGCAGCGGGCGAAGTGCTTGCCGCGCATCGCCAGGCCATGATCGATGACGTCCCGGTCAAGGCGCGGCTGGCGTCGGCACTGGGCTTTGCCGAGACGGCCTTTGCCGGGGAGGGCATGGCGGTCTGTGAAGTCGCTCCGCTCGCCTTGCTGGCGGCTGTCGAGGAAGTGTCCTCCGGTCGCTGGGATGTTGCGCAGGGCTGGGCAATCGTCACGAACCGGACATCGACGGCGCAGATGCTGGCCGATCTCGATTGCCCGGTGCGGTTGGTGTCGGCCGGACCCGCTTACCTGCCGGCCTTTGCTGACGAGGCTTGATCAGGCGGACTTGGCGCGTGCGCCGAAGCGACCGAACTTGCGGTAGCGCGTCATCCAGCGGGCGAGAAACAGGCCGAGCGGCCGCGGGGTTACGCCGAGTGCCTCGATTCCGGGCAGGTCGCCCGAAGCCACGTTGCCAGCCTTCAGCAGCTTCCACTGGTCGGTGCTCATCGGTGCGCCCGGCAGCCATCCGGTCAGCGAAGCGAAGGCGCCCGAAACCGCGTCCGGCAGTTCGACCAGCATGGGCGTGCGATCCGCAGCCTTGGCGATGCGGCGGTTGAGCTCGCCCATGGTGATGACTTCGGGCCCGGCCAGCTCGTAAGTCTTGCCGCCATGCGCGTGCGGGTTGGCCAGGGCATTGCCGATGGCTTCGGCAGCATCGTCCACGAAAACCGGCTGCAACCTCGCGGAAGGGCCGAATACCGGCAGCACCGGCAGCTTAGCTACCAGACCGCCGAACATGTTGAGGAAGTTGTCATCCTCGCCGAACAGGATCGAGGGACGCACGATCGTGGCAGTAGGGAAAGCGGCCAGCGCGGCCTTCTCGCCCTCGGCCTTGGTCCGGGCATAGGGCACGTCCGATCCGGCATCGGCCCCAAGCGCGGAGACATGGACAAACGCGCGCGCGCCCGCAGCCTTTGCAGCTTCGGCCACGCGGCCTACGCCCTGTCCCTGCAGCGAATCGAGATCACCGGCAAAGGCACCCACCAGGTTGACCACGGCGTCTGCGCCGGTCAGGGCAGCTGCGACGGTGTGCGGCTTGGTGACATCGGTGGCCACGAACTGGATCTGTCCCAGCGTGCCAAGCGGGCGCAACTTGAAGGCGCGCTCGGGATGACGGCTGCACACGCGCAGGCGCGCGCCGCGTGAGAGCAGTTCCTGCGCCAGATGCGTGCCGAAGAAACCGCTGCCGCCCACCAGTGCCACCAGCATGCCTTCGAGATCGCGCGTCCTGCCGTTTGCCATATCGAGCGTGTCCTGAATCATCTTTGCCCGCCAATCCGGGCCGTTTCACGCGACGCCTTTGGCACAGCAGCGGGCGCAGTTTCAATGAGGAAACACCCCTTTGCCCTGCCAGTTGCAAAAAGAGTTACCCTCGCGTGGATTTGCCCCGTTGACACCCCGCCGCGCCTGTCCTAGTGGCGCGCTCCTACCCGGCGAGACGGCGCTTCAGCCCCTCGCCTCCGTGCCCAGATGGCGGAATTGGTAGACGCACCGTCTTCAGGTGGCGGCGCTGGAAACGGCGTGGAGGTTCGAGTCCTCTTCTGGGCACCAACTCATTGAAATCGCTGAGTAAATCGTCAAATAGACGGTCTACTCAGCGTGTTTGCAACGATTTGCTGTTACGATTTGGTTCGAGTGTTGCGGCTCGAAAGCCGCAGAACTCTGCGGAAAATCGCGCGCGTGGCTGTTACGGTTTCACTCCCAACAATCTCCCCAAAGGGATGTGCATCCGGGGTGGTCAGTTCTACTATCGCCGGAATGTTCCAAAGGACGCTCAGGGGCTGATCGGGCGCACTGAGATTTGGCGATCGTTGAGGACTGACAGCTTGAGGGCTGCTGTCCGTCGCGTTTCCGGTGTCGCGGCTCAAATCGAAGCTTACATTGAGAGTGCGCGATCGGCTGCGGGTCTATCGATCGATGAAACGCTCCTTCGACCGTTCACGGACGATCCTAGCTTATGGCCCGCACTTGCTGCTATCCGAGTGAGGGAGCCAGCTTCCACCTCTGATCCTTCGATTGAAGGTCGTCCCGCGATCGCGGAAGTGACGCTTGGGCAGGCATACGAACAGTATCTCAACGACCCGGCACATTCGTGGTCGGCGCGGACCCGTGAGGCGTTCGAAACGAGCCGCAAGATGGCGGTTGCCGTGATTGGAGCAGATACTCCGCTGATGTCGCTCTCTCGGGCTCAGTGCCGCGATTACATCGAGGTGTTGCGCTTCCTTCCACGGAACTCTGCAAAGCGATTTCCGAAGCTGACGCCACGGCAAGCCTCTGAGCAGTCGAAGGCGAACGGCGGACGCGAGGCAATCAGCGCAGCCAATGTGAATGTGTATCTCGGAAACCTGTCGAGCTTCTTGAATTGGGCGGTCAATGAGGAGCTTATTGGACGAAACCCCCTTCGTGGGCTGCGACTGCACGATGAGGTCGCGAAGAAGGACAAGCGCCTTCCATTCTCAGCCGATCAGTTACGGAAGATTTTCAACGCCCCTCTTTACCGGGGATGCCTTGATGGTGGGCGAGGATATGCGACACCGGGGGCTAATCGCCCTCGTAACGCTCGCTTCTGGGTGCCTTTGATCGGCTTGCACACGGGGATGAGGCTCAACGAGATTTGTCAGTTGGATGTTGCGGATATTCGTTCGATTGACGGCGTTCAGTGCATTGTGGTCAGCGAGAAGTCGAAGGTGGGGAGCACCGATAAGATTCTTAAGACTGAGGCAAGTGAGCGTGTCGTCCCACTCCATCCTAATCTGCTGGATTGCGGCCTTCTGCGGTATGCAGATCAGCAGCGTGACGCTGGGGAAACTAAGCTATTTGGTGACATCGATCCCGGCACAAAAGGCATCCGCGCCGTAGCCCTCGATACCTCAACTCCAGCAGGTCGAGCGATGTTCTCCATGTTGAGCGTGTTTGCAGAATTTGAGCGCGCAATCCTCCGCGAAAGGATCATGGCCGGTCTCAAACGCTCGACCAAGAAAGCGGGAAGACCGTCACTCGATCCTGAAAAAGTCCAGAGGATCGAGCGAAGCCTGAGGTCGGGCATGTCGATCAACGCGACAGCCAAGAAGCTCAAATGCGGGGTCGGGACCGTCCACCGGATCAAGACCCGCATGGCCCAAGCGGCCTGACTGCCGGATAATCACTGGCTATAATGCAACCACACCTGCTGAGGACCCTGACTTGCCCGACCGTGACCCCAACATCGTCAACTCAGCGCTCTCTCGCCAAGTCACCGAGAAAGGCATCACCGTCGATGTCCAAATCTACCGACTCGAACACGAACCGGGCTGGACACTCGAAGTGGTCAATCAATCAGGCACTTCAACCGTCTGGGACACCGAGTTCTCAACCGATGAGGAAGCCTCCTCAGCCTTCAAAATCGCACTTGATGAAGAAGGCATCGAGGCCTTCATCGACAACGCCAATGTGATCCCGTTCCCCAAGCGTGGCTGAAGACGATCCTCTAAGCGGTGCGGAGCCTCTTCTGGGACTCGAACTCACCACCGTTGAAAACTCAGGACAAAACTCGGCTTTGGGCGAGGACTCGAAGCAGTTCGCTGCCCAAAGTCCTCTTCTGGGCACCATTTCTTGATCGGGCGGTCACCCGCCATCAGGTTCAGCTCCCTTTTTGAGAATTGCGTATTCGCCTGGACAGGCGGTGTGCGGCATTCCGGCTTGGTCCGGTTCGCTTTTGCGGCGCAGGGAAATGTCCCTTCACTCCGATTTATTGTCGATGATCGACAGTCCCGTGCGTCTCGCTTATCCAGCAAGGCGGGATGGATTTCGAAATGGGGTGGGCACAGATGCGGGCTTCTCGGATGCGTAGGGCTGCGCTGGCCGCCGTTTCGGGCCTTGCCTGTCTTGGACAAGTGCCAAGCCATGCCGCAGCAAAGTCCCCCGCACCGCTCGCCGCGCTCGACAAGGCCCTGTCCGCGGCAATCAACCGGGAAAACGCCAATCCCAACCAAGCCAATTTCGATGCCAGCCTGAAAGCTGCCGAAGCCGTCATTGCTGCGGCGGAGGGTTTGCCGATGGGGCCGGACACATCGCCATATCTGGCGCGCGCGCTCGTATCGCGTTCAAGCTATGCGCGCGAAGCAGGAGAGATCGACAAGTCCCTGGCCGATGCCGAGCGTGCGCGCGAGGTGATCCTGCCCTATCGCGATCTTGCGCCCGATGCTTACGTGCAGTCTATTGCCCTTGCCGGTGACGTGGCGATCCGCCGGGCCCTGTTCCAGCAGGCGGCCGATCGGCTTGGCGAAGGGGCTGGCTATCTGGCGCAGCGGCGCGGCAAGGGGCCGTCGTCTGCGGCGCTCGACATGAGCGAATCCAACATCGGCTACACACTGGCAATCGCCTACATGCAGCTCGGGCAGTACGATGCCTCGGTCAAGGCGCAGGAAGCGAGCCTGGCTGCCCGGGTGCGCGCCGTGGGCGAGTTCCATCCGGCGACGATCAGCGCACGGTACAATCTGGCGTTGCGCCTGTCGCGGGCAGGGCGGCTCGAAGAGGCCGAAGCTATGGCGCGGCTTGCAGCCGAGCAGGTCAAGCAACATGTGCCGCAGACCGACCTGGGGCATGTCCGCGCCGTCGAGACGCTGGCGCTGGTGCTGGCAGGTGGAGGCAAGCGGAGTGAGGCGGTGGAGGTGGCGCGGCATGCGCTCGATATTCGCGTCGCCACCACTGGCACCGGCGATGTCAACTTTGCTGCCGGCCTGACCTCGCTGGGAGGGCTGCTGGCCGATCTCGGGCGCTATGACGAGGCCGTGAGCGTCCTGTCGGGGGCAACGTCGACGCAGGACAAGCTTGGCGCGCTTGCGGCGCCTACGGACCGCCTTCGCACCTTGACGTTTCTCGGGCATGCCCAATTGGGGCAGGGCAAGGTGGCCGATGCGCGCCAATCGCTGGATGCGGCCTACGCGATCTGGGAAAAGACCAGGGCGGCAGGGACGGCCGAAACCCTTCTGCCATCGGTAGCGCTGGCGCGTCTCGACAGTGGCGACGAAGCTGGTGCGGTCGCCGCCGCGACAGCACATCTTGCGGTCGCCTCCAGCCCAAGAGCGCCCGTGCTGGGCAAGGCGCAATCATGCGCTATCGGCGCCTTGCTTGGCATTGCGGCGGCCGAATGCGGCGGAAGTCCGGGCTATGCGCTTGTTCGCGCGGTGACCGACCGGCTCGATGCGAGTGTGGATGGCGAGCTCGTGCTGGCAGACCGCCTGTCGCTGGAACTGGCAATGCGGCTGGCACTGCGTAATGGTGATGTTCAACTGGCGGCCGATGCATCGCAGGTGCTGGTAGGATCGAAGGTTGCGCGGGCGACACGGCTTGCCGCGGCCCGGGCGGGGACTTCAGACCCCGGGCTGGCAGCGCGCATACGCACTCTTCAGGATGCCGAGATGGCCTACCGTCGTGCCAATTCGGTCTATCTGCTGCTGCTGGGAAATGGCGGCGACGTGCAATCGGCCCGTACGGCTCGCGATGTGGCGCTTGCCACGCTGGAGCAGGAGCGTGCCGGTATCGCCAGCAGCTATCCTGCCTGGGCCGCGCTTACCGCTCGCCAAGGCGTCCCCCTGGCCGATATCAGGAGCACGCTGGCAAAGGACGAGGCTGTCCTGGCGGTCGTTCCGGCGTTGACGTCGGCCTTCGTCCTGCTGGTCTCGCCAGACCGGGCCGTGGTGCAGCGGATGCAACCTAGCCGCGCGAGCTTTGCGTCGAGCGCGGCACGGTTGCGTCGCGCGCTCGACCAGCGGAGCTTCGATGCGGCAAGCTCGCACGAACTCTATCGCGCGATCTTCGCAGGCATAGCACCTGATTTGCGCAGGACAGGGGCCTTGCGGATAGTCGCTGGTGGTGATGCCGCAGCCATCCCGTTCGCAACCTTGCTGGAGCGTCCGGTCGACAGTATCGGTCGCAAGGCTCCGTTCCTCGTCATGCGCTATGCCTTGTCGGCTGGTGCGTCATTGCAAGCGCGGACAGCACAGCCGCGGCGCGCGCTGGCTGCTTCGGCCATGCTGGCGCTGGGCGCGCCAACACCGTTCGGCATCAGCATGGCGGATGCGCAAGCGGCAAGGAAGGGGCCGCTCCTGGCAAGTGCTGTCTTTCGCGGGGGGCAGGCGGATGCGCAGTCGCTCGCCTCGCTGCCCGCCTTGCGCTCGGCCGAAGTTGAAGCCGTCTCGCGCAGTGTTGGCAAGGCAACCGTCCTTACCGGTGACCAGGCAAGCGAAGAGCAACTGGCCAAGACCAGGCTGGACCAGTACGGCGTCCTGTTGTTTGCCACGCATGCATTGGTCGCCGGGGAAATGGAAGGCGTTACCGAGCCCGCGCTCGTGCTGGCCCGACCGGAGCGAGGATCAAGCAGCGATGGCGTGCTGACCGCGTCAGAGATTGGCGCGCTACGGCTCGATGCCGACTGGGTGATCCTTTCCGCCTGCAACACTGCTGCCGGCGACGGTGAGGCAGCCCCGGCCTATTCCGGCCTCGCACAGGCATTCCGCTACGCGGGGGCACGAACGCTGATGCTTTCGCATTGGCCCGTACGCGACGATGCGGCGGCGGTACTGGCCGCAACAGTGCTCAAGGAGGCGGCGAAGGGGCGAAAGCCGGCGCAGGCGCTACGTACGGCCATGTTGCGCGCCATGGCCGATCCGGACCTGCCGGATGCGGCCAATCCGCACGTCTGGGCTCCGTTCGTCGTGTTTGAATAGGCGGAGGTTCAGAGGTTTGCCTTGAACAGGTCGAGCATCCTGCCCCAGGCCCGTTCTGCCTGAGTACGGTCATAGATCGGGGCGTCTAGGGTGCACCAGCCGTGCTGGGCAGGGTAGACTTCGATCTCGGCAGGGCGGCTGGCGGCATCGGCTGCCGCGCGAAGCTGCGTCTTCTCCTTGGGTGCGCGCTCGTCATCGTTCTGGGCGATGGCAAAGAGATAGGCGGCGCGGGTCTTGCCGATCAGGTTGACCGGGCTGTCGGCCTCCGGCCCGACGAGACCGCCGCCGTGGAACGAGGCAGCCGCGCCGACGCGAGCGGGGTTGGCAAAGGCCGTCCGCACCGTGAAGGGGCCGCCCATGCAATAGCCGGCGGAGCCGATGCGCTTCCTGGCGTTCACTTCCTTCTGCATGTCGAGCCATGACACGAATGCAGCGGCATCCGAGGTGGTGCCCGAAGGCGTGATTGCCGCGATCATGGGCTTAAGCTTCTTCTGCCCGGCGTCAGAGCGCCACGCCATCAGTGACTCGAGGATCGGGGCGGGGCTGGAGCGGTAATACTGGTTGACGACCAGCACCGCATAACCGGCAGCGGCAAGGCGGGTGCCCATGGTCTTGTAGGCATCGCGCAGGCCCGCGATGTCGGGCCACATGATCACGGCAGGGTGCTTGCCGCGGGTGGGGTAGACAAAGAAGGCATCAGCCTTGCCGTCGGGCGTGTCGATCGTCACCATGCGGCTGGAGGTCGGCGCTTCTGCGGCGGTGACGCAGCCCGGGATCGTGGCGAGCGCGGCAGCGCCTGCGCCGAGGCCTGCAAACTCGCGCCGGTTGAGGAAGAATGCAGCGTTTTCGGCTTCGGTGATCTCATCACACATCGCAGGTTCTCCAGCTCCCGTCAGTCGAGAAACCTAGCGCAGCGCAGTTCGCGCGCAAGGTTTGAATCGGTTTCATTTTTCCCTCTCGCAATCACGACGACATTTGTTAGTGTTGCTTACAATATTAGCCCTGCCGAAGAACTCTGGGGAGAGTCGAGACATGACCGATGTGAATGCCCGCCTTGCCGCGCTCGAAGCGCGCGTGACCGAGCTTGAGGATCTCAACGCGATCCGTCGCCTGCAGTGGGCCTACGGCTACTACATCGACTACAACCGGCCGGAAGAAGTGGCCGGGTTGTTCGCGAAGGACGGCGCGGTCGTGTTCCTGTCGGGCGAATACGTCGGCTACGAAGGGGTGATGCGGCTTTATGGAACGTGGTTCCAGAACCTGTTCACCGGAGGGCGGCGCGGCCCGGTCCATGGGCTGCTGCTCGACCACTTCCAGCTGCAGGACGTGATCACGATTTCCGACGACGGTCAGAGCGCCAAGGGACGGTTCCGGGGCATTCTTGCAGGCGGCTGGCACGATGACATCCTGGGGGACAAGCCCGAGGGCATGCCGCAGCAGTTCTGGGAAAGCGGGATCTACGAAAACGACTACGTCAAGGAAGACGGCGTCTGGAAGATCAAGCGCCTCGACTACATGATGCAGTGGCAGGCCGATTACGAGACTGGCTGGTCAAAGACCGTGGCGCACCTGCAGCCTGCCGCGGTGTGCTTCCCCGAGAACCCGATCGGGCCGGACCGCCTGCTACCCGATACCGACGTACGCCAGACCTGGCCGCATCGGCAGGAAGTGGCGATGAGCTTTGCCCATCCGGTGCTGGCCAAGGCCTTTGCCGTGGGGGATTTCACCAGGATGCAAAAAAAGTGGCCGTAAGGGGCGTCGGGGCGGGTTAACCGCCCCAGCGGCCGATGCGAGCGAGTACGGCTGCGGCGACGCGGCGGAAGGCTTCGCGGTCACGCGCCGGAACGCCCTTGAACAGGTCTGCGCCGACGTGGGCCAAGGCTGGAATGGTCTGTGCGAACAGTTCTTGCCCCGCAGTGGTCAGCCGAACCGGCTTGCGGCGGCGATTGCGGCGATTGGACCCGGGTTCCACAAGGCCGCGCTGCATGAGCGCGGCGATCGCGCGGCTGACGTTCATGGGCGGGACGCCCATGATTTCGGACAGGTCATGGCCGGCCAGTTCGCCTTCGCCACCCAGGGCCAGGACAATGCGCAGGTCGGTGGTGGTAAGGCCAAGCGGATCGGCGACCCCTTCGCGCATCGGCGTGCCGATAAAGGTGCCCAGCTTGAGCAGGTCGACCAGCAGCGCAACCTCACCCTCGATCAGGGCGATGTTCTGGTCTGCTTGTGCCGTGGTTGGTGGCGTGTCCATCAGGCGCATCTATTGCCGGGTTCCCGTCCTTCGGCAAGGGCTGAAGTGTGCCCGATCTGCATCACTTTGCACCCTCTTGAACATGCGCAAATGTTAGGCTTGCAAAGCGGTAATTAGTATGTCTTACTAACAAACAGCAACCGGTTCCGAAGAGGACCATACAGGAGAGGGGATATGGCTCAAGCCCATCGTACCACGTCACATGTGCGCCTGCTAGCCGCAGGTAGCCTGGCCGCGCTCATGCTCGGTCTTGCCGCGCCGGCCATGGCGCAGGATGCTCAGGCGCAGGCTGAGGAAAGCACGCCGGAATCGGCGCGCGAGATCGTCGTGACCGCGCAGTTCCGCGAACAGCGCTTGCAGGATACGCCGCTTTCGATCACTGCCGTCGATGCGACCTTGCTGGCCTCGCGCAACCAGACCGACCTGTCGCAGATCGCGCAACAGGCCCCGAACGTCACGCTGAATGCGATGGGCGGCGCCTATGGCTCGTCGCTGGGCGCTTCGATCCGCGGCATCGGCCAGTTCGACTTCAACCCCGCCTACGAACCGGGCGTCGGCATGTATGTCGATGATGTGTATTACGCCACGCTGACCGGCGGCATTTTCGACCTGCTTGACCTTGAGCGCGTGGAAGTCCTGCGCGGCCCCCAGGGCACGTTGACCGGCCGTAACGCAATCGGCGGCGCGATCAAACTGTTCTCCAAGAAACCGACCGACGAGAATTCAGGCATGGTCGAGGCGGTCTACGGCAGCCGCAACCGCGTCGACATCCGTGGCAGCGCGAACTTCATCCTCGCGCAGGACCTCTATGCCCGCATCTCGGGCGTGTACAAGCGCCAGAATGGCTACGTCGACCAGATCGACTATGGCTGCGCCAATCCCGGCAACCCGCAGGGTATCAGCGCGCGCCCCGGATCGGGCCAGGACTGTGTGATCGATAAGCTCGGCGAGAAGGGCTACGCCGGTCTTCGCGGATCGGTGCGGTATAATCCGGGCGATAATTTCGACCTCGTCATCATCGGCGACTATACGCATGAAGAGCGCACCAACGCGGCAGAAGTGATCTCGCTGATCAACCCGGCGCGCATCACCAACGCCTATGCCTGCGGCCGCTTCTGCACTTACGCGAACTTCTACGCCCCGCCGGGCGGCTTCGTCAGCCAAGGCTACGAGATGCCCAACCGCCTGAAGTTCGATGGCTATGGCTTCTCGGCCAACATGACCGTGGGCCTGAGCGATTCGATCAACATTCAGTCGATCACCGCCTACCGCAACTACCGCCAGAAGTGGGGCACCGACGACGACTTCACCCCCGACCTTGCGATTGCGGGTCAGGGCTACAACGACCTGAAGTTCTGGTTCTTCAGCGAGGAACTGCGCGTCAACGCCAAGCTTGGTGACATGATCGACCTGACCGTCGGCGGGTTCTATTCCGACCAGCGCTCGGTCTACTTCACCCGCCAGGACATTCGCTACATCGCGCCGGGCCTGAACTTCCAGTTCCTCGGCAACGACCCGGTTAACGCCGATAGCAAGGCCGTGTTCGGCACGATCATCGCCCGCCCGATGGATGGCCTGACGCTGACTGGCGGTCTGCGCTACACGAAGGAAAGCAAGGACTACACCTTCGTCCGCAAGAACTTCGACGGCGTCACCAAGTCGATCTACCTGGGCGCACTCGACGGCGTGAAGGCCGTCTACTCGGGCGACAAGGTCGACTGGCGCCTTTCGGCTGACTATCGCTTCAGCCCGGAAGTGCTCGCCTACGTGACAGTCGGAACGGGCTTCAAGGGCGGCGGCGTGACCGCGCGTCCGTTTGACGCCGCGCAGGCGCTCAACGGCAGCTTCGATCCCGAAACGGTCACCGCATATGAAGCAGGCCTCAAGACCGATCTGTTCGATCGCCGCCTGCGCATCAACATCGCCGGGTTCATCAACGACTACAACGATATCCAGCTGCCGCTGATCTCCTGTGCGTCGCTGGGCTCGAACGCGCCGTGCGGTGCGCGCCAGAATGCGGGTAACGGCCGCATCAAGGGCTTCGAGCTCGAAATGCAGGCCTCGCCGATTGAGGGTCTGGATATCGATGCCTCGCTCAGCCACCTGACCGGCAACTACAAGAACATCGATCCACGCGTTGGAAACGCGATCCTGCTGACCGACCCGATCGTGACACCGAACTGGAAGTACAGCTTCGGCATCCAGTATCGCGCCGATCTCGGCAGTGCAGGTTCGATCACCCCGCGCTTTGACTTTGCGCACACGGGCAAGACCAGCGCCGGCCGCATCGCTGCTGGCCAGCCGATTGAGTTCTTCAACGCCTATGACATCGGCAACGCCCGCCTGACCTGGCGGAACGAGGCCGAGGACCTGTCGATCTCGTTCGAAGTGCAGAACGTCTTCAACGAGTACTACACGCCGTTCCGCTTCGCATCGGTCTATGCCTTCACCGGTACGGCCTACAGCCAGGTGGGTCGTCCGCGTGAATGGGCAGTCACTGTGCAGAAGCGCTTCTGATCATTTCAGAGTACGCTAGGGAATGGGGCGGTCAGCGATGGCCGCCCCATTCTTTAGAGCTTGGCGTGAACCATATCAAATGTTAGCTTTTCCATGCGAGCCGAATCCGGCCGCTAGTGGGAGAGCCACCGTGCTGACGCGCGAAGCCTATGATCGCTATGTCGCCGCGTTCAACGCGAAGGACTATGACGCGGTTGCCGATTTCTATGTCGATCCGCCGCTGATGACGTTCTTTGGAGTCGAGATCCGTTCGCGCCAGGCGCTCAAGGATTTTTACGCATTCCTGCACCATCATGTGAAGGAAAGCGTGACCGTTCTGAACTTTGCCTGTTCCGATACCCTGACCGCCATCGATGCTGTCATTCGGGTGGAAGCGGTGAAGGACCTTTCCCGTGAAGCGCTCGACGCGCGCGGGATGCACGGCTTCTTCCCGATCGCGGTGGGCGAAGTGCAGGAAATGCGGCAGTTCATATTCTATACGATCAAGGACGGCCTGATCGAGCGCGTTGAATGCGCGCTGGCGCAGGCGTGAGAGGACACCAAGCCATGACACCAGAAGGCGTGAACGTCGCCCATCCCGACAAGCTCTTCATCGGCGGTCGGTGGGTGCCCGCCCACTCCGGACGCATGATCGAACTGGTCTCGCCCAACACCGAGCAAGTGGTGGGGCGCGTGGCGGAGGCCGACGAGGCCGACATGGATGCTGCCGTGGCCGCAGCGCGCATGGCATTCGATCACGGGCCTTGGCCAACCACGCCGCCTGCCGAGCGCATCGCTATGTTCCGGCGGATGGTGGCCCACCTCGAAACGCGCGTGCCCGAACTGGCCAGAGCCTGGACAGCCCAGATGGGCGGGCTGGCCTCGTTTGCCGGGCCAATGCATGGCGGCAGCGTCATGGCATTGAGCCAGATCGCCGGGTTTGCCGAACAGTTCGAATTCGTCGAGCGCCGCCCGAGCATGGCAGCGGACACAGCGCTGATCGCCTACGAGCCGGTCGGCGTCGTTGCGGCCATTGCGCCGTGGAACGGCCCGTTCGGGATCATGGCCAACAAGGTCGCCTATGCGCTGTTGACCGGTTGCACGGTGATCATGAAGCCATCGCCGGAAACGCCGCTCGAGGCCTACATCATTGCCGAGGCGGCAGAGGCGGCAGGCATTCCTGCGGGCGTGGTGAACCTTGTTACCGGGCACCGTGAGGCGAGCGACCATCTCGTCTGCAACGAGGGCGTCGACAAGGTGAGCTTCACCGGCAGCACCGTTGCAGGCAAGCGCATCGCCAGTGTCTGCGGCGCGCGCATGGCGCGGTGCACGCTGGAACTGGGTGGCAAGTCCGCAGCCATCGTGCGCGACGATTTCCCTATTGATGAGGCAGCCAAGATGCTGACCGGCACGATCACGATGATGAGCGGGCAGGTCTGCGCAATGCTCAGCCGGGTGATCGTACCGCGCCACCGGCACGACGAACTGGCCGAAGCCATCGCGGCGGAGATGAAGCAGGTCCGCATCGGTCATTCAGATGACCCCGAAACCCAGCTCGGTCCGGTGGCGATGAAACGCCAGCTCGAGCGCATCGAGATGTATGTCGAGGAGGGCAGGCAGACGGCCGATCTGGTCACCGGCGGCGGGCGTCCGGCACACCTCAACCGGGGGTATTTCATCGAACCGACCCTGTTTGCCAACGTGAAGAACGAAAGCCGCATCGCGCAGGAGGAGATCTTCGGTCCGGTCCTCAGCCTGATCCCGGTGGAAGACGAGGAAGATGCGATCCGCACCGCCAATGCCAGCGCCTATGGCCTTAACGGTTCGGTGCTGACGACAGATGCCGACGCAGCCTACCGCATAGCCCGGCGCGTCCGCACCGGCGGCTTCGGGCAGAACGGCTTGCGCATGGATTTCGGCCTGCCCTTTGGCGGGTTCAAGCAATCGGGCATTGGCCGCGAAGGCGGGCCGGAGGGGCTGTTCCCCTATCTCGAGATGAAGACGATCCTGATCGACGCAATGCCGTCGGCACTTTGAAGGACACGGGCATGAGCGGACACATTGCGGGCAAGTCGATCGTCATTACGGGCGCCGGTGGCGGATTTGGCAGCCTGGTCGCGAAGAAGGCGGCCGCGCTGGGCGCCCGCGTGACGCTGGGCGATATCGACCTTGCTGCAGCGCAAGGGGTGGCCGATTCCATCAATGCAGCAGGCGGCAAGGCGCAGGCCGTTGCTGTCGACGTTCGCGATCTGGGGCAGGTCAAGGCGCTGGTAGCCGCGGCGCTCGATGCGTTCGGCAGGGTGGACGTGATGATCAACAACGCCGGGATCATGCCCTTGGCGTTTTTCTCGGACCATGAGGCGGCCTATCCTGCGTGGGAACGCTGCATCGACATCAACATCAAGGGTGTTCTGAACGGCATGGTCGCGGCCTATGATCAGATGATTGCGGCGGGGCGGGGACAGATCGTCAACATCTCGTCCATCTATGGCAATTTCCCGGTGATCGGCGCGGCGGTCTATGGTGCATCGAAATCAGCAGTGAATTTCCTGTCTGAATCGCTGCGGGTTGAAAGCCGCGGGAAGATCAAGGTCACCACGATCAAGCCAACCGGCGTGCCGACGACCGGCCTCTCCGGCACGGTGGTCAATCAGGCCGCCGGTATCGGCATCGTTGCACACAACATGCCCGATTTCATGGAGATGGTCGGCGAGATGGCGGCGGGGACGTTCCCACCCGAACGGCTCGATCCCGAGGCGATGGACTTTGCCAGCCTTGCACCGGAACACATCGCCGATGCCGTGATCCATGCAATCGACCAGCCTTGGGGCGTCTCGATTGCCGAAGTGACTGTCCGGGCGGCCGGAGACCACTTCGTTCTGTGAGGAGCGTGGTTGCTCGCCACGTCAGTTGTACTGCACCATCACCGTAACGGTCCCTGTCAGCGTGCCGAGCGCCGAGGAGCCACTGAGGGGCACGGAGCCACCGACACTGACATTCACCGTACCGGCCGAACCGGTTGAGCCGCTCAGCACCTGCGGGCCACCCCCGACATTGGTCAGTGTAGCCGTGACCGAGCCACCGCTACCCGATAGCGTCATCGTGGTCGGCACCGATACGGTGACCGCCTGACCGCCCTCGCCGCTTACGGTGAACTGGGCTGCTGTCGCCGCTGGCGCAGGGAAGCGGCGGACATTGGTTCCGCTGACCGAGACGACCCCATCGGGCGTCAGCGTGACCGCGCCGGAACCGCTCGTTGGACGTGTGACCGCGCCGAACTGCAGGTCCTGCGTCTTGGCAATGCTGACAGGGCGGATGACCTTGGCCAGGATGTTGCCGACAAGCGAATCCGATCCGCCGCCCGTCGCGCGCTGTGCGGTGATCAGGTAGGAACTTGTCGCGGTCCCTGTCGAATTGGCAGACTCGTTGCCGTCGACGGGAAGGTCGAAGCCGATCAGGAACGTGCGTGAAGATCTGCGAGGAATGGGTGCCAGATTGATCACGACATAGTTCCCCGCACTGTAAGCGGAGCTTACCGTTGCAGTGCCATTCGCAACGCTGATTGCGGTAATGTATCCGACGCGTCCTGTGGGGGATCCGGCCAGTGCCAGCGTCACCTGGACATTCGTCGCATTGCAGGCAAAAGTGTTGCTGCACGAAATCGTCACTTCGGCGTTTGCTGCCGTGTTCGACAGCCGCACCCCCGAACCGGAGGCAACCGTGACCGATCCGGACGAAGCGTTTGACCGGAACACCGTCTGCCCGGAGGCTGCGGAGACGACGTCGCCGAAGTTGGCGTCGGTGATCGCATCGACCGTGTAGGTCTGGGCATGCGCCACTGGAATCGGCACGAGTTGCAACAACAGGGTGCAGAGCGTGGTCAGCAACAAGCGGGTCATCAGCGTTTCACCATTTGCACGTGTTCGCTGAAGGCGACTTCACCGTTGACGTCAACGACACTCCCATCCGCTCCCACTGTCGCAAATATCGGTTCCTTCAGCCGCATGCCGAGGCGGGCAGCCTGGTCAGCGTCGATCTCGATTGCGTACTTGCCTGGCTTCACCCCGTCGAACACGACCGTGCCATCGAATTCGGTCATGCCGGATGCGGCATCGCCCTTGGGCGAAACAAGCCGCACTTTCACCGCCGAAAGGCCATTCAATGCCCCGTCCCGGCCACGGAAGCGGATGCGGGTGACCAACTCGGACGTCGGCACAAGCGGATAGTCGATCCGCGCAATTCCCCCTGAACGCGCAGCAAACGTGATGTTCTGTGGCGGAGGAGAAACAAATACGGTGTCGGTCCCCGAGATGTCGGTGCGCAGTGAAGTCATGTTGCCATCGCCGAGGCCAGTCACGAACGCCCGGCCCTGTCCATCCGTCACGGCCTTCAGTCCGCCACCCTGCACGACCACGCCGGGCACTGCTTCCTCACCCTCATCGCGCCGGCCGTTGGCATTGGCGTCGATGAAAGCCAGGAGCGCTGCGCTGGCCCCGTTGGCCGGGCCCGGCGGCGTCACGCGATAGCGGCCTTTGAGCGGGTCGCGTGCTATCCCGAAGTTGAGCTGTACGCCCACGCGCCAGCGGTTCTGGCTGGTGGACCAGTCGCCGCCCAGCGTCGCGGTCGCCATCGGCAAGCGCGCGGTCAGCCCTGCCTGCAGGGCCGTATCATGCCCGGAAAAATTGCGTGTCGCACCAAGGCGCAAACTGTACCGATCGCTAATTGCCCGGTCCGCGGCAAAACCCAGCGTTTCCAGCCGGGTGCCTGGCTTGATCCCGAAATCGGCAGTGGCGCGCAGTTGCCACTTGTAGTCGATCAGCCGCATCGCACCGAGATTGGCGTTGATGCGGGTGTCGGCGAAATTGCCCTGCGTGCGGTGGCTGTAGTCGGCGCCTATGGCGAACAGGGTCTGCCCCACGCTCGCGGTGGTGCGTGCCCGGGCCGAGAGGGTCTGGCTGCCGTCGACGAACTCGGCACGGTCGAACCGCCCAGAGACCGGCAGGCCAAGCGAGCCGGGCAGCGGTACCGCCAGGTCGAAGACGACTTCGCTGTAGCGGCGCATCGGGCGCGACGGATCGAAAGCGGTGTTGGCCTCATCGGCAAAGCCCCCGCCGTATTCGACATGGCGGCCAAGGAAGCTTACGCCGGCGATGCGTCCGGCAAGGCCCAGAGACATCGCCCGCCCGCCTGCGAAGTCGCTGGCAAGGTCGGTCTGCACGGCAAGACCGAGCAGCGAATGGCGCGCGCCAATCGAACCGATGACGTGTGAAGTGCCGCCGAAGTCGGTGAAGCGCGAAAGACCGGCCGCGACAGTCAGGTGTTCGCTTATGCCGTGGGCGATGTTGAAAGTGGCGCGCAGATCGCCCTTGCCCTTGGCAAAGCCGCTGAGGTTGGCATCAGACAGGTCGATCACGGTCCGGTCCTGCGAAACGATGCCGAGATCAACCGTCGTCTTGCCCGCCGCAAGCTGACCGCCTCCCACGTTGATCACGCGGGTGCGTTCGATGCGTTCTCCGCGCGGGCCATAGAGCACGACGCGCAGGGCGTTTCGGCCGCGCACCAGCGGGATGTCGTTGAATTCATAGCGTCCCTGCACGCCCGCACCGCGCTGGGCGGATCGCAGGATATCGTTGACGTAGAGCTCGGCATCATATCCCAGCGGCAGTTCTCCGCGCAGGTTGATGCGCTGGAACACGCTGGCCTCATCGATGCGCGACGATGAGAACGTGAAACCGGCCCCGCCAAGACTGCGTGCGCCGACGACCTGGGGGGGCGTGAAGACGTCGCCCAGCGCGGCAGACGTGCCGCCGAGCGAGCCGAGCAGTCGTCCGTCCTCGGACCGGCGCGTGAAGGCAAGGCGGGCCGAAACCGGGTCGCCGTGGTCGTCGGTGGCGATCCAGGCGTTGAAGCCTGCTTTCAGCAGATCGCCCGCCACACGGCCTTCAAAGCGCGTGACAGAGCGGCCACCGCCGTTGATGCCTTCGCTGTTGTAGCCAAGCTCGGTCGTGAAATCGAAAGCGGGGGGACCGATCCAGCGGTAGGGCGTTGCGACGCGCATGGCATCGTCCTGCGATTCCGGCTGCCCGGCAAGCCCTGCCATGCGGGCAAGGCGTTCGCGCTGGGCCTGCAAGGGCAGCTTTTCCGTGGCTTCGAGGGTGAGGATCATCTCGTCGGCAATCGACGTGATCTTCAGCGGCAGCAACTTGGCCACCAGCGAGGCCCGCAGGTAGATATCGGTTTCGGAGATCAAGCTGTCGGGCGGAATCAGCGCGACAACCTTGCCGCCAATAAGGGCCTGACCTGACCGCAGATCGATAGTGATGGGACGCTGGCTTTCGCCGATGCGGCCCGATGCAACGCCATTTGTAACGTCGATATCGAGCGGAAGTTCAAGCAGACGGGTGAGTTCACCGAGCGGCAGCAGCGGGTCTGTGGGGTCGCCGTACGCCGTCAGCGCCTCGCTGATGGTGGTGCCGTCAAGCTGCACGGAAAACAGCAGGAGGTCTTCGTTTGCAGCCTGCGTCGTGCCGAACGCAGACGCCCCGACCACCGGATCGGGGGCCTGCACGGGCGCAGCCGGTCCCGCTGGCGCGCTGCTGTTGGCAGCGGCCAGGGCCAGAATGGCCAGCGTCGCAGTCATGTCAGGGGGCGGTGTAGCTTCCGCTGGCGATCTCGACCGGCTTCTTGCCGTCGTCGGCGCTGTATGTGGCGGTTATCACTTCGCCTCGTTTCAGCGGGCGGAGCAAAGGCACGAGGGCCTGGCGTTCATCAGCTTCCGGGTAGACGGCAATACCCCGCGCCACGCCGACCACTTCCTTGGCCGTGCGCAGTTCGAGATTGCCGTAAAGCGAAGTCGTGCCCTTGCGCTGCAGGGTTACTGCAAGCGCAGGGCCATCGCGCGTGGCGGAAGGCGTTATTGCGCCAATTCCGCCGGTTGCATCGGGCGTGCCGCCCCGCACGATCAGCGGGATCGAGATGCCGAAGACGGACTGAATGCGAAGAACCAGCTCGCCCTTTTCGGCGACAGCAGCCTGTTCGGCAGTCAGCCCCGTATCGGCGGGGGGCACCGTGGTGACGGTCAGGTGCGTGCGATACTCCGCGGTCGTGGCGGTGTCGGCCAGGGTGGCGCGAACACGAACCGTCTTGCCTTGGCCCGGTGGCAGGATCAGGCGGCTGGGTGCGGCAAGCACGAAGGGTTTGGCGGAGCGCACTTTCGCGCCAAGACCTTCGGCACCACGCTCTGCAAGGCGGCTCACCGGCACGATCTCGCCAGAGGGCAGCATGGCGTTGTCGACCAGCGCCACATCAACCGTCACCGGCGTGGTGCCTTGGTTGAACACGTAGACCGCTTCGGTACGCTTGGTGGAATCGAAGATCACGCGGCGTGGCGTAATGTTGATATTGGCTGCGGCTGCCTGGACCGGGACGGTTACCTGGGCGTCTTGCGCCTTGGGCGCGGCGATCGGGAGCGGTGCCTGCTGGGCAGCCACCATTGCAGGCGCCAGCAAGGTCAGGAGGCCTGGCATCATCACGAGGTTGCGCTTCATGGCTCGATGACCTTCAGTTGAATTGTGCGAGGAACAGGATGGAGCTGTCGCCTGGAACAGTGCCGCGCTTAGAAACACTGCCGCGCATTGCGCCGCGCAGGCGTGCGTCCGACGCGGCCGGTTGCAGCAGGTCAATGCGGTAGACGCCGCTTGCCATGACCAGGACGCCGCTGGCGTCACGGGGCATGCCCTTCTTGCCTGGCTTGCGCGGTGACATCAGCACCGAGACCGAATCTCCCGCATCGCCATTGAGGAACACAGCGGAAACGGCATCGCTCAGGATGTCGAACGAGAACCCTGCGCCAACCGGCTCGAGGATGACCACGGTTGCTTCTGCCGATGCGGGTGCTGGTGCAGCGTGGGCAACCGCCGGCGAGGCCATGGTCGCGCAAGCGGCGAAAAGCGCTCCGGCGATTTGCCCGATGCGAACCTTCGATCCTGCGTCCATGGCTTGTCCCCCTCTCGCCGACGGTTGCCGTCTGCCTCGGGGAGGTGCCGCGCAGATGCGGCAACGCTCCCCGAAGTTCCATCACTGATAGGTGACAGTCACCGTGAAGTTGCCGGTGTAGGCGCCCGAAGCCTGTGTGTCAGGCAGGCTGAACGATCCGCCGACGTTGAGCGTGGCGGATCCTGCGGCTGCCAGGGCGCCAGAGAGGGTCACCGTGCTGCCGAAGTCGGGCAGCAACGTTACCGGGATGGTGTTGGTCCCGCTGGTCAGGGTGACCGTCGCCGGGATCGAGGTGGTGACCGATTGGCCTCCCTCGCCATCGACAGTGAACTGTGCGCGGCTGGTGGTGCTGGCAAGTGCGACGGCACCGCTGGCGGCGACAACGGAGTTGCCGGTGTTTGCCAGCGTGACCGTACCGGTTCCGCCGGTGCGCGGACGCACGATGCGGCCAAAGGCAAGGTCGCTGTTCTTGGTGATCGTCAGCGGTCGGACAATGGTGACCGACCCCGACGCAGTAGCACTGCTGGTATTTGCGGCAGTCTGGGCGAAGGCGGATCCTCCGGCCAGAAGCCCGGCGGCAATTGCCGCGCTGGCAAGCAACTTCTTCATCTCAATTCCCCTATCCAACACTCCGGAGCCACCGGAGTTGTCCCGAGAAGGATCGTGCCGGATGTCGCACAAACCTTTGCCGGCGAACTGGCCGGACAAGGGCGTTTCCTAGGTAGAGGGGCCTAAGTAATGGTTAATTTCCGCCCGCTTGGGGCGCAGTCATTGTCAACAGCCGTTTACCATGCTCATAGTGAAATATCGTTTATATTCATGTATATATGCCCGTTTCTGTCGAGAATTCGGGGCAAATTTAACATCATTTAATGTTAGAGGAAGGGGGCTGCGCTCTCGAGCCGTTAACTAAAGTTATTAATACCCACATCTCGGCCGCGAAGGGCGCTCGATAATTTACGGCAGGTATGTCTGGCCCCGGTGAAGGCGTGACCGATCGATGCGCGGGCGGGCGGATCGGGTTCAGTTCTGGAAGGGGATTCCGGTTCAACCGTCTGGACGGGATCCTGGCGAAATTGCCGGATGACCGGCACGGTGCTGCGGGATTGGCGCACCGTATGATGTGGACCCGGCGCCCACAAGTGCGGGCGCCGGTCCAGAACGGATCAGCCGTTCAGCTTGTCCTTGACGGCCTTGGCAGCCGAGAAGGTCAGCTTGTTGGAAGCTGCGATCTGGATGGTGGCGCCGGTCGAGGGGTTGCGGCCTTCGCGGGCCGGGGTGTTCTTGACCTTGAACTTGCCGAAGCCGTTCAGCGAGACTTCCTCGCCCTTCGCGGCTGCGTCGGCGATCGCGGCAAACACGCCGTCGACGACCTTGCGGGCGTCTGCCTTCGAAAGGCCGTGGCTTGCTGCGATGGTATCTGCGAGGTCGCTGTTGTTCATTGTCCTGATGTCCTCTGCTGGAAAGGGACGGCACGGCTAACGCAAGCAGAACCGCGAAAGCCATGGCCTGCGGCCGTCTTTCCACCGAATTTCGCGCGCTACCAGTGATTTTGCGGCGATTTTGGACTTGCACTGCGACGAATCGGAGATTTCGAGGAGGTCCAAGGCCAGTTGTAACTTTGTGTCGCAGCTTTTGCGCTTGCCCATCAAGGGACGTGCGCCAAGGCGGCAATCTGCTAGACACTGGTCGGAAACGCATCTCGCACTTGCAGCACGGATGGCGCCGCGCAGGGCGCGATTCGCAATTTTGCTGTGGCCGGTGCGATGGAACGATCGAGATTTCGAGAGAGACTGTCCTTGTCGTCGACCAATCGCTTTGTATTTGCCCTGCCTACCGTTGTTGCCTCGGCGCTGGCACTCTCGGCTTGCGGCTCCGCCGATGCCCAGAAGGAAAAGCCAACGCCGGTCGTCGGCGTCATGGTGGCAAGAGCCGAGCCGGTCGAACTCACGACCGAACTATCCGGGCGTACGGAAGCATCGGAGATTGCCGAAGTGCGACCGCAGGTGGCGGGGCTCGTTACCGCTCGGCTATTCCAGGAAGGCTCGTTCGTGCGGGCCGGCCAGCCGCTCTACCAGATCGATTCCCGGCTCTACGCCGCTAGCCAGGCTCAGGCCTCGGCGTCGCTTGCGGCTGCGCAGGCTACCGTCGAGGCCAACCGCCTCAAGGCCGAACGCTTTGCATTGCTTGCCCAACAGGGCGGCGTAAGCAAGCAGGAAGCAGCAGACGCACGCGCAGCCTACAATCAGTCACGCGCGGCAGTGGGGCAGGCGCGGGCAGCGCTTTCGTCGGCACAGGTCAATCTTGGCTTCACCCGCGTCACCTCGCCGATCAGCGGACGCATCGGCATTTCGATGGTGACGAAGGGGGCTCTGGTGACGAACGCCCAGGCTGCGCCCATGGCCAAAGTGCAGCGGCTCGATCCGATGTACGTCAACATCAAGCAGTCGGGGGCAGACTTCATCGCGCTGCGTCGCGCGATCGAAAGCGGCAAGCTCGTTGCCGGCGCGGCCCCCGTGACCGTGATCCTGCCCGACGGCAGCACCTATCCGGTTGCGGGCAAGCTCAATCCCGCCGACATCGACGTCGATCCCGAAACCGGTACAATCACCGTGCGCGCGGTCGTGCCCAATCCCAGAGGCGATCTGCTGCCCGGCCTGTTCGTCCGGGCCCGCGTCGGTCAGGGAACGGTGCCGAACGGCATACTCGTGCCCCAGGCCGCCGTCAGTCGCGATCCGCGTGGGCGGGCCAGTGTGCTTGTCGCGAATGCCAAGGACGAACTCGAAAAGCGCGACGTGGTCGCCGACAATCCGGTGGGACAGAACTGGCTCGTCACATCAGGACTGAAGCCAGGCGACAGGGTAGTCGTCGAGGGGCTGATCAATGCGCGCGAGGGACAGAAGGTCAAGGTGGTTCCGGCGGGTTCGAAGTCGAAGCCCGAGGGGGCAGCGGGCTCTGGCGCAAGCGGCGGGAACTGATCGCGGATGATTTCCCGTTTCTTCGCATACCGACCGATCTTCGCGTGGGTACTGGCCATCGTCATCATGGCGGCCGGCCTGCTGGCGCTGCGCACCATGGGCGTGGAGCAATATCCCGATATCGCGCCGCCGACGGTCTCGATCAACGCGACTTATGGCGGCGCCGATGCTTCGACGGTCGAGAACTCGGTCACCCAGGTGCTCGAGCAGCAGCTCAAGGGCCTCGACGGGATGCTCTACTTCAGCTCGACCTCGTCGAACGGGTCTGCCAGCATCACAGTCACGTTCGACAAGGGTACTGATCCCGATACCGCGCAGGTTCAGGTCCAGAACGCGATCTCGCGTGCGGTCAGCCGCCTGCCGGCCGTGGTCCAGCAGCAGGGCGTCAACGTCAACAAGGCGCAGTCCGATCAGCTCATGGTCGTGTCGATCTACGACAAGACGGGCCGCGCGACGAACTCCGACATCTCCGACTACCTGACCACGCACTTTCAGGATCCGATCTCGCGCGTGGAGGGCGTTGGCAGCACCAACATCTTCGGCGGATCCTTTGCCATGCGGGTCTGGCTTGATCCCTTGCGGCTGGCGGCGGTGCAACTGATGCCCTCGGACGTGACGGCTGCGTTGCAGGCCCAGAACACGCAAGTTGCAGCGGGCGAGATCGGCGCCAATCCTGCGCCCGAAGGCCAGCGGCTCAACGCCACGGTCACTGCACGCTCGCGCCTTGAGACGCCTGACCAGTTCAGGAACGTGGTCGTGAAGACCAATGTCGATGGCTCGGTGGTCAAGCTCAAGGACGTCGCCCGGGTGGAACTGGGCGAGGAAAGCTACGGTGCGCTTAGCCGGTTCAACGGCATGCCGGCCACCGGCCTGTCGATCAGCCTTGCCTCGGGCGCCAATGCCACCCGCACGGCCGATCTGGTCAAGGCCAAGGTTGAGGAACTCTCCGCCGATCTGCCCGAAGGCTATGCCGTTGCCTATCCGCGTGACAGCTCGATCTTCGTGAAGCTTTCGATCGAGGAAGTGGTCTGGTCCCTCTTCGAAGCCATCGCGCTGGTCGTGGTGGTGATGTTCGTGTTCCTGCAGAACTGGCGCGCCACGCTGATCCCGGCGATTGCCGTTCCGGTCGTTCTGCTGGGCACCTTCGGCGTGCTCTTCCTGTTTGGCTATACTATCAACACGTTGACGATGTTCGGCGTAGTTCTTGCCATCGGCCTGCTGGTGGATGACGCCATCGTTGTGGTCGAGAATGTCGAACGCGTGATGCACGAGGAGAAGCTTGGTCCGCTCGAGGCCACCGTCAAGTCGATGGAGGAGATCACCTCGGCGCTGATCGGGATCACGCTGGTCCTCACGGCTGTCTTCGTGCCCATGGCGTTCTTCGGGGGGTCGACCGGCGCCATCTACCGTCAGTTCTCCGTCACGATCGTTTCAGCCATGACGCTTTCGGTGCTCGTCGCGCTGGTGTTCACGCCTGCACTGTGCGCCACGCTGCTGAAGCCCGTGGCAGATCATGAAAAGCCCAAAGGCCGGTTCTTCCGCGCGTTCAATTCGGGTTATTCCGGTCTTGAAGAGCGTTATCGCAATCGGTTGGCCCGGATCGTGGGGCGCCCCCGCGCCTGGATGATCGCCTTCCTCGGCATCACCATCGCCATGGTCGCGCTCTATGTGCAGCTGCCAACCAGCTTCCTGCCCGACGAGGATCAGGGCAATATCTCGATCAGCTACCAATTGCCGGTGGGTTCGACCACGGAACAGACCCGCGCAGTCGCAACGGGCATATCGGATTACATTCGCAAGAGCGAGGCCGACAACATCAAGGCAGTCTTTGTCGTGATGGGGCGTGGGCAGTCGGGATCGGCGCAGAATGCGGGGCAAGGTTTCATCCTGCTCAAGGATTGGTCCGAGCGGAAGGGTGCGGACCGGTCCGCATCGGCCATAGCCGAACGCCTGAACGCCCATTTCCGTTCATCGCGCGAAGCGCAGATCTTCATACTCAATCCACCACCGATCCGCGGGCTGGGCAGCTCGTCGGGCTTTGAAATGTGGTTGCAGGATGCGTCCGGCGCGGGCCGCGAAGCGCTTACCGCTGCACGCCGACAGCTGACCAAGCTGGCTGGCGAGGACTCGCGCATGGCGCAAGTCCGGTTTAGCGGTCTGGAAGACACGCCGCAACTGAAGGTGGACATCGACGACGATGCGCTCACTGCCTTCCAGATCGCGCCTGCCAGCGCCAATTCGACGCTGTCGATCGCCTGGGGCGGCCTCTACGTGAACGACTTCGTCGATCGCGGCAGGGTCAAGCGTGTCTACGTGCAGGGCGATGCGCCCTATCGCGCCAAGCCGGCAGATCTTGGCCAGTGGTTCGTGCGCAGTGCCAACGGCGAGATGGCGCCATTCTCGGCCTTTGCATCGACCCGGTGGACGCAAGGACCGGTGCGCCTGGACCGCTTCAACGGCATCGCCGCGCAACAGCTTCAGGGAAGCGGGGCGCCGGGCGTGAGCTCGGGCGATGCGATGACGATCATGGAAGAGAACGTCGGCAAGCTCGAAGGAAACTTCACACCCGCATGGAGCGGCCTGTCCTATCAGGAGCGCGCGGCATCTAGCCAGTCGGGCCTGCTCTATGCAGCTTCGATCTTCTTCATCTTCCTGTGTCTTGCCGCGTTGTACGAAAGTTGGTCGGTGCCGGTAGCGGTTCTGCTGGTGATCCCGCTCGGGATTGTCGGCGCGGTGCTGGCGGTCACGCTGCGCGGGTTCGACAACGACATCTACTTCCAGGTGGCACTTCTGACGACGATCGGCCTGTCCGCCAAGAACGCGATCCTCATCGTGGAGTTTGCCGAGTTCGCCATGGCGCGCGGGGCAAGCGCGATCGACGCCGCGCTTGAAGGCGCGCGCCTGCGGCTGCGCCCGATCATCATGACCAGCGTGGCCTTCATCGCCGGCGTCATTCCGCTGGCGTTCGCAGATGGTGCGGGCGCCAACGGGCGGCAGGCGATCGGCACTGGCGTGATGGGCGGGATGATCTCGGCAACAGTGCTGGCGATCTTCCTGGTGCCGGTGTTCTTCGTCGTGGTGAAGGGCTGGGTAGACCGTCGCAAGAACAAGCGGCCGCCTCTTGCTGCAGGAGAAACGGCATGAAGCGGCAGATCGCATTCGCGGCCCTGCCTGCGCTGGCGCTGGGCGCATGCAATTTCGCGCCGAGATATGTGCAGCCCACGCCGCCGGTGCCGCAGTCCTTGCCCCAAGGCGGGGTCTATCCGGCATTGGCCGGAACCGAGACTGCCGCCGACGCGCTGGGCTGGCGGGAATTCTTCGTAGATCCCCGCCTGCAGCAGGTCATCGCCACGGCTCTTGCCGAGAACCGGAACCTGCGTGCCACTCTGGCCAACGTCGAACGGGCGAGGGCGCTCTATCGCGTGGATCGTGCGGCACTGTTCCCTATTGTCAACGCCACTGGCACGCTATCGGCGGTGCAGGGAACAGCGGGCCGGGTAACTGACAATTTCCTCGTCCAAGCCGGGACGAGCGCCTACGAGATCGACTTGTGGGGACGCTTGCGCAATCAGAGCCGCAGCTCGCTCGAGACCTATCTCGCCACCGAGGAAGGCCGCAAGGCGACGCAGATCGCACTGGTCGCCGAGGCGGCGAGCGCATGGCTGTCCTACGCTGCGACAGCCGACGCCTTGCGCATTGCCGAGGAAACCGTCGCTTCCCGGCGCAGCACGCTCGACGTGAACGTGCGGCGTGAAGCAAACGGCATCGGCACCAGGCTCGAAGTCGCCACGGCGACGACCGCGCTAAACAGCGCTGAGGCGGCCGTAGCAGACTTTCGCACCAGCCTTGCCCAAGCGCGCAATGCGCTCGACCTTATCGTGGGCAAGCCGCTCACCGATGACCTTCTGCCGACAACCCTGGGGGCGGGCGATCAAATACGCGATGCCTTGCCGGTCGGGCTTTCATCGGAAGTCCTGCTGCGCCGCCCCGACGTGCTTGCGGCCGAGCATGATCTCAAGGCCACTTATGCGGACATAGGCGCAGCCCGCGCTGCCTTCTTCCCGACCCTCTCGCTGACGGGCTTGTTCGGCTTTGCCAGTGCCGGGCTCACCAACATCTTCAACAGCGGAGAATTTCAGAAGACGGTAAACGGCTCGCTGCGGCAGCGCATCTTCGATGGGGGCGCTACGGCCAATAACCTTGCTGCGGCAAAGGCCTCGCGCGATGCAGCCCTTGCAACCTACGAACGCACCATCCAGACCGCGTTTCGCGAAGTGGCCGACGCCTTGGCCCGGCGCGGGACGATTGACGAGAGCATCCGTGCCCAGTCGTCGCTTGAGGCCAATGCGGCGACTGCCTATCGCATCAGCCAGTCGCGCTATGACGCTGGTGTCGCCAATTACCTCGAACCGCTTGACGCCCAGCGGACGCTCTACAGCGCTCGCCAGTCGCTGATATCGGCGCGGCTGACCAAGGCGGCGAACATGGTGGAACTTTACCGCGCGCTGGGTGGGGGACTGGTGGAAGTCACAAGGAAGTGACTGCCCCTGCGAAAAGCGGGTTGCCAGTTTTAACCACGCGCTTAAATGGTTCGAGCCACATCGGGAGAGAACCATGGAAGCCCCACGTTATTCGCTCGCAGGCCGCGTTGCGCTGATTACCGGGGCGTCATCGGGCCTCGGCGCACGCTTTGCCCGTCTTTACGCAGCCGCCGGCGCGTCGGTGGTCATCGGCGCGCGCAGGGTTGAGCGCGTGGCTGCTCTTGCCGACGAGATCAACGGCCAAGGCGGCAAGGCGCTGGCCGTTGCTCTTGACGTGACCGAGGAAGCCTCGATCATCGCGGCCTTCGATGCGGCCGAAGCCAGTGTCGGAGTTCCCGATGTCGTTGTCGCCAACGCCGGCATCGTCGAAGCGGGACGCTCGATCGACCTGCCTGCCGACGCGATGCGCCGGGTCGTCGATACCAACTTCAATGGCGTCTACCTGACAGCACGCGAAGGGGCGCGAAGGATGATCGCGGCCGGATCGAAGCAGTCCGAAAAGGGGCGCATCATCCTGACCGGATCAATCACCGCGCAGATGACCGCGCAGGGCGACAGCGCCTATGCGGCCACGAAGCTCGCCGTGCAGCACCTTGGCCGCCAACTTGCCCGCGAATGGGCACGGCTGGGAATCAACGTCAACGTGATCCAGCCCGGCTACATCCGCACCGAGATCGATGGCGAATGGTTCGATAGCGAAGGCGGCAAGGCACAGATCGCATCCTGGCCGAGGAAGCGGCTGACCGACATTTCGGCGCTGGACGACATGATGCTGTTCTTTGCTTCCGACGCCTCGCGGCAGGTCACCGGCACGTTCATTTCGGTTGACGACGGCCAGTCGCTCTGATGCTCAGGCGCTGGCCGCCGGCCTCAGCCAACAAGGCTGACCAGCAGGTCCTTGGTGAGGACTTGCGGCAGCTGTTGCGGCTCTCCGCCCCCATTGGGATACCACAGATACAGGGGCACGCCCGCCGCGCCGTGCTTTGCAAGGAAGCGCGTGATTGCCGGATCCCGCCGCGTCCAGTCTGCGCGCATCACCACCACGCCACGCATGCGGAAGGCCGCATCGGTCATGTCGGTCTGTATCGCAACCTTCTCGTTGACCTTGCAGGACAGGCACCAATCGGCGGTGAAATAGAGGAAAACCGGCAGGTTGTTGCGGCGTGCATCGGCGAGGGCAGCCTCGGAAAACGGCCGTGAACCGAGCAGGTCTTCCTCGACGCCTGCCACGGGTGCCGGTGGTGGAAGCCCCACCACTCCGCCGATCATGATCAGCGCACAAACTGCGGCCAGCGCGCCAATTGGCCTGCTCTTGCGCTGCGTGATCCCGATGGCGGCCAGCGCTGCCAGAAGGATCACCGCGATTGCCACGGCGACGGCCGCGTATTGCGCGCCCCCGATCCGCCAGGTGAGCCAACCCAGGCCGAGCGCCGTCAGTCCCATAGGCAGGGCCATGATGCGGCGGAAGCGCTCCATCCACTTGCCAGGCTTGGGCAGGAGGCGGCGCAGGGCAGGGACGAAGCCCAGCAGCAGGAACGGCAGCGCAAGACCAAGGCCAAGCGCCGCAAATACGCCGAGCGCTGCCCATGCCGGCAGGACCAGGGCGGCACCCATGGCTGCGGCCATGAACGGTCCGGTGCAGGGCGTGGCAACGAATGCGGCAAGCAGGCCGGTGCCGAATGCTCCCGAATGGCCTGCACCGCGTTCGACCGAAAGGCCGGGGAGTTCATAGAGGCCAGCAAAGTTGGCAGTGATCGCCACGGCCAGCAGCAGCAGCACCGCGACCACGCCCGGCTCCTGCAGCTGAAACGCCCAGCCGACCTCTTCGCCACCCGCGCGCAGGGCCAGCATCGCACCGCCGAGCATCAGGCAGGCCAGCACTACGCCTGCCGTGTAGGCCAGGCCTTCGCTCCGTGCATTCTGCGAATTGCCTCGGGCGAGGGCGAGGGCCTTGAGGCTGAGGATCGGAAACACGCAGGGCATGACGTTGAGGATCAGGCCGCCCAGGAATGCGCCGAACAAGGCGAACGCCAGCGTCGATGCGGTGAAGGCCCCTTCGCCGCCGACTTCATCACCCCCCGTTGGCACGGCTCCCGGGACCGAAGCGAAGGCGATGCCGCCTGCATCCTTGCCCATCGCCAGCACACCTTCGATCCTTTCGGACGGAGCGGGTGACTTGGCCAGCGGAACTTCCACCACCAGCGTATCGCCGTTGCGGAAAAAGCGCTGGGCGGCGGCATAGTCGATGACGCGCTCGGTCTTCAGGAAAAGATGGGGTGCATCGAGCGGCGCCGAGGCGGGAAAGGGCAAGGCAAGGCGCAGGACCTTGCCGGTCAGCGTGAACGTGCCCGGACGGTCGAGCGGGGCAGGCATCGCTGCGCGCCAGCCCTCGAAGCGCTTGTCCCCCGGGCCACTTCCGACGGTAACTGTGCCCTGCAACTCGGCGCGTTCGGGCACGCAGATCTCATTGGTGCAGACCAGCCATTGCGCCTTGACCGAGATCGGCAGGATCGTGCCCGGCTTTGCATCGGCGGGCAGTTTGAGCGGCACCAGCACGGCATAGTCGTGCTCGTACACGTGGTTCATCAGTCCCTGGATGACCAGGGTCTGCGGCACCGGAAATTCCATCGCTCCGGTGCTTGCGCCCTTGGGCAGGGTCCAGTCGAGCGTCAGTCCATAGCCGGCATCACCCGGGTTCGACCAATAGCCGTGCCACCCCTTTTCGGGCTGCATCAGCAGGGCAAGGGTGACCGTGCCGCCGGGCTGCGCCGGACCTTCGGCAATCAGGCTGGCGCGCATGTGGTTGGGTGCTGCTTGCGCGGGCGCGAAGACCATCAGCAATAGCGCTGTCACAAACATCGCTATTGTGCGCAAGGTCTTGATCCCGGCCAGTTCGCGTATCGGCATCACGGCGTTACCGGTTCCATCTGGCCCCTTGAACGGGAGCGCTTGGCGGGCCATGCGTAGCGCTCTTGGGCGTCCTACGGCTGGCCTTCCTTCGAGTCCAGTGTACGTGCCCACAGGAGTATGTTTCGCGTGAAAGCCCTTATCCGTTACGCCGCAGTTCTGCTGGCATGCGCTGCCCCGATCCTTCCCCTTGCAGCGCAGGAGGTATCGCCCGCGGTCAGCCAGCAGGTCCCGGCAGGCGCGCCCAAGCTGCTTGTCGCGATTTCCATCGACCAGTTCTCCGCCGACATCTTCGCGCAGTATCGCCAGCACTTTACCGGTGGCTTCGTGCGGCTGACTCAAGGCGCGGTATTCCCGGCGGGCTACCAGAGCCACGCCGCAACCGAGACCTGCCCCGGCCACTCGACGATCCTGACCGGCAACCGCCCGGCCCACACCGGCATCATCGCCAACTCGTGGATCGACCAGACCGTCACCACGGGCCCCAAGGTCGTCTATTGCGCCGAGGACGTATCGAAGCGCACGGCGGGATCGCGGGACTACGTCGCCTCGCCCGTGCATCTGCTGGTGCCGACGCTGGGCGAGTGGATGAAGAAGGCCAACCCCGCGGCCCGCAACATTGCTGTCTCGGGCAAGGATCGCGGCGCGCTGATGATGGGCGGGCACGATATCGACCAGGTCTACTGGTGGAAGGGCAAGCAGTTCGTCACGCTTGCCGGGCGTCAGCTGGGCCCGACGGCGATCGCGCAGAACGCCGAGATTGATCGTCTGCTGGCCAAGGGCGCGGGTGAGTTTCCGCTGCCGGCCTATTGCCGTCGCGCCGATCGCGCCGTGCAGGCCGGTGACGTCTCTGTCGGCAATGGCCACTTCGCGCTGAAGGCGGGCGAGCCCGAGCAGTTCCGCGTGTCGCCCCGGCTCGACCGCGCCACGCTGGACCTCGCGGTCAAGCTGGTGGACGAACAGAAGCTGGGCCGTAACACCGTGCCCGATCTCCTCGCCGTCAGCCTCTCGGCCACCGACTATGTCGGCCACGCCACCGGCACCGAGGGCGCGGAGATGTGCATCCAGTTGACCCAGCTTGACCTGGCGCTCGGCGATTTCTTCGCCAGCCTCGACAAGCGCGGGATCGATTATGCCGTGGTGCTGACTGCCGATCACGGCGGGTTCGACATTCCCGAACGCCTTCACGAGCAGGGCCTTGAAAAGACCTCTCGCGTCGGCCCGGAAGTTTCGGCCGAGGCGCTGTCGGCTACCCTCGGCAAGCGCTATGGCCTCGAGCCCAAGGGCCTGATCCTGTCGGATGGCCCCGCGGGCGACTACTGGCTGCGCAAGGACCTCGATATCGGCCTCAAGGGCAAGATCATCGACGACGCCAGCGCGATCCTGATGACCAGCCCCTTCGTCGAGAAGGTGCTCTCGGCCGCGGAAATCGCCGCGACACCGATGCCGCAGGGCTCGCCCGAAACCTGGACCCTGGCCGAACGCGCGCGCGCCTCGTACAATCCGCTGCATTCGGGGGACTTCGTGGTGATGCTCAAGCGCGGCGTGGTCGCCATTCCGCAGGCGCGCAAGGGCTACGTCGCCACCCACGGCAGCCCATGGGACTACGACCGCCGCGTGCCGATCCTGTTCTGGCGCAAGGGGATGACCGGTTTCGAACAGCCGAGCGGCGTGGAAACGGTGGACATCGCCCCCTCACTTGCGGCACTGATCGGCCTCAAGATCCCCCAAGGTGCATTTGACGGACGCTGCCTCGATCTCGATGGTGGCGTCGGCAATACATGTGGAGTGGTCAAGTGAACGAGTCGCAGGCAGACGTCGTTATTCTGGGTGGTGGTCTGGTGGGCATGACGCTCGCCATCGGCCTCGCCAAGGCGGGAATCACCTCCCACGTGGTCGACAATTCCGACCCTGCGGCGCAGACCGCCGAAGGCTTTGACGGCCGCGCCTCGGCAATCTCGACTGCCAGCTGGAACCTCTACACCAACCTCGGCATGGCCGAGGAACTGGCGCCCAAGGGCTGCCCGATTGAATCCATCGCGGTGACCGACGGGATGAAGCCGGGCCGGATCGACTTCAAGCCCGGCGAGGGCGACGGCTCCCTCGGCCGCATGTACGCCAACCGCGATCTGCGCATTGCGATGTACGGCGTGGCCGCGCGCGAAGAGGCGATCACCTTCCACCCCAACAGCCACGTCGTGGCCCGCGAACGCGGCGAACACGGCGTTTTGGTCACTCTCTCCGATGGCCGCCTGCTCAAGGGGCGGCTCATGGTCGCAGCCGAAGGGCGCAAGAGCCCGACGCGCGACGAGGCCGGGTTCACGCCCGCCAAGTGGGACTACGGCCATCGCGCGATCATCGCTGGGCTGACGCACGAGAAGCCGCACGGCAACGTCGCGTGGGAAGTGTTCTACCCGGCGGGCCCCTTCGCGCTGCTGCCGCTGCTTGATGAAAATGGCAAGCACCGCTCGGCGCTGGTCTGGACCGTGGCCGAGAAGGACGCCGCCGCCGTGCTGGCCATGCCAGAGGCGATGTTCCTGAATGAAGTCGCCAGCCGCATGCACGGCATCTTCGGCAAGATCGAATTGGCCAGCCCGCGCTCGTCCTATCCACTCAATTTCCACCACACCGCGCGCATCGTGGAGGACCGGCTGGCGCTGGTCGGCGATGCCGCGCACGGCATGCACCCGATCGCGGGGCAGGGCCTCAACGTCGGCCTGCGCGATGTCGCGGCACTGGTCGAGGTGCTGTCGGACGGCGTGCGCCTGGGTCTCGACGTAGGCGACGCGCAACTCCTCGCCCGCTACGAACGCTGGCGCGCGGCCGATACCTTCATGGTGGCCACGGCAACGGATGTGCTGACCCGCCTGTTCGGCATCCCCGGCAAGCTCCCTTCGGCAGTTCGCCGCCTCGGCATGGCCGGCGTGCAGCGCGCGGCGCCGCTGAAGCGCTGGTTCATGGACGAAGCGCGCGGCATGAGCGGCGATCTGCCCAAGCTGCTGCGGGCGGCGTGATGTTGGCGGCGTTGCGCCGCGGATGACCACCTAACCGTCGCCCCGTGCTCGACACGGGGCTTGGCCTTTCTTTCCAGCCCAGCGCCGAAGAAGAAAAGCCAAGTCCCGGATCAAGTCCGGGACGACGGGTTTTGGGTATCTGATGCTGCGGTTTGGAGCGCAAACCGACGCTATTCTTCCCAGCTACGTAATTGCAGAATCAAAGCTTCACCGTTGGCGAGCAAGTTATGATCTGCCTTGAAGCCCTCATAGTGCGTTGCTTGGAGCCAGCGCATGCCCTCGTCAAAGCTCACCGGCTGCCAACCTGGGATCTCCAC
Organism: Novosphingobium sp. ES2-1; assembly: GCF_015169775.1. Lineage (NCBI taxonomy): Bacteria > Pseudomonadati > Pseudomonadota > Alphaproteobacteria > Sphingomonadales > Sphingomonadaceae > Novosphingobium > Novosphingobium sp. ES2-1. The sequence continues at coordinate 401,371 of NZ_CP063445.1, forward strand.
GCGGGCAATCTTACGACTGCCGATGTCCTCGAGAATGCGATCTCGGTGATCGCTCCACCGTTGTTGTGCTGACTTCGACATCGCAACCTCTAAGTCTGTTCACCGTTGTAGGTTGTAGGCCAATGTCCCCAATTGTGTCGTCTCAGCGACGACGACGCTTGGCGCAAATCCCGGGAGAGAAGACCGCGCCAATCAGCGCCCTTAACCTACCACTCAAATCTGCGGCGTGGACCCCGCCGGAGGCAGCGGCGGCACTGCAGGCGAAGCGCTCGCCGTCGGGTCAGGCGCAACCGTGGGCGCGGGTGCGGCAACCGGCTGCGCGCCCATCAGCGCTGCTGCTTCCAGCTGATCGAGCGCGCGCTGCGTCGCCATGTAATCACGGGCACGCACCAGCCAGTCTTGCGCGGCGTCGTGGCCGGGCATCTTTTCGACTTCGGCGGCGGCGGCTTCGATCTTGCCGCCGGCGAGGAAGGCGCGGGTGCGTTGCAGGCGGCTTTCCGGCGCGGGCGAGGGGGAACCGTCGTGGCGGATCACGAACAGGTCCGAAAGCTGGCGGCCAAGCCAGTCGAGCGTGCCTTCATCCGCCTTGCCGCCGACCAGTTCGGGCGCGAGGAGTTCGAACTGTTCGCCAAGCTGGGCGAGCGTCACTGGCGCGGCGCCTGCGGCAATCACGCGGTCCACCGCCGCGCCCTGCGTCGTGCCGAAACGAGCGCGCAACTGCGCTTCGATCCAGCCCAAGGGCTGCCCGCGCTCCAGTGCACGACGCGCAGCGAAAGCCAGCAACAGCGATTCCGCGTGGGTGGCATTGCCCGAGGCGGCGATCGCCTGCTGGTTAAGCTCCGCCAGCCGCTGTTCGAGCATGGCGATCCTGGCGGCGGTACTGTCAATTTGCGCGCCGATCTGGGCCTGTGCTGCTGCAGTCTGGGCGGCGGACGGGCCGGGGGCAGGCTCGGTGGCAGGCGAAGTAACCAGCTGCGGGATTCCGGAGCTGTCCATCCGCACATCGATCAGGCCATTGCGCCAGCCGAGCCAGGCGGCACCCGCAGCGCCTGCCAGCAGGCACCCGGCGACCAGCGCGGCGATGCCACGGCCGCCTATGCCGCTCCTTCGCGGGCTTTGCCCCCGCGTGCTGTAGACCAGATCCTCCATGCGTTTTCGCTTGTCCTGTCGCCCCGATGTCACACTGTCTGGCACATCCGCGCGCCGAGTTCCAGAACCTCCTTGTCGGTCCTGCCGGCAGCCACTGCGACTGTGCCCCAGCCATTGCCAGCGAGTTCCGCTATGCGTGGGGCCAAGCTGGCAAGATGGAGACTTTTCTTGGAGATTCCAAGTCTTTCGCATTCCTGCGCGAAATGGCGGGCCGCTTCGCCGGAGTGCAGAAGCACCACCGCACCGCGATTCAGGGCGGTTTGGAGCGCTGCCGGAACTGCCCTTTTCCGGGACGCGTAAGTTACAACCGTGACGATTCGCACGTCCTCGGGCGGGGACAGCTTCACCCGATCTTCACCGGCGATTCGGATGTAATTCCCCGGCGGCAGGGTCATCACCACTGGCTGCAATCCGCCTTCGCCAACACGGGAGACCACGAACCCGGCAGAACGTGCCGCCGCTGCCGTCGTCTCGCCTACCGCAATCACCGGCACATCGGAGAAGTGCGCCAGACCCGCCCCGCCATGCCGGAACACATTGGCGCTGCCGGCAAGGATCGCATCGAAATGCTCGTCGGGCGCGTCCCAGTCGACTGCCTCGATCTCGAACAGGGGGGCGCTGACAGGTTCCAACCCCATCTCGCGCGCTGCCGCGCAAGTTGCCGAATTCCCCGGCTCGGGTCGGATCACCACCAGCGGCAGCGGTTCAGCGCTGCTCATTCGCCGGAAAAGTGTACCGTTACCGACTCCGGCGCTTGCGACAGCAGACGATGCGCGAGACGGCGGGGGCCTTCGCTGTCAGCAGGCGCGAAGGTCTCGCTGGCTTCGATCCGCTCGGCACCATCGGGGCTGTAGATCGCTGCGCGCACTGTCAGCGAGCTCTCGTGATGCGTGGTCAGCACTGCAATCGGGCTGTGGCAATTGCCGCCCAGTGCCGCCAGCAAGGCGCGTTCGGCCAGCACCGCCTCGTGCGTCGGTCGGTCGTCAATGGCCGAAAGCCAGCCGCGCACGTCATCGCTCGCCAACAGGCATTCGATGCCGATCGCACCCTGCGCCGGGGCCGGGAGCCATTCGAATTCCGACAGCGGCGTGCCGACACCCGTCTCGCCCAGGCGCTGCAGGCCCGCGGCGGCAAGCAATGTCACGTCCGCTTCGTCAGCCTGCAGCTTGGCGAGGCGCGTGGCGACATTGCCGCGAAAGCCGACGATCTTGAGGTCCGGCCGGGCATGGAGCATCTGCGCGGCCCTGCGCGGTGCGCTGGTGCCGACGCGCGCTCCGGGCGGAATGGCATGGATGGAGGCCGCACCAACCAGCACGTCGCGCACGTCGGCACGGGGAAGAACGGCGGCGATGCAGAATTGTTCAGGCCGGGTCGTCTCGACGTCCTTCATCGAGTGAACGGCAAAGTCGATCTCGCCTTCGAACAGCCAGGCGTCGAGCTCCTTGGTCCACAGCGCCTTGCCGCCGATCTCGGCGAGCGGGCGGTCAAGGATCTTGTCGCCACTGGCGGTGACGGGGACGATCTCCACCATGCTTTCGTCCCATCCGTGGGCGGCGCAAAGCCTGTCGCGGGTCTCTTCGGCCTGCGCCATGGCAAGCGGGGAGCGGCGGGTTCCGAGCCTCAGCGGGCGTTCAGGTGCCAAGGGCGTAGATGATGTGTTCATGCACTGCTTGCCGTAACGGGGATTATCATTAGAGGAAAGCGCCAGATGGCCCTGATCCTTGGCATAGAATCCAGTTGCGATGAAACCGCCGCCGCGGTGATCGACGGCAATGGCACGACGCTGGCCGCGCGCATCGTCGCGCAACGCATTGCTTCGCAAGACGAAGCGCACCGCCCTTACGGCGGCGTCGTCCCCGAAATCGCGGCGCGCGCGCATGTCGAAGTGCTGGGGCCGATGGTAGAGGCAGTGCTCGCCGATGCGGGCATGACGCTGAACGATGTCGATGCGATCGCGGCAACCGCAGGCCCCGGCCTGATCGGCGGGGTGATGGTCGGCCTCGTTACTGCCAAGGCCTTGGCCATGGCGGCCGACAAGCCGCTGGTGGCAGTGAATCACCTCGAAGGCCACGCGCTGTCGCCGCGCCTTGCCGATCCCGCTCTGCAATACCCTTATCTGCTGCTGCTGGTTTCGGGCGGGCACTGCCAGATCCTCGAAGTGGCAGGCGTTGGCCAGTATCGCCGCCTTGCCACCACCATCGACGATGCACTGGGCGAAGCTTTCGACAAGACCGCCAAGATCCTCGGGTTAGGCTATCCCGGTGGCCCTGCGGTCGAGCGGCTGGCGCGCGAGGGCAACCCCAAGGCCGTGCCCCTGCCGCGCCCCCTTGTCGGCAGCGGTGAGCCGCACTTCTCGTTCGCCGGGCTCAAGAGCGCAGTGATGCGGGCCAAGGATGCCGGCATCCACGCCGATGCCGACATCGCCGCCTCGTTCCAGGAGGCCGCGCTCGATTGCGTGGTGGACCGGACGCGGATCGCTCTTGGCGCTGCTTCATCGGGGATGACCGCGCTGGTCGTGGCAGGTGGAGTCGCCGCCAACGCCGCCCTGCGCGCCGCGCTCGAAGCGCTTGCCGCCGAACACGGCCTCCCGCTGGTCGCCCCGCCACCGAAACTGTGTACAGACAATGCCGCCATGATCGGCTGGGCTGGCGTTGAGCGCTTCGCTCTGGGATATACCGACCCGCTCGACGTGGCCGCGCGGCCGCGCTGGCCGCTCGACGACAATGCCGCCCCGGTGCGCGGCGCAGGGGTGAAGGCATGACCGCTGGTATAGGTGTCGTAGGCGCAGGCGCATGGGGCACCGCGCTCGCCCAGATGCTGGCAAGCGATGGCCGCGAAGTCCTGCTTTGGGCGCGCGAGGCGGAACTGGTCGATGAGATCAATGCCAAGCGCACGAACAGCCTGTTCCTGCCCTCGGCGCAGCTCGCGCCTGCGATCCGCGCGACGAGCGACCTTGGCGAGATGGCAGCACTGCCGGTTTTGCTGATGGTTACGCCAGCGCAGTTCTTGGCCGGTGTGCTCGGTGCGATGGGCAGAAAGGACGGCGACGTCGTGCTCTGCTCGAAGGGCATCGAAGCGGGCACCGGCCGCCTCATGGCCGAGGTTGCCCGTGATGCGGCATCGGGTGCCGAGATTGCTGTCCTGTCAGGCCCGACCTTTGCGCACGAGGTGGCAGCAGGACTGCCCACTGCCGTCACGCTCGCCTGTGAGGGCGGCGAAACGCAATGGCAGCGGCTTTCGACGGTGATCGCCCGCCCGACCTTCCGGCCGTATTATTCCGACGACGTGGCAGGCGCCGAAATCGGCGGCGCGGTGAAGAACGTCCTCGCCATTGCCTGCGGCGTGGTCGATGGCCTCGGCCTCGGCCAGAACGCCCGTGCGGCGCTGATCAGCCGCGGCTTTGCCGAGATGCAGCGCTTTGGCCTCGCCTTGGGTGCGCGGGCGGAAACCCTTTCGGGTCTTTCCGGTCTGGGAGACCTCGTTCTGACCTGCTCGTCCACTTCCAGCCGCAACTTTTCGCTGGGCAAGGCGCTGGGCGAGGGAGCCAGCGCAACCGATGTGCTCGGCGCAAGGAACTCGGTGGCCGAGGGTGCCTTTACCGCGCCGGTCCTCGCCGATATCGCCCGCAGCCGCGACATCTCCATGCCCATCGTCGAGGCGGTGGTGACGCTCCTCGAGGGTGCAGCCCCGGCGCGGGACGTGGTCGCAGGATTGCTGTCGCGCCCGCTCAAGGCGGAAACAGTCCTTGTCTGAAGCCAGGGCCCCGCAACAGGATATCGCCGCGCTGGCCAAGGGCGGGCGGACGAATTTCCTTGGCTTCCTGCTGCGTCTGCTCGCGCGCATCCCGTTCCTCTTCATTGCGAGCCGCCTTTACGGGGCGCCCGCCATGGGGCGTTTCGCCTCGGCCCTGGTGATGGTCGAATTCGCCGGGATGCTGGCGACATTGGGCCAGAAACGCGGCCTCGCCCAGCGCCTTGCCGAGAATGACGAGCACCCCGCCAACGTGGTGGGCGATGCGGTGCTGCTGGCAATGTCGCTGGCGCTCGGCATGGGAGCGCTTATCTACCTGTTCCCGCAATCGATGTACCCCAGCGGCAACTTCACGTTGGCCGACCGTCTGCTGGTACTCTCGATTCCCGGCCTCGCGCTTGGCGATCTTGCGCTTGCGGCGCTTGCCTACCGCTTCGACGTGGCGACAACGGTTCGCGCCCGTTCCGTGGTCGAGCCGTGGACGATCTCCATCGCGGCAGGTGCGTTCTACTTCATCTGGCCGAGTTCCGGCCTCAGCCTTGCCTATCTCGCCTCGGTCTGGGCAGCGACCGGCGTTGCCGTCTTCGTCCTGCTGCGCACTTACGGCTTGCCGCGCGCGTGGAAGCCGCGTCCCGGCCCGCTGTGGCAGATCGCTCGCCGCAACATCCCGCTTGCCGGGGCGGACGCCGTGGAATGGGGCACGCGCAAGCTCGACGTATTCATCCTGCGCTTTTTCGTGGGCGAGGCGCCGGTCGGCATCTACTACTTCGCGCAGCAGATCGCCTCGCTGCCGCAAAAGCTCAAGACCAGCTTCGAACCGGTGCTCGGCCCGGTCATCACGCGCAGTGTCAAGGACAAGGACTACGCGGCAATCGCCAAGCAGGTCTGCCAGGTCGGCTTCTGGATCGGCGCGGCGCAGATCGGCATCGCACTGGCATTGGGCATTCCGGGCGAGGGGCTGATGGGGCTGGGCGGTCCGGCCTTCGTTTCTGGCACGGCGGCGCTGGTGTTCCTGCTGGTAGCAGAAGTGGTCGCGTCCAAGGCCGTGGTGAGCGAAGCGGCGCTGGTCTACCTCGCGCGCATGCGCAACCTGTGGATCAGCTTGGCCACGATTGCGCTGCAAGCGGTGCTGACCATCGTCTTGATTCTCGTCGCCGAGCAGGTGACGCCGGGGCCGATGTACGTCGCCGCTGCCGCTTCGCTGGCTCTGGCGATCTCGCTTGGCCTCTCTTCGGCGGTCAAGTCGCGGGTGCTGACCCGTATTCTCGGCCATTCGATCAGCAACTGGCGCTGGGGCCTCGCCTGGGCGATCGTTCCGGCCATTGCGGTCGGTGTGGCAATGACCTGGGCACCCGAATGGGCCGAACTGGCCGTTGGAATTCCGGCAATTCTCGGTATTTACTGCTACATGTTGTGGGTCCGCGCGTTCGGGCCCGAGGACCGCGTGCTGTTCCGCAAGCAGCAACCGGCCTGAGATCGTCGCTGAGATTTTCGCGTAAGGGGTCATGCAGATGCTGCAATCGCTCGAAGCCAACCAGATTCTGCTGGCGGGCATCGTTCTTCTCGTCGCGTTCGTGGTGTGGTGGGTGTGGGGTCGCGCCAGGCCAGCCCCGAAGCGGCGCGAATACACTGACGTCCTCTCGGATGGCGCCGAAAAGGCCGCCCGCAACATGGCCCTGATCGATGCGCCAAGCGCTGCTGCCCTCGTGACGCCGCCTCCGGGCGTTGGCACCATGGCCGGGATCGGCGAAGTCGTCGCCGCTGCTGCTGCCGAGGAAGTGGTCGAGGCGGCGCCTGTTTCTGCTCCTGCCCCTACGCCGCAGGGCGGCGATGACCTCGGCCGCATCAAGGGCGTTGGCCCCAAGCTCAAGGCCCTCCTCGCCTCGCTTGGCGTCACCAGCTATGCCCAGATCGCAGCGTGGACAGATGAGGACATCGCGAAGATCGACGCCCAGCTTGGCACTTTCGCCGGCCGCGCCACGCGCGATAACTGGGTGGAGCAGGCCAAGCTTCTCGCCAGCGGCGATACCGCCGCCTACGAAGCCAAGTTCGGCAAGGTCTGACCTATTCGGCGATCTGCGCCGGAGCGACAGGCTCCGGTGCGGCAACCGGCGCAGAGCGGCGGCACTTCATGACAAGATCGCGCACCGGCGCTCCGGCCGCAACCTTGATCATCCCCGCCCCCGGCAGCGTGCCGTTGTAGGACCCGCCAAGCACCTTGGTCCGGCTGTCGTCGGCCGAGATCGTCCCCTGCCAGATATAGCCGCGCTGCCCCGGCACTGATGTCGCATCCACGGGCAGCCGCATGATCCCATCGCTCCCGACCAGCGCGAACAGCGCCTGCGCCCCCACTGGTGCGGCAGCATGGCGCGTCACGGTCAGCACGCCTTCGCGGCAGGAAACTGATACCAACGGCGTCTCCCCGGGATGCCCATAGCGCACCGAAAGCCCATCCGAACCCGCAGCCCACGACGCTTGCGCATCTCCATCACGCACCCCCGGCAAGGCCTCGCCCTCAGGCATGGCCATGCGCACCGCACCATCCGGCGCCCCCTCACGCGCGGGCATCGCGGGCGATTTCGAGCAAGCAGCAAGGGCGAGGGCAAGAAGAATCGAGCTGAGGTTTCGCACAGACTTTGGCCGAAGTTAGCGAGCAGCGTAAATTGCCGGGCGATATCGCGGTTCGGGAATCGCCATGTTGTGCTCGCGTGCGGTCTCAAGCCAGAGTTCGATAGCGACTTCGGCCTCCGCCAGCGCTTCTGCTGGCGTTTCTCCATGCGCAGAGCAAGGGCGCAAATCTGGAACGTCGGCGATCCAGCAATCGTCGTCGACCGACCAGAACACGTTGATATGGTAGTGGTGCGCGTTCATTCGTCCAGCTTCAAACCCAATTCCTCGATCATATCAAGAAACTGCTGCACTTGGTAGGGCTTCGCATCCTTCCCGTGCGGCTGGACGATAAGGGGGCGTGTCGCATCAGGATGATGCCATGCCAGATGGCTGCCCTTGGTGCGCACATGGGTGAACCCGAAGGCAGATAGCAACCGCTCGAAATCGCGAAATGCGATGGACTGTCGCGGATTGGCGAGAAGGTGGGCGAAGAGTTTGTCGAGTTGAGTCACTTTTTGCGACGCCCAGCTTCGAATGCGGCGAACGCTAAGCCCATTAGGCTAATGTTTACGAGGAGCGCCTGTAGCGCAACGGAAAGGGCTTCATAGGTCGACATCGAGGCAAACTCGCAGAGTGCATCACCGACTCCAATCTTGCGGGTCTTACGGCTTTGCAACGGTGGAACAAGTTGGGTCCGCACCACTTTGGTCGATCAATATCGGAAAGGTTACCGCCGTCCGTTGTGAAGCGCTGCCCCACAACAAAATTCCCTCACTTCCCCCACTTCGTCTTCTGGCTCTTCCCGTACCGCGTTTTCCTTGTCCCCGGCTTGCCCTCATTGCTTCGCCCGACAATCGGCGCTTTCCGCTCACCCTCCGGCAACCCAAGCTCTGACGCCTCCAACTGCCTGATCTCGTCGCGCAGGCGTCCGGCCAGTTCGAACTCCAGATCCGCCGCCGCGGCTCGCATCCTCTTCTCCAGTTCCTCGATGTAGCCACGCAGGTTGTGGCCGACGAGGTTGTTGGCGCCGTCGGCGTCAATGTCGACCAGCACGCCATCGCGGCTTGCCGTGTCGGCAACGATATCGTGGATATTGCGCTTGATCGTCTGCGGGGTGATGCCGTGTTCTTCGTTATAGGCCTGCTGCTTGGCGCGGCGGCGGTCGGTTTCGGCGATCGCGCGCTCCATGCTGCCGGTCATGCGGTCGGCATACAGGATCACCCGGCCATCCACGTTGCGCGCGGCGCGGCCGATGGTCTGGATCAGAGAGGTTTCGCTGCGCAGGAAGCCTTCCTTGTCGGCATCGAGAATGCAGACGAGGCCGCATTCGGGAATATCCAGGCCCTCGCGCAGCAGGTTGATGCCCACGAGCACGTCATAGACGCCCAGCCGCAAGTCGCGGATCAGCTCGATGCGCTCCAGCGTCTCCACGTCGGAGTGCATGTAGCGGACTTTCAGCCCTGCCTCGTGCATGAACTCGGTCAGGTCCTCGGCCATGCGCTTGGTCAGGGTGGTGACGAGCGTGCGATAGCCTTGCTGGGCGGTCAGCTTGCACTCGTTGATGCAGTCCTGCACCTGGTCCTCGACCGGGCGGATCAGCACCGGCGGGTCGATCAGGCCAGTCGGCCGGATGACCTGCTCGGCAAACACGCCGCCCGCCTGCTCCATCTCCCACTGCGCAGGCGTTGCCGAAACCGCGATCGTCTGCGGGCGCATCGCGTCCCATTCGTTGAAGCGCAACGGACGGTTGTCGATGCAGCTTGGCAGGCGGAAACCATACTCAGCCAGCGTAAGCTTTCGGCGGTGGTCGCCCCGCGCCATCGCGCCGATCTGCGGCACGGTCTGGTGGCTTTCATCGAGGAACAGCAGGCAGTTGTCTGGCAAGTATTCGAACAGCGTCGGCGGCGGCTCGCCTGGCAGGCGGCCTGTCAGAAAGCGGCTGTAGTTCTCGATCCCTGCACACGAACCGGTGGCAGCGATCATTTCCAGATCGAAGTTGGTCCGCTGTTCCAGCCGCTGCGCTTCGAGCAGCTTCCCTTCCTCGACCAGCTCCTTGAGTCGCTCGGTCAGTTCGAAGCGGATAGCCTGCGCCGCCTGCTGCATCGTCGGCCCCGGCGTCACGTAATGCGAGTTCGCATAGACGCGCACGTTGTTCAGCTTCGCGCCGCTCTTCCCGGTCAGCGGATCAAACTCGACGATCTCCTCCACCTCGTCGCCGAAGAAGCTGATCCGCCACGCGGTATCGTCATAGTGCGAGGGAAAGATCTCGAGATTGTCGCCGCGCACACGGAAGTTGCCGCGCGCAAAGCCGGCATCGTTGCGCTTGTACTGCAGTGCCACCAGCTTGCGGATGATCTCGCCGCTGTCGACCGTCTGCCCGACCTTCAGGTCGAAGATCATCGCCGAGTATGTCTCGACCGAGCCGATGCCGTAGATGCACGAAACCGAAGCCACGATGATCACGTCATCGCGTTCAAGCAAGGACCGCGTGGCCGAATGGCGCATCCGGTCAATCGCCTCGTTGGTCGAGCTTTCCTTCTCGATATAGGTGTCCGACCGGGGCACGTAGGCCTCGGGCTGGTAATAGTCGTAGTACGAGACGAAGTACTCGACCGCGTTTTCCGGGAAGAAGCTCTTCATCTCGCCATAGAGCTGCGCGGCGAGGATCTTGTTGGGCGCCAGGATCAGGGCGGGGCGCTGCAGTTCCTCGATGACCTTGGCCATGGTGAAGGTCTTGCCCGAACCGGTGACGCCAAGCAGCACCTGCGTCTGGTCGCCATCGCGCGCGGCAGCGACAAGGTCTGCAATCGCGGTGGGCTGGTCGCCGGCAGGCTGGTAGTCGGACACTACCTTGAATCGCTTGCCGCCTTCCACCTTGTCGGGGCGCTGCGGCTTGTGCGGCACAAAAGTGCCCGAGGTGTCGGGCTCTTCGAGTCCCCTGCGAATAACGAGTTCGGCCATCGCCCGAATATGGGGAACAAACCGCGCCCATACAACCGTGCCCGGAAGAGTCTCTGGCAGGGTGACGCGACGCACTGGCGCTTTTTCGGCGGAGTGTTAGCCTGCGTGCCGGAACGAGAGAGGACGAGACCCGATGCGTGCTGCAATTGCCCTGATCCCGCTTGCCCTGCTTGCCGCCTGCAACGATGCCGGCACCGTCGACAAGAAGAACGCCAGCACTGCCGAGGTGGCCAAGTCCGTGGCCGATGCGGGCATGAAGCTCAATCCCGGCCGCTGGGAATTGACCATGCAGTTCAAGAAGTTCGAGGTGGAAGATATGCCGCCCGAGGCCAAGGCCATGATGCAGAAGACGCTCGGCGAGACCAGGACCTTCGCCTCCTGCCTGACCAAGGAAGAGGCCGAAAAGCCCGATGGCAAGTTCTTCGGCCAGCAGGGCGAAGACTGCAAGTACGACACCTTCACCATGGGGAACGGCAAGATCGACGCCACCATGACCTGCAAGGGCACGGGCGAGGATGCCGGCAACATGGCAAAGATGACCCTCGCCGGAACCTACAGCCCCGACACTTACGACATGACCATGGACATGAACGGCACTGCCCCCAACGGCAAGGCCATGGTCATGCAGATGGCCCTCACCTCAAAGCACAAGGGCGAATGCAAGGGGGACGAGCAGGGGTAAACACGCCTGCAATTTCAGAAATCGATCGCGATCCCGTTCTTTTCCCAGTCGCCGAAGCGTGTGGGATCAAGGCCATCGGGATCATCACCGCGCTCCATTGCCTTGGGGGCAGGGGCGGGGTCATTGGTCCAGTGCGCGGGCGGAGTGAAGTCCGCGGGGCGCTTCGTCGCACGGGGAGTGGGCTTTTCCATGCCTGCGCAGATGGAGCTTCCCAAGCCGAACTGCAATTGCATATTGGGGCACAAGCGCCGATAGGCTCCCCTGATGGCCCGCTCCACTCCTGCCGATGAAGTCCCCGGCGTTCCCGCCCGCCGCGCCGCGCTGCGCATGCTTGATGCCGTGCTGCACCGGGGCGATCCGCTCGATCAGGCAGCGCCGCCGATCCTGCGCGCGATTGAACGCGCTGATGACCGCGCGCTTGCCCTTGCCATTGCGCAGGAATCTTTGCGCTGGATGGCCGATCTCGATGCGCTGATCGATGGCGCGACCAAGCAGCCTCTGCCCGAGGATGCCAAGGCCCGCTCGGTCCTGCGCCTGATGCTGGCGCAGGCGCTGCGCCTGAACCTGCCCGGCCACGCCATCGTCGCCACCGGGTTGCCGCTGCTCATGGGCGGCCCGCGACGACTGGCGCACGGCGTGTTCTCCGCCGTCACCAAGAGCGGCGCCAAGCTGCCAGAAGCACCCACGCTTCCCCCCGCTGTCGCCGTTCGCTGGCAGCTTACATGGCCCGAACGCATTGGCGCGATCGCCCAAGGCCTCGCCGAACCGCCGCCGCTCGACCTCACCTTGCGCGATCCGGCGCAGACCGCGCACTGGGCCGAACGCCTTGGCGGCCAGTCGCTCGCCCCCGGTCACATCCGCCTCGCCCGCGCCGGTGCCATAGAAGCGCTCGACGGCTTCAGCGAAGGCGCGTGGTGGGTGCAGGACCTCGCCGCCAGCGTGCCCGCGCGCCTGCTGGGCGAAGGGAAGGGCCGTCGCGCCCTCGATCTCTGCGCCGCGCCGGGCGGCAAGACCCTGCAACTCGCCGCCGCCGGGTGGCAGGTCACCGCGCTCGACAAGTCCGCACGCCGCACCGAACGCCTCGCCGAAAACCTCAAGCGCAGCGGCCTCACGGCGCAAGTCGTCGTTGCCGATGCCCTGAACTGGCAGCCCGAACACCCGTTCGACGCCATCCTGCTCGACGCCCCCTGCAGCGCCACCGGCACCTGCCGCCGCCACCCCGACGTCCTCCACCGCCACGCCAACCTCGCCGAACTCACCGCCCTGCAATCCGCCATGCTCGACCGCGCCGCCACCTGGCTCGCCCCCGGCGGCACGCTGGTCTACGCGGTCTGCTCGCTGGAACGCGAGGAAGGCGAGTTGCAGGCGCTGGCCTTCGACAAGCTGACCCCCGCGCCGGTCACCGAGGCCGGACTGCCTGATGGCCTCACCCCCGCCAACGGCCACTTCCGCTCCGATCCCGGTATGCTGGGAGAACAAGGCGGCATCGATGGCTTTTTCGCTGCGCGGTGGGTGAAGGGTTAGGACGCAGCTTGCTTAGTCAAACGGCGGCTATTGAGAGCTGCTGGACCGAAAACCGTCATTCCGCTTGCCACGCCATTGCGGACATTTCGAAGGCCTGCCCTTCGAACACTCTCCTAGCGAAGGTCGATACGCACGCACTCGAACTCCACTGCGTCGCCGACAGCCAGCCCGCGCGGTAATTCTCCGACTTGGAAGATCAACTCGCCAACAGACAACAAGTCGTTTTCGACATCCAAAACTTTCGCAACTCCGAAATGCCGAAAACCTACGTCTCCGGTGCTTTCTATCCGAGGTTCCGCGTCCTCGAACATCAGGCAGATGGCCTCATCGAAGAGTTGCAATGGCTCTGTGACAACTTCGCCTTCGACTGCGTGACATGGATAACTGAAAGCGCGGCAGTGATACTGCCCATCTGTGACAGTCACATCAGCAGATTCAGATTTATGGGCGAAGGGAGTTACGGCAGAAACATACATCATGACATGGTTTTACAGTGCGTGCAGAAGCCTGACCACCGTTAAGGCCGCCATTCGCCAAACCACCCCACTCCCGCCGATAGTACAGCAAGGCTGCAAAACCGATAGCTGCCATTGGTCGAGGTTGGCGGCGACTGGCTGCTTTCGGACATTAGCGACCAAAAGCTGCCGGTCAGGTCACGACGCCATTGCGGTCATTAGCGCATTAGATCACAACGGCTTCATGAAGCGGAGAACGATACTCTTGGCACTCCTTTGTGGACTCATCGGTTCCTGCTTTGGTTTCTGGGTTCGCGGCTACGTTGACAGTGATTCTTGCTATGACGCGGGAGGTGTTTGGGAGAGCCGTGGGGGCTATTGCTATGGAGCGCGTTCAGCGGACGAATAATGTCCGCAAACCACGCAGTTGCGCCATCCAGCCTAGATGCGGTGCTATCCGGTAGCGGAAGTCGCCCCTAACCCTCCCCCGCCAGCCTCCGCCGGAACATCCGCCGCACCAGCCACGGCTCCAGGAACCGCCCAACCAGGTACAAAAACGCGAAGATCCCCGAGAACACATAGGCTGCCGTTGCCGAAGGCTTGCGCTTGCGGCTGCCGCCTTCGCCGTCCTTGGGCTTTTCCGGGGCAGGCGCGCCGAGGAACTTGTCGATCGGGTGCAGGGTCAGGACCGGTTCGTCCTTCTTCTTCTCGTCCTTCTTCGCCCCTGCGGCCTTCTCCTTCGCCTCGGCCTGCGCCTTCTGATAGGCGCCTACCGCAAGCGTCAGCTGGCCAAAGCCGATGAACACGAACGGCAGCAGGAAGCAGAACAGCATGAAGCGGCTGGTCAGGCGATAGCGCAGCACGCGCCCCGTCGCCGTTTCCTCCACCCGCAGCGCACCCTTTTCGAACGTGGCCAGCGTGTCCTGCGCGGCGGGGGAGGGGTTGGCATAGGCAAGGCCTTCGCCCGTCGGCTGAACGCTGTAGCCATCGCTTTCGAACGCCGGCGAAACCCGCGCCAGTGCTTCATCCGCGCCCAGCCCATCGGGTACAGGCACTTCATCTCGCACCGTCCAGATCCAATCGATCAGGCGCTTGGCCGAGCGCGGCTTTTCAGGCGTCATCGGTTGCGTCCAGGGCGATGTCGCAGCCAGACCGCTCATTCCGCCGGAACCGCCGTATGCGCGCCACCCATGTGATTGCCGAATTTGGCACCAAACTTCGCCCGCAGCGTCTTCCACGCCTCGCTGAACGGATAGTGCATCACCTCGCGGATATGCATGCGGCGGCCGCCTTCCATGCCCAGCACTTCGGCCTCGCCGTCGACGCAGGTGCCGAACATCCGGTCGATGATGATCCACGTGCCCGAATAGTTGCTGCGCGTGGCTTCATAATCGAGCGAGTGGTGCACGCTGTGATGCTCGGTCGTGTTGAACAGGAAGCGCCACCAGCGCGGCGTGTTGAAGCGCACGTTGATGTGCTGATAGGTGCTCACCGCCAGGCCGAACGTGCCCGCGATCAGGAAGGCGCGCGGCAGGAAGTCGAAGAAGCCGCCGATGCCGAGGCCGATCAGGAACAGCTCCACCGGATTGCCCACCGCGCCCTTGTTGATGTTGAGCTGGGTGATGAAGTGGTGCGGCGCATGGGTCAGCCACAGCGGATGCCAGTTGTGCATGCCGCGATGCATCCAGTACTGGCCGAAGTCGAACACGAAAGAGATCAGGAACGCCTGCAGCAGCAGCGGCAGCCCGGTGAACCATGCCACCTTCCCGAAGTCGAAGTTGCTCTGCAACATGCCGATGATCGCATCAGACCCGATGAACTGGTCAACGATGCGCAGCACGGTGTAGCCAAGGCCGACATAGAACAGGTCGGTCACCAGTTCCTTCCACGTCAGCTGCCATGAACGGAAGCGCGGGTTCACCCACTCCAGGGCGAGCAGCAGCACCTTGAAGCCGATGCCGATGGCAATGCCGGTCGATGCCACGGCCCATTCGTTCGGCGCATAGTACCAGAAAAGCAGGAAGCCGAAGAAGGTGACCGGTTGGAACCAGGTAAAGAATGCCCGCTTGAAGGGACCTCCTTCCACCTTCGGCACGTTTTCCCAACCGACTGTCACTGGCGCGTCTGCGCCGATGATCCGATTGCCAACCTGAACACCTGCCATCTGCCGACCCTCGATCTGCATGCCATGCGGCGGGAAAAAGGCCCCGCTTCGGGTCGCACTATGGACAGTCCGCTGCGCAGGTATACGCGTCGAATGACGTATGCCCTTTGTGGCGGGATTTCAGGGGCTTGCTCACGGCTCAGCCCCGGAATCAGGCGATCTGCACAGGATTTGAAGTCGGCGCAGGAAACTTTTGCCACGCGATGCGTTCATCGTCGTTAACGCTAGTCTTGTGGTCGGTGGCCGTTGTCGATTCCTGAATTCTCCGGCCAGTCGGCCCGCATGCTCCTTCGCGAAAGCACCCGCCCGGATCACGATCGCGTCGACGCCGCCTTTGCCCGGTTCGACCTTGGCGATCCTGTCGATTACCGCGCGTTCCTTCTCGCCCAGGCGTCGGCCTTGCTCCCGATCGAAGCCGCGCTGACCGCTGCGGGCGTGCAGGAGGTCGTCTGCGACTGGCCGCAGCGGCAACGGGCAAGCCGCATCCTTGCCGACCTCGCGGACCTCGGCCTCGGCACTCTCAGGGCACTGGAGGCGCCGCAGCTTGACTCAACGGCGCAGATGCTGGGGGCTCTCTATGTCGTCGAAGGCTCGCGCCTCGGCGGAGCGATGCTCGCTCGACGCGTGCCCGCGCATCTTCCCTGCCGCTTCCTGTCGGACGCGGACTCCTCGCGCTGGCGTTCGCTGGTCGCGCTGATCGATCACGAACTCGCCTCTCCCGCAAGCCAGGCGGCAGCCCTTGCCTCTGCCCGCGCGGCGTTCGCCCTTTTCGAAGCCGCCGCTCATGCGCAAGCCGGAGTTCGCGTCCCTTGAGCACTGACCCATTGGGCACTGGCAGCGCGGTCGACCTGACCAACTGCGATCGCGAACCGATCCATATCATCGGCACCATTCAGCCCAGCGGCTTCCTCATCGCGTTGACCGCCGACTGGTTGATCGCCCGCGCCTCGGCAAACCTTTCGGAATTCATCGGCTGGGAGCTTGCCGATACCTACGGGCGCTCGCTTGACGAGGTTTTCCTGCCGCAGGCCGTGCATGACCTGCGCAACCGCACCACGATGCTCCGCAACGAAGACGCGGTCGAACGCATGTTCGATGTCCCCCTCGTCGCGGGCAAGGGCAACTTCGACGTCGCCGTCCACTACAGCGGCGGCCAGATCGTCATCGAGGCCGAACCTTCGCGCGGCAGCCTCGGCGACGTCACCGGCATGGTCCGCTCTATGTTTGCGCGGCTCGATCAGTGCAAGAACATGACCGCGTTCTACCGCGAAGGCGCCCGCCAGATCCGCGCGCTGATCCAGTTCGACCGAGTCATGGTCTATCGCTTCGCTCCCGACGGATCGGGCGAAGTCGTGGCCGAAGCCTGCCGCCCCGGCATCGGCCAGTTCCTCGGCCTGCATTACCCGGCCAGCGATATTCCGGCCCAGGCGCGCCAGCTCTACTTGCGCAACGTCCTGCGCGTGATCGGCGACGTCCACGCCACGCCCGTGCCGGTGCTTCCCGCGCTGGACGAGACCGGCGCCCCGCTCGACATGTCGCTCTCGCTGTTGCGCTCGGTTTCGCCGATCCACATCGAGTATCTCAAGAACATGGGCGTCGATGCCTCGATGTCGATCTCCATCATCGTCGATGGCAAGTTGTGGGGCCTTTTCGCCTGCCATCATTATTCGGCCAACAACCCCAACTTCGAACGCCGCGCGGTGGCAGAGCTGTTCGCCCAGATGTTCTGCATGCGCCTCGAAAGCCGCGAGCGGCAGGATACGATGGAGTTCGAACGCCGCGCCCGCGATATCTCCGACCAGCTGCTCGGGGCTGTCGCCTCAGATGAAACGCTGCTGCGCGATCCCGACTGGCTGGCCGACATCCTCACGCACGCCATTGCGGCGGACGGCGTGGGCGTCTGGCTCTCGGGCGGTTATGCCTTCTCCGGCCAGTGCCCGCCCACCGAGGACTTCCGCAGGATCGTCCGCGCGCTGAACACCACTGCCGCCGGCAAGGTCTACGCGACAGATCATATCGGCTCGCTGATTCCGGATACCTATCGTTTTTCCGACAAGGTCGCGGGCCTGCTTGCCATCCCCATCTCACGCTCTCCGCGCGATTACGTCGTGCTTTTCCGGTCGGAGATGGTGCGCTCGGTCCGCTGGGCAGGAGATCCGCACAAGCCCGTCGAGTACGGCCCCAACGGCCCGCGACTGTCCCCGCGCGAGAGCTTTGCCGAATGGAAGGAACTGGTCCGGGGCAAGTCCAGACCATTCACCTCCTCGGAACTGCGCGTAGCCGAAACCCTGCGCGCCACTCTGATCGAGGTCGTTTTGCGCCTGTCGGACGAGGCCACCGCCGAACGCCAGCAGGCAAGCGACCGGCAGGAACTGCTGATTGCCGAGCTAAACCACCGCGTCCGCAACATCCTCGGCCTGATCCGTGGCCTCATCCGCCAGTCGCAGGCGAGCGATCCGGCGCTGGCGGGCTTCGTCAAGCTGATCGACGGCCGCATCCATGCGCTCGCCAGGGCGCACAACCAGATCACCGAGGACCACTGGGGCCCGGCGCCACTGCAATCCCTCATCGACGCCGAGGCGGCGACGTTCATGGTGGACAGCAGGCGCATCCGCAGTTCGGGCGAGCAGGTCATGCTCAATCCGCTCGCCTATTCGACGATGGCCTTGGTCCTTCACGAACTCGTCACCAATTCCAGCAAGTACGGCAGCCTCTCGGTCCCCGATGGTCATGTCACGATCGCCTGGAATTTCTCAGCCAAGGGTGACCTTCTGGTCGCATGGCGCGAGGTTGGCGGTCCGCCCGTGCGCGAACCGCAGCGGCAGGGCTTCGGCACCACGATCATCCAGCGCTCTGTGCCCTACGATCTCGGCGGCGAGGCTGCGGTGCGCTTTCAGGAAAGCGGGTTCAAGGCCGACTTCTGCATTCCCAAGCGCCACGTTGCCGAGGCCTCGGGTGCAGCGCGCGTGATCCATTTTCCCAAGTCAGGGTCCGGCCACGTCGAGGAACCTCCGCAGAACCTGCTCACCGGTCAGCGCGTCCTGCTGGTCGAGGACAGCCTGATCATCGCGCTCGATGCCGAGGATATCCTCTCCCGTCTTGGCGCCGAGTCTGTCGTGACCGCAGGCTCCGTCGACGCCGCCCTCGATCTGATCGACGCAGCCCGGCCGACCATCGCCTTGCTCGACATCAATCTTGGCATCGGCACCAGCTTCCCGATTGCCGATGTCCTGCATGAACGCGAAGTGCCTTTCATGTTCGCAACCGGATATGGCGAGCAGGCAAAGTTCCCGGACGTCCACCGCGCCCGCCCGGTGGTGCAGAAGCCCTATACCATCGGCAACATCGCAAGAGCTTTGGCGACGCTGCTGCCGGACTGAAGAGGTGCTTGAACTCCCCCTCCCGCAGGCGGGGAGGGGCTGGGGGTGGGCATTCGCCGTCAGGCGAAGTTTGCGCAAAGCCTGAGGCACAAACAGAAAAGGGCGCCGTCACCGGCGCCCTTTTCCGCATCCTCTCCAAGATGCTCCGTGATGAAACGGGTCTTTGGCGACCCTGTTCCTTATTCTTCCGGACCGCCGCGGCCTTCGGCCTTGTCGTTCGAGGCATAAAGCGCGTCGCCCTTGCCCTGCATGTAGGGCAGCGGGTTCACAGCTTCGCCCGAAACGCGGACTTCATAATGGAGGTGAGGGCCGGTCGAACGGCCGGTCGAACCGACGTAGCCGATGATGTCGCCCTTGCGGACCTGCTGCCCTTCGGCAACCGCCACGCGCGACATGTGGCCATAACGGGTTTCCATGCCACCGCCGTGATCGAGACCGACGAACAGGCCGTAGCCGCCGAACCATTCAGCCTTTTCCACGACGCCATCGGCGCTGGCGCGGATCGGGGTGCCGGTCGGTGCGGAAAGATCGATGCCCTTGTGGGCGCGGCGGCCGCCGAGCACAGGATGTTCGCGCATGCCATAGCCGCTCGAAAGGCGGGTCATCGCCACAGGCGCCAGCGACGGGATCGAAACCGATGCCTTGCGGATGGTGGTCGGCTTCGAGGAAGGCAGGATGCCGTTGTCGAGCTGCTGCCAGCTGGCGAAGAGGCGGCGGAATTCTTCGTCACCGCGATCGGCCGAGACGCCTGCCTTGGCGGCTTCGGCAGCGCGAAGCGGGGCGGCGATGTCTGCGGAAGCGGCGCTGTTTGCGAATGCCGGCGCGGAAGAGAATGCAACAACTGCCGTAAGGGCGCTGAATACAGTCTTGAAGGTGTTTGTGTTGAACAACATTACGACCCGTACGACCTTTTTCTCGGCTCTCCGCTTCCGGCGTTAGGCCGTGAAGCAGCAAGCCCTGAAACCCCCAGAGCGAACCCGATTTGCGGCAACAGACAGACGTGCGGCCTGTCGCCCGGGATTTTTCAGAGTTGGTCGGAACCCCCCGCCATCTCGTGAATTGGGGTATGCGGGGCAGGTTACTGGCAGGCAACCCCTGCCATCATTTCGCGCGACAAACCGGCTGATCGACGCGCCGAGTCGTTGAACGGTGGCTTAACGGCACCGCGAAAGTGCTGCTGGAGCAAGGTTTTCCAAAGGTCCGCGGGGGATTCGCCCCTCGTTTGGCAGACTGCGGTGAAATGTGTTGTGCCGAACCGCACATGGCGAATTTCATCGTCAACGATTCTTTGCAGGATGCGGGCAGAGCGATCGTCACCGCCTGCCAGAAACCGCTCGACGGTAGCGGGCGTCACATCCAGTGCACGTGCTTCCAGCACCATCGGCACCACGGCCAGCCGAGCCGCCACATCGTGCGCGGTCTCGCGCGCCGCATCCCACAATCCGTCATGCGCCGGCATCGCTCCATAGAAGCTGCCCAGCGTGCGCAAGCGGCGGGAAATCAGCGCGAAATGCATCGCTTCGTCCGCTGCGACTGACAGCCAGTCGTCGACGAACTGCCGCCCCATCTCCGCACCGAATCGTCCCGCCGCATCCAGCGCCAGGTCGATCGCCACGAATTCGATGTGCGCCAGCGCATGAAGCAGGGCGAGCCTTCCGTGCGCTGATCCGCGTCCGCGCTTGGGCATGGCACTGGGCGGCAGCAGCTCCGGCTTGTCTGGCCGGGCCGGATAGTCAGGCATCGCCACGTCGAACACCATCGCCAGCTCACCGCCACGCCAGCGGCGCACCACGTCGCGCGCTGCCATGACCTTGTCCTGCGGCTCAGGCGTCAGCATCACCGCGCGGATGGCGCGGGCGAGGGTAGGTGCGTTCATTGCTCGTGTTGCCGGTCAGAGCGCCTTGGCTGCAGCCAGCACTTCCTCGGCGTGGCCCTTGACCTTCACCTTGTTCCACACCTGCGCAATCTTGCCATCCGTGCCGACAAGATAGGTCGTGCGCTCCATGCCCATGTAGGTGCGTCCGTACATCGACTTCTCGGTCCAGATCCCCAGCGCGTCGGAAACCCCGCCTTCCTCGGCATCGCTGGCGAGCGGCGCGACAAGCGCGTGCTTTTCGGCAAACTTGGCATGCTTCTTCGGCGGGTCCTTGCTGACGCCGAGGACGGCAACGCCCGCGGCCTCGAACTCGCCATGAAGCGCCGAAAAGTCCTTGTTCTCGGTGGTGCAGCCCGGTGTGTCGTCCTTGGGGTAGAAGAACACGACCAGCTTGCGCCCTGCGAAATCCGAAGCCTTCACGCTGCCGCCATCGGGCTTGGTCATCGCGATGTCGGGGAATGCCTCGCCCGTTCCGATCCGCTCGCTCATCATGCAATCTCCAGTTGAATATCGAACACCTGCGCCCAGCCACGGCCCACGCAATGCCGTGCTGCCAGCACCGCATCCAGCAGCGCGTCCCAGCTTTCCAGGCCGCAGGACCGCGCGACGATGCCCCGGCTCGCTTCTGGGGGGAACATGCCATCAGGGGCAACCAGCCGCACCACCACCAGCAATCGCGCCAGCAGGTCATGCGCCTGCCGCATGCCGGCGGGCAGCAGCCCAAGGTCTTCGAGCGCCTGCACCGCCGCGCCAAGATCCGGCGTCTGCGCCAGATGGTCGCGCAATTGCAGGAAATGGACCATGAATTCGATGTCCACCAGCCCGCCCCGCGCCAGCTTCACGTCGAGAGGGCCCTTGGCCGGCTTGTGCTCAGCCATGGTCCTGCGCATTTCCAGCACATCGGCGCGCAGCTTTTCCGGGTTACGCGGGCGCTCCAGCACCCGCGCGATGATCGCCGAAAGCGCCGCCCGGTCCGCGTCGGTCCCGAACATCGCCCGCGCCCGGCACAGTGCCATGTGCTCCCACGTCCAGGCATCCTCGCACTGATACTTCTCGAAGCTGTCGAGGCTTACGGAGATTGGCCCTTGCGCCCCCGAAGGCCGCAGCCGCGTGTCCACCTCGTAAAGCGCGCCCGCCGCCGTCGGCACCGAAAGCGCGGCGATCACCCGCTGCGCCAGCCGGTTGTAGTACAGCGTCGCCCCCAACGGCCTTCGCCCGTCGGATTCGCTCGCATGATCGCCGCTGAACAGGAACACCAGATCAAGGTCCGATGCATGCGTCAGCGCCGCACCGCCCAGCCGCCCGAGGCCGAGGATCGCCAGATCGCTCTCCGGCACCACACCGTGATTGACACGAAACTCCTCGATCGCCGCACGGCCCAGCACCTCGATCGAAGCCTCGGCCACCCGGCTCAGCGCCGCTGCCACCTCAAGCGGATCGCGCTGCCCCTCGATCAGCTGCACCCCCAGCGCAAAGCGCATCTCGCCCACGCGCAGGCGCACTGCATCGAGCAGCCGCTGGTAATCGTCCCCTGCTTCCCCGCGCGAAAGCTCGGCCGCAATCTCGGCAACGCTGCCCGGCAGGTCGAACGCCGACCGGTCGATCAGGATGTCGAGCAGGTCCGACCGTCGCGCCAGCTCGTCCGCCAGGGTCGGTGCGTGGGCCAGCACTCGCATGACGACGGCCAGCAATCCCGGCCGCGCCTCCAGCAGGCGGAACACGTTGATCGCACTCGGCAATCCCTCCAGCAGGTGTTCCCACCGCAGCAGTGCCCGCTCCGGGTCTGGCGCCTCGCACAGCGCACGCAGCAGCTGCGGCCGGATCCGCGCAAACGCCTCGCGCGCCTCGGCGGAGCGCAGGCAACGGTACTGCCCGCCCTCCCAGGCCTGCACCCGCTCGGCAAAGCGATCGACTACCGGGTCGGACTGATCCGGCACCTCCACTTGCACCGCGCCCGTCGGCGCATACGTCTCGATCAGCGCATCGAACCGCCGCCCTACCGTGTCCGAAATCGCCGTCAGTTCCGCCACCAGCGCCGCGCCATCTGCCAGCCCGTCCAGCCGCGCCACGCGATCGAGCGCGGCCGCATCTCCCGGCAGCGAATGCGTCTGCTGGTCCGCCACCATCTGCAAGCGGTGCTCCAGCGTCCGCAGCCGGTCATAGCTCTCGCCCATCACGGCGGCATCCTCGGCCCCGATGATCCCGGCTTCGGCGAGCGCATCAAGGCTCGCCCGCGTACCCCGGAGCCGCAGCGCGGGATTGCGCCCGCCATGGATCAGCTGGTGCGTCTGCGCGAAGAACTCGACCTCGCGAATCCCGCCGCGCCCGCGCTTCAGGTCATAGCCCGGCCCGATCGCCTGCCCCGCCGAATAGTGATCGCGGATCCGCGTGGTCAGCCGCCCGATCTCGGCAATCGCCCCGAAATCGAGGCTGCGCCGCCATACGAAGGGCCGGATCGTATCGAGGAAGGCCTGTCCCCGCGCCACATCGCCCGAAGCCGCCCGCGCCCGGATATAGGCCGCCCGTTCCCACGCCAGCGCGCTCGATTCGTAATGCGTGATCGCCGCTTCGAACGGCAGGGCGAGGGGGCTGACCTCCGAGGCGGGCCGCAATCGCAAGTCCACCCGGAAGACATAGCCATCGCCCGTCACCGCGGACATGATCTCCATCAGCGACCGCGCCACGCGCTGCGCCGCATCGGCAGGATCGTCGCGCTCGCGCCGTGGAAGGACATCGGGATCGTAAAGCAGGATCGGATCGATGTCCGATGAATAGTTCAGCTCCTGCGCCCCGTGCTTGCCCAGCGCTATGGCGGTAAATCCGGTGCTGTCCGCATCGGGCATGCGCCGCCGGATCGCCGCCGCAATCGCCGCGTCGAGCGACCGGTCGGCAAAGTCCGATAGCTCCGCCACCACGCGCCCCAGCGGAAACGCCCCCGCCAGATCGCCGATCGCCACCACCAGCGCCAGCGCCATCCGCTCCCGCCGCAGCGCCACGGCGGCATCCTCGATGCCAGAGCCGGCAGCCTTGGCCCGGGCCAGCGCCCCTTCGATATCCCCTGCCGCCAGCAAGGACTCGACCTCAGGCAAGCGGCCAAGCGCCATCGACAGAAACGGGGAGTGCGCACGCGCGCGGGCAAGGGCGCTTGGGAAATCGGTCATCGTCCGTCCCGAATGCCCCGCTTGCCGCGCGTGATCAAGCGCCATGGAAAACGCCCGCCTTCTGCTCTAAGGCGCGGGGCCAATTCCTCGGATTCCGGACCAGACAGCCATGACCGCCCACTTCACCATGCCCCCCGAATGGCACCCTCAGGACTGGCTGTGGATCGGCTTCCCGCACCTCGCCGAGGAATGGTCGGGGGTGATCGACAAGGCGCAGGAGCAGATTGCTGCCTTCGCCAGCGCCGTCGCCGACAGCGGCCAGGAAGTGCGCCTTGTCGTGCGCGATGCCGCCAACGAAATGCGCGCAAAGTCGCTGGTCTCTGCGGCGGTAAAGCTTGAACGCCGCACCTATGGTGATGTCTGGCTGCGCGATACCGGCCCGCTCGTCGTGCTCGATGAAGCGGCCAATCGCAGCGCCCGCCTGTTCGGCTTCAACGGCTGGGGCGAGAAGTATCTGATGCCGGGCGATCAGGAAATCGGTGCGGATCTCGCCGTTTCGGCCGGCCTCGAATCCTCGAAGGCTGACTGGATTCTCGAAGGCGGTGCGCTGGATGGCGATGGCACAGGCCTCGTCGCCACGACCGAACAGTGCCTCCTCAACCCCAATCGCAACCCGCACCTGACCCGCGCGGACCTCGAGATGCGCCTCAACCGCGATCTCGGCTACACCCGCGTCCTCTGGCTGGGCGACGGGTTGATCAACGACCACACCGATGGCCACGTCGACAATCTCGCCCGCTTCGTCGGCCCGAACCGCCTCGCGCTCCCCCGCGCTACCGGCCCGAACGACCCAAACGCGGCGATCTATGCCGACGCCAAGGCCCGCGCCCAGGCCGCGAGCGTGGACGTGGTCGAAGTTCCGTCGCCGGGCCGCATCGAGTGGGGCGACATGATCCAGCCTGCCAGCTACATGAACTTCGTCATCACCACGAACCTCGTGGTTGTGCCGATCTTCGGCTCGCCCCACGATGAAGATGGCGTCGCCGCTATCGCCGAACTCTTCCCCGACCGCGCCACCATCGGCCTGATGGGCGATGCCGTCCTCGCAGGCGGCGGCGGCTTCCACTGCGCCAGCCAGCAGATGCCGAACGCGGTCTCCAGGCAATAACCGAGCGTCACCGTCACCCCGGGCTTGACCCGGGGTCCCGCTGCCTTCTTGGCCGAGCTGAAACTGAAAAAAGCGGGACCCCGGATCAGGTCCGGGGTGACGAGTTTCTTTACTGATTAGCGGACGGCCTCAACTCGCCAGCCGCAACCCCGCACCAGCCACATCAACCCCCGGCTGATCCGGCCAGATCCCGCGCGTATCGTAGACGGCCTTGCCCGAACGCTCGGCCAGCGGCACCACCTTGAACACATCGTGGTCCACCAGCACGATCAGCACGCCGCACTCCTCCAGCGCGGTATCGAGGTCGATCTGCACCGCACCCGTTCCCTCGAACTCGCGCGGCAACTGGCCCGCATAGGGCTCCACCACGTTGATCCGGCTGCCGAACTTGCGTGCCAGGCTCGCCGCCACATAGCGCGCCGGGCTCTCGCGGAAATCGTCGATGTTGGCCTTGAACGCCAGCCCCAGGCAGGCAACCATCACGCCCGGATGGGCCTCGACCAGCGCCGAGGCCTTGGCGACGACATGGTGCATCTTGCCATCGTTCACGTTGCGCGCGGTGCGGATCAATGGGGTTTCATCAGGAGCGCCCGCCACGATGAACCACGGGTCCACCGCAATGCAGTGCCCGCCTACGCCAGGGCCGGGCTGCAGGATGTTCACGCGCGGATGGCGGTTGGCCAGCCGGATCACTTCCCACACGTCCAGCCCCATCCGGTCCGCCACCATCGAAAGCTCGTTGGCAAAGGCGATGTTCACGTCGCGATAGGCGTTCTCGACCAGCTTGGTCATCTCGGCCGAGCGCGCATCGGTCGTCACGCAGGTCCCGCGCACGAAGCGCTTGTAGAACGCCAGCGCCTTGCGCGCGCAACGCGGGGTGATGCCGCCGATCGAACGGTCGTTGTTGGTCAGTTCCTCGAGAATGCGTCCCGGCAGCACGCGCTCCGGGCAATAGGCGATGGAAACGTCGGGCGTCTCCTTCGTCTTTCCGGGGAACTTGAGGTCGGGCCGCAGCCCCGCCATCAGATCCCGCATCTGCTCAGTCGTGCCGACAGGCGAGGTCGATTCGAGAATCACCGTGTCGCCTGCCTTGAGCACCGCCGCAACTTGCGTCGCAGCCGCAAGCACATAGGAAATGTCCGGCGTGTGATGTCCGTCCTTCTCGAACGGCGTCGGCACCGCGATCACGAAGACGTCGGACGGCGCGATCTGCGTCGATGCGCGCAGCAGCCCGCGCTGCACCACGCCATGGACGAGTCCATCAAGGTCGACTTCCTCGATATGGATCTCGCCGCGATTGATCGTGTCGACCACGTGCTCCGACACGTCGAGGCCGAGCACCTTGCACCCTGCGCGGGCTATGATGGCAGCGGTTGGAAGTCCGATATAGCCGAGCCCGACAACACAGACGTCCGGCTTCACATCACCCATCATTCGCCAGCAACTCCACGATACGGCGCGCCGATTGCCCATCCCCGAACGGGTTGTGCGCACGCGCCATGGCCGAATAGGCAGCCTTATCGTCGAGCAGGGTGAAGATTTCGGTAACGATGGTGTCCACGTCGGTGCCGACCAGCTTCGCGGTCCCGGCGGTCACGCCTTCGGGCCGCTCGGTCGTCTCGCGCATGACCAGCACCGGCTTGCCCAGCGCAGGGGCCTCTTCCTGCACGCCACCCGAATCGGTCAGCATGATCTCGGCCACGGACAGAAGGCGGGCGAAGTGCGGGTAATCCAGCGGCTCGATCATTGCCACGTTGGGCAGACCGTTGAGCGCCGCGTCCATCACCTTGCGCACATTGGGATTGGGGTGGACCGGAAACACCACTGCCACGTCCTCGCGCGCAGCAATCTGCCGCACGGCCTCGGCAATGTTCTCCAGCCCCCCGCCAAAGTTCTCGCGGCGATGGCTGGTCACGCCGATCACGCGCTTTCCCGCAAACCGCGCCTCGATTTCGGCAAGCCCGGAAGCAAGCGCCGGTTCGGCCTCGATCTTTGCCGAAACCCATTGGAGCGCATCGATCACCGTGTTGCCGGTCACGTGTACGCCCTTGGCATCGACATTCTCCGCCAGCAGCGCCGCTGCCGAAACATCGGTCGGCGCAAAGTGCAGCCTGGCAATCGTGCCGATGATCTTGCGGTTCACCTCCTCGGGCCAGGGGTGATAGATGTTGTGGCTGCGCAGCCCCGCCTCGACATGGGCCACCGGCAGCTTGCGATAATAGGCGGCCAAGGCGCCGGCCATCGCGGTCGCGGTGTCGCCCTGAACCACCACCCAGTCGGGGTTCACCTGATCCATCACCTTGGCCAGTTCCGTCAGCAGCGCAGCCGTCAGCCCGTCGAGCGTCTGGTCCGGCTTCATCAGATCGAGGTCGTAGTCCGGCACGATCCCGGCAATCTCCAGCACCTGATCCAGCATTCCGCGATGCTGCGCCGATACGCAGGTCACAACGCGCGTGCGCGGATCGGCCGCAAGCGCGTGGACCACGGGAAACATCTTGATCGCTTCGGGGCGGGTGCCAAACACCACGAGGATCGTCTTTGGGAGGATGGCCTTTTCCGTCATGGCGCTTCCAATATCGGCTGAGTGTTAACCGTGAAATAAGAGCCTCGATTTAAGCAAGGCGGCGATCCGGCGCTTCAAGCGTCAACCATGAAAGGCCGCCTGTCCCGTGACAGTCCAGTTCCCGACGCTTGCTCCTGCTCCAGTTCCCGGTCACCCTCGGGGCCTCGATCCGCTGGTTTCGGCGACTACCCGCGTCACCGTGCTCGGCCTTGGTTACGTCGGCCTGCCGCTGGCTGTCGCGCTCGCCAAGAAGTTCTTCGTCACCGGCTTCGACATCGACGTCCAGCGCATTTCCGAATTGTCCGAAGGGCATGACCGCACACGCGAGATCGAGCCGGCGCTGCTTTCGATGTCGAGCCTTGGCCTCACCTGCGATGCCGGGGTCTGCCCGCCGAGCGACTTCTACATCGTCACCGTGCCAACGCCCATCGACAACCAGAATCGACCCGACCTGCGCCTTGTCGAATCCGCCTCGCGGACGGTCGGCAAGATGCTGCCCGCTGCCGTCAAGGAAGGGCGCGCGCCTGTCGTCGTGTTCGAAAGCACCGTCTATCCGGGTGTCACCGAGGACATCTGCGGTCCGATTCTCGAGGAAGTTTCCGGCCTCAAGTGCGGTCAGGACTTCTTCCTCGGCTACAGCCCGGAACGCATCAACCCCGGTGATCGCGAACATACCATCGAGCGCATCACCAAGGTCGTCTCCGGCCAGACGCCCGAAGTGCTCGATCGCGTGGCCGATCTCTATGGCGCGATCACGTCTGGCGGCGTGTTCCGCGCCGCCTCGATCAAGGCTGCCGAAGCCGCCAAGGTGATCGAGAATGCCCAGCGCGATATCAACATCGCCTTCATGAACGAGATCACCCAGATCTTCTCGAAGATGGACCTCTCAGTCTGGGATGTGCTGGCAGCGGCCGGCACCAAGTGGAACTTCCTGCCCTTCACCCCCGGCCTCGTCGGCGGGCACTGCATTGGCGTCGATCCCTATTACCTCTCGGCCCGCGCCGAAGCCCTCGGCCACGATCCCCAGGTGATTCTCGCCGGGCGCGGGGTGAACGATGGCATGGCGCAATGGGTCGCGCAGCAACTCCATGCCCAGCGCGGCGGCAAGCCGGGCACGGTCCTCGTCCTTGGCCTGACGTTCAAGGAAAACGTGCCGGACCTGCGAAATTCCAAGGTCGCTGATGTCGTCGCCGAACTCGAAGCGCTCGGCCACGAGGTCGCCGTCCATGATCCCCATGCCGACAACGCCGAGGCCATGCTCGAATACGGCATAGAGCTGGCGGGCGACGCCTTCGATCAGACCTTCGACCTCGTCTTCCTCGCCGTGCCGCACAAGTACTACCTTGCCGCAGGAGCAGACCGCATCGCGTCACTGGTGGCGCCGGGCGGCACATTGGCGGACCTCAAGGGCGTGCTGGGTGACCGCGCCGACTGGAAACTCTGATCGCTGCCTTCTAGGCTGACGGCAACGCAACATACTGGAACTTCAATGCGCGTCCTCGTTACCGGAGCCGCCGGCTTCATCGGCTATTCGCTCATCACCCGCCTGCTGGCGCGGGGAGACGAGGTCGTCGGCGTCGACATCGTCAACGATTATTACGACGTCAGCCTCAAGGAAGCGCGCCTCGCCCGGCTGGTGGAGCAGGGCGGTTCGCGTTTCTCGTTCTGTCGCAATGACTTCGCCGATTACGCAGCCCTTGTCGCCGCGCTGGAAGGCAAGCAGTTCGAACGCATCGTCCACCTCGGCGCGCAGGCCGGGGTGCGCTATTCGATCGAGAATCCGCACGCCTATGTGCAGTCCAACCTCGTCGGCCACCTCAACCTTCTCGAAGTCGCCCGCCATCGCGGCGCGGAGCACATGGTCTATGCCAGTTCCTCCTCGGTTTATGGTGGAAATACAAAGCTTCCCTTCTCGGTGGACGACCGCGTTGATCACCCGCTCTCGCTCTACGCCGCCACCAAGAAGGCGGACGAACTGATGAGCGAGACCTACGCCCATCTCTACCGCCTGCCGCTGACAGGCCTGCGCTTCTTCACCGTCTATGGCCCATGGGGCCGCCCCGACATGATGATGTGGCTGTTTACAAAGGCAATTCTGGCGGGCGAGCCGATCAACGTCTTCAACCACGGCGACATGTACCGCGATTTCACTTATGTTGACGACATCGTCAGCGGCGTCATCGCCTGCCTCGACAACCCGCCGCCGGACGACGGTTCGGTCAAGGCCGGGGGCAGCGAGAAGCCCCACCGCCTCTACAACATCGGCAACCACAAGTCCGAGCACCTGATGAAGGTCATCGCGATTCTGGAGGAGCAGCTGGGGCGCAAGGCCGAGATGAATCTGATGCCGATGCAGCCCGGCGACGTCCGCCAGTCCTTCGCCGACATCGATGCGATTTCAGGCGACCTTGGCTATCGTCCGACGACGAGCATCGAGGTCGGGGTGCCCAACTTCGTGAAGTGGTACAAGGACTACCACGGGTTGTGACCTTGCGCCCCGGAGTTGCGGGGGAGTTCGCGAGAGTTGCCGCTTTGCCCCCGGGAGTTGGGGGTGAGTCAGGGGTGAGTTGGAAAACCCCGGTTTCGTCAGGCGTTCACGTCGGCATAGTGGCTCGGTGGCTGGATCACGTCCATGCGTTCGGCCAGGAGCGGGCGGAAGCTGGGGCGGCTCTTGAACACCGAATACCACCCGCGCGCCTGCTCGTGCCCCGACCAGTCGATCCCGCCGAGATAGTCGGCCACCGAGATCTGCGCGGCGGCGGCAAGATCGGCCAGGCTCATCGTCGAGCCTGCCAGCCAGGGCCGGTTGTCGATCAGATAATCGATATAATACAAGTGCTCATCGGCCAGCCGCATTGAATCGCGCAACCGCTTGCTGTCTGGCGGGCTGCGATAGACCAGCCGCTTCTTCATCCGCTCTTCCAGCAGGGGCAACGTGACGTCGGCATAGAAATTCTCGTCGAACAGGGCCACCAGACGGCGGATCTCCGCGCGGTTCACCGCCGTGCCGTTGATCATCGGCGTCTTGTCGATGGTCTCTTCGAAATACTCGCAGATCGCGCGGCTGTCGGCCAGAACCACGCCGCGTTCAGGGTTCTGGATTGCCGGAGTGCGATAGGCGGGGCTCAGCTTCCCGAACGCCTCGGTCCGCTCCCACGGGTTCTCCCGCACGAGATCATAGGCCACGCCCTTCTCGCTGAGGAGAAGGCGCACCTTGCGGCTGAACGGACACAGGGGAAATTGATGTAGCTGCCACATGCGTGGAAGCTTTGCGCGGGGAGCGACGCAGGGTCAAGGACATGCGGCATGCTGCGTGCTTGACCACAGTAGTGACAAGTCCGCTCTTGGCAGTTAGTCTGACTAATTCCGAACTCTTGCAAGTGGCAGGCATGACTGTAATCCCCCTCGGCCTTGGTGCGACCCGGCGCTCGTTTCTTCAGGGAGCAAGCGTGCTTGGCCTGTTCTCGCATAATGTCAGCGCGTTCGCGGCAGCTGCAAAACCGGGGCGGGCACAGGCCATGAACCGGGTCCAGCCTTTCGACATGTCTGACATAACGCTGGCCGAGAGTCCGTTTCTCCATGCCCAGCGCATGACCGAGGCCTACCTCCTGCGGCTGTCGCCTGACCGGATGCTGCACAATTTCCGCAGGAATGCGGGGCTCGAGCCGCGCGCGCCGGTCTATGGCGGATGGGAGTCCGAGAAGACCTGGGAGGACATCAATTGCCACGGTCACACCCTCGGCCATTACCTTTCCGCCTGCGCACTTGCCTGGCGCGCCACTGGCAAAGCCGAATATCGCAACCGCATCGAATACATCGCCAGCGAGCTTGCGGCGTGCCAGAAGGCTTCGGGTTCAGGCCTCGTCTGCGCCTTTCCCAAAGGTGCGGCGCTGGTGGTCGCCCATCTGCGCGGAGAGAAGATCACCGGGGTTCCGTGGTACACGCTGCACAAGGTCTACGCCGGCCTGCGCGACGCGGCGCAACTGGCGGACAGCGACAGGGCGAGGGACGTGCTGATGCGGCTCGCGGACTGGGGCGTCATCGCGACGCGGGACCTTTCCGACGAAGCGTTCGAAGCGATGCTGGATACCGAGCATGGCGGCATGAACGAGATCTATGCCGATCTCTTCGCGATGACCGGCAAGGCGGAGTATCGGACGCTTGCCCTGCGCTTCTCTCACAAGGCCATCCTGCGTCCGCTGGCAGAACGCCGCGATCATCTCGACGGGCTGCATGCCAATACGCAAGTGCCCAAGATAGTGGGATTCCAGAGAGTTCATGAAGTGACGGGCGCGCCGGAGTATCACCGCGCCGCGCAGTTTTTCTGGCAGACCGTCACCGGCCCGCGGGCCTTCGCCACCGGGGGGCATGGTGACAACGAACATTTCTTTCCCATCGCAGATGGCGCGGCACACGTCTTTTCCGCCAAGGGTTCGGAGACCTGCTGCCAGCACAACATGCTCAAGCTCACGCGCGCCCTGTTCATGGCTGAACCCAAGGCGGATTACGCCGACTATTACGAAGGGACGCTGTACAACGGCATCCTCGCCTCGCAGGACCCTGACAGCGGCATGGCGACGTACTTCCAGGGCGCAAGGCCGGGCTACATGAAGTTGTACCACACGCCCGAGGATTCGTTCTGGTGCTGCACCGGAACAGGCATGGAGAACCACGTAAAGTATCGGGATTCCATCTATTTTCACGACGCGGACGCGCTCTGGGTCAATCTGTTCATCCCTTCCGCTGTGCGCTGGCGCGGCATGGGGGCGGAACTCGCGCAGGAGACCGCATTCCCGGAAAAGGCAGAGACCTTGCTGCGGTGGAAGTGCGCCCGGCCGTTCGAGGCGACGCTGAACCTGCGTCACCCCAGCTGGAGCCGGACGGCCCGCGTTCTGGTCAACGGGGCAGAAGTCGAGACGTCAAACGAACCCGGGCGTTTTCTCGCGGTGCGCAGGACATGGCGCAACGGTGACACGGTTGCTTTGCAACTGAAGATGGAAACGACCGCCCAGGCCCTGCCGGCAGCGGACGACATCGTGGCGTTCAAGCATGGGCCGCTGGTGCTTGCCGGAGCGCTGGACCCGGTTCCGCAGGGTAGCGACATCGTGGTCAACGAGCGGCTCTATGGTGCCTACAACGATGCACCGGTGAAGGTCCCGCACCTGGCTGGCGAGGCTCAAGATCTGGCGAAAGCGATCCGCAGCAGGGCCAAACCGCTGGAGTTCGAACTGCCGGCGGCGGATGGCTCGGCTATCCGGCTGTTGCCGTACTTCAGGATCGCCCACCAGCGCTACGCGACCTATTGGAAACTCGCCTAGCGCTTGCGCGCCGGCTCCTTTGCCAGATTGAACGCCACCGCCGCACGAATCAGTGCAACGAAGGCCTCGCCATCAAGCGCATCGCCCTCGCGCAGATCGATGGCACGGCGCGTGCCGCCGGTCAGGCTGGCATTGAACAGGCGATCAGGATCGGGCAGCGCCGCGCCGTGGGCGAAAGTCAGCTTCACGTAGGCCTTGTAGACCTCGCCGGTGCAGATCACGCCGCCATGCTCCCAAGTCGGCACGCCTGCGGGATTCGTGGGTTTTGCCCACTTCACGCTTTCGATCACGTCCGGGTCGGCGCGATGGATAAGCTCCCGCACTCGAGCGAGCATCTTGCCGCGCCAGTCGCCAAGCTCGGCGATGCGGGCGTCTATTCGGCTGGCGGGAGAGGCTTGCTCGGTCATCGTCTGAGGTTGGCAGTCAATGCCTTATAGATAAACAGGAATCTCAGATGCTCCCCTTCACCGTCAGGGTGAAGATCGGGCCGATCAGGCGATCGCGGGTCTCGACGAAGGCGATGGGCGAATTGGGGCGGGGGCCGTCGAAGACCTCGCGGTCCCAGCGCTGGCGGCCGTTGAGCAGGTTGTTGGCGCTCGCTTTCACCGTCAGGCCCATGACGTTCTTGTGCTCGAGGTAGACCCCGGCAAACACTGGTCCTTCATAGGCGCGACCACGCTCGAAGCGGCGGTGGTAGAGCGACTGGTGGTTGTATTCGTAAGATGCGCCTGCCGCCCAGTCCGTACCTTGGAAGTCCTGGCGGAAGTTCAGCTCCCAGTAGCGGTCGGTGATGCCGCCATAGGGGATGTGGTTGGCGGGATCGAACGGATCGCGCAGCTTTGTGAAGGTCAGCTCGACGTTGAAATCGAGCCGCGCGCCTTTCCAGCCAAGCGGATCGAACTGCAGCGTGGTGTTGCTGACAATCTGCCGTTCCTGCGCCGATCCGACGTTGCCGATGGATTCGCCGTTCGTGCCGATCGGGATCACGGTCACGTAATCCTGCACATTGCGGCCGACGAGGCGCAGCTTGGTCGAGCCCAGCTTGCCGAAGGTGCGATTGAGTTCGAGTTCGGCCGACCAGTCCTGCTGCGGCACGAGATCGGCGTTGCCGCTGTTGGCATTGCCATCATCGAGGAAGCGGCGGGCAAGGAAGTCGTAGAACGAAAGCTGGCCGACCGAGCGCTTGATCTTGAACGAGACATCGAGGCTTGTTGCAGCCTTCCAGCCCAGCGAGAGCGAGCCTTTGGGCCGGAAGAACGAGCGGCTGAGGTTGCCGTCGGGGCCTGTCGCGCCAGTCTGCATCAGCGTCGATTTCTCGGCGCCGGCGATCAGCTGCAAGGTCAGGGTGCTGGAAAGCGGGCGGCTGAACGAGAGGCTGGCATCATAGCGGTCTTCTTTCACGCCGCCGGTGCCTTCGGGGAAGGGGATCTCCACGAACTGGCCGGTGTCATCGAGTTCGGCAAGGCTGGCGACGTTGCGCAGCGAATTGAACGCGCCTTCTCCCGCGAGTTGCCAGTCTCCGCCCAGCATCTTCCAGGAATATTCGCTGCGAACGATGCGCTCGCTGCTGTCGCCGGTCTGGGCGAACCGGTCACCCACAGCGGGCGAGCCGTCACCAAACGTGGTCACGACCTGCTGGCTGTAGGGCTCGTGCTCCTCGCGGTTGAGGCCGATCAGCTTGAGGCGGCCGGGCCCAAGCGCGAACTCGTAATCGCCGCCGATTTCCCAATTGCGGGCGGAGGATTTGTCGATCAGGTCGCGCACCACGGTCGAGCCATCGACATTGGTGCGTACCGAGTGTTCGGTGAACCGGCGGGGCACGCGCTGGAACGAGCCGTTGAGGTTGGCGATGGACGAGCCGGGGCCGTCGATGGTCAGGCGCACAGCGAGCTTGGGATCATCGCGGTTGGCCTTGACGACGTCCTCGCGGGTCTGGATCACCGCGCCGTTGCGGTCGGTGATGATCGTCGGCCCACCGGCTGCGCCGCGATTGGCGTTGTTGGTGAGGCTGATTGTGTATTCGACCGGCCCCTGGCGGCCCGATACCGACACTTCGCCGTTGGTGTAGCGCGGGTCTGCATAGTGTGCGCGGTATTCCGGGCTGTAGCGGAACTGGCCGGAAAAGCTGGAGGAGCGGGCAACGACATTGGCGACCTGTCCCGTGAGGCCGGGGATGTCGAGCTTGGCGCCATCGACCAGTTCGATACGCTCGACGGTGGAGGCCGGGATGCGCGAAAGCTGGGTCCAGATATCGTCCGACTTGGATGACAGGCGCTTGGAGTTGACCAGCACGTTGCCGCTGGCCTGGCCGAGGCCTCGCGCTTCCTCGCCTTCGCGGATGGTGAAGCCCGGAACCTGGCGCAGCATGTCCAGGGCATTGCGCGGGGCGAAGCGTTCGAAGTCCTTGGGCGTGAACGTGCTGCGGCTGCCGGTCGTCTGGGCGGCGGGTGGGGCAGTTTCGGGGGCTTCCTCTGCGGCGCGCACCGGCATGGCAAGGGCAAGCATGGCACAACCGCACAGCAGCGGGATTTGTTTCGATAGAAACTTCATGCCCCGCCGATGGCGCAACTCTGCAGGGCTGACGCGACAGGCTCGACCAACGACATGCGTGGGCCGACCAAAGCATGTGTCGGTTGGAATCAGCCCGAAAGGCGCATCCGGTCACGCAGGACGTCGATCGCGATGCGTTCTATCGCGTCAGCAGGGCGATCAGCCAGCAGGAGACGAGCGAGCGTGCGCTGCTTCTGCGCGATAAGGTCGATCGCCTGGAGCTTGTCCATGTGGTTGATGGCCACGCTCATGTCGTCGCACAGGGCGGAGCCAAGTGCTTCGACTTCTTCGGCCAGCTCATCAAGGACGACCGCAATCTGGCGATGGGTGGCTTGTGCCATGGGCCTTTGCCCTCCCTTGGGTCAGGCTGCTTCGGCGATCTGGGCGCCATCGGAAAGGGCGGCGAGGTTCAGGACCATGACCATGCGGTCCTCGATCGCGGCAAGGCCTTCAAGGAAGGGCACCACCGTATCGCCTGCCGTGGTCGGCGGCGGCGGCTGGAGCGCTTCGCTGTCGATGGTAACAATGTCGCTGACCGAATCGACGATCCAGCCTGAGATCTGTGGGCCCTGCTGGGTAACGATGATCGCGTGACGGGGCGTTGCTTCGGTGGCGCGCCAGCCGAGCCGGGCGGCGAGGTCCACAACCGGAAGGACCGTGCCGCGCAGGTTCACGACGCCTGCGACATAGTGCGGCACGCGCGGCAGGCGCGTGGTGGGCGACCAGGCGCGGATTTCGCGGATGGCCATGATGTCGAGGCCGAAGACCTGGCCTTCAACCTCGAAGGTGATCAGTTCACGCAACATGTCTGGTTCCTTCCAGCAGGGTTCAGTGGGAGACGCGGCGGACGGCGGCGACGAGCTTTTCCGGGTCGAACGGCTTGACGATCCAGCCAGTCGCACCGGCCGCGCGGGCGCGAGCCTTCTTCTCGTCCGAGCTTTCGGTCGTCAGCACGAGGATCGGGCGATCGCGGTGGCGGCTGCCCTCGCGCAGGCGCTCGATGAGGCCGAAGCCGTCAAGCCGCGGCATGTTGATGTCGGTAATGACCACATCGACCTCGTTCATGGCCAGCCAGTCGAGCGCGGCCATGCCGTCCTCGGCCTGCGATACGTCGAAACCGTGCCCCGACAGGGCATGGTTGAGGAGCGCCCGCATGGAGGGGCTGTCGTCTACGGTAAGGATCCGGGTAGTGTTGCTCATGGATGGGACTCGCTTCTCGAAGATCAGAACAGTTCGACATCGCCACGAGCAAGTGCCGGGCGCGGGGTGGGCTGGACGGGTGGCGCGAACCGGTCTTCCACAGTGCGGTGGCGGACCTGGCCCGATGCCGGGCGGAAATCGACGCGGCGCGCCTGGGTGCCGCCCAGGTCCTCACGCAGGAGCGCAATGCCTTCACGACGGAGGAATTCGCGCGCGAAATCGGCGTTCATAGAGCCGATGCGCATCATGTTGCGATTGACGTTCGCGCCGCCATAGAGGTGCGCCTTGAGGTTGCCCTTGCGGGCGCCACGGGCGAGCATCTCGTTGACCAGCAGCTCCATGAGGTAGACGCCGTAGTGCTCGTCGACCTTGGTGCCGGTAGCGTTGGCGGGCGGCTCGGACAGCAGGAAGTGGTTCATGCCGCCGATCCGCGCCTCCGGATCATAGAGGCAGGTGGCCACGCAAGAGCCCAGCACGGTCGAGTACTCGATAGAGGGGCTGCCGCTTGCCAGCGCCTGGCCCTGCATGACCGTTACCCGTTCGAGCGGCGGCGCGCCGGGAATGGGGGTTTCGAAGCTCATTTCAGGCGGCCTTGCTGAAAGCGTGGCGCGCGATTGCACCGAGGGGGGCGACAATCCGGGCAGCGCCGAGATGGATGGCAGCGCGGGGCATGCCGAACACGGTGCAGGTTGCCTCGTCCTGGGCAATGGTGCGCGCACCGCTCTGCGCCATGGCGAGAAGGCCCTGCGCTCCGTCGGCACCCATGCCGGTCAACAGAATGCCCACTGCCCGAGAGCCGACAGTCTTCGCCACGGATTCGAACAATACGTCGACGCTCGGCAGGTGGCCCGAGACCGGGGCCCCGGCACGCAGCTTGCAGTGCAAGGTGGAGGAGCGGCCGAGCGAGAGGTGGCGATCATCGCCGGGGGCGAGATAGACGTGGCCATCCTTGAGCGGCATGTCGGGTTCAGCGACGACGATGCGCGGCGGACAGGACTGGTCCAGCGTGCGCGCGACGGCGGGGGCAAAGCGCGCGTTGATGTGCTGGACGATCAGCGTGGGCGGGCAGTCGGCCGGGAAACCCGATAGCACGGTCTGCAGCGCTTCGACGCCGCCGGTCGAAGAACCGATGGCGATCAGGGCAGGGCGATCCGCCAGCAATCCGCGCGCTTCGCTGGCGACGCGGCGCGTTTGCGGGGCGCGCGCGGTGAATTGCACTTTCGCGGCTTCACGGATCATGCCGGCAAGCCGGCCTGCGTCGTCCAGCCCGTGCCCGCCACCCGACTTGGCATAGCAATCGACGGCGCCGAGCGCGAGCGCGCGGGCGGTCATCTCGTTGCCTTCCTGCGTCGAGCCGGACACGATGATCACCGGGGTCGGGCGCAGTTCCATGATCTTGGCGAGGAAATCGAGGCCGTTCATGCCGGGCATCTCGATGTCGAGCGTGACCACGTCCGGGTCCAGTTCACGGATCATCTGCCGGCCTTCGGCGGCATTCGCAGCGGCGGCGACGACCTCGATATCGGGCTCCTTGCCGAGCCGGTTCATCAGGATCGCGCGCATGGTGGGCGAATCCTCGACGATGACGACGCGAATTGTCATGCAGCCCTCTTGCGGTAGATGGTTGGTCCCATGGTGGAGAGTTGGTCGAGAGCCGGGCCGGTAACCCGCTCGGAATGACCGATGTACAGCCAGCCGCCGGGCGCGAGCTTTTCGGCGAAACGGGCGACCAGACGTTCCTTGGTCGGGCCGTCGAAATAGATCATCACGTTGCGGCAGAAGATGGTGTCGAACTGCCCCTGCATCGGCCAGTCACCAAGCAGGTTCAGTGACCGGAAGCGCGCGATCTGCTGCACCGCCGGATCGATGGTGCATTCATCGCCCGCTGTGCGCGTCCAGGCACGGCGGAGGGCTTCGGGAACGGGCTTGAGATCTTCGGCGCGGTATGTCGCGGCACGGGCCTTGGCGAGCGCGTGGCTGGCGATGTCGCTGGCGAGCAGCCGCAGATCCCGTCGAGCAATGGCGTGGCCAGCCCCGGAGTCTTCGCCCAGCAGCGTCATCAGCAACGACCAGGTCTCCTCACCGCTCGAACAGCCTGCTGACCACAGGCGGACCTTGCCGCCGCGCTGGAGCCTATCGACGTATTCGGGTCGGACATCGCTGGCGAAATGCTCGAAGTGATGTGCCTCGCGATAGAAGAAGGTGTGGTTCGTGGTCAGCGCACAGATGGCCTTCTGCCGTTCGGCAAGGTTTTCGCGGATGCGCAAGACATAGGCCCCGAACGTGACGCATCCGGAATCGCGCACGAGCGGCGCAAGGCGCGAATAGACCAGCATGGCCTTGCCCGGCGGCAGCACGATGCCGGCTTCCGCATGGGCGATCTCCGAGATAGCGCGGAAATCGGCCTCGTCGAACACTCCAGGGCTGACCCCCGGCATGCTCGCGTCAAGAACATCCATCAGGCTCATGCGGCTTCGGCCATGGCAGCGGAGGAGGCCGATGAAAGGCTGCGCGAGACCAGCCCGTCCACGTCAATGATAAGGGCAACCCGGCCATCACCCAGGATGGTTGCCCCGGCGACGCCCTCGACAGACCGGTAATGGGTGTCTAGGCTCTTGATCACGACCTGGCGCTGGTCGCAGATGGCATCGACCATCAGCGCGGCTCGGCCTGCGCCTTCGGTTTCGACCACGATCAGCACGGCCTCGCGCGGGTCGCTGACGGCTTGCGCCGCGCCGACCGAATGGGCCAGCGAGATGACGGGAATGAACCTGCCGCGCACGTTGATCATGCTGCGGCTGGCGCCAAGGCCTTGCACTTCATGCGGTTCCGGGCGGAGGCTTTCGACAACGTTGGCGAGCGGCACGACCAGCGTCTGGTCGCCGACGTTGACGACCATGCCGTCCGAGATGGCCAGGGTGAGCGGCAGGGTCAGGGTAAATGTCGTGCCCTTGCCCGGTTCGGAATCGATCGTGATGCGCCCGCCCAGATCCTTGACGTTCTGGCGGACCACGTCCATTCCGACCCCGCGACCCGAAATGTTCGAGACCTGCTGTGCGGTTGAGAAACCAGGGGCGAAGATCAGCAGGTCGATCTCTTCCTTGGACAGGATTGCATCGGGAGCGATCAGGCCCTTTTCGACGGCCTTGGCAAAGACACGCTCGCGATCGATGCCCTTGCCGTCGTCGCCAATGCGGATGAGAATCCGGCCGGAACGATGCTCGGCCGAAAGGGTCAGCGTGCCCTCGGCCGCCTTCCCCGCAGCGATACGCTCGTCGGCCGGTTCGATGCCATGGTCCACGGCGTTGCGGATGAGGTGGGTCAAAGGTTCGCCCAGACGCTCGATCACGGTCTTGTCGAGTTCGGTGCTTTCGCCCGATACTTCCAGGCGGACATGCTTGCCCGTGGTGGACGACAGTTCACGCAGGATGCGCGGCACGCGGCTGAAGACCGAGCCGATCGGCAGCGCACGGATCGACATGGCCGATTCCTGGATGTCGCGGGTCAGGCCCTCGATCATCGCCATCTCCTCGGCAACGGCGAGGCCTTGTCCGGCAAGGCGCTGCGCCATCATGGCTTGCGCGATCACGAGCTCGCCGACAGCATCGATAAGCTTGTCGAGCTTGCCAAGTTCGATGCGGATGGACTGACCCGGAGCGGGGGGCGCGGGCGGTGCCGAACTGGTCGAGGCGGCGGCGCGCGATGGCGTAGCATCCTCGGCAGCGGCGGGAGCGCTTGAAACGGGGGCAGGCGCCGGTGCCTCGACGGCGACGGGAGCCGGGGTCTGCGGTGCCGCAGGTGACGGCGGCGCAGACTCGGCTATCTGCACCGGCGGCATCTCCGCGTCGGCTCCGAACGCCAGCGAGCAATCATCGCCGACGAAGTCGAAGATGTCGCGGATGCTGGCTTCGGCAACGTTTGAGGGAAAGCTGAACGCCCAGCCGAGGTAGCCGCGGCTGGGATCGAAGGAATCGAGTGGTGGGACCGAGGAAACGTCGCAGACTTCGCACCGGCCGCCCAGAGCCGCCATTTCGCGCAGCATCAGCAGAGGCTCGCTGCCATTGCGCATCGCGCCGCTGTGGGGGCGAAGGCGCATGTGCCACCGTTCCTGCGTCGTTTCGACATCAGGGGCAGGCCCGGCTTCTGGCGTGATTTCGCCTGAAATGTCGTCAAGCAGGGCATCGAGATCGAAGTCGAAATCGTCGCCGTCGTCGCTTGATGCTTCGACGGCAATCGGCTCGACGGCGACTGCCGGCTCGGGCTGCGGGGCTGGCGCCGGAGCTGCGGCAGGGGCGACACCGGCATTGGCAGCCATTGCTGCGGTAAGTTCAGCCTGGAGCGCGCCGTCCTCGGGGGCTCGGTACCATCGCGCGCGGCAGTCACATGATCGCTCAGCGTATCGAGCGCACGCAGGAGAAGGTCGGTGAGCGGGCCGGTAATCGGCACGGTGCCGTCGCGTACATCGGACAGCAGCGTTTCGAAGGTATGGGTGAAGCCCTGCAGCGCGACGTAGCCGAACGCCCCCGCGCCGCCCTTGATCGAATGGACTCCGCGGAACACGGCGTTGACGGTATCGCTGTCCTGGGTGCCTTCGCGGCAAGCGGCGAGACCCTGTTCGGCTGCGGCCAGCGATTCTTCGCATTCGGCAAAGAAGATCGCCTGGATTTCGTCGGCGGTCATGCCAGCACTCCCGAGAAGAGTTCGTCAGCGAGCCCGGTCAGCGCGGCGGCTTCGCTCAGGGCATCGGAAGGGAGAATCACCGCGCCGTCACCCGTCTGACGGGCGCTCACCAGCAGTTGCAGCATGGCCTGTCCGATCTGCCGGCACTCGCGCGCATCGATCTCGAGCGGGCCGGATCCCAGCGCTGCCAGCATTTCGGGCAACAAGGCTTCGGCAGCGGCGCGGTCGCAGCGCTCTGGCAGGGTGATCGATGTCATGGAGATGCTCTTCCTCCGGCTCGGTTGGGCCGACCGGGGAGACCCGACGCGGCAACTGGTCTTCCGGAATAGAGCACGGGGGAAAAGGCGGGCTTTCGCCGGGCCTACGGTGAGATACGTAAGGGCCGGAACATGAATTGATGGTGCTTCGCGCGTAGAACGAACCGAGGCGAAACAGCGCCTTGGAAGGTTTCTCTTGAAATGCACGAAGCCCGTGTTCTTGTAGTCGATGATTCCGCAGCAATGCGGGCTCTGTTTTCCGACATCCTCGATCAGTCCAAGAACGTGACCGTGATCGGCGCGGCGGCAAATGCGGCCGAAGCGCGTGAACAGATCAAGGAACTGCGACCCAACGTGGTGACGCTCGACGTCGAGATGCCCGGCATGAGCGGCATCGAGTTCCTGGAAGAGATCATGGGCTCCAACCCCTTGCCGGTGGTCATGCTTTCCAGCTTGACCCAAGCCGGAACCGAGACGTCGCTGAAGGCATATGAACTGGGTGCGGTCGAGTGCTTTCCCAAGCCGCTCAAGGCAACGCCCGAACAGTTCAGCAAGACCGTGGGCAAGCTCGGCAAGATCGTGCTGGCGGCGGCAAACAGCAACGTGAAGGACCGCAAGGCGCCACGCGAACACAAGCAGGCTGAAGCGCACTTCGAATGGAACGGACACCTTCTTGCGCTGTCCGCTTCGATGGGCGGCATCGACGCCCTGACCCAGCTGCTTTCCTATTTTCCCGAAAAGTGCCCTCCCACGGTGATTGCCCTCAACGCCGAGCCAGGCATTGTCGAGACGTTCATCAAGCGCATGGACGGCGAGCTGAAGTGCAACGTCAAGACGGCCAAGGACGCCACGCCCCTGACGCAGGGCACCATCCACATTGCATATGACCCCGAACGTCACGTGGTGATAGAGCCGGGCACTCCGGCGAAGTTGCGCCTGATTGATCGCGATCCGGTGGATGGCATGCGGCCTTCGGCCAATCTGCTTTACGGTTCGATCGCGCGCGGTTCAGTCCCGGCGGCAGGCGCGATACTGACCGGCATGGGCGCCGACGGCGCCAAGGGCCTGAAGCTGATGCGCGATAATGGATGCAAGACCTTTGCCCAGGCGCGTCAGTCGGCGCTGGTCGCCGAAGCGCCGGCTGCCGCCATCGATGCCGGCGCGGCCGAGAGCGAGCTTGACCTCGATGGTCTGGGCGAGGCGCTGATCGCAGCCTGCAACATCGGGTAGGAACCATGTCCTGGAGATCCTGCGCGGTCCGTCCCCGTCCGCGCAGGTGAGGAAGGCCCGGAACCGACAAGGTTCCGGGCCTTTTCCTGACGGCTAGCGGCCGAGAACCGGTATCAGGCCGGGATGCTGCGCAGCATGGCCTCGCGGATTTCGGTGAAATCCTGTCGGATGGCCTGCAGCGTGCGCGCATCGAACCGCGTCACGCAATCGAGGATCGCATTGCGGGCCGATTGATACAGCTGGACCAGCGCGCCGGCGGTTGGATTGGCCAGGTCCACGCCCATCTGCAGCGCGGTAAGAGCGGAGATTGCACGTGTGAGCGCTGCACTTTTGGCGGCATTGTCGCCCCGCTCCTGCGCATGGACGGCGCGACCGACCGAGCCGATGACCTGTTCGAGGCACAAGTCCACCAGCTGGCGTGAATCGGCTCCGCGAACACGGGCGTCGAAATCAACGCGGCGATAGGCTTCGGTCGGGTCTTTTCGATGGTGCAGCATATCAGTTGTTGCTCGATGCGTTCCAGGCTTCGATCTGGGCCTTCAGGAAGGACAGGGTGGATTGCGAACCGCTGACGCGCGTGTCCATGGCGGCAAAGCGGGTCACGAGTTGCTGGCGCAACGTCTCCTGCTTTTCGGCAAGGGTGGCGGAACGGTCTGCCAGCGTTTTTTGCAGGGCTGTGTTGCGCGTGACGGAACTGCCCAACGAGATGCCAGTCGTTGAATTGGCATTGCGCGCGATCTTGTCGATCGCTGCAAATACGCCGAAAATGCCGGTCGTCCACATCGCCCCGGCTTCCTGGGGCGAGTTCTTGAGCGTCTGGTTCAGGCGATCCGCATCAAGGCTGAAAGTGCCGTCCCTCTCGGTCTTGAGACCCAGGTCCGCCAGGGTTGACGGAGCACCGGGTGCGGCATTGACCATGATCTTCTGACCGGCGAGCGACATCAGCGCGTTGCGCAGTGCGCGGGCACCGGGGTCGTTGTTCAGCTCGCCCGTGTCCTTGTTCATGGCCTGGTTGAGCTGCGAGGCAACTTCATTGAGAGCATCTTTGAGGTCGCTCATCGCCGTGGCAATGCCCGACGATGGATCGCTGAAGCTGATCGTTGCCGGATTGCCGACGTTCGTTGCCGTGAGCTTGAGGTTGAGGCCGGGGAGCGCGTCATTGATCGTGTTGCTCGTACCCGTATAGGCAACACCGTCGAGCAAATAGGCAGCATCGGTAGCGGTCGATTTGAGCTGGGTCGTGTTGGTCGCAGGTGTCCACGCAAGGTCCGAAAGCGTTTCGCCGCCGACCGCAGGGGTAGCTTCGATGATAAAGCCGCTGTTCGCGCCTTCCTTGCCCTTGATCACCAGTTGCGCGCCGGCAGAACCGTTGGCGACATAGGCCGATACGCCCGCGCCCGAAGCGTTGATGGCAGTGGCTACATCGGCAAGCGTCGCTCCGGCCGGGACGTTGATGTCAACGGCGTCCTGCGCGGCATCCGCAGTGAATGCACCGCCCGAAACGGTGCCGAAGCGTAGTGTCAACGTGCCTTCGCCCACCGTCGAGGTCGACGAGGCGTAGGCCGGCATCACCAGCTTTTGCGCATTGGCAAGCGAAGTCACTTCCAGGCTGTAGGTGCCGCTGCCGCTCAACGTGCCCTTGCTCACGGTCGCCACGCTGCTGTTCGAGATCGAGGGCTTCACCGCCAGATCGCCGGTTCGGATCAGCGTGCCGATCGATGACGATAGCGTGCTGATAAGGGACTTGAGGTTCGACGCGCTGGAGATCTGGGCTTCGAGCTTCTCGGTCTTTGCCGAGAGCTGATCGATCCGTGTTGCGAACTGCGCAGCCGCCAGCTGTTCGGCAAGCTGTGCGGTGTTGATGCCACTACCCGCGCCCAGCGCCGAGACGATCTGCGCCGTGGCGGACGTGGATGCCGTGGAGGATGTGGTCGTTGCCATGGTTGTTAGGACGGCTGCCTTGATGCGGTCTTAAGGTCGATCACCGCTTCGGGGCGGCCATCTGCGTCGAACCGCATGTGGATCGGCAAGTCGATGGCGGGCAGTTGCACCTGATCGCCCCGCTTGAGCGAGAGCACGAAGGCCAGGACCGACGCGACGGCGGCATAAAGATCCTCGCGGATCATCTGGTTTTCGCGCGTGGTGAAGTAGACGGAACGGGCAAGCGGCGGCAGTTCGAGCGTCGGAACGCCGAGTTCTGCTGCCAGCTCGCGCATGGCCAGCGCCTTTTCGCCACGTCCCTTGGCCAGCAAGACTGGCGCGGGG
This sequence comes from Novosphingobium sp. ES2-1, assembly GCF_015169775.1. NCBI lineage: Bacteria > Pseudomonadati > Pseudomonadota > Alphaproteobacteria > Sphingomonadales > Sphingomonadaceae > Novosphingobium > Novosphingobium sp. ES2-1. Next base: position 446,254 of record NZ_CP063445.1, read on the forward strand.
GCAAGTTCAGGGTCGTAGACCATGGCGACCGAGAAGTGCGTCGGGTTGGTGATGACGAACTGCGCCTTCTGCATCGCCTGCTGCATCGCCCCCATCGCCAGCTGACGCTGCTTGTTGCGGATGGCGGCCTTCTTCTCGGGCGAGCCTTCGGCTTCCTTGTGCTCGTCCTTCACTTCCTGCAGTGTCATGCGAAGACGCAGGAAGCGGCGGACCCATTGGATCGGGAAGTCGATCAGGGCGATCACGATCAGCCCGGACGCAAGCGCGAAGGCAAGCGAGGTGATCGTATCCCACGCGGTGACAAGCTGGCCGTGGATGCTGCCTTGGCCGAGGCCGACGATCGCCGCGATGCGTCCTGACGCCCAGAAGTATGCAATCGAGCCAAGCAGTACGAGCTTGGCGAGGCCCTTGGCCAGTTCGATCCAGCCTTGCGGGCCGAACATGCGCTTCAGGCCCGACAGCGGATTGATGCGCGAAGCCTTGGGCGCGAGATTGGCAGGGATCCAGCGCCCGTCGGACAGGCCGATCTGTGAAAAGACCGAAGCGGCCAGCACCATCAGGCCGAGCAGGAAAACCGGCGGCAGGACGGCAACCATTGCGCCCGTCAGCAGCTTTGCCGGGGCGAAGTCCTCGATAGCCGCGCGATCGAGCGTAAACGAGGCGCGCAGCGTGTCCTGCAGGGCGTCCATCATCCACGGCCCCGCGAACTTCAACCAAACCGCGCCTACCAGCACGCCGACGGCGGTTGCCAGGTCCTTCGAGCGCAAGACATCGCCATTCCTGGCGGCGTCCTTCTTGCGCTTCTCTGTCGGGGCAAAGGTCTTTTCGCCTTCCTGCTCGGCCATCCCCGCCTCCTACTTCAGGACCAGCGCGCCGGCATTGGCGACGGCGGTGGCGGAGATGTCGACCATAACGTCGGTCAGCATCGGGGCGGCGGCGATCATGGCGGCAAGGCCGGCAAGCACGCCTGCGGGCAGGCCGAGCGAGAACAGGTTCAGGCTAGGGGCCGAGCGGCTGATGATGCCGGTGGTCACCTGAACCAGCAGCAGGATCAACGTGACGGGCAAGGCGATGAGGATCGCGGTTACGAACATCTGCGTGGCGAACTGGCCGATCAGGTCGATGCGGTTGGCCGCCAGCCACGACGTGCCGGGTGGGAAGGTGCGGTAGCTGTCGACCAGCAGTGCGATCCAGTTGAGGTGCGCGCCGGTGCCGAGGAAGATCACGGTGAGAACGACGGCGAAGTACTGGCCCATCGCCGGGGAGTGCGCGCCGCTGACCGGGTCGGCCGTGGTGGCAATGGACATGCCCATGCCGCCGCCGATCACTTCGGCGGCGAGAGTCGGCGCGGCAAAGGAAAGCTGCAGGGCAAAACCCATGGCAAGACCGATCAGGACTTCGTTGGCCGCGCTGACCAGGCCATTGATCGAAAGCAGCGCGGTCGGCGCTTCAACCGGGGTCCAGCCGCACACCAGCATCGCGATCGCGCCCGAGGCGACGATGCGGATCTGGTAAGGCACGGTGCCGGTTCCGAACAGCGGCGCTGCAAACATGGCGGCGGCAATGCGTGTCATCACGAACAGCCAGCGCCAGAAGTCCGCCTCCAGCGCGCCAAAGCCGAAGTTCAGCTGCAGCACAGGATCAGCCTTTTCCGGTCATGGCGATCTGGTCAAAGATTTCCTTGGTGAAATCCCCGATGAGGCCGAGCATGGCCGAACCGAACAGCACAAGCACGAGTGCGGTGACGGCAAGCTTGGGTACAAATGTCAGCGTCTGTTCGTTGACCGAAGTTGCCGCCTGAATCACGCCGACGACGAGGCCGACGGCGAGCGAAGCAATGAGGATCGGCGCGGCCACCAGTGCGGTGATCCACAGCATCCGGTCAGCCAGCGCGAGGAGGGAGGCAGTGTCTTCCATCGCCCTTACCCGAAGCTGGCCGCAAGGCTGCCCATCAGCAGCGCCCAGCCATCGACGAGGACGAACAGCAGCAGCTTGAACGGGAGCGAGACGATCGTCGGGCTCATCATCATCATGCCCAGGCTCATCAGCACCGAGGAGACGACGAGGTCGATCACAAGGAAGGGCAGGAACAGCATGAACCCGATCTGGAAGGCTGTCTTGAGTTCGCTCGTCACGTAGGCCGGGAGCAGGATCGAATAGGGCACGTCGGCCGGAGTCGCGAACTTGGGCGCCCGTGCCATTTCCGAGAACATGCGCAGGTCGGTTTCGCGGGTCTGGCGGATCATGAAGGCGTGAAATTCGCGCCCGCCGGCAACGAAGGCCTGTTCGGCACCGATTTGCCCGGCGGAATAGGGCTGGATGGCGTTGGCGTTCACCTTGTCGAGCGTCGGGCCCATGATGAACAGCGAGAGGAACAGCGACAGGCCGATCAGCACCTGATTGGGCGGCGATTGCTGCAGGCCCATGGCCTGGCGCAGGATCGACAGGACAACCAGCACGCGGGTGAAGCTGGTCATCATCAGGATCAGTGACGGCAGGATCGTCAGCAGGCCCATGATGAGCAGCAGCTGCAACGACAGCGACAGCGAGCCGCCGCTCTGTGCGCCTGCCATTTGCCCGAAGGCGCGGTCAAGCGCGCCTGAGATTGCGGCCGGTTGCTGGGCCGGGGCGGGGCCGGCAGCCTGTGCCATCGCGTAATGCGGCAGCAGTGTCAGCGTCGTGACAAGGATCGCGAAAAGGCGCTTCACTGTGCGTCCTCCGCTTCCACCCTCGGCCGCGCCGGGGATTCGGCAAGGCGGACGAGGCCGTTCTTGCCGGCAGAAACGAGAATCTCGCGGCCGTGAAACTCGATCACGGCAAGCCGCAGGGTGGGGCTGAGCATCTGCGTCTCGACGATGCGCACCGACTTGGGCGCGCTGCCCGCCATGAAGCGGCCTTCCATGCGCTTGGCGAACTTGAGACTGGCCCAGGCGAGGCCGCCGATCAGCGGCAGCAGCACCAGGAGCTTGAGGACGTACCAGAACATCAGGCGACATCCCCCTTGGCGGCTTTCTTCGCCGGGGCCGCAGGGGTTTCCTCGGGCTCGCTGCCGGCAAGCTCGACGATCCTGAGGCCGAAGCGGTCGCCTTGTGCAACCACTTCGCCGCGCGCGATGAGCTTGCCGTTGACCATGACATCAAGCAGCTCGTCGGTCAGGCGGTCGAGCATGACCACGGACTCCTCGGTGAGGCCGAGCACGTCCTTCAGCTTCATCGATGTGCGACCGAGTTCGACGGTCAGGCGAACGTCCACGTCCTTGAGGAAATCGAAACCGCGGGGCTGGAAGGTCATGGGGTCAGGGCCTCTTCGGGTAATCAGGAAAGCTGGTTGAGCTGGATGGCGACGCGATCTTCGAGCGCGCCGATTGTGCCGGTGGCGTAAGTCTTGTCGCCGACCTTGACCGGCACGTTGCGTGCGATCGGCACGGGCAGGACCTGTCCGATGCGCAGGCCCGAGACGACCGCGAGCGGGAGCCGCATGTCGACCAGCACCGCCGCAAGCTCGACCGGCAGGTCGGCAAAGGGGGCGTCGGTCGGCTGCGCCGGACCGCGCCGGGGCTTGGTGGGGCGCTTGGCATCGCCGTGGGCGAACATCAGGCCAAGCGTATCGTGCGGGAAGGCAATCGAGATGGCCCAGGGCATCCGTCCCTGCTCGACGACGTTCAGCGTCAGTCCGGCAACCCTGGTCGCATCGGGCATCGCCTGAAGCTGGGCAAGGCTGGCATCGCGCCGCACCGCACGGATTGGACCGCCACTGCCGCCCAATGCGACGGTGAGCGCAGAGGCGACGAGCTGTTCGATCCGGCCGATCATCAGCTCGGCAGAAAGCGGGAATTCCTTCGGCAGCGACGAAGGGGTATCGCCGGGACCGCCAAAAGCGCGGTCGACCAGGCGCAGCACGTTTTCGCCTTCGACGGTGACCATGAAGGGGGCGCTGCCGATGTGCATCAGGCTGTTGGCGGCAAGTCGCGGGATTTCCGAGCAGAAATCGGCAAAGTCCGTGTCCATCGGCTTCATCGGATTGATCTGCGGTTCGGCTCCGCCGAGAAGGGGGACGAGCGCCCCGCGCACCGCCTTGGCCAGGCGTTCGCTCATCCGGGTGAGCGCCGGGATCAGTTCCGCGGCACTGGGACCGGGGCGCAGCAGGGCCGGATCGTGCCGGGCAATGGCACGTTCGGCGATGAAGGCGCGTTCTGGTTTCATGGGGCGCTGGAGCTTTCCGGCTTGCTGGACGATGCCAGAATTACTGAACGATGAAGGTCTTGAAGTAGACGTTGTCGACGCCGCCAAAGCCTTCGTTCTCGGTGAGGACCTTGTTGATCGCGGCAGTCAGGCGCTTCTGCAGGCGTGCCTTGCCTTCCGGGCTGATGACCTCTTCCTCGGGCGTATCGGCAATGGCGATGAGCAGCGCCGAGCGGATTGCCAGCTCGTGCTTCTTCATCCACAGCACCACGCGATAGTCGCGGCGAGTGGAGGCCGAGATGTTCACCTGCAGCAGCGCATCGGTATTCTTGAGGTTCGAGGTGAAGTCTTCGGCGAAGTTGTAATAGACAGTGCGGAATTCGCTGCCGCCTTCACCATCGGTTTCGCCTGCCCCGCCTTCGCCTTCACCTTCCTTGGCGACCGGCGCATAGGGGTCTTCCTCTCCCTTGCGCACCAGCTTGGGATTGTTGTCCACCTTGACGACTTCATGCGTGCCGCCGCCGATGATGCCGGCAGCAACCAGTCCGAACACGCCGCCCGCGCCGACGCCCAGCAGTGCGACAGCGCCGACGATCTTGATGATCATGCCACCGCCCTTCTTCTTCTTGGGCTTGTCTTCCTTGTCGCTCTTGTCGCTCATCGGGGTTCTCTCAGGAAATGGGGATCAGGATCAGGCGTAGATGCCGCGATCGTCGCTGCGGCGGCGGGGCGCTTCTTCCTCGCGGGACGAAGTGCCATTGCCGGAGAATGGGCGGGTCGGAGCCTGCTCGGCCTGGCGCGGCTGCTGGCGCTGGCTTTCGCCCTGGCCGCCCTGCGTGCGCGGATCGGCTTGCGGCTGATGGTTCTGGCCGGCGCTTTCGCCGGAGGTGCGCGCTGCTTCGGCAGTGGCGCTGACCGCGCGCGCAAAGCCGGGATCGGCGCTGGTCATCGCCACCGACATGCCGCGATCCTCGCCCTGGTCGAAGCGCAGGGTGACCCGGCCGAACTCGGCGTGGTTGATCGACGCGGTCACGGCACGCGGTGAGGCTTCCTCGCGAGCGCGGGCCAGATTGTCGACCAGCGCGGCGAAATCGACGCGTTCAATGCGGGCTTCGTGGCGGACCGGCGAAGGGGCAGTGTTGTCTGGCGTTGGGAGGGAACGGTCCGCGAGCAGGCTCGTGGTACTGGTCGCTTCGACGCGCGGTGTTTCGGCCCGTTCGCTGTCCATAAGTGGCTTCGCACCGGCAACCAGGGCAGGCTGCGCCGATGCTTCGGAAGTTTCACCTTCTGCGCCCGTTGACTTGTTCTGGCGAACCTGACGTGCGGCCATGATCTGCGCGGTCGGCGTGGCTGCGACCGCTTCGGGCTGGACCGGGGCAGTAGCCGTCTCCGGCTCTGTCGTCAGTTCGATCTGTGCAGTGCGGGCCAGCGCAATTGCTGTCTGAGCGGGGGATTGGGGTGCAGTCGGTGCTGGCGCCGCCGAGGCAACGGTTGCGCGAGGGAGTTCAGTTGAAGGGCGGGCACCGGTACCCTCGGCCGGCACCAGGCGATCCGGCGCGGCGAAGAGCGCAGCGATAAGGGCCGCGTCTGGCAGAGCGGCGTCCGGCAGTTCCGGTACATCCCGGAAGTCGTCTTCGGCGTACTCGGCATCGGTCCGCGGCGTTGCGGGCTGAGTTTTCACCGGCACATCGGCCGGGCGCACTTGCGGCAAGGCGGCGAGCAGCTTTGCCGCATCCGGCAAGATCTTGCCGCTTTCCGGCAAGGGCGCGTCTGCCGGTTCTGCCGGGGTGAACTGCATGGCAAGGAGTGCATCGAAGGCAATACCAGGGGCAGCAGTGATGCCATCCGCCGATTCCGGCGCATTTCCGCCATTCTGCAACGGCGCAGCCTGCAGGGCAGGAGCGGCTGTCGGCTGGGAAAGGGCGGCAAGATCAAACATCAGCAAGGCTCCGTGGCGGTGCGTTAACCGTGTTTATTCAAGACCCGTGCCAGATTGCCTTTTGCCGGTAGTAGGTGTTGTTGCGGATGCCACCTTGCGCGCGATCAGACGCTCCTGCGCCTCGGCGCGCTCTTCCACGGCGGCGCGCCGACGTTCTGCGGCGGCGGCCTCCTGCGCCTTGGCATCGGCGATCCTGCGCGCAGCATCGGCATCGGCGCGTGTGCCCGACGTGATCCAGTCGAGTCCGGCCACGAACTGCCGCAATTGCTGCAACCCGTGCGCGTCGCGCGCATCGGTGCGGGCGGCGTACTCCGTCGAAAGACGTTGAGTCCTGTCTGCCAGCCCCTGCAACTGCGCCAGCGTGCCCTCGGCCTTGCCCGCTTCGGCGAGCGCGGTCTGGCGGGCGATGTCCCGGATGCGCTCAAGCCGTTTCAGGCGCGCCAGACGCTCGCGCTCAGCCTTCATGCACCGATCAGCTGGCTGAGCGCGGCGACGCTTGCCGCCATCGACACGACTTCACGCTGCGGCTGGCTGATGAACCCGGTCAGCGCCTCATGCATGGCGATGGCCCTGTCGAGCTGGGGATCGGCCCCGCTGCGATAGGCGCCCATCAGGACCAGATCGCGGTTGGCCTCGTAACTTGCCACAAGCGCACGGAAGGTGCGGGCGGCGCGCTGGTGCTCGGGTGCAGTGATGTCGTTCATCACGCGGCTCAAGGATGCCGCAATGTCGATGGCCGGGTATTGCCCACGCTGCGCCAGATCGCGCGAGAGCACGATGTGTCCGTCGAGGATCGAACGCGCGGTGTCGACCACCGGATCGTCCTGGTTGTCGCCATCGGCAAGGACCGTGTAGAGCCCCGTCACCGACCCGCCGCTTTCCGCCGAATTGCCGGCGCGTTCGACCAGCTTGGTGATCGTCGCGAGGGCCGAGGGCGGATAGCCGCGCGCCGCGCCCGGTTCGCCCAGCAGCAGCGCGATTTCACGGCCCGCGTGGGCCACACGCGTCAGGCTGTCCATGATCAGCAGCACGCGCTTGCCTTGGGCTCGAAAGTATTCGGCGAGCGCCGTCGCCATCATCGCGCCGCGTATGCGCAAGTTGGGCGCATGGTCGGCAGGGACCGCGACAACGACGGAGCGTTCGCGCTTGGAGCCCTGCATGTGCCGCTCGACGAAGTCGGAGACTTCTCGTGCACGTTCGCCAATCAGGCCGACGATGACGATCTCGGCCTCGGCGCCGTGCGCGATCATGTCGAGCAGCACCGACTTGCCGACGCCTGATCCCGCCATGATGCCGATACGCTGGCCGATGCCGAAGGTCGTCAGCGCATTGAGCGCGCGCACGCCGGTATCGAAGCTCTCGCGCACTGGCGAGCGGTCGAGCGCGGCGGCCCGAATGCCGCCTGCCGGCCATTCGCGGCGGTTGTGGATCGGCCCCATGCCATCAATCGGCTTGCCCTCGCCATCGATCGCGCGGCCGAGAAAAGCCTCGCCTACCGGCACCATCCCGGGGCGGCCTTCGGGCCTGACCCTGGCGCCGGGGCGCAGCAGCACCGGATCGCCCAGAAGCATCATCAAGGTACGACCATTGCGGAAGCCGATGGTCTCTGCCGTCAGCGATCCCGACCCATGAGCGATGCGGCATTGCGTGCCAATGGGGACCGACAGCCCCGACACTTCAAGCATTCCGCCATCACACGCGGCCAGCAAGCCATAGCGCGCAGGCGTGAAGTCGGGTTCGCACAGTGCCAGGGAATCCAGCGCCCGGTCGAGCACGGAGAAAGTGGGTCCCATCAGCATTGGCGGAGCGCCTCATGGATGGCCCGGCGCCATTGTTCAGGTCCATCCTCGACTCCGCCGGTCGCGCCTTCCACGCGCAGAGCGCCGCGTTCGAGCGAAGCGTCGGGTTCGAAGTGCCAGTCTTCCGGCAATCGCGCGGCAATCAGGGCAAGGTCTTCGGGATGGAGCCGTATCACGCGCTGGTCTTCGGCGCGGGCGAGCATGGTGGCGGCTGCCTCGACCCGGCGGGTCAGCGCGTCGGGGTCAAGGGCCGCAGGCGCAATGGCAGCCTCGCACAAGGCGATCACCGTCTCGCGCAGTCGGTCTTGCAGTTCGGTCTGCATCGCCACATCCAGCTTGCCGAGCGCGAATTCGATCTTCTGACGCGCTGCTTCCTGTTCGGCAATGAGCTGCGCAGCGGCTTCCTGCGCCTCGCCCAGACCCTTGGCATAGCCATCGGCCCACGCCTCCGCGATAGGGTCGTGCGGCTCGCGCTCGTCTTCCACCGGCACCATGACAGGTTCCGGTTCGGGCGCTGCAAATTCGCGGAAGAAGCGGCGATCACGCGCGAAACCTGTGGGCACTTGCCCAAGGTCCGCCAGCGAGATCGCCCGCAAGCTGTCAGACATAGTCGTCGTCGCCCGCGCCGAACACGATCACGCCTTCGGCCGAGAGACGGCGGGCTGCCGTGACCATGGCCTTTTGCGCCTCAATCACTTCGGCCATCTTCATCCGGCCACGCGCGGCAATCTCGTCGCGCACGCCGTCCGCAGCACGGCTCGACATGGCGCGGAAGAAGCATTCGCGCTGCTCTTCGGGAATGCCCTTGAGCGCGGCGATCAGCGCATCGCTGTCTACCTCGCGCAGCAGTGCTCCCATCGACTTGTCGTCGAGCGCGAAGAGGTGCTCGAACTTGAACATTTCGTTCTCGATCGCCTTGGCAAGCTGGCGATCCTGCTTGGCGATCTCGGGCATGACGCGCTTTTCGACCGCCCGGACGGAGGCGTTGATGATGTCGGCCGCTTCGCGCGGCCCGCCCATGGCAAAGGCGCCCTGGCCGTGCCGTTCGCCGATACGCTGGTGCAGCATTTCCTCGAGCATCGCGATGGCTTCGGGTGCAACCGGTCCGAGCGTGGCGATGCGGTGGACGACCTGCGGTTGCACCTCGTCGGGCAAGCCATGCAGGACAGCCGCGGCCACTTCCGGATCCAGCTGAACCAGCAGCACGGCAATCGCCTGGGGATGCTCGTCACGGATCAGAGGCACGATCACTTGCGGAGTCAGCCATCTGGCAAGCTCGATGCTGGGCGTGCGCGAGGGGTCGTCAGGCAGGATGCGCTGCATCAGGCTGTCTGCCTTTATCTCGCCCACGGCGCGAGTCATGAGCGAGCGCACTTGTCCGACGCGATCGTGCGCGATCAGGCCAAGCCGCTCGGTCTTCTCGACAAAGCCGGCAATCGCCTGTGCGATCGCAACCGGGCCGATCTCGCCCAGCGCACACATCTTTTCGCCCAGCAGGCGAAGTTCTGCGGGCTCCAGCTGCGCGAGGATCTGCGCGGCCTGATCGTCCTCCAGCAGCATGACCATGACGGCTGCGCGTTCGGGATCGGAAATGGCGGGGGCTTCCATGAGATCGCTCATGCGCTGGCACCTTCCTCTTCAGGCTCTTTCAGCATCTGCTTGAGGGCAACCAGCGCACTGTCGGGCTTTTCGACGACAAGCCGCTGGGCAAGGCTGACCTGCCGGGCCAGTGCCTCGGCATCGACGACGCCCGTTTCGGGATCTTGCGCGGGCTGGATTGCCTGTGCGACTTCATCAGCGGTGACAGCCTCGATCGCCCCTTCTTCGGCCTCTCTGGCGTCCTCGTCCTCGTCGCCCGTCGCTTCACCTTTCTTGCGCTTCTTTGCAACCTTCACTTCGGCCGGCGCGGGTTCCTTCTTCAGCGCCTTGATCAACGGACGGACGCCGAGCAGCAGGACAAGCAGGACCGCGATCAGCGCCACGGCATTGCGCAGGATCGTGGCGAACCACGGCGTTTCCCAGAACGGTGCGGGGGCAACGTCTGCGGGCTTGAAGGCACGGACGGCCACGGCAACCTGATCGCCGCGGGCGGGGTCGGCGCCGACCGCAGCGCTGACCAGCTGCTTGATCTGCTCGATGTCCTGCGGCTTGGCCTTGGCCATGGTCTCGGCGCTCAGCGCGACAGCGACGGACAGGCGCTTGATCTTGCCAGGGGTCTGGTTCGATACCGCAACCTCGCGGCCGAGTTCATAGGTGCGCGAGGAACTGGATTCGCCGTTGGCGCCGGGCGTTGCCGCAGCCGCGGGCGTTCCTTGCGGGGCGCCGGGCTGGGCAGTCGTGGCAGGGGGCGGCGTGTTGGCGGTGACGCCGGGCACGCCCTGGGCAGTGCCGGCGCCGGTCTGCTGCGAGGCGCTTTGCGTTTCCTGCCGGACGACGCCTTGCTTGTCATAGCTTTCGCGCGCCGACGTCACCTGGTCCATGTCGAGATCGAGCTGGATCTCGGACGAGAAGTTCCCTTCGCCCAGCATCGGCGTGAGCAGTTGCGCGACCTGCTGGCGAAGCTTCTCCTCCATGCGCTGCTGGAGCTCGAGCCGGTCGCCATCGGGGCCGGAAGGGTCGGAGAGCAATGCGCCGTGCTGGTCAACGACCCGCACCGCGTCTATCGAAAGCCCGGGCACGGAACCCGCGACCAGGTTGACGATCGCGCGGACCTGGCTTTCGGAAAGCTGCCGTCCGCGCTTCAATTTGACCATGACCGAGGCCGATGGCGGCAGGTTCTCGCGCACGAAGACCGACTTTTCCGGTTCGGCGAGATGGACGCGCACGGCCTCCACGCCGTCGATCTCCATGATCGTCAGCTCAAGCTCGCGCTCGCGCGCGGCCTGCAGGCGCTGGCCCTCAAGCCCCCGGCTCGCGCCCATCGGCAGCTTGTCGAGCATCTGCGTTCCGGTTTCGGGCGTGGCGATCGCGCCGTCCGATGCGGCGGCCATGCGCGCCCTGTATAGGTCGTCCTCGCCCACCGTGATCGCACCGGTTGCGTTGTCGATCTGGTAGGCGATATTGGCCTTTTCGAGGCTGGCGGTAACTTCGGACCGCTCGCTGTCGGAAAGCTGGCTGTAGAGCATGCGCTGCGGTGCGGGCGCCATGGTCAGCCACAGCACGCCGGTCAGGCCGGCTGCGGAAACGCCGGCGAACCACGGAAGGGTGCGCCTCACGGGCGGCTGCGCCAGAAACGCCTTGGCCCGCGTGCCGAAGCTTCCGGCTGCGGGATCGGTCAGGACGCCGAAAGTGGATGGAGCTGGCGTGGCAAGGCCAGAGGCGGGAACGAGGTCAGCCATTCAATCACACTCCCATCCGCATGATGTCCTGGTAGGCGTTCAGCAGCTTGTTGCGCACCTGCAGCGTGGCCTCGAAGGCAACGCCAGCTTCCTGCCGCGCCAGCATCACCTTGGCCACGTCGACCACTTCGCCTTTTTCATAGGCTTCGCTGATCGCACTTGCCTTCTGCTGGCTGGCGTTGACGTTATCGAGCGCACCCTTGAGGCTCTCGGTAAAGCTACCAGCCGGGCCGGTGCTGGCCTGTGGTCCTTGTGCACCCTGCGTCGCTTCGGGTGACTTGACCTGCTGGAGCAGCTGCGAGCGCTCCATGATCTGCTGGCGCAGCGCCATGATGTCCTGGATGCCGGAAGCCCGGCCGCCGATGCCGGAAACGCTCATCGCCTGCCACCGACGGCTCTACCGTCCACTGACCGGCCGTTCACTTCAATCCCGGCCTCACGGAAGCTGGCGAGGCGATAGCGCAAGGTGCGTTCCGAAATGCCGAGCTGGCGGGCAGCGGCAACGCGGCTGCCGTTGCAGGCCTCGAGCGTCGAAAGGATCGCGCGGGCTTCGGACATCTGCACGATGTTGGAAAGCTTGGCATCGGCCGCGGCAGGAACCGCAACCGGTTCGTTGATCAGGCGGGCAGGGCGATCGAACACGATGTGCGAAGCCTTGATGACGGAGGCGTTCCCTGCAAGCACCAGAGCGCGACGCATCACGTTCTCGAGTTCGCGCACGTTGCCGGGCCAGCTATGCGCCGCCAACATCGCCAGCGCTTCGTCGGAAATCCAGGGAGCGACCTGCGAATGGCGCATCGCCATCGCGAAGGCGAGCGGCGCGATATCGTCGGGCCGCTCACACAGAGCGCGCAGGGCCAGCGGGAAGACGTTTAGGCGGTAATAGAGATCGGCGCGGAAGCGGCCTTCCTCGACTTCCAGCGGCAGATCGCGGTTGGCGCAGGCGATTACCCGCACGTCCACCTTTACCGGCTGCGTTGCCCCCAGCGGCACCACTTCGCCTTCCTGCAGCGCGCGCAGCAGCTTGGCCTGCAGCGTCAGCGGCATCTCGGCGATCTCGTCGAGGAGCAGCGTGCCACCGTCAGCCGCGCGGAAGAAGCCTTCGCTGGCTGCATTCGCGCCGGTGAACGCGCCCCTCTGGTGGCCGAACAGCAGCGCCTCGAGCATGGCTTCGGGCATGGCGGCGCAATTGATGGCGATGAACGGCTTGTCGGCGCGGGCCGAGTGTTCGTGAATGAAGCGGCTCAGCACTTCCTTGCCAGTGCCGGTCGGGCCGTTGATCAGGACGGGGATGTCGGTGGCGGCGATGCGTTCGGCCAAGGCAAGGACAGACAGGCTTTCAGGATCGGCGGCAATGGGCGCGCCTGGCTTCGCGGCGCAGGCCAGCAGTGCCGACAGCGCAGCCTCGCCCGCCCCATCGGTGTATCGCAGGGTCGCCGTCCGGCTGCCGGGCTGGCGCTCGATCGCTGGCATAGCCGAACGCTCCAGCAGCACCACCTGCTTGCGCGGCGGGAGCTTCGCGTCCTCGAAGGCATCAGCCAGCATCGACTGTCCTTCCGCACCGTAGCTCGAAAGCACCGAAGCTGCGCGCTGGACAAGCGCTGCGTGGGCTTTCGCCGCCGCTTCGGTGAACTGCAGTGCCCCGCAATCGCGAATCATTTCAAGACCCCTGTTAACCATCCTGTCTGTGACCTTCTTTCGCGCGGGACCGACAAACAGGTTGAAACTTTAAGGGGACGGGTAACCCTAAGGGCGACTACCTAAGTCCGGCATTCTTTTGCCGGGCGGCAACTTAAAACCGGCTGCCATTTGCCGGTCTTAGTCCCGACAGCCGTGTCGATCCTCTGACCCGGCGGTCCTTTCGGGAACGACACACCACCCTACCGGAGAATGGAAAATGGCGGTTATCAATACAAACATCAGCGCCTTGAAGGCGACGAACTCCTCCAACACGGCCAACAAGATGCTTGGCCAGGCGATGGAGCGACTGTCGACCGGCAAGCGCATCAACGGCGCCAAGGACGACGCGGCCGGTCTGGCAATTGCCACCAGCATGACTGCCCAGATCAAGGGCATGAACCAGGGCGTTCGCAACTCGAACGACGGCATCTCGCTGGCACAGACCGCGGAAGGCGCGCTGAACGAAGTTTCGAACATGCTCCAGCGTGTCCGCGAACTGGCCGTGCAGTCGGCTTCGGGCACGTATCAGGACGCCACGGACCGTGCCTACATGCAGACGGAAGTTGACGAACTGACCGCGCAGATCGGCCAGATCATCGACAACACCAAGTTCAATGGCACTCAGCTGTTCGACGGCTCGCAAGCGACCGTGACCGTTCAGACTGGTGCGAACGGTTCTGACACCGTCGACCTGACCATGGCAGACCTCACCACCCTTTCGGCGAACGGCGGTGCTGCAGGGTCGTACGACGTGTCCAGCGCAACGGCGGCGAACACGCTCCTTGGCACGCTTGACACCGAGCTGGACTCGATTTCGAGCGCCCGTGCGACGCTCGGTGCCGGCATGAACCGCCTGGAATCGGTGGTGAACAACCTCAACGACAACATCACCAACCTGTCGGACGCCCGTTCGCGTATTCAGGACACCGACTACTCGACCGAAACGACGCAGATGGCCAAGGCCCAGATCCTTTCGCAGGCATCGACCGCGATGATCGCCCAGGCCAACCAGAGCCAGCAGAACGTGCTGTCGCTGCTGCGCTAAGCCATGACCTCCGCCTGTCTCCACCAGGCGTGATCACAAGCCCGGCGGCCCATCCCAGGCCGCCGGGCCTTCGTGCGTTCCCCGGTAAAGAAGAAGGGCGGCTCCTTGCGGGGCCGCCCTTCGACGTTTCAGCAAGGCACCCTGATCATTTCACGCCGATCGGGAACCTGACGCCATTCGGCGCTGCGGTGGACAGGCGCCCGTCGCTGCGCGGGCCACCGATGACGACAAGACCGGCAAGGTGCGGTGTCGCCATGGATGTGCCGGAGATCGTGTTGTAGCCGCCGTTGAGCCACGTCGAGAGGATCGATACGCCCGGTTCGGCAAAGTCCACCGGATCGTTGATCACGGAGTAGTTCGAGAAGCTGGCAAATGTGTCCGAGCTGTTCACCGCCGCCACGGTGTAGATATACGGGCCATCGGCGCGCGCGGGCGAGTGATTGTTGGCATCATCGGTTTCGTTACCGGCGGCAAGGGCAAAGATGACCTTGCTGCTGTTGGAGGCGTTGATCACTGCCGTGTCGAGTGCGTCGGATACTGGTCCGCCAAGGCTCATGTTGGCGACGTCGCCCGCCTGGCCCACCGAGGCGACGTAATCGACTCCAGCGATGACATCGGAATAGGCACCGCTGCCACGGCGATCGAGCACGCGCACCGCGACGACCTTTGCCCCGGCTGCTACGCCGACGACGCCGGCGCCATTGAGCTTGGCGGCAATCGTACCGGCTACGTGCGTACCATGGCCGTTCAGGTCATTCGGCGAGGTTTCGCGCGCCACGAAGTTGCGGCTGAGGGCGGTGTCGACGTTCAGATCGGGATGCGTCAGGAAGATGCCGCTATCGATCACGAATGCCCGTCCCGAGCCGGCATAAGCCGCTCCACCACCAACTCGCGTGATGCCTGCGGGCGTCGTCTCGGTGGTTGAACCGCCGCCGCCGCCCGGCTTCGCCAACGCATTGATCGGGTCGATCACGGTGGCGACCTGGTCGGCCTCGCAATACTCGATGTTCGGGTTGTGCTTGGCGACGGCTGCGGCACCTTGCGCTGGCAGATTGATCGAGAAGCCCTGCAGTGCGTAACGGTAGACGTGCCCGATCTTGCCGCCAGCCTTGCCGGTGACCTTGCTGGCCTCGGCCTGCTCGGCACCCGGCGCGACGCTGCCCTTCTTGAAGACACAGATCCAGCTGTCGGGGATGGCCGATCCGGCGACTGCCGCTGCAGTGGGCCGGGCTGAAACTGCGGCAATAGAACCCGACGTTGCGGGCAGCAGCACCGCTCCCGAACCCGTGACCTTCCCGCCCCCCGCGGCGGCAAAAACGATTCCGGCCAATGCCACCGCCGATACGGTGGCCAAAGCTGCAAACTTGCGCATCTGGATTGAACTCCCTGTCCTTTGGGTGTTGCGGTTCGTGGCTTGCGCACGACGCACCCCGCAATGACAGGAAGCTGCAGTGAAGCAGTTGCACTTGCAACCGGAACTTTCACCAATATTTCATGATAGTGTCAGTTTATTGCTTAATCAGCCGGTAATCAAAATCGACATACGCCGATTGCGCGGGTCGGCCGGATTGTTCTGCACCAGCGGTTCGCGGTCGGCAACGCCCTCGATCCGGCGGAAGCGGGGCTCGGCAATGCCCTGGCGCATCAAGGTCTGGCGTGTCGTTTCGGCGCGACCGGCTGACAGCGACCAGTTGTTGGCCACGCCGTTCTTCCACGGCAGGGAGTCCGTGTGGCCGCGGATCGTCAGCTGGGTCGGGTCGGGCGCGATGGCCTGGCCGATCGCGCGGAGAAGTTCGGCGGCGTCAGGCGTCAGCACGGTCGTGCCCAGCAGGAACATCGAGAAATCCGCATCGTCCACCAGATCCAGGCGGACGCCTTCGGGAGTCTCGGTCATGCGAACCTGCCGGGCCAGCTTCTTGAGCTTTTCGGATTGCGCGAGCTTCTGGGCGATACGTTCCTTCATCACCTGGGAGCGCTTGATCTTGCTGCCTCCCTCCTTGGGGCCGCCTGTGGCATCGCGGGGCACCGACAGGGTCTTGTTGCCGGTCTGGCCGGCGCGATGCGGATAGTCGTCGACATCGGTCAGCGATGATCCGCCGAGTACGCCATACCCGCCGGCACTTCCCTGCCGCATCTTGACGAGTGTAGGAGTGAAGTAGTCGGCAATGCCCTTGCGCTGCTTTTCGGTGGTTGCGCCCAGCAGCCACATCAGCAGGAAGAACGCCATCATCGCGGTCACGAAGTCGGCATAGGCCACTTTCCAGGCGCCGCCGTGATGCCCACCGGCAACGATGGTGATCTTCTTGACGATGATGGGCTTCGGGGGTTCGTTCTTCCCCTTGGTCGGTGCCTTGGCCACGTGCAGGGCTCCTTAGCGGCCGCGCATCGCGTCGAGCAGTTCGGAAAGTCCCGGGCGGAAGGCATGCCCCAGACCGGAGCGCGCGCTTTCGACGACGAGGGGTTGCGGCCAGCCGTGGAGGCTGGCGATGATGACCTGCTTTACCGCCTGGAAAATCATCTCGTCCTGCTCGAGCACCTGCTTGAGCCGGCCTGCGATCGGGCCAACCATCCCGTAGGCGAGCAGAATGCCGAGGAACGTGCCGACGAGCGCCGAACCGATCATCGCGCCGAGAATGGCCGGCGGCTTGTCGATCGATCCCATGGTCTTCACCACGCCGAGTACTGCCGCGACGATGCCCAGCGCCGGCAGCGCATCCGCCAAGCCCTGGATGGCGTGCTGGGCTTCGTGCTCCTCATGGAAATGCGTCTTCATCGCATGATCCATCACCTCCTCCACCGCATGCACTTCCAGCGTGCCCGAAGATACGACGATCAAGGTCAGCGTGTCGCAGATCAGCGAAGTCAGGGCAGGGTTGGCCAGAAGGCGGGGATACTCGGCGAAGATCGGAGAGTTCTTCGGATCGGTGACATGGCTTTCAAGCGCGACCGGTCCATCGCTGCGCAAGATCTTCATCAGTTTGGTGCACAGCACGATAACGTCTACGTGATCCTGCTTATTGTGCTTGGGGCCCTTGAAGGTCTTGGTGAAGCCAGCGCCGATGCCTTTGAGTTCGTGCATCGAGTTTCCAGTGACGAGCGCGCCGACGGCGGCCCCGCCGATGATGAGCATCTCGTGGGGAAGTGCATGCAGGACCGGTCCAAGGTCACCGCCAGTGATGGCGAAGCCGCCGAAAACCATGGCGAGCAGGATGACGATGCCGACAATCACGAACATGAAACAGGTTCCCGGTGAGCTTGCGCGCTCAGTTCAGCACGCTGAACAGCGAAAGGTTGGCGAGCTTGGCAAAGCTCGCCTGGCTGGCCTGCAGCACCAGCATGGTGTTCTGCAGGCGGGCGATGGATTCGGTCAGGTCCGCGCCGCCGACCTCGGTTTGTTCGGTGGTGCGCATCTCGGAAAGCGTGGTGCGGCGCTCGGTGTTGAGGTCGATCCAGTTGAGCCGCGATCCGACCACGGTCTGCGCCGTGGTGATTGCATTGAGGCCATCACCCAGGGCGGTGAGGGCGGCATTGGCCGTGGCCACGCCACCGGCACCGGATTTCAGGTCGTCCGCCAGGGCCTTGGTCATTGCCAGCAGGTCAACCGTTCCGCCTCCTGACTGGAACTGCAGGAACTCGGGTCCTGTCACCCCCCGCGCGACAGATTGACCGCCACCGATAGAGATGGTCCCTGCCGCGCTGGTGCCGGCATACGTGGCGTTGCCCGAAGCATCGAGGGTGTAGGCATCGGCTGCACTTTCGCCACCGAACAGGGCGTTGCCATTGCCATCCCGCGAATTGGCGAGTGCGACGAGGCTGTCCCGCAATTGCGCTATTTCCTCGCCGATGCCCGCGCGCTGGCTGTCGTTGACGGTCGAGTTCGCGGCCTGCGTCGTCAACTCCTGCAGGCGGGTGACGATGCTGGCGAACTGCGACAGTGCGGTGTCGGTCAGCGTCAGGTCAGTCGTGGCGCGGTTGGTCGCGGCGGTGTCGATGTCGTCGAAAACCCCTGCGCGGGCGAGCTGGCGCAGCCGCGAGGCGGCGACCGGGTCGTCGGAGGAGCGCTGCAGGCGTTCTCCGGTCGACATCTCGGCCTGCGTGTCCTCGGCCTGCTTGCGCAAGGCAGTAAGGTCCATGAGGGACCGCTCGAAGAACGCGGCTGTAGATGTGCCAAAGATCGTGCTCATGGCCGGTTACCTGATTCCCAGAAGGGTGTCGAAGATGTCGGATGATACCTGCATGACCTTGCCGGACGCCTGAAAGGCCTGCTGGAATCTTACTAGGTTGACCGCTTCCTGATCGAGATCGACGCCCGATTGCGCAGAGAGGGCAACTTTCGCGGTGTCGGCAATCGTCTGTAGCGCGCCCAACGTCACGTTGCGCCCGGCCAGCGTGCCTGAAACGTCGAACAGGATCGCATCCATCGTGCCCGACGGATTGACGCCCGCCAGCGCTGTGCGGATCGCGGTAAGGTTTGCCGCATCGCGGCTGCCCGGCGTCGTCTCGCTGGCAGGAGCGGTGGCGATCTTGCGGCCGTCCTCGACAGCGAGTGCCATCGTCGCGGCGCTCGTGCCCGAGAAGATTGCGACACCCATCGCGCCGTCGAGATCGCGACCCCCGGTCTGGGCGGTGTTGAAGGCATCAACGATGTCACCGGCAAGCGTGTCGAGATCGGTCTTGAGCTGTGCGCCCTTCGCCAATGCGAGTTGCTGTCCTGCCAGCGATCCGCCAGCGAGAGTCAGCGCCGTGCTGCCCACAGTGAAGCTGATGGTGCCGTCAGTTGGAGATGTGGTCATACCCAGGGTGGCGGCAGTGTTGCCCGTCACGAGGTCCGCCCCGCTGCTCCCGCCGATCTTGATCGCAACCTGCCCATCGGCCGAGAATTCGGTCGAGATGTTCGCAAAGCCGCTCAATTCCTCGAGCAATTGGTCGCGCTGATCGAGCAGGGCGGTCTTGTCGCTGCTGGCGTCGGACGCGCGGGCAAGGCGGGTGTTGGTGCGGGCAAGCTCCTGGGCAATGCGGTTGACCTGCGTCACCCCGTCCGAGGCCAGAAAGCGCAGACCGTCGGCCGCCGCGTCCAACTCCTGCGAGGCGATCTGGAACGTGCCGGCCATGGTGCGCGCCTTCTCGATCACCGAGGCGCGCAGGCTCGTATCCGTGGGGTTCTGCGTCAGTTGCTGGAGGGAGGACTCGAAGCCGACAATTGCGTCATAGACGCCCGACTGCTCGATCGCGGCTTCGATGTTCTCCAGCCCAGAAACTTCGGCACTGGCTCGCGCCACGTCCGAATTGGTACGGCGGACTTCGGCCTGGCGAAAAGCATCGGCATTGCGCACGATGCTGGTCAGCCGCACGCCTGAAAGGGAAAGATCGCCAATACGATAGGCGCCGCCAGTCGAAGCCACTTCGCTGAACGCGGCCGAACGCCGGACATAGCCGGTGGACGAGGCATTGGCGATGTTCTGCGCCGTGATGTCTAGGCCGATGCGGGCAGCCTGGACGCCGCTGCGAGCGATCGAGAGGAGATCGGATGCCATGGCTTAGGCGCCTCCCTCTGGCGTAGTGCCTTGGGGCAGGAGCGCGGCAAGGTGGTTCTCGATCTGCCGGGCAAAGCCGAGCGCGCCGGCCTGCGAGGCGATTTCGGCAAAGCGGTCGTCGCGCATCTGCACGAAAGTCTGATCCATCTTTCCGAAGACGTCATCGTCCCCGAAGTTGCTGGCGCGCGCGGCGGACAGCATCTGGCGCACGAAAATCGCCTCGAACTGCTTCGCCGCGCCCGAAAGCTTCTCGCGCTCGGTCTGCGCCTTAGGCGTGAGCGAAAGGTTGGCGGCGGATGTGGAAATCGTGGTCATATCACCACCATCTCTGCCTTCAGTGCGCCTGCCTGCTTGAGCGCTTCGAGGATTGCGACGAGGTCCGAAGGGCTGGTGCCGAGCTTGTTCAGCGCATCGACCAGTGACGAGAGCGAGGCACCCGGCTTGAACAAGGCAACCTTGGCCTCCTTCTCGACCGCGTCGATCTGGCTGTTGGGGACCACGGCCGTCTGGCCGCGGCTGAACGGAGCGGGCTGGGAGACCTGCGGCTTCTCGTCGATCTTCACCACCAGCTTGCCGTGGCTTATCGCTGCGGGAGAGAGACGCACCGCGCTGTTGATCACCACCGTGCCCGTGCGGCTGTTGACGATGACCTTGGCCGCGGTTTCGGCAGGCGTCACCTCGAGCATCTCGATCGCCGCCATCGTCGTCGCGCGGCTGTCGGCGCCTGCAGGCAGGCGCAGCGCCAGCGTGACGCCGTCCTCGATCGTCGCAGACTGGGGAAAGCGGGCGTTGATCGCGTCGCGCACGCGCTGGGCGGTCATGAAATCGGCGTCGAACAGGTTCCAGCGCAGCACTTCGCCACTGTCGAACCCGGTGGCGACGGCGCGCTCTACACTGGCCCCTTCGGCGATGCGGCCCACGGTCGGCACGTTGACGGTCAGCTGCGAGCCATCGCGGGCGGCAATGCCGAGGCCGCCGACGGCAAGGTTGCCCTGCGCCATCGCGTAGATCTGGCCGTCCGCACCATAGAGCGGTGCGAGGATCAGCGCACCCCCGCGCAGGGACTTGGCCTTGCCGATGGTCGAGACAGTCACGTCGATGCGCTGGCCGGGCTTGGCGAAGGCGGGAAGTTCTGCCGTCACCAGCACGGCGGCGGCGTTCTTGAGGCCGGGCGAGATGCCGGCGGGGAGCTGCACGCCCAACCGGCCTGCGGTGCCCTTCATCGCCTGGGTCAGGTATTCGAGATTGTCGTCGCCCGTTCCGGCAAGGCCAACCACCACGCCATAGCCGGTGAGCTGGTTTGCGCGCACGCCCTGGAACTCGCCAAGGTCGCGCACACGCTCGGCCAGGGCGGGCATGGGCAGGGCCGCCGCGAAGGCTGCAAGAACAGGGAGGATGTACCGGACCAGCATTGCATCAACCTTCAGAAGGGCGAAATCGCGTTGAAGAACTTCGAAAGCCAGCCTTCGCGGCTTGCCCGGCCGACCGACCCGTTGCCGGTGTATTCAACCCGCGCATCCGCGACCTGGCTGGAAAGAATGCGGTTCTCCTGATCGATGTCACCAAGGCGCACGATGCCCGAGAACTGCACCCACTCCTGTCCCTGGCTCAGCATCATGCGCTTTTCACCGCGTACCAGTGCCGTGCCATTGGACCTCACTTCCGCGATCGTCACCGCAACCTCGCCGGCAAGCGTGCTCGTCTGCGAGGCATTGCCCTGACCATTGAACGACGAACCGCCCGAAGCATTAAGGGCGCTGGGCTTGATGAACGACAGCGGGCCGGTGGTTGGCGGTGTCACGGAGAACTGGCCGGACTTCTGCGTCTTCGATCCGGCCGTCTTGGCGCTGGTCATGTTCTCGACCAGCATGACCGTGACCAGATCGCCCACCTCATGGGCACGGCGGCCCTCGACAAAGCCGGTGTAGCCGGCGCTGGCATTGAAGATCGAACCAGCGGTCGGTGCTGCGGTCTGGACCGGCAGAGGCGGCGCGACCACCGGCTCGAAGCCTTTCTTGGGCTTGGCGGCAGAGGCCGGCTCCATGCCGAAAACGACAGCGGCGGCCACCAGCGATCCCACCAGCAGCGCGCGCAGGGCGGTTCGGCGGCGGCGAGGGCTGCCGAAGCGTTCGGGGGTGAAATGGCGATCGAAGGGCGTTTGCATCGGTGTCACAGAGTCTGGTTCGCGTTCTGGAGCATGTCGTCGACGGCCGAGATCATCTTGGAATTGATCTCGTAGGCGCGCTGGCATTCGATCATGTCGACCAGTTCCTCGACCACGTTGACGTTCGAACCCTCAAGGTAGCCCTGGCGAATGTTGCCGCGTCCCAGTTCTCCCGGAACGCCCACCTGTGCCGCGCCCGAGGCTGCGGTTTCCTGCAGGAAGTTGTCACCCATCGACCTGAGGCCGCCCGGGTTGGCAAAGCTGGCGACGGTGATCTGGCCAAGCTGCGCGGGCTCGTTCTGCCCGGCAATGGTTGCAGATACGGTGCCGTCATTGGCGATGGTGATGGCGCTCGCGCCCTCGGGAATGGTGATCGCGGGGTTGAGCGGATAGCCCTGCGCGGTCACCAGCACGCCTTCCGCCGAGCGCGAGAAGTTTCCGGCGCGTGTGTAGGCCAGCTGTCCGCCCGGCATCGTCACCTGAAAGTAGCCGTCGCCATCGAGCGCAAGGTCGAGCGCGTTGCTGGTGCTTTGCAGCGTGCCCTGGCTGTCGATGCGGGTGGTCGCCTGCACGGCAACGCCGGTGCCGAGGTTGAGGCCCGTGGCATAGGCGGTCTCGTTCGACGATTGCTGACCCGCCACGCGCGCGTCCTGATAGGCAAGGGTGGCGAAGTTGGCGCGGTCGCGCTTGAAGCCGGTGGTGCCGACGTTGGCAAGATTGTTGGCAATCACGCGCATCCGCGTGTCCTGTGCCTCGAGACCGGTGCGGGCGACGTGAAGAGCTGAGCTGGGCATCGTGGGTTACCTTTGCGATCAGGAAATGCGCATCAGCGATGCGCTGGATTCGTCGACTTCCTTGGCCTGGGCGACGACCTTGGTGCGCATGTCGAACAGGCGCTGGGCTTCGACCATCTCGACAAGGATGCGGGTGGGATCGACATTGGACTGTTCAAGGCTGCCGACCATCAGCTTGGCCTCTTCGTCCTGCGGCAGGATGCCGGGCTGGCCATTCTGGCCGGGGACGCGGAACAGGCCATCAAGGCCTTTCTCGATCCTGCTGCCGGTGGTCGATGCGATCTTGATGCGCCCGACCAGCTGGGGGGGCTGGTCGGGCGTCTCGGGATTGGCGACGGAAACGCCGCCATCGGGGGAAATCGTGACCTTCGAGCCGAGCGGAACGGTGATCGGCCCGTTTTCGCCGATGACCGGTCGGCCATCGCCGTTTTCCAGAACGCCGCCCGCGCTGACCGCCAGATCGCCGCGCCGCGAATAGGCTTCGCTGCCATCTTCTGCCTGCAGTGCAAGCATGGTGTCGCCGGTGAGCGCAACGTCGAGCGGCTTGCCGGTGGAGATCAGCGTGCCCTGCGCCATCGACGATCCGCGCACTTCGCCTTCGGTCATTGCCCGCGCTTCGAGGCTGGGGCCCTTCAGTGTCATCGGCGTGGCGGTCAGCATCTCGGCGCGAAAGCCGATCGTCTGTGCGTTCGCCATGTTGCTGGCGATCACGCGCTGGCGCACGGTCGAACCGGTCATGCCGGAATAGGCGGTGTAGATCAGGCGGTCCATCGGTCAGGCTCCGGGAGCGTTCAGGATCAGCTTTGCAGCTGGATCACCGTCTGCGAGATCTGCGTTGCCGTATCGATCGCCTTTGCGTTGGCCTGGAAGTTGCGCTGCGCGGTGATCAGGCTGACCAGTTCTTCGGCGATGTCGACGTTCGAGCGTTCAAGAGCGCCCGAAAGCAACGAGCCGTACTGACCTGTGCTGGGCTGGCCAAACGTTGGGGCACCCGAGATGCCGGTCGTCACCCAGTTGGACGAGCCGACCTGCTTCAGCCCTTGCGGCGCGATGAAGCTGGCCAGAGCGACCTTGCCGATGATCACGTTGGAACCATCGGCGTACGAGGCGGTCACGGCCCCATCGTCGCCCACGGTGATGCCGGCGAACTCGATCGGATTGCCGTTGGCGTCGGTTCCGTTGGTCGCTGGGATCAGCGCATCGGCAGGGGTGGCCGAGGTGATCGTGCCCACCGCATCCGTCGGGAAAACCTGCAGCCGGTTGCCCGAGCCATCGCTGATGTATCCTGCGCCATCGACCGTCAGGCTGCCGTTGCGGGTAAACAAGGTCTGGCCGGTGACGACATTTTTCGTGGTAAAGAAGCCATCGCCGTTGATGGCAAGGTCGAGCGCCGAACCCGTCTGCTCGACCGGACCGAGCGCGAAGTTCTGGTTGATCGATTCCACCGCCGCGCCGATGCCGACGACCAGCTTCGGGTTGGTGAAGGCGCTGCCCACCACGATGTCGGCAAACTCGGTGCGGCTCTTCTTGAAGCCGGTGGTTTCGGCATTTGCGATGTTGTGGCTGATTACGCCAAGATCGGTCTGGGCATTCTTGAGGCCGTTGAGCGAGGTGTAGAAGGACATGCGCGTCTCCTGCGGGGCTTAGGCGTTGGTCGAGGTCGAAGTGGGCTGGCTGGCCAGTAGTTGCGCCACGGTGCTGTTCAGCGTGTCGAGCTTGGTCGCGATGGCGGAAAGCGTTTCGGACTGCCCGGTAATGGTGCCGAGCGAGTCCTTCATGTCGTTGAGGTTCGACAGCGACGAGAACTGCGCCAGCTGGGCCAGCATCTGGGTGTTGTCGACCGGCTCGGTCGGGTCCTGGTTCTGCAACTGCGTGGTCAGCAGCTTGACGAAGTCCTCCGCGCCCATTGCGCCCCAGCCTTGGCCGGCTTTCGAGGAGGTAGTGGCGCCGTTGACGCCGGTGCTGGAAGTGACGGAAGCGATCGACATTATTTCATCCTCATCGTTTCGAGCATGAGCTGCTTTGCGGTCTGCATCGCCTCGACCACGTTCTGGTACTGGCGCGAGCTTTCGAGCATCTCGACCATCTCGGCGTTCTCATCGACCGGTGCGGTCCAGACATCGCCATTGGCATCGGCGAGCGGGTGGCCCGGATCGTGCTGGCGAATGGGCGTGGCGTCCGAGCGCTGGACTGCGGCAACGCGCACGGTCGAAAGGCCATTGGCCTGATCGAGCTGCTCGGCAAAGACCGGACGCAGGGGGCGATAGGCCTCCTGTTCGGTCGTGGTGACGGTTCCGGCATTCGCGAGATTCGACGCGGCGGCGTTCATCCGCACGAGTTGCGCCGACATCGCCCGGCCGGTGACCTGGAACAGGGTAAGGGGAGTGCTGCCAGCCATGGCTTATTCTCCCTTGATCGCGCGGGTGATCGTCTCGACCCGGCCCTTGAGGAAGTTGAGCGTGGCCGAGTATCCCACGGCATTTTCGGCAAATGCCGTCTGTTCGGTCGCCATCTCCACCGTGTTGCCATCAAGGCTCGGCATTACCGGCACGCGGAAGCGCGTGGCCGAGGCGATCGCCTTGTCCTCGCTCATGCCGGCGGTGCGGGCCTTGAGCGCAGCTGCGAAGTCTATGTCCTTGGCCTTGAAGCCGGGCGTCGCGGCATTGGCGATGTTCGAGGTCAGCAGGCCCATGCGTTGCGAACGCAATTCCAGCGCCGCGCCGTGAATGCCGAAAAGGGAGTTGCTCATGGGGTTGCCTTCACTGGCTGTCGAAACTCTGCCGGTGTTTCAGCAAGGGGCGTGCCAATTGCCCGAAGGCGCCGGAAACCGGCACCATTCGAGGTACTGGCAGGCGATGACCGGCAAGGGCTTGCCGGATGGCGGCAGAAACGCGCCCGTCGCTTTGCAACAGACTGAAATTCCAGAAGGCGCGGCCGTTCTCTTGTGACAGGAGACGTTCCGCTCATGCCACCTGCCCTTCTTTTCGACGGCCTGTCATTGTCGATTGTCCTTGCCGGAACTGCGCTGGCCACCGTGCTGCGCTCGGGCCGGCATGAACTGGTGGTCACTGGCCGGGCCATTGCCGGACTGTTTGCGAAGCGCTTCTCTTCTGTTCAGGCCAAGGCTGATCTTGCCGCACAGGTTTCGGCAATCCGCCGCGATGGGCTGCTGCGCGCCAGCACCAGCGCGATCGGCGATCGCGAGTTCGACGACGTGACCGACGTGCTGATCCGCTCGCGCTCGCTCGATGCCTTGATCGAACGACACCATGACCATCGCCGCAACAGGATCGCGGCAGCCAACGCGGCTGTCCGCACATTGGCCCAGGCCGCCGAACTCGGGCCGGTGTTCGGCATGGTCGGCACGCTGGTCTCGCTCAGCCGCCTGCCCGCGACCGGGCTTGAACAAGGCGCACTCAGCGGCGCGATCTCGATGGCCGTGCTGACCACGCTTTATGGCCTGCTGCTGGCCAATCTCGTGCTTGCGCCCCTTGCCCGGGCGGTTGAGCGGCGCTCCCAGGACGAGGAACGGCACCGACAGGAGGTGATCGACTGGCTCTCGGCGCAGATCGAACCGGCCTTGCCATCCTCGCTGCACCCAACATCGGTATCTCTGGTATCCGGCGCTTCGCATGGGCACGGCCATGGAATGCGCCCCCAGCACGGCCATGGCGGCACCGCCGCATGATCGTTCGCGCCGGAACTGGGTGGCAATACGCCCTTGCCGACCTTTCCCTGATCCTCTTTCTCGCCACTGCTTCCGCGCTTTCCCAGGCAGGTGACAAGGCTCACCAGTCGGCCACTGCCGTCCTGCCCGTTGCCGCTGTTTCCGAAAGCGAACCCGTTGCGGTCTGGAGCGCGGGCAGCAACGCGCCACCCTTGGACACATGGTTGGGGCAGGTCGCCAAGGATCCTCGGCTCGAGGTGCGGATCGTCATCCGATATACTGGCGACAGCCGCTCAGCAGCGATGGCGCAGGCGGCGCAATTGGCTGAGAGTGGCGGCCCGCGCGCAAGTCAGGCGCGCATCTTCGTTGAGCCCGGCCAGCGTGCGGGGGCCAGCGTGACGCTGGTCTACACCAGCGAAGTCTCGGCCAGGCGGCAGACCAACGACGCGGCCCGTCCGGTGATCCAGTCTGGAACCTAGGGCTCTGGCACGATGATTGCTGGGCATGGGCATCTCCAGTCAGGATGCCTGAAAATGACCAATCGTAATCCTCTTGCCAGTACCCTTGTCGCCAGTGCGATCATTGCCTGCGCCGCTGCTGCGCCCTCTTCGGCGCAGAGCTCTCCGTTCCACGATCTCGTTGCGATCGACCGCGCCGTGGCGGCTTTTACCGGCGCCGGTATCGGTGAGCCAGGTGGCGCAACGCTGCCGGTTGACCGCCGTCTGCGCCTTGCTGCGTGCCGCTCGCCCTTGTCGCTAGACTGGCAGGGCAACCGGCAGGATACAGTTCTCGTCCAATGTCCCGATGCCGGAGGCTGGCGGCTTTTCGTGGCGCTATCCGGCAACGCCCGGCAAGCTCCTGCCGCTGCACCGGCAATCTCGCGCGGCGAAGCGGTAACGATCACTGCAGCGGGCGAGGGATTCTCGGTCGCGCAGTCAGGCGAAGCTTTGGATTCGGGTGCCTTGGGCAGCTGGATCCGCGTGCGGACCAGTGCTCGCGCCACCCCGATCCGCGCGCGTATCGAGCGGCCCGGCCTTGTCGTCGTGCCTATCGACTGACGCCTGCGATCGCCAATTTTAACAAACCGGCAAAAATTTTCCGCTCCCGCCCTTAAGAGATCGGCAAGACCACCGTTCTTGCCTGTATCAAACGCTAGGAGCGGAACCATGTCACCTATTGAAATCGGTGCATCGCGCCCGGTTGGGCCGGTGCAGGTCAGTACGCCCAAGTCCACGAAGGCTGCAGTGGCGGCCCCGACCGTCGACAATGCCCCCGTTGCCGATGCCGGCGCAGCTGCACAGATCGAACGCTCTGTCGCACTCGACGCAGGGCAGGCCGCGCCGGTCGATGCCGAGCGGGTCAAGGACATCCGGCACGCCATCGAGACCGGAAACTACCCCATCATCCCCACCAAGATCGCCGACGCCATGATCGCGGCCGGCATGCTGCTGAGGACTGCACAGTAATGGCCACCTCTACCGTTGCTCGCCCATCGGACCTTCGCGAGACGCTTCGGCAGATGCTTGCCGTCCTGCAGCAGGAGCGGCATGCGCTTGCCGGGCTCGATCTCGACATGATCATGGGCTGCGCGTCGAACAAGGCGGATCTGTGCGGCACGCTCGCCGATGTCGACCAGACCCTGGTGGACGAGGAATGCCGTGGCCTTCTTGAAGCCGCGCGCCGCCAGAACGAGGCCAATCGCAAGGTCCGCAACCTGATTGCGGCCAATGTCTCGGCCCGTCTCGACGCGCTTTCGGGATCGGCGCCGCTCTACCGCGCGAACCCGCAGGTCCACCGCCTTCGCACGGCCTGATTTCCGGGCGCTCCCAAATTGGCACGCCCCTTGCTGAACGCTCTCCGACACGCCGCCAACCTGCGGCCGGAAGGACAGTTCAGTGAGTTCAGCCGAGACCTTTGCCTTACCCCAATCCCCGGCCGCCATCAGCGGAGCCGGGGTAAGCGTGCGTGGGGCGATTGCCGGGGCCGCGCAGGCTACGGGCACCGACTTTGCCTATCTCATGGCGCAGGCCAAGCTGGAGTCGAGCCTCGATCCGTCCGCCCGGTCGCGCACATCGAGTGCTTCGGGGCTCTACCAGTTCACCACCGGAACCTGGCTGCGCACGCTCGAAAAGCATGGCGCCGAACACGGCCTCGCCTGGGCCAGTGACATGATCCGCAGCGGCGCGGCGAGCGATCCTGCTGCCCGCGCCCAGTTGCTTGCACTGCGTTTCGATCCGCAAGTCGCCGCAACGATGGCGGGTGAGCTGGCGGGCGACAATGGCGATTACCTGAGCGGGGTGCTCGGCCGACAGCCTGACCATGCCGAGCTTTACCTCGCCCATTTCTTCGGAGCCGAAGGGGCAGGGCGCTTCCTGACCGCCCTGGGCAACGATCCCTCGCAATCGGCGGCCGCCTTGCTGCCTTCGGCAGCGGCTGCCAATCGCTCCACCTTCTACGACCGCAGCGGATCGCCGCGCTCGGTCAGCGACGTCATGTCCCTTATCCGCAACCGCATGGCAGCAGCCAGCGAGGGTGCAAGCGGCGACGAAGCGCTGCAATGGGCCGCGAGCTTGGGCGTCACCCCGGCCACGGCGCAGGCGCAGCAATTCACCGGCGGACCGATCGCCCGCGAATTCCAGAGCGCGGCGGCAGGTAGAGGCAATCCTGTGCCGGCGGCAGCCAGCTCGATGGCCGATACACTCAAGCAGGCCTTCGCCCTCAACGACGGCGCATCGGCGCCCGCGCATGTGCGGCAGGCCTATGGCCGCCTTTCGGCAATGGGGCTCTAGGCCATGCTGAAGCGCTTCGGCTCCCCCGCCGCGATGGCCTTGCCCGCTGGTATCCTCATGCTCATCGTCCTGATGGTCGTGCCGATCCCGGCCATCCTGCTCGACGTATTCTTCGTGCTGAACATGGCGCTTTCGGTCGCCATCCTGATGGCGGCGATGAATGCTGAAAAGCCGCTCGATTTCTCGGCGTTCCCCTCGGTCCTGCTGTTTGCCACGCTGCTGCGTCTGGCACTCAACGTCGCATCCACACGCATCGTGCTGGTGAATGGCCATGAGGGCGGCGCGGCAGCAGGCCACGTCATCGAGGCCTTCGGCGCATTCCTGATCGGCGGCAACTTTGCGGTCGGCCTGTTCGTCTTCATGATCCTGATGATCATCAACATGGTCGTCGTCACCAAGGGCGCGGGCCGCGTCTCGGAAGTGTCCGCCCGCTTCACGCTTGACGCCCTGCCGGGCAAGCAGATGGCGATCGACTCCGATCTCGCCGCTGGCCTGCTCACGGCCGATGAAGCCAAGGCACGCCGCCGCGAAGTTGCGACCGAGGCCGATTTCTACGGCTCGATGGACGGTTCGTCCAAGTTCGTGAAGGGCGATGCCATCGCCGCGCTGCTGATCCTGGGGGTGAACATCATTGCCGGCTTCTGCCTCGGCATGATCAGCCACGGCCTGACCGCATCCCAGGCCGCAGAGTTCTATATCACGCTCGCCATCGGCGATGCGCTGGTGGCCCAGGTCCCCTCGCTCCTGCTCTCGATCGCCGCTGCCGTGATCGTCACCCGCGTGTCGGACAGCCGCGACCTTACCGGCCAGATCGGCGGCCAGTTCGCCAACCCTGCCATCTGGCTGCCCGTTGCCGTGATCATGGGTGCGATCGGCGCAATTCCGGCGATGCCGCAGATCGTGTTCCTGCCTGCCGCCGCGCTTGCCGGTTGGCTGTGGTGGGCGCTCAAGAAACGCGCCGAACGCCCGGTGGTCGAGCCTGTCGTCGCGCCGGAGCCGATCGATCCCAACCGCATCACGCTCGAGGATGTCAGCGACCACACCCTTGTGACCATCGAGATGGGCTATGGCCTGATCCATCTGGTCGACGAAAGGCGCGGCTCGCCGCTGGTCGCCAGGCTCACCGGCGTGCGCAAGCAGCTCAGCCAGGCCTTCGGCTTCATCGTTCCCCAGTTCCGCGTGCGGGATTCGCTGGAACTTGGCGCCAACGCCTACCGCATCCTGCTTGGCGGCGTGCCCGTCGGCGTTGCCGACATGCGCCCGGACAAGATCCTCGCCATCGATGCGGGCGACGCCAGTCCCGACCATGGCCTGCGCGGCGAAGCCACCCGCGATCCCAGCTTCGGCTGTCCTGCTATCTGGATCGATCCGGCGCAGCGCGATCTGGCCATTGCCGAGGGTTTCCTCACGGTCGATGCCAGCACCGTGGTCGCCACTCATCTCAATCAGGTTCTGGGCGACCGTCCCTCGGCGCTGCTCGGCCCTGACGAGGTCAAGGCCATTCTCGAGGGCGTCAAGGAACGCGCCGCGGGCCTTGTCGAGACGATCCATCCGCAGCCGATGTCCCTTGGTGCGCTTACCCGCCTGTTCCATGCCCTGCTCGACGACGGCATCTCCATCGCCCACCCGCTCCCGATCCTTTCGGCCTTGAGCGAGGCACTGCAGCAGACGAACGACCACGATCGCTTGGTGGACCTGCTGCGCGCAGACCTTGGTGCCATGATCGTCGGGCGCATTTGCGGTCCTGACGAGTGCCTGCCTGTCGTCACGCTCGAAGCCGGGCTCGAACAGATGATCGTTGGCGGAATGCACGATCCTGCCACCGGCCAGCCGGTGATAGAACCCGATCTCGCGCGCGGCATCGGCGAGCGCATCTCCACGCTGATCGCCGAGCGCGGGCCCGCCGCGCCGTCGATTGCCCTGATCGTTCAGCCCCGCGCCCGCCGCCCGCTTGCCGCATTGCTGCGCCTGCGCGCGCCGAACTGCTTTGTCATGTCGATTTCCGAACTGCCGCCTTCGCAGCCGATCGAGGTCATCTCGGTCATCGGCGGAGAAGCACCGCCGCAACCTGCCCGTCCAGAGCTGCCTATCCCTGAGGGACTTGCCGCATGAAACACGACCATCGCGGTTTCGCCGCCGCCCGCGCCTATGCGAAGAACGAGGCCGCCGACAGAATCCGCCGCTTCCTGCCGCTGGTGAAGCGCCTTGCCTGGCACGTCCACGGATCGGGCCGAGCCGGGATCGAGATCGAGGACCTCATCCAAGCCGGCCTTGTGGCGCTGACCGAATGCGCCCAGCGCCACGATGGCCCCACCGAGGATGGCTTTGCCGCCTATGCCAAGCTGCGCGTGCGTGGCGCCATGGTCGACCTTGTCCGCCGCTCGACGCCGCTCTCGCGCTCGGCGACCGAACGCCGCCGGCTTCTGCGCGAGAAGACCACGGCGCTGACGAACGATCTCGGTCGTCCGCCCAGTGATGCCGAACTTGCCGCTGCCATGGGCCTGACCGAGCGCGAGCTGGCAGACCAGCAGGCCGCCGACGAACCCCTGCGCTTCGAAACCATCGACGATGCCTATTCCGACAGCAACGCTGCCTTTGCTGACGATCGCCCGGATGCCTTCGCCATGCTCGCGGATGACGAGATGCGCGGCGCGGTAGCGTCGGCGGTCGCCGACTTGCCGGAGCGACTTCAGATGATCATTCAGCTCTACTTCGTCGAGGAACTGAACCTTGCCGAGATCGCCGAAGTCCTCGGCGTCAGCATCCCGCGGGTCCACCAGTTGAAG
The DNA here is from genome assembly GCF_015169775.1 of Novosphingobium sp. ES2-1. Classification (NCBI taxonomy): domain Bacteria; kingdom Pseudomonadati; phylum Pseudomonadota; class Alphaproteobacteria; order Sphingomonadales; family Sphingomonadaceae; genus Novosphingobium; species Novosphingobium sp. ES2-1. The sequence continues at coordinate 477,970 of NZ_CP063445.1, forward strand.
GCCCAGGCGCTTGACAAGCTGCGCGCCTCGCTTGGCGAAGGCTACGATATTCTCTGACCCCGCTTGCCAAGTTCCCTGAGTCAGTTTAACCGATCAGTTAAACGTGCTTTGGGAGAGGCAGGAATGGCGATCAGGACCCGTATCACCGAAATGCTCGGCATCGAGCATCCGATCGTGCAGGGCGGCATGATGAATGTCGGCTATGCCGAACTGGCGGCTGCGGTCTCGAACGCCGGTGGCCTCGGCATCATCACGGCGCTGACCCAGCCCAGCCCGCAAGCCTTGCGCGAAGAGATCGAGCGCACCCGCGCAATGACCGGCAAGCCCTTCGGCGTGAACATGACGATCTTTCCGACCGTCAATTCGCCGGACTACAAGGCCTATGCCCAGGCGATCATCGATGGCGGCGTGAAGATCGTCGAAACGGCGGGCACGCAGGCCGTCCGCGAGATCTGGGAAATGCTCAAGCCGCACGGCGTGACGATCCTGCACAAGTGCACCGCCGTGCGCCACGCGCTTTCTGCCGAGCGCGCCGGGTGCGACATCATCTCGATCGATGGCTTCGAATGTGCTGGCCACCCCGGAGAAGACGACATTCCGGGCCTGATCCTGATTCCGGCGGCTGCCGACAAGGTGAAGATCCCGCTGCTCGCCAGCGGCGGCTTCGGCGATGGGCGCGGCCTTGTCGCGGCGCTTTCGCTCGGCGCCGAGGGCATCAACATGGGCACCCGCTTCTGCGCGACGGTCGAGGCGCCGATCCACGACAACGTCAAGCAGGCCTATATCGACAACGACGAGCGCGGCAGCTTCCTGATCTTCCGCAATTTCAAGAACACCGCCCGCGTCGGCCGTAGCGAAGTGTCCGAAGAAGTCGTCCGCCGCCTGTCGAAGCCCGATGCGAAGTTCGAAGACGTGCAGGAACTGGTCAACGGCCGCGCCGGCAAGCAACTGCTCGAGACTGGCGACTTGTCCAAGGGCGTGTTCTGGGCGGGCATGGTGCAGGGCCTGATTCACGATATCCCGACCTGCCAGCAACTGATCGACCGCATCGTCGGCGATGCCGAAAGCATCATCCGCGGTCGCCTCGGGGGCCTGCTGGCATGAAGATCGATGGTTCGATCAGCGCTGTCGTCACCGGGGGCGCATCCGGGCTCGGCCGCGCGACAGCACAAGCACTGGCCGCGGCGGGCGTGAAGGTCGCGGTCTTCGACGTCAACGAGGAGCAGGGCGAAGCCGTGGCTCAGGCCATCGGCGGCCTGTTCTGCAAGGTCGACATTACCTCGGAGGACTCGGTCGTCGCAGGCTTCGCCACGGCGCGCGCGGCCCACGGGCAGGAGCGCGTGTGCGTCCACTGCGCGATGACCCATCGCAAGGGCAAGACCGTCAGCCGCAACCGCGAGACCGGCGAGTTCACAAGACTTTCGACCGAGGACTACGAGTACGCCGCGCAGGGCATCCTGATTGCCAGTTACCGCATCGCCTCGCTCTCGGCGCTGGGCATGGCGAGCCTCGAACCGCTCGAAGACGGCGAGCGCGGTTCGATCATCCTGACGGCCTCGGTTGCCGCGCAGGACGCGCAAGTGGGGCAGGTCGCCTATGGCTCGCTGAAGGCCGGGGTCAACGGCCTCGTCCTGCCGATGGCGCGCGATCTGATGGACCTCGGCATTCGCGTCAACGCGATCATGCCGGGGATCTTCGGCACGCCACTGCTGGGCCGGCTGCCCGACAAGGTGCTCGACAGCCTCAACGCTTCCGTCCCGTTCCCCAAGCGCCTCGGCAAGCCCGAGGAGTTCGCCAGCCTTGCCATGGAACTGGTCCGCAACAGCTACTTCAACGGCCAGGCGATCCGTCTTGACGGCGCGATCCGCATGGCCCCCCGCTGAGGATTTCCGCATGACCCACTCCCCGTTCCGTGACGACGTCCTCGCCGGAAAGACCGCGTTCATCGCGGGCGGCACCAGCGGCATCAACCTTGGCATTGCCAGGCGCTTTGCAGAACTTGGCGCCCGCGTGGCGGTGCTTGGCCGCAATCCCGAGAAGGCTGCCAACGCTGCTGCCAAGATCGGCCAGGACGCTGTATGGCGAGCCGCCGACGTGCGTGATTACGGCGCGATCTGCGAAGCGATGAAGTCCGTGCGCGATGAAATCGGCGCGCTCGACATTGTCATCTCGGGCGCGGCGGGCAACTTCCTCGCGCCCGTCCTCGGCATGTCGGCCAATGCCTTCAAGACCGTGGTCGATATTGATCTGCTCGGCACGTTCAACGTCTTTCGCGGCTGCCACGAACTGCTCAACCCCGGCGCCTCGCTGATCGCGATCACGGCGGGGCAAGCCGAACAGGCGATGGCGATGCAGGCCCATGCCTGCGCGGCCAAGGCCGGGATCAATCAGCTTGTCCGCACGCTTGCGATTGAGTGGGGCCCGGACGTGCGTGTCAACGGCATCTCGCCTGGGCCGATTGCGGACACCGAAGGCATGGCGCGTCTTGCACCCGACGAGACCACCCGGCAGGCACACTACGCCCGCATCCCGATGAAGCGCTGGGGTACAGCTTATGAGATTGCTGAAGCTGCAGTCTACCTGTCCACCCTCGCCGCCAGCTACGTGACCGGCGCAATTCTCGATGTCGACGGGGGCAGCTCGGTCGGCGATGCTTCAAGGACCAGCACGAGCAAAGGCCTGGCCTGATCTTGCTCCCCTTCCTCAAGCGGGAGGGTTGGAGGGGGGCACTCGTCAGCTGGCGTGTTCGCCCGTCAGGATCGGGTCGCCCACCTGCATGGTCCTGCCGTCGGTAACGATCACCTTGTCCCCAAGGCTGGCGATGCGGAACAGCTTTTCGGCAAAGGCATCGGGCACGCCAATGCAGCCATTGGTGGCATAGCCTTTTTCCACCTTGCTGCCGTGGATCGAGATACCGTCGTTGGTCAGGCGCATCATCCACGGCATTGGCGCGTCGTAGATGTTCGATACGTGGTCGGCGTCCTTTTCGGTGATCGGGAAAACGCCGGTCGGGGTCGGCTTCTCGCCATAGCCCTTGAGGATCGCCGCCGCACCGATCTCGTGCCCGTCGCGGAATACCGAGATGACCCGTGCGGCAAGGTCGACGGTCACCACCAGCGCGCCCGAAGCAGGTGCGCGGCTTTCGTCCCAGTAGAACTTGCCGAAGCGGATCGGCTCGTTGATCGGCAGGATCGACTTGACCACGAACGGCCCGTCGACCGGCTTTGGCGCCACGGCGGGAACGGGCTTGGGCACTGCGACCATGGCAGGCGCGGCTTCTGCAGTGCCGTTGCCAAAGGCGATTTGCGCGATGTCTTGTCCGGCGTGGAAGGCGAGCAATGAAGCGGCGCCCGTGGCGATCATGCCCAACGGCATCCGCACCCAGCGCTTTGTCCACCAACCCGATTGCCCGGCCATTCGCGCCACTCCTTTCCCGTTAAGGAATAGGCGTTAACGCTTGGGGGTGCCAGTCCCGATCCGCCCGCGTCCCGCTGCGGGACGGCGGGGATTTGGCAGATTACCAAGCTTGGTTAACGCGCCCCAAGCGCCAGTCGGCGCCACGCCCGCTCCAGCGGACCTTGCCCGAAGCGCCGCAGCCACCACTGTGGCCAGGCCAGCATCGCCACCCAGCCCAGCAGCACGAACGCCGGGAGCCAGGCGCGCGGCATCTCCGGCCCAAGGCCAAGGCCGTACCCCGAGAAGATCGCCGTCATCAGCACGGTCGTCCCGAGATAGTTGCTGAACGCACAGCGCCCCGCGGCGGCCAGCGCCTTGCCGATCTGCCACTGCCGCACGGTTGGGAAGATCAGAACCAGCAAGGCGGCATAGCCCAGTGCCATCAGCAGGTGCGGCAGGGCCATGCCGTCCTCGATCGCCAGAAACATTGCCTGCGGCGGCCAGCCGTGCCCTTCCAGCCACCGCACCGCAATAACGGTCGGGACCCCACCGATGACAATGCCCGACCCGGCCAGCATTGCCAGCCGCCGGCGTGGCCAGCCCGTGAAGAACCCGCCGCGCACCATCGCCATGCCCAGCAGCATCAGCGGCACCGTCTCGGTGAAGGTTGAAAGCGTTGTGCTCAGAGGCTGGAGGGGGTTGTCGGTCAGCTTGAGCCAGATTGCCTGGAGGAACCCCGCGTTCAGCACAGCGGTGTCCTTTGCCACCGACGCGGCAATGCGCCCCACCATCGCGGCATGTCCGGCAACGTCGGGCTGGGACGCAGTGCCCGCCAGCACTGCCTGCTCGGTCAGCGCGCCGGGCAGGGCGGTCAGCGCTTCGATAACGTGAACCAGCACGTAGAAGGGCAGGGCGATCAGTACCAGCTGTCGCGGCTCCAGCCGGCGCAGCAGCAGCGCAGCCAAGCCGCACACCGCGTAGAGAAACAGGATGTCGCCCCACCACAGCAGCGCGAAGTGCAGGTAGCCGAACAGCGCGAGCCACAGCAGCCGCCGGATTTGTGCTACGTCAGGGTCCACGCCCTTGCGCTCCGCAGCTTGGGCGAACAGCACCATGCTGGCTCCGAACAGCATGCTGAACAGCGCCCGCATCTTGCCCTCGAACACCACGAAGGCAAACGCGAACCAGCCGTAAGAGGCAGGCTCGGCTCTGGGTATCGCCGGGGAGAAGGTGGCGAGCGAGGGCCCCCAGAACCCGGTGACATTGATCGCCAGAATCCCCAGCACGGCCACGCCGCGCAGGAAATCGATCGCGTCTATGCGGGCAGTGGCAGCGCGGGTAGGGGGAAGGTCTTCGTCCAAGCCATCAGGGCTTTACCACCAGGCAAGTGAAGCCACCAGCCTTGAGCGCGCCGCAAGCCCTGTCTGCCTCGGCCTGACCGGCAAACCCCCCGGCAAGCAGGCGCGTGACCGAACCGGACGGAAGATCGATGCGGCCGTGGCCTGCCAGTTCGGGTCGGGCCTTGACCTTGCTCCACAGCCCATCCGCATTGGACTTCACGCCGAATGCACCCAGCTGGATGCGCCAGTTGCCTTTGGCCTGTGGGGCAGGGGGAGCAGCGGCAGCAGGCTTCGGCGCTTTGGGTGCGACCGGCTTTGCTGCCGGAAGTTCCGCCATTTGCGCAGCAGCCGATGGTGCCTTCACGATCGGCTTTGCTGCCGGGGCATTGCTGCCGACCACGCGCTTGGGGGCGGGCATTGGCACCGGATTGGCAAAGTCTGCGCCTGCGGTAATGATCGATGGCGGCACCTCTGTCTTCTCCAGCGAGCTCGTCGGGGTGCTCGGACGGACCGGCGCGGTCGGCATGGCCTTGGCACCCAGATCGGCCGCCGCAAACTGCTCCGCACGCTTGGCCTGTGCCTTCTGTTCAAGGTCGGCCGCCAGCGATACGCCAAGCTGGCGCTGTTCAAGCGGGACCATGTTGTCCATCATGGCCAGCGCCCGCGTGGCCTGTTCCAGCCCGTTCGACGAGGCCCGGCTCATCAGGGCATAGGCGCGAACCCAGTCCTTGCCCACCGTGTCGCCATTGAAGTGCGCAATGCCCAGGATGTACATCGCGCGCGGCTCGCCGCGTTCGGCCGATGCCTGCAGGAAAGGCATGGCATCGGCCTTGCGGTTGTCCTGGAACAGCAACAGCCCCAGCGTGTCGGACGCCTTGATATGGCCCTGCTCTGCGGCCTTGCGATACCATGCTTCGGCGCGCTTCAGATCCTGCGGCACCCCTTTGCCCAGCTTGTAGGCCTGCCCCATGTTGAACTGCGCATCGGCATCGCCCTTGGCAGCAGGGCCGAGCCATTCCTTCACCGCCGCTTCATGCTCCCCGCGCGACCACGCCTCGACGCCCGTCTTGGTATCGGCCTGTGCCGGAGCAGCGGCAAGCGTCATCGCCGCAGCGGTGATCGCCAGACTGGAATTGCGCTTGAAGTCTCTCATGGTCGCCAAAGTCCGTCCCGGTGGAATGCCAGTAAAAAGTCTTGTCCCGATCGTTCCTGCAACCCGCAGCCACCCCGTTCGGTCAGTGCCAGTTGCGATCCTGGACTTGCTGCGCGAGCCGTATAGTCAACGAGGCGTTAGCGAAGTCTTAGCAACGGATTGTGGCTGAAAAGTGCAGTGGCCCCGACGTCTGGCCGTAGCACGTCGCCGATTGGCCATCCGCGGAATGGAACCGACGTTAACCGAAATTTCAGCCCGATCTGCGAATCCGGACGCGAAGAGAACGTGGCGTGCGCCTGCATCATTGCGAGGTGCGAATATCAGGGGGTTTGGCTTTGCGCGTACTGGCATTGGCATCGCAGAAAGGCGGATCGGGCAAGACTACGCTGTCCGGTCACCTCGCCGTCCAGGCCCAGCGCGCTGGAGCAGGGCCCGTCGTGCTGATCGACATTGACCCCCAAGGCTCCCTTTCCGATTGGTGGAACGAGCGCGAGGCCGAATTTCCGGCCTTTGCCCAGACGACTGTTGCCCGCCTCGCTTCCGACCTCATGATCCTGCGCCAGCAGGGCTTCAAGCTTGCGGTCATCGATACCCCGCCCGCCATCACCATGGCCATCCAGTCGGTGATCTCGGTCGCCGAACTGATCGTCGTGCCAACCCGCCCGAGTCCGCACGACCTGCGCGCCGTCGGTGCCACGGTTGACCTGTGCGATCGCGCCGGCAAGCCGCTGATCTTCGTGGTCAACGCCGCCACGCCCAAGGCGCGCATCACCTCGGAAGCCGCCGTGGCACTTTCGCAGCACGGCACGGTAGCCCCGGTGACGCTGCATCATCGCACCGATTTTGCTGCCTCGATGATCGATGGCCGCACCGTCATGGAATGCGATCCCGGCGGCAAGTCGGCGGCGGAAGTGGCTGCATTGTGGACCTACATTTCCGAGCGACTCGAAAAGAACTTCCGCCGCACCGTCTTTGCCGTGCCGCAGCAGGCCGCTGCCATCCCGATGGCAGGCGCGCCGCGCCCGATGGGTGGCTTCGGCCGCCGCGTCGTCGGTTCCTGAGGAGGCGCCGCCCATGAGTGCCGCCAAGCCTCTCGCCTCGCTTTCGCCCAGCCTGCTTGCCCGCAAGGGGGCTGCCCGTCCGGCGATGCGCCCGCAACTGGCCATCAGCTACGATGAGCAGAGCCGCTTCCTCTCGCAGGACGATCTCGGCTGGAATGACCTTGGCGAAGACATCGCCGAAGTCGCCGCTCCGGCTCAGGTGGAGCAGCCCGTGGTCGTCCAGCAGATCGAAGCGCTGGCCGAAAAGGTCGCCGCCTTCGAGAAGCCTGCGCCGTCGAACGAATTTGCCTCGGCAGGTTCGATCAAGATCGTCCGCAATCGCCTGAAGGGCGGCAAGCCGGTCCGGTCCGCACTGCAAGAAGGCCGCAAGGCCGCTTTCACGCTACGCCTCGATAACTACCGCCACATGCGCCTTCGCCTGGCCTGCACGCTCGAAGATCGCAGCGCGCAGGAACTGGTGACCGAGGCGCTCGACCGCTTCCTGGCCGAACTTCCCGGGCTTGAAGACCTCGCCCGCCGCGCCGTGACGCGCAACTGACGCCTGAGGGGACCATGGACATGATCACCGCATTCGCACCCAACCGCGCCGCCCGCCTGGTGATGTCCACCGCGCTGGCCGCCGGCGTCCTGACCGGCTGTGCCAGCGGCGGCGCCCACCCCGACAAGTACGCATCGTCGGCCCAAGCCGCACTGGCCAAGGGCACCACGACGGCCGCGATCGACAATGCCGAGAAGGCTGTCCTCGCCGATCCGCGCAACGCCGCCTACCGCGTGCTGCTCGGCAATGCCTACCTCAAGGCCGGGCGCTTTGAATCCGCGCGTCAGGCCTATGACGATTCAATGGAGCTTGGCGAAGACTCGAGCCGCACCGCGCTCAGCCTCGCGCTCGCCGACATTGCCCTTGGCCGCCATGCCGAGGCGATCGACACGCTCAATTCCTACCGCGACAGCATTGCCGCTTCGGACTACGGCCTTGCGCTGGCGCTCGCCGGCCAGCCGCAGCAGGGGGCACAAGTGCTTGCCCAGGCCCTGCGCAGTGGTGAGAACACGCCCAAGGTTCGGCAGAACCTCGCGCTTGCCTATGCGCTGGCTGGCCAGTGGCGCGAAGCGCGCACCATGGCCGCGCAGGACGTGCCTGCCAGCGAGCTTGGCGACCGCATGGAGCAGTGGGCGCTCATGGGCTATTCCGAACGCACCCGCGATCGCGTGGCCGGTCTGCTCGGCGTGCCGCTGCGTGGCGATACTGGCCAGCCGCAGGCGCTGGCGCTGGCGAACTTCCCGGCGACCGAACAGCTGGCCGCAGAAGCCGCCACCCGCGCGGAACCTGCCGCCGCTCCGGCACTGGCCGAAGCTGCGATCAAGGAACTGCCTGCAACAGAGCCTGAATCACCAGCCCCTTCGCTCGCCGATTCCTCGTCGCAATCGCAGCAGGCGCAGCTTGCCCTGATTGACCTGCCTGCTTCGCAACCGGCTGCGTCGCAGCCTTACGCCCGCCCCGCCGCCGTTCCGGCGCGCAAGAAGGTGCCGGCTGCAAAGCCCGTCGCGGCCCCGGCAAAGGCTGGCACCCATCTGGTCCAGCTCGGCTCCTTCTCGACGCCGGAGGGTGCCCGCCGCGCCTGGCGCCATTACACCGCGCGCAATCCCGAACTGAAGGGCTTCACGAACGTGACCACCAAGGTCTCGGTCAATGGCAAGGCGTTCTGGCGCGTGCAGGCTGCCGGCTTTGGCGGACAGGCTTCAGCGAGCAGCATGTGCGGGTCGGTCAAATCGCGCGGCGGCGTGTGCCTTGTCATGCGTGGCAGCGGTGCAGCGATGCCCGGCCCGCAGCGCCCGACCGAAAGCCGCATGGCCAAGCGCTGAGTTTCTAGAGCACTTTCCGACCAATCGGGCTTACCGTGATTGTCGCAGGGAGCTTCTCGGCAAGGAGCCTTGTGCAGGGCGGGCTGGTTGCCCGTCCAAGCAAGGCGACGCTGTCCGAGGGGCTCCCTCCTCGATCCTCGCGCTCGGCCAAAATCGGCTCCGTCACGGTGAGCCAGATTGGTCGGAAAGTGCTCTAAAGTTACCGTGTGAGAGCGGGCGGGGGGCGCGGTACCGAAAGGTTCCGCGCCCTTGCCGTATCAGTCGATCCGCGCGCCGCCCTTGAACAGCGCGGTCACGCGGCCTTCCACGGGCCTGCGATCGAACGGGGTGTTCCCGGCAGCCGCTGCCATCTTGTCGGAATTGACGATCCACGGACGTGCGGGATCGACAATCGCGATGTCCGCTTCCGTGCCCACCTCAAGCCGCCCGGCCTCGACGCCCAGCAGCCCCGCCGGGTTGGCGCAGAGCAGTTGGAATGCGCGGGCCATCGTGATCACGCCATCGCGGACCAGCGTGAGCGTCAGCGGCAGCAGCGTTTCGGCCCCGGCCATGCCCGGTTCCGCATCCGCGAAGGGCAAGCGCTTGTCCTCCGGCCCGCGCGGATCGTGGCCGGATGAGATCACGTCGATCGTGCCGTCGCCGATCGCCGCGATCACCGCCTTGCGGTCCGCATCCTGCCGCAGCGGCGGGGACATCCGGCAGAAGGTGCGAAACCCGACGAGTTCGAGGTCAGACAGGATGAAGTGCGCGGGCGTAACCCCCGCCGTCACCTTCACCCCACGCGCCTTGGCTGCGCGCACCAGATCGAGCGCCCGCGCGGTCGTCACCTGCCGGAAATGGACATGCGCGCCGGAAATCTCGGCTAGCGCGATGTCGCGCGCCACGGCCAGCGCTTCGGCCTCCGCTGGCGCGCTTGGCAGGCCCAGACGCGTCGCCACGTCGCCTGCCGTCGCCACCGCGCTGCCGGTGATCCCGGCATCCTCGGCATGCGTCACCACCACCAGCCCCAGCATCGCGCAATAGCGCAGCAACCGAAGCATCACGCCCGAATCCGCGATCCAGCCGCGCCCGGTCGCCACGGCCTTCGCGCCCGCATCGCGCATCAGCGCCAGTTCGGCCAGCTCGCTGCCTTCAAGCCCGCGCGTCGCCGCCGCCAGCGGGTGAACCCACATGTCCGGCTTGCCAGACTGTGCGGCGAAGCGCACCCGCGCCGGATGGTCGAGCGGCGGCCCCTGGTCGGGCATCAGCGCCGCCCGGGTGATCCCGCCGAAGTGGAACGCGGGCTTGTCGATGGCGAAGACGCCCAGATCAACGAGGCCCGGCGCGATCAGCCTGCCGCCCGCGTCGAAAACCTCGTCCCCATCCTGCGGCGTCACATCGCCGAGCGCCACGATGCGCCCGCCTTCGCAGCGCACGGCTCCGGCCACAGGCTCGCCTGCGCCCAGCACCAGCTTTCCGCCGGTGATCGTCAGAGGCCGCGCGATCATGCCGGAACTCCTTCCGTTTCCCAGCCCGGCACGCCGCGCGTCCGGCGGGTCAGCACTTCCAGGCAGGCCATGCGGATCGCCACGCCCATTTCCACCTGCCGCGTGATCAGGCTGCGCGTTGGGTGGTCGGCCACGGTCGAATCGATCTCGATCCCGCGGTTCATCGGACCCGGATGCATCACGAAGGCATCGGGCTCGGCCTTGGCCAGCCGCTCCGGCGTAAGCCCGTAAAGATGGCGGTATTCGCGGGGCGAGGGGATGAACTGCCCGCTCATCCGCTCCTGCTGCAGGCGCAGCATCATCACGATGTTGGCGCCCTTCAATGCCGCATCGAAATCGTGGAACGGCGTCACACCCATCGCCTCGACCTCGGCCGGCATCAGCGCAGGCGGCGCGCAGACCCGCACGTCCGCGCCCAGCGCCGTCAGGCTCAGGATGTTGGATCGCGCCACGCGGCTGTGCAGGATATCCCCGCAGATCGTCACCTTCAGCCCGTTGAGGTCGGACCCAACCGGCAGCCCCAGCGCGTGGCGCATCGTCAGCGCATCCAATAGCGCCTGCGTCGGGTGTTCGTGCTGCCCGTCGCCGGCGTTGAGCACCGGGCAATCGACCTTCTCGGCAATCAGCCGCACCGCGCCGGAACTTGCATGGCGGATCACGATGGCATCGGCGCGCATGGAGTTGAGCGTCATCGCCGTGTCGATCAGCGTCTCGCCCTTTTTCACGCTGCTGGTGGCGGCGTGCATGTTGACCACGTCCGCGCCCAGCCGCTTGCCCGCGATCTCGAAGCTCAGGAGCGTGCGGGTGGAGTTCTCGAAGAAGGCGTTGATGATCGTCAGACCGTTCAGCAGGTCGGTCTTCTTCTTCGGCTGCCGGTTCAGCTCCACCCATTGCTCCGCCTCGTCGAGGAGGTAGAGAATCTCGTGGCGCGCAAGCTGGCCGATGCCGGTCAGGTCACGGTGCGGGTAGGCGAGGCCGCCCGCTGGATAGCGGCCCGCTTGGGGTGTTGTTGGGCTTTGCATTGAAACCAGTTCCCTAGAGGGCAGTTGGTTCAGTCTCAAGCCGTTTCCCGCTGGTCAGGGCAGGTCGTCCACAATAGAGTCTCGCCCATGAGCTTTGCCAAATCGGTCTGGAAGATCCTCGTCGCCATCAAGGACGGTCTCGTCCTGCTGTTCCTGCTGCTTTTCTTCGCAGGCCTCTACACCGTCCTCACGCTGCGGCCCGCCCCCGGCATGGTCCGCGAAGGTGCGCTCTACCTGCCGCTCGAAGGCCGCGTGGTGGAAGAAGCGAGCGAGATTTCGCCCACGCAATTGCTGTCAGGCCAGACGCCCGAACCGGAATACACCGCGCGGGACGTCTCGCGCGCCATTGCCGCTGCGGCAGACGACAAGCGCATCAAGGCCGTCGTGCTCGATCTTGAGGCTTTCGGAGGCGGCTCGGCCGTCCACCTCAGCCAGATCGGCGCAGCGATGGACAAGGTGCGCGCGGCAAAGAAGCCCGTGCTCGTCCGCGCGCTGATCTACACCGACGATGCGATGCAACTGGCCGCGCATTCGTCCGAAGCCTGGGTCGATCCCATGGGCGGCGTTGCCATCAGCGGCCCCGGCGGCACGTTGCTGTTCTACAAGGGCCTGATCGACAAGCTGAAAGCCAACGTCCACGTCTTCAAGGTCGGCACCTACAAGAGCGCGGTGGAGCCCTACATCCGCGCAGAAATGTCGCCCGAAGCGCGCGAGGCGATGCAGGCAGTCTATGGCACGCTGTGGCAGAACTGGCAGGACGAGGTGAAGAAGGCCCGCCCCAAGGCCGACCTGACCCTCGCCACCACCGACCCGGCCAAGTGGGTGCGCGACAATGGAAACGACGCTGCACAAGCCGCGCTCAAGTCCGGCCTTGTCGACAAGATCGGTGACCGCGTGGCCTTCGGAAAGCGCGTGGCCGAAATCGCCGGGGCCGACGAAGACGCAGGGCTTGGCGCCTTCAAGGCCACCGAACTCCCGGTCTATCTGGCTGACAAGCCCGTCTCGAAGCAGGGCAACGCCGTCGCCGTCGTCACCGTCGCGGGCGAAATCGTCGATGGCGATGCCGGCCCCGGCACCGCAGGCGGCGATCGCATCGCCGATCTGGTCGACGGCGTGGCGCAGAGCGATGATTACGCGGGTCTCGTCCTGCGCGTCGATTCGCCGGGCGGCTCGGTCATGGCGTCCGAACGCATCCGCGCGGCGGTGGAGCGGGTGAAGGCCAAGGGCCTGCCGGTCGCCGTCTCGATGGGCAGCCTTGCCGCCAGCGGCGGGTACTGGGTCTCCACGCCTGCCCAGCGCATCTTTGCCGAACCGAGCACGATCACCGGCTCGATCGGCGTTTTTGCCGTGCTGCCCACGCTTGAACAGACTCTGCCGCAATATGGCGTCACCACCGATTCGATCCGCACCACCCCTCTTTCGGGCCAGCCGGATCTCCTGGGTGGCCTCAGCCCGCAGGTGGAGGCGCTGCTGCAGGGCCAGGTCGAACAGACCTACAGCCGTTTCCTCGGCCTCGTCGCCAAGGCGCGCGGCAAGTCCTCGGCCGACATCGACAGAATCGCGCAGGGGCGCATCTGGGACGGTGGCACCGCCCGCCAGCTCGGCCTCGTCGACCAGTTCGGCGGCCTCGACGATGCGGTGGCGTGGGTCGCAAGCCAAGCCAAGGCCGAAACCTTCCACGCCGCCTACATCGAAGACGAACCCAGCCCCTTCGCCCAACTCCTCCGCCAGATGGAAACCGGCGAAGCGCCCGAGGCACGGGCACACGATCTGGCGGGTGCGCTGGCTGCACAGCAGCAGGGCCTGCTGGCGCGGATGCAGGCGGATGTGATGCGCCTGATGGAAGGCGGCGGTATCAGGGCTTATTGCCTGGAGTGTGAAAGCAACTCCAACGGCTCGGCACCCTCGAGTTCCGACGCGTCATCCAACGCAACTTGGTCACTGATCGCCAGGCTTCTGGCATGAGGCAATAGCGAGATCACCCATGCCGATGGTTGAAGTCTATGGCGAAGATGAAATGAAGCCCATGTTCAAGGGTGAATTTTCGTTCTTGCCCCGCTTGGGCGAATACATTTCGAAGGATGCGGGAGGCTACTTCGACTATTGGACAGTGAAGGAAATCTGGCACAGAGAAGAGGGTGAAACGGGCGTCTTTCAAGCGTGTCTGCGCGTGGAAATAAATGACTGACAACAGTCATCACGCCTGCAGATTCGTCACCCTGAACTTGTTTCAGGGTCCATATCTCCCTTTGCAAGGTCCGTGGTTGGCGAGAAATGGATGCTGAAACAAGTTCAGCATGACGACGCTTTCAACCAATCTCCTGCTGCTTCAATCCGGTGCAGCTGGCACCTCCTGCGGTGCGCCCGGTTGCACCTGATCCGGCTCCACCACCGGCGCCTCGTCGGGCTGGATGACGGGCGGCACGCCGTCCGGTTCAATCACCGGCGGGCTTTCGGGCGGGGACTGGGGTTCGATTCGGTCTGGTTGCGGGGAATCGGGGGTCGTGGCCATCGTGCGGCTCCTTGATAGGTTTGCGCTTTCTTCCCCAACTCAGGCCGTCATACACTGTTCCGAGCCGTAATTCCAAGGCGCTTGCCCTTTTCCGGCCACTGCGATAGGGGCACCGCTCGCTTTTCGCCGGATGCGGGCGTGGCGGAACTGGTAGACGCAGCAGGTTTAGGTCCTGCCATCGCAAGATGTGGGGGTTCGAGTCCCTTCGCCCGCACCAGTCCGCGCGCCGGCGTCCGAGTCAGCTTTTCCCGCGCAAGCGCGTGACATACATGAAAGTTGGATCAGGATGCAGATCGTCGAAACCACCAACGAGGGCCTGAAGCGCGCCTACACCGTCACCATCCCCGCGGCCGACATCGCCGCCCGGGTCGAAGGTGAGGTCAAGAAGATCGCGCCGCAGGTGCGCATGCCCGGCTTCCGCCCCGGCAAGGTGCCCGCCAACCTCGTCCGCAAGATGCACGGCCCGGCGCTTCACCAGGAAGCGCTGCAGACCACCATCCGCGAAGCGATGGACAAGTTGGTTGCCGACAACAAGCTGCGCCCCGCGATGCAGCCCGCCGTCTCGCTCGGCGAAGGCTATGACGAAGGCAAGGACGCCGAACTGACCGTCGAGCTGGAAGTCCTGCCGCAGATCGAAGCGCCCTCGCTCGATGGCCTGAAGCTCGAGAAGCTGACCGTTCCCGTCACCGAAGCCGAAGTCGACGAAGCCGTTGCCCGCATCGGCGCTGGCCAGAAGTCCTTCACCGACGCCAAGAAGGGCGCGAAGGCCAAGGACGGCGACCAGATCATCATCGACTTCCTCGGCAAGGTCGATGGCGTTGCCTTCGAAGGCGGCGCGGCTGAAGACACCCCGCTGGAACTCGGCGCGGGCCGCTTCATCCCCGGCTTCGAGGAACAGCTCGTCGGCGTGAAGGCCGGTGACGAAACCGTCATCACCGTGACCTTCCCGGAAGACTACCCGGCCGAGAACCTCAAGGGCAAGGAAGCCACCTTCGACATCAAGGTCAAGGCGGTGAAGAACCCCGGTGAGTTCGAAGCCAACGACGAATTCGCCAAGATGCTCGGCCTCGAAAGCCTCGAGCAATTGAAGACCCTGCTGCGCGGCCAGCTGGAGCAGGAAACTGCCGGCCTGACCCGCACCCAGATGAAGCGCGCGCTGCTCGATCAGCTTGCCGCCGGTCACGATTTCGCCGTGCCGCCTTCGATGGTCGATGCCGAGTTCGAGCAGATCTGGGCCCAGCTTCAGCAGGAAGCCCAGAACGAAGAGAACCCTGAAGAGGCCCTGAAGGAAATCGAGGCCGAGAAGGACGATTACCGCAAGATCGCCGAACGCCGCGTGCGCCTCGGCCTGCTCCTGTCGGAAATCGGCCAGGCCAACGGCGTGACCGTTTCTGCCCAAGAAATGGAAATGCTGATCCGCCAGGCTGCCCAGCAGTACCGCGAACAGGACCGCCAGCGCTTCGTCGACTACGTGCGTTCGGAACCGCTTGCCGCCGCCCAGCTGCGCGCGCCGCTCTATGAGGACAAGGTCGTCGACTTCCTGTTCGACAAGGCCGAAATCACCGAGCGAGAAGTGACCAAGGAAGAGCTGCAGGCCGCGATCGAGGCTGAGGAAGGCGCTGTCGCCGCTCCGGCCCAGGCCGCCAAGAAGGCTCCGGCCAAGAAGAAGGCTGCCAAGGACGAAGCTCCGGCCGAGGAAGCTGCTGCTCCTGCCGAAGCTGAAGCCGAAGCGCCGAAGAAGAAGGCCGCTCCCAAGAAGAAGGCTGCCGAGGAAGCCCCTGCTGCCGAAGCCGCCGCTGAAGAAGCGCCTGCTCCGAAGAAGAAGGCTGCACCGAAGAAGAAGGCCGAAGGCTGATATCCATTTCGGATTGATCCGGCTTGCGAAGGCCGGATTTCGGACGGCCCGGCGCGCATCAGCACGCCGGGCCGTTGGCGTTTCTGGCCATGCGCTACGTAATTGCGCGCCGCTTGAATGCGTATTTCGTTAGGAAAAGTGCAGACCATTCGGTTTCCGATCCATCTCCCGTTCGCACCCGAGTCGCATTGTGCCAGCATCCATCGGCAAGGAACCTCGTCTGGGGGAACTGCCATGCACACCGTTCGCAATCGTGTTGCCTCGCGTCCACGTCCGCCCCGCGCTTCCATCAGGGGGAAAGCGCCTCGCTCCAAAGTGTCGGCAGTCTCGCTGCGTGAGCCTTCCTTCCTGCTGCGCCAGGCCAATCCGCCAGCCTTTCCCGATCACCTTGTCCTGCCAGCACCGCGCGGCGCGGTGATCGCCAGCATCCCGTGGCCGGAAACGCCAGCCACGCCCTCATCGAAGAAGCCCCGCAAGGTCGCCAAGGGGAAGAGCGCAAAGCGCCGCCCCACCACCGCCCGCAAGGCCAGCCGCAAGAAACCCGCAAATCGGACCAGGGCCTCCGCGAAGCGAGCTTCGGCTGTAGCAATCGCTGCGCTGCCGTCCACGGAGGCTCCGGCTGCCATGACCACGATCGACCTGCTCGACCGCGCGCTCGCGCTGGAGCCCGAAGTTCCCGAAGCACTGCCTGAACGCCATTCGGCCACAGCCTCCGCAACCGTGGCCGAACCGACCCCGCTGCCGCGCTCGCACGCCCCATGCGTCCGCGCGGCAGCGGCCTTCTGGAAGTCATCTCGCAGTGGTTCCACAGCCTGGCGGCCTGGCGCAGGATGCGCAGGGACACCGCGCAGAAACGCAGCAGCCTCGCTCGCGCCAATGCCCGCCAGCGCGCGCTGCAATCGCAATTCGAAGCCCTCGAAGCCCTGCAGTCGCAGACGCAAATTCAGGCGCAATTTCAGGCGCAAACCAAATCCTAACCCTGCTTGCGCGAAGGAATGGCCTGCCCCGGTCAGGAGATTCCCTTTGCGCGCCTTCATCGCCCTGCTGCTCGCCACGACCCCGCTACCCGCTGCCGCGCAGATCATCAGCGGCAATGCCACGGCACTCGATGGCGACGCGATCGACATGACCGGCCAGCGTATCCGCCTGTTCGGCATCGACGCGCCCGAACTCGGCCAGAAATGCGCGCGCGGCGGCACAAACTGGGACTGCGGCGCAGATGCGAAGCGTCATCTTGGCCTGCTGTTGCAGACGGGTGAGGTGAAATGCAGCGTCCGGGCGCAGAACGCGCAAGGCCTCGCGGTTGGCCAGTGCATGATTGACGAACGGGACCTGTCCGAAGCCATGGTCGCCGCCGGGTTTGCCGTTGCCATTGAAAACAGCCCCGGCGACGCGCCCTATCTGGAAGTGGAGCAGGCCGTGAAGACCGCGAAGGCCGGCATCTGGGAGGGCACTTTCGATCGGCCATCAGACTGGAGGAAGGCCCATCCTCAGGCCGGTATTGCGGCCAGCGCCAGCCAGAGGGCGCAAGGGGTTGCGCGATCGACGCGGACTAGCGGGGCCCAGGTCTATCGCAACGCCTTCGGCTGCGCGATCAAGGGCAATGTCAGCCAGCGCAATGGCGAGTACATCTATTACCTGCCCGGCATGAAGTACTATGACGGGACCCGGCCCGAGCGGCTCTTCTGCACCGAGGAAGAGGCCCAGGCAGCAGGCTTCCGCCGGTCCCGCGGCGGCTAGGGTCAGGACCCATTACTCACACCTTCGAGGCGCCGGAATGGCGAACATATCGGGCGGAAATGCGCGCCGGGAAGGCTGGTTGCCTTTCCAAGCGGATTTCCGTTCGAGATGAAAGCCATTCCGGCGTCCCGCAGGGATTTGACCAAAATGGCCCATCGCTACGTTGGATGGGCTTGAAATAGAACCACTATTCCCGCGCCCATCCGCCTTGCGCCGGGCCATTTTGCCTCAAACCTCGAAGGTGTGAGTAATGGGTCCTGACCCTAGGGACCTTACTCCCCCAGCGCTTGAACGAGGGGACAGGCACTGCCGTGGTCCGGGCGCGTTCGTAGGCAGCGCCCGCTTCCAATACGCGCTTGTCGTCCCACTTCGCGCCCATGATCGAAAGGCCGATGGGCAGGCCCTCTACCGCGCCCATCGGCACGGACAGATGCGGATATCCCGCAATGGCCGAGAGATTGCCGGCGCCCACGCCAACGAAGTGATCGCCCAGCACCAGGTCGATCGGCCAGGCCGGGCCCTCTGTCGGCGCGACAAGGAAGGTCACCTTGTTCTCGCGCAGCAGCCTGTCGATGCCTTCGGCCCCGGCGAGCTTGAGCGAATTGGCGCGTGCGGCGGTATAGCCGATCTGGTCGGTCGTCGCTTCGGCCTGCTCGAAAACGTCCTGCCCGAACCAGCGCAGTTCCTCTGGATGCGCCTTGTTGAAGGCGATCAGGTCGGCAAGCGACTTCGGCCCCTGCTTGGCGGGCAGGGAGCGCAGGTAGGCGCCCATGTCCTCGCGCAATTCGTAGAGCAGCACGGTGAACTCGTCGCGGCCCATCTCGGGCGAGGGTTCGAACGCGATCTCGACCAGCTCTGCGCCCGCCGCCTTCAGGTCGGCCAGCGCCTTGTCGAACAGGGCAAGCAGGGCAGGGTGGTTGCCCGCCTGCTTGCGCAGCACGCCGATGCGGACGCCTTTCAGGTTGGCGGTGGCGAGGCCTGCGGTGAAGTCTGCCTTGCGCTTGTCGGCCTCGGCGGTGGCGCTATCGGCGGGGTCGGTCCCGGCGAGCGCGTTCATCAGCAGCGCGGCATCGGCGACGCTCCGGGTCATCGGTCCCGCCGTGTCCTGGCTGTGGCTGATCGGGACCACATGGGTGCGGCTGACCATACCGACGGTAGGCTTGAAGCCGACGATGCCATTGACCGAGGCCGGGCAGGTGATCGACCCGTCGGTCTCGGTGCCGATGGCTGCCCAGGCAAGACCCGCGGCAACAGCCGAGCCGCTGCCTGATGACGATCCGCACGCCGTCCGGTCGATCGCGTGGGGGTTCTTCGTCTGTCCTCCGATCGCGCTCCAGCCGCTGGACGAGGAGGACGAGCGGATGTTGGCCCATTCCGAAAGGTTGGTCTTGCCCAGGATCACCACTCCCGCCTTGCGCAGCCTTGCGACAAGCGGAGCGTCGCGGCCGGTGACGTTGTCTTTCAGGGCTAGGCTTCCGGCGGTCGTGGCCATTGGGCCTGCAACCTCGATATTGTCCTTGATCAGCACCGCCTTGCCCGCAAGCGGTCCCTTGACCTTCCTGGCGGCAGCCTCCTCCTTCGCCGCATCGGGGTTGATCGCCAACACCGCGTTGAGCTTCGGTCCGGAGTCGTCGACCGCCGCGATCGTGCCAAGTAATCGGACACACTCTGCGCCGCGCCGCATGAAGGTAGTGCAGCAGCGGCCATGGCAGAGCAAAGAAACAGCATTCTCATCAAGCCGACCCCACGCCAGAATCTCCGCCGGATGCTGCGCACGGCCCGCCGCACTTGCAAGCGCCTTGATGGCGGCAGCACCTTCGGGCGTGTCACCAAATCGGCTTTCGACCCGCAAATCCCCGGATTCGGGGTTAACGCCCTTGAACATCGCGTCGTGGCACGCGACATAGCGAAGCCTAACCATATGAGGATTTCCATGCTCGACCTGTTCGGCGCATCGAGTGCGCAAGGCAAATTCACCACCGATCCCGTCACCGGCGCGCTGATCCCGGTCGTGGTCGAACAATCGAGCCGCGGCGAACGCAGCTTCGACATCTATTCGCGCCTGCTGCGCGAACGCATCATCTTCGTGACCGGCGAAGTCGAAGACCACATGGCCTCGGTGATCATCGCCCAGCTCCTGTTCCTCGAATCGGAAAATCCGTCGAAGGACATCTCGATGTACATCAACTCGCCGGGCGGCGTGGTGACGGCAGGTCTCGCGATCTACGACACCATGCAATACATCCGCCCCCGCGTGTCGACCGTGTGCATCGGCCAGGCTGCGTCGATGGGCTCGTTCCTGCTTGCTGCCGGTGAGCCGGGCATGCGCATTGCGCTGCCCAACGCGCGCATCATGGTCCACCAGCCTTCGGGCGGCGCACGCGGCATGGCCTCGGACATCGAGATCCAGGCGCGCGAGATCCTGCGCATCCGCAAGCGCATGAACGACCTTTACGTCAAGTTCACCGGCCGCTCGCTCGACGAGATCGAGAAGGCGATGGACCGCGACACCTTCCTCGAAGCCGAGGAAGCGAAGAACTTCGGGCTCGTCGACAAGGTGTTCGAATCGCGTCCGGTGACCGATTCGGTCGGCGGCGAAGAAGGTTCGGGCGGCGCACCCGCATAAGGAATAACCCTGAGGGTCAAGGCCTTAAGCCCAGCGAAAGGCTTTGCCCCTTAGGATCACGTTACTGTAATCGAGTCCGGTTGATTAATGCCCTTGCGGTAGTAGGATGATCGGGCCCGCCTCTCGTGGAGAGGCGCCTGGGATGGACGAATGACCAAGCTTTCCGGATCGGATACCAAGAGCACCCTCTACTGCAGCTTCTGCGGCAAATCGCAGCACGAAGTGCGCAAGCTCATCGCCGGGCCGACCGTGTTCATCTGCGATGAATGCGTCGAACTGTGCAACGACATCATCCGTGAAGAGACCAAGGCCGGCATCGCCGGCAAGAAGGATGGCGGCGTACCAACCCCGCGCGACATCTTCGAGACTCTGAACGACTACGTGATCGGCCAGGACCGCGCCAAGCGCGTGCTCTCGGTGGCGGTCCACAACCACTACAAGCGCCTCAAGCACAGCGGCAAGGGCGGCGATGTCGAACTGTCGAAGTCGAACATCCTGCTCGTCGGCCCGACCGGTTCGGGCAAGACGCTGCTGGCACAGACGCTTGCCAAGACCTTCGACGTGCCCTTCACCATGGCCGATGCCACCACGCTGACCGAAGCCGGTTACGTGGGCGAGGACGTGGAGAACATCATCCTCAAGCTGCTGCAGGCGTCCGACTACAACGTCGAGAAGGCGCAGCACGGCATCGTCTACATCGACGAGATCGACAAGATCAGCCGCAAGGCCGAGAACCCCTCGATCACGCGCGACGTTTCGGGCGAAGGCGTGCAGCAGGCGCTGCTCAAGCTGATGGAAGGCACCACCGCCTCGGTTCCCCCGCAGGGCGGGCGCAAGCATCCGCAGCAGGAGTTCCTGCAGGTCGACACCACGAACATCCTGTTCATCTGCGGCGGCGCCTTTGCGGGCCTCGACAAGATCATTGCCGACCGCCTGCAGAAGCGCTCGATTGGCTTCGGCGCGCACGTTGCCGATCCCGAAAAGCGCCGCGTGGGCGAACTGCTCCAGAAGTCGGAACCTGAGGATCTCCTCAAGTTCGGCCTGATCCCCGAATTCGTCGGCCGCCTGCCGGTGATCGCGACCCTGAACGACCTCGACATCGAGGCGCTGGTCAAGATCCTCAAGGAGCCGAAGAACGCGCTGATCAAGCAGTACGCCAAGCTGTTCGAGCTGGAAGACGTGACGCTGACCTTCACCGACGACGCCCTGGAAGCGATCGCCAAGAAGGCCATCGAACGCAAGACCGGCGCGCGCGGGCTTCGCTCGATCGTTGAAGGCCTGCTGCTCGACACCATGTTCGACGTGCCGACCGAGACCGACATCAACGAGGTCGTGGTCGACAAGGACGTCGTCGAAGGCCGCAAGGAACCGATCCGCGTCCACAAGGGCAAGGAAGAAGCGGCCTGATTTCTGGCTTCGACTGAACATGAAAGAGGGCGGGTACCGAGAGGCACCCGCCCTTTTTGTTGGCCACTGCCCCCCTGTTTGGAAGGGGCAAGCAAGATCAGTTCGGCAGCGAGACCGCGTCGGTCACATGGATCACGCCGTTCTTCTGCATCACATCGGCTTGCGTCACGTGGGCCATGCCGCCCTTTTCGTCGGTGAGCATGACGGTATCGCCCATCAGCGAGGCCGTGAGCTTGCCGCCCGCGACGGTGGTGAGTTCGGTCTTGCCGCCATCGGCCTTGATCTTGGCGACGAGCTGCGCCGCCGTCACCTTGCCCGGCACGACGTGGTATGTCAGGACCTTGGTCAGCGTGGCCTTGTTCTCGGGCTTGAGCAGGGTGTCGACAGTGCCTGCAGGCAGTTTGGCGAAGGCAGCGTTGGTGGGAGCGAAGACGGTGAACGGACCGGTGCCATTCAGCGTATCGACGAGGCCGGCGGCCTTGACCGCGGAGACCAGCGTGGTGTGATCGGCCGAGTTCACCGCGTTCTCGACGATGGTCTTCGAGGGGTACATTGCGGCGCCGCCGACCATCTTGGTCTCTTCATGGTGGTTGGCGAAGGCAGGCGTGACGAACGCGGGTGCTGCAGTGGCGGCAGTAGCGGCGAGGGCCGCGATCAGGAACTTCGAGCTCATCGGTAACTCCTTGGTCGAAACGTGGCTGTATCCGGCGCAAGATCTGAGGCTGCCGGCCCGCCCCTCCGCGACCAGAGGTGGTAGCTGCACGGGGCGATTCCACATGGCCCATGGTGCATGTGCTTGATTACGAAGTGTAATTGGCAAAAAATAGGCGCGCTGCGTGGGGCAGCGCGCCTGAAGAATTGGTACCCCGGCCGAAGGGAACGAGTAGCCGGGGATCAAGGGAGGAACCGGGGCGGAGGGGTAAGTCTGCCCCGATCGGAACGTCTCCTGATGCCGATATGGCCCTCTGTGCCGTGCCCTGCGACCTGTCTCTTGGGACATTGAGGGATGCACGATGGGGCTGTTTACACCACGTTATCGTGCAACAGCGCGCATTCGTGGCCATCGATCGTCTCGACCTGGACGGTTGCGTGGCCAATGCCGAAATCATGGTCCAGTTCATGCGCGAGCTGGTGGAGGAAGCTGTCACCGGGATGGCCGCCCGGCATCACGAGGTGCGCGGTCAGCGCGGTCTCGGTCGTGCTCATCGGCCAGATGTGCAGATCGTGCACCGCCTCGACCCCGCTCAGCGAGTTGAGGAAGTGCCGCACTTTCTGCTCGTCGATTCCGGGCGGAACGGCGTGCAGGCCCATGCGCAGCGAATCCTTGAGCAGCCCCCATGTGCCTGCGGCGATGATGCCGACAATGACAAGGCTGGTGACCGGATCGATCCATTGCGCACCTGTCAGCGTGATCAGCAGGCCTGCGACAACGACGCCGGCCGAAACCGCAGCGTCTGCAGCCATGTGCAGGTAGGCGCCGCGGATGTTGATATCGTGCTTGCGCCCCCGCATGAACATCAGCGCCGTGACGGTGTTGATCACGATGCCGACGGCGGCTACCGCCATGACCGGACCACCCGCAACCGGCTCGGGCTCTATCAGCCGGCGGATCGTCTCGACCAGGATGGCGCCCAGCGCGACCAGCAGGAACGCGGCATTGCCGAGGGCGGCCAGGATCGAGCTGGACTTGAAGCCATAGGTGAAGCGGGCCGAGGGCGGCCGCGCTGCCAGCACGCTGGCGGTCCAGGCGATGACGAGTCCCAGCACGTCGGACAGGTTGTGTCCGGCATCTGCCACCAGCGCCATCGAACCGGCCATCACACCGTAGACCGCCTCGACCACGACAAAGCCGAGGTTCAGCGTGATGCCGACGGCAAAGGCCCGGCCGAAGCTGGCGGGAGCGTGGGAATGGCCATGGCCATGGTGGTCATGCCCGTGCCCATGCCCATGATGATCGTGATGGTGATGATGGCCGCCGGACATGGACCCGTCCTAACAACTTGCAGCGCTGTAGGAAACCATCGAAGCGCCAGGGGGCCTGTAAGCCGGGTTCTGTAGCGCCGACGGTATCCCACAAGTGGACCGTATCGCCGCTGGCAGCCATTCCTCTAGGCGGACCGTTGCCGGAACGCTCAAGCAATCAACCCGGACTGCTGGCCCGAAACAAGCCTGCTCGGAAGAGCGCGCAGTCCCTATTCGATCTTGCTCCGGGTGGGGTTTGCCGTGCCGCTTCCGTTGCCGGTCGCGCGGTGCGCTCTTGCCGCACCCTTTCACCCTTACTCGTCCTTGCGGACTAGCGGTCTGCTCTCTGTGGCACTTTCCCTTGACCTTCCACCTTGCGGTGTCAGGCCCGGCGGGCGTTACCCGCCACCCTTGTTTCGTGGAGCCCGGACTTTCCTCGGGATCTTGCGATCACGCGGCTGCCCGGCCCCCTGGCGAGCGGTCACCTAGCATGACCGAGATCGCGTTCCAACAGGAGTTCGAACAGCAATGCGCCGATCTGGCCATCGACCTGCCCATCGATCCGGTGTGGCCGCCAGCGCCGCTGGAAGGCGCGCACTGCGGCTTCCTGATCGGAAATGTCATAGCCGAAGCGTTCGAGGGCGAGGAAGAACGCAGCCTCGTTGTCGTAGAGCAGCCGCATCGAGAGCTTGGGTGTGGGCAGGCAGAGGCGGTGCCGAGCGAGCAATTCCCACGGGAACAACTCGCCCGGATCTTCCTTGCGCGCCGGGGCAACGTCGGAATGGCCGACAACGTTGGCGCGGGGCACGTTGTGCCGCTTGACGATATCGGCGAGCAGCGGCAGCAGCGCCTCGATCTGTGCGTCGGGGAACGGGCGGTAGCCGAATTCGTGGCCGGGATTTACCAGTTCGATCCCGACGCTCGCCGAGTTTATATCGGTGATCCCGCGCCAGGAGGACCGCCCGGCGTGCCAGGCGCGCTTGTCCTCGTCCACCAGGCCGGTGACGGTGCCGTCCTCGTCGATCATGTAGTGCGCCGAGACTTCGGCTGCCGGATCGCAGAGCCGGTCAAGCGCCGCCTGTGCGGTTTCCATGCCGGTATAGTGCAGCACCACCATGGTGACCGGCAGCTTGCGCTCGTTCCAGTTCGGCGATGGCACCTCGCGATGGACGAGCCAGCGGCGCATCATGGATCAGGCTGCCGGGAGCACTGCGCCCATGACCAGGCTTTCCGCCGTGACGTGGACCTGCACCCCGCCGCCGACCGAGGCGGCAAGCTGCTGGACCATCGCGGCGGGCGCCGTCTTGCTGGACAGTTCGCTTGCAGCCAACGTGCCTTCAAGCGCCTGACCGACGGCCGGATCAAACGCCACGCGCTGCCCGGCGGCGCGCACGACGATCTCGATCGCACCGCCATTCACTTCTGCACCGATATCGAGCGTGCCGCCGCGGACCAGCGCGTCGAGCCCGATCAGGGCGAGGTTGAGCAGGGTCTTCACCGCGGGCTTGGCCAAGGCATCGACGCCGAACATCCAGTTCACCGCGACACGCCCGTTGCTGCCGGCCAGCGCATCGATCAGGGCGCGCGCCTCGTTCACCGGCACGGAATCGCCGAAGCCGCCGGCCGCACCGAAGGCGAGGCGGAAGAACTTGAGCTTGTCTGCCGACGCCTTCGCGCTCTGTTCGAGCAGTTCGAAGCAGCGCTGGCGCATTTCGGGGTCCTTCTCCTCGACGAGGAGTTCGAGACCGTTGGAAAGCGCACCCACCGGGCTGAGCATGTCATGGCAAAGGCGCGAGCAGAGCAGGCTGGCGAGATCGAGCGCGGAAGCAGGTGCTGTCATGTTCTGATGGAAGGCCTTTTTGGATCAGTGGTCTGCGCAAGGGGCTCTGTGCGAGCAAACGGGTTGATGCCTTACAGCCTTAGCCAGCGATGACCGCATAGGAAAGCGCTTCGAACCCGTTCGGGCCATCGTGCCAACACGTAATTGCCCACGGCTTGTCCCGTTGGCCGTCGCTGAGCGGCGCGGCAATCGCCCAGACCTTGCCATCGTGCGCGGCGCTGGCTGCGTCGGTGGATGACGGGCGGGCAAGGCCGTTGGGATGCGTGTGAAAATAGCCGAGAACGTCCGGCCCGCCAGCCCGCGCCGCCTTGTGCGCGGCGATGAGGGCGGCGGGATCGATCTCGAAATGGCGCGCCGGGTCGGCCGCGACATTGGCGGTGCGAACGGCGGTTTCCACGCGGGTGCCACAGCCAAGCAGTAGGCCGCACGCCTCGTCGGGGCAGGCATCGCGGGCCGCCACCGTCATCGTCGCAATTGCGCTGCTGGCTATCTCGAACGGCATGGCGTTGCTGTGGCGGGGAGAGGCGGTGGTTGCAAGGGGGGCGCCTGATTTGCCACCCCCGCTCCCCCGTCCTTCGGCTCGTCGCGCAGGCGGGGGCCTCAGTCGGTTTACTGTGAGGTTCCGTAAGAACACCGAGGTCCCCGCCTGCGCGGGGACGCAGGGGTGTTATGAGTAGGCATCCGCTGGCGAATGCGGACCGGTGCGCCGGTGGGAAGTGACAGATCGCGCGACCGGTGCGGTGCCGTCTGGCACGCAAGGGATGGGGCGCGGGACCGGTTGCGAGTGGCCGGGGGCGGTTCCGGGCCCCTTGTCGGCTCAGCCTGATGGTCGGACACATGCGAAAGGACGAAGCTTTGGCAGCGGCTCGCGTACTGCCTGGGCTTCTGGCAAGCGGCTGCGTGAAAAGAACCTGTCGTTTGTGCTGACACAGTCGCACAATCATGGCGGGTTCCGCATCCGCAGCGTCGCTCAGGGTTCGGCGCCGTGCTATCAGCCCTGGGTTGTCCTGTCTGTCCTTGGGTAACGGCAGGGTTTGCCCGGTGGGTCTTGGGGCTCGCCCCTCGTTGAACCGGCTGCGCACCTGCCGCACCGATCGCGCCGGAGACCTTCACGATGTGTCGGCGTCCGAGGGAGAGGAGCGGGTTGGCCTTGTGCCCTCTCCTGACCTGTGGGCGGGGCGTATAACCTATATGGTTCTTTTTGTCAAGTTATCTTTGCACCACCCTCGGTCGTCATACCGGGCTTGACCCGGGATCCCGCTTTCTTGTTGCGAGGGTGTGCAGGAAGAAAAGCGGGACCCCGGGTCAAGCCCGGGGTGACGGTGTTGTGTGGGGTGTGGGTCGGACGGCTGCGAGGTCTGGCGCGGCGAGGGCATATGCTGCCATAAGGCCGTCATGCGCCAGTCTGCCACCGAGATCACCATCGCTACCCCGGGCCAAGGCCTGCATGAGATAACCCGCGATGTGGTGCGCTGGACTGGCGAACAGGGCATGGCCACCGGCTTGCTGACCGTGTTCTGCCGCCATACCTCGGCTTCACTGACCATCCAGGAGAATGCAGCGCCCGAAGTGCGGGGCGATATCGTTCGCTGGCTTTCGCGTCTTGCGCCGGAGAACGGTGGCTATGCCCATGACGATGAAGGTCCCGACGACATGCCGGCGCATTTGAAGTCGATACTCACGGGCGTGTCGCTATCGATTCCGCTGGTCGGGGGGCGACTGGCACTGGGCACGTGGCAGGGCATATATTTGTGCGAGCACCGCCGGGCAGGCCATCGTCGGCGCGTGACACTGCATCTTCTGGGCGCTTGACCCCCCGGCAACATTAACCATGAAGGTGGCCCATATCGGGCCGAAAGCTGCGCAAACAGTAGCGTTGTGGCAATCTGGCTGGAGAAAACCTTTCTCCGCCAGTGCGCGACTCTACGGGGCCGTCGCGATACGGAAAGTTCCCCCCTCCCGGCATAAGCGAGTGACATGCCGCAAGGCCTGTCGGGGAACATTGATGTTCAGCTTCAACATAACCAAAAAATTCATCGCTGCTTTTGCACTGCTGCTTGCGGCGATGGCAGGCATGGGCCTGTTCGCGATTTCGAAGATCGGCGAGGTCAATGCCATTGCCGCCGAACAGCGCGACATCTGGATACCCAGCGCGGAAAAGCTCGGCGATATCCACGCCTTCACCTCGCAATATCGCCTCAAGCAGGACGAGATGTTCAGTGGGGAGACGCCCGAGGCCGTGGCGCGCGGCCAGAAACTGCTCAGGAATGCGCGCAGCGCGATCGATGCGGAAATCGTCGAGTTCGAGAAACTTGCCATCACGCCGGATCAGAAGACCGGGACGGCCGCGCTGAAGCAAGCCTGGGCGACTTTCCTTGCCCAGGATGAAACCATGCAGGCGATGGCGATCGGCGGCGACACCCGGGGCGCCCAGGTGATGCACGATGGCGAGGGCATCGATACCTTCTATGCCCTGGAAGACACGATCCTCGCCGTTATCGAGGCCAACAAGAAGGACGGCGCTGCGGTCGCCGCCAATGCCGAGAAGATCTATGCCTCGGCGCGCAAGTTCACCCTTGCGGCGCTTGGCCTTGCTCTGCTCAGCGCGGTTGTCCTGCTGGTCTATCTCATTCGCAACATCGCCAAGCCGGTGGTGTCGATGTCGGACGCCGTGTCGCGCCTGATCGATGGAAATCATAACGTCGCCGTCCCGGGCCTTTCCCGGTCCGACGAACTTGGCCAGCTTGCCCGCGCGCTTGATCGCTTCCGCGATGTCTTCGCATCCGACCATGCCCGCGCCGAAGCCGAGAAGCAGCGCGCCCGCGAAGTGCAGCTGACCATCGATGAGATCGGCGAGGGACTGACCGCGTTGGCCGAAGGAAACCTGACCTTCCGCGTCAAGGAGAACGGATCGGGCGCGCTGGCAAAGCTGCATGTCGACTACAATGCTGCCGTGACCGCGCTTGAGCGGGTGCTCGGCAAGATCGTCGAGGGTTGCCACACGATCAAGCTTGGTACGGACGAGATTTCGAGCGCGGCATCGGACCTGGCGCTGCGCACCGAGCAGCAGGCGACATCGCTGGCTGAAACATCGCGCACGATCACCGAGTTCAGCTCCTCGGTCAGGACCACGGCCGAGAACGTGAAGCAGACGAGCACCCGCCTGTCTGTGGCCCGCAACACCGCCGACGGTGTTGGCGATACCGCCAATCGTGCCGTGGCCGCCATGCGCAGCATCGAGGCCAGTTCGCGCGAGATGGCCGAGATCGTGGGGGTCATCGACGGCATTGCCTTCCAGACCAACCTGCTGGCGCTCAATGCCGGAGTCGAGGCCGCGCGTGCCGGTGATGCCGGCAAGGGCTTTGCGGTGGTCGCCACCGAAGTGCGTGCCCTGGCGCAGCGGTCTGCCGATGCCGCCAAATCGATCCGCGACCTGATCGGCAAGAGCACCGAAGAGGTCAGCGGCGGGGTTGCCCTGGTCGAATCGAGCGGTGAGGCCCTGCGGCAGATCGTCAACGAAGTCAGTGCGGTCTCGGAGCTGGTAGACCAGATCGCCGAGGCTGCCGGACAGCAGGCGGCCGGCATTGCCGACATCTCGGCGATGGTCGGTTCGATGGACAGCTTTACCCAGCGCAATGCCGCGATGGTCGAGGAAAGCTCGGCCGGAACGCGCAATCTCTCGAACGAGACCATTGCGCTGGTCGAGCAGGTCGGGCGCTTCCGCCTTGGTACGAGCGGCCAGGCCCGCTCATCGGCACTGCTCTCCGCCAAGCCGCAAGCTTCTGCGCCCGCAGCGTCGAAGCCCGCTCCGCTGCCCGTGGCTACTGCGACGGCAGAGCCCGCCGCGCAGCCTGCAGCGCGCCCCGCTCCGGTCCTCGGCAATACTGCCCTGAAGGTCGACGAGGACGATTGGTCCGAATTCTGAAAGCCGCAACGTCATTCAAGAAGATCGAAGGAACGACCCATGAAGATTATCGACAGGATCGCACTTGGCATTGCCTCGCTTGCCTTTGCCGCAACCGCCATGCCTGCCTTTGCGCAGTCTGCCGAGTGGCAGAAGCAGGTGACGCGCATCATCGCGTCCAAGCAGACCTATCCACGCACGGCGCAGATGCGCGGCGAGGAAGGCACGGCCAAAGTCAAGGTGTTCGTCGGCGCTGGCGGCAACATCGAGCGAACCGAACTTGTCGCGCCCTCGGGCTCGAGCACGCTCGACAAGGAGGCGCTGGCCATGCCGACGCGCGCCGGTTCGGTGCCGCCACCGCCGGGCGGCGCCACGGCCATCGTCGTGCCAGTGACCTGGAAGCTGCTCTGACCAAGCAGTGATTGCCATCTGGCAGGCCGTCCCCCTCCGGCCCTGCCGGCTCTTGCCGGTCCTCCCTTGCCGGCAGATCGGGGCGGCTCGATCCGGGCCGCCCCTTTTCGCTCATTTCACCAATTCGCCACCCTTCATGACATGGCGCACGTCTTCGAGGACGGCGATATCGGCCAGGGGATCCCCGGTGACTGCGATCATGTCGGCCCAATGGCCGGGCGAGAGTGCGCCGACGTCCTTGCTCCAGCCGAGCAGGTCGGCGGCGACAGTGGTGGCAGACTGGATTGCCTGCATCGGCGTCATTCCGTAGCGGACCATGTACTTGAACTGCCGCGCATTGGCGCCGTGGGGGAAGACCCCGGCGTCGGTGCCATAGCTGAGCCTGACCCCGGCCTTGACCGCCTTGCGGAAGCCTGCGCGCTGGGCTTGGGTGGTCTCGTCGTTCTTGCGCAGCATGTCGGCAGGCCAGCCATCGCGCTTGCCGACCTCGGCGATGAAATCCCCGTTGTAGATATCCATGTCGAGCCAGACGCTGCGCGCCTTGGCAAGGGCAATGCCTTCATCGTCGATCAGGCTGGCATGCTCGATCGCCTTGACGCCCGACTGGATGGCAAGCTTGATTCCGGCGGCGCCATGGGCATGGGCGGTGACCCATGATCCGCGCTGGCGGGCAACGTCGACCGCTGCCTTCATCATCTCGCCCGACAGTTCGATCTGACCGGGTTCGGTGCCTTGCGCCAGCACTGCACCGGTGGCGATCAGCTTGATCGAATCCGCGCCGTTCTGGAACAGCGCGTTGACCTTGCGGGTAACGTCCGCCGCATCGGTGACGACGCCGGCGCGCATGTCGGCAGGGACGGTGACATCGGGCGAGAAGCCGGTGACCTCGCCGCCGCCGCCGGGGATGGTGACATAAGCTCCAACCGCGCTGATGCGAGGGCCGGGCACGTCGCCACGGTTGATGGCGTTGCGCAGTTCGACATCGGCATAGGCGCGGAAGGAGCCGACATCGTGCACCGAGGTAAAGCCTGCGAGCAGGGTCTTCCTAGCATTGCGCGCGCCGATGAAGCCGATCTCCATGGCCGAATGGAGCAGCGGCTCGGCGACGTTGCTGGACTGTTCGACGTCGGCGAGGTGTACGTGGCAGTCGATTAGGCCGGGCAGGACGGTGAAGGCCGACCAATCCACGACGTTGGCACCCGCAGGCAGGGGGCCATCGGGCTGCACAGCCACGACGCGCCCATCCTCGACCTTGATCACCTGCGCGGCGAGAACCCGTCCGGCTTCCGGATCGATCAGCCGCCCGGCACGGACATAGAGCGTTTCGGCGCTTGCCGTGGTGGGGATCAGGGCCAGCAGGGCGAGGACGGTGAGAGGCAGATGGCGATGCAGCATGGTTCGCAGACTATCGCACCATGCTGCAAGCGCAATCGGTTGAAGCTCTCGCCCGCCGTCCTCAATCTGCCCAGTACAGCTTCATCGGGTTGTCGATGAGCAGCTTGCGCTGGAGTTCCTCGGTCGGCGCGATGCGCGGGATCATGTCGACGAGGTGGCCGTCGTCGGGGATTTCGGTGTCCATGTTTGGGTGCGGCCAGTCGGTGCCCCACAGCACGCGGTCCTGATAATCGCCCACCAGCGGCGCCACGGCATCGGCAAAGGCATTCCACGGATCGCCCGCGCCGCCTTCCTTGATGGCATCGAGGCGGTCGGGGCAGGTGGCCTTGAACCAGATGTCATCGCGACTGTCGAGGAAGGCGCGGAAGGCCTTCATGTCGGCACCGTCCGGTCCCTGGCGCACGTCGGGGCGGCCCATGTGGTCGATCACGAGGGGGACGGGGATGGCGTCCATGAACGGGCGCAGTTCCTCGAGGATGTCCGCCTCGAAATAGATTACCACGTGCCAGCCCTTGGGCAGGCGCTGTGCGACTTCGAGGAACTTGTCCTTGGGCGCGTCGTCGACAAGGCGCTTCAGGAAGTTGAAGCGGATGCCGCGGATGCCGCCTTCGTGCAGGGCGTGAAGGTCTGCTTCCGAGATCGCGGGATCGACCACGGCGACGCCGCGGGCCTTTCCGTTCGACTTGGCGATGGCGTCGAGCGTGGCGGCATTGTCGGTGCCGTGGCAGCTGGCCTGAACGATGACGTTGCGCTCGAAGCCCAGGTGATCGCGCAGGGCGAAGAGCATGTCCGGGCCGGCATCCTGCGGCAGGTACTTGGCCTTGGCGCTGAACGGGAACTGCGCCATCGGGCCGAAGACATGGCAATGCGCATCAACCGCGCCGGGTGGCGGGGTGTAGCGCGGCTTCGATGGATTGGCGTGCCAGCTGATGATGCGGTTCTGGTCGGTCATGCAAATACTACTCCATCCATCAGCTTGCGCGCGGTGCGCAGGAGGGCGGCGGTGCGGACTTCGCCGGCGTCGTCCACTTCCAGAACGCAGCTCATTTCGCCGGTGGGGTGTTCGACCGAGAGCAGCTTGCGGCTGCCTTCGGGGATCGAGGCTACCTCGGCGGCGGGCGAGCCGGGGATCAGGCAGGCGGTGGCGACGCTGACCGCGCCGAGGACGCCGATGGTGGCGTGGGCGCGGTGGGGGATAAAGCTGCGCACGGTTACCGCGCCGCCATTCTTCGGCGGGGCGACGAGCATCATCTTGGGGACGGACTTTTCCTTCACGTCACCCAGATTCATGCGTTCGCCGACGGCGAGGCGGATGGCTTCGATCTTCGCCTTGAGATCGCTCGCATTGTCTAGCCAGTCGCGGTCTTCGTAGCCGGTGATGCCGAGATCCTCGGCCTTCATCACCACGCAGGGCATGCCGTTGTCGATCAGGGTGACAGCCACGCCATTCACTTCGTCGACGGCGTTGCCGGTGGGCAGGAGCGCGCCGCACGAGGAACCGGCGGTATCGCGAAATTCGAGTGGCACCGGCGCGTGGGAGCCGGGAACCCCGTCGATCTTCGCGTCGCCCTTGTAGGTGACCTTGCCATCGGGCGTGCTGACCGTGGCGACGGCGACCTGGCCGGTGTTCTCCATGAAGATGGCGACGCGGGTTTCATCGCCGGTGGCCGCCACCAGTCCGCGCTCGATCGCGAAGGGACCCACGCCGGCAAGGATATTGCCGCAGTTCTGCGCATCGGTGACGATCGCCTGATCGACGAAGACCTGCAGGAACAGGTAGTCGACGTCGATGCCCTCGCGGCTGGACTTGGAAACGACCGCGACCTTGCTGGTCAGGGGATCGGCGCCGCCCATTCCGTCGATCTGCACGGGATCGGGGCTGCCCATCATGGCCAGGAGGAAGGCGTCGCGTGTCGCAGTGTCGGCGGGCAGGTCATCCCTGAGGAAGTACCCGCCCTTGGACGTGCCGCCGCGCATCCACATGCATTGTATGCCTTTGGGGATTGCGCCCTCAGACATACTTGAGGCCTTCCTTCTCGAGGCGTTCGCGCATCTTGTACATGTCGAGGCCGAGGACGCCTGCTGCCAGCTTCTCGCGCTTTTCGCCTTCGTTGGCTTCGCGGGCCTGCGCGGCCTTGAGCACTTCGGCGGCCTTTTCGCGCGGCACCACGCAGACGCCGTCATCGTCGGCCACGATCACGTCACCGGGATTGACCAGCGCGTTGGCGCAGACCACGGGGACGTTGACCGAACCCAGCGTGTTCTTGACCGTCCCTTGCGCGTAGATCGCCTTGGACCAGACGGGGAAGTTCATTTCCGTGAGGTCGCGCACGTCGCGCACGCCAGCGTCGATCACCAGGCCACGGCAGCCGCGCGCCTGCGCGCTGGTGGCGAGAAGATCGCCGAAGTAGCCGTCTTCGCACGGTGAGGTCGGGGCGAGGAGCAGGATGTCTCCGGCCTGGAGCTGTTCGATGGCGACGTGGACCATCCAGTTATCACCCGGAGGCGCGCTGATGGTGACGGCGCTGCCGGCGATGCGCGCGCCGCGATAGATTGGGCGCATGTAGGAGGCCAGCAGGCCGGTGCGGCCTTGCGCTTCGTGGACGGTGGCGACGCCGCAGGCGGCAAGGCCATCGATCACGGCTGGATCGGCACGTTCGATGTTCTGGACGACGATTCCCGACATTTCCGGCTCCCATGAAAAATCTTCGCCGGTTCCATGCGACTGCGGGGCGCGAGGAACCAATGCAATGTTTGGCACTGCCCATAAGGAAATGCTAAGCGATGCACCATGCAACTCCATGCGATCAATGTCCGCCACATCGCGGCGTTTGCGGCGACCGTGCGCCACGGCAGCGTGACGCGGGCGGCGCGGGCGGTGAACCTGACGCAGCCTGCATTGACGCAGGCGATTGCCCGGCTGGAGGCGGACCTGGGATGTGCGCTGTTCGAACGTGGGCCGGCCGGCATGACGCCGACCGAGCCCGCGCTGCTGCTTGCACCGCGTGCCGAAGCTGCGATTGCGCATGTCGGCTCTCCGCGCGTGACTGGCACGCAATTGCGGGCGTTCCTCGCGCTGGCGAGGGCTGGGTCCTATGCAGTGGCGGCGGAAGCGACGGGGCTTTCGTCGGCCTCGCTGCACCGGGCGGTGGCGGATCTTTCGGTGGCGCTGGGGCAGCGGCTGGTGGACCGGCGCGGGCGTTCGGTGATGCTGACGCCTGCGGGCGAAAGGCGCGCACGCGGGTTCGGCCTGGCGATGGCGGAACTGCGTTCAGGCCTTGCCGAAGTGGCGGCCTGGCAGGGCAAGGCGGCGGGGCGGGTGGTGGTTGGCGCCATGCCGCTGAGCCGCGCGCGCTGGCTGCCCGAGACGATCCTGCGCTTTGCCGGAGCCCATCCGGGGGTGGATGTGGCAGTGGTGGAAGGGAGCCATGCCGAGCTTTCCGGACCTTTGCGCGACGGTGAAGTGGACCTGATGCTGGGCGCGCTTCGTGATGCGGCATCGCTTGATGATCTGGCGCAGGAGGCGGTGTTCGAAGATCGTCCTGCACTGGTGATGCGCGCCGGGCATCCCTTGCTGGCAGGCACGGTGAATGGCGCCGCGTTGGCGGCGTTTCCGTGGATTCTGCCCGCCAGCGACACGCCGTTGCGCCACTACTGGGAAGGCATGATGCGCGGCGCCGGGGCGGAGCCGCCGCGGGTGGGGATCGAGTGCGGATCGGTGCTGACGGTGCGGCAATTGCTGCTGGGATCTG
Source organism: Novosphingobium sp. ES2-1 (assembly GCF_015169775.1). Lineage (NCBI taxonomy): Bacteria > Pseudomonadati > Pseudomonadota > Alphaproteobacteria > Sphingomonadales > Sphingomonadaceae > Novosphingobium > Novosphingobium sp. ES2-1. The sequence continues at coordinate 512,693 of NZ_CP063445.1, forward strand.
ACGCGCTGACGCTGCTGTCCCCGGCGCAACTGGCGGTGGAACTGGACGCGGGCGTGCTGGCAACGCTGCCGCCGCCGGTGCCGGTGGCGCGGACCATCGGCATCACCACGCGAGAAGGCTGGCGGCCAACTGCTCCTCAGGCCGCCTTCGTCGCCCTGCTGCGCGAGGTTGCCGCAGAAGGGTTTGCATAAATTTATACCTGTGGCGATGTTTGCATTTGTTCCTTTGCGCCTTGCCGCGCAGGACCGGCGCCATGGAGAGCGTGATTGCCCTGATCGGCTTCGGTGAGGCCGGGTCCACTTTTGCCAAGGCGGCAGGCTGGGAGTCTGCGGCGCTGGCCTTCGACATCAACCCGGCACGACGGGCGGTGATGGAAGAGGCGGGCGTGGTGATCTGCGGCTCGGCCGAAGATGCGCTTGGCGATGCCGACGTGGTGCTGTCGCTGGTGACGGCGGATTCGGCGCTGCCTGCGGCTGAGGATTATGCCGGTCTGCTGAAGCCGGGCGCGCTCTGGTGCGACATGAATTCGGTGGCACCCGACACCAAGCGGGCCGCCGCCAAGGCGATCGAGGCATCAGGCGGGCGTTATGTCGACGTTGCGGTGCTGGCCCCGGTCAACCCCGCTCGGATGAATGTGCCGCTGCTGATTTCGGGTGCCCATGCAGCAGAGGCCGGGGCGCGGCTGCAGGCGGCAGGCTTTGCCAAGACGCGAGTGGTTGGGGACGAGATCGGCCGGGCCAGCGCAATCAAGATGATCCGCTCGATCATGGTAAAGGGCATCGAGGCGCTGACCGCCGAAATGATGCTGGCGGCGACGAAGGCCGGCGTGGTGGACGAGGTTTTGTCCTCCCTGGACGCCAGCGAGAAGGCGCAGAGCTGGTTCGATCGCGCCGAGTACAATGTCGAGCGCATGACGACGCATGGGCTCCGTCGTGCGGCCGAGATGGAAGAGAGCTGCAAGACGCTGGAATCGCTGGGCATCGAGCCGGTGATGACCAGCGGGACCGTGAAGCGCCAGCGCGAGCAGGCGGGCAAGACAATCGCATTCAACGCTAAGAGGACTGAAGTCGCATGACCATGATCATCGACTGCCACGGCCACTACACCGTGCTGCCAAAGGCGCACGACGAATGGCGCGAGAAGCAGAAAGCCGCATTCAAGGCCGGGACCGAGTGCCCGCCCTATCCCGAAATCTCGGATGACGAGATCCGCGAGACGATCGAATCGAACCAGCTGCGCCTGCTGAAGGAGCGTGGCGCGGACATGACGATCTTCTCCCCCCGCGCTTCGGCCATGGCCCCGCACGTTGGCGATCAGTCGGTCGCGGTGAAGTGGGCGCAGGTCTGCAACGACCTGATCGCGCGCGTTGTCGGGCTTTACCCTGAGACCTTCGCGGGCGTGTGCATGCTGCCGCAGTCTCCGGAAGCGGACATGTCGTCCTCGATCCGCGAGCTGGAGCGCTGCGTGAACGAGCTCGGCTTCATCGGCTGCAACCTCAACCCTGATCCGGGCGGTGGCCACTTCAAGCATCCGCCGCTGACCGATGAATACTGGTTCCCGTTCTACGAGAAGATGTGCGAGCTGGACGTTCCGGCGATGATCCACGTATCGGGATCGTGCAACCCGGCGATGCATGCGACGGGCGGGTACTACATCGCGGCTGACACCATCGCCTTCATGCAGCTGCTCGAAGGCGACCTCTTCAGCAAGTTCCCCACCCTGCGCTTCATCATTCCGCATGGCGGCGGCGCGGTGCCCTACCACTGGGGACGCTATCGCGGCCTTGCCGACATGCTCAAGAAGCCGTCGCTCGACACGCACCTGATGAACAACATCTTTTTCGACACCTGCGTCTATCACCAGCCGGGCATCGACCTGCTGGCCGACGTGATCGAGAACAAGAACATCCTGTTCGGGTCGGAAATGGTCGGCGCGGTGCGTGGGATCGACCCGACCACCGGGTTCTATTTCGACGATACCAAGCGCTATGTCGACGCACTCGACATTAGCGATGCCGAACGCCACGCGATCTTCGAGGGCAACGCGCGCCGCGTGTTTCCGCGCCTCGACGCCAAGCTGAAGGAGAGGGGCCTGTGACCGAAACAGCCAAGCCGACCCAGAACATCCACGAATACCTCGCCGAGTTCGAGGACATTCCGGGCACCCGCGTCTACACCGCTGCCCGCGCCCGCAAGGGCTACTGGATCAACCAGTTCGCGATGAGCCTGATGAAGCCGGAGAACCGCGAACGGTTCAAGGCCGACGAGCGCGCCTATCTCGACGAGTGGAAGATCAGCGAGGAAGCCAAGCAGGCGCTGCTTCGGCGCGACTACAACGCGTTGCTCGACCTTGGCGGGAACGTCTACTTCCTCTCGAAGCTTTTCTCTTCGGACGGGCTGCCGTTTGCCGAGGCGGTCAGCACGATGACCGACATGACCTGGCCTGAATATCGCCAGATGATGCTGGAAGGCGGCCGCAAGCCCGAAGGCAATCGCTCGATCAAGGGAGGCTACTGACATGGCCAAGATTACTGCTGGCGTCGGCTCCAGCCACGTTCCGCTGCTTGGCGTCGCTGTCGACCAGGGCAAGTGGCAGGACGACTACTTCGGCCCGATCTTCAAGGGCTACGAGTGGACCCGCGAATGGGAAGCCCGCGAAAAGCCCGACGTGGTGATCCTGGTCTACAACGACCACGCTTCGGCCTTCGACGCGAACATCATCCCGACTTTCGCGATCGGCTGCGGCGAGCACTACAAGTCGGCCGACGAAGGCTGGGGCCCGCGCCCGGTGCCGGACGTGGAAGGCCATGCCGACCTCGCTTGGCACATCGCGCAGAGCCTGATCCTCGAAGACTTCGACATGACCATCATCAACGAGATGGACGTCGACCACGGGTTGACGGTGCCGCTTTCGATGATGTTCGGCCAGCCGGAGAAATGGCCGGTCAAGGTCGTGCCATTGGCGGTGAACGTCGTCACCTACCCCGTCCCCTCGGGCAACCGGTGCTGGGCGCTGGGCGAGGCGATTGCCCGCGCCGTGGAAAGCTTCCCCGAGGACCTCAACGTGCAGATCTGGGGCACCGGCGGCATGAGCCACCAGCTTCAGGGCCCGCGCGCCGGGCTACTCAACCGTGAGTGGGACAACAAGTTCCTCGACATGCTGGAATCGGACAATGACGATGTCCGCCACATTCCGCACATCGAGTACCTGCGCGAAACCGGCAGCGAAGGCATCGAGATGGTGATGTGGCTGATCATGCGCGGGGCGCTGGGAAAGAAGGTCAAGCGCCTCAACCGCCATTATCACATTCCGTGCAGCAACACCGCGATCGGGCACATCGTGCTCGAACCCGCGGACTGACAAACCCAATCCACCCTTGCCGGGCAACCTCACCGGTTGCCCGGTCCTTTTTTGCAAGAAAGGGAACAGACATGCGCATAGCCCTGGCCGGCGCCGGCGCGTTCGGCGAAAAGCACCTCGATGGCCTGAAGAACATCGACGGCGTCGAAATCACCTCGATCATCAGCCGCACCGGCGAACAGGCCGCTGCAGTTGCCGCCAAGTACGGCGCCAAGCACTCGTCGACCGAGCTGGAAGACGCACTGGCGCGCGACGATGTGGATGCGGTGATCCTGTGCACGCCGACGCAGATGCACGCCTCGCAGGCCATCGCCTGCATGAAGGCGGGCAAGCACGTGCAGGTGGAGATCCCGCTGGCCGACAGCTGGGCGGATTCGCAGGAAGTGCTGCGCGTTCAGGAAGAGACCGGCAAGGTCTGCATGGTCGGCCACACCCGTCGCTTCAACCCCAGCCACCAGTTCGTGCACAACCGGATCAAGGCAGGCGAGTTCAACGTCCAGCAGATGGACGTGCAGACCTACTTCTTCCGCCGCAAGAACATCAACGCCAAGGGCGAGCCGCGTTCGTGGACCGATCACCTGCTGTGGCACCACGCCGCGCACACGGTTGACCTGTTTGCCTATCAGGCGGGCAAGATCGTCAAGGCCAATGCCATCGAAGGGCCGATCCATCCCGAGCTGGGCATTGCCATGGACATGTCGATCCAGTTGAAGAGCGAAACCGGTGCGATCTGCACGCTGTCGCTTTCGTTCAACAACGACGGACCGCTCGGCACCTTCTTCCGCTACATTGGCGATACCGCGACCTACATCGCGCGTTACGACGATCTGGTGAATGGCAAGGAAGAGCCGATCGACGTTTCGAAGGTCGACGTCAGCATGAACGGCATCGAACTTCAGGACCGCGAGTTCATCGCCGCGATCCGCGAGGGGCGCGAGCCGAACAGCTCGGTGCAGAAGGTGTTCGACTGTTACCGCGTGCTGGGCGAGCTGGAACAGCAGCTGGCGGCCGGTTGATCTGGAAAAGGCCCGCCCGAAACGGCGGGCCTTTTTCTTTGGGGTGCGATCACACTGCCCTCCATTGTCGTCACTCCGGGTCAGGCCCGGGGTGACGTGAATTGAAAGCGTTAAAGCCGGACCCGCGCCAAAAGCAGGCCGGCAGAGGAGAGCATGATGGAAGCGCTGATTGCCTACTCGGGCCGCAAGTTCGCGCGGCCGCGCTACTATGCCAACGCCCATGAGCGCGACGAGGTGGACATCATCCCCGTGCCCATGACCATGACCGATGCGCGGGGGCTGGGCACCAGCATCGACCGCGAGGGCTTCGAGCTCGTCCCGCACAAGAGCGCCGTCACTGACTTCGCCGACCGCGACAAGGTGACGCGCGTGCACATGCGCGAAATCGAGGACCTGGTGCAGGCGCGTACCGGTGCGGACTTTGTCCACGTTGGCGCGCCGGGGCTGCTGCGCTTTTCCGAGAAGAGCGGCAAGGCGGGGAGCCTCGACAATTCGATGCCTGCACGTTTTGCCCATATCGATATCTCGGACCGCACGGCGCAGGCCTTCGGCGAACGAGGGGCGAACGGGCGGATCTTCGTGCGATGCGCGCACTACAACGTGTGGCGCGCCATCTCGCCGCCGCCGCAGGACGTGCCGCTGGCGTTCTGCGACGCGCGCAGTATCTCTGCGCAGGACCTGATCGCAGCCGATGCCGTGTTCGATGCGCCGGGGCAGCCAGAGTGGTCGTTCGAGGGGGTGGTCGTCGCGCACAATCCGGCGCACCGCTGGCACTGGTTCTCGCAGATGACGATCGATGAAGCCGTCCTGTTCAAGACCAATGACAGCGATCCTGCGCTCGCACACCACGTTCCGCACGTGGCATTCGACCTGCCCGGCTGCCCTGCCGATGCGCCGCCGCGCGTGAGCATCGAAATGCGTGCGACCGCCTATTGGTGGGCTTGATTGACTTGCGCTTTGCGCTACACATACCGTAACAAATGATAGGGTGAGGTGTGGTGATGGGTGCGTATCCGCAGACGATCTACTTTACCGGCGCAAACGAGCCGGTGGGGCAGGAAGTGGACCTGCGCGGGCTGAAGGTGGAGGGCGACCTGCCAGCGGAAGTGCGTGGCAGCTTTTATCGCGCCGTGCCTGATCCCGCTTTTCCGCCCATGTTCGACAATGACCACACGCTTTCGGGCGATGGCATGGTCAGTCGCCTTTCGTTCAACGCTGATGGCACGGCGGACTTCCTGATGAAGTTCGTGGAAACCGCGCGCTACAAGGCCGAGCAGGCGGCGGGCAAGGCGCTGTTCGGCAAGTACCGCAATCCTTTTACCGATGATCCTTCGGTGCAAGGCGTCGACCGCACCGTGGCCAACACCACTCCGGTGTGGCACGCCGGACGCCTGCTGATGGCCAAGGAGGACGGCCGGCCCTATCGCGTCGATCCCAGGACGCTGGCGACGCTTGGCTCCTACGATTTCGGCGGCGCGCTCAAATCTGAAACGATGACCGCGCACGTGCGGATCGATGCCGAGACGGGCGAACTGTTCTTCTATGGTTACGAGGCAGACGGGCAGGCCTCGACCAAGGTCGCCTATTGCATCGTTGCGCCCGATGGCACGCTGAAGTCGGAACAGTGGTTCGATGCGCCCTATTGCGCGATGATGCACGATTTCACGATCAGCAAGAACTACGCGCTCTTCCCGATCTACCCGACGACAGCGGACCTTGACCGGTTGAAGGCGGGCGGGGAGCACTGGCACCATCAGCCGGAACTGGAATCCTGGCTGGGCGTGATGCCCCGTTATGGCGACGTGCGCGAGATCAAGTGGTTCAAGGGGCCGAAGGGTTGCCATTCGTACCACATGATGAACGCGTGGGAGGATGCCGAGGGGATGCTTCACTTCGACGCTTGCCTCAACAATACCAACGCCTTCGCCTTCATCCGTGAGCCTTCGGGTATCCAGATGGGTCCGCAGGACATGCAGGGCGCGCTGACCCGCTGGACGGTCGATCCGCGCAGCGAAGGCGGCGAGGTTACAGAGACGATCATCGGCCCTCCCGGGGATTTCCCGGTGATCCCGGCGAAGTTGCAGGGACGTCCTTACAAGACCGGCTGGATGCTCTCGATGAACCCCGAGTTGCAGGGGCCGCCGTTGTTTGCAGGGCCGGTGGGCGTGAGCTTCAACCTGCTGCTCCGTCTGGACGGGATGGACACAGGCAGCCCCCAGGTGACCAATGCACTCGCCCTGCCGCCGATGGCCGGATTCAACGAGCCGGTGCATTTGCCCGCTGCTGATCAGGCCAAGGATGGTTGGCTGGTGTTCATCATGGACCAGCAGACCGGTGACAACCTGTTCGTGCATGAAGCCTGGGTGGTCGATGCCGGGAACATCGGTGCAGGGCCGGTGGCGAAGGTCCACATTCCAACGCGGCTGCGTCCGCAAGTGCATGGCTGGTGGGTGCCGCAGGCGCAGTTGGACGCTCTGGCATGAGCCGTATCGTCATCACCGGAGCTTCGGGCAATTATGGCCGCGGCGTTACCGACCGGCTGACCGCGCTGGGGCGTGCAAGCGACCTCATCCTGATCACCCGCAAGCCTGAGAAACTCAGCGACCGCGCCGCGCAAGGCTGCGTCGTGCGCTACGGCGATTTCGACAAGCCGGAAACGCTGGTCGAGGCGGTGCAGGGCGCTGACAGGATGCTGCTGATCTCGGGCACGCGGGTTGGGGCGCGCGTGGTGCAGCACAAGGCGGCGATCGACGCTGCGGCTGCGGCGGGCGTTGGGCATGTGGTTTACACCAGCTTCATCGGCATCGACGATCCCGCCAACCCCGCTGAAGTGCGGCACGATCATATCGAGACCGAACGCCTGATCCGCGCCTCGGGTTGCGGCTGGACGATGCTGCGCGATGCCCACTATGCCGATGCGATGATCCTGATGGCCGGCCCCGGCGTGATGCAGAGCGGCAAGTGGTTTTCCAACGCCGGAGAGGGCCGCGAGGCGATGGTCTGGCGCGACGACTGCATCGAGAGCGCGGTGGCGGTCCTGACCGGTGAAGGCCACGAGGGCCGAATCTACAACATTACCGGGCCGGAATTGCAGACCTTCGGCGAAGTTGCGGCGATCATGGCCGAAGTGACCGGGCGGCCTGTCGAATACGTCTCGCTGGATGACGAAGGCCAGTATGCGATGTTCGACGCCATGGGCATCCCGCGCCGCCCGGTCGATGATCTGGAAATTGCCGGCATCCCGTGGAACAGCGACGACATGGTGTCTTTCGGCCGCGCCATCCGCGAGGGGTTCCTTGAGCTCTGCACCGATGATGTCCAGCAATTGACCGGGCGCAAGGCGCGATCGGTCCGTCAGATGATCAAGGACAACGCGGCCATGTTGCGCGGGGCCTGAAGGGTTGCGGCCGTCCCGGCCAGTGCCAACGATCGTGTGAGGCCTTTGTCCACCCGGATCGCATGGCTTTGCGCAGCCTCCAGCTTCCGTTCGTCGTTTTTCGAAATCGTTCCAGTAACTTGACCTGCCCAAAAGGGAAACATCGCAGTCGTTGCAACGTTCACTCTGCACAACCAGCAAGGGGACGAGCAGCATGGCAAGAGATGACGGCACCTCCCTTTCGTCGCCGGAATTGGTCGTGGCCGAAAAGGTCATTGCGCACGATGGCGCACGATCGCTGGCCAGGGCCGAGCACGATGGACTTCTCGGTGTCACGTGCCTGCAGGACGCGCCCTACATGGCCGCCTACGAGTGCTTCGACAGCTACTCGGCTTTCGAACGCTATCTCGATTATGGCGGGCCTGACCTGATACCGTCCGTGCGCCTGCTGCTTTCGGAATACTGCCGCCACGCGCTCGATCGGGCATGGTTCTACTACCCCGATGCACTGCCGGAAGAGGGTGTCGCCATGGACGACATCCGCAACGGCTATATCCTGCGGCGCCTCAATTTTCCCTTGGAAGACCTTTATCCAGACAGCCAGCCTGCGGGTCAGGTTGGCCAGGAGATCTATGGCAGCGGCGCGGCGCTGATCTAAACCACCCGCAGCTTCAGGCGGATCGAGGGCGTTCCTTTCCTGATCTGGTGCGACGTCTTTGTCCGCGCCGTCCACAAGATCGACGCGACCACCATCAGCATGCGCATCGATGGCCCGGCCGGGACCGAAGCGCGGCTCGCGCTGGTGATGGAAGATGGCAACACGCCTGACGGCATCGAACCGCGCCTGACCACATCCGACGGCCGAGCCCTGCCCTTCGAACTGCAAGACGGCCGCCTCGAAGCGCGCCTTCCCGCTGACGCTTCGCTCCTCTTCGCCTGGAAAGAGACCAAGAAATGATGAAAGCCGCGCTCAATACCGACGAAGGCGCTTCCCACGCCGAGCGGCCGCCGATTTCGAAGCCGTGTGGAACCTGAAAGGCATGGCACAGACAAGGCAGCCTTCCGCACCTCGCCTGTTCGACAGGGGCTCTCATCTTGCAAGAGCAGGCGATCGGCGCGCGGAGATCTATCGCATCAAGGAAGGCTGGGCCTGTCGCTATGACATTCTCGCAGATGGACGGCGGCAGATAACCGATCTCTATCTTCCCGGTGACTATTGTGAGCCACAATGGCTGATCACCAGGGATGCCACAGCGCCCATCATGGCCCTGACGCGCCTTGCGGCTGAACCGATCTCGGTCGATCTGCTCTACCGGCAGGATCAGGAAGGGATCAAACAGGTACTCGCGGGGATCGTCCGCAACCTGGAGAGGCAAACCCAATGGCTCGTCCGCCTCGGGCGGAAGAATGCGACGGAACGCATTCTTGAGCTGCTTGCCGATCTTTACGAGCGACTTGGCTCAAGCGATCAACCGACGTTGATCTCGTTAAGCCAGGTCGAAATAGCCGATGTCGTGGGTTTGACCCCGGTTCACGTCAACCGAATCCTTCATCGCCTGGCCGAAAAAGGCCTTGTCGTTCAGCAAGGGCGTAGCCTGTTCGTCATGCCACTCATTGCGTCTGGTGCAGAAGCAGGACCCGAAAAGTGCTTGGTCAGGAAGCCGGACGCGGTCCATACCGATAGCTGAAGCGCGCGTCCGTTGGCTGTCCTCAGGGCTGCATGTTGCGGACTTCGGCCAGGTGCTTCTGGACGACGGGCGCAGTCTTGGCGGCAAAGTCCATCAACGGCTTCGCGTCCCCGCTGCTCGCATATGTCGTCAGCATGGCATAGGCTTTCTCGTGCGCTTCCACCTGCTGCCGGATGTAAAGATCATGGGCGGATTTGCCATCGGCAGCCTGAAGCTGCTGGAGCTGGCCCTGCTGCGCATCGGTGAGGATGGGGGCTTGGCGCAACTGAACGCCCTCGACCTTGCTCGCCGCAGCCTGAAGCGCGTTCGCAGAAGCAGTGTGATCGCGGATCATCATCTGCGCAAAATCTCGCAAATCGCCTGTGACTCCCTTTGACTGGACGATCCTGGCACTTTCCAGTTCGAACTGGTCGCTGCCGGAAGCCGCATCGACAAAGGCCTGGCCGGTGAGGGGCAGGGCCTCTCCGGCAACAGCGCCGGTTCCGGGAGTTGCAGTGGCCGCAGCGCTATCGTCTGCAGCATCGGTGGCCGGGCCGGTTGCAGCGCCTTCATCGCCCCGGGGTGCGTTGCACGCTCCAAGAGCGGCGGCGAGCGCCACGACGACTGCGGTGCGGCTTGCGCCTTTCGGAAGTAGGGGCATGGAATGGTTCTCCTTTTCCTGCAGGTTCCGGGGTTGTGTCTCTCATGATGCAGAGTGAAGGGGCCGGGCATTCACGCCCGACCCCGACACTTTCCGCTGAGAGTTCAGTTCCGGTTGTCCCAACCCCTGCGGGCGGCTTCCGAATGCCCACGGGAATCCCCGAACCAGCCACCGTGGCCGCCGCTTCCACCGCGACCGCGACCGCGATCGTCGTCGTCATCGTCTCGCCCGCGATAGGAGCGGGAAGAACCACGGTCATCGTCGTCGCGACCGCGCGACGAGCGCGTCGATCCGCGGTCTTCCCAGCCCCGGCGCGAAGCTTCGGAGTGTCCTTCGGGATCACCGAACCAGCCGCTGCGGCCATGATCGGGGTTGTCCCAGCCGCGACGCGCCGCTTCGGAATGGCCGCGCGAGTCCCCGTACCAGCCGCTGTCGCCATGATCAGGGTTGTCCCAACCCCGGCGTGCGGCCTCGGAGTGCCCGCGGGAATCGCCATACCAGCCGCGCCCGTCGTTGCCGCCGCCATTTCCGCGGCCATTTCCACCCTGGCGGCGCCCGCCGCGATCGTCGTCGTCGTCGCGGCTGCTCCCGCGTGACGAATAGCCACGGTTGTCGTCGTCGTCGTCATCGCGCGACGAACGCGACGAGCCACGGTCCTCCCACCCGCGACGGGCTGCTTCGGAATGGCCACGCGAATCTCCGTACCAGCCGCGTCCATCATCATCACCGCGGCCGCCCCCGCTACGCCCGTTACTGCGCCCGTAGTCGCGGTCGTCGTCGTTGCGGCCCCGACTCGATCCGCCGCCATTGCGAGAGCTGGTGAAGCGCCCATCCTCATCGCGTTCGCGACCGGAGCCGCCGTCGCGGCGGGATCCGCGATCATCGTCCGAACCGTTGCGGCCTCCTGCACCGCCTCTGGCAAATCGACCCTGATCGTCGCGTTCCTGCCCGCGCTGTTGATAACTGGCCATTTCGTATTCCTCTCGTTGGTTGTTCGTGGATCGAATGTGGATCGCCACCGGCTCTCCGCCGGGGAGACGATCGCGCTGTTCAAGCTCGGCACGGCGCTGCTTCAGCCGTTGAGCCAGTTCCGGGGTGTCCACCCCATGCGCCTGGGCTTTGGCAAAGATGCCGTCCTTGCCGCTCTCTTCCTCCCCGACATGGTGCTTGACCTGTTCGGCCAGCACCTTGACCTTGGCATCCCGGAAGGGATCGTCATCGCGCAGGTTCATGAGATCGGCGATGAGCACCTTCGCGCTGTCATGTTCGACCTGCGCCTCGTTCAGCGGGTCGTCTTCCGGGATGCTGTCCCGACACGCCGGGTAGAAGATTTCCTCTTCCAGCATCGTGTGCAGGGTCAGCGCTTTGCAGACCTCCTCGATGAGCGTCTGCTTTTCCTCCTCGCCAGCCTTCTCGAAGCGGGCGAAAAGCTGTTCGGCCTTGCGATGATCGGCCTTCAGGCTCGCAATCGCGCTCCGATCCGGGTCAGTCGTTCTTGCTGCGCCCGTCTTTGCTGCACCTTGCTTGCCAGCGGTCTTGCGAGCCTGCTGCGCCTTGGCCCCGTTTGCGCCGCCGCTGCCGGATGAGCTCTGTGACTTGTTCTCGTCCCCGACAGCGGAACTGCCCGGTTTGGCGTTCGCCGTATTCTCGGCGGCCTCGTCGTTTGGCTTGGCGCCAGCCTGTGATGCCATGGGATTGCCTCCTCTCTCTGTGCCCGGCTGCAAGCGCCGGATCGCATCGGGAAAAGGCCGCACGCAGCGTGTTCGATCCTCTGCGCTAACCTGGTTGAAGCAATGTCCGCCGTGCGGGCCACACCTGCGGCGAACAGATCGGCGCGCTCTGTCCACGGCACGCCTCAAACGCGGAAAACCTTTCTACATTAATGGGTTAGTCCTGCATCAGTCGTTCATGACGCAGTGAGCGGGTGCAGCACGATCGGACGCCAGCCCATGCACAAGCGAATATCGGAAGTCCCCTGGAGACAATTCAGGCGGTACGAACATCTCGCCCGCGCAGGGGACCGCTCTGACTGCATATACTGCATCAAGGATGGCTGGGCGTGCCGCTACGAGTTGCTCCGCGACGGCCGCCGCCAGATCACGGCGCTTTATCTGCCCGGGGAGTACTGCGAACCGCACTGGCTCCTGTCCGGCCAGGCCCGTCTGCCAGTGATGGCCCTGACCCGCCTGACCGCGAGGCCGATTCCGCTTGGCCAGATCGATCACCCTGGCGAGGGCGGGGTCAGGAATGTCCTTCACGCCATGGTCCAAGCCATGGAGCGGCAGGCGCAATGGATTACCCGCCTTGGCCGCAAGAACGCGACCGAACGGATCGTGGAGCTTCTCGCCGATCTGCGCGCCAGGCTGGGCAGTGATGACGACAAGGTCGTGATCCCGCTGACCCAGCGCGAGATTGCCGACATCGTGGGGCTGACGCCTGTCCACGTGAACCGCGTGCTGCACCGGCTGGCTGAACAGAACTGCGTTCACCTGTGCGGCAGAAGCCTGCTCGCATCCACGCAGATGGATCACAGCACCGAGCAGCACCCATGCGCTGAAAAGCAAGGAGAACAAGGATGAGCAGGCACGAACCACCCTCGGGCCGACAGGCATTGGCGGCTGTGGCCATGACGACGGCGATCGCTGCAGGCATCGGGCTGGTGCTCGGAGCAAGGCGTCGGCCCCGTGACGTGAGTGGGGACTCTGCTCCGGGCTATGCCGCGCGACGGTCATTCGGGAGCTATGCGGTAAGCGGCCGCAGCGTGACCATTGCCCGTCCGCGCGAGGAGTTGTTTGCGTTCTGGCGCGACTTTGCAAATCTCGCCCGGTTCATGGAGAACGTCGAGGACGTGCGGCCGGTCGGCGGGGACGGGCACAATGTCTGGACGATCCGCGCGCCTGCGGGACGGACCGTCGCAATCGAAACGGTGATTGCGCGCGAGGAACCGGGCGAGCTGATTGCGTGGCGTTCGGTTGCCGGGTCGGACATCGATACCGAGGGGCGCGTGACGTTCGAGGATGCACCGGGCGAGCGGGGGACCCGGGTCAGCGTGCGCATCGCCTACAAGCCGCCAGCCGGTGAACTGGGGCGACTGTTTGCCAAGCTGCAGGGGCGGGAACCTGAAATCCAGGCACGCCGCGATCTGCGCCGGTTCAAGATGCTGATGGAGGCAGGGGAAATAGCGACATCGGCAAGGCGCAAGGAGCAGACCCGCGCTGCAAGACAGGCGCGCGAGGAACAGGACCAGGCTTCCACTCCAGCGGAGAACGCATGATGCGCGCATTGACCTTTCACGGCACGCAGGACGTCCGTGTCGACACCGTCGACGATCCCGAGATCATCAACCCGCGCGACGCAATCATCCGCGTCACCTCGACGGCGATTTGTGGTTCCGATCTCCATCTGTATGATGGCGTGATCCCCGGGGTGATGCCCGGAGACATTCTTGGCCACGAGTTCATGGGCGAAGTGGTTGAAACCGGGCCGCTCAGCACGCTTGTCAGAGGACAGCGCGTGGTGGTGCCCTTTACCATCAGCTGCGGCCGCTGCTTCCATTGCAATCGTGAGGAGTTTTCCGCCTGCGACAATTCTAACCCGGCCGAAAAGCAGGACCTGGCGGAAAAGGCCTATGGCCACGCGACGTCAGGGATCTTCGGCTATTCGCACATGACCGGGGGCTATTCGGGCGGCCAGGCGGAGTTTGTCCGGGTGCCATTCTCCGACGTCGGCCCCATCGTCGTGCCCGAGCATCTGGATGACGAGCAGGTCCTGTTCCTGTCGGATATCCTGCCGACGGGGTGGATGGCAGCGGAGAACGCACAGATCGAACCCGACGATACCGTAGCCATCTGGGGATGTGGTCCCGTTGGCCTGTTTGCAGTTCAGTCCGCTCTCGCCATGGGGGCGGCCAAAGTCATTGCAATAGATCATTATCCCCACCGGCTCGAGCTGGCGCGTGGTCTCGGTGCAGATATCATCAACTTCCGCGAGACCAATGTTCTCGAGGCACTGATGGACATGTCAGGCGGCCTTGGTGTCGATGCGGTGATCGACGCGGTGGGCATGGAAGCGCACGGCTTTGCGATCGACAACATCTTCGATATCACCAAGCAGAAGATCGGTATCGGCGCCGACCGGGCCGCTGCGCTGCGTCAGGCGCTGCTGGCTGTCCGCAAGGGCGGGCGCGTTTCGGTTCCCGGTGTCTATGGCGGACTGGCCGACAAGTTTCCGCTCGGCGCGCTCATGGAAAAGGGGCTGCAACTGCGCACCGGGCAGACTCACGTGCAGCGGTACATGAAGGATCTGCTTGCGCGGATCGAGGACGGCACGCTCGACACCACGTTCCTCATCAGCCATCGCCTGCCGTTGGAAGAAGCGGCCACGGGATATCGGAACTTCAAGGAGCAACAGGATACCTGGACCAAGGTCGTGCTCAAACCCTGACACTCATGATCCGTCGGCGCGCTCCTGCTCGTGTCCATGGGGGCGGGGGTGCCCATGGTGACGCAGGTATCTGTCGTCGATCCCCTGGAGCAGGGCATCCGCGCGTTCGCCGGCCTGCAACCGTATCAGGGCATCGATCTTCGCTTCCATGCGGTCATCGTTTTCCTTCGATGTGGGCGATCCGACATAAAGGAAGTAGGCGAGCCCGATCACCTGCCACATCAATTGCAGAAATTCCGACTGCCAGTTCTCGAAGGTATCGCGCAGCATCTCATCCAGATAGGCGCTCCATTCCGGCATCTGCCCATGCGTCTGCGACTCATCCACGTAGGCTTTCCAGCCAAACCACCAGTGCAGGGCAAAGGAACCGAGGAAGAAGGCCAGCGTGATCCAGCCGTAGGCGTATTTGCCCCATATCCCGCGGCGGGATGCCTGATCCTCTGTGCGGCTTTCCGGCATCGCTTCGCTCCATTGCAGTCGCGTTGGTACTCACCCGGGCAAAACCGGTGGCCAGTCGGATAGGTTCCAAGCATATGAAAAGGCGATGGAAACTGGAACCTAACGGCAAACCTCCGATTGACCTTCGTGACAAGCAAACGCGTCGTGACAGACACGCCAAAGCCGGGGCGGCTGGCTGGGAGAGGCTGGTCGCTCCTCAATGGCGCCAGTCCATGTTCGGCCAGGAGATGATGCATGCCAACGGACGACTTGCCTGACGGTATCGAGAGTGCCGAAAATCATGCCAGAAAGGTTCTGGCGCAGATCTCGGCAGCGGGCTTGACGGTGGCGACTGCCGAAAGCTGCACTGGCGGGCTGCTTGCCTCGTTGCTGACCGACATCGAAGGTTGCAGCAGCGCATTTGAGCGCGGCTTCGTGACCTATTCGGCCGCTTCAAAGACCGAAATGCTGGGAGTACAGGCCAACGTGATTGCCATGTTCGGTGTCGTCAGCCGCGAGGTGGCTCTGGCAATGGCGCAAGGTGCATTGGAAAACAGCAGCGCGGATATCGCCTTAGCCATCACCGGCTTTGCGGGCCCTGGCGGAGCGCGCGACGAGGCCGGACTGGTCCACCTTGCCGCCAGCGGCAAAGGCCATCTTGCGATCACGCGCGAATGCCATTTCGGCCTCGCGGACCGGGCGCTCGTCCGTCAGCGGTCCATCAACGCCGCGCTGGAAATGCTGGAGGAAGCCTGTG
Organism: Novosphingobium sp. ES2-1; assembly: GCF_015169775.1. NCBI lineage: Bacteria > Pseudomonadati > Pseudomonadota > Alphaproteobacteria > Sphingomonadales > Sphingomonadaceae > Novosphingobium > Novosphingobium sp. ES2-1. The sequence goes on from NZ_CP063445.1 coordinate 528,411, forward strand.
AGCGCCTGACTGACTGGCGCAAACGGACATGAAGTGGTCGGGGAGATAGGATTCGAACCTACGACCCTCTGGTCCCAAACCAGATGCGCTACCAGGCTGCGCTACTCCCCGACACCCGGAAGCCCCTAGTTTCTCGGCGGTTTCAGGGCAAGCGGAAAGTTCGGCTCGTGGCAATGAGTGGCAGAACGAGGCAGGAACGGGCGAACAGACTCCCGGAATAGTCCCGGACCTCGGCTTTGAGAAAGCGTTAACCGCCAAGCCCGAATTTTCGGTGGTTTCAGGCCATATGGTCGGGGAAACGGGGGCATGGCTTGCACAGCAGGCGAAAGGTCCACGCCAGACATGGCCTTGCCGATAGCCTTGCCGCCGAGTTGGCCCAGCGCAGAACCACCTGCGCCAAGAGCAGCGCCGGTCAGGGGATCGCCTTGAGTGACACCGCCATAGGTTCCGCCATAGGTCGCGTCGGTCAGGAGATTGCGCCCAAATTCGGCGGCACGTCCACCGCCGAGCGCACGTGATGCAAGGTTGGGTGCGACTGCATCGTCGTCACGGCGCAGCGCCGTGAAGAGCGGCTTTCGAAGGTTCCCGTCGCGGTCGTCGCGTTCGGATCGGAAGCGCTGCAGAACCGGAATATTACCAGCGAGCAGGATATCGGAACGCTCGTCCCTGGTCTTCAGGTGAAGAATGGCCAGAACTCCAATCAGCTGAGCTACAGCATGCGCGGCCAGTCACTGGACCCGTTCTCGGGCACCAGCCCTGCGGTCCTGCCTTACCTCAATGAAGCTCCATACAATCCCGGCAACACGGCCACGGCCTTCTTCGATCTGGGGTCGATCCAGGTGCTGAAGGGGCCACAGGGTACCCTGTTCGGGCGTAACGCCACTGGCGGTGCAGTTCTCTACACCACTCCCATGCCTGGAGACAGCTTTGGCGGATACGTGACTGTCCGTGGCGCTTCACGCGACTACGGGCAAATTCAGGCTGCCGTTGACCTGCCCCTTTCTGAAGGCAAGGCTGCCCTGCGCCTCGCATTCGACGCGACGCGCGGCAACGGCTACGTCACGAACATCAACACCGGGAACACGCTGGGCGACAAGAACAGCCGCTCCGGGCGTGCAACGCTGCTGCTCACACCTACCGATACGCTGAAGAATATCACGATCGTCCAGTATGATCGCGTCAAGGGGACCGAAGGCGTCGGCGGCATCTACACGTACAATTCGGCGACGAACCCGCAGTTCGTCAGCGACGGTACAAATCACATACCTGTCAGCGGGCTGACCAACACTCTCGCCGCCATCTATGGCAACAACGATGGTCCAGCTGCTCCTGGCTTCTTCCCGGGCGGCGTTGAAGGGTACACAAGATTCACCCGCGCAAACCCCTACAAGGTCTGGCTTCAGTACGATCTCCCGCACAGTGCCGAGAACGTTTTCGTCTCGAACACGACCGAGCTTGAAATTGGTGCCGACACCAAGCTGAAGAACATCTTCAGCTACATGAATGGCAAGTCTAACACCCCTGGCAACCTCGCGGGCGGCCCGTTCGGCTCGCTTTGGCTGTTCAAGCTGGCCGGGATCAACGCAACCGGCGCACCAGGCGGCCAGACCTTCCGGTCGAAGACGTTCAGCGAAGAACTGCAGATTCAGGGAAGCCTCTTGGACGACCGCCTGAACTACACCGCAGGCGTGTTTTACTCGAACCAGAAGCGCTTCGAGATCATCCCGATCAACATCGGCGCGGACGTGGTCCCGGGCGGCATTGCGGATATCTCCTACGCCTATCGCAACCGTCAGGAATCCAAGGCAGTCTTTGCTCAGGTAAGCTACAAGGTTACCGAAGCGCTTACCGCAACGCTTGGCGGTCGCTATACTTGGGAGAATGTCGGCATCCGGCAGGCACCCGGCAACGTGTTCGGCGTCGATCCCAACTCGCCAGCCGCAGATCAGAGCAGGAAGCTTTCGGCTCCGGCATGGACCGCCAGCCTGCAGTACCAGATCGACCCGAACAACATGGTCTACTTCAACCAGCGCGGCAGCTTCCGTTCGGGCAACCTGAACGGCACGGTGGCGCCGTTCACTGATCCGCTCACCGGACAGCCCGCCAACTTCTTCAAGAACGAGAAGGTTCACGACTTCGAACTGGGCTACAAGTTCAATGGCCGCATCGGGGGTGCCCCCGTTCAGTTCAACGTCGCGGCCTACAAGATCATCGTCAAGGACGCACAACGCGCCCTTTACGCGCTGGTGGGTGGCGCTCCGGCAGGCTTCACGGTGAACGTGCCGCAGGCCGAGACCAAGGGCTTCGAAGTCGACGCCTTCGCCGGTCTGACCTCCTGGCTCGATGTCGGGTTCAACCTGGCCTACACCGATGCGAAGTACACCAAGCGTACCGTACCCATCCCGTTCGTCGGCAGCCTGCAGGTCGATTCCTATCCTGACGCACCGAAGTGGGCAGGATCTGCAAACATCGAGGTGAAGTTCCCGGTTCCCGCCGAGATCGGCAAGATCAGCCTGCGCGGCGACTACTACGGCCAGACCGGCTTCTTCTTCTCGAACACCAACGGCACTTCCACGCCCGGAACGCACCTCGATGGGTATTGGAATGTCGGCGCAAGGCTGAACTGGAAGGAAATCATGGGAAGCCAGGTGTCCGCAGCAGTCTTCGTCCGCAACCTTACCGACGAGACCTACTACATTTCAGGTTATGCGCTGGGTGCATCCAACGGCGTCAACACGGCATACCCGGGCGAACCCCGCACGATCGGTGCGGAAATCTCGGTCAAGTTCTGAGGTTGCACGCGACGTGGGTCCGGGGCTGCGAATGCCAGCTTCGGACCCCCGGATTCCTTCGTCAGTTCAATATGATCTGGCTTGCATGATCAGCTACCGGTTCGCTGGCGCAGCAGCTGCCACCTTCAGTTCGATCCCGTTGCCTTCTGGATCCTGCAGGTAGACCGAAACGCCAAATCCTTGCGCGCCGAAACGGGTCTTGGGCTCATCCATTTCCAAGCCGAGCTCGCGTAGGTGCTTTCCGAGCGCTTCAGGCTCGATTGCATCGACCTGGAAGCAGACATGGTCGACGTTGCGCCCGGTCCCACTCGGTGCCGCAACGCCTGATACACCCAGTGGCCCGTCAATGCTCACGATGTCGAGCAGGGCGGATCCGGCGGTGAGATGATACAATCCCAGCTCGGGCCGCTCCCACTGCATCGTGCAGCCAAGAGCGCTCACGTAGAAATCGACCAGTCGCCGCGCGTCGGCCGCTCGGATTACGACATGATCGATACCCAATAGCGTGAAGGGTGCGTTAGACATAATATAGTAAGCTTTCGCAGGACCTTTCCTGGACAAGAATGGCGCATCGGACCGTCTCTTGCGAGTTGTTTCTTTTACCTGATCGCCGAAACGGTGTGGCAGGAGTGGTCGCGGGTTGAGCAACGACTGTCATGGGGCTGGCAGCTTGCTGGCGGACTTTGCCACAGAAATGCTCGAGAGTCGCCACCGCGCTCCATCCTGTGCAGCGCGACGGACATTTCCGCTCCGGTTGCGAACCGCTCCTGAGCCTCGATCACCAACCTCGACGGGTCATTCTTGCCGTACGGAAGATGAACCTCTTGGCGCGCCCATGCGAACCCGGCGTAAGAAAGCCGTCGTGCCTCGCGCAGGTCGTTTGCGTTCGGACTGTTCCGCGGCAACCGGCTTTCTTCCCAATCCCTGCGCGCAGGACGAAACGCCCTGCCGGTTCGCTTTGGTGGATTGCTCCATGAACGGCAGCGCGGCACAGAGGGCGGCGATGAGCAAGCGCAAGCGCCGATACCTGACTGCGACGATGCCCGATGGATACGTGAAGACCATCGGGCCGACGACCGACAGTTTCACGCACTACTGGCGGATCGTAGCCGAACTGGAGAATGGCAAGACCGAGGTGTTCTGGGGCCACACCCGGTCGCTCGCCGAGGCCCGCAAGAAGCGGGCTCCGGCCCAGGAGGCGGCGAAGATGCGGGGCTGGAAGAGCTTTGCCTTCGAAATTGCCGAACTGGTCGAGACGGCTGCCCCCGCATCAGAGGCCTAGCCGAACAGTGCAGCGCCGCTGCGCGCAAGCATGTAGAGCGCCACGACGACGATGAGTCCGGCAAAGAGGGTGTTGAGTGTGCCCTTGCTTGCGGCAAGCCGGGTCGAAGCCCTGGTGCCGATGAGCGATCCGGCAATGCCGCCGGCAATGAACGCAATCGCCAGGGGCCAGTCGAGCATTCCCGACGCGGCGTAGTTCAGCGCCGTGGCAAGGCCGAAGGCGCTGACTGCGACAAGCGAGGTGCCGATGGCGCGGCCGATGGGCATCGAGGTGCTGGCGACAAGGGCCGGGACGATCAGGAAGCCACCGCCGATCCCGAAGAAGCCCGAGAGCAGGCCGGTGCCGGCGCCGAAGGCGAGCACGCGCGGCAGGTTGTCGCGGTTGCAGACGACGCCCTCGATCCCTTCGCTGCCGCGGCCTCGCCACATCAGGAAGGCGACGACCAGCATGAGCAAGGCAAAGAGGGCAAGCAGGCTCTGGCCGTCGAAGGCCTTGCCGATCGCCGATCCGCCGAGCGCGCCGAGCACGCCCGCTGCGGCGAACATGCCCCCGCAGCGCCAGTTGACGTTGCGCGCCCGGGCGTGGCTGGCGAGGCCCGACAGCGCGTTTGCCGCCACGGCCAGTGCGCTCGTGCCAATGGCAAGGTGCGGGCTGGCAACGCCGACAACATAGACCATGAGCGGCACGGCAAGGATCGACCCACCACCGCCGACAAGGCCGAGGACGAAGCCGACGATTACCCCCGCCAGGCTCGCCAGGAGATGTTGCAGATCGAAGATCACCGCCGGCCCCTTACAACAGGTCTACCGGCAGGCGCAGGTAGCGCACGCCGTTGCTGTCTGGTTCGGGCAGATGGCCTGCGCGCATGTTGACCTGGATCGACGGCAGGATGAGCTTGGGCATGCCGAGCGTGGCATCGCGCGCTTCCCTCATCGCGACGAACTCGTCCTCGCTGACGCCTTCGTGGACGTGGACGTTGGCAGTGCGTTCGGCGCCGATGGTTGTCTCCCAGACGAACTGGTCGCGGCCCGTGGCCTTGTAATCGTGGCACAGGAACACGCGCGTCTCGTCGGGCAGGGCCATGAGGCGGCGGATCGAGCGGTAGAGCGTGCGCGCGTCGCCGCCGGGAAAATCGGCGCGGGCAGTGCCGTAGTCAGGCATGAACAGCGTATCGCCGACGAACACGGCATCGCCGATGACGTAGGCGAGACACGCGGGGGTGTGGCCGGGAACGTGCAGCGCCACGGCTTCAATCTCGCCTACGCGGAAGGCGTGGCCGTCGTCCATGAGCAGGTCGAACTGGCTGCCGTCACGGGCGAAGGCCGGGCCTTCGTTGAAGACCTTGCCGAAAACGTCCTGCACGGTGCGGATCGCTGCGCCGATGACGATCTGCCCGCCGAGCCTTTGCTTGAGATAGGGGGCGGCAGACAGGTGATCGGCGTGTGCATGAGTTTCGAGCAGCCAGTCCACCGTGAGGCCGTGCGCTTCGACATGGGCAATGACGCGGTCGGCAGAAGCATGGCTGGTGCGGCCCGAGGCCTGGTCGAAATTGAGCACCGGGTCGATCACGGCTGCGCGCAAGGTGGCGGGATCGTGGACGACATGGGTCGCCGTGAAGGTTGCCTCGTCGAAGAAGGTGGTCACGACGGGCACTACGGCCGAGGCACGAGTGGCGCTGATCTGGGCGGCGGCGGTAGCAATGGCATGGTCGGACATCGGAAGACTCCTTTGCTCCTGTATATAACTTTTACCTAATATAAGGCAAGTGTAATTTAATTGGCCTTGCAGTCTTGTGCGTGGCGCAATCGACGTTATCTGCTGAGCTTATGAAGCCCGCCAGCCTTGCCGACCTGAAGCAGAATGCCGCCGCGATGGCCGGGCGGATGCGCACGATGAGCCACCCCGAGCGCCTGCTCATGCTTTGCCGCATGGACGAGGGCGAGGTTTCGGTAACCGAGCTGGTCGAGCTGACCGGCCTGTCGCAGTCGGCGGTATCGCAGCACCTTGCGCGCCTGCGCGACGAAGGCGTGGTCGACAGTCGCGTGGCAGCGCAGGTGCGCTTCTACAGCCTGAAGGACGAGATCGTCCGCGCGATCATTCACGCCCTTTGCGAGATCTGCGAAAAGCGCTAGATTAATCACTGATCAATAAGCTGGATCGGATGCAGGAAGAGTCTTGCGTCATCGATCCAAATTAGAGTATTCATTCTATATTGAATGCGCGCGGTCATCCGTGCGCCGGGAGAGTCTTCGGTTGATGCAGAATGATCCGCAGCGCGGCTGGAATCGCCGCGAATTCGTCAGCGCCTCTGCGCTGATCGCCTTGGCGCTAGGCGTGCCCGCCGCCGCCGTGAGCCTGACCCGACTCGAATCGGAGGAAGCGCCGAGCGATGGGCAGCGCCTCATGATGAAGGAGGTCAGCCAGTTGGTGATCCCGCGTTCGGCAACCCCCGGTGCGGGTGACGTTGGCGCAGGCGATTTTGCGATTCTTGCGCTCGCCCACGGGCTTGATGGCTCGCGTTCGCCGCTCAAGGACCCTACCGCTTATGCCCGGTTTGCGCGCAACGACGGCTCGATACGGCACGTTGCCTGGCTCGAGAAGGAGCTCGACGGACGGACTGGCGGCAGTTTCCTGAAGGCGCCGGCAGCGCAACGCCTTGCCGCAGTGAAGGCGGTGGATGCCGAAGCCTTCGCCAGCCGCGAGAGCGAGAGCCCGTGGAAGGCCATCAAGGGCCTGATCCTGACGGGGTATTACACCAGCGAAGTCGGTGGCGCGCAGGAGCTGCGCTACGAGCCGGTCCCTGGCCGTTTCGATCCCGACCTGCCGCTGACGCCCGATTTCAGGGCGATTTCCAACGACTGGACCGCGGTCGACTTCGGATAAGGACTGACTGACATGCAATTCGACGCGATCGTGGTCGGCTCCGGTATCACCGGCGGCTGGGCGGCCAAGGAACTGACGCAGGCCGGCCTCAAGGTCCTGATGATCGAGCGTGGGCGCGAAATCGTCCACGGCGAGTACGAGACCGAGAACAAGGCCCCTTGGGAAATGCCGTTCCGCGGCCTGGGCGATGCGGCGCTCTATGCCCGCGAATACCAGGTCCAGATGAAGAACCGGCACTTCAACGAGTTCACCCAGGGGCACTTCGTCAACGACAAGGAAAACCCGTACTCGACCGGTTCGGATACCGATTTCACGTGGTTCCGCTCCTATCAGTTGGGCGGTCGCTCGCTCACCTGGGGGCGGCAGTCGTATCGCTGGTCCGATTACGATTTCGGCGCCAACAAGCGCGATGGCCATGGCACCGACTGGCCGATTCGCTATGCCGATCTGGCGCCATGGTATGACAAGGTCGAGGAATTCATCGGCGTTTCGGGCAGCCCGGAAGGCCTGCCCCAGTTGCCCGATGGCAAGTTCCAGCCCGGCATGAAGCTCAACGTGGTCGAAGAGCACGTGCGCAAGGTCGTGGCTGACAAGTTCGGCCGCTGCCTGACCATCGGTCGCACCGCGAACATGACCGTCGCCAAGCCCGAAGAGGGCCGCTCGGAATGTCAGAACCGCTCGATCTGTACGCGCGGTTGCTCGTTCGGGGCCTACTTCTCGACGCAGTCGAGCACGCTTCCGGCAGCGAAGGCCACCGGCAACCTGACCGTGGTGACCGATGCCATCGTTGAAGGCGTGGACTACGATCCGAAGACGAAGCGCGTGACTGGCGTGCGCTATGTCAACACGAAGGACGGGACGCGGGGGGCTGCCACGGCGCGACTGGTGTTCCTCAATGCAGGCGCATTCAACTCGGTCCACCTCCTGCTCAATTCGCGCAGCGAGGCGATGCCGACTGGCCTTGGCAATTCCAGCGGCGTGCTCGGCACCCAGATCATGGATCACGCCAACACGCTTTCGACGATCGCGCTTTTCCCGCAGTTCAACGATCGCACCACGTTCGGCAACCGGCCGACCGGGGCGATCATCGCGCGCTATCGCAACATGGATGCGATGGATGGCGAGGGCCATACCCGCGGCTTCTCGTTCCAGGGCGGCGCGCTGCAGAGCAACTGGGGTGCGGGCAAGCGCGAGGCCGGAATCGGGGCGGAACTGAAGGACAAGCTGCACCAGCCCGGCATGTGGCGCATGGTGCTGGTCGCTTTTGCCGACTGCGTGCCGCGCGACAGCAACCGCCTTACTCTGGACCGGACCAGGACCGACCGCTTCGGCATTCCGCAGCTTCACGTCGATTTCGCCTTCGGCAAGGAAGAGCAGGCCGCATTGGCGCAGGCCAAGGCCGATGCCGCCGAAATGATGACCGCGGCGGGCGGCACCGTGATCATGGGCCTCGACAAGCCGGGGCCGGGCGGCACGGCGATCCACGAAATGGGCGGGGCGCGCATGGGCCTCGATCCGAAGACCTCGGTGCTCAACAAGTGGAGCCAGGCGCACGACATCCCGAACCTGTTCGTGACCGACGGCGCGCAGATGGCATCGTCGGCCTGCCAGAACCCATCGCTGACCTACATGGCGCTGACAGCGCGGGCCTGCGATGCGGCGGTGAAGATGCTCCGCGAAGGCGTGATCTGAGGAGATGGCCCAGACTATCGCCGGCATGACCGAGAGGCAGAAGAGCCTCGCATTCTTCACGCTGATCACCGCGCTGGTGCTCGAGATCGTCGACGTCACGATCATCAACACCGCGCTCCCGGCCATGCAGGCTGACTTCGCTGCTCGCGGGCAGGACCTTGGCGGCAGCGCGGCGCAGTGGATCGCGGCGGGCTATTCGCTGGCGTTCGGCTTGCTGCTGATCCTCGGCGGGCGGCTGGGTGACCTGTTTGGCGGGCGGGCGATGTTCCTGACCGGCGTTGCAGGCTTCACGCTGGCCTCGCTGCTGTGTGGCGCGGCGGCCGATCCGCATTTCCTGATTGCTGCGCGTGTTCTGCAGGGCGCGGCGGGCGCGATCATGGCGCCGCAGGTCATGGCGGTGATCCAGATCCTCTACGATCCGGTCGAGCGCATCGGGCGGCTGGCGTGGTTCGGCGTGATCGGCGGGCTTGCCGGGATCGCCGGGCCGATTATCGGCGGGCTGCTGATCTCGGCAGACATCGCAGGTCTCGGCTGGCGCACGGTTTTCCTGATCAACCTGCCCATCGGCATCGCAGCGTTCACGGCCGGGTGGCGCTATCTGCCCCGCGAGATCGCGCACAAGGGCGCCAAGATCGACGTTATCGGCACGCTCGCGTTCGGAGCGGCGCTGGCGGCCATGCTGTTCCCGCTGGTGCGGGGTGAGCATGCCGGGCTGGATGCGGCAAGCCTCGCGCTGCTGGCGGCATCGCCGCTGCTGATGTGGGCGGCGTGGGCCGGGCTCAACCGCCGCGCCAGGGCTGGCAAACCGGTGATCTTCGATCCGGAACTGCTGCACAACGGCCTGTTCCGGACAGGCGCGCTAATCGGGCTGATCTTTTCGGCCGCGAATACCGGCTTCCTGTTCGTGTTCGCTCATGCGGTGCAATCGCGGCTCGGCTATTCGCCCCTGCAGACGGGCCTTGTCCACATCCCTTTCAGTGCTGGCGTCATGCTCGGCATGGGTTTCCTCGGGCGGCGCTACCTCGCGAGGATGGGCAAGTGGGTGCTGGTTTCTGCGGCGCTGGCTCTGGTTGTGGCCGATACAGCCACCCTTTCCTGGATCGCCTGGGGTGGCCCCGGTCTGCCGCTGTTGCTCCCGGCGCTTCTGCTGGCGGGGGTGGGGATGGGCTGCCTTTCGGGCCCGGTCTCGCCGGTGGCGCTGGCTCGGGTCGACCGCCGCCACGCCGGGGCTGCAAGCGGCATTCTCAAGACCGTGCTGCAGATGGGCAGCGCGTTCGGCATTGCGCTGGTCGGCAGCGCCTATTTCGCGCTGGGCGGACCGGAACTGGCGATGGGCAGCAGCGGCGTCTATGCAGCGCTTGCCGTCATCCTCGTGCTGTTGGTCGGTTGCCTTGCCCTTGCGCTGTTGCTGCCTGACCAGATATTTGCGCCCGAGGCCTCTTCCCAAGCGGCATAATCGCGATACTCTCATGTGAAACCAGATGCGCCGACAGCGCGCACGGGGAGAGGATTCGCACGATGGAAGATCTGCCCACTGCCAAGTTTCACACCATGACCGAAGGCACCCAGGAAGACTGGGACGCGATCATGACCCACATGCGGCCCTTTGCGCAGAGCGGCGGCGCGCGCGTGCTCGATCACTTGCGGCTGCTGGAGGGCGATTGCGGGGGCTTTGCCGTCGATCGGCTGACCCATTGCCTGCAGACCGCGACCCGCGCCCACCGCGACGGGCGGGACGAGGCTTACGTGGTGATGGCCCTGCTGCACGACATTGGCGACACGCTTGGCGCTTTCAACCACCCGGACGTTGCCGCTGCGATCCTCAAGCCGTTCGTTTCGGAAGAGTTGCTGTGGATCGTGCAGCACCACGGCATTTTCCAGGGCTACAACTTCTTCCACTTCATCGGCCTCGATCGCAACATGCGCGACAAGTTCGCCGGTCACCCTTATGCCGCGGCGACGGCCGAGTTCATCGAGAAGTACGATTGCCCGGCGTTCGACCCGAACTATGACACCTTGCCGCTCGAGTTCTTCGAACCGATGGTCATGCGCCTCTTCGAACGGCCTTTGAACAGCGTGTACAAGAAAGCCATGGCGGAAGCCTGAGGCGGCCAGAAGCAAGGCGATACACTCTGTCACGATTGGTGGGCTTGCACCTTGCCTTAATTGCGTGATTAACTGCGCAAAATTGCTTGGGAGAGCAACACATGGCCGACGCCGCCGTGAAGCCGACGACAGCAGAGCGCACTGCCGACCTGTTCACCTTCGACGAATTCGTTCGGTTCTGGGCAGCCGATCGACCGCAAGGCCTCGCGCTCGACGGACCGGACCGCACGCTGACCTATCGCAGCCTTGACACCACGACGGCACAGGTGGTCGCGGGCCTTGTCGACCTTGGCATCGGCAAGGGAGACCGGATTGCCTGGTTCGGCAAGAACAGCACACTCTATTTCACGTTGTTCTTCGCTGCTGCCCGCCTCGGCGCGGTCATGGTTCCGATCGGCTGGCGTCTGGCCCCGGCAGAAGCGACGTGGATTGCCAGCGATGCGCAGGCGAAAGCCGTGTTCCTCGGGGCCGGGTTCGAAGGACTGGCTGCGACATTTTCCGCGCTCCCTGCCGTGCGCATGGCGCTGACGCAGGATGCGGCGTGGCGCTGGATCGATGCGCAGCAGCCAATCGCCCATGAGGCCGCCGGGCCGGATGATGCGGTGCTGCAGCTCTATACCTCCGGCACGACCGGCAACCCCAAGGGAGCGGTGCTTTCAAATCGTAACCTGTTCGGCTTGCGCAAGCAATCGCTGGGGCAGGATCAGCCCTATACGCAGATGACGGACGACGAAGCGATCCTCGTCGCCATGCCGTGCGCCCACATCGGCGGCACCGGCCTTGGCGTCATGGCCATGGGGGCGGGATTGCCGGGCATCATCCTTGCCGAGTTCGAGCCGCGCGCGGTGTTCGATGCGGTGGAGCAAAAGGGCGTCACGCGCTTCTTCATCGTGCCCGCTGCACTTCAGATGCTTCTCAATCACCCCGATTGCGCCAGCGTGGACTTTGCCCGCGTGAAGTACATCATCTATGGCGCATCACCCATCCCGCTGGTCTTGCTCCGAGAATGCATCGCCATGTTCAAGGCCGAGTTCATCCAGGCCTATGGCATGACCGAGACGACCGGCACGATCTGCATGCTCCCGCCCGAGGACCACTGCGTCGAGGGAAATCAGCGCATGCGGTCTGCCGGTAAGCCGCTGCCTGGTGTCGAAGTCCGCGTGGTCGGCGAAAACGGCGAGGCGTTGGGGCCGAACGAGATTGGCGAGATCCAGACGCGCTCGTCAAACAACATGCTGGGGTACTGGAACCTGCCAGAGGCCACCGCGAAGACGATGACCCCCGACGGCTGGATTGCCACCGGCGACGCCGGTTACCTTGACGAGGACGGCTACGTCTACATGCACGACCGGATCAAGGACATGATCATTTCGGGCGGCGAGAATGTCTATCCGGCGCAAGTCGAAAGCGCGATCTATGGCCATCCCGATGTGCTGGAAGTGGCGGTGATCGGCGTGCCCGATGCGACATGGGGCGAAGCCGTGAAGGCGGTGTGCGTGCCAAAGCCGGGCCACGTGATCGATCCGCAATCGATCATCGACTGGACGCGGGAGCGCCTGGCCGGGTTCAAGGTGCCCAAGTCGGTCGATGTGATCGAGGCGCTGCCGCGCAATCCTTCAGGCAAGATCCTGCGTCGCACCTTGCGTGAGCCCTACTGGGCTGGCTTCGAACGCCAGGTGAATTGACAGGGTACTGGCCGATCAGGGGGCCGGCTGGGCGGCATTCCTACCAGCCGGCTCCAATGCATCAGCGGATCGGGCAATCCGGCGAGAGGCGCATGTCGAGGTAGTTGTCGACCGCGCGCATCATGTCATCCATCTCGTTCTCGAAGAAGTGGTTGGCACGCGGGATTTCGTCGTGATGGATGGTGATGTGCTTCTGCGTGCGCAGCTTGTCGACCAGCTTCTGCACCGCGTTGGGCGTAACAACCGTATCCGCCGTGCCCTGCACGATGATGCCCGAGGCGGGGCATGGGGCAAGGAAGCTGAAATCGTACATGTTGGCGGGCGGCGCCACCGAGATGAAGCCGCGGATCTCAGGGCGGCGCATCAGCAACTGCATGCCGATCAGCGCGCCGAACGAATAGCCTGCGATCCAGGTGGTGCTGGCTTCGGGGTGGATCGACTGGACCCAATCGAGCGCGGCTGCGGCGTCGCTGAGTTCACCGATGCCGTTGTCAAAACTGCCTTGGCTGCGGCCGACGCCACGGAAGTTGAAGCGCAGCGTGGCAAAGCCGCGGGCCACGAAGGTCTTGTAGAGCGCCTGCGTGATGCGATCGTTCATCGTGCCGCCCGCCTGCGGGTGCGGGTGGAGGATCATCGCAACCGGTGCTCGGGGACGGCTGGCGGGCTGGAAACGGCCTTCGAGGCGGCCTTCGGGGCCGGGGAAAATGACTGCGGGCATTGCCTGTCCGGTAATCCTGTGGTCTGGCCCCATGCGGCACGGAATGCCGGGGCTGGGAATTAAGCTGATGGCTATATAGAAACCGAGCCTTCGAAAGCAATCTTTCCACGCATTCCGGGGCGAATCTTGCCGCTAAATTCGATCTATCTCGATCACGCCGCCACAACCCCGCTGCTGCCTGAGGCACTGGCGGCGATGGAGGAGGGCTGGCGCATCTGGGCCAACCCTTCTAGCCCCCATGCAGCGGGACGCGCGGCAAGGGCGGCGCTGGAGGATGCGCGGGCGCGGGTGAAGAAGGCGCTTGCCTGGGACGGCGAGGTGATCTTCACCAGCGGAGCAAGCGAGGCACTGGAGATTGCCGCGAAAAAAATTTCCCCGAGGAAACATAACAGGAACATCGCGAGCGCGGTAGAGCATGAGGCGGTGTTGCGTCTGACGCCAGACGCTGTTCGCCTGGCCGTCGATGCGAATGGCCTGGTCCGCATTTCCGCCCTTGAGCAGGCGCTAAAGGAGGAAGGACCGGCGCTTCTGGCAGTCCAGCAGGTCAACAGCGAAACTGGAGTGATGCAGGATCTCGCGTCGCTGGCCGCGTTGGCAAAGTCCAGCAATGCGCTGATGCTGGTCGACGCGGCGCAGGGCGCAGGCAAGCTTCCGCTGCCCGAGGCCGACATGATCGCGGTTTCGGCGCACAAGTTTGGCGGACCGGTGGGCATCGGCGCGTTGCTGGTGCGCAGTTACGGCCTGCTGCACCCCGGCGGCGGCCAGGAGCGCGGCTATCGTGCCGGGACCGAGCCGATGCCGCTGGTGCTGGGCATGGCGGCAGCGCTGGAGGCCGGGAATCAATGGTTCAAGCGCGCTTCAGGTTTGCGGGAATCGCTTGAGAAACAACTGCTTGAAATCGGGGCGGAAATTGTCGCGAAAGATTCCCCGCGCAGCCCGACGATTGCCGCCTATCGCATGCCGGGCAAATCCAGCGCGGCGCAATTGATCCGGTTCGATGGCGCAGGGATCGCCGTTTCCGCCGGGAGCGCATGTTCGTCCGGCTCTTTGAAGGCGAGCCACGTGCTGACCGCGATGGGCTATGCCCATCCGGGCGAGGTCATCCGCGTGTCCATCGGGCGCGAGACGACCGAGGCCGAGATCGCCCGCTTTGTCGAGGTGTGGAAGGAGATCCGGGGGTGATCTACCTCGATTATCAGGCGACCACGCCGCTCTCTCCTCAAGCGCGCGAGGCAATGATGCCGTGGCTGGCGGGGCCAGAGGCCATGGGATTCGCCAATCCGCATAGCCCCCACCGTGCAGGGCGTGCCGCCGCAGCCGCGGTCGAGGTTGCGCGCGAGCAGGTGGCGGCGCTGCTCCCGCCCGGCGGGCGCGTGGTCTTCACCTCGGGCGCGACCGAAGCGATCAACCTTGCTCTGGCTGGATGTGGCCGAAAGCGGCTGGCGGTCAGCGCCATTGAACACGCGGCGGTCCTGGATACGGCGCGGGTTCTTGATCCCGCTGTGGCGGTGCTGCCGGTCGATGGTGCGGGTCTGGTCGATCCCGAGGTGGCGATTCCGGCGGGAACCGGTCTTGTCGCGGTAATGCAGGCCAACAACGAGATCGGCACGATCCAGCCGATCGAAGCGCTGGCCCGGCGGGCACGCGACATGGGCGCGCTGTTCCTGTGCGATGCGGTGCAGGGGGCGGGCAAGATCGCCGCTCCGCAAGGGGCTGACCTGATCGCGGTGTCCTCGCACAAGCTCTATGGCCCGAAAGGCATCGGCGCGCTGTGGGTGCGTGATGGGGTGGAACTTGCGCCCCTGATCCATGGCGGGGGGCAGGAGGGCGGTTTGCGTTCGGGTACGCTCTCGCCAGCGCTCTGCGCGGGATTTGGCGCTGCGGCGGCCCTGTGCACAAGTCTGTCGGAAACCGACCGGCTTCATGTGGAAAAGCTGTGGGCGAAGGCCTTGTCTCTGTTCGAGGGATGGATTCTGAACGGGAGCGCCACCGAGCGCTGGTATGGCAATCTCAACCTGCGATTGCCGGGGCTGGACGTGGCGAGACTGTTGTCGGAATGCCGCACGATCGCAATTTCAGCGGGATCGGCCTGTGCCAGCGGGTCGGGCAGGCCAAGCCATGTCTTGCGCGCGCTCGGACTTTCGGACAGGGATAGCAGAACCGCGATCCGCATCGGTTTCGGACGCTATACGGGGGATGATGAACTGGAACAGGCTGCCGAGGCGATCAACGCCGCGGCGCGCGCGCAGGGAGTCTTGTAACCATGGTCAGCGTCACCTTCGTCACCGCAAAGGGTGAAAAGATCGCCGCAGAGGGCGAAGCGGGGACGCGACTTCTGGAACTGGGGCAAGCCAAGGGCATGCCGCTTGAGGGCACCTGCGAAGGCCAGATGGCCTGCTCCACCTGCCATGTGGTCATCGATGCCGACTGGTTTGCGAAACTGCCGCCCGCGGTGGATGACGAAGAGGACATGCTCGACCTAGCTGCCGGGGTGACGCGGACAAGCCGCCTGTCATGCCAGATCGAACTTACCGAGGAACTAGATGGGCTGGTCGTGCATATACCGGCCGAAGCGCGGGACATGCAGGGGCGCTAGGGAACGGATCGGCGGACCATCGCTTGAACAAGGCATGATCGTTACTCCGAAGGCCGCCGCGCTCGCTCTTCCATCCAGCCCCGACGTTCTGATTGCCGATACGACCGGCTGGATTACCGACAACTGGTTGCGCATCTCGATCGCCATCGGCATCGCGGCTGTCGTCGTTCTGGTCCTTGTCACCATCCGCAACCTCGGGCGCCGGTTCTGCCCCGAAGGCGAGGCGCTGGTCGGCTGGAAGACAATCATCGGCCGAATGGCAAGCCGCACGCGATTCTGGTTCATCGTGCTGGTCGCAGCGGAGGCGGTAGCCAGCTACGCGCAGACACCGGTCTGGCTGGACAAGACCATTCGCTTCCTCTTCACCGTCGGCCTCACCTTCCAGGCAGCGCTGTGGGTTCGGGAACTGACGATCGGCCTGATCGAACATCGCGCAGGTGAAGCACAACACGCCAACGGTGCGCTGAGTTCGGCACTCAACATCCTGAGGGCGCTGGTGACATTCCTTGTCTTCGCCATTGCCTTCGTCCTCATCCTCGGAAACCTTGGCGTCAATGTCGCCGGGCTCGTTGCGGGCCTTGGCATCGGCGGCATTGCGATCGGTCTTGCGGCTCAAGGCATCTTCTCCGACCTGTTTGCCGGCATTTCGATCCTGTTCGACCGGCCTTTCAAGGTGGGGGAAGTGATCAGCTGGGGCGGGAATACCGGAACTGTCGAGATCATCGGCATGCGCACCACCCGTATCAGGCTGGTAAGCGGAGAACTGCTGGTGGTTTCGAACAAGAACCTGCTCGACAAGGAGATCAGCAATCTTACCGTGCGCGATCACATCCGCCTGACTTTCGCGATTGGCGTTGCCTATGAAACCCCGCCTGAAACCCTGGCGCGGATTCCGGCAATGCTGAAGGCGCTGGGCGAGGCGGAAGGCGCGAAAGTGGCCCGCTCAGGCTTCGAGGCGTTCGGAGCCAGTTCGCTTGATTTCACCCTGATCCTCGACGTGCCGGGTGCTGACTGGAACGTAGCGCATCCTTTGCGCGATCGCTTGCTGGTGGCGATCATGGAGCGCTTTGCCGCCGAAGGAATCAGCATACCCTATCCCACGCAGACGACCTTTACCGCCGCGCCCGACGGTACGTTGATCATGCCCTATCCCGATGGAGCGGTGATTCCCGTCACGGCAGAGCCGCTTGGTGATGCCCGACGGAATTGAGCGGTGACCGCTCGAACGGGTGCTTTTGCCAGCTTGCCGTCCGCCGCGATTTGCGGTCGGATAGGCAGGCTTTGGCAAGAGGACAGGTATGGCGGCGATCAATCTTCCACGGATCATCAGGGTAGGGGGCGGCACACTGGCCGAATTGCCGGAAGCGCTTGCCCAGTGTGGGGTGTCCCGACCATTCATCGTGACCGACGCATTCCTGGTGAGCAGCGGGATGGTGGCGACGTTGCTCGCCGTGCTCGACAAAGCCGGCATCGATGCGATCGTGTTCGCCGATACGGTGCCCGATCCGACCGTGGCGGTGGTTGAAGCTGCGCTGGAGGCTCTGCGTGCTGCCGATTGCGATTGCGTTATCGGCTTCGGCGGCGGCAGCCCGATCGATACGGCAAAGGCCATTGCCGCACTGGCGGTGGAGCCGAGGCCGGTCCAGTCGATGAAGACTCCGGCAACGACGGACGTGCCCGGCCTGCCGATCATCGCCGTGCCTACCACGGCTGGGACCGGATCGGAGGCAACGAAGTTCACCATCGTCACCGATGAGGCCAGCAGCGAGAAAATGCTTTGCGCTGGCCTTGCTTTTCTGCCGACCGTGGCGATCGTCGATTTCGAACTGACCATGGGCAAGCCCGCGCGGCTGACAGCCGATACCGGCATCGATTCGCTTACCCATGCGATCGAGGCTTACGTCTCGAAAAAGGCCAATGCCTTCAGCGATGCTATGGCGCTTTCGGCGATGAAGCTGATCGCGCCCGCTATTCGCACTGCCTGTAACGAGCCGGGCAACCGGGCAGCGCGCGAGGCGATGATGGTGGGGGCGCATCATGCGGGGATCGCATTCTCCAACGCCAGCGTGGCGCTGGTTCATGGCATGAGCCGACCGGTGGGCGCGTTCTTTCATGTGCCGCACGGGCTTTCCAACGCCATGCTGCTGCCTGCGGTGACGGCCTTCTCCGCGCCAGCCGCGCTTGCGCGCTATGCCGATTGCGCGCGGGCGATGGGCGTCGCCAGTGCGGACGAGGGCGATCAGGCGGCGGTGGCGCGGCTGCTGGTGGAACTGGCAGCGTTGAACGCTGACCTGTCCGTGCCATCCCCGCGTTCTCACGGTATCAGCGAGGCGCGATGGTTCGAGGTGGTGCCGGAAATGGCGCGGCAGGCGCTGGCTTCGGGATCACCCGGCAACAACCCGCGCGTGCCCGATGCGGCGGAGATCGAGCGGCTCTATGCAGAGGCATTCGGCTGAGGCACGACTTTCGCATGATTGCAATGCAATGTCGGATCATGCATAGGCTTTAGCCGTTCCTCCCCAGGTTCATCGGATTCGGCTTTTCGCAAGATTTGCGGGGCGCCGCTTATGTGAGCGTATGGACATGGGTGAAATGAACGGACGTATCGAACGCAGCGGCCTGAAGGTCGACGCTAACCTCGCCAGCTTCATCGACAATGACGTGCTCGGGCCACTTGGGCTTGACGCGGGCGCATTCTGGCAGGGCTTTGCCGCGCTGGTCGGCCATTTCGCCCCGGTAAACCGCATGTTGCTGGACAAGCGCGAGGCGCTGCAGGCGCTGATCGACTCCTGGCACCACGAACGCAAGGGCAAGCCGATCGATCCTGCCGAGTATCGCGCGTTCCTGACCGAGATCGGCTATCTTGTGGCAGAGCCTGAGGATTTCGTAATCGGCACGCAGAACGTCGACCGCGAGATTGCCTGCATGGCAGGGCCGCAGCTGGTCGTGCCGGTTCTGAATGACCGGTTCGTGCTCAATGCGGCGAATGCGCGCTGGGGTAGTCTCTACGATGCCTGGTACGGCACCGACGCGCTCGATGCGGCCCCGGCCCGGCCGGGCGGCTACGACAAGGAACGCGGCGCGGCGGTGGTCCGCGCGGGCCGCGCGTTCCTTGACCTGACATTCCCGCTGGACGGCATGAGCTGGACCGAATGGGACGGGGCGAGCAGCCTGCCGTTGTGCGATGAGATGCAGTTTGCCGGCACGAAACCCGGTGGCATTCTGCTGTGCAACAACGGTTTGCATGTCGAAATCGTGCTGGACCGGACGCACCCGGTGGGCATGGATGACAAGGCGGGCATTGCGGATATCGTCATGGAAGCGGCGCTGACCAGCATTGTCGACCTCGAGGATTCGGTCGCTGCAGTCGACGCCGAAGACAAGCTGCTGGCCTATCGCAACTGGCTCGGCCTGATGCGCGGCGATCTCGAGGCGAGATTCAGCAAGGGCGGCAAGACCATGACCCGCGCGCTTGAGCCGGACCGCGTGTGGACTTCGGCCAAGGGTGAGGCGATCACGCTGCCGGGGCGCAGCCTGCTGTTCGTGCGCAATGTCGGCCACCTGATGACCAATCCGGCGATCCTGCTCCAGGACGGCAGCGAGATACCGGAAGGCATCATGGACGCTGTGATCACGTCGGCGATTGGCATGCACGACCTCAAGGAGCTGGGCCGCCACCGCAACAGCCGCACCGGCAGCATCTATATCGTCAAGCCCAAGATGCACGGGCCTGAAGAAGTCGCCTTCACCAATGACCTGTTCAACGCGGTCGAGGACCTGCTCGGGCTGGAACGCCACACCGTGAAGGTTGGCGTGATGGACGAGGAGCGCCGCACGTCTGCCAACCTCGCTGCCTGCATCGAAAAGGTGCGCGACCGGATCGTGTTCATCAACACCGGCTTCCTCGACCGTACCGGCGACGAAATCCACACCTCGATGCAGGCGGGGGCGATGATCCGGAAAGGGGCCATCAAGGGATCTGGCTGGATCGCGGCTTACGAAAAGCGCAACGTCTGCATCGGTCTGGCCCACGGGCTTTCGGGCAAGGCGCAGATCGGCAAGGGCATGTGGGCCGCGCCCGACATGATGCACGACATGATGCAACAGAAGATCGCGCATCCCCGCACCGGGGCGAACACGGCCTGGGTGCCTTCGCCCACGGCGGCAACGCTGCACGCGATGCACTATCATCAGGTCGATGTGTTCGGGGTTCAGCGCGACGTTGCGCAGGAAGCGACACCGGGTCTGGACGCGCTTCTCGCCATTCCGCTGGCCGATGGTGCCAACTGGTCGGAAGAGGAAGTGCGCGAGGAACTGGACAACAACGCGCAAGGCCTGCTGGGCTATGTCGTGCGCTGGATCGATCAGGGCGTCGGCTGCTCCAAGGTGCCGGACATCAATGACATCGGGCTGATGGAGGACCGCGCGACCTTGCGGATTTCCAGCCAGCACATGGCCAACTGGCTGCTGCACGGCGTGGCCACCAACGAACAAGTCATGGACAGCCTAAAGCGCATGGCAGCCAAGGTCGACGCGCAGAACGCGGGCGATCCGCTCTACGAGCCGATGGCCGGAAACTGGGAAGAAAGCTTTGCCTTCCGTGCGGCCTGCGATCTGGTGTTCAACGGGGTGGAGCAGCCCAACGGCTATACCGAGCCTTTGTTGCATGCATGGCGCCTGAAGAAGAAGGCCGCTTTGGCGAAGGTCGCCGAGCCGGCCTGAACTTGAAGGGGGCGGGCCTGCGGGTCCGCCCTTACTTCGTCAGCACGCGGGCGATGGAGACGAATTCCTCCACGCTCAACGTCTCGGCCCGGCGCTGTGCGTCGATGCCGAGCGCTTCGAGCGCGTCCAGCGCGCCGGGCAGGCCCTTCAGGGACTGGCGCAACATCTTGCGGCGCTGGCCGAAGGCGGCTTCCGTCACGCGCTCCAGCATGCGGGCGGAGACGCCTTCGGGCATCGTGCCGGGCTCGACATGGACGATCGCCGACATGACCTTGGGCGGCGGAGTGAAGGCACTGCGGTGAACCTTCATCGCTATGCGCGGGGACGCGCGCCACTGTGCCAGTACGGCAAGGCGGCCATAGGCATCCGTGCCGGGCGCGGCGACGATGCGCTCTGCCACTTCCAGCTGGAACATCAGCGTCAACGATTTCCACTGCGGCGGCCAGTCTTGCCCGGATAGCCAGCCGGTGAACAGCTGCGTGCCGACGTTGTAGGGCAGGTTCGCCGCGACGTGCCACGGACCTTCAAACAGCGTTGCCGGATCGATCCTTGTGGCATCGCCCTGAATCACGGTCAGCTGGCCGGGAAAGGCATCGGACAGTTCGGCAAGCGCAGGCATGCAGCGCTTGTCCATTTCGATCGCGGTGACGTTTGCGCCTGCACGCAGCAGGGCGCGGGTCAGGCCGCCGGGGCCGGGACCGACTTCGAGAACATTCTCGCCCTTGAGCTTGCCCGGGACGCGCGCGATGCGATCTAGCAACTGCTCGTCGAACAGGAAGTTCTGGCCGAGCGCCTTGGTGGCGAAGAGGCCGTGGCGATTGATGACGTCGCGTAGAGGGGGGAGGTCGGTCATGCCGAAGCCCTCCGCGCGGCACATTCGCCCGCCATGCGCAGCGCTGCGATAGTGGGGCCGACGCGCGCCTTGCCGGTGCCGGCGATGGCGAAGGCGGTGCCGTGATCCGGCGAGGTGCGGATGATCGGCAGGCCGAGCGTCACGTTCACGCCAGCATCGAAATCCAGCGCCTTCATCGGGATCAGCGCCTGATCGTGGTACATGCAGATGGCCACGTCATAGCCCTCGCGCGCTTCGGCGTGGAACATGGTATCCGGCGGGAGCGGTCCGAAGGCGTCGATCCCGGCGTCACGAAGCATGGCCACGGCGGGAGCGACGACCTGCGTGTCCTCATGGCCCATGCGCCCGTCCTCGCCCGCGTGGGGGTTTAGCCCGGCGACCGCGAGGCGCGGGGCGGTGAGGCCGTAGTCGCGCGTCAGGGCCGCAGCGGTGATCGCGGCGCGGGTGCGGATCAGTTCGGCGGTGAGCATGTCGGGCACCAGCCGCAGCGCCACATGGACGGTGATCGGCACGACCTTGAGGCTTGGCCCGGCGAGCATCATCACCGCGTTCTCGGCCGTCACGCCGCATGCTTGCGCCACGAATTCAGTCTGCCCCGGGTGATCGAAACCGACCCTTGCCAAGCGGCTCTTGGCGATGGGGCCAGTGACCAGCGCCGATGCCGCGCCTGAACGGACGAGGCCGGTGGCAGTGGCAAGCGCATTCAGGGCAAGGCTGGCGCCCGCGTCGTCAGGCTCGCCCGGAGTGTAGCGCAGATCGGCAAGGTCCAGCACCGGCAGCGCGCCGCCAAAGCATTCCGCCACTTCATCGGGTGCCTTGACCGTGCAGACCGGCACCAAGATGCCACGCCGTCGCGCCGCTTCCTCGACAACGCGGGCCGAGCCGACGACGAAGAACGGGGGCAAGCCTTCGCTATCGCGCAACGCCCACGCGGCGGCGGCAAGTTCCGGGCCGACGCCTGCCGGATCGCCGATGGTAAGGGCTAGGGGAGCGGTCATCCGGGAAAGCCTAGACGCTCTGCGCAACGCTGGCGAGACGCTCCAGCGTCGGCACCAGCTCATCGTAATGATCGATCACTGCGTCCGCGCCGAGGTCATCTGCCGGAAGGTCGTTAAAGCCGAAGCGGACGGCGACGACCGGCATTTGCGCGGCCTTGGCGGCGCCCACGTCGAAGGTGGTATCGCCGACGAAAGCTGCAGGGCCTCCGCCACAGCGCGCGACCATTTCGTGCAGCATGTCGGGCTTGGGCTTCGACCGATGGCGACCCAGCGTATCGCCGCCGATCACGCAGGCGAAGCGGTGGAGCAGGCCCAGTTCCTCGAATAGCCTGACCGCCAGGCCTTCAGCCTTGTTGGTGGCGATGGCGATCTTCACGCCGCGCGCGTCGAGTTCGTCCATCATCGCTGCGCCACCGGGAAAAAGTTCGGTGTGGTGGGCGATGTTGTGGCCGTAGAATTCAATCAGGCTCGCCTGCAGGCCGGGGAAGGCGTCCTCGTCCACTCCGCCCGATTCCGTCAGCGCCGAACGCAGCATCTGCGCCGCGCCGCCGCCGATGTGGCGCTTCGTCTCTTCCAGCGGCACAGGTGGCCTGCCTGCGAGGGCCAGCGCGTGATTCAGCGCGACGCCAAGGTCGCGGCTGGTATCGAGCAGCGTGCCGTCGAGATCGAATCCGACGATTGCATAAGGAAAATCCGCCATGGTGCGCCCAAGTGGCGCGCTGTTCTGGAAAGCGCAAGATTTGTCTGGCAAGGGTGCGGCCATGACTGAACAGACCCCCCTCGCCATTATCGTCCTCGCCGCCGGAAAAGGCACCCGCATGAAGAGCGACCTGCACAAGGTGCTGCATCCGATCGCGGGCAGGCCGATGGTAGGGCACCTGATGGCGAGCGCTGCGGAGCTCTCGCCGCAGCGTCAGGTGGTGGTGGCAGGGCACGGGCGCGAGCAGCTGGAAAAGGCGCTCGGCGGATCTGCGACGATTGCCGTGCAGGACCCGCAGCTGGGCACCGCGCACGCCGTGCAGCAGGCCGAGGGCGCGCTCGCCGGTTTTGAGGGCGATGTGCTGATTCTCTATGGCGACGTGCCGTTTGTGCGCGCCGAGACGATGCGGGCGATGATCGCGCGATTGCATGAAAATGATGCGCCAGCCGCGGTCGTGCTGGGCTTCGCGCCCGCCGATACCCTGCAATACGGACGCGTGATTGCTGAAGATGGGCGGATCGTGAAGATGGTCGAGCACAAGGACGCGACCGACGAGGAGCGTGCCTGCCGCGTGTGCAATTCGGGCCTCATGGCGGTGCGCAGCGCGGACCTGTTCGGCCTGCTCGCCCGCGTCGGCAACGACAATGCCCAAGGCGAATACTACCTGCCCGACGTGGTCAACATCGCGATTGCCGATGGCCGGACTTGTGCCGTGGTCGTCACCGACGATGCCGATGAAGTGGCCGGGATCAACAGCCGCGCGGAGCTTGCCGAAGCCGAAGGCCGCTGGCAGCTGCGCCGCCGGGCGCAGGCCATGGCCGATGGCGCAACGCTGATTGCGCCCGAAACCGTGTGGTTTTCGTGGGACACCGTGCTTGGCCGCGATGTGACGGTAGAGCCCAACGTGTTCTTCGGCCCCGGCGTGACCGTGGCCGATGGCGTGACGATCCACGCCTTTTGCCATCTCGAAGGCGCGACGCTCTCGCCCGGCGTCCACATCGGTCCCTATGCCCGCCTGCGGCCTGGTGCGAAGCTGGAGGAGGACGTCAAGGTCGGCAACTTTGTCGAGGTCAAGAATACGGTCATGCACCGCGGCGCCAAGGCCAGCCACCTCACCTACCTCGGCGATGCCGAAGTGGGTGCCGAGGCGAACATCGGCGCAGGCACGATCACCTGCAACTATGACGGCTACTTCAAGTACAAGACCACTATCGGCGAGCGTGCCTTCATCGGCTCGAACTCGGCGCTGATCGCCCCCGTGAAGATCGGCGCGGACGCCATCGTCGCGGCAGGCAGCGCAGTGTCACGTGACGTGGCTGACGGCGAGTTGAGGATGGTGCGGGCCGAACAGCTGGTGAAACCGGGCTGGGCCGACCGCTTCCACGATGCGATGAAGAAGAAGAAGGCCGAAAAGCGGGGGTAAGGGACGCGCCCTTACCCTCACGCACATTCAATCCAGCATCGCCGCCGGCACCTTGCCGCCGTTCTGCGCCAGCTTGCGCATGGTTGCCTTGTGGAGCCAGATGTTCATTTCGGCCGAACCGTCGAGCGCGCCGGTGTAGCCGAGTTCCTGGGCGAGTTCCTTGCGGTTGGCGAGGCTGGAATCGATGCCGAGCAGCTTCATCAGGTCGACGATCGAGCTGCGCCAGTTGAGGTCCTTGCCCTGCGCCATTTCGGCAAGATTGGCTTCGACGTCAAACTGCGAAAGGGGGGCTGCGGTTGCCGTTGGTGCGGGCGCCGGCGCCGGCGTCGATGGCGAAGGGGCAGCAGGGGTTGCGGTGGGCGCGGGTTTTGGCGTCTGGCCGGTCTGGGTCGGGCGCGTGCCCTTCCACGAGATGGCGTCCATGATCTTGCTGAAAATGCTCATCGGGTGCTCCTGCGATGGGTTTCCACAGGCAACCGGCGAGGGCAGGGATGCGTTCCTCAGGACTTGACGATAGCACGATATCATATCATGATATCACCATGACTCGTATCCTCGCCGATATCCCGGATGAAGACATTGCCGCGCTTGATGCGCGTGCCAGCGAACAGGGCAAGTCGCGGGCCGCGCTCGTGCGCGAGGCGGTGAAGCTTTTTCTCGTGCAGAGCGATACGAGCAACGACTGGATTGACCGCTATGCCGGGTTGTGGGCCCATCGCACCGATATCGGCGACAGCGTCGAATATCAGCGCGCCATGCGCGAGGATCGCCGACCTTACGAAGACATCTGACCGTGTCGGCACCGTTTTTCGACACCAACATCGTGATCGACTGGCTGCGGCGGATGCCCCATGCCACGCAGGAGATCGCGCGATATCGCAGCCACCGCATCAGCAGGATCGTGTGGACCGAAGTGATGGCCGGTGAAGCACTGGAAAGGCGCGATCTGGTGCGTGAAGCCTTGAGCCATTTCGATTGCGTGGAAATCGATGCGCGGATCGCCACTGCAGCAGCCGATATCCGCTATCGCAGCCGGATGAAGCTGATGGATGCCTATATCCTGGCTACTGCACAGGTTAACGGGGCCATTCTGATTACACGAAATACCAAGGATTTTCCGGCAACCATGCCCGGCATCCGCGTGCCCTATACGCTCTAAGCGCCACAACACTCTAAACGAAAGCCCATCCCCAAATGTGCGGAATCATCGGAATCGTCGGCAAGGAACAGGTGGCAGACCGGCTGGTCGATGGCCTGCGGCGGATGGAATATCGCGGCTATGACTCGGCGGGCATCTGCACTGTCGAAGGCGGTCAGCTCGTGCGGCGGCGGGCCGAGGGCAAGCTCAATAATCTTGTGGCGGAACTGGCGCGCAATCCGGCCTCGGGCCTGATCGGCATCGCCCACACCCGCTGGGCAACGCATGGCGCGCCGACGACCAGCAATGCGCACCCCCATGCCACGGGTGAAGTCGCGCTGGTCCACAACGGCATCATCGAAAACTTCAAGCCGCTGCGCGAAGCGCTGATCGCGCGCGGCCGCACGTTCGAAAGCGAGACCGATACAGAAGTCGTCGCCCACCTCGTGTCCGAACAGGTCGAGGCGGGGCTTTCGCCGCAGGACGCGGTCAAGGCCGTGCTGCCGACCTTGCGCGGGGCCTTCGCCCTTGCCATCGCCTTCCGCACCCATGACGACATGCTGATCGGTGCGCGTCTCGGTTCGCCGCTGGTGGTGGGCTATGGCGTGGGCGAGACCTATCTTGGATCGGACGCGCTGGCGCTCGCCCCGCTGACGCAGCGGATCACCTATCTCGAAGAGGGCGACTGGGTGGTCATCACCCGCGATGGCGCGCAGATCTTCGATGCCGAAAACAATCCGGTCGAGCGTCCCATCGTCGCCTCGGGCGCAACCGCAGCCGCGATCGAGAAGGGCAACTACCGCCACTTCATGCAGAAGGAGATCTTCGAGCAGCCGGTGGTGGTGGCACAAACGCTGCGCTCCTACCTGCGCCGGGTGGAGCAGACCGTGGCGCTGCCGCAGATCGACTTCGATCTCGCCAGCATCAACCGCGTGACCATCGTCGCCTGCGGAACGAGTTTCTACGCCGGGATGGTCGCAAAGTACTGGTTCGAACAGTTCGCGCGGCTGCCGGTGGACATCGATGTGGCATCGGAATTCCGTTACCGCGATCCCGTGCTCGAGCCGGGCGGCCTTGCCCTGTTCATCTCGCAGAGCGGTGAGACGGCAGACACGCTGGCGGCGCTGCGGCATTGCAAGGCCGCGGGGCAGACCATCGCCGTCGTCGTCAACGTGCCGACGAGTTCGATGGCCCGCGAGGCGGACCTGCTGCTGCCGACCCATGCCGGGCCGGAAATCGGCGTAGCCTCGACCAAGGCCTTCACCTGCCAACTGGCCGTGCTGGCGGCGCTCGCGGCGCACCTTGCGGTCAAGCGCGGGCGGCTCAGCCGTGAGGAAGAGGCCGAGATCGTCGAGCAGCTGGTCGAGACTCCGGCCTGCCTCAACGCCGCGCTTGCCCACGACGAGGAGATTGCCGGCATGGCGCACCTGATCGCGCCTGCGCGCGACGTGCTCTATCTTGGCCGTGGGCCGGATTATCCGCTGGCGCTGGAAGGAGCGCTGAAGCTCAAGGAAATCAGCTATATCCACGCAGAAGGCTATGCCAGCGGCGAGATGAAGCACGGCCCCATCGCGCTGATCGACGAGGCTGTGCCGGTGATCGTGCTGGCGCCTTCCGGACCGCTCTTTGAAAAGACCGTCAGCAACATGCAGGAAGTGCGCGCCCGCGGCGGCAAGGTCGTGCTGATCTCGGACGCCGAAGGCATTGCCGAAGCGGGCGAGGGGTGCCTGGCCACCATCGAGATGCCGAAGGTCCACCCGCTGATCGCGCCGCTGGTCTATGCGGTGCCGGTGCAGTTGCTCGCCTACCATGTCGCCGTGGCCAAGGGCACTGACGTCGATCAGCCGCGCAACCTGGCGAAGTCGGTCACCGTAGAGTAACCGCTTTAGAGCGCTCGCCATTCTCCGGGCGCAATCCCGTCGAGTGTCCAGTCGCCGATCTGCCAGCGGACGAGGCGCAGTGTCGGGTGGCCGACGGCGGCGGTCATGCGGCGGACCTGGCG
This sequence comes from Novosphingobium sp. ES2-1, assembly GCF_015169775.1. Taxonomy (NCBI): domain Bacteria; kingdom Pseudomonadati; phylum Pseudomonadota; class Alphaproteobacteria; order Sphingomonadales; family Sphingomonadaceae; genus Novosphingobium; species Novosphingobium sp. ES2-1. Next base: position 556,001 of record NZ_CP063445.1, read on the forward strand.
GTTGCGACCTTCGCGGATCGTGAGGCGCAACCAGCTGTCGGGGATCGATTTTCTCACGCGGATCGGCGGATCGCGGGGCCAGAGCGCCGGGTCGTCGATCCGCTCCGCCCTGGCGGGTAGGGTGGGGCCGTCCTTGAGCGTGACCCCCTTGCACAGCGCCTGCAGTGCGGCCTCGTCGGGCTCGCCTTCCACCTGAACGAGATAGGTTTTTGGCAGCTTGTGGCGCGGGTCGGCGATGCGGGACTGGAGGTGGCCGTCGTCGGTCAGGAGGAGCAGGCCTTCGCTGTCATGGTCAAGCCGGCCGGCCGGGTAAACGCCCGGGAAGTCTATGAAATCCGCGAGCGTGGGCCGGGGCGGGCCAGTGCGTTCGGGAGAGAACTGGCAGAGCACGCCAAAGGGCTTGTTGAACGCAATGAGGGCCATCCGCCGCGCTTAGGCGCTTGATTCCTGGGCGGCAATCGCGCGTTTCCAACTCTCGCGGGCAGAAAGCGAACTCCAGCGGTCGCGCAGCGAACTCGGCACGAACTCTTCGAGGCCGACCGACAGCGCGAGCATGATCGCATAGCCAACCGAGATGTCGGCCATGGTGAACCGTCCGGCAGCGACGAATTCCTCACCCATCATGCCTTCCGCATTCCGCAATCGCGAGCCGAACCATTCGGCGTAGTCGCGCGCGATTTCGGGGCGGCGCTCTCCGGGCCTGGCAAAGACCTGGTAGCGCAGGTGGATGGTCTGCGGGAAGGTGAGCGTCGCCTCGCCCATGACGAGGAAGTTGAGGTAGGCGGCGTAGCCTTCCTCGTGCGGGGCGACGGCGAGGTCCGTCGGGCCATACTTCGTGGCGAGGTAGTGCGGGATCGCGACGCTTTCGGTCATTCTCACATCGCCATCGATCAGGACCGGAATCGTGCCCAAGGGGTTGATTTCGTGCATGCCTTCATGCCGGTGGCGCGGCGGGAAGGGGAGGGTATGGAGCCGGTAGGGCAGGCCCATTTCCTCAAGCGCCCAGAGCGCGCGGAAGGAGCGGGCGTTCTTGCAGTGGTAGAGCGTGAGCATGGCGCGAGGATTGCGGGACAGCGTGCGCAGCACAAGGGCAAGTTTTCGACACATTGCCGCAAAGTGCTGGTCGTGAAGGCAATCCATAGGACACGACGGGTCGTTACTTACACTGAGGAGAATAAGGATGCGTGTCATTCGGGCGATGGTGCCTACTGCCCTCGGGCTTTCCCTGGCGAATCTGGCCCTGCCGCATCCGGCATTGGCGCAGACAGCGCCTTCGGCCACGGCACCCGTGCGGCCGGCGGGGCCGCCGATGGCACCCCAAGGGTGGACGATGACCGTGGGCGTGGCGCCGGTGTTCGGGATGGCCTGGGCCGGATCGAAGGACACCGCACTGTCGATCTTCCCGGACCTGCGGATCAACTACAAGGACACGCTGTTCCTTTCGGTGCAGGATGGCCTCGGCTGGAACGCGGTGAACCGCGATGGATGGAAGGCGGGGCCGATCGTGCGGACCCGCTTTGGGCGGAACGAGGATGACGGCGGATCGCCGTTCCTGATTGCCGGCGGCAGCGACGCCTTGCGCGGGATGGGCGACGTGGACATTGCCGGCGAGGCCGGCGGCTTTGTCGAGAAGCGGCTGGGCGCGAAGAAGCAGTGGCGCCTGCGGGCCGAGGTCCGGCAGGGCTTTGGCGGGCACGAGGGCGTGGTGGGCGACGTGCTGGCGCAGTACTCCGGGCGGTCGGGCAAGGTGATCTATGCGGTGGGGCCGCGCGCGACCTTTGCCAGCGGCGATTTCATGCGGACCTATTACGGGGTGGATGGCGCCCAGGCGGCGCGCACCGGGTTGGCGGTTTCGCGGCCCGATGGCGGGCTGGTTTCCTACGGGATTGGAGCCAGCCTGATCCGGCCGCTCAGTCCGAAGCGGGCGGTGGCGGTGTTTGCCGGCGTGGACCGCTTGGGCGGCGAGCCTGCGGCGAGTTCGCTGATCCGGGAGCGCGGGCAGCGCACGCAGTTTTCGGTCGGCGTGGGGTACTCGTACAGGTTCGGGCTTTGATATTCGGGGGTTGCGCTTTTGCCCACCCCCAACCCCTCCCGCCTGCGGGAGGGGGGAAGAACTAGCTGACGATCAGTTGATCGAGATCACGCCGTCGACAGCCCGCCATTCCTGTGGGCCAATCAGGTGATTGTGGGCGATGCGGACCGAGTGGAGGGCAGCCTCGATTTCGCGCCGCCAGTGATCGAGGAAGCCGTGGAGGCGCGGGAACCGGGGGGCGAGATCGTATTGCTGGAAGGCGAACATCTGCAGCAGGCTGGGGTGGTCCGGCAGGTAATAGTGGATCTGGATGGTGGTGAGGCCGTAGCCTTCCATCTGCAGCCGGATATCCTCCCCAAGGGTGTTGGCGCCTATCACACGTCCCATGCTCTTCCTTCCTTCGGTTCGGAAGGAGCACCGGCCTGAAAGGAGCGCGATGCTCCGACCCATGCAAAAGTCGCAAAGACAGTTTCAGTTGTGACGAAAAATCCTGAAGATGCGATGAACCGTCAAGAGGCGCAAAAAGCGTATTCCACAATCAGGATGCGGTAACGGGCGCGATCTGTTCGCACTTGGCCTTGGTATCCGACGTGCCGCCGCCGCCGAGCATTGTCGCGGCGATGAAGCCACCGACGACGAGCAGGACGAAGCCGACGGTGACAAGGCCGAGGTACTTGTCGATGAAGCGCTTGATCGGCGCACCGAACAGGCGGAACAGCACGCCGACGATCATGAAGCTGATCGAGCGGCTGACGATGCTGGCAAGGATGAACGGCACCAGCGGCATGGCGATGAAACCGGCGGTGATCGTCAGCAGCTTGAACGGGATGGGCGTGGCGCCCTTGATCATGATGATCTCGACCCCGTATTCGCGCAGGTAGCACGCCGCCTTGGGGAAGCTCTCGGTCAGGTGCAGCGCGGCCAGCAGCTGGGTGCCGACAGTGTCATAGAGGCCATAGCCGATTGCGTAGCCGAGCAGACCGCCCAGCACCGAGGCAATCGTGGCAACAGCGGCGAAGCGCACGGCCTTCCGGGGTTCAGCGAGACACATCAGGCCGAGCAGCGGATGCGGCGGGATCGGGAAGAAGCTTGCCTCCATGAACGCGAACAGCGCGAGCCACCATTCGGCATGGGGGTGCGCGGCCTTGGCCATGGTCCAATCGTAAAGGCGGCGAAGCATCGGGATCCCGTTCGTTGTTGCGGTTGTGCGGATAGGGGAGGCGGGGACGGAGTGCCAGACCTTCTTGTGGTTTGGTTATGCCGAAGGCCGAAGATAACCTTATTGGCACTTTTTGGTTGACTTTCCCGGTTGATTGAGTACATATCAAGAACATCGCGAGGCCGAATCGTTCTGAAAGCGCGAACGGCGGGCGATGGCGTCAAGAAAGCTCAATTCCGAAAGGGATGGTCCGCATGGCCAAGCCGAAAGTGCAGCCGGGTGCCGATGAGTCATGTGCGGAGACTGCGTGCGCAGACGTTCCTGATAGGGAACTGGCACCTGCGCCACCGGTGAAGACGAAGAAGAGCAACAGGCCGTGGCGACCGGTGTTTTTGGCCGTGCTGGCCGAAACGTCGAACGTGACGGCGGCGGCAGCGGCGGCGGACATTCCGGCCTCGCGGGCCTACAAGGACAAGCGCGACGACAGCGAATTTGCCGCCAGGTGGCGCGAGGCGCTGTGCGAGGGTTACGACCTGCTGGAGATCGAAGTGCTGCATCGGCTGCGCTTCGGCGAGCCGAAGGATGGTGCGAAGTTCGACAATGCGACCGCGCTGCGCCTGCTTTCGCAGCACCGCGAGACCGTGGCGCGCGAGCGGGCGATCCGCGACAATGCCGACGTCGAAGCCGTGCGCCAATCGCTCCATGCCAAGCTGCTGCAGATCCGCGAGCAAGTGCAGAAGCAGCGCCAGGCTGCGGCCATGGACGTGAGCGCGCATGGCTGAGCGGGCTTTGCTGGACTGGCTGTCCGATGCAAGCCCCGAGCGCGTTGCCGCTTTCGTCGAAGGACTGGACGACAAGGAGATTATCGAGTGGCCGTTCGACTGGCGGACCTGGGCGCGGGAAAACCAGCTTGCCCCGGACGACGACTGGCGGGTGTGGCTGGTCATGGCCGGGCGCGGGTTCGGCAAGACGCGGCTGGGCGCGGAATGGGTGCGCAGCGTGGCGGAGGGCGATCCGGAGGCGCGGATCGCGCTGATCGGATCATCGCTCCACGAAGCGCGCAGCGTGATGGTGGAAGGCGAGAGCGGGCTGCTTTCGATCGGGGCACCGTGGCGGCGGCCGACCTATGAAAGTTCGGTCCGGCGCCTGACTTGGCCGAACGGGGCACAGGCGTTCCTCTATTCGGCGGGCGAACCGGAAGCCTTGCGCGGGCCGCAGCACAGCCATGCCTGGTGCGACGAGATTGCCAAGTGGGACAACATGTCGAACCGGGCGCTTTCGACCTGGGACAACCTGCTGATGGGGCTGCGGCTGGGGAGCGATCCCAGGCTGGTGGCGACGACCACGCCGCGGCCGGTGCCGCTGGTGGCGCGGATCGTGGGTGGCCAGAACCCGGACAGGCGTGAAGACGTGGTGGTGACGCGGGGCACGACCTTTGACAACGCCGCGAACCTGCCCAAGCGCTTCCTTGAGGCGATGCGCACGACGTTTGGCGGGACCATGCTGGGCCGGCAGGAACTGCTGGGCGAGATGATCGAGGATCTGGCTGGCGCGCTGTGGAGCCGCCGACTGATCGAAGGTGGACGCGAAGACGCAGCGCCGCCGTGCACGCGGATCGTGATCGGGGTCGATCCTCCGGCCAGTGCACATGGCGATGCCTGCGGCATCGTGGTGTGCGGCATCGGGGATGACCGGATCGCCCGGGTGCTGGCCGACTGTTCGGTGGAACAGGCCAGTCCCGAGCGCTGGGCCCGCGCCGTCGTCAATGCCGCACAGGCCTGGTCGGCTGACCGGGTGGTGGCCGAGGCGAACCAGGGGGGCGAGATGGTGAGCGCGGTGCTGCGTGCGGCACAGGCGAACCTGCCCTTGCGCCTTGTCCATGCAAGCCGGGGCAAGGCGGCGCGGGCAGAGCCGGTGGCGGCGCTCTATGAAGCGGGGCGGGTGCGCCACGCCGGGATGTTCGCAAGGCTGGAGGACGAGTTGTGCGGAATGATGCCGGGCGGCGAATACCAGGGGCCGGGGCGATCTCCCGACCGGGCGGATGCCTGTGTCTGGGCGCTGACCGAGCTGATGCTGGGGCAACAGGCGGAGCCGCGCATCTGGTTTGATTGAAGGTTTTGGTGGGGCTGCTTGCCCACCCCCGACCCCCTCCCGCTCATCCTGAGCCTGTCGAAGGGGGGACGGGAGAAGAGAAGTGCGCCTTGCGGGGCAGTCATTCAGTTTCATCATGAAAGGCAGACTATGTCGTTCTTTCAATCGCTTGCTGCTGCCTTCAAGGGCGAGGCGGTGACGCCGCGCGCGCCGCTGGGGCGCAGTTTCGTCTCGCCGTGGATTGCCGCTTCGGACTGGCGCGGGGATAGCGCCCGGGGGCCGATCAACTATCCCGTGGCGATCCGCGAGGCCTACTTGCGCAATCCGGTGGCACAGCGCGCGGTGCGGCTCGTGGCCGAAGGAATTGGCGGGGCACCGGTCAGGGCTTCGCAACCCGAGCTTCTGGCGCTGATCAGCGAGACCAGTGCGGGCCAGCCGCTGATCGAGACGCTGGCGGCGCATCTGCTGCTGCACGGCAATGCCTATGTTCAGGTGCTTCGCGATGCCGATGGCGTGCCGGTGGAGCTGTTTGCGCTGCGGCCCGAGCGGGTGACGGTGATCCCCGATGCTGGCGGATGGCCTGCGGCCTTTGCCTACAAGGTCGGCGAGAAGGCGATGCGGATCGAGGCGACGGACGACTTCGGGCGTCCGAACCTGATCCATGTGAAGCACTTCCATCCGCTTGACGATCATTATGGCGCGGGGTGCCTGGAGGCAGCCGAGGAGGCTGTGGCCATCCACAATGCAGCGGCGGGCTGGAACCGCGCGTTGCTGGAGAATGCGGCGCGGCCTTCGGGGGCGCTGGTCTATGATCCCGGCGAGCCGGGGGCGGCGCTTTCGGCCGACCAGTTCGAGCGGATCAAGGCGGAGCTGACGGCGGCCTATTCGGGCATGGGCAATGCCGGGAGGCCGATGCTGCTGGAAGGCGGCCTGAAGTGGCAGGCGCTGGCGCTGACCCCGGCGGACATGGACTTTGCCACGCTCAAGGCGGCGGCGGCGCGCGACATCGCTCTGGCCTTCGGCGTGCCGCCGATGCTGCTGGGGATTCCGGGCGATAACACTTACGCCAACTATCGCGAGGCGAACCGGGCGCTGTGGCGGCTGACGCTGCTGCCGCTGGCGGGGAAGGTGCTCTCCGCGCTGGCCGAGGGGCTGGCGGGATCGTTTGCCGGGGCGGCGCTGAGCGTCGATCTCGATGCGGTGCCGGCGCTGGCCGAGGATCGCGAGCGGTTGTGGGCCCAGGTTTCGGGCGCGGACTTCCTTTCGGCTGAGGAGAAGCGCCAAATGCTCGGCTTTGGGCTCGGGATCGGTGAGGTGCGGGCATGACGCGCGAGGACATGCTGGCGCGGCTGGTCGCGCAGGCCGAGGACGAGGGCGGCGATCTCGTCACGTTGCGGGCGATCGTGGAAGAGGCTTCGGACCTCGGCGCGGCACGGGTGCTGAGCCGGATGGGGCTGGCTGACGATCATGCGCCGACCGACATGGCAGAGCTGCGTCAGCTGCTAGGCGCCTGGCGCGATGCCAAGGCGAGCGCGTGGAAGGCCGTGGTGACCTGGGTGGTGCGGGGCCTGCTGGCGCTGCTGCTGCTGGGCATCGCGGTGCGCACGGGCCTGATGGAGCTGGTGCGTTGAGCGCCCCGGTGCGGTTCGCGGGCTACGCCGCGATCTTCCGCAAGCGCGACAGCGGCGGCGATACGATCCTGCCGGGCGCGTTCAAGGGCAGTCTCGAGCGCAGGCTGGCCGAAGGGATGAAGCTGCCGCTGCTGTGGCAGCACCGCCCCGACCAGCGCATCGGCTGGATCGAGAGCGCAGGCGAGGACGAGCGCGGCCTGCGCGTGGTGGCACGGATCGATGCCGCGGATTCGGCGGCGGCGCGGGCGCTCAAGAACGGCGCGGTGGACGGGCTTTCGTTCGGATACCGCGTGCTCAAGGGCCGGGCGCTGCCGGGAGGGCGCGAGCTCGAGGACCTCGACCTGTTCGAGGTGAGCCTGGTGACCCGGCCGATGCAGCCGCTGGCGCGGGTCCACTACGTCGAGCCCGAGGCGGGCTGATTTTCCCGAAACCGAAGTCCCCGATGGGCCGCGCGGTCCCGTGCGACCTGTTTCATGCAGAAAGGACGTTGAGCCACATGGATAATCTGGAGATCGAAACCAAGGCCGATGCCATCGCTGAATCGTTCGACATCGTCGAGCGCCAGGATGCGCACGATGCCGCCATCGCCGCGCTGCGCAGCGCGGTGGAGGAAGTGAAAGGCCGGATCGAGCGGGCGGGCCGCATGGCGGTTCGTCCCATGCTCGCTGGCAGTGCGGAAGGCGGTCAGGAGATCAACGGCTTCATCGACGGCTATGTCCGCCATGGCCGCGAGACCGAGCTGAAGGCGCTTTCGGGCACCGTACCGGCCGATGGCGGCTTTGCCGTGCCGCAGAAGATCGACGAGATGATCGCGCGCCGCATGGTGGAGATCAGCCCGATCCGTTCGGTGGCCAATGTCGTGCAGACCGGCACTTCGGGCTTCCGTCGCCTGGTGTCGATCGGCGGCGCGGCTTCGGGCTGGGTCAGCGAGACCGGGGCGCGTCCCGAAACGGCAAGCCCCAAGCTGGCCGAGATCCTGCCGCCGACCGGAGAACTCTACGCCAATCCTTCGGCGACGCAGGCGATGCTCGATGACGCGGCGTTCGATGTCGAGAGCTGGCTGGCGGGCGAGATCGCGACCGAATTTGCTCGCGCCGAAGGTGCGGCGTTCATCAACGGTACCGGCACCAACCAGCCCAAGGGCTTCCTCACCGCCACGACCAGCGCTGCAGGCGACAATACCCGTGCCTTCGGGGCGCTGCAGTTCATCGGTTCGGGCAATGCCTCCGGCTTTGATAGTGCGCCGGAGGCCAAGCTGATCGATCTGGTGTTCCAGATGAAGGCGCCGCTGCGCCAGGGCGCAGTGTGGGTGATGAACTCGACCACGCTGGCGACGATCCGCAAGCTCAAGACTTCGGACGGCGCGTTCCTGTGGCAGCCGGGTCTGGTACAGGGCCAGCCCGATCGCCTGCTCGGCTATCCGGTGGTCGAGGCCGAGGACATGCCGGATGTGGCGGCCAATGCCTTCCCGATCGCGTTCGGCAACTTCAAGGCCGGCTACCTGATCGCGGAACGCCGCCAGACCACGATCCTGCGCGATCCCTATACCAACAAGCCCTACGTCCAGTTCTATGCCACCCGCCGCGTGGGCGGGCAGGTCATGGACAGCGATGCGATCAAGCTGCTGAGAATCACGGCCTGATCGGCGTTCGGCTGACCCTTCCGGAAGCCTGACGGCCTCCGGATGCCTGCGGCGGTTCCTCCCCCTGCCGCCGCAGGCCCCCTTTCCTTCCAAGATGACCGGAGATTGCCATGATGCGGGCAATTGTCGCGCCGCCAGCCGTGGCCTCGGCGGCGCTTAGCGAACTGAAGGCCTGGCTCGGGATTTCCCGGACCGCCGACGATGGCGAGCTGGCCTCGCTGATGCGCGCCGCGTTTGACGTGTGCGAGGGCTTTACCGGCACGATGCCGCTGCAATCGGGCTGCGAGGACGTGCTGGAAGCCAGTGGCGAGTGGCAGGCGCTCTCGGCGCGACCGGTTACCGCGATCACCGCGATGGCAGGTCTGAGCACGGCGGGTCTGCGCACGGCGCTGGCTTCGACCGATTACGAGCTGGACATTCGTGCCGATGGCACCGGCCTTGTGCGGTTGCGCCGGCCGATCGAGCAGACGCGGGTGGTGGTGACCTATGTTGCCGGTCTTGCCAGCGACTGGACCACTTTGCCCGAGGCGATCCGCCATGGCGTGATCCGGCTTGCGGCGCACCAGCATCGCGCGCGTGACGACGAGAAGAAGGCGGCAACGCTGCCGCCGGCCGTGGTCGCCGCGCTGTGGCGGCCGTGGCGGCGGATGCGCCTCGCATGATCGAGGGGCGGGCCGATGGCGCCGGGCTGGTGCGGCGGCTGACCGAGAAAGCGCAGGCGCTGGCCAAGGCGCGGGCGGCAATGCTGGCGCAGGGCAAGAGCGCGCGGCGGTGGCGCCAGGCAGGTTTGCTCTGGCCCTTGTTCGGAAAGGAATAGGCAATGGAAATTCCCTTTCGCGCCGTGCTGATCGACTGGCTGGCAAATGATCCGGCGCTGGGCGCGGCGCTCAACGCGGTGGTCGAGGAAGCACCTTCGCGCGTGGCCTTGCCGTGGCTGGCGCTGACGGCAAGCGCGAGCACCAACTGGGGCACCAAGACGCTCGCCGGGCGCGAGATCCGCGTGGCGCTGGAGCTGAACTTCCGCAGCGACGATCCGCTGGGCGGCGCGGCGCTGGTCGCGGCGATCGAGGCGCGGGTCGAGAGCCTGCCCTACGACCAGGCAGCGAGTGGTTTCCGCATTGCCAGCCTGGCGATGCTGAAGGCGCGGGCCGAACAGCGTGGCGAAGCGGTGCGGGTGGTCGTGCTGGAATATCGGGCGCGCGTGATGGCGGCCTGACACCTCATTCTGTTTCAAGGAGAACCGACATGGCAGCACAGAAAGGAAGCGCCTTTCTGCTGAAGATCAGCGATGGCGCGGCAACGCCGACCTACAACACCGTGGCGGGCCTGCGGACCACGCAGATGTCCATCAACGGCGAGGCGGTGGTCATAACCTCGAAGGATTCGGGCGGGTGGCGCGAGCTGCTTTCCGGTGCGGGGACGCGCTCGGTGACGGTGAGCGCGGCGGGCATCTTCCTTGGCAGCGCGGCTGAAGGCCAGGTGCGCGGCAATGCCCTTTCCGGGACCATCGCCGACTACGAGCTGTCGTTCGAGGGTGGCGAGAAGATGCGTGGGCGTTTCCTCGTCCAGCGGCTCGACTACTCGGGCGATTTCAACGGCGAGCGCAACTATACGATGACGCTCGAAAGCTCGGGCGTGGTGGCGCAGGTCTGATGGCGGATGCAGCCAACCCGCACCGCGGTGAAGCGGTGCTATCGCTTGGCGCAGCCGCTGGTGCTGCGCCCGACCTTCGGCGCCCTGGTGGCAGCGGAGGAGGAACTCGGCTCGCTGTTTGCATTGGTCGAGCGGGCGAGCGCCGGGCAGCTGCGGCTGGGCGAGATGGTCGCGCTGTTCTGGCACGCCTTGCGCGATCGCAACGGGCTTGAGCGCGCCGACTTTGCCGAGGCGGTGGCGCGCGAAGGACTGGCCGCCTGTACGCCGGTGCTGCGTGCACTGATCGTGCAGGTGCTGAAGGGCGGCGGATGAGCGGCACCTTCGGCAAGGTGGCAGCGCGGCTATCGGGACAGGCCGCGCTGCTGCTGGGCTGGTCACCGAACCGGTTCTGGTCGGCGACGCCCGAGGAACTGGCCACCGTCCTTGCCGCGATGCGCACGCCCGATGGCCAGGGCGTGGATCGCGGCACAATCGACAGACTGATGGAGCAAGATCGTGACGGATGAACTCGACACGCTGATGATCGACGTACGCGCCAACACGTCTGGCTTCACCGCGGACCTGGCGCAGATGCGCGGGAGCTTCGATTCGATCCTGGTCGACGGGTTCGGCCGGGCAGGCGACACGCTGGAGCGCGGACTGCTGGGTGCGATCCGGCGCGGCTCGCTGGGGTTCGAAGACTTGCGACGCGTGGCGCTGAACGTGGTCGGCGACATTGCCGCGCAGGCGGTGCAGGCCGGGATCGGCTCGATTGGCGGGGCAACGGGCGCGCAATCGGGCGGGATCGGCGGCCTGCTGACGGGACTGGTCTCATCGATCTTCGGATTGCCGGGGCGCGCCACGGGCGGGCCGGTGGCACCGGGCAGGGGTTACCTCGTGGGCGAGCGTGGTCCGGAGCTGTTCGTGCCGACGTCAGCCGGGCGCGTGGAGCCTTCGGTCGGCGGGGGGCGAGGGCGGGACGTGAACGTTTCGATCCGGATCGTCAGCCCGCAAGGCAGCAACCAGCCCGAAAGCCTGCGCCGTTCGGGCAAGCAGGTGGCGCAGGCGGTGCGCCGTGCTCTCAACGAATTCTGATCAGGCGGGGAACCGGCGATGAGTTACTGGCTGGCCAAGCGCCGCACGGTGCAGCATACCGACACGATCCAGCGCTTCGATCCGCGCTTCTGGACGGTGAATTTCCCAAGGCCCGCAATGGCCTCGGTGGTGACGACCGCGCCCGATGCGCTGCGGGTGGACGCGGTGTTCCGCAAGGCGGACGATCTGGTCGGGCTGATCTGGGAATCCGAAGACAAGTGGGATCACCCGCTGCTGGCCTATGAAACGCGGCGCGATTATTCGCGGCTGACGCTTTCGTTCCGCTGGCGATCGGGCGGGGTCCTGCCCCTTGATGCGGTAAACGGGCCGACGCTGACCATCGAGGGACGCGATGCGGCTGGCAATGCGCGGGCCTGGTACGTGCGGCTGTGGAACTATGCCAGCGGCTCGCCAACCGATGCGCAGATCACGCTGAAGTTTTCAGAACTCGACGGCGGGTTCCTGCTGCCGGCCGAAGCTGACCCGGTGCATCCGGCGGATATCGACCGGCTGTTCATCTCGCTGGTGGCGCCGGGCTATGCGCCGGGCAGTGCGACGCCGTTTGCGACTTCGGCGGCGGGGTGGGCGGAGCTTTCCGAGATTTCCTGCCAGGGGCACAAGCCGATGCTGGAACTGGGTGACGTGATGGTCCCGCCGCATGGCCTCGCCATGTGCACCGGCTATGACGACGCCTACAACCTGACGCCGGCACGACTGCTGCGGCAGATCCGGGGCCTGGGCTATCGCGGCAGCATCAACCACTACATCGGCATGAGCCACTTCTATTCGCTGGTACCGGACGGGGCAGGCGGGTTCGTGGTCGATCCCTGGCAGCCAGCGATGAACCCGGCGGCGCAAAAGTGGCATGAGGCGTTCTTCGCCGGGGCCAAGGCAATGGGGCAGACGATCATCGCCTCGCAATCCTATGAGGTGCTGGCGCAGAACTGCCCGGCGGCGTGGCAGCAGAAGGCGTGGGACGGAGCGCCGGCGCGGACGGGATGGGTGCCGCCTTCGGCACTGCTTTCGCCCGCGAACGCACAGGCGATGGCGTGGGTGCGCAAGGTTGGCGTGGCGCTGGTCGGCCTGATGCAGGGCGCCGGGCTGCCGGTGCGGCATCAGGTGGGCGAACCGTGGTGGTGGGTGACGCAGGACCGGCGCATCTGCATCTACGACGACGCGGCCAAGGCGGCGTTTGGCGGCAGTCCCGTAAACATTCCGGACATGGGCGCGAACCTTGACGCGGCGCAGAAGAGCCTGCTCGATCAGGCAGGCGCCTTGCTGGCGCAATCGACGGCGGACCTCGCCGCAGCGGTGAAAGCGGCTGCGGGCAGTGCCGGGGCGGAGACGCTGCTGCTGGCATTCCTGCCGACCGTGCTCGATCCCGTGACGCCCGAGGCTTACCGCGCGAATCTGCCCGTCGGATGGGCCTCGCCTGCTTTCGACGTGCTGCAGCTGGAAGACTACGATTGGGTCACGGCGGGCAAGGATGCGCTGCGCGCCGAGGCGCGGGTGATGGCCGAGGCGCGACTGGGCTACCCGCGATCGAAGCAGCACTACCTCTCAGGCTTCGTGCTGTTTGCGGACAATGCGGAAGTGGAATGGGCTCGCATCGATGCGGCGGCGAGCGAGGCGGCTGGCCTTGGGGTGGCGGAAACCTTCATCTGGGCTCTGCCGCAGGTTTCGCGCGACGGCTTTACCCGGCTTCCCGACAAGAGCGGAGACGAGACCATGCAATCCTTTGACGATGTCCTGTTCCCGCTGGCGCTGGGACGGGACGCTTCGGTGACGCCGGAATTCTCGACCAATGTCACGATCACGGCTTCGGGCTTCGAGCGGCGTAACAGCCTGTGGTCGGATGCCAGGCTGCGCTTTGACGTGGGGCCGGGCGTGCGGTCCGAGGCGGAACTGGGCGAGCTGATCGCATTCTTCCGGGCGCGGCGCGGGCAGGCGCGCGGGTTTCGCTTGCGCGATCCTTCGGACTTCAGCTCCAACGGGATGACCGGGGTGCCGACGCCGACGGACCAGATTCTGGGGACCGGCGATGGCGCGACTGCGCGCTTTGCCCTCTTCAAGCACTATGGCGACGGGGCCGATGCGCAGAAGCGGCGGATCACCCGGCCGCGCGGCGAATCGTTGAGGGTGAGTGTCGACGGTGCCGAGACCGGCGATTTTTCACTCGATGCCAAAGGCGTGCTGGTGTTCGCGACGGCGCCGGCCGCAGGCTCGGTGGTGCGGGCCGGCTTCCTCTTCGACGTGCCGGTGCGGTTTGCCGAGGACCGTCTCGACATTTCGGGCGCGGAATTCGCGGCTGGCGAGGCGCCGAGCGTGCCGCTGGTCGAACTGCGAGAAGACGCATGAGCCGGACCTGGTTCAGCCAGCCCCTTGAGACCGTGGCGGTGTGGTGGCGGATCGAGCGGCGCGACGGTGTGGCGCTGGGCTTCACCAGCCATGACCGCGATCTGGTATTCGCCGGGCTTCGCCACCGGACGGCGCCGGGAATGGTGCCATCGGCCGTGCGTCGGACAGCGACGCTGGAGGCGGACTCGGCAGAAGTCTCCGGCGCACTGGCGCACGATGCGATAGGCGAGGCGGAGCTTGCCAGCGGACGGTTCGACGGCGCGCGCGTGGCGATGGGGCTGGTCGATTGGGAAAGCCTGGAGTTCGAGGCGCTGTTCACCGGGACGATCGGATCGGTCGGTCGTGAGGGGGAGCAGTTCTCGGCCGAACTGGAGTCGCTCAAGCAGGTGCTGGCGCGCGATCTGGTGCCGCGCACGTCGCCGACCTGCCGCGCCGAGTTCTGTGGCGAGGGTTGCACGCTTTCTTCGGCCCGCTTCACGCATGAGGCCACGTTGACCGAGGTGGGGGCAGGCCGACAATGGGTCAGGGCCAGCGGCATTGTTGCGGCCGATTTCGCTTTCGGCTGGCTGAGGCCGGTGGATGGCGGCGATGCCGGGGCGGTGCTGCGCGTGCGCGTGGTGGATGATGGATGGCTCGTGCTCGACCGCCCCCTGGCTGAAGACGCGACGGCGGGGCAGCGGGTTGTGCTGCGTGAGGGATGCGATCACACGATTGCAACCTGTTCAGCGCGGTTCGGCAATGCCGTGAATTTCCAGGGCGAGCCGTATCTTCCCGGCAACGACCTGCTCACCCGTTATCCGGCGGCGCAAGGATGAGCCGGGCGCTTGCCGAGGCGGCGCTGGGCCTGGTGGGGGTGCCGTTCCGGTTGCACGGGCGCGATCCGGCTACCGGCCTCGATTGCGTGGGACTGGTGGCCGAAGCGCTGCGCCGCGCCGGGCGGCAGCCTGATCCGCCCGAGGGCTATGCGCTGCGTTCGACCAGTGTGGCGCGGTTCCTGCGCTGCGCCGCGGCAAGCGGGCTGACGGAATGTGCGGACGGTGGCGATGTTGTGTTGTGCCGAGTCGGGCCGGTGCAATCGCATTTGGCGGTGCGCGTGCCTGGCGGCTTCGTTCATGCACACGCTTCATTGGGCCGAGTGACATTTCTGCCCGGGCCGCTTCCATGGCCGGTCAGCCTGCAATGGCAACTGGCAGACGAGAAGGATTGATTGCGATGGCAACCCTGCTTCTTACCGCCGTGGGCACCGCATTCGGCGGGCCGCTGGGCGGTGCGATCGGCGCTCTGCTCGGACAGCAGATCGACGGCGCGGTATTCGGCAAGCGCAAGGTCGAGGGGCCAAGGCTCAAGGAGCTGTCGGTCCAGACTTCCAGCTATGGGTCGGCATTGCCGATGCATTTCGGCCGAATTCGTTCGTCGGGCAGCGTGATCTGGTCGACCGAACTGGTCGAGCACAAGCAGAAGAACGGTGGCGGGAAAGGCCAGCCCTCTGTCACCAGCTATACTTACACCGCATCTTTTGCAGTCGCCGTATCGAGCAGACCCGTTACGGGGATCGGGCGCATCTGGGCAGACGGCAACCTTCTGCGCGGGGCGGCAGGCGATCTGAAAGTGGGCGGAAGCGTCCGCGTGCATCGAGGTTATGCCGACCAGGCTCCTGATCCGCTGCTCGTGCAGGCCGAAGGCGCAGCGCTGAATCCGGCTTATCGTAGCTTGGCCTATGTCGTGTTCGAGGATCTCGAGCTGGCCGATTTCGGCAATCGTCTTCCTTCCCTGACCTTCGAAATCCTGGCCGACGAAAGCGCGGTCAGTGCGGCCGACGTCGTGCAGTTCCTGCTGCCGACCGCCGACGTCTCGGGTATCGGTTCGCTTACGCTGGCAGGATATTCCGTCGAGCAGGGCGGGGTGGCTGACGCGGTGGCTACGCTGGCCGAGCTATCGCCGATTGCCTGCACCGTGGCCGACGAGAGGTTGCGCTTCCGGCTTGGCGACGACAGCCAGGCAACTACCCTTTCCTTGCCGCAGCCGTGTGCCGGCGGCGAATCCGCCGAGGATGCGCGTGCAAGCGGCTGGTCGCGTCGGCGCGAGGCGCTTCCGGTGTCGCAGCAATGTGCGGTCCGCTACTACGATATCGGGCGGGACTATCAGCCGGGCCTGCAGCGCAGCATTGGCCGCAGTGCCCCCGGAGACGTGGCTACCATTGAACTCCCGGCGGCGATGACGGCCGCTGAAGCTAGCGTCATTGCGGATCGCGCAGCGCGCCGTCGGACGATTGCGCACGACACCCTTCGTTACCGCATAACCGAGATCGACCACGCTTTTGCCCCCGGTGCCATTGTGACCACTCCCGTCACCGAAGGCCGGTGGCGAGTGGAGCAATGGGAATGGCAGGCGGACGGGGTAATGCTGGACCTGGTCGCAGTGCCGCCATCCGCACCTGTGGATACGACGATCAGCGATCCGGGCCGGGCGAATCAGGCTCTCGATCTGCAACCGGGACCGACGTCGCTGGCAGCGTTTGAATTGCCCTGGGACGGCGTGGGCGATCCGACTACAGTCAAGCTTCGAGTGGCTGCTTCATCTCAAAGCGCCGGGTGGACCGGTGCCTCCTTGTTCGTCCAAGCCGGCGATGGTCAGCTTGCGGCAATCGGATCGACAGGCCGACGCCGCGCAGTCCTTGGGCGCACCCTTACGCAACTGCCCGCAGGGACGCCGCTGATGTTCGACGCACATGCCACGGTTGATGTGGCACTTGTGCCGCAGGATGCAGCGTTAGCTGACGCGACATGGGCCCAATTGATGCAAGGCAGCAATCTTTCATACCTCGGATCAGAGCTCATCCAGTTTTCGCGCGCAGAAAGGCTTGCGAACGGAACATGGCGCATCAGCGGCCTCCTTCGCGGGCGTGGGGGGACTGAGGCAGCCATCTCCAACCATGCCAGCGATGAGCCTTTCGTGTTGATCGATGATTCCCTGACAATGATCGATCCATCGGACGTGGCCGAAGGACTTCAGATCGCAGCGCTCGGGCTTGGCGACGCGGAAGTCGTCACAACCGAGGTGATCAACCGCGGCATAGGCTTGCGACCATTGGCCCCAGTCCACGGCGAGGCAAAACGCCTCGCCGATGGGGGGCTGCAATTGGACTGGATCCGGCGATCGCGCGGTGGATGGGCTTGGCTGAACGAGCTCGATGTCCCTCTCAATGAGCCTCAGGAACTCTGGCAGATCGCTTATGGCACTGCGGACGCGGTGAACGTCACCTGGAACACGACCGAGCCACGCCTGCGGCTTACATCCGCGCAGGTTTCAGCCCTGGGCCCGGCGACCGAGGCGCACCGCTTCAGCATCCGGCAGGTGGGAAGGACCTCCCTGTCATTGCCGCTGATCGTCACGGCACCAGAATGACCCGCCAGTATGAAAAGGGAAACCAATGACTGACCCTATCAGCTATTCGACGTCGACCGCACGACTGGGTCTCCCGCTGCTCTTTGCCGGCCAGGCGCAGAAGGAGACCACGGTGAACGAGGCGCTTGCCTTGCTGGATATTTGCGTGGCCGGTTCTGTCCAAGGCGTTCTGAGTGATCCGCCGACTGCCCCTGTGATCGGACAGGCATGGATCGTGGGGGCAAGTCCGACCGGGCCATTCGCCAACCACCAAAACGCGATTGCGGGCTGGACGGAAGGGGGCTGGCGGTTTGTGCAGCCAGTCATCGGCATGCGCTGCTATGATCTCCAGAACGGCGCCAACCGCCTGTTTGACGGTGGCTGGACTCTTGCAACGGCCCCGGCCAGCCCGCAAGGTGGAGCAGTTGTCGATGCCGAGGCACGGGCCGCGATCGCAGCCTTGATCGAACTGCTTAAAGTAACCGGCACAATTTCAGCGAACTAAGTGGAACCAATTCCCTCTAGCGGCATTTCACCGGCACATGAGGGCGCAATCATCGAGAATTTGCACTGCACAATGGAGGCAATCCGTTGTTTTCATGCAACACTCGGTGTGTTTGTCCGCTTGCATGACCACTTTGGAACCGGTAGACAACCTGCACGACGTGGCATGATGTCGCTAAAAGGGGAAACGATAATGCGGAAACTGGTCCTGGGCCTTGCCCTGGCGTCGAGTGCCTTGGCATCTCCTGCGTTTGCACGAGATGATTCTTGGTACGTCGAGGCCGACGCTGGCGCGATGAAGGTTGAAGACTCGGAAGCACTTAACGGTGGGATCGTTCTGAGCAACCACGATGGGTACGACTTCGGTGGTATCGTCGGTTATGACTTCGGCGGCTTCCGCCTTGAAAGCGAAGTCAGCTACCGTCGTGCATACAATGACTCGGTCGACATCGGCGGTGTGGTGCGTGACAACCCGCAGGGGCATGCTGACGCGCTGAGCTTCATGGTCAACGGTCTGCTTGACTTCGGTCCGGACGATGGCCTCCAGGGCTTCGTTGGCGGTGGTGTCGGCGTCGCCCGCTCCAAGTACTTCATCAACGCTGGTAACTCCACCGTCGGCGTCCAGGTCAATGACTCCGACACCGGTTTTGCATGGCAGGCTCTGGCCGGTATCCGTGCGCCGATCAGCGATCATGTCGATGTGGGCCTGAAGTATCGCTTCTTCAACCACAACAACGTCGATCTGGTTGCTGCTGACGGCACCGCTGCTCGTACGCGCTTCCGTTCGCACTCGATCCTCGGCACGCTCAGCTACAACTTCGGTGGCGCGGCTCCGGTGGAAGAAGCGGCTCCGCCGCCGCCTCCCCCGCCGCCTCCGCCTCCCCCGCCTCCCCCGCCGCCCCCGCCGCCGGCTCCGGTCTGCAACAAGGGTCCGTACATCGTGTTCTTCGACTGGGATAAGTCGGACATCACGCCTGAGGCGGCTACGATCCTCGACAACGCGGTTACCGCCTACGGCAACTGCGCGAGCGTTCCGATCATGCTGGCCGGTTATGCCGACCGTTCGGGTACCGTGAAGTACAACCAGGCCCTTTCGGAGCGCCGAAACGTGTCGGTCCGGTCGTACCTGACCTCGCATGGCATTCCGGATGGCTCGATCACCAGCCAGGCATTCGGCGAAAGCAACAACCGCGTTCCGACCGCCGACGGCGTTCGCGAACTTCAGAACCGTCGCGTGGAAATCACGTACGGTCCGGGTTCGGGCATGTAAGCTTCGGCTTTGCCGGAAAAAGAACGAGGGGTCGGAGAAATCCGGCCCCTTTTTCGTTATGAGCTAGGGCGCCAACTGATCGGAGACCGTTGTAATGCTATCTAAGGCCGCAATCCTGCCTCTCTCCTGCTCGCTTCTGCTGGGCGCATGTGCAACGATGGACCAGGCGGACCAGACATCGACGCTGGCACGGGCTACGCTTTCAGACGCTGCGGGCGCTTCGGTAGGCACTGTCAGGATCGAGCAGTCGGGGACTGCGCTCTCGCTCGTTGCCGATGTGCGGGGAATGTCGACCGGGCAGCATGGGATCCACATGCATACGACCGGAAAGTGCGAGGCTCCGGGCTTCACATCGGCCGGTGGTCATTTGAATCCCACCGCTCACCAACATGGCACGATGAACCCCGCCGGCCCGCACCTGGGGGATCTTCCGAACATCACCGTTGCAGCTGACGGGACCGGGACGTTGAGCGCGCCCCTCAGCGGTACAGCCGCCACGGTGCTGGCCAGCCTGTTCGATACCGATGGCACTGCCATCGTCGTCCACGCCGGGCCGGACGATTACAAGACCGACCCCAGCGGCAACAGCGGGGGCCGCGTTGCCTGTGGTGTACTTACCCAGGGCGCCTGATCAGGCGAGGGTTTCCCCGGCTGCGCGTGCCCGCTGATCGAGGCTGGCCAGCGCTCCGGGGACACTGCGAATTGCCACGATAAGAAGAACGAGCCCGATCGGCGCTGCCGCAAGCGTGGACAGCACCCCAAGCGATAGATCTTCGCCGTTGGTAGCCGACACGTAGCCCGCCATGAACGGCCCGAGCGCGAGACCGACCAGCGTGGTGGCGAGGAAGAACGTGGCCGTGGCAGTGCCCCGCATGCGCGGCAGGACCAGGGATTGACTGGTTGCCGCGGCACCGCCCAGCGCGCTGCTCGACATCGTCTGCGCCACAAACAGCATGGCGACGAAAGTTGCGAAGCTGTCGGTCCGGAAGGCAATGACCATTGGGACGATAGGCGCAATCAGCCCGAACAAGGTCACCATGATCCGCCCGGCAGAATGTCGTTTGTACAGATGGTCGGCAATGCGGCCACCAATGATCACGCCGAGGAACCCGGCCAAGGCACCGGGCGCGCCGATGAACCATCCAAGGTCACCTTTGGCAATGGCGAACACGCGCTCGGCGTAAGGAGCGGCCCAGTAGGACGTGGCGTACGAAGTGAACGCCACCATGCCGTATCCAAGCGTCGTGCACAGGAATGCAGGGGTTCCCCAGATCAGGCGGAAGGTTGGCAGGTCGCGCGCCCGCAAGGCGCTTGCCCAACTGTAGACCGCGTAAAGGCCAACCCCCACGAAGATCCATTGCTGACGCGTCGGTCGTCCCAGCAGCATGGTAAGTGCGTAGACCCCGCCGGCAATGACCACGGCCACCGCGAGATTGGCGATCAGGGCCATGGCGCCGCGCCGCGCAGCGCCGATCAGCGTCAACGGCGGGATCACCGTAACGAGTTCTGCGAAAAATCCCTTGAAAGGGCGCTCCACGCTGGGCGTTGGCAGTCCGTCGATGGCGCCGCGTATGGGTTCGCGCAGGGTGGCAACGAGCAAGGCCAGAAGCACTCCGGGCAGGCCAACGGCCATGAAGGCTGCCTGCCAGCCAACAAGGCCGAAGGGGCCTCCTGCGGGGTACGCCGCGTTCCATTGCTCGACGATAAGGCCCCCCACCAGCAGGGACAGGCCGCCCCCCAGGAACAACCCGGAGGAGTAGATCGACAAGGCGGTTGCGCGCAGCCTTTGCGGGAAGTAGTCCGAAATCAGGGAATAGGCCGCCGGGCTCGCCGTCGCCTCTCCTACACCGACGCCGATGCGCGCGGCGGTGAGTTGTCCCCCGGTCCGAGACAGGCCCGAGACCGCTGTCATCAGTGACCACAACGCGAGTCCGGCACTCATCAGGCGGACTCTATGCCAGCTGTCGGCGAGACGGCCGAGGGGAATGCCGAACAGCGAGTAAAACACTGCAAAGGCGGTTCCGTAAAGGAAGCCGAGGTCCGCGTCGGTAAGCGACAGGTCCTTCTTGATATCGTTGGCCAAGATCGAAAGGATCTGCCGGTCAACGAAATTTAGGACGTAGACTAGCACCAGAATGCTCAAGACGTACCAGCTGTACGCAGTCGCTTCCTGTTCCTGAGGGTGCGTCGGGTCCGTGCTAGTCGCTGTACCGGGTTCCGTCATTCAGGCCTGCCTCTTCAAACCCTGCGCGTCGCAGGCGACAACTGTCGCATACGCCGCAGGCTCTCCCATCGGTCAGGGGATCGTAGCAGGACCAGCTCTGGCCAGCATCGAGCCCCAGTCGCGCTGCTTCCTGCGCGATCTGTGATTTCTTGAGGTGTTGGAGCGGGGCATGGACAGTTACTGTCCCACCCTCGCTGCCGATCTTGGTGGCGATCCGCGCCAGGCCTTCGAAGCCCTGCACGAACTCCGGCCGGCAATCGGGGTAGCCTGAATAGTCCAGGGCGTTCACCCCGATGAACAGGTCCTTCGAGCCAGCAGCTTCTGCCCAAGCCAGGGCGAGCGACAGAAACACGAGGTTACGGGCCGGGACATAGGTCACCGGGATGTCGTCTCCCACGCCGTCCTTGGGCACGTCGATATCCGCAGTCAGCGCAGAACCGCCGAACTGGCGCAAGTCCAGTGGCAGGATGACGTGGCGTTCCACGCCGACGCGCTCTGCGATCACGCGCGCCGCGTCGAGCTCAATGCGGTGCCGCTGGTTGTAATCAATCGTCAGCGCAAGAACGCGGAATCCCTGCTCCTTGGCCAGCCCTGCGCAAACCATCGAATCGAGTCCGCCCGAAAGGAGAACGACTGCGAGAGGAGCTTGGGCGACTTCAGGGCTTTGCAACATTGCCAATGGGCTAGCCGTGCCGCCGGCCCGATGCAATGGTCTCGCGCGTAACTTTATGCTTCCTGTCTCAACGCGGGCACGGACCGAGCCGCCGTGCTTCGGCGACGAAGTTGAACGGCAGGCCGTTGTCGATCCCCTGCGTTTCCAGTTGTGCGAGGCGCGGGTTCTCGAAGCGGACCCGGGTGTGGCCATAGCCACCGGCCGGGCAGGTGTACTGCACCGTCACCATATTGGGCGCATCGTCGATGACAAACCGCCGGCAAGCCTCGCCACGGTGGCGCACCTGGATAAGCTTCCGGCCATTGTCGACGCATAGCTGCACGGTATCGGCCTCATCGCGGGCGCGCACTTCCCACAGACCCGGCTCCAACCGGTCAAGCATGGCAAGGGCAGGCCCTTGCGCGACGCCGGACGTCGCAGCGAAGGCTCCAGCCGCAATGGCAGACAGGACTGTGGCGCGACCGAGGCCGCGAAGCGGGACCAGACGTGACGACATGAAGCTCCACTCGCACCCATGAGCGCGGGCGTCTGTGCCGTTGCTCACTCAATGCTTGATCTTATCACGGTGTTTCGCGCGACGGAACGGTCACAGTGCGCGACCAAATGTGAAAAGTACTGTCACATTTTAGGTCAAGGCCTGATTGTCAGTCCAGTTCGATCGCAAATTCCCGCGAACAGAACGCGCAATCCACCACGATGCGCCCGTCGTCATTCTCCATTTCCGCGCGCTCGGATGCGGCAAAGCGGGACAAGATGTCGCGATAATGTTCGATCGTGCAGCGGCAACCGCGGGTGAGGGCCGTACCGGTCTCGGCCCGGATTTCCGGCTCCTCGTGGAACAGGCGCCACACTACGCTTTCGAGGTCGAGCGCCGGATCGACCAGCTCTGCCTCGCTGATCGAGCCACCGAGGACGGAGACGTGCTCCCACTCGGGATGGTCCAGCTGCACATGCAGACGCTCGCGGCCTTCCTCGCCTTCTGGCAGGTGCTGTAGCAGCAGGCCCCCTGCGACGCATGCGCCAGGGGTGTTGCTGACGCCGATACGAATCAGCGTGGGTATTTGTTCGGACTGAAAGAAATAGCTCTGGCACGCTTCTGCCAGCGAATTGCCCTCAAGCGGCACGACGCCCTGATAACGCTGCCCGGTTGCGGCAAGGTCAAAGGTGATCGCCAAGTATCCTTCGCCGAACAGGGAGAAGAGCGACGGTACCGGACCCAACTCGTCCAACCGTGCCCGGTCATGCCGGACGTAGCCACGCAGCTCGCCATTGCGATAGTCGCAGACCAAGAGGTCGACGATGCCGTCTTGCGTCTGCGCCTGCAGCGTCAATTGGCTGTCGTCGCCCTTCAGCAGTGATCCCAGCAGGGCGGTGATCGTCAGCGCTTCGGCCAGCAGGTGGCGGATCGGCGCAGGATAGGCATGGGCAGACAGGATCGTGTCGAGAACCGGGCCCAGCCGCACTGCCCGGCCGCGCGCATTCTTGTGCGGCAGGGTGAACTGCATCACCGTATCGAAACCGGTGGACGGCTGGACCTGTTCACTCACTTTACTTCACATCCTTCAAATCTGGCCGAACACCCAGCGCAGCACAGACTTCTGCGCATGAATGCGGTTCTCGGCCTCATCCCACACGACCGAGCGAGGGCCGTCGATCACGGAGTCCGTGACCTCCTCGTTGCGATGCGCGGGCAGGCAATGCAGGAACAGGGCGTCGGGCTTGGCGTGGGCCATGAGCGCATCGTTGACCTGATAAGGCTCCATTGCCGCCAGCTTGGCTTCGGCATGGGCCTGGCCCATCGAAATCCATGTGTCGGTGACGACAACGTCGGCTCCGCGAACAGCCTCTACCGGATCGCGGACCACACGGATGCCGCCGCCAGCGAGCTTTGCCGCCTCGATCATCGCAGCGTCGGATTCATACCCCTCCGGCACGCCGATGCGCACATTGAACTTCATCAGTCCGGCCGCTTCGACGATCGAGTTGAGCACGTTGTTGCCATCGCCCAGCCAGGCGACCTCCAGGCCGGGCAGGGCCTTGCCATGCTCGATCACGGTGAGCAGGTCCGCCATGATCTGGCAGGGGTGGGACAGGTCGGTGAGGCCATTGATCACCGGAACGCTGGCATAGCGGGCCAGTTCCTCGACCTTGGCATGGTCGTCGGTGCGCAGCATGATGGCGTCTGCCATGCGGCTGAGCACACGCGCCGTGTCGGCGATCGTCTCGCCGCGGCCGAGCTGGGTCGTACCCGCATCGAGGATCAGCGCCGAACCGCCAAGTTGGCGCATGGCAATGTCGAACGACACGCGGGTGCGCGTGGAATTCTTTTCGAACACCATGGCCAGCACGCGACCGGCCAGTGGCGCGTCTGCGTCTGGCTGGCCCTTGGGAAGAGCGGCGCGCGCAGCCTTCCGGTCTATCGCGTCATTCAGCATGGCAGCGATGGAATCGCCGCCAGCATCGGTGAGGTTCAGGAAGTGCCTGGTCATGTAACCGGCGCCTCCGGCGCGTAGCTTGCCGCAGCGGCTGAAAGACGCTCCATGAATTCGTCGATGTGGCTGTCGTCGATCACAAGCGGCGGGATCACGCGGACGGTGTTGTCGCCCGCCGAAACGGTCAGCAGCTGGTGGTTGTCGCGCATGTGGGCGACGAACGGACGGGGTTCGACCTTCATCATGAGGCCGAGCATCAGGCCACGCCCGCGAACGCCGATGAACAGGTCGGGGTAGTTGCCGATGAACTGTTCGATACGGCCGCGCAGCCGCTCACCCTTGGCACGCACTTCGCTGAGGAATTCCTCGTTGGCGACCACATCGAGCACAGCTTCGCCGGCTGCCATGGCCAGCGGGTTGCCGCCATAGGTGCTGCCGTGCGTGCCGGCGACCATGCCGCGCGCCGCCTTTTCCGTGGCGAGGCAAGCACCCATCGGGAAGCCGCCGCCGATGCCCTTGGCAGTCGCCATCACGTCAGGCGTGATGCCATACTGTTCGTAGGCATAGAGCGTGCCGGTGCGGGCAACACCGCACTGCACTTCATCGAAGATCAGCACGAGGTCATGTTCGTCGCACAGCGTGCGCAGGCCCTTGAGGAACTCGTCCGAGGCATCGCGGATGCCGCCTTCGCCCTGGATGGGCTCGACCAGGAAGCCGGCGGTGTTCGGACCCATTGCTGCCTTGGCGCCTTCGAGGTCGTCGAAGTCGACGTACTTGAAGCCTTCGAGCAGCGGCAGGAAGCCCTTGTGCATCTTCTCCTGATTGGAGGCACTGATCGTGGCCATCGTGCGGCCATGGAAGGCGTTCTTGAAGGTGATCAGCTCGTACTTGTGGTCATTGCCCACGGCCGAATGATAGGCACGCGCGGTCTTGATCGCGCACTCGACCGCCTCGGCGCCCGAGTTCGTGAAGAACACGGTGTCGGCAAAAGTAAGGTCGACCAGGCGTTGGGCGAGATGTTCACCCTGAGGGCTGCCATAGAGATTCGACACATGCATCAGCGTCGCAGCCTGTTTCTGGATCGCACCGATCAGGTGTTCGTTCGAATGACCGAGCAGGTTCACTGCGATGCCGCTGGCGAAATCGAGGTAGCGCGTGCCATCCTCGGAAATCAGGTGGCAATGTTCGCCTCGCACCGGACGCACGCCGCACCGGGGGTACACGGGCATCAGCGGGGTGATCGACATAGAACTCTCCTGTTCAGTCACGAATGTTTCCAGATTGCGCAACAATACTGCGCGAGCCAGATAGAAAAAGGGGAATCGACAAACGACAAATGGCGGCCCTTCAGGACCGCCATCTGTGCGCGTATGTGGTTGCAGGCCGCCGGTTAGACTACCGGAAGCGATGCAATCGGGATCAACCCTGAATCGGCACCAGGTTGACCGCCGAGTGCTTGCCTCGTCGATCGACCTCGAGGTCGAATTCCAGCTTGTCGCCTTCGTTCAGCTCGCGCAGGCCCGAGCGTTCGACGGCGCTGATGTGCACGAATGCGTCGGGCTGGCCGTCATCGCGAGTGATGAAGCCGAAGCCCTTCATCGCGTTGAAGAACTTGACCGTGCCGGTGGCCTTTTCGCCAGTCAGCTCGCGCTGCGGGGCAGCGGGCTTCGAAGCCACGGGGATGACATCGCCCACGACCTGAAGGTCTGCAGCAGAAATCTTGCCACCACGGTCGACGAGGTTGAATTCCAGCGTCTGGCCTTCAGCCAGGCCTTCAAGGCCGGCACGCTCGACTGCACTGATGTGGACGAACACGTCCTCACCACCGTCTTCGCGCGAGATGAAGCCGAAGCCCTTCTGGCCGTTGAAGAACTTCACGACACCCTTGCCGGTGCCGACAACCTGGGCAGGCATGCCGCCGCCACGACCGCCGCCGAAGCCGCCACCGCCGCCGCGCGGACCACCGCCGCCAAAGCCGCCGCGATCGCCGCCGCCGAAGCCACCACGATCACCACCGCCGAAGCCGCCGCGATCACCGCCCCCGAAGCCGCCACGTCCGCCGCCGCCGCCAAAGCGATCGCCGCCGCCAAAGCCGCCACGGTCACCATAACCGCCGCCGCCAAAGCCGCCACCGCCGCCGCCGTAGGGATCAAAACCGCCTTCGTCGCCGAATCCGTCGCGCTTGTCTCTGCCGCGACCGCGCCGCCCTCTGTCAAAACCCATAGAAATCAATAGACCTTCAATCCGCCCCAACCTTCACGGCACCGCAGGCCGGACGCGGGAACCGGCGGCGCGACGAGGGAATCAGTGCCGGACTCAAGAGGCCGGACCTTACCTTTGCGGCCAAGACTATAGAGCAAAAATGCAGGACCGCTAACGGAATCGACAAGGCGGCCACAATTCGTCCCGAAAACTGTGGCATTTGTGCCGATCTGCGCAATGCCCATGACCGGGGCAAGCGCCGTACTTGCCCCGGGCACGAGCATTGGGCAGAAGCGTGGCGAACAGATTGTCAGGACCCACCAGATGTTTCGCAAGATCGACGACAAGACTTATGCCAGTCCGCAGATCGGCCTCGCCGAAGTGGCCTATGCCAAGGCGCTGGGCATCGGCATGATCATCAACAACCGTCCTGAAGGTGAAGCCGACGATCAGACTCCGGGCGCCGATATCGAAGCGGCCGCACGCGATGCCGGAATCGCCTATGTCGCGATTCCGGTCAGCCACGCCGGCTTCTCGATGCCGCAGGTCGAGGCGATGCAGGCGGCGCTGGCTCAGGCGGGCGACGCCCCCGTGCTCGCCTACTGTCGCTCCGGCACCCGTTCGACCCTGCTCTGGGCGCTCGCGCAGGCTCGCTCTGGCCTCGATCCTGACGAGATTGCAGCTAGGGCGGCCGGTGCCGGGTATGACATTTCGCCGATCCGGGCGACAGTCGACATGCTCGCCGGGCAGGCCGGATAACGCGCACCGGGGGCGGGGGTGAACACTCTGATCGAGACCGCACTGGGCAATCCGGTCGTGGCCAAGGTTCTGCAATTGCTGGGATCGCTTCTGGCGATACTCATGCTGGCATGGCTGGCGCGCCGCATGCAACTCGGCGGCGACCCCCGCATTCACGGCGCCGACGAAGCGCGCGCTTTGGCCGAGGATGCGATCTGCGGCTTCGAGGCTCAGGACATCGTCGTCGACCGCGCCGGCATCGGTGCGCTTGCCCGCGACCGGCTCGGCCGGGTCCTGCTCATCCGCCAGCATGGCAGCCATTTCGCCACACGCCAGCTGACCAGCCACGCCGGGGTGCGGCTCGATGGGCGCTTTCTTACCATCGCCATCGATGACCGACGCTTCGGCACGGTCACACTGGACCTGGGCGATCAGGCGCAGGTCTGGGCTGCCAGCCTCCGCCGCCTGGGAGCAGCCGCATGAAGCCGATTGATGTGGTCACCTATGCGGTGCCGTTCTTCGTTATCATGGTGCTCGCCGAGATGATCTGGGCCGCACGCAGCGCCCCCGAAAAGTACGAACCGCGCGATACCCTGACCAGCCTGGCGCTGGGCCTTGGCAGCACCGTTGCCGGGGCACTGACGGCTGGCGTCGTCTTTGCGGCGGCGATGTGGCTCTATGATCACCGTGTGGCAACGGTGCCGTCCGCGTGGTGGGCATGGATCGCCTGCTTCGTGCTCGATGACTTCAATTACTACTGGGCTCACCGCACCGGACACCGCGTGCGCTGGTTCTGGGCGAGCCACGTCAATCACCACTCGAGCCAGCACTACAACCTGTCGACCGCGCTGCGGCAGACCTGGACCGGCTTCTTCGCCCTGTCTTTCATCTTCCGCATCTGGCCGGCGTTTCTCGGCTTCCATCCGGCGATGATCGTCACCGTCGGCGGTGCCAACCTGATCTACCAGTTCTGGATCCACACCGAGGCGGTCGGGCGCATGCCTCGCTGGTTCGAGGCAGTGTTCAACACGCCGTCGCACCACCGCGTTCATCACGCCACCAACCCGATTTACCTCGATCGCAACTATGCCGGGGCGTTGATCGTGTGGGATCGCCTGTTCGGAACGTTCCAGCGCGAGCGCGACGATCTTGCGATCCGCTACGGCATCGTCAAGCAATTGGGCAGCTTCCACCTGCTGCATGCCGCGTTCCATGAATGGCAGGGAATGCTAGCCGATTTCTGGCACGCGCCGTTCCGGCACAAGCTCTCGTACCTGGTGCGCGAGCCGGGCTGGAGCCACGATGGCAGCCGTGAAGGCTCGGACGCAATCCGCGCACGCTGGCTTGAGCGCAACGGCGCCGATTAACGCTTCTTCGCTGCCTGCTTCTCGGCTTCGGCAATCGCCGCCTTGGCGATGGGCTCCATTACCGCATAGCCTTTGGCGTTCGGATGAATGCCATCGGGTGCCAGCTCCGGATTGATCCCGCCCTCGGCGTTGACCAGCGCTGCGTGGTAATCGGCATAAACCGCACCACGAGCCTTGGCATAGTCCTTGAGCCAGGCATTCAGCGCAACGACCTGCCTTGCGGGCGAAAGCGCCGGTTTCCACGGGAACTTGGCGGCTGGCAGAATGCTGCCGATCACCACCGCGATGCCGTTCGCCTTGGCCAGATCAACCATTGCCGCGATATGGTTGGTGTACATCTCGGGGCTATTCGGTCCGGTGTTGCCCGCAAGGTCGTTGGTACCGATCATGATGTGCACGACCTTGGGCCGCAGCCTGACCACATCCTGATAGAACCGCACCAGTATCTGCGGGCTAGTCTGTCCGCTGATCCCCCGCCCGACAGCTCCTGCGACGAACAGCGACGGTGCGAGGCCCACCCAGTTCTCGGTGATAGAATCCCCGATGAAGACCACGCGCGGCGTCTGTGCCAACTGCTTGTCAGCCTCGGCATAGCGGCATTGCCACGCCCAGTCGTACTGGCGCACATAGGGATGGCCGAAGAACAGCCCGCGCGTGTCGGTGGGGCAGGGCTTCTCGATCATTCCGTCGCCCGGCGGGGTCACCGTGGGCGCAACGGGAGGACGGTTCTGCGCCCGTGCCGGAAGCGCTGCCAGAGCCAGAACTGCTCCCAGAACCAACCGCATCAGATGATTCCCACGGCCTTTCCGGCGCGTTCGAACATGCCGATGATCTTGCCGACCTGCTCGGCAGAATGCTCGGCGCAAAGCGAACAGCGCAGCAGTGTCATGCCTGCGGGCGTTGCCGGGGGACGGGCAAGGTTCACGTAAAGCCCTTCGTGCAGGAGCGCTTCCCACATTGCCGCGCCCCGCTCGAGATCGGGCATGATCACGGCAATGATCGCGCTCTGCGCTTCGCTGGTGCCCAGCTGGAAGCCCTTGTCGCGCAGGCCCTTGTGCAGCGTCTTCGAGTTCTCCCACAGGTGTGCCCGCTTGTTTCCGGCGTGCATAAGCTTGCGGATAGACGTTGCAGCCGTGTGCACCACGCTCGGCGGAAGTGAGGCGGTGAACACGTAGGGACGGCACACTAGCCGCATAATCTCGAACTTGGGATGGTTGGAAACGCAGAAGCCGCCGACGGTGCCGACCGACTTCGAGAACGTGCCGATCACGAAATCGACGTCCTCGAGACACCCTTGATCCTCGGCCACGCCGCGCCCGTTGGGGCCGATGAAGCCCATCGAGTGCGCCTCGTCCACCAGCACCATCGCGCCATGTTCCTTGGCAACGCGGATCATGTCCTTGAGCGGGGCGATGTCGCCCAGCATCGAGTAGACGCCTTCCAGCACCACCAGCTTGCCCGCACCTTCCGGCACGCGCTTCAGGCGCTTTTCCATGGCCTCGATGTCGTTGTGCTTGAACGGCACCACTTCGGCATCGCCCATCTTGCAGCCGTCCCAGATGGAAGCGTGGCTGTCGATGTCGAGGATGATGTAGTCACCCTTGCCGGCAATCGTGCTGATGATGCCGAGATTGGCCTGGTAGCCGGTGGAGAACACCATGGCATGATCCATGCCATAGAACTCCTTGAGCGCTTCTTCGCAGGCCTTGTGCCCGGCATAGGTTCCGTTCAGCACGCGGCTGCCCGTAGTGCCCGAACCGAAATCATCGAGGGCCTGCTTGCCCGCCGCGATCACGTCGGGGTCGAAGGTCATGCCCATGTAGTTGTAGGTGCCGAGCAGGATCGTCTCGCGCCCGTTGCACACCGCAACGGTCGGGCTGATCACCCGCTCCATCACGAGGTTGAACGGATCTTCCACCCCACCTGCCAGCAGCGCGCGGCGCTGTTCGATCAGTGGGTCGAACTTGCTGAAAAGATCGGTCATTGGCTTATCCCTGCAGCTTCGTCACTGCATCGATCAACTGGCCGTAGGTTTCGATCTCGGCCTGCTGGTTCATGCTGATGATGATGTCGAAGTCATCCTCGATGGCCGCGACGAAATCCATCACGGTCAGGCTATCCCATTCCAGATCGCCAGCAAAAGTGGTCGCTTCGGTGATTGCGATGCCCTTCTTGTTGAAGGGTTCGATCAGTTCGGCGATCTTTTCGGCGGTTGCGGCGCGATCCATCAATTCTTCTCCAAGGAGCAGGAGAGGCCCCCTGCCAGACGATTAAGGCCGAAAAGCGGCCAATGGCACTGCTTGTCAAGCACGCTGCCTCTGTGTCATCCCCGGAATTACGGATAACCGCACAGAACGGCGGCCAGAAACGGCGCACAGAACGGCAGGGGGGGAATGATGGCACAAGTCGAGGAACAGGCCGAGCAACCGCTGGCCGCACCATCGATGCCGTCGCCCTCGGGATACTCCAATCACGCCATTCACCTGGTGCGCACATCGCAGCAGATCAACCTGACGCTAAGCCAGATGGCCGATGCCAAGGCCTCGATCCTGATGGGCGCGACGTTCCTCGTGTTCACCATCGCGGTGGGGCAGGCGAAGAGCGGCGCAATGCCGTGGTCGCTGGGCGTGCTGGCGCTGTTTGCGTTCATCTCGGCCATGTGCGCGGTGTTCGCGGTCCTGCCATCGGTCAGCAACCCCAGGTCTGCAAAGCTGAACGATGGCAAGCCCAACAAGCTGTTCTTCGGCTACTTCACCCATATGGACGAGGGCGAGTGGACCGATTCAATCCTGTCCGAATTGCGGGCCGACGAAACCGTGTTCCGCACCATGCTCCACGATATCTACCAGAACGGGCAGGTCCTGCAGCGCAAGAAGTACAAATACCTCGCCTACGCCTACAAGAGCTTCATGACCGGCCTGTGCCTGACAGTCGTCACCTTCGTGATCGAACACGCGAGCAGCGTTGCGGCGGCGATGTAACTCTCAAACCAAGGCGTTCACCGCCACCATGAACGGCCCGATCGACACCGGCTTGGCAAGATAGCCCTCGGCGCCTGCCGCGCGGATAGTCTCTTCGTCGCCCTTGCCGGCATAGGCCGTCACGGCAAGTATCGGGATCGCCTTCAGCTCCTCGTCCGCCTTGATCGCCTCGATCAGGTCAATGCCCGAGACGTTCGGCAGCTGGATGTCCATGATCACCAGATGCGGCATGAACAGGCGCGTCTTCTCGATCGCCTCGCGGCCATCGGCCACCGGTTCCACCTCGAAACCCTTGGCGCGCAGCAAGTCGCAGAACAGCTTGCGGTTGAGGTCGTTGTCCTCGACAACCAGAATTCTTTTTGCCACTGACACGCCTGTTTTCGAAAGCTGACGGCGCCACCCTTATTGCCCGCGAAAGGCCCTGACAATCATCCGCGAGCCTTCCTCCCCCATCGATGCCGCTGCCCTTGCGCTGCAGGCTCTCGGCTGGGTCCTGTCCGATGGTGACCGCGCCGAGCGGTTCCTCAGCCTCACTGGCCTGACACCCGACGAGTTGCGCGCGGGCCTTGGCGATCCCTCCATGCTCGCTGCCGTTCTCGATTTTCTTGCCAATCACGAGGCAGACCTTGTCAACGCGGCTTTCGCGCTCGACATCTCGCCCGAAACCCTGATTGCCGCCCGGAAGGAATTGTCATGAGTAGCCGCCCCCTGATCGTCAGCGATTGCGACGAGGTGCTGCTGCACATGGTCGCCCCGTTCCGTGACTGGCTGGGCGAAAGCCAAGGCGTCAGCTTCAAGATGGACAGCGCCGATTTCTCCAAGGCGATGCGCTACGCCAAGGATGGCGAGCTGGTGCCGCCACAGGAAATCTGGAACCTGCTCAACAAGTTCTTCGATACCGAGATGTATCGCCAGCAGGCCATTGCCGGTGCCGTCGCCGGGATCAACGCGGTCGGGCAGGACGCCGACGTGGTGATCCTGACCAATCTCAACGATCACCGCCGTGACATGCGCGCGCGCCAGCTGGCCGATGTCGGCATCAACGCTCGCGTCTTCACCAACCAAGGGCCGAAAGGCCCTGCGCTCAAGGCGATCCTCGACGAGTACAATCCCTCGCGCGCCCTGTTCATTGACGATCTGCCGCAGCACCACGATTCGGTTTCGCAACTGACGCCCGAGGTGATCCGCCTGCACCTGTGCGGCGAACCGCTGCTCAGCCCCCATATCGACTGCGCCCACAAGGCCGGCCATGCCCACGCCCGGATCGATGACTGGGAAGCGGCACTGCCCTGGATACTCGAACAAATACATGGAGAAGACGCGTGACCGATCCCGTTGAAGCAAAGCTGGCAGCCCTCGGGCACACGCTGCCGCAGGCCGCCGCGCCTGTTGCCGCCTATGTGCCGACGGTCGAGGCGAACGGGCTGCTCCACGTCTCGGGCCAGCTTCCCTTCATCGATGGCAAGCTGGTGACTGGCCGCCTCGGCGAGAACGTCAGCCTTGAGGATGGCACCGCCGCCGCCCAGGCTTGCGGGTTGATGATCCTCGCCCAGGTCAAGGCGGCATTGGGCTCGCTCGATCGCGTGGAGCGCGTGGTCAAGCTTGGTGCGTTCATCAGCTCGACCGCGGACTTCACCGATCAGCCGAAGGTCGCCAATGGCGCGTCCGAGCTGATGGCTGCGGCTTTCGGCGACGCTGGCAAGCACGCCCGCAGCGCGGTCGGCGTGCCTGTCCTGCCCTTGGGCGCTGCGGTGGAAGTCGATGCTGTCCTTGCTGTTCGCCCTGCTTGACCGCTTTCTGGTCCCCGCGCCGGATCAGGCGCGGGTCGGCTGGCTGCGAGGCGTGAGCTACGCCCATCGCGGCTTGCACGGGGCCGGCGTTCCCGAAAATTCGCCCAGCGCGTTCGCCCTTGCCGTCGAGCGGGGCATGGGCATCGAATGCGATGTCCAGCGCACCGCTGATGGTCAGGCAGTGGTCTTCCACGATTGGGACCTCGATCGCCTGACCGCCGAAACCGGTCCGGTGATCGAACGGCGCGCCGATGCGCTGGCCAAGATTCAGCTGACCGGCAGCAGCGACTGCATCCCCACCCTGCGCACCTTCCTCGATTCTGTCGCCGGTCGCGCGCCGCTGCTGATCGAACTAAAGTCGAAGCGCGAAATCCGGGTCGCGCCATTGTGCCTGGCTGTGCGCCGTGGGCTTGAAGGCTATCGCGGGCCCGTTGCCGTCATGAGCTTCGACCCGCGCGTCTGCCGCTGGTTCGGTCGCCATTCGCCGCACGTGGTCCACGGCCTTGTCGTGACCGAGGAGGGCAAGCGCACGCTCCTCGCCACGCTCAAACTGCACTTTGCCTTCTGGCAGGCTCGCCCCCAGTTTCTTGCATGGGACGTGCGCGATCTGCCGAGCAAGTTTGCCGCCGCCCATCGCAAGCGCGGCTTCCCGGTCCTGACATGGACCGTCCGCTCCGCCGAGCTCGCCGCACGTGCGGCAGACTGTGCCGATGGACCTATTGCCGAGGGCGCAGGCGTCGGGGCATGACCCTCGCGTGACTTACACCGCGCGCATCCACAAGTCCGTCTCGGAAATCGCTGCCGAGGACTGGGACCGGCTTGCAGGTGACGGCAACCCCTTCGTTTCCCACGCTTTCCTGAAACTGCTTGAGGATTCTGGATCGGTCGGCGGCCGCTCCGGCTGGTCACCACTGCCCATCGTGATCGAGGGCGAAGGTGGCAAGCCCGCCGCAGCACTGCCCGCCTACCTCAAGAGCCACAGCCAGGGCGAGTACGTGTTCGACCATTCGTGGGCGGACGCTTGGGCCAGGGCAGGGGGCAGCTATTACCCCAAGCTGCAGATCAGCGCCCCCTTTACGCCAGCCACCGGCCCCCGCCTGCTGCTCGGAGATCGCCCGGAGCTCGCAATCCCGCTCCTGCGCGCCGCTGAACAGCTCTGTAACAGCAACGGCCTGTCCTCAGCCCACGCCACCTTCATCGAGCCGGGTCAGTTGCCGCTGTTCGAACAGGCCGGCTGGCTACCCCGCTCGGACATCCAGTTCCACTGGGAGAACCGTGGCTATGAAAGCTTTGCCGACTTCCTCGGCGCGCTGAGTTCCGAAAAGCGCAAGAACCTGCGCAAGGAGCGGGCCAAGGCGCAGGACGGCGTCGAGATCCGCCAGCTGACCGGCGATGCCATCCGCCCCCAACACTGGGACGCGTTCTGGGTGTTCTATCAGGATACGGGGATGCGCAAATGGGGCCGCCCCTATCTGACCCGTGCCGCCTTCGACCTGATCGGCAAACGCATGGCTGACAAGGTCCTCCTCGTCCTCGCCTTCGATGGCGACGAACCCGTGGCGGGCGCGCTCAACTTCATTGGCAGGGACGCGCTCTACGGCCGCTACTGGGGCGCAGTGGTGGAGAAGCCCTTCCTCCACTTCGAACTCTGCTATTATCAGGCAATCGATGCTGCCATCGCGCTGGGCCTGTCGCGGGTGGAAGCAGGCGCCCAAGGGGGCCACAAGCTTGCAAGGGGTTACGAACCCGTCCGCACCTGGTCAGCCCATTACATCGCCGATCCCAACTTCCGCAGCGCGGTCGCCGATTTTCTCGAACGCGAACGCGCAGGCATCGCGCAAGACCAGATGTATCTTGGAGAGCGGACCCCGTTCAGGAAGGGATGAATTGGCAGTTCAAGCCGCCGCGCGTCCTGCCCGCAGCCATTCACGTGCTCGGCGCTGCGCTTCGGCAATCTCGCGCGCGGTCATCTCGTCGGCCACGTCTGCCCGGCATTGGGCAGCTTCGTCATGACCGCCGACGGCTGCAAGGTTGAACCACTTGTGTGCCTCGATCAGGTCGCAGTCCACGCCGTGACTGCCGGTCGAATAGGCAACGCCCAGATCGAACAGCGCGCTCGTGTCGCCTGCAGCGGCGGCAGCAAGGCAAGTTGCCACCAGCATGTCGGCAACATCGCGCGATTCGCTGATCGGTGTCCCTTCCTTGGTAATCAGCTTTATCCAGGTCTGTCCCATAACCTCTACCCCCTGAAAGGAAGGCCGAACCCCCGGTCTTCCGACAGGACGAAGGTCAACGATCTTGGTCAACAAATGGTTAATGCTGAAACAAATCAGCTTTCGGATGAAACAGATTGGGAAAACCCTGTGCGTCTTCTCACGCTTCAGTCGTCATTAATGCATCATGGCCGCCTAAGTGCTTGTGCGCGTCACGGGCCAATCCTATAGGCGCGCGAAGACAAGAGCTTGCACGCCTGACAAGGGAATGATGCAGGCCGGGAGGGGCGGATAGCTTGTTATGCGGAGGGCCGAATGGCTGGGGTCTTGAGTGACGAGATTGACGTTCTGGCAAAAGCGCGTCGTGCGATGCCGAGCGATTATGTTCCCAATGACGACGAACCCTACATGAATGAAGCCCAGCAGGACTGGTTTCGCCGCCTGCTGATGGAATGGAAGAAGTCGATCCTCTCCGCTGCGGCTGGCACGCTGACCGCGCTGCAGGACGGACCGATCCGCGAACCCGACCTCAACGACCGCGCCTCGAGCGAGACCGACTGGGGCATTGAACTGCGCACCCGTGATCGCCAGCGCAAGCTCATCGCCAAGATTGATTCCGCCATGCGCCGGATTGATGAAGGCGAATATGGTTACTGCGAAGTGACCGGTGAGCCCATCGGCCTCGGTCGCCTCATCGCCCGCCCGATCGCGACGATGACAGTCGAGGCGCAGGAAGCGCATGAACGCAGGGAAAAAATTTCGCGGGACATGTGAGGCTGTGGTCCCGGCCATGACCTGTCCGGGACCATGACATTCAGGTTAACAAACCGCCGTGGCAACCTCTTGTTTACCCTCGACGTTTAGGAAAGATCTACGAATTATCGGTAGTTCGGTGCGTGCCCACCCACATCGGTTGGCATGCGTGGGTTTCCTCGAAGGAAGACAGGACCTTTGGTGACAGACATCGACCATCGGCAACTGGGGCGCGACAGCCTTTTCCTGATGGCCGAAGTGCGCCTTTCTGGGACCGAGGCCGAGCACCGCGTAAAGGTTCGCAACCTTTCCGCAGGCGGCATGATGGCCGAAGGCGAGATGAAGGTGATGCGGGGAACTCCGGTTCAGGTAAACTTGCGAAACATCGGCTGGGTCGAAGGGGTTGTTGCCTGGATTCAGGATAACCGTTTCGGCATTGCCTTCGTCGAGGAGGTCGATCCCAAGCTCGCTCGCGCTCCTGTCGGCAACGGGCCTTCGACACCGCGTTTCGTGAAGGTCCCGATCGCCACGCAGACGGGGCCATTGCGCAAGATCTGACCTTCTGGACGCTGGCGCGCTGCTGGCTTAGGCTGGCGCCATGATCCCGCGCCATGCCGTTATGACTGCCTTGGCCCTTGCGCTCGGCGCTTGCGGCCAATCGCGTGAAGGCACCCTCGAAATTGCCGTGATGGGCAATTCCTCCGCGCTCAAGGAGACTGGCCAGCGCCTTTCGCCTGCCGCGCAACTCCTGCGCTCCGCCACCCACGAAGGCCTTGTCAGCTTCGATGAGCAAGGCCGCGTTGTGCCCGCGCTGGCCGACCGCTGGATCGTTACCGACAACGGGCAAAGCTACATTTTCCGCCTGCGCGACGGCACCTGGCCCGATGGCAAGCGCATTACCGCCGATGCTGCCGCCGCTGCCCTGCGCAAGACGATTGCCGGGTTGAAGGGCAGGGCCCTGGGGCTCGATCTGGCCGCGATCGACGAAGTGCGCGTGATGGCCGATCGCGTGATCGAGATAGACCTTTCAGCTCCAGTTCCAGAATTGCTGATATTGCTGGCCCAGCCTGAAATGGCGCTGCTGTGGCAGGGCAAGGGCACCGGGCCCATGGCGAAGGGACAGGATGAGGAAGGTGCCAGCATCTTCACGCTCATTCCGCCCGAACAGCGCGGCTTGCCCAAGCAGCCCGATTTCGCGCGGCGCGCGCGCAAGCTTGCACTGACTTTCGCCTCGCCCGACAAGGCTGTGGCTCTTTTCAACGACGGTTACGCCGATGTCCTGCTCGGTGGGCGGATCGATACGCTGCCCCTGGCCGGCTCGATCGGGCTCACGCGGGGCAACGTCCAGCTTGATCCGGTCATCGGCCTGTTTGGCCTGATGGTCGATAGCACCCAGGGTTTTCTCGGCGCGTCCGCCAACCGAGAGGCGCTGGCCATGGCGATCGACCGGGAAGCAGTGATCGGCCGCTTCAATATTGGCGGCTGGCAAGGCACCACCCGGGTCGTTTCGCCCGATGTCGAGGATGATCTCGGCACGATTGGCGAACGATGGCAGGGCACGTCGGTCGAGCAACGCCAGGATCAGGCCGCCGCCCGCGTTGCGGCCTGGAAAGGCGCGGGCAAGGCCATCCCGACGCTGAATATAGCCATGCCGGCGGGACCTGGTTCAGGACGGGTCTTCGATCAGCTGCAAAGCGATTTTGCCCGCATCGGCCTGTCGATCCGGCGCGTGGGCGAGCGTGACCGTGCAGACCTGCGCCTTGTTGACATCGCCGCGCGATATGGCCGTGCGACGTGGTTTCTCAATCAGTTGTCATGCACGGTGCAGAAGGCGGTGTGCAGTCCGGTAGGAGACGAGCGCGTGGCCGAAGCCCGCAAATCGATCGATCCGGCAGCCCGTGCCGCATTGCTGGCCGAGGCCGAGGCGGAAATCACTGCGGCCAACGGTTTCATCCCTATCGCCCGGCCCTTGCGCTGGTCGATGGTCCGCAGCGGCACATCGGGCTTCGCGGCGAACCCCTGGGGCTGGCATCCCTTGCCGCCGATGGCATGGCTTCCCAGATAAGGGGCATGGACCACTCCGCTTCCGCCAACCGTCCCCAGCGCATACGCCCGGAATTGCCGGGCATCGGCAACGATCCCGCCTCGGTTCGCCAGCGCGTCGAAATGCTGGAGCGCGTGCTGGAGCGCAGCTTCACCATCCCCGGCATCCGGCGCGAGGTTGGCCTGGACGCGATTGCCGGTCTTGTCCCCGTTCTTGGCGATGTGCTGACCGCCGCGATGGGCGCCTACATTGTGTGGGAAGCGCGCAACCTTGGCCTGCCAAAATGGAAGCTGTGGCGCATGGGCGCGAATGTTGCGTTCGACACTGCACTCGGCGCCGTGCCGCTAGTGGGCGATGCCTTCGACCTGTTCTTCCGCTCGAACTCGCGCAATCTCCGGATTCTGCGCAAGCATCTCGACAAGCACCATCCCCAGAGCCGCGTCATCGAGGGTTGATATCGCGCTCGCTTGTCAATTCTTGACGCGAATTTGAAACAATTGCCAAATGCTGGCGTTCATCGCTGGTTCGGTCGATAGCGGGCAGGCAATGGCAATGATCTTCAATCTTCAGCAAGGGGCGGCGGGACTCGGGCAGGCGACTGCCCGCCTTTCGCTGCTGCGCGAGGAGATCGCGCGGCGCGGAAGTCTTGCCTTGCAGTCGCGCCCTGTGGATGTGCGTGGACCGAAGTGGCAGGCGTTTCTGGGTGAGTTGCGCACGCCGATAGAGCATTGGCAGGCCTCGCGGCAGATGCCTGTGCAAGATGAACCTGCCGGCGAATCGCGCGCTGTGATGCTGCTGCCCGGCTTCGGCACCCATCCGGTGCGGATGAAGCCGCTGCGCCTTGCGCTTGAAGCCGCAGGGCACCGCGTCAGCGACTGGGGCCTGGGCTTCAACTTCGGCCCGACCGAGGACCGCTTCGAACGGCTGTGCGAACGTGTCGTCGCCATGGCGCGCAAGGAAGGCGAGCCGCTGGTGCTGGTCGGCTGGAGCCTCGGCGGCCTGTTCTCGCGCGAGGTGGCCAAGGCCCACCCCGAAGCGGTGCGGCTGGTCGTCACCATGGGCACGCCCTTTTCCGGAGACCGCCGCGCCAACAATGCCTGGCGCGCTTACCAGTTGATTGCGGGCCATTCGGTGGACGAACCGCCCATCGGCCGCGACATGGCAACCAAGCCGCCGGTGCCGACTGTCGCCCTGTGGAGCCCCCGCGACGGCATCGTATCCCACCGCTCCGCCTGCGGGCGCAAGGGTGAGCGAGACCTGGCAATTCCAATGCGTTGCACGCACCTGGGCTTCGCCGCGCACCCCGATGTGGCCGCGATGCTGAAGCGGCTGGTGGCTGCCTACTGACGTTGATCCGGCGGTGATGCGGGATCAACGCCAGTGAGCATTGCTGCAACCATGCGCTTAAACATTGGCCAGTATGGTCTGCGCGGTGAACTAGGCTTTCGTCCAGCCAGAGCTCGTCTGAACGCTAAAGGTTTGAACTGCAGGCAGATTTCACGCTCTTCAGCTGAGACCAGGACGCCGCCAGTCCACGCATTGGCGTACCATAGCCAACCATCTGGATGCCGTTCAAAAGCTGTCGAAAAGATCGCTCGCTGCCGAGGAGTCATTGTCTTGGTGTGAATTACGATTTCTGCGAGATCAAGCCAGTTCCACTTCCACCGCGATGCCGCTCAGTGCGGCGTTGCCGGAGAGCGGGTCGACTTCGTTGAGCGTGATGTCGTTGACGCTGACGCCGGGTTTGCCGAGGGCATTGGCCATGGCGACGCCGGGGAGGGCGTGGCCCCAGCCGTGGGGGATGGAGACGGTGCCGGGCATCATGTCTTCGGTGACCTCGGCAGAAAGCCTTATTTCTCCAGTACTTGAGCGGACCTTGACGGTGGCACCATCAGCGATGCCGCGTTGTTCTGCGTCGGCCGGATTGATCATCACCGTGCAGCGATCGGGGCCCTTGATGAGGCGGCGGCTGTTGGCGAGCCAGGAGTTGTTGGTGCGCAAGTGGCGTCTTCCGATAAGTCTCAGAGAACTAACGGAATTATCATTTTCGGGGATTTCCAACTCTCCGAGGCAAACCATGAACTCTGGTATGGCACAGGCCACACTCTTCGAGGCGGAACGCAGGCGGGCGGGTAACTGACCGGTGGGCGGTGGACCCAGATCGATGCCCGAAGGCGAGGCTTCTACCTGTTGGAGAGTGAGGGCGTAGGGCCCGGTTTGGAGAAGTCCGTCAAGCGCCTCGCGCGGGGTGGGTGCCTGCACTGGTTGCCCGCTGATCGCGCTGGCGAGGCAGCGGAGGATTTCCCAGTCGTGCAAGCTTCCTTCGGCCTGCGGCAGGGTGGGGGGCGAATAGACCGCAATGGTGCGCGCGGCCATGGGCAGGAGGAACAGGCCGTAGTGGTCGCGCTCCAGCGGGCCAGTGGGTGGCAGGACGTAGTGGGCGTGGGCGCTGGTGGCGTTGCGGTAGATGTCTATGGACACCATCAAGTCCAGCGATTCCAGTGCTTTGGCCAGGCGCGAGCCGTTGGGCGTGGACAGGACGGGGTTGCCGGCGACGACGAACAGGGCCTTGATCTGGCCTTCGCCGGGCGTCTCGATCTCCTCGGCCATGGCGGCGGCGGGAAATTCGCCGAGGACCGAGCGGTGGCCGGAAACGCGGGAGGTGTGCTTGCCGATCG
This sequence comes from Novosphingobium sp. ES2-1, assembly GCF_015169775.1. Classification (NCBI taxonomy): domain Bacteria; kingdom Pseudomonadati; phylum Pseudomonadota; class Alphaproteobacteria; order Sphingomonadales; family Sphingomonadaceae; genus Novosphingobium; species Novosphingobium sp. ES2-1. The sequence continues at coordinate 596,894 of NZ_CP063445.1, forward strand.
AGCCCGGCGGGAGGACGCTGACGGTGTCCACCGCAGCCCGTCCGAACACCCAGCCGCCCTCGCGATCGAGCTGGCCTGAGGCAATGTTTATCAAGGAGATAAGCCAGGCGTTCAGCGTGCCATGCGCCTGCGTGGCGATCCCCATGCGGCCGTAGAGCGCGGCTGGCCCTGCGGCAAAGCGGTCAGCCAGGCGCTCGATTTCAGGCAGGGCGATGCCGCAGGCCGTGGCGCAGGCCTCGCTGTCAAAACGCTGCAGCAGGGCGCCGACTTCGTCGAGGCCGGTGACGAAATCCTGCACGGGGCGGTGGGGTTTGCGCGCCATGACTGCCTTGAGCAGTGCGACGAGGAACCAGACGTCGGTGGCCGGGCGAATGAACAGATGTCTGTCTGCGATCCTGGCGGTTTCGGTGCGGCGCGGGTCGATGACGACGAGTTCGCCACCCCGGTCTCGCAAGTCCTTCATGCGGTTGCGGAAATCCGGGACGGTCCACAGCGAGCCGTTCGACGCCATCGGGTTTCCGCCGAGGATGATCAAAGTCTGCGTGCGGTCCGCATCGGGAATCGGGAACATGCTGGCGTGGCCCCACAGGCGCAGATTGGCGACCTGATGGGGCATCTGGTCGACCGTGCTGGCGGAGAACTTGTTCCGCGTGCGCAGTGCCTTTTCAAGAAAGCCGATGTTGAGCGCGTTGCCATAGGAGTGCGCGTTGGGATTGCCGACGTAGACGGCCGTGCTGCCGGGATCGCGGGCAAGGATGGCGCGGGTCTTCTCGCCGATCTCGGCAAAGGCCTGTTCAAAGCTGATTTCGTGCCAGTCCGAACCGACGCGCTTCAAGGGTTTGCGCAGGCGGTCAGGGTCCTCCTGCAAGTCCTGCAGGGCGGTGCCCTTTGGGCAGATATGCCCGCGAGACAACGGGTTGTCAGGATCACCCTTGATCGAAAGAACCTTGCCGGCTTCGACCTCGATCAGCACGCCGCAGTTGGCTTCGCAGATGTGGCAGGTGCGCTTGTGGACCTGTGGCATCGCCGTTCTCCCGGAACTTTTAGTTGAGCGATTAAGTCTCATTCCAGGCAGGCCGAAGCAAGCGGAATTGCTTGCCAGATTCCATGCCCGATTGCTGCAGGCACGCCGGCTCCAACTTTATTTCGCAGTGCAGCATTGGCGCGCTTGGCAAAGCGGATTCGTTGTGCAAGCTTGGGGTTCAGACGGGATGTGCCTATGAAAACAACCTCGCCCTCGTCCTATGACGAGATGCTCAACGCCGATGGCTCGGTGCGGCCTGCTTACGCTGGATATTGCCAGTGGTACGACGAGCAGCCACCGGATCTGCTAAGACGCAAGGGCAGCGAGGCCGAGGCTTTCTTCCGTCGCACCGGAATAACCTTCAACGTCTATGGCAACGAGGACGCGGAAGAGCGCCTCATTCCCTTCGACATGGTGCCCCGGATCATCACGGCGCAGCAATGGCGCAAGCTGTCGCGCGGGATCGAGCAGCGGGTGCGGGCACTCAATGCCTTTCTGCATGACCTTTACCACCGGCAGGAGATCGTGCGTTCGGGCAGGCTTCCGGCGCGGCTGCTGAAAGGCAACGTGGCGTTCCTGCCGGAGATGGTCGGCTTCACGCCGCCGGGCGGGGTCTACACCCACATCGTCGGCATCGACCTTGTCCGCACTGGCGAGGACGATTTCATGGTGCTGGAGGACAATGCCCGCACGCCAAGCGGCGTCTCCTACATGCTGGAGAACCGCGAGACGATGATGGCGATGTTCCCGGAACTGTTCACTCGTGTTCGTGTGCGCGAGGTTTCGGACTATCCACGCCGCCTTGCCCGCAGCCTCGCCGCCTGTGCGCCGCCCGCGTGCGATGGGAAGAAGCCTGTCGTCGCGGTGCTGACGCCGGGGATCTACAATTCGGCCTATTTCGAACATGCCTTTCTGGCCGATCAGATGGGTGCGGAAATTGTCGAAGGCAGCGATTTGCGAATCGAGAACGGGCGCATCGCAATGCGCACGACGCGCGGGTATGAGCCGATCGACGTGCTCTATCGGCGGGTGGACGACGAATACCTCGATCCGCTGACATTCAATCCCAATTCGGTGCTGGGCGTATCGGGGATCATGGACGTCTATCGCGCGGGCGGGATCACGATTGCCAATGCGCCGGGAACGGGCATCTGCGACGACAAGGCAATCTATTCGTTCATGCCCGAGATCGTCGAGTTCTACACCGGCGAAAAGCCGATCCTGCAGAACGTGCCGACCTGGCGCTGTGCCGAGCCGGAATCGCTGAAGTACGTGCTCGACAATCTTGCCGAACTGGTGGTCAAGGAAGTTCACGGATCGGGCGGTTATGGCATGCTGATCGGGCCGACATCCTCGCGCAAGGAACTGGCGGCGTTCGAGGCCAAGCTGCGCGCCAAGCCCGAGAACTATATAGCGCAGCCCACGCTCTCGCTTTCCACCGTGCCGATCCTGACCAAGGCGGGGCTGGCGCCGCGCCACGTCGATCTGCGCCCGTTCGTGCTGGTCAGCCCCAACGGGATCGACATCACGCCGGGCGGCCTCACGCGCGTGGCTCTGAAGAAGGGATCGCTGGTGGTCAACTCGTCGCAGGGCGGCGGGACCAAGGACAGCTGGGTACTGGACGACTGATGCCTAAGGAAATCCAATGTTAGGCAGATCCGCAAACGGCATTTTCTGGCTGTTCCGCTACCTCGAGCGGGCCGAGAACATCTCGCGCCTGATCGAGGCGGGCTTCCGCATGGCGCTGACCCGCGATGCTTCCGATGCTTCGGACGAATGGCGGTCGCTGATCGTCACGCTGGGGCTGCGGCCGGGCTATGAGGCGCGTTACGGCAGCGAATACACGGGCGGTCACGTGTTCAACTACATTCTGCGCGACAAGGACAATCCCGGCAGCGTGCTGGCGATGACCGAGATGGCGCGCACCAACGCCCGCATGGTGCGTGGCGGCATCACCCGCGAGGTGTGGGAATCGGTCAACGACGGCTGGATGAAGCTGAAGGAAGCGCTGGCGCGGCCGGTGACCGAGACGCGGCTGGGCGACGTGCTCGACCTTGTGCGCCGCCAGTCGACGCAAGTGCGCGGGGCCATGGAAGGCACCATGCTGCGCAACGAGATCTACAACTTCGCGAGGCTGGGCAGCTTCATCGAGCGGGCGGACAACACCGCACGCATCCTCGACGTGAAGTATTACGTGCTGCTGCCGTCGATCTCCTATGTCGGATCAAGCCTCGACAACGTGCAGTGGGAAAACGTGCTGCGCTCGGTTGCGGGCGAGCGCGCCTATCGCTGGCTCAACGCCGGGCGGATGGACCCGAGGGGCATTGCCGAGTTCCTTATCCTTGATGGCCGTTTTCCGCGCAGCCTGGCGTTCTGCTATTCCAAGCTGCGTTCGAATCTTGCCAGCCTTGCGCGGGAATATGGCAGCGAGATGCATTGCCATGAAATCCTGCGCGATGCCGATTGCCAGTTCCATCAGGCGACGATCGATGCGATCTTCGAGCAGGGCCTGCACGAATTCATCGGCACGTTCATCCGCAACAACACCACGCTGGCGATGCAGATCCAGCGCGATTACCGCTTCATCGATTGAGCCACCGTCCTATGCGTCTCGCCATCGATCATACCACGCATTACGTCTTTTCCGGGCCGGTCAGCCGCGGGCTGCAGAGGCTTCGGTTGAAGCCGAAGACTTCGGCTGGCCAGCGCGTGCTGGAATGGCGGATGTCGTTCGAGGGTGCGCAGCTTCAGGTGGAGTACGACGACGCCCACTGCAATCACGTCGCCCTGATTTCGTTCGACCAGGGCGTGCAGGAAGTGACGATCCGGTGTGAGGGGCTGGTGGCCACCAACGACGAAGCCGGTATCATGGGCAAGCATTCCGGCTTTGTGCCGATGTGGCAGTTTCTCGAACCGACCGACCTGACCAAGGTTGGCCCACGCCTCCGTTCGCTGGCCTCGGCCGTGCCGCAGGAGGGGAACACGCTTGCCACGCTGCATGCCCTCTCCGCGCTGATCCGTGAGCGGGTGGCATATTCGACCGGGCACACCAATGCGGAAACGACCGCCGAGGGTGCCCTCGCAGCAGGGCGGGGCGTGTGCCAGGATCATGCGCACGTGTTCATCGGCGCTGCGCGGTCCCTGGGCATCCCGGCGCGCTATGTCAGCGGCTACCTGATGATGAACGACCGGATCGAGCAGGACGCCGGCCACGCCTGGGCGGAAGCGCATGTCGAAGGGCTGGGCTGGGTCGGTTTTGACGTGTCCAACGGCATCAGCCCCGATGCCCGCTATGTCCGCGTGGCGACCGGTCGTGACTATCAGGATGCAGCCCCAATCACAGGTATCCGATACGGCGCACTTGACGAAACGATGCATGTGAAGCTTGCCGTGGAACAGCAGCGTGTGGAACAATAGGCCACACCATTTTTAGTTTGAGTCCAGGCGGGATCGGGGCAGGGCGATGACATATTGCGTGGGGATGATCCTCGACAAGGGCCTGGTGATGATGAGCGACACCCGGACCAATTCGGGCGTCGACAACATATCCGTATTCCGGAAGATGCATCATTGGTCCGTTCCCGGAGAACGGCAGATCACGATCATGACTGCCGGCAATCTGGCAACGACCCAGGCCGTCATCTCGCAGCTCGAGGAGCGCAACAAGGCGCCGAGCGACCGGCGACCATCGATCCTCGAGGCGCCGACGATGTTCCAGGTGGCGACGCTTGTCGGCAACCTCCTGCGCAACGTGATAGAAGGGCGGCAGGACAACGGAATGCGGTCGGAAGGGCCGCGCTTCACTGCTTCGATGATCGTGGCCGGGCAGATCCAGGACATGGAGCCGCGGCTGTTCATGATCTACCCGGAGGGGAACTTCATCGAGGCGAGCTTCGATACGCCGTTCTTCCAGATCGGCGAGACAAAGTACGGCCGACCGATCCTGCTTCGCGGCTACGATCGGTCCATGAGTTTCGAGGACGCAGTGAAGCTGCTGATGGTCTCGTTCGATTCAACGGTGGCGGCAAATCTTTCGGTAGGTCTGCCGTTCGATCTGCTCGTCATGGAGCGTGATCGGTTCGAGCCGCTGCACCAGCGTCGCATTCTTGCCAGCGACCCCTATTTCAAATCCATCTCTTCCAGCTGGAGCGAAGCTCTGCGGCAGGCATTCCATTCGCTACCGGATTACAAGTTCGACATCGGCGTGGGGTGATTCTGTAATCTCGATTCGAGAATGGTGATTCGATAACGTCCAGTCTGGTTAATGACGACCTTTCAAGACGTCCTTAAGTGCTGGATCTCGCTACGAAAAACACGTGAATTTCGTGTGCTGCATCACATTTCTTGGTTAACGTCGCCCTAAATGCTCCGTTCCGGAAGCGTTCATCCTAAGGAAAAACCTTTATAGCGGGCCGATGAACGTCAGTTCTGGTTCATTACGAAGCTAACCCAAGTGGCAAAGTCAAAAAATCAGGCGCTTAATGAGCGTCATGGTTGATCGTGTCACTCTTCACATCCTCGATGGGGATTCCGCCCGCAGGGCTCAATTGGCCCGGCTTGCCTTCGCTGCCGGCCATCACGCCGAGATCTATGCCAATGCCGAGGAACTGCTGGCGCATGCACCTTCCGGCGGCCTTGTCCTGGCCCAGGACGAGCCGGTGGGAGAAGGCATCCCGCGGCTCATTTCGGTGATGATGCAGGCGGGCCACTGGCTGCCGGTCATCGCAATTGCCGAGCCACCCCAGACGGCAGCGGTGGTCCGTGCGATAAAGGCCGGTGCGCTTGATTATCTCGCCATGCCGACGCAGATCGGCCCCCTGAATGAAGCCGTTGCCCGCGCCAGCCGCGAAGCCGAAGCCTACCGCGCCCAGCGCGCCCGTGCTGCCGAAGCGCGCCAGCGCATTGCCCGCCTTTCGTTGCGTGAACGTGAAGTCCTCGATCGCCTTGCCGAAGGGCAGAGCAACAAGGCAATCGCGCGTGAGCTCGACATCAGCCCGCGCACGGTGGAGATCCACCGCATGAAGATGATGGGCAAGCTTGGCGCCCGCCATGCCGCCGAAGCGGTCCGCCTGCGGATCGAGGCGACCGGACTGGACGACGTCGCGGCCTGACGCAATTTGGCACGATTGACCGGAACGCGAAGGGCGGGGGGCAACCTCCGCCCTTTGCTTTTACGCCAGCTTTAGCGGCAGAACGACTTGAGGCCGCCCGGTTCGAGATGCAGATGATCGCGGTGGGCAGCGTTGTAATCCGGGGTCAGCACGGTGCCGAAGCGCTTGCATGCGCTGTCGCGGATCGTGCGCAGAAAGGCCCGAACCTGCGGTGAGGGGGAGTTCCAGTCATTGACGATGCTGATCCGTCGGCCATCGGCCAGGCGGAAGGCGGCGATGTCGATGGCATTGGCCGTGGCGTGCGCGGATAAGCGGCTGGTGCCCGCAACATTGCGGCAGGAATAACTGCCCATGGTCTCGATCCGCTGGAGCGGGCTGCCAAGGATCTGGCGGGCAGCACGGTCCACCCCGAAACGCGCCCAACCTTGCAGCGCGTTTGCGGCCGGGCAGGACACCGGGCCGAGATTGGTGATGTTCAGCAGGCCATTGTCAGCACGCAGGGACTCAAGCCTGACCGTGCCGAGAGTCGAGCAGCCTGCGCCGTAGTATTGGTCGGCGAGCGGGGTGAAGCGGGCTTGCGCAGCGCCAAGATTGGCGAGACAGGCCCGAGTCTGCGGGGACTGGCTGAGCGAGGCTCCAGTGCTCGAGCGCGAAGGCTTGCGCACCGGCTGCTCGGGAGACCCTACGCACCCGGCAGTCAAGGCGGTCAGCGATAAGGCGATGAGTACGCGCCGGACCATGACCCAAGGATACCGGCAATCACACGGCTTGCACAGCACGCAGACGCACGGACTATCGCATGAGGCATGTGGCTGGGAACGGTGGTGGGCGCTGACGGGCTCGAACCGCCGACCCTCTCGGTGTAAACGAGATGCTCTACCAACTGAGCTAAGCGCCCCTCATGCGAGGTGGGGCGCTATTGCGCGGATTCGCCGACGAGGTCAATGGGGCGCGCGCATGCTCAGGTGATCCCGTTGCTGATCAATGCTGGAGTCTTGGCGCCCGTGTGGTGACAGCAGCATTGTCTGCCGCCACCACGCTTCGTCAAGATGTCAGAACCTGGCGCGCAGGCCGGCATAGACCGCGCGGCGCTCAACCGGGTAGTAGATTGCCGAAGTGCCAGATGCGGTGATGACGGCGGCGATGTCGCCTACGGCCTTCTTCCCAGTGATGTTGCGCAAGTCGGCGAAGAGATCGATATCGCTCGTCAGCGAGGCTCCCGCGCTTAATCCGACAAGCGCATAGCCGGGCGCGCGAACGGTGTTGCGATAGTCCGCAAAGGCGCCCTGCGGGACCCATTCGAGGCTGGGTGCGATGTGCAGGGTATCGCCGCCCAGGCGGACTTCGCTGCGCAGGACATGGCGCGGGACGACAGGCAGGCGGTTGTCGGCAAACTGGACATCGCCGCGGAACCGGAAGTCCGAATACTGCCAGATCTGGCGAAGGCGGAGCCAGCCGGCCGGCTGCCACGAGAGACCGGCCTCGACGCCCTGATGGCGCGTGCGACCTGCGTTGAACGTGGCAGCGGGGATGCCGACATTGGCATCGGGTGTGTACTGCAGCATCTCGCCGGTCAGGTTGGCGCGATAGAGCGATATGTCCCATTCCAGCGTGCCCAGGCGGCCGCGCGTGCCGATTTCCGCTGTCCAAGCCCGTTGCGGGCGTACGGGCACGAAGGCGGCTTGCTGGGCAAGCTCGACGAAGGTCGGGAATTCGGCAGAGCGGCTGTAGTTGGCATAGACCTGAACTCCTGCTGCCGGGATCCACAGTGCACCGAAGCGGGGGGAGAAGGCATCGAAGGAGGCATTGCCGGTGACAGTCGAAGGCAGTTCGCGTTCCTGCCGACGAGCACCATTGGCATAGATGCCCCCGGCAATCAGGGTGAGACTCTCCACTGGAGAGACCCGCAGTTCCCCATACGCGGAGGACGTGCGCGCGCGCTGCTGTGCGCGGAAGGTCAGTGCGCCGCGCTTGCCGCCGTTGTTGATGAATTGCCGGGCGCGGGTCGTGCCCCAGCGGGATTCGCCGCCGAGGGTGATCGAGACAATCCCCGCCTCCCATTCGGCACGGGCGAAGAGGCCGCGATCGTCTGACTTCTGGTCGATGACCATGAAGATCGGGTGATCAAGTTGCTTGATGTTGTAGAAGCCACCGACAGTGAGTTCGAGCGCGCCGAGATCGAAGGCTGTGCGGTTCTGCAAGCGCAGGGAATCGATGTTGCGAGCCTGATCGCCGGTGAAGTTGCCTTTCTGCGGCGTGGTCAGGGCATCGGCAAGGGAGAGTGCGCCGGGCAACTCCTGCCGGATATGGCTGGCGGTGACGTAGAAGCGCGTGCTGAGGTTCTCGGCCAGAGAGAGACCGACGTTGCCGTTGAAGCGTAGGGATCGGCGACTGGCGTGTTGCCGGTCACCATCGTGGCGGTCGGCGCTGATCCCGGCCCAGGCGTTGACTGTGCTATCGCCGAAGCCTGCGGAAACCAGACCGCGCGCGAGGCCGAACGAGCCACCATCGACGCGGGCGTAAAGACCGCGCGCGCTGTCACCACGTGGCGTTACGCCATTGATCGCGCCGCCCAGTGTACCTGAGCCGAAGCGAAGGGCATTGGCGCCGCGATAGACCTCGAGATGATCGAGGAAGATCGGCTCAAGCTCCTGGAAATCGCCGTTGTCGTCGGCAAGGTTGATCGGAACGCCATCCTGAAGCAGCGTCAGGCCACGCATGTGGAAGCTGCGCGAGAGGCCCGAGCCGCGGATCGAGATGCGGACCTCCTGTCCAAAGCGCGGCTGGGTGTAGACTCCGGGCGAAAAGGCCAGCGCATCGCGCAAGGAAATCACGGTGCGGTCGGCGAAGTCTTCGTAAGCAACGACATCGGTGCCGCCGGGCGTTGCGGCTGCCTCCTGTTCGGCAATGGAGGCATCGCCATGACCGATGACGATGATCGCGGCGCCTTCGGCTGCGGCGTCTTCGGCGTGGGCAGGAGTGGCGAGCGAGAAGGCCATGGCCAGAGGGGCCACGGCGAGTATGCGGGTAGTCATGCGGGAATCGCTTTCGATCGCGTCTGGGTTCAGACGGCGGGCAGGATGACCGGTTCGGTCAGGCTATCGAGGTGGCGATTTCCGAGGGCGGGCCGCACGGAGGCGGCAGGATGCGGCGCGATGGAGCAAGGCGTGGGACCGCGATGGCGAGGAAGCCCAGCGCCAGCACGAAGGCCAGCGCGACGGCGAGCTGGGTCGGATCGGCCCCGCCCAGGAGAGCGGCGCCGTGGCCTGCGAAAGTGCAGGGCTTGTGATCCTTGGCGGCGGTTTCCTTAGCGCCTTGCGGGATGGTGACCTGAACCGCCGAGTGTGCACCGGTACTGTCGGCGCAGACCAGAATGGTAATCGCGCGCGAAGTGCCGCCGACCATGTAGCCAGCCGGGACCAAGGCCTTCATGGCGAGCGCCAGCGCGACCAGCAGCACTGCCAGATGGCGGTTATGCAGCAGGAATGCGCGCAGGCCCCTCATGGCGCCCGCCCCTATGATGAGAGGCGGGCGGTGTCATGGGTTTTCATCAAGTTTTCAGCAGCGAGCGATCAACATGGTCCGATCAGCAGGGCCGGGCGGCCCATTCGCCGCGGACCCAGTGGTGGGCCTTGTGCTTCCACGGATCGATGACGACAAGATTGATCCAGCCGTTTTCAACCAGTCGGCCGACCACATCATGCGCCAGGACGATGTCCTGGACTCGCTGGAGCGGTGCCTCGATGATGACCGCAAGGCGGCGTGGTGTGTGGTAGGGCGTGCCATCATCATGGAACAGCGACTGCCGCGGCAGGCCGACACAGAGATCGCCGCCGCTGCCCTGCACGACGCCAAAGCCCCCGACCACATTCTGCGTCGTCTTGTCGCCCGCGCCGAACACCTCGTTGTCGATGGTCGAGAACAGGTACTGGCAATTGATCCACTGGGCGACGATCATCGGCGCAGTCATGATGCCCGCAAGTGCGCTGCCATCCTTGTCCCTTGTCCAGTCATAGCTGTGAAGGAAGGCGCTGCCGCCAAGGTCGATTTCCGCGGTCAGCGCGCGCGGGCCGACGATGAAGGCGGCGTTGCCGGACAGGCCCCATTCCGGGCGGACTTCTCCCCAGTGCGCGGCCCCGGTCAACAGGTCTTCGGCAGAGCGGCCAAGGCGGGCGGCACGCTCGTTGCGGCACTGCGCACCGGCCCTTTGCAGGGCATGCTCGAACCTCGCGAGATCGGCCACGTGGCTTCCCGGCACGAGCTGGCGGTCGAAGATTTCGACCACGTCGCGGGTGGTATCGTGCTGCGCGGCGATGAACCAGCTATCATCCGGAATGGCAACGCCCTGATCGGCCAGGCCTGCGCGGACCTGACCGTCGTTGAGGATGGATGCCATGAGCCGTGCGTTCGGGCCACCCGGATGGCCACCGCAGGCGCCGCAATCGAGGCTTGCCGCGAAGGCATTGTTGGTGGTGCAGCCGCCGTGGCCGACAAGCGCGACGAGGCGCGCGGTATCCGGCGAAAGTCCGGTCAGCGAGAACATGGTGCGCGCATAGGCAATGCGTTGTTCCAGCGGGATCGCGTTGCTGCCGTGGCCATGGCCATGATCGTTGCAGGCGGCGGGCGTGAGAACGTGTCCCCGTTCGCCCACCAATCGTCTGCGGAAGGCGTCTGTCAGGCGTGGGGCAAGCGTGCGCGCGAGCAGGGCGACCGCTGCCAGCGGGCCAGCGGCCTCCGCCGTCGCAAAGCCCGTTGCACCGCCCTTGGTCGTATCGAGAATGGCGCGGGCGTCGGCGAGGGCGGCATGGCGCGCCAGCAGCGCATTGGCCTCGGCCTCCTGCCCTTGCGCGGCGCGTTCGGCCACGACGTGGGAGGGTGAAAGCAGGACCGGCAGCTGGTTGCGCTCCGGTGCATCACAGGCCGGCGAGATGGCGATGGGCAGCCCGAAGAAGCCGGCATAGCCAACCGTTTCGTAACGGCCCTGTGCTTCCAGCGCGCGGCGCATGGGTTCGGAGCGGACATCGATGCAGAACACTGCCTGGGCTTCCGCAACCGGCACCTTGGTCTTTGCGGTCTGTTTTGCCGATGCGCCTTCGAGCTGGGGGGCGACCGTGCCGAGGAAGCTGGTCTCTGCTGCTTGCTGGAAGATCAGTCCCAGTTCGGCCAGCGACATCGCGGCGATGCGGTTCAGGCTCTCACGTGCAGCCTGCGACCACGTGGCGGGCGTTTCCGGATCAAGACCGAAATGAGCAAGCAGCGTGCGGCAGACATGGGCGTGTTGGCGCGAAGGTTCTGCCAGTGCCCGGGGACCGCTGCGAACGCTGCCTTCGACGAGCGCGACCAGTGCCATCAGTTCGATCATCGATGCCGGGGCAGATGCACTGGCGGCAGGGCCGCCATGTTCGCTGCGCCAGCGCAGATGCGCCGCCCAACCCGGCAAGGTGGCGACGAGGCCACGCAGCCAGCCAAGGCGCCGGTCACGGGAAACGCCATCGCGGCGCGCGGCAAAGAGTAGCATCTCGAGAGGATCGGCAGGGACGTTCGCGAGCCAGTGTGCGGCGGTATCGTCACCTGCGCGGACAAGGCCCGGATCATGACGAAGCGCCGCGCTCACGCTGTTGTACAGGCCGTGCTGACGACCGGGCAGGGTGAGCGTGGCGTTGCGGTCGAAGAAGGCCGCGAGGTACCGCGCAAGTATGGCGATCGGCGTGGTGAGTTCCCGGCGGACAACCGGAGTGTCGTCCGCTGGAAGCTCGACAAGGCGCGCCACAAGAAGGTTATAGGCGTTGAGATCGGGGCCGAGCGGCGCGAATGCGGGTTCCAGACCGCCAAGCGCGGCGACCACGGCCTTGCGGAAAGCGATATCAGCAATGCGGCCTTCTGCCTTGAGCGCGCGCCACTGGACCAGCGAGAGGGAGGGGCGGGCGCCGAAGAGCTGGGCAGCCTGGGGCAGGGCGTCCTCGAACGGGAGGTCTTCGAAGCCCGACAGCGGGTTGACGGCGATGGCACTGTCCAGCGGCCAGAGCGGGGCAACAGTCTGCCCGGCAATATCGACAAGGGCTTGCAGTTCGCGCCGTTCTTCCTGGAGGCTGGCTGGAACGCCGGTATCGGGTGCGAGTGACGCAGTAGCAATGTTCATGGCTTCAGTCCTTCGCAATGACGGTGGTGGAGACGGGGGGTGGAAGTGGTGAGGGCGTTGCCCGCATGAAGCAGGCGAGCGAAGAGGGAGGGAGGCAGAGCCTGTTCGCCGCTCACGATGCGTTGCTGACAGACCCATCCGGCGAGAAACAGCGAGAGGATGCCAAGCTGCCCGTAAGGCGACAGCAATGGCTGGGCGGCATCGGGCTGGAGTGCGGTCATCAGAACGAGCACCGCAGCGTTGAGGGCAATCAGAGCGCCCGGCATCAGGGCCACGACTGCGCCCAGTGGTCCACGCGGCAGAGATCGTGACGCAACGGCCATGGCACTGAGCAGCGCAGTGAGTGCGAGGCAGACTGGCAGGAGTGCATCAGCCCGGCGCGCCTCGATCAGGAAGATTGCGCCGACGATCGTTGCGAGCGCGATGAGCGCGGGCCACGGCTGGGCCAGACCCTTGGAACGTGTCGGCCTGGTGGAAATGGTGCCTGCCGAGCCGAGGAACAGCCAGGCCTTGAACAGGCCGTGAGCGACCATGTGCCAAAGAGCCGCAGCATAGGCGCCGAGCGCAACCGTGAGCAGCATGAAGCCCATCTGCGCGATGGTCGATGCCGCGAGCGATCCCTTCACGTCGGCCCGCACCAGCATGATGGCACTGCCGACCAATGCTGCGACGACGCCGGTAGCAAAGAGCGCGTAACGCGCGTGGGGCGATGCCTCGAGAACGGGGGCAAACTGGATGAGCAGAAACCCACCTGCATTGACGAAACCGGCATGCATCAGGGCGGACACCGGAGTCGGCGCGGCCAGCGAGCGCATCAACCAGTTCGAGAACGGCGGGATCGCACAGCGGGCCAGTGCGGCGATGACCAGGAGAAAGGCGGCGGTGGTCGTCAGAAGAGAGGAGGACCCAACGACAGACCTTATGGCAACGATATCGCTCGATCCGGCGGCAATCGAGAGCAAGGTCACTGCGCCGATCAGCGCCACGTCGCCAATCGTGAAGGCAATTGTGGCGCGGCGTGCGGCATCGCGGGCTTCGCTCCATTCGCCAACATGGCCGATCAATCCAGCCATGAGGCGGCCCGAGACGATCCAGGCGGCAGCGAGCAGCATGGCGTCGGCGGTCAGGCCCAGCAAGACAATCGCTATGGCAAGGCTGGTCGCGAGGCGTGTGAAGGAATCACTGCGCCGGTCTGCACGCAGTTGTCGACGGGAAAAGGCAAGGACAACGACGGCGATCAGGATGCCAAGTCCTGACAGGGCAACGCCTGGGGTAGTGACCATGGCATGGCCGGTGGCGATAGTTGCGGCAAGCAGGGAGCCAAGGGCGAAAACGGGCCAGTCGGCCGGCTTGAGGCGAAGCGCCAAGCCCCTTTTTGTGACAGGTGCAGTCATGGTTGTCGGGTTCATCGTGTGCCTCCTTCGTTTCGCAGGTGCAGCACGGTCGATGATTTTAGAAACGAATTTATGAAATATTGAAGATTGCAAACGTCAATGATAAAATCCCGTGATGGCCCTGCGGAACCTCGACATCGACCTTTTGCGCTGCTTCGTGACGATTGCGGATACGGGAAGCCTTACCCGCGCCGGTGAGAGGCTGGGCCGGACGCAGTCGGCGATATCCCTGCAACTGAAGCGCCTTGAAGAGCAGGTCGGGCGCTCGCTGTTCCTGCGGAGCCCGCGACACCTTTCGATCACGCCCGAAGGCGAACGGCTGATCGGCCCGGCCCGGCAAATTCTGCGGCTGAACGATGCAACCTTGGCCGAGATGTTCGAGCCGGACATTGCCGGATCGGTCCGCGTCGGCGTGCCCGAGGATTTTGCAACGGCCCATCTGCCCTCGGTTCTTGCAGCATTCACCGAGGCGCACCCGCTGGTCGAGCTTGAGGTTACCTGCGACCTGACTCTCAATCTCCTCGAGCGCTTTCACGCAGGAAACTTCGATCTTGTCCTGGTAAAGCGCCAGCCGACACAGGACGTGCAGGACGGCGTTCGGGTGTGGCGCGAGCCACTGGTCTGGGTCGCGCGGGACCGGCAATCAGCGGCAGACTTCGAGCGGGTGCCGCTGGTGGTTTCGCCCGAGCCGTGCGTCTATCGCAAACGCGCCACGGAAGCACTGGACGCGATAGGGCGCGGCTGGCGCGTGGCCTATACATCGACCAGCCTGGCGGGGAGTCTTTCTGCGGTGCGTGCAGGACTTGGGATCACCGTACTGCCGCTGGAAATGGTGCCTGCCGGCTTGGCGACAGCTGGAGAGGAGGCTGGCCTGCCGCCGCTTTACGACACCGAGATCGCCCTGCTCGAAGCGCCCGGCCTTTCGGATACGGCGCACTTGTTGGCGCAGCACATCATCGCAGCACTGGAACGCGGAGCGTGACCTCAGTCGTCGAGGTTCAAGCGGGCGAACACTTCGGGCCGGATGCAGCGCAATCCGTTCTCGACCGGGTTGGCACAGCGCGATGGTGCGATCCGCAGCTGCGCCTGGTGAAGCGGTGGCCCGGCCTCTACGCCATCCATGACCAAGCGTAGGCCATCGCCTCGCTTTGCACAGACCGTGACCTCGCGCGTGCTTGAACAGCGCCGATCATGCGTGACCGGGCGAGGAGACGAGGCTTCAGGCAAGCGGTAGGCGTGGTGGGCCTCCAGCGGTTGGGGCGTTCCGGTCGTTACGGCAATCGCGGCCAATATCTTCAGCATGGCAAGTGACCTCTCGGTCTGGGCGGGATAACCCTGAATTGTCTGGCGGCGCCTCGTGCCAGGGTCGTCACAATGCGCCGCCAGTGCTCCGCTGCCGTCGGCTTGCCGCTTCCGGGGGCGGGCCAGATCGGCAGTGGCGCGCCTTGCGTCGGGTAGATCGCGCAAGGCCCGTTGCGAAACTCTTGGGGGCGACGCGGACTGGCGGTGCGTCGCCCCGGCAAGGCATCAAGGGACAGTCGGGCAGTTCAGCGAGGGGGGACAAGCGTGAACTGTGGGAGATCGACCGTCGGCGGGGCATCCTCTTTTGCCTTGCCCCTGCACAATGCCGGGGCCAGGCCATTGCGTCCAATCGAAAGAACGGCGACGAATCGATAGAATTCTTCTATCGGAGGTCTCATGCCTACAGTCAGACAGCTTGAGTATTTCCTGGCGGTTGCCGAACTGCGTCACTTTGGGCGCGCGGCACAATCCTGCAACATTTCGCAACCTACCCTCAGCCATCAGTTACGTGCTCTTGAAGATCGGCTCGGCACCGCGTTGATCGATCGCGCAGCGCAAAGCGTGGAATTGACGCCGGTCGGTCGCGAGATATCCGAAAGAGCGCGCCGGGTGTTGCGGGAAATCCGCGACATCCGCGCGGTTGCGGCGCGCGCGCGCAAGCAGCCTTCCGGGATCGTCCGGCTGGGGATCACGCCCACTCTCGGGCCTTACCTTTTGCCTGCCCTGATCGGCGCGCTCAATGCCGAACAGAGCGACTTGCGCTTCTATATCCGTGAAGGGATCCCGGCCGAACAGACCCGTGATCTCGCTTCGGGTCGGATAGATCTGATGGTGGGGCCGGGGCCGGTGATTGGTGAGGACCTGGAGGTCGTCCCCCTGTTCGACGAGCCCATGAGCGTTGTGGCATCGCGCAGCCATCACCTCGCCGGGATTGCCCACATTGACCGGTCGGACCTCAAGGGTGAGCGCTTCCTGACGCTTGATCCACGCCACCACTATCACCAGCAAGTCCAGCGTGTCTGCGCCGAACTCGGTGCCGAGATGCTGCTGGATTACGAGGGGACAAGCCTGGACAGCATTCACCAGATGGTGGGCAGCGGTGTTGGTCTGGCAATTCTGCCAGAGCTTTACCTTCGGTCGGAAGTGGGGGGCGATGCTCTGGTCGTTCGCTTGCCGGTTCAGAATTGGCGCTGCGAACGTGCCATCGTTGCTGCCTGGCGTGCCAAATCGGCAAGTGCGGACGATTACCGCACCTTGGCGCAGCGCATTCGCGACGAAGCCGCCGAGTTGCTTGCCTAGCCCGTCAGGCCGGACGCCCTTGCGGCTCCGTGATGATACGGTCACGCGCGACACGGACGTCGCCCGCTTCGATCTGCAGTTTGAGCCGTTCGCGATCATTGGCGCGGAACATGTCTTCGGCGCGCGCAATATCTTCTGCCGAGAGGCCTGCGTCAGCGAGGGCGACGCGCGCCATCTTGACCGCGGACTCCATCACTTCGCGCACGACGGCGCTGACTGGCGTGCCGCGCAGCCGGATGAGCGCGCGCCGGTCGTAGGCGCGAACGTAGATTGACGCGCGCGGGAAAGCTTCGTGCACGGCTTCGACCAGATCAGTCGTGACCTGATCGCCGTCCATGCAGAAGAAGATCATCTCCGCTTCCGCTGCCCCGGCTTGACGCAGCAGATCGAGCCTTGTCCCGTCGCCGAAATAGACCTTGGCCCCGAACGTGGCTGCCACGTCGATCATCTCAATGTCGGTATCGACCATTGTTACCGGGATGTTGCTGGCCAGAAGCATCTGCGTGACACCCTGCCCGAAGCGGCCAAAACCCACGACCACGGCGTTCGAACCGTCGGGCTGGGGGCCTTCGCGCTCTCCGTGCGAAGCATTCTCCGCTTCGCGTCGGATCCCTGCTGTCGCCATCATCAAAAACGGCGTCGTGGCCATCGACAGGGTGACAACAGCTCCGAACAGGCTGGCGGCTTCGGGAGCGATGAGCAGTGCTCTTTGCGCCTGCGTGAACATCACGAAGCCGAATTCGCCGCCTTGGCTGAGCAGCAGGCCGAGGGCGAGTGCGCCGCGCCAGGGCATGCCGAAGAGGCGGCCGATGCCGAAGATGATCGCCGCCTTCACCGCGATCAGGCCGAGGGCCATTCCCGCGACGAACAGGGGGCGCTCGGCGATGGCGGCAAGGTTGAGCATCATGCCTACGGCGAGGAAGAAGAGCCCGAGCAGAATCGAGCGGAACGGCTCGACATCGGCTTCGAGTTCGTGACGATAGGGGCTGTCTGCCAGCATGACGCCTGCGACAAATGCGCCCAAAGCAGTCGACAGACCTAGGAGTTCCATGACGGCTGCCGACGCCATGACTGTAAACAAGGCAGCGACCACGAACATCTCGCGCTCGCCCAGATTGCCGATCAGGCGGAAGAGCGGCCGGATCAGATAGCGGCCAGCGGCGATCAGTCCCCCGATGGCGCCGAGAGTGTAGAGCACCATCAGCCACCCGGGAGGGCCCCCGGCATCGGCGGGGTTGCGGCTCATTGCCGTGATGATCGTGATCATCGGGATGATCGAAAGATCCTGGAAGAGCAGGATCGCAAAGGCGCGTTCGCCGAACGGCGTGCGCAATCGGCCCGAGGATTGCAGCATAGGCAGCACCTGCGCCGTGGACGAGAGCGCCAGCGGCAGGCCCAGGGCCAGCGCTGCTTCCCAGCTGAAATCCGTCGTCAACAGGATCATGCCTGCGACGGCGAGCCCACAAGCGGTTACCTGAAGCAGGCCAAGGCCGAGGATGTCGCGCTTCATCTTCCACAGCCGGGATGGGTTCAATTCCAGCCCGACCAGGAACAACAGCAAGGTTATGCCCAGTTCGGCGATGCCGAGCTTCTCTTCCGCATCGCCAACCAGACCCAGCAATTGCGGGCCGACAACAGCTCCGGCCACGAGATAGCCCAAGGTCGCCCCCAGCCCCAAGCGTCGGAAGATCAACACGAAGGCCAAGGCGAAGCCGAGCAGAAGGAATCCATCGCGGAGCATTGATGTGTGTTCGGCCATCTTTCCTCTTTAGGCCGCTCATGTTTCATCGCAACCGTCGTTCAGCCTGCGTTGATCTGCCACCGGAGAGAGGTTAGCCTTTCGAGAACGGTGGAGGGGCAGATGCGCAAGGTTCTTGGTCTTCTGGGATCGGCTGTTCCCATAGTGGCTCTGGCTCAGACCATTCCGACAAGCGCGCAAGGCGACGTCTCGCTCACCATCTACAACAACGATCTCGCGCTGGTGCAGGACGTGCGGCAGATGTCTTTGCCGACGGGGCGGCATCGTCAGGAGTTTCCTGATGTTTCTGCAGCCATCCGACCAGAGACAGTGACGCTGAATGCCGGGGGCACGAGCATTGTCGAACAGAACTTCGACTACGACCTGCTGACGCCCGAAAAGCTGATGGACAAAGCGGTTGGACAGACCGTGACACTCGTGCGCGGGGCAGACGACAAGCGCGAGACGGCGACAATCCTCGCCAATAACGGCGGAACGATCGTCCGCGTGGGAAACCACATCGAAGTCTTGCAGAATTACGGTGCGCGAGTGCTGTTTTCCAGCTTGCCGCCGGGCTTGCGGGCGCGCCCGACGTTGTCGGTAACCCTGGACACGACCGCGCCGGGCGCGCGCCCGGTTTCGCTGAGCTATCTCTCGCGCGGGTTCGGCTGGAAGGCCGATTACGTGGCATTGTTCGATGAGGCAGCCGGCAAGATTGATGTGCAGGGCTGGATCACGCTCACCAACAATAGCGGCACGACGTTTGACAAGGCCAAGGTGCTGTTGGTGGCGGGCGCAGTCGGCGATGGCAGCGGCGGCTATAATGGCGGATTTCGGCCCCAGCGTCCGATGATGCCGGGGAACCGACCCGGAACGCAAAGTGCAAATCGCGAGAGCCTGGGCGACTTCTACGTCTATCCGATTGCCGGGCGAACCACGGTGGCCAATGCGCAGCAGAAGCAAGTCAGCTTCCTCGACGTCGGCGGCGCGCCCGCGACCAAGGCTTATCACTTCCGCAACGGCTGGCTTTCCAGCCAGACCGAGCCGCAGAGCGCCGATACGGTGCTGCGCTTTTCGACATCGAGGGAAGCCGGACTGGGCGATGCCCTGCCTGCAGGCACGGTGCGGGTCTACATGCGCGATGCGCGCGGGCAGCCGCAGTTCATCGGCGAGAATGCAATCGGCCACACCCCGATGGGATCCAGCCTTGCCCTCAAGACTGGCGAGGCGTTCGACGTGAAGGTCCAGCCGGTGCTTGAAAAGCGCGACCGGATCGACAGCGGGGAATGGGAGAAGACTGCGCGCTATCGCATCACCACGCCGGGCAAGGCCCCCAGCGAAGTGACGGTGGAGAGCGAGAAGGTGTTCTGGCGCACGACAATGACCTACAAGGTGACCAACGCCCGGGCCACGCCGGTGACGGTTGAAGTTGTACAGGGCGGGCTCGACAATTGGTGGCATGATGCGCGCGTGCCGAGCGAGAGCATCAAGGGCGAGCAGCGCTCGGCCGACGAGCGGGTGTGGCAGGTCCCGGTCTCTGCCAATGGCGAGGCCACGCTGACCGTGCAGTTCGACACGCGATATTGAGCGCGCCGGTGCGCCGCCTTGCCATCGTGGCCCTGATGCTGAGCGCGGCACCAGCGCTGGGACAGGGGATTGTCACATCGCCCGGGTCCGACAGCGTCTCGGTCAGCATCTATCGCGCGCCCGACCGGGACAGCGACGAGGCGATGGATCTCGATTGGCTCGAAGGCTATGCACTCGTTACCGAGAAGCGCACCGTGGATATCCCTGCGGGCAAGGCCACCGTGCGCTTCGAAGGCGTGGCGGCGGGGTTGTTCCCGGAAAGCGCGATCGTCACCGGACTGCCTTCGGGCGTGCGGGAGAAGAACCTTGATGCAGACCTGCTTTCGCCGCGCAGCCTCTACGCGCGCATGTTTGGCCGGCCGGTGATCTTGCGGCGAACCGACCTTGCGACCGACACGGTCCGCGAAGAGCGCGCGGTGATCCGCTCTGGCCCTGATGGGGCTGCCATCGTGCAGACGGCAGCGGGCTTCGAGGTTGCCAACTGCGGCGGCCTCGAGGACGAAATACTCTATCCCGAAGCACCAAGGGACCTGTCTGCGAAGCCGACGCTTTCAATCGAAACGGATAGCCAGGTGGCGCACAAGGCAACGCTGTCCTTGTCCTACCTCGCTTGGGGTTTCGATTGGCAATCCAACTACGTCGTGCGAATGAACGCGGATGGCCAGACGGCCGATGTCTCGGCGTGGGTAACCCTGGCCAGCAGCGATTCCATGAGTTTTGCCGATGCGGAGACTGCGGTGATCGCAGGCAAGGTCAACCGCGAGGACAGCTCCCAAGGGGAAAAGCCCTCGGGCGGGGAACTGGAACTGACCTGTTCGCTGTCGCAGCTGGCACCACCGCCCCCGCCTGCACCGCCGCCTCCGCCTATGGTCATGCCCGCGCCAGCGATGGAAATGGCCGACATCGTGGTCACGGCTCAGCGTGTGGGTCCGTTGAATGCGCCCGTCACCGTGCAGCAGGAGGGCCTTGGCGATCTCAAGCTGTACCGGGTGCCAGTGCCGGTTACCGTGGCGGCCAATGCGCAGAAGCAGGTCGCGTTGGCGCAGAAGCATGACGTGAAGATGGAGGCACTCTATCGTGCGGATGTCTCCGAAGACAGGGTCGGAGAGGTGCGCCAGATGTTGCGCACGCGCAACCGCAAGGAAGACGGGTTGGGCCTGCCGTTGCCGGGTGGGCCGGTAACGGTGTTCGAACCGGTTCGCTCTGGCCCGGATCAAGGGGCAATGCTTTTGGCCGGGGAGGGTGGGCTTCCAGACCGCGCGGTGGGGGAGGACGTCGAGATCGTGCTTGGAGAGGCGACGCAGATTGCGGCCAGCGTCCGGCAGATCGCTTCTGACGACGTATCGCGTACGGTGGCATTGGACGTGAGCAATGCTCGGCCGGTTCCTGTGCGCTTCGAGGCCCGGATTTTCTCAGGTGGGAGAATGGAGGGTATCTCGCAGCGACGTCTTGTGCGCAGGGACGGACGGACGATCTGGTCGGTCGTGATACCTGCGCGCGGCAAGGCCAGTCTGACGTACAGGATTGTTAATTCTGACTAAAAACCGACACTTATCCTTCCGAAGAGATTTTCACCTGCTATCTCGGCGGCATGACCATGCAGAGCGACTTCCGGCGATCGTTCATGGATCGTAAGCTGCGGCTGATTGTCGTGCTTCTGCTATTGCTTGGCGCGGCGGGGTATCTGTGGTGGGCTGCGCGGCCGGAGAGGCGATACGAACAGTCAGGTGTTGCTGAAGACGGCAACTATCGGCTCGTCGCGCAGGACGGATCACTATTTCAGCGGTCCAGCCTAAAGGGGCATCCGTACATTACATACTTCGGCTATGCATCCTGTCCCGACAGATGCCCGGCGATGCTTGCTCGGCTTTCGCGCATCCGAGCCCGGATGGGGTGGACGCATGAAGACCTGCCGATCGTGTTCATCACCGTAGATCCCGCGCGGGACACTCCGGAACGCCTTGATGCCTTTGTCAAAAGCCTTGGGGAGAATATCATCGCGCTGACAGGCGAACCGCAAGTCATAAACCGCATTACGGACAATGCTGGTGTCTTCGTGAAGATCATTCCGCAGTCCGGCGACAACTACCGCATCGAGCATACGACGAAGGCGTTCCTCTACAACGTGGACGGCGATTTTTGGGATACGGTCAGTCCGCAGGAAGCCGACGCCCGGATCGAAGCCAAATTGCGTGACGCCGCAGTAAGCCCACCGCCGAAAACCGAAATGTCTCACGCCACCTTGGACAGGCGTCGATAACTCTATCTCGTTGTCGGGCTGCGGAGCGACTGGCTTTGTCTCTCGCGGTTGCCGAACTTGAGTTGCTGGTTGTCAGAGCGGTGGCACGGCCGCCTCGATTTCCGCAAAGTAGTGCGCCATTGCGTCAGCCGCTTTGTCCGAAAGGGCGATGAACGCGCGGCGGCGATCCGTAGCATCCTCCGCCCGGCAAAGAAGCTCGGCCTCGGTCAACTGGCCGATCCACCGCAGCGCAGTTGTCGGCGGAACGCCCGATGCAATGCACAGAGATGTGACGGAAACCCTTTTGTGTTCGGCCCGCGCCGCCGTGAGATCGAGCAGCATGTCCCATGCTGGGTCAGCGAACAGATCGCCTTCGAAGAAGCGGGCGCGCAACTGGCGCTGGCGTATGATCTTGCGGACAAGGCGAGGGTCGGGCAGCGAGGGGCGAGTACCTCGCGCGATACGCACGCCGGCACAGTCACGCTCTCCGGTCGCATCAAAAGCGAAGGCGGAGGCCTGGACGTGATCAGTCGCCGCCGATGAGCCAGACAGCGTTTCCAGGCGATTGGCGATTTCGCTTACCTGCTGGGTCAAGCGAAGCAAGGACATGCGATCGGTGTCCGACAGCTCACGAACTCGGCCTCCCTTGGCCGAGAGCGTAGGAGAGGCGAGGACGTGGCCGAGCGCGATGACCCGGTCCGACCGAGATGGATTGACGAGGATCTGCGCACCGGACTGATCAAGGCAACCGAATACATCATCCAGTGCCCCCACGCTCGTCGAAACGATCAACTGGCTACCTGTGCGGGCAGCACGTTCATCCAGCGAGACAAGTGCTGCAATGTCGGCACCTTCGAGGAGCGGGCAATCGACCAGTACCAGATCGCCCAAGGTCTGCTCTGCACGCGCATCGAGCAATTGCGTCAGCTCGCCCGTGCCGCAGACGCGCAACCCTGCAGCCGATGCATCTTCGGCCATCTCCATGCGCAGATAACTACGATCGGCGAAGATTGACACGGCAAGAGGCGCGGAAGGGCTGAGCCACGCTGCCTGCTCGTCGGCGAAAGGAGGGACGTCAAAATCTGTTGCAGCAAAGTTTGGTGCGAAGGCTTGGACCAGCGTCATTGCAATGTTCCCTCAGTACTTGCCCTAAGTGCGAACATGAGTGGAACATATGTGGATCAGGTCAAGATCGTTTATCTCGATTCTGGATATAGTTTCGCGGTGACCCGGAGGCAGGTGAATATGGCCTCGGTTGAAACGACGTCTTTTCCGCGCTTGATAACTGCTGATTTGTTCGCAATATCGGATCGGTGTTCTTACTGCAAACTGCCTCCATTTCGGATGTTCCAGCGCAACTAGTGCAGTCTCAGCGATTTCTCATTGAAACAGCACATGAAAATGCCAAGCAGGACGAATCGGCGCCCAGCTTGCAGCTGACAGCGGCGCAACTTTTCCAATTGGCCGATTCTGCTCGCGATGCTGGCGATTACGCCACGGCAGAGACGGCCTATCGCGCCTTGGCGGGCAACCCAGATATCGAGTTGCGGAGCGAAGCAAGGTTTCGCCTGGCGATGATGCTTGCCGACCAGATGAAGCGAACGCGCGATGCTGCGGTCGAACTGCGTCGCATCCTCGACGAAAAGCCGGATGCCGCGCGGGTGCGACTTGAGCTGGCCCGGATGGACGCGATGATGGGGCGACTTGGCGCCGCCGAGCGTGAAATGCGTGCCGCCCAAGCCAATGGCCAACTTCCGGCAGACGTCGAGCGTGCCGTGCGTTTCTACGCTGCGGCGCTTGCTGCGGCAAAACCCCTTGGCGGCAGCCTGGAGCTTGCGCTTGCGCCAGACAGCAACATCAATCGCGCAACAAGGGCAGACACGCTAGGCACTGTCATAGGCGACTTTACCCTAAGCGACGACGCCAAAGCCAAGTCCGGCCTGGGGCTTGCGGCGCGCGCGCAGGGGTATCTCCGCGTGCCGCTTAGCGCCGGAGCCCGTCTGCTCGCGCGGGTATCAGGCAGCGCTGACTTCTATCGCTCCGGACAGTTCGACGATTATGCGCTGGCCGTGCAATTCGGACCAGAGTTCCAGTCCGGTGCAGACCGGATCACTTTCTCAGGAGGCCCGTCCTGGCGCTGGTACGGCCAAGCGGCGTTCAGCCAAGGATGGGGGGGCACTGCGGTTTTCCAGCACCCCTTGGGCAAGCGATCGCAGGTGCGTGCCGAAGCGGCTGTCTCGCGCCTCGACAATCGCCGCAACGACTTGCAGGATTCAACCATTTATGCCGGCACGCTCGGGATCGATCGTGCCTTCAGCGCGCGCTTTGGCGGCGGGATGCAATTGCGGATGAGCCGCACCTCGGCGCGCGATCCGGGTTGGTCGGATTGGACCGGCGGGACATCGGCGTATGTGTTCAGGGAACTGGGCAGGACGACGGTCGTGATGGACGGAAGCTACTCGCGCCTGGAGGCCGATGAGCGCCTGTTCCTCTATCCGAGAAAGCGTGTGGATGACCGGTTCAGCCTCGGGCTTTCGGCAACGTTCCGCGCCATCCAGTGGAAGGGCATCGCACCTTTCCTGCGCCTCAGGATAGAGCGGAACCGTTCGACGGTGGGCATTTTCGATTTTGATCGGCGCGCGGCGGAATTTGGCCTGACGTCGGCATTCTAGCGTAAGGAAAAAGGGGAGAGGGGCAATGACCAGACATGACCGCAGGGCGGCGACAGCGTCTGCCTTGACCATTGCATTGATGCTGGCAGCGTGCGGCGGTGGCGGCAATGGCGTCAGCAGCACTCCGGTGCCTACACCTACGCCTACACCCACGCCTACACCCACGCCTACGCCTACGCCGACACCCACGCCCACACCGACACCGACACCGACAGCAAACACGAGCCTGGTCGCGCCGCTTGTCAGCGAAAGTTTCAAGAACGTGGCATCTGTCGGAACTGTAAGTGTTCCGACCAATGGCGCCGCCGTCAGCACCTCGGCTTCAGCCTTGGTGCTCACGGTCTCCTACAATGCCACTAACCGCTCCTGGACTGTCTCGGACGGCACGCGCAGCCGCACTTTCGGTCCAGGCGACATCGACGCGACGCAATCGAACAGCGCTATCACGACCTACAAGTTCGTTTCGGGCAATACGACCGAGTTCCTCTCGTTGACCACGACAGGCACAGCCGCAGGTCAGACCCGTTTCGTGGGGGCAGGGATCTGGCAGCGCCAGGTCAATGGAAGCACCACGATCGATGGGCGCATTTCCTCCTTCGCCTATGGGGTACAGACGCCGAACGGAACGCTGCCGAGGACGGGCGCGGCCAGCTTCGATGTAAAGCTGCTGGGCGCGCGGACGTTCAGCACGAACATTTATGCGCTGGGAGGGACAGGCAAGCTTTCGGTCGATTTCCTGTCCGGCGGCATTGCCGGAAGCGGCTTCTACGACGAGACCGATGTTCAGACCAATGTCACCGCGCGGGGCTATAACTGGAACGCCTTTGCGCTGCTGTCCAAGAGCGCGAACAGTTTTCTTGGCCAGTTGACCTTGGGCAGCGCCGGAACGGGTGAGTTGCACGGGGCTTTCTTCGGCCCCAACGCCGAGGAAGTTGGGGCGGCCTTCTCGCAAAACCCCAACTCGGACGTCGCCGCAACCGGTGTGATCTACGGCGCTCGCGGCACGACACCGGTCAATACCTCGACCAGCCTTGCCAGCCCTTCCACCGACCAGTTCTATCAACCGTTGAGCGCCTCCGTGAAGGGCACCCTTGATGGAGCAGGCTATCTTTCAGCAGTGGGCGCCGGCAGCGGGCTTGCGTCTGTGCATCAGGGTGAGAATGGATCGCCACTGGTGTTTTACGGTTCTGATGCCCGGATCATGTGGCAGCCGACAAAGGCGGGACAGGTCGGGCTGACGTATGACTTCTACACAAGCAGCGACTACCTGCGCGCAGGCATTCTGACCGACCGGCGATCGAGCATCGGCCAGATAGATGCGTTCGTTTATGGTTTCGCGACGGCCAATTCCTCAACCCCGCGAACAGGGACGGCTGCCTTCAACGTTTCCCTCAATGGCGGGATACTGGCCAACGGGTCGAAGATCAGTGGCGTGAACGGCAATGGCAGTTTCAACGTCAACTTCCAGACTGGCGCCGTTTCGACGCTTGGAGCCTATACTGTTGGCAATGCCATTCCGGGCACCTCGGCGGGCCTGCCGGGAGCCCAATCGGATGCAGGCAACTGGAGCGGAAACGCGACGCTTTCATCAAGCGCCAATGCGTTCAATGGTAACATCACCTTCGATGGTACGACCGATTACAACGGCACGCTGACCGGCAAGTTCTTCGGTCCGGCTGCGGAGCAGATCGGGGCGGTGGTTCAGGCTAACAGTTCCGGCGGTGCCGTCATGGCAGCTACGCTTGCAGGCGGACGCGGTTCGGACAGCACCGCTTCCCAGAGCGGACTTGCCGGCCTCACGACGACTACTGTGCTGAATGGCAACGATTCCCAGTACTATGTCGTCAACGGTCTCAGCCCGGCGGAGCAGGCGCTTCTCGATACCAATGTCGAGGTTACCTACAACCCGACGAACAAGTCATATGTTCTCACGTCGAAGACGACTGGCACGAACTTCGGCAACGCCGTGCAGCTGTCGCAGACGCTGGCGGCGGCGGACTATAAGGCGGCGGAAAGCACCAGCACCTTCGATGTGTATCGCGGTGCCGATTACACGGCGCGGGTGTTCAAGTTCGGTAGCGGCAACCCCTCGATTGCCCTGACTTACACCAGTTTTGCCGAAGTGGTGCGAACCGACACGGTAGACGGACGCCAGGTGGCGACCCACTACTATGTGCCGTTCGGCGGCCTGACGCCAAGCTTCCAGATCCCGCGAACGGGCTCGGCAAGCTATTCCGGGGTAGTCTACGGTTATGGCCGGAACGGTGCGACGCAGCGCGAGGCTTCGCTTTCGGGGACCAGCACCTTCACGGCAGACTTCGCCGCAGGCACTGGCAGCGCCGTCCTCGCGTTGACGGCGACAGATGTCGGCAATAACGCGACGTCGAGCCTCGGCAACTTTACTTACAGTGGATCGCTTGCGGGCAATTGTCCGGGTTGCGGCTTTGGCAACACGTTCTCCCTCAGGGGAACCGGCACCGACGTGCTCAGCACCAGCTTCCTCAACGGCATGTTCTTTGGAGCCAACGCTGCCGAATGGGGCGGCTCGTTCCTCCTGCAGCTGAATCCGCCGGGCGGACAGCAATCGATCTATTCAGGTGTGACCGTCGGCAAGAAGAACTAAAGCTTTGCAGCCTCACCATCCGCCCGGATGGTGAGGCTGCAGGTGTTCAATCGACGAAGGGATCGCGCACAAGGATCGTGTCCTCGCGCTCCGGGCTGGTGCTGACAAGGGCAACCGGCGTTTCGATCAATTCCTGCACGCGCTGGATGTACTTGATCGCCTGGGCGGGCAAGTCAGCCCACGAACGCGCGCCAGCAGTGGTGCCATCCCAGCCGTCCATCTCTTCGTAGATGGGCTCAACCTCAGCCTGATCGGCGGCGTGGGCCGGGAAGTAGTCCAGCACCTTTCCGCGCAGGCGGTAGCCGGTGCAGATCTTCACCTTCTCGAAACCGTCCAGCACGTCAAGCTTGGTGAGAGCAATCCCAGTCACGCCAGAGATGGCGCAGGACTGACGCACCAGCACCGCGTCAAACCAGCCGCAGCGGCGCTTGCGCCCCGTAACCGTGCCGAATTCGTGGCCACGCTCGCCAAGGCGCTGGCCGACTTCGTCCTCAAGCTCGGTAGGGAACGGCCCGGAGCCGACGCGGGTGGTGTAGGCCTTGACGATACCAAGCACGAAACCTGTCTGCGAAGGGCCAAGACCCGAACCGGACGCGGCGGTGCCCGAGACGGTGTTGGACGAGGTGACGAACGGATAAGTGCCGTGGTCAACGTCGAGCAAGACGCCCTGCGCGCCCTCGAACAGGATGCGCGCGCCGGCCTTGCGGACGGTGTTGAGGCGCTTCCAGACCGGCTGGGCGAACTGCAGGACGTACGGCGCTATCTCGCGCAATTCGGCGATCAGTGCGGCGCGATCGACCGGCGGCTGTCCAAAGCCTGCACGCAGCGCATCATGATGCGCGCAGAGGCGATCGAGTTGGACATCGAGCGCATCGAGATGGGCAAGGTCGCACACGCGGATCGCGCGGCGGCCGACCTTGTCTTCATAGGCAGGGCCGATGCCGCGGCCCGTGGTGCCGATCTTGCCTGAGCCGGCCGCCTGTTCGCGCAGACCATCAAGGTCGCGGTGCAGGGGGAGAATCAGGGGGCAATTGTCGGCAATGGCGAAGTTTTCGGCATTGATCTCGACGCCCTGCGCGGTCAGCTTTTCGATCTCGGCCTTCAGCGCCCACGGATCGAGGACCACACCGTTGCCGATGATCGAGAGCGTGCCAGTGACAATGCCCGAGGGTAGCAGAGAAAGCTTGTAGACCTGTTCGCCGACAACGAGGGTGTGGCCGGCGTTATGCCCACCCTGGAAGCGGACAACGGCATCGGCACGGCTGGCCAGCCAGTCAACGATCTTGCCTTTGCCTTCGTCGCCCCATTGGGCGCCGATAACGGTTACATTGGCCATGAATACACTCCTCCACCCTGCCCGGGTGGATCCTCAAGACGCCCTTCGACAGGACTCGGCGAAACGGGATGGATGAGCGGGGCAAGACCCCGGTTTTCGGTGCGCGCCCTAGTGGCATAGGCAACCCAAAGTCAAGGGCGCCGCGAACTGGGCTGGTGAGATGGAAGGTCTCCTCGGCTTGCCGACAGCAGCTCTGACCTATCGCGGGGAGACCGGGTTGCCTTGCTGCAACTGTCGGCCAAGCCAAGGCCTGTTGTCAGGACGGTGCCATGTGGCGGGCAATGAAGGCACTCAAAAGTTGGGGCCACTGTCCCGCCGGCGCATTGGATGGGCCGATGCCGAAACCATGCCCCCCTTCTTCGAACAGATGAATTTCAACCGGACGCCTGGCGCGCTGCATCGCATCGAGGAACAGCAGGGAATTCTGGGATGGCACTGGCACGTCATCAAGAGCGTGCACGAGGAAGGTTGGGGGCGTGTTTGCACCGATACGGCGTGCAGGAGAGCGGCGCTCAATTGCCTCAGCAGTCGGATTTGGGCCGAGCAACATTTCAACCGACTGCTGATGCGTGTAGGGCGGTTCGGTGCTTATAACCGGGTAGATCAGAGCGGCGAGGCTGGGCAGCGGATCCAACTGGTCCGCCGCATCGCGCCCATCATAGCAGCCGTCCCTGCCGGCGGTGATCAACGATGCAGCAAGATGACCACCTGCAGAAAATCCGATCACGGAAATCCTGTCGGGATCGATGGAGAATTGTCCTGCCCGACTCTTGATCAAGCGCATCGCCCGCTGTGCGTCCTGCAATGGCACATCGGCGCGATTCGCCCAGCCTTCGCCAGGAAGGCGGTAAACTAGCACGAATACGGTGTAGCCCAGTTCAGTGAAGGTACGCGCAACGTCCGTGCCTTCATTGCGGATCGAGACGAACGTGTAGGCTCCGCCCGGGATCGTCAGTATAGCCTGCCCGTTGCTCCTTTTTGGACGGAACACGCGCATCTCCGGTCGGGCGACCCCTGTAATGAAAGTGGGGTCGAGTGTGATTGATGGCTTGGGCGCTGTACGCGGGCTTCCGGGCAGCAGGCCGTCCCACAAGGTGATCGACGGCGCTCCGATCCATTCGGCCGGAAGCGGTCCGGCTCCTTGCGGAATCTTCAGCGCTTCCCTTGCGGCGCTGACAGGTAAAGTCATCAGAAAAAGCCCACTTCCCAGCAGCATTTGCCTGCGATCGACCGGCATACGCATGACCTTCTCCGGCATGCGTGGCCGGAGATCATCGCTCCGGCCACGGCGCTTCCTGTTGTCAATGCGATCAATACTTGAAGCCGACGCGCAAGCCATAGGTTTGCGGCATGGCATAGCTGGCCGTCGTCGAACTCCAAACGGGAACGACGGTTGTGGGGATGCGACGGTCCTCGACGTTGTTCATGAACACGTTGAGGTAGGCATGCCCCGAAGGTTCGTCGAACTGCAGGTTGAGATCGGTCTTCGTGTAACCTGCAATCCGGCCCTGGATGGCGTTGTCCACGCTGGCGAATGTTGCCGTCTGCGCGAAGAAGTCGACTGCCGGAGTGATCTTCCAGCCAGAAGCGGTTTCGAACTCGTGAGCATAGCTGAAGCGCCCGCTGAAGCGTGGTGCAAAAGGCAGCCGATTGCCCGAGTAATCGGCAACTGCCGGCGCAATCGGCGCAAAGCCCAGGATCGGCGCGAAGATGTTGTAGATCGTATCGGCTGAGCGCAGATTGTCAGGTGCGTTGGCAAATCGCAGGAACTTGGTATCCAGCCAAGAGAAGTAGGCCGTGAACCGATCTGCCGGGGTGGGGCGGAAGCTTGTTTCCAGCTCGATGCCACGAATGCGCGCTCGGGCCGCATTGGTCGTAACCGGTATCGGGCCTTGCACCGGATCGACGATAATCGACGACACCTGCAGGTCCTTGTAGTTCATCTGATAGGCCGTGGCGCCAAGGAACAGGCGGCCACCCATCAGGTTGGCGCGCAGACCCAGCTCGAAATTGTCGACGGTTTCAGGCGCATAGCTTCGGAAGTTCGCCGGATTGGAACTCGGCTGCAGGCCACCCCCGCGATCCGCTCCAGCTAAGAGAGGGTAAAGCGATGTCGGTGTTGAAGCGAATTGTGGCGTCATTGGTCGCACTGGCACTGCTGCTCGGCCCCGTCGCCAAAGCCTTTGCGCAGGCCAGCATGCCCTCCGGAATCCAAGTGGATGACGATGGTACGGTCCATGCGCCCGCCATGGCGGTGCCGGTCTCTTCGATGCTGAGCGCTGAGGCCAAGGCCTATCTGACCGACCACCTCAAGGCCATGCAGGATCCGGAGCAGCTAAAGCAGGTGGCTGGCGTGCCCGTGTTCATGCAGGGATACTTGGCGAAGGCGAAGGCAACTTTCGCTCCGACCATGGTCGAGCGCCAGATCGGCGGCGTGCACGTTCTGGATTACAGCCCTCGAGAGGGCGTTTTACGCCAGAATCGCAAGCGCGTGTTGATCAATCTTCACGGTGGCGGCTTCATGGGTTGTTTCCCGGGGTGCGCAGAGCTGGAATCCATCCCTGTCACCGCAATCGGCAAAGTCCGTGTCGTATCGGTCGACTACCGCCAAGGACCTGCTCATGTCTTTCCCGCTGCCAGTGAGGACGTGGCTGCCGTATATCGCGAACTGCTCAAAACCTATCCGGCGCGCAATATCGGCATTTATGGGTGCTCTGCGGGCGGAATGCTAACCGGTATGGCTACGGCATGGTTTCAGAAGCACGGCCTGCCACGTCCGGGTGCGATCGGAGTATTCTGTGCTGGGCTAACCACTTCCGCCTTCGGCTTCGGTGGGGATGCGGACTATATGACCGCTGCCATCGGCGACGCGCGTGCTGCCCCGGTCTGGCCGACCGACGCGCAATTGCCTTGGACCGCGCTGCCTTATTTCAAGGGGGCAGATCCGAAAGATCCCACCGTTTCGCCAGGGTCCTCAGATGAAACACTGCGTCAGTTTCCACCAACGCTGATCATTTCCGGAACAAGGGGCTTTGAGCTAAGCTCTGCCGTGAAGACACATTCTCGCCTGGTTGCGCTTGGCGTCAAAGCCGATCTCCACGTTTGGGAGGGGCTCTTTCACGGGTTCTTCTACAATTCCGATATTCCCGAATCGCTTGAAGCGTACGACGTGATGCTCCGTTTTTTTGATGCCCACCTTGGTCGCTGATCTGCGCACCTGAAGGAGTCATCGTTGGCTGGGAGATCCTGCGATTTGGGCCTCCAAACAGCGTGCACCTAGTGGCTTTGATAACCCTTGTGGCTGTCACCGACGATCGGAGCGGGTGTCAGTTGTTGATGGCAGATTTCCGGGAAAGTGAGAGACGTACCGGTGAAACCGGCACCATCACGGACGCTGCATCACTTGTGCCATTGGCAGGTCCTTTGGCGAACCCGCAAATCGATCCACCCATTCATGGAAATGCTCGACACCGCCCTCATTCCGGCCAAAGCGAACCTCGCGGAGCAGGCCCGATGAGAGTACTGACTGCTGCTCGCGTGACATTGGCAGGTCCTCGGTTCCGACGACCTTACCGAGGAAGTCCGACATCGCCGTTGCATCTGCAAAGTGTTCTTCATCCGGCGGGTTCTCGTGCAAGAATATCTGCACGGTTTCGGATTCTCCTACCGTCTGGCCAGGCCAGACCTGGGACAGGATCACGCCGCGTCCGCCCTTGTAAAAGCAGTTGATCGAGACGTTCGGGAAGACGATCCATTCGCCGAACAGCAGGGAGGCGAGCGGCCATTCGCTCTCTGGCATGTCGGCGAGGCCGGCGATGTCATCCTGTTCGAGTACATGGTCCGCTTTGGTCAGCAAACCGAGGCGCTGATGCGGGCCATGATAAAAGTATTCGGCGAGATTGCTCATGCCAGAACCAAAGGTCTCGCGGTGCAATACGGGCAGATGGTAGAACTCGAGGTGGGCATCGAACGCGAGCTTCCAGTTCGCGCCGGGTAGGCTGCGGCTCTTGAAATGATGCCACGTGTCGAACCCGAACTGTGCAAGCAACTGGTCGAACCCGTTGAGGAAGGCGTCAAAATCGGGTTCGGCGGCGGGGTCGATGATGGCCCAGACAAGTCCCGCCCGCTCGGTAGTGGGGAAGGAAACGAGACGGGCGGCATCGCTGTCGATCTCGCCGAAAGACTCCCGCGCCGCAATGCCCAGCAGCGATCCATCGAGCCGGAAGCTCCATGCATGGTAGGGACAGGTCAGCCGAGCTGCGTTCCCGCATTCGCGCATGAGGCGCGCCCCACGGTGGGTACAGGCATTAAGGAACGTGCGCACCACGCCGTCCTTCCCGCGCACGATCAGCAACGGCACGCCAACCACGTCCATCACCTTGCAATCGCCCGGATTGCGCAGCTCACACGACGCTGCCAGCAGCAATGGTGCGCGTCGGAACAGGTGCTCCTTCTCACGCTTGAACCGATCCGCATCGGTGTAGATCGACGATGGCCTGCTGGTCACCTTGGGGGCACGAGTGATGCTGCCGCTGGCAAGGCGTTCGAGCATGCGCCGGGCATCTGCGACCAGGACCGATCTGACGTCCATTCCAGTTCCTCTGCGTCTTACTTTGCCGGCGCCATTGCGCTCGGGCGAGCCACGTCCAACCACGTCCCAACGAAGGACGCAGCTGGACTTTCAGTGAGTTCACGCTCTGCAAGCGGCTCGGATCTGCTCAAATCCTGATGCCGGATTTGCCAGGCGCAAGGATTCCGTTAGGATCGAGCGCCCTCTTCAACGTCTGGTCGACCTTGCGCTTGACCGGGCCGAACAGGTCGGCCGCCTGGTCCATGAAGGCCGTGTTGACGCGATAGACCGCATAGCCGCGCTTGCCGAATTCGCTGAGCAGTTTGGCGAAGCATTCATGCGCTCGGGCCATCTCGTCCGGATCCGAGCGGTTGTAGAGCACGTCGATCACATGGTGCATGTCCCGCATCCCGACGATATATTCGGCCACGTAATCAAGCCCGTATTCGCCAAGGATCTGCTTGGCGAGGCGGGTCTGTTCAACAGTTTCACTACCTTTCGCTGCAGTTACGGGGGCAAACCACATCGAGCCGCCGCCGCCGCGCCAACGATACAGGCCGAACTCCTGCAAGGTCATGTCGCCGCGCATCAACTTTGCGCGATAATCGAAGGGCTGGGTGCCGGCGGCCTGCTCTTCCGTGATGATCGTGCCCTTGCCGCTGGCTTTGATTGCGCCAGTGATGATCTGCCAGTTGACCTCGACCTGTTCCTTGGTGCCGTAAAGCGCCGCATAGACGTTCCACGCGCCGAGGCCCTCCTTTGCCTTGATCTCCTCGAGCACGCTGTCGGGCGTCACACCGTCGCCGTCGTAATACTTGCTGCGCGGCATGATCGCGGCGGCTTCCCACATGACATTTGCAAAAACCATCGCATTGGGAATGACGTTGGCGATGCGCAGGGGCCGCAGCGTCTCCACGATATCGTGGATATCCTCGTCCTTGTCGTAGCGGATGCAGAACGGTTTGTAGACCGGAGGCTTTGGCATCAGCCACATGCCCATCTTGGTGACGATACCGTAGTTGGACTGCGTGAAGATGCCGTCGAGGTAGGGGCCGTAACCCCACTTGAAGACCTGCCAGGCGCTTGTGCCCTCGACCCCGCCCATGCCGGTGCGCAGGACGTCGCCGTTGGCCAGAACAACCTCCATTCCGCACTGCATCATGAAGTGTTCGCCATAGGGCGTGTAGCCGACACCGCGGTCAACCGTATTGCCGAGAGGTCCGGCGATCGCGGAGGGAGCCGGGCAAGACAGCCACAAAGGTATGTCGTTTTCCTCGAGGTAATCCTTGAGTTGCTGGTAGGTCACCCCGGGTTCGACCAGCGCAGTGCACAGCACGGGATCCACATCGAGAATGCGGTTCATGTGCTTGAGGTCGAGCACAACCTGGCCCGCGCTTTGGGGCGCGGCCGAACCGTAGCCGAAGTTGCGCCCGGTCGAGATCGTCCAGATCGGCACCTTGAATTCGTTGCAGACCTTAAGGATCTGCTGGATCTCCGAAACTTCGCGGGCATAGAGCACTGCGGACGGACGATGCAGGTCCTCGCTCTCGGCAATCATGACCTTGGTGTAGGGCGCGATGTGGTCGGCATCGGTGATGACATTCTGTGGGCCGAGAATCGCAACGAACTTCGTGATGGCGGCGTGCATGTCGGCGGCACTGACGCCAGCGGGCAGCACGGCGGGATCTGCGGGTGCCGCTGGTTGCGCGACAGGAGCAGGCTTCTTGCTTGGCATCTAACTCTCCTTTGCTCTCAGTGCTTTGCCGCAGGCTTTGGCAGCCTGGAGGTGGAGACAAAGCGCGCGATGTCGCTGAGTGAGGCATCATCTATTGCCGAATGCGGGAATGCCGGCATCGCCAGCATGCCATTGCGCACTACGCTGACGACGTATTCCTGGGGTAGCGCGCGGCCGCGCAGTTCGGGGCCAACCCCCGTTGTGTGGCAGCGGGCGCAGGTTTGCTCCCACAGGACCTGTGGCGATGCCCATTGACCAGACTGACCGTTGCGGGCGGGCGCTGGAGGAGCGGCATCTGCCGGAAGGGCAAGGGCGACCGCGAGTGCCGCGCCGAACGTGGCACATTTGGACAGGATGCTCAGGTTCATGCGACTCCTCCTGCGGGAAGGACGACCGGACGCAGCGTTGCGCGGCGGTCAATTAAGGCGATGTCGAACAGAGCTTCATCCGCACCATCCAGGAAGAGAGCCAACTTGCGCCCTACGCTGGTGGCTAACGCGATGCGGATCTGGCCAAGACGTTGAAAGTAGTCACCAGCTAGTACCGTCGCACTCCCCTGCCAGCCGGCGGGTATGGCAGAACGCTGGGACGCGATAGCTAGGGGGCCGGACCAAGCTATGGTGGAGGCCGCTAACGGTGCTGCTGTTGCGACCCCTGCCAGTGTGCTGACGGAAATAAAGGTTCTGCGGCTTATCGCAGGCAAGGCATCGGACATGCAGTTCTCCTCTCTGTTGCCACGGGGCTGGCATCGCCGTTGAGCGCTTTTGTTGCCTA
Organism: Novosphingobium sp. ES2-1; assembly: GCF_015169775.1. Lineage (NCBI taxonomy): Bacteria > Pseudomonadati > Pseudomonadota > Alphaproteobacteria > Sphingomonadales > Sphingomonadaceae > Novosphingobium > Novosphingobium sp. ES2-1. Next base: position 632,437 of record NZ_CP063445.1, read on the forward strand.
TCCATCGCAATGGCCGTGCCAAGTCTGCGCTCGTCATTTCGACGCGGGCGCATCATGCTGAATTCACGAGTATATCGGTTCTTCGGGACGGCTACTGTCGCCGAGACAGGGCGAAAACTTGATGGGCAAAATGTCTGATTTCGAACAGCGCTTGTGAATCATTGTTTGAAATAATACGGTTGCTGCATGTCCGACGACCTTTTCAACCAGCTACACTTCGATCATGCGCAAGGTCATATCTGGCTCGCCGGGCGGCGAATGATGATGATCCATGCCCGCGCGTTCGGTCTCCTGCGGCACGAAGTCATCGAGGCTGTAGGTCTCGACAAGGCGCGCGGTGTGTTCACGCGGCAGGGGTACAACAGCGGCGCAATGGATGCCGAGATCGCAGCCAAGGTGAGGCCTGATGCCACGATTGAGCAGATGTTCGCCGTCGGGCCGGAACTGCACATGCTTGAAGGCATGGTCCGCACCGATCCGGTCAGCGTGAAGGTGGACACGGCGACGGGCACTTTCGCAGCGGAATACATCTGGCGCGGCTCGACCGAGTGTGAGGCGCACCTCGAACTGTTCGGGCGCGGAGCCTATCCCGCTGGATGGTCTCAGATCGGCTATGCCAGCGGATATGCCAGCGTTTTTCTCGGTCGCCCCATCCTGTTCCGCGAGGTTGAATGCGTGGCCATGGGGCACGAGTGCTGCCGCATTGTCGGCCGTCCTGCTGATGAGTGGCAGGACGGGGACGGCGATGTGCGCTACATGCGGGGGTCGCAATTGGGCGAGGTCTCGCCAGCACACTTGCCGCGCGGGAAACCAATCCTCGGGAGGCAGATCGTTGGCGCCTCCGCGGGATTCAACGTTGCCTTCGACCTGCTGGGCCATGTGGCCGATACCGATGCCGTCGTGCTGTTCTCTGGCGAAAGCGGGGTGGGCAAGGAAATCTTTGCACGTAATCTTCACGCGATGGGACGGCGTGCGGCAGGCCCGTTCATTGCCGTAAACTGCGCAGCTATTCCCGAAAATCTTCTCGAGGCCGAACTGTTCGGGGTTGAGAGGGGTGCATTTACAGGTGCAAACGTATCTAGGCCGGGACGCTTCGAACGGGCTAGTGGCGGCACCCTCTTTCTCGACGAGATCGGGACTCTTTCGCTCGCAGCCCAAGGCAAGCTTTTGCGAGCCATTCAAGAAGGCGAATTCGAACGCGTGGGGGGCACGAAGCTGCAAGAGTCCGACGTGCGTCTGGTCGCCGCGACCAACTCTGATCTGAGAGCCGCGGTGGAGGCAGGGACCTTTCGCGCGGATCTTTTCTATCGCCTTAATGTGTTTCCGATTAGGATTCCGCCACTGCGGGAGCGGCGCGCGGACCTGCCCCTGCTGATGGAACACTTCCTCGCTCTCTATGCTGAGCGGCATGGACGACGGGTAACTGGCTTCGAGGAGTCGGCGATTGCAGCCATGCTCGGCTATGATTGGCCCGGCAACATTCGCGAGTTGGAGAACGTGATCGAGCGAGGGGTGATCATGGCACGCGACGGCGAGCCCCTGCGCCAGCATCATCTGTTCAGCGGCGGAGAAATCCTTGGTCCACCTGTGTGGAGGCCTCAGGGCGGAAGTCTGCAGCCCCCTGGCTCTGACCCAGGAGCGGCTGCCGCGCTCGTCGATGCCGGGCTTGATCTTGCGACTGTCGAGAAGCAGATGATCGAAAGGGCCTTGGCCAACGCTTCAGGCAACAGGACGCGGGCGGCAAGGCAACTAGGCATTACAAGGTCGCAACTCATATACAGGCTATCTGCGGGTCGTGCGCGGGATGAAAGGAATTCGAACTGAGCGAATGTTGACTACGATATTTCTTCCAATATTGCGCCATTGGTTCACGGACTGACCGAACAGGTTTTCACTGGGCCGATTGAGCTCCCTTTTGTGTTCAGGACGAAAGAAATTTCTCTCTTAGTCCTTGGATTTCTTCTTCCGATAATCCAATGCCATCACGCGCATATTTGTCAAATGATCCATATGTTCTGTCGACTTCGAAGAATGCTGCCTCGATGTATTTGGCTTTCACTGTCAGTACAGGCTCGAGGTATGCGGGCGGTATATTGCTTTGTGAAGCTGCGACGGCTGACAGGGTTGATGCATTCTTCGCTGCAAGCCGTTCGTTGCTGAGAAGGTAATCCTGCAAAACAGTTTCGCGTGTTGCGCCTAGCAATGTCAGGATGATGGCAGTCGCCCACCCTGTGCGGTCCTTCCCGGCGGTGCAGTGAAAGATCACAGGCCTTTTCGATGATAGGATGAGCCGTATCAGGCCGGCGTAGGACTGCCGCGCGCTGGGGAGGGTAACGAACTCACGGTTTGCTGCCACAAGGAGCGCCTCTCCTTGTCCTTGCGCGATTTGCGTCATGGCAAGGCGCATGTCTCCGCCCAGTGATTCCGTGCTGTCGGCCGCGACGTCGAGGACAACGTAGTCGACGCCCGGCGGCACTCGATCCGGTTCCCTTTGCCTCTCGGTCGCAGTCCTGAGGTCAACCACCGCAGCGGGATGCAAGGCGTCAAGTGCTGCAAGATCGGCATCACCAAGGAGATTGGTCTGATCCGAACGATAGGCAATGCCTGTCCTGACTTTACCGCCGTTCTCCGTTTCGTAGCCTCCTATGTCGCGAAAGTTGGGCGCGCCGGCCAGTCGCAGCGAGGGGGCCGCCTGCTTGGCATGGGCCTGCAATGCCGGCGGCATTGGCGCGGGCGAACAACCAGTAATCAAGAGCCCGAGGGCGAATGCATTTGCCAGTCGCATTGTCATCTCCCTCTCCCTCATCCGCGTTGGGACGAGATATTGCCACCATCCACGACGAGTTCTGTCGCCGTGATGTAACTAGCCTCGGACGAAAGCAGAAAGCGTATGGCTCTTGCAACCTCTTCGGGCTGGCCAAGCCTCTCAAGCAGGACGCGCTTTTCGAAAAACCCTTGAGGCAGCGCGTCGATGACCGGCTTCGTCATTGGTGTCACGATCTGGCCCGGCGAAACCGCGTTGATGCGGATACCGTCGCGCGCGAGACGATCAGCCAGCGACCGTACCAGCGAAAGCATTCCTCCCTTTGCGGCTGTGTAGACCGGGTTGACCGCGTTTCCCAAGGTTGCATTGATCGAGCTGACGGCGACCACTGCCGAACCGGCCTGTCCAGCCATGTCCTCGCGCAGCTCCTTCACCAGAAACGCTAGGGCTCGAAGGTGAATCGCGATACCGCTATCCCAGCTTTGCGGGGTAAGTCCATCGATCGAATCCGTGTCGACGGTTCCTGCGGAATGGACCAGAGCTCCGATTGGTCCGAGTGCCTCGCGTGTGGCCGTGAGAGCAGGACCGAACGCTGCGAGCTCACGCAGGTCGACGGCAAAACCCAGAGTCCTCACTCCGAATACCAAAGCAATTCGTTCGGCTGCGCGGATTGCGGCGTCGCCATTGATGTCCCACAGCGCCACGGGCCGTCCGACAGCAGCCAGCGCCTCGGCAGTCGCAAGACCGATCCCAGATGCGCCGCCGGTAACGATCACCGGTGTGGAAAGGTAAGCGACAGCTGGCTCAAGGTTCTTCATCAGGGTCATCCGTCAGTACTCAAAGCGAAGTTCGAGGCCGTAGCTGCGTGGATCGCCAAAGAAGGCTGCGGGAAGTCCAGCGGAAAAATGGGCGACATAGTACTTGGTGTCAGTGAGATTGCGCCCGAAGGCAGCCAGCTGCCACTTGCCCACCCCGATCGGAATGTCACTGAGGGCAACCCTCGCGCTAAGCAGGCCGTAATCCCCGATGATGTAGCGAGAGTCGGTGGTCGAGGAAAACTTGTCGCTCTGCATGTAGTAGTCGACGCTGGCGCTTGGTACGCCAAGGGGTGTTGATGAAAGCACCCACTCCGCGCCCACTGTGAGGGTGTGGCGCGGGGCCTCCACGAAATTGAAGCGGCCTGCGATATTGGCGCCGGTGATCTGATCCCTGACCTCGCGATAACCTGCATCGAGATATGCATAGTTGGCACTTAAGGTGAATGCGCTCGCGGGTTTCGCCGTAAGGTCCAGCTCCAATCCCTGGATGCGCGCCCGCCCGGCATTGAAGATGTCGGTCACAGCCGGATTGGCCGGGTCCGATTGGATGTTGACCTGGATATCGCGGTAGTTTGCACGGAACAGCGCGATGTTGGCGCGCAGGCGATTGTCGAGCCAACTCGACTTCACGCCGAACTCGAAGCTGTCCAACCTTTCCGGTCCATATCCCACCGCAAAACGGCTAATCGTGCTCGCGCGCAAGTTGTACCCGCCGGATTTGTATCCGCGAGACCACTTGGCATAAAGATTGAGATCCGTGCTGGCCTGGTAGCCGAGGATGACGCTTGGACTGTAGTCGCTGAAAGTGTTGCTACCCCGGCCTTGAGGACGAGTAACGATAGTGCCGTTCTGTGCTACGCTGCGCTGGTCCAAGGTTGCTTCGCGTTCGTCCTGCGACCAACGCAGCCCTCCCGTAAGATAGAGCCCCTCGATAGCGGCTGGACGCCAGGTCGCCTGGCCGTAGAGCGCCCAGGCGCGGTTGTGAACTGTCGCGGTGCGCAGGGAAGTCGGACGACCGGTCGGCACAGTGCTGTCAAAGCTAAATGCCTTCTCGTCGAAGAAGTATGCGCCCAGCGTGTATTCGAGCTGGTTGTCTAGCGCTGATCCCACCGCCTGCAGTTCCTCGCTCCACTGCCGCTGTTTTTGGTCGAATGCGGTGACGAAGACCGGGAAAGGGCCGAGTGCTCCGGTCAGGTAATTCTGGTTGGTGGAGTTGGCGAGCTTGCGATAACCAGTGATGGACTTCAACGTCAGCGCTTCCGACACCGCCCAGCTTGCCGTGAGGCCATGGCCCTGTGCGGACACGTCGTTTGCCAGCAATCCCCGGACTGCGGATGACCCATAGGTTGGTCTGGTCGCAAGCGCGGGATGAAAGGGTGCCAGGACCATGTAGGCCGGCGTATCGGCGATGTCCGACCGGTCGTAGGCATAGCGCAGCTCGACGTCTGGGCTCGGTTGCCACAGCGCCGTTGCGCGATAAGCTTGGCGCATCTGATCGCCGAAGCGGGAGACTCCCGTGCCGAGGTTCCGCACGAACCCGTCCTTCTCGCTGTACAGGTAGGCAAGCTCAACTGCGATGCTGTCGCCCAGTGGCACATTAACACTCGTGCGCGAACGGAACTGGTCATAGTTCCCGAGCGCAAGCGTCTGGCGCGCATGGAACTCGCCGAGTGCCGGCTTGCGGGTGATGTAGTTGATTGCCCCACCTGTAGCATTGCGCCCGTAAAGTGAGCCCTGCGGCCCGCGCAGCACTTCTATACGCTCGACCTCGGCGATTTCCGCCGCGAGCCCCTGTCCGCGCGCAACATAGATTCCGTCGAGATAAACCGCGACGCTGGGGTCAACCGTGATCTGGTCATCGTTGTTACCCACACCTCTCACGAACACGCGGGCCGTCGTGGCGCTGTTGGGATGGGGCGTGACTTGAAGCGCTGGCACCTGCGAACGTAGATCGGTCAGATCCAGGATACCCTTTCGCTCAAGATCGGCCGACGTGAGCGCAACGATCGACAAAGGCGTCTTTTGCAAGGACTCGGCGCGCTTCTGCGCAGTCACCACTATTTCGGCGATGCCGCCATCTGTGGCGGATTCACTCGCTTGTCCGGCCGCGTCTTGCGCGAGTGACGGCGACGACCCGAGCGTCATCGACAATGCGACGGCACTCGCCAAGTTTTCCAATCCCTTCATGATTCTCTCCCGCACTTCCACGGCCATGCCCGCGGTTATCTACATCACGGTAGATTTTCTACCTACCCGACGGTAGAATAGCAAGGTGCTTTATGCGATGGAGCACTGCGTGGCTTGGGCTTGGCTATGAGAGCGACTATGACAGCTCTCAGGTCGGGCGGTTTGGCCGGCCATTTAATTGAGGGGATACGATTGTCCAACGCCTCCAGACCCGTTGCCCGGCAGGCACGCGGAGACGCAACGCGCAGTGCGATACTGAGCGCTGCCGAGCAGGTGTTTGCGGAGGTTGGATATGCGGCCGCCCGCCTAGAAGATGTCGCGCAAGTCGTCGGCATTCGTCGGCCATCAATCGTCTACTACTTCCCTGGCAAGCAGCAGCTCTATGATGAGGTCGAGGCGGACATCTTCACTGCCATGCACCAATTCGTGACCGAGCGGATGCAGGGTGCGAACACGCCGCTGGATCGCTTGCTTGGGCTGTTCGACGCCTGGCTCGACTTCCTTGTCCACCGCCCGACGGCAGCGCGTATCATCCAACGCGTGGTGGCCGATCCCACGCCACGAGGCGAGGATCCGGTGCAGTTCTCCGACACCGCCCTGCGAGACTTGGAAGGGATCCTCGCATCAGGCGTGGCGGAAGGCAGTTTTCGTGAAGTCCCGGCGGTGCACATCCTAAACAGCGTTGCGGCTGGGGCGCTGTTCTATGTTTGCAATGCCAATCAGTTGGGCACCGGGAGACGCTACGACCCAGCGGACCCTGCAACTCTGGCTTCATTCCGCGCGGTTGTTCACCAGCAAGCCGTTGCGGTCGTCCTCAAGTAGCGGTCGAAACGGACTTGGGATTTCATTGAGCAAGAGATTGTTGCGCAAATCCTTGTAATGGAAGCCTTTGGCTGCCCACGAGGGGCGCAAGGCCTCGATCGCCCGCGTGCACGGCACAACCTGACAGCGGTGCCGCGCCCACATCACGAAGAACGCGTTGGCTTACGTGCCCAAGGGCCAAAATACTGTCGTTGCTGCCATACCTCAGGTCTTCCTCCAGCCCCATCAAAGCTGCGCTGCAGAAAGAATGCAGCGCTTCCGAAGTGGATCGCTATCGGCAATGCGGATCTGCCGTCAAAAATGTGGACGGCGCAGCGCGGGGAAAGAGCTGGGACCAGGGTGCACGGGAAAGTTCTCCCCTGAATGGCAACACTTCATGGAAACCCCATGTTTCCAGCGCTTGCCGCACACCAATTTCAAATATTTGGGCACTGCTGGCTGGGGCGGCAGGATTCGAACCTGCGAATGCCGGTACCAAAAACCGGTGCCTTACCACTTGGCGACGCCCCATCAGGAGGCGCGCTTATAGCGTGGTCAGGGCATATGCCAAGAGGGCTTGAAAGGGGTGGCGGAGGTCCGTCCACCCATTTCGATTTCATCAGAAGCCCTTGACGATGCTCTGCAACTTTTCAGGGGGGAGGGCGTCGAAGTCGCTCGCGTCGTGGCGTTCCGCAAGGCCTTTCTGCGAGTTTACAAGCCGGCCCCGCAGTACGCCAGGGCGCGCGTCGATTTCCGCGACCCAGCGTCCGACGTGCTCATATTCGTGCATCGAAAGGAAAGTTGCAGCTTCGCCATAGGCCTCGCCCCGGTAGATGTTGCCAAACCAGGTGTAAGTCGCAAGGTCGGCGATGGTGTAATCGTCACCTGCGAGATAGCGGGTTTTGGCAAGCTGGCGATTGGCGACGTCGAACAGGCGTTTGGTTTCCATCGCATAGCGGTCGATGGCGTACTCTATCTTGATCGGCGCGTAGTTGTAGAAATGGCCGAAGCCTCCCCCGATGAAGGGTGCCGAACCGACCTGCCAGAACAGCCAGGACAAGCATTCGGCACGCGCCTGACCGGATGTCGGCAAGAGGACGCCAAATTTCTCAGCCAGATGCATGAGAATTGCGCCTGATTCGAAAACCCGGAACGGTTCCGGTCCGGACCGGTCGACCATCGCAGGGATCTTGGAGTTCGGGTTGATGTCGACGAAGCCCGTCGTAAACTGATCACCATCGAAGATCTTGATCAGCCAAGCGTCGTATTCCGCTTCGGAGAAGCCCATCTGGAGCAGCTCTTCCAGCATGATCGTCGCCTTCTGACCGTTAGGCGTGCCCAGCGAATAGACCTGGAACGGATGCTTGCCGACGGGCAGCTCGCGCTCGCTTGTGGGGCCGGCGATGGGGCGGTTGACGCTGGCGAAGGCGCCGCCATTGGCCTTGTCCCAAGTCCAGACCTTGGGTGGAACGTACTCTTCTGACATCAAGGGGCTCCTTCTAAATTTGTTAGTGTTACATACTATATCGCGGCTGGTCACGGGAACTGCAAGTGCTCTGCAGCCGTTCGCCAACTCATGGAGAGCAAAGCCGCAAAACTCGTGCATGTCGATGACAACCTTCCCGGCGTGACACGCAGGCGATGCGGCAGAGGCTGGGCCTATTTCGATGCAAAAGGCCGACGCATCGCCGACCGTGCCGAGATTGCCCGTCTGAATGCGATTGCCTTGCCTCCGGCTTATGTGGACACTTGGTACTGTCCCGCTCCTAACGGTCATATTCTGGCGACGGGGACCGACGCGAAGGGACGCAAGCAATATCGTTATCATCCCGACTTCCGAGCCGAACGGGAAAGCGAGAAGTTCGATCGCTGTGCCGCATTCGGGCATCTCCTACCACTGGTCAGAGCGCGCGTGTCGGATGAACTGGAGCGTAGCAAGCTCTCGCGCGACCGCTGCATTGCCAGCGTCGTGCGGTTACTGGACACCGGCGGGATACGCATCGGCAACGAAGCCTATGTGCGAGCCAACAGCAGTTTCGGCGCGACGACGCTGAGAATGCGGCACGCCGAAGTGAAGGGACAGGTGCTTCGTCTGCGGTTCCGGGCCAAATCGGGCAAGGATCGGGAAATGCAGGTAACTGATCGGGGACTCGTCCGCTTCGTGAAAAAGATGCAGGATCTGCCGGGGCAGCACCTCTTTCAGTACCTAGACGAAGATGGCTGCCCCTGCCCGGTGGGCTCGGCAGACGTCAACGACTGGCTGCGCGAGGTTATGGGCGAAGACTTCACTGCCAAGCACTTCAGAACCTGGCGAGCAAGCGTGCTTGGTTTTGCAACATTGGCGCAAGCCCCTGATCAGGTTTCGCTCAAGACGCTGTTGGCGGAAGTCTCGGACCACCTCGGCAACACGCCGGCAATCGCCCGGAAGAGTTATATCCATCCTGCGGTGCTTGGCTTGCTCGATGAGCAAGATCACTGGCGGCAGCAGCTCCGGCTACCTCGCGCCACGCGATGGTTGTCGCGGCACGAGCGAGGGCTGCTGGAGCTGCTAGAAAGTGGCCCGACGGCTGCCGAACTGATCAGAGCCGCCGGTTGATGATCAATTGTATTCGATGACAGCGTCGCGTCGCAAGTCGCGAAGGTAGGTCTGGGCGCGTTTGTTCACGCGATCATCCTCCATCTGCGCCATCATCTCGTCAAAGTTGGGGCCGCTGGCGACCTGCGGATCATCGCGACCGCAGAGCATCAGTACGCGAACACCCTCGTCGATCGAGCCGAATGGAGGGGTTGTTTGCCCGACCTGAAGGTTCAGCAACGTGTCCTGAAGCTGGGCCGGCAGATCACGGGCCTTGATCTGATCGTTGGCGACAACAGTGGCGCCGATCTTCGTGGCTTGCGCTTCGGCATCGCCACAGCCCTTGATCGCTTTCACGGTCGCAGCAAACTCTGCTGCGCGCTTGGTCGCCTGCTCATTGGTGGTGCCTTTGGCAAACTCGATGGAGATCTGCTTGAGGCTGAGCAAGGCATCACGCGGATCGGCGGTAAGTACCTGGCGCTTGTCGATGAGGTACAGGATGGAGAATCCACCACGGATTTCTACCGGGCCTGCAAGCTGCCCGGGAGCCATCGATCCCGCAGCTGACGCCAGCTCAGTCGGTAGCTGCCCAAGACGGATCCAGCCGAGATCACCGCCTACTGAAGCCGTCGACGCTTCCGAGTACTGCCGGGCATAGGCGACGAAACTGCCCCCCTGCTTCAGCTGCTCGACGATTTTCTCTGCGTTCGCAAAGACCTGAGCCTTGTTCTCATCGGTTGCGGCGAGGAAGATTTCGCCGATGCGGTATTCATCGGTGCCCTTCGAGGCCTGCAGTCGCTGGATGGCTTCCTGCACTTCGCCTTCCGAGATGTTGACGAAAGGCTGTACGTTGCGTCGCAGCAGGTTCTGCCACGCAATTTCACCGCGGATCTGACGCTTGAGCGAAGCTGCTGAAGAGCCGATGCGTGCGAGATACTTTTCCATCGCCTCGGGCGACTGGCCAAAGTTCTGCGTGGCCACGCGCTCATAGGTCGATTCCACCTGAGCGTCGTCGGCCGGGACGTCAGCTGCCTTGGCTTCCTGGATCTGCAGCGTCTCGTCGATCAGATTGCGCAACACCTGCATGCGCAGGCGTTCGGTTTCTTCTGCGCTGATCTTTCCACCGTTGGCCGACACGATCAGGGCTAGACGCTGTTCCACGTCGGTGCCCGTCACGATCTCGCCATTGATGATGGCGGTCGCGCGACGGACGTTCGGATCGTTCGTTCCGAACATGGTTGGATTGGCTGGAATGTTGAGAGGCGCATTTGCTCCCTGCGCCAGAACCGGCGAGGCGGCGATCGAAAGCGCGCCGAGCGCCATGGCGGTGGAACCCAGCGTGCGCGAAACCGCTTTGCGGGTGATCTTCAGCTTGGACGTCATGGTCTTGGAATTTGTCCTGTCGAACTGGCGCTCGTAAGGCGGCCTTCTGCTATGATCTCTCTCTGGCCGCGTACGGCTTAACCCAAGCTGAGTGGCGCATCAGACGCAAAAGGGCAATAGAAGAGGCTATTTCACCCCGAGGTTCTTGAGCGAGAGGGATATCTGGAACGAGTTGCCGCGCACCGCGTCACCGATGTTCACATAGTCACGCCGCCAAGTGAACGACAGGTCGAGGCAATCGTCGGTGTAGGCCACGCCTAGGCGGTGCCGCAACATCTGGAATCCATCCGACGTGCGCGTCGGGTCTTCATTCCGGTCCGTCAGGTTTACGATTGCCGAACCAAACACCGAAAACGCATTGGTGATTGGCGTGCGCGCGGCAATGCGCAGCTCTTCACGGTCCTGAAGATCCTCGAACGCGGTCGCAATATTGCGGTTGAGCTTGAGGTAGCCTGCTTCGATGTAGCGGCGATGGTTTCCAATCGTCGCGTCGAACTCGTTGCGGCGCAGCGCGAAGCTGTCCTTGTCGAGCCGGAAGCGGTGCGTGAACTTGATGACGTCGCCGAAACGGACCGTCGTGCGACCGACATAGTCCGAGGCGCGATTGGTCAACCCGGTGCCGTCGGGCAGAATGGTCGCCTGGCTTGATAGACGATAGCTCTGCCCGATGGTTGTCATGACCCGCAGGCCCGGACGCTGGAACGTCCAGTCAAAGCCATATGTGAAACGTACCCCATCTTCGATACGGTCGTGACCCGGGAAGCGGTTCAGCGCGAAGAGGTTGGTGTCTTCCAAATCGACCGAGCGCGAATCCTCGTTCGGGATTTCGAAATTTCGAACGCCCGGAGTCGCGACGACTTGCAGGCGAGGCGTCAGCACTTGAGTTCCGCCGAACGCATCGCCCACAAAAGGCCACTTCACATCGATGGCTGCGGTGGCAATTCCACGAGTCTGCCAACCGGGCAGGCCCCGATAGATGGCCGTTGTAGTAAGGTCGTTGTCCGAACTGTGATAGGCATCGCCGCGCAAAAGGCCGGTCAGGGTTACTTCCTGACCCATCCCAGTTATCGTGCGCAGATCCCATTGCGCCCGCGCGAAGGCGCGCTGGCTGTCCTGCCCCGCAGTGCGGACGATGGCCAGGCTGTTGGCCTCCAGTTCGAACCGTCCTGGAACACCGTCGAACGCCATCCTCTTGCGATAGTCGATCGCTGGCAGGGCGAGCGGCACCATGCCCTGTGGATCGTTGACGCGGACCGTCTGCGTCACCCAGCCGGCAATCGAGAGATAGCTGCCGTCGTCGATGCGCTCGAGGTTCAGCGAAGACCGCAGGCGGTCGTCACGGCTGATGTCGTAGCGGCGCAGGAAGGTGCGGTCAGAGGCAAAACGTGCGTTGCCGGTCAGGCTCCAGTGCGGCGAGAACTGGAGCTTCCCGTTGGCGTCGAGATACCCGCGCCATGATTGCTGGCTGGCGTTGGCTGCGCCCGTCGAGGTACTGCCAAGCGGAATGCGCGCGCTTCGCGTCGCATAGCCGGTAACCTGGAACGCACCGAGGTTGGTGAGATGCCGGTACTTGGCCGTCAGCATCGGTAGCGAGCCGGTATAGAAAGTGCCGGTCAACGCAAGGTCGCGGTTGTCGGCGATGCGCCAGTACCAGGTCTCGCTGATTTCCGCGCCGTTGGCTGCACCAAGGCGGAAGTCGGGAATCAACAGGCCTGTTTCGGCACGGAAGTCCGAGGTGTGTCCCAGGCCGGGCAGTGGCAGGATCGGCACGCCGAACATGTGGAGCGTGGCGCCCTTGTACTTCACGCGCTTCTGCTTGGCGTCGAAATAGACGCGGGCTGCCGTCACTTCCCAACTCGGCCTTTTAGGACAGCCCTTGTCATCTTCGACTGCACAGCCCGAATAGGCCGCGTTCTCGAGCGTCATGTTGCCGGATTCGTCGCGCGTGCCCCGTTCGGCGGCAAGGCGGCCCCCGGTACGCAACACCACCAGCAGGTCCTCGATAGCGCCAGCCTTGAATTCGTCCGTCAGCTCGACCTGATCGGTGTAGACGATGTTGCCGTCTTCATCCACGAATCGGATGTTGCCTGTCGCGAGGATCTGCCCTGTGTTGCGGTCCCAGGTGACATTGTCTGCACGCACTGTCTGAACATCGTGGCGCAGCACGACATTGCCCTCGGCAAAGACCTTTTCGGCGTTGCTGTCGTAGCGGACCTTGTCGGCTTCAAAGCGGACCTGATCGTCAACGCTCGATTCGTCGCCGGCGGGCGAGGCCATCGGCGCTTCCTGCGCAAGGGCCTGCGATGCGGCGAGCGGGAACAATGCCGCGGCAGAGGCAGCGGCAATACGCGCAAGGCGCAAGCGACGATCAAGGGCTTGCGGCTGCGGCCGCCGGGCGGGTTGCATGCGCTTGCCTATCGCACCAGTGCACCCTAACTGCAATTCCACAATTTCCGCTTCCCGCCCAGCTTGCGTCGAAGTGTGACGTCCATTCCGTTCAGGAGTTCCCCATGAAGGTCGTTTTCCGCACCAGCGATGCCCCGCTTCCCCGTCTGGTCGCCCGTCTCGTGGCGCAGGATGCGCTGCCGTCCGATCTTGACGCAGTGGTGCGCGAAGGTGCTGCGGCCGCCCGGTTTGCCGGAAAGGTGGGCCAGGTATTCGAAGCTTTCGTTGCGCACGATGCAGGCGTGAAGCGGCTCGCGTTGGCCGGTTTGGGCAAGGCAGACGCCACCGAGCGCAGCGCCAGTCTTGAGAAGGCCGGCGCGGCACTGACCGCAAAGTACCTGACATCGGGCGAGACTTCTTTGGCGATCGACTTCAGCGGCTCGGGCCTGTCCGGTGCCGAGGCAGCGTCCGTTCTGTTCGGTGCACGGCTGCGCGGCTGGCGCCATGATGTCTATCGCACCAAGCTGAGCGATGAGCAGAAGCCGTCGCTGACTGAAATCGTGGCGGTCAATGCCCCGGAAGGCGCTGCGGCAGCTTGGGAAATAGAATCGGCGCTTGCCGAAGGCATCGAGTTCACGCGTGAACTCGTCGCTGAACCCGCCAACATCATTTACCCCGAAAGCTTCGTCGAGCGCGCCAAGGCGCGGCTCGAGGGCACCGGCGTCGAGATCCTCGTGCTGGGCCTCAAGGAGATGACCGAGCTGGGCATGGGCGCACTGCTTGGCGTGGCCCAGGGTTCGGTTCGCGAGCCGAAGCTGCTCGCCATGCGCTGGAAGGGGGCAGAGGCGGGAGCCTCAAGTTCTTCTGGCCCGACCGCCTTTGTCGGCAAGGGTGTCACCTTCGATACCGGCGGCATCTCGATCAAGCCTGCCGCCGGCATGGAAGACATGAAGTGGGACATGGGCGGCGCTGGCGCTGTTGCCGGGACAATGCTCGCGCTGGCCAAGCGCAAGGCCAAGGCAGACGTCATCGGCGTGTGCGGCCTTGTCGAAAACATGCCCGACGGTAACGCTCAGCGCCCTGGTGACGTGGTGACCTCGATGTCCGGCCAGACGGTCGAGGTGATCAACACCGATGCCGAGGGCCGCCTCGTGCTTTGTGATGCGCTGACCTGGGTGCAGAAGGAGTATTCCCCCAAGACGATCGTCGATCTCGCTACCCTGACAGGCGCCATGATCATTTCGCTCGGCCATGAATACGGCGGCATGTTTGCCAATGACGATGACCTTGCCGCCAAGCTCGATGCAGCCGGCAAGGCTTCGGGCGACAAGCTGTGGCGCTTCCCGCTCGGCCCTTCATACGACAAGCTGATCGAGAGTCCGATCGCCGACATGAAGAATGTTGGCCCGCGTTACGGCGGATCGATCACCGCAGCGCAATTCCTCCAGCGCTACATCGACAAGGGCGTGGCTTGGGCGCACCTCGACATTGCCGGCATGGTCTGGGCTGACAAGCCCGGCCAGACCTGGGACAAGGGCGCCACCGGCTTCGGTGTGCGCGTACTCGACCGCTACGTCCGCGACGTGCTGGAGGCTTGAGGCTTTCCCATGCCCAGGATGCGGCGCAAATCTGACCTTCCTACCAAGATTTGCGCCGCTTGCGGGCTGCCGTTCACTTGGCGCAAGAAGTGGGAGCGGGATTGGGATAACGTGAAGTTCTGTTCTGACCGCTGCCGTAGCGGCAAGGGCAAGGTTGCAGGCTGATGCGCGTCGATTTCTACCAGCTTACCAGTGATCCGGCCGAACAGGTCCTGCCGCTGATTGCGCGCAATACGCTTGGCGCAGGAGAACGGCTGTTGGTCGTGTCGGAAGACGAGGCGCAGCTTCGCAGTGTCAGTGAGGCACTTTGGACACGCTTGCCCGAGACATTTCTCGCCAACGGCCGTGCCGGGACCGATCAGGACGAGCGCCAGCCGGTCCTGCTGTCCGATGCGCCAGAGCCCGCCAATGGCGCAAGGTACATGGCGCTCGCCGACGGTATCTGGCGCGAGGGTGAGTTTGAACGGGTGTTCCTGCTGTTCCCGCCCGCGCGGATTGACGATGCACGGGGCTGCTGGCGCATGCTCGGCAGCCGCGAAGGCGTCGAGCGCCGCTATTGGCGGCAAGAGGGCGGCAAGTGGAAGGAAGGGCCCTGAGCACCATCCTTGCACCGCAGCACAAACATCGCTAGGGGCGCGCGCAATCAGATTCCCCCTATCGCAAGGAACGCTCCCATGGCGGTTACCCGCACTTTCTCGATCATCAAGCCCGACGCCACGCGTCGCAACCTGACCGGCGCGGTCACCAAGATGCTGGAAGAAGCAGGCCTTCGCGTCGTCGCTTCGAAGCGCATCCACATGACGCGCGAGCAGGCAGAAGGCTTCTACGCCGTTCACAAGGAACGCCCCTTCTTCAACGACCTCGTCGAGTTCATGATCTCGGGTCCGGTCGTCGTGCAGGTTCTCGAAGGCGAGAACGCCATGCAGCGCAACCGCGACATCATGGGTGCGACCAACCCTGCCAACGCCGAGCCCGGCACGATCCGCAAGGAATTGGCTGAATCGATCGAAGCCAACACGGTCCACGGCTCGGACTCGGACGAGAACGCGGCGATCGAAATCGCCTACTTCTTCAAGCCCGAAGAAATCGTCGGCTGATCGGCGAAAGCCGCCGCTGATTGAAGGGCCGGGGCAGAGATGCTCCGGCCTTTTTCGTGGGCGCGAGACGGACCTTCGGTCAATGTTGCGCAGATGCAACGCTTCGTTGCAAATCACATGTTATCCCACATAACCATAATTGTAAGCGGAGCATACAAGGCGTAGGTAGCCGGTCGTTCCAACACGAGAACGCTGAGGCCTTCCAGCCTCTTCAGGGAGGATACCTGATGTTCACAACCCGCGCTTCCGCGCGCCTGCTGGCGCGCACCAGTCTGTTTGCCGCTGCAGCTTTCGCTCTTTCGCAGCCTGTTCTGGCGCAGGACGCCGCTCAGGACGCAGCGTCCTCAGAGGACGGCGGCGAAATTATCGTGACCGCGCAGAAGCGTGCGCAGTCGCTGTCAGACGTCTCGCTTTCGGTTGCTGCTGTCGGCACCGAGCAGCTTGCCGCCAACAACACTGTCAATCTTGAAGGCCTGCAGGCGCTGGTTCCATCGATCAGCTTCGGCAACGACTTCAACTTCGCAAAGCTGTTCATCCGCGGCATCGGCTTGTCGAGCTCGCTCCCGGGCGTTGACCCATCGGTCGCGCTCCATGTCGATGGTGTCGTCGTCAGCCTCGCGCAGGCCCAGCTTGGCTCGATGTTCGATCTCGAGCGCGTTGAAGTGTTGCGCGGGCCTCAGGGCACGCTCTACGGTCGCAATGCCACCGGCGGCGCAGTCAACTTGATCACCGCCAAACCCACCGACAAGCTCGATGGCTACGTTCGCCAGACCCTCGGTGGCGATGCGTTCCTGGTGCAGACCGATGCCGCGATCGGCGGTCCGATCACCGAAGGCGTACGGGCTCGCCTCGCGGTCCAGCGCATCAAGCGCGATGGCTTTGGCATCAACGAATTCACGGGCAACGAGATCGACAACGCCAACCAGTGGTCGGTGCGCGGTCATCTGCAGTTCCTGCCGACCGACAAGCTGTCCATCCTGCTGACGGGTGAACTTCACACCGAGAACGATCGTTCGCTCGCTGTGAAGTTCCGCGAAGTTTCGTTCCCCGGCACGACGGTTCCGAGCCTGACTGCCTTGGGCCAGCGCACCAACGCCGACGGCAGCGCAGCATCGTTCGCCAAGAACGTGCGCAATCTC
Organism: Novosphingobium sp. ES2-1; assembly: GCF_015169775.1. Taxonomy (NCBI): domain Bacteria; kingdom Pseudomonadati; phylum Pseudomonadota; class Alphaproteobacteria; order Sphingomonadales; family Sphingomonadaceae; genus Novosphingobium; species Novosphingobium sp. ES2-1. The sequence continues at coordinate 649,184 of NZ_CP063445.1, forward strand.
AACACCAACTATGACCCGATCAACGATCGCAAGCAGTATGCCTTCACCGGCATCATGGACTATGCGGCGTCCGATACGGTCGCGCTCAAGTCTCTGACAAGCTACCGCAACTTCCGCGCGATCTTCTTCCATGACTTCGACATGTCGTCCTACGCCGGTTATCCGCTGGCGCAGACCAACGCCGTGCGTACCAGCGCCAACCACTGGCAGCCGGTATTCGAGAACCAGTTCAGCCAGGAACTGCAGCTCAACGTCGATACAGACAAACTGCATGCCGTTTTCGCCGGCTTCTACCTGAAGGACCACATCCGCGTCGAAAACCACATCGGCTTTGACGTGCTGACCAACACCGACCCCTATCGCGTCCAGTTCGACGGCAAGCTTGATGTCGAGACCTGGGCCGTGTTTGGCAACGTGACCTACGACCTGACCGAGCAGTTCTCGATCAAGGCCGGTGGCCGCTATTCGTGGGAAAAGCGCAAGATCAAGAACAACAGCGGCATCGGCACCGCCGCGACCGGCTTCGTGCTTGATCCCTTGCAGTGGGACACATCGAAGACCTGGGACGACTTCTCGCCCTCGCTCGGCGTCGAGTTCCGTCCGAATGACGATGTGATGGCGTATTTCAACTGGTCGCGCGGGTTCAAGTCCGGCACCGCCGAAATCGGTTCGCGCCGTTCGGCCACTGCGGTCACGCCGTTCGTGAACCCCGAGAAGGTCGAGGCCTTCGAAGGCGGCATCAAGTACAGCGCCGGCTCGCTGCAGACGAACCTTGCCGTGTTCTACCAGAAGCTCAAGAACGGCCAGTTCCAGCGGACCTTCCCGATCCCCAACCCGCCGTTCTTTGCCAGCGCTCTGGAAAACGCAGCGGAGTCGCGGGCCTATGGTGCGGAGTTCGAGCTGCGCTGGCGCCCGATCGATGGCCTCGCCATCGACGCTTCGGCAGCCTACCTGAACTCCAAGTTCACCAAGTTCTTCTCGAAGAACCCGCTGAACGCGGCGCTGTTCGGCCCTGGCGGCGCTTCGCTGCCTGACGAGGACCTGTCCGGGAACGCTACCCGCATGAGCCCGAAGTGGACGCTGAACTTCAACCCGACCTACACGGCCGACCTTTCGAGCGGGGCCAGCGTGTTGTTCGGCACGAACGTGTCCTACCGTTCAAAGCAGTACCACACCGAGTTCAACGACGATCGCATGGCCGCTGACGGCTATGTGCTGGTTGATGCGAACGTGAAGTACCGCCATTCGGACGACCGGACTTCGGTAAATCTCTGGGTGCGCAACCTGACCAACGAACTGGTCTGGGCGGGCAGCTACGCGGTTGCCACCAGCCGCACCATCGGTGGCACGCTGATGCCGCCGCGGACCTACGGCGTGACGCTTGGCTACGAATTCTGAGCCATCGCCCAGATCAAATGACAAGAGGCCGCCGGTTCACCCCGGCGGCCTTTCTGTTTAGGTCATTCACAAGAGGAGACCTGAAATGCAGGGCATGGGTGCTGGCGACTGTCCGTTCGAGTTCAACTTCGATGCTTCGACGTTCAAGGTCGGTGACACTGTAGCTATCGTATCGTCGGCAGTCCGATGTTCGAGGACATGCCTTTCGCCGGCGAACTGCTGGAAGTGCACGAAGATCATGTGGTGATTGCAGGCGATCCCAGCGACAGGTCCGTTCGCTATCGTGGGACGCGCGAGAACCGTCCCAATGTGCAGGCCAGCGAGATCTAGGCAGTGAGGGCGCGTTCGCCGCGATACCATTGCGTGAGGCCCCACCCGATCCCGGCTATGGCGAGCAGGCCAAGCAGGATCGGCATAGTGTAGCCGAAATCCGTGGCAAGCAGTGCTGCGGCAACCAGTGCGGCAGAAGAGCAACCGAGGTCCCACCCGCCCTCGGTGGCCATGTTGAAGCGCAGCGTGCATTGCGAGCGCTGGGCCATGGCATAAAGCGGCGAAAGCATGGCAGTTGCCAGCATGGGCGCGGCCAGCGCACCGAGCGCAGTTGCGATCAGCGCGGGCAGGGGTGAGGCCCACGCAAGGGCCTTGAGCACCAGAACCGCAGCGCCAAGACCATAAGCCAGCGCTAGAGAATACGTCCCGCGCCCGCCGTCGATCAGCCGGCCGATGATCAGGCTGCCTGCCGCTGCGCCCAACCCGGCAAGCGCAAGCGCGCCGCCAAAGCTCTCGAAGCTCTGCCCCAGGGTGACGAACAGCGCGAGGTTCCAGACCACGACCGAGCAGCCCGACTGGAGCCCTTCGGCAAAATAGATTCTACGCCCCGCGCTGACGATCGCAGGGTCTGCACGGCTTTCGCGCGGGACCGCCGGATTGGGCGCGCCCGTCAACGGCAGGCCCGCGAGCAGCTGCATCGCCGCAATCACGGCAAAGCCGATGACTGGCCCGGCGCCCGAAAGCAGAAAGCCCCCCGCAACTGGGGCAACGATTCCCGCTGCGGCGGTGGTCGCCTGCTGGATCGACACCTGTCGCCCCAACGCAGCGTTGTCGCCTGCAGCGGAGACGTAAGCGTGATAGCCGGTCCAATAGAGCACGCTGCCAAGCCCGGAGACCAGGATATACGCCACCAGCAGCAGTCCCATGCCCTCGACGAACGGCAGCATAAGGAACGAAGCTGCGCGCACTCCGCAGCCCAGCAACAGCACGGTGCGCAGTCCGTGCGCATGGGCAATGGGCAGTACCGCCGCTCGCAGGGCGAAGCGCGAAAGCAGCACTAGAGCGAAACTGGCCAGCGCAAGTGCCGGGCTCAGCCCCTGCTTGACCAGAAAACCGACCACGAAAAGCCCGCCGCTCGCCTCAACAAACGATTGCAGGCCTGTGTGTGCGTAAATGCGGCGGATGGCCGTGAGCTGCATGGCGCTCTTTAGAACTCCAGCATTGCGGCAAGCCGCTTGGGCGCCACGGCGGCCCAGCTGCGGCGGAGCCAGTCGGCTGCGTGCTCCCAGTCGACATCGGGACGGTTGAGAATCAGCCCTGCCCAGCCGCTTGCGCCATAGTAGGCTGGCCGGAACCAGGTGTCCTCGTCCTGCTCGATCAGGGCTGCCAGTTCGTCCTGACCGCTCGTCTTCACCAGCAGTGCTATGTGCGGGGCGCCATGGTGCTGATCGTTGAAATAGGCGAAGTACTTGCCGCCCACGCGCCAGCCGGGGGCACCGTGGCTTTCACGCTCTTCGACATCAGGAAGGGCAGCAGCGAGGCCGCGCACCTTCTCGAGCAACCATCCAGCGCTGTACTCGCGAGCAACATAGCTGGCGAGGGTTCGCGAATAGAGCTGGTGCTCGGCGAACAGGACACGAGCGGCAAGACTGTCGCCGGTATCGCCCGGAATGATTGCTACCGGCGTCTGGCCGAGGATCGGGCCATCGTCGAGTTCTGCGGTCACGAGATGCACTGTGCACCCACCGTGGCTGTCCCCAGCCTCGATCGCGCGATCGTGGGTGTGCAGGCCCTTGTACTTGGGCAGCAGCGAAGGGTGGATGTTGAGCATCCGACCTTCCCAGCGTCCGACAAATTCGGGGCTCAGAATGCGCATGTAGCCGGCAAGGGCGATATAGCGCGCCCCGGCCCGGACCACCTCGGCCTCCATCATCGCGTCGTGCTCTGGCCGGGGAATGCCCTTGTGCGGTAGGCAGAACGTCGCCACCCCCTCAGCCTCGGCGAGTTTCAGACCCGAAGCATCCGGGTTGTTCGAGAGAACGAGTACGATCTCATAAGGACAGTCCGCCGCACGGCTTGCATAGAGCAGCGCGGCCATGTTGGTGCCGCTGCCCGAAATGAAGACGGCGACGGGGACGCGGTCAGCCAATGTGGGTGGCTTCCCATGCCTCGCGGGCGGACCAAGTCTCGGCGCTGCCGGTGACGGTGCAGCCCTTTTCGCCCGCGACGATCGTCCCGACGCGATAGACCGTTTCACCAGCCGCGGCGAGGTCGGCGGCAAGCGATTCGGCCTCGGCCGCTTCCACCGCCAGGATCATGCCGATGCCGCAGTTGAAGGTGCGGGCCATTTCCTCGGGTTCGATATTTCCCTGCGCCTGCAGGAACGCCATCAAGCGGCTCTGCTCCCAGCTGTCGGCATCGATGCGCGCATGAAGGCCTTGCGGCAAGACGCGGGGCACGTTCTCGAGCAGGCCACCGCCGGTGATGTGGGCCAGCGCATTGATCCGGCCCGAGCGGATGAAGGGCAGCAGGCTCTTCACGTAGATGCGGGTCGGCTCGATGAGGTAATCGATCAGCAGGCGTTCGTTGTCGAACAGGGCAGGGCGGTCAATCTTCCAGCCCTTGTCCGCCGCGAGACGACGCACCAGCGAGTAACCGTTTGAGTGAACGCCAGACGAGGCGAGCCCGAGCAGCACGTTGCCTTCGGCCACGCGGTCCCCGGTCAACTGCTCGCCGCGCTCAACGGCGCCAACGCAGAAGCCAGCGAGATCGTAGTCTCCGTCGGCATACATGCCGGGCATTTCCGCGGTTTCGCCACCGATCAGGGCGCATCCGGCCTGCTTGCAGCCCTCCGCAATTCCGGCGACCACGCGCTCGGCCACGCCATTGTCCAGACGGCCAGTGGCGAAATAATCGAGGAAGAAGAGCGGTTCGGCCCCCTGCACAATCAGGTCGTTCACACACATAGCGACAAGATCGATGCCGATCGTGTCATGCCGGTCGTGATCGATCGCCAGCTTGACCTTGGTGCCAACGCCATCGTTGCCAGCGACAAGAAGCGGGTCCTTGTAGCCCGCCGCCTTGAGGTCAAAGAAGCCGCCGAAGCCGCCGAGCTCCGCATCCGCGCCGGGCCGGGCGGTTGACTTCGCCAATGGGCCAATGGCCTTCACCAGCGCATTGCCAGCGGCGATGTTCACGCCAGCCTTGGCGTAGCTATAGCTCTCGGGCTTTTCCTGCTTGTCGCTCATGGTGCGCGCGCCTAGCGCTTTCCTGCTTGGATTTCCACTTTCGTTTCGGCAAAAGCGGGCATCCAGTTGCGGAATTCGAATTCCGTGTGCTTTACCGGCCGGACCTTCGGCCATGACTGGTTTCGGAGTTCCCTTGGTCGCCCTGCATCTGCCAATCGAAAAAGCGAAGAACCGCAAGGCGCTGATGCTGGGCATTGCCCTCGTCGCGGGACTGGGCGGGGCTGCTCTTGTCGCGCAGATCGAGGGTGATCGCGGCATCCCGCCGATCGCCAGCAATGGCGACTACGAAGTGCGTGGGATCGAGGTGAACGTCGGCGGCGACAATGCCGAGGACGCACGCAACAAGGGCTGGCGCGAAGCGCAGCGCAAGGCGTGGACCAAGCTCTGGGAAAGCAACGGTAGTGGCGGGGCCGCTCCAGGGCTCGATGATTCGACGATCGAATCGATGGTTTCGGCTGTGGTTGTCGAGCACGAACAGATCGGTCCGCGCCGTTACATCGCGCGTCTCGGCGTGATCTTCGACCGCGCCCGCACCGGTGAACGACTCGGCATGACCGGCGCGAAGGCCCGCTCGGCGCCGCTGCTGGTCGTGCCGGTCCTCTACCAGGGCGGCGTGGCGACGGTTTACGAAACCCGCACTCCATGGCAAAAGGCGTGGGCGGAGTATCGCACAGGCAGCAGCGCGATCGACTACGTGCGACCAGCTGGCGCAGGCTCCGATTCGCTCCTGTTGACGGCGGGGCAGCTTGATAGGCGCAGTCGCAACTGGTGGCGGCTGATCCTGGACGAATTCGGAGCGTCCGACGTGATCATGCCAATCGCGCGCCTGGACCGGCAATTCCCCGGGGGCCCTGTGACCGGCACGTTCACCGCGCGCTACGGTCCGGACAATCGCTTCCTCGGCAGCTTCACCCTGACCGCCAAGAGCGAAGCTGATCTGCCCAGGATGCTGGAAGATGCGATCGGCCGGCTGGACGGCATCTACACCCAGGCTCTCGTTGCAGGGGTCCTAAAGCCCGATCCGACGCTCAACATGGTGGCCGAAATCGATCCGAAGCTGATCGAGCAGACGCTGGCAAGCGCAGGGCCGGTCGCCACGCCTGCCTCGGCGACCGCTCCCGAAGCCACGCCAAGCGCCGCTGCCACGCCGACGGTGGCTGCGGGCGGAGCAACCATAACCATCCAGTTCGCCACTGCGGACGGCCCGGCGGTCGACGCCGGCATCGCCGCAGTGCGTGGCATCCCCGGGGTGAAGAGCGCGGTCTCGAGTTCGATCGCGATTGGCGGCACGTCGGTCATGCGCGTCACCTACGCGGGCGAAATAGATACGTTGGCCGCAGCATTGCGGGCGCAGGGCTGGCGTGTGACGGTCGGCGCGGGCGCGCTTTCGATTCGCAAGTAACCCGAACCGCGATTCGAGCGTATATTCGGCAGATGTCTTCGCAGATCGCCCTTCCGCTCGTGACAGCGCGCGGTGCCGAAACCGTGGTCATGGGGCCCTGCCTGGTGCCTGTGATCGAAGCGCTGCAGTCGGCTGCCACCTGGCCCTTCCGCACCGCAATTCTCGTCGGCCCACCACGCTCGGGCAAAAGCCTGCTGGCGCGCTGGTTTGCGGAGAGTGGGGCAGGGGAGGTGTTGGACAGCGCCGATTCGCTGCCTGAGGACGAGATTTTCCATAAATGGAACCGCGCACAAGCTTCGGGACGTCCCCTTTTGCTGATAAGCGATCGCGCTCCGGGTGACTGGACGATCACTCTGCCCGATCTCGCCTCGCGCCTGGGTTCGGCCCTGCTGATCGAGATCGGCGCACCAGACGACGAGCTCATGGCGGGCTTGATCGTGGAACATTCCGCGCGGCGAGGGCTTGTTCTGGGCGAACAGGCAATCGCCTACCTCCTGCCCAGAGTGGAACGCACGCACGCAGAAATCGAGTTGCTGATTGAAACTCTTGACCGTCTGTCTCTTGAGCGTAAATCACCCGTCACCATATCACTGGTCCGCGACGCGCTTGCCGAGCGGACAGGGGAATTCCAGCCGCGCTTGCTTTAAGCGCCTGAAAGAGAGAGAATCAGGGCATGTTCAACGGCCTGATCGCCTATCTGGACTCGATCCGCTCGCGCGATCCCGCGCCCCGTTCTCGTTGGGAGATCCTGCTCTACCCGGGCCTTTGGGCCGTCGGCTTCCACCGAGTCGCGCATTGGCTGTTCGAGGCCAAGCTGTTCTTCCTGGCTCGTCTGGTGAACCATTTTTCCCGTTTTTTGACTGCGATCGACATCCATCCGGGCGCCAGGATCGGCAAACACCTGTTTATCGACCACGGTTTCACCGTCATTGGCGAGACGGCCGAGATTGGCGACAATGTCACCATCTACCAGTGCGTCACGCTAGGCGGGACGAACCCTGCAAATGGTATCCCCGGAAAGCGTCACCCGACGTTGAGCGACAATGCGATCATCGGCTCGGGTGCCCAGATCCTGGGGCCGATCACTGTTGGTCCTCGCGCTCGAGTAGGGGCAAATGCCGTTGTGACCGACGATGTGCCTGAAGGCGCTACGATGGTCGGGCTGAAAGCTCGCTCCACGCTGGTGCCTGCAGAAACGTGGCTTAAGGAATTCATTCCCTACGGCACTCCGTGCAAGGAGCCGTGCGAGCCGAACGGCGGCTCGCGGGTTGATGAGCTTGAGGCCGAAGTCGCAGCGCTGAAGGCACAGGTTGCGGCACTCGTCGCTGCTCAGACGGGTGGCGACGATACCTCGCCTGCGCCGACTCCGACCACGGTCGGCAGAAGGAACCGCAGCTGAGCGTGACCGGCCCTGATGCCGGGACGTCCGGCACCGTCGTCCCATTCCCGAACGCGCGTGCGATCCAGCAGGTCGGCTTCGAACGGCCAGAGCTGCTGAAGATCCTCGATCTCTACGGTCGCATGGTCGCAGCCGGCTTGTGGCGCGATTATGCAATGGACTTTGGCAAGGATGCCGCTGTCTTCGCAGCGTTCAAGCGAACCGCTGAACGCCCCACGGCAAGGATTGAAAAACGGCCCTCGCTGCGCAGCAAGCAGGGCATGTGGGCACTGTTCGGAGAAGCCGGGCAAGTCCTGAAGCGCGGCCATGACTTGGCGGGTGTTCTGTCGCCGCTCGAGCGCCGTTTGATGAAGGTCGTGGAGGATTAGCTCTTCGGCTTGATCAGGAAATTCATCCAGCAGCTTGCCAGCGGTTTGTCGCGATCAGACTGCCAAGCTTCTGCGCGCACGTTGGCAATGCGCCTTCCTGCGCGGATTACCTCGCCGCGCGCGAAGGTTTCCACCGTCACGCCGCCTCGCAGGTATTCGACGGAGATGTTCACTGGCTTGATTCGCATCCTCGCGTCCTCCTCGCCGAGATGGGCGTGAAGGGCCATGATCGCGGCGATTTCCATCATGCCTGCGATAGCGCCGCCGTGAAGGAATCCAGGCCGACCCATGGCTCGATCGGAAAAATCCATTGCCAGAAGCGGGGCGTCGTCCAGCATGCCAGCGATTCGCATGCCCATTGATCGCGCATAGGGCGGCAACTTTTCCGATAAGAGAACGCCAGCTTCGCTCACTTCGCTTCTCCTGGTGAACGCGCCCAACCGTCTGCTTGGACCTGAATGAAGATGCCGGCGGCGTGCGCTACGGGATCAGTGATGTCGCCGTCGTGGGCAATGCCCCGGACGAACGCCATCGACTTCTTCAACTGGTAGCACTCTGCCCAGGCAATAATCGTTTTGCCTGGCGTTGCGGCGCGAACATAGTCGACACGCAGGTCCAACGTCACTTGCGGGCGAAAGCCGCCGCGCAGTGCCCAGACGGACATCGACGTGGCATTGTCCAGCAAACTGATTATCGGGCCGGAAGCGAGTACGCCCGTCTCGCGATCGCCGACCAAGTCCTCGCGCCAAGGCAGGCCAAGCTCGACCCAGTTATCGCCATGAGTGCGATACTGCATGCCTATGAAGCCGGTATGCCCGTGGCGCATCATGAATTTGCCGAACTGCTTCGGATTGAAATCCATGCCCGGCGGAATCGCGGGCCTTCCTCCGGCGGGTTCGGGCGTTGTATCCATGACTGTTTCCCTGCCGCAGCTATGGTGCGATTACAAGCGTATTAAGCGGGCGATTAAAATGCGCTTCCGGCCATTGCGTCGATGGCGCCTTGCAGGATCAGGGCAGCGGCGTGTGAATCGATGCGTTCTGCCCGCTTGGCCCGGCTGAAGTCCTGCTCGATCATCGCCCGTTCGGCGGCCTGCGTAGTCCACCGCTCGTCCCAAAGGAGGATCGGCAGCCCAAGATCCTCGAGGTTGCGAGCGATAGCCCTGGCGCCCTGCGACCTCGGGCTTTCCGATCCGTCCATATTGAGCGGCAGACCAATCACGAGCCCTACGACACCGCGTTCCTCGATCAGCGCCTGCAGCTTTGCCTTGTCGGCGGTGAATTTGCCGCGCTGAAGTGTCTTGCCTGCCGTGGCGAAGCGCCAGTCTCGGTCGCACAGGGCAATGCCGATGGTCTTGGTGCCAGTATCCAGCCCCATCAGCACCCCGCCTTCGGGCAACTCGTCGCGCATGGAAAGGGCCGACTGGGTGATCACTTGGCCGCACGCCCGTGCAGCTTTTCCCATGCCGCCGCCCGCCGAGCTACATCGGCGCGCAGGTTCGCCCAGAACAGCGGTATGTCGTAGACATGATAATTGTTGCCCGGAAGGACGAAGGGCCCGAGATCGGGCGCGTCTCCGATTAGCAACAAGCCGGTCTTGGCGTCGCATCGTGCAGGCACGGCCTTCGCAATCAACTCTCCCGAGTCGAGATGCTCGCTCGGCTTCAATGTGCCCAGATTGGCGGCAGCTGGGGCCGAACCGCCCACGCTACCGGTCAGCGGGTTCGTGCATAGTACGGGGCGCGCGTCCTTCTGCTTGCCATCCAGGGCAGGCCGCGTGCGGTAGGCTTCCAGTACCAGCTCGGGATCGGCAGGCTCGGCAAAACTGGCCCAGGTCATCACGCATCCTGCCGCCTCGGCCGAAGCGCAGGCCGGAAGTTCCATCTGTGGCAGATCATGCTCAACCGATATCGGCCAGCCGATCGGATAGGCCGCGACTATCCGCGACGCGAGCGGTGTGCCCGCAACCCGATCCTTGAGCAGGTGCATGAGGTGAAGGGCGCCCTGGCTGTGACCCGCCAGCACGATCGGCTTGTCGGCGGGCACGTTCGCCAGGAACGCATCGAAAGCCTGGCGCACATCGGCGTACGCAGATTCAAGCGCCATCTCCCCTTCGGCCTTGTCGGTGAGAAAAGCGCCGAAAGCGGCCTGACGGTAGCGTGGAGCCCAGACTTGTGACTGCTGGTTGAAGGCCGATGCCATGCCTTGCACGAAAAAGGTTGCGCGCCGATTGCTGTCAGCGTCGTCCAGGGGTCCATTCCAGTTCTCGCGAGCAAGATAGCTCGTAGGGTGAATGAAGAAAACCGCAGCAGGCCCCTTTGCTCCGCTATTGTCCACGCCTGTCGGGACCCACTGCGCCGGGTCGTTCTGCATCCCCGGCCGCGCGAACCACATCTTGTTTCCGGAATAGGCATCGGCCGGAAGAGGCTCGAGCCTGCCGTACGATACGCGCGGAACAAATGCGAAGCGGGTCAGCTCGTTCTGCCAGATGCTCAGCGCGAAGACCGCAGCAATCACCATCACGATGAGGAGAGCCATGAGATACAGGAACTTGCGGACCATTCTTCGTCTCAAATCTCGAGGGGCCAGATTCAGCTATCGACCCGGTTTGCAGAGTTGCGTTCAGCCTGGCGTTCGAGCATGATCTTCATCATGGCGACGATTGGATCCGCCAGCATAAGGCCGAGAATTCCGAACAGCAGCCCGAACATCAACTGTGCGCCAAGCACGAGCGCGGGTGCAAGATCGACTGTCCTCCTTGCAACCATTGGCACGATCACATTCCCGTCCACCGTCTGCACCACGATGTAGACCGCGATGCAGAATAGTCCCATTTCGGTGCCGCCGGAAAAGCCGACCATGATCATCAGGGCTCCGGAAATTGGCGCGCCGATGTTGGGCAGAAATGCTAGCAGCCCGGTCAGCAGACCAAGCAATGCAGCCATCGGCACACCCCACCACGCGAGCAGGGCCCAGGTGGCCACGCCTTCCACTGTCATTCCGAGGAGGCGGCCGAACAGCAGCATGCGCAGTGATTTGCCCATGCGCAGAGCGGTCGTTTCCCAATGCTCGCGGCTGTCTTCCGGCAGCATCCAGGCAACGCCCCGGCGGTAGAGGTCCGGCTCGAGAACGAAGTAGATCGACAGAATGAGGATCAGAAAGGCGGTGGTGAATCCGTTCAGTACGCCTCCAAGCGCCCGCGTGACCTGTCCGACGCTGCCTAGAACCTGACCCGCGATGTTCTGGAGATCCAGATTCTGCACGTTCACGCCGTGCCCTTCCGCCCAGGCGCTCAACCTGGTGAGCTGCGTCTGGATGACCTGGGGCAGTTCGGCTGCCTGCGCTGCGATCTGCCCGCCAGCAAAGATCACCACCCACACCAGGAATGCCAGCGTGCCAACCAGGACGATGACGATCCTCAAGCTGCGGGGAATCTGCGGCAGGACCCTCGCGATGAGCCGTTGGCCTCCGTCGATCATGGCCGCAAAGACAATGCCGCCGATGATGACCATGATTGGCTGCGCCAGCAGCACCGCCAGCGCGAACAACCCGGCGATTCCCAACCAGACTGCGGCCTTCTTTGCCTCTCTGCGCACCAGATTGTCAGTTATATCGGTCGGACCGGCCGTAGCGGTGGGCTCGCATTCATCCATTTGCTTCACCGCTTGTCTGGACCGTCCGTCACCAAGGATTGCTGGCGGATTTCCGGGCGCAGTCTGGTCCAGGCGCGATCTTTGCGCAAGGCGGTCCACCAGGTCCACGGGTTCCAGCTTTCGCTGCCATCGAGCGAAAAAGTGACGAACTCGGCCCGGCCGCCGACGTTGGCCAGTGGCACCGGTCCACCAAGGCCACGTTCCTCGATCAAAGCCCGACTATCGGCCGAATGGTCGCGGTTGTCCCCCATCAGGAAGACATGTCCCGGCGGAACCAGCGTTTCCTGGTAGTTATCCAGCACCTGGTCCATGTGGTCGATGATCAAATAGCTGGCCCCGTTGGGGAGTGTCTCCCTGAAGGCCGGCAGCTCGAAGACTTCTTGGCCATCATCCAGACGGGTCCGGTATCGCTCGAACATGTCGTAACAGGGGGCACCGTCGCACGAAAGCTGGGGGTCGGCAGAGATCTGCACTGGCGGCTCGGCTTGTTGCGGGACGAGTTTTCCGTTCAGGATGATCTGTCCGTGGATGACCGCGATCCGGTCCCCGGGAAGAGCGACGACCCGCTTGATGTAGTCCTCATCCCTGTCCGGCGGCACGGCAATCACGATGTCGCCATATTCCGGGGTCTTGGGCAGCAAGCGCTCCGACCCGCGAGGCAGGATGTGGAAGGATGCCGAAACCCAGGACCAGCCGTAGGGGTATTTGGCAACGATCAACCGGTCGCCCACCAGGAGGTTCGGCATCATCGAGATCGAGGGAATGTAGAAGGGCTTGGCAATCAGGCTGTGAAACGTCACGACCGCCAGCAGCATCAGGAAAAGACCGCGGATCTCTGCCCACCAATCCACGCCACCGGGCGGTGGCGGGGGAGGTGAAAGCTCTTGCTGCGGCTGGGCTGGGGTTTCGGCGGTCAAACTGCGGACTTTTCTGCCAGGGGGCGGGCCTCGATGACAACGAAGGCCTGAGCCCACGGGTGGTCGTCGGTCAAGGTCAGGTGAACAATCGCCTCGTAACCATCGGGGGTTATCGCGGCAAGGCGAGCTGCAGCCCCCCCTGTCAAGGCAAGCGTCGGCGCTCCCGACTTCGCGTTGACGACTCCGATGTCCTTCATGAACACACCGGCCTTGAATCCGGTCCCGACGGCCTTGGAAAACGCTTCCTTGGCGGCGAAGCGCTTGGCCAGCGTGCCAGCTATGGTGAGGGGGCGGCGTGCGGCCTTGGCCTTCTCGACTTCGGTGAACACGCGATCAATGAAGCGGTCGCCGAAACGATCGATCGAGTTCCGGATCCGCTCGATGTTACAGAGGTCCGAGCCCATGCCGATGATCATGCTTCGGCCGTTACCGTGCTTCGTCCATCAGGTCGCGCATGCGGCGCACCGCTGCCTCGAGTCCGACAAAGATAGCTTCCCCTATGAGGTAGTGGCCGATGTTCAGTTCGGCCAGCTGCGGAATCGCTGCGATCGGCTGGACGTTCTCGTAAGTCAGGCCATGTCCCGCATGCGGCTCGATCCCGTTCCGTGCTGCGAGCGCAGCCATATCGGCAATACGCTTCAATTCGATTGCGCGCGCGTCGCCTTCAGCATGCGCGTATTCACCGGTATGCAGTTCAACCACCGGTGCGCCGAGCTTCATTGCCGCCTCGATCTGGCGGGCCTCGGGTGCGATGAACAGGCTTACCCTGATTCCGGCATCCGAAAGGCGTGCCACGATGGGGGCAAGCCGGTTGTGCTGGCCGGCGGCATCAAGCCCGCCCTCGGTCGTCCGCTCCTCGCGCCGCTCCGGGACGATGCAGGCAGCGTGCGGCTTATGGCGCAGCGCGATCTCGAGCATCTCGTCGGTCGCGGCCATCTCGAGGTTGAGCGGCAGGTTGGTGGCCGCCTGAATGCGGGCGAGGTCCTCGTCGCGGATGTGCCGGCGATCTTCGCGCAGGTGTGCGGTGATCCCATCACCGCCTACGCTGGCAACGATCTCGGCTGCGCGAACCGGGTCCGGATGATCTCCGCCTCGGGCATTGCGGATCGTTGCGACGTGATCGATGTTCACGCCGAGGCGGAGGCGGCCCGGTGTCAGAACGCTGTTCACGGCTTGGCCCTGCTGCCCGGTTTGACCGCTTCGGTCGCGGCCAGTTCGGGCGGCAGTTCATCGGGCGCATAAGTCGGAAAGTTCAGCGCGACGAGCGGGAAGAACGGAACGCCGAGGTCGACGCTACCGGCCGATCGGTCGACGAGCGCCGCCGCCGCTATGACCTGGCCGCCGGCTTCCTCGATGGCCTTGATGGCCTCGCGGCTGGAAAGGCCGGTCGTCACCACGTCCTCGACCATCAGCACCTTCTCACCCTGGTTGAGCGAGAAGCCACGGCGCAACTCGAACGTCCCGGTCGGACGCTCGACGAACATAGCCTCGACACCCAGCGCGCGTCCCATTTCATGCCCGATGATTACGCCGCCCATGGCCGGCGAAACCACCTTCTGGATCTGCTGGCGCAATTCGCGCGGAATCTTCTGAGCGGTTGCTGCAGCGAGACGCGAGGCGCGCATCGGGTCCATCAGGACTCGGGCGCATTGCAGGTAGTGCGCGCTGTGACGCCCTGAGGAGAGCAGGAAGTGCCCCTCGAGCAACGCCTGGCTGGCACGGAATTCGGAAAGGATGTCGTCTTCGAGCATCGGTCTGCCTGGAATATTGCCGCAACGCCCCGCAAATGGCCCCTGCCTGCGCCGGGAGCAACCCTTTTCGAACAGCGTTATGACGCACTGTTTCGACATTGCCCGAATGGCCATGAGAGCCCCATGAAAAATATGCGTTCTGCCGCTTGAGGCTTGGGACAGCTACGCGTATAGGCCGCTCCAATCGAGGGACTTAGAGGAGGTGCGCAAGTGCCTCCTTGATGCAGCGCAACAAGCGCGCAAACAGGGAAAAAGCGGAAACTTTGACGATGAGTCTTGCCGATACCGCCCGTTCCATGGGCAAAGCTTTCCGGACCTTTGGCGTCGCTGCCGCGCTGACTTTCGGGACCCAGGCCATGGCTGCAGCACCTGCTGCGCCGGTTGCAGCCGAAGCTGCAGCTCCGGTTGCCGCTGCGCCGGCTGCGGCCGCCAGCGACTCGGCTGCACCTGCAGTTGCCGCCGAAGCCGCACCGGTCGACAAGGGCTTCTACACCCCCATGAAGCCGACTGCCGGCAAGGGCCAGCCAGTCGACAAGGGATGGACCTTCCAAGACCAGTATTCGCCGATCGGCGAGGAAGGCCTCTGGATGCACGACGTGATCCTGATGCCGATCATTGTCGCTATCTCGATCCTCGTGCTGGTGCTGCTGCTGGTCGTCATGGCCAAGTTCAACAAGCGCGCCAACCCGGTCGCTTCGAAGACCAGCCACAACACGCTGATCGAAGTGATCTGGACGCTGGTTCCGGTTCTCATCCTGGTCGTGATCGCGGTTCCGTCGATCCGCCTTCTCGCTCACCAGTACGATCCCGCCCCTAAGGGTGCGCTGACCGTCAAGGTTACCGGCTATCAGTGGTACTGGGGCTACACCTATCCGGACAACGGCGGCTTCGAGGTCATTTCGAACATGCTGCCGGATGAGGATGCGGTGAAGAACGGTGAACCGGCACAGCTCGCTGTTGATAACCGCATGGTCGTGCCTGCAGGTGAGCCGGTCCGCATTCAGACCATCGGTTCGGATGTGATCCACGCCTTTGCCGTACCGTCGCTGTGGTTCAAGCTCGACGCCGTGCCGGGCCGCATCAACGAGAAGGTTCTCTTCATCAAGGAGCCGGGCGTTTATTACGGCCAGTGCTCCGAGCTGTGCGGCGCCCGCCACGGCTACATGCCGATCGCGGTGGAAGCCCTGCCGCGCGACAAGTTCGAGGCTTGGGTGAAGACCCAGCCTGGCGGCACCGTGGGAGCAGCTTCGGCTGCCCCTGCCGCCTGACGCGATGTTCATGCACAAGGTTTGACCGAGATGGCCACCATTCCCGCAAACGAAGGTTTCGATGCGCATCACGATGCGCACGACCACGATCATGACCACAAGCCTGGGTTTTTCGCCCGCTGGTTCATGTCTACCAATCACAAGGACATCGGCACGCTCTACCTGATCTTCGCAATCTTCGCGGGGGTCATCGGTGGTGCCGTATCCGGCATCATGCGTGCCGAACTCGCTGCGCCTGGTATTCAGTACCTTGGGTGGTGGACCGAGTTCCTTGGAGGCAACGCGGCTGATTTCAACGCCACGCTCCACATGTGGAACGTGCTGATCACCGCCCACGGTCTGATCATGGTGTTCTTCATGGTCATGCCGGCAATCATCGGCGGCTTTGGCAACTGGTTCGTTCCGATCATGATCGGTGCGCCGGACATGGCCTTCCCGCGCATGAACAACGTGTCGTTCTGGCTGACTTTCGTCGGTTTCTGCTCGCTCATGTTCTCGGCATTCATGCCGGGCGGCACGGGCATCGGTGCCGGCACGGGCTGGACGGTCTATGCACCGCTGTCCACCTCAGGTTCGGTCGGACCGGCCGTCGATTTCGCGATCTTCTCGCTGCACCTTTCAGGCGCGGGTTCGATCCTCGGTGCGATCAACTTCATCACCACGATCTTCAACATGCGTGCGCCGGGCATGACCCTGCACAAGATGCCGCTGTTCGTGTGGTCCGTGCTCGTCACCGCATTCCTGCTGCTGCTGGCGCTGCCCGTTCTGGCCGCCGCCATCACCATGCTGCTGACCGATCGCAACTTCGGCACGACCTTCTTCGATCCTGCTGGCGGCGGTGACCCTGTTCTCTACCAGCACCTGTTCTGGTTCTTCGGCCACCCCGAAGTCTACATCATGATTCTGCCTGGCTTCGGCATCATCAGCCAAATCATCTCGACCTTCTCGAAGAAGCCGGTGTTCGGCTACCTCGGCATGGCCTACGCCATGGTTGCGATCGGCGTCGTCGGCTTCATCGTGTGGGCGCACCACATGTATACCACCGGCCTCGACGTGAACACGAAGATGTACTTTACGGCCGCGACCATGGTCATCGCGGTTCCGACCGGCATCAAGATCTTCTCGTGGATCGCAACGATGTGGGGCGGCAGCCTCGAGTTCAAGTCGCCCATGGTTTGGGCACTTGGCTTCATCTTCCTGTTCACCGTGGGCGGCGTCACCGGCGTGGTGCTGGCCAACGGCGGCGTGGACGACAATCTGCACGACACTTACTACGTCGTCGCACACTTCCACTACGTGCTGTCGCTGGGTGCCGTGACCTCGCTCTTCGCCGGGTTCTATTACTGGTTCCCGAAGATGAGCGGCCGTATGCACTCCGAGTTCCTGAGCCACCTGCAGTTCTGGATCTTCTTCGTCGGCGTGAACCTGATCTTCTTCCCGATGCACTTCCTCGGGGTCCAGGGCATGCCGCGCCGTTATCCGGACTACGCTGTTGCCTACTCGTACTGGAATGAGATCGCGTCGCTCGGCTATGTGATCATGGCTGTCTCGATCGGCGTGTTCTTCATCAACATCCTCTACGCCTTCCTTGCAGGCAAGAAGGCCGAAGCCAACTACTGGGGTGAAGGTGCGACGACGCTGGAGTGGACCCTGTCCTCGCCCCCGCCGTTCCACCAGTTCGAAACCCTGCCGGTGATTGACGACGCGGCTCACGCACACTGAGCGTATCGTCAGCCCAAGGGCTGAAACAGAAAGGGCCTCCGGAGCGATCCGGGGGCCCTTTTCTTGCCCGGACCAAGCACAACAAACCTGCCCGAACGCCTCGTCCCGTTTCGCTTTCCATGAACGTCAGGTGCGCGTATAGGCGCGGCCAATCATGGATTCTGCAACACCCCTCGGCTCGACCGTAGCCCTGCCCGCGGAGTGGCGCGATTTCTTCGCGCTGACCAAGCCGCGCGTGATGACGCTGGTCATCTTCAGCGGCCTGTGCGGCCTTCTAGCCGCGCCCGGCCAGATCCACCCGATCCTCGCCTTCACTGCGATCCTGTGCATCGCCGTCGGTGCTGGCGGCGCTGCGGCGCTCAACATGTGGTGGGAAGCCGATATCGACGCAGGCATGAAGCGCACGTCGAAGCGGCCGCTGCCATCGGGCCGCATGGACCCGACCTCGGCCCGCGATTTCGGCTTTGCGCTATCTGGCGCATCGGTCGTGATCATGGGGCTGGGCGTGAACTGGCTGGCGGCTGGAATTCTCGCCTTCTCGATCTTTTACTACGCTTGGATCTACACCGTCTGGCTCAAGCCTCGGACGCCGCAGAACATCGTGATCGGTGGCGGGGCGGGGGCGTTCCCGCCGCTGATCGGCTGGGTAGCGGTGACGGGCAACATCACGCTGATGCCTGTTCTGCTGTTCCTGATCATTTTCATGTGGACACCGCCGCACTTCTGGGCACTCGCCCTGTTCGTGCAGATTGACTATGCGAAAGTCGGCATACCGATGATGCCAGTGGTCGCAGGCGAGAAGTCGACGCGCCGCCAGATCCTGATTTATGCCCTGCTGCTTCTGCCCGTCACGCTCGCGCCTTGGTGGATCGGCGGAACGGGCTGGGTCTACGGTGTTTCCGCGCTGGTGCTGGGGGTGATCTTCGTGGCGCTCTCGATCCAAGTGGGACTGCGCAGTTCGGTACCCGATGACAAGATGAAGCCTGAAAAGCGCCTCTTCGCCTATTCGGTACTCTATCTCTTCGTCCTTTTCGGCATGCTGGCGGGGGACCGGCTTGCCACAGTGCAAGGCTGGCAATGATGAACGACCCCAAGCAGAATACGCACCTCGGCAAGGAAGAGACCACGCTCTATCGCGCACGTCAGCGCAGCCGCAACAAGGTCCTCGGCATCGTGCTCGGATCGCTTGCCGTGCTCTTCTTCGCGATCTCGATCGTGAAGATCGCTGCACAAGTGAACCACTGACATGGCTGGCGCAGTCGTTCCCGACCAGCGCAAGAACCGCAACGTTGGCCTGATGGCCGCTGGCGCTGCGCTGGCGATGCTCGGGCTTGGCTATGCTTCGGTTCCACTTTACCGCCTGTTCTGTCAGGTCACCGGTTACGGTGGCACCACGCAGCGCGCGGATTCGGAGAAATTGGCCGGCGTAAAGGTCGCCGCAAGGATGATCCGCGTCCGTTTCGATGCCAACACCGCGCCGGGCATGCCGTGGATGTTCAAGCCGCAGCAGGTGACGCAAGATCTCCGCATCGGTGAACGCAAGATCGCAACGTTCGAGGCCCGGAACCTCTCGGGCCGCCCGATCACCGGAACCGCGATATTTAACGTCTCACCCGAGCAGGCTGGCAAGTACTTCAACAAGATCCAGTGCTTCTGCTTCACCGAACAGAAGCTGATGCCCGGCCAGGATGTGCGCATGCCGGTGATCTACTATGTCGATCCCGCGATTCTCGACGATCCCGGTGCCAGCAATATCGAGGAGATCACGTTGAGCTACACGTTCAACGAGACTCCCGAAAGTGCGGCGCAGGCCGGCAATTCCGCTGCGAACAAGCCACTTGCCTCATTGGCAGAAAAGCCTCTGGACCGCGCGCAAGCACGGCGATAAAGGCCCAGATGAACTGCTCCTGTAGCGTCCTGCTGCGGGCAAGCCATTACGACCAGATTTGACTGGGGGAATTGAGGCGATCATGGCCGGCGCAAAGAACCACGATTATCATATCCTTCCGCCCGACGTGTGGCCCTTCGTCGGTGCCATCTCGGCCCTGACCATGACCAGCGGTGGCGTGCTCTACATGCACAAGATGGCTGGCGGCACTGCCGTCATGCTGCTTGGCCTGCTGGGCGTCATCGTCACGTTCTTCTCGTGGTTCGGCAAGATCATCAAGGAAGCGCATGCGGGCGACCATACTCCGGTCGTTCAGCTCCATCAGCGCTACGGCATGATTCTTTTCATCGCTTCCGAAGTGATGTTCTTCGTCGGCTGGTTCTGGGCGTTCTTCGACTTTTCGCTGTTCCCCTCGGAATTGGCCGAAGTGGTTGGTGGCCAGTGGCCACCCAAGGCGATCGAAGCGGTGATGGATCCCTTTGACCTGCCGTTGCTCAACACCCTGATCTTGCTCTGCTCGGGCACCACGCTTACCTGGGCGCACCACGCTCTGATCCATGGTGATCGCGAAGGTCTCAAGAAGGGCCTTTGGGCGACGATCCTGCTCGGCCTGCTTTTCTCGGGCATCCAGGCATATGAATACGCTGGTGCACCGTTCGCCTTCGGCACCAACACTTTCGGTTCGTCGTTCTACATGGCGACCGGGTTCCACGGCTTCCACGTGATCGTTGGCACGATCTTCCTGATCGTGTGCCTCATTCGTGCGTACAAGGGCCATTTCACCCCGCGCCAGCACTTCGGCTTCGAAGCGGCTGCGTGGTATTGGCACTTCGTTGACGTGGTTTGGCTGTTCCTGTTCGTGGCGATCTACGTGTGGGGCAGCTGGGGTTATCCCACCCACTGATGCCCGAAGGCAAAAGTCAGAACACGAAGGGGCAGCCGGGGATCACCCAGGCTGCCCTTTTCGGTTTATGCCCACGCTGTGGCGCGAACGGGCTGTGGGCTGGGCTCGGGGCTCTGGCGGAACGGTGCGCTTCATGCGGGCTGGAATTCGAACGCCATGAGCCGCGAGGGCGGGGAATGTATCTCGTGGTCCTCCCCATCACGATCCTGCTGGTCCTTGCTGCGCTCAAGCTGGACGATATTGTCCAGTTGCCGATCTGGGCGCTGATTGGCCTGTGGGGAACGCTCGTCCCGGCCGTCGTGACCGTCGCCCTGCGCTACGCCAAGGCAACCGTGCTGATGGCGCGACTCGAAAAGGAAGGTCTTCTTTGATGCGGCGCGTGCCGATTGTCTCTACCGTGATCGTGATTGCTGCTATCTTGACCATGATCGGGCTCGGGGTCTGGCAGCTTGAGCGGCTGCAGTGGAAGCAGAACCTCATGGCGCATTACGCGGCGGCCATGGCAAATCCGGCGGCAGTGCCGTTCCCTTCGGCCGATCCGCAGCAGACCGAGGCCGTTCTGTTCCGCCGGTCGAGCGTGAATTGCCGCTTCACCTCGGATTGGAACTCCATCGCCGGGCGAAACGGCAAAGATCAGGCAGGTTACGTCCATGTCGTGCTCTGCGGGATTGATGGGAACAAGACAGCGTATGTCCAGGTAGGCTGGACCCAAGGCCCCCAGCATCCCGAGTGGGAAGGCGGAGAGGTCAGTGGTTTGATTGCGCCCTACATGGATGGAAACGCCCGCCTGATAGCCGACCCCGCGATTTCCGGCTTCGAGGCCAGTGCGAATCCCAACCCCAGCGACATTCCCAACAACCACCTTGCCTATGCGGTGCAATGGTTCTTCTTCGCCGGTGTGGCACTGATCATTTATGCCCTCGCCCTGCGCAAGCGTTGGCGGGAGCGGGGCTCACCGTCCTGAAAGCAAGGGGCGCCTCAATCCTTGCCCTTTGCGCCCTTGGCCGCTAACCGCGCAAACCCATGAAGTACGTCAGCACCCGGGGGCAGGCACCCTCGCTCGATTTCCAGGGCGTCACGCTCGCAGGCCTCGCCTCGGATGGCGGCCTCTACGTGCCCGAGGCATGGCCGCAGTTCAGCGCGGACGAGATCGCCGCCATGGCCGGTTTGCCCTACGCGAAGCTGGCGCAGACGATCATGCAGCCCTTTGTCGGCGACTGTCTGACGCCGGACCGCCTGCTTGAACTGTGCGAACAGGCATATGGCCGTTTCGCCCACGCCGCTGTCGTCCCGCTCAAGCAGCTCGACGAGACGCAGTGGGTGCTCGAACTGTTCCACGGCCCCACGCTCGCGTTCAAGGACGTCGCGCTGCAGCTGCTCGGCCTGCTGTTCGAGGAGTTCCTTGCGCGCGGCGATGATCACATCACTATCGTCGGCGCGACCTCGGGCGATACCGGCTCGGCCGCGATCGACGCTGTTGCCGGCCGTGCCAAGGTGGACATTTTCATGCTCCATCCACATGGCCGCGTGTCCGACGTGCAGCGTCGCCAGATGACCACGGTCATCGCGCCCAACGTCCACAACATCGCCATCGACGGCAGCTTCGACGACGCTCAGGCGATGGTGAAGCGCATGTTCAACGATGCCGCAATGACCAGCCGCTTCGGCATCGCAGCGGTTAACTCGATCAACTGGGCACGGTTGATGGCGCAGGTGGTCTACTACTTCTACGCCGCGCTCCAGCTTGGCGCACCACAGCGCAAGGTTGCGTTCTCGGTTCCGACGGGCAACTTCGGCGATGTCTTTGCAGGATACGTCGCGGCCAAGATGGGCCTGCCGATCGAGCGCCTCATCGTTGCAACCAACGTCAACGACATCCTCCACCGCGCGCTGTCCAGCGGCGACTATTCCGCCAGCACCGTCACGCCAACGGCTGCGCCATCGATGGACATCCAGGTGTCCTCGAACTTCGAACGCCTGCTGTTTGACGGCTGCGGCCGAGACGGCTCTGCGCTTGCCGCGCAGATGAAGCACTTCGAGGCGACCAGGGCGATGCAGCTGACCAACGCGCAGCGCGAATCGGCAGCTGAATTGTTCACCTCCGAGCGCGCCGATGCCGGTCAGATGGCCAATGCCATGCGCTGGGCCTATGAGGCTTGCGGCGAAGTGCTCGATCCCCACACGGCAATCGGCCTCCACGCCGCTCGCGTTGCAGAAGGTATCCCCGCGGGCGTGCCGATCGTCACGCTCGCCACCGCCCATCCCGCCAAGTTCGTCGACGCGGTAGAGCGCGCCACCGGCGTCCGCCCGGGCCTGCCTTCGCGCGTAGGTGATCTGTTCGAGCGCGAGGAGCGCTATGATCGCCTTCCCGGCGAGTATGATGCTGTCGCCGCCTACGTCGCCGAGCGCGCCACGCTCAAGCATGGCTGATCTCGATCTCCAGCCGAAGCTGATGGTCGGCGAGGGCTGGGCGGAATTCGCGCTGCTGGATTCCGGCCACGGTCGGAAGTTGGAGCAATACGGCCCGCACCGGTTCATCCGCCCTGAACCGCAGGCGATGTGGACACCGCGCACTTCGGACTGGAGCGCCGACGCCGAGTTCGTCCCAGGTTCCGACGAGGACGGTGGCGGTCGCTGGCAGTTCGATCGCCCGGTCCCGCGCGAGGGCTGGGAGCTTGGCTGGAACGACGTCCGCTTCACCGCCTCCTGTACCCCGTTCCGGCACCTCGGCTTCTTCCCGGACATGGCTCCGGTGTGGGACTGGATGGGCGAGCGTCTTGCCGGCAAGCCTGACGCGCAGACGCTCAACCTGTTCGGCTACACCGGCGTCGGCACGCTGGCGCTGTCAGAATATGGCCCCGTCACCCACGTAGACGCCTCGAGGAAGTCCGTCGCCCAGGCCCGCGCCAATGCCCAGCTTTCGGGCATGTCAGAGCGCCCCGTGCGCTGGATCGTCGACGATGCTGCCAAGTTCACTGCCCGCGAAGTACGCCGTGGTCGCCGCTACGATGGCATCATCCTCGATCCGCCCAAGTTCGGCCGCGGTCCCGATGGCGAAGTCTGGCGCCTCGAGGAAGGTCTGCCGGGCCTTATCAACGACTGCGCGCAACTGCTCGATGCCGACAGCCGCTTCCTGTTCCTCACCGTCTATGCTGTCCGTATGTCCTCCCTCGCCATTGCCGGGCTTCTGGCAGAGGCCCTGAAGGACCTGCCCGGCACGATCGAGCACGGCGACCTCTGCATCCGCGAACAGGGTGGGGGCGGACGTCACTTGCCCACGGCCATCTTCGCCCGCTGGAAAAGCTGAATCCCACCCGGTGCGATGGACTTGAGGTCGCGCCGGTGCCAAAGAGCTCATCCCATGTCAGACAGCCTGATCCTCGAAGTCGCCAATCTCGAAACCGATGTCCTGACCGGGATCTATTCGGAAGAGACCGGCCGTCCGCAGCCCCTGCGCATCACGATGCGAGTCGGGCTCAGGCATCAGGATCGCTACACCGCCGATTGCCCGCTTGCGGCCAGCAAGAACTACATGGACCTCAAGTTTGCGGCCACTGACGGCTTGCCCAAGGGGGTGCATTTCAAGCTGATCGAGGCCGTGGCAGATCACATCATCGAAACGCTGATGTTGCAGGATGATCGGGTTCAGTGGGTGGAAGTGAAGATCGTGAAGCTGGCGATCAGCGAGAACGGCGAGGAAATCGGGATCACCCTGAAGCGCGAGCGCAAGGCTTGAGCCAGCGCCCACTCGCGCTGGTCACCGGCGGTTGGCGCCGGATCGGCGGCGCGATTGCCCGCAAGCTTGCGGGTGAGGGCTGGGACCTGGCCCTCCACGCGCACCGCGCCTCGACATTCGACAATGAATTC
This sequence comes from Novosphingobium sp. ES2-1, assembly GCF_015169775.1. Lineage (NCBI taxonomy): Bacteria > Pseudomonadati > Pseudomonadota > Alphaproteobacteria > Sphingomonadales > Sphingomonadaceae > Novosphingobium > Novosphingobium sp. ES2-1. Next base: position 673,238 of record NZ_CP063445.1, read on the forward strand.
AAGGCCCAGCTCGAATGGTTCGGTGCTGCGGTCCATCCCGTATCGGGCGACCTCGAAGATCCCGCCTATCCACCCAACCTGCTCTGCGAAGTGACCGCGCTTGCCGGTCGCTCGCCCGACCTGCTGGTGAACTGCGCCTCGCTGTTCCATGATGATCGCGCCGAGACGATCACCTCCGAAGCGCTCGAACAGCACTTCCGTGTGAACCTGTTCGCCCCGCTGCTGCTGACCCGCGCCTTCGCCGAGGCCTTGGGCGAGCGGGGCGGTTCCGTGGTCAACATCCTCGACCAGCGCGTGCTCAATCCCGTGCCGGACCAGATCAGCTACACGCTTTCGAAGCAGGCGCTTCATGCCTCGGTGCGAACGATGGCCCGCGCCATGGCGCCCAAGGTGCGCGTCAACGGGGTCGCGCCGGGCCTGATCCTGCCGACTGCTGATTACGACGCCGAACAATGGCGGCGGCTCGAGGACATCATGCCGCTCAAGCGCCTCCCTGGCGCCGACGAAATCGCCGACGCCGTGCACTACCTTGCGAGCGCCAAATCGGTCACCGGGCAGACTTTGTTCGTCGATGCCGGCGCGGCTCTTGAATCTTACGCGCGCGACTTCGTATATCTCGAGAAGTGAGCAGCCAAGCGCCTCTGATTGATCGGTTCGCCCGCCGGATCACCTACCTCCGCCTTTCGGTGACCGACCGCTGCGACTTGCGCTGCGCCTACTGCATGCCCGAGCGCATGGAGTTCCTGCCCAAGGCTGAAGTCCTTACTCTCGAAGAGCTGCACCGACTCTCGCTCCACTTCATTGCCCGCGGCGTTCGCAAGATTCGTCTGACCGGGGGCGAGCCGCTGGTCCGCCGCGACATGATGGATCTGGTCCGCGCGCTGGGCCGCAAACTGGGCGATGGGCTAGACGAACTGACGCTGACGACCAACGGCACGCGGCTGACCGAATTCGCCGATGACCTCGCGGCCGCGGGCGTCAAGCGGATCAACGTCTCGCTCGACACGCTGGACCGTGAGGCATTTGCCAAGCTCTCCCGGCGCGACATGCTGCCGCAGGTGCTTGAAGGCATCGCCGCTGCCAAAGCCGCGGGCCTCAGGGTCAAGATCAACGCCGTCGCGCTCAAGGACATCAATGAGGCCGAAATTCCCGGGCTGATCGAATGGGCGCATGGTGCAGGGCACGACATGACTCTTATCGAGGTCATGCCGCTCGGCGAGATCGAAGGCGACCGCTTCGATCACTACCTCCCGCTCGATGCCGTCCGCCGCGATCTCGAGACGCGCTGGACCCTGACCGACAGCGATGCACGCTCCGGCGGCCCGGCGCGCTACGTCGACATTGCCGAAACCGGCGGTCGCCTCGGCTTCATAACCCCGCTTACCGGCAATTTCTGCGCCGGTTGCAACCGCGTGCGCGTCACGGCCACCGGCCAACTCTACATGTGCCTCGGTGGCGAAGGGCGCGTCGACCTGCGTGCCGCGCTGCGCTCCGATAATCCGGACAGTGCCCTGTCCGAATGTTTCGCCCGCGCCATGGGCGAAAAGCAGGAACGTCACGCCTTCGTGATCGATAGGCCCGGCAGCGCGCCCGCCGTGTCGCGCCATATGTCCACGACGGGCGGCTGAACCATGGCAAAGCTGGTGTTCATGGGGCGGCTGGAAGACGCAGCCGGCCTGTCCGAAATGGCAGTCCAGCCCGGACCGGTCGAACGGGTCCTTGCGACGCTCGATCCTGCACTCGCCGTCCAGTTGCTGGGCGAAAAGGTCCGTATGGCGCTCAATGGCCGCCTCCTCACTGACGTCGGCGGCATTGTCCTTGGCCAAGGTGACGAACTCGCCTTCCTTCCCCCGGTGAGCGGTGGCTGACGTCCGTCTTTCGCTCGAGGCGTTCGATCCTGCCGCCGAGATCGCGTCGTTCAATGCGCGTCACCCCAACGCGGGCGGCATCGTCACCTTTCTCGGCCAGGTTCGCGATTCGGGCGGCGTCGAAGCGCTCGAACTGCAGCACTATGAACCGATGACCCTCCCCGGAATGCAAGAGCTGGCCCGGGTGACCGAAAAGCGGTGGCCCGTCGAAGGCCTGCTCATCCTCCATCGCAGCGGCGTGATGCATCCCGGTGACGCGATCGTCCTCGTCTGTGCCGCCGCCCGCCATCGTCGTGACGCTTTCGCCGCCGCCGATTTCGCCATGGACCACCTCAAGAGCGAATCGTGGTTCTGGAAGCGTGAGAAGACCGCAGCGGGTTGGCGCTGGATCGAACCCAGGCCAGAGGATCACGAAGACATTTCCCGCTGGCGCATTTGATTCGCGTCAAGGAATAGCCTCCGCGACAGGCGCATGAAGGCTCCAGCAAAAGGAGCCCAGTCCATGAGCATGCACATCGCCGCCGACCGGATCGAGCATGTCGCCGAAATCGTCGAGCAGCCGCACCACACCACTGTCGATCGCAACTTTGGCCTGCCCGGCGGGCTCTATGCCGTGTCGGCTGGCGGCTATCTCGCCTTCATTGCCATGATGGCCTCGATCTTCGGCAATGGCGAACTTGCCATCCCGATGACGATATTCGTGCTCTTCGTCGCCTGCGCTTTCGGTATCCCGGCGGTCTGGACCAAGCTCGGCGCGGACCGGCACCCCGATGCGCTCGGCTGGTACGATTTCCGCCGCAAGGGCATCCAGACCCTTTCGGGCAAGCTTGATGCCGGCTCGGCCATGGCGCAGGTGCTGATCCTGCCAGTGCTGATCGCGGTGTGGGGCCTTGCCATCGCCGTGATTGTCGCGACGGTCCGCTGACCTATCGATTACCCCCCGAAGGGCGCTGCGCTTGAGCGCGGCGCCCTTTTCCTATCCGGCAAGTTGCGAAAGCAGCGAATCGATTACCGAAGTCTCACTTGCGACCAGCGCCTCGACCTGCCCGCGCGCCTCGCGCACGGCCTTGAGATCTGCATCGGACCCGTCGACCGCACGATTGCTTGCCTCTGCCTCCAGCCGGTCAAGATCGGCAAGCGGCAGTCCGGCCCGCGCCCGCGCCGATTCCAGTTGCGCCACCGCCAGCGATGCCACTGACCAGTTCTCCGTGCCCTTCGGTGCGCCGCGTGCGGCGCTGACGGCGCGGGTGGCCGAGGCTCGAGCGCCCTCGAATGCAGAATGTGCGTCGCGCGCTCGCTCGGTCAGGTCAGCCAACCGCTTGGCCATGCCTTCGGACATGACGGCCGGAGCGGGCGGAGCAGGAGGCGCCGCCTGCGCTGTGCGATAGGCGTCTTCTGCGGGCCTCCGGGCGAGGGAGGGGAACCTGTCGCGGTCGGCGCAGCCGCCCAGCAGGGTAGCAGCGGCGAGAGCGGCCACGATGGCAGCACGATGGGCGGCAACACGCGGAGCGGCTGTGCGCAGGGCGATCAAAGTCTTGTGGCGAGCCATGAACGTCGCCATAGCATGCGCACGCGCGCTCGCCAGCCTTGCTTGGTGGCCGGGCGTCACGAAGCCGGATTTCGGGCGCGAAGCTGCCAAGTTCCCTTGATTGCGGGCATTGACAGCGGGGCCGTGTTTGACTATCCGCGCCACTCTTTCCGGGACCCTGCAGCAGCGGGGTATCGGTATGTTGCCCTCAGTCAGCGATTCGCAGGCGTTGGGCGCCTCATTTGGAATCGCCCAGGGCAACCGGGCTTTTGGAACGGATACACAGAACGATGTTCGCAATCGTGCGCACGGGCGGCAAGCAGTATCGGGTCGCCGCCGGAGACAAGATCGCGGTCGAGAAGCTGGCAGGCGAAGCCGGCGACAAGATCACGCTGAGTGAAGTCCTCCTCGCCGGTGAAGGTGATTCGCTGGCTGACGCCGCGAAGGTCACTGTTTCGGCAGAGATCATCGCCCAGGCGAAGTCGGAGAAGGTGATCGTGTTCAAGAAGCGCCGTCGCCACAACTATCGTCGCCGCAACGGTCACCGCCAGCAGATGACCCTGCTGCGCATCGTCTCGGTCGCCTGAGCGCAAACGGAATTCGGAGTAATCTGAGATGGCACACAAGAAAGCAGGCGGCTCTTCGCGCAACGGTCGCGACTCAGCCGGTCGTCGCCTCGGCGTGAAGAAGTTCGGTGGCCAGGAAGTGGTCGGCGGCAACATCATCATCCGCCAGCGCGGTACCAAGGTGTACCCGGGCGCCAACGTCGGCATGGGCAAGGATCACACCCTGTTCGCGCTTGGCGAAGGCCGCGTACGCTTCCACGCTGGCAAGCTTGGCCGCAAGTACGTGTCGGTCGACATGATGGCCGAAGCGGCTGAATAACCGGATGGTCATTCAAAGGGCCATCCCGATGGGGTGGCCCCGCCAGCACTTCGTAGCTGGCCGATAGAGGGAGAGGGCCCCGCCCATCTCCCTCTTTTCATGTCTCCCTCGGACGCAAACCGCTCCCCTCGCAATCGGATGCAAAGACTGTCCGATCCGGCGAAGGGCGCAATACCTCTGTCACGTCAGCGTTTTAGGCGCGCTTGCAGAGGGGCCGATGAAGGAGAATCTGATGTTCATTCGCAGCGAACGGCTGTTCCTGCGGCCTGCCTGGCCGGAGGACTGGGCCGAACTCCATGCCCTGATCGACGATGAGGCCGTCGTGCGCAATCTCTCGCGCGCGCCATGGCCCTATGGCCCCGACGACGCCAAGCGTTTCGTCGCGGCTCCCCAAGGTGACAATCACCCGCACTTCCTTGCAACGCTTCCAGGTGCCCATGGATCGCGGCTGATCGGCTGCGTCGGCCTCATCGAGGATGCGGGCGAGACCGAACTTGGCTACTGGGTCGCACAGGCGCACTGGGGCCGCGGCTTTGCTACCGAAGCCGTGCGCAGCCTCCTCTCGTTGGCGCGCACGCTCGGCCATCGCCGCGTCAATGCGCGCCATTTCGCCGACAATCCGGCCTCGGCAAGGGTTCTGGAGAAGGCAGGCTTCCGGCCGACCGGCGAAATCCGCCTCGGCCATAGTCCGGCGCGGGCCAAGCCTGCGCCCACTATCCACCACGTCATTGATCTGGTTGCCCCGGTCGATTGTGACGGCCCGGAAGATGGCGGATTCGAGCCGATGCGACGCGCCGCCTGATGTAAAAAAGGGCTCCCCACCGGGAGCCCTTCGATCTTCAGCGCGGCATCACCGCATCGGGAAACTCGCTGTCGGCCTTGCCGATCAGCGCGCGGTCGTCGTGCTGCCACGGGTGGAACCCCGGCAGGAAGTAGCGGAGCCAGGCCGGGAAGATGCGGCGGATCACGCCGGGCTTCCACAGCAGGTAGGCGGCCAGCTTCCACTTCCACTTGGCGCCCGTCAGCCCGTCCTGCGCCAGCAGGTCCATCGTGTCCTCGACGCGGTGGGTGATGAAGTTCTTCGTCACCACCACCATCATCAGGCTCTTGACCTTCCAGCGTTTCCACCGGCTCCAGTTGCGCGTGGCATGGAGCCAGGTGTCATAGGCAACGCCCTTGTGCTCGATTTCCTCGATCGCGTGCCAGCGCCACATGTCGGCGGCTTCCTGCTCTGCCCCGGCAAAGTGTGCAGGGTTGGCAAGGAATTCGTGCGCCATCATCGCGGTGTAGTGCTCCAGCGCCATGGTGGCCGCCAGGTTGAGAATGACCGGGCGGTCCTTGGTCAGCGCCAGCAGTTCCTCGACGCGCTTGTCGATCCGCGCCATGTCGTAACCGGCGTTTTCGGCCTGACGGTTGAACGCGATGTGCTCGCGCGTGTGGTTGATCTCCTGCTTCACGAAAGCCCGGATCTCGGCCTCGAGCTTTGACGGCACGCCATCGCGGTGCGCCTTGACCGCTTCGATGAAGAACGCCTCGCCGCGAGGAAACGTGCCCGACAGTGCATTGTGCCACGCTGTTGCCACCGGATCGCCAGCCAGCCACCAGCGGCCCGCAGGCTCATTGCGGCCAAAGCGACGGTCGCGTATCGTGATCGTCAGGTCCGATGGGGTGGGCACGGCCTTGCCGGAGGCGGCGGTGCGCTCTAGGGCGATCGTGGGGGTCATGGCAGTCATGAGCCGTAATCTAGGCGTGCTTACACCAATGTCAATAAGGAAGCGTCTTCCGCCTGAAGAAAGCCGCATGGCTGCGCTCGAAGCCGCGCGCGCGCTGCTGGTGGAAGCGGGCCCTCAGGCTGTCACGCTCAAGGCTGTTGCCGGGCGAATCGGTCGTACGCACGCCAACCTGCTGCATCACTTCGGCTCCGCGTCCGGTCTCCAGAAGGCACTGGCCAAGCATCTTGCCGAGACGATCTGCGCCACTATCCGCGATGCGGTGATCGCCAGCCGCTCGGGCATCGGCAAACCCCGCGATGTCGTGGACCTGACATTTGATGCCTTTGACCGTGAAGGCGCGGGCGCGCTGGCCTCGTGGATGTTGCTTTCCGGCAACGAGGATGCGCTCGACCCCATCGTCGACACCATTCACGATCTCGTCGTCGATCTTGAGGAATACAGTTCCGACGCGCAGCGCAGCACCACCCTTGCGCTCACGCTCATGGCCTTGGGCGATGCCTTGATGGGCGGCCCGCTTGCAAAGGGTCTGGAACTGCCACGCACCGCAGCGCGCGATCGCGCCGAACAGATGCTGATCGAAGGAATTGCCGCCGGGCAGGTTACTCAGGCGGATTGAGGTCCATCCAGTCCGGGGCAAGGTCGGCTGGAATGTCATCCACCCGGCGATGGTCAACCGCAAGGCCAAGGTCCGCATAGGCCACGCGCTGCCGCGCCGGGTCTGACTTGTCCAGCGGCACCACCACCAGCCGACGATTGACCTTCTGTCGCCAGTTCATCCGCGCCGTATTCTCCTGACCCACATAGCAGCCCTTGGTGAAGCTCACGCCATTGAGGTCCACGGCGTTGCACTCAAGCCAGAGCACTTCGCCGTTGCCCAATTCAGCCTGGCCTTCGGCCACGCCCAACTTGAGTCGATGCGCGCGCCATGCATCGTCTCCCGCTTCGTCAGCATCGGACACCGGCGCAATCCACCGCTGCCCCAGCGCGCGCAGACGGGGATCGTCCGCGCCTCCATCGCCGGGGTGATCCTCCCAGAACACGCCGAGCGAATCGGCCCGTTCAATCCCGATCTTGCGCCGCAGCCGGTAGAGCATGAGGCGCTTGGCCAGGGCATCGGCACTGGCCGCCTCGCAATCGATCAGCAGGCCATCCACGCCATCGGGCCAGACGAGGAAGTCAAACAGCACCTTGCCCTGCGGGCTCAGCAGCGCCGTCCACACCGGCAGCACACCTTTGACATCGTGGGTCACAAGCCCCTGCAGGAAACCGGCAACATCCTCGCCGGGCTCAAGCGGAGAAAGGCGGATCAGGGCGCGTTCGAAGAGGCGGGTCATGACTGGTAGATAGGAAGCGTCACCGCTAAGGGGAACCCCATGACGACAACGACGACTCTGACGATCCGCCGCCCCGATGACTGGCACACCCACTTGCGCGACAAGGACGTGCTCGTTGGTGTCGCACCTTATACCGCGCGCCAGTTTGCCAGGGCGATCGTCATGCCCAACCTTTCGCCGCCGATGACCGATGTTGCGGGCGTTGCCGCCTATCGCGACCGCATCCTTGCCGCGCTCCCGGCGGGCAGCGATTTCACCCCGCTGATGACGCTTTACCTGACCGATTCGACCGACACTGCCGAAGTTGAGCGCGGTTTTGCCGAAGGTGTGTTCATCGCGGCCAAGCTTTACCCCGCCCATGCCACCACCGGATCTGCCCACGGTGTCACCGACATCCGCAATATCTATCCGGTGCTGGAGGTCATGCAGCGCATCGGCATGCCGCTGCTGATCCATGGCGAAGTCACCGACAGCCACGTCGACATCTTCGATCGCGAAGCCGTTTTCATCGACCGCACACTGACGCGCCTTGTTGCCGACATGCCCGAGCTCAGGATTGTTTTCGAACATATCACCACCGAGGAAGCCGCGCAGTTCGTGCAAGGGGCGGGGCCGAACGTCGCGGCCACGATCACGCCGCAGCACCTCCACATCAACCGCAACGCCATGCTGGTCGGCGGCATCCGGCCACATGCCTTTTGCCTGCCGGTGGCCAAGCGCGAAAAGCACCGCCTTGCCCTGCGCAAGCTTGCCACCTCCAGCTGCGAGCGCGTGTTCCTCGGCACTGACACCGCGCCGCACGCCAAGCACCTCAAGGAAACTGCCTGCGGCTGCGCCGGCATCTTCAACGCGCCCTTCGCGCTCGAAAGCTACGTCACCGTGTTCGACGAGGAAGGCGCGCTGGACCGCTTCGAGGCGTTCGCCTCGCTCAACGGCCCGGCGTTCTATCGCATGCCGGTGAACGAAAGCACGATCACGCTCGAGAAGGCTCCGGTGGAAGTCCCTGAAGTGCTCGATTGCAACGGCACGCTGATCGTGCCGTTCCATGCGGGCGAAACTCTCGCATGGCGGCTGGCTTGAACCTTCAGGCCTGACGGGTCCGCTTCACCATGTCCCAGCTGTAGAGCGCGATTGCCGCCCAGATCAACGCGAAGCATGCGAGCCTCGTAGTGTCGAGCGCTTCGCCGAACACCGTCAGCCCGAGAATGAAGCTGAGCGTGGGTGACAGGAACTGGACGAAGCCTAAGGTCGAGAGCGGTAGGCTTCGCGCCGCGACGGCGAACAGCAGCAGCGGTATCGCCGTCGCCACGCCCGAAGCGATCAGTAGCGGGGTCTCATGCCCGCCCATCGCGAGGGCCGACCCCGCGGGTGAAACCGCGCCAAGCCAGACGATGACCAGCGCTGGCGCCACCAGCAGCACGGTCTCGATCGTCAGGCCAGGAACCGCACCGACCGGCGCCTTCTTCCGCACGAAGCCATAGAACGCGAACGTGAACGCCAACGATAGCGCGACCGCCAGCGTATCCAGCGCGCCCCCGAGCAGCAGGGCTATTCCCGCACCAGCCAGCGCCACCGCCATCCATTGTACCCGGGTCAGCCGCTCGCCGAGGAAGACCGTGCCGAGAACGACGTTGATCAGCGGGTTGATATAGTAGCCAAGGCTAGTCGCCAGGACGTGCCCGCTGTTGATGGCGATCACGAAGATCAGCCAGTTCGATCCGATCAGCAGCGCGCTCAGCACAAGCAGGCCGAGCACATGGCCGCTGGTCAGCGCCGCCCTGACATCCAGCCATTGCTTGCGGAAGCTGATGATCACGAAGCAAACCGGCACAGTGAACAGAACCCGCCAGCCCACCAGTTCGAGCGGGGGCACCGCGTGAAGCGCGCGGAAATAGAGCGGGAGCAGGCCCCACATCACATAAGCCGCCAGTGCTGATGCGAGTCCCCGGCGTAAGGTGCTGGATTCGTTCATGCGGCGTCCCTGCCAGCAATGTCGGACGGGGCCAACCCCGCTCTGGCCCTCGTTTCATCGGCAACGGCAATCGCTTCGCCGCAAAGTTCAAATCTGACGCCCCGGTTGCGATCTGTTCAGGTTGGCGGGCGTAAATCTTAACCAACGAAGCAACAGGACCAGACTCCGAACGGTGCGGGTCCTCGATCAAATGAGGAGAACGTCAATGTTCAACCTGAAGAATACCGCCCTGGCCCTGGTTGCCGCATCAACCGTCGCTGCTGCCGTTCCGGCAAGCGCTGCAGTCTTTCCGCAGGCTCAGGCGAGCACCGCCGTTGCCGCCCAGTGGAATGAAGGCTGGAATGGCGAGAGCTGGGAACATGGTCGTCGCGACCGCGACTGGCGCGGTGACCGCTATTACGGCCGTGGCTACGACCGCAACTATTACCGCGGAAATGACCGTCGCTATTATGGCGACCCCGTCTATCGCAACACCCGCGTCTGGCGCGGCAATGATGGCCGCTACTACTGCCGCCGCTCGAACGGCACGACTGGCCTCTTGATCGGTGGTGCAGCCGGCGCCCTGCTCGGCCGTGAAGTCGCCGGTGACTATGGCGACCGCACTCTCGGCGCGATCCTCGGCGCCGCCGGTGGCGCCCTGCTCGGCCGCGAGGTCGACCGTGGCGGCTCGCGTTGCCGCTAAGTCAGGCCTCCTGAGTTATTGACCGTCCTTCGGGTCGCACTGAAAGGTCGGCGAGGGAGCGCTCCGCAGATGCGGGACGCTCCCTTTTTCTTAACCATGCCGCGCTAGTCCACCATCATGCGCAGCCTTGGCCTCGTTCTCACACTGACTGTCGCTGCCTGCGGGTCTGCGCCTGTCGAGCAGGACAAGACCCCGCTGGACCCGGTAATGACCGAGGCGCTCGAAGGGCAACTGATGGTCGATCCCGACCTCAGCCAGCAGAACATGCGCAATCTCGCGATCGTTCCCGGCGGTCCGATCGATCCGGCGCTCCCGCTCCCCGATCCGAAAAGCTGAATGCCTATTCGCTGCGCAGGCCCACGCCGATGCTTGCGCGCGGCTGATCCATCTCGCTCGAGGCGACCGGGTAGGCGCAATAGTCCGCCGCGTAATAGGCGCTCGGCCGGTGGTTGCCTGAAAGCCCGACACCGCCAAACGGCGCGGCAGACGACGCACCATTGGTCGGCCTGTTCCAGTTGACCACGCCCGCTCTGATATTGGCCCAGAAGCGGTTGTAGTCCTGCGGGGTGCCGCCGATCAGCGAGGCAGAAAGACCGAACCGCGTGTTGTTCGCCTCGGCAATCGCCTCGTCGAAATCATCGACCTTCACCACCTGCAGGAGCGGGCCGAACAGTTCCACATCAGGCCGCTCGGCAATGCCGGTAACGTCGATGATCGCCGGGCTCAGGAACGGCAGTCCGTCCTGAAGCCGCACCATGTGCTTGATTGGCCGTCCGCCCGACGACAGCAGGTAGACGAAACTTTCGGTCAGCCCGTCAGCCGTGCGGTTGTCGATCACCGGGCCCATGAAGGGCGCCGGCTCGTCGAACGGAGCGCCGACGATGATCCGGTCGGCCAGATGCTTCACCTGGCTCACCACCTCGTCGTACATCGAAGATTTGACGATCAGGCGCCGCCCGGCCGTGCAACGCTGCCCGGCGCTGGTGAACGCCGATTGCACGATCAGCGTGGCGGTATCCTCGATCTTGGGTGTATCCCACACCACGATCGGGTTGTTGCCGCCCATCTCCAGCGCCACGATCTTGCCGGGATTCGAGGCCAGCTTGCGGTTGATCGCGATGCCAGCGTGGGCAGAGCCGGTGAACAGCACGCCGTCGATCCCGTCATGGGCGACCAGCGCCTGACCCTCGGCGGGGCCACCGATCAGCACCTGGACCACGGCCGCCGAGATGCCCGCCCGGTGGAAGCACTGCGCCAGAAGTTCACCCGTCGCCGGGGTCTTTTCCGAAGGCTTGAACACCACGGCATTGCCGGCAATCAGAGCCGGCACGATATGGCCGTTGGGCAGGTGGGCCGGGAAGTTGTATGGCCCGAGCACTGCCAGCACGCCATGCGGCTTGTGGCGCAGCGCCGCCGTGCCTTGCAGCGCGCTGTCCAGCTTGCGCTGCGACGTGCGGTCGGCATAGGCGCGGATCGAGATCTCGACCTTGTTGACGACACTTTCGACTTCAGTGCGCGCTTCCCACAGCGGCTTGCCCGTTTCGCGCGAGATCATTGTCGCCAGCTTGTCGGCGTCCTTGCGCACTTCGTTGGCGAAGCGGCGCACCAGCTCGATGCGCGTGGCAAGGGGCTGCGCTGCCCATGCCGGCCAGGCCCTGCGCGCACGCGCGACGACTTCTTCGACGTCGCCGATCTTGCCGCGCCACACTTCGGCGCCGGTTGCGGGTTCAAACGAAACGATTTCGGCAGCTGCCACGGATTTGCCTGCTCTTCTTTTCAATTCTTGCGCGAACGATGGGTCCCGATCCCGGGCGTACCGTAACGCAGCGTTGGTTACCGATTAAACAAAATTCATGGGAGGGACCACCCCTGCCTTTCGGATTTCAAACGGGGCGGAATTCACGCGGCCGAATGACCCACAGGTTCCGGCCTTGCGCCCATTGCCTCGCCCATGCGCCGCACTGCATCGACTTTGGCGAACAGACCGCTCCAGTCGTCCTGTCCGGCAATCGGAGCCCAGATCGCCTCCACTTCATCGATCAGCATGGACTGCGGTGCTGCATCGGACCAGTACGGATGGCTACTGTCGGTCGCAACGTAAGGCGCCAACGATGCCTTCAGCGCCTGCTCCTCCTCGCTTGCCCCGAACGGTCCGCGCCCGCCGCGATGGGTGAAGAAGAACGCATCCGGTCCCAGTCCCCGCCTTGCCATCACCTTTTCGCACGCCCCGATCAGCGCCGTATCCTCTTCCAGCCCTCGCTGTTCCACACCCAGCCGCCACAGCCATCGCTTCGTCATGGCCTGCTGGTACAGCTCGGGATAGCGGTTGAGCGCCTCGATCAGCGGCGGCGCCTCTACCAGCGTGCGCAAGGCCACGGCCAACTGCCCGCAATTCCAGTGAATTGCCTCGGGCTGGCGGCCATAGGCATAAAGCCCCTGGTGATCGAAGTACGCCGCGGTGAAGCCAGGATCCCACTTCGGCAGCCAACGCCACGGCCCATAGTCGAAGCTTTCGCCCGTCACGTTCATGTTGTCGGAATTGAGCACGCCATGGACGAAGCCTGCCACCATGTAGCTCGCCGCCATGTCGGCCATGCGCTCGACAACCTGGTTGAAGAACCGCACCGCCGGATGGGGCGCATCTGTGTGGCCCCCCGGAAAGTTCGCCCCTGGAAAGTTGTCTAGGCAGTAAGTCACCAGTTGCGCCATCTCGTCATCGAGCTCCAGCGCCGCCAGCCGCTGGAACGTGCCGATGCGGATGTGCCCATGGCTCAAGCGCACCAGCACTGCCGATCGCGTCGGCGAGGGTTCGTCACCGCGATACAGCGATTCGCCGGTCTCGATCACCGAAAGCGTGCGACTGGTATTCACCCCCAGCGCCTCGAGCATCTCGGTCGCCAGAATCTCGCGCACCGCGCCTTTCAGCGTCAGTCGCCCATCGCCGGCGCGGCTCCACGGCGTCTGGCCGGAACCCTTGGTGCCCAGATCCATCTGCCGCCCGCCTGCGTCGAACATCTGCGCAAAGGTAAACCCGCGCCCGTCGCCCAGGTCAGGGTTGTAAACCCGGAACTGATGCCCGTGATACCGTAGCGCCAGCGGTCCCGGCATGTTGTCGGCCAAAGGCTCGAAACGCCCGAAATGGCGCACCCATTCCTCGTCGGTCAGACCCGCCAGCCCGATCTCGGCCGCCGCCCGGTCATTGCGCCAGCGCAGTATGGTTTCGGGAAAGTCCGCCGCCTTCACCGGATCGCCGATCCAATCGGCCAGAGCCATGATACGGGGTGAGGGGCGATAGATCGCGTCTTGCGGGAGCGCCTGCATCCGGCAATAGTGGGCATGACCAGGCCTGCCCGCAAGCAGGCACCCCCGATTTCACGCGGAATACCAGACGAAATGGCCGAATACGAAGATCGCTACTGGACCAGCAGCGACGGATTGCGCCTGCATTTTCGCTACTTCGACGGCGATTCCAGCAAACCTCCGGTAATCTGCCTGCCGGGATTGACCCGTAACGCCCGCGATTTCGAAGATCTTGCTGCCCGCCTTGCCGGCTCTTGGCGGGTCCTCTGCCCGGAAATGCGCGGCCGCGGTGACAGTGATTACGCCAAGGACCCGATGACCTACACGCCCATGCACTATCTGCAGGACGTCGAGGCGCTGCTGGCGCAGGAAGGGATCGAGCGTTTCGTTTCCATCGGCACCTCGCTCGGCGGCTTGCTCACCATGCTGCTCGCGGCCGCCAACCCACAGCGCATCGCCGCCGCCGTGCTCAACGACGTCGGCCCCGAGGTCTCAGAGAAAGGCCTCGAACGCATCCGCGGCTATGTCGGTCAGGGGCGAAACTTCGAAACCTGGATGCACGCCGCCCGCGCGCTTCAGGAAAGCAGCGGCGACGTCTACCCCGATTGGGACATCACCCAATGGCTCCGCTATGCCAAGCGCATCATGGTCCTGGGTACCGGCGGACGCATCGCCTTCGACTATGACATGAAGATTGCCGAGCCGTTCGAGGCTCCCGCCGGCGCGACCCCGCAAGTCGACATGTGGCCGCTGTTCGATGCACTCGCCACCCGTCCGCTGCTGATCTTGCGCGGCGAGAATTCCGACATTCTCGAAGCCGCCACCGCACAAAAGATGGCCTCACGGCCCGGCGTCGAACTCGTCACTCTCCCGCGCACCGGCCATGCGCCAACACTCGATGAGCCGGAAAGCATCGCCGCGATCGGACGGCTGCTGGCCCGGGCATGAGCCGCCCACCGGTCAAGGGACCCCTGAAACTGCTCCACCTGCATTCGACGTTCGATGCAGGCGGCAAGGAACGGCGCGCCGTCGCGCTGATGAACCGCTGGGGGAAGGGGCGGAAAGATCAGCCGATCGAGCATCACATCGTCTCGGCTCAACCTGGCGCGATGGGCGCCAAGGCCCTGATCGACAAGAAGGTGTCCGCGTTTTTCCCGTTCGGCTTTCCGCCGCTTGCGGGAAAGCTTGGCGTTGGCCGCCTGCGCCAGCTCGCCCGCGCGATGCGGGGATTCGACCTCGTCCTCACCTACAACTGGGGCGCGATGGACGCGTGCATGGCCCATGCGGTCTTCGCGCCGACCATGGGCCTTCCTCCCCTGATCCACCATGAAGACGGCTTCAATGCCGACGAGGCCGATGGCCTCAAGACCAGCCGCAACTGGTACCGTCGCGTTGCGCTTGCCCGCGCCAGTGCGCTGATGGTCCCCTCGCGTCAGCTTGAGCACATTGCACTCACCGTCTGGCACCAGCCGCGCAGCCGGGTTCAGCGCATCGCCAACGGCATCGACACTGGTCTCTATGCCCGCAAGCCCAAGCCCGACCTGCTGCCTCGCGTGGTCAAGCGCCCCGGCGAGAAGTGGCTCGGCACGCTCGCCGGCCTGCGCGCGGTGAAGAACCTGCCGCGCATGGTCCGCGCGATGAAGGATCTGCCGCCCGAATGGCACCTTGTCATCCTCGGCGAAGGCCCGGAACGCGAGGCGATCACAGCCGAGGCCATCCGCCTGGAGCTCGGCCAC
This sequence comes from Novosphingobium sp. ES2-1, assembly GCF_015169775.1. Lineage (NCBI taxonomy): Bacteria > Pseudomonadati > Pseudomonadota > Alphaproteobacteria > Sphingomonadales > Sphingomonadaceae > Novosphingobium > Novosphingobium sp. ES2-1. Next base: position 688,276 of record NZ_CP063445.1, read on the forward strand.
CGCGTTCACCTGCCCGGTCACGTCGCCGATCCGTCGCTCGCCGTCGGCCTGTTCGATCTCTTCGCGCTCTCGTCCGACAGCGAACAGGCACCGCTTTCGGTGATCGAGGCCATGGCCGCCGGGCTCGCCGTTGCCAGCCCGGACGTGGGTGACGTCGCGGAAATGGTGGCGGAGCCAAACCGGCGCTTCATCGTGCCCGCCAACGATGAGGCTGCCTTCGCCGGCGCAATCGCCACGCTCGCTGGTGACGAACCGCTGCGCCGCGCCATCGGCAAGGCCAATCGTGATCGCGCCCGCGCCGAATTCGATGAGTCCGTGATGGCGAACCTCTACGCGCAAGTCTACGCGCAGGCGCTGGGGACCAACCCGTTCCGCTGAACAGCCTTCAGCAAGCGTTCACGCTCGTCGCGGCAGGTGGGGCACGAGCAATCAATTCCGTTGAAAAGGCGGGCCCATCCGCTAAACACCGCGCCAGACACACGCTAGCAAACGTCAACCAATTCCCGAAAGCGCTGCCTTGGCTCTCCGTCCTGATAATCCGCAATCCCGTTCCAACCAACTCGCCGAGCGTTCGGCCGGGCAGGGCGATGCCTTCCTGCGTGAAGTGGACGATGCCCTGCGCGAAGATCAGGTCTACACCGCGATCCAGAAGTACGGTAAGCCCGTCGGTGCGCTGATCGTGGCGGGCCTGCTCGGTCTGGGCGGTTATCTCTGGTATGAAAACCACAGCAACGCCAAGGCTGCCGAACAGGGCGAAGTGCTGACGAAGGCACTCGACAACCTGGAAGTGCGCAATCTCAAGGCTGCCACCGATGCGGTTGCCCCCCTCGCTGCCGAAGGGACTGACGGTTACCGCGCTACTGCGAAGATGCTGGCGGCGGGTGTCCTGTCCGAACAGGGCAAGAACGCCGAAGCGGCCAGGGCTTTTGCCGCGATTGCCGCCGATGCCGACATTCCGCAGGCCTACCGTGATCTCGCCACGATCCGCGAAGTCTCGCTGACTTTCGACCAGCTCGGTCCTGACAAGGTGGTTGAGCGTCTGAAGCCGCTGGCCGTACCCGGCAATGCCTGGTTCGGCAGCGCGGGTGAACTCGTCGGCATGGCCTATGTCAAGCAGGGCAAGAACGACCTTGCCGGAGCGATGTTCGCGCAGATTGCCAAGGACAAGACCGTGCCTGATACCCTGCGCCGCCGCACGCGCCAGATGGCCGGGTTGCTCGGGGTGGATGCCGTGGAGGATCCCGGCACCGCCACGATAGTGCAGAGCGCGCAATAAGTTTTGAGGATGCATTCGATGACGCCGAAACCCAATTTCCGCCGCGCTTCGCTGACCAGCGTGGTGGTTCTCGCGCTCGCTCTTGGCGGTTGCGGCGTCTTCAAGAAGGGCGTGAAGACCACGCCGACGGTCGGTTCGCGCCAGCCGATCCTCTCCAAGATCGATGCCGGCACCAAGGTCGATGATTCGATCTCGCTGATGACGGTCGTGCTTCCCGCTGCGGAAGTGAACACCGAGTTTGCGCAAGGCGGCGGCAACGCCTCGAAATCCTACGGCCACGCCGCCCTTGCGGAATCGCCCTCGCGCGCCTTCAGCGTCTCGATCAAGGGCTCGAATGCCCGCCAGCGCCTCGCCGCATCGCCGGTCGTTGGCGGCGGCAAGCTCTTCGCGATGGATACGGACGGCACCGTCCATGCCTTTGACGCAAGCACCGGCGCCCGCGTGTGGGACACCTCGGTCCGCGCTGAAAAGCAGAACGCCGGCTCCACCTTCGGCGGTGGCGCATCCTATGATGACGGCAAGGTCTACGTCACCAACGGCGTCGGGGAAGTCGCCTCGCTTGATGCCAGCTCGGGCGAAATCAAGTGGCGTGTGAAGCCCGCTGGCCCGTTGCGCGGCTCGCCCACGGTCGCTTTCGGGCAGGTCATGGTGATGAGTCAGGATAACCAGCTCTTTGCCCTCAACGAAGCCGATGGTGCTGTGCTGTGGAATGAAAGCGCTTCGGTAGGCCAGACCAACGTGTTCGGCGTTGCCTCGCCAGCAGCAGGGCAGGGCACCATTGTCGCCGGTTTCTCCTCGGGCGAGCTCGTCGCCTATCGCTATGAGAACGGTCGCCAGCTTTGGGCTGACGCTCTGGCTCGCACCTCGATCGCCACCTCGGTTTCGACCCTGACCGACATCGACGCCGATCCGATCATCGAACGCGGCCGCGTCTATGCGCTGGGGCAGGGCGGACGCATGGCCGCCTATGAACTGGTCACCGGCCAGCGCATCTGGGAATTGAACCTCGCAGGCATCTCCACCCCCGCCATCGCCGGAGACTGGATCTTCGCGCTGACCGACGAAGCCAAGTTGCTGTGCATCGCCAAGTCGAGCGGCAAGGTCCGCTGGATGACGCAGCTCCAGCGCTACCGGAACGAAAAGAAGAAGAAGAACCAGATTCTCTGGACCGGCCCCGTTCTTGCCGGCAACCAGCTGTGGATCGCCAACTCGCGCGGTGAAGTCATGCGCGCCTCGGTAAATGACGGCACGGTAAGCGAATTCACCAAGGTCGGCTCCAGCGTCACCCTTGCGCCCATCGTCGCCAACCAGACGCTCTATATCCTCGATGATGGCGGCAAGATCACCGCGTTCCGCTGAGCGCGACCTTGGGTCTGATGCTTCGACAAGCTCAGCATGAGCGGATTTGGTAGCGGCTCATCAAAGGGCCGCTCACCCTGAGCCTGTCGAAGGATGCCCGCGCTTGGTCATCACAACCATATCCTAACCCTTTGATGCGATGGACAGGTGCATGAGCGCCCGTCCGGCCCCGCCTCCGTCAGACGTCTCCGCAGGCACCGGCCTTGCCGGGATCATCGGCCTTGTGCTGTGGGTCCTCACCTGCCGCTTCTGGCCTCAGATCGTCACCACGCTGGGCCTCTCTGCCCCCGCTGAAGTGATGGACGGCCCCTCCGCTGCGCTCGCCGCCCTGCTGTTCTCGGGTAGCGCGATGATCGGTTACGCGCTGCTGGTGGAGAAGGTCCACCTGCGCCCATCGACCGGCATAGACTGGTCTCGCCCACGCCCCTTGCGCGAGGTCCTCGACATCTCGATCACCAAGATCGCCGGGCTCTGGACCACGTGGGCCGTCATCGGCTTTGCCTACTGCATCGCCCGCTGGTACTGGCGCGGACAATACGTCTTCGCGATGGAAGTGCTGGAAACGGCCGCGCCATTCCTGTTCCTTGGCGCCATCCCTTATGTCCTCTGGCTGGACCGCGTCCTCGTCAACCCGCGCGATGCATCGTGGCACTTCGGCGCCATGCTCATCGGGCGCGAACCCTGGGACCCGGCGGAAGTGAAGCGCCACGCCCTGGCCTGGCTGGTCAAGGGCTTCTTCTGTGCCTTCATGATCTCGATCGTGCCCGGTGGCTTCGCCGCAGTCATCCACTTCGACTGGGCTTCCGTTCTCGACGACCCCGTCGCGCTCGGCACCCTGTTGATCGAAACGATGTTCATGATCGACGTGCAGATCGCCATGGTCGGCTACCTCGTCACCATGAAGCCCCTGGACGCGCAGATCCGCACCGCCAACCCGCACCTCTCGGCATGGGTGGCAGCGCTGATCTGCTACCCGCCGTTCATCCTCATGGGCGATGGCGACGTGCTGGATTATCGCCACAACGGCGCGGAATGGGCCTACTGGCTCCAGGGTCACACCGGCCTGCTCTGGCTCTGGGCAGGAGCGCTGGTGTTCCTCACCGCCGTCTACGCCTGGGCCACCGTCGCCTTCGGCCTGCGCTTTTCGAACCTCACCTATCGCGGCGTCCTGACCAACGGCCCCTACCGCTACACCCGCCACCCCGCCTACCTGTCCAAGAACGCCTACTGGTGGCTCGCCTCGCTGCCGTTCCTCACCACCAGCGGTTCGATGGTCGATGCGATCCGCAACACCGTGATCCTCGGCCTCGTCAGCGCGGTCTACTACTGGCGCGCCCGCACCGAGGAGCAGCACCTTCTTGTCGATGACGCCAAGTATCGCGAATACCATGCGTGGATGGCCGAACACGGCCTTATCACGTCGATCCTGCGCAAGCTCGCCCGCGCTGTCACGCCGCGCCGGCCAGTTGTCCAGCCGGCCGAATAGGCGTCAGACCTCCGCGCCCTCGTCGGTTTCGAACACGCGAATCTTGCGCTCGAACAGCCCCAGCGTCGCACGCTCCTGCGCCCACGCCTTCATGTGCTCGGTCTGGAAATGCGCCTTGAGCGCGCCCATGTCGCGCCACTTCTCGGCGATATGGATCAGCTCGGGATCGAGCACGTCCTGCGCATAGGCATACTGGATGCAGCCATCCTCGGCCAAGGTCGCAGCGATGACCTTGGCCATCATCGGGCGGATCGCCTCGATGTTCTCGACCGGAACGCGAACAGTGCCCATCACGATGATCATCAGAAGCTCTTCTCGCCATAGATGCGCGAAAGGTCGCCGCCCCATTCGCCGTGGTAGAGGTCAAGCAGGCGTTCGGCGGGGGTCTTGCCCGAAGAGACAATCTCGTCGAGCGGCTGGAGGTAGCCCGTCTCGTTGTCACCCGCCTCGTTCAACTGCGCGCGTGCAGCCAGGCCTGAGCGCGAGATCGCCACAACTTCGGCAGCAACATCGCGCAACTTGCCCCCACCCGGCAGCGACGCATCAAGCCCCAGCTTCGGCACTTCGGCGCGCAGGCGTTCGCGCCCTTCCATGTCCCAGCCCTTGACCAGGTCCCACGCCGCATCGAGCGCGCCCTGATCGTAGAGCAAGCCCACCCACAGCGCCGGCAGCGCGCAGATACGGCTCCATGGACCACCATCGGCCCCGCGCATTTCTAGGAACGACTTGAGCCGCACTTCGGGGAAGGCGGTCGAAAGATGGTCGTTCCAGTCCGAAAGCGTCGGCTTCTCGCCGGGCAGCACCGATAGCTTGCCGTCAAGGAAATCGCGGAACGAAAGCCCTGCCGCATCGATGTACTTGCCGTCGCGGAACACGAAATACATCGGCACGTCGAGCATGTACTCGACATAGCGCTCATACCCGAAGCCTTCGTCGAACACGAACGAGAGCATCCCCGTGCGCGCCGGATCGGTGTCGGTCCAGATATGGCTGCGGTACGACAGGAACCCGTTTGGCTTGCCTTCGAGGAACGGCGAATTGGCGAACAGCGCCGTTGCCAGCGGCTGCAGCGCAAGGCTGACGCGGAACTTCTGCACCATGTCCGCCTCGGATCGATAATCGAGGTTGGTCTGGATCGTGCAGGTCCGCAGCATCATGTCGAGGCCCATCGAGCCCACGCGCGGCATGTGCCGCAGCATGATGTCATAGCGGCCCTTGGGCATGATCGGCAGCTCTTCGCGGGTCTTGTCCGGCCACAACCCCATGCCGAGATAGGCAAGGCCCAGCTTGTCGCCGATCGTCTTGACCTGCGCCAGATGACGCCCGGTCTCGGCACAGGTCTGGTGCAGGTTCACCAGCGGCGCGCCCGAAAGCTCCAGCTGCCCGGCCGGCTCCAGGCTCACCGCACCATCGGGGCCAGACATTGCGATGACGTTCCCGCCCTCGATGATCGGCTCCCAACCATACTCGGTCAGCGCGTTCAGCAGGTCGCGAATGCCGCCTTGCTCGCCATATGAAGGCGCCGCCCGGTCAGCCGTGCGGTAGACGAACTTTTCGTGCTCGGTGCCGATCCGCCAGTTTTCCTTGGGCTTTTCGCCCTTCTGCATCGGCACCACGAGCATGTCGCGGCTCTCGATGACGGGATCGTTGCTATTTGAAACTTGCCGCGTGCTCATGCCCGCTTCCGTTAATGGGCGGGACAGCTTTTAGCCAGCCTAATTGTAGCACGTCACCTGCAAGGCAATGTTGCCAAGAGCGCGCCAATCGCCTGTAACTTCAGGCGGCTCTCATCCGAACCAGTCGCCCTGCATGCCCATCCACAAGGCCGTCCCGGCGATCGCCGCCGTCTCGCCGCGAAGGATGCGCGGTCCCAGCGAAAGCGCCGCTGCCGCCGGATGCGCCCTCACCAGGGCCCGCTCCGCCTCGTCAAACCCGCCCTCCGGCCCGATCAGCAAGGCGGCCGGCCCGTTATGGATCGAAAACGCCACCGCCGCCGGCATCCCGCCGTTCTCGTCGGCAAAGAACAGCGTTCGCCCTTCCGGCCAGTCGCGCAGCAGATGCTCCAGCTTCACCGTCTCGCCAAGGTCTGGCAACGCCGTGCGGGCGCACTGCTCGGCCGCCTCGGTCATGATCGTCAGCGCGCGTTCCGGGTTCAGCTTGTCCGCCACGCAGCGCCGCGTCACCACCGGCACGATCTTTGCCGCGCCCAGTTCTGTCGCCTTTTCCAGCACCAGATCGAAGTTCGGCTTCTTCAGCAGTGCCGCGCAGAGCCAGAAATCAGGAACGTCCTCGCGTTCACGCAGACGCCGCTCGACCTCGACGACCACCTCGCGCTTGCCGGCCTCGGTCACGCGCGCCAGCCACTCACCGGTGCGGTTATCGCAGACGATCACCGCATCGCCTGCTCCCACGCGCATGACCTTGCCCAGATAATGCGCCTGCTGCCCCTCGATCGGCAGTCGCATTCCCTCGCTCAACGTCGTATCGACGAACAGCCGCGGCGCGGATTTCGGTGGCCAGGCAGGAGTCGCGGTCATCCCCACCGCCTAGCGCGGATATTGCCTTTCGTTAAGAGTCTGTAATGTGACTTCGACCACTTCCGAAACGATCGTCCCCGACAGTGAACATAAGGGTCTGGTCGCCAGCCTGCCGCAACCTTGGCGCAACCTTGCCTTGCTGGCGCGGTTCGACCGGCCGATCGGCTGGTGGCTGCTGTTCTGGCCCTGCGCCTGGGGCCTGTTCCTGGGCGGCGGATCGGCGCGCTGGGGCATCCTCGCGTGGATGCTTTTGGGAGCCATCGTCATGCGCGGGGCAGGGTGCGTCTACAACGATATTGTCGATGCCGATCTCGACGCCCGCGTCGCCCGCACCGCGGCTCGCCCGATTGCCAGCGGCGCAACCACCAAGCGTACCGCGTGGATCTGGCTGCTCACGCTCTGCGCCGTAGGTCTTGTGGTCCTGCTCCAACTGCGCTGGGAAGCGCAGGTCGTGGCGCTTGGCAGTCTCGCACTCGTGGCCGCCTATCCCTTCATGAAGCGCATTACCGGCTGGCCGCAGGCGTGGCTTGGTCTTGTCTTTACATGGGGCGCGCCGGTCGGCTGGGTCGAGGCGACGGGCTTTGAACGCCTCGCCCCGCTGGCTGCGCTCTACGCCGGGTGCTGGGCCTGGTGCATGGCCTATGACACCATCTACGCACTGCAGGATCGCGAAGACGATGCCATGGTCGGCATCGGGTCCTCCGCGCTTTCGTTCGGGAGCCACGTTCGTGCAGGCGTCGGCGGGCTCTACGCGATGGCCTTGCTGTGCTGGGCAGGGGCGATCTGGCTCACGCGCGCCGATCCGCTCGCATTGCTGGCACTGGCACCGGTCTCGCTCCACCTCCTGTGGCAGGTCGCCACGCTCAAGGAAGATGGTGCCGATCCGCTGGCCAAGTTTCGGTCGAACCGCTTTGCCGGCTTCCTGATGGCCGCGGCCTGCTACGTCGTCGGCGCGGCCTGAGCGCCGAACAGCGCCTCGTGGCGGGCCTCGATCGCGGGCCACAGGTCAGCCGCTTCGGGCACGTCGATCAGGAACAGGTCGTGCAGGATGCTGACCAGCTCCCGAGCGGAGCCCAGTTCGCGCCGCTCTTCGCCATGCGCTCCCACAACCGTGAGCACCTTGCCCCTGAGCATCAGGTAGCTGCCCGAAAGCCGCCTCTGCACGGTCAGGTTCTGTACGAAGACCGAGGCAGGATCACTGGCCTGCCAATGGCAGAGCGCCGAAAGCTGACCCTCGTCGGCAGGTTGGTCCACGAAATCGTACGACATCGCTGTGGGGCCAAGGCTGACGGAAACCCGCCACATCGCGTCGTCTGTCCGGCCGAGCGACACCGGCAGCGGATCATGCATCCACTGCCCCGGTTCGAGCGGCACCGGCGCGCCGAGCCAGCTTCCGAACCCCGCATCGACCAGCTTCGGCCCATCGCACTGCACCAGCAGGCACAAGTGCGAACCCATGCACTCATCGCCGCGCGCTTGTCGCATGACCCCGGCGCTCATCCGCACGACATCGAACCCGATTGCCGACAATGCCGCGCCCAGTACGCCATTGTGCTCATAGCACCAGCCTCCGCGCCGCGCTTCCACCAGCTTGGCGAAGGCCGCGGCAGGATCGATCGTCAGGCTGCGACCAAGCTGTACATCGATGTTTTCGAACGGGATTGCCTGAACATGCGCCCTCACGATGGCATCCAGCGTCGGCAGGTCGGCGGCCACAGGCGCGGACACGCCGATCCGCGCCAGATAGGCGGCCAGTTGCGCAGGGGAGAGCGGTTCAATCGCCATAGCTGACCACTTCGAATTCGATCCCGTCCCAGTCATAGAAATAGAACCGCCGGCCCGGCTCATAGTCCGCATGATTGAACGGCTCGAGCCCCGCTGCAATCACGATCTGCTCGGCAGCGACGAGGTCATCCACTTCGATGCCCACGTGCTGCAGCGGCATGCCTTTGGCAAAGCGCGTCGAGACACCACCCGGCGGGGTATAGAACACGATGTAATGGTTCTCGGTGCCGAGATGGATCGAAAATCCATCGTCGATTGCCAGGCCACGCCAGCGTTCGTGCCACCCGCAAAGCTCAGTGAAGAACGCCGCAGAGCGTTCGGCATCGCTGACCGAGATGTTGACGTGTTCAAGGCGGGCAGACGGCATCGTCGGGGTCCTTTCGGGATACGGTGTCGAATCGATGCTTGCGAATCTGCAACCTCAAGTTAACTTGAGGTCAAGCGGAAAGCGTGGAGTCGCAGAACCTTGGCCATTACCCGCAACGATCTCATCCCGATCGGCACGCTCGCGCGCCGCACCGGCCTCGCGGTCAGCGCCATCCGTTATTACGAGGATCGCGGGCTCGTCACCTCGATCCGCACGGGCGGGAATCAGCGCCGCTTCCTTCGCTCCGACATCCGCCGGTTGAGCTTTGTGCAGATCGCGCAGAAGCTCGGGCTTGGCCTGGCAGAGATCGAACGCGAACTCGCCGCCCTGCCGCAGGGCCGCACCCCGAACGTGCTTGATTGGCAGCGCATAAGTCGCTCATTGCGCAAGGAAATCGACAGCCGCATCCAGCTCCTTACCCGCACCCGCAACAAGCTTGACGAATGCATAGGCTGCGGCTGCCTCAGCCTCGAACGCTGCCAGCTCTACAACAAGGATGACCGCGCCGCCGCAGCTGGGCCGGGGCCAAGGTATGTGCTGGATTAGCCCGCGTTCTCAAGCAGTTCCACTGCACCGCCCAAGTCCACGCTGACAAGGCGCGATACGCCGCGCTCTACCATCGTCACACCGAACAGGCGGTGCATGCGGCTCATCGTCACGGCGTTGTGCGTGACGATCAGGTAGCGGGTGCGGGTTTCGGCGACCATCGCATCGAGCAGGTCGCAGAACCGCTCGATGTTGGCATCGTCAAGCGGCGCGTCGACTTCGTCGAGCACGCAGATCGGGGCGGGGTTGGTCAGGAATAGCGCGAAGATCAGCGCGACGGCAGTCAGCGCCTGCTCGCCGCCCGAAAGAAGAGTCAACGATTGCAGGCGCTTGCCGGGTGGCTGCGCGAAGATTTCGAGGCCTGCTTCCAGCGGATCGTCGGAATCGACCAGCGCCAGATGCGCCTCGCCACCGCCGAACAGGCGGCTGAAAAGGCGGCGGAAGTGGCCATCGACAGCCTCGAATGCCGCCCGCAGGCGCTCGCGCCCTTCGCGGTTGAGGCTGCCGATGGAGCCTCTAAGTCTATGAACTGCCTCGGTTAGCTCCGCCTGCTCGGCCACCGAGGTACCATGCTTTTCCTCGGCATCCTTCAGCTCGTCAGCCGCCACGAGGTTCACCGGCCCAATGCGCTCCCGCTCCGCCGAGAGACGGTCCATCGTCGCCGACTCCTCGGTCGCGGCGGCAACGTCGGCTGAGGAAAATTCGAACCGCTCGGGCAGGAGTGGGGGAGGGCATTGGAAGCGCTCGCCGGAAATGGCCGCCATCTCCTGTCGGCGGGCGTCTTCGTTCTCGGCACGAGCCGATGCCCCGGCGCGACCTTCGCGGGCCGTGGCGAGCGCCTCGTTTGCGGTCGAGAGTGTGGCCTCTGCCTGCGAGAGTTGGCCTTCCGCCTCGGAGAGTTGCCGCTCTGCCTCGGAGAGTTGGAGAGTGAGCCGCGCGCGGATTCCCTCGCCCTGTTCGATCTCGGAAATCAGTCCCGCAGGCTTGGCGGCAGAGATCGCGCGCTCGGTTTCCAGCTCCTCGCGCCGCCCGGTCATCTCGGCAAGGCGCTTGGCGGCATCGCCAGAACGGGCCTGCCACGCACGGATATCGCCCTTGAGGCCCGCCAGCCGCTCCTTGCCCGCGGCGATCTGCTGTTCGAGCGCAGCCGACGCGGCGGTGGCGGATTGCAGGGTGACGCGGGCTGCGTCGTTGCGCGCGCGCGCCGCTTCCAGCGCCGCCCGGCCCGCCGCCGGATCGGGCAGGGTGCTGCGCTTGTCCTCAGCCGCCGTCACTTCCGCCTGGGCCGCAAGGCGTTGATCCGAAAGCTCTTCCTGCGCCCGCGTCAGTTCCGCCTTGCGCTGTTCGAGCCGCGCCCGCGCTGCCTCTGCGGCATCCAATGCCCGCAGTGCCATACGCTCGGCATCCGCAGCGGCAGAGAGCGCGCGTTCCACTTGCGTGAGTTCGCCCTGCACCTCGGAAAGCCTGGCGCGAACCTCTTCCTGCGCGGTCTCGGCAGACGAGACCGCTTGACGCCGCTCGGGCAGGAGCGCCTGCAACTCCGCCAGCCGGTTCTCGGCCTCAAGCGCAGCGGCTTCTGCGGCCCCTTCGCCCCGCGCGATGAAACCGTCCCAGCGGCGCAAGTGCCCGGCCTTTGTCACCAGCCATTCGCCGGGGACGAGCGCCTGACCTTCGTCGGCATCGACGACGCGAACCAGGGCGAGGCGCGCTGACAGTTCGGGCGGGCACTGGGGGACGTGATGGGCCAGCGAATCCGCAAGTGGCTCAGGCACTTGCGCACCTGTCCAGAAGCGCCCCTCCGCAGTGGCCGGGGCCGCGCCCACCGGAGCGGAGGCGTCACGCCCGAGCACGGCGGCCAAGGCGCGCTCGTAGCCTGGAGCAGCGCGGGTTCCGGCAATGGCGGACTGGCCCAAGCCCTTGGCGGAGCGCGCTTTCTCCCGCGCCGCCTTGTCGCGGGCGAGCGCGTCGGCTTCACGCTCGATCCCGGCAAGATCGGCGCGGGCTTGGGCCAACGCATTGCTGGTAGCGTCACGGCGGGCAGACAGGTCTTCGCGCTGGCCGGTGAGGTCCGCGCGGCGTCCCTCGGCAGACGCGATGGCCTCCGCGGCGGCCGCGCGCTTTGCTTCCGCCTCGGCAATCTGCGCAGCCGGATCGGCTTCGCGGGCAAGCGCTTCGGCCTGCTGGGTCAAGCGCGCGGCATCGCCATCGAGCCGGGTCAGCCTTTGGCGCGCAGCGGCGACGGCTGCTTCGGCCACGCGCCATTCGGCATCGATCCCGGCCTGCTCCGCCACACGTTGAGCGAGGGCGACTTCGGCTGCACGGGCGGCACGATCGGCGTCGTCCACGGCTGCGGCCAGCGTGGGGCGACGTTCGCTATCGGCGGCAAGCGAGTCCTCGGCTGCGGTGAGGTCCTGCTCCAGTTTCGCCATCGCCGCGGCGGCATCTTCGGTCAGCCGATCCGCGCTGGCGCGGTCTTCCTCGATCCGAGTCAGCTGGCGATCGATGTCCTTGACCCGCTGCTCAGCCGCTTCGAGCTGCGCCGTGAGCGAGGCCATGCGCTGGCCGTGGGCTGCGGCGTCCTGGCGCCGGTCGAACAGTTCGTCCCGCGCCTCGGCCAAGGCTGCAGCAGCCTTGTGCTGGGCTTTCTGGGCCGCTTGCGCGAGGTCGGTAGCCCGCTTCACTGCTTCCTCGGCCGCGACGGCCTGCTTGCGTGCAGCATCGGCGGCGGCGGCGGCATCGCGCCAGCGGGCGAAGACGAGGCGGGCTTCGGCGAGGCGGATCTTCTCGCTGACGGCGCGATAACGCTCGGCAGCACGGGCCTGCCGCCTGAGCGTGCCGATCTGGCTTTCGAGGCCTGCCAGCATGTCTTCAAGCCGCGCCAGGTTTGCCTCGGTTGCGCGCAACTTCTGTTCGGCATCGCGGCGCCGCACGTGGAGGCCAGCAATCCCGGCCGCTTCTTCGAGCATCATGCGACGTTCGGCAGGCTTGGCGGCGATTACTGCGGCGATCCGGCCCTGGCTGACCAGGGCTGGGCTGTGCGCGCCAGTTGCCGCGTCAGCAAAGACCAGCGCCACGTCCTTGGCGCGAACGTCCTTTCCGTTGACGCGATAGGCGCTGCCTGCGCCGCGCTCGATGCGGCGGATGACTTCAAGCTCTGCCCCGAATGGCCCGTCAGGATCGGTTTCGGCGGTGAGCAGGACTTCGGCAAAGGACCGGGCCGGGCGGGTTGCGGTCCCGGCAAAGATCACGTCTTCCATGCCGCCGCCGCGCATGGATTTGGGCGAGCTTTCGCCCATGACCCAGCGGATGGCTTCGAGAAGGTTCGACTTGCCGCAGCCGTTGGGGCCAACGACGCCGGTGAGGCCAGGTTCGATGCGCAGTTCGGCAGGTTCGACGAAGCTCTTGAAACCGGAGAGTTTCAAGCGCTTGAATTGCACCGATCAGGCCCCCCGACCCGTCTCGGCCCCCTTAGCGGGCGCCAGCCTTCTGCAGCAGCGGTTCGAGTTCCTGCCAACTGGCAACGCCGGTCTTGCTGCCGTTGAGGAAGAAGGTCGGCGTGCCGGTGATGTCGAACTCCTTGCTCCACTGTTCGTTGGTGGTGGCAAGCTTTGTCGCCTTGGCGCTGTCAGCCAGGCATGACGACCCCTGAGCGGCCGCAATGCCGCGCGAGGCGAAGAATTCGCTCATGCCGCCGAGCTGGGCAATGCCGGCAAAGCGCTTGTCAGCGGGAAGGTTCTGGATCTGCTGGAAGGCGGCTTCGTCCTTCTGCAGGTTGGTGAACATGTTGGGTTGCCAGGCCCAGAACTGCTCCGACAGCGGAATCACAGCTTCGGGGGCGCCGCACGTGGCCAGCAGCACCGCCGGCATGTCGAGCGCGTTCAGCAGGAACAGGCGCAGTTCATAGGAAACGCGGCCCGATGCGATGTATTCATCGCGGAGCTTGGGGAAGCCCTTTTCCGAAAATTCCGCGCAGTGCGAGCACGACAGCGCGCCGAATTCGATCAGCTTGATCGGGGCGTTGGGATTGCCCATCAGGTAACCGCCTTCGGGCGTGACCGAGAAAGTTTCGGTCCACGACTGGCCGGCGGGCGCAGGAACCTTGGCAATCGGCTCTGCGCTGGCAATCTCGCCTCCGGCAGCGGCGTCCTTCTTGTCACAGGCGGCAAGGCCAAGCGTCAGCGGAAGGGTGGCAAGCAGGAGCGCGCGGGCGAGTTTCATCGTCTGGATATTCCCGTTTTCTGGCGGTTTGGAAGGACGCTAGCGGATTGTTGCCGGGGTTTGAAGGGGGTGTGCGGTGGGGTTGTGGATGGCGGTTGATCGAGAGGTCATGGGCCCCGGCCTGCGCCGGGGCAACGGAGAAATGAATGGCCTTCTTGCTTGTCGCCCCGGCGCGGGCCGGGGCCCATGAGGCCCGAAATATGAAACTTCCTCAATCCATCCGCGCGAGGATTTGCGGGCGCAGCGAATCCCAGTCATGGGTGCCTGCGAGCAGGATGCCATCGATCATGAAGCTGGGGGTGCCGGTGACGCCGAGCTTCTCGGCAGCGTCATTGGTCCGCTGGGCAAGCTTGTTGGCCAGCGCTTCGTTCGACAGGCAACGGTCCATCGCCTGACGGTCCATCCCACGGGCTGCCATGAATTCGTAGAACTTGAAGTCGCTGGCGATGGCGCGGGTGCGGGTGGCGAAGGGGCCGGTTGTCCACCGCTGGCGCTGCGCTGCGGTGGCGTTCGAAAGCGGGCCGATCCACTGCGGCTGCAGGCGCATGAAGGCAGTGTGCAGCTGGAAGAAGCGGTTGGCGGGCACGCAATTGGTGATGAGCGCCACGGTCATGTCCACCGGATCGCGCACGAAATTGCGCACTTCAACTGCGCCCTTGCCGGGGGCGATCATGCCGATCTTGAGCTGGCCTTCGGACTCGGTCTCGAAATGCGAGCAGTGCGGGCAGGTGTAGCTGACGAATTCGATCAAGCGCAACTTGGCGGCGGGGTTGCCGAGCACGTGATGGCCTTCAGCCGTGATGGAGCCGGTGACGGCCCAGTTGAGGCCGCCTGCCGGGCGCGGTGCAGGTTTCTTGGCTGCTTGGCCGGATGCTCCCGTTGCGACGAGTGCCATGGCGGCAATTGCTGCTGCTGCAAACTTGCGGATCATCCGATCTTCTTCCCCCCGGTTGCACTATCGAGACTGCGCGCCAGCGATTCCAGCACCGTGCGCAGTTCAGGATCGCCGATATCGCGCAGCGAATCCCCCAGTTCCATCGGTATCGGCTTCAGCGAGGGAGGCGCCGCACGCGGTGCTTCCTTGGGCTTTGGTGCCTGAACGGCGCCTTGCCGTATCTTTACCTTGGCCACGGCATTGTAGCCGAAAAAGCGGTTCACCCGATCAATGATCTCGGGCGTGACATGCTGGATCAGCGGCGCATGCGCCGGGCTGACGACCAGTTGCAGGATACCTTCGGATTTCTCGCCCGGGGGAAAGCGGATCGATTCGGGCATGCAGTGCCGCGCATGCCGCTCGCCCACGATCTCGGGCCAGCGGGTGACCACGCTGGATTGCACGAAGCCGAACCGGCGGAAGGCGGTGCGGCCGATGGCGGGCATGAGATCGGCGATCTGGCGCGCTTCACCGCCCCTGGGGCGCTCGTAGAGCTTGCCCGCCTCGGTCTTGGTGGACCGGGCGCTCTTGCGTTTCGGCGCGTCCGAAGGGGTGCTTTCCATATCGCTTCGCGCCATGCCATAGGTGCGCGATGCAAGCCAGAGAGGAAGCCGCAAAGTCATTCGATCCGGAGGCAATCGCCCCGCTTCTGCTGGCGTGGTACGATGCCAACGCCCGTCGCCTGCCATGGCGACGGTTGCCGGGCGAGGAGCGGCAGGACCCCTACAGGGTCTGGCTGTCCGAAGTGATGTTGCAGCAGACGACCGTGGCGGCGGTGGGGCCATACTATTCCAGATTCACCGAGGTCTGGCCGACGGTGGCGGATCTCGCGGCAGCCGACGACGGCGACGTGATGGCCGCTTGGGCGGGGCTCGGTTATTATGCCCGCGCCCGCAATCTGCTGGCCTGCGCACGGGCCGTGGCGGCGCGCGGCGGGAACTTTCCCGATACCGAGGCGGGCTTGCGCGAATTGCCGGGACTGGGGGAATACACTGCTGCTGCCGTTGCCGCGATCGCGTTCGGGCGCCGCGCAGTGGTGGTCGATGCCAACGTCGAGCGGGTCGTGGCGCGGCTGTTCGCGATCGACGAACCCCTCCCTGCGGGTAAGGCGGCAATCCGTTTTGCGGCGGGGCAGGTGACACCGGAGGAGCGCGCCGGGGACTTTGCGCAAGGGATGATGGATCTGGGCGCGACGATCTGCACGGCAAGGTCTCCGCGCTGCATGCTGTGTCCATTGCGCGAGGGATGCCGTGGTTACGCGCAAGGTTCGCCCGAGCGGCTGCCGGTGAAGGCGGCGAAGAAGGCCAAGCCGGTTCGGACCGGCCGGGTCTATTGGGTGGAGCGCGATGGCAAGGTCCTGCTGGTGCGCCGGCCCGGGCGCGGAATGCTGGGCGGGATGCGCGCTTTGCCCGACGATGGGTGGTCGGCCAAGGGTGATGGCGCAGATGCGCTGGCGGGAGATTGGCGCGCTGGCGGAATAGTGCGCCACGGCTTCACGCATTTCGATCTCGAATTGCAATTGATGCTTTCGGTTCAGCCACAAGCGGTTAGTCTTCCGCAAGGAGAATGGTGGCCGGTCGAGACAATCGAGGCTGCCGGATTGCCGACCGTGTTCGCCAAGGCGGCGCGGCTGGTGGTCGCTGGAAGGACAGACTGAGCAATGCAGCAGATTTCGGTTTCGCGGCGCGGGTTCATCGGGTCGCTCGGGTTGGTCGCCGGAAGCATGGCCTTGCCGCGCATGGCGTGGGCAAGCGCTGCGGCGGAAGCGCGCTTTCCGACGGTTGCGGGAATGCTCGATGGCTATGTCTCGTCGGGCAAGCTGCCCGGCATGATCGCGGCGCTGGGCTGGGGGGCAAGAGAGGCGCCGATGGACATCGCCCGCGGCACTTTAGCCAAGGGGATGGCGCCAGCTATCGAGATGGACAGCCTGTTCCGCATCTATTCGATGACCAAGCCGATTACCGGAATGGCGGCGATGATGCTGGTGGATGAAGGCAAGCTCCGGCTCGACCAACCGATTGCCGATCTGCTGCCTGCCTTCGGCAAGATGCAGGTTCAGGTCACGCCTGACGGTTCGATGACCGATCTGTGCCCGGCAAGGTCACAGATCACGGTTCGGCACCTGCTGACGCACACCGCAGGTCTTGGCTATTCGATCATCCAGAAGGGCCCGATCAAGGACGCATACATCAACGCGGGGCTTGTGCCGGGGCAGGCCAGCCGCATGCGGCTTCCGGGCATGGATGCGCCCAAGCCACTGGGCAGCCTTGCCGAGTTCGCCGATGTCCTGGCAACGATGCCGCTGGTCTACGAGCCGGGTACGGTGTGGAGCTATTCGGTTGCGCTCGACCTCATGGGGCGGGTGATCGAAGTGGCATCGGGCAAGCCGTTCGACGTGTTTCTGGCCGAGCGGCTGTTCGCCCCCTGCGGCATGACCTCGACCTGGTTCCGTGTGCCCGAGAGCGAAGTGGGGCGGCTGACCACGAACTACGCCGCGGTGGGGGGTGCCTTGCTGCCGATCGATCCGGCCAAGGCGTCGATCTATCTCGATCAGCCGCCCTATCCGTTCGGCGGGGCAGGGCTGGTTTCAAGCCCTCGCGACTATGACCGATTCCTGCGGATGCTGCTGGGCTTCGGGCGGATCGATGGCAGGCAGGTGATGAGCGAGGCTGCCGTGCGCCTCGGCACCAGCAATCTCCTGCCGGCAGGCACAGACCTGTCGCAGGCCTTTATCAAGGGCAACGGCTTTGGCGCCGGCGGTTCGGTGGGGCTGAGCGAGGATGCCGGGACCTATGGCTGGGCCGGGGCGGCAGGCACTGTGGGCTTCGTCAATTACCGGGTCGGGCTGCGGGCGGGAGTCTATACTCAATACATGCCGTCAGATGCCTATCCGGTGCACAGGGAATTCGCGAAGGCCGTGCTGGCCGACGTAACGGGGAAGAAGGCCGCAGCCTGATGGACACGACGATTGCATTTGCTGGCGGCGGACTCGACCGCGCCGATCACATTCGTGGCGATGCGGACAAGTTGGGCAGCCTGATGAATTGGCGCGCGCGGCTGCTGCGGCTGGAAGGGATCGATCCGGTGATCGCGCCCGACGGCGGGCTGGATTGGGGCACGCTGGCCGATGCCGATCCAGAGGCGGAACTGGTGTTCCTTGGTCTGAGCGAAGATGGACGCGGCTGTTTTGCACAGGTGACGCCGGCGATCGTCGGAAGCGTTGCGCCGCCCAATCCACGGTTGTGGGCGGCGATGGGATCACTCTCGACGGGCGACCTTTCGATCTATGGCGGAGCGCGCAGCCTGGTCGACTGGCATGCGCGGCACCGCTTCTGCGCTCGCTGCGGATCGGCGACGAGGCTGGCCAAGGGCGGCTGGCAACGTACCTGCAGCAACGAGGCATGCAAGAGCGAACACTTTCCGCGTGTCGATCCGGTGACAATCATGACGGTCGAGTGCGAGGGCGAACTGCTGCTCGGCCGTCAGCCACGCTTTCCGCCCCGGCGCTATTCGGCGCTGGCGGGTTTCGTCGAGCCGGGGGAGGGCCTTGAGGACGCGGTTCGCCGCGAGGTGCAGGAAGAGGCAGGGGTGAAGGTAGATGAGGTGCGCTATGTGGCGAGCCAGCCCTGGCCATTCCCTTCGTCGTTGATGATTGCTTGCCACGCCTTCACCACGCAGCGGGAAATCACCATCGACGCGACCGAACTCGATGACGCGCGGTGGTTCACCCGCGAGGAAGTCCGTTATGCGATGAGTGGTGCCGAGGACGGCGCTTTCATTGCGCCGCCGCCGTTCGCCGTGGCGCATCACCTGCTCAAGTGGTGGTTGTCGCAATGAGCGCGCCTGCAAATGTCACGCTCGACATCTGGTCGGACGTGATGTGCCCGTGGTGCGTGATCGGGCTGAAGCAGCTCGACAAGGCGCTGGCCAGCATGGACGGCGAAGTGGATGCGACCGTGCGCTTCCATCCGTTCGAGCTCAACCCCGACATGCCCGAGGAAGGCGAGGAGCAAGCCGCGCATATCCAGCGCAAGTATGGCCGCACGGCAGAGCAGTCGGCAGGCGTGCGCGAAACCATGCGGCAGGCCGCCGAGCGCACGGGCTATTCGTTCGATTACACCGGCGAAGGTGATGCTCCACCCGCGATGATGTGGAACACGCGGATGGCGCACCGGCTACTGACTTGGGCCCTGCGTGCTTTCGGGCCGGAGCGTCAGCAGGCGCTCAAACGCGCGCTGTTCGACGCGCACTTTCAGGCGCGGCGCAACGTGTCTGACCCGGAAGTGCTGGCCGAGGTTGCAGAGAGCGTCGGCCTGCCACGGCTTAACGCGCTGCAGGCGATGATCGACCCGCAGATCGATGCGATCGTCACCGCCGAGGAGCGGCAGGCTTGGGACTGGAACGTCACAGGCGTGCCGGCGGTGGTAATCAACGGCAAATTGATTGTGCCCGGCGCGCAGGAGCCTGAAGTCTACAGCGACCTGATCCGCAAGGTCCTGGCTCGCGAAGCGGCCGGGAAAGCCTAGACCAATCCAAGCTTGGCGAGTTCCGAAGCAATCTGGGCGGGCAGGACTTCGCCCGCTTCTCCGTCACCCAGATCGGCCGGGGCATCTGCTTCTTCGAGATAGCGCCAGCCCTGATGCGCGCGGCGGGGCTTGGGGTGGACATCGATCAGGCGGGTGCTGACGACAATGTTGGTGCGGCCGCCTTCGGCTTCCTCGAAACCGACGATCTCCGATCGCGCGACAAGCTGATGCTTGTGGATCCAGTAAAGCGAGCCGCCGATCATTTCCTCGGCGCGCTTCGGGCGGTTGCGCGTGGTGAGATAGGCAACTTTCGCGCCACCGCGACGGCCGGTGTCCGAGAACCATTCGTGGATCTCGGCCAGTGATTGGGCGCCGTAGGCCACCTTGGTCATGTGCAGGGGCATGAAACTTCTTCCGGATCAGGCAAGGCCGCTCAGCACGGCGAGGCCGAGGAACGAGAAGAAGCCCATGACATCGGTCGCCATGGTCACGAATACGGCCGAAGAGACAGCCGGATCCACCTTGAGCCGATCAAGCGTGACCGGAACAAGAATACCGGCAAGGCCGGCCACAAGGTTGTTGATGACCATGGCCAAGCCGATGACGGCACCGAGCAGCGGGTTGGCAAACAGGAGACCCGTGCCCAGCCCGATCAGGATACCCAGCGCCGCGCCGTTGGTGGCCGCGATTCGCAACTCGCGCAGGATCATGCGTATCGTGTTCGAACTGGTCAGCTGATTGGTGGCAATTGCGCGCACGACCACGGCCAGTGTCTGCGTTCCGGCATTGCCGCCCATTCCCGACACGATCGGCATCAGCACTGCGAGCAAGGCAAAGCGGGCGATGGCGCCCTGGAACATGCCGACGACCGAGGCGGCAACCAGCGCCGTGCCAAGGTTGACCACCAGCCAGGTCAGCCGGGTGCGAACGGTGAGCAGGATCGGCTCGTTGATGTCGCCATCGCCGGCACCGGACAGGCGCAGGATGTCCTCGCTCGCCTCTTCCTGAATGATGTGGACGATATCGTCGACGGTGATCTGGCCGACGAGGCGGCCGCTTTCGTCCACCACCGCGGCTGAAATCAGCGCGTACTTCTGGAAGCGCAGCGCGACTTCTTCCTGATCCATCGAGACCGGGATCAGCGTCTGGTCGCGCTTCATCACGTCGGCCAGCGGAACGCTCCGCGGCGCGCGCAGGATCCATGAAAGGCTGCAGGTGCCGACCGGGTGGTGCTTGTGGTCGACGATGAACACTTCCCAGAATTCGGTGGGCAGTTCGTCGTCGCGGCGCAGATAGTCGATCAGGTCACCGACGGTCATCGCCTCGGGCACCGCGATAAGATCGCGGCTCATCAGGCGGCCGGCGGTTTCTTCCGGATAGGACAGTGCGGATTCGATCGCGGCGCGATCTTCCGGTTCCATCTCGGCAAGGACGGCCTGCTGGTCTTCCTCGTCGAGGTCCTCGATCAGGGCGACGGCGTCGTCCGTCTCCATCTGCTCGGCTAGGTCGGCGACTTCCTCGGGCTCGAGCTCTTCGACCAGCAGTTCGCGGACGTGATCGTTGAGCTCGGCAAGAACCTCGCCGCCCATGAGGTCGTTGATCGCCCGGGCCAGCTTGACGCGGTCATCCTGGTCGATCAGCTCGAAAAGGTCGGCGATGTCGGCCGGGTGGAGCGGTTCGACAAGATTGTAGACGGTCTCGTCGTCACCGGCTTCGAGTGCCTCGGCGACGCGGCGGACGAAGCTGGGACGAAGGGTATTGTCCTCCTCGTCAAGGCTTTCGGAATTGCGCGAGGGTTCGGCCGGCGCGGGCGCATCGTCCACGTCGGGGAGCAGGCTGTCGATGATGTCGTCGTCGCGCTCCATAGGGGCGGGTTACCGGCTGATGCGGCAATTGCAACCAGTCGGCAGACCTATGCGTGACTTTATTTTCGGAAGCCTTATATCGGCGCGCAAACAAGCAAGGATTGCGACTAATGGCTGACGAAAAACTGGTCCTCACGCTCGATTCCGGCGATGTCGTGATCAAGCTGCGTCCCGATCTGGCCCCCGGCCACGTCGAGCGCATCAAGGAACTGGCGAACGAGGGCTTCTACAACGGCGTGAAGTTCCACCGCGTGATTCCGGGCTTCATGGCGCAGGGCGGCTGCCCGCAGGGCACCGGCATGGGCGGTTCGAGCAAGCCAGACCTCAAGGCCGAATTCAACGATGAACCTCACGTCCGCGGCGTGTGCTCGATGGCTCGCACGAGCTATCCGCATTCGGCCAACAGCCAGTTCTTCATCTGCTTTGACGATGCACGCTTTCTCGACAAGCAGTACACCGTGTGGGGCCAGGTCGAGAGCGGCATGGACCTGATCGACGCGCTGCCCAAGGGTGAGCCGCCGGCGAACCCCGGCGTGATCAAGGAAGCGAAGGTCGTCGCTGCCTGATTGGACTGCTGGTCAAGAAAAGAGGGGCGGGGCCTGACGGCTGCCGCCCCTTTTTCATTGGCGCCGAGCTTGTCAATGATTGACTTGAGCCCGCTCATGCTGAGCTTGTCGAAGCATCCGGCGCAATGCCAGCGTCCTTCGACAGGCTCAGGACGAGCGGGTTGGAAATTAAAACTTCAGCCGCCGCACTGCCTCGTCCTGCGCGATCAGCGGCAGGAGGGCGGCCATTTCGGGTCCGTGGTCATGGCCCGTCAGCGCTTGACGCAGCGGCAGGAACAGGGACTTGCCCTTGCGGCCGGTGCTGTCCTTGAGGGCGCTGGTCAATGCGCGCCACGGCTCGGCAGACCAGTCGAGTGTGATGGCAACCTTGGCGGCTTGCGCCAGGTAGGCGCGGGTTTCCTCGTCGAACGCAGGCACGGTCACCGGTCCGGTTACGACCTGCCACCAGTCCTTCGCCTCGTCGATATGGGCGAGATTGGGGCGGATGGCATCCCAAGCAGTTTGGCCCATGCCTTCGGGCAGAAGATGGGCAACGCGGGCGTATGGCAGGCGGTGAACGATCTGGGCGTTCACGCGGTGGAGGTCGGCTTCGTCGAAGCGGGCCGGTGCGCGGCCGAAGCGGGACAGGTCGAAGTTCTCAGCCAGTGCAGCAGCATCGAGTGACGGATCGACCGGATCGGACGTGCCAAGGCGGGCGAGCAAGGCGACAATTGCCTCCGGTTCGATGCCCTGTTCGCGGAAATCGGCCATCCCCAATGCGCCGAGGCGCTTGGACAGCTTGCCCTCGCTTCCGGTCAGCAGCGCTTCATGGGCAAACCGGGGAGGCCCGGCACCAAGAGCGGTAAACATCTGAAGCTGCGTGGCGGTGTTCGAGACGTGATCTTCGCCGCGCAGCACATCGGTAATGCCCATGGCAATGTCGTCGATTGCCGAGGGGAGCATGTAGAGCCAGGAGCCGTCAGCGCGGCGGATCACTGGGTCGGACATCTGGCGCGGATCAAAGTTCTGGGGGCCGCGAATACCGTCTTCCCAGGTAATCGGCTGTTCGTGATCGAGCAGGAAGCGCCAGTGAGGGGTTTCGCCCGCAGCGGCTTTCGCAGCGTGGTCCGCCTCGGTCAGCTTGAGCGCGGCGCGATCGTAAATCGGTGGCAGGCCGCGGCCGAGCAGAATCTTGCGCTTGAGGTCCAGTTCCTGTGCAGTCTCGTAGCAACGGTAGATGCGGCCCGCGTCGACCAGACGCTGGAACTCGCGCTCGTAGAGCTCGGTGCGCAGCGACTGGCGCTCCTCGCCGTCATAGGTCAGGCCGAGCCAGGCAAGGTCGGCACGGATGGAATCGACATGCTCCTCGCGGCTGCGCTCGGCATCGGTATCGTCGATGCGCAGCAGGAATCGGCCGCCGGTCTTCTTCGCCAGAAGCCAGTTGTGGAGCGCAGTGCGGACGTTGCCGACATGAAGCTTGCCGGTGGGCGAAGGAGCGAAGCGGGTTACCGTGGTCATGCGCGCTGCCCTAGCGCGCCGCTGCTGCAAGGGGAAGGCCGGGGACTCTAGGGTATCAGCGCCACGGCATGGATCGTCGCGTTGTAGAGCGCTTCGTGGCGGTCAGCGCGGACAAAGCCCGCGATGCTTTCCGAGAAGGCTTCCCGCTTGCCCGAGACGGCGGCGCGGGCGAGGGCTGCAAGGGTGGTCTCGTCCGGCGTCATGGCAAGACAACAGGGGCGGTTGACCAGGAACGGTTCGGGCCAGACCTGCTTGATCGTCTGCACGAGCCCGTGGACGGCGCAGGCCGCTTCGATGGAGCGGTAGCGCTGGGCAAGGTCGGGCACGGGATCGCGGCCAGAGGCTTCAAACAGTGCACACAGTCGCATCGCCATGGTCACGTGCAGGCCCTTCAGCGACAGTCCGCGCACGTCCTGTGGGCGGGCCATGCTGTCGATCAGGGCGGAGTAGCGGGTGGAGGACTGGCCTGCAGACATTGCACATCCTTTCTTGCGAACGATTCGCAAGTTAACATGAGCTTGGCTCAGGTCAATGCGAATCGTTCGCAACTATTCCCTAGTCGCCGCTACGCGGTGGGATCGCCAGCGAAGGGCCATGCCGACGATTGACAGCAGCATGCCGGCAAGCATGAAAGCAAGCATCAGTGGCTCGTCTTGGGCGGACTTGAGCGCGGGCACGCCGAGCAGAACGACGCTGACGCTCGACACCAGATAGCCGCTTCCCTTGAGGCGGGAGCTTTTGCGCATTCGTGAATATTCCCAGATAGTTGAATGACAAAACAACTACGGGATGGAGGATGTCAGGTTCCGGTTCGGAAACCGTGGGTTATCGGATAACGCCGGTCGCGCCCATAGTTGCGCGCGCCCAGCTTCACGCCAGGAGGGGCCTGGCGGCGCTTGTATTCAGCGATGTTGAGCAGCCGTTCGATGCGGCTGACGGTCGCGCGGTCATGCCCTTCGGCCACGATCTGGTCGACGCTCTTCTCGTTCTCCACCAGCCCCTGCAGGATCGCATCGAGCACGTCGTAAGGCGGGAGTGAGTCCGAATCCTTCTGGTCGGGGCGCAACTCGGCGCTTGGCGGCTTGGTGATGATCCGCTGCGGCATGACCGGGCCATCAGGACCCAGGCCAATCTTCGGGCGATGCGCGTTTCGCCATTCGGACACGGCAAAGACCGTGGTCTTGTAGGCGTCCTTCAGCGGGTTGTAGCCGCCGTTCATGTCGCCATAGATCGTGGCGTAGCCGACGCTCATTTCGCTCTTGTTGCCGGTGGTGACCAGCATCGGGCCGAACTTGTTCGACAGTGCCATCAGGGTCACGCCACGAATGCGCGACTGGATGTTCTCTTCGGTAAGGTCGGGCTGCTTGCCGGTGAACACCGGGGCGAGCATGCCGTCAAAGGCATCGACAGCCGGAGCGATCGGCACAGTGTCGAGCCGGACGCCGAGCATTTGCGCGCAACCCGCAGCGTCGTCGAGGCTCTCCTGCGAAGTGTAGCGGCTTGGCAGCATGACGCACCACACGCGATCGGGGCCAAGAGCATCGACGGCAATGGCCGCGCAGATCGCCGAATCGATCCCGCCCGACAGCCCAAGGACAACGCCGGGGAAGCGGTTCTTGTTTACATAGTCGCGCAGGGCCATGACCATGGCGCAGTAGATGTCTTCGGGATGCTCGGCGAGTTCGTGATCGACGCCGGGTTCGCAGCGCCAGCGCGAACCGGAGCCGACAGCGGTCTGGGTCCAGACGGTGGTGACGACGGATTCTTCCCAGTCCGGCATCTGCACCCACAGCGCGCCTTCGGGGCCGACGACGAAGCTCGCCCCATCGAACACGATCTCGTCCTGCCCGCCGACGCGGTTAAGGTAGGCCAGCGGGATGCCGGTATCGATCGCGCGGCGCTTGGCCACGCCGTCGATCCGCAGCACGTCCTTGTCGATCTCGTAAGGGCTGCCGTTGATGCAGATGAACATTTCGGCGCCGAGGTCGGCGAGGTGGCGACAGACGTCGGGGTGCCAGATATCCTCGCAGATCGGCAAGCCCAGCATCGCGCCCTTGAACAGCACGGGCTCCGGCAAGGGGCCGGGCATGAAATAGCGCTTTTCGTCAAACGTGCCGTAATTGGGCAATTCGTACTTGAAGCGGGTGGCTGCGATGCGACCGCCTTCGAGCAGGGCGACGCCATTGTGGAGGTCACCATCGCGGACGAAAACCGAGCCCACGAGCATGGCGGGGCCGCCATCTGCAGTGACCTTGGCCAGCTTTTCGAGTTCGGTGGCAGCTCGCTCGATCAGGGCCGGCTTCATGATCAGGTCTTCCGGCGGATAGCCGATCAGCATCAGTTCCGGATAGACGATCAGGTCCGATTCCGGGTTGCTCTCCCGCACGGCAAGCATAGCCGTGACATTGGCGGCAAGATCCCCAACCGACTGGTTGAGTTGGGCGAGGGTGATGCGAAGCGTATCGGCCATGGCCCAACTCCTAAGGGACTGTTCGCTGGGCGGCAACGCCCATGGCTGCCAAGAGTTGCAAAGCTGTCATCATGGGCTAAGGGCGCGTTGGGGATCGAATCCGAGGGAATCGCACGCAATGAAGATCATGGCCGGCAACTCCAACCTGCCGCTCGCCCGCGCCATTTCGGCCTATCTCGAAATGCCGCTGACCGACGCCAGCGTGCGCCGCTTCGCTGACGAGGAAGTTTTCGTGGAAATCCACGAGAACGTCCGTGGCGAGGACGTCTTCGTCGTCCAGTCCACCGCCTACCCGGCGAACGACAACCTGATGGAACTGCTGATCTGCATCGACGCGCTTCGCCGTGCTTCGGCAAAGCGCATCACGGCGGTTGTCCCCTACTTCGGCTATGCCCGCCAGGACCGCAAGCCCGGGCCGCGTACGCCGATCTCGGCCAAGCTCGTTGCCAACCTGATCACGCAGGCAGGCGCCGATCGCGTGCTGGCGGTGGACCTCCACGCCGGCCAGATCCAGGGCTTCTTCGACATCCCGACCGACAACCTGTTTGCGGCCCCGGTGATGGCAGCCGACATCCAGACCCGCTACGGTACGCAGGAACTGATGGTAGTGTCGCCCGACGTCGGCGGTGTGGTCCGTGCACGTTCGCTGGCCAAGCGCCTGAACAACGCGCCGCTCGCCATCGTCGACAAGCGCCGCGACCGCCCCGGCCAGTCCGAAGTCATGAACATCATCGGCGACGTCAAGGGCCGCATGTGCATCCTGATCGACGACATCATCGATTCGGGCGGCACGCTGTGCAACGCAGCGCAGGCACTGATGGACGAAGGCGCGGCGGGCGTCTCGGCCTACATTACCCACGGCGTGCTTTCGGGCGGCGCAGTGGCGCGCGTCAGCAATTCCGCGCTCAAGGAACTGGTGATCACCGACACGATCATGCCGACCGAAGCGACCGCCGCTTCCGACCGCATCCGCGTGCTGACGATTGCCCCGCTGATCGGCGAGGCCGTGCGCCGCATTGCCGACGAAAGCTCGGTTTCCAGCCTGTTCGACTGATCGTGCCGCAAGTCAGCCGTTTTTCAGGCGCTCCAGCCATGCGCGAGCCTGCTTCGGCTCGCCCACAGCGTTGGCCGGAGGCTTGCCGCGGGAAGCCATGAACTCGTCGTGGAGGGTGAACGGCTCCATGAACAAGGCCTCGCGCGCCTCAGCGATCTCGTCGGCAATCTCGGTGAGGTTGTCGATAATCGGTGCAGTGGCGGCGCGCATCATCTTGTCCGCGTTGTGATCGAACAGGCCCCACTTGCCCGCCGCGGTCACTTCAAGCGCTTGGATCAGCGCAGCGCGATAGTCCGCTTCCATTTCGGAGCGGCGTTTGTCGAGACGTTCGAGACGGTCAGCCCTGGCCATGCCTGAGCCTAGGTGGTGAAGCGGAAGCGCGCAATGCTGGTCACTCCCAAGGCTTGACCTCGCCGGGTTCCAGCCTGCGTATTTCCTCCAGCCTGCGGGCCTGCCGTGTTTCAAGGCCCAACGTCATAAGTGGCTGAGGGCGGTCGACGAACTGGCGCGGGCTCATCCCGAACAGAGCGGTGAATTCGCGTATCAGGTGGCTCTGGTCATAATAGCGCAAGGCAATTGCCTCGGCCTCTTCTTGATCTGCCACGCCGCGCAGGTGACTCGCCATGTCGAGCGCGCGGGCACGCCGCAAGACCTGCTTGGGTGGCATGCCGAAGTCGCGGTGAGCTATCCTTTCCAGCCGACGCTGCGTCACGCCCAGCTTTTCGGCAAGCCGTGCAACGCTGATCGTGGGATCGGCAAATGCGGCGGCCTCGAAGTGGGCTGAAATCGGATCCGGCTCGCGCACGGCGCGATCGGCGATCAGGCTGCGCATCTCGCATTCCATGGCCTTGACCCAGTCTTCCGGCGACGCATCGGGATCGAACAGGTCTAACCAGCGCTGCTCCGGCATCCCCAGATCGGCGAAAGGGGCCAGCCTGTCTGTCAGCGTGGCAATGTCCGGACCCCGCAGCGCATGACAGACGCCAGGTCGCAGGAAGATGCCGATGCTGACGAAGCTGCCGGTGACGCTGATCGGCATCCGACGAGAATGTGGACCGAACAGCATTGCCGCTTGCTCGGAAGTGCGCACGCCATCCGCCGTGGTGGCCTCCCACTTGCCGCGCAACTGGATGCGGATGCACGCGAAATCGCTCAACAGTCCACAGTCCAGGCGATGTTCAGGCGGGGTCCCGACGATGGTGACGTAGAGCCTTCCAATCCAGCGATCGAGGTCGGGAGCCGGGGCCCGGCTGTAGGAAATCGGCTGGCCATCGCGCGTGGCGATCGGCGAAACTATCGCGCGATCAACGCCCGGCCTGTTGCTGCGACTCATCTAGCGTGCCCCCAAGACAATTTACGCACGCAGACCTAGCGCCCCTGAAACTTTCCATGCGTGCCATTTGTCACGCCTCCCATAAAATTGCTGACATGCGTTTGTCCAATGACGAATCGTGTGGTACGGGTTGACCGTATTGGTTGAAAGCAGGCAGAGCCGGGGGATGAAGCTTGAAAACGACATCGCCCTTGCCATGCGTCTCGCCGACGTGGCGGCGGAGGCCATTCGCCCGCACTTCCGCACAGTAGCCGCCGAGCGGAAGGGCGACGCTACGCCGGTAACCTTGGCTGACCGTGCGGCTGAAGAGGCCATGCGGCGCATCCTGACAGCAGAGGTGCCGCGCGACACCATCATCGGCGAGGAATTCGGTTCGACCGCCGGTTCGTCGGGTCGGAGCTGGGTGCTTGATCCGATCGACGGAACAGCGGGTTTCCTGGCCGGCCGTCCGATCTTCGGCACATTGATCGCGCTGGTGGTCGAAGGGTTTCCGGTGCTCGGCGTGCTGGACCAGCCCATCACCGGGGAGCGCTGGGTCGGTGCCATGGGCAAGCGGACTACGCTTAACGGCAAACCGGTGCAGACGCGAATCTGTCGTGAACTGTCGGAAGCAACGCTGGCGACGACCGGGCCGCATTATTTCGACGAACACGATGGCGGGCACTTCATGGGCCTTGCTGCGAAAACCGATCACAAGCGCATGGTGATGGGTGGCGATTGCTACAACTACGCCATGCTCGCCACGGGGCAGCTCGACGTTGTCTGTGAGGCGAACCTCAAGCTTCACGACTGGGCCGCGTTGGTGCCAATTGTCGAAGGTGCCGGTGGCACGATGGCCGACTGGAATGGCGATCCCTTGCACGCAGGTTCCGACGGTCACGTCATCGCACTGGGAGATCCGGCACGGCTGGAGGACGTGGTGGAGGCGTTGGCTTGCGCGCACTGAGCTGGCCGATGATCCCGTCCGACCCTCAGCGCGAGTTGCCGGGCGAGCGCGAAAGTTCCATCAACTTGTAGCGCTCTCCTATTGAGGGCAGGACCGGCAGTAGCGGCAGTAGCGGCAGTAGCGGCAGGCAATCGGATGGCTCGATCCAATAGTCTGTCAGATGCGGCGCCTGATCGCTCCAGCGGATCGTGTAGCGCAGGGCTCCAGCTATCGAACAAGAGGCAAAGATCTTCTTCAGCGCACCAGTAGCTGTACCTCGGACAACTCGATGACCGGTATCTCCCAAGGGTGCGCAGCCATGAGCGCATCGAGTGCGGGCGCGAGGTCTGCGTCCGAATCGGCGTAAGTCGTGATGATCGCTGTTGGCGAGATGGCGCGCTCGCCCGCACTTCCCATCGTCGGCTTGGCGTCCGGCCCGGGCTGGAAGCTTTCCCATCCCGGCGATATCTCGCAAACGCCATTGTAGAGCTTGAAGTCACCCAAGGGATTGTCGGCGCGGATCACGGCCAACATGGCAGCTGCGGCGGGGTCGCGTTCGATCGCGTCGCCATTGCCATTGAGCAATGCAGTGAGTGTCAGAGTAGAAATCGGGCAGTGGATCTTCACCGCAACGGCGCGGCGGCGGCTGGCGCTCAAAGCCCTGCCTTCAGCATCCAGTCGTGGAACAGGCGCACCGGGCGCGATTGCAGTGCGCGGGGCCGACAAACGAACCAGTACGAATAGGGACTGTCGACATCGATATCGTAAAGCCGGGCGAGGCGGGAATCATGGCTGCGATGGTAATGGTCATCGTGCATGATCGCGATGCCAAGACCCTGCGCCGCTGCCTCGAGGATCAGCTGACCGGAATCGAAGTGATCGATCGCGGCCGGTTCGAGTTTTTCGAGGTGTAGCGCTTTCTTCCATGCCTCGAAGCTGGCGGGAAGGTCATTATGTACAAGGAAGGTTTGCTTGGAGAGCTTGGCAATATCGGGACGCTCGCCAAGCTCGGCGGCCAATTCGCGCGAAGTTATCGCGTGGACCCGGTTGTGATCAAGGCGCACCGAATGCAGAGAGGCGTCCGGCCCTTCCGAAAGGACGATGGCGGCATCGATGGTGTCGCCAAGCTTGGTCTCGGCGGCGTGGCCTGAATCGATATCGATGTGCAACTGCGGATGAAGCTTGCGCAGTTCGCCGAGGCGCGGAAACAGGCGCTGGCTGCCGAACAGCGGCAGGACGCCAAGCCGCAGGCGCATGACCTTGCCGGTATCGATCAGGCGATCGACGCGGTCTGCCATCTCGTCGATCAGCGGAGCAACGGCATCGTAAAGCTGCTGGCCTTCTTCAGTGAGCTTCAGCGCCTGATGCTTGCGTTCGAACAGCGGCTTGCCGATGAAATCCTCAAGCGCGCCGAGACGACGCGACAGGGCCGAAGGACTTAGCGCAAGTTCCGCGGCCGCCGTCTTGGCCGAGCCTGCGCGCACGACGCGAATGAACGCCTCGAGCGAACGCAGTGGGGGCAGGCGGCGGATCATCTCTTCGTCCTATTCTTCTTCGGCCAGCACTGCCTGTGGCGCATGCAGCCTGAGGCGGGTGAGGCGCCGTTCATCGCCTCCGGTCACTTCAAGCCGCCAACCACTGGCATGTTCAAGCACGCGACCGACAGGCGGCACTTCGCCTGCCAATACCACGGCCAGACCGCCGAGCGTATCCACGTCTTCCTCCACTTCCGCAAGCCTTGGATCGACGGTGTCCGCGACGTCATCCAGTTCTGCCCGCGCATCGGCATCCCAGGTATCAGGATCGATCCTGCGGAGCAGTTCTTCGGGCGCATCGTCGTGTTCGTCCTCGATCTCGCCGATGATTTCCTCGACCAGGTCTTCGATGGTGATGATGCCATCTGTGCCCGAATACTCGTCGATCACCACTGCAAGATGCGTACGGCGGCTGCGCATGTCGGCCAATACGTCAAGTGCGCCCCTGGCCTGCGGCACGAACAGAGGCTGTCGCATCAGGCTCGTCCAGTCCTTGGGCGGCTGCTTGTTCGACAGCATCATGCCAGCGATGATGACGAAAACGTCCTTCACGTGGATCATGCCGACGATCTCGTCGAGCGATTCGCCATAGACGGGCAGGCGGCTGTGGCCGTGCTCGGCAAAAGCCGCGACCATCTCCTCGAACGTCGCCGAGGCTGGCACGGCGATGATCTCGCCGCGCGGAATGGCTACGTCATCGGCGTCGTGTTCGCTGAAGTGAAGCAGGTTGCGCAGCATCTGGCGCTCGAGCGGAACAAGGTCGCCGTTGCCGTTGCTGCCGTTATCCTGATGGACCTCGCCCTCGTGCTCGTCGATCGCTTCCTCGATCTGTGCGCGCAGCGATTGATCGTGGTCCGGACCTCTGAAGAAGGCCCTGATCGCGCGCCACAGGGCGCGACTACTGCTACTGTCTCCGTCTCCCGACCGGCTGTCGCCGGCGGAGCCATTGCCCTCGGGCACTGTCGTATTCCCTCACTTGTTCAGTCTTCGACCGCATATGGGTCGGCAATGCCCATCAGCGCAAGCGCCTTCCGCTCCAGATTCTCCATTTCCTCGGCTTCGGCCTCACCCAGTTCGTGGTCGTAGCCGGCAAGATGGAGCAGACCATGAACTACCAGATGGGTGGCATGGACCTCTACCGACACGCCCTTTTCCGCCGCTTCGCGCGTGCACACCCCGTGCGCAAGGATCAGGTCGCCGAGCATTCCAGGCGCGTCGGTATCCCGCGCTGCATGAAGGACTTCCTCGCGACTCAACATCGGGAAGGACAGGACATTGGTCGGCTTGTCCTTGGCGCGCCACTGCTTGTTGAGCGCGTGAACTTCCTCGTCATCGGCCATGACGAGGCTGACCAGCAGGTTCTCGTGCGCCAGTTCGCCGGCGATCTGCGCCGTGGCTTCAGCGGCGCGATTGGCGAGGTCCTCCCAATCGGTTTCCTCGCCCCAGACCGGATCGATGTCGATTTCAAGGATTGGCGCGCTCAAGCGTCCTTCCCTTCATATGCCTCGACAATGCGTCCGACGATTGGATGGCGCACCACGTCGGCGGTATTGAAGCGCACCGTTGCGATGCCTTCGACCCCTTCGAGACGCTGTACCGCGTCGTTCAGGCCGCTGGCGCCGACACCGCCGGGCAAGTCGACCTGCTTGGGGTCACCGCAGATCACCATGCGGCTGTTCTGGCCAAAGCGGGTGAGGAACATCTTCATTTGTGCAGGCGTGGTGTTCTGCGCTTCGTCGAGGATGACGAAGGCATCCGCGAGCGTGCGCCCGCGCATGAAGGCGATGGGCGCGATCTCGATTTCGCCGCTCGCAATGCGGCGCTCGACCTGTTCGGGCGGCATGCAATCGTACAGCGCGTCATAGAGCGGACGAAGGTAGGGGTCGACCTTCTCCTTCATGTCGCCGGGCAGGAAGCCGAGGCGTTCGCCGGCTTCCACAGCCGGGCGTGACAGGATCAGGCGTTGTACTGAACCGGAGATCAGTTGCGCTACGGCCTGCGCTACGGCGAGGTAGGTCTTGCCGGTACCCGCCGGACCGAGCGCGAAGATCACGTCGTGGCTGATCAACGCCTTCATGTAGTCGATCTGCGTCGGACTGCGCGGAATGATGGTTTTCTTGCGCGTGCGGATCATGATCGGCGGCGCACCACCCGGCGCCCCGGTGATGATGCCCTCAAGTGTCGGCTCGACGCTCATCGCGATCAGCGATTCGACCGCGCCGGAATCAAGTTCCTGCCCCGACAGCAGCCGTTGATGCATGCCCTTCAGCACGTCGCGCGCTCGGGCGACAGCGTCGTCGGGCCCTTCGATCAGCACGCGGTTGCCGCGCGCCGAAATGTAAACTCCCAGCCGATTCTCGATCTGCACGAGATTGGTGTCGAATTGGCCGAACAGGGCGCCAAGCACGGTCTGCTCGTCAAACTCGACCTCGACCCGGGCACGGCGATGCTGTGTTTCCGGGCGATGATGCGCCTCGTCGGCGCGATGGGGTTTACGGGCCATGAGCTCCTTTCAGGTTTGGGCCTGATTCAGAGCATAGGAACGGAAGTTGCGCGCACAAGACGCGCGCGCAGACTTTGCACAGGGCAATTAGACGAGCTGACCTGCCAGCGAGTTCGGACCGGCTTCAACAAGCTTCACCGTAACCATCTGGCCGATCTCGGCTTCGCCGACGAAGTGCACGGATTGCAGCCAGGGCGATTTGCCGAGCCACTGGCCGGGATGCTTGCCCTTGCGTTCGACGAGGACTTCGCAGGTCTTGCCGACGCTGCCCTGATTGAAAGCCAATTGATCGCGGTTGAGCGCCGCTTGCAGGCGCTGAAGGCGCTCGTCCATCACTGCTGCCGGAACATGGTCGGGCATCGTCGCAGCCGGGGTGCCGGGGCGGGCGGAATACTTGAAGCTGAACGCCTGCGCATAGCCGACGGCGTCGACGAGACGCAGTGTTTCCTCGAATTCTGCATCAGTCTCCCCCGGGAAACCGACGATGAAATCGCCCGACAGCGCGATGTCGGGCCGGGCGGCGCGGATCCGGTCGAGCACCTTGAGGTAGCTGTCTGCGGTGTGGCTGCGGTTCATCGCCTTGAGCACACGATCGCTGCCCGCCTGCACCGGCAGGTGGAGAAAAGGCATCAGCTTCTCAAGTTCGGCATGCGCGGCGATCAGGCCATCGGTCATGTCGTTGGGATGGCTGGTTGTGTAGCGGATGCGCTTCAGGTCCGGGTCAGCTGCTAGGGCGCGCGCCAGCCCGTCAAGGCCGATGCTGCGGCCCTTGTCGTCCTCTCCAGTCCACGCATTCACGTTCTGCCCAAGCAGCGTGATCTCGCGCGCACCGCCGGCAACGAGCAGCTTCGCCTCTTCTATCAGATCGGCAAACGGGCGGCTGATCTCCGCACCGCGCGTATAGGGCACGACGCAGTAGGTGCAGAACTTGTCGCAGCCTTCCTGCACGGTGAGGAAGGCGGTGGGGGCTGACTTGCGGCGCTTGGGCAAGGCCGCAAACTTGGCCTCTGCCGGCATGTCGGTTTCGGTGGCGCGCTTTCCGGAAGCGGCCTCGGCAACCATTTCCGGCAAGCGGTGGTACGATTGCGGGCCGACCACCACCTTCACGCTTGGCGCGCGGGTCATGATTTCCTCGCCTTCAGCCTGGGCCACGCAACCCGCGACTGCGATCATGGGTGCCGAGCCATCTTCCCGGCGCAGCCGGCCGATATCGGAATAGACCTTTTCGGTCGCTTTCTCGCGGATGTGGCAGGTGTTTAGGACGACGAGGTCGGCGTCATCCCCGTCGCCCGCGGCAGACATCCCTTCTGCTGCCAAGAGTTCGGCCATGCGCTCGCCATCATAGACGTTCATCTGGCAGCCGAAGCTCTTGACGCGGAACGTCTTGGGGGAAGAAGTTGCGGTGGAAGACATGGGCCGCGCCGATAGTGGATTTGGCAGGGTTTGTCTAACGCGCGCCGCTCATCGCTGCGAGGATGCGTTCGCGTGCCGCTGTAGCCATGACCTTGCGGTTCGCTGTCTCCTCAGGTCCGAGTGGCGCGAGGAAATGCACTGTCACCGGGATCGGCTTACTCCGGGCGAGGATCTTGAGGAAATTGTCCAGCCCATGCTCATCCCCCACCCATGCCATCGCGGCGACGTCCGGCCCGTAGTCGAGCCACACCGGCTGTATCGCAATGCCGGGCGGGGGCGGATCCAGCGCGGACAATAGTGACGACTTGAATGGCAGCAGGCTGACGCCGTTGCTCGTGGTGCCTTCCGGAAACACGGTGAGCGCACCAGTGTCGGTGATAGCTGCACGCACCTGTTCGACCTGGGTATGGACCGAGCGCCGGTCATGACGGGCGACGAACACCGTGTCGTTCATTTCGCACAGCCATTTGAGCAGACCGACATCGGCAAGCCCTGAGTGGGCAACGAAGGCGCTACCGCTCGCGCCTGAGATGACCGGGATGTCGAGCCAGCTGACATGATTGGAGAGGAGAAACGCGCCCTTGCGCGAAGGCTCCCCCGAGATCGCGACACGCGCGCCGGCGATGCGGGCGATGCCGCCAAGGAACACCCGTGGCCAGGGATTGTGCAGCCGCAGGATTCGCCAGACGTAATAAAGCGGTACGCATACGAGCAACAGAACCAGCATCGCTGCGAGCCGCACTGCGATGCGCAGGCGTCCGACAAGCGAAATTGCCGGACGAGGGATAGCGTCAGCCGTCGCGTTCAAGCTTCACGCCGTAAAGCTCCATGCGATGATCGACCAGGCGGTAGCCAAGTTTTTCCGCGATCTGGCGCTGGAGTTGTTCTAGTTCGGGATCGACGAATTCGATGACCTTCCCGGTCTCGACGTCGATCAGGTGATCGTGATGCGCCTCGGGCGTCGCTTCGTAACGGGCGCGGCCATCACCGAAGTCATGCCGGTCGAGAATGCCAGCTTCTTCGAACAGGCGCACGGTGCGGTAAACCGTCGCGATCGAAATGCGCGAGTCGATGGCCGAGGCGCGTTCGTGCAGCTTCTCGACGTCCGGATGGTCGTCGCTCTCCGAAAGGACGCGCGCGATTGTCCTGCGCTGGTCGGTAATGCGCAGGCCGCGTTCGGCGCAGAGAGCTTCGATGTCGATCGGCTGATGCACTGGGTACTCGTCATGAAAGGATCGGCCCGCCGATCTATAGACCGGCGGGCCAAATCTTCAACTGTACGCAATCGTATTGCGCACAGTCATTGCCACCAATCTGCCCGCGGATCAGGCAGCGGTCTTGCGGCCGCGCTTGGGCGCCGGCTTGCGGCCGAGGCCGATCTTCTTGGCAAGTTCACGGCGCTTTTCGGCGTAGGCCGGCGCGACCATCGGATAGTCGGCAGGAAGATTCCAGCGGGCGCGATACTGTTCCGGCGTCATGTTGTAGCGCGTTGCGAGGTGGCGCTTGAGCATCTTCAGCTTCTTGCCATCTTCCAGGCAGACGATGTGATCGTTCTTCACCGAAGCGCGGATCGAAACGGCAGGTTCCGGAGCGGGCTCTTCGGCAACTACCGGCTTTTCCAGCCCGGCCAGCGCAGAATACACGTTTGAAATCAATGCCGGGAGATCGTTCACCGAGACGCTGTTGTTGCTCACATGCGCGGCAACGATGTCCGAAGTGAGGGTGATCAGCGTCTCCCGCATGTCGTTCTGAATTTCACTCATGGCAAAACCGGCTTTCTATGTTTGTCCTGCGCGTAGGCATCTGGACTCGCGACTTGGTTTGGTGATCCAGATCACATTTATAGTCGCATCCCACAAGGATACAACCGGTTTCACGACAGATCGACGACGCTGTCAATGCTACTTAGGTTAATCCTAAGTATTGTTTCAATTGCCGAGTGCAAGTTCCTGGCTTATCGCATCAATTCTGGCCCCGCTGGGGGTGCGATAATAAGCCGGTCTTAATCCAATTTGGCGGAATCCGTGCGCGGCATAAAGAAAGCCCGCGGGATTGTTATCGCGCATCTCGAGGAAAACGCGGCGCATCCCGTTCTGCTTTGCGGACAGGATAAAGCGACCTAAAAGTGCGTGCCCCAATCCTTTTCGCCGGTACTTCGGAGAAATTGCGAAAAGGAGAAGTTCTTCCTCGTCGATGATCGCACGACTCAGGAAAAAACCGGCAGTTTCATCGCCGGATCCCAAGTCTTCGCTACCATCTGGTGCAATGAGGCCGTAGCGACAATTGCCGACCAGAAGCGCGTCGCTTACCTGCTTGCGGTTCCAGGCCTCACCGTACTCCGCGGCGAATGCCTGGTCCATGACGGCCATGATCCGGTCGATATCATCGGGTGGCGGAGTCATCGGTCAGCCTATCCCTTCGGTCATGCTGCCGAAGGAAGGCGGGCATCGGGCGCGCGACCGTAGCTTGGCCTGGGATCTCTATGGAACGCCCGCTCGTCCAAAAGGCCAGCGCAGCGAGCATCGGGATGCAAGCTGATCGCAACCGCATGAGTGCGGTCGGCGGCGAGTGCTGCAGCCTGGCTGCCTGCCAGCAACAGAGCCGTGCTTCTCGACTTGGCCTGGGCAGGCGTGAGCGATGCAAGGGGAGCGAGCGGTGTTGCGTCAGAGTCGAAGGGTTGGAAAAACCACTCGCCGTGACCGCCAGTCATGCAGACGTCGACAGCCGAGCCTGGCCGTTCCGAAAGGGCCATCGCTGCAACCAGCGCGAGGCTTTCATACCCCTGCAATCGCGCATTCCATGCCAGTGAAAGGGCTCGTGCTGCAGCAAGGCCGACGCGAATGCCTGTGAAGCTTCCGGGGCCGACGTCTATCGCGATCACATCCGCCATGCCCTTATCGGGAAGGGCAGCAATCATGGGGACCAGACGTTCAGCATGGCCGCGACCAAGCAGCGCGTATTCACCAGCCACAAGTACGCCATCCTCGATCAGCGCGACTGAACAAGCTTCTGTCGCGCAGTCTATCACGAGTTTGCGCATCGCCGTCGGATCAGGCTGCTCGAACTTCAGTAACTTCGGGCACGTAGTGCTTCAGCAGGCTCTCGATCCCGTTCTTCAGCGTAGCTGTCGACGACGGGCAGCCCGAGCAGGCGCCCTGCATCTGGAGGTAGACCACGCCTTCGCGGAAGCCCTTGTAGATGATATCTCCGCCGTCATTGGCCACCGCAGGCCGCACGCGCGTTTCGATCAGATCCTTGATCTGGTCGATGATGTCGGCGTCGGCCGGGTCGTCGGCGAAGCTTTCATCAGCTTCGGCAGGAACCGCGATGCCGGCGGCAGTGCCCCCCAGGAACAGCGGAGCCTGGCTGACGAAATGATCGAGCAGGATCGCCAGAACCTGCGGTTTCAGGCCGGCCCATTCCACGCCGGGTGCGGCGGTGACCGAAACGAAATCGCGCCCGAACAGCACGCCGGTCACGTCACCAAGATCGAACAGCGCCTGCGCGAGGGGCGATGCCTCAGCAGCTTCAGGCGAAGTGAACTCGCGCGTTCCGCTTGCCATGACCTGCTCGCCGGGCAGGAACTTGAGCGTGGCGGGGTTGGGCGTGGTTTCTGTCTCGATGAACATGATTCGCATGTAGGCCAGTCCTTCGCGTGGTCAAGGGCCCGACAGGCCGGGTTTTGCGCAGTTTCAGCGCAAGGTCTCATGGCGGAACCTCGCAACGCTCGCTAATGCAGCGAGATGATCAAGCTCCCCCTTGCGCTCGTCCGCCTCGCCCCTGCCGTTCTTGCCTGCACCTTCGGTGCTTCGGCCTTGAATGCCGCCGCACCTGCGGCAAAGCCGGTCGCCCCATCGGCTGTCGCCATTCCGATGCCGCTGAATCCGGTGGTCGCGCCCGCACAGCGCCTCTGCTCTGTCAAGACTGCTAGCGGACTCGGCACGATGCTCCTGAAGCCTGCCGAAGGCGCGAAGCCGACAAAGAGCGATTACGTGCTGGTCAATTACGTCGGCTATCTTGCCGCCAATGGCGAGGTGTTCGACCAGGGCATGCAGGCGGCATTTCCCGTGGATGGAGTCATTCCGGGCTTTTCTGAAGGCCTGCAACTTCTGTCCAAGGGCAGCCTGATGCGTCTGTGCGTGCCCTCGGCGCTTGGTTACGGCGCGGAAGGCTCAGGCCCGATCGGTGCAAATGCGGACCTTGTATTCCAGGTCGAACTGGTCGACTTCAAGACCGCTGCAGAAGTCGAAGCCATGCGTGCTGCCCAATCGGCAGCTCAACCTGCCCAGCCAGCCACGACAACGCCCTGATAGTAACGGGTCTATTCACTGGTCCTTCATGAGAAGGCTTCCTATAGTCGAGTGATGCGATCCCGTAACACGCGCGCCCGGCGCTTCGGCCTGTTTCTTTCCCTCCTGCTGGTTTCGGCGGCTCCCGTGGTCGCCGAAACCCCTGCCAAGGCTCCGAGCACGGCGACGAAGTCCAACGTTCCGTGGCTCTACAAGGGTTCGGACGTTCCGCAGGACAAGGCCTGGACCTTTGGTATCCTGCCGAACGGCATCCGTTATGCGGTTCGCCACAGCGGCGTTCCGCCCGAGCAGGTGTCGATCCGCGTTCTGGTGGACGCGGGTTCGATGTACGAGACCGAGCCGCAGCGGGGCTATGCGCACCTCATCGAACACTTGACCTTCCGTGAATCGAAGTATCTCAAGGAAGGCGAGACGATCCCCACGTGGCAGCGGCTGGGTGCCACCTTCGGCAGCGATACCAACGCCGAGACAAGTCCCACGCAGACGGTTTACAAGCTCGACATTCCCAATGCGACTGCACCCAAGCTGGACGAGACGTTCAAGCTGCTGTCGGGGATGATCACTGCGCCGATCTTTACCGATCGTGGCGTCAAGACCGAGGTTCCGATCGTCCTTGCCGAAATGCGCGAACGCACCAGCGCGCAGTCGCGGGTGCTGGACGCCACGCGGGGGCTGTTCTTCAAGGGGCAGCTCCTGGCATCGCGCAGCCCTATCGGCACGGTGGAAACTCTCGAAGCTGCTGACGCTGCTGCGGTAAAGGCCTTCCATGACAAGTGGTATCGCCCCGACAATACCGTGATCGTGGTGGCCGGCGATGCCGATCCGGCAGCACTGGTCGCGCGGATCGAACAATGGTTTGGCGGGTGGCAGGTGGCCGGCAAGAAGCCATTGCAGCCTGATTTCGGCAAGCCGATTGCGCCCGCCGGCATCGATCCCAAGAACCCGGTCGGCGAAGCGAAAGTGCTGGTCGAGCCGGACCTGCCACGACTGGTAAACTGGGCGATCCTGCGTCCATGGGCAAAGGTCAACGATACCATTGTCTACAACCAGGGCCTTATGATCGATCGCCTTGCGCTGGCTTTGATCAATCGCAGGCTTGAGGCCAGGGCGCGGGGTGGCGGGAGCTATCTGGTGGCGTCCGTGGACGAGATGAAGCAGGAGCTTTCGCGATCTGCCGACGCTACGATCGTGACGGTCACGCCATTGAGCGAGGACTGGAAAAGTGCGGTCACAGACGTGCGCTCGGTCATTGCCGATGCTTTGGCCACGCCGCCGTCTCAGGCAGAGATCGACCGCGAAGTTGCCGAATTTGAAGTCGCCTTCAAGGTCTCGGTCGAAACGCAGTCCACCATTGCCGGGTCCAAGGCGGCTGACGATATCGTCAATGCCGTCGATATCCGCGAGACCGTAGCCAACCCCGACACCGTCTACGACATATTCAGGCGTTCCATCCCCTTGTTCAAGCCGCAAGCGGTGCTTGAACATACCCGTGCATTGTTCCGGGGCACCGTGGTACGCCCGATGATGATCACGCCAAAGGCTGGCGAAGCTGACGAAGCCTCCTTGCGCGCGGCATTGACTGCTCCTGTCAAGGCAGCATCGGAAAGCCGCGTGGCGGCAAACGCCCTCAAGTTTTCGGACCTTCCACCCGTTGGTACACCCGGTACAGTCGCCAGCGCGCGACCGATCGGGTTGCTAGGCATCGAGCAGGTCGAACTCTCCAATGGTGTTCGCGTTCTGCTGTGGCCCAATGATGCTGAGCCTGGCCGCATAATCATCAAGGCGAGGTTTGGCGGCGGGTACTCGGCGATCCAGCCTCAGGATGCGGTTTATGGCCCGATCGGCGAAGTGGCACTGATGGACAGCGGCATCGGCGCACTCGGCCGGGATGATCTGGACCGTCTGGCAACAGGCCGCAAGCTGAGCCTCGATTTCAACATCGACGACACGGCATTCGTGCTTTCAGCCGATACGCGCCCGGCGGACCTTGCCGACCAGCTCTATCTCATGGCTGCCAAGCTGGGCATGCCGCGTTGGGATGCCAATCCGGTGTTGCGTGCCAAGGCCGCGGCAAAGCTCCAGTACGAAAGCTACAATTCGGCGCCCAATGCGGTGCTCAATCGCGATCTCAACTGGCTGTTGCGTGACGGAGACCCCCGCTATGCGACGCCAAATCCGGCCGAGCTGGAGAAGGTAACTCCGGAGGGCTTCCGCAAGACATGGGAGCCGCTGCTTTCGGAAGGACCGATCGAGATCGACATGTTCGGCGATTTCACGCGCGAACAGGCATTGGCTGCTCTGGAAAAGACTTTCGGCGCTTTGCCCGTCCGAACTCCGACAGCGGCGCCGACACTTGCTCCGAATATCCCGGCACATAACCCCGAACCGCTGGTTCTGACCCATCGCGGCGATCCCTCGCAGGCCGCAGCCGTGGTGGCATGGCCAACCGGGGGCGGGCAGGCCGGTGTGCGTGAAAGCCGCCAGCTTGAGATCCTGGCGCAGATTTTCAACAACCGCCTGTTCGATGCGATGCGCGAAAAGGTGGGAGCGAGCTACGCGCCTCAGGTCGGTTCAAGCTGGCCCCTCGATCTGCCGTCGGGCGGGTACCTCTCGGCGATGGTCCAATTGCGGCCGGGAGATTTCGACACTTTCTTTGCTGCCGTTGACAAGATCGCAGCTGAACTTGCTGCTACGCCGCCTTCAGCAGACGAGATCAGCCGGGTGACTGAACCGCTCAAGCAACTGATCACTCGAGCCAGCACTGGAAATGGCTTCTACATGTACCAGCTGGAAGGAGCTGCGTACGATCCGCGCAAGATTGCGGCGATCCGCACGATCCTCAACGATTACAGCCAGACAACGCCCGAGCGCATGCAGGCTCTGGCCCAGAAATATCTGCGAGCGGACAAGAGCTGGCGTTTGGAGGTCGTCCCGGAAAAACGCTGACGGAAATGTCCTCAGGCCTGTGTCAGCATTCGATCTTGTCGTTCGTACCGCTCAGGCCAGGGCCGACATTTCGGTCGTCACGAACGATGATGGCTGCCTGTTCGTGTATCGTGATCGGCTGGACGAACATAGTTCCAAACAGGCCATGGTATTCGTACCAGACTTCGGCCAGCATGACCGCACTATTGCTGGATGAGGTGATCTTTTTGCCGCCCAGCGTAATGCCCGATGCTATTGAAGACAGGGCACTTCCGGTCGCATCGGGTTTCCCATGGGCAGAGGCCTGCTTGCCCTTGCCCATGCACTTTTGCCAATGAATATATTGCTTGCCGGTCAGCGGATGGACTTCAAGGCTCGACAGGATCACCCGGCCATTCTCGGCCAGACCGATGTTCGAGCCTTCCTCCAGCGCGCCTGTCAGGACGGAATGCACTTCATTGGCGGTGACCGTAGGCGTAACGCCGCTATTGTCGGTTTGACCCAAGCGCGAGGCATTGTCAGCAAGTGCCAGAGCAACCTGGCTCGCTTCCATAGAGGCGGCGTTGAGCCACGCAATTTCGGCCCCGTACATGCCCAGTATCATGAACAGAGGCACTACCAGGGCAAATTCGACGGTTGATACCCCGTCTTGCCTGCTCGCCAACTTGCGCAGAAGCGTCATGAGCAGCTCCCGGCAGTGGCGCCGTAGCTGGTCTGGTTGCCGAATGGCTCGTTCTTAGTCACTGCGGTAGCCGCAAGGGTCCGTTCCGACCACATTTTGGGCAGAAAGGGCACCAGGAACACCGGTTTGAAGGTTGCTGTCACCTTGTAGACGACGACATCATTGGCGGTACCGGCGCTGTCCTTTTGCCCAACGTCCTGATCCCATTGGCCATTTCGGTTTTCGTCGGTAAAGGTCTCGCCGGCGTCGCACACGGCATTTGCGTTAGTGTCGTTCCATTTTTCCGCCCTGCCAACGTCGGCAAAGTCGTAATAGCTGGTCCGGCTCGTCTTGATGGTTACGCCAGGAAGGACCGGACGGATCGCATCGAGTACCGAGGCGTCGGCTTCACTGGTGTTGCGCGTTTCAAGCGAGGAATCGCGTGCGGCACGGTGGACTGCGCCAGTGAGGACCGACTTGCCATAGACCATCTGCCCGACATCCATGATGCCGATCAGCAGCAAGAGGAACAGGGGCGCGACAATCGCGAACTCGACGACCGTTGCGCCCTCTTCGTTGGTGCAAAGCTGCGCGCCTGTCATTGCACCACCCGCAATTCGCCGACCTGCTTGGCGATCGACTGGAATGCCGCATCCAACTGGTTTGCGTTGGCTGCCGTAAAGGCACTCGCACTCGAGGCACATGTCTGGAGTTCGGTCGTCATGGCCTGCGCAAACGCGATGACCCATATGCGGATGCCTTTGGCCTTCACGGCTTCGCACAGGGCAAGGAACCGTGAGTTATGGCGCGCAGCGTCTTCGTTTACACCATCATCGGTGACACGGCGATCATGGTACTCAATGCCCCAGGCTGATTGGATGGAGTAGCTGGGTGCCATTTCGCCATCGGTCATGAAGATCAGATGGCGCGAAACCTCGCCGCCGTTCGTGGGCGCTTGGCGAACAGTGCTCGACCATAAGCCGTCTGGCGATGCCAGCCGCGCTCCCCATACCATCCCGATGTCATGGTAGGTCGCGCCTTCGGGAACGAGTGAATCCGCGAACGCGTCGAACGCGGTCTTGTTCATCGTGGCCAGCAAGCGCGCGCCAGTCGGGCAGAAGGATGCCGCCTGCTGTCCCTGCGATGACGGTACTGCACTGTTCATG
The DNA here is from genome assembly GCF_015169775.1 of Novosphingobium sp. ES2-1. Taxonomy (NCBI): domain Bacteria; kingdom Pseudomonadati; phylum Pseudomonadota; class Alphaproteobacteria; order Sphingomonadales; family Sphingomonadaceae; genus Novosphingobium; species Novosphingobium sp. ES2-1. Next base: position 731,533 of record NZ_CP063445.1, read on the forward strand.
TACACAGTGCCGTTGTAGGTGACCGTCCGTATGTAGGCGACGTCGGGCCACATGGGCGCCCATTTGGTCGAAGCAGAACTGTCAGGGGCGGAATCGATTTCGAGGTCCAAGGCGCCGGCCGGGTTGAAGCCCCCCAGCGATGACCACGTGAAGCTCGGCTCGGATACGGTTGCACGCTCCTCGACGCACCCTTTCCAAGTTGACGAAACAGACGCGCCGTTTTCGCCGGTTGGTGTCGAGACCGCTTCGAAATTCTTGAACCGGCTCGTGTCATAGGTCACCGGGCGATACTCCCAACGATCGAAGACTTGCGAGCTTGTATAGATCGGATCGGCCGTCGTGGTCGTCGTCGTCACGGAGTTGCGCGAGCCGGTTCGCGACTGGATCCTGTAGTTCAGGATCAGCCAGGCGCACTGATAGAAAGTCGCCGTCTGCGGCTGGGTCACGACGGTCGTCACAACCCGTTGACCGGACGAGTTCGTTGTCGTCGTCGAGGTGGAGGTGGCACTCCCCGAATTGGCCCAGGCCGTATCGGCTGGCTTTGCGTTGTTACATGATGTCGACGTCAGGTAGATGTTGGAGCCGTAGTTGGCCCAGAGGGAGTAGGTTGGCGTTGTAGTTGTGGTCGTCGGTGTCCCGCTTCTCGGCGTGCCGTAGCCACTCAAGGTCTGAACGGTTCGGTAAACCGCATGACGAGACTGGATTGTCCAACTGTCAACCAGATACGACGGATCAAGGTCGTGTAGAAGCCTGCCCACGTTGACTGACGAACTGTACGGCACGAATCCGTATCGCACACGTGCGTTTGTGCCCGACAAGGCGTTCTCGACAGTGCTGTGGAAGTTCTTCATGGCAGCGCGCAGTGCCTCGATGCGTGTCTGCGTACTTCCCGCCAGCAGTGAGGCCATGGAGCCAGTGGTATCGAGGACCATCATGATGTCGCTGTTGCCCACGCCCATCGAGGCCGTGCATCTGACGCTCAGATCAAAACCCTGGAAGCCGAAGATCTGCATCATCAGGGGCGGAAGCATGGTTGTGGCCACGGCGTCGATCGTGCCGCCTTTGTCCGCCGAAGTCGGCTCGAAAGTCGTGTCTCGCGAACCTTGGTGAGTCTCGTCGAAGTTTGCGAAGAAGTAATTGTCCGCCTGCGTCTTTGCCGCGGCATCGAAGCCGTTTGTGGTTACGGCTCGACGGCCTGCCAGAACACCTGCGTCGCATGCCGCCTGCAGCCTCGTCTGGGTGCGCCAGGCGCGGCTTATGTCGATGGCGCCGCCAATCAGCGCGGCCACGGCGAAGATTGCCATCGCCGATAGAGGCAGGATGTTTCCACCGCGGCTTCGGGCCAGTAAAATCAGGAAGCGGCGAAGGGCAAGCATGGGAAAACGAACGACCTTTGGTGGGATCTGCACGGTTAACCGCTCGTCCACCAAGACATCCTGATGAGGTGACTAAGGTAAATTCCCTATCGGTGGCCTTGGGCGTGATCGCGATGATCGATTGCTGTGACAGCAAGCCTTCCTTTGCTTTTCCTGCGCAGGCGGCGTATGGGCGCGCCTCTTGAAAGGAATGGAAAGTGGCACAGAACTGGACTGCGGATTCGTGGCGCGGGTTTGAAGGGCGGCATCTGCCGGTCTATCCCGATGCCGAAAAGCTGAACGAGGTCGAGAAGACCCTGACGAGCTTTCCGCCGCTGGTCTTTGCAGGTGAGGCGCGCGCTCTGAAGGCCGACCTCGCGCAGGTGGCCGCAGGCAAGGGTTTCCTGCTGCAGGGCGGAGACTGTGCCGAGAGCTTTGCCGAATTCCATCCGAACAACATTCGCGACACGTTCCGCGTGCTGCTGCAGATGGCGGTCGTGCTGACCTTTGCCAGCAAGCAACCGGTGGTAAAGGTGGGCCGCATGGCCGGGCAATTTGCCAAGCCGCGTTCCTCCCCGGTTGAGAAAATCGGTGACGTTGAACTGCCGAGCTACCTCGGTGACAATATCAATGGCATTGATTTCACTGCGGAATCGCGCATTCCGGACCCTGAGCGCATGCTGCGGGCCTACAGCCAGGCAGCGGCGACACTGAACCTGCTGCGCGCCTTCGCGGGCGGCGGCTACGCCAACTTGCGCCAGGTCCACCAGTGGACGCTGGACCACATCGGCAAGAGCCCGTGGGCCACGAAGTTCCGTGAAACCGCCGACAAGATCGGTGAAGCGCTCGACTTCATGGAAGCCTGCGGCGTCGATCCGCGTACCGTGCCGCAGCTTCAGGGCACCAGCTTCTACACCAGCCACGAAGCGCTGCTTCTGGCCTACGAGGAAGCGATGACCCGGCAGGATTCGCTGACCGGCGAATGGTACGACACCAGCGCCCACATGCTGTGGATCGGTGATCGTACCCGCTTCGAAGGTTCGGCCCACGTCGAATACCTGCGCGGCGTCAACAACCCGATCGGGATGAAGTGCGGTCCTTCGCTCAGCGTGGATGCGCTGCTGCGCATGCTCGATACGCTGAATCCCTCGCGCGAGGCCGGCCGCATGACGCTGATCAGCCGCTTCGGCCACGACAAGGTCGAGGCAGGGCTGGCTCCGCTGGTTCGCGCCGTGAAGCGCGAAGGCCATCCGGTGGTGTGGTCGTGCGATCCGATGCACGGCAATGTCATCAAGGCCGACAACGGCTACAAGACGCGGCCGTTCGACCGTATCCTGACCGAGGTGAAGGGCTTCTTCGCGGTCCACCGCGCCGAAGGCACCCACGCTGGCGGGATTCACATCGAGATGACCGGCCAGGACGTGACCGAGTGCACCGGTGGTGCCGTCGCGATCACCCAGGAAGGGCTGGCCGATCGCTATCACACTCATTGTGATCCGCGTCTCAATGCAGCGCAATCGATCGAACTGGCATTCCTGCTGGCCGAGGCACTGAATGCCGAGCGGGAAGGGGCAAAGGCCGAAGCTGCCTGACGTCCTTCCCAGACTGCAAAATCATGGCCCCGGGGGTTCTGCCTCCGGGGCTATTTCTTTGCCTAGCGCGGGTGTCTGGCGTTCAAGAATATGCCCGCAAGGTTCTGCTCGCGCTTAACCCATCGAACACGCGTGGGCGGATTCGCTCCAGCCAGCTTCCGGAAGCGCTCCAGATGCACCCGGTCACTTGGCGAAGCCGCTTTCGCACGGCCATTGGCCTGTGCGATCACCGAACGGCTGTCTCCCAACAGATCGAATGCGGCGGCGCCACTGGCCTGTGCCACTTCAAGCGCATGGATCAGGGCCAGCCATTCGGCATCGCCATTGGTGCCGTTGCCAAGATCGGTGCGCACTTGGGCCATCCCACGCATTACAGCCGCAACCTCGATGGGACCCGGGTTGGGCCGGCAGCCGCCGTCGAAGTAGACCTTGAGACGCTTGTGCTCTGCCATGGGTGGGGCGGTATCAGGCCCCGGCCTTCACCGCAAAACTCAACGCCAGCTCTGCCAGCGGTCGGACTCTTTCCGACATCGCCTTGGCGTGAGCGCTTGAGGCTGTCCCGTCGATCACGCGCTTCTTGATCCCCTGGATGATGCCTGCCAGCCTGAAGAAGTTGTAGGCAATGTACCAGTCAAGCCCCGGCAATCCGTCACGTCCGGTCTTTTCGCAGTATCGTGCAACCACTTCTTCAAGTTCCGGAATGCCCAGCGCCTTGCGGTCCAGGTCCTGCACGCCCGAACGTCCGCCATTGTCCTGCACCCATGCCGTGCAGAAATAGGTGAAGTCGGCAAGCGGATCGCCCAGCGTGGACAGTTCCCAATCGAGCACCGCAACGACCTTGGCGTGCGTGGGATGGAAGATCATGTTGTCGATGCGATAATCGCCATGCACCACGCTGGTCCGCGTCTGCTCGGGGAGGGTTGCGGGCAGCCATTCGATAAGCCGCTCCATCTCGGGCATCGTCTCGGTTTCCGAAAGGCGATACTGCTTGGTCCAGCGATCGACTTGCCGGCCGAAGTAGTTGCCAGGCTTGCCGAAGTCGGAAAGCCCGGCCTGCTCGATATCAACCGAATGCAATGCGGCAAGCGTATCGACCATGGCGTCGTAGGTCGCACGCCGGAATTCCGGTGTGGCGCCCGGCATTGCGCCGTCCCAGATCGTCCGCCCGTCGACACAGCCCATGACATAGAACCACGACCCGATGACGCTGTCGTCCGTGCACAGCCCATACTGGCGAGCAACCGGGAAGCCTGTTCCTGATAGCCCCGCCTGAACCTTGTATTCGCGGTCCACCGCATGGGCCGATGGCAGCAGCTTGCCGAAGGGCTTTCGCCGCAGCACGTAGGGCCCTGAAGGGCTGTCGATCTTGTAAGTCGGGTTCGATTGCCCGCCCTTGAATTTCGAGACCGTAAGCGGGCCCTGAAAGCCCGCCACGTTTTCCTCGAACCAGCGGGTCAGGCTCGCCTCATCCAGCTTGTCCGCGCCTTCGGGAACGACCGTTCCCGTAAACGCTGCCTGTGCGTCCATCACCGCCTCGCTCATTGGCCGAACACGATGACCGAGCGGGCAGAATTGCCCTGCTTCATCTTCTCGAACCCTTCGTTGATGCCCTCCAACGGAATTCGTTCGGCAATGATGGTGTCGAGATCGAGAAGCCCGCGCATGTAGAAGTCAACCAGACGCGGCAGATCCACGGGGAAGTGATTACCGCCCATGATGGCGCCTTGCAGCTTCTTGTCCGACAGCAGGTCCATCGCCGACAGGCCGACCTTGTGATTAAGCGGCATCATGCCGAGGATAGTGGCCGTCCCGCCGCGCCGCAGCGAAGCAACTGCCAGGTCGCCGGAAGCCGGCCTGCCCACTGCCTCGATGGCATGGTGGACGCCGCCCTTGGTCATCTCGACGATTTCCCTGGCCGCATCCGGCCCTGCGTCGATCGCATCGGTCGCGCCGAGCTTCAGCGCCAGTTCGCGCTTCTCGGGCATGGGGTCGACAGCGATGATTCGTCCGGCCCCTGCAATCTTTGCGGCATTGACGGTGGCCAGTCCCACGCCGCCGCAGCCGACGACGCAGATCGTTTCGCCCGGCGTCAGCTTGGCGGCGTTGAACACGGCGCCGGCACCGGTCGTCACCGCACATCCGATTACGGCGGCGCGGTCGAGCGGCATGTCCGGCGTGATCGCGACGCAGGCATGTTCATGCACCAGCATCTGCTCGGCAAAGGCCGAAAGGTTCAGCATCTGGTTCACGGTGCTGCCATCGTCGGTGCGGGTGAGGCGCGGGGGCGCGCCAGCCCCGCGCCGGGTGTCGGCACCGAGGCACAGCGACATGCGTCCGGTGACGCAGAACTCGCAGTGCCCGCAGAAGGCCGACAGGCAGGTGACGACCGCGTCACCCACCTTCACGGTCCGCACTTCCGAACCCACGGCCTCGACGATCCCGGCTGCTTCATGTCCTGGCACGGCCGGGAGCGGATGCGGATAGGCGCCCTCGATGAAGTGCAGGTCCGAATGACACAGCCCGCAAGCGGCCGTACGGATCAGAACTTCGTGCGGACCCGGCTTCGAAACGGTCAGGTCCTGGATTTCGAGCGGTTTGCCCGGTTCGACGAGTACGGCGGCTTTCATCTTCTCTCTCCTTACCGAGCCACGCCCAGATCGCCCGAACTGAAGCCACGGTCGCCCGAGGGCAATTCCGAATGACGGGCAAATTCGATGCGGGCGATGGCGCGGGCGTGAACTTCGTCTGGTCCATCGGCCAGTCGCAGCGTCCGCTGATGGGCATAGGCTTCGGCAAGACCGAAGTCTTCCGAAACGCCGCCGCCGCCATGGGCCTGGATCGCATCGTCGATGATCCGCAAGGCCATGTTCGGGGCCTGGACCTTGATCATCGCAATTTCCAGCGCAGCCGACTTGTTGCCGACCTTGTCCATCATGTCCGCCGCCTTGAGACAGAGCAGGCGGGTCATTTCGATGTCGATGCGGGCCTGCGCGATGCGCCATTCCCAGATCGACTGATCAGCCACGCGCTTGCCGAAGGCCACGCGCGATTGCAGGCGCTTGGCCATCTTGGCAATCGCCTCCTCGGCCACGCCGATCGTGCGCATGCAGTGATGGATGCGGCCCGGCCCGAGGCGTCCCTGCGCAATCTCGAAGCCGCGACCTTCGCCGAGCAGGATGTTGGATGCGGGCACGCGCACGTTTTTCATCACCACTTCCATGTGGCCGTGCGGCGCGTCGTCATAGCCGAAGACAGGCAGGTGACGGACGATCTCCACGCCCGGCGCGTCGAGCGGCATCAGGATCATCGACTGCTGCTGGTGACGCTTGGCCTCGAAGTCGGTCTTTCCCATGACGATGGCGATCTTGCAACGCGGATCGCCCACGCCCGACGACCACCACTTGCGCCCGTTTATCACGTACTCGTCGCCCTCGCGGCGGATCGAGGTTTCGATGTTGGTCGCGTCCGACGAGGCGACGGCCGGTTCGGTCATCAGGAAGGCGGAGCGAATCTCGCCGTTCATCAATGGGCGCAGCCACTGCTCCTTCTGCTCGAGAGTGCCGTAGCGATGGAACACTTCCATGTTCCCGGTATCAGGTGCCGAGCAGTTGAACACCTCGCTGGCCCAGCCGATGCGGCCCATTTCCTCGGCGCAAAGTGCATATTCAAGGTTGGTCAGGCCCGGGCCTTCGAATTCGAAGCTTTCCTCGACATGATGGTGACCGCCGTTGCGTGGCGGCATGAACAGGTTCCAGATTCCGGCAGCCTTGGCCTTGGCCTTCTCCTGCTCGACCGTCTGCAAAACCTTCCACCGGTCGCCCGTCGCCTGTTCGGCCTTGTAGTCCTTGTAGCGCGGGCGGACGTTGTCCTCGATGAACTGGCGGACGCGGTCACGCCAATACTTCTGGCGGTCGGTCGGTTCGAAATCCATGAGCCTCTCCTTGGTTGTCCGGCAATGTCCATCGGGCCATGCGCGAATTCAAGCGGAAATTAAGTGACCGATTAAGTTCTGTCGTTGATTGGGATCATTGCGGCGTCAGGGATGCAATCCCGCGGCATCGGGATCGGCCCTTGCCACCTGATTGAGCCGTTCAAGTCGAGCCTGGTGCGTCGCCCGGTCAATCGGAAATCGCCGGACCACGAATGCGGTCATTCCCGCCAGCACGGCAATGCTGGCGCAATAGGCAAGACTGAGGCGATATGTCACTTCCGGCGCGACGGCATCGGGGGCGGTGTTGGGTTCCAGTCCCGCAAAGCTCAGTAGCAGCCCGGTACAGAACACGCCAAGCCCGCCTGCACACTTCGAGGCAAGGAATGCGCCTGCCGACAGTGTCCCTTCCGACCTTCGCCCGGTCTGTTCCTCGGACGCCTCCACAACATCCGCAACCATGGACCACAAGGTCATGGTGCCGGTGACGGTGAAGGTGTTCGAAAGCAGAGTGCATGCAAACATTCCCCCCAGCGACAAGGTAGAACCGTCTGCTGCCCACAGACCCAGCCAGCGCAACAGTAGCGGGCCTGCCCAGAAGACCATGCCCAGCGGCGCCATCCGCATGACTGTCCCCGCCTTGCCCCAGCGCAGTTGAGCGCGTCCGACGAGCAGCGATGCTCCCACGACGCTGGCGAAGAGCAGGAATGGGAAGGCCTGCAAGGCGGTTGGCGTGAATTTCCAGACGTAGAGGTAAAGGTAGTTGGACAAGGCAAACGTGATGCCCTGCGCGGTCAGCGCCGCTGCAATGCCTGCCATCACGATGAGGCAGGCAGGATGTGAGAAGCTCTCGCGAATTTCGCCCAGAGAGGCGAGGGCGCTCTTCCCTGTCGCCCGCCGTTCCGGTGGCCAGCCGGCAACTGCCCGATGTTGCCCGAATGCCGAAACCAGCACGCAGGTCACCATCAGCGCTGCGCCGAACAGGCCGAAGTTGCGATAACCTTCGCGTGACAGCATCGCGTCGGGCAGGAATACGCCATAGGCGAGCAAAAGCATCAGCAGCCCGCCCCCCCATGAGAACAGGAAGCGGAAGCGTGTCAGGCGCGTCCTCTCGTCGTAGTCACGGCTGATCTCGGCAACCAAGGCTGCAGACGGAACTTCGCACATCGCCACCAATGCGCGCACGATGATGGCTGATGCCAGCAACACGGCAAAGCTCGGCTCCCCGATCGGAGACCACAGGAATATCCAGGCAAGCCCGAGAGGGATTGGCGCGACATACAGGTAGGGCAATCGCCTGCCCCAGGCGGTTCTGGTACGATCGCTGAAATGCCCTACTATCGGGTCGATCAACCCGTCGAAGACCAGCGCGATCAGGAGGGCCAGGCTGACCAGCCGCGCGTCCATGCCAAGGACCTGATTGTAGAACAGCAGCAGGAACGTGGCGAAGCCATTGTCCTTCACGCCATAGGCGACACTGCCCAACCCGTTCGCCAGGGCGAGCCGGGTCGGCACGCGGCCTTCGATCGGGATCATGCAGCCTTTCCGCTGTCGACCATCTGCTGCAGCGCGTCGAACAGACCCGGCATGTTCGGGTCCCAGCTATGACGCGGCCCGATGGTGATCCCGCCATCGACGATGAGCGATGTACCCGTGACAAAGCCCGCCGCCTCGCTGGCGAGGAACAGCACGGCTTTCGCAATGTCGTCAGGCTGTCCGCCGCGCGCCACCGGCTGCGCCTGCTGCGACATTGCGGCAATCGCGCCCTTGGCCTGCGCCTCCAGTTCGGCGGGCATATCCAGCGAAGCGGTGAAGATGTTGGTGTTGATGAAGCCCGGCTGGACCGCGTTGACCCGGATCTGGTGCTTGGCAAGGTCGGCCGCGGCGACCTTGGTCAGGTGCAGGACGCCAGCCTTGGCGACCGCATAGGCAGTGGGCGAATAGCCCGGTCCGACTGCGGCAACGCTTGAAGTATTGACGAACGATGCGCCCTTGCGCCCGATCATGTGGGGGACGGCGTAGCGGATACCGAACGCGACCGAACGCAGCAGCAGGTCCATAGTCCGGTCCCAGCCTTCGGGCTCGATCTCGTCGATCGGGGCTCTGTCGCCGCCAGCGCCTGCATTGTTGAAGACCGAGTCGATGCCGCCGGTCTCTGCCGCGGCGCGGTCCATCAGGGCCTTGATGTCCTCGCAACGCGTGACATCGCAGCGGGCAGTGACGACCTTGCCGTTGGATGCGCTCGCCGTCGCCAGAAGGCCGGCCTCGTCGATGTCGGCAGCGTAGACCGTTGCCCCCTCAGCCGCAAAAGCGATCGCGCTCGCCCTCCCGATTCCCGAAGCTGCGCCGGTCACGACGACCGTCTTGCCGTTGAATCGCATCCCTCTCTCCAGCGTTCTTATGTCGTTTTACGTTTACGTCAGCTTAGGCGCGAAAGACCGTCCGTCAATGGCGATGGGGTTTACGCTACGGCAAGCGGCACTTGCCCCAAAGCGCAGGAAAGGCGCCGCAAATCCGCCCTTGCCAGACCATCGCGACTCGCCTTAACCTTCCGATTAAGAGAGGAGCATAACCATGTCAGACCTTGATGCTTTCCGCGCGGAAATCCGCGCATGGCTTGAAGAGAACTGCCCTGCCGAAATGCGCGAGCCCGTCCGCGACGAGGGCGACGTCTGCTGGGGCGGACGCAACTTCAAGTTCAAGAACGAGGCGCAGAAGACCTGGATGGAGCGCTGCGCAGCCAAGGGATACACCGTGCCCGATTGGCCCAAGCCCTATGGTGGCGCCGGCATGTCTCCGGCCGAGGCGAAGATCTGGCGCGAGGAATGCGCCCGCATCGGCGCCCGTCCGCCGCTGTCCAGCTTCGGCATCTGGATGCTCGGCCCCGCACTGCTGAAGTTCGGCACGGAGGAGCAGAAGGTTCACTACCTCAACCAGATCGCCCGCGGCGAAATCCGCTGGTGCCAGGGCTATTCGGAACCCGGCTCGGGCTCGGACCTCGTCAGCTTGCAGACTTTCGGCGAGGACAAGGGCGATCACTGGGTCGTCAACGGCCAGAAGATCTGGACCTCTTATGCTGATAAGGCTGACTGGATCTTCTGCCTTGTCCGCACCGACAAGACCAACAAGTACCAGGGCATCAGCTTCCTGCTGTTCGACATGACCACCCCGGGCGTGACGACCAAGCCGATCAAGCTGATCAGCGGCAATTCGCCGTTTTGCGAAACCTTCTTCGACAACGTCGTGGTGCCGAAGAACCAGATCGTCGGAGAACTGAACCGCGGCTGGGACGTCGCCAAGTACTTGCTCGGGCATGAGCGCGAGATGATCTCGGGTGCGGGCGGCGGCGATCGCCTCAACGCCATCGGCGCGATCGTTGCCCGTAACGGTCTCGAAGACCCGATCCTGCGCGCCGACCTCGCCATGTTCGATGTCGATGCCTTGGCCTATGCCTGCATGGGCGAGAAGTTCCTGGATGAGGCCAAGGTCGGCCGTGCCCATCCCGCGCAGCCCAACATGATGAAGTATGCCGGCACTGAACTGAACAAGCGCCGTCACGAACTGCTGATGTCGGCAGGCGGAGCGACGGCACTCGAATGGGAGAGCGAGCGCACCAATGGCGGCTCCCCGTCGCGTTCGTGGCTGCGCACCAAGGCCAACTCGATCGAGGGCGGCACCAGCGAAGTCATGCTCAACGTCGTTGCAAAACGCATCCTCGAACTGCCGGGAGCCTGATCGATGCCCCTTTTCCACACCGAAGATCAGGCCATGCTGGCCGAAAGCGTCACCGGCTTCATGGCCGATGAAGGCGGCATCAAGAAGCAGCTGCGCCACTATCGCGACATGAACTGCCAGGATGGCTTCGGCCATGCCCTGTGGAAGCAGTTCGCCGAGATGGGCCTCACCGGCATGCTTGCTGCCGAGGCTGATGGCGGTCTGGCGATGGGCCACGTCGAGGCAGGCATCGTCCTGCGCGAAATCGGTCGCAACCTTACCCCTTCGCCATTCCTGACCACCTCGGTCATGGGCGTGACGGCGCTTGCGGGCGGATCGGACGAGCTGCGCGGCCGCTGGCTCCCAGGGGTAATCGCCGGCGACAGTGTATTGGCCGTAGCGGTCGACGAAGGTCCGAAACATCGCCCCGAACGCATCGCCTGCAAGGCCGAAAAGGCTGGTAACGGCTTCCGCCTTCAGGGCAGCAAGGCCTTCGTCGTGCATGGAGCCTCGGCTGACGCGATCATCGTCGCTGCGCGCACGTCGGGCAGCGATACCGACAACGACGGCATCACGCTGTTCGCCGTACCCAAGGACGCATCGGGCGTGTCCCACGAGAACCTGCGCCTCGTCGACAGCGCGATGGCCAGCAACGTCACCTTCGACAGTGTCGAACTCGATGGCGATTGCGTTATCGGCGAAGTCGATGGCGGTCGCGAGCTGCTGAACAAGGTTCTCCGTGCAGGCCGCATCGGCGCTGCTGCCGAACTGACCGGTGTCGGGCAGGGGGCATTCGACATCACCACCGCCTACCTCAAGACGCGCAAGCAGTTCGGCCAGCTGATCGGAGAATTCCAGGCGCTTCAGCACCGCGCCGCGCACCTCTATTCCGAGCTGGAAATCGCCGAAGCCGCCGTGATCAAGGCGCAGCAACTGCTCGACGGCAATTCGGAGAAGGCCGACCTCATGGTTTCGGTTGCCAAGGCCAAGGCGGCCAAGGCCTGCAACCTCTCGGTTCGCGAAGGCGTTCAGATGCATGGCGGCGTCGGCATGACCGACGAATACGACATCGGCCTCTACATGAAGCGCGACCGTTCGCTCGCCGAGTTCATGGGCGACCAGTATTACCATGCCGAGCGCGTGGCTCAGCTTAGCGGCTATTGATGCAATCGCCCCCTCCTCGGCAGGGGAGGGGGACACGACCCGGGAAACGGGCGCGCAGGGGAACGACAACATGGATTTCAGCAAGCTTTTCAGCCTTGAAGGCCGCATTGCGGTCGTGACTGGTGGTTCGCGCGGGATTGGCGAGATGATCGCCGAAGGCTTCCTCGCCGCAGGTTGCGAGCGGGTGTACATCACCGCTCGCAAGGCTGCCGTGGTCGAGGAAACCGCCAGCCGCCTTGGCGATCGGTGCATCGCACTGCCCGGTGACATTTCCAACGTCGCCGGCATTGAACAGCTCGCCGCAGACCTTGCTGGCCGCGAAAACAAGCTCGACATTCTCGTGAACAACGCGGGCGCTGCCTGGGGCGCAGACTTCGAGGATTTTCCCGAAGTTGGCTGGGACAAGGTCATGGACCTGAACGTCAAGACGCCGTTCTTCCTCACTCAGAAGCTGCACGGACTGCTCAAGGCCGCCGCCAGCAAGGAACAGCCCGCCAAGGTGATCAATATCGCCTCGGTCGATGGCCTGCGTCTCAATGCTTGGGAGACCTACAGCTACCAGGCATCAAAGGCTGCCGTCATCCAGTTGACCAAGCGGATGGCGGCGCGGCTGATCCGGGACCAGATCGTCGCAAGCTGCATCTGTCCAGGAGCTTTCCCATCAGAGATGAACAAGGCTGCGGCGAAGAATCCCGAAGCCTCTGCCAAGGGCATCCCATCCAGGCGGATCGGCACGATTGAAGACATGGCCGGGGGCGCGATCTTCCTCGCCAGCCGCGCGGGCGACTATGTCGTCGGCACGCCGCTGCCGATCGATGGCGGTATCGTCAACGGCTGGATTCCTGAGAATGCCGTGGATCCATCGGGGCATTGATGGCGCTGACATTTGCGCCCCCGCGAAGGCGGGGACGCAAGTGTTGTTACGGAATTTTGGCGTCAAACCGCTGAGGTCCCCGCCTGCGCGGGGACGCAACACTTCCAGATGAGATACTACCCCCGCATCAACCCACGCACGAAGTCGATCAGCCCGGTCTGGCGCGTGCGCTTCATGCGCTCGGCGGCAAGGATCTCTCGCACCTTGTCGAAGCAGCCCTCAACGTCGTCGTTGATCACGACGTAATCGTAACCGTCCCAGTGGCTGATCTCGGCCTGTGCCCGGTCCATGCGCGCCGCGATAACCTCGGCGCTGTCGGTGCCGCGTCCGGTCAGGCGGCGGCGCAGTTCATCGAGGCTCGGCGGCAGGATGAACACGCGCACCACGTCGGCCTGCGCTTTCTGGTACAGCTGCTGCGTGCCCTGCCAGTCGATGTCGAACAGGACGTCTCCGCCCGCTTTCAGCCGGTCGCGAATGTGCGCCTTGGGTGTGCCATAGCAATTGCCGAAGACCACTGCCCATTCATAGAACTCGTTCGCCTCGACCATGCGGTCGAACTCGGCCTTGTCGACGAAGTAGTAGTCCTTGCCCTCGACTTCGCCAGGCCGCATCGGCCGCGTCGTCACGGAAACGGATGCCGCAATCTCGTCATCTTCGGCGAGAAGCTTGCGCGCAATCGTCGTCTTGCCGGCGCCGGAGGGCGAGGACAGGATGAGCATCAGGCCCCGGCGGTGCAGGGTGTCGTCGTCTTGGGACTCGTGGACCATGTGCGCTAGTGGCGCATCGGTTCCCGCCCGGTCAAGGGGGGACGGCTCCGATCAGCCCTTCTTGCCGCGCTCGGCCTGTTCCTCGATTGCCGCTTCGCCAGCTGCCTCGGCGGTTCTGCTACGGCGGCGATCGTAAAGCGTCTTGGCCAGAAGACCACCCCCGACAACGATCGCGCCGGGAACGGAGCGGGTTGCAACCCGGGCGATGGCAGTCCCGACCAGAGTCTGCATCATCGTGCGCCCCTGGATCACACGACCCGCCTTCTTTGAACCCATCTTCGTCCCGATCAGGCCTTTTTCAACGCCACGGCGAAGCAACGAGCCCCCGGCGCGGAGGGCAATATCGGCCAGGATCAAGTTGGTCATCGGGTTGGGGCTGGGGGCAGGCACCTTGTCAGCGGCATCCTTGGCCGCATTTGCCAGCTTCTTGCCCTTCTTAGCCATGCCCTTGCCTTCTGTCAGCGGGGCGTTGTGCCCCTTACTTCTTCTTGCCGAAATCGACAGTGACGACGTTCGATCCGTCCTCGGTCCGCTCAACGGCAGGCGTGTCGGCTTGTTCCGGCGAATCGTTTTCGGCAGGCTCGACAGGTTCCGCCTCGTCATCGACAACTGCCTGGAATTGCAGACCGAAATCGACTGCCGGATCGACGAAAGCCGTGATTGCCGAGAACGGAATCACCAGCGTCGAAGGGATCTGATTGAATGAAAGGCCAACGCTGAACTGATCTGCCTCGACCTTGAGGTCCCAGAACTTGTTCTGGAGCACGATCGTCATCTCGTCGGGGAAGCGTTCGCGCAGGCGCTGCGGAATGTCCACGCCCGGAGCGCCGGTCTTGAAGGTGATATAGAAGTGATGGGTGCCCGGCAGCATCCCGCCGCCCGCTGCCACTTCGCCCAGCACGCGTCCGACAACGGCGCGCAGCGCCTCCTGCACGATTTCGTCGTAGGGGATCAGGCTGTCAGGTGCATCGCTCATGCCGCCACAACTGACCGCCCCGGCCCTTCGGGTCAAGTGGGGACGGACATTGATTCTAAACCGGAGCGGCGTATAGGCGCTTTCCCATGCGCACCGGATCGATCACGCGAAAGACCGAGGAAACCGACATTGCCGTGTCGGTGAACCTCGATGGCACCGGCACCTACAAGGTGGAAACGGGCATCGGCTTCCTCGATCACATGATCGAGCAGTTCAGCCGGCACTCGCTGATCGATATCGAATGCCGGGTGAAGGGTGACCTCCATGTCGACCAGCACCACACCACCGAGGACAGCGCCATCGCGCTCGGCCAGGCCATCTCGCAGGCGCTGGGCGACAAGAAGGGCATAACCCGGTACGGCCACACCTATTCACCGATGGACGAGGCGCTGAGCCGCGTCGCGCTCGATATTTCGGGCCGTCCGGTGCTGATCTGGAAGGCCTCATTCACGCAGCCTCGCTTGGGCGAGATGGATACCGAGCTGTTCGAGCACTGGTTCCAGTCGATCAGCCAGGCAGCCGGCATCACGCTGCACATCGAAAGCCTCTACGGCTCGAACAACCACCACATCATCGAGGGCATCTACAAGGGCTTTGCCCGCGCGATGCGTGCAGCGATCACCATCGATCCGCGCAAGGCCGATGCCGTCCCTTCGACCAAGGGCATTCTCGGTGGCTGATACCCTCGCGCTGGTCGATTACGGCGCGGGCAATCTGCGCTCCGTCGCCAACGCCCTCAAGGCAGCCGGTGCCGAAGGCGTGGTGGTGACGGCCGATCCCAATGTCGTCCGGGCCGCGGATCGTATCGTCCTGCCCGGCGTCGGTGCCTTCCGCGCCTGCATCTCGGCGCTTTGCGCTGTGCCCGGCCTCGTCGAGGCAATGGAAGAGCGCGTCCTCGTCGGCGGTGCTCCTTTCCTCGGCATCTGCGTCGGCATGCAGCTTCTCGCTGATCGCGGCATCGAGTTCGGCACGACCGACGGGCTTGGCTGGATCGGGGGCGAAGTCCGCGTGATCGAACCCGCCGATCCGTCGATCAAGGTGCCCCACATGGGCTGGAACGATGTCGCGCCGATGCCGCACCAGGGCGGTGCCGAACTGCTCGAGCCCGGCGAAGCCTATTTCCTGCACTCCTACCACTTCGTGCCCGAAGAGGGCACGCACGTGGCGGCGATGAGCGATCACGGCGGCGGGATCGTCGCCGCCGTCGCGCGCGACAATATTCTCGGCGTGCAGTTCCACCCGGAAAAAAGCCAGTCCTACGGCCTGTCGCTGCTCAATCGCTTCCTTGAATGGAAGCCCTGACAGGTTAGCCTGAGGGAACTGTAACACGCGCCCAGACCTTTCCTTCCTTTGAAGGAGGCCCTGCCGCATGACCACGTTTCCGTTCGACCGCCTGGTATTCACGCCCTTCATGGTGGACCTCGCGCAGTCACCGTTGCGCGGCCACTTCGATGCGGAAACTTACGTTCTGGGGGCCTTCAACCCCGGCATGACGGTCCTGCCGAACGGCAACCTGCTCTTCATGGTCCGCGTGGCCGAGGCGCTGCGCCAGCCAATCCGCGATGGCAAGGTCCATGCGATTCGCTGGCACGACGGGGGCTATGTTCTCGATGGCTGGCCGCTGGAGCTTGCCGATACTTCGGACCCTCGCAAGTTCCTTCTGCATGGTGGCGGCTGGAAGATCATGGCGCTGACCTCCCTGTCATGGCTGTTGCCGGTCGAGATGTCGGCCGACGGGCTTGATGTCATCGCAATCCACTATGACAAGGCCATCGCGCCGCAAGGTTCGTTCCAGTGCTACGGCATCGAGGATGCCCGCATCTCGCGCATGGGCGAGGGCGCCTATCTGATGACCACCTGCTCGGTCAGCCCGGAACGACACTCGACCACGCTCTATTCCTCGGAAGATGGCCTGAACTGGCATTTCGAAGGCATTGCTCTCGATCACCAGAACAAGGACATGTTGATCTTCGAGGGCCTTGTTCACGGCGAATACTGGGCACAGACCCGCCCCTTGGGCGACCTCTACTTCGCCTACCCGCCTGGCAGCGAATGGCGCTCCGGCCCCTCGATCAACCTTGCGACTTCGCCGGATGCCCTTCACTGGCGTCCTCGCCTCGAACCAGGCATTCGTCCGCATGCTGGTACCGCCGCAACGGCGCGCATGGGTGGTGGCACACCCCCGATCCTCACGGAGATTGACGGCCAGCGTGGCTGGCTTACCCTCTGGCACGGCGTCGAACCGAAGGAGATCGTGGGCATCTACCGTACCTACTGGACCCTCCTCGACCCGGAAGAGCCATGGAAGACCATCGGCGGCAGCCACACCCCGCTGCTGGAGCCGGAAGCAGAGCTGACCCGCCCGCTCGAAGACCTGCTCTACTTGCGCGATGTCGTGTTCACGACCGGCATCGCTGAGCTGGACGATCGCTACATCGTCGCCTCGGGCGAGGCCGATCTTGCCTGCCGCATCACCCATGTGCCCAAGGAAGCCTTCCGTTCGGCGTAATCCGCTGCTAGGCGCGCGGTCCATGATCGTCTTTCCCGCCATTGACCTGAAAGCTGGCCAGGTCGTTCGCCTCGCCGAAGGAGACATGGACCGCGCCACGGTCTACGGCGATAACCCCGCCCATCAGGCGAGCCTCTTCGCCGAGGCCGGTTCGCAGTACCTCCACGTCGTCGATCTCGACGGTTCGTTCGCCGGTCGCGCCGAGAACCGCGAGGCGGTGGAGGGAATCCTCAAGTCGTTCCCCGGCCACGTCCAGCTTGGCGGCGGCATCCGCACGCGTGAGGCGGTCTCGGGCTGGTTCGACGTCGGTGTCAGCCGCGTCGTCATGGGCACGGCTGCGCTCAAGGACCCGCAGTTCGTCAAGGACATGGCAAAGGAGTTCCCCGGCGGCATCGTCGTCGCGGTTGACGCACGCGACGGCATGGTCGCCACCGAGGGCTGGGCCGACGTGTCCGACGTCTCGGTCGTCGATCTCGCCCGCCGGTTCGAGGATGCGGGCGTTGCCAGCCTGCTCTTCACCGACATCGGACGCGACGGCCTGCTCAAGGGCGTGAATCTTGACGCCACCGTCGAACTCGCGCGCCGCGTCGACATTCCCGTGATCGCCAGCGGCGGCGTCAAGGGCATCGACGACATCCGGATGCTCAAGATTCATGAAGCCGACGGCATCGAAGGTGTCATCACCGGCCGTGCGCTGTTCGAAGGCAAGCTCGATCTTGCGGCTGCCATTGCGATGGCCGAGGCCTGACATGACTGTCCGAGTCCGCGTCATCCCCTGTCTCGACGTCGCCAATGGCCGCGTGGTCAAGGGTGTCAACTTTGTCGACCTGCGCGATGCCGGCGATCCGGTCGAGCAAGCGCGCGCCTATGACAAGGCCGGGGCGGACGAGTTGTGCTTCCTCGACATCTCCGCCAGCCATGAAGGCCGCGGCACCCTGCTTGATGTCGTCGCGCGGACTGCGGAAGTCTGTTTCATGCCGCTGACAGTCGGCGGTGGGGTGAGGGCAGTCGAGGACGCCCGCGCCCTCCTCCTCGCTGGTGCCGACAAGGTCGCAGTCAATTCCGCCGCCGTCGCCCGTCCCGAACTGGTGCGCGACATTGCCGAGAAGTTCGGCGCGCAGTGCGTGGTTGGCTCGGTCGATGCGCGACGCACCGGGTCGGGCAAATGGGAGATATTCACCCACGGCGGGCGCAAGGCAACTGGCGTCGACGCACTGGCCCACGCCGTGAACCTTGCCACGCTGGGCGCGGGCGAACTGCTCGTCACTTCGATGGACGGTGACGGGACGCAAAAGGGCTACGACCTGGAACTGACCCGCGCCATCGCTGATGCCGTGCCGGTCCCGGTGATTGCCAGCGGTGGCGTCGGCAGTCTCGAACACCTTGTCGCAGGTGTAACCGAAGGCCATGCCAGCGCGGTGCTGGCGGCATCGATCTTCCACTTCGGAACCCACTCGATTGCAGAAGCCCACGCCGCGCTGCGGGCTGCAGGTCTGCCAGCACGCTCCTGAGTCCCAAGATGGGTCATTAACCATTTGTTATAAGGGATTTTACCGAATCACGCGGTCTGGCATTGGGTTGGGGTTAACAACTCAAGGTCGCTTGCCCTGTGCTTCGTATCGGTACCATCCTTCTTGCGGTCCTCGCGTCGGTTTCTCCGTCGCTGGCGCAGTCGGCCGGCATCTCGATTCCCGAACCGACTGACGGCGCGTTCTTCGCCTTGGGGCTCGTCGGTCTCATCGTCGGCCGCCAGATCGCCAAGCGCCGGGGTTGACCGCACCGCCCGTTCCGCGCCATTGCGCTGCGCATGGAACACGGTGAAATCCTCGCCCGGCTAGAAGCCACGATAGCCCAGCGCCGCGCGGGCGATCCTTCCGCCAGCTATGTCGCCAAGCTCAATGCCAAGGGCATCGCCAAGATAGCCCAGAAGGTTGGCGAGGAGGGCACGGAAACCGTCATTGCCGCCCTGGCTGGAGACCGCAAGGAACTCGTCGGCGAAGCGGCGGACCTCATCTTCCACCTGATGGTGCTGCTCTCTGCCAAGGACGTGCCGCTCGCCGAAGTGCTGGCCGAACTCGAGCGGCGCGAAGGCACCTCGGGCATCGCTGAAAAAGCCAGCCGGAGCAACTGACATGGCCGTTGACGCAACGCTCCCCTACGACGACCAGAACATCTTCGCCAAGATCCTGCGCGGGGAGATCCCCAACCGCACGGTTTATGAAGACGATTATGCGCTGGCATTTCACGACATCAACCCGCAGGCGCCGACCCACGTCCTGGTGATCCCCAAGGGCGCCTACGTGTGCTGGGACGATTTCTCCGAGAAGGCTTCGGAGGCCGAAATCGCCGGCTTCGTCCGCGCAGTCGGCAAGGTGGCGCGTGATCTCGGTCTGGTGGCTCCGGGCTATCGGCTGCTCGCCAACACCGGCACCAACAGCCATCAGGAAGTGCCGCATCTGCACGTCCACCTCTTCGCCGGGCAGCCGCTCGGGCCAATGCTGGTGCGCTGAACGGGGGGAACACGGGGGTAAGGCGTTTCCCCCCCCTTGCCCTTCGACTCGTCGCAAGGGTAGGGTCGCAGCGAATGTCCTTTCCGCTTGCACCTTCCGGCCTGTTCGATGGCCCGCAACACCTCTATCCGGTCCGCGTCTATTTCGAAGACACGGACCTGTCGGGCGTTGTCTATCATGCCAACTATCTGCGCTGGTTTGAACGTGCCCGCTCCGACATGCTGCGCCTGCTCGGCATAGACCAGCGCGCTGCGCACGAAGCCGGCGAGGGCGCCTACGCCGTCAGCGAGATGGACCTGCGCTATCTGCGCCCCGCCAAGCTGGACGACGAAGTGCTGATCCACAGCCACGTCGCCGAACTTTCCTCAGCCACCTGCCGGATCGTGCAGCGTGCGTTCAGGAACGAAACGCTTCTGTGCGAGGCGAGGGTGCGCGTCGCCTTCGTCGCGCCGAATGGTCGTCCCCGTCGCCAGCCGCGCGAATGGATGGCCGCTTTCCAGACAATCACAATTGCCCCTGCCACAACTGCTCCCGAAGGACAGGAACCCGCATGATTCTCCCGATGCTCGCCAATGGCGTTGCCTTCGCGCCGACCTCTCTCAACCCAGTGCAGCTGTTCCTCGATGCGGACTATGTCGTCCAGGGCGTCATGGTCGGGCTCGTGCTCGCCAGCATCTGGACGTGGACGATCATCATCGGTTTTTCGCTGAAGATGGGCAGCGTCCAGAAGGGCTGTGACAAGTATGAGCGCGAATTCTGGGAGGCGCGCGACATCGACCAGTTCCAGAAGGACAACAAGGGCCGCGATCTGCCTTCCGCCCGCGTCGTCAATGCAGCGCTCGTCGAATGGCGCCGTTCCACCTCGGGCAAGGCCATCGATCGCGAAGGCACTCGCCAGCGCTTGACCACCGCGCTCGATGGCGCAGTCGTCACTGAGACAGACGCGCTGGCCAGTCGCCTCAATTTCCTCGCGACCGTCGGGTCGGTGGCCCCATTTGTTGGCCTGTTCGGTACTGTCTGGGGCATCATGGATAGCTTCTTCAACATCGGTGCGCAGCAGAACTCCTCGCTTGCCGTCGTCGCACCCGGCATCTCCGAGGCGCTGTTCGCCACGGCCATCGGTCTGTTCGCCGCCATTCCCGCAGTCATCGCCTACAACCGCTTTTCGCACCGCGTGAACCGCTTCGAGACCCGCCTCTATCGCTTCGCCGACCGCTTCCACGCCTCGCTCAGCCGCGAACTGGAGGCCTGAGTCATGGCGATGTCCATGGGTTCCGGCAGCGGAGGCGGCAGAGGTCGCAGGGGGCGTGGCGGTCGTGCCGCGATGAGCGAAATCAACGTCACCCCGCTGGTCGACGTCATGCTCGTGCTGCTGATCATCTTCATGGTCACCGCGCCGATGCTGGCCGCTGGCGTGCCGGTCGACTTGCCCGACAGCAAGGCGGACCCGCTCGACCAGCAGCAGGACCAGATCACCGTCACTGTCGATGCTCAGGGCAACGTCTTCCTCGATGATCAGCAGCTCGCCCCCGGCGAGCTGACCGACCGCCTTGCCGGGCTGCAGAAGGGGCCGAAGCCCCCGCTGGTGACCTTGCGCGCAGATCGCGTGCTCGATTGGGGCCGCGTCGCTGCCGTGATGGGAGAGTTGAACGCTGCGGGCTTCAAGTCGATCTCGCTGGTCACCAACAGTTCATCCGCACCGCAATAGGTCAGAAGCGATGCGCGATCCTACCGCAGGAGGACTCTCGAAGCAGGAAGGCGCAGGGCTGGCCATTGCCGCGCTGGCTCACGCGGGCCTGCTCGGCTTCCTCATGCTTTCCCCACCGGGCAAGACGGTGAAGCCACCGCCGCAGCGCATGGAAGTGACGTTCTCCGAAGAGATTGCCGATCAGTCGACCTCGCCCGACCCCATGGCCGAGGCGGCGCCTGACGTTGCGCCCGAACTGGGCGAGCCCGCGCCTGAGCCGGTTGCGCAACCGCAGCCGCTGCCTGAGCCGCCCAGACCCGTTCCACCGCCGCCGCAACCGCAGCCCAAGCCGGTGCCCGCGCCGCCCAAGCCCGCGCCCAAGCCGCAGCCGCAACCAAAGCCTGCACCGCCCAAACCGGCGCCGCCAAGGCCCGCTCCTCCGAAGCCCGCTCCTGCAAAGCCGGCTCCGGCCAAGCCTGCGCCAGCGAAACCGGCGGCGAAGCCTGCACCGGCGAAGGCCACTACGCCAAAGTCCGGTTCCGGTGATACCAGCCCCCGCCGCAGGCCGGATGCTCCCACGGGCGGTTCGCGAATCGGCTCGGACTTTCTGAAAGGCATTCCCGGCTCGACCAAGCCGGGAACAGCAAAGGCGGCCCCTGCAGCAACGATAGGACCCGAGGTCAGGTCGTCGCTGGCGGGCGCGATTTCGCGCCAGATCAAGCCGCACTGGGCGGCGCCCCAGGGCGTCGATGCCGACAAGCTGGTGACTATCCTGGCTTGGGACCTCAACCCGGATGGCAGCCTCGCCGGTCGCCCTCGCGTCGTCGATCAGCAGGGCATTACCCCCGCCAACGAGGCGCAAGCCAAACGGCATGCCGAGCAGGCGATTCGCGCTGTGCAATTGGCCGCTCCGTTCGATCTGCCAGATACCTACTATTCCGGCTGGAAGCGCGTTGCCGCCTTCCGCTTTGACAGGAAGTTGTCCCAATGAAGATGCGTTTCCTTGTTGTTGCCGCAGGGCTTGTCTCGGTGCCTGCGCTCGTCGCTGCACAGCAGACTGCGCTTCCTTCCTCCACTGCGGCGCAGGCCTCTGCCGACGAAGGGCTGACCGGCTCTGTCTCCGATGAGAACGAATGGCAGGACCTCGGCATTGCCATCCCGTCCTTTCCCACCAACGCCTCGGTCGCCACCGCAGCCGAAGGCGGCAACACCGAAGCGCTCGGCCGCAATGTCGCGCGCGTCGTCTACAACGACCTGCGCAACAACGGTCTGTTCAAGCCGGTCGGTCCCGATCAGCTTCCCGAAGTCGCCTTCCCGCAAGTCGCTGCGCCGACGTTCGACACCTGGCGCGGGCGTTCGGCTGAAATGCTGGTACAAGGCTTCGTCAAGGCGAACGAAGATGGCCGCCTCACAGTCGGCTGCTATCTCTATGACGTTGCGCTCGGGTCCGAACTCGCGCGGCAGGGCTATGTCGTCAAGCCTGAGGAATGGCGGCGCGCCGCGCACAAGTGCGCCGACATGGTCTATTCGCGCCTCTCCGGCGAAAGCCCGTTCTTCGACAGCAAGATTGCCTACATTGCCGAGACCGGCCCCAAGGACCGTCGCCGCAAGCAACTTGCGATCATGGATTCCGATGGCGCCAACCATCGCTTCATCACCAACGGGCAGGCGACGGCGCTTACCCCGCGCTATTCCCCTGACTACAGCCGGATCGTCTACTTGAGCTACCTGAACGGTGCGCCCCGCATCTACGTCTACAACGTCGGCACCGGCCAGCAGACGCTGGTAACCTCAAGCACCAATCCCACTTTCGCCCCACGCTGGTCGCCCGATGGCAAGTGGATCCTCTATTCGATGGCCATCGCCGGCAACACAGACATCTATCGCGTGCCCGCCACTGGCGGCCAGTCGACACGTCTCACCGACAGCCCCGGCATCGACGTCGGCGGCTCGTACTCGCCCGATGGCAGCAAGATCGTCTTCGAAAGCGACCGTTCGGGCAGCCAGCAGCTTTACGTGATGGACGCGGACGGCTCGAACCAGAAGCGCATCAGTTTCTTCGGAGGTCGCGCCGCCACGCCGGAATGGTCGCCACGTGGAGACCAGATCGCCTTTACCCATATCGGCGGCAACTTCCGTATCGCTGTGACCGACCCGTACGGCAAGGGCATGCGGTTCCTCACGGATTCGTGGCAGGATGAAGCCCCGACGTGGTCGCCCAACGGCCGTATCGTGCAATTCTTCCGCACCGAGCGCGGCAGCGGCAAGACCGGCATCTGGCAAGTCGACCTGACTGGTCGAAATGAACGGAAACTCAACACGCCGGTTGATGGTTCAGACCCTGCATGGGGGCCGGTTCTGCCCTGACCCTGCCTTGGCAAGGGCGATTTGCGCCCTTGTCAATTCATCGCTGAAACTGCACCTTGCGTCGCCATCTCTCCCCCTCTCTCCCAAGGAGAATGCCCATGACCCGTCCGATCCTGATTGCCGGCCTTGCTGCTCTCACGCTTGGCCTCGGTGCCTGCGCATCGAAGCCCAAGCAGCTTCCGCCTGAGCCCGGTGCCACCACGACAACGCAGACGACCCCGCAGACTACGCAGCCGACCGGCCCGGTTCCCGGCAGCCAGGCCGATTTCGTGGCGTCGGTCATCTCCGACACCGTGAACTTCGATACGGACCGCTACAACATCGACGCATCCGACCAGGGCATCCTGCAAAGCCAGGCTTCGTGGCTGGCCCGCTATCCGGCCAAGGCCATCACCATCGAAGGCCACTGCGACGAGCGCGGCACGCGCGACTACAACATTGCGCTGGGTGAACGCCGCGCCAATGCGGCCAAGAACTACCTGGTCAGCCTCGGCGTAGATCCATCGCGCATCACGGTTGTCAGCTATGGCAAGGAACGCCCGCTGGCGCTTGGTTCGGACGAGGATTCGTGGGCGCGCAACCGCCGCGCGGTCACCGTCACGGTCAACTGATCACCCGACAATGCAGGCAAGGCCCGAACCCCTCCAGGTTCGGGCCTTTCGCATTGCCGGCACCACACCCATCTTGACCTTTCCTGCGGGTTTGGCTTGGGATTGAGGCATGGCACGCAATACACGATCGTCTGACTGGGGCTTCCCGCGCTGGCGTGGCTACGGCAGCGCCTTCGAGGCTGCGCCAGTGCGGCTGTGCGACCGTGCGGGATGCGACCAGAAGGGCGATTGCCCGGCGCCCAAGTCCCCCAACAACCCCGAACGCTGGTATTTCTGTCAGCAGCACGCGGCGGAATACAATCAGGGCTGGAACTACTTCGAAGGGCTGGACAAGGAAGAGGCCGAACGTCGCGAAGCCGAAGAGCGTGGCGAAGCCTCTGGTTTTCGCCAGGCTGCATGGGCCGAATGGGGCGGTTCTGGCGATGGCACGCGCAGCCGCGACGAACTGCGCGCCCTCGAAACCCTTGGCCTCGATCCGGATGCCGATTTCGACGCGGTGAAGAAGGCCTGGCGCTCCAGGGCCAAGGAAGTCCACCCCGATGTGCGGCCCGGCGACAAGGCCGCGGCAGAGCAGTTCCAGAAGCTGCAGGTGTCCTACGAGGTGCTTCGTGCTGCCGAAGAACGTCGCGAGTGGAAGGGCTGAGATGACAGCAGGCATCTCGCGTTTCGGCGGAGAGGCCGCGGATGACGCTGCCGAGGCGTTATCAAGAGACGGGGTGGTTGCCCTCGAAGGGCTTTGGCCTGCGCAGCGGATTGACGAACTGGCCCTGGCCCTGCGCCAATCCATTCCCGGCGCGTTCGACACGCGCGCTCCGCTCCCGGAGGACATCTGGGTGGTTGGCACGAAGCGGATCAACGGCCTTGTCCCGATCGCCGGCAGGATGGCGGGCTGCATCGACCTTCTGCAAAACCCGGCGCTGCTTGCCTTGCTGGACAAAGCCCTGGGCAACAATTGGGTCTACGAATCCTTCGGCGTCATCAGCTCCTTTCCGGGTTCCACGGTGCAGAAGCTGCACTCCGACAGTCCGCATCTGTTCGAGGACAAGACGATTGCAGCGATGCTGCCGCCATTTGCGCTGACGATTTCCATCCCGCTCGTCGATGTTGACGAAGTCAACGGCTCGACCGAATTCCTGCCGGGCACGCACCGTATCTTGCAATCACCTGATAGTGCAGATGGCTCGGTGTGGAACGCCGTGCTGCGCGGCAATTGCATGATCTGGGATTTCCGGGTCCGGCATCGCGGACAGCCCAACAACAGCGCCGAGCCACGGCCCATGTTCTACGCAACTGCCTGCCGCGCCTTCTGGCAGGATTCCACCAACTTCGTGCCGGATGCGCGCAAGCTTGTCATCGGGCGGGACGCGCGGGCAAGGATCGCTGCCGATCGCCACAGGCATTTCGCGCGGGCCAGGCCGATGCCTGGCGTTGTCAGCGCGGCTCAGACCTTCAACCGCCTTGTGCGCTGGTATGCGCCACGATTTCATCGAGCATTGCGAAGACTTGCCCGGCGTCCGGAAACTGCGCTTTGATCCACCGCGCTTCCACCTGACGAAGAATGCGCGCGACCTCCGGGCCCGCCTTTATGCCGCGGGCAACAATGTCTCCGCCCTTGATCGGCAGTTGGGGCACGTTCCACCCCTCCAGCGGAGCCGTTGCCTGACCTGCCAGCAGCAGCCGGTCACGCGCTTCCTCGATACCCACGCGGTAGGCAAGGGCACGCGCATCGGTCTCTTCGCCGTCGCGGGCGGCAGCAATGGCAAGCCGCTTGCGCTGGGCAATGGAAAGGCGCAGTCGGGCGGCAACCTGTTCGGCCAGAGCCGGGCCCGCCGGCAGGAGCGCGGCAAGACGACGCAGTGCCACGGCCTGCGCTCCGGCAGCCTGCTCGTTGTCGATAAGGGTATCCAGCAATGCCAGGCCAGCCTCGGTTGCCTCTGGCAGGACATGGGCCAGAACGCCGAGTTCGGCCATGCGACGGACGGTCGGCGCGGGATCTGGCAGGCCCAGCAGGTTCATCAGCTCCCAGCCGACACGTTCGCGAGAAAGCCCTTTCAATCCCGCGGCAAGCTCGGAAACGGCTTCCTCTGAAGCCTTGTCTGCGGGAATGGAGCCAAAGCGGGCCTGAAAGCGGAAGTAACGCAGGATGCGCAGGTAATCTTCGCGGATGCGCTCGCGGGCATCGCCAATGAAACGCACCTGCCGATTGGCCAGATCCGCAAGGCCGCCGTGATAGTCGAACAGTTCCAGGCTGCGCGGATCGGCGTAAAGCGCGTTGATCGTGAAATCCCGGCGGGCTGCATCGTCGCGCCAGTCGGTGGAAAATGCCACCGTCGCATGGCGGCCATCGGTGGAAACGTCGCGACGCAGCGTGGTGATCTCGACCGTGCCACCGTCGAGAACCGCAGTGATCGTGCCATGGGCAATGCCCGTCGGCACGGCCTTGATCCCCGCCTGGCCCAGCCGGGCGGCGGTTTCCTCTGGCAGCAGCGTCGTGGCCATGTCTACGTCTTTCGGGGCATGGCCGAGAATCGTGTCGCGCACCACGCCGCCCACCCACCGGCAGTTGCCCTCGGCATGCGGATCGAGCGCGGTTACAAGGGCGGCGAGGTCCTCGCGTCTTGTCCACGCAGCGGCGGGCAGGCGCTCAGTCATGCCAGCTGATCCGCTTGGCCAGGTTGGAAATGATCGCCGCCGTCACGCCCCATATGCGATGCTCGTTCCAAAGGATCTCGATGAAGCGCCCCTTGCGCCCGTTCCATTCCGCCGATTGCCAGACATGCCGCATCGGGTCGAGCAGGAAGCCCAAAGGGGGCTCGAACCAGCTCGCCACTTCCGCTGGATTGGGTTGAAGCGGCAGATCCGGCGGCACCAGCGCCAGCACGGGCGTGATGTCATAACCCGTGCCCGTGCGGAACCGGTCGGTTTCGCCGATCACGGACACGTCTTCCGGCCGGATGCCCAATTCCTCGTTGGCTTCGCGCAGGGCTGCCTCGACCGGGGTCTCGCCGGGATCGAGCTTGCCGCCCGGAAAAGCGGCTTGTCCCGGATGCGCGCGCATGTGCGAGGGCCGGTGGATCAGGAGAACCCCGGGGCCATCCGGATGGTTCTGTCGCCCGGTCACCGCAATCAGTACAGCGGCAGGGCGCAAACCGTGCTCGGGCAGTGGGCGCCAGTCTTCGTAGAGCTCCTTGGCAGGCTCCCGGTGTCCTTCGGCATACAGGTCCGTAAGCCTTGTCAGCAAATTCATGTGCCGGGCACCAGCACGAAGCGGTGGCCAAGACTTTCCACGGCAAGGTCAGCGCTGCCCAGCGACAGGGCATGATCGATGAGCTGTCCGTAGGTGCTGCGGTTGAGCCGGGCCTCTGTTCCGTTTCGGACGGCGAGGTAAAAGGCCGGGATCTCAGCCGTGCCCGAAACCCGCAGCGGATGGTCCGGCCCGCAGACCACTAGATCGTCGCTATTGAGCCGGAAGGCCAATGCCGTGCGCCCCTCGGGGTCCAGCTTGGCCTGCATGTCAGTCGCCAGGAAGGCGGCGTCCTCCACAGCGATCGCCAGCTTCTGGAACGGCGTTACCAGCCAGTGCTGGCCCTGCTCGTCGCGCGTCAACAGCGAGGAAAACGCGCGCACCATTGCTGGACGCCGGATTTCGCCATCCTGATGGAACCAGCGGCCATCTGCGGCGATGCGCATTTCGCTGTCTCCGATCTCCTGCGGGCTCCACTGGTCGATGGGCGGCAGCTTGCGCGCAGCAACCTGCGCGGCAAGTTCGGCAAGGCTCAAGGATGCGAGTTCGGGCGGGGGAGTGTAGGGCACCGTTTGCCGATGCCAGATCGGATCAGCGCCGCCAAGGCCCCAACATGCCCTCTTGCGGCAGGACGGCAGGATTGGCGGTGCGGCACAGCAGGCGATGCTGCTCGTACGGCCCCGGCAGGCGCCATCCGCCAGTCTGGGCGTTGCTGAAGCCGAAGAAGCGCTCGTAATACTCGGGATCGCCGATCAGCACTTGCGGCAGCGGCGCGCGCGGATCGATCGCGGTAAGCGCCGCCGTCATCAGCGCCTTGCCGAAGCCTTCGCCCTGAAGATGCGGCATGACCGCCACCGGGCCGACCATGATCATCGGATGCATGCGGCCACTGTCATCGGTGAGCGCCACCGGCCAGCACTGGATCGTGCCCGCCAGCATGTCCTCGTCGTCGAGCGCGGCGAACGACAGGTTTGGCAGCCATTCCATGCCCTCGCGCACCTTGTAGGCGGTTCGCTGGTGCCGCGTCGGCTCGAACGCCGCATCGAGCAACTGCTCGACCAGCGCGGGATCGACATCGGCAAGCGGGATGATCTTGGACAACGGCGGTGCTTTCTTCGGCCCTGCGAAGGCGGGCGGGATGCGCGCCGATAGCCCCCAAGGCCACATGCTGCAAGTTTGGAGGAACGGCGCGCTTGCACAGGGGTTTTCAGGATGCAGAAACTGCAAGCGCTGCTTCGGGAATATCACTTTAGCTCATGCTCATATATGGCTAGGAAGTGATTGAGGCGCCACGAGAAGACGCCCGATCCCGTGCAGGGGAGATAAACGTGTTCGCAGGTATGGACAGCCAAACGGCCGCGCTGGTTCTGGCGCGTATGCAGTTCGCCTTCACGGTGAGCTTCCACTTCATCTTCCCGGCTTTTTCGATCGGCCTCGCCAGCTATCTCGCCGTGCTTGAGGCACTCTGGCTGAAGACCGGCAAGCCGCTTTATCTCGACCTGTTCCGCTACTGGCTGAAGATCTTCTCCGTCGCCTTCGCGATGGGCGTGGTCTCGGGTCTGGTCATGTCCTACCAGTTCGGCACCAACTGGTCGGTCTTTTCCGACAAGGTCGGCGGCGTGATCGGGCCCCTCATGGCTTACGAGGTTCTCACCGCCTTCTTCCTCGAGGCTGGCTTCCTTGGCGTGATGCTGTTCGGCATGAACCGGGTAGGCAGGGGACTGCACTTCGCCGCCACGCTGATGGTGGCCATCGGCACCTTCATTTCGGCGTTCTGGATTCTCTCGGTCAATTCCTGGATGCAGACGCCGACCGGCTTCGAGATGGGACCGAACGGCGAGTTCCTGCCCGGTCCAAGCTGGGCGGCGATCATCTTCAACCCCAGCTTCCCCTATCGCCTCGTCCACACCGTGATTGCTGCATACCTGACCACGGCTTTCGTCGTCGGCGCAGTCGGCGCGTGGCATTTGCTTCGTGACCGCGCAAACCTTCACGCCCGCAAGATGTTCTCGATGGCGATGTGGATGGCCGCAATCGTCGCGCCGGTGCAGATCTTCGTCGGCGACATGCATGGCCTCAACACGCTCGAGCACCAGCCCGCCAAGGTCATGGCCATGGAAGGGCACTACCAGTCCCACCCTGAAGGCGCACCGCTCTACCTGTTCGGCATTCCAAACGACAAGGACCAGAAGCTCGATTACGCCATCGGCATCCCCAAGGCCTCGAGCCTTGTCCTGAAGCATGATCCCGACGCCCCCCTCGCGGGACTGGACACCATCGCGCCGGACAACCGGCCGCCGGTGTGGATCGTTTTCTGGTCATTCCGCATCATGGTCGGCCTCGGTTTTCTCATGCTCGGCCTCGGCCTGTGGAGCCTGCTCGCCCGCACGCGCAAGAAGTTGTACGACTGGCCGCTGCTCCACCGCCTTGCCGTGCTGATGGGGCCCTCGGGCTTCATCGCGGTGATCGCCGGTTGGGTGACGACCGAGGTCGGCCGCCAGCCCTGGACAGTCTACGGCCTGCTGCGCACCGCAGATTCGGTCAGCCCGATCGCCGCGCCTGCCGTCGCCACCTCGCTCGCCGCCTTCGTCGTCGTCTACTTCGCGGTCTTCGGCATCGGCACGTGGTACATTCTGCATCTCATGAAGGACGCGCCACATCCGCACGAGCCGGGCCCGGAACAGGAAGAGCGCGCCCCGATCCGCTCTGCCGGGATCACGCCCGCTCAGCAGCAGGAGGAAGTGCAATGATCGACCTCACTGTCATCTGGGCCCTGATCATCGCCTTCGCCGTGCTGATGTATGTCGTGATGGACGGTTTCGACCTCGGCATCGGCATCCTCTTCCCCTGGTTTGACGAAGGCGCCGAGCGCGATCAGGCGATGAATGCCATCGCCCCGGTGTGGGACGGCAACGAGACCTGGCTGGTGCTGGGCGGAGGAGGGCTGCTCGCCGCCTTCCCGCTGGCCTATGCGATCATCCTGCCGGCGACCTACCCGTTGATCATCGCCATGCTCCTCGGCCTCGTCTTCCGCGGCGTCGCTTTCGAGTTCCGCTGGCGCGATCCCCGCCACCGCGCTTTCTGGGACCGGGCCTTCTTCGCCGGCTCGCTTGTCGCGGCCCTCGCACAAGGCATCACCCTCGGCGCGCTGCTGCAGGGCATCCACGTTGAGGGGAGGGCCTATGCCGGGGGCTGGCTCGACTGGCTGTCACCCTATTCGCTCCTGACCGGTGCGGGAGTTGTCGCG
Source organism: Novosphingobium sp. ES2-1 (assembly GCF_015169775.1). NCBI lineage: Bacteria > Pseudomonadati > Pseudomonadota > Alphaproteobacteria > Sphingomonadales > Sphingomonadaceae > Novosphingobium > Novosphingobium sp. ES2-1. The sequence continues at coordinate 762,078 of NZ_CP063445.1, forward strand.
GGCTATGCGCTGCTCGGCGCCTGCTGGCTGGCGATCAAGGTCGAGGGCCGCGCCGAGGACAAGGCCTTCGCCTTCGCCCGCCGCGCCGCCTGGGCCACGCTGGCGCTCATGGCTGCTGTCAGCCTCGCCACGCCGTTCCTTGCGGGACAGTACTTCCAGCGTTGGTTCACCGAACCGATGGTCTTCTGGCTTACACCGGTTCCGCTGGCGACGGCAGCACTCGCCATCTCGCTCCTGCGCTCGCTCCAACAGCGCCACGCCGTGCGTCCGTTCCTCTACGCGCTCGGCCTGTTCCTGCTCGGCATGATCGGGCTGGGCGTCTCGATGTGGCCATGGGTCGTGCCACAGAGCATTTCGATCTGGGACGCCGCCGCGCCGGAACGCTCACAGGTCTTCATGCTCATCGGCGTCGGCCTGATCATGCCGCTGATCCTCGCCTATACGGGCTGGGCCTACTGGGTCTTCCGCGGCAAGGTGGGCGAACATGGCTATCATTGACCCCCGCCTCGATGGTGCGGAGCAGGCCGAGGCAAAGCCCCTGTGGCAGCGTCTGGGCTGGATGGCGGCGATCTGGCTGGGGAGCGTGGCTGCGCTCGGCGCTGTCGCCATGGTCATCCGCTACTGGCTCAACTCTCCGCAAAGCTGAAGGGCTCGGCCCCGCGCCGGTAGTCGTCGGGCAGGATCTCGCGCCCGATCGGCGGCTCGGCCCGCGCCGTGCATTGCGCGCGATGGCACAGCCGGCAGGTCACCCCGATCGGCGTTGCTTCCACCGCCTTTGGGTCGGCCCCCGCCGCATAGACCAGTCGCGGCGCGTGCTCGGCCGCACAGGCCAGCGCGATCGCGCGCGTCCATCGCGCCCGCCCGAACCCTCCACCGCCCGAAGTCACCGTCCGCGCCAGCGAGAAAAAGCGCTGCCCGTCCGGCAGCTCCACCCACTGCGTCACGATCTCGCCCGGCGTGCGGAAGCATTCGTGCACGCTCCACAGCGGGCACCCGCCGCCATGCGCGGCAAAGGGAAAGCCCGCGCCGTCCAGCCGTTTCGACACATTGCCCGCCGTATCGACGCGGATGAAGAAGAACGGCACGCGCTCCTGCCCTGGCCGGTTGAGCGTGGTCAGCCGGTGCGCCACCTGCTCGAAACTCGCGCCGAACTGCCCGGACAGCGCTTCGATGTCGTACCTGCGGGCATCCACTGCCCTTGCAAACCGGTCATAGGGCATCACCAGCGCCGCCGCCGCGTAGCCCGCCAGCGCCCGCCGCACCAATTGCGCCGCCGTCTCGCTGGCAAAGCTTTCCCCCCGAATCACGCCCGCGATCTCACCCCGCAGCGCGGTGTAGGCAATGTGCTGCATCAGTTGCCAGGCGCGGCCAGAAGGCGACAGCGTGTCATCAATCAGCAATTGCTCGTTGTGCCGGTCATATCTGCGCACCGCATCCATCATGACGTCTGGCGGGAGAAAGCGCACCCGCACTCCGCGCAGCCGCAGCCACTCTGCCGCGCCGCCCGCCTTCGCGATTTCGTCCGACAGTTCCTCGGCCTTCGCATCGATTGCCGGGAAATAGTTGCGCCGCGCTGCCACAAAGCGGCGTGCCTCGCCCACCGGATCGCTCGCCCCGGTGCCTGGAACAGCACTACGCTGCTCGGCCAATGCCTGCTGCTCGCGCTGCCAAGCACCGTAAAGCCGCAGCAGGGCCTCGGTCACCCCCGGAAAGCTGGCCGCCACGTCCGACACTTCCAGTACCGGCAGGTCGATGTCGTTGAAGATCGGATCGCGCAGCGCATCGGTCAGCCGCCGCGCATAATCGTCGCGCTCGTCGCTGGCGAGGTCCGCCATGTCCAGCTTGTAGGCCCGTGCCAGCCGCAGCAGCAAGTCGGCAGTCAGCGGCCTCTGGTTCCGTTCGATCAGCGCGATGTAGCTGGGCGAAATACCCAGCTCGTCCGCCATCGCCTGCTGTGTCAGCCCCAGTTCGCGACGGATGCGCTTGAGCCGAGGTCCAAGGTACAACGGTCTTGTCGACACTTCACACGCCTCTTGTACTGACTGCACAACTTTACAAGCATATCCTGTAAAGTTTGACAACATCACTCCGAACGCCGTTCCGCTTCATCGATTCGCGCGTTACCCGATCTCACACAGACGCACACCACGTGAGGGAACACGGGACATGACCTACCACAGCAAGATCGTCGAAGCAGGCAAGGCCATCGCGCCTTTCGCCCAGACCTGGGATGGCATCGAGCCCGAGAGCGTGGCCCGCATGCGCCTGCAGAACCGCTTCCACACCGGCCTCGACATCGCCCGCTACACCGCAAAGATCATGCGCCGCGATATGGAAGCCTACGACGCTGATCCGGCGAACTACACGCAGTCGCTTGGCTGCTGGCACGGTTTCATCGGCCAGCAGAAGATGATCTCCATCAAGAAGCACTTCGGCACCACCAAGGGCCGCTACCTCTACCTCTCGGGCTGGATGGTCGCCGCGCTGCGCAGCGAATTCGGCCCGCTGCCCGACCAGTCGATGCACGAGAAGACCAGCGTTCCGGCGCTGATCGAGGAACTCTATACCTTCCTCAAGCAGGCTGACGCTCGCGAGCTCGGCATGCTGTTCCGCGATCTCGATGCTGCCAAGAAGGCCGGCGATGCGGTCAACACACACCGCCTGCTGCACAAGATCGACGAGTTCGAAACCCACGTCGTCCCGATCATCGCAGATATCGACGCAGGCTTCGGAAATGCGGAAGCAACCTACCTGCTCGCCAAGAAGTTCATCGAAGCCGGCGCCTGCTGCATCCAGATCGAGAACCAGGTCTCGGACGAAAAGCAGTGCGGCCACCAGGACGGCAAGGTTACCGTGCCCCACGAGGACTTCCTCGCAAAGATCCGCGCGGTGCGTTACGCCTTCATGGAACTCGGCGTCGATGACGGCGTGATCGTTGCCCGCACCGACTCCCTGGGCGCCGGCCTGACCAAGCAGATCGCCTATGTGAAGGAGCCGGGCGACCTCGGCGACCAGTACAACAGCTTCCTCGATTGCGAGGAGGTCGATGCCGCCAACCTCGGCCACGGCGACGTGCTGATCGCTCGCGACGGCAAGCTGATGCGGCCGAAGCGCCTGCCTTCGAACCTCTACCAGTTCCGCAGCGGAACCGGCGAGGACCGTTGCGTGCTGGACTGCATCACGAGCCTGCAGAACGGCGCCGACCTGCTCTGGATCGAAACCGAAAAGCCGCACATCGGCCAGATCGGCGGCATGGTCAGCCGCATCCGCGAAGTGATCCCGAACGCCAAGCTGGTGTACAACAACAGCCCGTCGTTCAACTGGACGCTGAACTTCCGCCAGCAGGTCTATGATGCCATGGTCGAAGCGGGCAAGGACGTCTCGGCCTACGATCGCGCCAAGCTGATGAGCGTTGACTATGACGGCACCGAGCTTGGGATCGAAGCTGACGAGCGCATCCGTACCTTCCAGCGCGACGCTGCGGCGCAGGCGGGCATCTTCCACCACCTGATCACGCTGCCGACCTATCACACGGCTGCGCTCAGCACTGACAACCTCGCCAAGCGCTACTTCGGCGAAGAGGGCATGCTCGGCTACGTCAAGCAGGTCCAGCGCGAGGAAATTCGCCAGGGGATCGCCTGCGTGAAGCACCAGAACATGGCCGGCTCCGACATTGGTGACGACCACAAGGAATACTTCGCCGGTGAAGCAGCGCTGAAGGCTGGCGGCGCCCACAACACGATGAACCAGTTCGCAGCGTAACCTGCGAATTGCAGAAAGCCCCTCCCTTGCCAGGGAGGGGTTGGGGAGGGGCTTCCCCCTCCCACCCAAGCAAATCCTCGCGGCAATCAAGCCTCGAAGATCCAAGAAGGAGACCCACCATGGCTGAACCTGCACGTGCCCGCGCGGTCCTCTCGACCGAGGACTTCAAGCTGATCCGCGAAGCCGTACTGCACTACCTGAAGGCAATCGAGGACCAGCCCGAATCGGTCAAGTTCTCGAACCTTTACCACCGGCTTGGCAGCGCCCTCGGTCGTTAACACTTCACGGCGTTAACACTCTTCGCTGCCTGACAGGACCTTTCCTGGGGAGGAAAGTCCGGCCCGTCGCGCCTCATGCCAGGCGCGGCGGGCCTTTTTTGCGGGGTTGGTGGTACGCCAAAGTTTACCGCTGCTTACGATTGGATAATGAATTCCTTGTAATTCAACCATCGTGACGAACCCCAACGCGCCCGAACCCGATGCTTTACCGGTGAAGCTGCCGATCCTTGCCGTGATCGGATTGCGTGATCCGGTCGAAGGCGATTGGGGCAGGTTGCGCGGCTTGCAGTACTCCAGCCTCGCGAAGTTGACGTTCGCCCGGCTTGTCGCTCACGCAATGGCGGCCCTACTCGTTCTGCAGACCTATGCTGGCGAAGTCCACGTCGCGTTTCTGGTTGGTTGGATGGCGCTGCTGGTTGGCGTCCTTATCTCCGGCGCAAGGTTCGATCGCACACTTATCGATGCGGACCGGCGGCGGGTAAGCCGTCAGGAGATGCACCGGCAGACTATCAGCTCGTTGTTCGTTGCATTGATCTGGGCCATCCCCATGCTGGCCTTCTCCCCGTTCGGAGATCAGGCGCAGCGCATGACGCTGTGGACAGTCCTTGCCATGCTGATGACCGGCATGGCCGTGACATTTGCCGCCATGCCGATGGCGACAGTGATGTTCGGCGGGATTGTCGGTCTGTCGGGCATAGCTGCATTCCTGTTCTGGGGGGAATACATCGCGGCAGCGGTTGCGGTCGCTTTCGTGCTGATCGTCAGCGTCGGCGGGGTCGAGGCCGCGCGCACTTTCCTTGGCGCGCGGGTCGCCGAAGCAGGCATGGCGGAGAAAGCCGAAGTCGTGTCGCTGCTGCTGCGCGAATTCGAGGAAGGAGACGCCGACTGGCTCTGGCAGGTCGATGCCAACCGCCGGGTCCGCTCGGTCAGCCCGCGTTTTGCCTTCGCGCTGGGCGAGGACCCCGAGGATGTCGACGGCAAGCCGTTGATCCAGCTCATCGCAGGCCCGGCTTGGGATTCCGGCCACTTCCATTCCAGCCTCCACGATCTGGCCGAGCGCCTCAAGCGCCGCGAAAGCTTCTCCAACCTGCTTGTGCGCGTGTCGCTCCATGGCGGCTATCGCTGGTGGGAGCTGTCGGCCTCGCCCAAGTTCGATGAAAACGGCACTTTCGTCGGCTTCCGCGGAGTCGGGTCGGACGTGACCGAGCAGCGCGAAAGCGCCGAAAAGATCGCCTACCTTGCGCGCTACGATACGCTGACCGGCCTGCCCAACCGCCTGATGCTGACCGAGGCCCTCGGCGAGGCGATGGGCTATGCCGAGAAGTGGCGCACGCGCTGCGCTTTCCTGATGATTGACCTAGACCGCTTCAAGGCGATCAATGATACGCTCGGCCACCTCGTCGGTGACCAGTTGCTTGCCCTCGTCTCGGATCGGCTCAAGCTGATCATGCGGGAAGGCGAGGTCTGCGGACGTCTGGGGGGCGACGAGTTCGCTGTCGTCATCCGCGATGCGGCCGACGAGGCGCGCGTCACCGATCTCAGCGTGGCAATCATCTCTACGCTCTCGCAGCCCTACGAGATCGATCACCACATGCTCTATGTCGGTGCCAGCGTCGGCTCGGCGATCGGGCCGCGTGATGGTTCGACGGTCGAGACCCTGCTGCGTAACGCCGACCTTGCGCTCTACCGCGCCAAAGATGAGGGCGGTGGGCGGCACTGTACTTACGAGCCTTCCCTCCACGCCCACGCCGAGGAGCGCCGCAAGCTCGAATTCTCGCTGCGCCACGCGCTTGAGCGCAACGAGTTCTCGCTGATGTACCAGCCTGTCGTCGATGCGACGACCGAGCAGGTGCTGAGCTTCGAGGCGTTGATCCGGTGGAACAGCACCGAGCACGGCTTCGTCAGCCCGGCCAAGTTCATTCCGCTGGCCGAAGACACGCGTCTTATCGTCCCGATCGGTGATTGGGTCCTGCGCACTGCCTGCGCCGAGGCGAGGAACTGGCCCGAGCATGTCAAGATCGCGGTCAATGTGTCCGGCGAACAGTTGCTCGATCCCTATTTTGCCGAAACCGTCGTCGGCGCGCTCGCATCGACCGGCCTTTCGCCGCACCGGCTCGAGATCGAGGTGACCGAGAGCATCTTCGTGCGCGATGGTACTACGGCGCAGATGACGCTCGAGAACCTCATGGGCATCGGCTGCGGCGTCGCGCTCGACGATTTCGGCACCGGCTACTCGTCGCTGGGCTACCTCAGGAAGATGCGCTTCTCGACGATCAAGGTCGATCGCAGCTTCGTGCAGGGCGCGGCCAAGGACAATCCGGAGAGCCTTGCCATTGTCCGCGCCGTCGTGGCCATGGCCGACGCGCTGGAAATGTCGACGACGGCCGAGGGCGTCGAGACCGAGGCCGAACTCGAATGCATCCGCCGTCTCGGTGCCAAGAAGATCCAGGGCTACTACTTCGGCCGACCGATGAACCGGACCGACGCACTGGCCCTGTTTGGCCAGACCCGCTTCAAGGAGCGGGCCGCAGGTTAGGCGGCGACGAGCCCGCGCACGACACTTTCGAACAGCGCGCGGCCGTCCGAACCACCCTGCGCCGCTTCGATCATGCGCTCGGGGTGCGGCATCATGCCCAGCACGTTACCGCGATCATTGAGGACGCCCGCGATGTTGCGCGCCGAGCCGTTGACGGCCTCTGCATAACGGAACGCGACGCGGCCTTCGCCTTCGAGCCGGTCCAGCGTCGCGTCGTCGGCGAAGAAGTTGCCGTCGTGGTGCGCGACGGGGATCGTGATCTGCTGGCCAGCGTCATAGCCCGCGGTGAACAGCGATTGGTTGTTCTCGACCGTCAGCTTCACGTCGCGGCAGACGAAGCGGATGCCGGCGTTGCGCATCAGCGCGCCGGGCAGGAGACCAGCCTCGGTCAGCACCTGGAAGCCGTTGCATACTCCGAGCACGGTCACGCCGCGCTCAGCCGCGCGCACTACCGCCTGCATCACCGGTGAGCGTGCCGCCATCGCGCCGGAGCGCAAGTAGTCGCCATAGGAGAAGCCACCGGGCAGGGCGATGAAATCGAGATTTTCAGGCAGGTCGGCATCGCCGTGCCAGACGCGATGGACTGTGCCCCCGCAGACCTGCTCGATCGCCACCGCCATGTCGCGATCGCAGTTCGAGCCGGGGAAGGTGATGACGGCGGAGGTGAAAGCCATGGCGCGGGTTCCTAAGCTCAGGCGGCCTTTTCGATGCGGTAGTTCTCGATCACCATGTTGGCGAGGAGCTTGCTGCACATCTCGTCAAGCGCTGCATCCGAAGTGGTGTCTGCCACGTCGAGTTCAATGACCCGCCCGGCGCGCACGTCGTTCACGCCTTCGAAACCAAGGCCTTCAAGCGCGTGGTGGATGGCGCGGCCTTGGGGGTCGAGGACGCCGTTCTTGAGGGTGACAATGACGCGGACCTTCATCGGCGGGGCCTTTCGGAACCTGAATGCTGGAGAATCTTGGGGGCGCCTATGCATCGGGAGAGCCGAAAGAGCAAGGCGAAGGGTTTACGGGGTTTACACTGTCCGGAGAAACTTCGGCAAAGGCACGCGGGCGCACTGAGGGATGGGCCGGGACCCCCGGTAAACCGCCAGTTTTCCGGATATAGCACAAAACGCTTACGTAGGAAAACGCTGAGACGAAGCCGGAGAAAGATGGCATCAAGGCCTTACTCCGCAAGGAGAAATCTCCTTTCGGTGGCAGGGCGGCCTGGACACCATAACTGCACCCCACGCAACGCATCCGGAAACCCTGCCACCGGACTTTTACCGCTTTACATGACTGACGTGTCAGTTATTTTGCGGCCATGCCACGAGTTACGCCAGCAGACAGACGCGAGCGCATTCTGGACGCTGCGCGCGAGGAATTTGCCGAACGGGGCTTTGCCGCCGCACGCATGGAGGACGTGGCCAGGCGCGTCGGCATCAGCCGCGCGGCGCTCTACCTCGCGTTCGACAGCAAGGACGCGCTGTTCCGTGCGCTGGTGTCGGAAGTCATCACCGAAATGATGCCGTCGCTGCTGCCGAGCGACTACGGCAGCCTGCCCGCGCCGGCATTGCTGCGCGCCTTCGTGAAGAACGCGATCAAGCGCATCGCCAGCCCGGAAATGGCCTTCCTGCCGCGCCTGATCGTGGGCGAGGGCCACAATTTCCCCGAACTTGCCCGATTTTACCACGAAACCGCAATGATATGCATCCTTGGCGCGATCGAGCGGCTGATTGCCCATGGCATTGCCCGGGGCGAGTTTGCCTGCCCCGATCCGAAGACGGCGGCACAATGCGTGGCAGGAGGTATCATCTTTGCCGCACTGTGGCGCAACGTGTTCGAGCCGGTGGGAGCAGAGCCGCTGAACGTGGACTGGATGGCCGAGAACCAGGCGGCGTTGGTGCTTTACGGGCTGACGACCGGGTAGGGCGGGGAGCTGGGTGCTGGGGGCCTACCCCCGCCCCCTCCCGCCTGCGGGAGGGGGGGAAGAAAGGGGCGCGTTCCGCCTGCGGCGATAATGGCCCCCGGACGTGGATCCTAGAAGCTATCGAGATCGTTGGCGATCGTTACAGGGCCCGCGTATTCGGCGCGGACGCCGGCCGTGACGCCTTCGACTTGCGCGGCGCTTGTGCTGCCGCCCGCGAAATGCGTGACGACCACGGCCTTGACCCCGGCATGCCTGGCCATCTTGCCGACGTCTGGCGGGGCAAGATGGTGCGTGGTCAGGTGCCGGACCAGATCCGCCTTCGCCTTTTCCGGCATGTTCGGCGAGTTGCGGGCGACCGTTGCCATCGTCGAATCAATGTCGATCATTTCGCTCACGAGCAGGTCTGCCCCTGCCGCCAGCTTCTCGACGGCGGTGGACGGGCCGGTATCGCCGGTATAGGCAATGGATCGCCCGGGCAAATCGAACCGGAAGGAAAGCGACTTGAAGGATCTGTCTTCCTCGCTGCCGGGGGCGAAATCATAGTGGGTGTTCTGCACTGCACGGACCACCATGTTGCCCACGCTGGCCTTGAACCCATCGCCCATTTCCACGACGGCGACTGTCCCTGCAGGATCGGGCCAGGGCTTGCCCGGTATTCCGTATCCCGCGCGAGCAGCGGGCCGCATCGAGGATATCATGCCCTCGACCATTTCGCGCGTTCCTGGCGGGCCGTAGATCGTCAGCTTCTGCGCAACCAGAGTCTGGTTGCGCAGCGCCAGAAGCGCGGAGAGGCCGCCCGTATGATCGGCGTGCAGATGGCTGAGGAACACCGCCTTGACGTTCGGCAATGCCAGGCCGGCCTTGGCCATCTGCTGCACGACGCGGTCGCCCGCATCGACGACATAGAGATCCTTCCCGTCGACGAGGGCGTTGGCCGGTTGAGAACGGCGGCCATCACCGACCGGCCCACCCATCGTGCCAAGCGTGATGAAGCGTAAGCCACTTTCAGATGACTCATGTGCTGCGAGCTGGGCGACTTCTCCGGACGTGACCAGAGCAATGGCGATGCCGGCGATGATGGCCAATCGCATCAGAAGGTGTATCCCATGCGGATGCCATAGGTTCTGGGCGGAGCAAGCGTCGCGACGGAGAAGTCGAGAATTGGCCTTGAACCGGACCGCACGATCACTTCTTCATCCTCGATGTTGTTGATGAAGCCGGTGAGCGTCCAGCGGCCACCATCGCCCTCGAGCGTGAGGTAGGCATCGGACATCATGAAGCCGCCTTGCCGTTCTTCCGGGCGATAGTTCGGATTGAGGAAGCGACCGGATTCGATCGAGGTCCGGCCACCGAGCAGCAGGCGCATGGAATCGGACAGGTCGAACCCGCGTTCGTATCCGAGGCCCAGCGACCACTTCGGCGCGTTTACGGCTGGTTTGCCCGAACAGTCGATATCATAGAAGCGCGCATTGTTGCCCGGGACGCCCGGGTTGGCGAGGCGGCTGCCCAGCGTGGTACAGCCAGTGGCCACCGGCGCACCCGTGGGCGAGAAGTTGGCCGTCCTGAGGCTGTTGTACTTGCCATTCAGGTACTGCAGATTGAGATCGAACCGGTCGTTGCGGCTGGGCTGGAAGCGCACTTCGGCTTCGAACCCGTAGATGCGGGATTTGCCCGCGTTCTCGGTGCGCGAACCCTGGGCGAAGATGTTGTTCGCCGTGCGCACACCGCCTACGAAGGTGATTTGCTGGTTGGTGTAGTCCCAGTAGAACGCCTCGACATTCACCTGCAGCTTGTTGTCGAAGAAGCGATTCTTGCTGCCCAGCGTATAGGCCGTGAGCGTTTCGGGAGCGAAGGTGTTTTCCGGTGGCGCGGCAACGAAGAAACCGCCGGATTTGAAGCCGGTCGAAACATCGGCATAGATAAGCGATGCAGGGCCCGCATCGAACTCGATGCCGGCTTTCCACGTGAACTTCTCGAAATCCAGCGCGCCGGTGAACGGCGCTCCCAGCGGCGGATTGACCGGTCCGGGCCGTCCGCCGGACACCGTGGCGGTCAACTGATCCTTGGTTTCCTTGGTATAGCGCCCGCCGGCAACGAGCCGCAGCGCATCGGTGACCTTGTAGGTGAACTGGCCGAACGCGGCGAGGCTTTCCGTGTTGACGTTTGGCGTGAAGCGCGTGGTGGAAAGATCACCCTGGCGGAAGAAGTTCAGCGCGTTCTGGTCTTCCTTGAAATAGAAGCCACCCAGGACATAGTTGAGCGGGCCATCGTGATCCGACGCGAAGCGCGCTTCGAACGAGAACTGTTCAGCCTTTTCGGTGATTTCCCCGCGGAAGCCCGGGAGATAGGTGACGAAGTTGATGTCCGTCTTGCGCCAGGCCGGCTGGAGCGTGAGCTTGCCGAAGCCGAGGTCGCCCTCGATCGTCGCGCTCAGGCCATAGAACTTGTTGTCGAGGAAGCCGGTATCTGCCGGAAGATCGATGCAGCCGCTGGTCACGAACCCGCCGAAGCCGCCGCAGAACGGTGGCGCGAAAACGCCGGCGGCGAGGTTGCGGATCGCGGCCAGCGCGGCGGGGCTGGAAATGCCGACATGATCATTCAGGTCTGGCGCATTCAGCGTAGCACTCGGGAGCAGGACGCTGCCCCAACCCTTGCCATGCTGGTTGAAATAATCGCCGACCAACAGCACCGACCAGTCCGCCGACGGTTCGATCAGGAACGAGGCGCGCACACCTTCGCCCTTCTCGTCGTTGTAGCCGTCGGTAAGGAAACCATCACGGTCCACGACCTGCCCGGCGACGCGCAGGGCCGCGGAATCACCGATCGGAAGGTTGAGCGCGGCCGATGCCTTCTTGCTGTCGTAGTTTCCGTATTCGGCGCGCACTTCCCCGCCGAACTTGCCGAGATCGGGCTTGCGCGGGATGACGTTGATGGCGCCGCCAGTTGCGTTTCGGCCGTAAAGCGTGCCCTGCGGTCCCTTGACCACCTCGACGCGGGCGAGATCGTAGAACGCACCGGCAGGAGCCGATGGGCGCGCCACGTAGACACCATTGAAGTTGAAGGCGACGGCATTTTCCGAGAACGAGTTCTGCGAATTGGTGCCAACGCCGCGCAGGAAGAAGCTGGTGGTGCCGCCGGTCGGCGAAACGGCCAGGGCGGGCACGAGCTTCTGGAGATCGACCAGTTCGGTGATGCCGGCTTCGGCAATGTCTGCCCCGGTTACGGCGGTGACCGCGACGGCAGCTCGCTGCAAGCTTTCCTCACGGCGCTGTGCAGTGACGACGATATCGGTGATGCCCTGTTCTTCGTCTGAAACCTGTGCTTCCTGGGCGAGAAGCGGGCTGGCGGCGCACAGGGCGGCCAGCGACACGGTCCAGCGAATGACTGATTTGTTGCTCATTTTTGTCTCCCGTAGATCGACGGCTTGTGATTTGCGCAAACGAATGCATGAGGAGACTGGATTTGAAAAATAGATTATATTTGCACTTGGACATGCCCAAAATTTATGAATTGAGAGGTGGGCGAACCGGCGCTCGTGCTCAAGGAACGGCTGCTCCGTCCGGCAGAACGAGCACCTGCACCGCTTTCTCCGGGGCGAGATAGCGCCGGGCGATCATTTGCAGATCTGTCGCGGTGAGCTTTTCCAACCGGGCGCGCGCCGCCTTGGCGCGAATGAGGCGCTCGGGCTGGGACTGGGCACGTTCGGCGAGCGCACTCCAGCCGCCGTTGGTCTTCAACGAATTGTCGATGCGTTCGAGCATGGGGGCCCGGGCGCGCTGCAGCACGTCTGCGTCGACCGGTGCGGCGATGAGGGAGCGTGCCGTTTCTTCCAATGCGGCGCGGGTGGCTGCGACGTCGGCGAGGTCTACCGAAGCGTTCATCGTGAACGTGCCGTAGCCGGTCCAGACGCGGCTGAGGGCCGAGGACGCGCCGGGACTGTATGCCTTGCCGAGGTTCTCGCGCACCGTATCGAGCACTTCGATCCCGGCGACTTCGGCAAGCAGCGAGAGCGCCATCGCTTCATCCGGGTCCCGGTCGTCGCGGGTGGGCCAGGTGTAGCGGACCACGGCCTGATTGGCCTCGCCGGTGTGGCGGATGATCTGGAGACCGCGCCTGGACGTGAAACCCCGCTGGCGTTCGGCGGTGTAGGCGCGGAAATCGGGTTCCCGCTTGGGCAGGGCGCCGAAAGTGCGGGCAACGGCGTCGACCGCCGCTGCTTCGTCGATGTCGCCCACGATCGAAATCTCGATCGCACCGCGGGAGAGCCGGTCGGATATCTCTTGCCTGAGCTTGCCATAGCCGAGCGCGGCGTAGGCCGATTGCGGTTGCAGCGTGAAGCGCGGGTCGTTGTCCGAAAGGATGCCGCCGATGGAGTTGGACAGGGCCGCGCCGGGGCTTGAGCGCAGGCGGGCGAAGAAGTTGGCGATGTTCTGGCGATACAGCACTTCGCCTTCGGGGCGGTAGCCGGGGTCGGTCAGCAGCGCGGCGAAGAGCTGCAGTTGCAGCGTCAGGTCGCGCGGGGTTGTGGTCGCATCGGCCGAGAAGGTATCGCCCGATGCGCTCAGGCCGAATGCGACCGAGCGCCCGGCGAGCAGGGTCTGGAGGTCGTCCTCGCTGTGCTTGCCGAGGCCTCCGCGGGCGAGGACGCCGGTCATTTCGGTGGCGAGGGGATCTTGCGGGGTGTCGAGCATTTCGCCGCCGTCGAGATTGAGGCGGACGTCGATGCGGTCCTTGGCGAGGTCGGTGCGCTTGAGGTTGAGGCGGACGTTGTTGGCAAAGCGGATTTGGCGGATGCCGTAGAGCGGTTCGGTGGTGTCCGCCACGACGGTGCCGGCCGGGCCGAAGTCGGTGTAGGCGAAGGGGATCGGCGCGGGCACTTCGCCGGCCGGGGCCTTGGCGCGGGTGGCCTTGGCCCAGGTTTTGCGCAGTGCCTCCTCGCCACCCTTGGGCGCGGTGCGGCCCTGGAAGCGGAGCAGGGGGTCCTTGAGGGGGACAGCTTCCTCTTTCAGTGCGGCCATGACGGTCTTCGGGGTAATCGTCGGCGCGAACTGGTTGAAACGGGCGAGGCCGGATTGCGGCGTCGTCGGCACCTGATCATCGCGGATCAGGGCGAGCGCGGCGGCGACCAGCGTGCCGTGGGAGCGGGTGTCGGCCCCGGCGGCGGCGTTCTCCAGCCCGGTGCGGATGCTGGCCAGTTGCTCGTCGATCTCAGGCTTAGTGAAGCCGGTGGCGAGGGCGCGCGCGTAGACACCGGCTGCGGCGGCGAGGCCTCGCTGCCAGCCGCCGTCAACGGTATCGACGATGACATTGGTGGTGCGGCCGATCCTGAACACCTCGCTTGTGCCGAAGCCCGCCCCTCGGAACGGCGGGTCGATGGCGCGGCTGAGGCGGGCGAGGCGGCGGTTGACGACGCCGTAGCCGATCTGGCGCAGCAGGTTGCGGCGGCGGTTGGCGATGGTGTCGGGCTCGTCGAGCCAGGCCCCGTGCCGCGATGCGGTGACGCGTTCGGACAGTGACGGATCGAGGTGGATGTCGACCCTGGCCTTCTGCTTCGGCTCGACCTTGCCCTGATCGGGGCGCGGGGTCTGCGCCTTGGCTTGCCAGTCGGCGAAGCGGGTGCGGATGGCCTGTTCGACCGCATCGGTATCGAAATCGCCCACCACGATCAGCGTGGTCTTCGACGGGACGTATTCGCGCGCCCAGAAGGCCTTGAGCGCATCGGCGGTGGCAGCGTTCAGTGTTTCGACCGTGCCGATGGGCAGGCGCCTGGGGTAGGTCGCTGCGGGGTAGAAGAACGCGAGCTGGTCTTCGAGGTTGGTGCGGCTCCAGCCTTGCCCGTCACGCAGTTCTGACAGGACGACGCCGCGTTCGCGCACAACGGCTTGCGGATCGAAGGTCAGCTCGCTGGCGATTTCTCGCATCAGCATCAGCGCGGTGTCGAGCAGCTTCGCATCGTTGCGTGGCAGGTCGAGCATATAGAGCGTCTGTTCGAACGAGGTCTGGGCGTTGGTGTCTGCTCCGAAGGACAGGCCGTTGCGCTCGAGCAGCTTGACCATCTCGCCTTCGGGCACGCGGGTCGAGCCGTTGAACGCCATATGCTCAACGAAATGGGCAAACCCGCGCTCGGTCTCGCGCTCGTCGAGCGAGCCGGTGGCAATGTCCATGCGCACCTGCGCGGTGCCGGCGGGCGTGGCGTTGCGGCGGATGATGAAGCGCATGCCGTTGGGCAACTGGCCGTAACGGTAGGCGGGATCGGGCGGCAGGTCGCTCTGCTGGAAGGCCCAGGTCGGTTTTGGCGCGCTATCTACGCTTGCGGGTTGCGCGGCGCAGGCGGCGAGGGTGAGAGCTGCGGCGAGGGGAAGCAGGCGGTGGAGGAACATTGCCTAGCGATGTGCCCGGTTGGGCGCGGTGGCGCAATGGGCTGTTAGGGATAGGGAAGTGCCAGCATCCTTCGACGGGCTCAGGGCGAGCGGGATTGAGGTGGGACTGCACAAATAAAAACCCCCTCCGTTGCCGAAGGGGGTCTTGAATGTCAGCGCAGGGCCTGAAGTTTACTTCTTCCCGCGGAGCTTGCGGTGGGCGCCGAGGTCGAAGACTTCGCTTGGGCCGCCGTCGTTCTCGAGCAGGCCGAGGCGGCGGGCGACTTCCTGGTAGGCTTCCTCTTCGCCGCCGAGGTCGCGGCGGAAGCGGTCCTTGTCGAGCTTTTCGCCGGTGGTCATGTCCCAGAGGCGACAACCGTCGGGGCTGATTTCGTCAGCGAGGATCACGCGGCTGTAGTCGCCGTCCCAGATGCGGCCGAATTCGAGCTTGAAATCGACGAGGCTGATGTTGATCGCCGCGAACATGCCGCAGAGGAAATCGTTCACGCGGATGGCCATCGAGGAGATGTCCTGCATTTCCTCGTTCGATGCCCAGCCGAAGCAGGCGATGTGCTCTTCGGCGATCATCGGATCGCCCAGCGCATCGTCCTTGTAGTAGTATTCGATCAGGGTATGCGGCAGCGGTTCACCCTCTTCGATGCCGAGACGCTTTGAGATCGAGCCCGCGGCGATATTGCGCACGACCACTTCGATCGGGATGATCTCTGCCTGGCGCACGAGCTGTTCGCGCATGTTCAGGCGGCGGATGAAGTGGGTGGGAATGCCGATGTGGGCGAGGCGCGTGAACACGTACTCGCTGATGCGGTTGTTGATCACGCCCTTGCCGTTGATCGTGCCGCGCTTCTGCGCGTTGAAGGCGGTGGCATCATCCTTGAAGTACTGGATGATCGTGCCCGGTTCGGGGCCTTCGTAAAGGATCTTGGCCTTGCCTTCGTAGATCTGGCGGCGACGGGACATGATAACGTCTTCCTGCACGGCGCCGGGCAGCGGCCCGGCCAGAATACAAAACCCCGGCATCGCGTTGGAGGCGAATCCATCGCAAGCGCCGGGGCGTTCTTGCCGCCCATAGGCGAACACGCGCCAAAGTGCAATTCCGCGCACCCGTGCAATGGTGCCTTGCAGGGCGGAGCGCTGGAATGGTGCGACGGGGGGCGCTAGACCGGAGGGTGAAGGAGATTTTGCCGATGACAAGCCCTGCCGCCCGTACTGACGCGATTGCCCTGCAGGCCCGCTATTACGCCGCGTTCAATGCCGGCCACTGGGAGGGGATGCTCGAATGCCTGAGCGATGACGTGGCACACGATATCAACCAGGGCGAGCGGGTTGTCGGGAAGGCGGCGTTTGCCGAATTCCTGAGGCACATGGAGCGCTGCTACAAGGAGCGGCTGGAAGACATCGTGCTGATGGCCAGCGAGGACGGCACGCGGGCGGCTGCGGAGTTCGTGGTGCACGGGCAATATCTGGCGACCGACGAAGGACTGCCTGAGGCCAACGGGCAGACCTATGTGCTGCCGGCCGGGGCGTTCCTCGCGATCGAGGGCGGCAAGATCACGCGGCTGACCATGTACTACAACCTTGGCGACTGGACGAAGCAGGTCGTCGGGTAATGGGGATCGAGGTTCGGCCGCTGACCGGAAACGAGATCGCGGCGGCGCTGGATGATCTGGCCGCCTTGAGGATCACGGTCTTTGCGGCCTATCCCTATCTCTATGATGGCGATGCGGCCTATGAAGCGGACTATCTGACCGAATATGCCGCTGCGCCTGATGCGGTGCTGGTGGCAGCGTTCGATGGGGCGCGGATAGTCGGCGCGGCCACGGCGGCGCCGATGATGCACCAAAAGGCGGAGTTTCGCAGACCCTTCGAGGCACGGGGAATCGAGGTGGCGCGGCTGTTCTATTTCGGCGAAAGCGTGCTGCTGCCGGAGTATCGCGGGCACGGGATCGGGCATGCGTTCTTCGACCAGCGCGAGGCGCAGGCGGTGCGCTGTGGTGCCAATGCCGCGTGCTTTGCTGCCGTGGTGCGGGCTGACGACCATCCGGCCAAGCCGCAAGACTATTCGCCCCTCGATGCCTTCTGGGCGCGGCGCGGCTATGCCGTGGTTCCGGACCTGACCACCGAGCTTGCGTGGAAGGAGCATGGCGACGAGGCCGAGCGGGTCAACCTCATGCAATATTGGATGCGCCAATGGTAAGCTTCACCGTCGCCGCTGCGCAGTATCCGATTGACCGGTTGGACAGCTGGGAGGCGTATGAGGCCAAGCTGACGCGGTGGGTGGAACAGGCCGCGGCGCAGGGTGCCAAGCTCGCCGTGTTTCCCGAATACGGGGCGATGGAACTGGCGAGCCTTGATCCGGCGACGATGGGCGATCTGGCGGGGTCGATCGAGACGGTTTCGGCGCTGCTGCCGCGTGTCGATGCACTGCATGGCCAACTTGCGTCGCGAACCGGCCTACATATTCTGGCAGCCTCGGCACCGCGCAAGGATGCGGACGGGCGCTTTCGCAATGCCGCGCGGCTGTTTGCGCCGAATGGCAAGTCCTCGGTTCAGGACAAGCTGGTGATGACCCGGTTCGAGCGGGAGCAGTGGGACATAGCCGCCGGTGCCACGTTGCGGGTGTTCGATACGGCGCTGGGAAGGCTGGCGGTTTCGATCTGCTATGACAGCGAGTTTCCGTTGTTGGCGCGGGCCTGCGTGGAAGCAGGGGCAGAAGTGCTGCTGGTGCCTTCGTGCACGGATACGCTGCATGGCTACTGGCGCGTGCGGATCGGGGCGCAGGCGCGCGCGCTGGAGGGGCAGTGCTATGCGGTGCACTCGCCGACGGTGGGAGAGGCGGCGTGGTCTCCGGCGGTGGACGAGAACCGGGGGGCGGCGGCGGTCTATGGGCCGCCGGATCGCGGGATGCCTGAGGATGGCGTGCTGGCGGTAGGCGTCGAAGGCGCGGCGCAGTGGGTCTTTGCCGAGGTCGATACCGCGAAGGTTGCAGAGCTGCGCGCCGATGGCGGCGTGCTCAATGCGCGGCATTGGTCGGAGCAGCCGGGGGCGGTGGCCTTGCCGCCGGTGGAGGTCGTGGACTTGCGCTAGGCCTGCGGCTATCACGCGGATTCGTTACGAGGGAAACCATCCGCAATGTCGCTTGATGCCGCCGAGCAGGTCCACCGGCAGTTCCTTGATGCGCTGGAGAACGGCACGGCGCGCAGGCGCTCGAACCTCGGACTGAAGGATGTGGGGCTGGAGCCCGAGAGTGCGGCGGCGCTGTTCCGGTCGCAGGCGCTGTCGCGCCAGCTCGACAGGATGAGCCGCAAGCTGCAGGCGCGGGGCGAGGGGTTCTATACGATCGGCTCCTCGGGCCACGAGGGCAATGCGGTGCTGGCCGAAGTGCTGCGCATCGACGACATGGCGTTCCTTCATTATCGCGACGCTGCGTTCCAGATCCACCGCGCCCACCGCGTGCCGGGCGAGAACCCGGCGTGGGACATGCTGCTGAGCTTTGCCGCGAGCATGGAAGACCCGATCTCCGGCGGGCGGCACAAGGTGCTGGGATCGAAGCGCCTGTTCATCCCGCCGCAGACTTCGACCATTGCCAGCCACCTGCCCAAGGCGGTGGGAGCCGCGTTCTCCATCGGCATCGCGCGGCGCATGGGCTGGAGCGATACGGTTCTGTCGAAGGACGGCGTGGTATTGTGCAGCTTTGGCGATGCCAGCGCCAATCATTCGACCGCGCTGGGAGCGATCAATACCGCGTGCTGGGCGGCATTCCAGGGTACGCCCATGCCGATCATCTTCCTGTGCGAAGACAATGGCATCGGCATTTCCACGTGGACGCCGCCGGGGTGGATCGAGGCGAACTTCTCGGGGCGGGCAGGGCTGCACTACATCGGGTGTGATGGCTCGGACCTTGTCGATACGATGCGTGCGGCGCGCGAGGCCGAACAGGTGGCGCGGCGGCAGAGGAAGCCGGTGTTCCTGCACATGAAGACGGTGCGGCTTTACGGCCATGCCGGGAACGACGTGCAGCTTTCCTATCGCACAAAGGAAGAAGTGCGGGCCGAGGAAGAGCGCGATCCGCTGCTGGCGAGCGCGGCGCTGCTCATCGAGGAAGGCGTGATGACCGCGCCAGAGGTCCGCGCGGTCTATGACGAGATCGAGGCGACGCTGGAGCGGCAGGTGGAGCTGGCGATCCGGCGGCCCAAGCTGCCGGATGCGGCGGCGGTGATGGCCAGCATCGTGCCGCCGAAGCGCGAAGGTGTGGAGAGGCCGCTGGCCCCGCCGCAGGACCGTGCTGCGCTTTTTGCCGACGATGCCGCCGCGATGGACAAGCCGCAGCATATGGCAAAGCTGATCAGCTGGGCGATGGCGGACCTGCTGTTGCAGTATCCCAACGCGATCGTCTGCGGAGAGGATGTGGGGCCGAAGGGCGGGGTCTATGCCGCCACGCAGAAGCTGCATGCGCGGTTCGGCTCGGCGCGGGTGATCAATACCTTGCTGGATGAGCAGGCGATCCTCGGGCTGGCGATTGGCGCGGCGCATAATGGTCTGCTGCCGATGCCGGAGATCCAGTTCCTCGCTTATGTCCACAATGCCGAGGACCAGATCCGGGGCGAGGCGGCGACGCTGTCGTTCTTCTCGAACGGGCAATACACCAACCCGATGGTCGTGCGCATCGCCGGGCTGCCATACCAGAAGGGCTTTGGCGGGCACTTCCACAACGACAATTCGCTGGCTGTCTTCCGCGACATTCCGGGGGTGGTGCTGGCGGTGCCGTCCAATGGGCGCGATGCGGTGGCAATGCTGCGCGAATGCGTGCGGCTGGCGCATGAGGAGAGCCGCGTCGTCGTCTTCGTGGAGCCGATCGCGCTCTACATGACGCGGGACTTGCACGAGCCGGGGGATGGCTTGTGGGCGAGCGTCTATCAGCCGCCGGGTGAGGGCGCGATTGCCTTCGGGCAGATCGGTGTTGCGGGCGAGGGCACCGATGTCGCCATCGTGACTTACGGCAACGGATTCTATCTTTCGCTGCAGGCGCGCAAGTTGCTGGCCGAGCATGGCGTGGACGTGCGCGTGATCGACTTGCGCTGGTTGGGGCCGGTGAACGAAGATGCCGTGATCGAGGCTGTTGCGCCGTGTTCGCGCGTGCTGGTGGTGGACGAATGCCGCATCACCGGTGGGCAGAACGAGGCGCTGATGGCGCTTCTGGCCGAGCGCGCGCCGGGCAAGGCAATTGCACGCATGGCGGCGACGGACAGCTTCATCCCGCTTGCGCGCGCGGCGACGCATACCCTGCCGAGCCGGGACGGGATCGTGGCCAAGGTGCTGGAGATGGTGCGTGGCTAAGGAAACCGTCCTTGTCGTCTGCCCCGGGCGCGGCACCTACAATGCCCCGGAACTGGGCTATCTGGGGCGGCATCATGCCGGGTCGGAATGGTTGGCGCGGTTCGATGCGATGCGGATCGAGGCGGGCAAGGAGGCCTTGTCGGCACTGGATGGGGCGGCGAAGTTCACGCCTGCGCACTTGCGGGGGGACAATGCGGCGCCGCTGATCCACGCCTGTGCCTGGCTGGATTTTCTCGAGATCGACCGCGAGCGGTTCGAGATCGTCGCGGTGACCGGCAATTCGATGGGCTGGTACACGGCGCTGGCCTGTGCCGGGGCGGTTTCGCCCGAGCATGGCTTTGCCATTGCCGATGGCATGGGAATCAATTCCCAGAAGCACGTGCCCGGAGGCCAGTCCGTGCTCGTGCTGGCCGCGGAGGATTGGACGGTCGATCCTGCACTGCAGGCCGAGGTTGAAGCGGCAATGGCGCGGCACGGCGTGCTGCCCTCGATCCGGCTGGGGGGAATGCTGGTTGTCGCGGGGCCGGTTGCGGCGCTCGATGCGTTCGAGAAGGACTTGCCGCCGCTTTCGCGCCCGCCGATGCGGCTCGCTGGGCATGGGCCGTTTCATACCCCGCTGATGCAGCAGAGCAGCGATGCGGCGCGGGCGCAGTTTCCGGCGGACTGGTTCGATCAGCCGCAGGTGCCGCTGATCGACGGGCGAGGGAAGGTGTGGCGGCGGTTCGAAAGTGCCCGCGAGGCGCTGTGGGACTATACTTTCGGGCACCAGATCCTGGCCCCCTACGACTTCACCGCTGCGATGACCGTGGGCATTCGCGAATTCGCGCCCGACCGGGTCGTTCTGCTAGGACCGGGGGAGACGCTGGGCGGGGCTATCGGGCAGGTGCTGATTGCTCGAAAATGGATGGACATCGCGTCACGAAGCATGTTCACTGCGCGGCAGGGAGAGGATCCGTTCCTGATTGGCCTGGGGAGACCCTGCCAGCGGAGTATCGTGATCCCGTGAGCCAACCGTCAATACTGTTCGTCTGCCTTGGAAACATCTGCCGCTCGCCTCTCGCCGAGGCGGCCTTGCGCGCGCAATCGGTGGCAGCGGGCGTGGCGATGACCATCGATTCCGCGGGGACCGGTGACTGGCATGTCGGCCGACCGCCCGATCCCCGGGCGCAGGAAACCGCGCGGAAGCACGGCCTCGATATCTCAAGCTACCGCGCACGGCAGGTCACGACGGAAGACTTCCACCGCTTCGGCCACATCTTCGCGCTCGACCAGCAGAACCTCAAGGACCTGCGCCGGATCGAGCCTTCGCGCCACATTGCCGAAGTCGGGCTGTTGATGGATTTGGTGCCTGGCCGCAAGGGTACGGCGGTGATCGATCCCTACTATGGCGACGAGGACGATTTCGAGCAGGCCTGGGCCGACGTCAGCGCAGCGGCGGAGCGGCTGGTGAAGCGCTACTTGCGCTGAGAATCAGGCGCCCAAGGCTGCCGTGATCCGCGCTTCGGCAGCGGAGGCTTCCTCAATCAGCGCCTGCAGCACGGTTGCCGTGTCCTGCAGCAGCCTTTCGGAAATGGGCTTTTCGCCGGTGACGAAGCGCCGGATCGCGCGCTCGTCGACGCCGAGCCGGCGGCTGGCAGCGGTCGTGCCGCCGAGTACCTGGATGCAGTGGGCGAAATGCTCGGACAGTTCGGTTTCGGTGAATCGGGCGCTCATTCTGTCTCCTCTGTCCGATTGAAATGGCAGGCGTTGATCCTGTGCCCTATAGGCCCTGAGATGAACATTGAAACGGGCCTTGAAACGGAACTTGAAGCCGGATCTGAAACCGATCCTGACATCGAACCTGGTAGGGCCGACGCATCGCTCACCAGACCGCAACGCCGATTGCTGCGGCGGATCTACAACGGGCGGACCGTGCCGATCGTGGTGGATGGCAAGCCGTTCCTGACGTTCAGGGAGGCGAGCCGCTATCTTCTCACGCTTTCGCCGGAAGCGCGCGAAGCGGCCTATCTGGAAATGCGCGGGCAGGCGAAGTAGCGCGACCTATTTTCTGAATCTGCCCAACCCCGCAAATGTTGAGCCTGTCGAAGCATCTGGCACCGTGCGCATGTCCTTCGACAGGCTCAGGACGAGCGGGATCGGAGCAAAGGCCCTTCCCAGTGCGCTCATGCTGAGCTTGTCGAAGCATCCGGCGTTGTGCTTGTGTCCTTCGACAGGCTCAGGACGAGCGGAGGAGGGGGCAGTGTTCCGGTTGTGCCGAACTGTTCTGTGTTCAGGCAATTACCAGCTTCACGCCGGCGTCCTGCAGGGCCTTGGCCATTTCCGGCGTTATGCCGCTGTCGGTGATCACGGTGTCGATCTCGTCCAGACCGCAGACGATGGTGCCTGACTGGCTGCGGAACTTGCTGCTGTCGACGAGGAGGATCACTTCCTCGGCACGGTCGATCAGGCGACGTTCGGCGGCGACCAGCACCGGGTCTGCCTGCATCGCGCCCTGCGGGCCGATGGCGGCGGCACCCATGAACAGGCGGGGGGCGTGGAAGCGTGGCATCGATTCCTCGCCGACGGGGGCAAGGATGATGTTCTGTTCGCGAAACACTGCGCCCGATGGCAGGAGGATGCGCGTGCCTGCCTGCGGGAGCAGTGCGTTGACGATGTGCAGCGAGTTGGTCAGCACCTGCAGTCCGAGACCGTCGAGATGGGGGCACATCTGCAGCGTGGTTGTGCCGCCATCGATCATCACGCCTTCGCTTGGGCTGCACAGCGCCGCTGCGGCCTTGCCGATTGCCTGCTTGGCCCCGAGGTTCTGGGTGATGTTCTGATCGAACGAGGTGCCGAGAAGGCGCGGCCCACCGGCATCTTCGGTTTCGGGAAGCTTGGCTCCACCGTGAATGCGGACGATCTGGCCGGACTCCTCGAGCCGTGTCAGGTCACGCCGGATCGTCGCGGGCGAGGCATCGAGCAGGACTTCGAGATCGCGATAGCTGACAAAGCCGGTTGGCCGCAGCGCCTCGAAGATGCGTCTTTCCCGTTCTGCCGCGTGCATGGTGCCCCATCGTCCCTAACTTGGCGCTTATGCACTCGCCTGCAGCATGTTGCCAGCGCCGATGACAATGGTCGAGCCGACGAGGAGGCCGATACCGGTCCACACCAGCGCGCGGGTGCGGGGCGATGCGCCCTTCCATTCCTTGAGCGCGAAGCCCCAGAGGGTGGAGAAGAGGATGATCGAGGCCATGTGCAGCGTCCACGAGGAGAAGCCGTATTCGCCCATCTGGCTCTCGCCCATGGTGTAGAAGAAGAATTGGCCGTACCACAGCGTGCCGCCCAAGGCGGCCAGCAGCCAGTTGGCCAGCAGGTTGGGACGTTCGCCCGGGTGTGCCTCTGGCGAGGCTGCGCCGAAGAACTGGCCAAGGCTGCGGTTCTTCGCGATCAGCCAGGCGCACCACAGCGCGTTGGTGGTGAGGCCACCGGCGAGGACGACGCAGAGTACCGGGAGACCCTGGGAAAGCGGATCTGTGCCTGCGGCCAGCGTCAGGTCACGGATCGGCTGGCCCGCTGCAAGGCCCCAGGCAAAACAGCCGGACATCACGCCCGAGAAGGTCGCGATCAGCAAGCCCTTGCGAAGGTTGAATTCGGCCACGCCCTCTGATGCGGCGCCACCAAGGTCGGCTTCCTTGGCATTGCCGGCGCGTGCGACCACGACGATGCCCGCCAGCGTGATCAGGATGCCAAGGAGCGTCAGCTTGCCGCTGGTCGTTGCCGCGATGGCACCCAGTGTGCCGTCAAAGATCGGCGGTCCCATCGTGCCGATCACGGTGGTCAGCCCCAAGGCCACGGCCATACCGAGCGAGAGGCCGAGATAGCGCATGGTCAGGCCGAAGGTCAGCCCGCCGAAGCCCCACATTGCCCCCCAGAACCAGCACCACATCAGCGTTTCTCGCGGGGTTGCGGAGAGGACGCCAATGAGGTCCTTCGTCTTGATCGAGGCGAACAGCCACGGCGCGATCGCCCAGGAGAACAGGCCGCCTGCCAGCCAGAACACCTCCCACGACCACAGCCTGATGCGCTTGTAGGGGACATAGAAGCTGGCCGAGGAGAAGCCCCCGATCCAGTGAAAGATTACGCCCAGCAGCGGGTTCGCGCCCATCGGTTCCTGTCCCTTGTTCTTATGGCTTCACGAGGATCGAGCGGTCGATCTCGCTGATGCTTTTCACGCCAGTCAGCGTCATGGCGACGCGCATTTCGGCCTCGATCAGGCGGAGCATGTGCTCGACGCCTTGCTGTCCCTGCGCGGCAAGGGCGAAGACCCAGGCGCGGCCGAGCAGCACGCCCTTTGCGCCAAGCGCGAGCAGGCGCACCACGTCGAGCCCCGAACGCACGCCGCCATCGGCGAGCACGGTCAGCCGGTCGCCCACGGCCTCGGCAATGGCAGGCAGGGCGCGTGCTGTGGACGGCACGCCATCCAACTGGCGGCCGCCGTGGTTGGAAACGACGATGCCATCGGCGCCGAGGTTTGCCGCTTCCACCGCGTCCTCGGCATCGAGCAGGCCCTTTATGACCAGCGGCCCCTTCCATTCGGAGCGGATGAAATCGAGGTCCTTCCACGAGATCGAACTGTCGAAGTTCTCGCGCATCCACGCGAAGAAGTCCTCGATCCCGGTCTTGCCCTCAAGCTTGCGGATCACGTTGCCGAGGCCATGCGGGCGGCCCATCACGCCCACATCCCACGCCCAGGCAGGCTTCACTGCGCCCTGCAGGGTGCGGCGGATGGCGCCGGTCAGCCCGGAGGCACCGGCGAGGCCTGAGTGATAGTCGCGATAGCGGCTCCCCGGCACCGGCATGTCGACAGTGAACACCAGCGTCGAGCAATTCAGCTCCACCGCTTCCTGCAGCAATTCGCGCATGAAGCCGCGGTCACGAGTCATGTAGAGCTGGAACCAGAAGGGCCTGGCTGCCGCCTTGGCCACCTCGGCGAGCGAGCAGGCCGAGACGGTGGAGAGGGTGAAAGGGATACCAGCCGTTTCGGCTGCGCGCACTGCCTGGCATTCGCCGCGCCGCGCGTTCATCCCGGCAAGGCCGATGGGGGCGAGGGCGACAGGCAGAGCAAGCTTCTGGCCGAACAGTTCGGTCGACAGGTCAAGCCCCGATACGTCGCGCAGCACGCGCTGGCGCAGGGCGATATCGCGCAGGTCCTCGACATTCCGCCTGAGCGTCGTCTCGCTGTAGGAGCCGCCGTCGATGTATTCGAACAGGAAGTGCGGCAGGCGGCGGCGGGCGAGTTCGCGGAAGTCCGATATGGAGGCGGCGATCATGCGGCGGTTCTCTCGGGCGCGGCGTCGATCTCGGCGTGCCAGCGGTTGCGATAGGTGTCGACGTCACCATCGAGCGGTTCGACACGGACGAGTTCGCCGCGCGGGGTGAGCGTGGGATCGATCAGGCGCAGCGCGCCGAACGAGACGTCGTTGTGGGCGTTGGCGGTATAGACGGCGGTGTCGGGGCGAAGGGCGGCAAGCGCGCGCACGAAGACCTCGGCCTCGGCAAAGCGGCCTTCGACGAGCAGGCGTTCTGACGAGCCGATCAGGTCGAGCGAGGTGTCTGCGACCAGCGCGGCATAGAGACAGGCGGCAGCGCGGCGCTCGTACCAGTCCTCCGGGCGGTTGACCCAGCCGAAGGTGCCCTGCGGATAGGGACCGAAACCGCGCATCAGGGTGGGCAGGACCATGCGGGAGGCGCGCAGAACTTCAGGCACGGCCGCGAGAAGCGCGGGCTGGTCAGGCTTGATGTCGACGCGGCGGGTATCGATCTCGATCAGCGTCTCGATCTCGCGACCGCCCATGAAGCGCGCCGAGGGGACGGGGCGGCCATGGACGTCTATGTTGACGAGGCAGTCGCGGCCCTCGGGCAGGCTTGCCGTATCGACCGGCGTTGCGGGCAAACGCATACCGATGAACCAGGTGCCGGTGGACAGCACGGTGGCCTCATGATCGGCCATCTCGGCAAAACCTCGGGCGGCGAGCAGGGCGGCGTTGGAATCGTGCAGGCCGGCGAGCACGCGGACGTTTGGAGAAAGACCGGTTTGCGCGGCAATCTCCGGGCGGATCTTGCCGACGGTATCGCCGGCGCGGGCGAGCGGGGCAAAGCGCTCCGCCCAGCCGAGGCGTCTGGCCATGGGCGAGAAGTCAGCCTCCTGCGGGCACCACAAGTCTGAATGGCAGCCAAGGCTGGTCACTTCGCTCAACGCATTGCCGGTGAGGAACCACGCCCAGTATTGCGCCCAGGGCAGCAACGTGGCGCGGGCCATCGCCTCGGGCGCCAGGCGCTCCATCCACCACAGCTGGCTGCCGAAGTTCAGGCCATCGGGCAGAGCGGGGGAGCCGGTCATGCCAAAGGCATCGCGCTGGGCGCGGTATTCGGCCATGATCTCGGGCGGCAGGGCCTGCTCGTAATCGAATGGCGGGAATGCCATCGCACCATCGACCAGCGCGACCACGCCCGCGCCGTGGCCGACCGGCACGATCGTCTCCACCGGAGCATGGGCGTAGCGAGCCAGCGTCTCGATCAGCCACTTGCCGGTTGCGGGCGCATCGAGCCGACGGATCCCGCCCATTTCCAGCGGCACGTTGGGGCGCACCTGACGGTCGAGCATCGTCCCGCCCGCGTCCCACAGGCTGACCTTGCTCAGCGTCTTGCCGAGATCGATGACGATGGTTGCGCCTGATGGCACTGCGCTCTCCCGCAGACTTTTCAATAAACGATCAATAGCAATCAAATATGATCGTTTCCAGCAAAAACTCAGAAGACCGCGTGATCGCCGCGATCGACGCTGGCACGGCCATCCAGCACGGCGCGATAATGGTCGAACAGGGTGTCGCTGCCCGTCGATGGGGTGGCATCGGCATCGTAGCGGCCCGTTGCCGGATCGAGCATCAGCATCGATTCGCTGGCATAGTACCGCCCGATCCGCGCCAGTTCCGCTTTGGTCGCCAGGCTCGGAATGAGCTTGCCAGCGAGGCCGAGGCTCCCGGCAATGGTGTCGAGCAGCCCCAGCGGCACCGAGCGGAAGCGCGGCTCCTTTCCGAGCATCGCAAACAGCGCTCCGCCCTGCTGACGCGGAGTCAGCGCAGGGCCGGGGCCACCGATCGGCAGCACGCGGTTCCAGCGCTCCTCATGCTCGAGGCACTCGGCAATGTAGGCTGCAAGATCGCCATCGCTGATCGGCTTGCAGGCGGTCAATTCGCCGTTGCCGAAGACGAGAAACGGCTTGCCGGTCTTGACCCGCTCGATCTGTCCGGAGAGCGATTTGAAGAAGGCGGTAGGGCGGACGATCGAATAGCGGATGCCGGATGCGGCAAGCGCAGCCTCGAACGCCAGCTTGGCATGCTGGAACGCCAGCAGCGGCTTCTGCACGCAGATCGCGGAAAGCAGCACGAAGTGCCCAATGCCAGCTTCCTTGGCGGCATCGAGCAGGTTGAGGTTGGCCCGGTGGTCCACCGCCCAGGCATCGCCCGGCACTCCGGTGCGCGAAGCGATGCACGAGATGACCGCATCGAACCGACCTTCACCGAAGGTGCGCCACAAGACGTTCGTGTCTGACAGGTCGGCGAGGATGACTTGCGCAATCGCTGCCAGACCGTCATCCGGCCGTCGCGTAAGGCAACTGACCACATGCCCGCGCTTCGCCAGATTGCGAACTACCGCACGCCCGATTGTCCCCGTCCCCCCAGCCACGCAGACCCGCATCGCTTCCTCCCGGCCCACCAACGAACAGGCCTCAGGCGGGAACAGTCAAGCAGATCTCAAAGGCGATCAAGCGGCGATGTGAAGATCGGTGAAAATGGTGCCCGGGGACGGATTCGAACCGCCGACACGCGGATTTTCAATCCGCTGCTCTACCAACTGAGCTACCCGGGCATCGTCCTTTGCCGCGTCCTGAGAAGGACCTGCAGGCGATGGGAAGCGCGCCTATGGCGAAGCGGCGCGGGCTTGGCAAGCCCCATCGCGCGAAAATTTTGGAGAGGGCTAGTCTTCGTGATCCTCGTCGGCCGGTCGTCCCGGGAGCGCGTATCCGCCTTCCAGCCACTGCACCAGATCGCGGTCCTTGCAGCGGGTCGAACAGAACGGGGTGTGGGCTTCGCTGCGGGGCTTGCCGCAGATCGGGCAGCGCTTCTGGGTGGGCCGGGCGGCAGGCGTATTCATAGCGGCACGCCTTGGGCAAATCCGCCGGAAAGGGCAAGGGCCGGGTCTTCCTTGCGGCGGATCGTGCGGCCGGTCCGACTGGCCAGTTCCGTCTCCCATGCGGGGAGAATCGCGGCAAGCACGCGCGGATGGGCGGTCAGCAACAGTGCGCCGGGCTCGCTGACGCGCTCGGCGTTGCGCAGAAGTGCACGGGCAGCGGCAGCGACCGGAAAGCGCGTGTATCGCGCCACCAGCGAGGCGCGTTCAAGCCGCGACACCAGATGCACGAAACCGAAGCCGTTCATCGCGGTGCGCTCGCCCTGCCAGTCGATCAGCGCATCGCCGAGCGCCTTGTCGACGTGTTGGCGCTCCTTCTTTTCGTGCAGCGTCGGGAAATCGATGCCGACCGATCCGCCGATATCAAGCCGGTGCAGCGCATCGGCGATGACATCGACCGCGGACAGCGCGAGCTTCAGCGGCGGAAGGGTGCCATCGATATCGATAAGTGTCATTGCCGGGGTCGGGCTGACGATGATCGAGCCGCCCGCGAATGCGATCTCGCCCGTGACGGCCTGTTCAGCGAGTTCGTCCCAGCCATTCTCCGCAAAGGCACGGCCCGTGATGGCGACCGATTTGACCGAAGCGCCGGTCGCTTCGAGTTCTTCGCGCAAGCTTGGTGCTGGGCGAGGATCCTCGCCAGGGGCGGGACGGACGACAGGGAGCTTGGTGCGGCCGCGTTCGGCGATGGCGGCGCGGGTTACACGCACGGGCAGGCTTACGCCTTCGGTAGCCTCGCGCGGGAGCTGGTCGACCAGCGCTTCGGCGCCGTCATCGAAGCGCACGACACCCCGCCGGCTGCCGGCGTGGCGGGTGACCAGGCGGGCCTGCGCGACCAGACCGGGACGCACCTTCTCTCCCCAGCAGACGCGGGCAGAGAGTATGCGACCGCCCGAAACCAGGATCGCGCGTTCTTCGCCGATCCCTGCTTCATGGAGCCAGTCAGCAGACATCGATGCCTGCGGCCCGCAAGAGTTTGCGTGTTTCGAACAGGGGGAGGCCAATCACGCCGGAATGGCTGCCCGAAAGCCAGTCGCAGAAGCCTTCGGCGCTGCCCTGGATGGCATAGCCGCCGGCCTTGCCGTGCCATTCTCCGCCAGCGATGTAGCTTTCCATTTCCTCGTCCGAGAGGCGCTTGAAGCGCACGATCGTCTCGGACAGGGCTTCGCGCAAGGCTCCGTCGGGGGTAATCACCGCGATGGCAGAAAATACCCGATGGCGACGGCCCGAGAGCAGGGCGAGGCACTGGCGTGCGGTTGCCTCGTCTTCCGCCTTGGGCAGGATGCGCGTTCCGGCGCCAACGACGGTATCGCCCGCAAGGATCACGCAATCCGGGGCAAGTGCGGCAGCGGCGCGGGCCTTTTCGGCAGCAAGCCGCGACGCATGGGCGCGGGGACGTTCGCCCCTGCGCGGTGTCTCGTCGATGTCGGTGGCCACGACGCGCGAAGGCGTCACGCCGATGCGCCGCAGCAGTTCAAGCCGGCGCGGGCTGGCCGATGCCAGAACCAGTTGGTGGGGTGATGACGCGGGCGAAAGCTCGCCCATCATCAAAAGCCGCCGGGACCGCCGCGACCGGGCATGAAGCGGTAGGTGATGCGACCTTTGGTCAGATCATAGGGGGTGAGTTCGACCAGAACTTCATCGCCCACCAGCACGCGGATGCGGTTCTTGCGCATCTTGCCGGCGGTGTGGCCGAGGATTTCGTGGTCGTTTTCGAGGCGGACGCGGAACATCGCGTTGGGCAGGAGTTCCACCACCTGTCCGCGCATTTCGAGGAGTTCTTCTTTCGCCATCGGCGGGCTCGGATGCCTTTGTATAGAGGTATGCAAAAAGGAACGCGCAGGTCATCGGAAATGATCCGCGCGCAGAGGAATTGCGCGGCCCATAGCCTTGCCGGGCGAAAAAGGGAAGAGGCGCGCTGGAAGTGACCAGCTTTGGTTCAGGTTTCGCTGCCGATGTAACCACGCATGCTGCAGTGCGACAAACTGATACGAAATGCGCGTTGCCGATGAGGGACCCTCTCGCCAGTTGTTTCGTTGAAAGCGCCGATGCTCAGCCAGCGGGCACAAATTCAAGGAATTGCACACGTGAGACTTCATGCCGCTTCTTCGCTGGCAGCCATTGCAATTTGCCTGTCGGCATCCGGCACCGCCACGGCGCAGGAGGTCGTGGCAGGCACAGAGGAGGTGCCGCAGGATCCAGGTCAGGACCTCGATGGCGATGCCGTCGTCGCCGAGGAAGGTCAGATCCTTGTGGTCGCCACGCGCATCAAGGGGCAGGTCGATACTGCGCAGCCGCCAATTGCGGTTCTGGATGAAGAGGCCATTGCCTCGTATGGCACAGGCTCGCTGCAGGAACTGCTTGCGGCCCTCTCGCCGCAGACTTCGTCAGGACGCGGACGTGGCGACGGGATGCCGGTGGTGCTGCTGAACGGCATGCGAATTTCGGGCTTCCGCGAGATGCGAGGCCTGCCACCGGAGGCGATCCGGCGCGTCGAGGTGCTGCCCGAGGAGGTGGCGCTCAAATTCGGATACCGGCCCGACCAGAGGGTGGTGAACTTCATCCTCAAGGACAATTTCAGCGCCTATGGCTCTGACAGTGAACTGCGCCTGCCGAGTGGCGGTGGTTTCACCGAGTGGGAGCAGGAACTATCGCTGACAAAGATAACCGGTGGCAATCGCATCAACATAACTGGCAAGATCGAAGACACGAGCCCCTTGACCGAGGCTGAGCGGGGCATCGTGCAGACCGCTACGTCAGGCATGCGGGTGGCGGACGATCCCGATCCTGCAGCTTACAGAACGCTGATCGGGGATTCGAAGTCGGCGCAGCTAAATGCAACTCTGGCAAGGGCACTTGGCGGCGGAGCAGGGCTGAGTGTCAACCTTCTCGCGCAGCGCGACGATTCGCGAACGCTCAATGGCCTCAATGCCATCACGCTGACCGATGGCACCGCCAGCTATGCCCGGACCACGCTCTATCCCGATCCGATCACCACCCGACGCCGGACGACGACCTGGCAAGCAGGTGCTGCGCTCAACAAGCCGCTCGGCAACTGGAACCTCGCGGTGACGGCCGATGGCGGCCACGTCGAGACGAAAAGCACGATCGATCGCAGTGCGGACCTGTCCGCACTGCAGGCACTGGTGACCTCTGGCGAACTGTCGGCAAGTGGCAGCTTGCCAACCAGCGCTATCGTGACGGGTGCTGCCGACCAGGCGCTGTCGAAGACCGATTCGTTCACCGGTCTTGCCACGCTGAGCGGGCGAATGATGCGCTTGCCGGCCGGTGAGGCCGCGCTGACCGTGAAGGCCGGGTTTGATTACGCAGGGATTGAGAGCAGCGATACGAGGACGACCGCGGGCCAAGTGAACCTGAAGCGCGGCGATGCGCAGGCAGGGTTCAGTTTTGACCTGCCGATCACCAGTCGCAAGGAAGGGTTTGGTGCGGGCATTGGCGACATTTCGCTTAACGCGAATGCCGAAGTGCACCGGCTTTCGGACTTCGGCACACTCTATAACTGGGGCGGCGGGCTGACCTACAGTCCCACGGAAAAGCTGACCCTGCAGGCCAGTTATGTCGCCGCCGACAAGGCGCCGAGCCTGACTGAACTGGGCGGCCCTTCGATCCTCACCGAGAACGTTTCGATCTACGACTTTTCGCGCGGTGAGACGGTCCTGGCCCGGGTGATATCCGGCGGCAATCCCAATCTCGTGAAGGAGCGCCAGCGCGACTGGAAATTCGGCTTCAACTGGACGCTGCCGTTCCTCAAGGATTCGACCTTCGTCGCTGAATACTTCCGCAACCGGTCGACCAATACAACGAACGATTTTCCTCTGCTGACGTCTGAGGTGGAAGCAGCGTTTCCGGGACGTGTCATTCGCGATGCGTCGGGGCGGATCGTGTCAGTGGACCAGAGCCCGGTCACTTTTGCCGAAGAGAAAGGTTCGCGCCTGCGCTATGGCCTCAACCTATCGGGCAATTTCGGCAAGCCTGACCCGACCATGCAACGTGGGCCAATGGCCGGCCTGCGGTCGGGCGGGGCCGGTCCGGGTGGGCCTGGTGCCGGTGGTCCGCCCGCTGGCGCGCCTCCGGCCGGGGCAGGCCAGGCTGGTCCTCCGCCTGCCGGTGCCGGACCGCGCATGGGCGGCGGCGGTCGCGGTGGGCCGGGCGGGTTCAACTCCGACGGTCGGGGGCGCTGGAACCTCTCGGTGTTCCACACCGTGCGCTTCCAGCAATCGGTGCAGATCGCGTCGGGTGGAACCGTGCTTAACCTTCTGGATGGCGATGCCATCAGCGGGAGCGTGGCGCGCCATTCGCTCGAGATGGAGGGCGGCGGATTCTATCGCGGGTTCGGCCTGCGCTTCAGTGGCAATTACACTGGCGGTTCCCGCATCGATGCCAGCGGCCTGCCGGGTTCCACAACTCTCAGGTTCGCGCCGATCGCGACATTCAACCTGCGCCTTTTCGCTGATTTGGGCAGAAAGGCGAAACTGGTGGAGCAGGTGCCGTTCCTGAAAGGCTCGCGCGTGTCTCTGTCTGTCGACAACGTGTTCAACGCTCAGCAGCGGGTCACTGACGATAGCGGGGCGGTGCCACTGCGCTATCAGCCGGGGTATCAGGATCCGCGCGGCCGGGTGTTCGAGATCGAGTTCCGCAAGCAGTTCTGACGGTTCAGACGATCCGGCTCTTGCCTTGAACCCAGGCCCGGGCGCGTTCCTTGTGGCGTTCGCGCTCGGTCTGCTCGAAGTTGTCGGAAAAGTGCCTGAGGGCGATGACTTGCGACAGGGGCAGTTTCTCCTCGAACATCACGCCGCAACGGCCATAACGGGCCCAGCGAATCTGGCCGAAGGCTTCAATATGTTCACATTGCAGGATCGCTGAAGCGCCGACCGGGGGCAGGCCTTCCTCAGGGATAAGGGCGGCTCCGGTAGCCGAGAGATCTTCGAGTATGCAGGACTGCACGCTTGTCAGGAGGATCAGGCGTGCGGGCAGATGCAGGCGAACGCGAGCGTCGCTACGCCGCCCCTGAGGAATGGCGCTTGCGCTCGTTCCAGCCCTGCCAAATGGTTGACCGATCATGTGAGGCTTGTCGCGCAACGGCGCTAATACTGCCAAAACGGACCATGCGGGAAAACCCTGATGACTTTGGGGAAACCGGCCACCTTGCCATTGCGCCGCGCGCTTCAGCGACTATTTGCAGGGGGACGCCATGCCCCGCACGCCCGCCCCTCCACCCGACCGCGATACCGAGCGCTTCCACGAAGATCGCGCGTCCACCACCGTGCGCGGAGCGGACAAGCCGGACATTGAGCTGGGCGTGTCGGTCATCCGCGATACGGTGAACACGCTGCGGCCCAAGCCCGGCGTCTACCGCATGCTCGATGCGCGCGGGGACGTGCTCTACGTGGGCAAGGCACGGGCGCTGAAGAACCGCGTTGCGAATTACACACAGGTGGATCGCCTGCCAAACCGCCTGCGCCGCATGGTCAGCCAGACGCGCAGCATGACGATTGTCACAACCAATTCCGAAGCCGAGGCGCTGCTGCTTGAAGCACAGCTGATCAAGCGCTTCCGCCCGCCCTACAACGTGCTGCTGCGCGATGACAAATCGTTCCCGTTCATCCTTTTGCGCGGCGATCACGCGTTCCCGCGCATCCAGAAGCACCGGGGAGCGCGCAAGGCCAAGGGCAATTATTATGGCCCCTTTGCCAGCGCTGGCAGCGTCAACACCACGATCAACGCGTTGCAGAAGCTGTTTCTTCTTCGAAGCTGCAACGACGGCTTCATGGCGCGGCGTGACCGGCCTTGCCTGCTCTACCAGATCCGCCGTTGTTCGGCCCCTTGCGTCGACCGGATCAGCTCGGAGGACTACGGCGAACTGGTCCGGCAGGCGAAGGATTTCCTCGGCGGCAAATCAAGCGCCGTCCAACGCGAGATCGAGGCGCAGATGCAGGAGGCGGCAGAGAACCTTGACTTCGAGCGCGCCGCGATGCTGCGCGATCGCCTGCGCGCCGCCACCTTCATCCAGGGCAGCCAGGCGATCAATGCCGAAGGGGTCGGCAATGCCGATGTCTTCGCCATGGCGGTCAAGAGCGGGCAGGTTGCGGTGCAGGCCTTCTTCATCCGCGGCGGGCAGAACTGGGGGCACCGCGCCTTCTTCCCCAGCCACACCGAGGGCCGGTCGGAGGAAGAGGTAATGACCAGCTTCCTCGCGCAGTTCTACGAGGAAGTGCCACCTGCACGCCTGATCCTGGTGGACCGCGAACTGCCCGAGGCTGCGCTGCTGGCCGAAGCCCTGTGCGAGGGCGCGGGCGGCAAGGTCGAGATCTCGGTGCCACAGCGCGGCGACCGGCGCCGGTTGATGGAGCAGGCACAGCGCAACGCAGTGGAATCGCTCGACCGCCGCATGGCCGAAAGCGGCACCAAGGCCAAAGTCATGCGCGAGCTGGCCGAGTTCCTCGAGCTGCCGGAAGTGCCGCAGCGCATCGAGGTCTACGACAACAGCCACATTCAGGGCACCAATGCCTTGGGTGCGATGATCGTCGCGGGGCCGGAAGGCTTCGTGAAGGGCCAGTACCGCAAGTGGAACATCAAGACCGCGCAGACCAACGACGACTTCGGCATGATGCGCGAAGTGATGACCCGCCGCTTCGGCAAGGTGCAGGAGGAAGATCCTGATCGCGAAAGCGGCATGTGGCCCGACCTCGTTCTGATCGACGGCGGCAAGGGGCAGATGTCGGCGGTGAAGGAAGCACTGGGCGAGCTTGGTATCGAGGACGTGCCGCTGATCGCGATTGCCAAGGGCCCCCACCACGGGCGCGAAGGGCGCGAGGTGTTCCACTTCCCCGACGGGCGCGAGAAGATGCTTCCCGTGAACTCTCCGGTGCTGTTCCACCTCCAGAACATGCGCGACGAGGTCCACCGCTTCGCCATTGGCGCACACCGCGCCAAGCGGAGCCGGGCGATTACTGCAAGTCCGCTGGACGAAATCCCCGGCATCGGCCCGGCGCGCAAGCGCGCGCTGCTGCTGCACTTCGGCACGGCGGGCAAGGTGCGCGCCGCCAGCCTTGATGATCTGCAGCGGGCACCGGGCGTCAGCGCGGCAGTGGCGCAAACCGTCTATGACTTCTATCATCCCAATGGGTAGAGGATGGAGGCAAGGATGGCAGACCAGCGCAGGGCATGGAGCGACGAGGCCGTGCGCCGGATCGAGGCGGACTTCAACCGCTCTGCCGACACCCACCTGATCCGCGTCGAACTGCCCAAGTTTCCGGGGATCACGCTTTACCTCAAGGACGAGAGCGTCCACCCGACCGGCAGCCTCAAGCACCGCCTGGCGCGCTCGCTGATCCTCTATGGCCTGTGCAACAACCGCATCGGGCCCGGCACATTGCTGGTCGATGCCACCAGCGGTTCGACCGCCGTTTCCGAGGCTTATTTCGCCAAGCTGATCGGCCTGAAATTCGTGGCTGTCATCCCGCGCAGCACCTCACCTGCGAAGATCGAGGCCATCCGCTTCCATGGCGGCGATGTTCACATGGTCGACAGCGCGAGCGAGATGTACCCTGCGGCAGAGCGACTTGCCGCCGAAGCGGGCGGACTGTTCCTTGATCAGTTCACTTACGCTGAACGGGCAACGGACTGGCGCGGCAACAACAACATCGCGCAGTCGATCTTCCAGCAGATGGCGCGCGAGGACCATCCGGTGCCGGCCTGGATCGTCTGCGGGGCAGGGACGGGCGGCACTTCGGCCACGCTTGGCCGCTTCATCCGCTATGGCCGATATCCGACGCGGCTTTGCGTGGCCGATCCCGAAGGCTCCGTCTTCCATCGTCACCATGCCGATCGTAGCGTGACAGCACCGCCGCAGGGTGCGTGCTGCCTGATCGAAGGCATCGGCCGCCCACGCGTCGAACCTTCCTTCGTGCCGGAGGTGATCGATCGCATGATCGCCGTGCCGGATGCTGCTTCGATCGGTGCAACGCGTGCCATCGCCACGCGGATCGGCAGGCCAGTGGGCGGCTCGACCGGAACGAATATCCACGCCTGCCTGCAGCTGGTCGAAGAGATGGCGGCTGCGGGTGAGGTGGGATCGATCGTAACGATTCTGTGTGATTCGGGCTTGCGCTATGCCCAGACCTATTACGATGATCAGTGGCTGGAAGCGCAGGGCTTACATTGGCGCGAATTTGGCCAAAAGGCGACACACTTGCTTAATTAAAGCAGGATATACGCAAAAACACTATTGACGTATCGGTAACCTATTCTGTTTGGAGCGGTTTCAGGCTGCTGCTGTCTGTTGTCTACAGAAGTTGCATCGAATATGGATGAAGCCGGGGGGCTAGTGGCATGGTGGGGCTGAATTTGCGCAAGGCAGCGCTTCCGCTGGCAGCGGGTCTGCTGCTGAGCGTTTCTGCTCCTGCGCATGCGCAATCCGCCAATGGAGTCGGGTCGCCCTTTGAACTGGCTTTCTGGCAGTCGGTGGCAGGAAGCGATGATCCGGCGGTCTATGATGCCTATCTGCAGCAGTACCCTGCCGGTACCTTTGCCGGATTGGCGAGAGCGAAACTTGCCACCTTGCGTAAGGCTCCGATTTCGCCTGCTGCAGTCGCGCCGGTGGCCGCTCCAGCCGTTGCGCCGGTTGCGGCGCCTGCGGCTCAACTGACGCCGGCCGTGGCGACCGTGGTGTCGCAGCCGGCTCCGCCGTCCGCGCCGCCAACGCCTGTCGCTGCAACTGCGCCAGCGGCCGCGCCTGTGCCGATGCAGAGCCCCGCGGAACCAAAGCCAGCAGTGGTTGCAGCGCCCAAGGCTGCCATTGCCGAAGCCTCGGACGTGACCAGCGATGCGAACCTGCTGCTCGAACTGGCCAGGTCGCAGGAAGTTGGCGGTGGCACGGACCGGGTCGCTGCAGCAAATGGCTTTGCGTTGCCCCCGCGGCCAGTCCTGACCGAAATTGCCGACCTGTCCTTGCCAACCTCGTTCTGCTCGGCCGAACAGCGCAATGCGTTCTACGAGACCCGCTACAAGCCGCACCTCGATCTTGCCCGCGCCAACAATGATGCGGCCATTGCCCATATGCAGAAGCTGCAGCAGGCTTATGACAGTTTTCAGCTGTCCCGCGATCCTTCGCCGATGAATGCCCTGGCGGCGGAAGCCAGCTCCTACCAGCAGCAGGTCGCCGCTGCCGCCTATGCGCGTCAGGCTGCGGTGGTTCGCCAGTTCGACCAGCTCATGGCCTTGCCGATAACGGCCTGCCAGATCGCGACGGCGACGAAGTGAGGCGCGCGGTGGAACTGGGAATGGCTGGCGTGCTGCTTGCAGCAACCCCGGCCCAGGCCGAAGCGTGCCTTGACCGTGAAACCATCACTGCGGCGCGCGTTCACGAATTCGAGACGATGATGATGGCGGTAACCCTGCGCTGCAAGGCGATCGGCACCGATATCGGGCCGGTCGTCGAAGCCATGATGGGCACGCACCACCCGATCTTTGCGGCGGCGGACCGGCGCATGCGCGCGTTCTTCGCGCCGCAGAAGCGGGCGTACGAAAGCTATTCCACGCAACTTGGCAACCGCTATGGCGGGGGCGCGACTGACACTGCCAACTGTCACCGTTTCGAGAAAGTCGCCCGGGAACTTGCCGGCAAACCCGGTGTGACGTCGCTCGGACGGGTGGTCTTCGCAATGATCGACAAGCCCCGCATCGTCGGCGCCGTCTGTGCCAAGCCCTGATCAGTCGGCAGACGTCTTCCGCTCGATCGGTCGAATCAGGCCTTCCTGCGCCACGCTGGCGACAAGACGGCCATCACGCGTGTAGATCCGTCCGCGATTGAAACCGCGCGCGCGCCCTGCCCAGGGACTGTCGCACGCATAGAGCATCCATTCGTCCGCGCGGAACTCGTCGTGGAACCAGATCGCATGATCGAGGCTCGCCCCCATCAGGTTGCCTTTCGACCAGCTGATGTCGTGCGGGAGGGTGGACGTGCCAAGCAAGGTCATGTCGCTGGCATAGGCCAGGACCGCACGGTGGATGCGGGGATCATCGGGCAGGGCGCCAACCGAGCGGAACCAGGTGTGCGCACGCGGTTCTTGCGGTCCATTGTTCATCCAGTGCCGGGCCTCGATGGGGCGCAGCTCTATCGGCCGCGGCTGCAGCATTTGCTGGCGCTGCTTCTCGGGCATCTTTGCGGCATAACGCAGGCGCAACTCGCTCTCGCTGGCAAGGTCGTCCGGCCCCACGACCTGGGGCATCGGCTCTGCATGGTGTCGCCCGTCCTCGCGCCGGTGGAACGAAGCGACCATGTTGAGAATCGGCTTGCCCAGCTGGCTGGCGACCACCCTGCGGTTCGAAAAGCTGCCGCCATCGAGGTCACGCTCGACCTTGAAGTCGATCTCGTGATCCTCGTTTCCGCCGCGCAGGAAATAGGCATGGAGCGAATGGACGGGGCGGTCGGCGGGGACGGTGCGTTCTGCACTTGCCAAGGCCTGCCCGATCACCTGGCCGCCGAACACGCGGCCGACGCCGCCGATCTTGCGACGACCCTCGAAGCGGTCGCCGCCGTGGTCCTTCACGTCGAGAAGGTCGAGCAGTCTTTCGACGAGTTCCTGCGGTGTCGGATTTTCAGAGTCGGTCATGCAAACGCGATGGACGTGGCTGCCGTTTACGTCAACGGGATCAATTCAGCGCAAGCCACGCGCCTTGGCATAGACCCGCCAGCACAGCGCCTTGGTGCGATTGCCATTCGGCCAGCGGCCGGGCGGGCGTGGCTTCATGCCAAACTTGCGCAGCAACCCGTTGAAGGCGCGCGCGTCTGCTTCGGCAAAACTCCATTCTGATCGCCAGGTGATCGAGAGGGAAACTGAGGGCTGCGGGCCATTGCGTACAAAATGGGGCGACATCACCGGCACGTAGAGCGCCTCGCCCGGGGACAGCGACCAGTCCTTGCCGCCGCCGAGCCATTCATCGCGCCAGAACAGGTCTCGCCCGCCGCCGGTGTGATAGGTCTCGTGCGTTTCGTCCGGGGCAAAGCGGGCATCGCCTGCCGGAAACATCGTCATGACCTTCGACCCCATCACCTGAAGGAGGATGTTGTGTTCGGGGTCGAAGTGATAGGGTGTCACGCCGCCCGGGCTGGTCACGAAGATGAAGCCCTGCGGTTTCAGCATTGCGCCCGTGCGCTGTTCGATGACCGGGCGCAATTCGTCGAGCAGGCTGTCGAGAAGCTCCGCATAGGCGGGGATCTGCTCGATATTCTTGAGAGCCGCCCAGCTTCCGGTGGATGCGATGTTGCGGATCGTCTCGCCGATACCAATGCCGTTGGCGGGAGCTTTTTCCCCGTTGAGCCCCAATGGCAAGGCCGCACGATTGTATTCGACCGAGCGGTCCGGCAGCGCCTCGCCAAGGATAGCGAGGGCATCGGGATGCATCAGCGGGTGCATGCCCAGCCGGTGGACCAGCTTGTGCGGCACTTCCGGATAGGAGGCGGCGAAAGCGGCGCGCGAGGTCTCGTCGAAAGCGTCGAGGGGCGCGGCTCCGCCAGCGAAGGCAATCGGTTTGTTCATCGGCTCAGTCCGACAGGGTTGCGCCCCAATTCGAGCGACAGGAGAGTTTCGAAGAACCTGCGCCGGATACTGCCGCCGATGGCAACCGAAATGCGTCCGATCGGCCGGCGTTCGGTCCAGAGGCTGTCGATCATCGGATGATCGGGTGCGGCGCAGCTGTCGCACCAGCTGATGTCCGGTCGCGACAGGAGTGCGAGGTTCTCCCGCTGCAACAGGACGCCAGGAGAAAAGCGCGCGAAATCCTCGTCGAAGGCGGTCTTGTAGGAGAAGCTGCCGGGCGGCGTCAGGAAATTGGCGAGCATTGCGATGGGGCGCCCGTCCAGCGTCAGTGCCAGGCGCTCCAGCCTGCCAATCCCCGCAGCTTCGACAAGCGCCTTGCGAAACAGCGATTCCGTCGTGGACGCACAGGCCATTGCGCTGCCACTGGTGCCTTTCCAGCCGCGCCTTTCAAGGAGGAGAAACTGCTCGATCCAGCTTTCGAGATCCGTGGCATCCAGCTGTCGTTCGAAGGCTAGCGCGCCCTGTTCGGCCAGGCGCGCGTGCTGACGACGCAACTCCTTGCGTTTCTTGCCGGTCAGCGCGCGCTCGAGGTAAAGATCCGGCGAAAGCGGCGAATGCAGCATGGCCCGTTGTTCGCGCATGACGAGCGCAGCCTTGCGGCCCTGCAGTTCGGACAGTTCGAACAACGCCGCGGTCAATGGCTGTTCCAGAGGCATTGCGGGCAGGTGCAGGAACAGAGCCTGTTCGCGTGTCGCCGCTTCGTCGGCCCATTGCAACAGCGCTTGCCAGAACACTCTCTCGCAGCCGGCCCGAACCAAGGGCACGCCCAGAAAGGCGTTGGGATGCAGCCAGCTCGCCAAGTGCGGCAGCGGCCAACGCCCATAGCGGCGCGGCCTGGTCAGCGGCATCAGCGCGGCCAGTTCGCCACCAATCTCGACGGTCAGCAAGCGCTTGGTCCCCTGGGGATCGAAGGCTTCGAGCGAGGGTATGAGATACCAGGGTTCAAAGAAGGGATTGGGGGTCGAGGCACTCTCGGCCAGCGCCTGCCACTGCGCCGGTCGTCCGTCGACCGTCCACTCGCGCCAAGGCCGCACCGTTGCCACCGCCGCGCTCGGCGGACAGAAGGAACTGGGCGTGCTTGCCGTGGTGAATGTCGCGACGTTCAAGTTCTCGGGTCTCCGCCACCGGCCTTAGGTGGAATGCCCGAAAACTCGGTTAACAAGCCAGCAAAGAAATACCCCGCCCGGATTGCTCCGGACGGGGCATCCTCTCCCCAACTTGGGCGTTGGCTCCTTAACCCACGGCGTTGCTTGCAAGAGCTGCGAGCAGCAGCAGAGCTACGATGTTGGTTATCTTGATCATCGGGTTCACGGCAGGGCCAGCGGTGTCCTTGTAGGGATCGCCCACGGTATCACCCGTGACAGCGGCCTTGTGGGCGTCCGAGCCCTTGCCGCCGTGGTTGCCGTCCTCGATGTACTTCTTGGCGTTGTCCCATGCGCCGCCGCCCGATGTCATCGAGATGGCGACGAACAGACCGCCGACGATCACGCCCAGCAGCAGGGCGCCAAGGGCGGCAAAGCCGTTGGCCTGACCGGCCACCGCTGCGATCACGAAGTAGACCGCGATCGGGGCCAGCACCGGCAGCAGCGAAGGCACGATCATTTCCTTGATCGCGGCCTTGGTGACGAGGTCCACCGTGCGGGCATAGTCAGGCTTCGAGGTGCCCGCCATGATCCCCGGATTGTCGCGGAACTGGTCACGCACGTCGATCACCACGTCGCCCGCCGCGCGGCCCAC
This sequence comes from Novosphingobium sp. ES2-1, assembly GCF_015169775.1. Taxonomy (NCBI): domain Bacteria; kingdom Pseudomonadati; phylum Pseudomonadota; class Alphaproteobacteria; order Sphingomonadales; family Sphingomonadaceae; genus Novosphingobium; species Novosphingobium sp. ES2-1. The sequence goes on from NZ_CP063445.1 coordinate 803,869, forward strand.
AGCGGTCATGCCCATCGCGCCGAACAGGTACGGCAGGAGCGCGCCGAGCAGCAGCCCGACGATGACATAGGGGTTCTCTAGGCTGAAGCTGACCGCGAGGTTCGGGAAGAACTCCCTGAGGTCGGTGGTGTAGGCCGCGAAAAGGACAAGCGCGGCAAGGCCGGCCGATCCGATTGCGTAGCCCTTGGTTACGGCCTTGGTGGTATTGCCCACCGCGTCCAGTGCGTCGGTCTTGTCACGGACCGAATCGTCGAGGCCCGCCATTTCGGCGATGCCACCGGCGTTGTCAGTCACTGGACCATAGGCGTCCAATGCCACGACCATGCCGGCCAGCGCCAGCATCGCGGTTGCCGCATAGGCAATGCCGATCAGCCCGGCGAGCTGGTAGGCAATGATGATGCCGGCGCAGATCACGATCGTCGGCATTGCGGTCGATTCAAGGCTGATGGCCAGACCCTGGATGACGTTGGTGCCGTGGCCGGTTTCCGACGACTTGGCGATCGAGCGCACCGGGCGATAGTTGGTGCCGGTGTAATACTCGGTGATCCAGATGATCAGGCCGGTGATGACGAGGCCGAGCAGCGAGCAGTAGAACAGCACGCGGCCGGTGAAGGTCACCGTGCTGTCGAGGATGGTGTAGCTCATCGCGGTTTCCATGTCGCCCAGCGCATAGGAAATCGCCCACCAGATCGCACCGATGGAGAGGACGGCGGTGACAAGGAAGCCCTTGTACATCGCGCCCATGATGTTGTTGGAGGAGCCGAGCTTGACGAAGTAGGTGCCGATGATCGAGGTGACGATGCAGACGCCGCCGATCAGCAGCGGCAGGGCCATCATCGCGCCGAGCGCATCGCCCAGGCCCTTGAGCAGCAGTGCGGTCAGCACCATGGTTGCGCCAACGGTCACGACATAGGTTTCGAACAGGTCGGCGGCCATGCCGGCGCAGTCGCCCACATTGTCGCCCACGTTGTCGGCGATCACGGCCGGGTTGCGCGGATCGTCTTCGGGGATGCCTGCTTCGACCTTGCCGACGAGGTCGGCGCCGACGTCGGCCGCCTTGGTGAAGATACCACCGCCAAGACGCGCGAAGATCGAGATCAGCGAAGCACCGAACGCGAGCGCGACGAGGCCGTCGACCACGGTGCGATCATCGCCGCCCACGGTGTAACCGGCGATGTCGGTCAGGTAGTGGTAAAAAACCGCGATGGCGAGCAGGGCGAGGCCTGCCACCAGCATGCCAGTGATTGCGCCCGCACGGAAAGCGAGGGTCAGGCCGGCCTGCAGGCCGTTCTGTGCCGCCGCGGCCGTGCGCACGTTGGAGCGGACCGAGATGTTCATCCCGATGAAGCCCGCAACGCCCGAAAGCACGGCGCCGATCACGAAGCCGGTGGCCGAGATTGCGCCCAGCGTTGCGGCAATGATCACGGCGACGACCACGCCGACGATCGCGATGGTGGTGTACTGGCGCTTGAGGTAGGCCTGCGCGCCTTCCTGAATGGCGGCGGCAATTTCCTGCATCTTGGCGTTGCCCGCCGGTGCGCCGAGCACCTGACGGCTGGTCACGAAGCCATAAACGACGGCAAGCAACCCGAGTATTATCGATAATACGACTAGGTTCACGTTGGCATCCCCCTTTATGTCCGGTGCCACGAGTGGCCCGTCCCCGTCGTTGCGGGTGGGGGGAAGCTATCGTTTTATTTCTGCCCCGCAAGCCCTTCCATGACCTTGGCCAAGGGCTTTTTAATCGTGCATATAACCCAGATTGCCATGCGGCACTGCACCATCGATGATTACAGGTGATAATGTCGCCGCCTGCGCCACCCCGATGCGAAGGGCGGCGACTGGTGCAGGTAACCCCGGGGGGAGCGTGAACAGCAGTTCGTAATCGTCGCCCCAGCGCATTGCATCGTCGCGACGGCTGTCGGGCAGGGCGGCAGGGAAGGGCACACTCTCGCTGGCAATGGCGAAGGTCACGCCGCTGGCCTGTGCCATGCGCGCCGCATCGATCAGCAGGCCGTCAGACACGTCCATCATCGCGGTTGCCAGTGGGGCAAGTGTCCGGCCTTCGGCAAGGCGAGGCAAGGGCCGCCGGAAAGTGGTGCTATCGCGGCCGGTCCCGTCGCGCAGTGCCTCGAACCCCAGCATCGCCGCACCAACCGGCCCGGTAAGCCAGAGGGTGTCGCCCACCTTTGCCCCGCTGCGCGAAGGTACGGGTGAACAGGTCGCTCGTCCCAGCGCGGTCAGTCCAAGGCTGCGGGGCCCGTTGCCGCTGACAGTATCGCCTCCCAGCAAGGGCACGCCAAACGCCTGCAATGCCTCGCCAAGTCCGGCAACAAAGCGCGTGTCCTCCTCGCCGAGCGTGAAGCCCAGCAGCACACCCACCGGTTCGGCCCCCTTGGCTGCCAGGTCGGACAAGTTGGTTGCGACGAGTTTCCAGGCCACGTCCGCCATGTCCTGTCCCGGCAGCCAGTGTACGCCTTCGACCATCATGTCATGGGTCAGCACCAGCGTCTCGCCGCCGAACGGCAATACCGCGCAGTCATCAGTCAACCCGCGGGCGGCGGGGTGCAGGGCCAGCTTGCGCATGTCCGCAATCAGGTCGGATTCCTTGCTCACGCCCGGTCTATGGGGCGCGCTGGCGAACCGCACAAGTCCGCTTGACCAGCACCATTTTGCCCCTTAATCGTTCGATTAAAGATGTATCGAGAGGAGTCGGAACACATGGCAACAGCCTATATCGTCGACGCAGTACGCACGGCTGGAGGACGTCGCGGCGGACGGCTTGCAGGCGTTCACCCCGTCGATCTCGCCGCGCGCAGCCTGGATGCCATCATCGCTCGGACCGGCATTGACCCGACTGCCGTCGATGATGTGATCATGGGCTGCGTCACCCAGGCCGGACAGCAGGCGATGCAGGTCGGCCGAAATGCCGTGCTCGCCTCGAAGCTGCTGCCGCAATCGACGCCGGCCGTTACCATCGATCGCCAGTGCGGTTCTTCGCAGCAGGCGATCCAGTTCGCCGCGCAGGCGGTGATGTCGGGCGTGCAGGACGTGGTGATCGCTTCGGGCGTGGAAAGCATGAGCCGGGTGCCGATGGGCTCGAACGCCACGTTCCACATGAAGGAGGGCCTTGGCCACTACAAGTCGCCGGGTCTGGACGAGAAGTATCCGGGGATCATGTTCTCGCAGTTCATGGGCGCGGAAATGATCGTCAAGAAGCACGGGTTCTCCAAGGATGACCTCGATCGTTTTTCGCTGAACAGTCACCAGAAGGCTATCGCCGCGACGAACGCGCAGGCTTTCGCTAATGAGATCGTGCCGGTCGAAATCGAGACTCCTGAAGGCCCCGCCATGCACACCGTGGACGAAGGGATCCGCTTCGATGCCACGCTCGAAGGCATTGCCGGAGTCAAGCTGCTCAGCCCGGAAGGTTCGCTGACCGCCGCCAGCTCCAGCCAGATCTGCGACGGTTCCAGCGCTGTGCTGGTCGTCTCGGAAGCCGCACTGAAGGCGCACGGGCTCACCCCGTTGGCGCGCATCCACAACCTTACCGTGACTGCGGGCGATCCGGTGATCATGCTCGAAGAGCCGCTCTTCGCGACCGACCGTGCGCTGCAGCGGGCCGGGATGAAGATCTCGGACATCGACCTTTATGAAGTGAACGAAGCCTTCGCGTCGGTGCCGATGGCCTGGCTCAAGCACACCGGGGCAGACCCCGAGAAGCTCAACGTCAATGGCGGCGCCATTGCGCTCGGTCACCCGCTGGGCGCTTCGGGTACGAAGCTCATGGCCACGCTCGTCCACGCCCTGCGCGCCCGCGGCGGCAAGTACGGTCTGCAGACGATGTGCGAAGGTGGCGGCGTTGCCAACGTCACCATTATCGAAGCTCTTTGATTTTTCAGCCCTTTAGAGAGGATAACTCGCAATGAAGCTCGACAATACCGTTGCCGCCGTGGTCACCGGCGGCGCTTCCGGCCTCGGCGCAGCCACCGCCCGGGCGCTTGCCGCCAAGGGCGTGAAGGTCGCCATCTTCGATCTGCAGAAGGAAAAGGGCGAGGCCGTGGCTGCCGAGATCGGCGGCGTGTTCTGCGAAGTGAACGTGACCAGCGACGAGAGTGTCGACGCCGGCTTTGCCAAGGCGCGCGCGGCGCATGGCCAGGAGCGCATCCTCGTCAACTGCGCCGGCACCGGCAATGCCATCAAGACGGCAAGCCGTTCGAAGGAAACAGGCGAGATCAAGCACTTCCCGATGGATGCGTTCAACTGGATCATCCAGATCAACCTCGTCGGCACATTCCGCTGCATTGCCAAGTCGGCCGCCGGCATGATGACTCTCGATCCCTGCGACGAGTTCGGTGAGCGCGGCGCTATCGTGAATACCGCTTCGGTTGCTGCTGAAGATGGCCAGATGGGCCAGGCCGCCTATTCGGCCTCGAAGGGCGGGGTTGTCGGCATGACCCTGCCGATCGCGCGTGACCTGATGAGCGAGGGCATTCGCGTCAACACCATCCTGCCCGGCATCTTCAACACCCCGCTGCTGCAGGGCGCGCCGCAGAACGTGAAGGACGCGCTCGCGGCGTCAGTCCCGTTCCCCAAGCGCCTCGGCATGCCCGAGGAGTACGCCAACCTTGCCATGTGCATGATCGAGACCGGCTACTTCAACGGCGAGGACGTCCGCCTCGATGGCGCCATCCGCATGGCGCCGCGCTGATCGCCTTAAGGTTGTGTCCCCGCGCAGGCGGGGACCTCGGTGGTCTTGCGGGGCGCTTCCGCTAACCGACTGAGGCTCCCGCCTGCGCGGGAGCGCAACGGCATTCAAGGGAGACTTTCGTGGCCGACTATACGCAGATCAAGCTCGACATCGCCGATGGCATCGCGACGATCACGTTGCACCGCCCCGAAAAGATGAACGCCTATACCGGCACGATGATGAACGAGATGATCGATGCGTTCGATCGCACCGATGCGGATGACAGCGTGCGCGCGGTGATCGTTACCGGGGCGGGAGACCGCGCATTCTGTGCCGGCGCAGACCTCACGCCCAGTGACGGCAAGCACGTCTTCTCCAGCGGCGATGCGGTGGAAGACCTGTCCGATCCTCGCGTGCGCGATGGCGGCGGCATGATCACCTTGCGCATCTATCAGTCCAAGAAGCCGGTGATCGGCGCTATCAACGGTGCGGCGGTCGGTGTCGGCGTCACCATGCAGTTGCCGATGGACATCCGCCTGGCCTCGACCAAGGCGCGCTTCGGCCTTGTCTTTGCGCGCCGGGGGATCGTGCCCGAAGCCGCGTCGAGCTGGTTTCTGCCGCGTATCGTGGGGCTGCCCCAAGCGCTCGAATGGTGCATGACCGGCCGTGTTTTCGATGCCGAGGAAGCCCTGCGCGGCGGCCTTGTTCGCTCGCTGCACGAACCTGAGGACCTCATGCCCGCGGCAATCGCGCTCGCACGCGAAATTGCCGACAACACCAGTGCGGTCTCGGTCGCGATGACCCGCGCCATGCTGTGGCATAACCCGTCGTTTTCGCATCCGATGGAGGCGCACCGCGTCGACAGCCGTGCGATCTACACCCTCTCGCGCGGCGGCGATGCGGCCGAAGGCATCGCGAGTTTTCTGGAAAAACGCGCTCCCCGCTACCCCGGACGCGTTTCTTCGGATATGCCGTCGTTTTATCCGTGGTGGAACGAGCCGGGTTGGGAATGAGTACGGAAGTGTCAAAGGGGGAAAGCCTGGAAACGCCGGGCGCACGCGAGCAGCTTCTGCAGACCGCGTCGAGCATCATGCGCGAGGGAGATGTCGTCGACATCTCCCTATCGGAATTGAGCCTGCGGTCCGGCCTGAACTCCGCGTTGGTGAAGTACTACTTCGGCAACAAGGCGGGCATGCTCAAGGCCTTGCTCGACCGAGACATGGAGAACATCGTCAAGTCGGTCGACGCCCTGCTCGCCAAGGACGACATGAGCCCCGAGGCCAAGCTGCGGCTGCACATTTCGAAGTGCATCGATACCTATTTCGAATATCCCTATCTCAACCGCCTGCTGATGCGTCTTGTTCGTGACAGTGACGAGGCTGAAGCGAAGCGAATCGCCGACCAGTATCTGCTGCCGCTGCATCGCGCCTACAACCGGTTCATCGGCGATGGCGTGAAGGCGGGCGTCTTCCGGCCGATCAACCCGCAGCTGTTCTACTTCACGGTTACCGGCGCGGCCGATCGCTTCTTTTCGGCGCGTCTGGTGCTCAAGCACTGCTTCGATCAAGACACCCTCACCGAGGAACTGCGCGACAGCTACCGCGAGCACACCGTCGATTTCATCATGGCCGGCATCCTCGCACACTGAGCGGGATCGCAGTCTCGAGCAGGTGCAGCATGAAACCATGCTGCACCCCTTGCGCTGCAATGCGCGCTAAAGCTGGAGGCATGGCGGCATAAAGAAAATGTCGTCTAGCGCCTACGTGCGCATTGATCTAACGCGCATGCCACCGCTTGGTGGCATAATATTTCGCTCTTGCGCATCAGGCTGGTTTCATGTGATACGAAATCATGCCCGGAACACAAACGCGCCTCACCGACTTCATGCCCTACCGGATGGCCATCACCTCGAATGCGGTGAGCGGCCTCATAGCGGGCGAGTATCGCAGCGAATTCGGCCTGAAGATTCCCGAATGGCGGATCATGGCCGTGCTGGGTGACGCAGGGCCTTTGACCCAACGCGATCTTGTTCGAGCCACGTTGATGGACAAGGTGGCTGTCAATCGTGCTTGCAAGGTGCTTGAGGAGCGTGGCCTGGTCCAGCGCAGCCCGAACGAGCAGGACGGTCGCTCTCATCATCTGGAACTGACGGCATCGGGATGCGAACTGCACGGCAGGATCTGGCCGCAGGCGTTCGAGATGTACCAGAAGATATTCTCGGCAATATCCCCGCGTGAACAGGAAAAGCTGCGCGCCATTCTTGAGAAACTGCTCAAGGCTGCCCGGACGCTCGAAGGCGAAGAGAAGTGAAGCTCGCATCATTACCGCAGGGACGCGACGGTCGGCTGATCGTCGTGTCGAACGACCTTGCCTGGTATGCCGACGCCGATCACATCGTGCCGACCATGCAGGCCTTGCTGGATGACTGGGACCGCTACTTCCCCTTGGTCGAGGCGCTTTCGATCGAGCTTGCCCATGAAGCAATTCCGCGCAAGCGGTTCCACGAACGTGAAGCCTGCGCCCCGCTCCCACGTGCCTACCAGTGGGCCGATGGCAGCGCCTACGTCAATCACGTTGAACTCGTCCGCAAGGCTCGCGGGGCGGAACTGCCGGAAAGCTTCTGGACCGATCCTCTGATGTACCAAGGGGGTAGCGACGATTTGCGCGGAGGGCGCGAACCGCTTGCCCTGAGGGACGAGGCATGGGGTTGCGACTTTGAGGCCGAGATCGTCGTCGTGACCGGTGACGTTCCCCAAGGCGTTGCGCCTGACGAAGCACTCAAGCACATTCGTCTCGTCGGCCTGGTGAACGACGTTTCGCTGCGCAATCTCATTCCGGGCGAACTTGCCAAAGGGTTCGGCTTTGTCCAGTCGAAGCCTGCCAGCCACTTTTCACCGGTGTTCGTGACGCCGGCCAGCCTTGGCGAGGCATGGAGCGGTGGCAAGCTGATGCGGACGCTCTCGGTCGACGTCAACGGCCAGCCTTTCGGTCGGGTCGAGGCGGGCGAGGAATGCACCTTCGATTTTGGGGTGTTGATCGCGCATCTTGTCAGGACCCGCGGTCTGGGGGCGGGGACGATCATCGGCTCCGGCACGGTGTCCAATCGCGATCCTGATGGTTCGCCCGGGCGTCCGGTGTCGCAAGGCGGCAAGGGGTACGCCTGCATTGCCGAACAGCGCATGGTTGAAACGATTACCTCGGGCCAGCCTTCGACTCCGTTCCTGAAGTGGGGCGATACGGTGCGCATCGAAGTGCGCGATGCTAAGGGCAAGAGCATCTTCGGGGCAATCGATCAGACTGTTACCCGCGCCTGATCGCGTTCTGCCGCAAAATGAAAAGCCCCGCCGGCAGGTCCGGCGGGGCTTTTTTCATGCCTTGGCTGGTCCGATCAGCTACCGGGCTTCTTGTTGATCAGCGTGTCGCTGATCGAGCAGGCAGCAGGGCCGAGGATCACGACGAACAGCACCGGCAGGATGAACAGGATCAGCGGGATGGTCATGATCGCGGGCAGGCGTGCAGCCTTTTCCTCGGCACGCATCATGCGCTCGTTGCGGAATTCGGCAGAGAGGACACGCAGCGCCGAGGCGAGGGGCGTACCATAGCGCTCGGTCTGGATCATCGTGGTCACCACGCCTTTGACGGATTCCAGATCGACACGATAGGCGAGGTTTTCGAACGCCTGACGACGATCGGTCAGGAACGACAGCTCGATGGCGGTCAGCGAGAATTCGTCCCCGAGTTCCGGATAGGCGCGGCCCAGTTCGCGTGCGACGCGGCTGAAGGCCGCATCGACCGTGAGGCCGGCTTCGGCGCAGATGACCAGCAGGTCGAGCGCATCGGGCAGGCCCTTGCGGATCGCGTGGGTCCGCTTGGAAACCATGTTCTGGATGAAGACGTCGGGCCCCTTGTACCCTGCGATGAGCATGAACATGAAGGCGCCCATCCGCTTCATGGGACCCCAATCCCCAAACGTGTTGGTCCAGTAGAAGAGCACCGCGCCCAGAAGACCCAGAGTGATCGGGCCAACCAGGCGTCCGAGGATGACCGCGACGGCCCATTCCTTCTTGCGGATGCCGGCCTGCGCCAGCTTCTGCTGGATCACCGCCAACTGGCTGTCCTGCAGGACCTTGAGCGATTCGAGGAAGCCGCGGATCTGGTCGGTGGTCTGGTTGCGGCGGACGATGCTCTGGCGCTTGCGGGCATTCGCCGTGACGATGCCGGCCTTGAGCTGTTCGCGGCGTTCGTTCAGGACCTTCACGCGCTTGGCCATGGGGTCGCGCACGGTGACGGCGGCGTAGACTGCAAGCATCACGGCCGCTGCGGCAATCCCGATCAGGATTGAACCGACAAGGTAAACGTCGAAGCCGAGCAGCGTTGGTCCTGCGGGGTTGTTGATCATGGCCGGTCCCTCCCGCTCAGATTTCGAAGTTGACCATCTTGGCCATGATGAACGAACCGATGCCAAGCCAGGTGAGCCCGCCCAGACCGGCGATGATCAGGCGCTCGTCCACGAAGAACTTGCTGAGATAGGCCGGGTTGATCGTATAGATCAGCGCAAACACGATGAAGGGCAGCGAGCCGACGATATAGGCTGATGCCTTCGATTCCGAACTCATCGCCTTGACCTTGAGCTTCATCTGCGCGCGTTTGCGCAGCACGTCCGAAAGGTTCGAAAGCGTCTCGGCCAGGTTGCCGCCGGTCTCGCGCTGGATGGCAAGCGTGATGCAGAAGAAGTTGAACTCGGGCATGTTGAGGCGATCGGCGGTGTCCTGCAGTGCCTCTTCCATGGTGCGGCCGACCTTGATGCGATCGGTCACCAGCTTGAACTCTTCACCCACAGGGCCGGGGAGTTCGCTCGCGACCACGCCCAGGGTCTCCGTCACCGGAAGACCGGATCGAAGCCCGCGTACCAGCAGATCGAGAGCATCGGGCAGGCGCGTGGTGAAGTTTTCGACGCGCTTGCCGATGGCCCGGCCGACGATGAAGTGCGGCAAGCCGATGCCGACAAACAAGCCAGCGACCAGCGACAGCAAGGGCGCTCCGGTCTTGAGGAAGACCAGAAGCAAGACCGCCAGGGCAAGACCGCCGCTGACATAGAGGTACTGGGACAGCGTCCAGCCCTTGCCGGTGCGGTGGAGGCGCAGTTCGAGCGCTTCCATCCGCGATCCCGAGCCGGCGATCTTTCCTGCACGCGGTTTGCGGGCTGCCACGGTCTTGCGGTATTGCGCTTCGACCTTGTCAACCGCGCTGTCCGAGTGCCGAAACCGTACCGACTGGAGACGGCGGCCGCTCTCCTTGGACGCGGACGGGCCGGACAGCGCGGCATAGCCGAGCACCATCGCCGCCATCATGCCGCCGGCCATCAGGATCAGCTGGATCGTATTCCCCATTGCAGGTCTCTTCCCGTCACCTCAAGCGAATGCGGGCCGTCAGGCGGGCACACCGGCCTTGGGCTTGTTTAGCATCTTCTTGAGATCGAACTTGCCGAGCAGCGAGGGCTTGCGCGCACTGGCTGTGGTGTCCGCCGCTGCATCTTCCTCACCGGTTCCGATGATCGCGAAGGCGATGTCCCGGATCGTGGCTCCGACCTTCGAGGAGCGATTGGCTGCAACGAACGACTGTCCGAGCTTGGCCGCGTTGGATGCCCCCTTGATGTCGTAGGGCAACATGAAGTTGATCTTGCGCTCGATCGAGGCTTCGAAATCAGCCTTGCTGATCTCGTTGGCGCCGGCTTGCACCTTGTTGGCAACCACGATCGGACGGGCGTGGGCAGCATTGGTCTTGAGCCACGAAAGCAGGCGAATGGCATCGCGCGCGCCGGCCAGCGTCAGTTCGGTCGCAACGATCACCACGTTCACGTCACCCAGCAGGTGCGGGAAGTTGATCAGCATGTTGCGCGGCATGTCGATCACAGTCATCTCGAACGCCTGGCGGAATTCCTCCTCCAGTTGCACGAATGCGCTGCCATCGGTCATGAGCGGCGAACTGATCGGCGCTTCGGCCGACAGAATGGCCAGATTGTCGTTTGCCCGGATCATTGCGCGTTCGATGAACAAGCCGTCGATGCGGCTCGGATTGTCGATCGCGTCGGTCAGGCCGCGACCGGGCTCCAGATCGAGCGTCAGTGCGCCGGTGCCGAAATGGACGTCGAGATCCAGCAATGCAGTGGGCAGCTTGTGATCGGTGCTGAACAGCCAGGCGAGCGATGTCGCCAGCGTCGACGCCCCGACGCCGCCACGCGTGCCGACGATGGCTGTCGAGATGTGGCGCTTCGCCGCACTCGGATCATGGCTCTTGGGTGCGGTAAAGATGGTCTGCGCCTGGACGAGTGCATCGCGGATCTGCCCCGCATTGAGCGGCTTGAGCAGGTAATCCTGAATGCCCGAGGCAATCAGGTCGCGATACAGGCGTACGTCGTTGACCTGCCCCACGGCGATGACCACGGTGCCGGGCTCGCAAACTTCGGCAAGAGCGTTGATGTCGTTCAGCGGGTCGCCGCTTTCCGACAGGTCGACCATGAGGATGTTCGGGCTGGCCGTGATCGAAAGCGACTGGATCGCGTTGCGCAGGCCACCACGGTGGCACTTCTCCGGCGCCCAGCCCATGTCGACGACGACCGGGCGAAGGACGTCGAGCGCGGTCTCGTCGCACATGAAAGCGGCGAAGGCGTCGCGATTGGCATTCTTCCAGCTCATGTCAGTTTCCTCCACTGCCGCCAGAGGCATTGGACGTCGAATTGTTCTTCAGGCCATCTTCGCCGGTTGGCTTGGCGGCGCGGAAGCTGTCGATGGCCTTGGTTCCGCTCATCACCACCGTTTCCCCGGTGCTGTTGGCGCCCTTCACGAGGTGTTCCTTGTCGGCGACCATCGCGGCGAGATTGCTGTTGATGGCGCAGCCGAAGTTCGACGTCGTCCGGTTGCTCATCGAGAAGTCGGACTTGGCCGTCCAGTCGGGGCAGCCAGGTACCGAGGCAGTGGCGCGGGTCACGACGATGCGCGCACCGCCAGCCGGAACATAACCGGGGGTAACCGGGGCGGGGCCTTCGACGAACATGCCCCAGCGACCGGCGACCGTATCGACCGAAGCGATCGTGGCCTTCGACTGCAACGGATCGTCTATCGCGATCTTGTCACCATACTTGAGGCCAAGGCTTTCGAACCACCCGGCGAGCCGACGTTGTTCGGTGATTGAAATGCCACCTCCCGGCAGGGTCTCGACATCGAAGACGTAACGGTCGCGCTCGACAATCGGCTGATGCACCGAGTTGAGCATGCGGTTCTCGGGGGCGTTGACCGAACAGGCCGAGAGGGCCGTTGCCAGTGAAAGCAGCAGCGCTGCGGAAGCGCGGCGGTTATGATTGGTGCGCATGAGCTGTCCCTCGTTCACTGGATGCTGAAGCCGGGTTCGGCGCTGGCGACTTTCTTGTCGCTGCGGCGGTCGGCTGGCTGCGGTGCCTTCGCGGGCTTGTCGAGAGCGCCGACCTTGGGACCGGTCTGAACTGTGCCTTCCTTTTCGGTCGGCTTGGGGCGGTCGCCACCGGTGACCCCGTCGTTCTCCATGTTGCCAAGCAGGCGCTGGATGTCGTTCGGGCTCTGGAAGCCGTCGGTCGGCAGCTTGATGTCGTTGGCGTTTACCGGGTTCACCAGATACGGCGTGACCACGATGACCAGCTCCGTCTCGCCCTTGCGATAGCGGGTCGAGCGGAACAGCGAGCCAAGGATCGGCACGTCACCCACGCCAGGCATCTTGGTCAGCGCGTTCTGCGCGCCATTCTGCAGCAGGCCTGCGATCATGAAGGACTGACCCGACCCGAGTTCGATCGTCGTCTCGGCCCGGCGCACGGTCAGGGCCGGGATTTCGACGCTGTCGAGCTTCAGTGCGCCCGTGCTCGAAAGCTCGGAGACTTCAGGACGAACGCGGATCGAGATGCGGCCGTTGGCCAGGACCGTTGGCGTATAGGCCAGGCTGACGCCGTAGCGCTTGTACTCGATCGAGGTGGTGCCAAGCCCCTGCGAGACAGGGATCGGGTATTCGCCACCCGCCAGGAAGTCGGCAGTCTCGCCGGAAAGCGCGGTCAGGTTCGGCTCGGACAGGGTAGTGACAAGGCCCAGCGTCTCACCGGCATCGAGCGCCCCGAGCAGATCGAGGCCGAGAAGCTTGCCCATGCCGGCAATGGTGGTGCCGGTAGTAGTGGCCGTGACCGAACTGCCGGCCTTTTCCACCAGGCCAAGCGGATTGGACTCAGTTACCTTGGTCGGATCGAAGGTAAATCCAGTGGTCGACGAAGTTCCGACACCAAACGGCAGGTTACGGTCGGTGGTGTAGGTCGATGCTGCGGAACGACCCTGTCCGATGCCGAACTTGAAGCCGCCCGTGCCATCGATGCCGGTCAGGTTCACGCCCAGGTCGCGCACCAGCGTGCGGCTGACTTCGGCGAATTTCACGTGGAGGCTGACCTGCAATGGCGTTGCCATCTTCAGGCGGCTGATCACGTTGGTCTTGTCGCCGACAAAAGCGCGCACGAGGCGCTCTGCCTCGGCCGCGTCCTCGGGCGCGCCGACCGTGCCGGTCAGCAGGACCGTGTTGTTCATCGTTGCGACGTTGACGCGAGCCTCGGGCATGGCGAGGTGCAGCATCTGATCGATCGAGTCGATGTTGTTGCCGACGCGAATGTTGGCCGACCAGACGACGTCACCCTTGGCGTTGCTGGCGTATACGGTTGTCTCGCCGCCCGACTTGCCGAACACGTAGAACTGGTTGGTCGACTTGACCTGGACGTCTGCCACCTTGTCGTCGGCGACGAACACGTCGGCCATGCGACCGGGGACGGTGACCAGCTCTCCGCGACCGATCGAGATCGTGACGGTGCGGGCGGGGCTCGTCAGGCTTTGTGCGTGGAGCATGCCGGATGCGGGCATCATCGCCAGCGGGGCAGCGATCAGCGCGGCCGTGAGGAGCTTGGAGGAAAAACGGCGGTTCATGGTGCTGCCCTTCGAGGTCGGGATCTGTCGCATGATCTTGGTGTGGAGAGCGCAGCTCATCACTTCGCTCCTATCGAGACATCTTCGGTGTCCTTGCCGCGGGTCACGCGGACCACGGGGCCGGTAGGCACCGGTCGGCCGTTTGCTGCCATCTGCGGGGCAGGGCTCGCGGCGGGAGCGGAATATCCGCCGCCTGCCGGAGCAGTTGCCACTGGCACGGTCGTGCGCTGGAAGCGCGATACATCGCCGCCGGTCACGAAGCTGGCCTTGCTGCTTTCGATAGGGCGAGCCATGGCCTGCTTGATCAGCGCCTCTTCCTGCTGCTTGGTAGCGCCGGCCGGGATCTTGACGTCGCCCGAGGCAATCGCCTGCTCAAGCTCGGCCGAGTTGTCCGCCAGAGAGCGCAGCGAGAGGCTGATCGTGCCGATCGTCTGGGCCACGGCAATCTTCTCCGCGATCTTGGGCGTGACTTCGAGCGTGACGGTGCTGAAGGTGCGCACGCGGGTCTTGCCCTCGACCATTTCCTGCTCGGTCGACTGGTCCGTTGCGAGCACGCGCAGGTTCTTGAGGATCGTTTCCGATGCCTTCAGTGCCATGCCGCTGTCGCCGCTGCCCTTGACGGTCTGGGTCAGCACCAGGTCGATATGGTCGCCCGGGAAGACGAAGCCGGCTACGCCGGTGCGGGCCGAGACAGGGATGGTGACGGCGCGCATGCCTGGCCCGAGAGCAGCTGCGAGGAAGCCACGGTCGCCGGGCGCAACGAGGTTGCCCTTGGTGACCGGCTCGCCTGCAGTCATCGGGTTGCGCACCACGGTGCCCAGCAGCTTCTGCATGTCAGCTTCGCCCTCGACGAAGTAGGCGTCCTGGACCATGTCCTTGGGCCATGCCTGGAAGTTGAGGGCGTCGGCGGTAATGATGGTGCCGACGGGCAGGGCGCGCTGGGCTACCAGCACCTTCGGGCCCATCGGCATCTTTGCCGCAGCTTCTGCCTGAGGCGTGGACGCGCCAGCGAAAAGGCTCCTTGCTGCGAAGGCCGTGCCGATCGCAACGATCAGCGCCCCCACCAGCAACATCAGCTTCCTCTTGTCCATGCTACTTGTCCCGCCCTCTTAACTCAGGCCCGCATGTCTCGGGCAAAATGGTTAAAAATTGTGATATGATGTTCATGCACCTGTAACGGAGCGCCAACCGGCCTCGAGCATCGGGGCCAGGACGATCAGTCCGGCGCTTGCGATTGCTACGCCGTAAGGAATCTTTGCATCGCGCCGGCGCGTCACGGTATAGTGCCACGCGGCGACCACGATGGTCAGCGCGCCGCCCAGCAGCGACATGATCACTAGCAGCTTGACGAAGCTCAACGGCGGCAACCAAAGTGCCAGTGCCGCCAGCAGCTTTACATCTCCGCCGCCCATCAGCTTGAGGGCAAAAAGTCCCGCCAGGACGACAAAGGCGACGAACGCCACGCCCACCTGCATCGCCACGCCCGGCCACAGTGACAGCCCTGACGCCCACCAGTAGGCCGGAGCGGCCAGTGCGATGGCAGCGTTCAGCCAGTTGTCGATCTGGCGGCGGCGGATATCGGTGAAGGCGGCAACCAGCAGCGCGATTGCCAATGCCCCGACCAGTCCGTAAACGAAGATGTTCCCCTGCATGTCCTGGGGCATACGGGACAATCACTTACCAAACGGTAACCAAACCTTGGCGCGCAACTGCGCCATTGGAGGCGTTTCAGGCATGGAGTTCGGTACCAGCAGTCGGATCGATCGCAGGGCGATTCCGGCGGATGCGAACGAAGGGTTCTGGACCGCATCAGACGGCCATGTCATCCGCCGGATCGACTGGCCCGGTCATGGCGCTCCTCAGGCCCAGTACGGTCCGCGCGGTTCGATCCTGTTCTTGCCGGGGCGTGGAGATTTCTACGAGAAGTATCTGGAATCTCTCGATTACTGGCATGAGGAAGGGTGGCAGGTAACTGCGCTCGACTGGCGCGGGCAGGCAGGTTCAGGACGGCTCTCTGCCCATCCTGCAATCGGGCACGTCGAAGATTTCTCGATCTGGATCGAGGACCTCTCCGCATTCTGGTCGCAATGGGTCGTCCAGACGCCTGGCCCCCATGTCGTCATCGGCCATTCGATGGGTGGTCACCTCGTGCTACGTGCTCTTGCGGAAGGGCGCATTAACCCTGTTGCCGTGGTTCTGAGTGCTCCGATGCTGGGCTTTCTCACTCCGGGACCGAATCGGGCGTTGCACAAGGTGGCCGAGGCGATGTGCCGATTCGGCGATCCTGCCCGCCCCGCCTGGAAGATCAGCGAGAAGCCCGGGACGACCGCCGCAGCCCGGAACACACTGCTGACGCATGATGCCGAACGGTACGAGGACGAGGCGCAATGGAAGCTGCAGCGCTCCTTTCTCGGAATGGGCCCCGGCTCCTGGCGGTGGGTCGAGCGTGCCTATGCCTCGATGCTGGTGCTGGATGCTCCCGGGATTCTGGAAGCGGTCGACGTGCCGGTGCTTCTGCTTGCCGCGCGTCACGATGGTCTGGTCAGCTGGAAGGCGATCGAGCGTGCCGCCCGCCGCCTGCCACGTGCGCAACTGATGACCTGGGGACGGGAAGCCCGACACGAATTGCTGCGAGAGGCTGACCCGGTGAGAGACAAGGTCATGGCTGCGATTGACGATTTCCTAGACCGCATGGCGCCCGTCGCGGAGGCCCCCATCGCGTGACCAGCTTTGCCGGAGACTTTGATGTCGCCATCATGGGCGCGGGCATGGCAGGTGCCAGTCTCGCCGCCGAATGCGCGCCCCACGCCCGCGTGCTGCTGGTCGAGGCCGAGGACACCCCCGGCTACCACACCACCGGACGCTCTGCCGCGTTCTGGGAAGAAACCTATGGCGGACCCGGTGTCTTCCCGCTGACGATGGCTTCGGGCCGTTACTTGCGGGAAGGCGGGTTCCTGTCCCAGCGTGGCGCGCTGAACATCGGGCAGGCGTCGGACCGCGACAAGGTTGAGGCCTTCATCGAGAAGTTCGCTGCCCTGGGTGCCACCCTGCATCTGCAGGACCGGTCGGCGCTTGAATCCCGCGTGCCCGGCCTGAAGCCCGAATGGGTTGTCGGCGCGTGGGAGCCCGGCTGCGCTGACATCGACGTTGCCGGCTTGCACCAGCACTACCTTGCAACGTCGAAGCGGACCGGCACAGTCATGCGCGTGCGGGCCCGCGTCGAGCGGCTGGAGCGGGAAGGCGGACAGTGGCGGCTGGCCTGGGCCGGGGGCGAGGCACGCGCTCCTATCATCGCCAATGCTGCCGGAGCATGGGCGGACTCGCTTGCCAGCCTTGCCGGTGCCTGCCCGCTTGGCATCCAGCCGTTGCGCCGCACGATTGTCCAGTTGCGCACCGATCCTGCCCCGGCAGATTCCCTGCCGCTGACGCTGGGCATCAACGAGGACTTCTATTTCAAGCCTCAGGCCGGGCGTCTGTGGCTTTCACCGCACGATGAGATCCCCGATGTCGCTGGCGATGCCGCGCCCGAGGAACTGGACGTTGCCATTGCCATCGACCGCTTTCAGCACGTGGTGGACTGGAACATTGCCGCGCTCGAGCGCCGCTGGGCAGGCCTTCGATCCTTCTCGCCGGATCGCCTGCCGGTCTACGGCTTCGATCCGGTTGTGGAGGGCTTGTTCTGGTTCGCCGGGCAAGGCGGCTTCGGCATACAGACGGCACCTGCCGCGGCGCGGCTGGGCGCTCAGCTACTGCTCGGCTTGCCCCGCGACGAGCTGACCGTGGAAATCGACGCCGACGCATATGCGCCGGCGCGATTCCTGCCTGATCAATCGTAGATCGGGCGCAGTTCGTTATCGAGGTAGTAGCGGGTCATCGCCATCGAGGCGAGGAGGTCGGGCGAGCCGTCGTACTCGATCGACATCCAGCCCTTGAACCCGTGTTGCTTGAGCGCGCGGTAAAGTCCCTTGAGATCGAGCGTGCCCATCCCCGGTTCCCAGAACCAGCGCGTGCCGTCGTCTGTGATTTCCGGGTCCTGTGAATAGCGCAGGCTGTCGGGCTGGTTGGACGAGGCGGTGTCCTTGAGGTGGAACGTGCTGATGCGGTCGTGATAGTCGTTGTAGAAGGTCACCAGATCCTCGCCCATGATCGAGATCTGGGCGGTGTCGATGCAGTAGTGGACCAGCGCGGGATCGGTGGATTCGATCAGTTCGCGATGGTTTGGCAGGTTGATCGCGCAGAAGAACTCGTTGTGCAGGCCGATCTTGACGCCCTTGTCGGTGGCATAGCGGCCGATCTCGTTCATCACCTTGGCACACTGCTGCACTTCCTCGCGGGTGAGGGGGCCGCAGCCGAAGTAGTTCTGGGTCGGGCAGGTGTTCATGTAGGTGCCGCCGAAGCGCACGATGGTGTCCACCGCTTCGCGGCCTGACTGCACGGCTTCATCAAAGTGGCCGACATCGTGCGAGGCGTGGGCACCATGGAACATGCCGATAACCTCGACGCCGCGGTCCTTTGCAAAGGCGGTGAAGTTTTCGGGCGAGCCGAACAGCGGCAGGATGTCTGCCATGTCCCACGGCGCGATCTCGATGCCGCTGAAGCCCAGCGCCGACTGATATTTCAGGATGTTGTCCCAGTCGGAATAGTAGGCGCTGTTGGTCTTGTCCTCGTAGTAGAAGTCGCGGAAGTTATCGATCTGCTTGAAAGGGATCGACTTCCAGTGGCTCATGTTGGCGTATTGGATATTGGGCATTTCGGATAACTCCGGAAATCAAAGCTGGTTGAGCATGGCGCGCGTGCGCAGCAGTGCGCGGAACGGATCACGCGTCTGGCGGGCGCTGCAGGTCACGGGGCCTGAATAGCCCAGCTTGTCGAGCGTGCTGGCAATCGCGGCGAAATCGACCGAGCCGGTGCCGGGATCGCGGAAGACCTGCGTGGCCTGGGGCTGCGGGTGTTCGGGGTTCGGCGTCTTCCATGTGTCGTTGCTGTCAACGAAGCTGGTGTCGGTCAGGTGGACACAGCCGATGCGGGCGATGTTGGTGGTGATGAACTGCACCGGGTCGATCCCGGCAACGGTGAGGTTGGCGGTGTCAGCGTCAAGGCCGACGCTTTCGGGCAAGCGCGCAAGCAGCGCGAGCACCCGTTCACCGCCGAACAGGCTCCAGTATTCATTGCGCAGCACCAGCTTTACGCCCAGTTCCTCGGCCTTGGCGGCAAGGCCGCTCAGCAGTTCGACCGTGCGATCGGTGAACATGGCGATCTGGGCGTCGATATCGGGGTGATACTGCCTGATGCGCCCGTAGTAGGGCGAGGGGCTTATGGCGAAATAGTCCGCGCCAAGATCGGCCGCATGGGCGAGGGCCTCGCCGGCGAAATGGCCGGATGCGCCGAAGAAGAAGTGGATGTTGTCGTTGCGCATGAACAGGTTGGGATCGAAGGTCACGCCTGTGACGCGCGTGATTCCGCTTGCGGCCAGCACTTCGCGGTACTGCGCCGCGCTGCTGTACTTGGTGTTGATGCAATAGCGGTTCATCGGCACGCCGCTGCGCCCGCCGAACTGCCAAACCGGCTCATAGGGAATTTCGATGGCAGAAAACCCTGCCGTGGCGATCAGGGGGTAAAGCTCCTCCCAGAAATACTTGCTTTCGAACCGGTTGCGGTTCGGCTCCTGGTAGTGGCGATTGATAAGGTCGAGGCTTATCGCGGTATCTTTGGGGTTCATGGTCAACCTTCTGGCGTTCCTGCCCCGGCAAAGGGGCAATTGCGTTCGTGCATGTTGGGGGCATGGTCGCGTGCCGCGCAGGCGCAGTGAACCACGCCTGCAGATGCGCTGGCGGCATGGCTATTGGCAGGTGATGAGTTTACCGCCGCAGACACAGGATCCATTCCCATTCCACGGCCCCGACGCGCACTGGCGCTCGTTTGCCTGGCGGGTCAGACGCCCGCTACTTTGTGCTGGCGGACATCCGCCATTTGCAGGCAAAAATCAACCCCGCGTGCGTATTTTGCCTGCTGTGCTGCGCCTTTTCCGTGATATCTGCGGACCTGGGCTAACGACAGGGAGAGTCATTATGGCGCACCGTTTCGAGATCCGCAGAAACAAGGCAGGCGAGTTTGTCGCCTACTTCTGCCACAACAGCGAAACCATCTTCTGGACCGAGGGCTACGCTAGCAAGGCCGGCGCCCGGAATGCCATTGAATCGATCCTCAAGAACGGTCCCGAGGCGGCAGTGGTGGATACGACCACCGATTGAGAGCTGGGGATGATTGGCCGGTTTCAGAACAGGCCATCGTCCTCGTCGTCATCAGGGGCCAACGTCACATCCGGCGCGATGGCGATCCCATTCAGGCCAGGGACAAGCGCCTGGTTGTGGATGAGGCGCTCGTCTGCCATCGTGTAGCTTCGCGCCAGATCGTCGAGCATAGTCTGCAATAGAACCGCCTTGTCACCGTCGACCGGCTGGCAATCCGAACCGGCGCCTTGCAGGACGGACGACAGGTTTCGCATGGGCGCTTCCAGCATCCCTGCTTCCTCCAGTGCATCGATTGCCAGTGCCAGGCTTGATCCCAACTGGTCTGACTCGGCTTCAACCACGGCCATCGCCTGTCGGCCTCTTTCGTTGCAATCGCCAATCGTGGTGAGGAAGCGGGCGAGGAGTTCCCCCGATGCACCACCGTTCTCGTGCGACTGGCTCTGCAGGCGGTGGCAGGGCGCCGACAGGTTCGTTTGCGTTCGCTGGATGGCATCGGCGATTGCATCAAGGCGTTCGGAATATGTCCTGATCTCGTTGGCGATGACCATCACCGGTCGTCCGATGGATTGCGCAGTGCGGCAACTCAGACCGATATTGATCGCCATGTGCTGCACATCCAGCCGGAGCCGGGTGATGGCTTCTGCCCGTTCCGTAACTTCATCGACCGTCTGCAGGATCAGGTCGAGTGTCGCCATGCCCTCGCTGTTCGCGCGGTCCAGCTGGCGCAGCATCAGGTGCGCCTCGGCAACACTTGCCTCGATGCGCTCCAGCATGTCACTGTCGCCCTCGCTGGCCTGGTCGTCGTCAAGACCCTGGAGATTTCTGCACTGGCTTTGCAGTCGCGAAAGAGAAGCCGCGAGTTCGGCCCTGTCGCGCCCATAGTCGGAGACTGCCGCTTCGAACAATGCAGCGAGAACGCGAAGCAACGGTGCGCCAGCAGAGCCGGCCATGCTGCCTTCCTGGCGTCGCGTTTCAAGCGTGCGCAGGCTCGCCAGCACGTGCTCCAGTCGCTGGCGCACGCTGTCGCCGATCTGCATTGCCTGGATGGCGGCGTGGAGCTCGGTCTGAATCGCCAGAGCAAGGCCGGCAATGGTCTTGGCCAGGTTGCCAAGACGCATTTGGTGCTGCTGCAGGTTGCCCGCTTCGCGCATCAGCGCATCGGGTACCTGCGGGAAGACCTTCGCACATTCGCGATCGAGCAGCCTGTCGTTCTCGCCCATCTCGCGAAGACTTGCGAGAAGCCCTCCGAGCATATGGTCGAGGCCGCGCAGTTCCCGGTCACCCTGATCGAGCTTGCCGCGCATAGCATCTGCAAATTCCATGAACTGCGGATGGCCCGATGCGGTGATCTTCACGTTCATGCCGTAAATGTCGAGGACCTGCAGGCAGCGCATGACCTCGCCAGCGCTGGTCCGCAAAGACCGGGCGGCCTCGTGCATGGTCGCGATCTCGTGAGACCTGCCCTGAACCAGACTGCGCACGTTGCGCAGGGATTCGGCGGCCATCCGCAATCCATTGACCGCTTCGACGCCGACGCCGCCATCGAACATGCCGGTCACTTCGGTCAGAGCCGAGGTGATCGTCTGGATGCGCGTAACCGACTGGCACAGGTGCGTGCTGGCCATGTCGAAGCTTTCGTCCAGACGCTTGAGCAGCGAGACCAGATCCTCGATCAGCGCTGCGTGACCGATGTCCTTGGCGGGAGTGGGGACGACAAGTTTGAGAGCCGCCATCGCTCAGCGCGCCGTGGCCCGGAGGATTTCCCCGGCAATGCTATCGAGTCCCAGCACCCGGTCAGCCGCACCGCGCGCGATTGCTTCCTTCGGCATTCCGAACACGACCGAGCTTGCCTCGGCACCCGTCGAACATGCCGCGCTCCAGCAGCGGATCTGGCGACAGCCTTCTTCCGCATATAGCGGCAGGACCGTGCTCGTGAGGTAATCAAAGTGCCCGGCCGAAGTCGCTGTCCTCTTGGTCTGCCCCACCACTGGTCAGGTCGAGTGCGAAGCCGTTGAGCCGCTCCTTCTGGTGGGCGACCGAGTTCGGCTTGACGGGCCGAGCCTTGGTGGGAGCCTGAGGCGCCGACTTTGGCTTCGGCTTGGCGCTGCGCTGCGTGCGCGGTGCCGCTGGCGAGAACGTGCGCTGCTCTTCCAGCTGGAAGAATGCGGTCGTTTGCTGCAGTTCCTCGGCCCGCGCCGCAAGAGAGTCCGACGTCGAGGAAATCTGTTCCGAAGCGCTGGCGTTCTGCTGAGTCACCTTGTCGAGCTGCTGGATCGCCTCGTTGATCTGCGAAGCTCCGATGTCCTGTTCGCGGCATGCGGCGCTGATTTCCGACACGAGTTCTGCCGTGCGGCGGATGTCCGGCACCAGCTTGCTCAGCATCTCGCCGGCTTCGCTCGCCGCCTTTACCGTCTCGGCCGAGACCGAAACGATTTCCGCTGCAGCACTTTGGCTGCGCTCGGCCAGCTTGCGCACTTCCGACGCAACAACGGCAAAGCCCTTGCCATGCTCTCCTGCGCGCGCTGCTTCGACCGCGGCATTCAGCGCCAGGAGATCGGTCTGCCGCGCGATTTCCTGCACGATGCCGATCTTGTCCGCGATCGTGCGCATGGCAATGACGGCCTTGTCGACTGCCGTTCCCGAAAGCTCTGCATCCTTTGAGGACTGGCGCGCGATCTTCTCGGTCTGCGCCGCATTGTCGGCGTTCTGTTTGATGTTCGCGGCCATCTGCTCCATCGAGGCCGAAGCCTCTTCTGCCGACGCGGCCTGTTCGGTCGCACCCTGCGATAGCTGCTGCGAGCTGGTTGCCATCTGTGAACTGCCTTCGGCCACCTCGTTGGCGGCAAGGCTCACGTTGCTGGCAAAGGCACGCAGGTTGTCGACCAGCACGTTGATCGAATCCCGCATCTTCTGGTGATCGCCCTGGCAATCGATCTCGACCCGCTCACCAAGATCGCCGGCGCTGAGCTTGCTCAGCACGCGATTGCCTTCTTCGATCGGCAGGATCGTCGCATCGAGCATACCGTTGATGCCACTGATCAGGCTGGCAAAATCCCCCACGAAGCGACGATCGTCGCCACGCTCGCCGAGGCGACCGGCCGTGGCAGCGCCGATCAGCATCTGGATCTCCGAGGTTATCGCGCGCAGGTTCTGGCGCAGGTTCTCGATGGTGTCGTTGATGAAGGCCTTCTTGCCCGGCAACTGTTCCATCGGGGCGTTGAAATCACCTTCGCCGAAGGCCTTGATGCATGCCATGGCCTTCTTTTTCACGGCAATGTGGCTGGCGACCATGTCGTTGATGCCGCGTGCCACGACACCGAAATCCCCGGGAAACCTGGCATGATCGATGACCACGTCGATATCGCCGCGCTCATGCTCGCTCGCCATGTGGTTCATCTCGGCGATCAATCCGGTCAGACTGCGACGCAACGTCTCGATGGTGTCGTTGATGAAGGCCTTCTTGCCCGGCAGCAGATCGAGCCTGGCGTCGAAGTTGCCGAGGCTGAACTCGTGGACGATGCTCATCGCAAGCTTCTTTACCGCGATGTGCGCGTTGACGAGATGGTTGATGTCAGCGGCAATCTCAGCGATTTCCAGCGGAAGATTGTCCGAGGCGATGACCACGTCGATATCGCCCCGCTCATGCTCCGCCGTCATGTGCTTTATCGCGCTGCCAAGCTCGCGGACCGGAGCCTGCGACTGGTCGAGCAGGCCATTGATCGCGTCGATCAAAGCGCTGGTGCGGGCATTGCAGCCTGAAGCGTGCAGGCGAGCGCCCAGATCGCCGTTCGAGATGGCGGCCTCTACGCGGGCAATCTCTTGCTGAACCTGGGCAGAAGACACTGCCGTGAATGGATTGATGGCCATGGTTGTTCCCGTCCTTCTTGTTCTGATCACCTCTGTGGCGGCAGCACGTTCCGTTCGCTGTCGCGGGTGTTTCAGGCGTTGACCAATTGACCTTCGCTGCCGATCCCGATGGCATCTTCGGTCGTGAAAATCCGGGCCGCGTCGACGATGACCACGAAGCCCGTGTCCCGGCGCACCACGCCGGTTATGTATTCGGAGTTCCAGCTGATCCCGATATCCGGGGCAGGTTCTATGTCCGCCTTCTCGAAACTCGTGACGCTCAACACCCGGTCGATGACAACGCCCAGCGTAAGCAGGCGGTCGGTCAACCGCACATCGAGGATCAGGATGCGCGTGGCCAGCGTGGGGTCGGCAGTCGGCAGGCCGAGACGCCTGCGGAAGTCGACCGTGGGCACGCCTTGGCCGCGAAGATCCGTCAGGCCGATGAAATGCGCAGGCCCATTCGGCAGGTAGGAGGGTGGCGCATAATCGAGGATTTCGCGCACTAGAGCGACGGGTATGGCAAAAACCTCGTTGCCCAGGCCGAATTCCACGACCTGAAGTTCACCCGCGCTGCTCATGCTGCGCGTCCGAAGTCTGCATCGTCGGCGTCGGCGCCACCGTCGGTAAGGTTGAGGGCAAAGCCGGCCAGTCGCTCCTTCTGTTCGGCTACGCTATTGCGCTTTACCGGCTTGGTGGCCATGCTCGCTCGACATGTAGTTCATTTCCGAGATCAGCCCGACAAGATTGCCGCGCAGGGTCTCGATCGTATCGTTGATGAAGGCCTTCTTGCCGGGCAGCTGTTCCATCGGAGCCTCGAAATTGCCGAGGCTGAACTCGCGCACGCAGGCCATTGCCTGTTTCTTGTGGCCGGGCGGAAACGGCGCTGGGTGAAATCAACCAGCGAGGCGTACCCTCCGACCGGCCGCACATCGAGTTGTTCCAGACGTTCCTCGACGATCTGACCGTAGGCGCGGGTGGCGTCCATGCGGAACGAAATTGCAGTCGCGACAGAGGCAAGATCGAGCGCAAGGCGCGACAGTTCCTCCAGCAGGCTGTCGTCACGTGCGTCGCTATCTGCGATACGGTTGGCAAGATCGCTCAGGCGTTCTTCGGCAGCATCAAGCTTGGGCCAGCATTCGCGGGCAACCGGCAGGCCAAGCAGCGCCTTGTTGCGATAGTTGCCCAGTTCCTGAAGACGCTGGATCTGTCGGGTGAGATCGCGCCGGTCAATGCCGTTGGCCGCTGCAAGCAATCGCCCGAAGCCGTCATCCTTCAGCCTGAAGTCCGACCATATGCGGATGCCGCCGCCCAGTGTGCTGGAAACAAGTTCATCGCGATTGATCGGATGGCGATCGAGAACCCGCTCGACGTCGGCATCGCTCTGCGCCAGCCACACGCGCGTGCTGCGCACGATCTGGCCGGGAAGAGTGCGTGCCCAGGCGATTGCG
Organism: Novosphingobium sp. ES2-1; assembly: GCF_015169775.1. Taxonomy (NCBI): domain Bacteria; kingdom Pseudomonadati; phylum Pseudomonadota; class Alphaproteobacteria; order Sphingomonadales; family Sphingomonadaceae; genus Novosphingobium; species Novosphingobium sp. ES2-1. The sequence goes on from NZ_CP063445.1 coordinate 829,088, forward strand.
GCCGATAGCTCAACGTCCGTCGCCGGTTCGAGAAAGCCTTCATCATCGCAAGGCGCGCAAAACAGCGTCAGGCTGCTGCCTTCGCTCTGGCGTTCCCAGGTGAAAGTGACCCTTTCGTTGATCCGGCCTTCGCGGTGCGTCGGATTGCCGACGCTGTCGTCGCTCGCCGTCAAGGCCTCAATCGCGGACAGTTCATCGGCACGCTCGCTGTCGTCGATCGCAAGGACCCACTGCACGATATGGCAAGGGACCGGCAGGGGCGGCCAGCGCCGCAAGTGCATCTCGCCAACGGCCCTGCTTCGAAGGTCATGGTCGCGCATGGGTGAAAATCCCTGACGCGGCTGGCAGGAGAGAAGGCACCATTGACGCCGCCGCTTGGGCAAAACGCTATGCCAAGAGCAGCGCACCACCAAACGGATTTGCGCAGGTTTCGCGCAAGTGCCTGGCTGGATTGCCCAAAAGAACTAGGTTTTCCGGCTATTATCGGCGAAGGCCCTTGACCGCGTGAACGTTCTCATTTAGGTGAACGTTCACAAGAGCGCTGATGGCGAGCATTTCGCGTGGCAGTGCCGAGGTTGTAAAAGGGGAGGATCATGAAGGTTTCCATGACACGTTCCGCTGCCGTTCGTGCAGCCAGCATGGGTGCCCTTGCACTCGCACTTGCAGGACAAGCCGTCCACGCGCAGGAAGCGCCGCAGGATGCAGCTGCTCCCGCTGAAGAAGGCGAAGCCATCGTCGTCACCGGCATCCGCGCCTCGCTGTCGAAGGCACTCGACATCAAGCGCAGCGCGCAGGGCGTGGTCGACGCGATCTCGGCCGAAGACATCGGCAAGTTCCCCGATACCAACCTTGCCGAGTCGCTGCAGCGCATCACCGGCGTTTCGATCGACCGCAACAGTGGTGAAGGTTCGACCGTGACCGTTCGCGGCTTCGGTCCGGACTTCAACCTCGTCCTGCTCAACGGCCGCCAGATGCCCGCTTCCAGCCTCGGCGGAAGCAGCGGCGCCCCCGCCTCGCGCTCGTTCGATTTCGCCAACCTCGCTTCCGAAGGCATTGCCGGCGTCGAAGTCTACAAGTCGGGCCGCGCTTCGCTCGCCACTGGCGGTATCGGTTCGGTCATCAACATCAAGACCGCCAAGCCGCTCGAACGTCCCGGCTTCCACGGCAGCATCGGCGCCAAGGCGGTCTATGACACCTCGCTGTTCGATGGCACCAGCATCACGCCTGAAGTCTCGGGCATCATCAGCGATACCTTTGCTGATGGCCGCATCGGCGTTCTGCTGACCGGTTCCTACCAGGATCGCAAGGCCAGCCAGGCGCAGTTCAACGCGGGCTGGCGCGAAGGCTATCTCGGCTCGGAAAACAACTGGGGTTCGCTGGCACAGCCGGGCACGCCGGGCGCTGCCAACATCCAGAACCGCCCCGGCCCGAACGACATCTATCAGGTCACGCAGAACGCGGGCTACGATTTCACCACGTTCCGCCGCAAGCGCATCAACGGTCAGGCCGTGGTGCAGGTCAAGCCGATCGACACGCTGACTGCGACCGTCGACTACACCTTCTCGCAGAACACCATCGACGCCCGCACCAACTCGATCGGCGTCTGGTTCAACCATGGCGACACCTCGAGCAGCTGGACCGATGGCCCGGCAGCTGGCCCGAACTTCTATGCCGAGAACTTCGGCGGCACCGACAAGGACCTCGCCATCACCGGCGCAGTCGCGGCCAACCGCTCGCGCAACCAGTCGATCGGCGGCAACCTCAAGTGGGATGGCCCCGGCGGCCTGCGCCTCGAACTCGATGGTCACCACTCGACCGCCGAAAGCAAGCCGACCAAGCCTTATGGTTCGGGCATTGCCGTCGGCAGCGCGATCTTCGGCGTGAAGTCGCAGAAGGTCGATTACACCTCCGACATGCCCGTCATCAGCGTTCAGATGTATCCGGGGGCCGAGATCAAGGCCTCGAACATCCGCCCTGCCGGCAACGCCTTCCGCACCGCCTACATGCGTGACGAGATCAACGAAGTCACTTTCCGCGGCGGTTGGGATTTCGACGCCTCGTTCATCGACAGCCTCGACTTCGGCGTCACCTACACCGAGAACAAGGTGCGCTCTGCATTCGGCGTTATCCAGAACGATACCTGGGGCGGCACGCTTTCCGCAGCCGAAACCCCGGACGACCTCTACCAGATCCGCGACCTGCCGAAGGACTTGGCGGGCATGTCGGGCTCAAACGATGGCTCGATCATCCCGAACTACTTCAACATCGACACGGACGGCCTGATCCGTCTGCTCGACAGCAAGATCGGGATCTGCAGCACCGCCGTCACCGCCGGCACCTGCATTGCCAAGTACACGACCGACCGCACCGTCCGCGAACGGACCTGGGCGCCGTACCTGCAGACCAAGCACTCGTTCGATCTGGGCGCGGGCACGGCTAACCTGCGCTTCGGCCTGCGCTACGAGAAGACCAAGGTCGACTCCACTGCGCAGGTTCCGATCCCGGTCCGCACGATCTGGACCGGCGGCAACGAAACCGCGATCGATTATGGCAATCCGCAGCAGGTCGCTGCCGCATCGCTCAAGGGTGAGTACGAGAACTGGCTGCCGGCCATCGACTTCGACATGGAGCCGATCGACAACGTCCGCCTGCGCGCATCGTATAGCCAGACGATCACCCGTCCTGACTATGCCTCGCTGCAAGGTGGCACCACGCTGGCTTCGCCGATACGCATCGGAGGCAGCACGGCCTCGAGCGGCAACCCCGGCCTGCTGCCCTACAAGTCCAACAACGTCGATCTCTCGGCCGAATGGTACTATGCGCCGGCCAGCTACGTTTCGGTGGGCTTCTTCCACAAGGTCGTGAAGAACTTCATCAGCCAGACGCAGGTCAACCAGCCCGCGTTCGGCCTGACCAACGCTGCTGCCGGTGCCAATGCCGCAGCAGCGCGGGCAGCGCTGGGTCCCAATGCTACGGCGCAGCAACTGCTCGATTACATCGGCGCCAACTTCCCCTCGACGGTCATTCGTGACAACAACGGGGTGGTCACCGGTGTCGTCGGCCAGGCCTCCGATCCGCTGGTGAACTTCATCACCACGCAGCCGACCAACAGCGACCAGAAGGCCAAGCTGTGGGGCTGGGAATTCGCGGTCCAGCACAGCTTCTGGGATACCGGCTTCGGTGCGATCCTGAACTACACCGTGGTGAAGAGCGACACGAAGTTCGACAACACCCTGCGTTACACCATCCCGCAGTTCGCGGTGAACGGGGTCAGCGACAGTGCCAACGCCGTGCTGTTCTACGACAAGAATGGCCTGCAGGCGCGCGTTGCCTATAACTGGCGCGAGGGGTTCCTCTCGGGCTACGGCTTCGATCCGTACTACGTGAAGGCCTATGGCCAGTTCGACGCCAGCGCATCCTACGAAATCCGCAAGGGCGTGACGGTGTTCGTCGAAGGCATCAACATCACCAACGCTGACCGCAAGGGCTACCAGCGCAATAGCCAGACCGTGTTCTTTGCGGCACCGGGATATGCGCGCTATGCTGCCGGTGCGCGGTTTACCTTCTGAGCCTGAGGGGATGACCTTCGGGTAACGAAGAACCGGCGGCCCGTATTGCTTCGGCAGTGCGGGCCGCAGGGGTTTTCAAGGACTGACAGGCTGGCCGGATCAACCGGCGGCTGAAACGGGTGAGAGATGATCGGGTCGGTGAAGCAGGTTGTCATCGTCGGAGGCGGCACCGCAGGGTGGCTCTCCGCGTGCCTGCTGGCCGCGCGACGGCCCGAGCTGGCAATCACGCTGGTCGAGGCGCCCGACATCCCGACCATCGGCGTCGGCGAGGGCACCTGGCCGACGATGCGCGAAACGCTCTCGACCATCGGCATCCGCGAGGCCGAGTTCCTTGCCGAGTGCGACGCTTCGTTCAAGCAGGGTTCGCGCTTTGATGGCTGGGTCGATGGTTCGGCGCAGGACAGCTACCTCCATCCGTTCACGCCGCCCACGCCGGGTGACATGGCCGCCATGCTGCAGGCGTGGCGCGCACAGGCACCGGAATTGTCCTTCGCAGCGCTGGTGACGCCACAAGCTGCGGCCTGCGAGGACAACCTTGCACCAAGGCAAAGGGCCATGCCCGATTATGCCGGGGCGCTGAACTACGGTTATCATCTCGATGCCGGCAAGTTCGCCGCACTGCTCAAGCGCCACGCGACGACGCGGCTCGGCGTGACGCATGTTTCGGCGCAAGTCATTGCAATTGCCGATGACGAGGCCGGCAATATCGCCAGTCTGCGCCTGCTCGACGGGCGCGAAATAGCCGGCGACTTCTTCATCGATTGCTCAGGGCTTGCCGCGATCCTGATCGGTGACCACTGCGGCGTGCCGTGGGTGGACCGGTCCGACGTGTCCTTCAACGACAGTGCGCTTGCCGTGCAGGTCCCGGTCGAACCCGGCAGCCCGATTGCGTCGCAGACCATCGGCACCGCGCATGAAGCGGGCTGGATCTGGGACATCGCCCTGCCGACGCGGCGCGGCATCGGTTGCGTCTTCTCCTCGCGCTTCATGGATGATGCGCGGGCGGAGGATGTGCTGCGGAACTACATTGCCGCGCGGCTACCGTCCGCTGACCTGCAGACCCTGCGCCCGCGCAAGCTCACGTTCTCCACGGGCCACCGTGAACGCTTCTGGCAGGGCAACTGCCTTGCCGTGGGCCTCTCCGCTGGTTTCATCGAGCCGCTCGAGGCCTCGGCCATCGTCACCATCGAACTGTCGATCAAGGCATTGGCCGAAAACTTTCCGCGCCGCTCGGATACGTTGGGCCTGCTCGCCGGGCGGTTCAACGAGCTGTTCCGCTACCGCTGGGACCGCATCGTCGAATTTCTCAAGCTGCACTACGTCCTCAGCCGCCGGCCCGAGCCTTACTGGCTGGCGCAGCGCGATCCGGCGACAGTCCCGGCGCGCCTTGCCGAGTGTCTGGAGCTTTGGCGCGATCAGCCGCCGTCGGCGTGGGACTTCCCTCGCATGGACGAACTGTTCTGCGCCGCCAGCCAGCAATACGTGCTCTACGGCATGGGCTTCCCTGTGCCGGGCGGAGCAGCCGACGCTACAGCCACGCAAGCGCTTGCCGAAGTGCGCCAGCGCTCGCGCGCCTTGGCCGCGGCGTTGCCGTCCAATCGGACCTATCTCGATGCCCTGCGCCCCGTTGCGGCCGCAGCCCCAATCGCCATGCACGGAGCGGCAGTGAAATGAGCAACCACGCAGTCCTCAATCCCGCCGACCACGGCGAGTTGCGCATCGACACTGCCGCCAGCGCCGAACTTGGCGACAACGTCATGGCCTGTGCCACGGTCCCGGCCGAGTTCCGCTCGGTTCAGGCGCATTACCCCATAGCCCTGCGCCGCGACCTTGCCACCGGCAAGCTTGAAGCGCTGGCGCTGCTGGGCTTCGAGACGGGCGAGAACCTGTTCCTGCGCAGTGGCAGGTGGGATGCGCCTTACCGCCCGCTGTCGATGGCGATCCGCCCGTTCCTGATCGGTCGCGCGCCAACGCCCGACGGCGTGGGCCAGGTCCACGTCGATCTCGACCACCCCCGCATCAGCAGGACGGGCGAGGGTGTGCGGGTGTTCGATGCCAGCGGCCAGCCCACGCCTTACCTCGAGGACATCGCCGCCAAGCTGGGCGACCTCGATCACGCCCACCGCGAATCCGCCGATTTCTTCGCCACGCTCGATCGCTATGAACTGGCGGAATCCTTCACGCTGGAAGTCACGCTCGACGATGGCGCGAAGAACTCGCTCGTCGGCTATCATACCATCAACGAGGAAAAGCTCTCGACCCTGGACGGCGCTGCGCTGCAGGACCTCATGGCCAGCGGCCACCTCGCGCGGATCTACATGATCATCGCCTCGCTCTCCCACTTCGGCGATCTGGTCGCGCGCAAGAACGCCAAGGTTGCCGGTGGCTGAAACAACTGCCCTGAAGCTTCCTGCAGTCGCTGTGAGGACACTCGAAGCACCGGGCGGTCTCGACGCCATGCTGCAGGGCGCGCGCGAACCGTTCGTGCTGCGCGGGGTGGTGCGCGATTGGCCGCTGGTGCAGGCGGGCCTTGAATCTGCCCGCGCCGCCCGCGCCTATCTGGTCGAACGGGCGCGACCCGTGCCGTTCACAGTCTCGCTGGCCGACCCCGGCTGCGGTGGTCGGCTGTTCTATGACGTTGCCATGCAGATGAATTTCAGGACGGCGCGCGGCAAGCTGGCGGATATCTTTTCAGGTTTCGATGCCAACGAAGGCAGCGCCGATCACCCCGTGATCTACCTCGGCTCGATCGACGTGCCGACGCACTTCCACGGCGTCGATACCGAAAACCGGGTGGATCTCGGCTCGCGCGATCCCATCACCAGCCTGTGGATCGGATCGCCAACGCGCATCGCCGCGCACAACGATTTTCCCGACAACCTCGCCTGCTGCGTGGCAGGGCGTCGCCGCTTCACGCTGTTCCCGCCGAACCAGTTCCGCAATCTCTACCTCGGCCCCATCGACAACACGCCAGCGGGCCGCGCGGTGAGCATGGTCGATTTCGCGGCGCCCGATTTCGAGGCTTACCCGCGCTTTGCCGAAGCTCTGGAGCACGGGCAGGTGGCGGAACTCGAACCGGGCGACGCGCTGTTCGTGCCTTCGATGTGGTGGCACCATGTCGAGGCGACTGAGCCGTTTAACATCCTGCTCAATTACTGGTGGCGCGATACCCCGCGCTACATGGGACAGCCGCAGACGGCGTTGACCCACGCCCTGCTCGCCATCCGAGACCTGGCCGAGGCGGACCGCGCGGTGTGGCGCGACCTGTTCGATTACTACGTGTTCTCGGGCGGTGATGAAGCGCGCGCGCACATTCCCGAAGAGGGGCAGGGCGCCTTGGGCCCCATCGACGCGCAGGGCGCTGCCCGCATCCACCAGTTCATCCTGAGGAGCCTCAGCCAATGACCGCTTCGCATCTGCCCCGCCGTATCGTCATCGCCGGAGGCGGCACCGCCGGGTGGATGACCGCCGCCGCGCTTGCCCGCACGCTCGGCCCGGTGGCCGAGGTCACGCTGGTCGAAAGCGAGCAGATCGGCACGATCGGGGTTGGCGAAAGCACGATCCCGCCGCTGGTCACTTACAACCGCCTGCTCGGCATAAACGAGGCCGAGTTCATGCGCGCCACGCAGGCGACGTTCAAGCTCGGCATCAATTTCGAGAATTGGCGGGTGCAGGGCGAGAACTACTTCCACTCGTTCGGCGGTACCGGCAAGGACCACTGGTCGGCGGGCTTCCAGCACTTCTGGCTCAACGGGCGAGAGCGCGGTCACACCGCCCTTTATGGCGAATACTGCCTTGAGCTGAAGGCCGCCGAGGCGGGCAAGTTCGCGCATCTTCCCGATGACCGGATGAACTACGCCTACCAGCTCGATTCCGGCCTCTACGCCAAGTTCCTGCGCGCCATGGCCGATGCCGACGGCACCATCCGGATCGAAGGCAAGATCGCCCGCGTGGAGCTTGACGGCGAAACCGGCGACATCGCCGCGCTGGTGCTGGAAGGGGACCGCCGCATCGAGGGCGACCTGTTCATCGACTGCACCGGCTTTCGTGCGCTCCTGATCGAAGGCGCACTGCGGGCGGGCTATGACGACTGGACCCACTGGCTGCCTTGCGACAGCGCCATCGCCATCCAGACCTCGAGCGTGCGCCCGCCCGTCCCCTACACCCGCGCCATCGCGCACGAGGCTGGCTGGCAGTGGCGCATTCCGCTGCAGCACCGCCAGGGCAACGGCATCGTCTATTGCAGCGACTACCTTGCCCACGAGGCTGCGCTCGAAAAGCTGCTCTCCACCGTCGAGGGCGAGAAGCTGGTCAAGCCGAACCATATCCGCTTCCGCACGGGGGCGCGGCGCAAGCAGTGGCACCGCAATTGCGTGGCCGTGGGGCTTTCCGGCGGGTTCATGGAGCCGCTGGAGTCCACCTCTATCCACTTGATCCAGCGCGCCATCCTGCGCATTGTGCGGATGTTGCCTGCGGGCGCCATCAGCCAGCGCGATATCGACGAATTCAACGACCAGCAGTTCACGGACATGGAGCAGATCCGCGATTTCCTGGTCCTGCACTACAAGGCGACCGATCGCCGTGACACGCCGTTCTGGCGGCATTGCGCCAGCATGGAGATTCCTGCCAGCCTCGAGCACAAGATCGAGCTGTTCCGCGAAACCGGCCGCGTGTTCCGCAGACACGAAGAACTGTTCGCCGAGAACTCGTGGGTGCAGGTGATGATGGGGCAGGGGATCAATCCGCAAAGCCACCACCCGGTTGCCGCCAAGCTGCGTGACGAGGAACTGAAACATCTGCTCGGGAGCTTGCGCGAACAGGTCAGCCGCACCGTCGCCGCGCTGCCCTCGCACGGTGATTACGTTGCGCGCTATTGCGGCGCCGAGGTTCCGGCAGCGGCATGAGCTTTCTGCTTCTGGCCGCAGCGGCGGTCCAACCCGATTGGCAACTCGTCTGGGCCGACGAGTTCGACGGTACCACGCTTGACCGCAATCGCTGGGTCCTGGCCGAGGACTGCTGGGGCGGCGGCAACGAGGAGCGCCAGTGCTATACTGCGCGCAAGGCCAACCATCGGCTAAGCGACGGGGTGCTGGAGATCATCGCCCAGCGCGAGGACTTCACCGGCCCTGCCTTCCCGCGCGATCAGCGCGACAGCATGGAAAAGGCCGAGGCCAAGCGGTACAAGCCGTTCACTTCCGCCCGGCTGTCGACGGCAGGCAAAGCTGCCTGGCTCTACGGCAAGATCCAAGTCCGCGCTCGCCTGCCGCAGGGGCAGGGCACCTGGCCAGCGATCTGGATGCTGCCCGAAGACTGGGCCTATGGCGGCTGGGCGCGCTCCGGCGAAATCGATATCATGGAGGCGGTCAACCTTGGCGAGCCTTGCGAGACCTGTGAAGGTGGCCGTGAGAACCACGTGCTCGGCACGATCCACTTCGGCGGCGAACCACCGCGCAACCGCTATATCTCGGAAGAAACCCCGCTGCCCGATCCGACCGCCTTCCACACTTACGAGGTCGAGTGGGACAAGGATGGCATGGTCTGGCGCATTGACGGCAAGGACTACGCGCGACGCATGCCTCATGAATGGCACACGCTGGGCTCTGACAAGCCCGGTGCGCCCTTCGACAAGCCTTTCCACCTCATCCTCAACCTCGCCATCGGCGGGCACTTGCCAGAGGGGCGCAACACCACGGGCGTCAACGCTTCAGGCTTTCCCAAGGCAATGGCGGTTGACTGGGTCCGCGTATGGCAAAAGCCCAGCGAAACCGCTAACGCGGGCGCCGGAACGAAGAGCGGGGGTAACTGAGCTACCATGGCGCGAAGGCGGCAGGCGGTAACCATCAAGCACGTGGCGGCTGATGCAGGTGTTTCGCTGCAGACGGTAAGCCGCGTCATCAACAACGAGGCCAATGTCCGGCCCGAAATGCGCGAGAAGGTCCAGGCCTCGATCGACAAGCTCGGCTATGTGCCCTCGATCGCGGCACAGCGGATGAGCGGATCGCGTTCCTATCTTATCCTGGCCCTCAACGACCGCGAACGCACCATTGCCGACTGGCGGGCGCGCCAGGGCACCGACTGGGTCGACCAGATGCTGCTGGGCGGCATGCTCGAATGCGCCGAACATGGCTATCGCCTGATCTTCGAACTGGTCGACACCCACAACGACCATGTCGAGCGCGAACTGGGCGCGGCGATTGCGGCACTACAGCCCGATGGCGCGATCCTCACGCCGCCGCACTCTGACAATCCCCAGATTCTCGAGACGCTGACCCGCCACAACGTGCCGTTCGCCCGCATTGGCGCGCAAGTGCACAAGGAAGGGTTGCCCGATGGCATCATGGTCTCGATGGATGACGAAGGCGGCGCACGCACGGCGACCCGGCATCTGATCGGCCTTGGCCACAAGCGCATCGGCTTCATCTCTGGGCCGTCGGAATATCGCCTCTCGGCCAAGCGCGTGGACGGTTGGAAAGCAGAGATGGATGCAGCGGGTCTTCCCACTGAGGGCCTGCTCGAGGCAGGGGACTTCACCTATGCCTCTGGCGTGCGCGCCGCTCGCGCCTTGCTCGCCAGCCTCGACCGGCCGAGCGCGATCATTGCCAGCAATGACCAGATGGCGCTGGCCACAGTCGAAATCGCCGACGAACTGGGCCTCGCCATCCCGGCGGATCTCTCGCTGGTCAGCTTTGACAACACTCCGCTCGTGCGCTTCACCCGGCCCGCGCTTACAGCCGTGGATCAGCCGATTGCCGAGACGACGGCCACCGCGGTGCGCAGCCTGATCGCCGCGCAGAAGGGCGAAGAGGTTGCTGGCGCGGTGATCCTGCCGATGGGCTTCGAGGTCCGCGGCTCTACCGGCCCGGCGGCGGCCCACGAGGCGTGATCGGCGGACAAAGCCGCGAACACCGCTTTCTGGCGCTCTATGCGTTGGCGTGGGCTGGATCGACGATTGCCTATGTCCCGTTCCTGACGCTGCTGTTGCCGATGCACGTGCGCGAACTGGCGGGAAGCGAGGCCGTGCGCTGGCTCGCTGCAACGACATTTCTGGGCGCTATTGCTGCCAGCTTGTGCAACATCGCGTTTGGCTGGGCGAGCGACCTCGTGGGCAGGCGCCGCCCCTTCGTGCTGGCGGGGCTGCTCCTTTCGAGTGTCATGCTCCAGATTGCGCCGCGCACCGGGACCTTGCTTTCGCTGACCGCCGTGATCGCGCTGTGGCAGGTCGGGCTCAACATGATGCTGGGGCCACTGTCTGCCTGGGCCGGGGATCAGGTGCCCGATGGGCGCAAGGGGCTGCTCGGCGGCCTGCTGGCTTTCGCCCCGGCCTCGGGTGCCCTTGCCGGAGCACTGGCGACTCTGGGCGATGCCTTCTCGCTGGAGACGCGCTTTGCCGTCGTGGGCGTGATCGTGGCGCTGTGCGTCCTCCCGCTCGTGCTTCTGGGTGACGACGGCTTCGCGCAAACCCGGGCAAGGCCGGCCGAGGGAAGCGAGGTTGCACGCAAAGTTCTCAAGGGCATGGCAACACGCATGTGGCTTGCCCGCCTGCTGGTGCAGATTTCCGAAGCCTCGCTGTTCGCGTTCTTCTACCTGTGGTTGCGCTCGGTCGATCCGGGCCTTGCCGATGGCGCCATTGCCCGCGTGCTGCTGACGGCGATGGTGATCGGTGCGCTGGTCGCGCTGGTGGCGGGCGACAGGGCGGATCGCACCGGGCAGCCTGTTTCACCGCTGGTGATCTCGTCGATCGGGGCCGCGCTGGGGCTGATCATCATGGCGCTTGCCGAAGGACGCGACGGAGCGATTGCCGGGTACATTCTGTTCGGCCTTTCGACCTCGGCGTTCCTGGCCTTGCACAGCGCCCACACCCTGAGGGTCTTGCCTGACAGTGCACGGCGCGGGCGCGATCTGGGCCTGTTCAACCTGACAAACACGATCCCGTCGCTGGCGATGCCAGCGCTGACGCTGGCTCTTGTACCAAGCCTCGGCTTCAGCGCGCTTTTCGTGGTTCTGGCGTTGCTCGCCCTTTGCGCAACCTTGCTTCTCGCCGGATTGCGACGGACTGCCTGACACCAGTTTCGTCAAGGGTTGATTTCCACTCGCAAACGTGTGAGATGTCTGATTGAGAACGTTCACAGAATCTGGGGAAGTCGATGTCGAAGGGAAGCCTGCGTCCTGCCATGGCAAGTGTGGTGGCGCTATCATTCCTGCTGGCCGCTGCGCCGGTAGCAGCGCACGAAAGCCCGGTGGCCAATCCCGCGAACTGGCCGACTGCTCACAGCCCGTCGACCATCACCGATGCCCGGACCGAGCAGGCAATCACCCGGCTGCTCCGCCAGCTGACGGTTGAACAGAAGGTCGGCCAGGTGATCCAGGGCGATATCAGTTCGATCAAGCCCGAGGACCTCGCCCGCTATCCGCTCGGGTCGATCCTCGCTGGGGGCAACAGCGGGCCTTATGGCGACGAGCGTGCCGATGCGGCCAAGTGGCTCAAGCTGGTGAACGAATTCCGCGCAGCCTCGCGCAAGGCGGGGGCGGGGGTGCCGATCCTGTTTGGTGTCGATGCTGTCCACGGGCATTCGAACCTGCCGGGCGCAACGATCTTTCCGCACAACGTCGGACTTGGGGCGGCGCATGACGCCGAACTGATCAAGCGGATCGGTGCAGCGACTGCAGCCGAGGTTGCCGGCTCGGGCATCGAATGGACCTTCGCCCCGACACTTGCCGCCCCGCAGGACCTGCGCTGGGGGCGCGCCTATGAAGGCTATTCGAGCGACCCGGCGGTGATCGCCAGCTATTCGAAGGCGATGGTCGAGGGGCTGCAGGGGCCGCTTCTCGCCGGAATGCCGCTGACGGCCGAGAAGGTGGCCGCCAGCGCCAAGCACTTCCTTGCCGATGGCGGGACCGAACAGGGCAAGGACCAGGGCGATGCCAAGTTGGCCGAGCCCGAACTCGTCCGTCTGCATGCGCAGGGCTATCCGCCCGCCATCGATGCGGGCGCGCTGACTGTCATGGCCAGTTTCTCGAGCTGGAACGGGGTCAAGAACCACGGCAATCGGTCGCTGCTCACCGACGTGCTCAAGAACCGAATGGGCTTCGAGGGCCTGGTGGTTGGCGACTGGAACGGGCACGGGCAGGTCGAGGGCTGCACGCCGACCGACTGCGCCGCCTCGATCAACGCCGGCCTCGATCTCTACATGGCGCCCGACAGCTGGAAGGGCCTGTTCGATAACACCCTGCGCCAGGTGCGCGAGGGCAAGATTCCCATGGCGCGGCTTGACGATGCCGTGCGGCGGATCCTGCGGGTGAAGTACAAGCTCGGCCTGATGGGGCCGAAGCTGGTCGAGCGTGGCGATCCCGCAGCAGTGGGCGCCCAGGCGCATCTTGATGTGGCGCGCGAAGCGGTCGCCAAGTCGCTCGTCCTGCTCAAGAACGAAGGTTCGGTGCTGCCGATCAAGCCGGGCGCCAAGGTGCTCGTGACCGGCCCGGGGGCCGACAGCATGGCGATGCAGGCCGGCGGCTGGACCATCACCTGGCAGGGCACCGACACGACAGGCGCCGACTTCCCCAAGGGCCGCACCATCGGTCGCGCGATCGTCGAGGCTGTGGCCGAAGCGGGCGGTACCGCCGAGATTGCCAAGGCTCAGGGCAGCGTCAGGCCCGATGTCGCCATCGTGGTGTTTGGCGAACAGCCCTATGCCGAGTTTCAGGGTGATGTGCCGAACCTTCTGTTCCAGTCGCTCGAGGGCGAACTGGAACTCATGAAGCAGTTAAAGGCCCAAGGCGTGCCGGTGGTTGCGGTGTTCCTTTCGGGCCGTCCGATGTTCGTTGGACCCGAGATGAACGTGGCCGATGCCTTCGTCGCCGCGTGGCAGCCGGGCTCCCAGGGGCAGGGCGTGGCTGATGTGCTGGTCGCGCGCAAGGACGGCAAGCCACCGCGCGATTTCACCGGCACGCTGCCGTTCGATTGGCCGCGCGATGCGCGCTCGCCGATGGTGGAGCCGCTGTGGCGGGTGGGCCATGGCCTCAGTTACGCAAAGCCCGCGAGCGTCGGAAGGGTCAACGAGGACCCTCGCGTCGAGGTGGGCAGCCTGCTGAGTGAAACCACGTTCATCCGCGCTGGGAAAGTGATCGAGCCGTGGCGGCTCGGCCTGGACAGCGTAGTCACCATGCGCGCGGTCGATGTGGCAGCGCAGGAGGACGCACGGCAGTTCACCTGGAGCGGCAAGGGCGACATCGCGCTCGACGGGCCGGTGGTCGATATGCAACGGCACCTCAACGGCGGCTTCGCGCTGCGGCTGGACTGGCGGCTGGATGCGCGCGGGTCGGGGCCGGTGACGGTTGCCTTTGCGGGCGTGAAGCTGGACGTCGGCAAGAGCCTTGGGGCTCTTGGCAAGGCTGCCACCCTGCGTATCCCACTGACATGCTTTGCGGAGCATGGTGCGAAGTTGGGCGCGGTGGGCTCCCCCCTTCGACTAAGCGCAGATAAGGGATTCACGGTCAGCGTCCGTAGCGCACTTATCGAGGGGGTGGGCGAGGCCATCCCCTGTCCGCCGGCCGCGAACTGACGGTTCCCCCGCGATGACGCTCGTGGTGAGCGACACCCCTTGGTTGACAACAGGGGTTTCGTAGGCGGCGTTTGGGCCTGGTTGATAGCAATCTGTTTGTGTCCCCGGATTTTGGCCCTGTGCGGATCCTGTCCGGGGACACAGGTTTCGTGCAAGAATGATTACCAGGCAGTCGCTCCCGCATCGATGGCAAAGTCGGCGCCGGTCACGTAGCGTGCCTCATCACTGGCCAACCATGTGGCGCACCAGGCGATGTCCTCCGGGTCACCAAGACGCTTGAGCATGTTCTTCTTGAGGACCGCCCCTTCAAGACCTGGGTCCATCTCCATATGACGGCGCGTGGCTTCGGTCTGGATGAAGCCAGGTGCGATCGTGTTGGCGCGGATGTTGTGCGGCGCGCCTTCCATGGCCAGTTGCCTGGTCATGGCAAGAACGCCTCCCTTGCCTGCGCAATGCGCGATGGCCGGAGAACCATCGAGAGCATGGCGCGCATTGGCGCTTGCGAAGTTGATCACGCTCGCCTTGCCGCTGGACTTCAGAAACGGCCATGCGGCCCGCGTCGCGAGAAAGACGATGTCCAGTTCCCCTGAAAGCGTCCGCTTCCATTCGTGATAGGACATGGTTTCGATCCAATTGAAGACTGCGAAGGCGGCTGCATTGACAAGAATGTCGATGCGGCCATGCTTCTGGCCGATGTGCTGAAAGGTCGCCCGTGTCGCGTCCTCGTCGAGCAGGTCGCACGTCGTGTCCGCACCGCCCAGGTCGAGACCGATCACGTTGGCACCCTCGGCAGCGAACATCTTGGCGCAGCCCTTGCCGATGCCGTTGCCGGCACCGGTAACGACGGCGATCTTGTTGGCTAAACGACCAGGCATCATTGCGCCTTCCGGCTGATTTGCAGCGACGCAAGAGCAATTGCCGCACCGGCACCGGCAAACAGAGCCAGGACCTGGAAGCTACCCATAAGTCCGCCGGCACGAAGGGCAACGAACGTCACCACGAGCGGGCTCAGCCATTGCCCCAGCGAGAAGGCTGACTGCCAGAAGCCGGTCCCGCGGCCCCGGAATTCAAAGGGCAGGATGCTCATTGCCCATACGAGAAGGGTTGGCAGGAGCATGCCGGCACCGAGTTGGTTGATGAAACATCCGGCAAGGAATCCCGTCACGTTTCCACCCTTGCCCATCAGCATGAATCCGATAGCCAGCAGCGTGAGTTCGATGAGAAGAAGCTTGCCCACACCGATGCGAGCGATCCGGGAGTACAGGAAGGTGCCGAGGGGAACACCGACGCTGGCAACAGACGTCAGGAAGCCGATTCGGGCGGCGCTGGTCAATCCGAGTTCGGTGAGACCGCTCGCGGCCTGAATTTGCACGGTATAGAAGAATACCGAGCCATAGATCGTCACGGCGACAATCGTTGCCATCCGGGCCCACGGAAAACCTGCCCAGCTGAGCTTGTGAGGAGCGGCATCAGCTTCCTCATCCGCATCGTCGTCTCCTGCGGGCTCCCATGTGAAGATCCAGACAAGTGCGAACATCACTAAAGCTGACGAATAGACCCAGAACGGCGTGCGCCAGCCGAAATCTCCGAGAATGCCACCGACATTGAAAAACAGAAGTGCGGACATCGAGGCAAACGCCGTCTGGCCTGCAAGCCATTTGTCGCGCTCGGCACCCTTGAAATAGTCGCCGATCATGGTTGTGGAGAGAACGTAGATCAGCGCCTCGGCAATTCCCACGCCAACGCGAGACACCAGAATGGTAGTCAGGTCCTTCAGAAAGATTGGAGCCAGACCGACCAGCGCGTAAATCACGAAGGAGGCCAGCAAGAGCTTACGGCGGCCGAAATAATCCCCGAGAATGCCAGCGAACGGGCATAGCAGCGCCACGCACAGCGCCGGAAGGGTCAACACCATTGGGACAAGGTATTCATGTCCCGGGGTTGTACCGAATTCTGCCATGATCTGGGGTACGACAGGCGCAAGAAGTACGACGGCCATCGTGGTGAGCGTGATCGGCAGCAGCAGCGCGATCCCTGTCATGAAACTCGGTATGTGATGCTTTGTCATGGCAGCATCCGTCTCCTCGCAAGTATTTTCTCACGCTGCAATCGACCGGCGCGCCTGTTCGCAGCGGCGATCATCAATGTGAAACCGGTCTCATACCTTTGCCTAGGCCTGCTCCTTCTGTCCAATCGATATGAGGGAAGACTTGTTATTGATTTGGCCGAATTGAGATCTTGTGCGGTAGGAATTGCGCAGTGCACCAGAGGTCCCAACTGTCAACGCAGACAGCCCGACTATGGTAGGTGGGGAAACACACCTGATCGTATTGATGGCGCGCCCGGCAGGACTCGAACCTGCTGCCTCAAGATTAGAAGTCTCGCGCTCTATCCAGATGAGCTACGGGCGCGCGCCGGCTTCCCATAAGCACGCTTTGCGGATCGTGCAAACCGGGTTAGCACCACACTCCATGAGCGATCCCCAGATTTCGAGAATCGACGGCTCCACCAGCGCGCGTCGGCATTTCCGCTACTTTGATTATGTGATGGCCTCGTTCGTGGCGATCCTGTTGCTGTCGAACCTGATCGGGGCGGCCAAGCTGGCGCAGGTTGGCGGGTTCACGTTTGGCGCGGGCATCCTGTTCTTCCCGGTATCCTATGTGATCGGCGACGTGCTGACCGAGGTCTATGGCTATGCCAATGCGCGGCGCTGCGTGTGGATGGGGTTCTTCGCGCTGGTGTTCATGGCGTTCATGAGCTTCGTGGTCGTGAAAATGCCACCCGCGCCGGGCTGGGACGGGCAGGCGGCTTACGAAAGCGTGTTCGGATCGACCTGGCGGATCGTGCTGGCATCGGTGACGGCCTTCTGGGCGGGCGAGTTCGTGAATTCCTTCGTGCTGGCCAAGATGAAGTTGCTGACCGGGGGCAAGATGCTGTGGACGCGCACGATCGGCTCGACCGTGTTCGGGCAGGCGGTGGACAGCCTGCTGTTTTACCCCATCGCGTTCCTCGGCATCTGGACGACGAGCCAGGTGCTGACCGTGATGGTGACCAACTGGCTGATGAAGGTGGTGTGGGAGGCGGTGCTGACGCCGGTGACATATGCCGTGGTCGGCTGGCTGAAGGCGCGCGAAGGCGCGGACGTCTATGATACGGACACCGACTTTTCGCCGTTTGCCAAGGCGCCGTAGGTTTAGGCCGCACGCCGAGGCCAATTTGCGCTGTTGCATTCGCCAACTTTTGTCATGGATCCCGGCCTTCGCCGGGATGACGACACAAGAGCGGGGTCGTTAAGGGACTCCAGCTTTGCTCATGCAAAGGCCCCGCCTCTCCGGGGGGGGGCGGGAGAGGCGGGGCGGCTTGCGGGGGGCTGGACGGCCCGCAAGGTCTGACTGTTGCGGCTCAGTCGGCGATGAGGCCGATCAGCAGGTAGACGAGCACGGCCGAGCCGAAGCCCAGCAGGGTGCCGAGAGCGAAAGCGACGCGGACCAGGGTTACGTCGATGTTGAAGTAGTTGGCGATGCCTGAGCAGACGCCCATTACCTTGCCGTTGACCTTGTCGAGGCGGAAACCGCGAGTGGTCTCGATCGGGCGCGGGGCCGGGTCGTCGAAGCGAAGCTGGCTCATCAGATCATCTCCTGCATAGCGGCGGGCGCCGAAGTGGTGTTGACGGGGGTGTGAACGGTGCCGGCGATCAGCGCGAGGCTGAGGGCGAAAGCGGTTGCTGCGGCGGCGATGCGGTTGGTGATGGCGGTCATGATCTTGTCCTCACGGTAACTGTTTGAGCCGTTATGGCTTATGCGACCAGCGTTGCATGGGCCGTGCCAAACTGCCGAAATGGCGGATTTCTGCGGATCACGGCGGTCGGGCGAAACCTCGGCATCTTTCCCGCTGCTGAACAGTGGTGAAATTCCCCATTAATTGGCGAGCGTGTGCATGGCGTTGTCTTTACCGCTGCTGCTGACGCGCTTTGCAGCTTGCTTTTTTACGCGACCGGGCCTATCTGCGCCTCATCCCGACATTGTGAAAGCAAGGTCAGGCTGGTGCCACCGGGCACCGGCAGCGACCCGCTTTTGCCATTCGGCTTATTGGAGATTGCATGGCGGATATCGCGCGGATCGCGGAAGTTATCGAACCGGAGGCCAAGGCCCTGGGCTTCGATCTCGTGCGCGTGCGCTATTTCAAGGGCGGCGAGATCGGTGACGAGGAGCATACGCTTCAGGTCATGGCCGAGCGGCCAGAGACCGGCCAGCTAGTGATCGAGGACTGCGCCGCGCTTTCGAATCGCATTTCCGACCGGTTCGACGAACTGGAAGAAGCAGGCGAAGTGCTGCTCGAAGACGCCTATCGCCTTGAAGTGTCATCGCCCGGCATCGACCGTCCGCTGACGCGACCCAAGGACTTTGCCGCCTGGGTCGGGCAGGAGGCTCGCATCGAGCTTTCCGAGCTGCTGGGCGAGCGCAAGCGTTTCCGTGGCGATCTTGCCGGCTTCGATGCCGAAACCCAGACCATTTCGATCGAGGACGATGGTATCGTGTTCGAGGTGCCGTTCGCCCTCGTTGCCAATGCCAAGCTGATCCTGACGGACAAGCTTATTGCCGCTTCCCGGCCGCTGGATACCAGCGGTGCGGACGAAATTCTCGAAGAACAGGAAGACTGACCCATGGCCAGTGCGATTTCCGCCAACCGCGCCGAACTGCTTGCAATCGCCAACGCGGTTGCCACCGAGAAGATGATCGACAAGTCGGTCGTCATCGAGGCGATGGAAGAGGCAATACAGAAGTCGGCGCGCAACCGTTATGGCGCCGAGAACGACATTCGCGCCAAGCTCGATCCGCGCACCGGCGACCTGCGCCTGTGGCGCGTCGTGGAAGTGGTCGAAGTGGTCGAGGACTACTTCAAGCAGGTTGACCTCAAGGCTGCCGAAAAGCTGCAGCCGGGCGCCAAGGTTGGCGACTTCATCGTCGATCCGCTGCCGCCGGTGGACCTGGGCCGCATCGACGCGCAGTCGGCCAAGCAGGTGATCTTCCAGAAGGTCCGCGATGCGGAGCGGGATCGCCAGTACGACGAGTTCAAGGACCGTGCGGGCGAAGTCATCACCGGCGTGATCAAGTCGGTCGAATTCGGCCACGTGATCGTCAACCTCGGCCGCGCCGAGGGCGTGATCCGCCGCGACCAGCAGATCCCGCGCGAAGTGCCGCGCGTGGGCGAGCGCGTCCGTGCGCTGATCATGAAGGTCGAGCGCCAGAACCGTGGGCCGCAGATCTTCCTCAGCCGCGCGCACCCCGAGTTCATGAAGAAGCTCTTCGCGCAGGAAGTGCCCGAGATCTACGACGGCATCATCGAGATCAAGGCCGCTGCCCGCGATCCGGGTTCGCGCGCCAAGATCGGCGTGATCAGCCGCGACAGCAGCATTGACCCGGTCGGCGCCTGCGTCGGCATGAAGGGCAGCCGCGTGCAGGCCGTCGTGCAGGAGCTGCAGGGCGAGAAGATCGACATCATCCCCTGGAGCGAGGACACCGCGACCTTCGTGGTCAACGCGCTGCAGCCCGCCACGGTCAGCCGCGTGGTAATCGACGAGGAAGAGAGCCGCATCGAAGTCGTCGTGCCCGATGACCAGCTGTCGCTCGCCATCGGTCGTCGCGGCCAGAACGTGCGTCTGGCCTCGTCGCTGACGGGTTCTGCCATCGACATCATGACCGAGGCGGAAGCTTCGGAGAAGCGCCAGAAGGAATTCGCCGAGCGTTCGAAGATGTTCGAGGAAGAGCTCGACGTGGACGAAACGCTCTCGCAGTTGCTGGTGGCCGAAGGCTTCACCGAGCTGGAAGAAGTCGCCTACATCGAGACCAGCGAACTGGCCACGATCGAAGGCTTCGACGAAGAGCTCGCCGAAGAACTCCAGAGCCGTGCCGCTGAAGCGATCGAGCGCCGCGAGGAAGCCCTGCGCGAACAGCGTCGTGGCCTTGGCGTCGAAGATGCGCTGGCCGAGCTGCCGCACCTGACCGAAGCGATGCTCGTCACGCTGGGCAAGGCCGGTATCAAGACGCTTGACGACCTGGCGGACCTTGCCACCGACGAGCTGATCGCCAAGAAGCGCGCCGAACAGCGCCGCCGCAACGACAAGGGCCCGCGCGAAAAGAGCGATCGCCCCGAGCGCGTCGAGGACAAGGGTGGCGTGCTGGGCGAGTATGGCCTGAGCGAAGAACAGGGCAACGAGATCATCATGGCCGCGCGTGCCCACTGGTTCGATGACGAGCCAGTAGCTGAGGAGGCCGCCGATGCGGATTCCTCACAATGAGCCGCTAAGCTCCGACATCTCCGGCACTGCACCGGCGGGGAAGGCCTCGCCGGAGCGCAAGTGCGTGCTGACCGGGCGCCATGATGCGCGGGACGAACTGACGCGTCTTGCCATCTCGCCCGACGGTGACGTGCTGCCTGACGTGATGGCGCGTGCCCCCGGGCGCGGGGCCTGGATCGGCGTGGACCGGCAAGCCCTTGAAAAAGCGATTGCCAATGGCAAACTTAAGGGAGCGCTGGCGCCTGCCTTCAAGGGTGCTGCGCTGTCCATTCCGGCCGATCTTCCCGAACGCATCGAACAGGCGCTGCGTCGCCTGGTGACCGACCGGCTCGGCATCGAGCTGCGGGCGGGCAATGTGCTGCTGGGCACGGAGAAGATTGCGCAAGGCTGCCGGGCGGGGGCTGTGACGTTCCTCGGCCATGCCTCGGACGCTGGCACCGATGGACCCAACAAACTGGCGCAAGCCTGGCGCGTGGGCGAAGGCGCCGAGGGTTCGGGGATGAAAGGTGTCATCTTGCCGCTGGACCGAGCGGCGCTGTCTGTGGCATTGGGCCGCGACAACGTCGTTCACGTCGCGCTGACCGACCCCGCTGCCGCCGCAAGGCTGCAAGCGCCGCTGCAGCGCCTGATACATTTTCTCGGAAACGAGACTGAAGCCGCCGGATCCGAGACGGGTGCAGTGGCGAACGACGATATTGATACGAAGGGCGAATGAGTTCGATGAGCGATAGCGACAAGAAGCCGACACTGGGCCGTAGGCCGCTGGGTCTGAAGACCTCGGTGGAGGCGGGAGAGGTCAAGCAGACCTTCAGCCATGGTCGCACCAACAAGGTGGTGGTCGAAGTGAAGCGGCGCAAGCTGATGGGCCGGCCCGGCGAGGCCGCTCCTGTTGCTGCGCCTGCCGCACCGGCACCTGCTGCCGCGCCGGTAGCCCCGCCGCCTCCGCCGCCCCCGCCGCCTCCGCCGCCATCGGCCAGCCGCGAAACCCGCCAGGAAATGCAGGCTCGCCTGCTGCGCGAAGCCGAGGAAGCCCGCCTCGCTGCGCTCGAAGCGGCGAACCGTCGCGAGCAGGAAGAAAAGCTCAAGGCGATCGAGGAAGAGCGTCGCCGCGCCGAGGAAAAGGCCAAGGCTGAAGCGGCACCCGCACCTGCGCCAGAGCCGACCCCGGAACCGGAAGCTGCGCCTGCTCCAGCGCCCACGCCAGTGGCGACGCCTGAAGTGGCCAAGCAGCCGGAAGCCGCGCCTGCTCCGGTCGAAGCCAAGGCTGCCGAGCCGAAGGCAGAGGAAGCCGCGCCGGTAATCCCGGCACCGCGCCGCTTTACCCCGGTTGCCTCGCCCGCGCCGATCAAGCGTCCCGAGCCTGCTGCGAAGAAGCCCGCCGCCAATCCGCGCGATCGCAAGACCGAGGACCGTCGTGGCGGCAAGCTGACCGTTACGCGCGCGCTCAACGAGGACGAAGGCGCGCGCGCCCGTTCGCTCGCTGCGCTGAAGCGTGCCCGAGAAAAGGAACGCCGTGCGCACTTCGCCGGCCAGTCGCAGCCGCGTGAAAAGCAGGTTCGCGACGTGGTCGTGCCTGATGCGATCACCGTGCAGGAGCTGGCGAACCGCATGGCCGAAAAGGCTGCGGACCTCGTCAAGGCGCTGTTCAAGATGGGCATGATGGTCACCATCAACCAGACCATCGACCAGGATACCGCCGAACTGCTCGTCACCGAATTCGGCCACAACATCCAGCGCGTGAGCGACAGCGATGCTGATATCGATACGTCCTCGGACGTTGACGCCGAGGACACGCTGCAGGCGCGTCCGCCGGTGGTGACGATCATGGGTCACGTCGACCACGGCAAGACCTCGCTGCTCGACGCCTTGCGCGGCACCGACGTGGTGCGCGGCGAAGCCGGCGGCATCACGCAGCACATCGGTGCATACCAGATCAAGACCAAGGGCGGTGAGTTCATCACCTTCCTCGACACCCCGGGCCACGAGGCCTTCACTGAAATGCGCATGCGCGGGGCCAATGTCACCGACATCGTCATTCTGGTGGTTGCTGGTGACGATGGGCTCATGCCGCAGACGATCGAGGCGATCAACCACACCAAGGCGGCCGGCGTGCCGATGATTGTGGCGATCACCAAGTCGGACAAGCCCGAATTCAATCCGCAGAAGATCCGCGAGCGCCTGCTCGAGCACGAGATCATCGTCGAGGCGATGTCGGGCGACGTGCAGGACGTGGAAGTGTCGGCCAAGTCCGGCGCGGGCCTTGACGAGCTGATCGAGAAGATCCTGCTGCAGGCAGAACTGCTCGAACTGAAGGCGAACCCGGATCGCGCAGCGGAAGCCACCGTGATCGAGGCCAAGCTGGACAAGGGCAAGGGTCCGCTTGCGACCGTGCTGGTCAATCGCGGCACGCTCAAGGTCGGGGACATCCTCGTGGTCGGCACCCAGTCGGGCCGCGTCCGCGCCATGCTGGACGACAAGGGTCGTCAGGTGAAGGCGGCGGGCCCGTCGCTGCCGGTCGAAGTGCTCGGCATCGGCGGCGTGCCGATGGCCGGTGACACGCTGACCGTGGTCGAAAGCGAAGCCCGTGCCCGTGAAGTGGCGGCGTACCGCCAGGAACGCGCTACCGCCAAGCGCACCGTGCAGGCGCCTGCCAGCCTCGAAAATATGTTCTCTGCGCTGGCCGCGAAGAACACGGTCATCGAGTATCCGCTGGTTGTCCGTGCCGACGTGCAGGGTTCGGTCGAAGCAATTGTCAACGCGCTGAACAAGATCTCGACCGACGAGATCAAGGTGCGCATCCTGCAGTCCGGCGTGGGCGCCATCACCGAAGGCGACGTCAACCTGGCGCAGGCCAGCGGCGCGCCGATCGTGGGCTTCAACGTCCGTCCGAACGCCAAGGCGCGCGAGCTGATCGAGCGCAACAAGGTGCGGATGAAGTACTTCGACGTGATCTATCAGCTCACCGACGACATTCGTTCGGAAATGGCGGGCGAGTTGGGTCCGGAGGCGATCGAAACGGTCGTCGGCCGCGCCGAGGTCAAGGAAGTCTTCCCGGCGGGCAAGAAGGACAAGGCAGCCGGTCTGCTCGTGGTCGAAGGCGTCATCCGCAAGGGTCTGCATGCACGCCTCACGCGCAGCGACGTCATTGTCAGCCGCACGACCATCGCCTCGCTGCGCCGCTTCAAGGACGACGTGCCGGAAGTCCGCGCAGGCCTGGAATGCGGCGTGCTGTTGCAGGACACGAACGACATCAAGGCTGGCGACCAGCTGGAAGTCTTCGAAGTCGAGATGCGCGATCGTACGCTCTGATGATGTAAGGGAATGCTTCGTCCGCCTTCAGGGGCGGCGGGGCATCCTGCCATTCTGGCGGCAGTCTGACTAGTCAATAGCTTCAAAGCACAAGACTAGGGTCACACAGGTCTTGTTCCAAAAACGCCTTTCCGAGGTCGCTACCGGCGACAGAACGGGAGGTGATGTTTTTGAAATTGGATACCGTAGTGATTCTGGTTCTCGGCGTGGCCACGTTGATCGTGGGGCTCGTCGGACTGGTGATCAAGCTCATCGAGCTTGGCCGCAAGTAAAACCAGTGCGGGGGTGCTGTAGCAGCGGCACCCCCAATACAGAAAGAACCCGGACGTAGCAGCGTCCGGGTTCCGGGATGGTGATTGTGAAATCAGCAACCGTAGTGATCCGCTGCTGATAGCACATTTGCTCTAAATTGCAAGAACGGCCCCCCTGCCATGACCCGCTATGTCGCCCTGTTCGGATCCATCAACGTCGGCGGCAATCGCGTGACGATGGCGGATCTGCGCTGGGCGTTCGAGCGGGAAGGGCTGACCGGGCTGGAGACCGTGGTCGCCAGCGGCAACCTGCTGTTCGACTATGACGATCGTCCGCTGGATGGCCTTGAAGACCTGTTCGCGCACGTCATGCTGGAGCGGTTCGACATCAAGAGCTTTGTCGCGGTGCGCGATCGGGCAGCAATCGCACAAGCGGTGGAGGGCAATCCCTTTACCGGCATCGGCAAGGACAATCTGGTCCACACGCTGTTCCTCGAACGTCAGCCCGACCAGGCAGCTTTCGACAAGCTGGCAGCCGACCAGGCGATGCGCGGTCTCGAGAAACTGGCAATCGGCGAGCGCAGCATCTATATCGATTTCGTAAGCAGCGTGGCCGAAAGCAAGCTGACGAGCGCCTTCATCGAGCGCCGTCTTGGTTGCCGGGGCACCGCGCGCAACGTTCGATCGATTGCACGCATCCTTTCGAAGATGAGTTAGAATTGGCCAAGTTTCAAACCTCCCCAGAAACCCGTTCCGTCCGCCTGCTGAAGGTGGGTGAGCAGGTGCGCCATATCCTGTCGGAGCTGCTGACGCGGCAGGAAGTGCATGACGACGTTCTTTCGGCGCATACCGTTTCGGTCACCGAAGTGCGCATGTCGCCTGACTTGCGCCATGCCACGGTGTTCATCAAGGCGCTGCTGGGTGAGGACGAGGAGATCGTCCTCAAGGCACTGCGCACCAATACCGCGTTCTTCCAGCGCGAAGTGGCGCAGCGGCTGCGGCTAAAGTACGCGGCGCGACTGAAGTTCCTGCCTGACGAGAGTTTTGACGAAGCAAGCCGGATCGAGCAGCTGCTGAGCGACCCGAAAGTGCGGCGCGATCTCGACGCCGAGGATTGAGCTTCAGGCCGGGACCATCTGCGCATTGATGGTGATCGTGACGGACTTCGACACGATCAGGCGATAGGCATTCATTCCGAAATCCGCGCGGTCGATCCTGGTCCGCCCCGAAAGGCGGATTGCCTCGCGCCCGGTGGCCTTGGCCGGTGGTGCGGCAAAGCTCACGTTTAGCGTGGTTTGGCGTGTGACGCCCTTTGCGGTAAGCTCGCCACTGACGACCGCCGTGACCGGCCCGGTCATCGCCATCGAACGGCCGATGAAACGGACCTGCGGGTGTTGTTCGACATCGAAGAAGTCCGGCCCTTTCAGACGTTTAAGCGTGACGGAATCCCCGGCCTGTAGCGCCGTCGCATCGAGCGTCACATCGAGCTTCACGTTATCGAGATGCGCTGGGTCCAGTTCGATCCCGCCGGTGATGACGGGAAAACGCGCGGTCTTGCTGGCGATGCCGAAGAAGCCGACGCGGGCGTGGACTTCGCTGTGTGGGGCGTCGATGCGGTAGCGCAGCTTCTGCGGTGGGGCGTTGCCGAGCAGCACCAATGTCGCGGCGGCGCTGGCCAGTGCGCTGATGATCCGTCGAGTTTTCCTGCGCATTGGTCGGCGATCCCTCTGGCAATCCAGAACGTGGTGCTTATGGCTGTGCGCGATGGCCAAGCTCTATTTCTACTACGCCAGCATGAACGCCGGCAAATCGACCAATCTTCTGCAGGCGGACTTCAACTACCGCGAGCGAGGGATGGCCACGATGCTGTGGACTGCGGCATTGGATGACCGGGGCGGCGCCAAGGGGCAAGACTTTGCCATCGAAAGCCGCATCGGCCTTCATGCCGAGGCCCATCGTTTCGATCATGCTACCGACCTGTGGGGAGCGGTGAAAGCTGCCCATGTGGTACAGCCGCTGTCTTGCGTGCTGGTGGACGAGGCGCAGTTCCTGTCCAAGGCACAGGTCTGGCAACTGGCGCGGATTGCCGACGAGGCAGGGGTGCCGGTGCTGTGCTATGGCCTGCGCACCGATTTTCAGGGCGAGTTGTTCGAAGGGGCGGCAGCGCTGCTCGGCATTGCGGACTCGCTGGTGGAATTGAAAGCGGTCTGCCACTGCGGGCGCAAGGCGACAATGAACCTGCGCGTGGACGAAAGCGGTGCAGCGGTGCGGGCAGGGGCGCAGACGGAGATCGGCGGGAACGACCGCTATGTTGCGCTGTGTCGCAAGCACTTTTCGGAGGCGATGGGGGCATGAGCGGAGATGGACTGTACGTGCCGCTCGCCGATGGCGACTTGCGGCTCGAGCCGCTGCGCGAGGATCATCGCGAGGGCCTGCGGCGGGCTTGTGCTCAGGATGACGAGATCTGGGACGTCTATCCTTTCAGCTATCGGGGCGATGCTTTCGATCCGCAATTCGATAGCCTGCTGAACTCTGCGCCGCAGCGGCGGCCCTATGCTGTCTTTTCGGGCGAGGTGCTGGTCGGCATGACGGCGTGGATCGAACATGGCGCGCCGGGTTGGTCGATCGAGATCGGCAACAGCTATATCGTGCCGTCGGTTCGCGGCACCGGCCTCAACGGACGGCTTAAGCGGCTGATGATTGACCACGCCTTTGCTTGTGGGCTGGAGCGCGTGGCGTTCAAGGTGGATACGATGAACCTGCGCAGTCAGGCTGCGGTCAGGAAGGTTGGCGGAGTGCAGGAAGGCGTGATGCGGCACGAGCGTCGGACGTGGACGGGCCGTGTCCGCGATACCGTGCTGTTTTCGATCCTGCGTGACGACTGGATGAGCAACAAGAAATGAACCCCGAAGGTCTGGTCTGGCAGATTGCCACGATCGCAATTCCCATGATCCTGGCGATCGTGTTCCACGAGGTGGCCCATGGCTGGGTGGCGCGGGCGTTGGGCGATCCGACGGCGGCGGAGCAGAAGCGGCTGAGCCTCAATCCGCTGCGCCATGTCGATCCATTCGGGACGATCATCTTGCCCGGGCTGCTGAAGCTGAGCGGGGCACCGGTATTCGGCTGGGCCAAGCCGGTGCCTGTGGACTTTCGCCGCTTGCGCAATCCGCGCTGGGGCATGGTGCTGGTGGCGGCAGCGGGGCCGCTCACCAATTTCGTGCTGGCCTTGATTGCCGCCATCGGGCTGGGTCTGCTGGTGAGGGCAACGGACGGCATGGCCGAGCCGGGGCTGGGGGCGCTGTTCTTTTCGGACAACCTGCGCAATTTCCTGATCGTCAATCTTTTCCTCGGCGCGTTCAACCTGCTGCCGATTCCGCCGTTCGACGGGTCGCGCATCGTGATGGGCGTGCTGCCTGCGCCACTGGCACGCGTCTATGGCAAGATTGAGCCTTATGGTTTGCTCGTGGTGTTCGCGTTCCTCGTGATCCTGCCGTACTTCTGGCCGGAGCTGCATCTGGTCCAGCGGCTGATCGGGCCGCCGGTGGAATGGTTCGGACAGCACCTTGCCAAACTGGCGACGCTGGTTGCCGGGCCTGAGCCACTCTGACCATGGTTGATGGCTGGATCATTCTCGACAAGCCGCTCGAGCTCGGCTCGACGCAGGGCGTCGCGGCGGTGAAGCGCAACCTGCGGGCGGCGGGCTTCGGCAAATGCAAGGTGGGCCATGGCGGCACGCTTGACCCGCTGGCAACAGGTGTGTTGCCGATCGCCATTGGCGAGGCGACCAAGCTGTGCGGCCGGATGCTCGACGCGAGCAAGGTCTATACCTTCACGGTGGGTTTCGGTGAGGAATCGGACACGCTCGACCTTGAGGGCAAGATCGTGGCGACAAGCGACGTCCGGCCTTCCTGGCAAGAGATCAAGGCAGTGCTGCCGCGCTTTACCGGCCCGATTTCGCAGGTTCCGCCCGCCTATTCAGCACTGATGGTCGATGGTGAACGTGCCTATGACCTTGCGCGCAAGGGCGAGACGTTCGAGCTGAAATCGCGTGATGTGGTGATCCGCTCGCTGGTTGCCGAACCTGTTGCAGATCCGGCGCGGGTTGAAGAACTAACCCTGACTGCCCATGTATCGAAAGGAACGTACATCCGCAGCCTGGCGCGCGACATTGCCCGCGCGCTCGGCACCGTGGGGCATGTTACCATGCTGCGCCGCCTGAAGGCCGGGCCGTTCGACATTGCCCAGGCGATTTCGCTGGACAAATTGAACGATGTGGGTAAAGGCGCGCCCCTTGAACACATACTCTTGCCGCTGGAGGCAGGGCTGGTCGACATCCCGGCTCTCTCCCTCGATCCCGAGCAGGCAAGGGCGGTCCGTCAGGGCCGCGTTCTGGCGGGATTGCCCTTCGAGGACGGGCTTTACTGGGCGAAGGCCGGATCTGTTCCGGTCGCGCTGGTGGAGCTTTCGGGCGGAAGCCTGAAGGTCCAGAGGGGCTTTAATCTGAAGGATGTCGCGGAGTAGAATACATGTCGATTACCGCAGAAAAGAAGCAGGAAGTCATTGCCGCTCACGCTCGCGCCGAAGGCGACACCGGTTCGCCGGAAGTCCAGGTCGCGATCCTGACCAGCCGCATCCAGACGCTGACCGAGCACTTCAAGTCCAACCACAAGGACAACCACTCGCGTCGCGGCTTGCTGATGATGGTCAACAAGCGTCGTTCGCTGCTCGACTACCTGAAGAAGAAGGACGTGGGTCGTTACAACGACCTGATCCAGAAGCTCGGTCTTCGCAAGTAACCAAGCGGAGCGGCCCCAAGCGGGCCGCTTTTGCTTTCTGGCGTCCTCGCAATTCGGCGAGGTGCCTCCGGGGCAAGACAAACGGCCCCACACCGGACCGGGACGGCATTCCCCGGCAGCAAACCCCGTTCGCAATAGGGCGCGCGGGCTGAAGGATGTAAAATGTTCGACGTCAAAACCGTATCGCTGGAGTGGGGCGGAAAGACCCTCACCCTCGAAACCGGCCGCATTGCCCGTCAGGCTGACGGCGCGGTCCTCGCCACTTACGGCGAAACTGTAGTCCTTTGCGCGGTCACCGCGGCAAAGTCGGTCAAGGAAGGCCAGGACTTCTTCCCGCTGACCGTCCACTACCAGGAAAAGTATTCGGCAGCTGGCCGCATTCCGGGCGGTTTCTTCAAGCGCGAGCGCGGCGCGACGGAAAAGGAAACGCTGGTTTCCCGCCTGATCGACCGTCCGGTTCGCCCGCTGTTCCCCGAAGGTTTCTACAACGAAATCAACGTCATCGCCCAGGTTCTGAGCTATGACGGCGAGACCGAACCCGATATCGTCGCGATGATTGCGGCCTCGGCTGCGCTGACCATCTCGGGCGTTCCGTTCATGGGCCCGATCGGCGCTGCGCGCGTCGGCTTCGTCGATGGCGAATACGTGCTGAACCCGAAGCAGGACGCCGCGCTGACCGATGGCCGCCTCGACCTCGTGGTCGCCGCGACCGACTCTGCCGTGATGATGGTGGAATCGGAAGCCAAGGAACTGAGCGAAGACGAAATGCTCGGTGCCGTGCTGTTCGCGCATGACGAGTGCCGCAAGGTCATCGGTGCGATCATCGAACTGGCCGAGAAGGCTGCGAAGGATCCCTGGGAAATCGACCTGTCGGACAACACCGCCGACATCAAGAAGAAGCTCAAGGACCTCGTCGGCGCGGACATCGCCGCTGCCTACAAGCTGACCAACAAGTCGGCCCGTTCCGACGCGCTGAACGCCGCCCGCGCCAAGGCCAAGGAAGCGTTCGCCGGTGAAACGCCGCAGACCCAGATGGTCGCCATCAAGACCATGAAGAAGGTCGAGGCCGACATCGTGCGCGGCGCCATCCTCAAGGACGGCACCCGCATCGACGGTCGTTCGGTCACGCAGGTCCGCCCGATCGAATCGATGGTCGGCTTCCTGCCGCGCACCCACGGTTCGGCGCTGTTCACGCGCGGTGAAACGCAGACCATCTGCACCACCACGCTGGGCACCAAGGACGCCGAGCAGATGATCGATGGCCTTGAAGGCCTGCGCTACGAAAACTTCATGCTCCACTACAACTTCCCGCCGTACTCGGTTGGCGAAGTTGGCCGTTTCGGCGCGCCGGGCCGTCGTGAAGTGGGCCATGGCAAGCTGGCATGGCGCGCACTGCACCCGGTGCTGCCGACCAAGGACGAGTTCCCCTACACCATCCGCGTCCTTTCGGACGTGACCGAGTCGAACGGCTCGTCGTCGATGGCCACCGTCTGCGGCGGCTGCCTTTCGATGATGGACGCGGGCGTGCCGATCAAGCGCCCGGTTTCGGGCATCGCCATGGGCCTCATCCTTGAAGGCAGCGAGTTCGCCGTCCTCTCGGACATCCTGGGCGACGAGGACCACCTCGGCGACATGGACTTCAAGGTGGCAGGCACGTCCGAAGGCATCACCACGATGCAGATGGACATCAAGGTCGCCGGCATCACGCGCGAAATCTTTGAGGTTGCCCTCAAGCAGGCTTCGGAAGGCCGCGCGCACATCCTGAACGAGATGACCAAGGCGCTGGGCGAAGCACGCACCGAGCTTTCGGCGCACGCGCCGCGCATCGAGACGCTGCAGATCGACAAGTCGAAGATCCGCGACGTCATCGGCACCGGCGGCAAGGTGATCCGCGAGATCGTGGCCACCACCGGTGCAAAGGTCGACATCGACGACGAAGGCCTGATCAAGATCTCGTCTTCGGACCTGACCCAGATCGAAGCCGCCAAGAACTGGATCCTCGGCATCGTCGAGGAAGCCGAGGTCGGCAAGATCTACAAGGGCAAGGTCGTCAACATCGTCGACTTCGGCGCTTTCGTGAACTTCATGGGCGGCAAGGACGGCCTCGTCCACGTCTCCGAAATGAAGAACGAGCGCGTGGAAAAGCCGACCGACGTGGTGAAGGAAGGCCAGGACGTTTACGTCAAGGTCCTCGAGATCGACCAGCGCGGCAAGGTTCGCCTGTCGATGCGCGTCGTCGATCAGGAAACTGGCGCGGAGTTGGAGGACACCCGCCCCGCCCGTGAACCGCGTGAACCGCGCGGCGATCGTGGTGATCGCGGCGACCGTCGTGGCCCGCGCGGCAATGATCGTGGTGGCCGTGGTGACCGTAGCCCCAGAGGCGATCGGGGCCGTGAAGGCGGTGATCGTCCTCGCCGTGACCGTGAAGACGGTCCGGCTCCGGATCACATGCCGGCGTTCCTCAAGTCCGACGACTGAGGAACGGCCAGCAGGCCAGACAGAAAGGGGCTCCACCGCAAGGTGGGGCCTTTTTCATTTGCAAAACGGTCATCATTCGCTGGCAGACACGGAGACATGGCAAAGCCGTCACACAATATCGTGGTTTTCGAATGCAGTGCGCGGCGCGATCCACGCTGGTGGCTGATGGGAGTGCTGGGCGCCGCCTTCGTGTCGGCGTCGCTGATGGTAAACCCCAAGGATAATTGCAGCGAAGGTGGCGAGTGTGCGCCTTGGCTGGTGCCCGTTGCAGGCGCGGTCGGTGCGCTTGGCCTCGTGGGTGCGGCGGGTCAACTTGTGGCCAACACCCGGCGGGGGAGCCGACTGGATCTCGAGGCTGGTACGCTGGAGTGGTGGCAGGGGCGCACGCGCCGACGGCCGGGCAATCATGGTTTCATCGCGCTTGCCGACATTTCGCGCATCGTCGTCCGTCGGGGCGATGATAGCAGCGATCTCATCAGCCTTTACGACCAGCAGGGTGAGCGCCTGCGGCTTTTCGACAGCGAGGTAATCGGTGAAACTCCCGAAGAGTGGGCGCGCAAGCTTGTCTTGTTTGCACCCCGGATCGTGTTCGATCTGCAGGATTGAGACGCTTTAAGTTTGCTATTCCCGCGCCAACGGTCCACAGCGGGGGCATCGGTGAGATGACCATTGTAGGCATCACCGGCTGAGAGACCTGTCGCGCTCCCGCTTACGCAATGGGAGTCTGTCGTGGACCTCAACCAACAATATGGAAAGCACCAGAGGTTGGTGATGGGCGCTGTGGCCAGCGCTTGCGTGCAGGACCGCGCTAACAAGCTTGTGCTTGCGCAAGACTGCGCCAGCAACATCTCCACCTGTCGAAGATCCGAGCGCGCGCCTATAGCGGCAGGGTGGGCGCGACCGAGCACACAGAACACGATCGCAGACGTGTTCGCAACGGAGTACCTCGCATGAGCCGAGCCATGAATACCACACTGAACGAAGCCCGCGTCCGAGCACTTTGCGAGAAATCCGGCGTCGCTATCAGCGCGCTCGAAGTCCTGCCTTCGGGTGGAACGCGGCTTGTCTGCACGCGCGAGGAGGGCGCTGACGAAATGCGGATCGTGCTGAAGACGACCATGATCGAAGGACGCGTCCCGAGATTTGCCTTCCAACGCAGCCAGAACTCGCAGTACGGCTGATCGCGAACAGGGTCAGGCCTCGAGGCGGCTAGGCCGCGTCGCGCAAGGGTGGCGGTTCCTGTCCGGCCACCAGGATACAGTTCCGACCCGACTGCTTTGCCGCATAGAGGGCTTCGTCAGCCGCCCGCAGTGCATCGCTGCGGGTCTTGTAGGCGAAGACGTCGGCGATCCCGCCGGAGAACGTGACACGGCCGAACGGCATGTCGGTGGCGCGATTGACGAGGCGTCGTTCCGCTATGCTTTCGCGCGCCTGATCTAGACGGTCCCACGCCTTCTCGGGCGGGAGGGCGCGGAACAGCACGGCGAACTCTTCGCCCCCGTGCCGCGCTACATGGCAGCGGGCGTCTGAAATCTGGCTGAGGGTCTCGGCAACCACTTTGAGTACCCGGTCGCCTGCGGCGTGGCCATGGCAGTCATTGATGCGCTTGAAGTGATCGATGTCGCAAAACGCCACGCAGAGCGGTTCGCCGGAAGCCTTTGCTGCGGCATATTCCTTTTCGAACAGGGTTTCGAACGCGCGGCGGTTGGGAAGTCCCGTGAGGTGATCCTCGTCGGCTACCCGACGCGCTTCGTCGAGACTTTTCTGGAGTTCCATTGCGCGCCGCTCGGACTCGCAGAGGTTGTGTTCGATCTCGCGCGTGCGATGCATCATTGCCTTGGCGAGGGCGGCTAGCTCTGTGATTACCGCCCCGGCACGACCAACTTGTTCGAGATCATCGACGTGTTGCTGCAACGCGGCGCCATATTCGGTCGTCGCCGACCTCGCGTGGGTCGTGGCGCTGACGAACTCCTCGAGCGTGTCTTCCAAGCGTGACATGAGGGCGGCGAGGAGTTCGGATGAGGTTTCACCTTCCTCCTCGCGAACGACTTGTTCGAGCCAGACGATCGTGATCGGCTGACCCGCTTCAGTACGTTCGAGAATCATCTGGGCTAGCTTCGGCTTGGCACCGGTGACACAGTCGTAAGCGATCTCGAGCGTCCACGGCATCACCTCGAGATCATGATCGATCAGGAAGTCCGCCACTTTCGCGAGAAGCCGGCGCTTGGCCGGTAGCCAGATTTCGCGCGCAGTCACGTCACGGATGAGGCCGATGATGTCGAGTGTTTCCTCCCCGGACTCCGCTTCTCCGGCAAGGCCGAGCCATCTGAGCAGGCGCGACCGGGACCCGCGCGAGGAAGGATCATTTGTCATGTCTGCCAGAACGGCCAACGCCGCGTGAGATTAACCACGCGGCGCCGCAGTATTCCGGGAATACGTGTTCGTCCTGAGGTGGATCTCAGCGAACGCGAGGTCCGCCAAAAGGCATCGGCGGGGGAGGCCGACGATGGCCGCGCGGGAGCTGCGCCTGATATGCGCGGCCGCA
This sequence comes from Novosphingobium sp. ES2-1, assembly GCF_015169775.1. Lineage (NCBI taxonomy): Bacteria > Pseudomonadati > Pseudomonadota > Alphaproteobacteria > Sphingomonadales > Sphingomonadaceae > Novosphingobium > Novosphingobium sp. ES2-1. The sequence continues at coordinate 862,893 of NZ_CP063445.1, forward strand.
ATGCTCCACACAGTAGGGGAAGCCGGGATTCACCTTCTCGCCGCAGAAATGGAAGTCCGGCTCGCCGGGGTGGCCCATCGGCCAGCGGCAGATGCGATCGTTGAGATCGAGCAGGCTGGTCTTGTCGGCGATTTCCGGGCTTGGGCGTGCGGGCACGAGGCGGCGCGGCGGGGCCGGCGGGATGGGCGCCTGCTGGTCGCCGGGACCCTGACGCAAAAAGCCGCCGGGCCCGACCGAGACGATTCGCGGTTGGGGTGCCGCGGGTGCAGCGTCGCTCGCAGGCTTTGCTTCGGGGGCTGGTGCGGGAGCAACGCGAGGTGCCGGCGCTGGAGCTGGCGGTGCCGCCGCCACGACCGGGCGCGGCGCGGCGACCTTGGGTTCTGGAGCCGGGGTGGCGGGTTTGGCAGCCTTGGGGGCTGCCGGAGAAACCGACGCATCCGTCTTGTCGTTGGCCTTTACCGGGGAAGGGCGCGCCTTGAGGCCAAGGCGGTGCGCCTTGCCGATCACCGCATTGCGGCTGACGCCACCGAGTTCATCGGCGATCTGGCTGGCGGTTGACCCGCCCTCCCACATCTTGGTCAGCTTCTCGATCCGCTCTTCGGTCCAGCTCATGCCTTCACGTTTCCTTCCGTGCCGGAATGCTCCGGCCGTTAAAATCTGCCCGGTCGGCAAGTTCCGACACGTGCTTGCCATCGGCGTGCCAGCGCGATACCGCGATGGCCATGGCCAATCAACCGCTACCCCGTGAAGGGGCGACAACCCGCAACGCCGGAACCTTTGCCCCGCCCGGACAACCGGTGTTTCGCGGCTTCAACAGGCTGGGGCTGTGGACTCTCTATATGAAGGAGGTCCGCCGTTTCTTCAAGGTCCAGACCCAGACGATCTGGGCTCCAGCCGTCACCACGCTGCTTTATCTGATGATATTCACGCTCGCGCTTGGCGGCGGTGCCAATGGTGGGCGCATGGTTCTTGGCGTGAACTTTGCCAGCTTCGTCGCGCCGGGCCTGATCGCGATGGGCATGATCAACAATGCCTTTGCCAATTCCAGTTTCAGTCTTCTTGGCGGAAAAATCCAGGGGACCATTGTTGATTACCTGATGCCGCCAATCTCCACCGGCGAACTGATGACGGCATTGGTGGGCGCGGCAGTCACGCGCGCGGTTCTGGTCGGTCTTGCCGTGGCAGGGGCAATGCTGCTTTGGCCGGGAGTGTCGCTGAAGATCACCCATCTCTGGGCAGTCGTCTGGTTTGGCCTGATGGGTTCGATCCTGCTTGCCATCGTCGGTGTGCTGACGTCGATCTGGGCCGAGAAGTTCGATCACAACGCAGCCGTCACCAACTTCGTCATCACGCCCCTCTCGATGCTGTCGGGCACGTTCTACGTGATCGACAATCTTGCTCCGGCGTTTCAGGCAGTGAGTCGACTGAACCCGATCTTCTACGTGATCTCGGGCTTCCGCTTCGGCTTTCTCGGGCAAAGCGACATCGGCGACACGAACATGGCCGTGCTGCACGGCGCAATCGGCCTTGGTGTCGTGAATGTCGCTCTGGGTGCGTTGCTGTATTGGCTGCTCAAGTCCGGCTGGAAGCTCAAGAACTGACGAGCACAATTCGCGCCACAAGGGAGAGCCGGTTCTCCCTTGTGCGTCAGTGCGACAGGCTGCGCCTCAGCCGATAGCGGCCATTGCGGAAGCCCTCGAACATCTCGTCAAGCGATGGATGATCTATCGGCCCTGCTTCGGCATCGGACTGAAGGTTCTGCTGGCTGACATAGGCGACATAGCTGTTCTCGTCGTTCTCGGCGAGAAGGTGATAGAACGGCTGGTCACGCGGGGGACGGATGTCCTCGGGGATAGATTGGTACCATTCCTCGCTGTTGGCGAAGACCGGGTCGATATCGAAGACGACGCCGCGGAAGCCGAACATGCGATGGCGAACAACGTCGCCAATCGAGAAGCGCGCCGATGAGACGGGGGGGGCCGAAATATCGCGTCCAGCTTGTGGCGAAAAGAAACTCGCACGATCCATGCCCAAGGATATAGGGTTTCGCCGCGGTGCAAACAAGCCGCTCGCCAACAAAGGTTCATCCCAAAGGCCGCCTGTGGAAAAAGCTTTCCGCTTTCTACTTGGCAAGCCGGTTTGCATGCGCTAACGGCGCGCTTCCTCGACCGGGAACGCCCCTTGCGGCACCCTGATTGGCACCATGGAGAGGTGGCAGAGTGGTCGAATGCGCCGCACTCGAAATGCGGTGTACGGGCAACCGTACCGTGGGTTCGAATCCCACCCTCTCCGCCAGCCACCTGTCTACAAGCTTCCGCTAAACCTCAGAAAATGTTGATTTTCGGCGCTTTTTGAGCTATACAGTTCCCTGTTTGTTCTAATGCTTCCGTATGCCTCCAGAGAGAAATGGGGGCATTTTGGGGGCAGCGAAAATCAGATTTGGGGGCATCCATGCTCAACGATATGGCAGTTCGCAACGCGAAGCCTAAAGACCGTGATTACAAGCTTGCGGATTCGGAGGGGCTCTACCTTTTCGTATCGAAATCGGGCCACAAAAGTTGGCGTTTGAAGTATCGTTTTGCGGGCAAAGAGCGGCGATTGGTATTTGGCCCTTATCCAGAGGTCACTTTAGCCCAGGCGCGAGATCGCAAAGCTGACGCTAGAAAGCTTCTCAGAGAAGGCAGAGACCCGGGTCTGGAAGCGAAAAAGCAAGCTCTTCGAAATGCGGCAGCAGCGGCGAACACATTTGAGGCGATGGCCCGAACGTGGTTTGGGTTGCAGGAGAAGCGCTGGACAGCAGTACATGCCAAGGATGTCATCACCAGCCTTGAAAAGGAGGTGTTCCCGTGGCTCGGCAATGTACCCGTCACGCAGATCGATGAACCGCTTGTACTCGCAGTACTTCGAAAAATTGAAAAGCGTGGCGCAATCGAGACTGCACATCGCGTGAGGCAGCGCATGTCCGCTGTTTTCGTTCACTCGATTGCGGAGGGAGCCTCCAATCGCGACCCGGCCGCGATTGTTGCCAAAGCGTTGAAGCCAGTGCCACGATCGCGGAAGCGGCCTGCTCTCTTAACTCTCGCCGAGCTTCATGATATGATCCGGAAGACAGAGGTAGAGCCTGCCTCGGCGCTCACGAAGCTTGCATCGCGCTTTCTTGCCCTCACGGCGCAAAGACCTGGCATGATCCGCAGCATGCCTTGGTCCGAGCTTGAAGGCATTGACTGGTACGATGCAGAGACAGTTCACCCGGACGCAATTTGGCGCGTCCCGGCAGCACGGATGAAGCTGGTTACCGAGCTAAAGGGGGACATGGCATATGATCATATCGTTCCTCTCGGAAAAGCAGCGGTAGCGGTCCTTCAGGCAGCTCATTCTGTTTCGGGTGACGGACCACTGGTTTTTCCGACCAACCGGAATACCCGTAAACCTATGAGTGAAAACACCCTCAGCTACTTCTACAATCGCTGCGGGTACCAAGGCCGCCACGTGCCGCACGGATGGCGCGCATCCTTCTCGACCATCATGAACGAATGGGCAGAGAGGAACGGTACGCCTGCCGATCGACATGTCATCGATCTCATGCTTGCTCATGTGCCGGACGGTGTGTCCGGCTCCGAAAGTGTCTATAACCGAGCCGGGTATCTGAGCAGGCGACGAGAGATTGCCGAAGCATGGTCAGAAATGCTCATTAACGATTTTTGTCATCCTTCGAAGTTGCTCGCATATCCATCTCGGTGACAAATGTGCGACCTGGATGGCGTTTGGTGCGTATTGTCTAAAGCGCTGTTTTTTTAGCGCGTAGGCCTGCAGGTCAGGAAACTTCTTCTTGCGGGCCGATCCAATCAACGCGCAAGCGATCTAGACCGAAGATCTGCCCTTCGACGATCACCCTAAGATTTGCTGCGAAGTCCTGTTCGTGCTCGTGATCTAGGACCCAGATGGCATCGTCGTCCGTCTTCAATAGCCAGCCACGACGACTCTCTAGCAAAATTCCTGATGCTCTAAGCCGTCGTGTCACCGTACTCTCCCGGCGCGCGAGTGGGCGCTTGCGCACTACGTCCATGCAAACCAAACCCTAGTGTCCGCGTGCACCAATCGAACGCTCTGTGGGCATCTATCCGGCTTAGGCGTGGAATGTAAGACGCAGGAGCCAGATGGACAGTCGCAACTGATCTGGCCTTGGTTTCGGTTAGAGAGATTGCGCCAAGACCGCTGAGACAAAGGGGCGTCACGCTATCGGCCCTCCGACAATTAGCGATTGTTGTTGCGGCAACGTCAACAACATCGTCCACGCACTTCCGTCACTAACCCTGCCAAAAGAGTTTGCAGCCGATTTCGTCCAACGGCGACACCGCTGTGGGGCGCAACGCTACCGTATCCAATGTCATCTCAAGAGAAGCTTTGTCGTTGCAATCGAAACCGCACTGTCATAGTTTTCAATGGCGTAGCAAAGATTTGCTGCGTCGAGGCCTGAGAACCTTGCTCTGGTAGCTTTCCCGTTTCTGCCGTCGCATACGGCCGGATCGCCCTTGTCCATGTCCAAGTCCTTCGGGGCCAAAGGCAAAGGCGCATGTCTCCAGACGTGTTCTCAGGATCCGGCCAACCACCGGAATGCCTCGCGAGCTGGGGCTTGGCGATTGACGAAACCTCTTGCAGCACAGGCAGGTGATGACAGCCATGGCCAGAACACCGCTGAAGCGCTTCCACCTGACCTGGCAGCGATCGAGGCTGAGTTCCGCCGCTCCCGCCCCTCGCTGCTGCGCAAGCTTGCTCGCAAGACCGGAATGATTCTGGCGGAGGATCTCGTCCAGCAGGTGTTCGTGCGCCTGATGACGAGCCGCCAGCGTCAGATCGAGAACCTCTCCGGCTATGTGCGGATTGCGGCAGACAACGCGCGCAAGGACCTGATCAGGCAGGAGTTGCGCCAGCACCGTTACAGCCAAGAGCCGTTCGAGGACATTCATCCAGGATGCGATCTGCAGGCACAACTCGAAGCGCGCGATCGCCTTGCCCGACTAGAACAGGCACTTTTCCGTCTCAAGCCGCTCACGCGAAACATCTTCCTTGCCCGTCGGCTCGATGGCTATAGCTATGCCGAGATCGCAGAACAGACGGGGTTGAGCGTGCGGGGCGTGGAGAAACAGATGAGCAGGGCGCTCAAGGCCCTGGCGCGGCATCTCGTCGAGGATTGACCGCGGGTGACGAGGCAACCCATTCCCGGCAAGATCCGCGATGAAGCGGCTGAGTGGCTGGCGCGCAACGAGAACGCCGGTCAAGCGCGTGCGCCCGGCTTTCAGACTTGGCTTGCCAGCGATCTGCGACATCGTCTCGCGTACGCCGAAGTCGAGCGCGCGTGGCGCGATAGCCTGGCGCTCGATCAGAGCCCCCTTGGCCAGCAGCGCAAGCTGACCCGTGCACCATTGCACCTGCAACGCAGCACGCAGCTCGGCGCCGTCGGCGCGTGCCTGTTGCTTGGCATGGGATTGCTGACAATGCGGTTTTCAGGGGACCACCCGGTAATCGGCGTTGGAACCACCGTTGAGGCCAGGACATACACTACGGCCACAGGTGAAACACGGACATGGCAGCTTGTCGATGGAAGCTCCCTGACACTCAACGGGCCAAGCAAGGCACGAACCAACATCACTCCCGCTAACCGCCTGGTTACGATTGATGCCGGTCGCGTTCGCATCCGTGTGGCCCGGCGCGGCACGGATGCGATGCAGATCATGAGTGCAGGCACCAGGATCGACAGTGCTGCAGGCACGGTGGATATTGCGCTCGCCGCAAATGGTCTGCGCGTCGAGGTCGTAGATGGCCAAGTGCAGGTGCAGAACACCGATGGCGCTCGGCACACCCTTGGTCGCGGGGCGCACATGATCGAAGCCGGGCCATCCGGGACCGAGCATCGCTCCGAGCGAAGCTCTTCTGCACAACCTCCAATGACAACCGGTGACCGCATATCCCTGGGAGAGGCGGTCAGCCTGCTCAACGCGCGCAATGCTGTTCAGCTTCGCCTCGCAAGTCCTGCACTGGCCAACAGGACTCTGGCAGGTGCCATCCGCCTCGACGATCCGGTAGGCTTTGCGAGCATTCTCGAGGCCCTGGGCGGAATCAAAGTGACGCAGCACCCCGGCATGCTGGTGATCGACACGGCCTGAAGCTTCCTGCCCTCCCTCGCGGACCGAGTGAATGATCCGCGTGCCGTCCGACCAGCGGCATCTTCTGGATGCAAGAGACCTCATTCGCTTCCCGGACAGAGGATAGGAGGCGGTGGATCGGTGCGCGCTGACGGCTCGGCATGATCTCCACAACCACGGGGTGACCGGCTGACCGGCTGCGGGCCGTCCGCGACGATGCCCGCCGAAAAGAATTCTGGCGGGTGTTTTCGCGCGACGTCGTCCCAACCGATGCGCGTCCCCTGAGATGGACGCGAGGGAGGCAATCATGACGTTCAAAACATCAACCCATGCCATGGTCATCGCGATGCTGATAGCACCTCTGGTGGCGGCAGCACCTGCGGGCGCGCAGGAGGCCAATACCCTTTCGCTGGACCTGCCGGCGCAGGCCATGGCGCGATCGCTGCACGATCTTGCCGCCAAGGCCGGCGCAACCATCGTCGCAGACGACAAGCTTGTGGCGGGCCGCACCGCTCCTGCAGTGCAGGGGACCTACACGCTCGCTGGCGCGCTGGGCAAAATCCTCGAAGGCTCAGGACTTCAGGGCATCGCGACGAGCCAAGGCTACGCGATCCGCTCGGCAGGATTGACAACGCCAAGGCGTGGGGCATCCGCAGACAGCACGGCTGACGATATCGTGGTAACCGGCACGCGCATTCGCGGTTCGGCGCCGGCGGGCGCTGCCGTGATCGCGATCGACCGAAGGGCGATCGAGGAAAGCGGCAGGGCCACAGTGCAGGACCTGGTATCGGTCCTTCCGCAGAACTTCGGCGGAGGCCCCAATGAAGGCACGCTCGGCTTTACCCAGCGGAACAATGCCAATGCCAATATCGGTTCGGGTGCCAGCATCAACCTGCGCGGCCTTGGCACGACCTCGACCCTGACGCTCGTCGATGGCAATCGGCTGGCGCTGGGAGCCGCGAGCTCCATCGTCGACATTTCACTGATACCGGCCAGTGCCATCGAACGCATCGAAGTCCTCGCAGATGGTGCGTCAGCCATCTACGGCTCCGATGCTGTTGCAGGCGTGGTCAACGTACGCTTGCGGCGCGGATATGAAGGTGCCGAGACATCGTTTCGGGTGGGCATGGCTGACGGCTTCAGCGAGGTCCAGGCAAGTCAGCTGGCAGGTCTGCGCTGGAACAGCGGCAGCCTGATGGCGGCTTACGAGTTCTACCGGCGCGACCGCCTCGGGGCCCAGGACCGTGATTACGCAACAGAGGACCTTACCCGCTTTGGGGGCCCTGACTATCGTCAGGCCTTCGCCAACCCCGGCACGATAACTGCAGCCAACGGCGCTATCTTCGGCATACCGACCGGACAGGATGGCAGGGCACTTGCGCCAGGCGATCTGCTTGCCGGAGTGCGCAATCTTGGCGACGGTCGGCGCCTGACCGACATCCTGCCACGCACACGCCGTCACGCAGGGCTTATCGCGCTAGAACAGGACCTGTCGTCGTGGCTGACGATGCGGCTTCAGGGCTTTGCGGCCGACCGCCGCTCGGACCAGCGTTACATCGTCTTCGGATCGCAGGTTACCGTGCCCGTGAGCAACCCGTTCTATGTCGATCCAATCGGAACGGGGCAGCCCATCCGCGTCGGTTATGATTTCCGGGACGACCTCGGGGCCACGGTCAATCGTTCGCATGTCACCAACTGGACGGTTGCGGGTGCGCTGGAAGCACGCTTCGGGGCATGGCGGGCCGAGGCTTACGGCAATCATGGCGTCCAGCATGAAGAGTTGCTGCGGGACAATCTCGTCAATCGCGCCCGGCTCGCGCAGGCTCTCGCAGATCCCGATCCGGCCAAGGCCTTCAATCTGTTCGGTGACGGCTCTTACACCAGCGCAGCCACGATCGACTATGTGCGCGGATCATCGCGGACAAGTGCGCGAGCGCGCCAGACGACCGCCGGTCTCAAGTTCGACGGGCCGCTCCTGACGCTTCCAGGGGGAGCGCTGACGCTGGCATTCGGGGGAGAGTATCGCGAGGAGGGCTACGGCTCGCGCAGCCTCGCGGATGAGACGACGCTCGTACCTGTCGCGAGTGGCGACAATGGATATCCGCTTGCGCGTAATGTGATTGCGGGATTTGCCGAACTTCGTGCACCGCTGGTCGGTCCTGGGCAGGGCATTGCAGGCGTGCATCGGTTCGACCTGTCGGTGGCAGGACGCATCGAGCACTACTCGGATTTCGGGACGACGACCAACCCCAAGGTCGGACTGACGTGGGAGCCCGTGCAAGGCCTTGCGCTGCGAGGGTCGTATGGCACCTCGTTTCGTGCACCCGGCTTCTTCGACGTGCGCCAGGGCCCGGGGCTCAGCCAGGTCGTGCCGATACCCGTTACAGACCCCGGTTCGCCCTCCGGCAGCAGCAATGTCATTGCCTTGTTCGGCAATGATCCGGGGATCGGACCGGAACGCGCGCGGACCTGGACGGCAGGTTTTGACTTCAAACCGCCTGCGATCCCGTGGCTTTCGATGAGCGCCACGTACTTCGACATTTCTTACAAGGATCGCATCTTCAATCCCGCGGTCGATGCTTTCACATTCCTGGCCCAGCGGTCGCGTTACGAGCCGCTGATCACGGTCAATCCGTCGCCAGCGCAAGTGGCAAGCTTCTATGCGAGCCCCGATTTCAGCAATCCCTTCGGCATTGCTGCAGGCTCGATCCGCTACGTGATCGATGCGCGCAACGCCAACCTCGCACGCAACCATCTCGACGGGATCGATTTTGATCTCAATTATCGCCACGAGACGGCCAGAGGTGCGCTTTCACTTGGTGCATCGGGGAGCTGGCTGTTTCACCTGACGCAGCAGTTGACGTCGGCTGCTCCGCGCACGCAAGCCCTGGGGACGATCGGCAACCCGGTGCGCTATCGTTTGCGCGGGCGCGCCGGGTTCGAACAGGACGGTTTCGGGGCCACAGCCTTCGTCAATCACATGGCGGGCTATCGCAATACTGCAGTGGCACCGGTCGAGTCAGTTGCAAGCTGGACGACTGTCGACCTTACGCTTTCCAAACGGTTCGGAGAGGAAGCCGGGGCCATGGCGGGCACGCGCTTCGCCTTGAGCATCACCAACCTGTTCGATCGCGACCCGCCTTACGTAAACAATCGCACCCCGTTCAGCGCAGCCGGCTTCGATCCCGAGCAGGCAAGCGCGGTCGGACGGTTTGTCGCAGTTCAGGTGACCAAGTCATGGTGAAGCGATGGCATCCAGCCCCGCTGTCGCTTGCCCTGGCCGCCCTGGTCCCGTTCGCAGCGCAGGCTGCGGACGGGGCCGGGATCCGGCCCGCCATAGAAATCACGCGGATCGACAGCCCGTCCATTTCGCCGGATGGCACGCTTGCCCTCTGGCGCGAGTACCGCGCCTCGGTCGACCGCAATGACTATGAAGTCGCATGGCTGGTGGCGCCGTCTGACGGTTCAGTGCCTGCCAGACGCATCGCCGATGCTGGCGAAATCGAATGGCTCAACGGCTTTCCCCTGGCTTCAAGCGCGCAGTGGACGCGCGATGGCAGAACCGTGCTGTTCCGCAAGATCGCAGGCGGGCAAGTCCAGGTCTGGAGGGCAGCGACCGATGGTTCAGGCGCTGCGCAAGTTACCAGCGAGGCTGGCAATGTCAGGGACATGATCTCGCTTGCAGGTGGCAACGCATGGTTGCTCGGGTTTGGCCCGGAGCGCGCCGCGATCGAGGCAGCCGAGCAGGCCGAGTACGATAGCGGAACGCGGATCGATGCGTCGGTCGACCCGCAACGGCCGCTGTATCGTGGCGATCGCATCGATGGCCGCTGGGCCAGCGGACGTCTCCAGGGTGCCTGGTTCGAGCAAGGCGGCGTCATCGCCGCGGGCAAGCCCAGGCTCAAGGTGCTTGGACAAGACCTCGCGACAATCCGCGATGCAACAGCCGAAGAAGCTCGCAATTACGCCTCCCGCCCGCGCTCGCTCGAACGATTGCAGGACTGGTACGTCGCCCTGCGCCAGCCCTCGGGCGATGCCAGAGGCATTGCGGTTGTCCTGTCCAAAGGCCTGTCGTGGCGTTTGGCCGTGATCAATGCCGAGGGGCAGGAACTGGCGCGCTGCAAAGCCGTGCAATGCAAAGCCGCCCGGGCGCGCTCAGTCGTCTGGGCTGGCACGGACAATGCCCTGATTTTCGAAACCCGCAATCGCGACGGTGGCAGCACACTGGCAAGATGGGACCCGGCCAGTGGGCAGGTCGAGGAGGTGTTCCAGAGTTCGGGCGAACGCAATGGCGGAGACAACGGCAAGGCCTGCGCAGCTTCGACCCGGAGGCTCATCTGTGTAGCGTCTTCGGCCAACGCGCCACCACGCGTGGTGGCGATTGATCTGGCATCACGCCGAGAGCAGGTCCTCAGGGCGCCCAATGCGCCGCTCGAGAACCCCGTCATCCGCTTCGACCGGCAGGTCTGGCAAGACGGCGCAGGGCGAACGTTCTCAGGCTATCTGGCTCTACCGCCGGGCCATGCCGGACCAGTGCCGCTGTTCATTACCTACTATTCCTGCGAGGGGTATCTGCGCGGCGGGACGGGGGACGAGTATCCCTTACGCGATCTCGCGGCGTCGGGGATCGCGGCCTTGTGCATCAATCGTGATCCCGGCCTGGCGGGCGGCGGGGACAACGTCGAAGCCTACAGGGTCGCTGCCAGCGCCATCGCGGCGATCATCGGAGAACTGTCCGGGCAGGGCAGGATCGATGCCTCGCGCGTCGGCATGGGCGGGGTAAGCTTCGGCGGCGAAGTCACAGCCTGGCTCGCCATGCACACAAAGTTGCTTAAGGTCGCAGCCGTAGCCAACGTCATGGTGACGCCAACCTACTACTGGTTCAATGCCGTCGCGGGGCGCGACGTGCCCGCCATGCTCAAGTCGGCCTGGGGCCTGGGTGATCCCGATACGGATCAGGCCGGGTGGAGGCGCGTATCCCCTTCCTTTAATGCCGACCGCATCTCGGTGCCCTTGCTGATGCAATTGCCCGAACAGGAGTATCGCGCCAACGTCGAGCTCCTTGCGCGGCTGCAGCACGCCGGGAAACCAGTCGAACTCTGGGCTTTTCCCGGTGAAATGCACCTCAAGTGGCAACCGCGTCACCAGCTGGCGGCCAACTTGCGCAACTTCGACTGGTTCAGGTTCTGGCTGCTGGGAGACGCGGGCAGCAAGCCTGCTGATCCGGCATCCTGGCAACGCTGGCGGGATATGAAGCCCTGAACGCTCATCGGTCCGCCATCGCCATTGCTGAACGATTGCGCCGGTCAGCAACTCAAGGGTCGCCAAGCCATGCGCGAAGCCAGCCCTCGGTGTCGATCAGCGGCACAAGAAGATGTGCCCGAGGATCGGCGCGCCTTGCCTTCTCCCGTAGCGCGCTCTCCACTCTGGCCAGATCGAGCAGGCCCTGGTGCGCGAGATGGCCATCGAGCAGAAACGGCATAAGCGCTTCCGCCTGCTGCTCTATCGCAGCCAGGGCATAGCCATCGAGTGCTCCTTTGCTGCGTCGATCGCGGATCAGGTCTGGCAGACGGTTTGCAAACGCAGCACGGGCTACGGCCCGGTCCTGCCCGCCCTCGACCCAGAGCCAGCTTGGTATGCGCAAGGCAGTCTCGACGACGGGCTGGCTGAGCAGCGGAAACCGTGTCGGGGCTATGGTGTGGCGAGGATAACCGTCGACGTGGGCGAGGCTGGCGAGGATGGCATGAACATGGTCCCGCTTTCCGGGCAACATGCTGCAGGTTTCCGCGAGCCAGGGGTGTGGCGGTGCATCGGGGAGGGGCACGGTATCGGCGAGATATCCGCGTGCGCGCGGCCAACTGCCCGGATCGCTTGCGCCTCGTGCCAGCTGCCAGGCCCTGCCAGCGACCGACCAGACACTGGCGTTGTGATAGCGGGCCAGCGCCTCGATGGTGCGCCAGGTGGTCCTGGCCGCCCAACCCGACCTGTTGGCGGCATCCGCTGCGGCCCCGGCAGCGTTGGGCGTTGCGAAAACGCAATCACCGCCCGCACCGCTGACGAATGCCGTGATCGCTTGCGCCGTGCCTTCCTCTGACAGCACTGCATCGGCAGCGCCGAGGATCGCTGGCAGGCCCGGACGGGCTTCGCGGCTGCGGGCCGGGCCAACCAGGTTGGATTTTCCGACTTCGCGCAATGTGAGTGCGATGCCTGCAGCATCGGCGGCGGCCTGCGCATAGATGCGCTCATCGCTCTCTGCCGAGCCCGTCGAAAGGCTGACCGCTTGTCCCTGGCCCTCACACCTTGCCAGGGCTGCTGCGATGATCGAGGAATCAAGCCCACCCGAGAGTTCGAGCAGGACCGCGCCATCGCCTGCCAGGCACCGGACAGCCTCGTCTATGATGTCGGCAAGGCGCCTGCTGGCGTCAGCGAAGTCCGCGATCTCGATATCTGTCCGCACGAACATGCCCGGGGACCAGGCCATTGTCCGCCGCGCCGGTTCCACGGAAAGATCAAGACATTGCCCGCCCAGAAGTTCTTCGATGCCGACAAGGCCGGTCTGCGCGGTCTTGAGGTGCAGGAAAGCAAGATGGTTCGCGACAAAAGACCAGTCGATCTGGGGCCTTGCAGCGCGTGCAGCCGCAAGCTCCGGGACATGCGAGGAGATCCACAGTTTCCCGGCCACAGCAGCCGTGTAGACTGGGAGATGGCCAAGCGGCGCTCGCAGCAACCACGATGGACGCCCGCTCTTGGACATGTGCAGAGCAAGGTAGTTGCCCCAGCAATGCGCCACGAGCAGGTCGGGATGAAGATCAGCGCGCTGCAACACCGCAAGATCGCCGAAGATCTGTCCGATGATCACAGTCCTGCCGATTTGCCGCAGTTCGGTCGATGGCGAGACATGAATGGTCAGCTCTTCGAACCTTCGTGCGCGCCATGGACCGGGCAGCCGGTGAACTCGATTTTCGGCCGATCGCGAATCTGGTCGCTCATCCGGCTGCCCATCGAGGGCGCATGCGATGAGATACCCTTCGGTCACAGTGCCAGTATCACTTCGAAGCGGCGCACCTTGTCCAGCGGATCGGTCAGGACGAGGCTGCCCGATTGCACCCAGCAATGGGCTTCGAAGGGATGGAGTTTTACCCCGAAGACAAGATCGACTGCAAAGCCCTCGCGCCTTGCCATGCGCACATAGGCCAGCGCGTCGGGGAGGCATCTTGGCCGAACCGGCGCCCAGCGTCGCGCCCGGTCGAATGCACGGGCGTGGGTCACAAGGTCACGTGTCGTACGCCCACGAGACGCAGCAGGCATGTCGATCAGGACCTGGTGGAGCGGTGCCGCGCGCAAATCCATTCTGGCGCGGATGCAGCTCCAGACGCTCGCTACCAAATGCAGCGGCCGTAACCGACCGGCTTCGGGACCTTCCACTGCGCTGGCAGTCGGCGTCCGGATATCTGTTGCCGTGAGCCAGGGTCCTGCGTCCCGTTCTCCCTTCGTCAGCAGGCCGTTTCTTTCGAGTGTGCGGCAGTCGTCCGGAGACAATGGACACGGCTTGCCACAGCGCAGGTCCAGCAACGCTGATGCGCAAGACCCGCTCCACATCGTGTAGCGATCATGCCGGACATCGAGCACGACTGCCTTGTCGCCGATCCGCGCAACACCGACCCCGGCTGCGATCCGGCATGAGGAAAGATAGGACCCAGGCGCTGTCATGTCCGCCTCGCACAAGCACAAGGCAGGTGCGCCGGGCCAGTAAGGCCTTGCGCACCTGCCAGTGGATCAGTCGCGATCAAGGCCCGGCAGCTGCGCGAGCACACCGAACTCGATCCGGTCTCCCGGAGGGCCGAGCGTTTCGATGCTGGCGGTGCCCAGGTCTTCGACGTCCTCGACGAGATCGAACGTGCGTTCCATCGGTCTTCTCCTTTTCACCTCGCCGCGTGATTGCGGCAGGATCAGACTATGGAAGGCGCCGTTTGATCTGAAATTTATACGAATTCTATATGCCGATTGTTGGCGCGGACGGGTTCGCCGGGCGGTGCAGGGCGTGCAGAATCTCGGCAGAGCTGCGAATGCGCCGGCGGTGGTAGGCGCCCAGCAACCGTCGCAGATGATCCTTGTCGCCACTGTCCAGCGCGCATTCGATGTCGCGCACTTCTGCGATGGAGCCGTCAAGCACGGCCGGTTCAATCATGCGAACGGCATGGAGGCGTGCGTTGAAGAGGGCCATGACCCGACCATGCTCGGAGTTGACCGAAGCGCGTGCCACTCCCTCGAATGCATCGGCGACGCGTTCGGCATAAGCCGTCCGACGCTCGGCAATCCGGTCCCAGTCCACGATCGTCCATGGCCGCCAGAGGCGGAGCGCAAGACCCAGCACTTCGTTGCTGAAAGCGTACATGTCCTTGAGCCTTGGCTCGTCGAGCGTCGGGAGAAAGAAGCCGCCCGAGCGATGGGTCACGACAAGCTGCTCGCCGCACAGCACATGCAGGGCCTCGCGCACGGGCGTGACGCTTGCACAGAGCTGTTCGCCGATGACTGCGGGATCGAGCCTGTCACCCGGCATGAATGCGCGGGAAAGGATCATGGCGCGCAAGGCGTCATAGATGCGTTCTGCTATGGGGCCGGCGCTCATCCGCTTCTCCCATGCGCAAAAGAACGGGCCTGCTGCACCTGGTCGGGACGCAAGGCATCGATCGCTCCCAGGGGCTCGCCCTTGTAGTCTTCGAGCAGAATCGAAGGACATTGCCCTTCGAAGTTCCCGAGGTTCGGTCGGTGCTGCACGTAACCTGCAAGTGCCGCGAGCTCGGGGGGAAATGTCCTGGCAATGTCCGGGGGGTAGGCGAGCCACGGGTTCTCGTAGGGCTTGAGCCAGCCCAGCGAATAGCCGATCACGATGCCGCGCCGCTCTTGTGCACTCGCGTTGGCGCCCGCGCCATGAAGCGTCGAGCCGAGGAAAAGCAGGGCTGATCCCGGGACAAGCTCGGGCGCGATGAAATCGTCCTGGGCCACGGCCGTCAGGGCGTTGCTGCCATGGCTCTGCGGCCAGATCCGCGTGCCTCCGTTCTCTTCCGAAAAGGGAGTGAGCGGCCACATGACATTGACGAGGTATTCGCGTTTGCCGAAATCGGCCTGCCACATGTCCTGGTCGCGATGGGGCAACTGCGCAGGGGCGCCGGGATGGACCGCGATGGCCTGGGTCGTGTTGAGCTGGATGCGGTCGCACCAGGGCCCGAGAATCCGGCTCACGACATCCTGAATGACCGGATGCAGGACCAGGCACTGCGTGGCAGCGGACCGTCGAAGAAGCCTGCCGAACCGCTTGGTCCGCTCGCCGTAGAACATCCCAGTTCCGTATGGCGTCAATGCAAAGTCGTCCTGGAGATCCTCATGGAGCTGCTCGATCACGGAAACGGGCAGGGCTTCATGCAGGATCGCGTAGCCATCAGTCTGCAACTGACGGACGGCCATGCCGATCTGGTTTGCCGGTTCCATCAGTGCCACTCCTTGTGCCCGGCGGGCAGGGAGCTGGGTATGGCCCGCGCAAGATTTTCACCGTAGCCGCAATGGATCCCGGCCGCTTCGAGCAGCTGCTGTGTGTCGGCAGTGATGCCAATTTCAAGGCCGACCAGCTCCTGCCCCCCTGTCCGGATGGGCGCGCCCAGGGCCCGGCAGCTCCAGCCGAACCGTTCGATCTGCCTGAACCAGCCAAGGCCTGCGACTGCGCAGTACCGCGAAATCCCGGCGTCGATTGCATAGGTGGCTAGCGCGTGGACAAGCGCATTGCGGACGTCGCGCCGCTCACGGGCATTGAGTGACCGGTCGAGGCAGAATCGGGTGATTTCGAAGGTATCGGGTGCGCAAGGTACGGGCCCGGCACTGAGCATCGGGAAAAGGCCCGACAGGATTCCTTGCCGTGTAGTCGGCAGGAGCCTGGCAGACGCGAGATGATCGCCGTTGTCACTGAGGATCAGGTAGCGTGCGTGCTCATCATCGAACTGGTCCATTTCGTATTGCCCAGCAAGGACCGGAAGGTCCCACCCAAGCAGATCGATGAAGACTGCCTTTCGTGCGGCAAACATAGCGCGCAGCAGCGCAGCGTCCGGCTCTGTGCCGGGCGCGGTGACTTTCAACATGACGGATTGCTCCTCAACCGAACTGGTCAGCCAAGGATCAGGCGACGGTGACGTCCTCGCTACCCCCAGAAATGGGGGTATCTCCAGGGCCGGACATCCCCGAACGTGAGCGTTCCGTCATACAGGGTCAGGGTGATCAGCAATTGTCTCTTGTATATCCCGTAGCGCTGACACGCCGTGCGAACATGCTCGGTCACGGTTTCGCGCGATATGCCCAGAATTGTCGAGATTTCCGGATCAGTCTTGCCCTGGGCCATGAGAAGCACGCAGTCGCGCTGGCGATCGGTCAGAACCGGTTTGCGCAAGGCAAGGCTATGACCTCTCTTCAGCCAGAGACGCCGCGCGGTTTCGAAGGCGAATGTCCCAGCGCAATGGGCGATGAGCGGAACCGAGGCACCTTCTCGCGGATTGCGGCATGCAAACGAGCAGGATCCGCGCGCTTCGCCCGGCACATGCGCTGGTACTGTAAAGCCACTACGCAAGCCCTGCTCTTCACCAAGAGCAAGCATTCTGTGGTCTTGGGCCGTGAGCGGAATGAGGCGACCGATGTCAGACCAGGAGAAGCCCTTGGCCGTTACGTGGCTGGCCCGATGCACCGGATCAACCATGCCCAGCGCATGGGAGTCGTAGCTTTCTGCCCAGCTCTGCGGGTAATTGTGCAGCCTGATCGCTCCATCATCCTTGCTCGCAAGCTGACAATGATGGGTGAGAGCATAGTAGTCGAAGCCAAGTCTGTTGGATATTTCGCCGAGCAGTTCGTCGAGTTCGATAATCGAACCCACCCGGTCAGACATCTCTTCCAGAAGTTCCCCAAGCGCCCGAGCCGCCATGAGGTACCATTGCGCCCACCGGCAGTTTTACTTGCCGGACTCCAGCAGGGCGCCCTTTCTCCTGCCTGTGGACCGCGATCCAACTTCTCAGGATCGGAGGCGATCCGGTTGAAACTGTCAAACCTGTATCATGGTTCAGTCCCGCTTCAATACCGTGAACCGCCAAATTCGATCAATATGTCAGAAGGTTATTTGCCTTGCAGGAAGGTGCGCTGCTTCGATTGCAGACAATACACAAGCTCGGCTAGCAGCGAGACAAGCACATGAGCGCTCGTCCGGTTTGCACTCGACCTCGCCGGATTCACGGGTTTCGAAAGCCAGCTCGGCAAAGTGCCGTAGCTTTACGGCGCTACGCCCAGGCCGAATTGGGCGATCACACATGCCGCTGGACCAGCATGGCAACAGCGCTCGCGGCATTTGCCGAGTTCGACGGGCGCGTTCAATCGGAACGCCACATACTTCCCTTGCACTGGTATGTGGCGTGCCGGCTTGTCGTGGAAGGTGGCTTCGATCCTGACGATATCATTCCGCGGCCACCATTTCGTGTGGAGCGTCGTAAACGCAAGCCGCCACTGCTCTACTTCGATCCGACCCTTGGCGGATGTGGGGAAGGGACTGTTCTCGGAGGGATCAGAGCCAAGCATGTCGACGTTCTGGTTTCACTTGCCCGGATCGGGCCTGTGCTTTCGGTGTCGTGCAAGGGCGTCACCGGGGCCTTTCGCAATCTCGGCAACCGCCTCGAGGAAATTGTCGGCGAATGCACTAATCTCCACATGGTGCATCCGGCACTGGTTATCGGACATCTGGTGCTGTTGCGCGGCAACCGAGCTACGGACCAGAACTCGGCAGCACACAACAGTGCCGCACCGGACTGGCGGCGAGGTGGCGGCAATGCCGCTTTAGCGCAGGATGGGGCGCCGGTGTCGCCAGTGCGGCGGTTTCATGATGCCCTGCAGGTTTTGGGGCGGCGCCGTGACCTCATGGATCAAGCCGGACAATGCGAGGCGGCGGCACTTGCCATGGTTGCCATGGAAGAGGAATGCCGGACAAGGTTGGTACCGGGCTTTCCAAGCGATGAGAGCGGGCTGCACTTCGACACATTCTTTGCCGCGCTATACGCCCGATATGACGAAAGGTTTGTTATCCGTTGCCCGGTGATGGCCGCGATAACCCGACGTCATTGCTGGGATCGATCATCTCCGGGGCTCCGTCTGTTCGGCTTGGATTACCAGCCGAGAGTAGCGCTGCTACCGACGAGTGACTTATCTTAGCCTTCCTGATGCCTTGTTCATTTTGCCCTTGGCACGAGAAGCAAAACCGTCGAATCTGCATTCCATGAACTCCGGCCTCGATCACCTGCCCGAAAGCAAGCGGCGCGAACTTGCACATGTGGTCGAGACCGTGCGCACGGGCTTTGCCGAAGCAATTTCCACGCGTACGCAGCCACGCTTCCGCGCAGGCAAGTTGCTCAAGATAGTCCTGTTCGGCTCCTATGCCCGTGGTGATTGGGTCGAGGACCCGGTGGGACGCTATTTCTCCGACTACGATCTTCTCGTCGTGGTGAACCACGACGATCTCACGGATATTGCCGAATTCTGGGAGGCGACCGAGAACAGGCTGCTTGCCGATCTTTCCGCTGGGACCGTCCTGCGTACACCGGTCAGCCTGATCTACCACAGCCTTGAAGACGTGAACGACAAGCTGCGGCTCGGTCGCTACTTCTTCATGGACATTCTCAAGGATGGCATTGTCCTGTTCGAAGAGCCCGGCTTTCACTTCGTCGAGCCGATGCCGTTGTCGCCTGAGCAAGCTCTCAAGGAAACACGAGACTACTTCGATGACTGGTTCAGCAGCGCGTCGAACTTCAAAGATCTAGCCGCAAATGCTCAGGCCAGTGGCATGCCGAAGGAAGCTGCGTTCCTTTTCCATCAGGCGGTCGAGAGACTTTACCATTGCCTTTTCCTCACCCGGACGCTCTGGAGTCCGAAATCCCACAATCTTAATCGTCTGCGCGACATGGCCGAGGAACTTGAGCCCTCGCTAAAGGACGTCTGGCCGCGTACCGGGCGCTTCGAAAAGCGCTGCTACGCCCTCCTGCGAGATGCTTACGTCAAAGCCCGCTATTCACCTTCATACCGGATCTCCGCCGACGAACTCACATGGATCGCCGGGCGTGTGAAAGAGCTGCAGATTTTGGTGAAGAGCACCTGCGAAGCGCGCATCGATGACCTCGCTAAAGCCGCCTGACGCCAGTTGACCGTTCCGCCGAAAGTGTACCGGCGCTGCGATCTCATCACCTAAGCTTCCGCTTCCAGTTCTGTCGCGCAAGAGGCTTCGTGGAAGCTAGAACTTCCAACTTTGAAGCACATTGCGAACATATTCCGGCGTCTCGCCATTGCGGGGAATGCCACCTGCACGTTCGACTGCCCCTGGCCCAGCATTGTAGGCCGCTACCGCCAGGTGGACCACGCCAAACCTGTCGAGCATCTGCCGGAGATACCGCGCAGCGCCGAAGATGTTGGCCATAGGATCGAAGCGATTGAAGACCCCGAGTTCTTTTGCCGTTGCTGGCATCAACTGTCCGAGACCTGCTGCACCTGCTGGGCTGACCGCGACGGGGTTATATCGGGATTCTGTCCATACGAGCGCATCGAGCAGGCCCGCGGGCAAGGAGTACTTCGCTTCCGCCGCATAGATGTGGGGTAGGTAGCTTGCTCGCCTGAAATCGGACGGGCCACGTTTGGCCTTGGGTTCGTATTTGTATGGCAGGTTGACACGGCCATTATGTGGCACAGTGAGAACAGACGCCGGGCCGTCCCGGGTGAACCGCCACAGCCCATGCTCGACCAGCTGGAAGCCGTTCGATGTTTCAGCAATCCGGATGCCTTCGGAATGGCTGGCCGGGACTTCGATCATGGCCGGCGCTGCTATGTCCTGGGCACTGGCGGGGATAGCAGAGGTGATCGCGATGCCTGCGATCAAGAGAGTTCTGATGGTCATTTCTCGATCCTTGTCTAGCCGAATCGAGTTAGAACATATAAAGAACAAACGATGTAGGAAATTGGTTTGGCGCGAGTGCAGAGCGGAGGCTGCGCGGGGAGGGCACCTCAACCGGAGTAGGTCGATGCCCCCGTTAGACAAAGCTCATCAACTCGAACGCCGCGCCCGCACCATCGTCGAAAGCCTTCAGGGTATATGGAGTCGGGGCAAAGGCATGTGTTGCTGTCCGGCGCATGACGACCGAACTCCCTCACTGAGTGTGACACTGGGAAGAAAGGCGATCCTGTTTCACTGCTTCGCGGGATGCCTGACTGAGGACGTCATTGCGGCGTTGGATCGCCAGGGCGTTCGCAGCCGCGACCTTTTCAACGCTTCAGACGCTGAGACCATCGAAAGGCAGAGATATGGCGACTTCAGTCCAAATGCGCGGCGCTTGTGGCAATCGGCGACGGCGATCTCCGACAGCCCGGTCGCACGATACCTTGCGCAGCGCGGTATTCTGCCCGCATCCGATCAACTCCGTTACCTGACGCGCACGCCGCTCGGGCCGCGCGGTGCTGTCCAATTTCTCCCCGCGATGCTAGCCGCAGTCACAACCGACATTGGCATAATCGCGGTACACCGAACGTTTCTCGACGTGCGGAGCGGCAGATTGGCAGGCTTCGGACGGCCCAAGCGCGCACTCGGCAGTCTTGGCTGCGGAGCCGTCAGGCTTGTCCCGGCGCAGCAGGGGCGACTGGGCCTTGCCGAAGGTATCGAGAGCGCCCTCTCAGCAATGCAGCTGTTCGGGATCCCTTGCTGGGCAACGCTCGGGAACGAGCGCTTCGGCCTTGTTGCGATCCCGGAGAGCGTGGGTGAACTCCATCTGTTCATCGACAATGATGCCGGAGGCGCTCTCGCGGAACAGCGAGCGCTGAAGGCTTACGCTGCGCCTCATCGTGTCATCCACTCACGAGCTCCGGCCTCGCCCGGTTTTGACTGGAATGATGAGCTGAAGTCCCGGCTTGCCCGTAAACCTGATCCGTTGGGCAGAGGGGAGGGGGCCATAGGCTGATTGAGGCCTGCCCGCCGCAGGACCTCGTCAGGAGGTTCCGATGTCCAATTCTTCTCTCGCCTTTGCGTTCGATGAACCATCACCGCCCGCTGTTGCGACTGCGGCCCAGATCATGGCTTCAGAGCTCGCAGCAGGCCGCGCGCTGTCACGCAGCGACGTTACGCGTATCATGAGCCAGCACTTCGGGGGCAGCGATGCTCTCGGGCGTTGGTCGGTGCGTGACGCCCACGCAGCTCTAGAGCTGGCACAGGTTCAACACCTGCAAGCGTTCCATCAGATCCAGCTCTCAACCCCGATCGACGAGGCGGATCAGTTCTTCTGCTGCCTCGATGACCGAATTCCGACCCAGACCAATCGCAGCGACGAGCAGATCGAATGGCAGCAATTCGCAACGCCGCCGCGCCTCGCCTGGCTTGCCGCACGGGCCTGTGGGTTGATACCCGATGAGCTCGTGCTCGAACCTTCGGCCGGTACCGGAATGCTCGCAGTCTGGGCGACCAAAGCCGGTACGCGCCTTGCCTTGAACGAAATCTCGCCGCTGCGCCGCGACTGCCTGACTGCTGTTTTCCCGGCTGCCCGCGTGACCGGACATGATGCCGAGCTGATCGACGAATTGCTCGATCCGGCCATCATCCCGAGCGTCGTGCTGGTGAACCCGCCGTATTCTCACGGGATCGAGCGGGGCCACGATGGCCGCACCGGGGCGAGGCATCTGCGATCGGCCTGGAACCGGCTTGCCCCCGGCGGCCGGCTTGTCGCGATCATGCCCGAATGGTTCGATTGCGCGCGGTTTCTGGCCGGAGTGAAGGGGCCGGCGTCGCTGCGGCTCAATGCCGCGGTCGAGCGTGCCTTCATCAAGAATGGCACCGGGATCACCACGCGACTGCTGGTTCTCGACAAGGTGGAAGGCGTGAACGAGCCCGTCGCTATTCGCACGAACGCTTTCCGCCAGCTGGTCGATTTTGTCGATGCCTTGCCTGCTCGCGACAGCAGGCAGGCCGCAACCGAACAATCGAGCCTTCCAACTCGTTCGCCGTTCCGACTGGTAGCCGCGTCACGCAGACCGATCCCGGCTCCGGGAACGATCACTCGAGCTGCGTCAATGACCATCGGCGCGCTGACCTACGAGGCGCTCGCAACCACTGCGCCGCTTGAGGCACAGGTCGGCCACTATCTGCCCTATCGCCCCAGCCGGATCGTGATCGATGGCGCGGCCGAGCATCCAACGCCGCTCGTCGAGTCCGTCGCCATGGGGTCGATCTCGGCACCCAAGCCGGACGCGGTGCCGCAGCTGCCCGACGGGCTTATCGCCAAGGGGTTGCTGTCTGCTGCCCAAGCAGAGACCCTGATCTACGCCGCCAGCGCTCATGCCCGCGATCTTCCCGGTCGGTTCGAGCCCGAGGACAAGGGCTGTTCGCTCAAGGCGTCAGCAGAAGGTCAGGTCTACAGGCAAGGCTATTTCCTCGGGGATGGCACCGGCGCTGGCAAGGGCCGCCAAGTCGCGAGCGTCATTCTCGATCGCTGGGTACGCGGCGAGCGCCACCATATCTGGATTTCGAAGAACGAGGCGCTGCTGGAAGACGCGCGCCGCGACTGGGCAGCCCTAGGCGGTCTCCCGATCGACATTCAGCCGCTGGCGTCCTGGAAACTTGGCACCTCCATCGCCATGCGCGATGGCATTCTCTTCGTGACCTACCCGACCCTGCGTTCGGGCCGAAACGATGCAACCCGCCTCAATCAGATCCTGGCATGGGCGGGCGACAACTTCGACGGCGTGATCGTGTTCGATGAGGCACACGCCATGGCCAATGCTGCTGGCGGAGAAGGCTCGCGGGGCAAGGTCAAGGGCTCGGAGCAGGGTATCGCTGGCGTTCGCCTGCAGAACCTCTTGCCCCGCGCGCGGGTGCTTTACGCTTCGGCAACCGGCGCGTCCGACGTCAACAATTTGGCCTATGCGACCCGCCTTGGGCTGTGGGGGCCGGAGACCGCCTTCGCCAGTCGCGAGGCGTTCGTCGCCGACATTCGTGACGGCGGAATCGCAGCGATGGAGCTGGTCGCCCGGGACCTCAAGTCGCTCGGCCTCTACACCGCGCGCGCATTGTCCTTCGCCGGCGTCGAATACGAGATCCTAGAGCATCGCCTGAGCGAGGATCAGATCGCGGTCTATGATGCCTACGCTGAAGCCTGGGCGATCATCCACGCCAACCTGCGCGAAGCGCTGGAGGCCACGCGGATCGTCGATAGCGAAACTGGCGGGACGCTCAACTCGGGCGCCAAGTTCGCAGCGCTGTCAATCTTCGAAGGAACCAAGCAGCGCTTCTTCTCGCAGCTGCTCCTGTCGATGAAGCTGCCCAGCCTGTTACCAGCCATCGACGCGGTGGTTGCCGATGAAAACGCCGCAGTCGTCCAGCTGATCTCGACCGCAGAAGCCATGCTCAATCGTCGGCTTGCCGACCTCTCGGACGAAGAACGCGAAGCACTGGAGATCGATCTGTCCCCCCGGGAATATGTGATCGACTATCTCGCCAAGAGCTTTCCTGTCCGCCTCATGGCCGTCTTCACCGATGAAAACGGCAATCCTCGCTCAGAGCCGAAGAGCGACGAGCAGGGTGCGCCGATACTGTGCCGATCAGCACTCGCCGCGCGCGACCGGATGATCGAGCAGCTCTGCGCTTTGCCGCCGATCGCGACCGCGCTTGATGCCATCATCGAACGCTTCGGCGTGGATCAGGTGGCGGAAGTGACCGGCCGGACACGCCGGCTCATCGTCGGCCGCGATGGTTGTCAGAAACTCCAATCCCGGTCGCCGCGCGCCAACGTGGCTGAAACCCAGGCCTTCATGGACGGGGCCAAGCGCATTCTGGTCTTTTCCGACGCCGGAGGAACCGGACGCAGCTACCATGCCGATCTGGCCGCCAAGAACCAGGCTCGGCGTGTCCACTTCCTGCTCGAACCGGGCTGGCGCGCTGATGCCGCAATCCAGGGGCTTGGCCGGACCAATCGCACCAACCAGGCGTCGGCCCCACTGTTCAGACCGGTGACGACCGATGTGCGCGGCGAACGCCGGTTCATCTCGACGATTGCGCGGCGCCTGGACAGCCTCGGTGCCTTGACGCGCGGGCAGCGCCAGACCGGCGGTCAAAACCTTTTCGATCCGGCTGACAATCTCGAAAGCATCTATGCCAAGGAGGCGCTCCATCGCTGGTTCGGCCTGTTGTTCACCGGCAAGCTCGAAGAGGTCAGCCTCGGGCGCTTCCAGGAGTTGACAGGCCTCCGGATCGAAGCCCCTGACGGGTCGATGGTGGATGACCTGCCGTCGATCCAGCACTGGCTCAATCGCATCCTCGCGTTGCCGATTGCCTTGCAGAACCCGATCTTTGACGAGTTCATGGGGCTGGTCGAGGCGCGTATCGATGCCGCCCGTCAGGCCGGCACACTCGATCTCGGCCTTGAGACCATCGCGGTCGACGACTTTACGGTCCTGTCGGACACGCTACTGCGCACCGATCCATCCTCGGGCGCGACGACCCATCTGCTGGAACTGGAAATTGCCCGCGCCGTGAAGCCGTTTACCCTGAAGCGGCTCGAGGAGCTCCACGGCCTCGTTGGGCAACGGCAGCGGCCTGTTCGGAACGCCCGCTCAGGTCGTGTTGCCTTGCTCGTGCCCGCCCGCAGCATTCTTGCCGATGACGGCTCGCGCGTTTCCCGCTTCGAATTGCTCCGCCCGCTGAAGCGCAGCTACATCACCGAGGATCAGCTGGCTGAGAGCAACTGGGAGGGCATCTCCGTCGACGCTTTCCGCGAAGCCTGGACAGCCGAGGTTGAGGAAGCGCGGACCAGCCATAAGCGCGAGCGCCTCTATCTTGCGACGGGCCTCCTACTGCCGGTCTGGGACAAGCTTCCTTCGGATTTCGTGAGGGTCAGTCGCATCTCGGCAGCAGATGGCCGTTCGCTCCTCGGCCGCGAGGTTCCCGCCCATTGTGTGCCCGAACTGTGCCGAGCGCTGGGTCTGGAACGCGAGCAAACTCTTTCCGCCGACGACATTGTCCAGACCGTCCTGGCAACGGGCAGGGCCATGGAGTTCGCGGGCCGCGAGCTGCTTATGGTCAAGCGCAACCTGGTCAATGGCTCACAGCGACTTGAGCTTACGGGATGGAGTGCTGCTCGGCTCGACTGGTACAAGGTCCAAGGCTGCTTTACCGAGATCATCCGCTATCAGACCCGGCTCTTCGTGCCGATCGAGGGCGCGGCGAGCGTGATTGCCAGACTGGCATCATCGGCATAGTTCCTTGCCAAATGGCATTATTCGCCGTATATGATGCCATATGGAGAACTGCCATGCTGGCTCTGCAACCCGTCGATACTGCCGTTACCGCCTTCCGGCCCGATCCGATTACCCAGGACGAGGCATCTGCCATGTTCCGGGCAGTCCTCAATCTGTTTGGCAAATGGGAACTGACCGACGAGCAGGCGGCAACCCTGCTCGACATGCCGGTTCGATCCTATCGTCGCTGGAAGGCGGAAGGCCCCGGGCGCGTTTCGCGCGATGGGCGCGCGCGTCTCTCCAACCTCATGGGGATCCACAAGGCGCTCCGTATCATCTTCTCGGAGGCGACCCGCGGGTATGCCTGGATTAGGGCGGCCAATGATGCGTTCGGGGGCTCCAGCGCCCTCGATATGATGCTCGGAGGTGAACTCACTGACATCATGCGCGTGCGTCGCTACCTCGACGCTGAGCGCGGTGGCTGGTGAGCGAAGCAGCAGAAATCCCCGTTTCTCGAGTTGAGTGGAAGGGCGCTGTCAGGATCATCCGCAGCGCCTTTCCGCCGAGCGACCTGTTCGAGGACATCGCCGATCCCGCGGACTGGCCGCTGCTGATTTCGGCCGAGCAGAAGACCAATCCTCGCATCATGGCGACGATTGGTAATCTCGACCTCGTTCCGGTTGGCCGCCGCGTCGGCGGCAACGGCGCCTCCTACCTCATGGCGCCATTCACCCATGTCAGCACAAATCGGCCGAGCCGTTTTACCGGCGGCAGTTACGGCGTGCTCTATGTTGGGGACCGTTTTGAAACCGCGCTGTTCGAGACGATCCACCACCATGCGCGCTTCATGGCACGAACCAAGGAGGCGCCTGGTTGGACCTCGCAGTTCCGGGAGATCGTCATGACGGTC
The DNA here is from genome assembly GCF_015169775.1 of Novosphingobium sp. ES2-1. Lineage (NCBI taxonomy): Bacteria > Pseudomonadati > Pseudomonadota > Alphaproteobacteria > Sphingomonadales > Sphingomonadaceae > Novosphingobium > Novosphingobium sp. ES2-1. The sequence continues at coordinate 889,224 of NZ_CP063445.1, forward strand.
GATGCAGACCTGCATGATCTCCGGCCTCAGGCGGGGGAGCCGGTTCCGGCGCTCGATCCCGACAGCTATGCAGCATCTCAGGCGTTCGCGCAGTCCCTCAGGACAGCAGGATCGGACGGGATTGCCTACCCGAGTATCCGGCATCCAGATGGAGAATGCGTCGCGCTTTTTTACCCGGACTGCGCGTCAAACCCCCTTCAGGGACGGCACCTCGACTATCATTGGGATGGCCAGCGCGTTGACCTCGTCCGTGATGCTGGAACAGGGGCTGTTTTCCGTATCGTCGATTTGCCGCCCGATCCCGTCTGACGGCATGAGTTGGGCTTCCGGCTGAGTGCTGTAGGATCTTCGAGCGCAGCTGGCGGCCAGAGCGTTCATGCCCGCGCACCAGCCTTCACGAGTTCATGAAGGGCTTTGTCTGGCGAAACGGGGCCCTTGTACAGCGGGCTACACGGTGTCTCTGCGAGCTTGGCGGATATCGCCAGTAGGTCGTCATCATCACCCTTCTCATAGGCATAGGCAGCCAGCCAGAATTCGGCCTGCTTAACGAACTCATTGAGGATGCCTACGACGCTCCGGTTCGCCGTCTTGGCGTACTGGACCTTGTCCATCCGCCAGACTTCCTGTGCAATGAATTCGCTTGGGGCACCGTGCTCTTTCAGGACTAGCGCCAGCTGCGCCGGGAAGCGTCGAGCAAGCGTTGCCGCTGGAGCCAGCGGCATTAGCACGGGAAGCAGCGTGCGCTCAGAAAGCAGCAAAGCGACTTGAGGCTTCCAGAACAGGACAGTGGCGTACCAATTTCCCAGCGAAGTGTCGCTTTGTCCGGCCTCAGCGAGTTCGGGTTTGATCCGATCTAGCAGTTTCTTCGTGCATTTGAGGTGGAACATGACGGTAAAGGATAATCTTGGGCGTGCAACGCGTCCACCGAAGCTACCAGCCACGCGGCTTGATGGTTGGATTGGAAGGCACCGACCAATGCCGGTCGTTCCTGCGCGGTGCCGGAAATGTCAGCTTAGGTTGATACCCGCCGTTGGCGACACTCGTAGATCTCTGCCTAGGTGCGCCGACATAGCAGCCTCCCGTCAGCTGGAATGGGGCGTCGGTTGCGGCCTTTCGTTAACACCCCGCGTTCACCGAACTGTCGTCGACCAGTGCTAAGCGTAGGCCTAAAGGATGGTGTACGAACCCGCCGGCGGAATGAGCTCGCCAAGCTGACTGAGCGGGGCGCCGCCGTGCCGCGCCCGGACGCAGGCTATCGACCCGCCATGCGCGATGATGGCGATCGACTGGACATCGGGCAGCGCGGCCATCGCCTGCTCGATCCGCTTGGCAAATTCGGCCGTGGTTTCACCGCCTCCCGGCCGGAATTTGTCGGGCGCATCGATCATTCCGTCCATGGCATTGCCTGTCTGGCGGTAGATGGCTTGCCAATAGCGTCCTTCCCACGTTCCGAAGTCGCGTTCGCGCCAGAGTGGCTCGGCAATTGCGGCAATCCCCAGCTTGCGCGCCAGCGGCAGGGCAATGGCTCTCGTACGCACTAGATCGCTGTGGACGATCGCGGCAGGCTTCCGAGCAGCTATCTGACTGACCAGCGGCCCGATCATCGCCTGTCCTGCGCGGGACAGGCCAGGGTCACTCTGGCCGTAGCAGCGTTTTTGCCAGGCCAAGTTGACTGGCGGATGACGCACGAGGATCAGGCGGCAGGCCATCGCGCGACTACACAAAGCAACAGGATGAGCTGGCCCGCATAGACGACAAAGCCAAGGCAATCGCCTGTCACGCCACCAAGGTGGCGCATCAGCAAGCGACGAAACCAGAACAGGAAGCCAAGGGCAGCCGCTATGCTTGCCAGTACTGCAACAGGTGCCAGCAGGGCTAGCGACGCAAGGAAAGGCAAGGTCAGCAGGGTTGCGCCGCACAGCGTCGCTATCCCGGGGCGCTGACCGATGTCCTTGGCCAGACTGCCTTCCTGTTCGAGTGGCGGCACGATCACCATCGCCACGACAGCCGCCCAGCGGCCAAACGAAGCCGAAGCAATCGCCGCGGGGATCAGGAGTGCCCCCGGAAGCGCGATCAGCAAGGCCGCCCGCAGCCCTACTGCCAGCATCAACCCCAGCGCGCCATAGCTGCCGATGCGGCTGTCTTTCATGATCTCGCGGATGCGGGTTGGAGTCATGCCCCCGCCGAAGCCATCGCAGAAATCGGCCACTGCATCTTCGTGGAAAGCGCCGGTCAGCCGGGCCTCGATCATCAGCAGCAGCGCCACCGCAACGATGCGCGGCCAGAACATCCCGGTGCCCCACATCACCAGCGCGCCGATGCAACCGACGATCCCGCCTACGAGAGGAAACCACAGGACAGAGCGACGCAATCCGGCTTTCAGCTGCGCCGCGTCCAGTGGCGGTATCGCGGCGCTGACCGGCAAGCGGGTCAGGAACTGGATCGCCAGCAGCAGCGGCAGGAATATAGTTCTGCTCATTCCCCCATAACTTCTGTCAGGGTGGCGATATCGCAGAGCAGGGCGGCGGCGCTATCGAGCAGGGGCAGTGCCGTCAGCGCGCCGGTGCCTTCCCCAAGCCGCATCTGCCAATCGAGTATCGGAGTGAGGCCAAGATGGGCCAGAGCGGCACCATGCCCTGGCTCTGCCGAGCGGTGGCCCGCGATCATGGCCCGGGCAGTGCCGGGTGCGAGCTTTTCGGCGATCAGCGCGGCGGCGGTGGTGACATAGCCATCGAGCAACAGCACAGCACCCTCTGCGGCTCCCGCAGCATAGAAGCCCGCCATGGCGACAATCTCGAACCCGGCGATCGCCGCCAGTGCCGCCTTGTCGCGTGCGCTGCCCAGCCGGGCGACGGCCTGCTGCACGATAGCGCGCTTGTGCTCGCGCATTGCCACATCGGCGCCTGCGCCGCTGCCGGTTGCGGTATCGGCATCCACGCCGGTCAGGGCATGGGTGATGCAGGCCGATGCCGTGGTGTTGCCTATGCCCATTTCTCCGGCGATGAGCAGGCGGAAGCCAGCGGCCACGGCGCTCATGGCTTCATCCGCGCCAAGCTCCCATGCGGAATCGAACTGCGCGGGGGTCATTGCCGGACCAGTGGCAAAATCAGCCGTGCCTGGTGCGACCGGGGCGGCGCGGTAATGCGGGGGGAACGGGCCTGCGGGCGGCTGGGCGATACCGGCATCGACCACGCGCACGTCCACCCCATGCGCGGCGGCCAGCGCCGTGCTGCTGGCGCGGCCCGAAAGGATCGTGACGACCATCGCTGTCGTCACTGCCTGCGGCCAGGGCGTCACCCCTTGCGCCACGACGCCATGATCGCCAGCGAACAGCACCAGTCGACGCGGTCGGGTGACTGGCGTGCATGTGCCTTGGGCCACTGCCAGCTCCACCGCCAAGGCCTCCAGTCTGCCCAGACTGCCGGGCGGCTTGGCAAGGCTATCGAGGCGGTTTTGCACAAGGGCTGGCGTGATCGTCATCGGATGAACCTCGTCTGGTCAGCCGGAAGGCGGTCTTGCCAGTGGCGGCGGACCAGTTCCGGGGTTTCGCTTTCCTGCGCAGGATAACCAAGGCAGAGCAAGGCGATGAAGCGCCAGTCATCGGGCACATCGAGAAGACTGTTCATCGCTGCCGGATCGACAATCGATACCCAGCCCATGCCAACACCCATGGCGCGCGCGGCGAGCCATAGCGTGTGAATCGACATGATGACGGAATAGACGGGCGTTTCCGGCATGGTCTGGCGGCCGAGCCCGCGACCTGCTTCAGGATCTGTCTGACAGAACACTGCAAGATGTTCGGGCGCTTCGCGCAAGCCGTGAAGTTTCAGGCCATCATAGGCAGCGCGGGCATCATCGTCATAGATTGCGGCGGCTTGCCGGTCTTCTGCTTCCACATGGGCGATGATCGCGCTGCGTCTTTCCTCTGACACCACCCGTACGAAACGCCACGGCTGGCTGTTGCCGACCGAAGGGGCAAGGCTGGCAATGTCCAGCAGGTGATCCAGCATGCCATCCGGCAAGGGCAGTCTCTGAAAATGCCGCACATCGCGCCGCCATGCCAGCAGCGAGCCGAGTTGATCGGCGAACTGGGGCGGAAAAACGGGGCCGGTCATGCTGCCTGCCGCGCAATGACAAACAGGCGGTCCACCGCGACATGCTGCTCGAGCGAAGAGGCCAGCGCGTCCAGCGCACTATCGACGGCAGCATCCTGATCGACGCCGTTCGATGCGCCATCAATCCAGCCGCGACGCTGGGCGGCCAGATTGAACAGGCCATGGATATAGCAGCCTGATATCCGCCCATCAGCGCTGATTGCGCCTTCATCACGGCCATCGGCCATGCGTAGCAGTGGCCGGAATGTGTCGGCTGCGATGCCGGTTGTGGCTCCGGCGTGGATTTCATAGCCACGGAATGGCGCGCCGTCGGCGATTCTCGTGCCACTCACTTCACGCAGGGTCTTGTTCGCCTGCATCACTGTATCGACCGGCAGCAGGCCAAGTCCTGGCACTGTTTCGGGCGCGCCTTCCACCCCGCCGGGATCGGCAATGCTGCGGCCCAGCATCTGATAGCCGCCGCAGATACCCAGCACCCGCCCACCGCGCCGAACATGGGCGGCAATGTCAATGTCCCATCCCTGCGCGCGCAGGAACCCCAGATCGGCAATCGTCGCCTTGGTGCCGGGTATGATGATGAGCGATGCAGTTGCGGGGATCGGTTTGCCCGGCGGCACCATGATCACTCGGACGCCGGGCTCATGGGCCAGTGGATCAAAATCATCGAAATTGGCGATGCGCGACAGCATGGGTACGGCAATCTCCATGATCCCTTCGCCCGTTGCTTCCGGCGCCTGCAAGGTGACGGCATCCTCGGCCGGAAGCTCCCGGGCAGCGGCGATCCAGGGGATAACGCCAAGGCCTTCCCAGCCGGTCCGCTGTGCGATCGCGGCATAGCCATCATTGAACAGGGCTACATCTCCGCGAAACTTGTTGATCAGGAAGCCCCGGATCATCGCAGCATCTTCAGGTTCAATCACCGCCTTGGTGCCGACGACGGAGGCAATCACCCCGCCGCGATCAATATCGCCGACCAGCACGACCGGAACCTGTGCGGCTCTGGCAAAGCCCATGTTGGCGATGTCCCCTGCCCGCAGGTTGATCTCTGCCGGACTGCCAGCGCCTTCTACCACAACAATATCTGCCTCTGCGCGCAGACGATGATAGGACGCCAGCACCGTCTCCAGCAGTTCGCCCTTGCGGCTGCGATAGTATTCTGCGCCCAGCGTGCCCTGCACCTTGCCATGCACGACCACCTGCGCTGAACGATCCGACTGCGGCTTGAGCAGAACCGGGTTCATGTCGACCGACAGCGGCGCGCGGCAAGCCAATGCCTGCAAGGCCTGCGCCCGGCCGATCTCGCCGCCATCGGCGGTGACGGCGGCGTTGTTCGACATATTCTGCGGCTTGAATGGCAGCACTTTCAGCCCGCGATTGGCGAGAAGGCGGCACAGCCCGGCGACCAGCACCGATTTGCCGACATCCGACCCGGTCCCCTGCAACATCAGTGCAGCCATGCTGTTACCCCCACCCAAAGCCAAAGCAACAGACACGCACGCAGGAAGACCCGCTGGGCGCGGGGCAGATCGGCCGGGACAGGGCGCGGCCCATCACCCAGTGTCTGGCGCGCAATCCACTCCCCGTCATAGAACGCCCCGCCGCCCAGCGTCACGCCCAGTGCGCCAGCCATCGCGCTTTCCGGCCAGCCGGCGTTGGGGGAAAGGTGACGCCGCGCATCGCGCCATATGATCCGCCAGCCCCCGCCGCCAGCAAGGCATATCAGCACCGCCGAAAGCCGCGCCGGAACCCAGTTCAGTGCATCGTCCATCCGCGCGCTGGCCTTGCCGAACAATTCGTAACGGGCATCCCGGTGGCCGATCATGCTGTCTGCCGTGCTGATACATTTGAAGGCGAGCAGGCCGGGCAGGCCAAGGGTCAGAAACCAGAAGGCGGGGGCGACGATCCCGTCGCAGAAACTTTCAGCCAGCGTTTCGATCGCGGCGGCGGCGATGCCCGGTTCATCCAGCCCCGCCGTATCGCGCCCCACGGTGTGCGACAGGGCCGCACGGGCATTGTCCAGATCGCCCTGTTCAAGGGGTGCCGCCACGGCGGAAACGTGTTGCCACAGGCTGCGCTGCGCGAGGCCGGTTGTGGCCAGCAGAATCACGCCCAGCGTTCCCACCCAGCCGGCCGCCTGCCGCTCGATTGCCCAGCCGATCCCACCGCCCACCGTAAGCAGCACCAGCATGGCCGCTAATCCGCTCGCCCGTTGGCCTATCCCTCGGTTCCAGTGCTGGTCCATCGCTGCGATCAGGCGGCCCGTCCATGTCACCGGATGGCCTATGCAGCGCAGCAGCCACGCTGGATAGCCCAGCGCGGCCTCTACCATCAGGGCCGCCAGCAGCTGTTCGGGCCGGTCCAGCGTCACGTCAGCCGCGCCACCGGCACGATCAGTGGAGCGCCGTCGGCATCCTGCCCGGCATGGACGCGCACGCCATAGGCGGCTTCCAGCACGGGCGCCGACATCACTTCGCTCACCGGCCCGGCGGCGATGACGCTGCCCTCCTTCATCACGATCACCCGGTCGGCCAGACGCGCGGCCTGGGTCAGGTCATGCAGCACCACGGCGACGCCCGCGCCCTGTGCGGCGGCGGCGCGCAGGCAGGCAGCGGCATCGAGCTGGTGCGCGGGATCAAGGCTGGCGAAGGGCTCATCCGCAAGGATCCAGCGCGGTTCGCCCGCCAGCACGCGCGCCAGCAGCACGCGGGCCTGCTCGCCGCCCGATAGCCGCTGCGCCTTACGGGTGGCCAGATGCGCGCAGTCGGCGGCGGTCATCGCCGCGACGATCGCGAAGTCATCCTTTGCGCCCAGACCCCATCGCCCGCGATGCGGCAAGCGGCCGAGCGCGACGAGCGTGCGGACGTTGACGTTCCAGTGGATGTCCGCCTGCTGCGGCAGCAGGCCGATCACGCGTGCGCGGTCTTGAGGTTCAAGGGCGTGAAGGGGCTGCCCGTTCAGCAGGACGTGTCCCGCATCGGGCTTTCGCAGGCCCGCGAGGCAAGACAGCAGTGTGGACTTCCCCGCGCCGTTCGCGCCCAGGATCACGGTGATCTCACCCGCGGTCAGCGCGCCGCTGACCGCGCGCAGTACCGGGCGGTCACGCAGGGTGAGCGAAATTTCGTGGAAGGACAAGTCCATCACGCCACCTCCCGCCGCACGCGAAACAACAGGGCAAGGAAGAACGGCGCGCCCAGACTCGACATGGCGATGCCCAACCGCATCTCGGAAGCAGACGGCAGCAGGCGCACCAGACTGTCGGCGAGTACCACCAGGATGGCTCCCGCCAGTGCTGAGGGGATGAGCAGCGCCGATGGCCGGTCATCGACCAGCGGGCGCATCATGTGCGGGACCATCAGGCCGACGAAGCCGATGATCCCGGCAATCGCGACTGACCCGCCCACCGTCAGCCCCACGCCCAGCACGATCAGCCATTGCAGCCGGGCCATATCGACGCCAAGCGAGCGGGCTGCGGCTTCTCCCAGCGTCAGCGCATCGAGCGCGGGTGCGGCGCGCAGCAGCGCGGCCATGCCCAGCACCGCCGGGACCAAGGCGAGGCGCACATCGTCCCAGCTACGATCGACCAGCGCGCCCATCAGCCAGGTGACGATTTCGGAACTGGCAAAGGGCGTGGGCGCAAGGCTGATCAGCAGGCTCGTCAGCGATCCGGTGAGGCTGGCCAGAATGACGCCTGCCAGCGTGAACAGGATCAGGCTGCCCGAACGGCCCGCCAGCGTGGCCAGCGCCGCCATGCCAATCGCTGCGCCAGCCAGCGCGAAGACCGGCAGCAGCCAGGCCTGCACCGCATAGCCGAAGAACAGAGAGATCACCGCGCCCAGCGCCGCGCTTGAGGAAACGCCGAACAGCCCCGGATCGGCCATCGGATTGCGGAGATAGCCCTGCATCGCCGCGCCTGCCATGCCCAGGCACATCCCCACCAGCGCGCCGGCACAGGCGCGGGGCAGACGCAGTTCCATGACGATCAGCGATTGAAGATCCCCGCCCAGCCAGTGATCGAGGGCGATCCAGTGCCGTCCCGCCATAAGCGACAGCAACAGCGCCGTGAGGAGGGAGGCGAGGAGCGTGTGGTTGAGCTTCATGGCGTATCTCCCAGTTCTCGCCTGACCTCTGTCAGCCGCGCCAGCGAGCGCAGGATCACTGGGCCGCCGCAGTGAAGAAGATTGGATGGATAGTCCGCGATCCGAAAATGGCGCCCGGCCTTGCGCAAGGCAGGGTGCGACAGCATCCGGTTGGCATCGCCGTCGCCCGCGCCCATGTCGGCCCGTCCGGCGAGCAGTACCTTGGGCGGGTTGAGGAACATCCCCTCAAGCGGCAGGATGTCCCATTTTTTTAGACCGAATGCCGGACTGACATTGCGGAAACCGGCATGGGTTAGCAGTTCGTCGGCCAGTGTGCCTTTGCCCGGCACCAGCCCGCTGCCCTGCCAGATTAGCGCGGGCGCGGCTTTGCCCGGCCAATGGCTATGCGCCATCGCTTCATCGATCCGCACGGTGAGTTCGCGCCCGGCGTCCTGCCGGCCGACACGCTCAGCGATCAGTGCGATCTGAGCCTTGTTTTCCACGACTGTCTCGGGAACCGTCACCTGCATCAGCGGGATACCAAGCCGTTTGAGCGCGGTGATGGTTTGCACCGCCACATGAGGTCCGGCGATGACCAGATCGGGCCGGGCGGCGATCACATCCTCGGCACTGCCGTTGTTGGCCGGATAGCGGGAGGCCCAATCCAGCGGCACCGAAGTGGCGCGGGGATCGTGTGAGTACTGGCTGATCGCCGCGATCTGTCCCGGCGCTGCCACCTCTTTCAGCACAGCATCGACGCAGGGGTTCATCGAGACGATGCGCTGCGGTGCGCCTGCGCCGCCCGTCACCGGCACGCGGGCAGCGCTGCCGCATCCCGCGAGGGCGAGGCCAAGCGACAGGGCGGCGAGAAGCGCCGCAGCTCTCAAAATTCGACGCCCTTCTGCGCCTTGAACCCGGCCTTGAAGGGATGCTTCACTTCCTGGAACTCGGTCACCAGATCGGCAATCTCGATCAGTTCCGGCTTGGCATTGCGCCCGGTGATGCAGACGTGCTTTTCCAGCGGACGCGCTTTGAGAAATTCGACGATCTCAGCAATCGGCAGGGTATCGTCGCGCAGCACGATGTTGAGTTCGTCGAGGATGACGAAGTCATAGGTGGGATCGAGGATCAGCGCCTTCGATCGCTCCCACGCCGCGCGGGCCGCGGCGATGTCACGCGCGCGGTCCTGCGTGTCCCAGGTGAACCCGTTGCCCATCACGTCGAAGGTCAGCAGATCGGGATTGGCGGCGAAGAAAGCCTTCTCGCCGGTGTCCCAGCTACCCTTCACATATTGCAGGATGCCGACCTTCATCCCCCAGCCGACCGAGCGGATTGCCATGCCGAAAGCGGAGGACGACTTGCCCTTGCCGTTACCGGTGTGAACGATCAGCAGCCCTCGCTCGATCGTCTTGCGCGCCTGGATCTTGTCGCGCGCGACCTTCAGCTTTTTCATGCGTTCGTTGTGGCGGGTGTGGCTGTCGTCTTCCGCAACGCTTTCGTCCGTCATTTCGCTGACCTCCAGTTTTGCAATGCCGTGTCGAGCCTTCCCCAATCGGTCTCCGTGCCGGGAAGCCCGAACCGCAGTTGATCGGGCCTGTTGGCAAAGGGCCGGACTAGAATGCCGGCCCGGCAAAGATGGGTGAACAGGCCGGGCGCGTCGGCGGCCTGACACAATCTGAAATTGGCGGTGCCGCCGAGATCGTCGAGCCCATGTTCTGACAGCAACGCGGCAAGCCGCGCGCTGCCTTGCGTCAGTCGGTGGCGCTGCAGGCCCTGCCACGCCCTGTCGCAATAGGCGGCGGTGCCGATGGCAATCGCCGCCCCGGAAATCGGCCAGTCGCCAAGAAGATCGCGCAGTTCGCGGATCACCGGCTTGTTGGCGATGACGAAACCCAGCCGGACACCGGCAAGGCCGAAAAACTTGCCGAACGAGCGCAGCACGATCGCGCCATTGCGGTGCGGCAGCATGCTGACTTCTGGCATGGCATCGGCAAAGGCCTCATCGACGATACGGATGTTCCGCAGTCGCTGGAGCTTTCGCGCCTCGATCACCGCCCCGTCAGGATTGTTGGGATTGGCGCAGACCATCAGATCGGCGCCGCGCGCCTTGTCGAATGGCAGCACCCGAGCTTCCGGCCAGGCGGCGCGGTAACCGGCGTAGCTGTGCCCGATGATGGCGACGCGCTGTGCCGGCAGCAGCTTGGCGAGCAGGCGGATGGCGATGTCGCTGCCCGGCACTGCGGCAATCTGTTCGGTGCTGTTCATGCCGAATACGCGCGCAGCCGCAAATTCCAGCTGCTCCAGCGCAGCTGGGGATGGCAGGGCTGACCACAGGTGCGGCTCTATCGCCGGCACCGGCCAGGCCCATGGGCTGATGCCGGTGGAGAGGTCCAGCCAGGGGCGCGGCGCGGCCGGATAAAGCCGCGCCGCCGCCGCCGTCTGTCCGCCGTGCCACATCAATGCGGCATGCGCGTCCACGGGTGCTGTCCTCCTGCTCAGAAAGCCAGCCGCACGCCTGCATAGGCGGCGCGGCGCGGTGTGCCGTAGCGCAAGCTGGTCTCGTATTGTTCGTTGAACAGGTTCTCGATCCGGCCATAGAGTTCGATATTGTGCGTCACTGGGAAGGCGGCGCGCAGATCGACCAGGGCATAGCCATCCAGCTTGCGGGTGTTGGCGGCATTGTCGAAGCTTGCGCCCACATGGGTGATCGTCGCTCCGGTCTTCAGCCCGAACGCCCAGTCGTAATCGGCGGACACGTTGACGCTGTGCCGGGGCCGCCGCGCCAGATCTAGGCCGGTCATGGCATTGATCGCATCGACATAGCCGTAGTTGGCCTGCACCCGCAGCGCATCGACCGGCTTCAAAGCGAGCGTGAACTCAAGTCCTTGTGCCCGTGCCTTGGCGACATTGTCGTATGTGCCGTTGGGGCGGCCCGAGCAGATGCCGGTCAGGGGAAGCCTGCAACTGATGAAGTTGATCAGATTGCGCGTGTCGCGGTGGAACCAGGTGGCGCCGACCTCGATCCTGCCGTCCAGCAGCTTCTGGGTTATGCCAGCATCCCAGCTGCGGGAACTCTCGGGCCTGAGCAGCTTGTTACCGTAGTCGCTGAACAGCTGGTACAGCGACGGCGTCTTGAAGCCCTCGCCGTAGCTGGCGCGCAGCACGGTGTTGCCTTCATTCGGCGTGAACAGAGCACTGGTGGAAAAGGTCGTCTTGCCGCCGAACGTGTCGTGATCGTCATGACGCAGACCCGCGCTCAGGGTCAGACCGGCGACCGGCTTGGCGCTAAGCTGGCCGTAGAAGCTGTTGATCCGCGCACTAGCGATGGCGAAGGGGCCGCCATAGCTTGACGTGCGGAAGCTGGCCTTTTCGGTTTCGGCACCGAAAGTGGCGCTCGCCGCATCGGTGATGTCGAAGTTGCCCTGATATTCGAACCGCTCGTTGCGCCCCTTGGCGTTGAAGGTCTCGAATTCGATGCCTCCCGTCAGATCGACGTTTCGGCGGCGGGTATCAGTCAGCGTATAGGCGATACGGTTGCGGAAGCGTCCGTCGAACAGCGCCGCGTTCAGGCCGGCATAGCCGATCAGTTCCTTGGTCCTGGCGAACTCTGGCGTGTCGCCGAAGCTGTAAGTCGGCGGCGGGAAGCCGTCGATGCCGACCTTGCCGTCCGAATACCAGCCGCGCAGGTCGACCGAGACCGCATCCGACAGCGCGATGTTGAACTTCGCGTTTGCGCCGATGTTGCGATAGCCGTCTCGTTCCGTGCCGCCGCGCGTCTCGTTGAAGGTCGAAAAGCCGTCAGTGCGCAGATAGCCCGCGCCGACATTTGCCGAGACTGGGCCGAACTTGCCCGAAATATTGCCGACCACACGCGCCGTATCGCGCCAGCCATATTCGCTGGCGAGGTTGAGGGCGAGCTTCTCCGTGGGCGCACGAGTGACGATGTTCACCACGCCGCCGATGGCCTGACTGCCCCACAGTACGGACTGCGATCCGCGGACAACCTCGATCCGCTCGATATTGCCGGTCAGTAAATTGCCGAAATTGAAGCCGCCGCCGGGGGTGGAAGGATCGTTGAGCTTCACCCCGTCGAACAGCGCAACAGTCTGGTCGCTCTCCGCCCCGCGAATGTTGACCGAGGTGGTAGTGCCAAGTCCGCCATTGCTGGTGACGGTGATCCCAGGCACCGAGCGCAGCAGATCGGCAACTCCGGCCGATTGCCGGGTAGCGATGTCATCGAGCGTGATGACGGTGACCGACTGGGCGACTTCGGAAGTGGATTGCTGGGTCCGATTGGCGGAGACGATGATGGTCTCGGCGTCCTCGGCATGTGCGACGGCAGGCAGGGTGGCTGCGGAAAGCAGCAGTGCAGTCTTCAGAACACGCATGGGTTTCCCCCTTTTGAACAACGTCAAAAGAGTCGCACGACAGCGATCACGCGTGTGGGACGAAGCCACCGCATGCGACTCTGGCTAAGTCGTCACGCGAGGGAACCTCGATCATCATCCGGCACACCCCGTCCGGACAAAAGAACGACCGTTACGGGCAGGTCTCCTGGCTCTCGGGTCAGTGTCGGCCGCTTCACCTTCCCGGCCCGAAGGCCAGTGGCATAACGAAGCGGCGACTCGCCGATCACAGTTGCGGGGGCAGCTCCGGACCATGGCACGAAGCCATTCCCGGATTCCCTATTCATCCCATCGCTGGGAACCTGTAACGCTCGCGCCTTTGTCGCAGAACAGCATGAAAGGCAAGTGGGAGCAGTGAACGGCAAGACGATTCTGGTTCTTGGTGGAGCGCGGTCGGGCAAGAGCGGCTATGCCGAAGAACTGGGCGATGCCCTGCCAGGCCCGCATATCTACATCGCTACCGCGCAGGCATTCGATGATGAAATGGCCCAGCGGATCGCCCGTCATCGCGCCGACCGGGCCGGCCACTGGCAGACGGTCGAATGTCCGCTGGAACTGTGCGAAGCGATACTGGAAAACGATAGGGAAGATGGCGTCATTCTGGTCGACTGCGTGACCCTGTGGCTAAGCAATCTGATGCTTGGCGGCCAGGATATTGCGGCGGCGCGCGCTTGGCTGGCCGGGCTGTTTCCGTCGGTTCAGGGCACATTGCTGCTGGTGTCCAACGAAGTAGGCCAGGGAATTGTCCCGGACAACGCTTTGGCCCGGCAGTTCCGGGACGAGGCGGGCTGGCTCAATCAGGCCATGGCGCGCGCGGCCGATGAGGTGTGGTTTGTGACTGCCGGGATTCCCACCCGGCTGAAATAGTTTGTCGCCAGTTTACGGTAGGGGAGCTTGCGCAGGATCAGCGGTGGCAACGGTCGGCCATCCTGATAATTGCGTTTGAAAGGGAAGTCACCAGATTGCCCAACATCTTGGCCAATCAACGCCTTACGAACGGTCGTCCGCTCTTGGCTGACCCTGCCGATCGTTGATTGGCCTTGAACCGGCAGCAATGTCCCAATGGCGGGCGTTGCTAAAGCTCCTTACCCCTTGCGATAAAGATCTGAAGTTGTGGTCAGTTTGTGGCGGTCCGACCAGCCAATTGATCCGAAAGCAGCTTATGCGGCACAGTCCCTACGAACTGGCCGCGCAGACCATTTCACATGCTGACGTCCGTTTGCGGGAGCCGCTGCGTGCAACTCCCGACGAGGACTATTCAGTCGTCTTTAGCATGCGGTGGAGGAGCTGCCGGTGCCTTCCGCGCTCGCTTTGCCGGAACCTGCTTGGTAGCCTTGGTCTGACCTGGCTTGCGGCCGAGGCCGATCTTCTTGGCAAGGTTGCGGCGCGTTTCGGCATAGGACGGCGCAACCATTGGATAATCCGCTGGAAGATCCCAGCGCGCGCGGTATTCGGCGGGAGTCATGTTGTATTGCGACATCAGATGCCGCTTGAGCATCTTGAGCTTCTTGCCATCTTCTAGGCACACGATGTAGTCCGGCTTGATAGAAGCTCGAATGGACACGGCCGGCTCTGGGCGAACTTCCTCGACCTTCACCGGCTGATTAACTCCTGATAGTGCCAGGTGGACGTTCGCTATCAGCGTTGGGAGATCACCCACCGCCACGCTGTTATTGCTAACGTGGGCTGCGACAATATCAGATGTTAGGGTTATGAGCATTTCGCGCGTGGCGATGTAATCTTCAGACATGTGTATGGGACTCCTGGCCCAATTTTTATGAATGCGGCGCCAAATACTAGCGCGTATTGCTTATTATTACCAGTGCATGGCGCATTTCAGCTCCTGATCCGCCCGACGTGTCTTCCGCTTTGCAATTTGGCAGCATACAGTCCCGGTGATCCGGACAGTGCTAACAGTGTGATCTGCTGCTCACGCATCAGAGAAAAGGGCGCTTTGCCCTGATTGAGCCATTTGGGCATCGATGGTCGATGCACTGGGCTTACAATCAGGAGTGTGTCATGATCAAGTCGATACCGCTCAACAAGCTCGTCCGGTCTCCCCGCAACGTCCGCCGCCACAGTGATCCATCAGCCGATGCGGAACTTAGAGCGAGCATCGCAGCCTGCGGCCTCTTGCAGAATCTCATCGTACGACCCGCTGCGAAGGGGAAGTTCGAGGTAGAAGCCGGCGAGCGCCGCCGCCGAGCGATGCTGGCGCTGGCAGACGAAAAAATCCTCGCCCGCGATCACGAAGTCACGTGCCTCGTGCTCGAGGACAGCGCCGAAGCTGCGGTCGAGACCAGCCTCGCGGAGAACTTCCACCGCCTTGCCATGAACCCGGCCGATGAGGCCCAGGCGTTTGCGGCGCTCGTGGCAGGAGGGGCAACTGTCGAAGATGTGGCCCGCCGCTTCGGCCTGACGGTCCGCTTTGTCGAGGGGCGTCTGCGCCTCTCGACGCTTGCGCCCGTCGTATTCGAGGCACTGGCCTCCGGCCAAATCACGCTCGACATCGCCAAGGCCTTTGGTGCGACTTCCGACCAGGAAATCCAGGCCCGCGTTTTTGAGCAGGTCTCCTCGGCCTACTACGCGCCCAATCCCGACAGCGTTAGGCGCATGGTCCTCTCCGGGACTGTCCGAGGCAGCGATCCGCGAGCACGCCTTATCGGCCGCGATGCCTACGTCGCTGCCGGCGGCCGGATCGAGCGCGAACTGTTCGATGACGACGAAAGCGAATCCTGGGTCGATGTTGCGCTGCTCGAAGGCCTTGCCGCGGCAAAGATGGAAGAGCAGGCCAAAGCCCTCGCCGCCGAGCAGGGTCTTGCCTGGGTCAAGCCGACGCTCGATCCCTATGCCAGCCACGACCTGGTCGAAGGGCTGGTCAGGCTTCCCGCCGAACCTGCCCCGCTTACTGAAGCGGAAGTCGCGAGGCTCGATGATCTCGATGCCTCCTACGACGAGCATGCGGCGATCCTCGAAGACGAGGATAGCGCCGAGGAAGCCGTGGCTGCGGCCGAAGCGGCTATCGAGGCCATCGAGCGCGAATGCCAGGACATTCGTGCCCGCCCGCCCGTCATCGCGCCGGAACTGAAAGCCGAAGCGGGCATGGTTTTGGTGCTCTCGCGCGATGGTACGCCGGTTCTCGCGGTGCAGAACACGCTGGTCCAGATGCTCGAGCGTGAAACCGGCATTCCCTCGATGACGGTGTCGCGCTTCCTGCGCCAGCATCGAGACCTGCTCGAAGGGGCCGGCCCATCGCGGGTTGCCGAGGCAAAGGCCGCGATGCGCGGCACCGTCGTGCTGCTCGACGAAGCCTCAATGGTCGGCAATGCCGACAAGGAGAAGCTCGTTCGTCTGGCTAATCTGCTGGAACTGGACCGCTTCGCCAGCATCGGCGACAGGAAGCAGCTTGGCGCGGTCGATGCCGGGAAACCCTTCGACATCATGCAGCAGGCGGGCGTCGAAACCGCAATCATGAGCGTCAACCTCCGCGCTAGAGAAAAGGCACTGCGCGACGCCCAATATGCGGCCCAGGGCGGTCATATCGACGAGGCCCTGCGGCATCTGGGAACCCATGTCGTGGAAGCCGGAAATGGGGCTGCCGTCGAAGCGGCTGCGGCTTGGCTCTCGCTGTCGCCGGCGGAGCGCGAGACGACGTCGATTTATGCTTCGGGCCGGGCGCTACGCGGTGAAGTCAACGAGGCCGTCCAGACCGGCTTGAAGGCCAATGGCGAACTGGGGCCAGGGTCGATGCGGCTCGGAACCCTCTCGCGCATCAACGTGACGCGCGAGGAACTGCGCTATGCACGCAGCTACGCAGCCGGCACGGTGGTCGAGGTCGACCGGCGCCAGCGAGCCCAGGGTCTGCGGCCCGGGCGCTATCGGGTGGTCGAAACCGACATAGCGCGGGAGCGGGTCAGCCTCGAGAACGAGCGTGGCCGCTGCTTCGAATTCCGGCCCGGCCAGTTGCGGCCGCAAGGCGAGCAGGATCCGCTGCGCCTGTTCGAAGTTCGCACCCTCGACATCCATGCGGGTGACCGGATCCGCTGGACCGAGACTGATCACAAGCGTGGCCTCCTCAATGCCGATCAGGCGCGCATCACCGCTATCGACGGCAAATCCGTCACGGTGAAGACTTCGCTCGGGGCCGAGCACACGCTTGGGCGCGATGATCCGATGCTCGAACGGCTCGATCTCGCCTATGCACTCAATGCCCACATGGCGCAGGGCCTGACTTCCGATCGGGGGATCGCGGTCATGGACAGCCGCGAGCGTAATCTGGCGAACCAGCAAACCTTCCTGGTGACGGTCACCCGCTTGCGCGATGGATTGACGCTGTTCGTCGATAACGCCGGCAAGCTCGAGGCCGCAGTCGAACGCAATCCGGGAATGAAGCGCTCGGCTCTGGAGACCGTCGATCTCCTGCGCGACGCCGCCGCGCGAGGCCAGGCGAAGGACCGGGCGCCGGCACCGGCACCTGCGCGCGAACCGCCGGAACTGGACCGCTCGCTCACCAAGCCTTTCGAGATCGGAATCTGACCGGCCTTTCCGCATCCATCCGCATGCGGCTGATTGACTAAAAGTTCTATATTTGTTCTCATGGCGATCATGCCCCGAATCGCTGACGATGTCCTGCTGACCCATCTTGAAGTTGCGCTCGCCGCGGCGCCCGAGCCGACGCTCGCTGGTCTGAATGCCGATGATCCGCGCGCGCAGCGCAGCGCCCGTGTCGATCTTGCGCGGCATCTGGTCGAGAGGATGCGTGGCTTCGTTATCGAGGGTGATAGCTATGCCAGCGGCGGGATTCAGTCCTGCCTGTTTCCGGGCGACCTGGCGCCGATCGGGTAACCCGGATGTTGGGCGACGCTCCGCTCATTGCAGCGGTGTATCGCCATCTTTTCCGGTCAACTGCGCAATCCGTCGGGCGATAGCCTGCCAGGTTTGGATGCCTGCCTCGTCGCCGGCCAGCGCCAGGGCGCCAATCTGTTCGGCAACATGGAGCGGGGCCTTGTCGCCATGCGTCGTCAGCACCTGATTGGCACAAGCCCAGAGTTCCCACTCGCTGAGCATCAGCGGAAGTGTCCGGCGAGCCCGAGGAGCAGGGCGATGAAGCCGTAGCCCACGAACGCTGCGGTCAGCAGATATTCGATGTTGAGCCTGAGCCGGCGCCTGAATCTGCCGGGGCGGGGCTGTCCTGCCGGCCAAATCTGATCGCAGACGATCCCGTTGAACCCGGCACGCTGGGACATTGCGTTGCGCCAAGGGCCCAGCACCGATGCCGAGCCGGGCTACATCGCCTTCGGCGACGCCCTCGACGAGTGGCGGGCAATCCTCGACGAGCTCGGTTACATCACCGATTAACGAACGATCTCGTGGTCGATAATTCGATGATACGCCTAGCTGCCGGGATCGGCGAGCTTCAGGATCTCGTTCATCCAGTAATCGAGACCCTCGGGGCTCCGGTTCAGGAGAACGAGCGCGGTGTCGCGGGTGACGAGTTCGAGATAATCGGCGTGAACGCCGGCGCTGGTCACGGTCAACTGTTTGGGCAGCGTCGGGAGCAGCACGACCTCGCGGTCGCGGGTCGCTGCAAGGCTTGTCGCGACGATAAGTGCCAGGCCGAGGCCAGTGCTGGTCAGCGCCAGGAGGTTGCGTTGGCGCAGCAGGGACTGCTGACGCTCGTGCGAAATGTCGGCAAACATGGGTCTCTCCCCTCAACCGGCAAGCAGGCGGCAGTGGGAAGGCGGCGTCGACCTCAGGCCCAGAAACCCGGCCGGCAGATACCAATATGCGGCATGGGCTACCCAGGAGCTGGCGCGTCCTGCTTTTGCCTTTCGCAGCGCGAACCAGGCGCCGAAGGCGACAACGATGCCGATGAAGATATGCTGGCTGAGGATTCCCCAGGTGAAGGGGACAATCATTCCGGCGAACTCGTCGATGGTCCAGAAGCCGATGAGCTCTGGATCGTCGAGCCGACGGGGAATGATGTAGGGGTCCGTCATCACGACGCGCCTTCCCGTGCCCGACCGTCAGATGACCGCGGTCACGACCGAAGTGACGATCGGGACACCCGTACCGACGCCGATGCCGACACCAACCGGAACCGCGACCTGCCCGAGCGAGAAGCGCCCCGAAGCGAGGCCGATCAGGCCGCCCGCGAGGCTGAGGACGGTGATGATCTTGCCGCCCGAGCCTTCGAGAAAGTCCGTGAACTTGGTCAGCGCCGGGGTGAAGGTCGTGTCGGCGCCGGCATAGGCAGCGCTGGCGGCGAGCGCTGCCAGGGCGACGGGAATGGCAAGATTGATGGCCCGAGAGAACTTGGCGGGGCCGAGGCCATTGGCACCGATGCGCCGGGGGAGGGTGAGGGACTGCATATGGAGCTCCGTCTGGAGGGGTGAACACAGCGTCTTTCGTTCGCTGTGCGTTCCACATGCATCTAGGAAATCGTTGTAGGAAAGGCTGGCGAGCTCAACCTGCCTCTTCGCGGAAGAATACGGACGGATCGATTTGATGCTGTCGGCGTGTTTGGCAGAAAACAGCGGATTATCTGTCAGATCGTGGCGGAGTTTTCCAGCCGTGCCGGCGACGATCGCCGACGACTCGATGCCTGAGAGCGATTCGCCTATAAACGAGAAGTTCTGTATATGTTCTTTTCATTTTCCTACATAAGAGCAGCCGGGATATGGCTGCGACTCACCGCTATGAATGAGGAGAATCAACCATGCATCAAACCCCATCCGTCAAGGGTCAGGCAAACGACAGCCTCGCCCGAATCCTGGCGCACGCTGTCGAAGCAGCCGACAAGCCGAGGCACCAGATCGCGCGCGAGGTCGGCATGCACAGGGAGACACTGCTGCGTGTCATGCGCGGCGAACGGCCGATCGGGCTCGACGAAGCAGCGTGCATTCTTGTCGTTTGTGGCGCCTTCCCACGGGCGACCATGATCCTTGCCCTGACCGGGCAGGAGGACCTCGCGTGCGAGTGGATGCGCAGCGAGATGGGCGAGTTCTTGGAGGAATTCTTTGGCGCCTTGCCGGTACACCTTGAGCGCACTCTGGGACGCAGGATCGCGGATTTGAGACCGCGTTGGGCGAATGGAACTTCGCAGCTCGTCGCGCGCATGCTGGCGAAGCACATCGACGATTTTGCCAACCGCGACATTGCGATGTCGTTGCCACGATGATCCAACCCGCTTCGGAGGGGACGGAGCTTTCATGACAACAGGAATGACCAATGACCGCCGCTCCCCAGAACAAAGTTTCCACTGCTCCCTGTGACGAGGCGGTGCCTTCGCCTGCCCGGCTTCTGCGCTTGCCCGAGGTGATGGCTCGGGTCGGAATGAAGCGCTCGGCCATTTATCAGCGCATAAGCGAAGGCAGGTTTCCGAAATCGCGATCGCTTGGCCCGAAATGCGCCGTGTGGGTCGAAGCGGAGATCGACGATTGGATCCGTGAGATTGCGTCGATGTGATCTCACACCTGTCGGGGGATTCGATGTGCATGGACGTCGCGGATCGATAGGATTTGCGCTCGAACCTTGCGGCTTTGGTGATGCCTTCAACGGAGCCGGCAATCCTGCGATCGGTTCACTCACTCTGACCGGGTTGGTCAGTGATCCTGCGATTGTGCTCGCCCCGAACAAGATGGATCAGCAGCATCGCCCGCTGGATTGTGGGCATGGTTCTACCGGCGATCTTCCTATGGCATTATCTCAATGATCTGGTCGCGGCGTAGAGCTGGCAGACCATCGCACGGCGGTAAGCGGGCTCGCCGTCAAGATTTGCGAAATATTGATCTGGGATTTCAAGGTTAAACGGCCAAGGCAGTTGCCGTTCCGGCACGTCAGCCCGCACGGGTGTGCGAACTTATCCCATGATTCCGTGATTTTGAGGCCAAAAGCTTTCCCTTCCGGATGAACTGAACTGCTCATGTCGCGAATGTTCAGGTACGGGCCATCGCCTTGCTGTCAGCTTGCCCCCGTCAACGGTCGACGAGGAAAGGGAACGAACATGATGCGAATGAGGGACGTGTTGTTGGCGGGCATTGCGGGACTGAGCGCGCTGGCCTCAGTCCCGACCGCGGCGTTTGCGCAAGAGCGGGTCGTGCGCGAGTATCATTCGTATTCTTACGAATCTGACAGCGACGACGACGACGATGACGGCAGGCGCGAACATCGTCGGTACCGGGACGAATACGATTATCATGAGCCAGTCGGATACGACCGCACCTACTATTACGAAGCTCGCCCCCGCTACGATCGACGCTACCGCGAAAATCGCTACTACCGCGGCGACTGCCGCACTAGCGGTACGACGGGCGCGATCATCGGCGGTGCGATAGGCGCGTTGGTCGGTCGCGGATTGGATCGCTATGGCGACCGCGCCGCAGGTACCATCCTCGGCGCCGGCGGCGGCGCGGTAATTGGGCACGAGATCGATCGAAAGCATCGCTGTTGAGGCAAGCGCTGCGACCGGGTAGCGATACCGGTTAGCCCTGTCGCTCCCGGAGCTCAACGCTTCACCCTTCAAGCGATCTTGCGTTCGGGCGATCAAACGAACGGACTGCTAGCGATCGGAGAGCCTACCGCTCAACTGTCGGGGCCCTGGCAATCCCGGGGCGCCTCACGCCGCGTGTCTCAGTCGGTGACTCTGCGCGCCGGGCCAAGCGACGGTCATCGCGCAAGAATTCAGTAGGAGTTCAAGCGCATCCGTCGACGCTACTGGGCCAATGGTTCTGGAGCAAGGGATACTCCCACGATCTTCGGCATCACCGATGACGTCATCATCCGATATCTCGGCCGGCATACCCCCAATGACGGTTTCAGTCCGCCATTTGATCCTAGCGGCCTCGGCTGCTCTGCGGCCGCACGAGCATGTTGAGCGTCGGCAGCTTGTTCTACCCTGGCATGACTTTGAGCATCGATCCCGTCGCGAAATTTGGGTGAAAAAATCACTGGATATTGCAAAGGCGTCGCAATAGCGGTAGCTGCGCCCCCAAAATCACTGAATCTGAAACGGGGGCATTGTGAAGAATTTGCGCTTGCTTACCGTCGCGGCGCTCGCGCCGCGACAGGCCGCTACTATCCTGTCGGGGCCTGCGAACCGGTCTCGTCAAACAAGACTCGCGCTGCGGATCTCCGCTATGGCCCTCGCGGCAGCTGGCCTATTGGCAGTGCCAGCGCTTGCCCAGACCGCAACAACTCGGTCCTCGGCAGAGGGTGACGATGCCGCTACCGAGGAAATTCTAGTCTACGGCCGCATTGCGCGAGATACGACGCTCTCCATTCCCCAATCGGTGGATGTTCTCGACAGAAGCCTCATCGAGTCCAGCAGCAGCGAAACCGTTGGCGATGCGCTGCGCTTCGTGCCGGGCGCCTCACGCGATGGATCAGTGCTCGATGCGTTCGGCGATACCTATCTGATCCGCGGCTTCCAGGCCAACCAGACTGTCAACGGCATCAACGCCAATGCCCTGCGCCAGGCGCGTGACACTATTGCCATCGAGCGGGTTGAAGTGCTCAAGGGTCCGGCGTCGGTGCTCTATGGTCAGCTTCAGCCGGGGGCCGTGGTCAACGTCGTCACGAAGCAGCCGCAGCGCGATTGGGCGGGCGCGGCGAGCCTCAGCTATGGCCGCTATCAGGACTGGCGGGGGACTATTGACCTCACTGGCCCGCTTGCCGCAGACGGCGACGTCCGCTTCCGCCTGACGGGCGCCTATGACGATGCCGATAGCTTCGTCGATTTCTGGCACCGCAAGCATCTCTTCATCGCGCCAACCGTCGCATTCGATCTCGGCGACGCGACCACGGTGACGATCGAGAGCCTCTACACCCGCAACAAGCTCAAGGGGTTCGTCAACGGCCTGCCGGCAGAAGGGACCGTGCTCGCCAATCCCAATGGCTCTCTGCCGCGCTCGCTCGGTCTCGCCGATCCGACTTTCGCGCCCTCGATTCGTGAGAACGCCGACGTCTCCGCGCGCGTCGAGCACCGCTTCAGCGATCGGGCGAGCTGGCGTACCGCACTTTCGTGGACGCATGAAAAGACAGATGAAGAGGGTGTGTTTGGCCTGCTGGGCTGGGAGGACGATGCCAAGCGCAACCTGATGCGCGCGGTCCTGACATCCGTTTCGAACGGCGACACCTGGACGGCGCACAGCGATCTGGCCCTGGACTTCGAAACCGGGCCGATCGCGCATGCGCTGGTGCTGGGCGGTGACTACACCTGGTTCGACCGGCACAATCTGAGCGACGTCGGGCTTGCCGCCAGCCTCGACGTCTATGATCCTGTCTATGACCTGACGGCTCGGCCCGCGACTTTTCCGCTCCCGGATTTCGGGAGCGAAACCGACGAGTCCACGCGGACGGCGGGTCTCTTTGCGCAGGATCGCATCACGCTGACCGAGCAGATCAAGTTCGTCGCTGGCGTGCGCTGGTCGCATTACCGCCAGCGGACCGAAAGCATCCAGGGCACCGGCTCGCTTAACGTCAATCGCCAGACGCAGACCGCATGGACCAGCCAGTTCGGCCTTCTCTACACGCCGGTCGAGAACGTGGCGCTGTTCGCCAACCGCACCACCTCCTTCCTTCCGGTCCAGGGCGTCACCGCTGACGGCTCGTCGCTCGAACCCGAAACCGGCACCCAATATGAACTGGGCGCGAAGGCATCACTGCTCGGCGGCAGGCTGGCGCTCAATGCTGCCCTGTTCCACCTCAAGCGAGGCGATGTCGCGGTTTCCGACCGCGACGACCCTTCCGCCCTGATCGCGATCGGCGCGCAGGTAGCCAGGGGCTTCGAACTGTCGGCGAGCGCCCGGCCGATCGAGGGGCTCAGCCTCTATGCGGGCTATGCCTATACCCGGGCGAAGACCACCGAGGACACCAACACCGCGCTGGTCGGCAAGCGCATCCGCAACATTCCGCGCCACAGCCTGGTGCTCCGGAGCGACTATGAGATTCGTAACGGAGCACTCGCGGGCCTGACGTTCGGCGCCTCGGCCACCTACACCGGCGACCGTTCCGGGGATCTTGAGGACAGCTTCGAGTTGCCCGGCTATTGGCGCGCAGATATGCAGGCAGCCTATGCGCTGACCGACAATATCAAACTGGGCGCAAGCGTCGAGAACCTGACCGACGAGCGTTATTACACCCACGCCTTCAGCCAGTTCGAGGTGTGGCCAGGCGCGCCGCGCACCTGGCGGGTGTCGCTCACGACGCGGTTCTGACCGATGATGCCGGCCCGCCAAATCTGGGTAATCGCGCACCGATGGGCGGGACTGACCATTGCGCTGTTCCTGACGATCGCGGGGGCAACCGGGTCTCTACTCGCCTTTTATGATGAGCTCGATACCCTCGCCGCGCCGGGAATCCATAATGTCGCTCCGCCCACGCGCGGCGCCGCGGTGCTCGATCCGTTGGCGCTCCGGAATAGAGTGCGGGCCGCATATCCGGGTGGCGTGATCAACTATCTACCACTCCATTTTGAGCCCGGCCAAAGCCTGAAGCTCGAGATCCAGCGGGTTGATCCGGCCAGCGGGACGCTGCGGCCCTGGTCGGAGGAATGGGACGAAGTCTTCGTCGATCCCTACACGGGGGAGACATTGGGCCGCCGACAATGGGGAGACATCGGCCAAGGCATGATCAATCTGATGCCTTTCCTCTACCGGCTGCACTACAGCTTGGCGCTGGGCGACTATGGCGTCCTGGCCTTCGGCATCGCCGCGTTGATCTGGACGCTCGACTGCTTTGTGGGTTTCTACCTCACCGTGCCGAGAAGGCAGAGGCGACGGGACATCCAGCCGCCCCGCCGGGCGCAGTCCTGGTGGTCCCGCTGGAGGCCAGCATGGCTGGTGCGCTGGCGTGGAGGCCAGCACAAGCTCACCTTTGACCTTCACCGCGCCGGCGGGCTCTGGGTATGGCCGCTCCTCATGGTCTTCGCCTGGTCGGGTGTGTCCTTCAACCTCACCCAAGTGTACAGCCCGGTGATGAAGCTGTTCGGCTATGAGCGGCTGCAGGATGGCATCGTGCCGCCGCCCACACCGCGTTTTGCCCCGCGCCTCGATTTCGAGGCTGCCGTGGCCGTTGGGCAACGGCTGGCCCGGCAAGAGATCGCTCGCCGTGGCCTGACGATTGATCCGTCGCGCGAGGCCGCGTTGTTCCACCGCCCCGATGCGGGCGTCTATGTCTATATCTTCACGTCGTCGGCAGACATCCGGACGCATGGCGGTAGGTCGCTGGCGATCTTCGACAGCGATACCGGCACGTTACGGAAGCTGGTCCTTCCGCAGGGTCAGAACGGCGCGAACACGCTCACCGAATGGATCACCTCCTTGCACATGGGGGCGGTTTGGGGTCTGCCGTGGCGCATCGCGGTCAGCCTGATCGGTCTCATGGTAACGATGCTGTCGGTGACCGGCGTGCTGATCTGGATGCGCAAGCGGTCGGCGCGGATCCTCAGGAAAGACCGGGCTCTGGCCGCGCTTCCGGCATAGTGCTCTTATCGCGACGGACAGGGGGTAACAGCCTGTCCGAGGGTGCAGGCTTGTTACCCGTCCTTCAGTGCTTTGGCCCGGGATCAGTAGAATCTGTAGGTGAGATCGAGGCGAGCTCGCTTGCCGTCTTCCCTGGTGGTGAGGCGCTCGACCGCCATGGCCCTGATGCTCAAGGTGAACGCTTTGCTGATCGCATAGTTTGCGTAGATGTCGTGCCCTTTCAAATCGGCGACGGCGCCGGCGCGGAACGGATCGTCATGCGCGTAGCTTCCGTTGACGGCGAGCTTTTCCATGCGAAACCAGCGATAACCCAACTGGAGGTGGCGGGGCTCGCTCGTGTCGCCCCAGGCTGCGGAGAGCACATAGCCCGTGCGCTGGTCAGCATGGGCGCGGCTGATCGGGTCGAGCGCGTCCCTGTACCCTTCGAGGTTGCGGTAGAGATCCGCGCCAACGATGAGCGGCTTGCCGGCGGCGCGCAGCTTGTACTGCGCATTGAGCGCAAGAATCGAGTAGTCGCGGCTGCCATTGCCGTCGCGCAGCCGCAGTCGGTCCTTGTCGCCGCGGTCCGCAGCGAAACGGAAAAGACCGGCCGCGAGCACGGCAGTCCGCGTTCCAGCACCGCCTGACCGGCGATCAGCTTGCCCGAATAGCGGGCAGGTCCCACGAGCAGTTTGAACGCGCCTGCGCTGAACTTCAGCTTCGCGGCGTCCGTGAGCGGCACGCCAAGGTTGCCCGACAAGCCGAGCACCGCAACATCGTTGTGCCACAAATACTCGTTGGGCGTGAAGAAGGGGAATGCCATCCGGCCCGCCTCGATCCCCACCGCTCTATGTTGCCAAGCCAGCGAATATCGATCCACGAGGATCTTCAGGTCGTCTTCCGGATTGCCATCGAAGTCGGCAAACGTGATGTTTGCACTTTGCGGGCTTTCGCCGGTGGTCCGCACCCGACCGCGTAGAATGAAACCGTCGCCCAAGTCGGCCTTGGCGTTCAGGCGTGCGCGGAAGCGAGCTCGGGTCCGCTCCTCACGCTTCACGCCCGTCTCGGTCTGGCTGTCCCAATCTTGCTCCAGCCGGAGCCGCACGTCGCCCGAGATGTCGAGCGCCGGCGGCTCCGCGGCAGATGCGGCGTGCGGAATTCCCAATATGAGGGCGGCGATGGCCAGTCGCATCAGTTGCATCCCGCATCTCGGTCAAGGTAGAGCCTCCAGGCCACGCTTACTTCAAAACTGCGTCGAGAGAGAGAATTTGACCGACGCGGGCAAGCCCTGCTGGAGGAGGCTCGATCCAGTTGCGGCCCAGTACCGCTTGGCCGTGATGTTTTCGCCATAGATCCGGACGGTCGTGCGGTTGCCGAGCATATCGAACGCATAGCTCGCTCCGAGATCGAACGTCGTATAGCCAGGCACGAAACCCTGATTGAGCGCGTTCACCGCCCGGCGGCCGACATGGAACATGCCTGCCGAGAGCCGCAGGCCGTCGACCTGAGGAACGCGATATTCGACGAACAGCGAACCGGAGAATTTGGCTGTGTTCTCGATTTTCTTGCCGACAACCGTCGCAGCCCCGGATTTCTGAACAGCATCCAAGGAAACGGCGCTTGCTGCGACCGAGAGATTGGGCGTGATCTCGCCCGTCGCGCTGAATTCGAAGCCCTCATAGACCGCACGCCCGTCCTGCACGAAGAAGTTTGCACTGTTGAGGTAGGAGGAGGCACGGCCGATGTGGAAATAGGCCGCCGTCAATAGAAGGCCTCGTAGCGGCTCGATCTTGATGCCGGCCTCCTTCTGCTTGCTGATCGCGGCCGGAAGGATCTCGCCGGCATTGTTGGCTATTTGCTGCGCGATCGCACCAGGCTCCAGCCCTTCGATGTAGTTGCCGTAAATGCTGGCCCAGGCCACTGGCTTCACCATGACGCCATAGGACCAGGTGTCCGGCTTGATCTTGTAGGAGGAGGTGAGGCTTACATCGCTGTAGTCGGTCTTGCGATAGCCGATCGTCGCTTGGAGCCAGTCGCCCACTGTGGCGCGATCGAAAACATAAATGCCCAGATCTTCCACGCGCGAGGGGTTCGGAATGATCCGCGGCGGAGTGGGCTGCTGCGGGATCGCGATCGGAGTGTAGAGATTCTGCGCAAAGGAACGACGCACGGCCGTGGGCACATGGCTGTCGCGGACATTGTAGGCGACGCCGATTAGCAGATTATGTTCGATCGGACCGGTGCGAAATGTGCCCGACAAATCCCCCCTGTAGATGACATTGCGATAATCATTGCCGCTGGTCATCGCCACGTTGACGGTGCCGTTGCCGGTGATGAGATTATAGCCGCCGAATGACGAATAGCTGCGGTCGCGCGTCAGGTAGGATTCACCGATCGCAGCGGAAATGCGCCAGCTGGGCGCGAAATCATAGTTGATCCGGGCAAGCAGGTTGGTCTCCCAACCTTTCGCCTGCATCCATTTCCCGCCGAGATTTTTGGACGGTGACTGGAGCGGCGGAATGGCGATCAGGCCGTTGACGGCGGCGGGCAACGCGAACTCGGTCGGCTCAGTGATCGTCTTGTAGATATATTCGGCATCGAGCAGGACTTCGAAATTGTCCGCCGGCTTCCAGTCGAAGGCTCCCGTGGCGAAATGCCGCTCGCCATCCGCGCGCTTCACGCCGTTCTCCAGCAGCGAGGTGCCAGCGTTGACGCGGACGCCTACCGTGCCGAAGCGCCGACTGATATCGACACCCGTGCCGATCGAGCCGTGGCTGTTGCCTAGGATCTCGAAACGGGTCAGAGGATCCTGCGTCGGCCGTTCGGTGACCAGGTTGACAATGCCCGACGGCGTTGCGAAGCCGTAATAGAGGCCGGCAGCGCCTTTCAGAACCTCGATCCGGTCCTTGCTCTCAATGGGCTGTTCGACGAGGTTGACGACCGGCAGGATGCCGTTCCAGCGATAGTTAGAGAAATTGTTCGCGGCCACCCCACGGATCGCGAGATTGCTGTAGATGACGCTGTTGATCTGCGACTGGGTGACGCCGGGCGTGTTGCGTACAGCATCGAGGAGGGTGCGCGCCTGCTGCGCATCGAGCAACTCGCGGGTCATAACTGACACCGTGAGCGGCGTATCCCTTAACCTCGTATCGCGAAAGGTACCCGCCTGCACATAGTCGGCACCGAAGCTGTCCCGCCGGTCGGCGGTGACCACGATGTCATTCATTGTACCGCTGCCGGGAAGGGAGCCTTCGCCAACTTCCGCATCTGGCGCGTCTGCAGCCGCCTTCGCCGGGGCTGCCATTTCAATCAAGGCAAGCCCCAGCAGCGAAGCCACACGGAACGTCGCCTTGCGATCGGGACGGCGACCCTTACCGTTCAGTCTCATTGATCCCCCTAAACTTGCACAGAGCGGCGGGCGCTACCACCATTAATAATGGTTCGCAATAGCATCTACTTGAGGCTTCAGGGAAATCATTTGATCGAGCGCAGAAATGGCTGTTCCGAACCGCGCGCGGACCAGTTTCCGCCAAACTCGCGAGGGCCCGGATCGATAACTGTGCAATGGCCGATTTCTGTCCGCCATGGGCGTGACGGCGTTACATGCCTGCAGCGCGGCGCGGCAGACAGCCCCAACAGCAGGAAAGGAAATGCCTTTCAGACAGGAAACCCCGACGCCTGGCGATATGCACGTTAAGGCTTGCGCGGTTGATCCCCTGCACGTCAGAGAAGGTGTCGCGATGGCCTTCCAACGGCCTTCCTCGCCGCGCTCAAGCTAGTGCAGAGCAGGTCATTGAGTTCCTATGATCGACGGGCAAGTTTACAAAATATCGGAGCAAGCAAAAGCGATTATTTTCACTATTCTTCTGCAGGCTGTGAATGGGTAACTGCTCAGGAGGTTGGCACTGAGGCCGATCAAGCGACGGCGAAGCGTCCGTCGACGAGATCGCGGATTGCGCTGAGTGCGGACTGGCCAGAGAGGCGTGCGGTGCCGGTGACGGAACGGTATCCGGCATGGATCTGAGCGCCCCAGTCTGACCTGAAGCCGTTGGTGACCTTACGGAAGACGACCGAGGGGCGGATTTCGCGCTCGGAGATGTTGTTCGTGGCCGGCACGTCACGGTTTTTGAGGAAGACGAAGAACTTCCCCCGCCATGCCTTGATTTGCTTGAGCAGAACGCGCCCGGCGGGATGAGCGACAGGTCTGGCAACCAGACGATCGAGGATATTGTCGGCTTTGGCAGCATAGGCGGCCAAGGTGCTGTCCTTGAGCTGGTCTCGTCGTCGCCCGACCTTGATCGCCCAGCGCAGATGGTCGCGGATGCTTGGCGCAAAGGCAGTGTCGCCGCTGTCGATGGCGTACTGAACATCGCGCAGGACATGGGCAAGGCAAACCTGATGCTCGCGTCCCAACTCCTGCTGACCCGAATAGCGGTCGGAGACCCAGACATCGGGCCGATGCTGTCCCAGTACGTCTTCAGCAACGCTGCGGGCCCGGCGCGAGGCAATCTTGTGCAAGACAGCGTCGCTGGACAGGAACACCCACTGCCACTGCATCACGCCGTTGGTCCGGGTTGTCGTCTCGTCCGAAGCAATGATGCGCGCCTTGAGCAATTTGGCGCGGATCGCAGTCGTGGCCGCATCCATGCTGGTGCGCAGGCGGCGGAACATGTTGGCGATGGCACCTTCGGAGATTGTCAGCCCGAACAGTTCGCCAGCAATCCGGGAAAGGCGCTCGAAACCCACGTGGTGGCTATGATGCAGATAGGCCATCAGCGCACGGATGCCGGGGCCGAAGGGCGAACCGGGAGCCATGCCCGCAGGCGCCTGCGCCTTGTAGCGTCGGCCACAGGACCGGCAGCGCCCGCCCCACAACTCCACCCGGGTGACGACGGGACGGATCGGTGGCAAGTCGACATGATCGTAGCGCTGCCGGCACTGCTGTACCTGGCTGGTCACATCCGTGCCGCAATGGCCGCACTCGCTGGCCATGACACGTTCGGTCGTGTCGGGTGTCTCGGCCAGTGGGCGGTGTTTGCCCTCGCGCGCAGGTCGCTTGCC
Source organism: Novosphingobium sp. ES2-1 (assembly GCF_015169775.1). NCBI lineage: Bacteria > Pseudomonadati > Pseudomonadota > Alphaproteobacteria > Sphingomonadales > Sphingomonadaceae > Novosphingobium > Novosphingobium sp. ES2-1. The sequence continues at coordinate 919,343 of NZ_CP063445.1, forward strand.
TGCCTTCGGCTTGCGCCCCTTGCCACCCTTCTTGCCGAAATCGTCCTTCGAGGGCGGGATGTGCGAGTTCGAGGATGTCTTGCGCGGCTTGCCGAACAGACCCTCAAGTTCCGTAATCCGCGCCGCCATCCGTTCGATCATCTCGTGCTGGGCCAGAAGAAGCTCGTTCTTCTCAGCTTCGCTCAGCACATGAAGCGGGGGTGGGGCCATCAGCAGGGTGAATCAAACTCCGAGTCACCGCGCAACCATTTTCTGCCAACCTCCTGAGCAGTTACGTGAATGGAGCTGAATATAATTCTCCACCCCCATTCGTTCGATCATGTCGAACTGGCGTTCGAGCGTGTCGATATGTTCCTCCTCGCTATCAAGAATGGAAGAGAATAGGTCGCGACTGACATAATCGTGCGCTTTCTCGCAATGCGCGATTGCCTTCTTTAGGAGGGGCACCGCTTCGTTCTCCAGTTCAAGATCCGCCCGCAGGACTTCTTCAACCGACTCGCCGATTCTAAGTCGGCCGAGGGCTTGAAAATTGGGCAAGCTCTCCAAGAACAGTATCCGTTCGGCAAGCCTGTCGGCATGCTTCATCTCATCGATCGATTCTTCATATTCGAATTTGGCGAGACGCTTGACACCCCAGTGGTCGAGCATTCGATAGTGGAGAAAATATTGATTGATCGAGGTAAACTCATTCTTGAGCACATCGTTCAAATATTGGACTACCTTGGCTTCGCCCTTCATAGCGTCCTCCCCTGTTGGAGAGGGTGCATCATATCATAACGGGCCGAAAATGATCAATAAGTCTGGTAGGATGCGTGCTGGGTGGGTGCTCTTCGTTTCAGTTCGCATAAGGCGACGCCTTTTCCTCCGACAACATCAATTACCCGGCGTCGAGAGCGGTGCGGATTTGTTTCGCCAGTCGCCGAGATGGGACTTCAGCGCACGGAAGGCGATGCCGCGGTCATCGCCTATAAGGAATGCGTTCACGCCCTGTTGACGCCATTCCGCAATCTGGTGATCGTCCCGCGGGACTGCGCATAACGGCACGCCGGCCGCGCGGCTGCAGCTGGCAATATGTCCGAGGGCTGCCAGGACATCGTGATGCAATGGCTCCCCTGGCACGCCGAAGGACTGGGATAGGTCGACGGCCCCCTCGATCACGAGGTCGATTCCGGGAACTGCCAGGATGGAATCAATGGCGTCGACACCGGCGCGGTCCTCGATCATCACGGCGACGAGGATTTCCTTGTTGGCCAAGGCGAAATAGTCCTTGAGACCAAGCGTGCCGAACCCCGTCGTGCGGCCACCCGAAATGCCGCGGCTGCCCAGCGGATGATACCGGCTGGCCGAGACCGCGAGCCTTGCCTCCTCGGCGCTGCTCACATGCGGGATGACAACGCCTTGGGCGCCGGCGTCGAGAACACGCAAGATGACCTGTGCATTGGGCCCGGGTACTCGAACCAGCGCCGTCATGCCGGCGCATTCGGCGGCGCGTAACGCATGTTCGACCGTTTCGAGATTCATGCATGTGTGTTCAAGGTCGAGGATGACGAAGTCATATCCGGCATAGCCGATCATTTCGACAAGAAGAGGCGCCGGAACGGAATTGATGAGACCGAATACCGGCGTGCCGGCCTCCAGCGCGCGTTTCAGCTTATTCGGCCGCAACACTCAAGCTCTCCTGTTCGCTAAGGAAAATCTGCTCGGGGTGGGGATGTCGCAGGAAATCATGGTGCGAGATGTGCCATGCATAGGCCCCGGCAAGAGTGAAGATCAGCAGGTCGCCGACGCGGACCTGGTCGACGGAAATGTCGGCCGCGAGCACGTCCTTGGGCGTGCAGAGCTGTCCGACGATGGTTACGGGTTCATCGGTCGCCGCAAGTCGCGGATAGGGACGTGACCAGCGATCGATCGGCAGTACGAAGAAGGGATGGTTGTGGCCTTGCGCGTAGGGCGTGCGAAAATGATGCGTCCCGCCCCGGCCGACCACGAATGTGCGCCCGAAGCAGCGCTTGATATCGAGCACCTCCATCGCATAGGCGCCGCAGCTGGCGGTGAGATATCGGCCAATTTCGAAGCGGATGCGCCACCTCGACAGATCCATGCGACCGATCAGCTCGTGCAGGCCGCGGGCAAAGCCCGGCCAGTCGAACGGCCGCCCGGGATCGCGGTAATTGACGCCGATACCGCCGCCGACGTTGACATGGCGCACGGACAGGCCGTGCGCGCGCTCCCAGCCTTCGAGGGTCCTGAAATAATGTTCGAGAAGGCGCAGATGGACGGCCGCATCGAGCTGGCCCGACATGAGATGGAAATGCACGCCTTCCAGCCGCAGTTCGGGGAAGCTTTCAAGCCGTTGCAGGCATTCCGGCAAAAGTGCCGCATCGATGCCGAAAGGCGTTGCCCGGCCGCCCATGGCGAGCGGCACGTCATGCGCTTGCCCGAGCGGCAGGTTGATGCGCAACAGGATCGCCTGGCTGACCTCATGCTGGCGTGCCAGCAGTCCGAGCCGCGTTAGCTCCCCCATGCTCTCGACATGGATATATTCGAGGTTTGCCTCAAGCGCCTGGACCAGCTCCGCGTCGGTCTTGCCGGGCCCGCCGAAGACGACCGGCAGATGCGGAAAGCGTGCGCGCACCCAAGCTAACTCTCCTCCCGAAGCGATTTCGAAACCGGCGACGAGCGGTGCCAGTGTATCCAGGATCGGGTAATCGGAATTGGCCTTGATCGCGTAGAAGAGGTCGCAGTTGGCGGGCAATGTCGCGACCAGCGCGCTTGCGTGCTGCCTCAGTATCTCAAGGTCATAGATATAGCCACACCACGGCTCGTTTGCCGCCGCCTGCGCGCGGCGCGCGGCGGCGGCGATCCCTTCCCATTCAGGGCTCATCGGCCGGCCTCCACCAGTGGATTGTCGAGGGGCGCATAGGTCGCATGGCGATCTGCCTGCCGCGTGAAGCGGACCAGAAGGTTGGTCTTGGCGGGCAACGGCGCTCCGGAAAGCAGTGAATCCAGCTTTCCGGCGGACTTCCGCGATCCGTACGACGTCTGATACTGCTCGATCCTTCGACGCACGATGCGCCAAAGCCTTGCCGAAAGGTCTGCGTCTCCCGCTGCCAGATGATCTACTGCCTCTCCAAGCTGATTAACGAACAGGCAGTAGGCGATGCGGTTCCAGCCCCGTTCTTCGTCGTACCAGAGTGCCTGCCCGGCAGCCGGGCTGAGATGCGCAACGCGGCTCGCGTCAAAGCGGCCGGTGACGAGCTTTACCCCTTCGAAATCACGCAGCACGATCCGTTCTGGCCAGTCATCGCGCAACCCGACAAGCGTGTTCTGGAGGTGCGGTTCGAAAACAATGCCCTCGGCGAAAAGCGCATGGAGAACGGGTGCCATGAGACCTTCGGCATAGGCATCGAACCAGGTCTCGGCCACCGCCGGATAGGAAAGACGCTCTCGCCTGGCTATATCGCGGCACAGGTCGCGGGCGCGCGGTATTCCTCCGGCATCGTCCGTGAACAGGGCGGCTGCGAGGATCGGCGTGATGCCCTCTCCGGTGATGCTCTGCACGCCCTCGCGCAGGATCAGCCCGAACGCTTCCTGCACGTCCGTCCGCGCGGTGGGCTCGGCATCCGGAAGATCGACGGTGAGATAGGCGGGCTCTTCCAGGACATGCAGGTTGGGGAACATCGCCAGCCGGGGCATGACCTCGCGCATCAGCCGCGTGACCTCGACAGCCCCTTCAAGCTCGTAATGCGCGTTCTTGCGCAGGCAGTTGGTTAAGCGAACATGTAGCGACAGCTTGAGGAAGAAGGGTGCAGAGGGACGGAACAGCGTGCGAACAGAAGAGGTTGGAATATAATCGCTGCCCGACAGTCCGAGGTCCACAATCCTCCCTTCAGCCATTGCCTGACCTACAGCGGGAAGGCCGAGGATATGCCGCGCCTGCCAAGGATGCACCGGGACAAGTGCCCGGTCAGGCGTAGCCGATACCTCTGCATGTTCGCCTATGAGTGCATCGGTCGTTTGCGCCAGCAGCGAGTGTTGACGCAGCAATTCATGGGGGACGGCGAACCAATGCAAGGGAAAGCGTGCGCGTAGCTCGGGCGAATAGCGGACGCGGTCACCCACGTCGAAGCCGAGCCGGCTTTTCGGCGCGGGATGGAAGGCGTGACCGAACACCAGCGCTTGCTCGGATTCGATATAACGGACCAGGGGTTGATCGGTACCGGGACGCTGATGGCCTGCGCTCAGAAACGTTGTGACATTTTCCACGCTGTCGCAGATCTGCGACAGCAGCTCGTCATTGAATGCCACGCCTTCCCGCAGGGACAGTTCGCGTATCAGCAAAGCGGCGACGTCGCGCCAATCGAGCAGTGCCCATGGTTTTTCGGGTAAGCGACCATAGAGCGGCGAGCGCAGCCGCAACCGGCCCACCGGCAGCGGCGGATCCGCCTGAGCTACCAGACGCACATGCGAATGCGGCAGGTGAAGTTGAAATATCCCGCTCCCACCATTCGCCGACCGGAGCGCCATCGGCCAGTCATTCTGGCCAAAGGGCGAGCCGAACAGGACCTGGCCTTCCGGTGCGGCCACTTCCCTGTAGTAGCAGTTGAGCAGCGTTTCGAGGCTGTGCCAGCCGGCATCAGTGCCGGCGTCATCCGCCTGGGCTGCGGCGCGAACAGTGTTCATAAGCATGAGAAATCTCCGATTTATCGGGTTCGCAGAAGAGGCGCGGAGGCTTGGCCGGCAATCGCCGCCGCACTGACGCCAAGGACCAGCAAGCCGAGTAGCAACGGTGCGTCAGTCCCGAACGCCTGAGCAACGAGGCCCGCGATCACGCCCGCGGCCACGCCGCCCCATTTTGAAGCGCTGTCGAGCAATCCGAACATGCGCCCGGCACTCCCCGCTTCGCTTGCCTCTGCGATCAGGGCGTGGAGGGCGATGAAGCTTGCGGTCATGGCAAGACCCATGACCAGGCGCCACAACCCGAGTGTCAGCACGCTGTTCGCGAGAATCTGGCCGCCCAGGCTCATGGCAAGCAGCAAAAAGGCTGCCGACAACGTCAGCAGTAGATGTTTCCGCCCGAGCCAGAGGCTGAGCGGCGCGGCCGCCACCAGGTAAACGAAGTGCGGGAGGCCGAACAGCAAGCCGGCCAGTGCCGGGCTGCCCCCTTCTACCCGCACCTGCGTGAATGGCACGAAATAGGGAAAGGTCACCACAGTGCCGAAAGCGAAGGCGAATTGAACAAGGATCAGCAGGCGCAGACCAGGACCATCTGAAGCGCCTTTCATCGCACCCTTTTTGGCGGTCTGTGCAGGCTCGGGGTTTGGCAGAAACGCAATCATCACTGCGGCCATGAGGGGTAGCAGTGCCAGATAGCGGTAGGTTTCGATCGGTGAGGTCTTCAGCAGAGCAAAGCCAAGGCCAACCGGTGCAGCGATTAGGGCGGCGCGCGCCGATCCCTGCAACAGCGTCAATATCCTCGTTAGCCCCTGACCTTCGAATAGGGTCGCGAGATAGGCACTGGATGCCGCCAACGTGCCGCCGAACAGACCTTGAAGCGTGAGCGCCAAGAGGAAGACGGGAACCGTCTCCGCGAAGCCCGCAAGCAGGAAGCTCCCCGCGAGCCCGATCTGTGCACGCAATAGCAAGGCCTTCCTGCCGAAACGATCCGACAGCCGTCCCCACCAAGGACCGCTCAAGGCGGTCATGGCTGCCGGCAGGACATAGGCCCAGCCGATGAGAAACTCGGCATTGCTGTGCAGAGATTGTTTGAAGATCAAAGGGAAAAAGGGCGGCATGCCCAGCGCCGAAAAGGCTGCGGTGAAATGCCCCGCGACAACCGCGGCTATCGTCCACGAGCGTTTGTTCATGATTGCCTCAGGAAATTGGGCGCGGTCAGCCCATAAAATTTGTTGACGTCGGCGGCGCCGGTCTGGACCTTGCTTTCAAGGCTCGCCGCCCGCAGCAGATATTTGAGTGGCAGCCGCTCGGCCTCGAGCAGGTGCTGCCTGGCAGCGGCTATATCGGTGCCGTCCATCGCCAGTTCTTCGAGGATCCCAGCGATTGTCGCGTGTACGTGCCGGTAAAGCTCGCTCCGGTCGGCGCGGCCAGTCTGGTGCAGCGCTTCGACGATCACCGCAATGTTGAGCTGCAACGTGATGGTAATGAACATCTGCGCGAGCGGCAGATCGTCATCCACGATGATGCGCCGGTCCCGGATCGCGCCGATCCGGTGAGCCACATCCGGCCGGCGCTCAGCCAGCACCGGACCGTGGATGCGCGCGGCGTCATTGTCCTTGAGCAGCAGTCGGAGCCCGTTGCCCGAAAATACCAGCACCGAGTTCTGTTGATTGGCCTCGAGCGCGATGCCGAATTTTAGCCAGAGGGTCAGGTGAAGGCGCAGCAGTAGGTCAACGTAATCTCGGAAAAGGGCCGCTACATCGCCCCCGTAAAACCGGTCGGCCAAGGTCTCGATCGTCAACTGCCCGCCCGGTGCCGGGGCGGCCAGCGCTGCGACGGGTGTGATCGTTTCCTCGTTTAGGTCTGGATATCGGCGCAGGATGAAACCCAGAAACGGCTGGCCAAAGGCGGTGGCCCCCATCGCCTCATCAGTGAGCAGGAGACGGACGGAAATCGCCGGCAGATCGGCCGTCACGTCACGCAGGATCGTTTGCACGATATCGCCATCGATGATGGTACTGGGCTTGATCGTTCGCAGATTGCTTGCCCCCAGCGTGCGGATTGTCAGCGGTAGCTTGAGATGAAGCCCAGGGCAGGAAAGCGGCACAACCGTGCGAACCGACAGGGTCGGGATGACCGAGAGATAGGATTTCGGCGCGCGAACGACGGCTTTCGTCAAGTCGGCCTGAGCAAGAAAATCGTCGAGCCCCGTATCCCAGAGCGCCGGATGGACCGGCATCAGCTCGTGGTTCGCGCTCAATGTCTCGTCGAGGCCGATGTCGGAGAAGCTCGGGTACAGGTTTTGCGGCAGCGCCGCGCCCTCATAGGACGTCCTTGGTACCGCAAGCCAGCGCAACGCGAACACCGGCTGGAATTCGGGCGCATAGGCATGCAGATGTTCGGCTTCAAAACCCAGTTTGGCTCGGGCCGTGGGATAGAAGGGATGATCGTGCAGCGCAGCCAGACGGTCGTTGTGCGCGAGGCTTCTTGCCCATTTGGGCCAATGGGGCGGCTCCTCGGCGGGCTTAGCGAACCATCGCGTCCGCTCGGCTTCGCACAGGGCGCGATGCTCATCGGCAATGGCGCATTCACGGTCAAAAGCGACGTGCAGTGCCTCAGTCTGCGGATCCAGACCCGCACGGAAGCTGGCCAGTATCTCGGCGAGCTCGTACAGCGGTTTGGCGTTGGTCCCGTTGCACGACAGCGCCGGCAGAGCTCGAAGCCGCCAGTCCTGCATGAAATGGTCGGGTTCGACGGCCAGCCAGAGCTGCTCGTCGAAATGATCGATGCACAACCAGCTGCCCGCCCGGAGGATTGGAGAAAGCCGATCGAGCACCGGATGGGTATCACCATCAACAATCGTGCCGCGGCTCACGCACTCTCGCACGTCTTCGCGCAGGTAGGCGTCGATGACTCGCTGAGTAAAGTAACCGGGAACGCAGAGCGCTTCGCGCATGACTAGCCCGCTCATTAGCGGATGTCCCAGGAAAGTCCGGCGCCCGCTGCCTGCATCGCTTGAGCAAGCGCGGCCGTATCAGGGGCGCTGGCGCACAGCACGCCAAGATAGTCCTTGTTTGAATTGGTGAGGGCAACCGTATCGCCCTCGCGGCGCAGGGGGCGGTAATTCAGCCAGATCCCATCGCCGCATTCATTGAATGCATCCGGGGCCTTAATCAGTTCCCCGGCCTTCCCGGCCGGGAAGTAGCGCATTGCCGCTGTCCGCCCGCCTGGCTCCAGATCCGGCAGTTGCTCGCCCAGATGCAGCCGGAGGATGGTCTCGAACAGGGGGAAATCGAGTGTTTCCTCAAGCAGGAATTCACGGCGGTCGCCGACCGTGCGGTAATTGATCTCGATCAGCCTTGGCCCGTTGGGGGTGAGAACGAATTCCGTGTGGCATGAACCGAAGCCGACGCCGAAGGCCTCGATCTGGTTCATGATCGCCGCCTGCTGATCGGCGGTGAGCCAGTTGCCCCATTCAGCGGCGAGTTCGACGAAATGCGGGGGATCGCTCAAGGTGACGCGAAATCCGCCGAGCGCACGAATGCTCCGGCCGTCGCCCAGCGTCTCCAATGTATAGAGATCGCCCGATATGTAGTCCTCGACAAGCAGGACACATCCCGGGCGGTCAGTCCAGACCGCCCGGCAATACCGCCTGAGTTCGTCGAGGTTATGGACTAGCCGGACAAGCTGGCTACCGACCCCTTCGCGCGGCTTGACGACGCACGGAAAGGGAGCCTCCGTCACAGTCACCAGATCGGTCTCGCTCGTGACGACCCGATGCCACAACATGTCGATGCCCTTCTGGGTCATATAGGCCCGCATCGCCGCCTTGTTCTTGGCGCGATAGACGACACGCTGGTCCTTTCCGGGCAAGCCAAGGTGAGCGGCCGCCGCAGCCGTGCTGGTCTGAAGATGGTCGCTGTTTGAGAAGATCGCTGCCGGCTGCCGACCGTCGAGCGCTTCGACGACAGCGAGGGGGTTGAACACGTCGCAGGCGATGATTTGATCGGGATAGGCCGGTAAATCGGGTCGCGCAAAGTGACGCTCGTGCGCGTCGGCGTGGTCGGTGAGCAGGGTCACTGACAGGCCGATCCGGCGAGCGGCGGGCAGAAAACCATCATTCACGGCATCGGTGGGCACATGCGCCACGATTACGAGATTGGCCATTAAGATAACTCCGAGAAATTGGAACCAAGGGAAGTGTTGGAAATTCTTCGACGAGGGGACGACACCCGCTGGAGCAATGATGTCTTTGGGCAGGGGCGGATGACGAGCGCCCCGGAATAGGGTGTCACAGGCAACGGATTTTCGGTCGATGTGGCGGGTTGGTCTAGCTTTGGGGGAGGCGACAGCCGGCGTGCACTGCAGGGGGCGCCAGCCCATATGCTGCTTGTGGCCCAGATTTTTTCCGCATGGATCAATCACTTCCTCGATGGAATCAGTCCTCCAAGACTGCAGCTATTAAGAATCAATAGCAATAGAGGTGTGACGATTACGGGATTTCCCGAGGGAGATGAACGGCCCGCGTTGGTGGAGTGACGGCCATCTGCATTACTGCATGCCCATTGGTGTTGTGTGGTTGACAGCTGGGGAAGTCGCATTTATGCGACCGATTTGCATTAGCAATTAAGTTTTCCAATAGGGGGTTTATGTCCATCTCGGCTGTCTCGCGCGCACTCTGCGCCACAGTTTCCCTTGTCTCGATAGCGGCGCCTTTTCAGGCAATTGCCTCAGAGGCCGATACTAAAGCGGACATCGTCGTTACCGCTCAGGCAAAGGACTATTCGGTCGAGCAGGTCAGCGCGATCAAGATCGATGCGCCGCTGAAGGACATCCCCCAGACGATTGACGTTATTCCCGAAGCAGTGATCCGGGATCAGCGTGCATTGTCGTTGCAGGATGTTTTGAAGAACGTCCCCGGCGTCGGATTCTCGCACGGTGACGGCCAGCGCGATCAGGTGTCGATCCGCGGCTTTTCGGCAATCGCCGATCAGTTCGTCGACGGCTTGCGCGACGATGCGCTCTATTTCCGCGACCTTTCCAACATCGAGCGAGTCGAAGTGATCAAGGGCCCGGCTTCCGTCCTGTTCGGTCGCGGCTCCTCGGGTGGGCTGATCAATCGTGTCACCAAAAAGCCCGGGGTGAACGTGGGCGAGATTGGGCTCAGCTACGGCAGCTGGGATGACCGTCGCGCCGAAGTCGATCTTGGTCTTGCGCCGGAAGCAGGCATTGCGGCTTTTCGCCTGACTGGCGCGATCGAGCGCGCGGACAGCTTCCGCGATCAGCAGTTTCTCGAGCGTGAAGCGATTGCGCCTTCCGCGTCGCTCCAGCTTGGCGAAAGGACGCAGCTACTCGTCCAAGGCGATTATCTGCGCGACCGCCGGGTCACCGATTTCGGCATTCCCGCTTACCAGGGGCGCCCCGTCGATGTGCCGCGTTCGACCTATTATGGTTCGGCCAACGCAAGAAAGGACGATTACAGCCAGTCGCGTGTCTATTCCGGCACGGCGACGCTGACCCATCGGTTCGATGAAGACACCAGCATTCGTAATGCCTTCCGCTATTATGATTACCAGCTCGATCGGCAGAACACACTGCCCGGCTCGGTGAACGAGACGGCACGGACGGTCTCACTCAATCGCTCAAGCGTGGATCGCAATGAGCATGGCTGGTTCAACCAGCTTGAACTCACCCGCAAGGCCAGCCTTGCCGGCATGGACCATCAGTTGCTTTTCGGTGTCGAGGTCGGTCGGCAGGTGAAGGATGTCGTAACCTTCTCAAGAAGCGGCATCGCCACCGTCGACTTGTTCAACCCGGTGCTGCCGGTCATCACCACCAATGGCACGCTTGCCAGCGACAATCGTGGAATTTTCAATACGCTCGGGCTCTATGCACAGGATCTGGTGTCGATCGGCGAGCATCTGAAGGCACTGGTCGGCATCCGCTTCGACCGGTTCAAGCAGGAGACCGACAATCACCTGCCCAACAGTGTGGATCTTGCCCGGACAGACAAGAACTGGAGCCCGCGTGCGGGTCTGGTCTGGCAGCCGACGGAAAGCCAGTCCTACTATGTTTCCTGGAGCAAGTCGTTCCAACCATCGGGCGAAGCCTTCGCGATCGCGGCGAACAATGCCGATATCGAGCCGGAGAAGACGACCAACACCGAAATCGGCGCAAAGGTCAATTTTTTTGACGGCAAACTTGGCGCGACCGTCTCACTATTCAATCTTCGCCGCTCTGGGATAAAGGCAGCCAATCCGGCGGCTCCCACCGTGCTGATCCCGATCGGTGTGCAGCGCACGCGCGGCGTGGAACTGACCGGTACGCTCAATCTGGAGAATGGCTGGCGGGCCATCGCGGGCTACGCTTATCTCGATGCCAAGGTTGTCGAGTCGGCCACTCCTGCGCTGGTCGGCAAACGGGCGACAATCACGCCCCGCAATGCCGCCAACATTTGGGTGACCAAGGATTTTGCGGGCCGGTTCGGCCTGGGCGCAGGCGCCAACTATATCGGCAACCGCCGTGCCGATCCGGCGAACACCGTCACACTTCCCAGCTATTTCACCATGGATGCCATGGCCTGGTATCGGCTGGGGCCGGTGACGGCGCAGCTGAACGTGACCAACATCTTCGACAAGCACTATATCGTGTCGGGCCACGGCACGAGCGCTAATCTCAACCTACCGGGCGCTCCGCGAGCGGCTATGCTGACGTTGCGTTATAGCTTTTTCGGCGAAGGCAAATGAAGCAACGGCGAGGCTGCCGCAGCAGCCTCGCCGGACCCCCGGTCGCCGATCGCATGGTCAGCGTCCTAGCGGTATAAATCAGACGCCTGGTACCTGATTCCATTACGTGACCAATGCCCCCCGCGGGTGGATTGCCGACATCAATGCTGGGCGAAGTAATCGGCGGCGCTGGGCCAGATGAGCCACTCCGTCACGGTGATGACAATGACCCAAATGATTACGATCGCGATGAGGCCAGCGATTGACTTTGGCTTCTGCTGGCCCAACGCTTTCACGCGCAGTTCGTCGATGATTGGGGTCGGGATCAGCTTTATGGCCAGGAGGATGCCGACCGGCAGGATAAGCAGGTCGTCGACGTAACCGAGGACCGGAATGAAGTCGGGGATGAGGTCGATCGGGGACAGGGCGTAGCCAGCTACGGCGGCTGCGACGGCCTTGGCATACCAAGGAACGCGCGGGTCGCGGGCGGCAAGCCAGAGCGCAACGACGTCGCGCTTGATTGACCTAGCCCATGATTTAGCCCGAGCAAGCAGCGTCACGTTAACGACCTTGGTCCCAGGCGACAGGGCAATAGTGTGGCAGCCCTTGCAAATGTCTGCAATGGTCGTTTTCTGCCGTGGCGGTGGCGGTGGCGGTGGCGGTGGCGGTGGCGGGCACCAAGCGTCAGGCTGCTGAACCGTATCACCATCGGTTTCATGTCGCTGCGCGTGGATAGGTTTTTTGGCCGGGCACCGTGATTGGCCACGGTGTTTTGAGGACGAGAGTGTACGACACTCTCGTCCTCTTGGCTTACCGTCAGAACTTCACACGCACGGTGAACCGGCTGTTGATCGGCGCACCCGGCGTGATGTTGTTGTTATTGTGCGCGTCGGAGAAATATTCCTCGTCGAGCAGGTTTTCCACGTTCAGCTGAAGCTGGACATTCTCCGAAGCATTGAAGAACAACGCCGCGTCCACGCGGGTAAAGGCGGGCAGGCGGGTCGTCGTAGCGGACGTCCGGATTGCGGCGAACTGGCTCGACTGGTGGATCACGCCGACGCCGGCGCCGACCGCCTCGTTGAAATCATAACGGTTCCACAGTGCGAACTGGTGCTTGGGCACCTGCCCCAGGCGAACGAAGCTGTTTCCGCGCAGCTTGGCATCCTGGTAGGTGTAACCGCCGCTCATCTGCCAGTTGGGCGTGATCCGACCGGTCAGCGCCAGTTCGACGCCCTTGGTCCGCGTTTCACCGATATTGATCGTGGCGGTGACATTGTTCGGATCGGGCGTTGTCGCATTGGTCCGGTCAAGCTGGAACAGCGCGAGCGTGACATTGAGGTCGGGCCGGATGTCCCACTTCGCGCCGATCTCATAGTTGGTGAACTTTTCGGGCGCGAGGTTCTGCTGGGTCGCCGTCATCGTCAGGAACTGGTCGCCCGAGCGCGGCAGGAAGGACTGGCTGTAGCTGCCGTAGACCGAAATATTCTCCTGCGGCTTCAGGATCAGGCCGACGCGGGGGCTGACCTTCTCGTCGGTGCGTGCGAAGGGGCGCGGCGTTCCGATCAGGTCGGTGCCCTTGATCTCGAACCGGTCATAGCGCAGGCCGACTACGAGATCGACATGCTCGCCGAAGCTGATCTGATCCTGTGCATAGGCAGAGAAGAACTGCACGTTGGACTCGGTGTTCCGAGCGAGCGCGCCGAAGGTGACGGTCGGATAGACGATATTGGCCAGGTTCAACGTGCTGCTCGAAAGCGTACCGTTGCGGCGCTGGTTGGTGGAGTCCTGATCGCCATATTCGAGACCGAGCAGAATCTTGTTACCGATCGAGCCAAGGTTGACGTCCCAGACCAGATTGCTCTGAGCGATGAAATTCTGCCGCTTCGTCGGGTCGGTATAGCTCGACAGCGCGACGGTGCCGGTCTGCCCGGTGGCCGCGCCGTTGGCGAAGACATTGGTGTAGTATTTGTCGTAGTCGCCGTAGAGCAGCGTGGTCGACCAGTTCAGGTTTTCGGCCAGTTCGCCATCGAGCCGCGCCTTGATGATATGCGCTTCAAGTCCTGCGCGATTGACACCCGGTACGCCGAAGAAGGTGTCGCGATAGCCCGTAATCGGGCGGTTCGGCTGGCCCGCCGCGGTGGCGATCGACGGTACGCCGCGATCGGTGACTCGGTCGTCATTCACATATTCATACGAGAGGCCGAGCTTCCACTGCCCCAGATCGACCGCGAGATAGGGATTGATCGCGTAGCGTTCGCCGCCGAAGAAATCGCGGTGATTGTCGAGGCTTTCATAGTTGGCGTTGAGGCGGAAAGCGGCATTGCCGCTGATCGGGGTATTGATGTCCGCCGACACGTCCCACGCGCCGAAAGTGTTGACGCTGGCCGAGCCGCCGATCGCCAGCGCATCCGCCGAAGGCGTCTTCTGCACACGGTTGATGATGCCGCCGCTGCCGCCGCGCCCGAAGATCAGCGCGAAGGGGCCCTTGAGGATTTCCACGCGCTCGATGTTGTAGAGGCTGCGATAATACTGCACGTCGTCGCGCACGCCATCGAGGAAGAAGTCGGCGGTCGTGTTCTGGCCGCGCAGCGTGATCTGATCGCGATTGCCTTCGCCCTGACCGACGGTGGTGCCAGGGACGTAACGCAGCACGTCGGCGATGCTGTGCTGTGCCTGGTCGTCGAGCTGTTCACGCGTCACTACATTGATGCTCTGCGGCACGTCGATGAGCGGTGTATCGGTCTTTGTCGCGGTGGCCGAATTGATCGCGACATAGCCCTCGGACTTGCCGGTCACGATGATCGTGCGGCCATCATCGGTTTCTGCTTCGGCCGCCATCGCGGCGGTCGGAATTGCAAACAAGGCCGCGGACAAAAATAATTTGGATTTCATGGACTTCCCCCTGAAGGCGTTGATTATCGTGCGCCCTCCTACAGTTAATGCGATTTATTAGCAATATTGGGGTGGACTTTTGAGCGAGTTTACGGATCCGCCGACCTCCTCGCGTTGAAGCGTAAGCTGTCCCATCTGATCGAGCAGTGCAGCCATGGAACGATTGCCGGATCGTCGGAGCGCTCGCGTCGCAGGCTGCCGGGTGAGCAGGAGCGCGGACCTGCCGCCCGCGCCCCACCATCGCATTACCTCTTGCTGATGGCGGTGATCTCGCCGGCATTGCCGTCGAGCTTAAGCTCAAAATTTACCTCATCGCCCACTTTCACGCTGTCGATGAGCGCCGGTGCCGCCTTGAATGCCATAGTCATCGCCGGCCAGTTGGCTTCGGCAATCGGGCCATGATCGAGCGTGATTGTCCCTGCGACCTTGTCGGCGGCCGTTACCTTGCCGATGCCCTTCGCCATCTTGGCCGTAGGCGACATCGCCATGTTGCCCATGTCGCCCACCATCGCGTTGCTTTCGGTAGCAGCGGGCGATGCCACGTTCGTGACCGCAGCCTCGTTGGTTTCGGTTTCGGAGCCACAGGCGGCGAGGGTCGCTGCGAGGCAGAAGACGGTCAGTGCATGCAATTTCATTATAGGATCCTTTCGTGGTGCTTCAGATGGGTTTGGGGTTGAGAGGATCGCTGCCTCAGAAGCAGATAGGCGGCGGGGATGACGAACATGGAGAGAAGCGGCGCGGTCAGCATCCCGCCGACCATGGGCGCGGCGATGCGGCTCATGACTTCCGAGCCCGCGCCGGATCCGACGAGGATCGGCAGGAGGCCGGCGATGATGACGGCGACCGTCATCGCCTTGGGACGGACCCTGAGCAGTGCGCCCTCGCGCACCGCCTCTGCAATTTCTTCCCGCGAAGGCTTCGCGCCGCGCGCCTGGAGCGCGTCCTTGAGATAGATCAGCATCACCACGCCGAACTCGGCGGCGACGCCGGCAAGGGCGATGAAGCCGACGCCGGTCGCGACCGACTGGTGGTAGCCGAGCAAGTAGAGGATCCAGAACCCGCCAGTGAGCGCGAAGGGCAGCGTGCCCATGATGAGCATCGCCTCGTCGAGCCGCCGGAAGATCAGGTAGAGCAGCAGGAAGATGATCGCGAGCGTGGCCGGCACGACGATCTTCAGCCGGTCGATCGCGCGCGCGAGATATTCGAACTGACCCGAATAGGCGAGGCTGACGCCGGGCGAGAGCCTGACCTCGCGCGCCACCGCCGTCTGCAGATCCTTGACGACCGATGCGAGATCGCGTCCCCGGACGTCGACATAGACCCAGGTCGATGGCCGTCCATTTTCGGTCTTCAGCATGGGCGGTCCCTCGCTGATCGCGATCTGGGCGACGCTGCCCAAGGTAATCTGCTGGCCGGAGGGCGTAAGCAGTGGGAGGGCGCGAAGCGCATCCGGGCTGTCGCGCAGTTCGCGCGGGTAGCGGACATTGATGGGATAGCGCGCCAGCCCTTCGACGGTTTGGCCAACATTTTCGCCGCCGATCGCACCGGAGACTATCGCTTGGACATCGCCAATATTGAGACCATAGCGCGCGGCGGCCATCCGATCGATCCGGACATCGACATAACGCCCGCCGGTGAGCCGTTCGGCTAGGGCCGAGCTCACTCCAGGCACGGTCTTGGCGACCTGTTCGACCTCGCGCGCAATGTGATCGATGGCGGCGAGATCTGACCCCGAGACCTTGACGCCGATCGGGCTCTTGATGCCGGTTGCCAGCATGTCGATCCGGTTGCGGATGGGAGGCACCCAGATATTTGCCAGGCCCGGCACGTTCACGGTGCGGTCAAGCTCCTCGACCAGTTTGTCGGGGGTCATGCCGGGCCGCCATTGATCGCGCGGCTTGAAGCGGATCGTAGTCTCGAACATCTCGAGCGGGGCCGGGTCGGTCGCGCTTTCGGCACGGCCTGCCTTTCCGAACACGCTCTGTACCTCGGGCACCGACTTGATCATGCGATCGGTCTGCTGGAGGAGTTCCGACGCCTTGGCGGTCGACAGGCCGGGCAGGGCGGAGGGCATGTAGAGGAGATCGCCTTCGTTCATGGCGGGCAGGAACTCGCCGCCGAGCCGCGACAGGGGCCAGGCGGTCGTCAGGAAGACGAGCCCTGCGATGATCAGGGTCGCCTTGGGCCGTTTCAGCACCCAGTCGATGGCGGGGCGATAGGCCCGCGTCAGCACCCGATTGACGGGGTTGGCCTGTTCGGAGGGAATCTTGCCCCGGATAAGCCAGCCCATCAGCACCGGTACGAGCGTCACCGAGACGATCGCGGCCGCTGCCATGGTGTAGGTCTTGGTGAAGGCCAGCGGCGCGAAAAGACGCCCCTCCTGCGCTTCGAGCGTGAAGACCGGGACGAAAGACAAGGTGATGATGAGGAGCGAGAAGAAGAGCGCCGGCCCGACCTCGCGCGCCGCATCGGTGACCACGGTCCAGCGCGCCGGCCCTTCCAGCTCCTCACCGGGGTGATCATGCTCCCGTTGCTCGATCCGCTTGTGCGCGTTCTCGATCATGACAATTGCCGCATCGACCATCGCGCCGATCGCAATCGCAATTCCGCCGAGCGACATGATGTTGGCGTTGACGCCCTGGAAATGCATGACGATGAAGGCCGCCAGAACGCCCAGCGGCAGCGTAACGATGGCGACCAGCGCCGAGCGCACATGCCAAAGGAACAGCGCGCAGACGATCGCAACGACGACGAACTCCTCGACGAGCTTGTGCGTGAGATTCTCGATCGCGGCATCGATGAGCTGCGAGCGGTCATAGGTCGGCACGATCGCGACCCCGCGGGGCAGGCTCTTCTTGAGGATCTCGAGCTTGTCGCGCACCGCCTGGATGGTGGCGCGTGCATCCGCGCCGGAGCGCAGAATGACGACCCCGCCCGCCACTTCGCCGTCGCCATCAAGCTCGGCGATGCCGCGGCGCATTTCGGGTCCGAGCTGGATGGTCGCTACGTCGCCGAGCGTCACCGGCACGCCGCCCGCCGCCGTGCGCAGCGGTATGGCGCGGAAGTCGTCGAGCGTCTGCAGATAGCCCGAAGCGCGCACCATATATTCCGCCTCGCCGAGCTCGAGGACAGAGCCTCCGGTTTCCTGATTGGCTTGCCCAATCGCCGCCACGGCCTGGGCATGGGTGATGCCGTAACCGGCAAGCTTCACCGGGTCGAGGACGACCTGATATTGCTTGACCATGCCGCCGATGCTGGCGACCTCGGCAACTCCTGGCAGGCTCTTGAGCTCATAGCGGAGGAACCAGTCCTGCAGCGAGCGCAGCTGGGCGAGGTCGTGTCCGCCGGTGCGATCGACCAGCGCATATTGATAGACCCAGCCCACGCCGGTCGCATCGGGGCCGATGGCGCTGCGCGCGGTGTCGGGCAGGCGGCCCTGCACCTGGTTGAGATATTCAAGGACGCGCGAGCGCGCCCAATAGAGGTCAGTGCCATCTGCGAAGATCACATAGACGAAGCTGTCCCCGAAAAAGGAATAGCCGCGTACGGTCTTGGCACCCGGGACCGAAAGCATGGTCGTCGCGAGCGGGTAGGTGATCTGGTTCTCGACGATCTGCGGGGCCTGGCCCGGATAACTCGTGCGGATGATGACCTGTGTGTCGGAAAGGTCGGGCAGGGCGTCGATCGGCGTGCTGCGCAGCGCGAGCAAGCCGCCGAGGGCCAGCGCCAACGCTCCCAGCACCACGAAAAGACGATTGTTGGCCGACCAGCCAATAAGCCGGCCGATCATCGCGCGGCCTCACGGCTGAGCGTGCGAACAACGGGGCCGTCCGCTGCCTGGTCGAACCCGAAAACGACGCGGTCGCCTTCCTTGAAACCGCGGGCAAGGGCGGGAGCAGCGAGCCTGAAGGTCATCGTCATGGCGGGCCATTTGAGCGCAGGGACAGGCGCGTGGCTGAGGGTGATCCGATCGCCCGCGATGCTCTCGATCCGGCCGGTCGCGCGATAGGCGCCCTTCGAGGGTGCTGCTGCCTGCGCAGGGGCTGCGCCGATGATCGGTCGAGCCTCGATGCCCGAGAGGCTGGCCTCGGAGTCGATCAGGAACTGGCCTGACGCGACGACCTTCTCCCCTTCGGCAAGCCCGGCGAGGATTTCGGTCTGACCACCAGCCTCGGTGCCGGTCTGCACCTCGGCGGGCCGATAGCGCCCTTGCGGCAAGGTCAGCATGACGAGTGCGCGCTTGCCGGTGCGAATGACGGCCTCCGAGGGGATGAGCAATGCCGAGCGTGCAGCGCCTCCGAGATCGACCGAAGCGAACATGCCGGGGCGCAGGCGCCCGGCGCGGTTGGGCAGTTCGATGCGTACGGTGAGGGTCCGGCTTTCGGCGGCGACGCTCGGGAGGATGGCGGCAATACGGCCGGTGAACCGCTCTCCCGGATAGGCGGCGAGCGTGGCGGTCGCGCTCTGGCCCGGGCGTAGCCTGCCCGCCATCGCCTCCGGCACCGCGGCATTCAGCCACACCGTGCCGAGGCCATTGACCTCGGCGAGCGTCTGACCGCTCGCAACCGTCATCCCGGCTCGGACGCCCAGCGTCTTGATGGTGCCGCCGGTCGGCGTCGAGATTGTCACCACATTATGCGGTCGCCCGCTCCGCTCGACAGCAGCGACGGTGCCCGTGGGCATACCAAGCAGGAGAAGGCGCTGACGGGCCGCGCGAGCGAGACCCGCATCGCCGATCCGCCGTACCGCCAGATATTCCACCTGCGCGCCCGCCCATTCCGGCACCAGAAGATCGGCGAGCGGCGCGCCCTTGCCGATCATATCGCCTGGCGCGCGCGCATAGACACGCTGGACGAAGCCGCCGGTGCGCGCCTGGACGATGGCAACGTCGCGCTCGTTGAACTCGATCGTACCGGTCACCGTGAGGTTCGAGCCCAGCGTGCCGATCCGCGCCTCCGCGATGCGCAAGCCGAGCGATTGCGCGCGCGCGGGATCGATCGTCACGCCGGTCTCACCGCTCGCGGCCTCGTCGGCATGTTTGGGGACGAGTTCCATATCCATGAATGGCGACTTGCCCGGCTTGTCGAAATGCTGGCTCGGAACCATCGGATCATACCAGTAGAGGATCTTGCGCCCGCCCTGGGCCGTCGCCGCCGGTGAATCCTCGTGGCGCCAACTCGCAAGGCCATAGCCGAGGCCGCTGGCCACGAGCGCCAGCGCTGCCGCGGCCATGCCCAGCTGCGTGCTCGAGGTCGTGTCGAATTTCATTGGCTGTTCCCCCAAAGGTGAGCACAAGCCGCACGGCATCGCGTGCGACCTCGGCCTCCCTGTCGAGCAGTTGGAACTCGTTGTCGGCAAGCGTGGTCTGGGCCTCGATCACGTCGAGCAGCCCGGCGCGCCCAGCGGTGTAGCTGGCTGTCTCGAGTTCGGCCCGGTTGCGCGCGAGCGGGAGCAGCGTGTCGCGTGCGCGCATCCATTGTTCATGGTGCATGGCATGGTCGGCAAGGCCCGCCTCAAGATCGGAGATGAGTGACCGGCGCATGTCTTCCTGCTCGGCAAGCGCCGCGGCCGCGTTTGCCGTGCTCGCGGCGATCATCGGATCCTGCCGCCGTTTGGCAAAGAGGGGCAGGCTGACGGTGACGCCGGCCGAGACCATGTCGCCATAGCGCTCTGCCCGGCGTTGATAGGCGATGTCGAAGCCCCAGTCGGGACGCTTGTCGGCTCGGGCGATGGAAACGTCAGCCTCGGCTTGGGCGACCCGTGCATGAGCGGCGCCGAGATCGGGGTGGGTCGTTATGGCAGCGCGCAGGGCTGCCGCGTCGATAGTGAGTGAGGGGATATCGCCGATCACCTCAGGCGCCGGCTCGCCCGTCCAGCGCGAGAGGATTGCGCGTTGGCGCCCCACTTCGGCGGCGAGCTCGCTCCGGCGATCTTCCAGCACCGCGAGCGATTGCCGAACCTGCAGCGTCTGCGCAGGGCGTGCGGCGCCCGAGGCGACACCGCTCTTCGCCGCAGCAGGGAGGGGCGAAAGCCGGGAATGAATGCCATCGAGGGCTGCAAGACGACGCTCCGCATAGGCGAGATCGATCCAGGCCAGCGCAGTCGCCACCTTGACCCGGCGGGTCTCCGACAACAGCGTTGCCTCGGCGGCTTCGACATCGGTTCGCGCCCGGCTAGCGCGAGCATGACGCTTGGCGGCGTTGGGCACCTCCTGTGAGATCCCGACCCGCGCCATTGTCATGCTGTCTTCGACGAAGCTGCCCGCTGGCGGACCCGATATCGGGAAATTGTCGATACCGAGCCCGAGCTTGGGATCGGGAATCTGCCCCGCTGCGGGCAGCGTCGAACGGCGCGCATCGGCCGCCAGTGCCTTGGCGCGGAGCGAGGGAGCCTGTGCTTCCGCTCTGGCGAGCGCTTCCTCGAAACGGAGTGGTCCGGCGAGAGCTGTGGTTGGTAGCGCCAGCAGCGGCACGGCAAGGAATAGGGTGCGCATGAACATCTCCTGTGCGGGAGTCCCCGGCGCGCGATCGACAGGCGGCTGACACGGCGCCGACGGGGACTCGATGTCCCGCGCCGGCGCCGTGCGCCTGGCCCTGCTGCTTTGATCTTACGGCCGGGAACCCGAGCTTAGCCGGCCGAAGGCTTGTCGCGGCCGCGATGCATGGTGCCCATGCTTTCATCGGCGCTCATCTTCATCATGTCACAGTCGCAGTTGGCCATCTGGGCATGATCCGCGACCCAAACACGCTGCCGTACCGGGCCGGTCGCGCGCGGGCCGTATTGCGGCACCGATCGCCATTCATAATGGCCTTGCGCTGAGCTATGCGAGGCATCCGCCCAAGCAGGCGCGGTAACGCTCAGGGCTGCCGTCATAGCAGCCAGAATCATCTTCATCTTCATCACGAATATCCTTGTCTGAATTGAAAGAGGTCACGGCGCCGCGCGAACGCGAGTGCGCGCCGGACACAACGGTTCAATCAGCCAAGGTGTGTGGGAGGATCCGGATCGGGAGCGAAGGACTTGCCGGTGAGGACGGTGCTAGTCGGCCAGAAGCCGGGCGCGCCATAGATGCGCGACGTCAACATGCCGGTAGCAAGATCGGCGGCGACCAGTGGGGCGACACATCCCATGGCGGCAATGCAGTCGAGCGTGAGACCCTTGCACGGCTTTTTCTCGGGAGCGGGCTGCTGCTTGGCCATCATCGCCATGCAATCCGCATCCATGGCGATCGCCTTGGGCGCGCTCATCGCCGTGGGAATGCTCCGCGCAGCCGCCATTTGGCCTCCGAAGAGACCCAACAATGCTCCGACCAGAAGTAGCGAGGCGAAGAAGCGTTTCACGGTCAGCACGTCTAGCGCAAGCGCATCACAGAACCAAATAATGATTTGGCCCTAATGACGGGCGAAGATGCGTTTGCCTGAGGACCCTAACGCGACGAGAAGCCCGAGTTCCCTTTCCGTGCCTGCCTGAGGCCTAGATTGGCTCGTTTTAGCAGCCGACTGTGCTGAAACACGCGTCCCACCGCAAGAAATTCGGCTCGTCTATAGCGGTAAAGGAGGCTTCCTCTATGTTGTCGGTCAGGCTGGGCTCAGTGCTCGCCACCCAACTTAACGCGAATGCCTCCATTTAGCGTGAACCCTTCGAGTGGTGCCCATGCATCGACAGTCCAGCGACCATCAGGAGCACGCAGGGGACGAAGCAAGCTTTCGTATCTGGTCTGCCGGATGCCGAGCAGGTTTTCCGCGTTGAGGAACACGCGAAGTTTGCCGACGACGATCTCGCCGAGCAGGCCGATCTCGAAATAGGGGCGCCCGCTGGTACGGTAGGGATTGTCCTCTAGCGGCTGCCTGCCGGTGTAGTAGATCTCCAGCCCTAGCCTGCCCTTGTCATGCTCTTCCCACATCGCCACCAGGCCTGCAGTATGCCTGGGCGTGAGCGGGACGGCGCGGCGCCCGAAGCCATCGGGATCGGACTCTGAAGCATCGACGTAAACGTAGCTTCCGGTGACCGTATAGGCGTCCCGGCGGTAGCGCAGCAGCAACTCCGAGCCGCGTATCCGCGTCTGCCCAGGGATATTGATCAGCCGCACACGATTGGCGAGCGCAGCCGGACCGATCGGTTCGAGCCGTGTCGTATCGTTCATGTCCGACGCGAACAGGGTCACGTTGGCCTCGATCGGGCCGCTGGCATAGCCGATGTCGAGCGACCCGGTGGTTGCGGTTTCCGCCTTGAGCTTGCCCAGCGGCTCCAGTCGCGACAGGCCAGCCGCCTCGATTTCCTCGACGAACGGGGTTGGGGCATAGAAACCCCGCCCTCCCGAGACCCGGATCGTCCAGGGGGCGGGCCGGTAGAGCAGTGACAGTCGCGGGCTGAAACGCGTGCCGTAGGTGTCATGAAAGTCGAGCCGGGCGCTGCCGGCCAGCGTGAGGCGACCCGTAATTTCCTGTTCCACCTGTCCGAAAACACCCGGCACCTCGAAAGCGTAGTTGAACGCCGGGAAGGTCTGCGAACCGAAACTGTCGCGCTGGTATGCAGCTCCGCCGACCCACGATGTCCCGCCGCTTTTCCCGGACAGCGAAGCCTCGGCGAAGAGGGTGGTATGGCGGTCGTTCTCTTCCACGTCGCCGAAGACATGGCGGTGCTGCTGCGTCATGGCCGACCCGCGAATGTGCAGCGATACGCTCTCGCCCATCGGTAATTGCGCGACCAGGCCGCCATCGAGGCGGTCGGTGTCCTGGGCCTGTGGGAACGCACTGCCATCAGGCGTGGTCCGGCCCGGCAGGGTGCCGCCCAGGCGCTGCTCGGTCATCGCCCCGGCGGTGAGGAAGGCGCTGGCACCGCTCGCCCCTTCCCAAAACAGGCGTGGGCGCACGCTCCAGCGTTCATAGGAGGGCATGTCGATCCAGCCATCCCCATCGATGTCTTGGCTGGTCTGGCGATGATAGCCACCGGTGAGCGAGGCGCCCAAGCCCTGTGCAATGGGAGCAGCGGTGTAGGCGGTCGCATCCTGCCCGCCTCGGGTCGATGCGTTGAGCAGCACTTCGGCCTCCGGGACATCACCGGGCCGCCGCGAGACCAGGTTGATCATGCCGCCGAGCGCGGAAGGACCATAGAGCGCCGACGCCGCGCCCTTGATCACTTCGATCTGGCCAAGGTCGGTCGGCGGGATCTGCAACAGACCGAGCGACGAGGCCTGTCCGCCGTAGAGCGGGAGGCCATCGGCCAGCAGGAGGGTGTAGCGCCCATCCATACCTTGGACCCGGATATTGGCCGCGCCGAGGGCGGGCGAGGTGACCTGAACCCTGAGGCCGCCGGTTTCGCTCAGGATCATGGCGACATTGCCGGGCCGCATCATGAGCTTTTCCTCGATCTCCTCCCTGTCGATCACTTCGACGCGGACCGGCTCGTCCTGCACTCGGCGGCCCGAGCGCGTGGCCTGGACGATAATCTCGTCGCCCGATTCCTCGCCGGCACTTTCAGTCGGTTGCGGCGAGCCTGTTGGTGTCTGCTGCGCATAGGCCTGCAAAGGTGTCAGTGATGCCGCCGAGAGTAGGGCAAGGCGGGAAATAAGACGCATGAACTCGGGCTCCGGGAAATGAAATACGACTATCGCGGCCAAGGCCGCGCGGATTGGGATATTGCGGAAGAAATGCGTGGGTCAGGTATGGATGCTCATGGCCTGCCGAGGTGGGCATCGCGCCAGGCTGTTCCACCAGACCACAGCACCCGCCAGGCCGAACGGATGAAGATGACGGCAATGATCGCGCCCACAGCGATATCCGGCCATGCCTGCTCGGTCATTCCCACCAAGCCCGCGGCGATCAGTACGCCAAGGTTGGAGACGACATCATTGCGCGAACATTCGAATGTGCTGGCCATGTTGATGTTCTCGCTGCGGAAGCGCCACAGCAGCGCGAGGCATGTGAGGTTGGCCGCGAGCGCCACGGTGCCGAAAGCCAGCATCAGCGAGGAGGACGGCGGCACGCCGTTGACGAGCTTGTCGGCGATCTCGACGATCACTGCGATGCCGAAGACCAGAATGATGCCGCCCTTGGCGAGGGCTGCACCGGCTTCCCAGCGCGGTCCGCGATTCAGCGCATAGAGGCTGAGCGCATAGACGACCCCGTCTCCGAACATGTCGACCGAATCCGCCATGAGCGCAGTGGATCGCGCCGCAAGACCGCCGCCAAACTCGGCGAAGAACATCGCAAAATTGATGACCATGACAATGACGAGCACGCGCCGCTGGTCCGACTTGCGTGCCAGCACGGCGATGGTTTCGCTCTTATTTGCGCAGCAGTCGTCAGCCATTGTGTCCGCCCTGTCTTGTTGACCGGACTCGACCTATGCACCCTGAAGTCACTATAGGGTCAAGGATGAAGATCGGCGATCTTGGACGTGCGACCGGCACCAAGGTGGAGACTATCCGCTTCTACGAGGCTGAAGGCCTGCTGCCCGCCCCGGCGCGCAACGCTGCCAACTACCGCGTCTACGAGCTGGCGCACCTCGAACGGCTATCGTTTATCAAACGCTCGCGCGATCTGGGCTTCACGCTCGATCAGGTCCGCGAACTGCTGCGGCTTGCTGACGATCCTGGCAACTCCTGCGCAGGGGTCGATGTCATTGCCGCCCGGCATGTGGCCGAGATCGACCGCAAGCTCGCCGATCTCGCTGCCCTGCGCGGCGAACTGGTCCGCCAGCTCGACAGCTGCAAGGGTCCCACGATTGCCGATTGCCGCATCATCGAGGCCCTTTCGCCGATGGGTGGACCTAGCTGACCCTGCGGATCAACGCTCGGGAAGTGTTCAAATCGCTTCCCGGATGAAGTTTGGCTCAAGAAGAGCCCTTTCGTACCCAGTTCGGGTTCGCCGAGCAGTGTCGCAGTGATCAACCGGATGCCGTGACGCGTCGCACTCAAAAAACCTGCTCACAAATATCGCAGCGATGGGTGCTACCTAGAGAGCTACCTAGCGTCCAAATCGACTGAAGAGCCGCCTTTGTAGCCGCTAGTAAGATATTGAATAATAAGGAGAAAGTGGTGGACGCACTAGGGCTCGAACCTAGGACCTGCTGATTAAGAGTCAGCTGCTCTACCAACTGAGCTATGCGTCCCCACGAGGCTTCGTAAGGACAGGATGGTGGACGCACTTGGGCTCGAACCAAGGACCCGCTGATTAAGAGACAGATCGCGATTTTGCGCATGGTTGATGGTACAGCCTCGGATTGAGGCGCCTCGTCCGAGACGATGCGGATGCGTCCAATCTTTTTGGGGGCAGAGCAGGGGGCACACTTGGCAAATTTGGTCTGGGTATGCGAGTATGTACAGGGTTCTACGAGCCATATTCGAATCCCACCCTCTCCGCCAGCCATTAGCCTGAAAGTTTCCACTGAACTGCCCAACGCTTCGATTCTTCGTCGAAACGTCGGTCGATGGAACTTGAGCGTGACTTTCGTCAACTACGTTCGGCACACGGCCAGCGACGATGACAAAGGCGGTTCCGATTTCAACGCAGTGGATGTGCAGTCCCTATGTTAATCACGAGCGTTTGAAGCATTGAGGAGAAAGGGCATGTCCGTCGAGGTCATTGCGCCGTAGACGCTGGTGCCGTTCGATGAGGATGGGATCGCTGCTTCGTACATTGCCGGGGTAAGGCCGATTGGTGCTGCCATGCATCGCTCTAGAGGCCGATCAAGCGCATGATTGTCTCGATGCCCCATGCCGGCAATGCCGATGCCGTGATATTCCCCAATCCTGAGCGCCGGGCGACCCGCGATGGTGATGCAACGCCCGATTGCCTACAGATACACCCCGCCTGGTGCGAGGGCCTAGCTGTCCCAGTCTGCCAATGTCTCGCCGGTCGCGGCATCCTCAAGGGTTATCTTGCCGAATTCGACCGCCACCGCGCAAACTGGCGGTTTGCTTGTCTGCCGATTCACGCAATGCACCGGCTGGCCATCGCCAAAGGCGGAGATCCGTCCTTCGATCCTGACCCCGAAAGCACGCACCGTTGGCTCTGCATCTTTTTGCACCTTCGCCGTATAGGCATAAGGCCGTTTGCCCCGAAGTAGCGTACGCGGCGCGTCGGACGAGAAATACTGCACGAGCGCGAGCCTGTTGTCCGGCGCGGCTTGGTCCCGTGGCGCAGCTTCAGCGATCTTCGGCGGCGCCTTCTCAGGAATTCCCGGCGCGGCCGCACTGACAACCGGCCGCGGGCACTGTTCCGAGCGTGTCCAGGGGCGTTCGACCCAGAAGCCCTCGGCCGCCTCGAACGGCTGGCCGTTTGCAAGGTCCGCAAATAGCGGCTCGGCGGCCCAGTTTTGCCGACTGAAGCTAACCCGCAGGACACGCGATGAAGGATCCAGGCGCCAGGAACCCCAGGCGCCGGTCACGCCGTCCGCGCAGGCGATCGGCATGGTCAGTTCGAAGCTTCTGTTCGCGAGTTCGAGGTTCGATTGCGGCAGGGGGTTGCCAGCGGCGACCTCGTCTGCTGCCGCGGCAACCGCGGCCAGGATATCGGCACGGCCCAATGCCGAGAGCGCCTTGGGCGTCGTGGTCGGCAAAGCCTCGATGGCGACCTTTGGGGCAGAGGATGCCTGCGGTTCCGGATCGGATTGCTGGCAACCGGCGAGGGCGAAGAGGGTGGTGGCGAACAAGGCTGTCAGCACCAACATTCGGCCCAACGACCAGTTGGCTGATCGACTGGCCGACCATTCCGTACTGCGACATGCCCTTATCATCGCCAAGACCTAGCACCGATTGTCGGAAAGGTCATGTGTCTGTAAGAGTTCGATAATCATGACGATCGAGCAAATTCTGACCCTTGTGGTCCTTGTCAGCGTGGTCGTCGCGCTGGTTGCCGATCGAATGCGGGCCGATGTCATTGCCCTGAGCGGCGCTGCCATCCTGCTGGTGACAGGCGCCGTGCGCCCCAGCGAAGTCCAGGGAGCTTTTGCCAGCCCCGCCATTCTCACGCTCGCATCGCTGTTCGTGATTGCCTATGCGATGGAGCTTTCGGGGCTGCTCGACAAGGCCATCGAGAAAGCCGTCGTGCTTTGCCGCAGGACCGGCGCGGCGGGTTTGTGGGGGCTTATCGGCATGTCCGGCTTCGGGTCGGCCTTCCTCAACAACACGCCGATCGTGGTGGTTGCGGCGCCTGTCATCAGGGATGTGGCGAAATCCATCGGGCTCGATCCGCGACGCTTCCTGATGCCCCTGTCCTATGTCGCGGTGTTGGGGGGCAGTTGCACGCTGATCGGCACATCCACCAACCTGCTGGTCGACGACATGGCACGGTCGTCCGGACAAGCGCCGTTCGGCATATTCGAGATCACCCCGGTCGGGCTGGCCATGGCGGCAGTGGGAGGCCTTTATCTCGTGCTGTTTACCGGCAAGCTCGTCAAAGGCGCGCCGGCACCCATCGAGGAGCCTGAAGGGACATCGTCCCGGGCCGATTTCGAGCGCCATTCCGTCAGCCATGTGGATCTCACGGGAGACTCGCTCGAAGACACGAGGGTCTATGCCGAGGCCCACGAGTTCCAGCCGAGGATGGCGCTCATTTCCGTGGCGGTGTTCATCGGGGTGATTGCCGTGGCGGCGATCAACCTCGTGCCGATTGCCGCAGCGGCCTTTGCCGGCGCGGTCCTGCTCATAGTGCTGCGCGTGATTTCGCCCGATCAGGCCTATGCCGGATTGCGGCCGGAGATCCTGCTGCTGATCGCAGGGATGGTGGTCATCGGCATTGCCATGGAACAGACCGGCCTCGCCGCCGAAGTCACGCAGTGGATGATCGGCTCGGTCAACGGGGTCGGACCGCTGACGGCGTTGATCCTGCTGTATGGCGCGACGCTGCTGCTTACCGAACTTCTGTCGAATGCGACTGTTGCGGTCCTGCTGACGCCGGTGGCCGTGGCACTGGCCGAGAGCCTTTCGGTCAGCCCGCGCCCGTTTCTGGTTACGATCATGATGGCGGCAAGCGCCGCATTCGCCACGCCCTTCGGCTACCAGACCAACGTCCTCGTCTACCAGATGGGTGGTTACCGCTACATGGATTTCGTGAAGGTGGGCCTGCCGCTCAATCTGCTGACATGGGCCGTGGCGGTTATGGCGATACCCCACTACTTCCCGTTCTAATTGGCTGATCGCAGGAACAAAACCTGCTGTGCCCGGGTTCGGAAGAGGCGGGCGCAGCCCTTTGCGGCCGGGACTTTTTCAGGAGAGACCCAATCAAGCTTGCGGCAATGCCCCTATCGCCTCCGGCCGGCTTGGCTTTTGAAGACAGCACGCTTTTCCTGGATCTCGACGGAACGCTGTTCGAGCTTGATGACTGTCCCGGAGCTGTTTGTGCCGACGCGCAGACCCGGCTTCTGCTTGATACACTGCTCGACCGATTGGACGGCAGGCTTGCGGTGGTGAGTGGGCGCTCCCTGGCACAGATCGACGGGATGCTGGGTGCAGTCAGCCGGGACATCTGGATTTCAGGCAGCCACGGTGGCGAGCATCGCTGGGGTGGCGTGACGATAAGTCCTCCACGGCCCGGCCAGCTGGATGACGTGGCAGCGCGGTTCTGTGCATTCGCAGACGAACACCCCGGCGTGCTTGTCGAGGAGAAGAGCCTTGGCGTTGCCCTGCATTATCGCATGATGCCGCAGGCCGAGGCGGACGCTGTCGCCCTCGCTCATGAACTGGCCGAAAGCCACGGTCTGTTTCTTCAGCAAGGGAAGATGATGGCGGAACTGCGCGATGCAGGTTCGGACAAGGGCAGTGCCATCCGGGTGATGATGGCGCATCCTGACCTCGCAGGCACGACGCCGGTTTTCGCAGGCGACGACCTGACTGACGAACCGGGCTTTGCAGCGGTTCGAGACCTTGGCGGACACGCCATCCTTGTGGGCGAGCCGCGACCTACTGCTGCAACCTATGGCCTGCGGTCTCCGGGCGACTTGCGCGAATGGCTGTGGGAGGCGCTGGCATGACGGCATCGCTCGATCTCTGGCCAATCGGAAACTGCCAGGTCTCGGCGCTGATCGATACCTCCGGCGCATTTGTCTGGGGTTGCATTCCGCGAGTCGATGGCGATCCGTTCTTTTCTGCGCTGGTGGGTGGGGCAGAGCCGGAAACAGGCCTGTGGTCCATCGATCTTGAAGATCGTGTGGAAATCACCCAGCGCTATCTGCGCAATACGCCGGTGCTCGTCACGCGCCACCGCGATGCGAATGGCGGCGAGATAGAGGTCATCGACTTCTGCCCCTATTTCCGGCGCAATGGCCGCACCTATCGTCCGGTCGCCTATGCGCGGATCGTGCGTCCGGTGGCCGGCAGCCCGCGCATCCGCATGCACCTTCGGCCGACCTGTAACTGGGGTAACGCCTGCGCCGTGACCATCGGCGGATCGAACCACATCCGCTTCCTTTCGCAAGCCATGACGATGCGCTTGACCACTTCTGCACCGGTCGGCCTTGTGGCGGAGGAACGTGTCTTCCGGGTCGAGCAGGCACAGTACTTCTTTCTGGGACCGGACGAGAGCTTCTCCGGCAATCTCGCCGAAACGCTCGAACAGATGCTGGATGCGACCGTTACCGAGTGGCGCCACTGGGTACGCGGGCTGGCCACGCCGGTCGAATGGCAGGACGTGGTCATCCGCTCGGCCATTACGCTCAAGCTGTGCCAGCACGAAGAGACCGGCGCCATCGTCGCCGCGCTGACCACTTCGGTCCCCGAACATGCGGGATCGCAACGCAACTGGGACTATCGCTACTGCTGGATCCGCGATGCCTATTACACCGTGCAGGCGCTCAACCGGCTTGGCGCGCTGGACGTGCTCGAAGGTTATCTCGCCTACTTGCGCAACATCGTCGACAATGCCCGCGGTGGCCATATCCAGCCGCTGTACGGCGTGCTGGGCGAGGCGCGGATAGACGAGGGGGTGGCCGAAAAGCTCCCCGGATATCGCGGCATGGGTCCGGTACGGGTGGGTAACGCTGCCTATTCCCAGGTCCAGCACGACGCCTATGGTCAAATCGTCCTGTCGAACACGCAGGCGTTCCTCGACCAGCGCCTGTTGCGCATGTCGGGCCTTGCCGATTTCGAAGCGCTGGAGAAAGTGGGTGAGAGGGCATGGGACCTGTTCGACAAGCCCGATGCAGGTCTGTGGGAACTGCGCACGCGCCAGTCGGTCCACACCTATTCAGCGGCGATGTGCTGGGCAGCCTGCGACAGGCTGGGCAACGCGGCGCAGGCCATCGGCCTTGATGACCGGGCCGCTTTCTGGAGCGAGCGCGCGGCCACGATCCGCGAGCGGATAGAGCGCGCCGCATGGCGGCCCGACACCGAGCGGATGTCGGCCACGTTCTCGGGCGACGATCTCGATGCCAGCGTGATCCAGTTGCTCGATCTGCGGTTCCTTGCGCCGGATGATCCGCGCTTTGTCTCGACACTGGCGGCCATCGAAGAGGGCCTTCGACGGGAATCGCACATGCTGCGCTATGCCACCGAGGACGATTTCGGTTTGCCGGAAACAGCCTTCAACGTCTGCACGTTCTGGCTGATCGAGGCCCTGCACCTGACCGGACGCACCGCCGAGGCGCGGGCGCTTTACGAAGAGATGCTGAGCCGCCGCACCCAATCTGGCCTCCTTTCCGAGGATATCGATCCGGCAACGGGCGAACTCTGGGGCAACTACCCCCAAACCTACTCTCTGGTCGGGCTCATCAATTGCGCCGTCCTGCTGAGCAAACCCTGGAACACCGTACGATGAGCAGGCTGATAGTCATTTCGAACCGTGTCAGCGCCGGTGGCGGTGCGCAGGGCGGGCTCGCCGTGGCGCTCTCGGCAGCTTTGCGCGAACATGGCGGCATCTGGTTCGGCTGGTCAGGCAACGAGACCAGCGAGTTCACCGGCCATATCAACATGGAGCGCATTGACGGCGTCACCACGGCCACGATCGATCTCGAAGAGCAGGACATCGAGGAGTACTACGACGGCTACGCCAACCGCACGCTGTGGCCGCTGTTCCACTACCGGATAGACTTGGCCGAATACGAACGCAGCTTTGCCGATGGCTACCGGCGCGCCAACGAACGCTTTGCCGAGACGGCGCTGCCGCTGATCGAGCCGAACGATCTGGTCTGGGTGCAGGATTACCACATGTTTCCACTGGGCAGGGAACTGCGGGCGCGTGGCGTTGAGAACCGCATCGGCTTCTTCCTGCACATTCCCTGGCCGCCTCGTCGTCTGCTGGCGACATTGCCCGAGGCGCGTGCGCTGACCGAAAGCCTGCTGGCATACAACCTCATCGGCTTCCACACCGATGAATGGCTGCAATCTTTCGGCGATTACGTGTCACATGAGCTGGGCGGCACGATCGATGACGATGGCTGGCTGACAGTGGGCGAGCGTCGCCTGCGCCTTATCGCCTGCCCGGTCGGCATCGATGCGAAGGAATTCGCCGCCCTTGCCGCGAGCGAGAAGGCGAGGGAAACTTACGAACGTGTCCGCGTCAGCGCCGTTGGCCGCACGCTGATCGTCGGTGTGGACCGGCTCGATTATTCCAAGGGCCTCGAGGAGCGCTTCCTCGGCTATGAGCGGTTCCTTACCGAGCACCCGGAGGAGCGCAAGGAGGTGACCCTCCTGCAGATCGCACCGCCATCGCGCGGGACGGTCGACAGCTACCAGCGCATCCGCAGCAATCTTGAAGGGCTGGCCGGGCGCATCAATGGGGCGCATGCCGGGCTTGACTGGGTGCCGATCCGTTACGTCAATCAGGGCTACACACGCGACATGCTCGCCGGGGTCTATCGCGCCAGCAAGGTGGGCCTCGTCACGCCCTTGCGCGATGGCATGAACCTTGTCGCCAAGGAATATGTCGCCGCGCAGGACCCCGATGATCCGGGCGTGCTGATCCTGTCACGCTTTGCCGGTGCCGCCGAGCAGATGCCCGAGGCTCTGCTGGTCAATCCGCATAGCGCCGAAGAGATATCGGACGCCTTGGGCCGCGCCATCAGGATGCCGCGCGAGGAAAGGATCCGCCGCTGGCGAGCGCTCATGAACGGCGTGGAAGAGCAGGACGTGATGTGGTGGTCGAAGCGATTCACCGACGCCCTTCAGGATTGCCAGCAGCCGACTTGCGGCACAATGGAAAGAATCTGAAGGGCGTACAGCTGCTTCCAGGCCACCCGGCGGAGAGCCCAGGTGCCCCATGCTTTTCATCGCAAAGATGACGTGCCTGCTACCATGACGACTGCGTCGAGTCCCTCAAGCTCTGGCGAACCTGCACGCAGCGATCGATTTTCGCGCATCTGTCTGGGTGCCGGATGCTCCGGCCGTGCGAAAATTGCTTTTCTGCCCGGAATAATGCTGCAAGTCGTGTCGTTATCGGGGGCTGTGATGGATCACCACACGGCCAGACGAGGGGGGTACGATGAAGAATGCATTGCGTGCAGGCGCTATCCTGCTGGCGGGCATAGCCTCTGTGCAGGCAGCGGCAGCGCAAGAGGCGGCAGCGCAGACGCAGCAGGATGATGAGCCGGCGGTCTGGCGCGCAAGTGCCGGAGCCAATTACTCCGAAGGCAAATATGGCGATACCGCGACGACCAAAGTCGTCTCCGCGCCTGTCGCCATCAAGTACCGCAAGGGCGGGTTTTCGATCCGCCTTTCCGTTCCCTGGGTCCATATCGATGGCCCGGGAAGCATTCTCGACACGCCGCAGGGGCGCGATGCCGGATTCGGAGACCTCAGTTCGGGCGACGATAGCGGCAGCGGTGGGTCCGGCAGCGATGACTCATCGGGTTCCGGTTCGGGAAGTTCAGGTTCGGGATCTGACGATTCCGGCTCTGGCGGCTCTGGCAGCGGCGGTTCGGGGTCATCGGGCGGCGATGACGACAGCGGCAGCGGAGGCATCATCACGCCGCCAGTGCCCGGTGCGCCCATATCCAACAGCCGGGGCGGGCTCGGCGATGTCTCTGTTGCACTGGGCTACTCGCTGGAACTCGGCCGGTCGACCTGGCTCGACCTTGGCGCGCGCGTGAAGCTGCCCACTGCCTCCAGAGCGAAACGCCTTGGTACCGGCAAGGCCGATGTTACCATCAGCGGCGATCTCGTGCAGGACATCGGAAGCTTCAGCCTGTTTGCCGGTGCGCGCTATCGCTTTCTCGGCAAACCGGCCGGGTCCACTCTGCAGGACACTTGGGGGGCAAGCGGTGGGGTGAGCTACCGGCTTCCCGGCGGCACGATCGTCGGGGCCGATTATGACTGGCAGGAATCGGCGACGCCGGGTCTCATTGCCAGCAGTGAAGCTACCGGCTGGATCAACTTCGGTCTTTCGCGAAAGCTG
Source organism: Novosphingobium sp. ES2-1 (assembly GCF_015169775.1). Taxonomy (NCBI): domain Bacteria; kingdom Pseudomonadati; phylum Pseudomonadota; class Alphaproteobacteria; order Sphingomonadales; family Sphingomonadaceae; genus Novosphingobium; species Novosphingobium sp. ES2-1. Next base: position 952,965 of record NZ_CP063445.1, read on the forward strand.
CGCCTGCAGGTCTTTGCCAGCACCGGCTTCAACGCACGCAGCACCGATTTCGCGGGAGGCGTGTCGCTCAGCTGGCGCCTTAACTGAGGCCTGAACTGGGGAGTTGAAGAAAATTCTGCAGCCGATGGAATAAGCCTGAATTGCTGTCGTTGTCGCCCCGATTGGAAAGAAGGGGTGATTGGACATGCTGCAGGACCTGCAAGCCCAGGGAAGCCTGGTTGCACCAAGCCGGGACGTAACAGGGACCATCGCGCGCAAGGGGCGGGCCTTGCACGAGGATCGCCGCACGGCTGCAAAGCGGGCCTTCACCACGCGCCGCGTCGACCTTGATCTGGCGACGCGGCTGCGCAGCGACGTAAGGCCGCGGGCGGGGGATCTGGTGCTGGCGCGGGTGGCTCAGCTCGGCCAGCACCAGAAGCTTGAATCGCCCCATGGCCGCCGCGCCCAGCTCTATGTCGGCGACGAAATCATCGTCGCCTATGGCGAACGCTACGCACCCGACCAGTTCGAGGCCGTTGTACCTCAGGACCTTTCGGCCTGTGATCTGGTCGCCGGTGGTGGCGTCGCCGGTCTTGTCCTCAGCCGCCACGCGAAGATGCGGCCGGCCACGCGGATCGAGCCGGTTGGCCTGCTGGCCGATGACGATGGCAAGGTACTCAACCTCGGTTGGTTCGGACTACCACGCCTTACCCTGCCACCTGTCCTGCCTCCCGTCGTCGCGGTGGTGGGCACGTCGATGAACGCGGGCAAGACGACCGCTGGGGCCGGATTGATCCATGGATTGTCGCGGGCCGGCCTCAATGTCGCTGCGAGCAAGGTCACGGGGACGGGCTCCGGTGGCGATCTGTGGACCATGCTTGATGCTGGTGCGCGCTCTGTTCTCGATTTCACCGATCATGGTCATACTTCGACCGCTGGCCTGACGCTTGACCGCATCGAAAGTGTCGCCCTTTCGCTCATCGCCCACAGCGCGGTATCGAAACCGGACATCATCGTCATCGAAGTGGCCGACGGCTTGCTGCAGCGCGAAACCGGCGCCCTCCTCAAGTGTGGCCGCCTGCGTGAGGCGCTGCACGGCGTGCTGTTCGCGGCAGGCGATGCAATGGGCGCGGTGGCTGGCCATGACTGGCTGGTGAGGGCGGGGCATCGGGTGCTTGGCGTGTCCGGTCTGCTCAGTGCGTCACCGCTTGCCGTGCGAGAAGCCGAAGCGGCGCTCGGTTGGCCGGTCCTGTCGCTGGCCGATTTGCGCGATCCCCTTACTGCGCCGAAGATCTGCTTCGCTGGCGATGCGAAATCGTGCCTCGCCTGATTTCCCCATCCATCGCGCGGCGCATGCTGCCTCCGGTTTCGGTGGCCGTTGCGCAAGCCTGCGCAACGCTCGTCGGCGCCGCGCTTGTGCACCGCGCAGCGCAGCAGCCGGCCGCCTCGCCCATAGTTGCGCTAGCGGTGGTCGCGCTGCTCTGCGCTTTCGGGCTGGAGGTGGCGCGCCGAAGGCTGTGCGAGGCGATTGGCTGGCACGAAGTGGCGCAAGTGCGCGCCGGGCTGTTCCGGCGCATCTTGCGGGCCGATCCGTCGCAGATCGCCCGCCAGCGCCATGGGGCCCTGCTGCAGGTCTTTGTTGGCGACCTGTCCGCCCGGCGCCAGTGGTTGAGCGACGGGTTGCCGCGTGCCGCCACAGCGCCAATCCTCGTGGCTGCCCTTCTGGCCTGGGCCGCGGCGCAATCACCATGGCTTTGCGCAAGGATCGCCACCCTTCTGTTGCTTGGCATGGCGGCAGGAGCCGCCCTGCTGGGCCCGATGTCGCGCGCGGTCCGCGAGGTGCGGCGCACCCGTGGGCGCCTGTCCGCCTTTGCTTCTGACACGATTGCAGAAATGGCGGACGGTGCCGTTCCCCCACGGCAGCGAGCCCGGCTGCGGCGCCTTCGGCGGCGCAGCGATGCCCTGAACCGTGCCGCCTTGCGGCGTGCCTGGTGGACCGGAACCCTGCGTGGCCTGCCGCACCTGCTGACCAGCCTGATCGTGCTGGTCGTGCTGCTCGATGGTGGCGCGATTTCAGGAACGGTTGTGGTGATCGGCACAGCTGGCCTTGCCCTGAACGACCTTGCCCGCGCGGCAGAGCTATGGATCTCGGCGCGTATTTCGGCGCTCCGCATCCGGCGCCTGATGCGCCTTCCCAAGGCGCCTCCGCAACCGGATTCCCTAGTGCTGGTCGACCTTTCCGAGCCCAGGCACCGCTTTCGACCTGCAAACAGACAGGACTGCGCATGACCGCTCTGTTCCCGATCCCGCAAACGGCTGCAATCACAATGACCCTGCCGCAGTTCGTTACCGTGCCGGCGACGCCAGCCCGCCGCTATTACGCGGTGATCCCCGAGAACTGCGCAAGCGATGCCGTCCCGCTCGTGGTGGTCCATGGGATTTCACGTAACGCCCCAGAATTGGCGCTGCGCTTTGGCGAACTTGCTGCGCTGCACGGCATCCCGGTGATCGCCCCTCTGTTCGAGCGCGGGAGCTTCGGCAGATATCAGCAAGTGCGCGATCCGGATGGCGCTCTGCATTGCGACGACGCCCTTTTCGACATCCTTGCAGATGCGGCTGTCCGGTTCGGCATGCATGGCGCGCAGTGCAACCTGTTCGGCTTTTCCGGCGGGGCTCAGTTCGCCCACCGGTTCGCCATGCTCCACCCTCACAAGGTGCGTCATTGCATCGCTGCCGCCGCCGGATGGTACACCATGCCCGATTGCTGCCTCCCGTGGCCACTCGGCCTTCAGGACGCTCCTGGCCCGATCGATCACACCGCGCTCGCCCATGTCCGTTTCGACGTGCTGGTCGGCTCGCTTGACCGGCGGCAGGACAAAGCCTTGCGGCGCTCCGATGCCATTGACGCCGTGCAGGGCGTACATCGCCTCCAGCGCGCCCGGCGCTGGGACCGGGCCGTGCGCAAGGCGGGCTTTTCATGCAGCCTCACGATCATTCCAGGCCTGAGCCACGCCTTCGGCGATGCCGTCCAGCTTGGCCTCGTCCCGCTTGTCCTACATCAGCTCGGCACGCGCCGGGCCAAACCCGAGGAACCTGAAACATGAACACCTTTGCAAGGGCTATCGCCCCCGCAATCGCCCTTTGTGCTCTGCCTGCCCATGCGCAAGAGGTCAAAGCGGATGAGAAAGGCCTCACGCTTGATGCAGGCCCGCTGCAACTGAACCTCGGCGGACGCCTGCATCTTGACGCCAGCGTCTTCGACGATCCCGCCTTGCAACGTACAGGAGTGACCAGCGCCGACGTCCGCCGCGCCCGCATCGAGCTGTCCGGTCGGGTTGGTGAAATCCTGCGCTTTCGCGTCGATCGCGAATTTGCCGGGGCCAGAGGCTGGCGCAATCTTTGGGTCTCCATCGAACCGGTGAAGAACCTCGAGATCAAGGGCGGCAACATGATCGTGCCGTTCTCGATGGAGGACCTGCAAAGTTCGAATGCCACGCCATTTGCCGAACGCTCGATGGCATCTGCCCTGACCGGCGGCTTCGGCCTTGGTGGCGCGATCACCTCCGGCGGCCGGAACTGGAGCGCCAGCGTGGGGTATTTCACCGATGCTCTCGCCAACGATGAAGGCCGCACCACCGAGCGCGGAAAGGGTGTGGTGGGCAGGCTCACGTTTGCGCCGGTTCGCTCACGCAAGGCAATCGTGCATCTGGGCGTCGGAGGAGAACGCAGGACATTTTCAGCGATCGAGCGCGTACGCTTTACCGCCGACCCTGGCTCCGTCTTCGCTCCTAACATCATGTCCAGCGGTACGCTCGGATCGCTCGAAACGCTCAGGGCCTTGAACGTCGAAGCAGCCGTCTCGCTTGGCCCGGTGCTGGTTCAGGCGCAGGCCCTGTCGCTCAAGTTGCATCGCACCTTGCGGGACGATCGCAGCTTCAATGGCCAGACCGTCCAGGTCGGCTGGATCGTGACCGGTCAGCGCCATGCTTACAGTGCGTCGAGTGGAATCTTCGGCGGTCCGGAACGTCGCAAGGGCGGAGGTGCTGTTGAAATCGCCGCGCGCTACAGCCGCCTCGACCTGGTCGATGGCACTTTCGACAGGGGCATCGGCCGCGCGCTCAGTGCCAGCGCAATCTGGACGATCAGCACCAATCTGCGCCTGCTGGCCACATACACCGACAACCGCGTCCGCTTCCCCAGCGGGGGCGCGCCGGTCAAGAATCGCGTGGGTGTCCTGCGTGCTCAGGTGAGTTTCTAAAGCGGAGCCTTTCGGGTTGGCTTCCGCCGGGGCGGTCACCTGCTGGGGTGGCCGCCCCATTCGTTTGCGATCAGCGCCTGTTCTGCAGCCGCATCAAGCGGATCGGCCAACTTTAGGCGGCGATGGGCTGCGTCCAGCACGGCATCGTCGGCCCCGGCTGCCACCGCGTAGTCCCCGGTGTTGGAAGAGGTTCCGCCAGCCCCCTGCGCTTCGATCGTCCAGACGCCTTTCGTGTCGCGGCAGGCCACGGCCACCTTGCCACCTTCGCCAAATTCGCGGCACCAGCGCCCATCGGCTGCCCGCGCGGTCAGCGCAGGGGTGATCCTGCGGCCATCGGGCAGCTCTGCCGAAGCCAGCGAAGGCGTCCGATCCAGAGCGAGCGAGAACGGATCGCGATCAGGCGAGCCACCGCGAGGGGCAAGCACCAAAGCGGCCACGAGGCTCGCAGCAATCGCTCCGCCCATAGGCAGGGCATGGCGTCTCCACCATAGCGGATTGTCGTTGGCGGCCAAGGATGAGGGTGGGGGCAGAACCGCAAGCGGAGCCGGTTCGCCAAGGCCGAGCCGTTCGAGCATTGCCGGATCGATTGGCGCCTCTGCCACCGGCGCAAAAGCCCCGGCGATCAGGGCGTCGTTTGCGCCCCATTCGTCGGCAAGGGCCTTGAGCTCGGGGTCGGAAGCAAGTTCAGCCTCGAATGCGTCAAGGTCTGCGCCGGTAAGCTCGCCGTCAAGCCATGCGGCAAGCCGTTCTTCGCGCGAAGGGGTCATGGTTGGGCATCCTTCTGCGTGAACTGAGTTTCGCCAAGGCATAAGGCGATCCTTGCCCTGGCCCGGGCAAGTCGGCTCATGACCGTGCCCACCGGCACCTCCAGTGTTTCGGCGGTATCGCGATAGCTGCGGCCTTCGATCACCACGAGGGCAAAGACCGCACGCTGATCATCGGGCAGCGCCTGCAGCGCGCGCTGGGCAGCGGACAGTTGCGACCGGTTCTCGACGGTCTCGCGCCCATCGCTGCCGGCAATACCGTGGAGGGCATCGACATCGATTGCCGTGCCGCGCCGCCGGGCAGCGCGCGCACCATCGATGTGAATGTTCTGCGCAATGCGATACATCCAGCTGTCGAGCCGCGTGCCTGGCTCGAACTGGTCGGCACGCCGCAGCGCCCTTTCAACCGTGGCCTGCATGAGATCGTCTCCATCGGCAGCATTGCCGGCCATGGCCTGGCAGAACCGCCGCAGGCGCGGCAATGCGGCGACTATTGCCGCGCGCATTGCTCCTGCATCGTGATCTGCCTGCTCCATCCATGCCCCCACAACGCCTTGTGCGTCCGGCTATTCCAACCCACCCCCGGTCGCGCTACAAAAAAGTTGCCGACCATCGGAATAGCAGGCACTTGCAGTCGTTGTCGGCGCGTATCAAGCAGGATTTCATCCATGGACATGCGCGCCATCCTGTCAGGAATTGCCATCGGGTTGCTTGCAGTGCCCGTGTTCCCGCATGACCGCGATCCGCCCGAAACCCAGCGTGCGCAGGAACGGTTGGAGCGCGAGCAGGATCGCGCGGCCCAGCGTGCGGAAGAGCGCGCCGCCCGCTTCGAACGTGATCGCAGTCGCATTGAAGAACGGGAGGTGCGCGAACCGGCAAAGGCCGCCGAGGATCTCGCCAAGCTGGAAGCCGATCGCGCCGAGGATGAAGCCAAGGCTGCCGAGGATGCCGAAAAGGCCGAAGCGGACTACGAAAAGGAACTGGCAGACGAAGCCGAGGACGAGCTTGAGGATGCCGCCGAGCTTGCCGAGCAGTCAGACGACGACAGCCTTGAACGGGGAAGCAGCGCCGAAATCCGGGACATCGCCGATGGCGAACGCGCCGAACATGACGAGCGCGGATTTCCGGTCCGGCGCGGCGAAGTCTTTGCTCTGGATGTGCCCGAAGGCGTCTTGGTGCAGATACAGCGCTCCGGTTACCGGATCATCGAGCGGACCCGTCTCGAAGCGCTCGACCGCGACCTGCTGCGCCTTGCGGCCCCTAGCGGAACCAGCGCAACTCTCGCCAGGGATCGGCTGCGTGAACTTGCCCCAGGCGCCACAGTCGACGTCGTCCATTATTACGGCATGGACCTGACAGCTGGCAGCAAACCGCACAAGACACGTGAAAGAACAATGCCAACCCGCGCAAACGAAAGCTTTTCGGTTGGCGTGATCGATACCGCAGTCGTGTCGCATCAAGCGCTCGCCAAGGCCCGGATCGTTCCGTGGAGTGAAGGGGCCACGCCGCAGGCGCAGGCCCGGCATGGCACTGCAGTGGCCTCCTTGCTGGCCAGTGCCGGTCGTCCGACCATTTACAGCGCCAACATCTTCAGGGGCCCGGCGGATCGCCCATATACCTCTGCCGAAGTCATTGCCGCAGCGCTGGAATGGACTTTGCTCCAGGGCGCTCCGGTCATCAACATGAGCCTGGCCGGACCGCGCAACGCTATTCTCGACCGCCTCATTCGTGATGCGGTGAAGGCTGGCAAGGTGGTGGTCGCCGCGGCCGGAAACGGTGGCCCCACGGCACCGCCGTCCTATCCGGCAGCCGTTCCGGGCGTAATCGCAGTAACCGCGGTCGATAAAGATCGCCGGGTCTATCGGCTGGCCCAGCGCGGCAGGCATATCGCCGTTGCCAGCTACGGAGTCGATGTCCTGGCGGCAGAGGCCGGGGGTAATCTAGCGAGGTTCACCGGGACATCGTTCGCCACGCCGGTCGTTTCAGCCTGGCTCGGCCGCTGTCGCGCTACCGGCGCGGATGCTTCTGCCTGCCGGCTGCAGCTCAGGAAAGCGGCGAAGGATCTGGGTACGCAGGGTTTCGACGAGACCTACGGCTTTGGACTGATCGAGTAGCGACGCGGATGGCTTTCCTTGCTGACACCGGCATCGTGGATCACGCTGTCAGCAGCGCATTGGAACACTGACAGCGGATGAGCGGACAGATCGCAGGATTATTGGCGCTGGTGCTCTTCGCCCTGCTATTCGGCGTCGCTGCACTGACCGAGCGCGGACACATGTCCCTGCGCCGCAGCCCGAAGATCCGGCACGTCGCCTATACTCTCGCGCTTGGCGTCTATTGCTCCAGCTGGACGTTCTATGGAGCGGTCGGCAGCGCGGTCAGCGAGGGGTGGAATTATCTCCCGATCTATGTGGCGCCAGCACTGCTGCTTCTGTTTGCGCCAGCGTTCTTTTCTCGCCTGGCCGAAGAGGTCCAGCGCGAAAGAGCCTCGACCATTTCGGATTTCATCGCTGCCCGGTTTGGCCACGATCCTGGCGTTGCGCGGATCATCACGGTCATGGCGCTATGCGGCACGGTGCCCTACATCGCGTTGCAACTGCGTTCCATCGGGACGGCGATGGCCATCTCCTCCGGCAGCCCCATTGCTTTTCCGGCGATGCTGGCGGCGGCTTGCGTGCTGACAGTCTTCGCCATCCTGTTCGGTGCGCGACGCTACGAGATTGCCGGGCGCAGCGAGGGGCTGGTCTTCTCGATTGCGCTTGAATCGCTGCTGAAGCTCGTCGCCCTTGCTCTCGTCGGCTTCGTTGCCGTGCTCGTGCTTGCCAAGGCGCCGCCGGTCGCATGGCAGAGGGCCTGGCTGGTCGTCGAGCAGCAGTTCGCACCCAGCCAGTTTACCGTCGAAACGCTGGTGATATGCGTGATTTCGGCTTTCGCGATCGTGGTGCTGCCGCGCCAGTTCTACATGGGCCTGGCCGAAGCCCACTCCTCGCGCGATCTGCCCAACGCGCGTCTCGGGCTGGCGGCCTATGTGCTGGCAATGGCAGCACTCGTCCTGCCAATCGCGCTGGCCGGCTTGGTTGCCCTTCCGCCGGGCGTTCCGCCAGACAGCTACGTGCTGCTCCTGCCACAAAGCAGCGGGTACCAAGGCATCGGCCTCGTAGCGCTTCTTGGCGGGATCAGTGCTGGCTCGGCCATGGTCATCGTCGATGCCGCCGCGCTTGGCATCATGGTCTCGAACGACCTGATCTTCCCGGCACTGCTGCGCAACGAGGGCCGACCTGCACCGGGGGATCTCGGACGCCGGATGCTGCTGGTACGGCGCGCCGCCATCGTCGGTATCGTCGGCCTCGCCTTGCTCTGGGCCATGCTGGTCGACCCCTCGCACTCGCTTGCCTCGATCGGGCTGGTTGCCTTTGCGGCCATGGTCCAGTTCGTGCCCCATCTCCTTATGGCGGTTGCCTCGCCAGGGCACGATCCGCTTGCGGCGCGGGCCAGTCTGCTTACCGGCTTCGCGCTGTGGCTCTACACGCTCGCCCTGCCGCCGGTCCTGCCTGATGCCGTGCTGGCATGGCTCGAGGGCTCATTGTTCAATCCCTTGCGCCTCCTTGGCCTGGGTAATGCCAGCCCCTTGGTCCACGGTGTCGCGTGGAGCCTTCTGGCCAACCTTGCCGTGCTTGCGCTGGTCAGGGCGGGCAAGCGCAGTGCGCCCCGCCTGCCGCGCTTGCTGTCTTCCGGGCGCACGGCTGGAAACCTCGCGGACCTGGCTGCTCTCACTGCCCGGTTCGTGGGAAACGAGCGAGCGATTGCCGCATTCCCGCCCGAACGTCACGGGCAGCCAGTCGACCGCCTGTCAGCCCGCCTGGCGCAGGATCTGATCTCCGGCGTGGTCGGTAATTCCTCCGCGCGGCTGCTGGTTGCCTCTGCCCTGGCCGGCGCAAGGATGACTGCGGCAGATGTGGCGCGCCTGCTGGATGAGGGCGGGCAATCTCTCGGCTTCTCGCGCCAATTGCTCGCCGCTACGTTCGAGAACCTTCAGTCCGGCGTGAGCGTGATTGACGCCGATCTTAATCTGGTGGCCTGGAACACGCGATATGTCGAACTTTTCGGCTATCCGGCTGACCTCGTCAGGGTTGGCGCCCCTATTGCAAATCTCATCCGATTCAACGTCATGCGGGGGGATTTTTCCGATCCGGTCGAGGTAGAGGTCGCCAAGCGCCTCAATCATTTGCGCGCCCGCCGTGCCTATCAATCGGAACGCAAGCATGGGGATGGGCGGATCATCAAGTCGGTCGGCGGCCCGATGCCGGGCGGAGGCTATCTCACGTCGTTCACCGACATCACCGAAGAAGCGCAGGTCCGTGCAGAGCTCACACGCACGCTTGACGAACTTGAACAGCGCGTGGCCGAGCGCACCCGCGAATTAAGCGAGGTGAATGATCGTCTCGCCGCTGCCACCCGTGACAAGACGCGCTTCCTGGCGGCGGCAAGCCACGACTTGATTCAGCCGCTTCACGCTGCCCGCCTGTTCGCGGCCGCGCTGGGGCGCAACCTCGAGGGTTCGCAAAAGGCTCTTGCCGAGAGGATCGACCGCTCCATTGTCTCGGGCGAAGCCTTGCTGCGCACGCTGCTGGATATCTCGAAGCTCGATGCCGGCGGCATCCAGCCCAATCCCGAGCCGATCCTGCTGGCTCCGCTTGTCGAGGAACTGGCCGAGACCTTGCGTCCTTTGGCCGAGGCACAAGGTCTTGCGATCAGGCTCGGGCCGCTGCCTGGTGCCGTCGAGACCGACCGCGCCCTGCTGCGCTCGATACTGCAGAACCTTCTCGCCAATGCCCTTCGCTATACCCCGAAGGGCGGCGTGCTTGTTGGCGTGCGCCGGCGCGGGGTGGACCTGCGTATCGATGTGGTCGATAGCGGCGTCGGCATCCCCCCCGAACGTCAGCGCGAGATTTTCAGCGAGTTCACCCGGCTCGGCGTGGTGGAGGCGGAAGGCCTGGGGCTTGGCCTCGCCATTGTCGAACGCATTGCTCGCCTTGTCGGTGCGCGCATTGCCCTCGTGTCGCATGTCGGGCGGGGCAGCCGCTTCAGTGTGACGCTTCCGGCCTTTGACGGAGCGCCGCCGAGAGATGCTGCTCCCTCGGCAGTGCCGCTGACGCTGGCGCCGTTGCGCCCCCTCCGGGTTCTCGTCGTCGACAACGAGCAGGACATCATTGATGCCTCGGTCGCACTGGTCGAGAGTTTGGGGCACACCGTCATGGTCGCGAACAACGCTGACGCTGCGCTGGCGCAGGTCGTGCATGCCGATGTGCTCCTGGCGGACTATCACCTCGAAGCGGGCGAAGATGGCCTGTGCCTGATCGATCAGGCCCGCCTCCGCAATCCCGCGCTGGCCTTGGCCATGGTGTCAGCCGAGAACGGCACGGCGCTGCGCAATCGCCTGAGACTGCGGAAGATCCCCCTGTTTTCCAAGCCTGTCGATGCCGACGAGATCGCAGGTTTTCTTGCCCGTTGCGCCTCAGCTCTTCAGGTCGAGACCCAGTGAGCGGGCAATCAGGGCAGCTTGCGTGCGGTTCTGCACGTCGAGCTTGCGCATGATCGCGGTCATGTGCGCCTTCACTGTCGCTTCGCTCATGCCCAAGTCATAGGCGATCTGCTTGTTGAGCTTGCCGTCGAGTACGGCAAGCAGAACTTTGAGCTGGGTTGGTGTCAGGTCCGCCACTTCGCGGCGCATCTCTTCAACCGGCTCGGCGTTCGCGCTGGCCGGTGCCTGTCCGCTCAGGGCTGCGCGGATCGCATCTTCGATCGCCGCCAGGTCGGCATCCTTGCGAAGGAAGCCGACCGCACCGAATGCGCGCGCTTCGTCTGCAACTTTCGCCCCTTCGGCGCTCGAGACCACCAGGATTGGCACGTCGGGGCGTTCGGCGTGAAGCAGGGCAATGCCGGAGTAGCCGATCGCTCCGGGCATCTTCAGGTCGAGGGTGACCAGCGCGAGGTCGGATGCTTCGCTTGCTGCCCGCGCTGCTGCCGTAAGCGTTCCCGCCTCGATCACCCGGGCGCGGGGCGCCACGTTCGCCACGGCCAGCGCCAGCGCCTGCCGGAACAGCGGGTGGTCGTCGGCTACCAGGACAGTTTCGCTCACGTCGCTCCTTCATGGCCCTTGCCGCTTCGAAAAGGATCATCAGCGCGGTGCCGTGATGCAGCTTATCCGCTGCCGCACCGTGGACAACCCCCACCATCCCGCCCTGTAGCTCCCGTCCTGCCCTTCGACTTTGGTCGCATACCTACGACCATCGGCGGCCTGTCGCGTCGTCGCACTCTCGAAGACTGTGCAATGCATTGCTCAGGCCGTCGATTAAATTCCGATTTGCCGCCAAAGACCTTATCAAGAAGCCAACAAGAACATGGAACGAGGATGCCCGACTTGGAAACTCCCGATGATATCTCGGCCTTGCCGAAGCATCACGAGGCCACTCACAGCGAGAAGCTGATCATCACGGCCTCATCGCTGGGCACGGTGTTCGAGTGGTACGACTTCTACCTCTACGGCCTCCTCACCGCGATCATCGCCGCCAAGTTCCTCACTGGCCTCAACGAGACGACGTCGTTCATCATGGCGCTGCTGGTCTTCGCGGCGGGCTTTATCGTCCGCCCGTTCGGCGCGCTGGTATTTGGCCGGATCGGCGACATGGTCGGCCGTCGCTACACCTTCATTGTCACGCTGCTGGTCATGGGTCTGTCGACCTTCCTCGTCGGCTGCCTGCCCACATATGAAAGCGTCGGCGTCGCCGCGCCGATCATGCTGGTCGTGCTGCGCATGTTCCAGGGCCTTGCCCTTGGCGGCGAATATGGCGGCGCGGCGACTTACGTTGCGGAACACGCGCCCGAGGGTAAGCGCGGCCTCTATACCAGCTGGATCCAGATCACCGCCACGGCGGGCCTTGCCATGGCGCTGCTGATCGTGATCCTCGTACGCTCGCCTGTCACCGGCGTTGGCGAAGCGGCCTTCAAGGACTGGGGCTGGCGCGTGCCGTACCTGCTTTCGGGCGTGTTCCTGGGCATTGGCCTGTGGCTGCGCCTCAAGCTGCATGAATCACCCGTGTTCCAGAAGATGAAGGCGGAAGGCACCTCCTCCAAGCGCCCGCTGTCCGAAGCCTTCGGCGAATGGAAGAACCTCAAGATCGTGCTGATCGCGTTCTTCGGCGCCATCGCCGGACAGGCGGTGGTCTGGTACACCGGACAGCTCTACGCGATGTATTTCCTCGAGAAGATGCTCAAGGTGGATGGCCTGACCGCCAATACCCTGATCATTATCGCGCTGGCCTGTGCCACCCCGTTCTTCCTGTTCTTCGGCTGGCTGTCCGACAAGATCGGCCGCAAGAAGATCATCTTGACGGGGTGTGCGCTGGCTGCGCTCACCATGTTCCCGGCGTTCAAGGCACTGACCGCAGCGGCGAACCCGGCGCTCGCCCATGCCCAGGCCAATGCCCCGGTCAAGGTCATGGCCGATCCGGCGGAATGTTCCTCGCAGTTCGACCCGGTCGGCGCCAACAAGTTCGACACGACCAGCTGCGACATCGTCAAGAACGCGCTCGCCAAGGCGGCCGTGAACTACGAAAACGTCGCCGCTGCTGCGGGAACGCCGGCCTCGATCCGGATCGGAGACACGACACTGGCGGCGCCCGATCCGCGCAAGGCTGCCGGTGAGGAGAAGAAAGCCGCGATCGCCGCCTTCGCCAAGGAGGTTGCGACTGGCCTGGAGACGGTTGGCTATCCCGCCAAGGCCGATCCCGGCGAGATCAACAAGCCGCTGGTCGTGGCGATCCTGTTCTACCTCGTGCTGCTGGTGACCATGGTCTATGGCCCGATCGCGGCGATGCTGGTTGAACTGTTTCCCAGCCGTATCCGCTACACCTCGATGAGCTTGCCTTACCACATCGGCAACGGCTGGCTCGGCGGCCTGCTACCCGCCATCGGCTTTGCCATGGTCGCGGCCAACGGGGATATCTATTACGGCTTCTGGTACCCGGTGATCGTCGCCGCTGCCACCTGCGTGATCGGCCTCGTCTTCCTGCCGGAAACCTACAAGCGCAGCATCGACGACTGACGCGGAGCGCGGGGGCTTCCGGAGACGCCCCCGCGCACCGCTTACGGCTTGAGGTTGTCCAGCACCGCCTGCCACGGCACCATCTTGAAGTTCTGCGCGCGCGGCGCGTTATCGCCATCCTGCGCCACGAACAGGCCAGTAGGAAAGGCAGGGCCGAAGTCCCCAAGCATCAGTTCAATCCCGTCGGTATCGCTGGTTGCGCCGAACTGGCCTGCGACAATGCGGAAGCGGCCGCGCGGTTGCGCTGTGGTCAGATCGAACAGCGCATAGGCATTGTCGCCCTGGCTCGATGCGACGAGCATTCCGCCGTCCCGTCCTTCGGGTGCCAGCGCCAGCCCTTCGACATCTGCTGCCAGCCCCTTTTCCGCGCCGACCATGGCAAAGGCATCCGCCTGAAGGACCGCGGCGCGCAAGTCGACCCGCCAGATGCCAACGTCCTCCTCGGCCACGTAGAGCAGGCCGGTGCGGTCATCCACCACGCATCCCTCGGATTGCGTGCGGAAGCGGATAGAGCGCAGATGCCGCGCGGTGATCATGCCGCCAACCTCTTCTAGTGCGCTTTCCGCCACCGTGCCGTCCTTGAGCACGACATAGGCCCGCGCCAGTTCGCCTGCAGCCAGCGCCTTGCCCATGCAGAAGCCATAGGCCTCGGCTGGAGCGTGACCGGCCCCAAGGAAGCTCCTCACGCCAAGGCTGGTCAGCTTGCCCGTCGCGCCATCCAGCCGGAACAGCGCGATCTTAGGCTCAGCCAAGTCGCTGCGGTCGCTTGCCGCCACCAGCACGAAGCCGGGCCGCACCTCGCGCAAGTCGACATTGTTGAGCGCACCCGCCGCGACGAAATCGCGCACCTTGCCGTCAAGGCCATAGACATACAGCCCCGCCTTCTTGTCGGTGCCGACGATCAGGCTGGCCGCGGGATCAGCAGCATTGCGCCAGATCGCCGGGTCATCGGCGGCATCGGCATTGGCGGATCCGACCGGCGCGGTCTCAGCCGTCGCTGCCACGTCCACCGCCGGATAGGATGGTCGCGGGAACTCCTCCACGCTGGCGCAAGAAGAGAGGAACAGGACCGGGAGCAAAGCCCCCGATCCTGCCGTGACGAACTTGGCGAAAGCGGCCATCAGAAGTTCACCCGCACGCCCGCCGCATAGCGACGGCCGAAGCGTTCGTACTCGATGGTGTAGATGTCGGTGTGCGGCGTCGGGATTCCCGTGGCGGTCAGCAGGTTACCCGGCTCGGAATAGCGGCGGCCCGGCTTGTTCAGCAGGTTGGAGGCATCGAAATAGACCTCGAAGTTCTTCGTGATCGCATAGCGTGCCGAGAAGTCCATCTCGTCGTCGGCGGCCCAATAGGTATCGCCGGCATCGGTCAGGTCATCGGCATAGCCATCAAGCCAGGTGCTGCGGCGCTGGTACTGCAGGCGCAGCGACAGGCCGTACTTTTCATAATAGACGCCAAGGTTGTAGACCCAGTCGGACGTGCCGGGCAGGCGCACCTTGCGGGCAGGGACGTCGCCCACCGCAGGCTTGGTCACCTCGCTGTCGTTGTACGTGAGGTTGGCGCTGACGCCGAAGCCGCCCATGAAGTCTGGCAGGCCAAGGCTTTCGGTCCACGGTTCCAGCTGCAGCTGCGCCGCCACCTCGAAGCCGAAGATGCGCCCGTCACCGCCGTTGGTGATGCCGGTGAAGGTGTACTGCGAACGATCCACGCCACCGCTGTTGAGCACGTCCGAATTGAAGGTGCGGCGCTGCGAATAGAGCACGTCCTCGACCTTCTTGTAGAAGACGCCGGCCATCAGGTAGCCCTGCGGACGCACGTACCATTCGAAATAGGCATCCACGCCATAGGCGCGTTCCGGCTTCACGCCGGGATTGCCGCCCGAGATCGTCAGGTTCGCATCGTTCACGGTCACGTTCGGGCGGATCTGGTCATAGTCCGCACGCGCCGCGCCGCTGTTGAACGAAAGCCTGAACTTCTTGTCCTCGGCTAAGTCATAATTGAGGTGAAGGCTCGGGAAAACGAGGGTCTGGCTCGCCTCGGCGGTGACAATGCCCTTGGTTCCGGCGATGTCGGCCTCGGCAATCCCGCGGTTCTTCACGTGTTCGACACGGACACCGCCGACGATTGAACCCCAGTCGTACCGCAGCGTGCCCATGGCAAATCCGGCAAAGACCTGCTCGCGCACGTCATAGATGTTCGCGGTGTTGGGCGTGAAGGTGAAATTGGCCCGCGCCGCATCGGCATATTGGCGCATCTTGTCGGTATCGAAATACCGGAAGTTGTAGCCCATCGGGATCGCGCCGAGGAACGCCTGATCAAGCGAGAAGTCGTTGTAGTTGGTGGGAATCCCGATCGTGGCGAAGTCGCCCGCCGCTGTCAGCGAGATCTGGCTTTCGTCCACTATCTTGGTGCGCTGGTCGAACTGGAAACCCAGCTTGAATGTGGCATCGCTGCCAAGGAAGCTTGTGTCCTTCGCCACGATCAGCCGGCCAGTATAGGCCTTGGTCGTGTCCACCGCGTCAAGCAGACGCAACTCGGCAAGAGGCTTGGCGAAGGTGTCGATCGCCGTAACCGCATTGCCCGCCGTGTAGCGCGTCGGGCTGGAAAGCTGCACGGTGGTGAACAGCAGCGGCGTGTTGCGGCCGGGATTGGTGAAGTCATAAGCTATCGTCGGACGGGCAGAACGCGTGGAAGGGCTGTTCCAGCGCGCTTCGCCCACCACCGAACGGTCGTCCTTGGACTCGGTGTAGTTGCCCAGCCAGTTCACCTTCCAGCCTTCGCCGAACTCGTGCGTGCCTTCGAGGGTATTGGTGAAGATCGACTGCCGGAACGCGCGGAGCGTCGAGCGCTGGTTGATGTCGATTCCGTAGACTGTGCCCTTCAGCGGCGTGTTGCCGATGCACACGTCGGCATAGCCAGTCGTCGTCGGCATGGTGTTGACCGTGGTCGGGCAGGCGGCCGAGCTGTTCGGAAGGTCGCTCTGCTTGTCATCCATGTCGAAGATGTAGTTGTCGCGCGCCTCGTCGTCGGTGAAGATCGTGTAGATCGAACGCAGCGAAATCGTGTTCTGGCTGTCGGGCTTCCAGTCCATGCGCCCCGACACCGACCAGTTGCGGCGGCGCAGGCGATAGAGCTTGTTCTCGGTCTCGCGCGCCCAGAAGCGCGTGCCGTTGCCGGGGCGCTGATCCTGGCTGACGCGCTCCCAGTCGATCTCGAAATTGTCGGTGATCATGTTGCGTTCGAAGAAGCTGCCCGAGAGCAGCACGCCGATTTCGCCGTCGCCTGCCTTGAAGCGATCCGATACCACCAGCGATCCTTCGTATTCGCGCCGGTCGCCGAGTTCGGCATAGCCGATCCCGGCCTTGCCCTGCACGTGCAGCCCGTCGAAATCGAAGGCTGACCGGGTGATGACGTTGACGTTGCCCGAAACCGTCTCGCCCGGCATGTCCGGCGTTACCGCCTTGGACACGATGACCTGCTTGGCAATGGCCGAGGGGATCGAGTCAAACCGCGCATCGCGGCCCTCGGGGCTGACGACATTGATCCCGTCAAAGCTCAGCGTGGTCCAGTAGTTCGGCGCACCGCGCAGCGAGATGTAACGCGCCTGGCCCTGATCGCGCTCGATGGCGACGCCCGGCAGGCGGCTGGTGGCCTGCGCAATGTTCTGGTCGGGCAGGCGGCCGACGCCGTCGGACGACAGCACCGTGACCAGCGAATCCGACTTCTTCTGCACGTCGAGCGCGGCGGCTTCGGATTCGGCAATCGGACGCTCGCCGGTCACCACGATCGGCGCCTCGGCGCTTTCCTCGGCGGCGAGGTCTTCGGCAAAGGCTGGCGTGGAAGCGAGTGCGGCAACCGAACCCAGCAGCATCGCACGAACAAGGGTGCGGCTGCTCGCCGCGGAAAACACAGATGTCATGGTAAGCCCCCTGAATGACTTGGCTGGGGAGCCCCCTAGGCACTGCGTTTGACGGTCACGCGACAGTTCGAAGGCAGAACGAAGAATGCGTTTCAAACAGCCGTAACAATTGCGGAAAGAAGGGCGCGTGTTCGGTTCACACGCGACAAGCTGTCACGCAAATGTCAGGCGGCAGGCAAGTTGCAGTGCTGCACCAGCTCGCGCAGGTCGCGCGCCGCGCTGTCGCCGACAAGGTCCGGGTCGGGACTGTCGATCACGATCGTGCCGCCCTCGGCCCGCAGTCGCACCTCTTCCAGCACCCGCGCCGATCCCGCGCTCAGCCGCCGACACAGCCGCGCCGCATGTCCAAGGGTCCGCGCCTCGAACAGCAGGTCGTCCGGGGCGAGGGCGCTCCACGGCACCTGGCCGGCACCGCCCTTGCCAAGGCTCGCCCGCAAGGCGCTGGCCAGCGCGGCGCGCCCGGCGTTGTCCACGCCCACCCAGCGCTTCTGCAGGCCCCATTCCATCGGCAGCTCGCGCCGCAGGTTCGGCTCGACCCTGCCGGCGGCAAGGCACAGCATCACCGCCGCACGCCCGACTGCCGAATCCGCCAGCGCCGCAACCTCCCTGACCGCTGCCACCGTCGCCGCGACGAGTGCTGCGTCGACGCCGAGCGGCTCCACGAAGGCGCTGACTCCGGCCAGCAACGGATCCTCGCGCTGTACCGCGTCGGGCAGCGATCCGAACAGCACGCCCTCGCGCAGGCCCCAAGACGAGAACACGATACCCTTCGGCTCCAGCTTCTGCAGCAGCACCGCCAGCAACGCCGCGGCGTCGGGAATGCTTGCGGCCCGGCTCGCCGAAACGCCATCGATCTGCTGCAGCGCCTGCCCCCGCCGCGCGAACCGCTTTGCCAGCTCCAGCGCCTTGCCGGCATCGAGCGCGAAGCCGTGGGTGTCATCCAGCGGCCAGTCCAGCTGCACCATCATCGCACGGCCCAGCGCACGCATTGACCCGCCGACGAGGTAGAGCGTCGCTTCGGGCTCGGCCACCCAGTCGGCCCCTGCCAGCATCCGGCTGATCTCGCGCACGAACACCCTGTCGCCCCGTGCCCGCAACGGCGGCAGGCGGAGCGACCCCAGCGGCAGGCTTACCCCATGGCTCGTCCCGCCATCGGCAATGTCAACCAGTTCGAGGCTGCCACCACCAAGGTCTCCCACAATCCCCGAAGCCCCCGGAAATGCACCAAGCACGCCCGTCGCGCTCGTCTCGGCCTCTTCCACGCCCGAAAGCAGTCGCGGCTCAAAGCCGATTTCGCGAATCTTCGCCAGGAACTCCGGCCCGTTTGTCGCATCGCGCGCCGCAGCCGTCGCCACCACGTCCACGCGCGGCACCTGTGCAAGGTCAATCAGCGCCTTGTAGCGCCGCAGTGCCGCCAGCACGCTGTCCACCGCCTTGTCCGAAAGCCTGCCCGTCTCGGCCACGTGCTTGCCGAGCTTGGCCGTGACCTTCTCGTTGAGCAGCGTCACCGGCGCACGCGGCGGTCCGCCATAGACCACCAGCCGCACGGTGTTCGAACCGATGTCGATGATCGCGCGCGATTGCGCCCAATCGTAGATTGTTGGTTTGGCTTTCACTCAGCCACGGTTAGCCGCGCCGCGCCGCAACGCAAGCTTTGGAACCTTTCTTCCCTTGGAAAGCGCCGCACCGCGCCCGGAAAGCGACGGGTTGGTCATGAAATAGCCGTGGAGGTTGAATGAGGGATCGCCCTTTTCGAACCGCTCGTACTCGCCATCCGGCCCCAATTCCCAGCTCTGCTCGGTATCCAGTAGGTTCGCCAGCATCACCTGGTCAAGGATCTGGTCATGCACGGTCGGGTTCTTCACCGGCACCAGCACTTCCACCCGCCGACCCATATTGCGGCTCATCCCGTCGGCCGACGAGATGAACACCCGCGCCCGCTTGTTCGGCAGGTTGGCGCCATTGCCGAAGGCCCAGATGCGGCTGTGTTCGAGGAAGCGCCCGATGATCGACTTGACCTCGATCGTCTCCGAAAGCCCCGGCACGCCGGGCTTCAGGCAGCATATCCCGCGCACCACCAGCCGGATTTCCACGCCTGCCATGCTGGCAAGATAGAGCCGGTCGATAAGGTCGGGATCGGTCAGCTGGTTGAGCTTGGCCCAGATCATCGCCGGGCGGCCCTTCTTCGCCAGCATCACCTCGCGCTCGATGCATTCGTAAAGCCTCTCGCGCAGGTTGATCGGACTGATCGCCAGCAGTTCGGTGTGCTTGGGCTCGACATAGCCAGTCACGAAATTGAACAGCTGCCCGGCATCGCGCCCCATGCGCGGATCGGCGGTGAAGAACGACAGGTCGGTATAGATGCGCGCAGTAACCGGGTGATAATTGCCGGTGCCGAAGTGGCAGTATGTGCGATATCCGCCACCTTCACGCCGCACCACCATGCTCACCTTGGCATGGGTCTTCCAGTCGACAAAGCCGTAGATCACCTGAACGCCCGCGCGTTCCAGCTGTGCCGCCCACATCAGGTTCTGCTCTTCGTCGAAGCGCGCCTTGAGTTCGACCACGGCCGTCACCGACTTGCCCGCCTCAGCCGCAGCGATCAGCGCTGCGATCACGGCTGACTGCTTGCCGGCGCGATAAAGCGTCTGCTTGATCGCCACCACGTCAGGGTCGGCTGCGGCCTGCCGCAGGAAGTCGATCACCACCTCGAAGCTTTCGTACGGGTGATGGATCACCAGATCCTTCTCGCGGATGGCGGAAAAGCAGTCGCCGTCATGCTCGAGAATGCGTTCGGGATAGCGGGGGTTGTATGGATCGAATTTCAGATCCTGGCGGTCCTCTTCGATCACGGCAGACAGCCCGCTGATCGCCAGCAGTCCCCGACTCTTGATGACCAGCGCATGATCAAGCCTGAGCTGCTGGCGCAGCAGCTTCTCGGCGTCGGCGTCGAAGTTTTCCTGCAGGTGCAGGAGGATCACCTTGCCACGCCGCCGCCGCTGGATGGCGGTGCGGAAGTAGCGCACTAGATCCTCGGCATCTTCCTCGATCTCGATGTCACTGTCGCGCAGCACGCGGAAGGTGCCGTCACCCAGGATCTTGAACCCCGGAAAAAGCAGTGTCGCATGGCGCCGAACCAGTTCCTCGATCCCCACCCACGAAGCCTTGGGCCCGGGCAGACGCACGAAGCGCGGCAGGGCAGGGGGGATCAGGATCATTTCCGTCACTGCTGCACCATCGGCGGTGCGCTGCAGCTGAAACAGGATGCCGGTGCCCTGGTTGGCGATGAACGGGAAGGGGTGTGCCGGGTCGATGGCCTGCGGCGTCAGCACCGGGACGACGTGCTCTTCGAAGTAGTCGCGCAGCCACTCGGCCTCGCCCTTGTTCAGGGCATCGTTGTCGATGATGCGAATGCCGGCCTCGGCCAGTTCGTCCTTCAGATCGGCCAGCACGTCCTGCTGGGAATCGATAAGGTCCTTCACCGCGTCGAGCAGCGCACCCAACTGCTGCTGCGGGGTCTTTCCGTCGATAGAAAGCTCGTCGATCTGGCGGCGGACCTGCGCGGCGATCCCTGCCACGCGCACCATCATGAATTCGTCGAGATTGCTGCCGCTGATCGAAAGAAAGCGCAGCCGCTCCAGCAAGGGATAGTCGGGGTTGACTGCCTCGGCCAGGACGCGCCGGTTGAAGGCCAGCCAGCTCAGCTCACGATTGAAGAACCGCTCCTGAACCGGCGGCAAGTCTTCAATCTGCACGCTGCATTCCCCCGCTGACATCTTCAAGGCCATTGCGCATCTCGCGTTACAGTCGCGTGACAGTCCTGTTCCGGATGATTGCTGTCAACTCATCGTCACGCCGATGTCGCTGATCTGACGCCGAATCTCCATCATCCTGCAACAGCACACGCCTAGCAGGCCCTCGCCACACCGATGTGGTCTATGAGGGATAACACCATGCGTATCGTCGCCGTGCTGCTCGCCAGCGCTTCGCCCATTGCTGCCTTTGCAGTGGCTGCCCCGGCTTTTGCCGCAGAAGACGTCGCCCCAGCTGCTGACGCGGCTGCCGCTGCGGATTCCGCCAACGCCGAAATCGTCGTCTTGGGTTCGGGCCAGACCCGCCAGGTGCAGGAACTTTCCACGCAGGAGCTGACCATCCTCGCCTCGGGCACCAGCCCCTTGAAGGCCATCGAAAAGCTGCCCTCGGTCAATTTCCAGTCGGCCGACGCTTTCGGCAACTACGAATGGTCCACCCGCGTCACGATCCGCGGTTTCAGCCAGAACCAGCTTGGCTTCAATCTCGATGGCATTCCGCTGGGCGACATGTCCTACGGCAATGCCAACGGCCTTCACATCAGCCGCGCGATCAGCCCCGAGAACATCGGCGTGACGCGCGTCAGCCAGGGTTCGGGCTCGATTGCGGCACAGTCGACCAACAACCTCGGCGGTACGCTCGAGTTCTTCTCGATCGATCCCAAGGACGTGCTCGGAGCCGACGTGTCAGCCTCCTATGGTTCGGCGGAGACATACCGTGGTTTCGCCCGCGTCGCGCTCGGCACGGCTGACGGCGCGCGCGGCTACGCCTCGATCCAGTATCAGGATGGCAAGAAGTGGAAGGGCGATGGCAAGCAGCGCACGTTCATGGCCAATGCCAAGGCCGTGCTGCCGCTGGGCGAAACCGTCGATCTCGATGGCTACATCAGCTATTCCGACCGCGCAGAGCAGGACTACCAGGATCTCAGCCTCGAGATGATCGAGCGCCTTGGCTATGACTGGGACAACTTCGGTCCCTCGCGCTATGCCGAAGCCATCAACATTGCCGATATTGCCGCGAATACCGGCTACAGCGGCGTCACGCCGACCAACCCCGCTGCAGGCACCACCTATCCGTCGCCGATCGTAATTGCCGATGACGCCTATTATGATGCTTCGGGCCTGCGCAAGGATACACTTGCCGCGCTGGGCCTGACCATCCAGACCGGCGATACCGGCAAGTTCGCCATCAAGGGCTATTACCACGAGAACGACGGACAGGGCACTTGGGGCACGCCGTATCTGGCCAGCCCGTCGGGCGTGCCGATGTCGATCCGCACGACCGAATACGACATCAAGCGCAAGGGCGTGTTCGCCTCTTGGACGGGCGAATTCGGCTTCAACAGGCTGCTCGTCGGCGGTTGGTATGAAAAGAACGACTTCATCCAGTCGCGCCGCTTCTATGGATACGAAAGCCGAACCAATCCGGGCCGCGATCACCTTGATTTCCAGCGCAACCCGTTCTTCACGCAGTGGTCCATCGCGTTCGAAACCGACACGCTGCAATACTACGTTTCGGACGATATCGACCTTGGCGATCTCAAGGTGAATCTGGGCTGGAAGGGCTATTCGGTCGACACCAACGCCTTCGCGCTGGTCAATACCAACAGCCGCGCCACCGGTGACCTAAAGGTCGAGGACTGGTTCCAGCCGCATGTCGGCCTGAACTACAAGTTCGGCAACGGTCTCGAAGCCTTTGCGGGCTTCACGCAGGTGACGCGCGCCTATCAGGCTTCCACCACCAGCGGCCCGTTTTCGTCAACGCAGGCTGGCTTCGATGCGATCAAGGACACGATCAAGCCGGAAAGCTCGGACACCTACGAAGCGGGCTTGCGGTACAACACCGGCATCGTGAATGCCTCGCTCGCAGGCTATTATGTCGATTTCCGCGATCGCTTGCTGGTCATCCCGACTTCGCTCGGCATCGTCGGGGCCACCAACGCCCTGCAGAACGTTGGTTCGGTCCGCGCGCTCGGCATCGAAGCGGCGATGGACGTGAAGCTGCCGGGTGGCTTCGGCGCCTTCGCGTCCTACAGCTACAACGATACCACGTACCGCGATGATGTCGTCATCACTGCAGGAGGCGTCACCACCATCCGTCCCACCAAGGGCAAGACCGTGGTCGATACTCCCAAGCACCTGCTGCGCGCCGAACTGTCGTATGACAGTGACACCGTGTTCGGCCGGGTCGGCGTGAACTGGATGTCGAAGCGCTACTTCACCTACCTCAACGACCAGTCGGTGCCCGGTCGCGCGCTCGTCGATGCCACCATCGGCTTTCGCCTGAACATCGGCCAGCGCCAGCCGATCGAACTGCAGGTGAACGCGGTGAACCTGTTCGACAAGCGCTATGTCGCCACCATCGGCTCCAACGGCTTCGGCTTCAGCGGTGACAGCCAGACCCTGCTGGCAGGCGCGCCGCGTCAGGTCTTTGTCACGCTCAAGGCGGGCTTTTGATGATGCGCGGCCTTTCATCCGCAAGGGCCCTGATGGCGGGCGTCGTGCTGCTTGGCAGCACGGCGCCCGTCGTCGTTAAGGCCCAGGAGGCACGCAAGTCCGTCCTACTGGTCTCGATCGACGGTCTGCGCCCCGGCGACGTGCTTGAAGCCGACAAGCGTGGCCTCAGGATTCCCAACTTGCGCCGGTTCCTCAAGGAAGGGGCCTATGCCACTGGTGTGATGGGCAATCTTCCCACTGTCACCTATCCCAGTCACACTACCCTGCTCACCGGCGTCGCCCCGGCGATGCACGGCATCGTCAGCAACACCACCTTCGATCCCAGGCAGATCAACTACGGCGGCTGGTACTGGTACGCGCAGGACATCACCGCGCCCACGCTGTGGGACGCCGCCAAGGCAGCGGGCTTAACCACCGGCAACGTCCACTGGCCAGTCAGCGTCGGGGTCAGGTCGCTCACCTGGAACATGCCGCAGATCTGGCGTTCGGGCCACGGCGATGACCGCAAGCTGATCCGCGCGCTGGCGACGGACGGCCTCTACGAAGCGCTCGAACACGATTGCGGCGCCTATGCCGACGGGATCGACGAAGGTGTCCAGGCGGACGAGAACCGCACGAAGTTCGCCGTGCGCCTGATCGAGACGAAGAAGCCGGAGTTCCTGACGGTCTACCTCGCTGCGCTCGACCATGAGGAACACCTTTTTGGCCCGGGGAGCGCCGAGGCGAACGCCGTGCTCGAACGTCTGGATGCCGCTGTCGGCAAGCTCGTCGCCGCCGAACTCGCCGCGCGCCCCGACGCGACAATCGCGCTGGTCAGCGACCACGGCTTCGTCGCCACCGACACCGAAGTGAACCTGTTCCGCCCGTTCATCGACGCTGGCCTCATCAAGCTTGGCGCCGACGGCAAGGTCGCATCGTGGGACGCCATGCCGTGGCCGTCGGGCGGCTCGATCGCCATCGTCCTCGCCCGCCTCGATGACGCCACGCTCAGCGGTCTGGTCGGAGCACTGTTGGAAAAGCTTGCCGCCGATCCGCAGGCGAAGATCGCAAGGGTGATCGACAGGGCGGAGATTGCCAGACTGGGTGGCAATCCGCAGGCCAGCTTCTTCGTCGATCTGAAGCCGGGCGCGCTGGCAGGGAACTTTGCGGTCGACGCGCCGCTCTCGAAACCCTCGCGCTACAAGGGGATGCACGGCTATTTTCCGGCAATGCCCGAGATGCGATCGACCTTCCTCGTGATGGGCAAGGGCGTGGCCAGGGGGCGCAGTCTGGGCGAGATCGATATGCGCGCGATCGCTCCGACCTTGGCCAATGCCATGGGGGCGAAACTGCCCGATGCACAGGTCCCTGCTGTGAAGGTCGGCGAATAGGCTTTGCCCTTCAATCTCCGGGGAGAGTTGCGGCTCTGCCCCGGAGAGTTGGGGTAGAGTTGCCCGAGAGTCCACAAGAGTTGGAAAGCTCTCCGGATGGCGACCACGTTGCGGAATCTTGACGAGATTCGAATGCGTTGGCGCGACTCAGCGGGCCTGCCGCAAAAGTCTACGGCGCATTCCCGCTAACAATTGGCAAACCATGAAACGCGGCCTTTTTCGCACGATCGACACATTCCTGGGGGAATGCGCCCGCGTCCACGAAGACGCCGGCGACGCCTTTCCTTACCTCCGTCCCGAACTCTATCGCCGGCTTGGTTTTACCCCGGCCTACGAAGAACTGCCTTTTCGCGCAGATGCCACTGAGGCTGCGGCACGGCGGCGGGCCTGACGCACAAGAAAAAGAGCCCCCGCTTTCGCAGGGGCTCTGATGTTCTTGCCACAAGGCGTTGGGTTTACACCCTTTCCTTCAGCACCTCGGCCAGCGTCTCGCCCAGCAGCGAGGGCGAGGCGGAGACCTTGATGCCGGCGGCTTCCATGGCCGCGATCTTGCTTTCAGCATCGCCCTTGCCGCCCGAGACGATGGCGCCGGCATGGCCCATGCGGCGGCCCGGAGGCGCGGTGCGGCCCGCGATGAAGCCGGCCATCGGCTTCTTGCGGCCACGCTTGGCCTCGTCGATCAGGAACTGTGCGGCCTGCTCCTCGGCATCGCCGCCGATCTCGCCGATCATGATGATCGACTTGGTGGCTTCGTCGGCCAGGAACAGTTCGAGCACGTCGATGAAGTTGGTACCGTTGACCGGGTCGCCGCCGATGCCGACTGCGGTGGTCTGGCCAAGGCCGATGGCCGAGGTCTGGAACACCGCCTCATAGGTCAGCGTGCCCGAGCGCGAGACCACGCCGACCGAGCCTTCCTTGAAGATCGAACCGGGCATGATGCCGATCTTGCACTGGTTGGGCGTCAGCACGCCGGGGCAGTTCGGACCGATCAGGCGGCTCTTCGAACCCGACAGCGCGCGCTTGACCTTGACCATGTCGAGCACGGGCACGCCCTCGGTGATCGCCACGATCAGATCCATCTCGGCATCGATCGCCTCGAGGATGGCGTCGGCGCAGCCCGAAGGCGGCACGTAGACGCATGATGCGGTCGCACCGGTGACGGCCTTGGCCTCGGCCACGGTATCGAACTGCGGCAGGCCGATGTGGGTCGTGCCGCCCTTGCCGGGGGTCACGCCGCCAACCATCTGCGTGCCGTAGTCAAGCGCAGCCTGCGTGTGGAAGCTGCCGGTCTTGCCGGTCATCCCCTGCGTGATGACCTTGGTGTTCTTGTCGACGAGAATGCTCATTATGCAACCTTCCGGACTTCAGCGACGATCTTCTTGGCGGCATCGCCGAGGTCGTTGGCGGGGACGATGGGCAGGCCGGAGTTGGCGAGGATGTCCTTGCCCTGCTGGACGTTGGTGCCTTCGAGGCGGACGACCAGCGGAACCTGCAGGTTCACTTCCTTGGCCGCGGCAACGATGCCGTCGGCGATGATGTCGCACTTCATGATCCCGCCGAAGATGTTGACGAGAATGCCCTTCACCGCCGGGTCCTTGAGGATGATCTTGAACGCCGCGGTGACCTTCTCGGTCGTCGCGCCGCCGCCCACGTCGAGGAAGTTGGCGGGGAATTCGCCGTTCAGCTTGATGATGTCCATCGTCGCCATGGCAAGGCCGGCGCCGTTGACCATGCAGCCGATGTTGCCGTCGAGCTTGATGTAGGCAAGGTCGTACTTGCTGGCTTCGATCTCGGCCGGGTCTTCCTCGGTCTCGTCGCGCAGCGCCATCACGTCGGGGTGGCGGTAGAGCGAGTTCGAATCGAAGCTCATCTTGGTGTCGAGGACGAGCAGGTTGCCGTCCTTGGTCTCGACCAGCGGGTTGATCTCGAGCATGTCGCAATCCAATGCCACGAAGGCGTTGTAGAGCTGCTCGGCGATCTTGCCGGCCTGCTTGTTGAGATCTCCGGTCAGCTTGAGCGCATAGCCGACGGCGCGGCCGTGGTGCGGCATGAAGCCTTCGGCCGGGTCGATGGTGATCGTCGCGATCTTCTCAGGGGTCGAATGCGCGACCTCCTCGATGTCCATGCCGCCCTCGGTCGAGACGATCATCGCGACGCGGCTCGAAGCGCGGTCGACGACCATCGAGAGGTAGTATTCCTTCGCGATATCAACGCCATCGGTGATGTAGAGGCGATTGACCTGCTTGCCGGCCTCGCCGGTCTGCACCGTGACGAGCGTGTTGCCGAGCATCTCCTTTGCAAAGGCCTCGACTTCCTCGATGCTCTTGGCCAGGCGCACGCCGCCCTTGGCATCGGCAGGCAGTTCCTTGAACTTGCCCTTGCCGCGACCGCCGGCATGGATCTGCGCCTTGACCACATAGAGCGGACCCGGAAGCTGCTTGGCCGCAGCAACCGCTTCCTCAACCGTCAGCGCCGCAATCCCAGCCGGAATGCCGACACCAAACTTCGCAAGCAGTTCCTTCGCCTGGTACTCATGGACGTTCATTCAACATCTCCTTGGCGCCGAGCGCCATATCGACCACCAGTACGCAGGAAGCATGAAGCTTGCCGCCCTGTTCACTGGTGCAAAAGTTCGCCACAGCGCGCTCTCAACCCTGTATCAGCAGCCCGCAGGCCGGTCAGGAGATACCGCAAGCACGGGTTTCCCGGACAGATCAGGGCCGTGAGCGGCCTTCCGCGCAGCCTCCGTGCATTCCACGGCTTGGCCTGTCAAATGCAATTCCGCAAACTTGCGAATCTCCGATTTGCAACCATCCACGCCATCGGACAGCTCATCCACAGTGCTTGGCCGGGGCAAGGCGAGGCGACGCAGCATCGCTCATCGTCTCCCGCCTGGGGCGACGCCACCGATCGGCTTGGTAAATCGACAGAACGCCCGCTGCGTGGGGGATGCCGTTGCCACGGCAGCGAATTGGCCCGGACCCGCCGACGGCTTCCGACCGTTGAAGGGGGGACACCCTCAACCGGAGATTAATCATGGATTCGAACAACCCGACATTCGGCACGACGGCAAGCACGAACAGGGCAAGCATGAACGGGGCGAGTGTGACTGGCGGCGATCCGGATGGCGATGTCACCGTACTCAACACGCTGATTGCGACATTGCTGGACAGCGTCGAGGGCTACCAGACATCAGCCGAAGATGTCGACAACGAGCAGTATCGTCGCATCTTTCTTGACCGTGCACGCGAACGGCAGTCAGTTGTCACGAAACTGCAGGCTGCAGTTGGCCAGCTGGGCGGGAATCCCGAGGACGACAGTTCGACCATGGGGGCGATCCATCGCGCGTTTGTCGATCTGAAGTCGGCAGTCATGGGCCGCGACGACAAGGCCATCATCAACGAGGTCGAACGTGGCGAAGACTATCTGAAGGAAAAGTTCGAGACCGCGATGAACAATGCGGATCTCTCGGCTATTGCGAGGCAGGCCGTCAACGAGGCCTGGGGCTCAGTGCGCGAAGGCCATGACCAGATGCGCAACCTGAAGCACGGACTTGCGCGCTGAGCCAGCCGTTTTCCTGACCATCAGGCCATCAGCCTGAGTGCCTGCCGGACGATCTCGGGTGCGAGTTCGTCCGGCATTGGTTCCAGCGGATGTGCGCGCAGCATCGCTCGGTTGGTCTGAAGCGCAAACCCGAAGATCGCGCTCCAGATCGTGGCGATGCGCAGGCTGCGCTCACGCTCGGACAAGTGCCCCGTGGCGCGCGAGACTTCACGTCGCAACATCTGGAAGCCCACTTCCTGTTCAGGGGCAAGCTCGGGCGCAAGCTGTGGGCGGACCAGTTCGCTTTCGTACATCAGCGTGAACATGTTCGGATTTGCAGCAGCGAACCGGATGAAGTGAAGAAGGTTGGCGAAAAGCACTTCCTCTGGCGCATCTGCGACCGCTTTTTCGGTTTCGGCGAAAAGTTGGCGATACCCTTCGAGGGCCACCGCAACGAGCAGCGCCCGTCGATCGGGAAAATGGTGATACGGCGCCCCAGGAGACACGCCGATCTCTTCAGCCAACTTTCGAATCGACAACCCTTCATGACCTTCGCGCGCGACGAACGCGCAGGCCGCTGCGAGCAGCTCGCTGCGTAGATCGTCGCGGTGCGAAGGCTTGCCCCGCCGTTCCCGTATCGCTGCGTTCCCCGTCATTCCTGCAGCTTTGCTTGGTTTGACGCCAATGCGCAAGCCGCTTGCGCACCCTCTTGCGCCCCCCTTGCCCTCGTATTGATCATCGATTAATAGGCGCTCAAATAAGCGGTGATCAATAGCGTCAATCCGGACGCCGCCGCGACAGGAGAGGTTAGCGTGAGCAGCTTCAAGTATGGCGTATCGCTGTACAGCTACACTGATGACTTCGGCACGGTGATGACGCTGGACGATGCGTTCGATCATGTTGCCGACACCGGCTCGACCGGCATCGAGATCCTTGGCGAGACGAGCGTGCCGCTCTATCCTGAGCCGCCCGTTGCGTGGATCGACGACTGGTTTGCCAAGCTTGAGCGCTTTCGGCTCGAGCCGACCAATTTTGCTTGCTGGGTCGACACGCGCATCCAGCTGGACCGCAACATGAGCGTCGAAGAGGGCGCGGCGCAGATCGCGCAAGACCTGCGTCTGGCGCACAAGCTGGGCTTCAAGTTCATCCGGCCCAAGTTCGGCGTGATCGACCATGACCTGACGCCGGACCCAATCTGGGAAGGTGCGGTCGAACGGAATCTCGATCTTGCGCACGAGCTGGACCTGGTGATCCTGCCCGAGATCCATTCGCCCACGCCGATCCGTCATCCCGTCACCGAGGCCTATGTGAAGTTCATCGAGCGCACCGGCACGAAGAACTTCGGCCTGATGATCGACACCGGCATCTTTCAGGATCGCCCGATCGATCACTGGGGTGGTGGCATCACCGACGAGATCAAGAAGGGTGCGCTGAGCTTCCTCAATGGCATCAACACGCCGGTCGAGCATCTGGCCGACGTGATCCAGTACGTGCCGTTCATCCAGGCGAAGTTCCACAACATCGACGAGACGCTGCACGACCACCAGATCCCGTGGGAGCGCATCGTGCCGATGCTCAAGAAGCTCGGCTACGCCGGTTATCTGTCGAGCGAGTACGAGGGTAAGCGCGACCCTTGGGTGGCGATCGAGCAGGTGCGCCGCCAGCACGCACTGATCCGCAAGCTCGAAGAAGAATATGACGCCGCGACCATGGAGGCGGCCAATGCTTGAGCGCAGCCACATCCAGAGCACCGGCTTCCGCAACGTGGGGCCTGAAGGTGCGCGCACCGGGTTCGAGGTCCGCATCCGCCAGGCCAACTACCGCTCCTCGCGGCTGAGCCTGATCGAGGGCGTGGACATTACCGTCGACGGCGTCGTCTATCCCGCCGAGGGCAACCTGTTTCGTCTCGGCGACAAGGAATATACCCGGGATGAACTGAACGAAGCGACGCAGACCCGTCTTTACGTTGGCGACTACTTCACCGTGGTCGTTCCCAAGGAGGGCGGCCTGACGCGCGGGGTTCATCTCGTGGGCAGCGCGATCCGATATCGCCACCCCTATTTTCCGCCAGAATTTCAACCCGCCATCGTCCGCAACGAACGCCACGCGACGATCATCCTCCCCTGAAGGGCCGAACCTCCGGGGTGGAGCGCCGGCGGTGCGGACCGGTGGGCACCAGCACATTTCCGCATAATCGTTCAGAGGGAGGATAATCCGTGAACATCAGCAGGAAGACCCGGCTCGTGCAGTCGGCATCAATTGCAGCCATCGCGCTGTTCTCGTCTGTACCCGCATTCGCGCAGGCTGCCGACCAGTCGGCAGCGGACAAAGCCTCGGCACCCGGCGAAATCATCGTTACTGCCCAGCGTCGCAGCGAGAACGTGCTCAAGGTCCCGGTCAGCGTGACCGTGGTCGGCTCGGAGCAGCTGATCCAGCGCGGCGCCAATGATCTTACCGCCGTGACCAAGCTCGCACCGAGCCTTCAGGTGGCGCAGGACAACACTTTCTCGGTACGGGGTGTCGGTACGGCCACGTTCTCGAACACTGTCGAGGCCAGCGTCTCGCAGGTCATCGACGATGTCGTTCTCGGCAACCGTGAATATGCCGCCAATGCCTTCTACGACGTTGCTCGCGTCGAAGTCCTGAACGGGCCGCAGGGCCTCCTGTTCGGCAAGAATGCTTCGGCCGGTCTGGTCAACATCACCACCAACAAGCCCAAGCTCGGCGAACTGTCATTCACCGCCGATGGCGAACTGGTGCAGCGCGCGCGCCCGGGCGACGATGGCACGGGGTACCAGATCCGCTCGACGGTCAACGCTCCGCTGGGTGACAAGGCGGCGCTGCGCCTCAACGCCATCTACAGCGACCAGGACCCGATCACCGTCCCCAAGGTCAATCCGGCAGTCCGCAACGATCTGGGCCTCGAGAACCTTGGCCTGCGTGCAAAGCTGCTGTTCGAGCCGACCGACAACCTCTCGGTCTACGTGATTGGCGACTACAACCGGCAGCGCGGCATCACTGGCCGCTATGACATCACCTTCCGCCAGTTCGGCCCCGGCAGCCAGTACCCGGCGCGTGGCCTTGTCGCAGGTGCGGACAACCTGAACTTCGCGGCTGAAGCGCCGAATTTCCGTGACAGCGATACCGGCGGCCTTCAGGCCAACATCAACCTGCGCCTCGGCAACGGCATGGAGCTGAGCAGCATCACCGCGTGGAAGCAGGCCAAGGTCGATTTCCAGTTCGATTCCGACCAGACGCCGTTCAACTTTTTCAGCTTCAACGGTGCCAATCAGAAGTACGACCAGTACTCGCAGGAACTGCGTCTGGCCCTCCCGAGCGGCAATGCCCTGTCGGGTCAGTTCGGGCTCTACTACTACCGCTCGGTCGGCAACAGTTCCGGCTACCGTGGTGGCAACAACGGCGTGCCAGACTTTGTCGCGGTCGGCTTCCCGTTCTGCATCGGTGCCACTGTCACGCAAGGGCCGCCGCCCGCTTGTGGCGTGAACAACCGCTCGTTCCTCGGCCAGGACTTCCAGTATCGCCTGCAGAACGACAGCTATGCTGCGTTCGGCCAGCTCGGCTACCAGCTGACCGACACCCTCAAGCTGACCGCTGGTGCGCGCCTGACCTACGAAAAGGCGCAGATCAACTTGCGCGAGAACTTCGGAAACTACTTCGTCACGCTTGGCGTGAAGAAGAACGTCACCGACCAGAGCACCGACGCCACCGACCTCAGCTACAAGCTGGGCTTCGACTGGCAGGCGACGCCGGACCTGATGGTCTACGGTTTCTACGGCGAAGGCTTCAAGGGACCGGGCTTCTCGAACACGGCACCCGCGCCGAATGCCGATCTCGCCGTACGTCCGGAAATCTCGCGCGGTGGTGAACTCGGCATCAAGGGCAAGGCTCTCGACGGCGCGCTGACCTTCAGCGTTTCAGGCTTCTACACGAAGTTCTATGACCTGCAGGTTCAGGCCTTCGTGCAGGCGCTCCGCACCTTCGTGCTGGGCAACGCGGCCACGGCAACGACGAAGGGCATCGACTTCTCGTTCCAGGCACGGCCCTTCGAAGGCCTGACCCTGTCGGGTTCGGCGTCGTATGCTGATGCGACGTTCGACGACTACCCGGGCGCGCAGTGCTACCCGACGCAGACGACCGGCGGCTGCAAGGCCGACATCAACTCGTCGCTGCCCGGCTTCGTCGGCACGTTCAACGCCAAGGGCTACCAGTTGCCGCTGTCCTCGAAGTTCACCGCGACGCTTGGCGCTGAATATGCTGCGCCGATCTCGGAAGGCCTCGAAGCACAGTTCGGCGTCGGCTACTACCACCGCTCGCCGCAATCTGCCGGTATCGGCGCACCGTTCACGATCCCGACCTGGGATACGATCGACCTGCGTGCCGGCGTGAAGGCAGACAACTGGACCATCAGCCTGTTCTGCAAGAACTGCACGAACGAGATCCGTCCGATCTCTGTCGGTTCGGACGGTGGCGATGCCAACCCGGTTGGTGTTGCTCCGCCAGTGCTGACGCTGAACCAGCGCTTCAGCTTTGAATCAGTCCGCACCGTCGGCGTGCGGGCAGGCATCAACTTCTGATGCAAGAGGGGCCGCCGCCTTCGGGTGGCGGCCTTTGCTTCTGTCGCATCCGTCGAAGAGCGGACCGGCACCTGTCGAGAAGGATGAACTGGATGATCATGGCCGCACTTCGGCATTCGATGCTTGGCCTGAGCCTTGCGCTCCTAGCGAGCGCATCCGTGGATGCGCAGAGCGGCATTTCAACCGAGACGGTCGCCGCACCTGCCCAGCCGAACACCTTCACCCTGCCCACAGCCGGGAAGGTGGACCGCGAGGTCTGGCATCCCAGCGACCTTGGGCGCTATGCCGTGCGCAACGTCACCCGGCCGACGCTCACCGTGTTCCAGCCCGTCGGCAAGCCGTCGCCCGCTTCGGTGATCATTGCTCCTGGCGGGGCGTTCCTCGGCCTCGAGATGGACAAGGAAGGGTGGGAAGTAGCCCGCTGGTTCGCCAATCACGGCGTGACCGCGTTCGTGCTCAAGTACCGCACCTTAGCCACGCCGCCTGACCAGAAAGTCTTCGTCGCCGAACTCGACAAGATGATCAGCGGGCAGAAGGCCGCCTTTGCTCCTCCGGCCGACACGCCCGCCGAAGCGCTCGAAGATGGACTTGCAGCACTGCGGCACGTCCGCGCCAATGCCGCCACCTTCGGCATCGACCCGAAGCGCGTCGGCTTCATGGGCTTTTCGGCAGGGGGCTTCCTGACGCGCAGCGTGGTGGAGAAGGGTGGCGCAGATCGGCCCGACTTTGCCGCGCCGATCTACCCCAACATGGGCCCGATGACCGTGCCTGCCGATGCGCCACCGATTTTCGTGGCCATTGCCGCCGATGATTTTCTGCTGGCGCGCGAAAAGGGTCTGCCGCTGCTCGACAGTTATCGCGCTGCCGGCAAGTCGATCGAGTTCCACCTTCTTTCATCGGGCGGTCACGGTTTCGGGGCCGGACCCGCTGGCTCTCCTGCGGAAGGATGGCTTGAGTTGATGTATCGCTGGATGCGCACGCAGGGCCTGCTGGCAACGGAGAAGAAGTGAGATGATCGATCGTCGCAGCTTGATGGCTTCGGCCGTGGCCCTCGGCGCTTCCGCCGCGGTCAGCGGTAGTGCGCTCGCGCGGGGTGCGAAGATCAAACCGCTTGATCCCAGGTTCCCCAAAGGATTTCTGTGGGGTGCTGCGACTGCCGCGCACCAGATCGAGGGCAACAATCTAAACGCCGACCTGTGGGTGATCGAGAACGTCCCCGGCACGATCTTTGCCGAACGGTCGGGCGATGCCGCCAACAGCTTCGAACTCTGGCCGGTCGATCTCGATCTGGTGAAGGGCATGGGCCTCAATTCCTATCGCTTCAGCCTGGAATGGGCGCGGATCGAGCCGGACGAGGGACATTTCTCCAACGCCATGCTCGATCATTACAAGGCGATGATCGAAGGGTGCCGCGCGCGCGGTCTCAAGCCGGTCGTCACCTTCAACCACTTCACCACCCCGCGCTGGTTTGCGGCCAAGGGCGGATGGCACAATCCGGAATCGCCAGCGCTGTTCGCCCGCTTCTGCGATCGCTCCGCGCGGCATCTGGCTGCGGGCATCGAACTCGCCACCACGCTCAACGAGCCGAACCTCGCAGGTGTGATCGGCGAAATCCTGCCGCCACAGCTGCTTGCCGGTGACAAGGCGACGCAGGAAGCCGCCGCAAAGCAGCTTGGCGTGCCGCTCTATACGCCGGGCGTCTCGCTCTACATCAAGGACCCGAAGACCTACCGCGCCAACATGATGGAAGGGCATCGTCGCGGCGTTGCTGCGATCAAGGCGGTGCGGCCTGACCTTCCGGTGGGCGTGAGCCTGGCAATCCTCGACGATCAGGCGGTCGGCAAGAATTCCATGCGCGATCAGATCCGCGAGCGCTACTACAATGAGTGGCTGCGCCTGGCGCGTGAGACCTGCGATTTCATTGGCGTGCAGAACTATGAGCGCAAGGTGTGGAATGCCAAAGGTCCGCTACCCGCACCTGCCGATGCGCGCCGCAATGCCGGCGGGATCGAGGTCTGGCCGGGCTCTCTGGCTGGTGCGGTGCGGTATGCCTACGAGGTTACCAAGCTACCGGTCTACGTCACCGAGCACGGCGTCAATTCCGACGACGATGCCTTGCGCCAGTGGCTGATCCCGGCCGCGCTTGCCGAATTGAAGCGGACAATGGACGATGGCGTACCGGTGCGCGGCTATTTCCACTGGTCGCTGATCGACAACTTCGAATGGGGCTTCGGCTACCACCACCGCTTCGGGCTGCATTCGTTCGACCGCGAGACGTTCAAGCGCACGGCCAAGCCCAGCGCCGAAATGCTGGGCTCGATCGCGCGAAGGAACTCGCTCTAGGACTCAGGCCAGCGCCGCTTTGACGTATGCCGGTCGGAGCGGCAGGCGGCGCACGGGTTTGCCGGTGGCGTCAAGGACGGCTGCGGCAATGGCCGGGGCGGCCAGGGCGTTGGCGCTTTCCGAACCTTGGCCATAGTTGCCCGCAGCAAGGTTGGTTTCGAACACCACCTTGATCTCGGGCGCTTCGGCCATGGTCAGGATCGGGTAGCTGGCCCAGTCGGCCGCGGTGATCGCGCCTCGGTCGAAGCTGACTTCCTCATGCAGCGCCTGGCTCACGCCCATCAGGCAGCCAGCCTGAATCTGGCGGCGCAACTGCAGCGGATTGATGACGATGCCGACATCGGCGACCATGGTCATCCGTTCGACCTTGACTTCACCGCTCTCCGGCATGACCGCGACGTGCGCCGCGCAGGCCCAGTAGCCGTTGTCGCGCAGCATGATCGACATGCCGCGGCCCTTGACCACGCCTTTTCCGCTGGCGCGGGCGCCGGGGGCGGGTGAGGGGCGGCTGTCCCACGCGGACTCGGTGCGCAGCTTCTCGATGATCGCCTTGAAACGCGGGTCGGTAACGTGATCGAGGCGGAATTGCAGCGCGTCCTTGCCCGCCAGCATGGCCGCTTCGCTCATTGCCACTTCACGCGGGAAGTTCTGCTGGAACTGGATCGGCGTGCGCATCGAATGGTCCCGCAGGCCCACTGCGATCGGCGATTCCTTCTCGCCGATCTGCCAGGTGCTCATCGCCTTTTCGTGCACGGCGGGGACGTTGCCGTAGACCCAGGTATCCTGCATCTCATTGATGCCGTTCTGGAACGGATCCTTGGTAACGGCCGCAGGGGCATCGATCACCGGCAGGCCGGCAAGCAGCGCACCGACCAGGCGATCATCCTGCATCGGCGGCACGCGGTGTTCGGCTGCATAGCCTGCGATGCGCCCGTCCTTGTCGAGCTTGATGGCGATATCCGCCAGCGCGCACGAGGATTGCGTGGTCCACTGCATCTCTTCGGCGCGCATCCACTGCACACGCACCGGCCGGCCAAGTTCGCGCGAGAGAAGCACGGCTTCGTCCTCGCTCCCTGCGCTGCCACCATTGGAGCGGCCATAGTGGCCCGATCCTGGATAGGTGCGCACTACCACCTTGTCCTCGCCCACGCCGAGCATCCTGGCGATCATGTGGCGCAGATGCTGGGGGTTCTGGCTGAGAGTGTGCAGGGTGACCGAGCCATCGGGGCGGTAGTCGGCCAGTGTGACCATCGGGCCGATCGGGGCGTGCTTGTGGTAAGGCAGGAAGTACGATGCCTTGTGCTCCCGCGCAGCGGGCACATTTTCGGGCTCACCCTTGTTGGCCGCGCCTTCGCGTGACGGGAAGACGGTCCAGTCGGCCTTCGACCGCAAATGGTCTGCCAGGCCTTCGTGGCCGGGCAGGCCCTGCCAATCGCTCCACTGCGTCTCGGCGGCAACAGCCTGAGCAGCCTGTACCGCCTCCCACTCGTCAGGTGAAACCACGGCAAGGAGGTTGCCGATCGTCACCAGTCGCGCGCCCGGAAACTGCGCGCCGTCCAGCTTCCCGGCCTTGACCAGCTTCGAACCCAGCGTTGCGGGGTGGATGGTGCGGGCGTGGAGCATGCCCGGCAACTTGACGTCGCCGACCCAGACCGCTTCGCCTGAAACCTTGGGGCGGGTCATGGGGTTGGCCGATGGCTTGCCAATGATCGTGTATTCGGACACCGGTTTCAGCGGCGGCTCGCCCTTGACCGTCAGGCCCATCGGGCTGGTCAGTTCGCCTTCTACCGGGATCGTCAGCTTTAGGTCCTGCCCTTTCACGAGATCGGCATAGCTTATCGCCTTGCCGCCGCCGGAGATGACGCCGTCCTTCACGCTCAACGCCTTGCGGTCGACCCCAAGCTTGCCCGCGGCGAGTTCAAGCGCCGCCTCGCGCATGTAGGCTGCAACCTTGCGCAGGTTCTGGACATAGCCAAGCAACCAGAACGTGCCGCCGCCATCGGGCGTGCGGTCGGTGTCGCCGGTGATCACCGTGGTCATCGCCGAGAGCGGGACGCACAGTTCCTCGGCGACGATCTGGCGATAGGCGGTGTTGACGCTGCTCTGGCCGAAATCGCATTTGCCGGTGCGGATCGTGACCGTTCCATCCGCCTTGAGCTCGATCCAGCTGGCAGCCGTGGTTGCGTCGAGCGAGGCCGGGGCGGCGGTTGGCGAAGCCTTGACCGGCAGGCTGACCGCGACGGCGAGCGCTCCCCCGGTGCCGATGAAGGCGCGGCGGGAAAGTCGGGCGCCGTGGATGTCGAGGGCTGCGCTCATGCTGCGCCTCCCTCGGCCATCAGCTTGGCCGCACGGTGCGCGCCTTCGAGGATCGCGGCATAGCTGCCGCAGCGGCACAAGTGCGGGGAGGGGCCGGAATTGGTCAGCGCCTCGCGGATATCCGCGTCGGTCGGCTTGGGGTTCGCCTCGAGAAGTTCGGTAACCTTGATCATCATGCCGAACTGGCAGATCCCGCACTGCGGCACCTGTTCGTCCACCCACGCCTGCTGGACCGGGTGCAGCCGCTGAGGGTCGGGCGCGAGGCCCTTTTTCTCGGCCCAGCGCGCGGGCAGGCCGTCAACCGTGGTGACCGGCTTGCCTTCCACCGCCGAAACCGGCGTCACGCAGGCGCGCACCTCTTCGTCGCCAAGCAGGATCGAGCAAGCCCCGCATTGCGCAAGGCCGCAGCCGAACTTCACGCCCATCACGTCCAGTTCGTTGCGAAGGACATAGAGCAGAGGCGTATCGGGCGAAGCCTTAACCTCGCGCTGCTTTCCGTTGACGACGATCTTGGTCACACGCAACTCCCCCTCGATGAAGAAACTGTTCTAACGGCAAATTCCGCCGTTGAACAGCGAAGGAGGGCGCGTCCCTGTTCCTTTGGTCAGGCCGTTGCCGGGTCCTTGTGCAGCCATTCGGCATGGCGTGGGGCGCGCTTGGTCTGGCTCCATTCCTCAAGCATCACCGGTGCAAGATCGGCCAGTTCGGCATATTGCTCTGCCGTGCCGATGTTGCAGGCCAGCTCGAGCCGGTGGCCGTTGGGATCGAAGAAATAGATCGAGCGGAAGATGCCATGGTAGGTCGGCCCCAGCACGTCCACGCCTTCCGCCTCGAGATGAGCCTTGGCTGCCTGCAGGGCTGCCTCGTCCTCCACCTCGAAGGCGATGTGCTGGACCCAAGCGGGCGTATTGGGATCCTTGCCCATTGCGGGCTGGTTCGGCAGTTCGAAGAAAGCCAGCACGTTGCCGCCCCCGCAGTCGAGGAAGACGTGCATGTAGGGGTCGTCTTCGCCGGTGGAGGGCACCTTGTCCTCGGCGAATGCGGTGGTGTAGCGCATGCCCATCACGCGCTCGTACCAGTCGACCGTTTCCTTCGCGTCGCGGCAGCGATAGGCGACATGGTGGATGCGCTTGATCTGCGGGATCATTCTGCCGTCTCCTCGACCTGGAGGACGCCACGGCGCATCTGATCGCGCTCCATGGACTGGAACAGCGCGGTGAAGTTGCCTTCGCCGAAGCCCTCGTCCTTCTTGCGCTGGATGAACTCGAAAAACACCGGGCCGATCTGGGTTTCCGAGAAGATCTGCAGCAGCAGGCGCGGATCGCCCTTTTCGGTCGAGCCATCGAGCAGGATGCCGCGGCGCTTCAGTTCGTCCACCGGCTCGCCATGGCCGGGCAGGCGTTCGTCCAGCATCTCGTAGTAGGTGTCGGGCGGGGGCGACATGAACGGTGTGCCGGTGGCCTTGAGCCTGTCCCAGCCGCCGATCAGGTCATCACAGGCAAAGGCAATGTGCTGGATGCCCTCGCCATTGTAGGCGCGCAGGAATTCCTCGATCTGCCCGCCACCGGCCTTTGCCTCCTCGTTCAGGGGAATGCGGATCTTCCCGTCCGGCGCAGTCATCGCGCGGCTGGTGAGGCCGGTATATTCGCCCTTGATGTCGAAATAGCGGATCTCGCGGAAGCCGAACACGCGCTCGTAAAACGCCGCCCAGTGGGCCATGCGCCCGCCGTAGACGTTGTGGGTGAGATGATCGATCGTATGGAAACCCGCTCCCACGGGGTGACGGTCCACCTCCGGCAGGTATTCGAAGTCGATGTCATAGATTGAAAGATCGCCGAACGCGCCGCCCTCGTATCGGTCGATCAGGTAGATGATCGAACCGCCGATGCCCCGGATGGCCGGCAGGCGCAGTTCCATCGGACCGGTGCGCACTTCGACCGGCTCTGCCCCACGTTCGATCGCGGTGGCATAGGCCCTGGCCGCGTTGCGCACGCGCCAGCCCATGCCGCAGGCGGACGGCCCGTGTTCGGCGGCGAAATAGGCGGCGGGGCTGCGCGGCTCGTAGTTGGCGATGAGATTGATGCCGCCCTGGCGCCACAGTTGCACGGCTTTCGAGCGGTGGTTGGCGATATGGGTGAAGCCCATTCGCCGGAACACCGGTTCGAGGCTCCCGGCCTCGGGGGCGGAAAATTCGATGAACTCGAAACCA
Organism: Novosphingobium sp. ES2-1; assembly: GCF_015169775.1. Taxonomy (NCBI): domain Bacteria; kingdom Pseudomonadati; phylum Pseudomonadota; class Alphaproteobacteria; order Sphingomonadales; family Sphingomonadaceae; genus Novosphingobium; species Novosphingobium sp. ES2-1. Next base: position 992,631 of record NZ_CP063445.1, read on the forward strand.
TCGAGGCCCAACGGGTTTTCGAACAGGTCGGTCGAACTTGGGGACTGGCTCAAGGATATCTCCGATTCACCCGCGCGAAAGCGGCGGTTATGCAAAACTGGTTTCATTTAATACCAGATTGAAGCCTTCCTGTCGTGGAGAATCTGCATCATGTCAGCACGCGTCGCACGACCTCTGCCTTGCGACGAGCCGAACCGTGCCAAGGCCGCGCCGCGCGGCATCGATCGAATTCTTCGTATTTTCAGGCAACCATGGTAGAAGGAGCCATGCATGGTGGGGTTCGGTCAGGTCCCAGCGATCAGCGCCTGCGCGAGATTGCCGCGCATCTGCGCACGGCTTTCCGCGTCAGCGACGATCATGACGTGACCCTTTCCGACCTTGCAACAGCCGTCGATTCCCCTGAACTGGCTGAGATCTATCAGGAGATAAGGGCGCTACAGACGGAACAGGTCCAGCGTCTCGAGCGATTGCTTGCGCGAATTGCCGACAACGACACCTGACGTTCACAGCGTGCGAAAAATGGTGCCGGCTACAGGATTCGAACCTGTGGCCCCCTGATTACAAATCAGGTGCTCTACCAACTGAGCTAAGCCGGCGTTGCGCGGTGCGCGTAGCGCTCCCTAGCCTTAGACGGCCCCAAACGTCCAGCCCTCGGTGCGCGCAATTTCGTCTGAAAGTTCGCGGGGGTGCCACAGGCGGGGATCGTGGGCGGCGGTGCGCAGCCATGCAGCCGTTACCAGTGCGTCGCAAGTATGGTCGTCGAGCGGACCCGCAAGCCCGGAAGGAGGCGAGCCCAGAGCCGCGAGAGCTTCGTCGAGTTCCAAGGCCGAGCGCATCTTCGATCGCGAGGCCGTCCGTCCCGCTGCCATCGCCGCGATCGTGGTGTAGATTTCGCAGATGACCGGGCCCTCGTCCGGCAGGCCATCCACCGGCCACACGCTCGCCCGGTCGGCCAGACGGTGCAGGAGTCGCATCCCCGATAGGCTGGACTTGCCGACTTGCGCCGCGCCGACGAGATTGAAATTCGAATAAGGCTTGCAACCCATCCTGCGCTGGGCGGCCTCGGTAGCCCGGAACCTCCCTTGGCCGCCACCGAACAGAGCGCCTTCGCGGCCACCGTGACGGCGGAAGAAGGCGCACAAGTCAGGGTGATCGACCAGGGCCGAGACGCCGAGATGCGGTTCGTCCCCACAAATCCCGTCAATCAGCGCCCAAAGCTCGCGGGCACTGGCTGGCGTATCCCGCCACCCGGGAAAGAATGCGCCGTGATCCGCAAACGGCAGCGAGATGCCAAGATCCATGCCGACAAGCGCATCGTCCGGCAATTCGTTGCGCAGATAGTCCAGCACCTCGTTGCGCGACCAGCGATGGCCGGGGCGGATGCTCCTGGGCGCAGCATTGCCACGTGTCGCCATGGCAAGCGCGATGCCCTTGTGCCGCTCTCCTGCTGCGCCAGACCAGTCTATCGCAATGAAATGACCGAAGCGGTTTCCATGACTGCCAGCTGTCATTCGCCCTGGCGCTCGCGGCGCTTGCGCTCCCACCATTCGAGGCGTTTTGCCACCTCGCGTTCGAATCCGCGTTCGACCGGGGCGTAGTAGGTCTGCGGTGCCATGCCTTCTGGCCAGTAGTTCGCGCCGGAAAAACCGTCCTCGGCGTCGTGGTCGTACTGGTAGCCATTGCCGTAGCCGATGTCCTTCATCAGCTTGGTTGGCGCGTTGAGGATGTTCGATGGCGGCATCAGCGATCCTGTATCGCGGGCCGATTTCCAGGCCGCCTTGTGCGCCATGTAGGCCGCGTTCGATTTGGGTGCGGTGGCAATGTAGAGAAGGGCCTGTACGATCGCCAGTTCGCCTTCCGGACTGCCGAGGAACTCGTACGCGTCCTTTGCAGCAAGACATTGCACCAGCGCTTGCGGATCGGCCATGCCGATGTCTTCCACCGCCATGCGCACCAGCCGACGCAGGACGTAAAGCGGCTCTTCGCCCGCCACCAGCATGCGCGCCATGTAATAGAGCGCGGCCTGCGGGTCGGAGCCGCGCACCGCCTTGTGCAGGGCCGAGATGAGGTTGTAATGCCCTTCGCGGTCCTTGTCGTAGACCGCCACGCGCCGCATGAGGAACTTGCCCAGGCCCTCGGGATCGAGCGGTGCCGGCAGCGATACGTCAAACAGCATTTCCGCCTGATTCAGCAGGAAGCGTCCGTCGCCATCGGCGGACGCGACCAGTGCTTCCCGGGCGGGCGGGGTAAGCGGCAGGCGCAGGCCGGTGATGTCTTCGGCCCGGTCCAGCAGCGTACCCAGCGCAGCGGCATCAAGCCGATGCAGGATCAGCACCTGCGCCCGCGACAGCAGCGCCGCGTTCAGCGCGAAACTGGGGTTTTCGGTCGTCGCGCCGACCAGTGTTACCGTGCCGTTCTCCACGAACGGGAGGAAACCGTCCTGTTGCGCGCGGTTGAAGCGGTGAATTTCGTCCACAAACAACAGCGTCCGTCGGCCGGCCAGTGCCATTGCTTCTGCTTCGGCAAAGGCCTTCTTGAGATCGGCGACCCCTGAAAACACGGCACTGATCGCGACATAGCGCATGCCCACCGCTTCGGCGAGCAGGCGCGCGATGCTGGTCTTGCCGGTGCCGGGCGGGCCCCACAGAATCATCGAGGTCAACTTGCCCGCCGCGACCATGCGCCCGATCGCTCCGTCCGGACCGGTCAGGTGGTCTTGCCCGATGATTTCCGCAAGCTCGCGCGGGCGCAGGCGATCGGCCAGCGGCGCTTCGGCGCTGGCTTCGGGCGGCGGGCGGTCCTGTGGAGGCGGGGCGAAGAGGTCGGCCATTTCCGCCGAGATAAGGTGCGCGCAGATAAATTGCACGGGGCACTTGTCAGAATACATTTAAGATATATCTTAGACGCATCATGAAAGGATATGAATACATGAGATTCGAAAAAGGCCGCCATGGACGCGGTCGGCATGCCGTCGCGATGATGGCAATGATGGGTGGTCGGTTCGGCGGCCCGTTCGGAAAGGGCGGACCTTTCGGCGAAGATGGTCCCCCCGGTGGCGGCCCGTTCAGTGGCGGCCCGTTCGGCGGTGGCCGGGGCGGCCGGGGTGGCGGTCGTCGGGGCGGGCGCATGTTCGGTAGCGGTGAGCTTCGCCTGCTTCTGCTGCATCTCGTGGCAGAACAGCCGCGCCATGGCTATGACCTGATCCGCGCGATCGGCGAGCTTGCCAGTGGCGAATATGCGCCAAGCCCGGGCGTGGTCTACCCTACGCTCAGCCTGCTGGTTGACGAAGGGCTGATCGCGGAAGAGGCAGGTGAAGGCCCGCGCAAGGCTTTCGCTGTTACCGACAGTGGCCGGGCCGAACTGGTTGGCAAGGATGCGGAAATCGACGCGGTCCTCGCCCGGCTCAAGGCGCTGGGCGAACAGCGTGATCGTGCGGACAGTCCGCCGGTCCGCCGGGCAATGGGCAACCTTCACGCAGCCGTGCGCAATCGCGTCATGGCAGAAGGTTTCGATACCGAGACTGCCCATGCCATTGCCGACATCCTCGACGAGGCCGCACGCAGGATCGAACGCCTCTGATGCTCCATGAATCCGCGCTTTCGCGCCGCTTTGAGGATGCATTGGGCCATGATATCCTCTCCCCGGGTAACAGGGGGAGAGGACCCATGGATAACCTGCAAGACAATCCCGTGAAGACACCGGGCCATCTCTGGGCTGTCGGCGTGATCAGTCTGTTATGGAACAGCTTTGGTTGCGTCGACTACGCGATGAGCAAGCTCGACCCGCTTGGTTACATGAAGTCCGTCGGCATGACTGAAGCCGAGATCGCCTACATGCTCGCCATGCCCGCCTGGCTCAGCGCGTTCTGGGCGCTTGGTGTCTGGGGTTCGCTGGCAGGCTCGCTCCTGCTGCTGGTGCGTTCGCGCCATGCCGTTACGGCATTTGCGGTTTCGCTGGGCGGCCTTGCCGCAAGCCAGCTTGCGCATCTTCTCGACAGCACGATGCCCACATCCATGAACTCGGGCGCAATGATGGCGATGAACCTCCTGATCTGGGGCTCGCTCGTGTTCTTCCTGTGGTATGCGATCCGGATGAAGGCTGCAGGCGTGCTGCACTGAGCCTGGCGTCTATCGACCCGCCCGCGACTTGGACTTCTGGCGCACCAGCCTGAGGTAGGTATCGGCGACTGCCTGATTGATCCGGTCCCAGGAGAAGTCGAGACTGCGTTCCTCGCCCGCCATGCCGTGGCGGGCGCGAAGCCCTGCGTCTTCCACATAGCAACGCAGCGCCTCGGCAAACTGGCGGACGGCACCCGGCGTGATCAGGCGGCCCGATACGTTGTCGTCGACGAGGCTCTGGCTTCCGGTCGCTGCTGCGGCAACGACCGGTACGCGGCAAGCCATTGCTTCAAGAGTGACGTTGCCGAAGGTCTCGGTGACCGACGGATTGAAAAGCACGTCCATGCTCGCGACCGCGCGGCCGAGATCGTGCCCGCCCTGGAACCCGGCGAAGACCGCATCGGGCAACCGGGCTGCAAACCAGTCGTGTGCCGGGCCTTCACCAACCACGAGCACGCGATGCTTGACGCCCTTGCGCACCAGCTGGTCGACCGAGTCGGAAAAGACGTCGAGGCCTTTCTCCATGACTAGGCGGCCAAGGAAGCCGATCACCACTTCGTCATCACCAATGCCGAGCGAGCGGCGCCATTCGAGACTGCGCGCTCCGGGGTGGAAGATCTCGCGATCGACCCCGCGCGACCAGATGTCGATGTCGTAATTCATCCGCTGGTCGCGCAGCACCTGCGCCATCGATTCCGACGGCGCGACCAGCGCATCGCAGCGGCGGTAGAAGCGACGCATCAGGGCTTCGACCACGGGTTCGGCCCAGGCCATGTTGTAGTAGCGGAAGTAGGTCTCGAACCGGGTGTGGACCGAGGCGAGGATGGGAAGCCTGCGGTGTCGCGCCCACGAAACCGCGCGGTGCGCGACGACGTCGGGTGAGGAGACGTGCACGACGTGGGGGGCAAACGTGGCCAGATCGCGGCGGATGCGTGGGGACAGGGCAAGCGGGAAGCGATACTCGGGACGGCCCGGGATCGCGAACGAGGGTACACCGATCAGCGTGCCGGTTGCCTCGAAGGCGGGTTCATCCACCTTGGGGGCATAGATGCGGACATCCGCGCCCTGGCGCAGAAGATAGCCGACGAGGCGGTTCAACGCCTGGTTCGCGCCATCGCGGACGTAATTGTAGTTGCCGCTGAACAGCGCGACGCGCAGCTTTGAAAGATCGGTCGGGAAGGGGGAGTTTGCCTCGCTCATCGGCTGCGCCATAGCCGGGCCGAAGCCGAATGGCGAGTGACGGTGACCGATTTGCGCGACTTTTGCGCGGTTCGCGTCAGGCGTTGCACGACTGGCCGAGCGCTGCAACTAGCCTTGGAACTGACACCAAGCCTGTCCGCTCACCCTGCAAGGCTCAGCAGGAGTGGAGCAAATGTCCTTTCTCGACAAGATCGTAGCCGTCATCACCCCACCTGAAAGCGATGAAGATCGTCGCGAGGCGCGAGACAAGGCGCAGGCCCTGGCGCGGCCCGGCGACTGGATTACGCATGCGCTGGAACATCATCGCCGCATCGAGGCGTGCTTCGAACTGGCGCTGGGGGCCAATTCCGTCGCCGAGCGGCGTGCCGCACTGCGCGACCTTTCGATGGTGCTGACCGCGCATGCCAATGCCGAAGAGGCAGTGCTCTATCCAGCGATGGCCAATGACAGCAGCAAGGCAAGTGCTGGGCTGGCGTTCGAGGAGCACGCGATGACGCGCATCCAGATGGGCGCATTGGAGACGCTTGATCCGATGGGCCAGGACTGGCGCGACAAGCTTGGCCATATCCGCGGTGCTGTGCTCCACCATGTCTACGAGGAAGAGGGCAGCCGCTTTCCGGAGCTGCGCCACGCCATAGATCCGCAGGAAGACAAGCGGCTGACGCGGCGGTTCCTTGAGGAATTCGATCGCTACATGGGTGCCCAGGCTTTTGAACAGCCGCGGCAGATGGCGGCGGAAATTCCGAAGGATACCGGAAACCGGAATCCGCCCAGCAATTGGGGCGCGGCGGACTACTGAACCTGCCCCAAGTGCCGTACCCGTCCGATCCGGTGCGGTTTTGCGGAAACCAATCCCGCTCGCAGGGATTGGGGCTGCACGACCGGTCTCAGGCAATCCAGAGGGAATATCAATGACTTCGAAGAGCATTTTTACGTGGCCGCTGGCCGCGACGCTGGCGCTCGTCGCCGCTCCGGCCATGGCGCAGGACAGCATGGACAATTCCGACACCACGATGTCCACGGCCACCACCGCCGATGGCTTTGATCGCGACAGCCACTTCGACGGAGTCTACATCCAGGGCTTTGGTGGCATCAGTCTGCTCGGCAATAATCGTGGCCAGTTCGAGTTCGATACCGATCGCGATGGCAACTACGGCAATACCGTCCAGACGACGACAGGCGCCAATGCGTTCTCGCCTGGCTTCGCCAATTGCGGTGCCCAGGGCGCACAGCGTGGGGCTGGATGCGTGGCCGACAAGCAGGGAGCGGAATACGGCGTTCGCGTCGGCTTCGATGCGCGGTCGGGCAACATGGTGTTCGGCGGCCTGATCGAAGGTTCGCGCAATGAATCGATCTATCGCTCGACCGCTTTCAGCACCACGCCGGCGTCCTACCGTATCGACCGCCAGCTCGACTACGCCATTTCGGCGCGCGCGCGCCTTGGCTATACCCCGGGCGGCGGCGCTCTGTTCTACGTCACCGGTGGCGGCAGCTACGCCAAGATCAATCATGATTTCTCGACCACCAATACCGCCAATTCGTTCACCGAGCGCGACGACGGCAAGATGATCTGGGGCTGGCAGGCTGGTGGCGGCACCGAGATCATGCTGTCGAACAACCTGTCGCTGGGTTTGGAGTACCTCTACAGCCGGTATCAGGACGACAAGTATGAAGTCGAAGTGGGCCAGGGGACCGCGCCTGCGACCAACCCGTTCCTGCTGAACGGCGGCGGGACCAACCTGCGGGTTGCCGACCGGGTGTTCGACACGCACGCCCTGCGCGCTACTGTTGGCTTGCGTTTCTAAGAACGAGACGAAATACCTGCTGCGCGCCAGAAACGCGCGGGAAAGCGAACCCGGAGAAGCTGCGGCGACATGCATCGCCGCAGCTTTTTCGTGTCCCGCGCGGCCCGCATGGGCATCGCGCCGGACCTCGTCGACCGCCCGGCGGGCGCCAGAGGGTTGACGCTGTTTACACAGTTCAGGAGCGCAATCGCGGGCAAGCGATCGGGGCAGATCGATTGGCTGTGGGAATGCGCGGCCTGCGCCTTCCAAGAGGGCGTCGTTCAGGCGAATCAGCATTCCCGGAACTTGGCCACCCCCGGCCCATCCTGCCTGCAGGAGCGAGGAAAATCGCCGGTTTTCCGGTGTTTGAGCGGTGGTGGTGTTGGCGGGCAGCGTGATGGGGGCAGGGTGCGACATGGCGGGGATGCTATGTCAGCTGATGCCTTGTAGGACAGCGGTTTTTGTGCCTGTTTTGTTCAGGAAAGCTGGCGATTGTTCGCCATTTATGCTGACGTGGGCGTCAGCATCCCGTGGTGGTGAATGCCCACCCCGAACCCTTCCGCCTGCCGGTGCGGAGAAGGTTGGAGCGGCTCTACGCACGTCGCTTGACGGACAAGCAAAAAGGGCGGCCCGAGGGAGCCGCCCTTTGTTATTCCTTATGCCGCTTCCTTCTTCCGCGACGCCTTCTTGCGCTCGTTCGGGTCGAGGATGGCCTTGCGGATGCGGATCGACTTTGGCGTGACTTCGACCATTTCATCGTCGTCGATGTAGGCGATGGCCTGCTCCAGCGTCATGATCTTGGGCGGGGTCAGGCGGATGGCGTCGTCCTTGCCGCTCGAACGGAAGTTCGTCAGCTGCTTGGACTTCATCGGGTTGACCTCGAGGTCTTCCGGCTTGGCGTTCTCGCCGATGATCATGCCTTCGTAGAGCGGGGTGCCGACGCCGACGAAGAGGATGCCGCGCTCTTCAAGCGGACCAAGCGCATAGGCAACGGCTTCGCCGGTGCCGTTGGAGATCAGCACGCCGTTCTTGCGGCCCTCGATCTTGCCCTTGTGCGGACCGTACTTCTCGAACAGGCGGTTCATGATGCCGGTGCCGCGGGTGTCCGAGAGGAATTCGCCGTGGTAGCCGATCAGCCCGCGCGAAGGGGCCGAGAACGTGATGCGGGTCTTGCCGCCGCCCGAGGGGCGCATGTCGGTCAGCTCGGCCTTGCGGATGGCCATCTTGTCAACCACGGTGCCCGAGTGCTCGTCGTCCACGTCGATCATGACGGTTTCGTACGGTTCGAGCAGGTTGCCGTCCTCGTCCTTCTGGAACAGCACGCGCGGGCGGCTGATGCCGAGTTCGAAGCCTTCGCGGCGCATCGTCTCGATCAGGACGCCCAGCTGGAGTTCGCCACGGCCGGCGACTTCGAAGCTGTCCTTGTCGGCCGATTCCGTGATGCGGATGGCGACGTTGGATTCCGCCTCGCGCTCCAGACGGTCGCGGATCATGCGGCTGGTGACCTTGCTGCCTTCGCGGCCTGCCATCGGGCTGTCGTTCACGGCAAAGCGCATCGACAGGGTCGGCGGGTCGATCGGCTGGGCCTTGATCGGCACGGTGACTTCCGGCGCGGCGATGGTGTTCGACACGGTGGCGACGGTGAGGCCGGCGAGGGAGATGATGTCGCCCGCGCGGGCTTCATCGACCGGCACGCGATCGAGGCCACGGAAGGTCATGATCTTGGAAGCGCGGCCGGTTTCGATGACCTTGCCGTCCATGTCGAGCGCACGGATCGGATCGTTGACGCGGATCACGCCCGACTGGACGCGGCCGGTGAGCACGCGGCCAAGGAAGTTGTCACGATCCAGCAGCGTGGCGAGGAAGGTGAACGGTGCGTCTTCATCGAGGTTCGGCGGCGGCACGTGATCGACGATGAGCTGGAACATCGGCTCCAGCGTGCCTTCGCGCCGATCGGGATCGGTGCTGGCATAGCCATTGCGGCCCGAGGCGTAGAGCACGGGGAATTCGAGCTGTTCGTCGTTGGCATCGAGCGTGACAAAGAGGTCGAACACTTCGTCGAGCACTTCCTGGATGCGCTCGTCCGGACGGTCGACCTTGTTTACCACGACGATCGGGCGCAGGCCGAGGGCGAGCGCCTTGCCGGTGACGAACTTCGTCTGCGGCATCGCGCCTTCCGAGCTGTCGACCAGCAGGATCACGCCGTCGACCATCGAGAGGATACGCTCCACCTCGCCACCGAAGTCGGCGTGGCCGGGCGTGTCGACAATGTTGATGCGCACGCCGTTCCATTCGATCGAGGTCGGCTTGGCGAGAATGGTGATCCCGCGTTCCTTTTCGAGATCGTTGGAATCCATCGCGCGCTCTTCCACGCGCTGATTGTCGCGGAAAGTGCCGGACTGGCGGAAGAGCTGGTCGACCAGGGTGGTCTTGCCGTGGTCAACGTGGGCGATGATCGCGATATTGCGCTGCTGGGCGGACATGAAAACAGGCTTTCGGTTGGAATCGGCTGGAGTCGGCACAAGCAAGGCTCGCTCCGGTTTCGGCGCGCGCTTACTCGCAATTGTGCGTTGCGGCAAGCACGCTTCTATATAGGCATGCGTTGCGGCGAGCACGTTTCTGTAAAGGCCTGCATTGCTACAAGCACGCTGAATGCGGGAAGGCGCGTTGCGGCAAGCTTGGCTTGGAACAGCAGCCAAGCGGTTGCAGGTGTGACTATCATGCAACAGCGCATGAAAATGCATGGGGGTCGCGAAGGATTTCATCGAACTGGAATTGTTCGCATGTTTTCCGCGCCCTAGAAGGTCGGGTGGGAAACAGGATGACCTTCCGGCCGGATGACGGCCACCGTCCGGCGAAGGCCCGGCGGGTGAATAGAGGAACAGTTTTGCAGATGAAATCCTTGTATGCCGGTCGTGCCGGCCAGGCCGCGCTTCTTGCTGGAGCTTGCGGACTTGCTCTTGCGTTTTCCGCCACCGCCCACGCGCAGGATGCTGCCGACGCGGCCGAGGAGGAAGCTCAGCCGGCACCGCCCGCGCCCGATCAGGCGGCAGAGGGCAACGAGATCATCGTCACCGCCACGAAGCGCGAACAGACCCTGCAGGACGTGCCGATTGCCGTCTCTGTAACGAGCGCGAAGACGCTGGAGCAGGCGCAGATCCGCGATCTGAAGGACCTGACGAGCGTGGTGCCCTCGCTGCGGGTAACTCAGCTGCAATCGAGCGCGAACACCAACTTCATCATCCGCGGCTTCGGCAACGGCGCCAACAACGCCGGTATCGAACCATCGGTCGGCGTGTTCATAGACGGCGTCTACCGCTCGCGCTCTGCCGCGCAGATCGGCGACTTCCCCGACGTGCAGCGCATCGAAGTGCTGCGCGGGCCGCAATCGACCTTGTTCGGCAAGAATGCCAGCGTCGGCGTGATCTCGATCGTGACGGCAGCGCCGAAGTTCGACTTCGGCGGCAATGTCGAGGCGAGCTATGGCAATTACGATGCTGTCGTACTCAAGGGCGTGGTCACCGGACCGGTGACGGAGCAGCTGGCGCTGAGCCTTGCCGGTGGCGTCAACAAGCGCGACGGGTACAACAAGGACCTCGGCACCGGCAACGAAACCAACGAGCGAAATCGCTGGTTCGTGCGTGGCCAGGCGTTGTGGGAACCCAATGCCCAGGCGCGGGTGCGCCTGATCGGCGATTATTCGAAGATCGACGAGAACTGCTGCGGGGTGGTCAACCTCCGGCCCAGCTCTGCGACGCAGGCGATCCGTGCTCTGGGCGGGCGCGTCAACGGACCTGACGAGATCTACGCCAACCGAGTCTATTCGAATATCGATTCGGTCAACGACATCGAAAACTGGGGGGCTTCGGGCCAGGTCGACTACGACTTCGGTCCGCTGACCTTCACCTCGATCACTGCCTACCGGCGGTTGGACGCCTTCACCAATCAGGATTCCGACTTCACCAGTGCGGATCTGATCGGGTTCAATGCACAGGATCAGGGCATCAAGACCTTCACGCAGGAACTGCGTGCGGCCACCAACATGGATGGCCCGCTCAACTTCCTCGTAGGCGGATATTACTTCAACGAAAGCATCCGTCAGTCCAACCAGCTTGGTTGGGGCGAGGACGCGCGCGGTTATGCCGACGTGCTGATCCGGGGGCTGACGCAGAACACCCAGTCGCTTTCGAGCATCGAGGCGACGATCAGCGGGCTGACCGGCACCAACTACACGGGCCGGTTCTTCGTGGCCGGGCAGAAGCTGGACGAGCGCTATCGCCTCAAGAATGAGGCTTTCTCGGTCTTCGGCCAGGCAGACTTCAAGATCGGTGACCGGCTGACCGTGACGGGTGGCATCAACTACACCAAGGACAAGAAGGACTTTGCCGCCTCGGCAACGTCGTCTGACGTGTTTGCGAACCTCGATCTGGTGCAGATCGGCGGCACGGCCTTGAGCCGCGGCTTCATCTCGACCGCGCTGGGCACAACGGACCCGCTGGCCATTGCCGCCTTCGCACAGGCCAATCCGACGGTGTTTGCCAACCTGCAGGCCCAGGCTTCAGGCTTTGCGGCGCTGAACGCGAACCTTTCGACCCAGCAAGCGGCTGCGGACAGCAATCCTCTTACGGTCGGCAATCCGCTGCTGGCGCTGCAGGATCTGCAATATCTGCCGCCCTTCCTGGCCGTGCCCAACGCGGTGGAGCCGGGCCGGACCCGTGACGACAAGTTCACCTACATCGTCCGCGTTGCCTATGACCTGACCGACGACATCAACGTCTATGCAAGCTATGCGACGGGTTTCAAGGCGAGCTCGATCAACCTCTCGCGCGACAGCCGCCCGCTGCTGAGCGATCGCGAGGCGCTGATTGCGCGGGGACTGACAGTCGTCAACCAGACCTATGGCAGCCGGTTTGCCGGCCCTGAAAGCTCCACCGTCTATGAAATCGGGCTGAAGGCTGACTGGGGGCTGGTCACGGCAAACCTTGCCGCGTTCGACCAGCGGATCAATGGCTTCCAGTCCAACACCTTCACAGGGTCGGGCTTCGTGCTGGCCAACGCCGGCAAGCAGTCTGTTCGCGGTATCGAGTTCGAAGGTACGGTGAAGCCGGCCAAGGGCTGGCAGTTCAACGTGGCGATGACCTACCTTGATCCGAAGTACGACAGCTTCGTGCTTTCGGCGGTGGGCGACCTTTCGAAGACGCGACCGGCAGGCATTCCGGCGATCTCGTCGACTTTCGCGGCGAGCTATGACCATGAGTTCGACAGCGGCCACCACCTGATCCTGCGCGGCGACTTCCATTATGAATCGCCGGTGCAGATTGCCGAGGGGCTGCCCGGCTTCCTCGATGGCGGCACGCGCGTGGCGATCGATGCGGCGCGGCCGTTCCGCCGTGAAGTGAACGAGGCCAATGCCTCGATCACCTGGGCCATGCCGAGCGGGTTCGAACTGACGCTGTGGGGACGCAACCTGACGGACAACCGCTATCTCCTGCAGATCTTCGATACCCCGGCCCAGCCCGGATCGATCTCTGGCTATACCAGCCAGCCGCGCACTTATGGCGTGGCGGCACGCTACCGGTTCTGAGGCGCGGGCTTCGGAAGGGGGAAGGGGAGCTTCGGCTCCCCTTTTTCGCATCAGGGCTGCCGCCGAGCGGCCAGGTCAGCGGCTGGGCGTGCTCTCGGCTGTCGCGACCTGTGCGGGGGTGAAGGGCCTGGCATGGAGTGGCGGGAAGGCGTCTTCCAGCGGCTTGCTATCGGGCAGGATGTAGACGTAGCCGCCCTTCTTGCCGAACATGGGGGCGATCTTGCCGTTGTAGAGCGCCTTGGGGACGTTGATGCAGCCGAAGGTTATGCGGTTGTCGTCCACGTCGGGCGAAAGCATGCGTTTGGCCCGGTTCTCCTTGGGATTTCCCGGCGGGATGGTGTGGATGGCGACCGAGGTGGCGTAATCGACCCAGAGAACGCGGGTGTTTCCCGCAGCCTTGCCGAAGCGGGCAAGGAAGCGACCGGCCGGGGTGGTCTTCTCGGCGGGGCCGATTTCGGCAAGGCTCTTGTTTCCGACGCCAGGCGTGGCGTCGTCACCCAAGGCGCGGCCGATCAGCACCGGACCGAAGCCCACCGGCTTGCCACTCGCATCGAAGGCGAAAATCGTGGCGCTTGGCTTGTCGATCACGAGGAAGGGCAGCCCGTTGTTGTCTGCGGTCTCCGTCACCCATGACGTCACGCGTTGTGTCGGGATCGTCAGGTCGGGCAGTTGGACGGGCTTCTGGACGGATTTCGTGCTCTTGCGCTTTTGCGCCTTGGCCTTCGAAGCTGTCGCCGTTGCCGCTTCGGCGGGGTCGGTCATCACAGAGGGGAGAGCCAGCGCCAGGCCGGCAAGCGCCGCAAGAGCCTTCATCATTTCGAACTTCACTCGCACCAAAGACGAAAAACCGGACAGGCCTTCCCTGGTTGTCTGACCACAGAAGACCTGTCCGGCACTTTAACGCGACAGTGGCCGATTAGTTGCGCGGACGCTTCTGCTGGGCCTGCATCATGCGCTGGTCCATGCTGTCGACGCGGCCAGTGAGCTGGTCGAGACGCTGGGTGTTGGTCTGGGCCTGCGCGTTGGCGGCCTGCGCTTCGCTGCGGGCAGCCTGGGCAACGCCGTCAGTTGCCTGGAGGCGGCTTTCCACGCCATCGATACGCTGGTTGACCGTGGCGATCTGCTCGTTGACGTAGCCCTTGGTGGCGCAACCGCCGAGGCCCAGCGAGCCAGCGAGAATCGCTACGGCGGGGATGATCTTGAGAGACGGCGTCATGTAATGCTCCTTGATGAAACCTGTTGGTTTTTTGGCGAACCGCAGCGGCAACGCGCAGATGCGCCAAACAGACATGGTTGAATCGGTGGAGCGTTGGTTGGTGGGGGCGAGTTGCGGAACGCGCGCCAGGGCGTTTCGGGGCGTCGATGACCGGTGTGCAGGCAAGGCGATCCGACAGCGTGCAGATCACAGGTGCCGAGTGCCCACCCCCGACCTCTTCCGGCTGCGGGAGGGGTAGATAACTGTCGCCTGTTCGGAAACGAAAAGGGCGCGCCTTGCGGCACGCCCCTTGCGGTTTGCATAAGCGCGGTCTCGGGCCTACTTCGGCGCGAGGACCATCAGCATCTGGCGGCCTTCCATGCGGGGGAAGGCTTCGATCTTGGCGATTTCAGCCACATCGTCCTGCACCTTGCGCAGGAGGTTCATGCCGAGCTGCTGGTGCGAAAGCTCACGGCCGCGGAAGCGCAGCGTGATCTTCACCTTGTCGCCTTCACCGATGAACTTCACGACATTACGCATCTTCGTATCGTAATCGTGGTCGTCGATGTTCGGACGCATCTTGATCTCCTTGATCTCCTGCGTCTTCTGGCTCTTGCGCGCGAGGTTGGCCTTCTTCTGCGCCTCGTAGCGGAACTTGCCCACGTCGAGGAACTTGCAGACCGGCGGATCCGCATTCGGGGAAACTTCAACGAGGTCGAGGCCGACTTCGGCGGCCTGTTCGATCGCTTCACGGGTGTACATCACACCCAGGTTCTCGCCGTTCTCGTCGATCACGCGCACCTTGGGCACGTTGATCATCTGGTTGTAGCGAGGCCCGCTCTTGACGGGGGGCGCCATCATGCGCCGCGGTGGGGGAGCTATAGTGCTTTCTCCTGCAGTTTTTGCCCAATATGGTTCCGCGCGCTCATATCACAATGCGCGCACAGATAAAGGGCGGTTTTGCCCTTGGTTCTAAAGCCGACGGGTTTCGCGAAAGCATGTTGCTTTCAGGCTGCAGCGCGCCAGAGATTGAAGCGGGCCAGCTTTGCCCCGGCAGGGACGATCGCATCGATCGAGCGGGCGGGCTGCAATGCCGCCAGAATTGCCGGGTCGCCTGCGTCCATGCCTCCGGTCAAAGCGCCGAAAGCGGGAAGAATCAGGCGGTTCTCGCTCGCGACGGCACAGGGGCGGGCAATGGTGCGACCGCGGATCGAGACGCGCAGCTTGGGGTGGAAGTGCCCTGAGACTTCGGCTTCGTCGGTGCCTTTGCGAGCGATGTGGCGCAGGGTGAGACCGCGAACGGCCAGCTCGTCAACCAATGTGCCGCCGGGGGCAGATGCGTCTTCGTCGTGGTTTCCGGTGATCCAGACCCAGTCTGTCGCGCGGGTGAGGGCATCAAGCATGCCAGCGGCGTAAGGCTCCATTCGAGCGACGGCGGCGGCATCGTGGAACGAGTCGCCCAAGCAGAAGACGCGGCGGGCGCCGGTCTCGCGCAGGGCCTCAGCAATCCGTTCGAGAGTGGCGCGGCTGTCATACGGGGGGAGCATCTGGCCGTGGCGGGCGAAGAAGCTGGCCTTTTCGAGGTGAAGGTCAGCCACCAGCAGCGCATTTTCTTCCACCCAATAAAGCGCGCGGGATGCACCGAGGCGGAATTCCTGCCCCATGAACTGAAAAGGTGCGAACGAAAAGGGAACCATGGCTTTCCCTTGCCGGATCGCGATTCCCTTGGCAAGTCGCCATGACAGACCTTTGGGGGAATGCATGACCGACTGGACGACCCACACCACCCGCGCCCGCGCCTGGTTCGAGAGCTTGCGTGACCGGATCTGCGCGGAGTTCGAGGCGATCGAGCGCGAAGCGGGGTCGGATGCGTCGTTTGCCTATACGCCGTGGAACCGGGAGCATGACGGCGAAGCTGTCGAAAACGGCGGCGGCGGCGTGCAGGGCCTGATGAAGGGCAAGGTGTTCGAGAAGGTCGGCGTCAACGTCTCGACGGTGCAGGGCGAGTTCTCGAAGGACTTCGCCGGATCGGTCAACGGGGCGAGCGCAGAGGCGCCGGGCTTCACTGCGACGGGGATCAGCCTGGTGGCGCACATGCGCAATCCGCACGTGCCGGCGGTCCACATGAACACGCGCTTCCTGACGACCAGCAAGGCGTGGTTCGGCGGTGGCGGCGATCTCAACCCGCCGATCCCCTATGAGGAAGACACGGCCGAGTTCCACGCCGAGTACAAGGCTGCCTGCGACAGGCACGATCCGGAATACTACCCGAAGTTCAAGAAGTGGGCGGATGACTACTTCTGGATCCCGCACCGCAAGGTCCATCGCGGCGTTGGGGGCATTTTCTACGACCACCTCGAATGTGCTGACGATGCCGCATTCGAAGCCAACTTCGCCTTCACGCGCGATGTGGGCGAGGCGTTCATCAACGTCTTCCCGCGTCTGGTGAGGAAGCGGATGGGAATGGACTACTCGCCGGCAGAGAAGCTGACCCAGCTCGAATATCGCGGTCGCTATGCCGAGTTCAATCTGGTGTGGGACAGGGGTACGCTGTTCGGTCTCAAGACCGGCGGGAACATCGATGCGATCCTGATGAGCCTGCCACCGGAAGCCGTCTGGAGCTGACGTGATCGAGGCGGAAGGCCCGGCGCTGGCGCGTGGGTTCCACAACGTTGCGCCGGGCGATCTGGCCTGCGTCGTGACCTCGCTCGAAATGCGCCAGCCGCCGGCGGGCTTGCGTCGGCTGGTGCCCGAAGGCGACGTTCCGGTGCAACTGGTGCGCTGGAAGGACTGCGCGCCCGAGAAATACCGGCTTCTCTATCGTCGCGTGGGTGAGCCCTGGCTGTGGTGGTCGCGGCTGGCCATGTTGGACGCGGAACTGGCGGCGATCATTCACGATCCGCAGGTGCAGGTCCATGCCGTGGTGGACAGGGCGCGGGTCGAGGTCGGCATGCTGGAGCTGGACTTCCGTGCGGCCGGGACGTGCGAGATAGCGTTCTTCGGACTGATCCCCGGGGCGACCGGCAAGGGCCTTGGCAAGTGGTTGATGCGGCGGGCGCTGCAGATGGCCTGGGTGCCCGGCGTTGAGCGGGTGTGGGTACACACCTGCACGCTCGACGATCCACGCGCCCTGGGGTTCTACATGGGACAGGGCTTTGCGCCCTATGCACGGCACGTTGAAATCTTTCCTGACCCCCGCGTCGCAGGACTGTTGCCGGAAAGTGCCGGAACCGAGCCGATCATCGGCTGATCGACCAATACGATTGCATTCATGCGGCTTTCCCCCTTGCGGGAACCGCTCCGATGCCGCCATTTAGGGCACAGATGCTCCGCCAGTACGAACTTGTCGAACGTGTGCTTGCCTATGATCCCGATGCGGACGAGGCGATGCTCAACCGTGCCTATGTCTATACCGTGCAGAAGCACGGCACCCAGAAGCGGGCGAGCGGGGACCCGTACTTCTCGCATCCCGTGGAGGTGGCCGGCCTGATGACCGAGCTCAAGCTCGATCAGGACACGATCATCACTGCGCTGCTCCACGATACGGTGGAGGATACGCTTGCCACCGTGGACGAGATCGAGCGCCTGTTCGGGCCGGACGTGGCGCGGCTGGTCGATGGCGTAACCAAGCTCTCGAAGATCGAGACGATGAGCGAGAGCGAGCGCGCCGCAGAGAACCTGCGCAAGTTCCTGCTGGCGATGAGCGAGGACTTGCGCGTCCTGCTGGTGAAGCTGGCCGACCGCATGCACAACATGCGCACGCTCCACTACATCAAGAGCGAGGAAAAGCGGCGGCGCATCGCGCGCGAGACCATGGATATCTATGCCCCGCTGGCCGAGCGGGTGGGCATGTACGAATACATGCGCGAGATGCAGCTGCTGGCTTTCGAGCAGCTTGAGCCCGAAGCCTATGCCACGATCACCGGCAGGCTGGCGGCGATCCGCAGCGAGGAAGGCGCCCAGGTCGATGCCATCGCGCTGGAGATCAAGCAGGCACTGGCCGAGGCGGGCCTGCGCGTCGAGGTTTCGGGGCGCGAGAAGCACCCCTATTCGATCTGGCGCAAGATGGCCGAGCGGCACGTGTCGTTCGAACAGATCACCGACATCATGGCCTTCCGCGTCCTGACCGACAACGAGGACGACTGCTACAAGGCGCTGGGCATCCTGCACCGCGAATGGCAGATGATCCCGGGGCGGTTCAAGGACTATATCTCGACGCCGAAGATGAACGGCTATCGTTCGCTGCACACGGCGCTGATCTATTCCAACGCGATGCGCGTGGAAGTGCAGATCAAGACGCACGAGATGCACGAGCGCAACGAGTTCGGCCTTGCCGCGCATTGGGCCTACAAGCAGGGCGGCACGCCCGATGGGCAGGTGGGCTGGCTGCGCGACCTGATCGAAATCCTCGAATCCAGCCACGACGCCGAGGAACTGCTCGAGAACACCAAGATGGCGATCTACCAGGATCGCATCTTTGCCTTCACGCCGAAGGGGGCGCTGTTCCAGTTGCCCAAGGGGGCGACGCCGATCGACTTTGCCTTCGCCGTCCATACCAAGCTTGGCGCGCAGGCCGTGGGCGCGAAGATCAACGGTCGGCATGTGCCGCTGCGCACGCCGCTCGGCAATGGCGACGTGGTGGAGATCATCAAGAGCCGCACGTCCGAGCCGCAGCTATCGTGGCTGGGCTTTGTCGTCACCGGCAAGGCGCGGGCCGCGATCCGCCGTTTCGTCCGCCAGAAGGAGCGCGCCGAAGTCGCCGCCATCGGGCGCAAGCTCTATGAGGAAATCGTCGAGCGGCTGCCGACCAAGATCGGCAAGAAGGCGCTGAACGATGCGCTCAAGCGGTTGAAGCTGGCGAGCGAGGAAGACTTCATGTTCGCCATCGGCTCGGCCAAGCTGGATGACCGGCAGGTGATGGAAGCGCTGGTGCCCGGAAGCGCGGCGAACATTCCGGAAGAGAACTGGCCGAGCCAGAAGCGCGCCATTGCCGTGCGCGGTTTGACGCCGGGCATGGCGTTCAAGCTGGCAGACTGCTGCCACCCGGTGCCGGGTGACCGCATCGTCGGGTTGCGCCGCCCCGGCAAGGGCGTGGAAGTCCATGCGATCGACTGCATGAAGCTCGCCGACGGCGTCGATGCCGACTGGATCGACCTGTCATGGGACGCCCGCACCGACGGCGCTATCGGCCGCCTGCGTGCTGAGTTGTATAACCGACCGGGGACGCTGGCAGAGATGGCCGGCATCTTCGCCAAGAACCACGCCAACGTGGTCAACCTCGAGATGACGCAGCGGGAGAACCCGTTCCACACCTATGAGGTTGATCTGGAGGTGCGCGATCTGGCGCATCTGACGCGGATTATCTCGGCGCTGCGGGCGAGTGAGGCTGTTGCGCAGGCGGAGCGGATTTGAGGGGGGCTATGTGCGGTGAGCGTGACGAATTTGGGGATTTATGCACCTGTCCCCGAAATTCCCGAAATTCCTATCCTTGGGGGGATAAGGGCCGCTGTCGGCCTTGAAGACTTGCTCTAACTATCGGGTCAGGTCACAATCATTCCATGACTGACAAGAATGTTGCCCTGTTCATCGATACGAACTGCTTCCTTCAAATGAAGGATTTTAACCAGATCGCTTGGCGCAAATTGTTCCCCGAGGCTGAGGCGATAAAGCTTTTCGTGTGCAGCGCAGTCATTACGGAACTGGACAAGCACAAAGTATCGGCGAATCAGCGGCGGCGAAATCGCGCCCGCAAGGCGCTCGCCCAGATTGAGGAGGCCGCTGCTACCAATGATATGACACTGCTGATCAGGGAGGCTGCGCCCAAGGTCGAAATAGCGATCTGGCGAGGCAAACCAGTCTGGTCTGACTTCTCGGAATTGGACCCATACAGTGCTGACGACTATCTCGTTGCCGCCGCCGCGACGGATGCCTGCGGCATTGTGCTATCTCACGATACAGGACCGCGCATCCGCGCCCGTATTGCAGGAGTCCGCGCTGAATGTCCTCCGGAGGAATGGCTGCTGCCTGCGGAACAAACAGACGATCAACGAAAAATCACACAGCTTAACCGAGAATTGGAAGCTGCCCAAAACGCGCGCCCGCGCCTGCAGATTATCATGCCACCAGACGAGCCCATCACAATCGAGGCGGCTGCGGTGCCATTTTTGGGCAGCGTGATGGTGAAAAAACTGACCGGTCGAGTGCTGGAGGAGTTCCCGCGTGCGCACATCGAACCGAAACGCTATCTGAACAACATTTCAATTCTCAGCGATCCATACCATATCAGCCAAAGTCGGATCGACGCCTATCACGACGAGTATCAGACTTTCGTGTCGTCGGTAGAAACATATTTCACGGTTCTTCACGAACGCATCGAGCGGCATTCCCTCGCGCAAATGCCGTCAGGTTCAGTTGCCAATATCGGCAACGTTTCCGCCAAGAACCTTACACTTGTCTTACGGGCGGTTGGTGAGATTGAGCTGCTGGCTGACCGAGAAGACGCAGAATCGCTATATGGACCGGTTTCTCTCCCAGACCCGCCGAAACCGCCACGTGGTGGTTACATCTTCGACGCGCCCCGCCACCTGTCGATGCCAACCCATCGAAATCCCACCGGTTTCTATTGGATAAAACGACCGACGATAGGGGCTCCCGAAATGGCTAGCTTCGAGTGTGCTGATTTTCGGCCTGCAAGAGAGGAACATTTCGGCGTTCTGGTGTGCGCCATCGGAGAACTTCCTTCGAAGGGAGAACTGATCGTCAACGTCAGCGCGGAGCATCATGAGGTCGTATCTGAAAGGCGTACCATCATGTTCGAAAGGAAGCTGACGCATTGGCTTGATCCGGTAGTGCAACAGATATTGCCTGAAGTTGTTCGCGATGCCTTCAACGCCGTTGATGAAGCCGAGCTTCCGGTTTTTTAATTCTAGTGGGAGCCGTCTGTCGGCAGTTACGGGGACAGTTACGGGGACAGGTGCATCAATCCCCAAAATCTAAGCCTAAGGCCGCAAGGGGAGCCAAGCCCCGTGTCAAGCACGGGGCGACGAGGGGTCTGGTTTGGACTGGTTGGCTTTCGGCTTTCGCCCATGTGCTCGCTAAGCAAATTTGCACCTCCAACTCGCGTCGTCCCGGACTTGATCCGGGACTTGGCTTTTCTTCTGCGTAGGGCGCGGGGGAAGGAAGCGGGACCCCCGGGGCGGGGCCCGGGGTGACGGTGGAATTTAACGCGGGGCAGAGTTGAGCGCGGGGTCCGTCAGTCCTACAACTTCACCTCAACAACCTGCTCGTTCAGCGTCGCCCCGCCGAAGATCGTGAGGAAGGCGATGTCAGCTGCGTCGCGGCCTACACCGATGATGGCGGTTGTGGCGGGGTCGGCCATGCCGGTCGCGTCCACCAGGTGCCAGGCTCCGGCCAGCCAGACCTGGGCGAGGGCGTGGAAGTCTTGGGGGGTGACGTCGGGGCTGTAGGCGCTGACCATTCGGGCCGGGATGCCAAGGCTGCGCACCAGCGCGATCAGGAGGTGGGCGTAGTCGCGGCAGACGCCCTCGCGGGCGTGGAAGGTGTCTAGCGCGGTGGTGCCGCCGTGGCTGGCACCGGGGACATAGGCGAGGTGGGTGGCGATCCAGTCGCGCACGGCCTCTACCGCAGCGCCCCCAGTCAGGTGGCCGAACATGTCGACCGCGGCGGCGTGCATCGTGTCGACCGGGCAGTAGCGCGAGGGGAACAGGTATTCGAGCACTTCGCCGGGCAGGGCAGTGAGGCTGTCGGCGGCAAGATTGGCCAGCGGCAGGGGCTGGCGGTCGATCTCGACGATGACGTTGTACGATACCTCGAACCCCGTCCGGGGTTCAAGCCATTGGCGCTCGCCCAGACCATCGTGCCCGGCGACGGTGCGGGCAATGGCGGGGGTGGTGATGCAACTGGTCTCGAGCAGGCGCTGTCCCGCAACTGCCGCAACGCCGATCTGCATCAGCACGGGAGCGGCGGTGGACATGGCATAGTCGAGCGATGCGGCAATGCGCAGGCGAGTTGTGATGGCAATATCCGACGCTGGAGGGACGGCCGCCCAGTCGGCGCCGTAACGCTTCGCTATCTAGCGGCCGCAGCCCTTTGCGCAAACAGCCATGCGACGACCGCCGTTGTGAAGATCGACAGCAGGTTCTGGACGAGCGACGCGCCGTCCTGCGCGAGTTGATGGGTTACGGTCGAGACCAGTTCGAGCGCGATGAAACCATATGCTGCCATCATGCCGATCCGGCTGTACCCCGGCAGGAACAGTGCCAGCAGCAGCAGGAGGGTAAGCGCAAGCTCGGTGATCCCGACGATGCGTCCGAGCCATTCCGGCAGATGCACGGTCCAAGCCGTATGGCGCATCAGTTCCTCGCGGGAGGAGAAGACCTTGTGCCAGCCGACGAAGCCGTGGAATGCCGAAAGCAGCAGGGTCAGCGGCACGAGCAGGGCCAGTCTCACGAGCGGTGCAAGACGCAGTGCGGCCATCGAGTTCTCTCCCCATGTATTATTAGAACTTCTGGTCTAATATGGATCGAGGGCGGTGACAATCGTCTGAGAAGGGCTTTCAGTCGTTGGCTTCAGGCGTTGCTTCGAGGGCGGCCGGGCCGCGTGTTGCGAGCCCGAGCTTGATGGCCTCGCGCGCATACATCAGGCGCTGGTTGATGTGGGCTTCCGGCAGGCGGCCGAGCCATCCGGCGTCGATGCCCCGCCGCACGATGCGGGCGGGATTGCCCGAGACGATGCAGTCATCGGGAACGTCGCGCCTGACGACCGATCCCACCGCGACGATTGCGCCGTTCCCGATGGTCACGCCGGGCAGGATGACAGCCCCTGCGCCGATGAAGCAGCGCGCGCCGATCGAGACCGGGCGCACGTTGCCGTCCTCTCCTCTGGTAAAGATTGCGGCGTTGAGGGCGATCGCGGTTTCATCGCCGATCGAAATGGCGCCACGCCTGCCCACTTCCATGCGCGTGCTGAGCGACAGGTCGACCTCCCGGCCCATGCGCACGCCACGGACATGGCGGAGCCAGGCGATGTAGCTGCCGATCACCAGGCCACGGGCGCGGATGAAGCGCGAGAGACTGCGTCCGCTGATCGGGGGGTAGGCCATGGCGAGTTGATATCTCCGGCCCGGGCGTTATGCAAAGCGCGATTGGCCCCTGGCGGGCCTGGCGGGGGCATCGGACGCGTGACCAGAGGGGCGGGTATACGCCGAAAGAGCATCAGGCAGAGACTTCGGCATCTTGTCCAGACCCGCTTCTGGGGGATGAACATTGCCGCCAGCGCCTGGGTCTCCCCGACAGCGTCGCTCGACCGCAACTGGCCATCGGGGATCCATATCGGCGATGAGTGCGTGATCGGGCCATGGGCCATCCTGCTTTCGCACGACTTCACGCGCGGTCTCTACGCCGACACCGTTATCGGCAGCGGCACCACGATTGGCGCGCGGGCCATCGTCATGCCGGGCATCAAGGTGGGCAAAGGCTGCGTGGTGGAAGCCGGCGCTGTCGTGACGCGCGACGTTCCCGATGGGGCGCGTGTTTCCGGACATCCGGCAAGGATCGTTGCCCCGACCCAGTAGGGCTGCGCACCGGGGGTTTTGACCTCGCGGCGCGATTGGGATAAGGTTGCTCCACATTCGAGCAGGACCGTGCCACGAACGGCGCGCAGTCCGCCTTTTGTGCTTGCGTAGCGGTTGACGTTGCAGTCGAAACCGCCTAATCGCGCCTTTCACTCATTTCCGGGCAACGTCTGCACAATCAGGATCAAGGTCCTGAAACCATGCAGAAATCCGGGATTTCCCGAGTGAGTTTTCGCGATGAGATAGGCGGCGCGAGCGATTCGCGCGGCCTGTGGAGCAAACGGAGAAGCAAGTGGCTCGTATTGCCGGGGTCAACATCCCCACCAACAAGCGCGTGATCATCGCGCTGACCTACATCCATGGCATTGGCGCACACAAGGCCAAGCAGATCGCCGACAAGCTGGGTATTGAACACACCCGCCGCGTGGCCGACCTTTCGGACGCAGAGATCCTTCAGATCCGCGAAACGATCGACGCCGAGCACACCGTGGAAGGCGATCTTCGCCGCGAAGTGGCGATGAACATCAAGCGCCTCATGGACCTCGCGTGCTATCGTGGTCTGCGTCACCGCAAGGGCCTGCCGGTCCGCGGTCAGCGCACTCACACCAACGCCCGCACCCGCAAGGGCAAGGCCAAGCCGATCGCCGGCAAGAAGAAGTAAGATCTGAACAGATCCTTCTTCCGTCCAAAGTTTCTCGAGGATATTTACCATGGCACGCGAACCTCAGCGCATTAAGCGCCGCGAGCGCAAGAACATCACCAGTGGTGTTGCGCACGTAAACGCCAGCTTCAACAACACCATGATCACCATCACCGATGCTCAGGGCAACGCCATTTCGTGGTCGTCGGCCGGCATGATGGGCTTCAAGGGTAGCCGCAAGTCGACCCCGTACGCAGCGCAGGTCGCTGCTGACGATGCCGGCAAGAAGGCTGCGGAACACGGCGTCCGCACCCTCGAAGTCGAAGTCAAGGGTCCCGGTTCGGGCCGCGAGAGCGCCCTTCGCGCCCTCCAGGCGGTCGGCTTCACCATCACGGCGATCCGTGACGTGACCCCGATCCCGCACAACGGCGTTCGTCCGTCGAAGCGTCGTCGCGTCTGATCCTGCCTATGGTGGATGGGGCGCAGGTACCGGCGCCCCTTTCACCCAATATCTCGACCGGAGCCGGGAATTAAGCATCCCGGCAACCGGCAAAAGCCCGCACAAACCCCAGGGGAATTCCATGACTGTCAACATCAAGAACTGGCAGGAACTGAAGAAGCCCAACAATCTCGAGATCAAGCCGGGCAACGACGCCAAGCGCCGCGCGACATTCGTCGCCGAACCGCTTGAGCGTGGCTTTGGTCTCACCCTCGGCAACGCGCTGCGTCGCGTGCTGCTCTCCTCGCTTCAGGGCGCGGCGGTCACCTCGATCAAGATCGAGAACGTTCTTCACGAATTCTCGTCGCTCGCCGGCGTCCGCGAAGACGTGACCGACATCGTGCTCAACGTGAAGCAGATCGCCCTCAAGATGCAGGGCGAAGGCCCCAAGCGTCTGCAGCTCTCGGCCACTGGTCCGGGCGAAGTGAAGGCAGGCGACATCGCCGTCACCGGCGACATCGAGGTCATGAACAAGGACCTCGTGATCTGCAATCTCGACGAAGGCGCGACGTTCAACATGGAACTGACCGTCGATACCGGCAAGGGCTATGTCCCCGCCGTGTCGAACCGTCCGGTTGACGCGCCGATCGGCCTGATCCCGGTCGACTCGCTGTACTCGCCGGTCCGCCAGGTTTCGTACAAGGTCGACAACGCCCGTATCGGTCAGGAGCTTGACTACGACAAGCTCAATCTGACGGTCGAAACCGATGGCACGATCACCCCGGAAGACGCCGTGGCCTATGCTGCGCGCATTCTTCAGGACCAGCTCGCGCTGTTCGTGCACTTCGACGACCAGGTGCCGGTCGGCCACGTTCCTTCGGTTGCCGGTGGCGTCGCTGCCCATGCACCGGAAGAGAGCGATGCCAACCAGCTCAACCGCTACCTTCTCAAGAAGGTCGACGAGCTCGAGCTGTCGGTGCGTTCGGCCAACTGCCTCAAGAACGACAACATCATCTACATTGGCGACCTGGTCCAGAAGACCGAAGCCGAGATGCTGCGCACGCCGAACTTCGGCCGCAAGTCGCTCAACGAGATCAAGGAAGTCCTTTCGTCGATGGGCCTGCGCCTCGGCATGGACATCCCGGGCTGGCCGCCTGAGAACATCGAAGAGATGGCCAAGAAGCTCGAGCAAGAGCTTCTCGGCTAAGGAAATTCGGGGCGTCCTTCGGGGCGCCCTGTTTTCAAGGGTGACTTGGCGGCAGCCCTAATTGCCGCCTGGATCGGGGTACCTCGTACGGCCCCCCTACGAACGGAAGGGAAATACCATGCGTCATAAACTTGGCCAGCGTAAGCTGGGTCGTACCTCTGCCCACCGCATCGCGATGCTGCGCAACATGGCAGCGGCTCTGATAAAGCACGAGCAGATCACCACGACGACGCCGAAGGCGCGCGAACTGCGCCCCTACATCGAAAAGCTGATCACGCTCGGCAAGAAGGGTGGCCTTTCGAACCGCCGTCTCGCCCACGCCCGTCTGCTTGACGATGCCCAGCTGCAGAAGCTGTTCACCGTTCTGGCCGAGCGTTATGCCGATCGCAACGGTGGCTACACCCGCATCATCAAGGCCGGTTTCCGCGCTTCGGACGCTGCACCGATCGCCGTGATCGAACTGGTCGACCGTGACACCTCGGCCAAGGGCCAGGACTCGGGCCCGGTGATGACGGCTGATGAAGACGAATACGAAGCCGCATAATTCGCGCTTCGTTTCGGACGAGATTGACGGGCGGGGCCGCTGGCTCCGCCCGTTTTTCGTGCGCGGGGCTTGTGCGTGACGGGAAGCTGGCTAGTTTCGGCTGCAACCGAATGATTCACCGGAAAGCTCCCCCATGCCCATGCGCCAAATTCTGTTCGCCACTGCGGTGGCGGCTGTCAGCCTGTCTGCACCTGCCTTTGCCGGAGATACAGCCTTGAACTACCCTGAGACTGACCGGGGGGCGGTGGTCGAGACCCTATTCGGCGAACAGGTTGCCGATCCCTATCGCTGGCTGGAAGCAGACGTTCGTGTTGACAGCAAGGTTGCGGCGTGGGTCGACGGCCAGAGCAGGTTTACCGATAGCTATCTCAAGGCCCTGCCGGAGCGGGCCGGGTTCGAGAAGAAGCTCAAGGGGCTGTTCGACTATCCGCGCTGGGGCGTTCCCCGCGAGGAAGGAGGCCGACTGTTTCACACCTACAATTCGGGACTGATGAACCAGGCGCAATTGGTCGTGCGGGATGCCGCCTCGCCTGAGGGGCGCGTTCTGCTGGATCCCAATGGCTGGGCGAAGGATGGGGCGACTGCGCTCGACGCCTGGGAGCCTTCGCCGGACGGGGCAACGCTCGCCTACACCGTGCAGGATGGTGGATCGGACTGGCGGACGATGAAGTTCGTTGGCGCGGGCGACGGTAAGGCCCTTGCGGACGAGATCAAATGGGTGAAGTTCAGCGATATTGCATGGGTCGGCAATGACGGCGTGCTCTATTCACGCTTTGAGGCACCCAAAGAGGGCGAGGCGTTCCAGGCGCTGAATTACAACCAGACCGTTTGGTATCACAAGCTGGGTACACCGCAGGCTGAGGATAGGCCCGTTTTTGCCACCCCTGACAAGCCGAAGTGGGGACATGTGGCGCAGGTCAAGGGCGAGGGGCGCTGGCTGGTGGTGACCAGCCATGAAGGCACCGACCCCCTTTCGGCCGTGTTCGTGGCGCCAATCGGCAAGGCTGACTGGAAGTTGCGCCCGTTGGTTCCCGACATGACCGCCCAGTGGGACTGCTTTGACGCGACAGGCGACACGCTGTGGTTCGTGACCAGCAAGGACGCGCCGCTCAAGAAGGTAATGAAGGTCGACCTTTCGGGGGCAGAGCCGGTCTGGACCACGGTGGTCGAGCAAAGCGATGCGAACCTCGACGGGGCCTCGATCGTCGGGGGCAAACTCTACCTCAATTACCTGAAGGACGTGAAATCGCTGATCGAGGTCTACGCCCTTGACGGGACTCCTGCCGGAGAGATGGCGCTGCCGGGGATCGGATCGATCACCGGGTTCAGCGGCAAGCCGGGGGACCGGGCCGGATTCTTCGGCTTTACCAGCTTCACCACCCCCGGAACCGTCTACAGCTTCGATACGGTCAGCGGGAAAGTGGCGCCATGGCAGAAGGTGCCGCTGAACTTCGCGCCCGAGGACTACAAGGTCGAGCAAGTGTTCTATCCATCGAAGGACGGCGCAAGGATCCCGATGTTCGTGGTCCGGCGCAAGGACGCAAGGGGGCCGGTGCCGACGATCCTCTATGGCTACGGCGGCTTCAACATTTCCTTGCCGCCAGCCTACTCGGCAGCACGCATGGCGTGGCTGGCGAGCGGCGGGGCCTATGCCGTGGCGAACCTGCGTGGCGGCGGCGAATATGGCGATGCCTGGCACGATGCCGGGCGGCGGGCACGCAAGCAGAATGTGTTCGACGATTTCATTTCGGCAGGCGAATGGCTGATTGCCAATGGCGTGACCCCCAAGACGGGGCTTGCGGTGGAAGGCGGCTCAAACGGCGGGCTGCTGGTGGGCGCAGTGGTGAACCAGCGGCCCGACCTGTTCGCGGCGGCGCATCCGGCGGTGGGCGTCATGGACATGTTGCGCTTCGACCGCTTTACCGCCGGGCGTTACTGGACCGACGATTACGGCCGACCTGATGTCGAGGCAGACTGGCGCGTGCTGCGGGCCTATTCGCCCTACCACAACGTGAAGGCTGGCACGCCCTACCCGGCAGTGCTGGTGACGACGGCTGACACTGACGACCGCGTGGTGCCGGGGCACAGCTTCAAGTATGCGGCAGCGCTTCAGGCAGCCGGCCTTGGACCGAAGCCGCAACTGATCCGCATCGAGACTCGCGCCGGACACGGGTCGGGCAAGCCGATCTCGAAGTTGATCGAGGAAACGGCTGACGTTTACGCGTTTCTGGCGCACTGGACGGGGTTAAAAGCCACGGACTGAGGAAGAAGGGCATCTCCCGCATATCGTTGCGCTGTGCTATGCCTTGGCCAACGATGATGCGGGAGATGGCAAGGTCTGCGCGCGGCCTGTTGGGCGGCGCACTTCTGTTGGCGGCGGTGCTGCCTGCAGGCCCTGCAGTTGCGGACAGTTCCGAGGTGGCCTTTCCGGAGGCCTCTGGAGGTTCCAATCCCAGCAGTAGTAATGCCAGGCTTGTCCTTCCGAAGACGGCTTATCCATCGACCCGGGCCGATCCGCTGGTCGAGCAGGTTTTCGGGCAGCGCGTTGCCGATCCTTTCCGTTGGCTTGAAGCCGATCCGCGAACGGATGGCGCGGTCGCTTCCTGGGTGGCAGAGCAGAATGCCTTGAGCGGGGATTATCTGGCGAGGCTACCCGCCCGTGAGCGCTTTGCCGGTCGTATCCGAGCCTTGTTCGATTTCGAGCGCTATGGCCTGCCGCGCAAGGCTGGACGAAGCTATTTCTACACGCGCAATGCAGGCTTGCAGAACCAGTCGGCATTGTGGGTGCGCAAGGGGGTCGAGGGCAAGCAGCGCCTGCTGATCGATCCCAATGGCTGGAGTGCGGACGGGTCCTTGGCGCTGGCCCAATGGGAGCCATCACCATCCGGCAAGTATGTCGCCTTTGCCGAGCAGGAGGCGGGCAGCGACTGGCGCACCTTGCGCGTGGTGGATGTCGCGAGCGGCCGCATCTTTGACGAGCGTATCGCGTGGGCCAATGATACGGAGATCGCCTGGGTTGGCGACGAGGGCTTCCTCTATTCGCGCTTTCCGGCACCCCGGGCGGGCGATGATCCCCGGGCGCCGCGCTTCAACAAAGCGGTGTGGTTTCACCGCGTCGGCACCGCGCAGGATCACGATGAATTGGTCCACGCAACGCCAGAGAACCCCGCATGGAGCCACAAGGCACTGGTGACGAGCGACGGGCGCTGGGCCGTGGTGGTGAGCGAAGTCAGCACCGACAAGCGCAATGCAGTTCATCTGATCCAGCTCGACGGGCGCAGGTCGGGCGAATGGAAAGCTCAGCCGCTGGTGCCCGAGATTGCAGATCACTGGAAGCTGGTGGCGGGCATCGGCGATCGCTTGTGGTTCCTGACCGACCGGAGCGCTGCCAATTACCATCTGGTCAGCATCGATCTGGCCCACCCGAAGAAGGGCTGGGCGGTGGTCGTGCCCGAGCGCGGCAATACGCTGGAAGGGGCGCGGATGATCGGCGACCGCTTCCTGTTGTCGTATCTCAAGGACGGCCAGACGGTGGCGGTGATGACCGATCGCAAGGGCAAGCCGGGCAAGGCGATAACGCTGAACGGGATCGGCACGGCCAGCGGGTTTGGCGGACGACCCGGCGACCCGGAGACATTCTACCAGTTTACCAGCTTCAACCTGCCGCCGGCGATCTACCGCATGGACCTGCAGAGGGGAACGGTAACGCCGTTTGCGGTGCCGAGAATGGCGTTCGATCCCGCTGACTATCTGGTCGAGCAGCGTCAGTACCCTTCGAAGGACGGGACGATGGTGCCGCTCTATGTCGTTCGCAAGAAGGCGCTGGCGGCGGCAGGCAAGCCTTTGCCGACCCTTCTTTATGGCTATGGCGGTTTCGACATTGCGCTGACGCCGGGCTATTCGCCGGTGCGCATGGCTTGGCTAGAGGCGGGCGGGGCGTTCGCGCTGGCCAGCGTCCGGGGTGGCGGCGAGCTTGGGCGCTCCTGGTACGAGGCCGGACGGCGCCAGAAGAAGCAGAACAGCTTCGACGATTTTATCGCTGCGGGCGAATACCTCGTGAAGGAGGGGATCGCGGCCAAGGGCGGTCTTGCGATCCAGGGCGCATCCAATGGCGGGCTGCTGGTGGGAGCGGTCGTGAACCAGCGGCCCGATCTGTTCGCTGCGGCCAATCCCGACGTGGGCGTCATGGACATGCTGCGGTTTGACCGCTTCACCTCCGGCCGGTTCTGGGTGGATGATTATGGCCGTCCTGACCGGGAGGAAGACTGGCACACGCTGCGCAGCTATTCACCCTATCACAACATAAACGGGGGCAGCGCCTATCCCGCAATCCTTGTAACCACTGCGGACAATGACGACCGCGTGGTGCCGGCGCACAGCTTCAAGTACGTGGCTGCGCTGCAGGCCGCGGAGATCGGCGAGCGGCCGCGCCTGTTGCGCGTGGAGGCGCGCGCGGGGCACGGGGCGGGCAAACCGGTGGAGAAAGTGATCGGTGCGGGCGCCGATGTGCTGGCGTTCCTGGCCTACTGGACGGGGCTGGACAGCGAAGCAGTACGGTAGCAGGCCCGTTCATCTTAGGGGCTGTTTTGATGAACAATCGCTGTCGGCGTGGTTCAGCGTCCCATCACGGCGAATCAGGCAATCCTTCATGCGTGGCGGGAAAGGCCCGCCGTTTTGAAGGATCTGAGCCATGAAGACTTTGCCCAAGGCCCTGGTCGGAACTGCTGCCGCCGCTGCGGTCGCGGTGTCTTCGGCCTCTCCCGCAGTTGCCCGAGACCATCGCGGCGGCATCGACGGGGGCGACATCATTGCAGGTGCGCTGGTGATCGGCGGCATTGCCGCGATCGCCGCTGCAGCAAGCAACAACAATAACCGCGACTATGACCGCTACGGTTATGGCGACGACTGGCGGGGCCGTGATGGCTGGAACGACGGGCGCTATCGCGATGGCTACTACGGCCGTGGCAACCCGCGCCAGGCGATCGAACAGTGTGTGCGCACGGCAGAGCGCAACGCCGCCCGCTACAGCTATGGCCGGGCCGACGTGACCGACGTCCGCGAGGTGCGGAACACGCGGTGGGGCTATGAGGTTCGCGGCCGCATCGCCGTGAACACGCGCGGTCGCGATTGGCGCGATGGCGACCGCTACTACGGCAACGGCTGGGGTGGCGACTATCGGGGCTGGAACAATTCCCTGCGCGGCTACGACAGCGGTTCGTTCAAGTGCAAGTTTGAACGGGGCCGAGTCGTCGACCTCGACTACAGCGGCATTCGCGGCCTCTGAAGCATGATAAGGCAGGCGGTTCAGGCATCGGAAAGCCTGGGCCGCCTAGCCTTGCAAGAATGACGGGCACCGACTGCTGGCCCATGGATCGGGGCAGGCGGTCGGTTGTGAAGGGATGATCATGGTGGGACGTTTTTCCAGGATTGCGATGGCGCTGGCTGCGCTGGCGACGACCGCACTGCCGGTTGCTGCCGAGGCGCATGGACGCTGGGATCGCGGCGGCTGGGGCGGGCGCGGATGGCACCGCGATCGCGGCGGCGTCGACGGCGGCGATGTGCTGGCCGGGCTGCTGATCATCGGCGGCATTGCGGCAATCGCGACCGCTGCGAGCAAGGCCGAGAAGAAGCGCAATTCCGGGGAGGATGATGGCTATCGTTATCGCCCCGAAGATGATCGGCGCAACGACCCGCGAGACGTTCAGCGGGACGGGCAGCCCGATGACTGGCGGGACGACAGCCGGGCAGGCGTGGGTTCGCGCGGGTTGAACGACGCGGTCGACTCCTGCGTCACCGAAGCCGAGCGTAAGGGCGAGGTGGACGAGGTCTACGACGCCACGCGCAATGGCGATGGCTATCGGGTGTCGGGCACGCTTCGCAATGGTGACAGCTTCTCCTGCCACGTGAGCCGCGAAGGCGGCGTGCTGCTCGACATTCGCCGCGGGCGGATCTGACTCCGCGCTGCCTGAGCCCCAGTGTTTCTTTTCGTGATGCCTTGCAGGGAACGCGCTCGCTGATTATCGGCTGGAGAAACCCTTTTACGAAGGATATCCGGCCGATGACCACGTTCGACGATCGCGAGAAGGCTTTTGAGGCCAAGTTCGCCCGTGACGAGGAAATGATGTTCCGCGTCCACGCCCGCCGCAACCGTCTGCTGGGCACCTGGGCGGCTGAGCGCATGGGCCTCGATGCGGCCGAAACCGAGGCTTATGCCAAGTCGGTCGTGCAGGCCGATTTCGAGGAAGCCGGTGACGAGGACGTGATCCGCAAGCTGCTTGGCGATCTGGTTTCGGCCGGCATCGAAACCGACGAAGCGGAAATCCGCGCGGCGATGGAAGCCAAGCAGGTCGACGCCCGCCGCCAACTGATGGGCGAAGCCTGATGGCAATGCCTGCGGCCGAGATCGAGGCGATGATCCGTGCGGCTTTGCCGGACGCCGAGGTCGAGATCACGGACCTTGCGGGCGACGGCGATCACTATGCCGCCCGTGTCACGTCTGCCGCCTTTGCCGGCCTGAGCCGTGTCAAGCAGCACAAGCTGGTATATGATGCGCTTGGCGGGCGCATGGGCGGCGAGCTCCATGCCTTGCAACTGACCACTGCCGTTCCCAACTGAGGACGGAAAGGAAACTCATCCACCATGTCGACCGAGCAGCGCATCTCCGAAATCGTCAACGGCAACGACGTCGTCCTGTTCATGAAGGGAACGCCGCTGTTCCCGCAGTGCGGCTTTTCCAGCAAGGCCATTGCCATCCTCGAGCATCTGGGCGTCGAATACGCCTCGGTTGACGTGCTGCAGGACATGGAAATCCGCAGCGGCATCAAATCCTACTCTGACTGGCCGACGATCCCGCAGCTCTACGTCAAGGGCGAGTTCGTGGGCGGATCGGACATCATGATGGAGATGTTCCAGGCTGGCGAATTGCAGCAGCTGATGGAAGATTCGGGCGTCAAGGCCGCATGATCCACCAAGAGTTCAGCATTTCATGAGGCGCGGTCGGCAATGCCGGTCGCGTCTTTATGGGATGGCCCGCCCCTTTTCCCCGGCATCGGATATGATGCTGGTGCTTGAAGAGGAAAGGAGCGGACCGATGTCTATTGTGATCCTTGGCGTTGATTTGGGCAAGAATGCCTGCAGTGTGGTGGGCGTGGATGCGGCGGGAGCTGTCGTCGTACGCAGGTCGATGCGCCGCCAGACGCTGGTCGACTACGTTGCCAAGCTTCCTGTGTGCGTGGTCGCGATGGAGGCATGTTGCGGTGCCCATTATCTGGGGCGCCTGTTCGCCGCGCACGGACATGAGATCCGGCTGATGTCGCCGGAGTACGTACGGCCGTATGTCAAAGCACAGAAGAACGATGACCGCGACGCCGAGGGGATCGCCGAGGCCGCCTCGCGTCCAACGATGCGCTTCGTCGAACTCAAGACCCAGGAGCAGTTGGACATCCAGACGCTCCACCGGGTTCGCTCGCGCCTGGTGGCTGAGCGCAGGAGCCTGACCAACCAGTTGCGGGCGATCCTGCTGGAGCGCGGGACCATTTTCCCGGTTGGGCGGCGCAAGCTGGAACTCGGCATCGATGCCCTGCTGGCCGATGAGGATACGACCTTGTCACCGCGTCTGCGCCAGTTGGTGGCCGAACTGCGTGCCGAATGGCGCGAACTCGATACCAGGGTGGAAACGCTGAACGGCGAGTTTGTCGAGCTGGCGCGCAATGACGCGGCTGCCCGGCGGCTCACATCCATCCCCGGCGTCGGGGTGCTGAACGCAACTGCCCTGATTGCAGCCGTGGGCGATGCCAGCAGCTTTGCCAAAGCCCGAGACCTGGGTGCCTGGCTCGGTCTGGTGCCCCGTCAGCATACTACCGGCGGCAAGCCGCGGCTGCTCGGCATCTCCAAGCGAGGCAACACCTACTTGCGCACTTTGCTCATCCACGGTGCCCGAGCAGCATTGCCGTCGCTGGCGCGAAGCGAGACCCCGTTGGGGCGCTGGTTGACAGGAATGATCGAGCGAGGAGTCCACCGCAATGCTATCGTCGTCGCGCTGGCCAACAAGCTGGCGCGGATCGCATGGGCGGCCTTGCGCAAGGACGCGACGTTCGAACGCGGCTACCCAGTCGCGGCATAACCGGATCGGCCGCACGCATCTTCGTGCATAGGCCAACGATGTTTGCAGGAAGGATCGTGAAGATGGCCTGACAGTCGATCGGCGTCTGGAAAGCCCGGCCAAAAAAATGGCACTCGTTGCCGGCGTCTTTATTGTGGCTCCAGACGTGCGGATGTCCATCTTGGCCATGGGGTCACCCATGAGACCGCATACGTTGACGCAGACTGATCAGAACACTTCAAAATCCCCCTTGCAGACGGGGCGGGCCATACGTTTTTTGTGGTCTGCCTGTTTGAGGGAGGTCCCGGGAGAGGCGGAGCCATAGAGACCGGGGGGACTGGCTCCGCCTCGAGAAGAAGCTACTCTTCGGGACATTATGACCTAAGCATTCTTCGTGCCAGTTTGCGGAAAAGGCCTGTTTTTCGGGATTGTCCGCACCTGAAACCATCAGGCTGAAGCGGCGAATGTAAAGTGATCCGACACTTTCTCGAGACTTGGCAAGCGCGCTCGGGCGGGACATGATCGCCAGGATGGAAACGCATGATATCGAGCCCGAAAACTGGCTGAGCAAGACCACTCCGGCGGCAACCGTCATCATCTTTCGGCATGCTCCTGCCGGTGGCGCGCCACAGATTCTCATGGTGGAGCGCAATGCCAGCCTGAAGTTTGCAGGGGGCGCCACCGTCTTTCCAGGCGGCAAGATCGATCCGTCGGACTTTTCGCTGGCGGAAAGCCTGGGGCAGAGCGCTGGGGGAGACCTAGGCGATCTGGCGGCGCGAGTGGCTGCTGTCCGCGAAACCCTGGAAGAGACCGGCCTGGTGGTTGGAATTTCGGGCGAGGTCGATGGCAGGCTTGCGGCCGAAGCGCGACGCATGCTGATCTCGGGCGGTGATCTTGCGCCGGTACTGGCAGAGTTTGGCTGGGAGCTTGAGATTGATCGGCTGGTGCCCTTCGCTCGCTGGTGGCCGAAACACAGGACTGAAAGAATTTTCGACACCCGCTTCTATCTCGCCGATCTGGGCACCGGGGCGGTCGATATCGAGGTTGATGCCACCGAGAACCGGCACCTCTTCTGGGCAAGTGCGCGCGAAGCGCTCGATCTTGCCGAAGAAGGCAAGATCAAGGTCATCTTTCCGACGCGACGGAATCTTGAACGCCTGGCGTTGTTCGGCAATTTCGACGAAGCGCGCAATCATGCCGAGACGACACCGATCGGCACGATCAGTCCGTTTGTGGAAGAGCGGGAGGGGCGTCGCTGGCTGATGATCCCGGACGGGTTGGGTTACCCGGTCCGTGGCGAACCGCTCGAAATGGCGCAACGGGGCTAAGCGTAAATCCCTAGGTTTGTGGTGAGCTGTCGTTGGTGACCTCATGGCAGAGTGATGCCGAGGAGCCACCATGTCGGGATCGCCGGTACTGTCTGCCAAACTGCCTTCAGGTGTAGCCGAGAGCGTCGCGCCAAACATCGCGCTGCCCCGTCCTGCACGGCAGGAGGACGCCCCGGTTCGTTCACCCGTCCATCAGTTACAGGAAGAACTGATGGCCGGGCGATTCGGGCAGGCGGAGGGTGATTCGCCAACGGAAAGTGCCTCGGGCTGGGTTCGTCTCGGGCTGCCGCTGGCGTTGTCGGTCCTGCTATGGACTGTAATTTTTGGATTTATTGAGATCATTTCTGGACCTTTCGTGCCGTAACGAATTGTTGAGAGGCTTGGGCAATGATCCTGCGCATGCGTAGCCCACTCGACATGCTGACCCCTGGTCAGATTTCCCGCACCGCCCGTGTTGTCGCAGTAGCCAGCGCGGTTGCGCTCGGCTTCGGTTATGTGACGGACCAGCTCAGCGTGACGACGGCCGGTGTCGGCTCGTTCTTCCTCGCGTGCTCCCTGCTATTGGCGGCGCCACGCCAACGCGCGACCGAGCTGCTTGGCGCTGCAACCGTATGGCAGTGCTTTGCCGAATTCCTGTCGACCGTGCAGAGCGGGCAATTCGCCATGTGGCGCCTGGGCGTTTCGATCGCGACGCTGGGTTGCGTGATGGCCGTGATCCGTGTGCAACACTTACGCGATCTTACCCGCCAAAGTCCTGACATACAGCTCCAGCATCTCGATCGTCGGACCATAAATGGCATGGGTATTTTGCCTCGGACCGACGCGCAGCTTGCAGAACTGCGGCACGAGGAAGCGGCCTGAACCCGGATTGAGGAAAAAGGACGGCGCAGATTGTTGCCGCTTCTTGTTGCGCAGGTATGATGGCGCCATTCGAAAGGATGGCGAATGCGGATTGTCCTACAGGTTCTTGCTGCTGCCCTGACGCTGACCGTTGCGGCTCCTTCGTTTGCCGGCGAGCGTTCCGAGGCGCTGACCCTGTTGCGGCCTGACGCCGTATTCGACGGTGAGACCGGAGTGCTGCGCAAGGGCTGGGCGGTTCTGGTAAGGGGCAACCGCATAGAAGCGGTCGGTCCTGACATTGTCGCGCCAGTCGAGGCTTCGGTCATTGCGCTGCCAGGCACCACCTTGATGCCGGGCATGATCGAGGGGCACTCGCACCTGTTCCTGCACCCCTACAACGAAACGCCGTGGGACGATCAGGTCCTGCATGAGTCTCTGGCGCTGCGTACGGCGCGCGCCACGGTTCACGCGCGGGTGACCTTGCTGGCGGGCTTCACCACGGTGCGCGATCTCGGCACCGAAGGCGCTGGCTATGCCGATGTCGGATTAAAGCAGGCGATCGAGCAGGGAATCGTGCCCGGGCCACGCATGCTGGTAGCTACGCGCGCCATCGTTGCGCCGGGGGCCTATGGTCCCAGAGGGTTCGAGCCGGGGGTGACGGTGCCGCTTGGTGCGGAGGAGGCTGGCGGGCCAGACCTGATCAATGCCGTGCGGCGGCAGATCGGCGCCGGGGCGGACCTGGTGAAGGTCTATGCCGATTATCGCTGGGGGCCTGGCGAACCGAGCAGGCCAACCTTTACGGAAGCGGAACTGAAAGCTGTGGTGGAGGCTGCGCACGGTGCCGGACGGCAGGTTGTCGCCCATGCCAGCACGGCAGAGGGGATGCGTCGTGCCGTCGCAGCCGGTGTCGACACGATCGAGCATGGCGACGAAGGGACGCCTGACGTGTTCGCGGCGATGAAGGCCAAGGGCGTGGGCTTCTGTCCGACGCTTGCCGCAGGCGATGCGATTGCACGCTATCGCGGATGGAATGGTGAGGCGCCGGTGCCCAAGGGCGTGCAGGAGGGGTTCGAGGCCCTCGCCAAGGCGCGCAAGGCCGGTGTCGCCATCTGCATGGGCGGAGACGTCGGCGTTTACGCCCATGGCGACAACGCGCGGGAAGCCGAACTGATGGTGAAGGGGGGCATGACGCCCGCCGAAGTGGCAATCGCAGCGACATCGGGCAACGCGAAGATGTTTGGCATCGGTGACCGGCTGGGCAGCGTGAAGACGGGAATGCTGGCCGATCTGGTGGCGGTCGAGGGTAATCCGCTCACCGACATTGCCGCGATCCGCAAGGTATCGCTGGTGATGAAGGACGGCGTGCTGTGGAAGGGGCCGGTGGGGCGCTAGGTAGTTATCAAGGCTTCTGGGCCAGCAATCTGGCGGCATGTGATGGCCTTATGGCGAGCAAGTAGCCAATTTCGTCCGATGTGATGTCCGGTCGTTCACGTTTCAGCTCGTGAGCGGTGGCCACCAATGCGTGGCAGTTCGGATCCAGGAAGTGTGCAACCTGTCCGCATTCACGTTCCAGTCGTAGCACCGCGCCAAACTCAAGAAAGTCTTCAGGCCAGATAGCATCCGTGACGATCCGTGCTGCATCCTCGGCATCAATGCGCTTCAGGCAGAAATTGTCATGAACCCTTTCTTCTTGCGCGATCATCCAGAACTGTTGGCATTGGTTGCACCGGGACATGTAGAGCCACCATTGCAGGCCTCCGTGTTCGCTAACAAGATCAAGCGAACCTAGCACTTCCTCGTCTGGCTCAGAGCCCATGCCAATGACTGCCAGGTTGCCGAGCTCTGCGCAGCGGCAATTCGTGTGCGATTTCAAGTCCTGTCACCTTTGCGGCTTGCCTTCGGTTCCGCCAGGAGCGCCTCTGCGAGGGCCAGATAAGCTGCGCATTCGGAGCTTCCTTGCAGGCGTTCTTGCAGCGCCCGGTAGTGGTGCAGAACGGCAATGCCCAATGCAGTCAGCCTGGCTCCGCCGCCTTTTGCGCTGCCGGGAGAGGTTTGGACCAGAGGTTCGCGCCAGCAGCGATTCATGGCATCGACCAGCAGCCACGCGCGGCGGTAGCTCATGTCCATGGCGCGCGCGGCGCCGGAAATGGAGCCTTCGCGGTCAATCGCATCAAGCAGGTCGGCCTTGCCGGGACCCATCGCGATCTCGTTGCCGCAGTAGAGCTGGATCTTCAGTTTGAGGCGCTGCATCGGCGGCAGGTTATCGGCGCGGCCGGCAGGGTTGCAACTTGTTTCGGCGGCAACTAGCACGCTGCCATGATCGCCGAAGTCGAACCGTTTCACGCCATCGCCGTTTCCCGCATCGCGCACGATATGGAGGCAGCGGGCGCCAGTGTCATCCACATGGAGTTCGGCCAGCCG
This sequence comes from Novosphingobium sp. ES2-1, assembly GCF_015169775.1. NCBI lineage: Bacteria > Pseudomonadati > Pseudomonadota > Alphaproteobacteria > Sphingomonadales > Sphingomonadaceae > Novosphingobium > Novosphingobium sp. ES2-1. The sequence goes on from NZ_CP063445.1 coordinate 1,031,624, forward strand.
TCGACCGGCGCTCCGGCCAAGGCGATTGCGCTGGCGCACGCGGTGCTGGACAGCGAGGCGATGGGCTATTGGGAAAGCGTGGCCCTGAAGGACCGCATCGCCCTGAGCTATGCCGAGAACTATGGCGTGACGGTGGAGCGCGAGCAGGTGATCCTGACGTGCGGTGCTTCGCCGGCTTTCGTCATGGCGTTGTCGTGCCTGTTCCGGCCGGGTGCGCGCATTGCTCTGGCCCGGCCGGGCTATGTTGCCTACCGCAATTCGTTGAAAGCCATGTACCTCGAGCCGGTCGAGATGGATTGCGGCCCGGCAGAGCGGTTTCAGGTCACCGCTGCCGCTGTCGAAGCGCTTGATCCGGTGCCCGATGGGCTGATCGTGGCGAGCCCGGCCAATCCGACGGGGACGATCATAGAGCCGGCAGAACTGGCCGCGATCGCAGAGGTCTGTCGCCGGAAGGGTATCAAGGTCATCTCCGACGAAATCTACCACGGGCTGAGCTACGGCGCGAAGGCGGCGTCGATGCTCGAGCATCTGCCCGACGCAGTGATCGTCAATTCGTTCTCGAAATACTTCAGCATGGCCGGGTGGCGGCTCGGCTGGCTGGTCGTGCCGGCCTCGCTCATCGACGCGGCGCGGGCGCGAATGGGCAGCCTGTTCCTGACGCCGCCGGTGCTGGCGCAGAAGGCCGGTCTCATGGCCTTCGAGTGTCGCGACGAGCTTGACGGGCATGTCGCGACATATGCGCGGAACCGCGCGATCCTGCTGGAGGCACTGCCTCTCATGGGGCTTGGGCGCATCGCCCCGCCCGATGGCGCGTTCTACATCTATGCCGATGCCAGCGAGTTCACCGACAACAGCCTGGCGCTGTGCGAGGAGCTGTTGCGCGATACGGGCGTTGCGACCGCGCCGGGGATCGACTTCGATCCGGTCAACGGCAAACGCTTCATCCGCTTCAGCTTCGCGGTTTCGACGCCTCTGGTGGAAGAGGCGATGCGCCGGATCGGGCCCTGGTTCGCGGCACGACGCAACGGCTAGGGTCCTGACCCTAATCCGGCGTCAGCACCATCTTGAGCGCACCTGCCTCGCGCGCTTCGAACAGGCGGTAGGCTTCGGCGCCCTGCGACAGCGGCAAGCGGTGGCTGATGTAGCGTTCTGGCTTGAGGCGGCCCGAGGCGACCAGCGGGAACAGCGCCGGCAGTTCCTCGGGCACGGAGCAGGTGCCGACGCGGAAGGTAAGACCGCCAGCAAAAGCGCGTTCAAGCGGGAAGGGGAAGCGTCGCGACTGCTGGACGCCGATCACCGAGACAGTGCCGCGCACGCGCACCAGGCGCAGCGCCATGTCCACCGTGGCATCGGCGCCCACGACTTCGACAACGCAGTCCAGCCGCTTGCCGTGCGTGTCCTCCTTTATCCGCGCAGCGGCCTCGTCCGGGTGCAGGACAATTGCGCCGAGGCTTTCGGCAATTGCGCGGCGCTCGGGCACCGGATCGATCGCGTAGACGACATGCGCACCCATGACGAAGGCGCTTTCCACCACCATCAGGCCAATCGGGCCGAGGCCGATCACGCCCACTGACGAGCCGGGGTGGATGTCAGCCTGCCGCGCCCCGAACCATGCGGTGGCGAGGGCATCGGTCATCATCAGTGCCTGATCGGTGCTGATCCCGTCCGGGATCGCAACGGCATTGGCATCGGCGGCAGGCACGCGCACCGCTTCGGCCTGTGAGCCCTGGAGTTTTGCCGAAAGGCCGTAGCAGCCCGATCCGTTGTTCTCGCAAGTGTTGACGACGCCTGCGAGGCATGAGCGGCAGGCGCCGCAGCCGACCGCTGCCGGAATCATCACCTTCTGGCCGACCTTCAGGCGATGGACGCCGCGGCCCACCTCGACCACTTCACCCACGGCTTCGTGGCCGACACAGAAGCCGACGTCTTCGGAGAAGCCGTGGCCGTGGTAGATGTGGAGGTCGGAGCCACAGATCGAGCAGGCATCGACCTTGACGATTGCGTCCCGGTCAGACTGCGGCAGCGGATCGTCCATGCTTTCATGGCGGATGTCGCGGGCACCGTAGTAGCGAAGGGCTTTCATGACAGCGGGTCCTTCAGCGGGCGTTCGAGGCGACGTATTCGGCGATCTTGAGCTTACCCAGCTGGCTCATGTGGACTTCCTCCGGCCCGTCGGTGAGGCGAACGTAGCGATTGAGCGTGAAGAAATAGGCCAACGGGCCGTCCTCGCTGACGCCCATGCCGCCGTGGACCTGGATCGCGCGGTCAGCGACCTGCTGCGCCATCGAGGGAGCGACGACCTTGATCGCGGCGATCAGGTCTCGCGCTTCCTTGTTGCCCTTGCGATCCATCGCGTCGGCAGCCTTGAGCGTGAGCAGCCGCGCCATCTCCACTTGGCAGAACGAGCGGGCGACGTCCTGCCGCACGCTCGACTGGTCGGCCAGCTTCCTGCCGAAGGCCACACGGCTGTCGGCGCGGCGGGCCATCCATTCGAGCGCGCGCTGAGCCTGGCCGATCGAGCGCATGCAGTGATGGATGCGGCCCGGCCCGAGGCGACCTTGGGCGATCTCGAAGCCGCGTCCTTCGCCGAGGACCATGTTTGCGCGGGGCACGCGGACGTTGTCAAAGCGCAGCTCGACCTCGCCGCCCGGTGAATTGTGCGAGCCGAAGACCTTGAGGTGGCGGACCACGGTGACTCCCGGCGTATTGCGCGGAACGAGGATCTGCGAGTGCTGGCTGTGGCGCGGTCCGTCGAAGAAGGTCTTGCCCATGACGATCATGAGTTCGCAGCGGGGGTGCATGGCATTGGAAATCCACCACTTGCGCCCGTTGATCACGTAGTCATCGCCATCGGGAATGATCGAGAGTTCAAGGTTGGTAGCGTCCGACGAGGCCACCTGCGGTTCGGTCATCACATAGGCGGAACGGATCGTGCCTTCGAGGAGCGGGCGCAGCCAGCGCTCCTGCTGTTCGGGACTGCCGAACTTGGCGAGGACTTCCATGTTACCGGTATCGGGCGCCGAGCAGTTGAACACCTGGCTGGACCACGGCACGCGGCCCATGACTTCGGCCAGAGGCGCATATTCAAGGTTGGTGAGGCCGGGCGACCACGCACCATATTCGTGAGGAAGGAACAGGTTCCACAGGCCGGCCGCGCGGGCCTTTTCCTTGAGCGGTTCCATCCCCGGCCATTCGGCCCAGAGATTCTGCTGGTCATGGACGAAGTCGTAATAGTCCTGCTCGGCCGGATAGACGTGTTCGTCCATGAAGGCTTCGAGGCGGGCAAGAAGATCCTTGACCTTGTCGGTATGTTCGAAGTGCATCCGGCAATCTTTCAGAGCGAGAGGCCGCCGTCGACCACGAGGGTGTGGCCGGTGACGTAAGAGGCAAGCGGGGAGGCGAGGAAGATTGCGGCACCTGCCATGTCGGCAGGAGTGCCCATCCGGCGCTGCGGAATGCTGGCAAGGGCCCCTTCGAGGCGCTGCGGGTGGGCGGTGGTGACCTTGGTCAGCTTTGTATCGACCAGACCGGGGGCGAGGCCATTGACGCGGATGCCCTCGGCAGCGAGCGCCTGCCCCAGTGTCTTGGTCAGGCTGATCGCGCCGGCCTTGGACGCGGCATAGGCCGGGTTGCCGATATTGGCCTTGAGACCCGAGATCGAGCTGACGACGATGATCGAGCCGTTGCTTTCGCCAAGCCGCGCGCGGAACTTCATCGAACAGTGCATTACGCTGTCGAGATTGACGGCCATGACCTTGTCCCAGCCCTCCCGCGCAAACTCGCCGCGCTTGTAGACCACCGTGCCCTGGCAGAGGACGAGTACGTCGAGGCTGGAGTAAGGAAAAGGGGCCGCCGCGATGGCATCGGGATTGCCGACATCGACGCAGGTGTAACCGAGACCGGAGAGATCAGACCCATCGGCAGGATCATAGTCTTCTGCGCCATGCCGGGTTCCCCAGACGTGGACTGCGGCGCCGCGTGCACGAAAGGCTTGTGCGATGCCGTTGCCAATGCCGCTGGAGCCGCCAACGACAAGGACATGCCTGCCGGTGAAGTCTGTATCGTCGATCATCGCTCTCCCTTTCGGCCGCTGCAGGCGACTCTGTGCAATCAGCTTAACGGTCCGGTGGCCACGCAAAAGACCCTCGCTGTCTTCCGAAAGCGAGGGTCTTTGCATCCATTCCTGCAACGTCAGAACGAGGCGCGGACGCGGATGCCGTAGGTGCGAGGCGCTCCGGGATAGGCGTTCTGATCGCCGGTCTGGAGCGGGGTGGGGAATGACTGGGTGAACCAGGTCTTGTCGAACAGGTTCTGCACCCAGCCTTCGATCAGCAGGCCGGTCTTCGGCAGCTTGAACCCGAGGTTGGCGTTGACCAGGGTGACCGGTCCCTGTTCAGCCGTAGTCGCGGTGCTGATCAGCTGGCGGCTCTGATACTGTGCCTGCACGCGAGCCAGCACACTGAGGTTGTCGTTGATCGGCTGATCGAGGTTCAGCGTGGCGTTGCCAGAGAACTTCGGGCTGAAGCGGAAACGCGAGTCCGACAGGACCGGGTCGATGTTGCTATCCTTCCCGTACTGGGCATGCGGGATCCACGTACCATCGAGGCCGAGCGTCAGGCTGTTGGTGATCTGGAACAGGTTCTCGATCTCGAGACCGTAGTCCTTCGCCGACTTGGCATTGAGCACTGTGAAGCGCAGCCCGATGAACTGCGCAATCTGGAGGTCGGACAGGTCATAGTAGAAGAACGCGATGTTGGTGCGGGCCCGTCCATCGAGGTACTGGAACTTGCCGCCAACTTCGAAGGCGTTGACCTTCTCCGGCTTGTAGCGCGGGTTCAGCGGTGCCTGTGCTGGCGCATTGCCGAAGAAGCCGATGCGGATTGCGGCAGGCAGGGCATTGTAGACAGCGGCGTTGTTGATCAGCGTGCCTGCCGCATTGACGTCCATGTTGACGCCGCCCGCCTTGAAGCCGCGGTTGTACGTCGCATAGAGCATGATGTCGTCAGTCGGACGGTACTGGACGCCGAGGGTGCCCGAGAGCGCCTTGTTGGTCGTCGTGGCGTCGTATGCCGGCGATGGGGCGATACCGAGCAGGGTGAATACATCCGTCGGGATCGGGCGATAGAAGGCGTTGTTGAAGAAGCCGCGCTTCTTCTCGATCGAGTAGCGCACGCCGGCAATGACGTTGAACTTGTCATTCACCGCGAAATCGAGGTGGACGAAGCCTGCGTAGGACTTGGCCGTGCCGCCCATGCGCTCGGTGGTCCATGTACCGGGGGCAGCGTATGCAGTGCCCGGGGCGACGCCGAGGCTAGCGAAGATCGCATCCCAGTAGAACTGCGCCTGGTTGGCCCATGGCAGGCTGCGACCCATCTTGAGCTTCTCGTCCGAGAAGAACAGTCCGAAGACTGCCTCGGCGTTGAGCGCCGGAATCTTCGTGTTGTAGGTCAGTTCCTGCGAGATGAAGCGGCTGGAGAAGCTTTCATTGTAGCGGAAGATGTCGGCGCCCGAGAAATCGGGGTCGAGATCGCGCTGGTCGACGGTGAACTGGCGCACTGCCGTGACCGACTTCAGCGTGCCTTCGCCGACCTGTGCGTCGATCAGCATGGTTCCGCCGTAATCCTCGATCTCCTGCTGGCCATTGCCATTCAGGGTCTGCTCGAACTTCGAGGGATCGCGGGCAGGAAGCTTGCGACCGGTCGGCGTCATCGACGAGGCCGGGATCAGGCCGGCAAGCACGCCAAGGAACTGCTGGCTGCTGGCTGGCTGGTAGAGCGTCAGCAGATCGATGATCGGCTGGGTGGGACCGTCGATGAAGGCCGAGGTGGCGTAGCAGCAGTTGCCCTGGCTGTGCGAGTAGTCGCCAATCAGGCGGACGGTGAGGTTCTCGCTCGGCTCGAACAGCAGCTGCGCCTTGACCGCTCGGGTCTTGTTGTCGTTGAGGCTCTGGCCGGTGGTGCTGTCGGTGAAGAAGCCATCGGCCGACGAGGCGAGCCCGGCGATGCGGAATGCAACCTTGTCCGAGAGTGGAGCATTGACGGCGCCGCGGGCAATCAGGGTGTCGTAATTTCCGTAGGTCACTTCAACGGCGCCATTGACGTCGTTGAGCGAGGGTGATGCCGAGGCGAGCAACAGGGCGCCGGCGGTGGTGTTCTTGCCGAACAGGGTCCCCTGCGGGCCGCGCAGCACCTGAAGGTTGTCGATGTCGAGGAAGTTCTGCAGCGCCGCTGCCGCGCGGGTGCGATAGACCCCATCGATGAAGACGCCGACCGAGCCTTCGAACGAGCGGCTGTTTCCGGTCGTGCCCAGACCACGGATGATGAGGTTCGCGCTCGAGGTTGCGATGTTGGTGACGCGGAAGCTGATCGAGGGGCTGATGGCCTGGATGTTCGCGACGTTCTCGACGCGCGCCTGGGCGAGTGTTTCGGCGTTGGCCGCAGTTATCGCGATCGGCACGTCCTGAAGATTCTCGGTCCTGCGCTGTGCCGTTACGATGATCTCGGCAAGGCCGGGGGCAGATTGCTCTTCGGCCTGCTGGGCGTGCGCCAGGTTCGGCACCGTGACCGAAGCGGCGATTGCGGCCAGTGCTGCGTTACGAAAGTACAATGCTTTCAAGGCTGCCTCCCTTGCGCCGCCTTGTGGCGGCTGTAATTGGTGTTCCAGACGCTGTCCCGGACTGGACAGAAGCTGACTGCAGCGGCATTGTGCGTTTAATCGTTTAATTGATCTTGACGGATCGCGGCACAGTATTGTCAGATTGCATCATGATGGAATCGGAAAGCGGTCTCGCTCATGCCAGCGCCATGCGCCAGTTCGCCCACTTCGCGGAAGTGTCTGGGCTTGATCTGAGGAGCCTTTGCCCTCCCGACGTCTTTGCCCACGTGGAACAGGCGAACGAGGCGGAATGGCTGCCGGCAAGTGCGCACGTAGACGTTCTGCAGGCTGCCGCGATCGCATCCGGCCGCGATGATCTTGGCGTGGCCTTCTCCATGTGGTGCAATGTGCGCGGCTTCGGCCCGATCAGCCTGCTTTGGGATCATTGCACCACGCTTGACGAGGCGACACGGATAACGCGACGCTACATGCACCTCGAAAGTGCGGCGATGCGTTCGAGCACGGATATTACCGGGCATGAGGCGGCCTTGCGCCATGTTCTCATGGTGCCTGCGCGGTTTGGCGGCTCGCAATTCCTGCAGGCCACGCTGACACTCCAGTTACGCATCACGCGGATGCTCCTTGGTGAGGAATGGACGCCGATCAGGCTGGAGCTGGATCATCCCGCGCCGCAGAGTTGGCGGTATCATCAGGCGGTGTTTCGTTGTCCGATCGAGTTCGGGTCGGATCGCTGTGCGCTGGTCTTCCGCAAGTCGGATCTGCATCGGCCTTCGCAGCGGGCCAATCCCAACATGGTTCGCTACCTTGAAAAGCAGTTGGCCCAGGCCGATAGCCAATGGCCGGGCGATCTCATGCAGCAGGTGCGCTACTTCATCGCCACCAACCTGACGGAGCGGCGGGCAAACCTGCCGCATGTTGCCGGGCTTGCCGGCCTTTCTCCGCAGAGCCTCCAGCGCCGCCTTGCCGAAAGGGGCACGAGCTTCGCAGTGATTCTCGAACAAGTGCGAAAGCATACTGCCGACGAATACTTCCGCACCGCGCGACGACCCAACCTGACCGAACTTTCGCATCGCCTGGGCTATACCGACGCCAGCGCGGCAAGCCGCTTCCTGCGTCAGCATATGTCCACCGGCGCGCGAGCCCTTATGGCGCAAACGCGCCCGCGCAAGGCACCTGATGGTCAGTCGGCAAATGCCTGAGGCACAAGGGATTCTGCAATTTTCCAGAGCTGCATCTCGCTTGCCGCGCGCATTTGACGGTTGCTTCGCAGCACCGCCAGTTCGGTGAGGATGGAAAGGCCCGCGACGGGGCGATAAACGACGTTTCCGTGATCCTTCGGGCGAAATTGCGCGATGGAGATCGCCGGAATGCGATATTCGCGGCAATATCGTTCCAGCGCAAAGGCGTGTGCTTCGGGCGGGAGGAAGCCCGTTGCCCCGGCAGCCGCAAGCCACGTCGATATCGGTTGATACAGGCTCTTGCCGTGCAGCGGGGCGAGCATCGCGATGACCGATCCGGACAAAGCTGCCTGCGGCACGACGTCGAACCGGGCGAGAGGGTGCTCTTGCGGAATGGCCAGGCCGATCGGTTCGCGGCTGAGAGTCAGGCGAGGCAAACCATCCGGAATTTCAAGTTCGCCGCATTGCTGGCGGGCCATGTCGGCCAAATACTTGTCGTGAGGCACGACGGCGGCAACCACCATGGCGAGATCGACGGTGCCCTTGATCAGCCCCTCGCAAAGCGAATAGGCAAAATCGTTGTCCACCCGCAGCGATATGTTCGGAAGCTCGCGCGCGATCGCCGATAGCAGCGCTCCGTGCTGAGGCAGTTCGAACGTATAGATTGGCGCGCCGAGGACGATCCGGCGATCAGGGCGATCCCGCCAAGCGGCAAGTTGGGCGGCGAAGGCATCGGCTTGGGCGACGAAGGTACCGGCCTGGTCGAGCAGTGCCGTGCCAACGGGCGATAGCTGGACCGCGCGCGTAGTCCGGTCGAACAGGCGCTGGCCGATCTGTTCCTCGAGCTTGCGGATCTGTGCCGAAAGGCTGGGCTGCGTCAGGTTCATGCGCTTCGCCGCACGGCCGAAGCTCAATTCCTGCGCAAGAGCCAGGAAGCACCGGATAGCTTTCAGATCGACATCGGGCTGCATGAACTCGATATATTCGAACACCCTATAAATCGAAAGATTAAATCGATTGGACGGTGCGGTCCGGCGCTTTTAGCTAGGCGGGAAAAAGCGAAAGGATGCCATGCCCCTGTCGGAGAATACCCCGGTCATTGTCGGTGTCGGCCAGTTCGTCGAACGGGTCGACAATCCTGGATATGTCGGCCTGTCGTTTGCCGATCTGGCCGCTGCGGCCGCCCGGGAGGCTCTTGCCGACACGCAGGCAGGTGCGGCAGTTGCAGCGCAGGTGCAGGCCCTCGGTTCGATCAGGACGTTCGAGGAATCCGGAGCGATGCAAGTCCCGTTCGGGCGAGCGGACAAGCTGCCACTGGCAGTTGCGCGAAGGCTGGGCATCAAGCCGGAAGTCGCCATCCTCGAGAAGGTGGGAGGACAGTCTCCGCTGGCCTTGCTGGCCGATCTTGGGAACCGCATCGCGACAGGTGCCGTGTCGGCAGCCTTGATGTTCGGCAGCGAGGCGATCTCGACCGTGCGCCATCTCGTGGCCAAGGGCGAGACGCGGGATTGGGCCGAGAGCGATGATCCCGATGCCACCGGCGTCGAGTGGATCGACAAGGGCAGGGGCTTTGAGGGCACCCTTTCGGCAGCCAGCATTGCCCATGGCATTCGCGCGCCGGTAACGGCTTACGCATTGTGCGAGAATGCCCGGAGAGCCCGTCTTGGCCTATCGCGCAAGGCCTATGCCGACGAGATGGGGAAACTGTTCGCGCCGTTGACGAAAGTTGCGGCAGGAAACCGTTACAGCGCAGCCGCGGTCAAGCCGATGAGCGCGCAGGAAATCGCCACTCCCGGCGAGCGCAATCGGATGATCTGCGATCCCTATCCGCTTAAGCTCGTCTCCCGCGACCAGGTCAATCAGGCGGCAGCGCTCGTGCTGATGTCAATCAAGGCCGCCCGCGCGGCGGGGGTGCCTGAGACCAGGTGGATATATCTTCACGGGGCTGCCCTGGCCAACGAGCGGGAACTGCTGGAGCGGCCGGATATCGGGGCCTATCCCGCTGCAAATGCCGCCATTGCCGCCGCCTTGTCGCAGGCGAACGTGACAGCTGATGCAATCGCCGCTTTCGATTTTTATTCCTGCTTCCCCGTCCCGGTGTTCAATGCCGCGATCGACGGCCTTGGCCTTGCTGCAGATGACCCGCGTAGTTTGACGGTTACTGGCGGTCTTCCCTACTTCGGCGGAGCCGGCAACAACTACTCCACGCATGCGTTGGCAAGCATGGTCGAAATCTTGCGAGGCAAGCCTGGAGCCAAGGGCCTGGTAGGCATGAACGGCGGCTTCCAGTCCAAGTACGGCGCAGCGGTGCTGTCCACCGGCCCGCGTGAATGGCCGGGGTGCCTGAGTGCGGAACTGCAAGCTGAACTCGATGCAGTCCCCAAGGCCGCCATGGCGCTTGCGCCGCAAGGGAACGGCCGCATCGGCACATATACGGTGACCTTCGCCAAAGGCGTGCCGGAGCAGGCCATCGTGATCGGTGAACTCGACACTGGCGGACGCTTCGTTGCCACCACACGCGATGCCACCACCGTTGCAGCGATGCTGGAGCGCGATCCGCTTGGCAGACCCGTGGTCATTACGACGGGTGAAAAGGCAAACAGCTTTGCGTTCGACTGAAGGGACAGGGCAGGTGGCGGAAAATCCGGTTCTCCTCGAGGGCATCCGCGTTGTCGACCTGACAACCGTGGTCTTCGGCCCATACGCCACGCAGATCATGGCGGATCTGGGTGCGGACGTGATCAAGGTCGAAGCGCCAGGCATTGGCGATGCGTTTCGCTGGTCGGCAAGAGCGGCTGTCACGCCGGGCATGGCACCGGCGTGGATGGCGCTCAACCGTGGCAAGAAGTCCGTTGCGCTCGACCTGAAGGACCAGGGCGACCGGGCCGTGATGCTCGACCTGCTGCGCGATGCAGACGTGTTCGTGGTGAACGTGCGAGGCAAGGCGCTCGCGCGGATCGGGCTGGATTACGAGGCGCTCAAGGCCATCAATCCCGGTTTGATCTATGTCCACTGCGTCGGCTTTGGCCAGGATGGTCCTTATGCAGACCTGCAGGCCTACGATGACGTGATCCAGGCGGCCACCGGCACCGCCACGCTGTTGCCTCGCGTCGACGGCAACCCGCGCCCGCGCTATCTTCCGTCGCTGATCGCTGACAAGGTGGCAGGACTGCATGCCGCCTATGCCGCAATGGCTGCCATCGTGCACAAGCAGCGGACGGGCGAAGGACAACGGGTTGAAGTGCCGATGTTCGAGGTGTTTTCAAGCTTCATGCTGCTTGAACACCTTGGTGGCCTGACATTCGATCCGCCCAATGGACCCGCAGGATACCCACGGCAGGTCGATCCCGATCGCCAGCCTTTCCCGACAGCCGATGGCTGGATCAGCATCGTTGCCTATACCGACGATGCGTGGATACGCATCTTCACGCTGCTGGGGCAGCCGGACTTCCTCGATCAGGAGCATCTCTCGACGCCGCAGCTTCGGCTCAAGGCGCAGCCGGAATTGTACCAGGCGATAGCGCGTTTCACGCCGGCCTTGCCGACTGCGGAGATACTGGCGCGGTGTCATGCTGCCCAGATCCCTGCGCAAGCCGTACGCGATCTGGCAGACGTGATGACTGATCCCCATCTTCAGGAGACAGGCTTCTTCCGCCGACGCGAGCACCCGGTTGAGGGCGCCTATTTCGAGCAGGCCCCGCCTGTACGCTTCGAGGTTTCCGAAAATGGTAAATCTGTCTCTTTCCCTCCCTTGGCTGGCGCCGATAGTGAAGAGATCAGAGCTTACGGATGGCAGGCCTTTTCAGGCACAAAAGATGGTTAAGATATCTGTTTGTTTCTATTGATAAAACTACGGATTAAATCCGACTAAAGCTCCTATGAATTCCCGATAAAGGTAAGGTTCTGGAAACCGTCGAGCGCCGTTTTAGCCAATGTCAGAAATGGCAGGGGCAAGCGGGACGGCATGGCAAGGTTCATCGAAAGGCTTTTTGCGAGCAATGTCGGCAGCGTGCTGCCGATCGCCGCTGCCAGCGTGCCGGTCATCGTCGCGTTGATCGGCGGCGGGCTTGATATCAACCGCGTCTACAAGGCGCGCAACCGGTTGCAGTCGGCCAGTGATGCCGGCACGCTTGCTGGCCGCCGCGCCGTTACGACCAATGGCTATGACGCTGCCGCCCGGAACCAGGCGAATGCCTACTTCAATACCAACTTCGTGGAAGGTGAGCTTGGCGCGACCGGGACGACGTTTACCACGGCGTCGACCAATGGCGGCAATCTGATCTCGGGAACGGCTGCGACGACGGTCCAGACGGCAGTAATGAATCTGCTCGGCGTGGACACGATCCCTGTCAGCGTGGCCTGCAGCGCCACGATGGGTGTGGGCAACAGCGACATTACCATGGTGCTCGATACCACCGGCTCCATGGGCAACACGCTTTCCGGCACCAGCCAGACCCGCATTCAGGCGCTGCGCGTGGCAATGAAGAACTTCTACGATACGGTTGCCACGGCCACGCAAGGCTCCAACGCGCGAATTCGCTATTCGTTTGTTCCCTACAGCTCGTCGGTAAACGTCGGGCGCCTGATCTACAATCTCAACCCGGCATATCTGGCCGACACGTGGCCGATCCAGACGCGCGAGCCGGTATTCAACACGATTACCGAGCAGGTCTTCACCGGCTGGTCTGCAGCGGTCAATACCAGCGAGCAGACCTACTCCACCGAGACGATCGGCAGCACATCGCAGCACAGTTCGACCAATTACAATTCGCAGGCCACCTGCAACAACGCGCGCCCTGCCGATGTTGCCTGGGCCAACAACGGCAGCGCGACAAGTTCGTCCAGCACGACGACGAATGGGGCGGGGCAGCAGGTCGTCACCACCACAACCACCCAACCTCAGCGCAAGACCACATATGTCTGCCAGCTACAGAGCAGCAACCGCTGGCGCGTGTTCTACTATTATACAACACGCAACTTCATCACGCGCAATTATGCCACTTCGGATCCGATCTACGAGACGCGCACCCGGCAGGAATTCTCGAACTGGGCTTACCGGCAAGTCAGCAACGTCGATACCAGCGTTTACAAGACATTCACGGCGGTAAGCAAACCCAACGGCAGCAACGGGACAGCAGCCAGCTACACCTGGGGAGGCTGCATCGAGGAGCGCGAAAGCGATGCCACGAGCAGCATCAGCTACTCCAGCGTCACGGGCATGTCGCCTTCGACGGCGCTGGACCTTGACGTCGATCTAGTTCCGGATGGCAATCCTGAAACCAAGTGGGGTCCGATGTGGCCTGAACTGGCCTACTATCGAACGACGACGGTATGGGGCACAACATATCTCACCGATGCCGTGCAGACCTCGCAAGGGAGCAAGGCCTCGTCCTATTGCCCCCATCAGGCGCAACTGCTGTCCACCATGAACCAGTCGGCGTTCTACAGCTATGCCGATGCCCTTGCTGCTGCCGGTTCGACCTACCACGATCTGGGCATGCTGTGGGGGCTGCGGTTGAGTTCGCCGCAGGGACCATGGGCCGACACCGTGAACATCGCGCCGACCAACGGTGGCAAGGTTTCGCGCCACATCATCTTCATGACCGACGGGCAGATGGAGCCAAGCACCACGATCCAGTCGAGCTATGGCATAGAATGGCATGATCGCCGGATAACCGACGATGGCTCGAGCAACCAGGCTGCGCGCCACACGCTGCGCTTCCGCGCCCTATGCGACAACGCCAAGGACAAGGGGTTCCGCGTGTGGGTGATCGCCTTTGCTTCGAGCCTCACTTCCGATCTGACCTATTGCGCATCGAGCAACAGCTCGTTTCTGGCCACCAACGCTACACAGCTGAACAGTGCCTTCCAGGAAATCGCGAAGAACGTGGGCGAATTGCGGGTGTACCAATGAAGAACCTTCGTACCCTGCGCGGCGAGGACGCCGGCGTTACCACCATCGAATTTGCAATCGTGGTCCCGGCGTTCCTGCTGGCGCTGGTGGGCTGCCTTGACCTGGGCCAGATGGTTTACGCCAAAGGCGTTCTCGACGGCGCGGTCGAGAAGGCAGCACGTGATTCCACGTTGGAGACTGGCGACACTTCCGTCGCCGACGCCAAGGTCGTCAGCGCCATGCGCCCGATCGTGCCCGGTGCGCAGGTGACTTCCACCCGCAAGAGCTATTATGACTTTGCTCGCACCAACAAGGGAGAGCCGCTAGACGACAAGAACGGCGATGGGGCGTGCTCACCGGGCGAGGGGTATACGGACGAGAACGGCAACGGATCGTGGGACGAAGACCTGGGGCGGTCCGGCAATGGCGGCGCTAACGATGTGATCGTCTACACGGTGCGGGTGCAATACGATCCCGTTTTTGCCGTTCCTCTCCTGCCGCTTGACTGGAGCCGCCGCGAGATTTCCGCAACGGCAGTGAAACGCAACCAGCCTTTCGCTCTGCAGGACGGCAGTTACGGATCTACACCGCGCGTATGCTGAAGACATTTGCCGCCAGATTTGGCCATTGCGCCAAGGGCCTCGCCCGGGATCGCTCAGGCGTTTCGGTTGTCGAATTTGCGATCATCACGCCGTTCATCCTGTCGATTGCGCTCTACGGGCTTGAAGTGGCCTACATGAACTCTGTCGACATGAAGATCAGCGAGATAGCGCTCTCGCTTGCGGACAACGCTTCGCGCATCGGGCAGACTGACAACAGCGTGGTCACGCCGACAGTGAGCGAGGCCGACATCAACGAGGTCATGCGTGGCGCGCAGGAGCAGGCGGCAGGGCTTGAATTCGCAACCCGAGGCAGGATCATTCTCTCGAGCCTTGAACGCGACGCAGCGACGGGCAAGCAGTACATTCGCTGGCAGCGCTGCTACGGACAGCTCTCGCGGCAATCCGCTTATGGCAATGACAGCACGCGAAACGGGCTGAACGGTACGGCGCTGGCCGGAATGGGAAGTGGACCGACCAAGATCACCGCGTCGGCCAACAGCGCGGTGATGTTTGTCGAAGTCTACTATCAGCACCAGGGGCTTATGGGTGATCTGTTTGTCGACAATCCCGTTATGCGCAAGGAGGGGGCATTTCTCATCCGCGACAACCGCAACCTCGCGCCGGGGGTTACCGGCACAGGCGGAGCGTATCCTTGTGGCTGACCGGAGCGTGGACTGACGGCTTGCGCGCAATGAATTTCCGCAAGCGGTGGGAGGGTGTAGTCTCCTGAAGGTGCCCTGAAGCCATGCTGAGTCGATGGCGAGCGGGCTGAACAGGAGAGACCTCGATGAAGCATGCGGATATTGCAGCGATTGCCGGAATGGCTGCTCTTGTCACTGGCGCGACCGGACCAGCCATGGCCAAGCCAGTAACGCTTGTCGCCACGCTCGGCGGCGCAGCCGAGACGGCGGGCGGCGACCCTGATGGCATTGGCGGCTTCAAGGCCGATGGCGACGACGAGACCGGTGATTTCTGCTTCACCCTGTGGGTCGAGAAAACCGAAAAACCGACCATGGCCCACGTCCATGAAGGCAACGCCGGAAGCGACGGCAAGCCGGTTGCCACGATCGAGGTCACCGGCAAAGACAGCGACAATTGCATCGCGATGGAACCCGAACTGCTGAAGAAGATCATCGCCGCGCCGGGCGCCTATTACGTCAACGTCCATACGGCGGATTTCCCGAAGGGCGCGGTGCGGGGGCAGCTTGAGGTGAAGTGATCCAGACGCTTAAGCGGCGGGATTAGCGTGGATTCTCGCCGTCACGCCGGCCGTTCCGCAAGAAACGCTGATAATTGCGCGAAACCGTCTGGAACGTCCCGCCAAAACGCCGAAAGGTTTTGAGGATGTCGCTGAAGAAGGTCGTCTAATAACGGTGCGGTGGTAGGTTCGGTCAATCGATTGAGCCACTGGGCAATCGGTAGTCGTGCGTACGCTAAGCCGCACAACAGGCTCTCGGTTCGGTTGCCGATCCAACCATCTCTTACATGAAGAAGATCTTGTTCGCTTGCGACCGCAAACCACGCATCGATAAAGCGTCGAACCGCATCTCTCTCATCCTCCAGCCAATTGTCCCACTGCGCGCGAGCGAGCTTGCTGAGCACGATTTCCGTGTCCGGAATTTCAGAAGAGCTAAGCGCCGCCAACTCGAATATGCGAGGCATCAGGTAACGAAAATCTCGGTCGCCTCCCAATGTCAGATAAGCGCCTGAGATGTATCGCCATAGTTGATCCCCGCGTAGTTCCCGCAGCGGCGTGGCGAGTAGCACATCGACACTGCGAGTGTTGATACAACAAGGACAGCCTTCAATGGCCGAAGGAGTCTCGGCAGAGAACACCCGATACAAATCTTCGATCGTCGTCGCCAATCTTGCGTGGCTAGCAGTCGGAAGCGGTGGACTCATTTCCAAACTTTATGGTTCAGGATAGATGTCCGCAATGGCATCGTATCCAGCACTGCAGCATTTTTCACGAAATGCTGAAGTGCGACAGCCAACCATCCGCAGAAGTCCGCTCATGCTGAGCTTGTCGAAGCATCCAGCGCGAGGCGTCATTCGACAGGCTCAGGACGAGCGGACGTTGTGAGCGTTTCCCAAACAGCAAATGGGGGCCAGCATTGCTGCCGGCCCCCACTCTACGTCCGCTCTGGCTTGTTTTGTCGCGTCTTGCTTCCGCCGTTCCGCGCTGGCTCGTCATTGCTGACGTCCATGCGCCTCGTGGCTTTGCTCGTCGGAGCGCGCTTTGCGCGTGGTGGGCGTGTGGTTGGATGCCGTCCGGGGCGCGTAGCCCCTGGGCTGCTGCCGATCCGTGCTTTCGCACAAGGTCGCGCCGCTATCTGTCCTTCCGCCTATCCGCGCCGGTCGAGTGCCAGGCACTCCTCCGTCGCTCCGGTTTACCGCGACTGTTCCGGGTGCTCTTTCAAGCGGTCCGGAAAAAGCCGTCCGTGGGCGTTTCCCCTTTGTCTGGTAGCTCGCTCCCGACCTGGCTTTCACCTGGCCGGACGAACGCCGCCGTTCGCCGGGGTGAAATGCTGCTCGCCATCCTTGTCTTCGCCGCATCGCGCTAGATGGAGACCGAAGCCTGCCCGCGCGCTGTACCGTGGAAAACGATGCCGTTCCGCATTCCGTTTCCGATCACGAAGGCCGCAGTTTCGCGCATCCGCAGATCAGCCCGAAGGTGCCTGCCGGTTGGTTACGCTGCAAACTATCCGTGTTCGTATCGTTGCGCACTTAGTCCTGAAAATTCAGAGGTTTGGGCCCTGAACTTTGGGGTTGGTGCGCTCTCGACAATCAAAAGCTGCGCCTGTTGCCCGAGTCGCGCAAGCAAAAAGTGCGGGAGTTATCCACAACCCCCGCACCTTTCGGTGGATAGTTATTGTGCAGCGCCGAAGCGCAGCAATTACCGTCCCTGCTGCGCCAAGAGACGCAGGCGAAGGGCGTTCAGCTTGATGAAGCCGGCCGCATCCTTCTGATCATAGGCACCGGCATCGTCCTCGAACGTCACGTGGCGTTCGGAATAGAGGCTGTCGGGCGACTTGCGGCCGACGACCGAGGCGCTGCCCTTGTAGAGCTTGAGGCGGACGGTGCCGTTCACGCGGGCCTGCGAATGGTCAATCGCGGCTTGCAGCATCTCGCGCTCCGGCGAGAACCAGAAGCCGTTGTAGATGAGCTCTGCGTACTTGGGCATGAGCTCGTCCTTGAGGTGCGCGGCACCGCGATCGAGCGTGATGCTTTCGATCCCGCGATGGGCGCGGGCATAGATCTCGCCGCCCGGCGTTTCATACATGCCGCGGCTCTTCATGCCGACGAAGCGGTTCTCGACAAGGTCCAGCCGGCCGATGCCATGCTTGCGGCCAAGGTCGTTGAGCGCGGCAAGCAGCGTGGCGGGAGACATCGCCTGACCATTGAGGGCAACGCCATCGCCCTTCTCGAAGTCGATGGTGATGTACTCGGGCGCGTCCGGCGCGTCCTCGGGATTGACCGTGCGCGAGTAGACGTAGTCCGGGGTCTCTTCCCACGGATCTTCCAGCACCTTGCCCTCGGAGGAGGTGTGGAGGAGGTTGGCGTCGGTCGAGAACGGGCTCTCGCCGCGCTTGTCCTTGGGCACCGGGATCTGGTGCGCCTCGGCCCAGGCGATCAGCGCGGTGCGGCTGGTGAGGTCCCATTCGCGCCACGGTGCGATGACCTTGATGCCGGGTTCAAGCGCATAGGCCGAGAGTTCGAAGCGGACCTGGTCATTGCCCTTGCCGGTCGCGCCATGGGCGACGGCATCAGCGCCGGTCTCGCGCGCGATCTCGATCAGGCGCTTGGAAATCAGCGGGCGGGCGATCGAGGTTCCGAGCAGATAGTCGCCCTCGTAACGGGCATTGGCGCGCATCATCGGGAAGACGAAATCGCGCACGAATTCCTCGCGCAGATCGTCGATGTAGATGTGATGGTCGGGCACGCCCATCAGCTTGGCCTTGGCGCGCGCAGGCTCCAGCTCCTCGCCCTGGCCGAGGTCGGCGGTGAAGGTCACCACTTCGCAGTTGTAGGTGACCTGCAGCCACTTGAGGATGACGGAGGTGTCGAGGCCACCGGAATAGGCGAGGACGACCTTCTTGATATCGGACATGAGCGCTACGACTCCCGTGAAATACGCGCCGCGCGCCTAACAGGGAGGGGGCGGGGGTGCAAGGTTTGCCGGGATGTGGCTGCCTGACGATCAGGGCGCAAAGGCGGGCAGGGGCCTGTCCTTGTAGTAGCTTGCCAGTTTCTGCAGGTTCTCGTGGTGCGCCTCGCGATAGGCCCACCACAGGCTGACAGTGCCTGCCTTCAGTTCGGCCGGGATGAACCGCTCGATCGGCTGGTTGGCAAAATCCTTGTCGTGCGCGTGTTCGGCCATGCTCCGAATGTAGTTGCGGGTCATGTCGATCAGGTCGGTGTGATAGCCGCCTTTGGCGATGATCGCCGGATCGCCATGGTTGGGCAGGATGCCCACCGGCGCCCATTCTTTCATCGCGCCGAGGTTGCGGTACTGTTCCGCAAGGCTTTCCGGTTCGGCAATGAAGGTCAGGGTATCTTCAAGCGTGTCCCCCGCCAACAGGAGCCTGTCCTGCGGGAGCCACGCGACGAGGCCGTCGGATGAGTGGATGTTCACCGGGCGCAGTTCAACCGTATAGCGCCCGACACTGACCATTGTCGGTTCAGTGATGCCAACTTCGGGCACCTTCAACGGCGATATGGCTGGCGGGCCTTGCAAGGTGCCATCCTCGATCTGCGCCTTGTGCCGGATCAGCTGTGCCCGGGCCTTCTCCGTCGCGATCACCGTGCTGTCCGCATAAAGCGCATTGCCGCCGACGTGATCGAGATGCCAGTGGCTGTTGACGACGATGAAGTGCTTCACGCCGCGCTTTTCAAGCCAGGCGCGCACCTGCTGCGCCTCCTCGATGCTCGGGTAGGTGTCGTAGACCAGCGCCTCGGCGCCGTCGAACACGGCAAAGGTAGCGACGCCGACAAAGTTCGCGCCATGGTCCGCCCAGGTCGCCTTCGACAGATCGACGCCTTTCTCTTCCGGACGACCGTCATAGAAGGCGATGAGGTGATCGTTGATTGGCAGGACGCGGACTTCGCCCGCTTGAACAGTCGTCACGGTCGCGAGCAAGAGCCCGATTGCCACAAGTGCTCTCCTGATCGCCATGTCGTCCCTCGTGCCTGTTTCAGACAGGCTAGGAAGCCACCGGGAGATCAGGAATAAGCCGAACGACGCAGAGTGCGCTTTACATGTGCCGGTAGATCGCCCGTTCGTGGCTGAAGCACTTGAAGCCGAAATAGCCGTGATAGCTGCCCATGCCGCTGGTGTTGACGCCGCCGAACGGCAGGTTGTTCTCAAGGTAGTGCGAGAACACCCCGTTCACGGTGACGCCGCCTGAAGAGGTGCGGGCGAGGACCTTCTCGATGTTGTCCTCGTCCTTGCTGTAGACGTAGAGCGCCAGCGGCTTGTCGCGGGCCTCGATGTAGCCGATGGCCTGGTCGAGAGTGTCGTAGGTCATCACTGGAATGACCGGGGCAAAGATCTCGTCCTGCAGGATCGTCATCTGCGGGGTGACGTCGGTCAGCATCGTTGGGTGAACGGTGAGGTCATCCGCGTCGAAGGTGCCGCCCACGGCGACGGTTG
Organism: Novosphingobium sp. ES2-1; assembly: GCF_015169775.1. Lineage (NCBI taxonomy): Bacteria > Pseudomonadati > Pseudomonadota > Alphaproteobacteria > Sphingomonadales > Sphingomonadaceae > Novosphingobium > Novosphingobium sp. ES2-1. Next base: position 1,051,565 of record NZ_CP063445.1, read on the forward strand.
CGCCCTTGGCAACGGCGTCGTCGAACATCGCCTTCACCCGGTCGAAGTTTGCCTTGTTGACGACCTGAGCGATACTGTCCTTCTTCAGCGTGCCGCTTTCGTCATAGAGGTTCTTCTCGACGTTGGCGCGGAAGCCTTCGACCAGCGCGGCCTTCTTGTCTTCCTTCACGAACACGTAGTCAGGGCTGATGCAGGCCTGTCCGCCGTTGAACTGCTTGGCGGCGGCAAGTTGTGCCGCAATCTGGCCGATATCGGCGCTGTCGTCGACGATCACCGGAGACTTGCCGCCAAGCTCCAGCGTCACGCTGGTAAGGTGCTTGGCCGCTGCCGCCATCACGATCTTGCCGACGCGCGGGCTTCCGGTGAAGAAGATGTGGTGGAAGGGCAGGTCCAGCAGCGCAGTTGCCACGGAAACATCGCCTTCGAACAGGGCGACGTCCTTCTCGTCGAAGGCCTCCTTGATGATCACCGCAGCGATCTTCGCGGTGGCAGGGCACAGGTCGGTAAGCTTGACGATGCAGGTGTTGCCCGCCGCAATCGCAGCGGCGACCGGCCCGAGCGCAAGACCGAGCGGGAAGTTCCACGGCCCGAGGATGAGGCAGACGCCCCGCGCTTCATAGGCGATCTGGGCGCGGTCTGCCGGGTTGAGTGAGGTCTGGACTTCCGTCGGCTTCATCCACTCATCGAGATTGTCGATGTTGCGCTGGATGTTGGCGGTGACGTTGAGCACTTCGGTAACGCGGATTTCACCCACCGGCTTGCGGGTGTCCTCCAGCACGGCTGCCACGATGTCGTCGGCATGGGCTTCGACCGCAGCCTTAAGGCGCGCGAGCTTTTCCTTGCGCACATCGGCGCTCGAGGCCTTGGCTTCCCACATATGCGCTTGCTGGAGCGCGAACACGCGCTGGATGTCGGCGGAAAGGTCGGCGGCGGTAGGAGCGGTCATCAAAAGGCACCCTGCTGAGATTTGTTCGTTAGTGTGGCTAACAAGTTAGTCGCCGGGTGGCAATCGCCGAACGCCAAGATCAAGCATGTCGTGGGCACCTTCTTTCCACGCAGTGAAAGTGGGAGCCGAGACGGTACGCGCACTGCGCAGGCCCAAGAAGGGGGGCGCCCGGTTCAAGCCTCTGTTGACACGCCGTCTCGAGTGCGACACCTCCCCGATATGGGCAAAAGTGGCGAAACCAGCAGAATTCAGTCCTTCCATGGACTGCGCGGGATCATGGCGTGGTGGGTGGTGGCGGGGCACGTTTCTCTCGCCCTGGCATGGAAGCTGCCGCTGATCGATCGCAACACGCTGGCGGTCGATGTCTTCATTCTCCTGTCCGGCTTTGTGATCGCCATGCTCATTGATCGCAAGGATGAAGCCTATCCGGCGTATATCGTCCGGCGGGCGTTTCGTCTTTTCCCGCTGTATCTTCCGGTTCTGGCGATATCGACACTGCTTCTCGGGGTTCAGGCCGAGGCTTGGGCCAGTCTTCCGCCCACGGATGCCAATCTCAATCGCATGGCCCTGGCGGAGCAAGCTATCAAGGCACTGCCATCCCACCTGTTCATCCACATACCGCTGCTGCAGGGACTGGTCCCGCTCTCTTTTGCCGACAACCCGGCCTATACGATCGTGGGGCAGGCCTGGAGCATTTCGCTCGAATGGCAATTCTACCTTTTGGCCCCCTTTCTCGTTGGCGCCATGTTAAGGCAGCGGTGGCTGGTCGCTGCCGCAATTGTAGGAGGCCTTCTTGCGCTCGCCCCGCTGTTTACGGGCGCTTTCCTCGGTGCGAAGATCCTCCTGTTTGCGATTGGCATTGCCACGCACGTCTCCACCAAGCCCGGCGCGTCCCGGGCCTCTGCTGTCATCGGTTTGTTCTGCGCGCTCGGAGCCATTGCCGTCGACGGGTTTGCGCAGCTCATCCCGCTTTTGCTCTGGGCTGCCGTGGTTTTCTCTTCGCGCCAGCCGACCAGGAGTGTGTTTCACCTGCCAGCACGGCTGCTTGGTGCCCGAATTCCAAGTCACATGGGCGATATCTCGTACTCGATTTATCTGCTTCACATGATACCGCTCTATGGCATCGCCTATCTCTGTGCCGCTTTCGGGCTTGCTGGCATGCTGGCGCAAGTTGCCATCGCGGTGGGCACGATCGTCCTTACCTATCTCGGCTCACTGGCCACGTACGCGGCAATCGAAAAGCCTGGTATTGCGGCCGGAGCAAGGGTTGCGAGGGGACGCGCAGGCACCGCCCCATCGGTGTGAGCCGATCCTGCGGGCGGCGCCATTATCCCATGGCTACGTAAGGGGCCGAAAAGTCACTCCGCCGCCTTGCGCTCCAGATGCCACTCCGGCGCCTCGTCCAGAGCTGACAGCCGCGCCCATTCCTGCTGCATGTAGTCGCGGGTCATGGGCAGGGCGCTGCGACGCTTCACGCTCTGGATGTGGAAGTTGACCATGCTGCCGTGCCGGAAACTCTGTTCGGCACCGGCAAGGTAGAACTGCCACATGCGGAACAGGCGCTCGTCATATAGAGCGACGATTTCGTCCCGGTGCATCGTGGCGCGACGGTACCATTCGGCGAGCGTGTAGGCATAGTGGTAGCGCAGGACTTCGATGTCGCCCACTTCCCAGCCGGTCCTCTCCAGCGCCGAGACCAGTTCGCTCATCGCCGGGATGTAGCCGCCGGGGAAGATGTACTTGCGCGTCCACTTGTCGGTCGTGCCGGGCGTGCCCTTGCGGCCGATCGTGTGGGTCAGCATGATCCCATCGGGATCGAGCAGCTCGTTCGTCTTCGCGAAGTATTCGCCAAAGTTGGGTGCGCCGACGTGCTCGATCATGCCGACGCTGGTGATGCGGTCGAACTGGCCTTGCACATCGCGATAGTCGATCAGCTGGAACTTGACCTTGTCGGCGACGCCAGCCTCTTCGGCGCGCTCCTGCGCGAATTTCACCTGATCGGGCGCAAGGCTTACGCCAAGCACTTCGCAGCCGAAGTGGCGGTTGAGATAGAGCGCAAGACCGCCCCAGCCGCAGCCGATGTCCAGCACGCGCATCCCTGAACTCTGCCCCGGCACCAGCCGGAGCTTGGAGGCGATCAGCGCCTTCTTGTCGACCTGAGCGCGCTCCAGCGTGTTCTGAGGATCGCGGAAGTAGGCCATGGTGTATTGCCGGTCCTCGTCGAGAAACAGCTCGTAAAACTGGCGGGTCAGGTCGTAGTGGTGAACGACGTTCTTCGAGGCCTGCGCCCGCTGGTTGATCTGGTCGATGCGCGAGACGACCTTGGAAAGCGCCTTGCGGACCGGGCCCTTGCGGTCAATCCCGCCGGCGCTGCTGGCATTGCCCATGACGAACAGGACGAAATCGCGCACATCGTGCGGCGGTTCGATGACCATGCGTCCGTCCATGTACGCCTCGCCCGCGCCGACTCGCGGGTCCTTGGCGACATGCATGGCCGCGCCCTTGTCCGTGAAACGGATCTTCAGGGGCGGAGCGGTTGGCTCGCCGTAGGCGTACTCCTTGCCATCATGATCGATTACGACAAGCTTACCCTTGCGGATCAGCCTCTTGAGCATCTGGTCTAGCAGCCACATGCCCACAGGTTATGCGAAGCCGATCCTGTCGCAAGGGTTTATTGACGAAGATTGCATGTAACATTGTCACTTTAAAATCCGTTCATGTCATGCGATGGTTAATGCGATTGCAATTGTAACTTTCAGGACCGGGTGCCATGGCCAAATTCCGTCTTGCCGCTTCCGCCGCGCTGCTGTCGTTGTCATTCCATTCTGCGCAGGCTCTGGCTGACGAGGGCATGTGGACTTTCGATGCATTCCCGACGGCCAGGATGCAGAAGGACTACGGGTGGGCACCCGATGCGAAGTGGCTGGCCCGCGTGCAGGCAGCAGCAGTGCGCCTGACCGGCGGCTGTTCGGCCAGCTTCGTCTCGTCCGAAGGGCTGATCCTTACGAACCACCATTGCGTCGTCGAATGCGCGCAGGACAACTCGACCGACCAGCGTGATCTTCTGAAGGACGGCTTCGTGCCCGCCCGGCGTGAAGACGAACTCAAGTGCCCCGGCCAGCAGGCCGAGGTCGTGACCGCAATTTCCGACGTGACCGCACGGGTCAAGGCGGCGATCAGCAATTCCACCGGCGAAGCGCTAGTCAAGGCGCGCGATGCCGAAGTTGCACGGATCGAGAAAGACGGGTGCAAGGACGGCAAGACCACGCGATGCGAGGTTGTAACGCTGTTCGGCGGCGGCCAGTACAAGCTCTATACCTATCGCAAGTATTCCGACGTGCGCCTGGCCTGGGCGCCACAGTTTCAGGCGGCGTTCTTCGGGGGCGATCCGGACAACTTCAACTACCCGCGCTATGCGCTCGATGCCGCGTTCCTGCGGGCCTACGAGAATGGCAAACCGGTTCCAACTCCTGCCCATCTCTCATGGAACTCTCGCGGGCCGAAGGTAGGCGAAGCGACGTTCGTGGTGGGCAACCCGGGGGCAACGCAGAGGCTTTTCACCACTGACCAGATTGCCTTCCAGCGCGAAGTCGGACTTCCGCTGACAACGACCATCCTGTCCGAACTGCGCGGGCGCCTTATTGCGGCAATGGACAAGAGCCCGCAGCAGAAGCGCGAGGGCGCTGACGAACTGTTCGGGATCGAGAACAGCCTCAAGGTCTATATCGGGCGGCAGAAGGCGTTGAACGATCCGGCATTCCTCAAGATGCTTGGCGATGCCGAGGCGGACCTGAAGGCGAAGACCAAGGGCAAACCGGGGATCGGCGATCCCTGGGCGGACACGGCGAAGGCAGTCCAGTCCTATCGCGACATCTATGTGCCGTGGCGCTTCATCGTGCCGCACTCCGCATTGATGGATCAGGCCATGAAGCTGGTGCAGGGCGCGGCAGAGCGGGAAAAGCCCAATGCCGAGCGCCTGCCGGAATTCCGCGATTCCAGCCTCGAACTCACGGCCAAGACGCTGCTCGACGATGCACCGGTCTATCCGTGGATGGAGCAGCTGGAACTGGCATGGAGCCTGTCGAAGGCGCGCGAGTATCTTGGTGCCGACGATGCTGACACCCGGCTGTTGCTGGGTAAGGAGTCGCCGGAGGCTTTGGCCGAGCGACTGGTTGGCGGGACGACGCTGGCCGATCCGGCGGTTCGCAAGGCGCTGTGGGAAGGCGGTCGCACGGCTATCGAGGCGTCATCCGACCCGATGATCGTCTATGCCCGCAAGATCGACGCCCGAGAGCGGGAACTGAAGAAGCTGGTGGACGAACGCTATGCCGGACCTCTGGCCGAAGCAGGAGCCCGGCTCGCCGATGCGCGGTTCATGGCCTATGGCAACAGTGTCTATCCCGACGCCACGTTCACGCTGCGCATCAGCTATGGGAAGGTCGAGGGCTGGAAGGAGCGCGGGCAGGACGTTGCGCCCGTCACCACCATCGGAGGTGCCTTCGACCGGGCGACCGGTGCCGAACCGTTCGAACTGGCCAGTGCATTTGCGGCGAACGAGGCGAAGATCGACAAGTCCTTGCCGTTCGATTTCGTCACGACCAACGACATCATCGGTGGCAATTCGGGATCGCCGGTAATCGACCGCGACGGCAGCGTGATCGGCGCGGCGTTCGACGGTAATATCCATTCGATCGGTGGCAACTACGGCTATCAAGGTGAAGTCAACCGAACCGTCGTCGTCAGCACCGCAGCGATCCAGCATGCGTTGGACGTGATCTACCCTGCGCCCGCGCTGGTCAAGGAACTGGCGCGCAAATAGCAAAAGGGCGGCCCTTGCGAGCCGCCCTGATGCTTGTAGCTGAATTCGCTTAACGGCAGCGACCACCACTCCGTTCGATCTCGCGCCCGAGCAGTGCGCCGCCCGCTGCGCCGAGGATCGTACCCAGAGCGCGATCGCCTCGCGTATCAATGGTGCGGCCCAGCAGCGCGCCGCCTGCAGCGCCGATGATCAGCCCAGTCGTGCCGTTGTTGCGACGGCAGTAGTAGCGTCCGTCACGACCGCGCCACACGGTATCGCGGCTGCTGATGCGACGCGGCTCAAGGTAGCGGCCACGGCTGTCATAGATGCGGTCATGCTTTGCCCGGTGACCGTGGGCGGGAGCCCAGTGCGGGGGATCTGCCAGCGCCGGTGCGGCGGGAAGAGCGATGGCTGCCAGGGTTGCGGCCAGAATGGTCTTTCTCATGGGATGCTCCCGTAGTCGAAACGATGCTTGCAGTTCGGTTGATCCGATTTGCTGCGACAACGGCGATCCTTGCGACACGATCCACAACGTCGGATGAACAGGCACGGCATCACCGCGGCAAGCGACGATCCGCCTCTTGCCTGCGATAAGCGGACGCCCAAGGACAGGCATTTTCGCGGTGCCGGACCGACCGGCACCATTCAGGCCCACATGATCAATAGTTCCACTGCACCTGCGCGCGGATGACATCGCCCTTGGCCTGCCCGGTCCGTCTCTCGTCTGCTTCGGTACGCGAGACGTTGGCATAGTTGAGCGTGACTTCCAGTTCCTTCAACGGGAGCCACTCGACGCCCACCTCGTACTCGTCCGTTTCGAGCCGTGGCGCGTTGATCGCGCTCTTCCAGCCGCCGCGATACTTCTGCCAGCGCGCAAAGGGAATGAGCTGGCCGATCGGGGTTTCCGGCATGCGGTACATGGCCATGACATAGCCGCCGGACGCCCGCTGCGAACGGATGGCGCCAAGCGTGCGGTCCCATTGCGGTGCGGTCCCGAAGGTCCATTCGGCCTGGATGCCAAAGGGCTTGGGATAGATCATGCCGTGGAAGTTCACGTGGTTGTCGTCATAGGAGATCGTCGAGACGCCGCCCGTGCGGACTTCGGGTCGGAACTGGTTGCGCATTGCGGTTACGCCGAATTCCGCGACCTGGCCATCAAGGCCGATGCCGTCGAGCCGGAACGGCACCGTCGCCATGGCGACCGTCATCAGACCGCCGTTGCGTTCAACCTTGTTGATGCCCTGGCCGTTGTACGCGGCAATGGCGAAGGCGCCGTAATTGCCGAACAGCTTCTGGCCATCCTGGGTAAGCTCGTCCCAGATCTTCTGGATCTTCGGCGGGGTGTAATAGAGGACGGCGCCAAGATCGCGTTCGCCGGGAACGGGGGCGTTGATCGCATCGGTACGATCCAGCGGCACACGGTTCGAGGAGCTCTGGAGGTTCTCCCAGCCATAAGGCACCTTCGACTGGCCGAGACGCACCTTCAATGTCTTGGCCTTGTCGAGGAACACGTCTGCATAGGCATCGCGCATCTGGAAGAAATGCTGGCGCGATTCATTTGCCGACTGGTTGCTGACCGCAGCCGCCATATCGCCTTGCATGTAGAGCGAGACGCGGTCGGAGATTTCACCCTGCACGACAAGGCGAGCACGGCGCAGCGTGAAGTTCCCGTTCTCGCTGATCCCGCTGTCCTGCACCGAGCGCAGCCTTGATACTCCTGCAGGCGCGTTCTTCGGCCCGCTGACGATCTCGTTGAGGCGCATCTGGGTGTAGCCCCGGATCATCAGCTTCTCGTGCCAGGCCTTCTTCTTTTTCTCGACCGGTGCGGCGCTGGCCAAGGCAACGGGCGTGGCCGTCGGCGCCGTGGCAGCAGGATTGGTCGGTACGGGCGCTGCCGGGGCAAGAGGCGTGGTGGTGGCCGGCGCGGCCGCGATCTGCGGAGCCGCCTGGGCCGCCTGCATCGCCTTGACAATGGCCTTCAGTTCATCGACCTGGCGCTGAAGATCGGCGATCTTTGCGTCCTGATCTTCCGCCGCTGCCGCGATCTGCGGCGCAGACAGGAAGACGGTTGCTGCCAACGCCGCCTTGAACGCCTTGCTTGCCGACACTTTGCTTCTCCGTTCGCTGTGTTGCCGGAGCCGCTAGGCGCTGAAAATGACGAGTTTGTGACAGCCAGTTGACGCGATGGCAGATTCCGTTTCGTATAATTCGATTTATCCATATGAATTTCAATGGAAAAATAATATTTCGGCTTTGTGTCCGATGTCGAGAAACTGACGCACATCTGAAAAGAATCGCGTCTCGGGGCTTTCACCGATGCAGACTCGGGCCATCGTGACTCGCTGGATCACACCTGCTAACGGCGCTCCGGTGCGCACCGCACCGCTTTCATTCAAAGACCGACATGACCGACCTTTCGCTGATCCGCAATTTCTCCATCATCGCCCATATCGACCACGGCAAGTCGACGCTGGCGGATCGTCTGATCCAGTACACCGGGGGCCTTTCCGAGCGTGAGATGTCTGAGCAGGTGCTCGACAACATGGATATCGAGAAGGAGCGCGGCATCACGATCAAGGCGCAGACCGTGCGCCTTGATTACAAGGCCAAGGACGGAAAGACCTATCAGCTCAACCTGATGGACACGCCGGGCCACGTCGACTTTGCCTATGAAGTCAGCCGCAGCCTTGCCGCCTGTGAAGGCGCGCTGCTGGTCGTGGACGCGGCGCAGGGCGTGGAAGCGCAGACGCTGGCCAACGTCTATCAGTCGATCGAGCACGATCACGAGATCGTGCCGGTGATCAACAAGATCGACTTGCCCGCCGCCGAGCCCGAAAAGGTCAAGGCCGAGATCGAGGACGTGATCGGCCTCGACGCCAGCAACGCCGTGATGACCAGCGCCAAGTCGGGCATCGGCATCGAGGAAGTGCTGGACTCCGTGGTCGAGCGCATTCCCCCGCCGAAGGGCGATCGCAGCGCACCGCTCAAGGCCATGCTGGTGGACTCGTGGTACGACCCGTACCTCGGCGTCGTCATCCTCGTTCGCGTGATCGATGGCGTGATCAGGAAGGGCCTGCAGGTCAAGTTCATGGCCGGGGGGACCGAACACCTGATCGACCGCGTCGGCTGCATGCGGCCAAAGATCGAGACGCTCGACGAACTGGGTCCGGGCGAAATCGGTTTCATCACCGCGCAGATCAAGGAAGTGGCGCAGGCCCGCGTGGGTGACACGATCACCACGGTAAAGCAGGGCGCCAAGGAAGCACTGCCGGGCTTCAAGGAAGTGCAGCCGGTCGTGTTCTGCGGCATCTTCCCGGTCGATGCTGCAGAGTTCGAAAAGCTGCGCGAAAGCATCGCCAAGCTGCGCTTGAACGACGCATCGTTCAGCTTCGAGATGGAATCGAGCGCAGCATTGGGCTTCGGTTTCCGTTGCGGCTTCCTGGGATTGCTGCACCTCGAGATCATTCAGGAGCGTCTCAGCCGCGAGTACGATCTTGACCTGATTACCACTGCGCCTTCAGTGGTTTACCGCATCCAGCTGCGCGCCAGCCGCAACGATGATGCGCGCGAGATCCTGCTGCACAATCCGGCCGACTATCCCGATCCAAGCCGCATCGAACAGATCGACGAACCGTGGATCAAGGGCACCATCTACACGCCGGACGAGTACCTCGGCTCGGTGCTCAAGCTGTGCCAGGACCGGCGCGGCGTGCAGACCGGGCTGACTTATGTCGGCGGGCGTGCGCAGGTGACCTACGAACTGCCGTTGAACGAAGTCGTGTTCGATTTCTACGACCGCCTCAAGTCGATCAGCCGTGGCTATGCCTCGTTCGACTACGAGCAGATCGGCTTGCGCGAGGGCGATCTTGTCAAGATGAGCATTCTCGTCAACAACGAGCCAGTCGATGCGCTGTCGATGATTGTCCACCGCAGCGCGGCCGAGGCGCGCGGACGCCACATGTGCGAGCGCCTCAAGGACCTGATCCCGCGCCACCTGTTCAAGATCCCGGTGCAGGCAGCCATCGGCGGCAAGGTTGTTGCCCGCGAGACGATCGCGGCGATGCGCAAGGACGTTACCGCCAAGTGCTATGGCGGCGACATCACCCGCAAGAAGAAGCTTCTGGAAAAGCAGAAGAAGGGCAAGGCCCGCATGCGCGAGTACGGCAACGTCTCGATCCCGCAGGAAGCCTTTATCGCCGCCCTGCGGATGGGCGAGGAATAAACCGCCTTACTGCGGTTGCGACTGCATTGGCGTTGTGCCGTCAGCCGAGGAGCGGTCCTCGGCTGGTGCGTTCACAGGCGTGTCCGCGCCGGTGCCTGACGGAGTCCCCGTCGGGTTTCCGTCATAGGCGCCGCCCATGCCCTGGTTCTCAGGAATATCCTTGGCGTCCATGGGCTGTGTCGGCGTATCCGCCGCGTCGCACGCACCGAGCATCAGTGCAAAGGGCAGGGCCAGCGCCCCGATCAGGCGGAAGGTGGCAGGCTTGGGCATCAGGGACATGTGAAAACTCCGGCTCGAACATCATGTCCAAGCCGGAGCAGGCGATTCCGTTCCACGAGGTTGATCAGCGAGGCTGCGCAGGGCCCTTGCGATGCGGCTTGCCTTGCGGACGCTGGCCGGCCGGGTGAGGGCGGCGCGGGCCGCGATGGTCGTCGCCGCGACGGTCGTCGTTGCGCTGGAACTTGCGCGGGCCGTCATTGGCGCCGCGGCGATTGTCGCGCGCCATTTCGCGCGGACCATCTGGCGCGGCTTCGATGTGGATGCCGTTCTCGTCCTCGCCCTTGGGATCGGCGGTGCGGCGCACGGCATCGGCGAAGCGGTCGGCAATGGCGCGAGGGACCTGGAACCAGGTATCGTTCGGCGCGATGCGGATCGCGCCGATCTCCTGGCGCGAGACGTGACCGCGACGGCACAGCGTCGGCAGGATCCAGCGCGGATCAGCGTTCTGGCGACGGCCCACGTCCATGCGGAACCACACCACATCGTCAAAGCCGGGGCGGTGCGCGGCCTGCTTGCGACCTTCGTCGGTGCCGGAGAGCAGCTCTTCGGGCTGGGGCAGGGCGGCGCGATGCGCGCGAACCAGCGCTGCGGCCAGCTCCTCGGCGCTGCGCTGTTCGAGCAGGGTGCGGGCGATATCGAGATCGGCCTCGTCCGGCTCCACTGGTGCGAGGATCGTCTCGAGCAGGCGTTCGCGGTCCTGCGCGCGGATCGCTTCCGGCGTCGGCACTTCGGCCCACTCGGCATTGATCTTGGCCCCGCGCAGCATCATCTCGACGCGGCGGCGGCGCGGGAACGGCACGATGAGCACGGCCGTGCCCTTCTTGCCCGCGCGACCGGTCCGGCCCGAACGATGCTGCAGCGTTTCGGCATCGCGCGGAATCTCGACGTGAATGACGAGGCTCAGCGAAGGCAGGTCGATGCCGCGCGCGGCCACGTCGGTGGCAACGCAAACGCGAGCGCGGCGGTCGCGAAGGGCCTGCAGCGCGTTGTTGCGCTCGGACTGGCTGTGCTCGCCCGAAAGGGCGACGGCGGTGAAGCCGCGTTCAACCAGCGTGGCATGGAGGCGGCGGACGTTGTCGCGCGTGGCGCAGAACAGCATCGCGGTTTCGGCCTCGTGGAAGCGCAGAAGATTGACCACGGCGGCTTCGATCTCGGCAGGAGCAACGGCGACGGCGCGGTAGGCGATATCGCCATGGCCACGATTTTCGCCAACGGTGGAGATGCGCAGCGAGTTCTTCTGGTAGCGCTTTGCCAATGCCTCGATCGGCTTTGGCATCGTCGCCGAGAACAGCAGCGTGCGGCGGTTTTCCGGCGTTGCGTCAAGCAGTTCCTCGAGGTCTTCGCGGAAGCCCATGTCGAGCATCTCGTCGGCTTCGTCGAGCACGACGCAGGCGAGCGCGGAGAGGTCGAGCGCGCCGCGTTCGAGGTGGTCACGCAGGCGGCCCGGCGTGCCGACGACGATATGCGCTCCGCCCTGCAGCGTGCGGCGTTCGCGAGAAGGGTCCATGCCGCCGACGCAGGTGGCGATGCGCGCGTGGGTCGGCGCATAGAGCCACTGCAGTTCGCGGCTGACCTGCAGAGCGAGTTCGCGGGTTGGCGCCACGACCAGGGCCAGCGGCGCGGTGGCGAAGGGGAGGGCGCTTTCGTCGCCGATCAGTTCCGGCGCCATGGCAAGGCCGAAAGCCACGGTCTTGCCCGAGCCCGTCTGCGCCGACACGACAAGGTCGCGCCCCGAAGCTTCGGGTTCGGTAACGGCAGCCTGGACGGGCGTAAGCGCCGTATAGCCATGCGCTTCGAGTGCCTGCGCGAGCGGGCTGGGGAGGTGTGCAAAAGTCATCGTCAAAATCGCCATTCCTGCCGCCGAAGCGACATTCGCATATGTGTTGGGCCAATATCGGCTGGGTGGCCGGGGTACTTCCCCGGCACGAATCGCCTCAGCCCGTTCCCACACAGTGCACGGCGATACCTGTGCGGCGGCCCCTACACGCCTTTTACGCGTTTGGCTTGCATTTCTTTTCAAGGCACCACTTGATTAGGCAGGCTAACATATGTGAAGGTCGGCCGGATCAGAAACAAGGCCTTGGGAGAGGCAGATGAACGTCACTGCGCAGCTTGAGCCGATCGAGGAATCTGTCCGCCGCGCTCCCGCGCTGATCCGGTATCTGGGCGAGGGGGACTACGTCACGCGGCGTTATGTCTCGCAGGGCGCCGAGATGAACACCGGCGACTATTTCGATTACGCTTGCGAAGTGCGCGACGGGATGACCATCCGCGATCACTTCACGCTCGACACGCATGGCTTCGTGCTCGGCAAGCATCGCTCTGCCATTGCCGATTTCCACGATAAGCCCGCGGTCGACGCCGCCTATCTGGCTGAAGTCGAGAACCTGGTGACGCGCCTTTCCGGGGCAAGCCGAACCGCTGCTCAAGGGTGGATGATCCGGACGTCGGCTGATCTGTCGGCCAGGGCGAAACAGAAGGTCGAGGGTTATCAGCACTCCGGCGGAATCCAGCCACCGGCAGGCGAAGCGCACGTCGATTATAACGAGATTACCGGGCAACGCGCCGCCGCGCGGGTCTATGCCGATCGGTTTGCCGATGGTCCGGGGTACAAGCGCTATATCTGCTTTTCGCTGTGGCGGACGTTTTCGCCCGGGCCGCAGGACTGGCCGCTGGCAGTATGCGACGGACGCACGGTGAGTGATGAGGAAACCGCCTCGAACACCCTGTTCGTGGTCGATGAATTCCCGACCGGCGACGCCCTGACCGCTCCTGTCGAAGGGGAGGACCAGATGATCGCCGCGACGATCTTCCGCCATCGCGAGCGCCACCGCTGGTGGTACTTCTCGAACATGCAGGCAGACGACGTGCTGCTGTTCAAATTTCAGGACAGCGATCACTCGGTCACCTGGCGCTGCCCGCACACCGCGTTTCACGATACCAGCCTGCCCGATGCGAAGATCCGGGAAAGCATCGAAGTGCGCTGTATCGCGTACTTCGAATAGCCCGCCAGACCTTCAGGGACGGTTGACGCCCGCGCGAAATGGCGACAGGCAGGCGCGCATGATCGATCCCCGCCATTTCCGTAACGTCCTCGGTACCTGGCCGACAGGTGTCTGCGTCATCACTTCGGTCGAGCCGGATGGAACGCGGCACGGTCTGGTCGTGGGCTCGTTCAGTTCGATCTCGCTCGATCCGCCGCTTGTGGGATTTTTCCCGGACAAGCGATCGAGCACATGGCCCAAGATCGCGGAGACGGGCCGGTTTTGCGTGAATGTGCTGGGCGCTGACCAGTTGGAGCTGTGCAAGCGCTTTGCAGCGAAGGCTGAGGACAAGTTTGCCGAGCTTGCGCACGATCACACGCCGTCCGGCATGCCGCTTCTCGAGGACGCGATTGCCTGGATCGACTGCACGGTCGAGCGGGTCGAGGACATCGGCGATCACTTTCTGGTGGTTGGCGCAGTCGAGGCGCTGGACCGTCGCGAAGACGGCACACCGCTGCTGTTCTTCCGGGGCCAGTATCACGACGTGACGCAGCTTCCCGCGCTCTGAATTCTGCAGCAATCCTAAAAATTGTTGGTGTTTTTGACTTCCGTCAACGCGGGCTCGGGCGCGCGCGGATAGTCATGACTTCGACGAAGCGGGGTGGATGCACCCCACCGGCCTCCGCCCCGCTTCGGCGATTTCTCCCCAACTCGGGCGGCCCGGCAGAAACGGACCGCCCAATTTTTTCGTGCTTCGGAGAGCCCGAAGACCGATCCTTTTCGCCAATTGCCGGAAATGGTTCGGAATGATAACGAAGCGCCATGTCTTCCTGTGATACCTGTGTCGTCCGCAATCGTGCCATTTGCGCCGGACTCGACAACCGTGAGATTGAAGCGCTCAATCAGATCGGTCGACGCAGAGTGGTGACGGCGGGCGAACCGCTGATCTGGGAAGACGATGATTCGCTGCTCGTCGCCAATGTGATCGAAGGCGTCCTCAAGCTGACCACCAGCACGGAGGACGGGCGCGAGCAGATCGTCGGCGTTGCCTATCCATCGGATTTCATCGGCCGTCCCTTCGGACAGACCAGCAGCGCCAGCGTGGTCGCGCTGACGGATGCGCGTGTCTGCGTGTTCTCGCGCAACGATTTTGACCGCTTCGCCCGCGAACATCCCGAGCTTGAGCACAAGCTGCTGGAGCGCACTCTTGCGGAACTCGACCGCACGCGTTCGTGGATGATGCTCCTCGGGCGCAAGAACGCATCGGAAAAGATCGCGACATTCCTGCTGGAAATGTCCGATCGCCTGGCGGAAACGGGATGCACTCCCGCTTTCGGCCCTGCACGCCGTTTTTCACTGCCGTTTTCCCGCCAGCAAGTTGCCGACGTTCTGGGACTGACGATCGAAACGGTCAGCCGTCAGTTCACCAAGCTCAAGAATGAAGGCGTGATCGAACTGCCTTCGCGTCGCGAGGTGGAGATACTGAACCGGCAGGCGTTGGTCTCGCTGGCCGGTTGAAGCCGGCTCCAGCGTTGGAAATGGAAAAGGCCGGCCCTTTGCGGGACCGGCCTTTCTCTTGTCCGATCCCGAAGGATCAGAACGACTTGCGCACGGTCATGCCGATCTTGCGCGGCGTGCCGACGTTGTAGCCGAGGCGTGCGCGGCCACCGCGTTCTCGGTCGAGCGAGAGCAGCGGCGTTTCGTTGAACAGGTTGTTGGCATAGACCAGAACTGACAGGCCGTTCTCCCAGTTCAGACCCGCCGAGATGTTGACGAGGTTGTAGCTTGGAAGCTGATACGATCCGAAGTTGTAGGCGCCGCTGCCGTAGGCGCCGGTTGCCGGATTGAAGAACAGCGAGTTGCCGAACACGCCTGCGCCGGCCTCTTGATCCGAGGGCTGGGTGAAGCGGTTGCCGACATGCTGGAAGCTGGCATTGGCCGACAACTCCATGCCGCTAGACACTTCAGTGGTGTAACCGGCTGTTGCCGACATCTGGAACTTCGGCACGGTCGGCAGGCGGTTGCCGTCACGGATGCCCGCGATGATCGCGCCAGTGCCGTCCTTGACGCTGCTGTCGAACTGCGATTCGATCACCGAGCCGTTGACTGCGAGCGAGAAGCCCATGCCGAGGTCGGCAGCGAGTTCCATTTCGACACCGGTGGTGTGCGCCTTTGGCACGTTGAACACCACGCGCGACGAGCAGCTTCCGGCGTCGGCCGTGACCTGCAGGTTGCGGATATCGTTGTAGAACGCCGCCGCATTGAAGGTGACGGGGCCGCTGGCGAGCTTCACACCGGCCTCGTAGTTCCAAAGGGTCTCGTCCTTGTAGGTCTGGCTGTTACCGAAGATGACCTTGTCGTTGGCCGAGCAGAGCGGCAGGTTCAGCGGGTCGTTCACGCCACCAAGGCGGAAGCCTTTCGAAGCCTGCAGGTTGATCGAAAGATCCCGGCTCGGCTGATAGCTGACGATGAAGCGGGGATTAAACCCGTCGCTCTTGGTCTTGTCGGCAATCCGGCGGTCACCGTTGGCGAAGACGCCGCCCGAGATGAAATCGCGCGATTCCTTGAAGTCGTAATAGCGACCGCCTGCGGTCATCTTGAAGTCGCCGATCTTGTAGCTGGCTTCACCGAAGATCGCGAACTGCTCGATGTCGTATGGGATATCGGCATTGTAAGGCGAGTTCGCGGGGAACCCGTTGGCGATCGCAGCGTCGGTCGACACGAACGGGGTACGCAAAGCCGGATTGGCGTTGGGAACGCGGCACGTGTTTTCGGCTTGGCACAGGGCGGCAAGGAACAGGTTTCCGAAGGCGTCGTAACCCGGGGTGGGCAGGCGCTGGGCGTATTTACGGTCGATCTTGCTGTAGAACCCGCCAAGTACCCACTGGAGTGGGCCCTTGCCTGACGAGGCCAGGCGCACTTCCTGGGTCCAGGTCTTCAGCTTGGTGCCATCGCGCAGGTTCGAAGGCAGGTTTGCGCCCGGCGCCACAAGCGGTTCCAAACCGGCGAACGAGACCGAGACCGAGCCGGTCAGGGCCGAAGCATCGCGGCTAACCAGAATATCGCGGTTGATATAGGTCGTGACGCTGGTGACCTCGATCGAATCCGAAACTGGAGCCGAGATCGTGAGGTCAGCCAAGGTGGTCTTGTCGCGGAAGCCTTCGCGCAGCTTCAGATACTGCGTGTTTTCCGGCAGCGCGGGAGCGCCAGCCAGCGGGCTCTGGTAGAAGTGGTACACGTCCGCGCGGTTGAAGCCGTTGGTCTTGATGTCCTGGTAGACGATGCGCGGCGTGATCTTCACGCCAGCAACAGGCTCGAACAGCACTGCTGCGCGAACGCCGTAGCGCTCGCCGTCGTTGATGTTCTTGCCGGCCGCGGGGCCGACTGCGTTGATAAAGCCGGCAAAGTGCTCGCCATACCCGACCACGCGCAGCGCGGCGTTCTCGCCCAGCGGCACGTTGACGGCGCCCTTGGCCGAATAGCCGACATCGCCGCCGTCGAGCACGTTGACGTCAGCGGCGACCTGGCCTTCGGTCTGGCCCAGCTTGGGCTGGTTGGTGATGTAGCGGACGGTACCGCCCACCGAACCCGAACCGAACAGCGTGCCCTGCGGCCCGCGCAGCGTTTCCACGCGGTTGAGGTCGAACAGGTCGAAATCAGGTGTGAACAGCGACAGCGAGGTGACGGATTCGTCGAGATAGATGCCGACCTGTTCCTTCACGCCCGGCTGGTCGCGGACGATCTGGCCTGCCGATACGCCGCGCACGGAAACCTGGCTCTGGCCGGGCCCGAGGTTCTGGACAGTGAGGCCGGCGACCGAGCGCGAGATGTCTTCGATCGAGCTGGCGCCGGTCTTCTCGATGTCGGCTGCGGTCTGCGCGTTCACCGAGAACGGCACTTCTTGGATCGTCTGGGCGCGCTTGGTTGCGGTGACGACGATTTCGTTGCCGGTGCTGCCGTCTTCAGCCTGTGCTTCATCGGCGGACTGGGCGAGGGCGGGCGTCGCGATCACCAGCGAGGCGACGGACGAGAGCAGAATCCTGCGAATGCGGGCTGGGTTAGCCATTGTTGTATCCTCCCGAAATGGCGCAACTGTAGTTGCGATGGCAACTTGTTCGTTGACAAGTGCTGGAGTTCCCATGCGCTAGAGCAACGGTTCGGCGCAATCAGGCTTTGGGGAAGTTCCGCCTATTCAGCCACACCTGTGGCTGCGGCGCAACAGGCCTGAAATGCCCGGAATTGTTGGGATTTGTAAGTTGAACAAACAAAAAAGTGGCGGGCAGAAAACCAGCGAGGCGATCCCAGAACCTCGTGATTTCCTGCCCGCCGTCCCCTGATCCGGCGCGCGTGGGGGGCGCCGGACGGGAAGGGGATTTCGTCAGAAGCGGTATGCGAGTCCCGCGCTCACGACCCACGGGTCAAGCGAGTGCTTGGTGGTCAGGACTTCGGCATTTCCGGCATAGAAGTGGGCGGTCGTGTCCTGGAAATACTTCTTGGCATCGATGCTGACACCGAGACCCTTGTCGTTGACCGGAATGTCCACCCCCGCCTGAAGGGCAAAGCCCACTTCGTTGGACATCTTGACCTTGGTCACGCCCAGGCCAGTGATGCTCGAACCAGGCTTTTCACCGAAGATCAGAAACATCGACGGACCGGCGCCCACATATGGCTTGATCCCGCCGCCCATCGGCAGGTGATACTTCAGCGTCAGCGTGGCCGGCAGCACCAGCACGTGGTCGACGATGTTGGTGGCTGGGGCCAGGGCGCCCACGCCGCTGACATGGTGCTGGGTGAAGCAGCAGATCGTCTCGGCCGAGACGTTGGGCGTCAGAAAATACTCGACCGCAAGGGTCGGCACATAGTTGTCGTTGGCCTTGGTCTGCGCGCCGGTGGTCAGGCCCAGGGGGTCTTTCTTCACTTCCACGATCTTGCCGTCCGGAAGCACGCCAGTGCCGAGCACCTTGACCTGCAGCTTGCCTTCGGCCGAGCCGGCAAGGGCCGATGCCGGTGCAAGAGCGGCGGCTGCGAAGGCCAGGGGCAGGGCGGCGGTAATCAGCTTCTTCATCGGTCTTGTCCTGCACCACGGATGGCCAGCCCCTCGCTGGCCCCAGATCGTCCGTGGCTTGGACAGCCTGATGCACCGCACCGAATCACGAGACATTGACGAAGCGCAAAAATGCGAAAACGCGATCTACGACCAAAGTATAAGGCTGATTTTGCGCGATTTGACTCTGGTCAATGTTCCTCCCCGCCCTTGGGTGCAGCGCGGCATGCACATCACTCATGGAAGGGAAGGCTCCATGGAATCGGCACTATCGCGCTCGGGCCTCTGGCTCGTTGCGCTCTTTATCGCCGTCGCCGCCTGCGCTGCAGCCGTCGACACGGGTTTCGCGATCCACATGGGCATCGTGGCACTGGCCTGCATCATCGGGCTGATCGTCACGCTGCGCGGGGTGGATCTGTCGAAGGCCATCCTCGCACCTGATCAGGGCCGCTACGACGACGACGTGATCCGCTGGGGCGTGATCGCGACCGTCTTCTGGGGCATGGCAGGGTTCCTGGCAGGGCTCTACATCGCACTGCAGCTGGCGCTGCCGGTCCTGAACCTCGGTCTTGAATGGACCGCGTTCGGCCGCCTGCGCCCGCTGCACACCTCTGCGGTCATCTTCGCTTTCGGAGGCAACGCGCTGATCGCCACGTCGTTCTACGTCGTGCAGCGTACTTGCCGGGCGAGGCTGGCCTTCCCCGGCCTCGCCCGTTTCGTGTTCTGGGGATACCAGCTGTTCATCGTGCTGGCGGCAACCGGCTATCTGCTCGGCATCACGCAGGGCAAGGAATATGCCGAGCCCGAATGGTACGTCGACCTGTGGCTGACCATCGTCTGGGTGGCCTACCTCGCGGTCTTCGTCGGTACGATCGTCAAGCGCACCGAACCGCATATCTATGTCGCCAACTGGTTCTACCTGTCGTTCATCGTGACCGTGGCGATGCTGCACATCGTCAACAACCTGAACTGGCCGGTCAGCTTCGTCGGCAGCCGCAGCTACCCGATCTTTGCCGGTGTGCAGGGCGCGCTGGTGCAGTGGTGGTACGGCCACAACGCGGTCGGCTTCTTCCTCACCGCCGGCTTCTTGGCGATGATGTACTACTTTGTTCCGAAGCAGGCCGAACGCCCGGTCTATTCCTACCGCCTGTCGATCATCCACTTCTGGGCGCTGATCTTCCTCTACATCTGGGCGGGTCCGCACCACCTTCACTACACCGCGCTGCCCGACTGGGCGCAGACGCTGGGCATGGTCTTCTCGGTCATGCTGTGGATGCCGAGCTGGGGCGGCATGATCAACGGCCTGATGACGCTCAACGGCGCCTGGGACAAGGTCCGAACCGATCCGATCATCCGCATGATGGTCATGGCGCTCGCCTTCTATGGCATGAGCACCTTCGAAGGCCCGATGATGTCGATCAAGTCGGTGAACAGCCTGTCGCACTATACCGACTGGACCATCGGCCACGTCCACTCCGGCGCGCTGGGCTGGAACGGCATGATCACCTTCGCGGCGGTCTATTACCTCGTGCCGCGCCTGTGGAACCGTGAACGGCTCTACTCGCTGCGCATGGTCAACTGGCACTTCTGGCTCGCGACCGTGGGCATCGTCTTCTACGCCGCCTCGATGTGGGTGGCAGGCATCACCCAGGGCCTGATGTGGCGCGAATATGGTGCCGACGGCTACCTGGTGAACAGCTTTGCCGAAACCGTCCTTGCGCTGAAGCCGATGTTCTTTCTGCGCGCATTCGGTGGCCTGCTTTACCTCGCAGGAGCCGTGGTCATGACCGTCAACGTCTGGCGCACGATCCTTGGGGCGCTGCGTGACGAAGCACCGATGAGCGACGCCCCCTACGATCCCGAAAAGGACCGTCCGATCCTCGCCGCGCCTGCCGCAGCCTGATCAGACGCATCCGGAGAAAATCCCATGACGACAATCGTGGAAAAGCACAAGAAACTGGAGCGCAACGTGACGCTCCTCGGGCTCGCGGCCTTCGCGGCAGTGACCGTGGGCGGCATCGTCGAGATCGCCCCGCTGTTCTGGATCGACAACACGATCGAGAAGGTGGACGGCATGCGCCCCTACACCCCGCTCGAGCAGGCCGGGCGCGACATCTACGTCCGCGAAGGCTGCTACACCTGCCATAGCCAGATGATCCGTCCGTTCCGTGACGAGGTCGAACGCTACGGCCACTACAGCCTTGCAGCGGAATCGATGTACGACCATCCGTTCCAGTGGGGCTCGAAGCGTACCGGGCCTGACCTTGCCCGCGTCGGCAATCGCTATTCCGATGAATGGCACGTGCAGCACCTCAAGGATCCGCGCGCCGTGGTGCCGGAATCGATCATGCCGACGTACGCGCACCTTGCCGAGCATGACCTGAACCCGGGCGACATGACGGCAGAGTTGCGCACGCTCTACCAGGTCGGCGTGCCCTATTCGAAGACCGACATCGAGAAGGCCAACGAGGACCTCAAGGCCCAGGCCGATCCGAACGCAGACGCGACCGATCTGCTCAAGCGCTACCCCAAGGCGCAGGCGCGCGACTTTGACGGCGATCCGACGCGTCTGACCGAGATGGATGCGCTTGTCGCCTATCTCCAGATGCTGGGCACGCTTGTCGACGTGAACGCCCCTGCCGCGCAGGAGAAGCTCGCCAAGGAGAAGGGCCGATGAGCACCCACTCCACTTACGACATGCTGCGGCATCTCGCTGACAGCTGGGGCCTGCTGGTGATGACGGCCATTTTCGTGGGGTTGAGCGCATGGCCGTTCCGCCCCGGCGCCAAGCCGCTGAACCGCGAGGCTGCGAACTCGATCTTCAAGGACGAAACCGATGTCTGAGTCTAACAAGATTCCGGCCTCCGCCGGAGGGCGCATCGACGACGCAACCGGCGTCGAAACCGTCGGCCACGAATGGGACGGCATCGAGGAACTGAACAATCCCCTGCCGCGCTGGTGGCTGTGGTCCTTCTACGCCACGATCGTCTTCTCCATCGCCTACTGCGTGGTCTACCCGGCCTGGCCGATGATCGACAAGGCGACGGCGGGAACATTCGGCTGGACCAGCCGCGGCCAGCTCGACCAGGAGATGAAGGCAGAAGCCGCGCGCAAGGCGGGGCTCTTGGCCGAACTCGACAAGGCCTCGATCGAACAGATCGCCGCTGATCCGCGCCTGCGCCGCGCCGCGATCGACGGTGGCCGCGCTGCGTTCAAGGTCAACTGCATCCAGTGTCACGGCAATGGCGCCGCTGGCAGTGCGGGCTATCCCAACCTCAATGACGACGACTGGCTGTGGGGCGGCGATGTCGCCACGGTCCACCAGACGCTCGTCCACGGCGTGCGCCAGCCCGGCGACGACGCCACCCGCATGAGTCAGATGCCGGCCTTCGGGCGCGATGGCATCCTGACGCCGGCCCAAGTGCAGGACGTGGTCAGCCATGTCCGGGTGATCAGCGCGCAGGAGAAGCCGAGCGGTTCCTCGCAGCGCGGCGCCGAGATCTACGCCGCAAACTGCGTCGCTTGTCATGGCGCCAGCGGTGAAGGCGATCGGGCTTTTGGCGCGCCCAAGCTCAGCGATGCGATCTGGCTCTACGGTGGTGACCGCAAGGCGCTGACCCAGACGGTGACGAACGCCCGGTACGGCGTGATGCCATCGTGGGGCACGCGTCTCGATCCGGTGACGGTGAAGATGCTGGCCACTTACGTCCATTCGCTGGGCGGCGGCGAGGAAGCTCCCGCTCCTGCCGCAGCCCCTGCCGCTGCCAAATAACCCGAACACAGGACAACACGGTCATGACTGCGCACGATCCCAAACTCCGCGCGGACCACTCGAACGAAATCGGCCTCTACGAAAAGCGGAAAGGCGTTTTCCCGAAGGCTATCAACGGACCGTTCCGCCGCTTCAAGTGGCTGGTCATGATCGTGTGCCTGGGCATTTACTGGGGCACGCCGTGGATTCGGTGGAACCGCGGCCCCTATGCCCCCGACCAGGCGGTGCTGATCGATCTGGCGCACCGCCGGTTCTTCATGTTCGATATCGAAATCTGGCCGCATGAATTCTACTTCGTGGCAGGCCTGCTGATCATGGCCGGGATCGGCCTGTTCCTCGTCACCTCGGCGGTGGGTCGCGCCTGGTGCGGCTATGCCTGCCCGCAGACGGTGTGGACGGACCTGTTCCAGCACGTCGATCGCTTCATCGATGGCGACCGCAACGCCCAGCTGCGCCTGCAGAAGGCGCCGTGGACAGCCGGCAAGATCGGCAAGCGCGCGCTGAAGTGGACCATCTACCTCGCCATCAGCTTCGCCACGGGCGGGGCCTGGATCTTCTACTTCGCCGACGCACCGACGCTGCAATACGAATTCTGGACCGGCACTGCCGCTCCTGTCGCCTATGCGACCACATTCGTCCTGACGATGACGACCTTCATCTTCGGCGGCTTCATGCGCGAACAGGTCTGCATCTACATGTGCCCCTGGCCGCGCATCCAGACCGCGATGCTCGACGAGAAGAGCCTGATCGTCACCTACAAGGACTGGCGCGGCGAGCCGCGCGGCTCGGTCAAGAGCGCGGTCAAGGCTGCCACTCCGCTGGGTGACTGCATCGACTGTATGCAGTGCGTCGCCGTATGCCCGACCGGCATAGACATCCGCGAGGGGCCGCAGATCGGCTGCATCACTTGCGCGCTGTGCATCGACGCCTGCGACAAGGCCATGGCCGACGTCGGTCGCGCGCGCGGACTGATCGACTACTGCACGCTGGTCGATGCCGAAAAGGAGAAGAAGGGCGAGGAGCCCACCCCGGTCCTCAAGACCATCTTCCGTCCGCGCACGCTGATCTATCTCGGGGTGTGGTCGGCGATCGGCGCGGCAATGCTCTTCGCCCTTGGCCAGCGCGCCCGTCTCGACATTTCGGTGGCCAAGGACCGCAATCCCGAGTTCGTGACGCTGTCTGACGGGACAATCCGCAACGCCTACACGATCAAGCTGCGCAACATGGAAGAGCGCCCGCGCACCTTCCGCGTCGCGTTGGAAGGCCTTGAAGGCGCTGCCATGTTCACCGACGAGATGGACGCAGCCGCTGCCAAGCGCGATCTCACCTTCCGCGTCCCCGCCGACACCACGCAGCGCCTGCGCATCTACGTCGTTGCCCGGCGCCGTGGTGAACATGGCGAACACCGCCGCGACGGCCACGGTGAAGGCCATCATGACAGGGGCCACGGCGAATTCGCCTTCGTCCTCACGGCCCCCGATGACGAAGGCGGCATGGACCGCAGCGAAACCAGCTTCACCCTCCCTGAAGGACACGGCGAATGACCCAGAACAGCCGTACCGCTCGCCCGTTCACCGGCAAGCACATCACCCTGATCCTCGTCAGCTTCTTCGGCGTGGTCATCGCGGTCAACGTCCTCATGGCGCGGCTTGCCACGGACACTTTCGGCGGGGTGGTGGTCGAGAATTCCTACGTTGCCAGCCAGCAGTTCAACGGCTGGCTCAAGGAAGCCAGCGCTGAGCAGGCGCTCGGCTGGAAAGCCGACATCGCCCGCGACGAGCAAGGCAGGGCGGCGATCACATTGCGCGACAGCAAGGGCAGCGCCATCGCTGCCGCCAAGGTCTCTGCCGTTGCCGAACATCCGCTCGGCCAGCGTCCGGAGACCGACCTGACCTTGCACGAACTTGCACCGGGCACTTACGCCGCCCCGCTCGAAGCCGGTCGCTGGCGCTTGCGGGTCATGGTCCAGGCCGAAGGCAAGGTGTGGCGCGCCGTAGGTGAAGTGCTGTGACCGTCGCCGCCCGCCTTCGCGCTGTCCCTGACGATGCAGTCCACACTGTCCTCGCCGTGCCGGGCATGCACTGCGCCGGCTGCATGGGCAAGGTCGAGCGCGCGCTCGCCGCGCTCGACGGGGTGGCCAGCGCAAGAACCAACCTGACCGCACGGACGGTGGAAGTCATCCACGCCCCGGAGGTCGAGCCGCCAACGCTCGTGGCGACGCTCGCAGCTACCGGTTTCGATGCGCAGCCGCGCGAGATCGAGGCCGAACCCGTTTCGGCCGTCAGGCCACTTCTCGCCCCACTCGGCGTTGCCGCCTTTGCCTGCATGAACGTCATGCTCATGTCGGTCAGCGTCTGGTCTGGCGCCGACGGGACGACGCGATCGCTGTTTCACTGGGTCTCGGCGATGATCGGGGTGCCCGCCATCGTCTATGCCGGCCGCCCGTTCTTCGCTTCGGCCTGGAAGGTGCTGCGCCATGGCAGGACCAACATGGACGTGCCGATCTCCATCGGCGTGACCATCGCCACCGGATTGTCGTTCTACGAAACCCTGACCGGCGGGGCAGAGGCCTGGTTCGACGGCGTGCTCATGCTGCTGATGTTCCTGCTGGCAGGGCGCGTACTCGATGCGATGATGCGCGATCGCGCGCGTTCGGGCGTCGATGCCCTGTTGCGCCAGGTCGCCAGTGGCACGATGGTCGTTGAGGCGGATGGCGCAACCCGCTGGCTCGACACGAAATCGCTGCAGCCCGGCATGCTCATGCGCGTCGCGGCGGGCGAACGCCTCGCCGCCGATGGCGAAGTCCTGCGCGGCACGACGCGCTTCGACCAGTCGCTGCTGACTGGCGAAAGCGCACCGGTCGAGGCCGCGCCCGGCACGGTCGTTCACGCCGGGACACTGAACGTCGATGCACCGGTCGACGTGCGCGTTACCGCCATCGGGCGAGATACCGCCCTGTCCGAAATCGCCCGCCTGATGGAAGCAGCCGGGCAATCGCGCTCGAAGTTCGTGCGCATCGCCGATCGCGCCTCGCGCCTCTATGCCCCTGCTGTCCACACGCTGGCGGCGCTCACCTTTGCCGGATGGATGATCGCGGGCGCTGGCGTCTACCAGTCGCTGGTCATCGCCATTGCGGTGCTGATCATCACCTGCCCCTGCGCGCTCGGCCTTGCCGTCCCGGTAGCGCAAGTCGTAGCGGCAGGCGCGCTGCTGAAGCGCGGCATTCTGGTCAAGGACGGCTCCGCGCTCGAACGCATGGCCGAGGTCAACCGTATCCTGCTCGACAAGACCGGTACGCTCACGCTCGGACGCCCCGTGCCGGACGAAGTCGCGCTCGGCGCATTGACGAAAGCGCAAGGCTCGGTCGTCATGGCCCTTGCCAGCCATAGCCGCCACCCGCTGTCGCTCGGCCTGGTGCAAGCCCTTGGTGCCCGCGGCGTGCGGGCCGCAGTTGTCGAAGATGTGCGCGAGGAAGCAGGGCAGGGCATCACCGCCCGCTGGAACGGTCTGGCGGTCGCGCTGGGCCGTCCTGCCTCGTCGCAGGGCATGGCCACGGCGTTCCGCATCGAAGGCGATGCCGTCCGCGTCATTCCCTTTGCTGACCGTCTTCGCCCCGATGCAGATGAGGCTCTGGCGCAGTTGAAGGCTCTGAAAGTCGATCCTTCGATCCTTTCCGGAGATTCGGTCCCGGCAGTGGCAGCAGTAGCCCGCGCCACCGGTCTGACGGCGCAAGCCGCAGCTTCTCCTGCCGACAAGCAGGAGGCTCTCCAGCGCCTGCAACGCGTCGGCTGGAAGGTGATGATGGCGGGCGACGGCCTGAACGACGGCCCGGCGCTGGCCGCCGCCAATGCCTCGATCGCGCCGGGTTCCGCCAGCGATGTCGGGCGGCAGGCAGCGGACATGGTGTTCACCGGAGACTCGCTCCTCGCCGTCCCTCGCGCGATCCGCGTCTCGCGGGCGACCATGCGCGTGGTCCGGCAGAACTTCGCGCTCGCCATCGGCTACAACGTGCTGGCCGTTCCGCTGGCCATTCTCGGCCACGTCACCCCGCTGATCGCCGCCGTCGCCATGTCGACCAGCTCGCTGATCGTCGTCGCCAATTCGCTGCGCCTTGCCGGAGAGACGAAATGAACGGCATCGCCTTCATGCTCCCCATCGCACTCGGCATGGGGCTGTTCGGACTGGCCGGGTTCTTCTGGGCCTTGAAGCGCGGGCAATTCAGCGATCTCGATGGCGCCGCCGCGCGCATCCTGATCGAGGAAGAGGATCAGCCATGAACCGCCTCATGCGCCTGTTCGCGCCATTGGCCGTGCTGCAGATGGCCATGCCGTCGCCCGGCCACGCCAGCGTCATGATGGTTGCGTCGTGCGGCGGAACCGGCGCACCGATACCGATCCGCATCCCCGCCAAGGATGATGGCAGCAAAAATCTGCCCTGCTGCAAGGTTTGTCATATCTCAATGCGCAAGCGCACGGGCACCGATAGCTGTTGCGGAAATGGAGACGACGGAGAAGGTGAAGGCGATGGCTGCTGACATGATGACGGGGCCTGAAGTCTTCGGCCAATGGACCTACTGGCCAGAGCTGCTCGAACGCCCGGTTCCGCGTTACACCAGCTATCCCACCGCTGCCGAGTTCGTCGAGGAGAGCTTCGAGGACCGGCAGCGTGAAGCGTTGAAGGCCCTGCGCGGCACGGTCTCGCTCTATCTCCACATCCCTTATTGCCGTGAGATATGCTGGTACTGTGGCTGCAACACTGGCGCAGCCAACAAGACCCAGCGCCTCGCCGCCTACATGGAAGCGCTGCATCACGAGATCGACCTGGTCTCGCGCCTGCTGCACCCGTCGGTCAAGGTTTCGCGCATCGCCTTCGGCGGCGGCAGCCCCAACGCCATCAAGCCGACCGATTTCGTCCGCCTCGTCGACAAGTTGACCCTCAGCTTCCGCCTCGCCAATCCGGTGCTGTCGATCGAGCTCGATCCCCGCACGCTCGAGCCCGGCTGGTTCATGGCGATCCGCGGCATCGGCGTGATCAAGGCCAGCCTCGGGGTGCAGACGCTCGATGCCCGCGTCCAGCAGGCGATTGGCCGCGTCCAGCCGCGTGACGATATCGAGCGCGCGGTTGCAGGCTTGCGCAAGGCCGGTGTCGATTCCATCAATTTTGACCTCATGTACGGCCTGCCGTTCCAGAACGACGATATCCTCAGCCAGACGCTGGACCAGTCGATCGCCATGGGTGCCGATCGCTTCGCCTTGTTTGGCTATGCCCATGTGCCCCACATGATCCCGCGCCAGCAGCGGATCGATGCCAGCGAACTGCCAGACCAGCGCGCGCGCTTCCGCATGGCCGCCGAAGGCTATCAGCGCCTGATCAGTGCCGGGTATCAGGCGGTCGGCTTCGATCACTTCGCCCTGCAGGACGATGACCTTGCCATCGCCTCGCGCGCGGGCACCCTGCGCCGCAATTTCCAGGGCTTCACCGAAGACCAGTCCGAAGTGCTCATCGGCCTTGGCGCATCATCGATCAGCGAATTCCCCGAGCTTTACGTGCAGACCGAGAAAAACGCCGGCCGCTATCGCATGCTGGTCGGCGCCGATCAGTTGCCGGGACGGAAGGGCGTGGTCCGCACGGCCGAGGATCGCCGCCGCGGCGCGATCATCAACGACATCCTCTGCCGGGGCAGGGCGCAGATCGACTCCGATCTTCTGGCCATGAACCGCAGCCGGCTGGAGCCATTTATCGCACGCGGCCTCGCCCGTCTCGAAGGCAACGTGCTGAGCCTGTTGTCGGGCAACGAGCCCTACGCCCGTTCGATCGCCTCGGTGTTCGACGCCTATCGCACTGGTGAGCGGCAATTCAGCTCGGCAGTGTGAAGTTCCAGTTGTTCTGCGTTCCCCAAGAATAGCTATGCGCCTGCCCTTAGCAGGTGCACAATCCGGCTGAGTCGCGTTAAGTCCGCTTCACCAAACGAAGCGCGCAACCGTTCTGCGCCAGGGGAGACGCCATGAAGCCGATCGAATCCATCATGCGCACCGCGCCGGTCATCCCGGTTCTGGTGATCGAGGACGTCGACCACGCGCTTCCTGTCGCCCGCGCGCTCGTGAAGGGCGGCCTGCGCGTGCTCGAGGTTACCTTGCGCACGCCCGCCGCTCTCGACGTCATCCATGCAATGAAGGCGGTTGAAGGCGCCATCGTTGGGGCGGGCACTGTCACCAACCCCGATGAGTTGAAAGCCGCGATCGACGCTGGCGCAGAATTCATCGTCTCGCCCGGCCTGACCGAGAATCTTGGCAAGGCCGCCGTGGCATCGGGCATCCCCTTTCTGCCCGGCATTTCCTCTGCGGGCGACATCATGCGCGGTCTCGACCTCGGCCTGAACCACTTCAAGTTCTTCCCGGCTTCCACGTCGGGTGGACTTCCCGCGCTCAAGGCGCTCGCTGCGCCGTTCTATCAGTGCAAGTTCTGCCCCACCGGCGGCATTACCGCCGCCACCGCGCCTGATTGGCTGGGTTTCGACCCGGTCCTGTGCGTCGGTGGCAGCTGGGTGGTCGGCAAGGGCACGCCCGATGAAGCAGCGATCGAAGCCGCAGCGCGCGAAGCCTCGGCTTTGGGGAAGTAACGAATTCAAGGGAATACAAGGGCCATGAAGACGGTCGCCAAGCTCAAGGCCAGGTTGCAGAAACTCCATGAGCGGACGGCGGAAACGCCGCTGTTCAACCCGGTCTTCCAGCTCAGCCACGATCTTTCGCGGTCGCTGGAGGGTGGCGACCTTTCGCTGTCAGACATCGATGCCCTTGTCGCGGAACTGGAATGCGAGGCGCTGAAGAGCCGCGCGGCCCGGCTCAAGCGTCTCGTCGCGCCCACAGCGGCTACCGAGAACCTTGCCACTATCGAGGCGCTGAACCCGGAAGAGGCGGGCTTTTCCGAGTTCCGCCAGCGTTGGGAAAAGCCGCTGCTCCACGCGGTGTTCACAGCGCACCCGACTTTCCTGCTCAGCCCGGCACAGTCCGATGCGGTGGCGACGGCCGCCCTGTCCGACGATCCGCAGGCCTCGACCGTCTGCACCGTCCCGCACGAGGGGCCGAAGATCACGCTCGAATTCGAGCATGTCGAGGTGTGCAACGCGATCGAGCGTGCCGCCAAGGCACGTGACGCGATCAACGCCACGCTTCTCGGCCACGCCCGCCAGCGCTGGCCCGGGCGCTGGCTGGATTTCAAGCCTTTGCCGTTCCGCTTCGCCACGTGGGTCGGCTACGACATGGACGGCCGCACCGACATTGGCTGGACCACTTCCATCGCCTTCCGCCTGCGCGAAAAGGCGCTGCGCCTTGGCAGCTACGCCGCCTCCCTGCGCGGCATCGACGAGGCACACCCGCTCCTCGCCACGCTCGATGCGGCGCACGCCCATTCGGCGGAAATGGCCGAGCTGTTCTCCTCGCCGCTCGACAGCCCCGAAGCGCTTGCCGCTGCCGCCAACCGCCTGAGCGCGGACCACGAGGCCAAGCTTCTCAGCCTTGCTCCGCTGATCGAGGCGCTGGAAACCGAGGCGCGGAATGCGGACGAGGCCAAGGCCATCCCGCTTGCCACGCTCGCTGCTGCCATGCGCGCCGATGGCCTCGGCATCGGCTGGATCCACTTCCGCGTGAACTCGTCGCAGCTGCTCAACGCCTTGCGCCGCCGGATCGACCCCGAAGGCACGCTGGACCTCGGCAGCAAGAGCGCGCTGTCGCGTCTGCGCGAGCTGCTGGCCGACGTGAAGCCGCTGCGCGTCAACTTCGCTGCTTTGGCGATCGAAACCAGCACCGCGATGCGCCAGTTCCTGGTCATGGCGAAGATGCTCCAGCACATCGACGCCGACGCGCCGATCCGCATGCTGATCGCCGAATGCGAGCAGCCGCAGACAGTGCTTGCCGCGCTCTATTTCGCCAAGCTGTTCGGCATCGAAGGCAAGGTCGATGTCTCGCCCCTGTTCGAGACAGAGGCCGCGCTAGAACATGGCGGTCGTTTCCTCGAAGCGCTGCTTTCGGAAGAATCCTACCGCAGCTACGCCCGCCTGCGCGGCCGCGTCTCGATCCAGACCGGCTTTTCCGACGCTGGCCGCTTCATGGGCCAGATCCCCGCAGCGCTCGCCATCGAACGCCTGCAGGGCCGCCTTGCCGAAGCGATGAAGGCCAATGGCCTGACCGACGTCGCCGCGCTGATCTTCAACACCCACGGCGAATCCATGGGCCGCGGCGCGCATCCCTCGGGCTTTGCCGACCGTCTCACGTGGCCGCTCTCCGGCTGGGCCCGCCGTCGCTTCGCCCGCGCAGGCGTGACGATCGAGCCGGAAGCCAGCTTCCAGGGTGGTGACGGCTACCTGTTCTTCCGCAACGATGAACTCGCCCTCGCCACGCTCACCCGCATTGCCGAGCACGAGGCACGCGATCAGGACCTGTCGGCCAAGGACCCGTTCTACGATCGGACCGATCTCAGCCTCGATTTCTACCGCTCGATCCGCCGCGTTCAGCGCGAACATCTCGAAAGCGCCACGTACTCACGCGCTCTGACCGCCTTCGGCCTCGGCCTGCTCAAGGGCACCGGCAGCCGCGTCTCGCGCCGCCAGTCCGATATCGGCGCCGACCGCACGATGAGCCTGCGCCAGATCCGGGCGATCCCGCACAACGCCATCCTTCAGCAGATCGGCTACCCGGTGAACGTCGTCGCCGGGGCGGGGACTGCGGCTGGCGAGGAGATGGAATCGGTCGCCGAACTGCTCGGACGGTCTGAACGCGGCAACCAGCTGGTCCGCCTGCTGCGCGCTGCCAACGGTCTCGCCTCGATCAAGACCGTGGCTGCGTACGGTGAACTGTTCAACTCCGCCTACTGGGCCAGCCGCCCCTATCGCGGCACCGAAACCGCGCTGGAAGGCGCATGCCTCGCGCTTGCCGAATATCTTACCAAGGATGACAGGGCCGGGGTATTCCGCCGCCTGACCTCGCGCCTGCGGGTAGACTGGATGAAGCTCCACCGTCTGCTCTCGCTGGTGCCGGGGCAGAAGGCCGGGCGTGATGCTGCGCAGGACGCTGACCGCCGCAACATCGGCCTGCTGCAATCGGTGCGTCTCGCGCTGCTGATGCACATGTTCATCCGCGCCGTGCAGGTTCCGCCCTTCGCCCGTTCGAACGACGTGAGCCGCGAGGACGTGCTGGAGATGGTCCTCTCGCTGCGCGTCGACGATGCGCTGGCCCAGTTGCGCCGCGCCTATCCGGTGATCGAGCCCGAGATCACCGATTTCCCGGTGGACGAGCCGACCGACTATCCGGACCATCGCGGCGAGGACTACGGCGCCATCCGCGCCCGCTTCATCGACCCGATCGACCGCGCCCACGCCCTCAACATCCGCGTCGCCGTAGCCATTGCCAACTACTTCGGCGCCCACGGGTAACAGGAAAAAGCCCACCCCCGACCCCTTCCGCCTGCGGGAAGGGGGTGGGCGTTCAATTACCCCACAAACGAATGCCCGTGCCGTACCGGTGCCTTCACCGCACTGAACACCGCCCCGGCTGACAGCCTGCTGCCGCGAACGACGAGCATGACCTTGTCGCCCTGTTCCAGCGTCACGTCCTCGCCGGGGTGCTGGATCGACTGGCCGCTCGTCCGATCGATCTGCACCACGAAGAATGCGCCGTTGCCGCGTCGCTCGGCCTCGCCGACGGTCTCGCCGGTGAGGGCGCTGTCCGCGCCCATCTCCACCATCTCGATGTCCAGCCCGAAATCGTGCAGGTTGCGCCGCACCGCGCCGATGTCGTCCAGCTGTCCGGTGGCGGGGTAGAGGATCATCTCGACAATGCGCTCGGCGCCGATATGCGTGGGCATCACCACCTTGTCGGCGCCGGCGTGGAACAGCTTGTTCTCGGTCGTCGGCGCCTCGCCGCGGGCGATGATCTCGATTGCGGGATTGAGATTGCGCGCCGATAACGTGATGAACACATTCGCCGCGTCGTCGGGCAGGACCGATGCCAGCACCTTCGCCCGCGCGATCCCCGCAGCCTTGAGCGTCTCCTCGTGCGTGGCCTCGCCAACCATGCACAGGAAGCCCTGCGCCTTGGCATCCTCGGCCTTGGCATGGTCTCGCTCAAGGATCAGGAAAGGCTTCTTTGCCTCGGTCATCGCCTTGGCCAGTTGCACGCCGATGCGGCCGTAACCGCAGATGATCACATGGCCGGTCAGCTTTTCTATTTCGGTCATCATCTTGTCCAGACCCAGCAGGCGGCGGAATTGGAAGAGTGTGAACACCTGAACCAGCGCACCGGTCAGCACGATCATTCCGGTGCACCCCAGCATGATCGTCGCGCTCGTCCACCAGCGCAGGAACAAGGTGTCGACCGGGCGGATCTCGCCATAGCCGACGGAGAACACGGTCAGCAGCACCATGTAGGCGGCATCGCCGAACGGCCAGCCCGCATAGACGAACCCGCACGTCGACACGACATAGACGGCGAGAACAAAGATCAGCGTCCCCGTCAGCAGGCGCAGCGGCGACCCCAGCACCGAATTTGCCCCCTGCGTCAAGGCAGAGCTGTCATCATCGCGTATCATTCACAGCCCCCTCAGCCTTCTGATAGGGTGGCGCGGGCCGATATGTCCATATCAGGAAAGGCCCAGTCGCTCCGACAGCCAGACAAGGGCAGCGATACCGGTCAGCACCGCCAGAACCAGCCTCGCGCGATTGCCGTATCGCCAGCGGGCAAGCATCAGCAGGACTGGCAGAGTGACCGCGACGACGCCCAGTTGGACCGCCTCGATGCCCAAATTGAAGCCAAGAATGGCGACGATGCGCGGGGTCGTGCCAAGTCCGAAGTTGCTGACCAGCGTGGCGAAGGCAAGCCCGTGGACGAGGCCAAACAGCGCCGCAACGAGTGGTTCCTTGCCGGGAAACACGGGCCGCGCCGCATGAATGGCCGAGATGAGAACAGAAAGCGCGATACCCGCTTCAACCGGCTGTGGTGGAAGCCGAACGCCGAAGAGTGCGGCCAGGATGAGCGTCGTCGAATGACCGACCGTGAAGGCCGTGACGATCCACGCCAGTTTGCGCAACGTGGCTGCTGCCGGTCGCGCCTCGCCCCAGCGTCCGCCTGCCGCGAGCAGCGGGGCAGGGAGAAGCAGCGCAAGCAGGAACAGCAGATGATCATAGCCCTCGGCAATATGCCGGGCACCAAGCGCCATGGCGTTGAGGAAGAGCGCTCCCAGCCCCGCCTTGCCGCGCTCCACCAGCAATTCGGATTTACCGGCAGTGAGCGCGCCAATCAGTTCGCGCTCCCCACTCACACCTCCCGCCAGATCCCCGTCCACCACCAACAGGGCAAAGTGGTTCGGCGCTTCCCGCGTCACGACATGCCAGCGCCAAAGCAACGACCTGTCCGAGGAGCCGGGCGGGGGTGTCAAGGACAGCTCCAGATGCAGGTCAGGCGGCCCGGCAATCTGTTCGAATGCGATGCGATCCACAGCGACGCGCCACGGCTTTCCATTTGCGTCGAGCACGGCCATGTCGGCCACTACGCGCGCCTGCGCCTTGGCAAGACTGGCCGTGCTGTTGTCCGTCGGCAATCCCGTGGCGTAGCCGAATTCGGCCTGCGGCACGACGATGTCGGCCTTGACCAGCCCCGGTGCGAAATCGAGGCGGATTTCCGAGTTGGGCGTGAGATGCGCGGCGGCAGGGCTGGCGAGGCAAAGCCAGGCCAGCGCCGTCAGTAGCGTCCTAATCGTGACCGAACCAGATGTAGCGCGCCGCCGGATCGGTGGCCTTGGGATTGAGATCAAGCGCGTCCTCCCGCGCATCTTCGGCGGCATCGGTGTCTCCAAGCGCGGTGTGGGCGTCTGCCATGGCAAGGTAAAGTCCTGCCGTCCGCCAGCCGGTCTTCTCGGCACGTTCAAGCGTTGCAAGTGCACCTCTGGCATCGCCGGTCAGAAGCTGCGCCCGCGCCAGCAGGATCAGGCTGGCCCCGTGCGGTCGCGCCTGTGCATCGGCCTTCGCGATTGGCAGGGCTTTGGCCGGGTCGCCCAAGGCCAGTTCGTGCTCCACCACGTGCGCCGCTGCCGCCTCTGGCATCACGCTATAGCGCTCGGTCCAGATCGCGCCGGCCTTCTCGGCCCACGCCCGACTTTCGGCGCCGCGGCCCTGCAGGCGCAGCGTGAAAGCAAGCGCGTCCATGATCTCCGGCAAGGGGGCCTTGGCCAAGATCGCTTCATATTGCCGAACTGCTCCAGCCACGTCCCCTTCGAGAGCCTTCTGCTGTGCGACATGCGCCATGGCGAGCGGGCTGCCAGGGAAGAAGCGCTCGGAAAACCGGGCCCATGTGCCCGCCGCCTTCCAGTCTCCCGTGGCATATGCGATCGTCACCCGCTGCAAGCCGACCTGCGACTTGACGTAGCGGCTCAGCTTTGGTGCGCGCAGCACTGCGTTGATGCGGCGGCGGGCAAGATCAGGATCGCCCGTGCGCAATGCGAGCATAGATTGCCTTAACGCAACGGCGGCGTTGTTGTCGTATTCCTCCGCGCGGCTGAACGCGAGGCGCGCTGCCTTCATGTCGCCGCGCTGGAAGGCGATGTCCCCCTTCAGGCTCCATGCGCCGGCAGACTCGCCGTCGTCCGGCTCCCCCACTTGCGCGAAGAACCGTTCGAGCCCCTTTCCGGCAGCGTCGAGGCGGTGTGCCAGGACCGAAACTTCGGCGCGAGACAGGCTCGGCCCGGCGGGGAAGGGGGCACCCGCCATCCCCTTGTCCAGCAATCCGTCCGCTTCGGCGAGATCTGCATATGCGCCTGTCGCGCGGAAGCGCCTGACGAGAGCTCGTGCCAGTACCTCCTGCCGCAGCCACTCCTCAGGATTCAGCGCCAACCGCGCGCGTGCGCCATCCACTGCAACTTGCGCTGCCTGCTCCAGTTCGAGCTGGTTGCGTGGTCCGAACCATGGCTTGATTTCCGAGGGCAGCGGATCCGGCGGGCCTTGCCGAGCCTTGTACTTGTCAAAGGCAATGCTGGCGGCGGTTATCAGGAAAACCGCCGCCAGCAGGATCCACGACCACTTGGGGCCGCGCTTGCCGCTCATGCCTGTCAGGACTTCGTCGCGCAGATCTTCAACTGCAGCTTTTCCAGATCGTCGCCAATCAGCCCGAACAGCTTGTCGAGTTCGTGCTCGTATTCGGTCAGATACTTGTCGCCAGCGACGTCTCCGGTCGGCGTATCATCGTTGTAGCTCAGCTTCATCGAAGAACTAACCAGCGCCGTAGCGATAGCCGGATTGCCCATGCGGTCCACACTGACATAGGCCGAATCCGGGTCGGTGCGGAAATTGAAGTTTGTGCCGGTGCCGGTCGCTACCTGCGGCGTGCCGTTCGGCGTTGCCAGGAACGGGAAGGTCAGCAGGAAGAACTTGTCATTGCGCTGCGGATTCAGCGGCACATCTGCCAGCGTGTATGGTCCTTGGCCGGTAACGCTCATATCGAGCAGCAGGGTTGCAAGCAGAATGTCGACGACCTGATCTTCGGGATGGCGTCCATTCGGAAACTTGGTCGGTCGGGTCAGGTCGAGCTTCAATGTATCCGGAATGATGAATGACTTGAGGTTTGCGCCGTTCTGGCCCTGGATCGGCTGCAGGAAGCATTTGGTCGAGTCGTAGGCAACCGCGGTTGCCGTGGCAGTCGGCGTCGCGGTCGATGTCGAGCTCGGTAGCGGGGCCGGGACGACGACTTGGCTACCAGCACCATCATCGCCGCACCCGACCAGCGTCAGGGCCAGAGCGAACGGCGTCGCGATCCGGATGATCTTGCGCAGGCTCATCAGATGTTCCCCCCAAAGCGGGCGGTCTGTCCCCAGACGCCAAGATTGGTTACCCCTGCGCCAAGGTTTGCGTCAGGAATTTCAAGCACGATCGCGGTATCGTTCTGGGTGTCGAAGAAGTTGCGGTCGTTGCGGATTTTCAATGTGCCGGTGGATCGCGTCTCGCGGAAACCGATCAGGTCGAAGAAAAAAGGTTCGTCGAACAGGCCGACGCGGACCTTCACGCCATCCTTTTGGAGGTTCTGCTCGACCGGACCTTCGATCACGCCGTTAACGCCGGGCACGCCTTCGATTCGTACTCCCCATTCGCCAGGATTTTGGCCCGGCCCGAAGCGATACTTGATCGTGAACTCGGGGGTATTGCCCGGTGCCGCAGTCGAAATGTTGATTTTGTAGAGCACGTCCCGGTCATAATAGAGCGGCGTCGTCGCGGCGGCGGAGACGGGTCCTGCAAAGGTCATCGCGATCTTGGTCGTGCCATTCGAATGCCAGGCAAACACGTCGGCGATGTCGGCCGGAATATCCGGGTTGGGATCTACGCCGCCGTCGGTGCGGCTCGGCGGATCGAGGTGGTCGGCGCTTGTCGCGACGCCGGTCGGCACCAGCATCAGCGCGGCGAGGCTGGCGGCCCCGGCGCTGCCCGCCAGCAATGTCTTGAAAATGCGGCGCACGGCGAATCTCCCCACTGCGAATTCTGACGAAAGAACGTGCGACCACTCTTTCGCCTCATTCTGCGCCGTCTGCTGTGAACTGGTTCACAGGGAGTCAGCGGGAGGCCTGTTTGTTCGATGTTAGACTATTTTGCACCGATTGGTGAAGCCCAAATCAAGTAAGACTACGTAACATAATCATGAAAAGGCGGCGACGGTCCAGACTACGCCGACCAGCAGGAACACCCCGACCACGTCGAGCGCGAAGCCTGCCTTGACCATCGCGCGCATCGAACAGTGCCCGGTTGCCCAGGCCAGCGCATTGGGGCCGGTTCCTGCCGGCAGCATGAAGCCCCAGGTCGCGGCGAAGGCTGCCGGAAGAGCCAGCAGGATCGGATCGGCCCCCAGCGCCGCCACCAGCGCTGCCACGACCGGCATGATTCCGCTCGCCGCCGCGATGTTGCTGGCAAATTCTGTCACCACGATCACGAACCCGACGAGGACCAGTGCAACCACCGGAAGTGGCACATGGGCAAGCGGCAGCAGCATCTCGCCCATCCACTTGGTCAGCCCGCTTTCGGTCATGCCCATCGCCATGGCAAGGCCGCCGCCGAACATCAGCACCACGTCCCACGGTGCGCGATTGGCCTCGGGCCAGGTCAGCATCGGGCGGCCGGTGCCGTCGGGCAGGAAAAACAGGACCAGCCCCGCGATCGCAGCCACCGTGCCATCGGTGAAGCCACCCTTCGGAAACACCCCTTCGATCAGCGGCTGGAACACCCACGCCAGGAAGGCCAGTAGCACCACCGGAAGCAACCGCCGCTCGGCCACGCTCCATTGCGCGGAATGGCCAATGGCATCGCGTGCAGCCGCAGGATCGAACGCATCCTCCTTCAGCTTCTGCACCCGCGCGATGATCCACGCGGCAATCGGCACGGCGGCAACGGCGATCGGCACGCCGTACATCGCCCATTGCAGGAACGTGACCCGGGTCCCCAGCGCCTTCTCGATCAGTCCTGCCGCGATGGCGTTTGTCGGCGTGCCGATCAATGTCGCCAGCCCGCCGATGGATGCGGCAAAGGCAATGCCCATCGGCAGCGCTCCGGCCATGCCCCCGGTTTCCCCTTCGCGCACGCCGCCCGCACGCAGCATGGCAATCGCCATCGGCATCATGATGAGGGCCGTCGATGTGTTGGAAATGAAGCTTGAAAGCACTGCCGTCGCGGTCATCACGCCCAGCAGCAACTGCCCCGGCCTTGCACCGGCCAGGCCCATTATGAACAGCGCCAGCCGCCGGTGGAGCCCGGTCCGCTCGATTGCCAGCGCCAGAAAGGCGCCACCTACGAAAAGGAACATGATCGGCGAGTAGTAGGCGGCAGCCGTCTTGTTGGCATCCGCCACGCCGGTCAGCGGCAGCACGAGGAAAGGCAGGAATGCCGTTGCCGAAAGCGGCATCGCCTCGGTCATCCACCAGGCTGCCATCCACCAGACAAGGCCCGCCGCACTCCATGCCGCATCGGGCATGCCAGCCGGTGCTGCCGCCAGTTGCGTTACGGCAAACCCCAGCGGTCCGGCCCAGAACCCGATCCTGCGCGCATCCACTGCCAACCGACTACTCCCCCATGTCCCGGCGCAGGGACCTAGCAGAGCACTGTCGCGACTGGCAAATGCCGATCAGAAGATCGGATCGTAGCCCGGTGGCAGTTCGTCGCCCGGCTTGCTGGCATCCGTCGGCGAATGGATGCCGCATTCGGTCTTGTCCCAGCCCTTCCACCGGCCAGACCGGGGATCTTCACCGGGGGCGACCTTGCTGGTGCAGGGCGCACATCCGATCGACGGATAGCCCTGGGCCACCAGTGGGTGCGCCGGCAGGCCGTGCTGAGCGAAGTAGGCTTCCAGCGCGGTCTTGTCCCACGATGCCAGCGGATTGATCTTGAGCCGCCCTTGCGCGTCGGAATGGTCGATCTCGAAGCGGGGCAGACCGGCGCGGGTCTTGGACTGGAAGCCCTTGCGCCCGGTCAGCGAGGCATCGAAATGCAGCAGCGCCTTGGCCAGCGGCTCGACCTTGCGGATCTCGCAGCAGCCATCGGGGTCCCACGACCAGCGCAGGCCGTTCTCGTCCTTCTTGGCGATCACTTCCGGATCGGGCTCGATGATCTGGAGGTTGGTCATCCCCAGAAACCCGATCAGCTCATCGCGATAGGCTACCGTCTCGGGGAAGTGCTTGCCCGTCTCAAGGAACAGCACCGGCACCGAAGGATCGACCTCGGCAATAAGGTGAAGCAGGACAGCACTTTCCGCGCCGAAGCTCGAAACCACCGCAAGGTCGCCCGCGAGCCCGTCGCGGATCACCGAACGCAGCATCTCGTGCGTGTCGGTGCCCCGGAACAGGTTGTTCAGGCGGATCGCGTCCGTCTCGGTAAAGCGCGGGCGCACATCGATCAGGTCGATCTTGCGGTTCACGGTGCTGTCCATACTTCTAAGTCCTTTTCCCGCAGCTCAGGCGGGGTGACGCTTCGCCCAGATTGCCGGGCGTCCGTCGACGGTCTTCTGGTAGACTTCAGGCCAGGTCGCGAAGGCCTTTTCGGCGGCCTCCACGCTGATCGGCTGGTTCGGCGCAAAGCTGTCGAACCCGCAGCGGCGCATGTGCGAAAGCTGGTCGAGCAGCACATCGCCCACGGCCCGCAGTTCGCCCTGATAGCCATGCTCGCGCAGGATACGCGCCGCCGAATAGCCGCGCCCGTCGGTGTAGGCCGGGAAGTTCACTTCCACGAGCGCCAGCCGATCGAGATGCGGCAGCAGCGCGCGGGCATCGTCGCCCGGTTCGATCCGCACGGCAGTTGCGTTCGACTGGTCGGCAAAGGCGTCGACCGTCACCGCAGGATCGCCGACCGGCTCGTCATCGCGAAAACGCAGGTTCTGCTCAACCATTGGCGGTCTCCTTGGCGTAGATCGCCTCCTTGAACGGGGCCATGCCGATGCGGCGGAAGGTGTCGACGAAACGCTCCCCTTCGGCGCGCTGGGCGAGATAGACATCGGTTGCCTTCTCGACTGCATCGACGATGCCGTCCTCGTTGAAGCCGGGGCCGGTGATCGTGCCGAGCGAGGTGTCCGCGCCCTCGCAGCCGCCGAGCAGGAGCTGGTAGTTCTCCACGCCCTTGCGGTCGACGCCGAGGATGCCGATGTGGCCCGCGTGGTGATGCCCGCAGGCGTTGATGCAGCCCGAAATCTTCAGCTTCAGCTCGCCCAGCTCGCGCTGACGGCCCAGGTCGGCAAAGCGCTCCGAGATCTTCTGCGCCACCGGGATCGACCGCGCATTGGCCAGCGCGCAGTAATCCAGACCCGGGCAGGCGATGATGTCGCCGATCAGGTCGAGGTTGGCAGAGGCAAGGCCTGCTTCGTCCAGCTTCTGCCACAGGCCATAGAGGTCAGCCTTCTTTACATGCGGCAGCACGATGTTCTGCGCATGGGTCACGCGCAGTTCGTCGAACGAATGCTCAAGCGCCAGGTCGGCCATCAGGCGGATCTGGTCAGCCGTGGCATCGCCCGGAATGCCGCCAACCGGCTTCAGGCTGATGTTGACTATGGCGTAGCCCGGCTGCTTGTGGGCATGGACGTTCTGGTCCACCCACAGCGCGAAGTCGGGATCGGACAGGTCGAGTTCGTCGGACGCATTCGCATCGAAGCCCGGCTGCTCGAAGTAGCCCTTGATGCGCTCCAGCTCGGCCGCTGGCGGCTCGAGGCCCAGCGTCAGGATGTGCTTGAACTCTTCTTCCACCTGGCGGCGGTATTCGTCGGCACCGATCTCGTGGACGAGGATCTTGATGCGCGCCTTGTACTTGTTGTCGCGGCGGCCATAGCGGTTGTACACGCGAAGGCACGCTTCGAGGTACGAGATCATCTGCAGCGGCGGCACGAAATCGCCGATCACTGGAGCGATCATCGGCGTGCGGCCCATGCCACCGCCGACGTAGAAGCGGCAGCCGATCTCGCCGGCATCGTTCTGCACCAGCTGGATGCCGATATCGTGCAGCTTCATCGCTGCGCGGTCGGTTTCCGAACCGATGATCGCGATCTTGAACTTGCGCGGCAGGTAGTCGAACTCCGGATGGAAGGTCGACCACTGGCGCAGGAGTTCGGCATAGGGGCGCGGATCGACCAGCTCGTCCGCGGCGGCACCGGCGAACTGGTCGGCGGTGGTATTGCGGATGCAGTTGCCGCTGGTCTGGATCGCATGCATCTCGACCGAAGCCAGATCGGCGAGAATGTCGGGCGCGTCCTGCAGCTTGATCCAGTTGTACTGGATGTTCTGGCGCGTGGTGAAGTGACCATAGCCGCGGTCATACTTGTCGGCGATATCGCCCAGCATGCGCATCTGGCGGCTGCTCAGCGTGCCATAGGGAATGGCCACGCGCAGCATGTAGGCGTGAAGCTGCAGGTAGAGGCCGTTCTTCAGGCGCAGCGGCTTGAACTGGTCCTCGGTGATGTCTCCGGCAAGGCGGCGCTCCACCTGGTCGCGGAACTCCGCAACGCGGGCATCGACCATTGCCTGGTCGTATTGGTCGTACTGATACATCTCAGATCACCCAGGTGCCGGCATTGGGGTCGGCAGGCTTGAGGGAAAGGTCGAGGCGGACCGTCGGCCCGAGGGCGCGGATGCGGTCCTTGATGTGCGCCGGGCGCACGCCTTCGTCGGTCAGCGTCGCTTCGATCACCTGCGTGTCGGTGACAATCTGCTTGGCGTTCTCGCGGGCGATGATCGCCTCGGCATGTTCGCCTGCTTCCACCGCATCGTTGACATGGCGCGACCAGCCTTCGCCGGTCCACCAGATCACGTCGCCGGTGCGCAGATCACTTCCAGTGATGATCTTCACTGCACTGCCTCCAAAACTTGCTTCAATTCCATCATGTCTCCCCGGCCTGCCACTTCGCCGATCACGATCAGGGCAGGACTCTTGACCTTGTTTTCCGATACCAGCGGCCCGAGAGCCGCCAGCGTTCCGCGCAGCACGCGCATCTGCGGGCGCGCCGCGTTCTCGATGACTGCCACCGGCATGTCGGGCGCGAGCCCGTCTGCCATGAGCTTTTCGGCAATCGCTTCCGAAGTCGCCACGCCCATATAGATCACCAGCGTCCTGCCAACCCCCGCCAGGCCAGCCCAGTTCTGATCGGTCAGCCCCTTGCACTGGCCTGCCACGAACGAGACGATGCTTGCCGCGTCGCGGTGGGTGAGGGGGATCATCGCCGAAGCAGCCGCGCCCATGGCGGCGCTGATTCCGGGCACGACCTGCACCGGGACACCAGCGGCAAAGCAGTCTTCCGCTTCCTCGCCACCACGCCCGAACACGAAAGGATCGCCGCCCTTGAGACGCACCACGTCATTCCCGGCCAGGGCCTCGCGCACCAGCAGGGCGTTGATCTCTTCCTGACGCATGGTGTGGCGCGAACGCTGCTTGGCCACCGAGATCATCCGGCAGCCCTTGGGCGCCATGGCAAGGATCGCCGGATCGACCAGCCCGTCGTGGACCAGCACGCGCGCATTCATCACCAGCCGCGCCGCACGCAGCGTCAGCAGGTCCGGATCACCGGGCCCCGCGCCGACAAGGAATACGGTTCCGACTCTTGAAGAGGGATTGCTCATGGGGGCCAGATGGGCGCGATGAGCGCAAGTCACCAGCGAGAATGCTTTTCCCACCGCCTAGATGTTCTTTAGCGGCTGCGCTGGACCTGGTTACACGATCTTCAAGATCTAACGTCACCCCGGGCCTGACCCGTGGTCCCGCTTTCACTT
The DNA here is from genome assembly GCF_015169775.1 of Novosphingobium sp. ES2-1. Lineage (NCBI taxonomy): Bacteria > Pseudomonadati > Pseudomonadota > Alphaproteobacteria > Sphingomonadales > Sphingomonadaceae > Novosphingobium > Novosphingobium sp. ES2-1. The sequence goes on from NZ_CP063445.1 coordinate 1,093,869, forward strand.
CGGGCGACGGTGCAGAAACAAGCGGGACCCCGGATCAAGTCCGGGGTGACGGTGGAGAGTGAGGGGAACCTTCGCCCCGCAAAGCCTCTACCAGCATCCGCAAACCCTCGCTGTCCTTCAGGTTCAGATCCTGCTGCGGGAACGGAATTTGAACCCCGTGGTCCCGGAACAGGCGCCACACCGCCTTGAGAATGTCCGACCGCACGTTACCTACGCCACCCTCGGGATCGTCGATCCACACCACGATCGTCATGTCGATGCTGCTCGGCCCGAACGCGCTCAGCAGCACGCCGGGCGAGGGGAAGCTCAGCACGCGCGGGACACTGGCCACCGCCTCAAGCATCAGCTTCTCGACCTGCTCCAGATCGCTTCCATAGGCCACGCCAACGGGAATGTTGATCGCCACCTCGCGCGAGGAGTACGACCAGTTCTCGACCTGGCTGGTCATCAGGTTTTCGTTCGGAATCAGGTATTCCCGATTGTCGCGCGTGGTCACCGAAACCGCGCGGATGCCGATCTTCTTGACCTCGCCGAACGAATTGCCCTTGCCGTCGTTCACCGCGATCACGTCGCCCGGCTTGATCGAGCGGTCCATCAGCAGGATGATCCCGGCGATCAGGTTGCCGAAGGTCTTCTGCAGGCCGAAACCGATGGCGAGGCCAAATGCGCCTGAAAACACCGTCAGCGCGGTCAGGCTGATCCCCAGCACGTCGATCCCGACCAGGATCGAGATGCCCCAGACCACGATGGTGGCGATCTTCTCGCCCAGCAGTTGCTGCGTGCGGTCAAGGCTGGTCAACCGGCGGAACGTGCGCCGCGCCAGCCTGCCGATCAGCTGCGCCGCGACGATCACCAGCAGCATCACGATCACGATGCGCAGCGCGCCCCAGACCGAGATGTGGTAGGTCCCCAGATCGAACCCGATCTCGTTCAGCACTCGGATCACGTCGGCCACTTGCTGCCTGAAGCTGTTCATGCGGTCGCTCCTGCCCACACGGCAAGCCCACGCTCGAGATCGGCAATCAGGTCGGTGCTATCTTCAAGCCCGATGGAAAGTCGCACGCCGAAACGATCCTCGGCGTCCATCCCCTTGAGCGGCCACTGGCTTGCCGTGCGGATGCCCGCCGGATCGACCGGCGTTGCCAGGCTCTCGAAACCGCCCCATGAATAGCCGATGCCAAACAGCGTCAGCGCATCGATCAGCGCATCGCGCGCCGCGCTCGTGCCGCCCTTCAGCACAAAGCTGAACAATCCGCAGCCGCCGGTGAAGTCCCGGCGCCAAAGCTCATGCCCGGGCGATCCCGGCAGCATCGGGCACAGCACCCGCGCCACTTCCGGCCGCCCCTCCAGCCACTGTGCGATTCCCAGCGCCGATGCCGTCTCCGCCTCGAGCCGGTGCTTCATCGTCCGAAGGCCGCGCAGCATCAGCGCGGCATCGTCGGGCGAGACCACTGTCCCCATGCCCTGCGAGCGCAGCCGCAGCTTGCGATACCACTCCGGCCCGGCGCTGGCGCTGCCCATCATGCAGTCGGAATGGCCGGAAACGTGCTTGGTCAGGCTCATCACCACGATGTCCACACCATGGCGCAGTCCCTGAAAGCCGAGCGGCGAGGCCCAGGTATTGTCGAGTACGCTGACGATCCCGCGTGCCTTGGCCGCCGCTGCGATGGCGGGCACGTCCTGCACCTCCATGGTCAGGCTGCCCGGGCTTTCCAGCAGCACGCAGCGCGTCCGTTCGCAACATGCCGCTTCGAAGGAGGCAAGGTCGGTCGGATCGAACCAGCGCGTCTCGATACCGAAGTCCTTCAGCAGCCTCCGTCCCATGATGCGCGAGGGTTCGTAGGCATTGTCCGTCATCAGCAGCACGTCGCCGGGACGCAGCACCGTGAGCAGCGCTCCGGCTATTGCCGCGACGCCTGAGGGATAGAGCACAGTTCCCGCAGAGTCCCCCTCGAGTTGGGTCAATGCCTCGGAGAGTCCCCACTGAGTTGGAGATCCCCTGCGCCCATAATAGAACCGCCCGTCCTCGTTGGCTGGATGGGCCCTGAGTGCTGACATATCAGGATAAAGATGCGTCGAAGCGCGCCAGACGGCGGGGTTGACGACGGCCCCGGGATGCCCTGGCGTCCCGGTCCACTCCTCGCGCCGTCCAGCCAGCACGCCCCGCGTCGCCGCCCCATAATTCTCGAAATCGTCAGAACTGCTCATGGCCTCGGGCGATAGCAGCAATGATCGCTGACAGGAACCTCAGGCCGCGCCGGTTGCCTTGGGGGTTGCCGGGTCCATCCCCCATTCGCTCCACGATCCGTCGTAGAGCGAGACATCTTCCTTGCCGATCAGATGTGCCGCGAAAATCAGCACGTTGGCGGTCATTCCCGAGCCGCACGAGGAGATCAGCGGGCGCGAAAGGTCGATGCCGGCTGCCTCGAACAGGCTGCGGATCGCGTCAGGCGATTTCCACGTGCCATCGGGATTGAACAGGCTCGAATAAGGAAGGTTGCGCGCGCCGGGTATATGGCCGCTCGCCAGCGCAGGGTTGGTCTCCGGCACTTCGCCAGTAAAGCGCCCGGCGCCACGCGCGTCGATGACCTGCTCGGCGTTGCTGTCGAGATTGGCCAGCACATCGGCTTTCGAACGCACATGGCTCTCGTCAGACCACACGGTAAAGTGCCGCTGGCGCAGCGTTTCAACACCTTGCGCGCACTTGCGGCCCTCCGCCTTCCACTTGGCGATCCCGCCATCGAGCAGCGCCACGTTCTGGGCACCGAACTTGGTCAGCATGAACCAGGCACGGGTCGATGTCTTCACCGGGCTGTCGTCATAAATCACGATACGGCTGCCGTCGCCAAGGCCGAGCGTCTGCATTCGGCTGGCGAACTTTTCGGCCGACGGCAGTGTGTTGGGTACGGGCGAGGCCGCATCGACCAGTTCGGCCAGATCCATGAAGACTGCACCGGGAATGTGGCATGCCTCATATTCGAGGCGCGGCACGCGACCATGCTCTGGCAAGAATGCCGTAGCGTCGACAATACGTAGATCGCTCGCGCCCATTTCGTCCGCGAGCCACTGGGTCGAAACCAGTGAGTCCATGGTTAATCGTGCTCCTGCCTGCTGTGCGACCCGTCTGGCGCGGGTTCGTTAGGCCAAGACTAGACGCGGCAATCGGGTGCGTCGACCACAAAAACGGACAGCCGCGCGACCTTTCCCGATGAACTCACGCAAACGCTGGAACGGTGAGCGCGCGCTGGCTGATCTTCGGGTAGATGCGCGGGCCGAGGTCAAGCCGGAAGGGCTGCAGCCTTTGCCCCGCTGCACCTTCTTCCAGGCCGACGACGAAGGCCGCGCGCATGGTGAACGGTCGTCCGTCGACGGTGGCCGTCATTTCAAGTCTGACGAGTGGCACGAACAAGGCGGCATTGCCATGACGGATCGGTGTGATTTCGGCGAGGGGCAGGCGTATTTCGCCCGCAACTTCGATGATCTCGCCAGCGCCTATTGACCGAATCGTATGCAACTCGGGCGCATTGCGCGGGTCGAGCTGGTCCTGCACTGGCCGCGAGGCGTGCGCGGCAGTCATTCCGCCAAAAATCACCACGTCTTGCGCTTGCGTTGTGGCCGACAGCACCAGCCGATAGGAAAGCGTGGCATTGACGAGGGTCGCGCTCATGCGCGCGGCAGCGAGGTCGAGCGTCAGGGCAGCGTCCGGCACAAGCGCGGTCTCCGCCAGGTGGGGACCTTGTGCAGGAGAGCTGGCGGGGGACGCGGCCTTTATCGCTGGCGGTTCGAAGGCAACCTCGGGCGGCGCCGTGCGTCGACGGCGGAGCAGCGCCCATGATGCCCCGGCCGCGAGCAAGCCGACAAGCGCTGCCACCCACGGCCAAAGCGTGGCGCCTCGCGCTTCGGGCTCTGTCGTCGTCGCCGTGACCGGCACCGCGGGAGGCGACATCGGCTCGGGCAAATTTGGTGTAGCCGCTGTCGGTTGGGGAAGCGGAGGCGCACTTTCGGCTGCTTGCGTCGGCAGGGCCGCAGTCTCAGCTTCGGGTACGTCAGCTTGGGCGGATGGCCGAGGCGCTGGTTTGGCAGAAGGGAGCGCAACAGGCGCTGCCGGTGACGGTACCGGCGCCGGTACAGGGACGGCAACAACCGGTGGCGACGGCGTTGCACCGGATTGCCCGGTCGTGGCGCGGGGTGGGGGCGCATCGGGAACGACCGGGCCCTGCGCGGCGGAACTGGGCTTCTCCGACGGGGGCAATTGCCACGTGGTGGCATCCTGCGCGCGCGCCGCGCTTGTGCAAAGCGCTAGCGCCGCCGCCGAAATGACAAATGACCCCGGGAACAACCTCATCGCCGGGGCATGACAACCCGCCAGTTTAATGCCTCGTGAACCAAGAGGCACGATCGGGCCACTTGCTCCCGGTCTGCGACGGGTGCATGGGCGAGCCAATTCTATTCTTGAAGTGATCGCTTGGCGGGAAACCAACTCGCACCGCCTGCGCATCCAGAGGCCAGACAATGACCAAGACTCCTCTCTTCCTTGGGCAGAACACCGCCCTCCCCGCATCTCCGGAAGAGGCCGTGCTCGATTATGTGCCAAATCCGCGTCCGGGCACGCTCTACATGATCCGCTTTGCTGCGCCCGAATTCACCTCGCTATGCCCGGTGACCGGCCAGCCCGACTTTGCCCATCTGGTGATCGACTATGCTCCGGGTGAGACGATCGTCGAATCCAAGGCGCTCAAGCTCTTCCTCGGGTCCTTCCGCAATCACGCAGGATTCCACGAGGACGTCACGGTTGGCATAGGCCAGCGGCTGTTTGCCGAAATGAAGCCGCGCTGGCTGCGGATCGGTGGCTACTGGTATCCCCGCGGCGGCATTCCGATCGACGTGTTCTGGCAGTCCGATGCCCCCCCGGCAGGCCTGTGGCTGCCCGATCAAGGCGTGGCGCCCTATCGCGGTCGCGGTTGAAGCGTCAGGCTGCCAACCACGAAGAGCCGGAGCCTTTTTCTTCGGCTCGTTCCGAACGCTGGGACTGCTGCCCCGCCTTTGACGGGGTGATTCCCATCGCGATTTTCTCCCATCCACTTTCGGTGAGAGATACCCAGATGCGCCGCCGGTCAGCCGAATCCGGCTCGCGCAGGATCAGTCCGGATTCGTGGAACATGGCAAGCCAGCGCAGCACCGTTGCGCCGGGCACATTCGCGCTCAATCCCAGACCCGTCACGGAGATGCGTCGGCCCTCGGCCTGATTGATGAACAGCTCCAGCATCAGGTCCCATGCAGGGTCAGCAACCTGAATGTTTGGGAAAAGCTCCTGCCGGCGACGGCGGGCGCGGATTTCGCTCTTGGCGATGGCGACCAGGTCAGCGGTCGATGGAGGCGTGTCGGTGGGCGTCTGTTCTTCGGGCGCAGATAGCAATTCGTTAAGCAGGAGCGTGATCCTTGCGATCCTTTCTCGTTCCTGGCTGTTCATTGCTATACCTCTGGCCACCCCAACCATACATATGCTGTAATGTCTCTTGTCTTGCAATTACAAACCTTTGAATACCAATGAAAAATTAGGAAATATTAACCTTTTTCGAGGGATTTGTCGTGCTCCGGGGCGATTTTTCCGTGCTCTTTGCCTTTCCGGTGGAGGTATCCAGGCCAAAAAAGCAGCACCATGCTGCATGCTGGCGAGGGGACTACGCCCGAAGCACCGAGCTTGCCTGCGCCGTCCGTCGGCGCTTGTTTGTCCTGCCACCGAAATTCTCATTGACGGTAGTGATTTAACCCATCGTCGCGTGCCCCTTATCCTCGTAGAGCGCGCGTCGGTCGCACCACCATACAGGACTGTTTCATGAGCGAACTGCCACTTCCGCCTGCCTTCCGCCCACTGGGCCACACCGGCATTGCCGTATCGCCGATTGCATGGGGTATGTGGCGTCTCGCCGAAGGCGGTCGCAGCGCCGCCGATGCGGCGAAGCTGGTTCACGCTGCGCTCGATGCCGGAATCACCTTCTTCGATACCGCAGACATCTATGGCTTCGACGGGCAGCGCGGCTTCGGTGATGCCGAGGCGCTGCTGGGCGAAGTTCTGGCCGCAGAACCTGCGCTGCGCCAGCGCGTGGTTCTGGCCACCAAAGGCGGCATCCTGCCGCCTCTGCCCTACGATCAGAGCCCGGATTACCTGCGCAAGGCGATCGAGGCTTCGCTGCGCCGCCTCAGGACCGAGGTGATCGATCTCTGGCAGATCCACCGTCCCGACATCCTTGCCCATCCGCACGAAACCGCGCGCGTGCTTGATGATGCGGTGGCTTCGGGCAAAGTTCGCGCACTTGGCGTATCGAACTTCGCCACTCACCAGATCGCCGCGCTCAATCATTTTCTCGGCGAGAAGCTGGCGACCACGCAGCCCGAGATCAGCCCTCTGCGCATCGACTGCTTCGAAAATGGCGAACTCGATCAGGCAATGCAGCTGGGTCTGACCCCGATGGCCTGGTCCCCGCTTGGTGGTGGCCGTGTGGCTGGCCCCAAGCTGGATCGCGAAATGGCCGTGGCATCCGCGCTCGACACGGTGGCAGACGCACAAGGTGTATCGCGGACCGTCGCGGCCTATTCGTGGCTCATGGCGCACCCGGCCGGAATCGTGCCGATCATCGGATCGCAGAAGCCACAGCGCATTGCCGAGGGCGCAGCCGCGCTCAAGGTACGGTGGACACGAACGGATTGGTACGCCGTGCTCGTCGCGGCACGGGGCGAGCGGCTCCCATAAGGCCGCACCAGATCAAGCTGATCTGGGCCACGAACATGGTGAGGGCTGCCCGCCGCAGCTGGCGCGCCGCATCGCTCACGTTCGGCCCGCGCGTCACCCGATAAGGCGCGACGACGCCACGAGCCCAACGTGATTGATGCTGTCTCTCCCGCGTCACGCCGTGATCAGCGGCGGGACTGCCTTCGTACGATCCAGCGGCCCTTGCGCAAGCGCTTGATGCTCCGCTCGCAGCGCTCACACTGTCCTACATAACCTTCCAGATCGTACGACACTTTCGATCGTACCGGGCGATGATAGCCCAGAAAGCACTTCAACGACACCATATGAGACCCACCCCAGAATCTACATCCGAAGTGAAGCAAAGAATTTCCGTTTTGAAAATTCAACGAAGGTTAGGAATTGCGATCCTTTTCCTCATTTTTCGCAGATGAAATCCGGAGCGCTAGTCACCGCAGCGCCAGAACCTCGTTTGTGTCCAATTGCTTCATTGCCAGCGACGCGGCGCGGCGTGAATCGATCCAGCGTCCGTCGGAAAGCTCTACGTCGTAACGTTGATCGCTTGAAGCTGCGCCGCGGTAAAGCTTCGCGGCCTTTTCCCTTTCACCGACAAGCTTGTAGGCGGTGCCAAGGTTGATCATGGCCAGCGGATCCTGCTTCCGCAACAGATCGCTGCCCTCAATTCTGCTGATCGCAGCGCGAGGGCGCCCGGCCATGATCTCGCCGTATCCAACATCACCACTCTCGATTGCAGGGGCCGGTACAGTCAGCGTGGCGGGAGCCTGCGCCATCAGTGCGGCTGCGAGATACAGGGTGGCAGACATCGGGACTCTCCTTGCTTTGCTTCCTGCGCATTCCGTCAGCGCATCCGCTTGTTGAGTCTGATTATGCACCCGATGACAGTGACTGCAATCAAAGTGAAACATTGTCACAAAACTGCAATTTTCTGTCCGGCGGATTTCCGTCCGGTCGTCACAAATGTCAAATAACCGTCAGAGAAACTGACTTATTTCTGTCAGGAAACCGCAAAGTGGCTGTCACTTTGCGCGCCTAGATCACCCCTCGACCTGGCGGGAATCGCTCCCGCTGTTATCCATGGGGGATACCAAGTGAAGAAGATCCACGGCCTTATGCTCGTCGGCTGCAGCGGACTTGCGCTCGCCGGTTGCGGCCCGACCGACATCGCCTCGCCGGGCACCGGCGGCAATGTCGTCATCAATCCTGCGCCGACCCCGACCCCGACGCCGACGCCCACGCCAACCACGAGCCCGGTCGTCGCGGCAGCCGGTTGCCCCACCATCGAAGACCCCACCGGCTTGACTGATGCGGGCACGGTCACTTCGGCTCAGGGGTCATGGCGCGTGTGCACCCTGCCTGCCCGCATCACCCGTTCAACCACGCTCCCCAAGATCGCGGGTCTGCTCTACTCCATCAACGGTCGCGTCGATGTCGGCACCGATGCCGGCTTCAGCAGCACCAGCACTGGCGTGACGCTGACCATCCAGCCGGGCGTGATCCTGTTCGGCAATACCGGCACGTCCTGGCTCGCCGTCAACCGTGGCAACAAGATCAACGCGGTTGGCACTGCCAGCGCACCGATCGTCTTCACCAGCCGCGACAACGTGCTCGGCCTTAATACCGAGACCTCGCAGGGCCAGTGGGGCGGCGTCGTGCTTATGGGCCGCGCGCCGATCACCGACTGCACCACCGGTTCGGTCGCCAGCGGTTCGACCGCCAGCACCTGCGAGCGTCAGACCGAAGGTTCGGCGGATCCCGCTCTCTACGGCGGCACCAACAGCGCCGACAGCAGCGGTGCGCTGAAGTACGTCCAGATCCGCTATTCGGGCTACGTGCTTGGTTCCAACTCGGAGCTTCAGGCCCTTACGCTCGAAGGCGTGGGCTCGGGCACCGAGCTGGACTATATCCAGAGCTACAACAGTTCGGACGATGGCGCCGAGTTCTTCGGCGGCACTGTCAATATGAAGCACTACATCTCTGTCGGTGCTGACGATGACAGCCTCGACATGGACACCGGCGTGCAGGCGAACCTGCAGTATCTGCTGCTGATCCAGCGTTCGGGCGCGGGCGACACGCTGATGGAGCTCGACAGCAATGGCAACGAAAGCCAGACGCCGCGTCAGGTTTCGCGCATTGCCAACTTCACCGCGATCCAGCCCGCCACCAGCAGCAACAACGAAGCAAATGGCCAGGCAGCTCTGTTCTTCCGCGGCAACTCCGACATCAACCTTTACAACGGCGTGGTCGTCGCTCCGGCAAACCAGTGCATCCGCATGAACGGCTCGGGCGGCACGGCCTCCTCGACCCTGACCGCACGTTCGGTGGTCATGTCCTGCGCTGGCACCGGTGACGACCGCTTTATCGGTACGGGTGCCTACACCGCGGCACAGGTCGCCGGCTTCTTCGGCTCGGGTGCGAACAACAACAACGCCGGTTTCGCGTCCACGCTGGCCAGCCTCTACATCAACGGCGCCAATGAAACCGCTGTCACGGCGTTCGACGTGACGACGCTGTCCTCGTTCTTCTCGGCTGCACCGTATGTCGGTGCCGTCCGCAACAGCTCGGACACCTGGTACGCTGGCTGGACCTGCAACAGCACGGCCGCGAACTTCGGCACCACCAGCCAGTCCTGCACGCTGCTGCCGACCACCTGATCGGCGCCTTTCGGGAAACCCGGGGGGTGGCCGGCAACGGCTGCCCCCTTTCCCGCACTACAGAACATTCCTTTTCCCCAGGGGGGACGACAGATGAATACCTCGCGGCTCGCAAACCTGCTGCTGCTCTCCACCGCGCTGATCTGCCCGGCGCTTGCCCACGCGCAAGAGGCCATGCAGACACCGCCCCCGGCATCCGAGGCTTCGCCCGATCAGGCTGCGACTGGTCCTCAGGTTGAGGAACAGCCGCAGGAAGCAGCGCCGGAAGTCTCCATTCCGGGTGGCGAGATCGTCGTTACCGGCCAGCGAGACCGCAACCTGCAGCGTGCCGCCCCGCAGGTCGTCTCCGTGCTCGGAACTGCCGAAATCGCGCGGACCGGCGAAGGCAACATCGCAGGCGCACTTGGCCGCGTGACGGGCCTCAGCGTCGTCGGCAACGGCTATGTCTACGTGCGCGGCCTGGGCGATCGCTATTCGCTCGCGCTGCTGAACGGCTCTCCTCTGCCAAGCCCGGAGCCGCTCAAGCGCGTCGTCCCGCTTGACCTGTTCCCCTCCAGCATCATCGCCTCGTCGCTGGTGCAGAAGTCCTATTCGGTGAACTACCCGGGCGAATTCGGCGGCGGCGTGGTCAATCTGACCACCAAGTCGGTCCCGCAAGAAGCCTTCGTCAACGTCGGCATCGGCGGTTCATGGGATACCGAGACCACCAATCAGCTGGGTTACACCTATTATGGTTCCAGCACTGACTGGACGGGTTTCGACAACGGCCAGCGTGATTACACGAAGGCCCTGCAGAGCTTCTTTGCCAGCGGTGAACGCCTGAGTTCCGGCAATGTCGATGCGGTTGCCGTGGGGCAGGGCATCGTCAATACCCGCAACGGCCTGACCCAGCGCATCCCGAACATGCCGGGCAACGGCTCGCTCTCGTTCTCGGCGGGCAAGTCGTTCGAGCTCGGCGGCGCGACGCTCGGCGTCATCGCCACCGCAGGCTACAACAACAAGTGGCTGACTCGCGACGTGCTCAGCCAGACTTCGGTCGAATCCGATCTCGCTGACCTCCAGTCCGATTTCCGCCGCGTGACCACCGACAATCGCATTGTCGTCAACGGCATGCTCGGTCTTGGCCTCGAATTCGGTCGCAACAAGATCCGCTGGACCAACCTCTACATCCGCGACACGCTCAAGCACACGCGCATCAGCCTTGGCCAGCGCAACCAGACTTCGGCAGACTGGCAGCAGCAGGAAACCGCCTGGTACGAACGCCAGCTGATCGACAGCCAGATCGTCGCCGAACTCAAGCCGCTCGATGGGCTGAGCGTCGACCTGCGCGGTGGTTTCGCCAATTCGCAGCGCGAGGCGCCCTACGAACTGGGCTTCGAATACGTCCGAACCAACGTGGCCTCCGACCCGCTCGGCCAATACTTCGTCAACAACCTCGATGGTAACGCCGGTCGCGCCAACGTCAGCTTCTCCGATCTCAACGAAGACCTGTGGTCGGGTGGCATCGACGTGTCGTACAAGGTCTCGCCCGCGATCACTGCGACGGTTGGCTATGCCTATACCGATACCCGCCGGACAAGCTCGCGCCGCGATTTCCAGTGGCGTGCCGTCGATCTGCCCGATGGCGTGAACCTGTTCCGTCCGGACTACCTGCTGAGCAACGCCGTCATCAAGGCGTTCAACATCGGTCTGGTCGATACGAACGAAGGCAACCCCGCCTTCCTCGCCACGCTCAAGAACCACGGTGCCTACGCCAAGTTCGATGCGCAATTGACCGATACGCTGCAGCTTGATGCCGGTGTTCGCTATGAAACGGCGAAGATGGGCGTTGCGGCCATCCCGGTGTTCAAGGACGTGACCACGATAACCGCGCCGACCAACCTGAACAACGATTACTGGCTGCCTGCGGCCACCTTGACCTGGTCGTTCCGCGACGACATGCAGTTGCGCGCCAACGCCTCGAAGACGATCGCCCGCCCGCAGTTCCGCGAGTTGATCTACCAGTTCTACTTCGATCCCGACACCAACCGCACCTATCGCGGCAACCCCAACCTGCAGGACAGCACGCTGACCAACGCCGAGGCCCGCTACGAGTGGTACTATGCGCGTGACCAGCGCTTCTCGATCGCAGGCTTCTGGAAGCGCATCGACAAGCCGATCGAGAGCTTCGTCAGCCTCGAAAGCGACAACTTCATCACCAGCTTCGCCAACGCGCCCAAGGCCGATCTTTACGGCGCCGAAGTCGAACTGCAGAAGTACTTCGACATGTCCGACTGGGGCGGCATGTGGGAGTCTCGCCGCTTTGCCCTGATCGCCAATTATACCTACACAAAGTCGAAGCTGAAGGTGAAGGAAGGCGATCAGACGTCGTACTACCTCGCCGCATCGACTCGCGCGCTCGACTACTTCACCAATGGCGCGCCACTGACGGGGCAGAGCGAGCATATCGCCAACGTCCAGCTCGGGCTCGAAGACACCGACAAGCTCTCGCAGCAGACCATCCTGCTGAGCTATGCCAGCAAGCGCGTCTTCAGCCGCGGTCTGCTCAACACCGGCCAGCCCGATGTGGTGCAGGACCCGGGCCTGCGCATCGATTTCGTTGCACGCCAGGGCTTCAAGCTGTTCAAGCAGGATCTCGAACTCAAGTTCGAGGCGCGCAACATCACGGGCCGCCGCAACTACGAATACCAGCAGTCCGGTGCCAACCGCGTCGAGGTCAACTCCTACGATGTTGGCCGCACGTTTGCGCTCTCGGCCTCGATGACGTTCTGACGCCGCACCGATCAACCACCCTCGGGAGGCGGCCTGTCACAACAGGCCGCCTCTTTTTTGTTGTGGCAATGGCCTGATCGTGAGAAAGTGAACCATATGGTTCAGTATGAGTCGTCCGGCCTTGATGCAGCTTTCGCGGCGCTGGCAGATCCCACGCGGCGCGGAGTCATGCTGCACCTTGTGCAGGCAGATGCCTCGATCACCGATCTCGCCTCCCGTTTCGGCATGACGCTCACCGGCATGAAGAAGCATGTCGGCGTGCTCGAGGCCGCCGGGTTTGTCGCCACGGAGAAGATTGGACGGGTGCGCAAGTGCCGGCTGGGGCCTCGTCGCATGGAAGACGAAGCCGCGTGGATCGAGCGCTACCGGCAGGCCTGGGACGCCCGATTTGGCGCGCTGGACAATGTTCTTGAATCAATGATGCGAAGGGAGAATGACGATGGTCAGTCAAGCTGATAGCCCCGATCCGCAAACGCGGGTGGAACGCCCGTCCAACAGGGAGCTGGTCGTCATCCGTTGCTTCAGGGCGCCGGTGCATCTGGTCTATCGCGCATGGGCCGACCCCGCGCTGTTCCGTCAGTGGTGGGTGCCACGGTCATACGGCATGACGCTCGTCTCGTGCGAAATGGACGTGCGCGTCGGCGGCACTTACCGGCTCGAGATCGGCCACGTGTCCATGGATCGACCGATGGCGTTCTACGGAACCTATCTCGAAGTCGAGCGGGATCGCAGGATCGTCTGGACCAACGAAGAGAGCGCCGACGGAGCGATAACCACGGTCACCTTTGCCGAGCGCGATGGCGGCACCGAAGTCACCATTTCGAACCTGTTTCCAAGTGCCGAAGCGCTCGAACAGGAACTGGCATCAAGCGCCTGCGATGGAACGGCGGAAAGCCTGCATCAACTTGATGAATTCCTGCGAACCTGACCTTACGGCCGATCCAGCACGTACCCCATCGAGCGCACCGTGCGCAGCGGCGATCCTGCGCCGACATCGCGCAAAGCGCGGCGCAGGCGGCTGATCCAGGCGTCGACGGTCCTCTCGTCGATCGGCTGATCGTGCTTGCCCAATGCCGCAATCAGCTGGGTGCGGCTGAATACGTGGCCGGGCTTCTCCATCAGGTAGCGCAGCAGGCGCATCTCGTTCGGCATCAGGAGCAGCGGCTTCTCCCGCCAGCGGGCCTGCAGCGCAGCAAGGTCCAGCGTCAGTTCGCCCAACCGCAGCACCCGCGTCGGCGCTTCGTGCTCGGGAAGCTGGATGGAGAGCACCCGGTCGAGAATCGCGCCTCGGTCAACGGGACCGACGATATAGTCATCCGCTCCGGCCCGCAGGGCGCGGCGCTTGGCCTCGGCGTCGTCTTCCTCGAGGATCATCGTGATATGCGCTTCCTGCCCCAAGCTGTCGCCGCAGCGCAGACGGCGGCACAGTTCAAGGCCGGACATTTCGTCCAGCACCCAATCGATGAACGCCCAGGGCCGCCCTTCCATGAGGGGAAGGGGGGCCTCCGATTTCCAGCGGTGAAACACCACGCGCAAATCGGAATGAACGAAGGGTTCCCGTCCTCCGGATAGGTTGCCTGTCAGCAGGATGTCGATGTGCCGCATGTAAAGAAAGCCCCTGTTTCCAGGAGCTTTCTGTATCGACTTTGTGACGGTGAAATGACGATGTTACACCGGCAAGCCGACGTAATTCTCGGCGATGCTCGTCTGCGCTGCCTTGCTGGACGCGATGTACTCCAGCTCGGCCACCTGCATGGCGCGCTCGAACGGGCCGTCCTCGGGGAAGCGATGCATCAGCTTGGTCAGCGACCACGAGAAACGCTCGGACTTCCACACGCGGGCCAGCGCCTTGGCGGAGTATCCCGTGATCGCATCGTTATCGGCACGCTTGAAATATCCGCTCAGGGCTTCGGCGGCATAATGCACGTCGCTGGCGGCAAGATTCAGGCCCTTTGCGCCGGTGGGCGGGACAATGTGCGCAGCATCGCCGCACAGCAGCAGGCTGCCGTGGCGCATCGGTTCGAACACGTAGGAGCGCAAAGGCGCGATCGACTTTTCGATCGAAGGCCCGCGCGTCATGTTCGCCGCAGCCTCGGGCCCAAGGCGCACCGCCAGCTCGTCCCAGATGCGCTCGTCCGACCAGTCCTCGACCTTTTCGGTCAGTGGCACGTCGACGTAATAGCGGCTGCGCGTGTGGCTGCGCATCGAGGCGAGGGCAAAGCCGCGTTCGTGGTTGGCATAGATCAGTTCATGATTGCACGGTGGCACGTCGGCCAGGATGCCGAGCCAGCCGAACGGATAGACGCGCTCATACTCGCGCGCCACGCTGGCCGGGATGGCCTTGCGGCTAGGGCCATGGAACCCGTCGCAACCGACGATGAAGCGCGCATCGAGACGCAGTTGGGTACCGTCGGCCGCATAGGTGACGTAGGGCGCTTCGCTTTCGATGTCATGCAGCGCAACGTCACCAACACCATAGATCACCTGCAGGCCGCGTTCGGGGGCGGCGTCCATCAGGTCGCGGGTGATCTCGGTCTGGCCATAGACCACCACCGTCTTGCCGGTGAGATTGGCGACGTCGATGCGGATCAGGCGTTCGCCATCGGCAAGGTTGAAGCCTTCCTCGACCAGTCCCTCGGCCTTGAGGCGCGCATCCAGCCCGAGGCGTGCCATCAGGCCGACCGTGATCTGTTCAAGTACCCCGGCGCGAATGCGGCCAAGCACGTAATCGGGCGTCTGCCGTTCGAGCACCACGCAATCGATGCCCTCGGCCTTGAGCAGGTGTCCGAGCAGCAGGCCGGCCGGGCCTGCGCCGATGATGGCGACCTGGGTCTTCATGACAATTCTCCCACGCGGCCCGCACTGGGATGCGGGCCTGATCCTGCGGAATTTGACAGAATGCGGCATCTGGAGGAATGCAGCGTCAGGACAAACAGCTGGCACTTTTGGGACATGATCGAGGCAATTCCCAGATACGCGCTCTATGGCGAAGGGATGGCGCCAACCGCTGGCGGCTTTGCGCATATCGAGACGATTGCCGAGCGTAGCGCGCTGCACGATTGGGAAATCGGCATCCATCGGCATGACCACTTCGTGCAGGTCCTTCTGGTAGAGGAAGGACACGCCACCATCACGCTCGATACGCGCACCGTCGGGCTGGAAGGGCCGGGCAGGGTTATCGTTCCTGCCGCTGCCGTCCACGGCTTCCGCTTCCGTCAGGGGACGAGCGGATTTGTCCTAACCTTGTCCACCGACTTTTCCACACGCGCAGCAGAGCCTTCAGACCCGCTGCTCCCCGCGTTGGCCCAAGGCGGAATCGCTGCCCTTTCCGAAGAAGCTGCCACCCGCGCGTTCTGGCTGGCGCGCGAAATGCTCTTGCTCCAGCAGGACTGGCAGCAGCATGACCCCTTGTTCCTCTCGTTGGCCGAAAGCCTGATCCGCACGCTGGTCAGGGATGTGCCTGCAGGCGATGCGCTCGAGCGCTCCGACCGGCGTCTTGACCGCTTCCGCGAACTTGTCGAACTGCATTACCGCCAGCACCGCGATCTCGATTTCTACGCCGGATCGCTTGGCCTGACCCGGCGCACGCTCTCGCGCCTCACCGCCACGCGGCTAGGCTGTTCGCCGATGGACCTGATCCACCGCCGCCTCGCTCTCGAAGCCCACCGCCTGCTGCGTTATACCAATGCCACCGCCACCCAGGTCGCCGCCGAACTCGGCTTCGAAGACCCCAGCTACTTCTCCCGCTTCTACCAGCGGGTTACCGGTCGGCGGCCTTCGCAAGACAAGGCGTAGACCTGTTTAGTCATGTTTACGGATCACCGTCGACCTGTGCCTCGTCAGATCTGCTTATCGCGCAGTCATCTTTAACTCAAGTAATGCTCTTCAGATTACTGCTCCTCTTTAACGGGATCGGCTGGCAATTATGGCAAATCTTTGCCAAGGTCGGTCCTGTTTTCGAGGGGTAAACGGGGGAGCCTCTTTGTCTCATGCGCTGACAAGAAGCGAAGCGGTCGCGCTGTCTGCTGCGTGCCTCCTCTTGCCGCATCCCGCATTCGGCGCCGGTGCTGAACCGGATGCGCAGGTTCCCGGCGCCCTGACGGCAAATCCTCGAGACACGGGCGATCCCATCGTCGTAAAGGGGCAGCGCGAAACGTCGATCATAGACGGCATCATTGCCGAGGATGAGCTCGAGGAAGCGGATATCTCGGCCTATGGAGCCGATACGGTGGGGGACCTTCTCGATCAGGTTGCATCCGGCATTGACGCTTCCGATGACGGCCCGGTCGTTCTGATCAATGGCCAGTTGGCCAATGGAATGGATGACATTGCCGACTTGCCGCCCGAGGCGCTTCGCAAGATCCAGCTGCTTCCCCGTGATACCGCATCGCGCATCGGTCAGCGACCGGAGCGTCGTGTCGTCAACATTCAACTGAAGCCCGCTTTCCGCCAGGCGACGCTCAACGCCGAGGGCGCCTTCGCCACTGCGGGCAAGGGGACTGGCGCCGGCGCCGCCGCCGGGTACACCAAGATATCAGGTTCGAACCGGACCACGATCACGGCGCGCATGCGTGACACCGACATGCTGCTTGAGAGCGACCGCCCGATCTTGCCCACTCCGGCAGGGGCGACACCCTACGATCTTGTTGGCAACGTCGTGGCTCTTGCAGGATCGGGCAACGAAATCGACCCCATGTTCAGCCAGCTTGCCGGCGCCCGGGTAACGGTGGCGGCCGTTCCGTCCACTAACCCGACACTGGCCAGTTTGTAGCCAGCGCCAATGCCACGAACCTGAATGGCATTGCGACATACCGCAGCCTGGTGCCGGATTCCCGAACCTGGTCGATGAATGCGACGCTGGGGCGCCGGCTCGGTCCCCGCACGAATGTCAACATCACCGCCATTGGTGAGCTGACCCGCAGCCGTTCGTTGCAGGGGGCGGCCACGGCGCTCTTTCGGTTGGACCCTGCCAATCCGGCCTCGGTCTTTTCGCAAGCTGTCAATGTGGCGCGCTATCTGCCGGTGCCGCTGGAAGCCAAGCGGCAAGGAGGCGGTGCTAATCTGGCAGCAACCATCAACCATAATCTGGGCAAGTGGACCGGCACGCTTTCATTGAATTACAATCACCGCGAAGATCGGACACTGACCGATCGGGGCGTTGATACTGCGGCTCTGCAAGCGGCAATTGATGCAAACCTGTTCAGCCCATTTGCTGAAGTGCCGAACGCCTTCCTCGGCATTTCCCGGCGTGATGTCGCCCGTTCGAACAGCGATCTGGCCAGTGCACAGGCGACGTTGACGGGCCCGGCCGTCAAATTGCCGACCGGGGAGATCATGGTTTCGCTCCGGGGTTGGGGGCGGCATCCACTGGCAACGTTCGGAAAGCAACGGCTCGCTCGTTTCGACACGAAGGAACGATGCGAACGGGCAGGTGTCGGTCGATGTGCCCCTCGCAAGCCGGCGCAACAATGTCTTGGCGGCGATCGGGGATCTCCGGGCCAATCTTGCGCTGGGCTTGCGAAACGCAAGCGGCGTGGGGCGCCTGTGGAACCACGCCTACGGCTTGAACTGGCAACCGGTTTCCAGTGTCTCCTTGCGGGGCGGGTTCACGGGCGAGGACATTGCCCCGCAGCTGGCGATCATCAATGCTCCAGTTATTGTCTATCCAAACGTCCGCTTCTTCGATTTCATTCGCAATGAAACGGTGGACGTCACCGTCATCGGTGGCGGGAATGCCGCCTTGCGCAACGAAAGTCGCAGAACCTTGAGCTTCGGCGGGACGTTGGCCTTGCAGGACCGCGGCAGGCTTAATCTCAACGCAGATTTCACGCGCACACGCTATCTCAACAGGATCGGTGCGCTGCCACCGCTCAATGCCGAAGTGCAGCAGGCTTTCGCTGACCGATTTGGTCGGGATGATAGTGGCCGCCTCGTCCGGGTGGACAATAGACCGGTGTCCTTTGCGCGCGAGGAGCATGAGCAACTACGATGGGGCGTCAACTTCTCACGCTTTTTCGGCAAGGCTCAGGTCCGGCAGGCCCGTCAACTGGCCCGTCAACTGGGCACGGCGCTGATCGACAACGACGAAGATGGCACGGCTGGCAGCCCGGGCCTGGAAGGGCCCAAGCCTTGGCGCGTCAACTTCTCCCTGAACCACACGTGGACGCTCAAGGCCCAACGCCTGGCCCGTGCAGGTTTGCCGAGCGTCGATCTTCTTGACGGCGGCGTATTCGGCTATGGCGGCGGACAGGCCAGGCACGCCATTCAATTTAACGCCGGCATTGCAGGAAAGGGATTCGGGCTGCAGTCCAGCGGGACATGGAAAGGTGCAACAAGTATCCGGGCCGGCACTACCCCGTCTGCTGCAGATCTGCGCTATGCGTCGCGCGCATTGATCGATGTCCGCCTGTTCGCCGACCTTGGGCGCGTGTTGCCTGATGCAACTTGGGCAAGCGGCACACGCGTCAGCATCAATGCGCGAAATCTGTTCGACAGTCGACAGCGCGTTACGGACGGGACCGGCAACACGCCCTTGCGCTACCAGCCCTACCTGCTCGACGCTGTGGGCCGCTCTATACAGATCGGCGTCCGCAAGACCTTTTGACGAAGGCGCTCTTGGGCGTTTTCGAACCAGATGGCATCATCAGATGACCCTGAAAACGCGATAGAACAGGCGTTAGGAGCCATCCGTCCGATGCAATCGGAACGGATTCACGCTGGCGCAAAGGAAAAGGGTGCCGATGTTGCCCGGCACCCTCTCCGAGGACATCAAGCCGTCGATCAGATCGTGGTGGTGACGATCGGAGTGTTCGGCAGGGCATAGTCGACGCCGCCAAACGACACGTAAAGCATGTCTCCAGAATCCGAGCCGGGGACTTCCACGACGCTGGTAATGATGCCGTTGGCGCCATTGTCTTCGTTACCGTCGCCGAGGCAGACTGAGCCGACTTCGGGAGCGTCGGTGGTCGAACCAAGATCAGCACCATATCCAAGCAGGTTGATACCCGTAACAGTGCCGTTCTTGTTGTTGCGAACATCGAAGGTCACGGCGTTGGCATCGATCACTGCGATCTTGCGTACTTTCCTATGTGTGGTCTTCTTCTTGACGCCGTTCGTCCATTCGCACGTGGCTTCGACTTCGGAACTGGAGAGGGTGTAGAATGACAGCGTGTCTGCCGTCATGTTGGCCTTCGCCTGGGCGTTGTTCCAGCCGTAAAGCACAGAAACGTCGCCCTTGCCGACGAAGCCTGTGCCGGTGTCGTAATTGAACGAAACGGCGGCAATTGCTGAAGTCGAAATAAGGGCCGTGGCCGCAACGGCCGCAATCATCATCCTGCGCATGTGCATTATCCTTGGATTGGAGTTTGCTGCGCCTTTTCGGTTGCGACTCGACTGTTGGGGTCGAACTTTGGTATACGCGAAGTTAACAATTATTAAAACTGTGTTAACCATTGTGTCAGCAAGCGTGCATTACTAACCTTCGGTATGAAAAGGCAGCACGATCGATGGTGTTTCATACTCTTAAGCCATTAGAATCAGAGTCTTGCGTTCGTTACTAACGACGGATCCAACTTGAATGGATTCGCTGGAATATTGTGGGGTTCTGTCCGTTGTCCCATTCCGGCTCGAGGCAGTGTCAATTCGTTGCCGCTGATCGGCAGGGCTGTCCTACAGCATGGAAATATGGCAGCGTCGTTGGCGTGGGGAATGATGGCTCAGTGCTTTGATCTGCCGCTTGAAGTGTACCCGGGGCGGTTGCGGCATTTTTCTCAGGACACTGTAAACCCGTAAACTCCCTCCCGCGGCGTTTCCGCGCAAAAGCCAGCAATTCCCCTTGTTTCGCCCGCCAAGTTCTCTATGAATTTTTCATGGATATGAACTGAGGAAGAGGCGACTGAAATGGCCAAGATCAAGACAACTCACGTCGGCAGCCTCCCGCGCGGGGATGAATTGACGCCTCTGCTCCTCGCCCGGGACAAGGGTGAGCCTTACGACGCCGCGGATTTCGACGCGAAAGTTTCGGCCGCCGTCGATGCCGCGGTGAAGATGCAGGTCGATGCCGGAGTCTCGGTGGTCTCCGATGGCGAACTCGGCAAGGTCGGCTACTCCACGTACATGATCGAGCGCCTCTCCGGCTTCGGCGGCCACATCGATCGCAAGCCCGCTGCTGACCTTGCCGAAGTGCCCAATCTTGCGAAGAAGCTCTCGGCGATCATGGGCAGCCAGGAATTCGTCCGCGCTTCGTGCATCGGGCCGGTGCGAAAGGTCACGCTGCAGCCGCTGCACGACGATATCCGCCGCTTCAAGGCGGCGCTGGAAAAGCACGCAGCGCCCGATACGGAAGCGTTCATGAACGCGGCCTCGCCGGGCCTGATCACCGCCTTCCAGGTCAATCGCCACTATCCCACCCACGAAGCTTACCTCGCCGACCTCGCCGATGCGATGCGCGAGGAGTACGAGACGATCGTGGACGCGGGCTTCTACCTCCAGCTCGATTGTCCCGATCTCGCGATGAGCCGTCACACCGGCTATCAGGACATGTCGGAAGAGGACTTCCTCAAGGTAGCCGCCGCCAACGTCGAAGCGCTGAACGCGGCGACGGCCAACATTCCGCCCGAGAAGATGCGCATGCACATCTGCTGGGGCAACTACGAAGGCCCCCACGATCATGATATCCCGCTGGAACGCGTGGTCGACATCGTGATCAAGGCCCGACCCGCCACGATCCTGTTCGAAGGCGCCAACCCGCGCCACGAACACGAATGGACGGTGTGGAGGGACGCGAAGCTGCCGGATCACAAGATCCTTGCGCCGGGCCTGATCGACACCTGCTCGAACTACATCGAGCATCCTGAGTTGATCGCCCAGCGCATCGAGCGCTTTGCCAGCTTCGTCGGCGTGGACCGCGTGGTCGCCAGCACCGACTGCGGCTTCGGCACATTTGCCGGTTATGGCAAGCTCGATCCGATCGTGACGTGGCGCAAGCTCGAGTCTCTGCGTGAAGGCGCAGACATCGCAGCGAGCCGCCTGTGAGTCCGGAAGACCGCCGCGCGGCCGAGCATGATTGCGCCCGGCTGGTTGCGCTTTATGCCAACCTGAACGACGAGGCGCGTTGGGAGGAAGTGGCAGCCCTCTATACCGAGGATGGTGTCATGTACCGCCCGACCGCGCCAGATCAGGGAGTGGTGGGGCGCGAAGCGATCCTCGCCGCGTTCAAGGCGCGTCCGCCACGCACCACACGACATGTCTGCTCGAACGTGGTCATCGATGTTGAAGGGCCGGCGACTGCACGCGGCACCAGCGCCATGCTGCTGTTCACGGGCGACGGCGCCCCGCTCGTCGGCTCTTTCCACGATCGCTTTGCGCTTACCGCCGACGGCTGGCGGTTCGCAGAGCGCCGCGGCAGCCTGACGTTCAAGTGAACGCACCAACCGCATCCAACCCCGTCAAGTCGGCGATGCGGACGCTCGACGTAATCGAGTACGTCGTGGCGCATCGGCAGGGCGCGGTGGCCCAGGAGATTGCGGGCGCGCTGGCCATTCCGGTCAGCAGCCTGTCCTATCTGCTCGCCACCTTGACCGAGCGTGGATACTTGACGCGGGAAGGGCGACGCTATTTGCCGGGGCCGGGCCTGCAGCGGCTGCGAGCCCCTGAAACGGCACTGACGCTTGAGGATCGGGTGGCGCCGCTGGTCCGCGCCCTCCGCAGCGAGTTGAACGAGACATCGTCTTTCATGGTGCGCCGTGGCTGGGAAGTCGAAGCGCTGGTCACAGAGGCCAGCGATCAGGCGCTGCGCTATGCCGTCGACCCTGGCACGCGACGCCCGCTCCATGCACTGGCCGCCGGCAAGATCATGGCAGCGTGGCTGCCGCCGGCCGAGATGGAGCGCTATTTCGCCGAGACCGAACGCGCCAAGCTGACGCCGCAGACAAGGACGACAGAGGCGGAGCTTCGCGCCGACTTTGCGCAGATCATGGCCACTGGCTTCAGCCTCGCCCAGGAAGAAGCGACGGTCGGGATATGCGGCATGGCGGTCCCGGTATGGATCGACGAGCAGCTTGCCGGTGCGTTCAGCGTGGCTGTCCCTGCGGTACGATTCGATGAACAACTGGCCGAGCGGGTGCGCCAACTTTTGCTGCGCGTGGCAGGAGCGGTAAAGTGATGAAGCGCAGGTCTTTTCTGGGGCTATTGCACGCCGCTGCAGGTCTGGTGGTCGTACCCGGCCTGGCGCGAGCCTCGGCAGACCAACGTCGCTTTCGCGTGATTTGCGATAACGACTTTTCCGGCGACCCGGACGGGCTGTTCCAGCTGGCGCACCACTTGCGCTCGCCTTCGGTCGAAGTGCGGGCGATCATCGGATCGCATCTTCATGTCGATGAAATCTGGGCAAAATCAGAGCATCAGGCAACGGATGGAGCAAACAAGGCCCGCGAATTGCTTGGAGTCATGGGGCTGACCGGCAAGGTTCCCGTCCACGTCGGGTCGGAGAAAGCGATGGTCTCCGCGTTCGTCCCGGCGCGCTCGGCAGCGGTCGATGCGATCATTGCAGAGGCGATGCGGGACGATCCCCTGCCGTTGTTCTATTGCGCCGGGGCCGGGTTGACCGATCTTGCTTCAGCCTTGCTGATCGAGCCGCGCATCGCCAAGCGGCTGACGCTGGTGTGGATTGGCGGGCCGGAGTATCCCGGGCTTGGCCTGCCCGTGCCGGGTGGATCTCCGGGCGAGTACAACATAACAATTGACGTTGCCGCAGCACAGGTCGTCTTCAACCGCTCCGACGTTGCGATATGGCAAGTGCCGCGCAACACGTATCGGCGAATGCTATTCTCGATGGCCGAACTCCAAGCGATGAAGGAGAATGGCGGGACCGGGGCTTGGCTGGCGGGTCAGATATCCGGACTGTCCGAGGCCGCAGCGAAGATGGGGCTTAAGGTAGGCGAAGCCTATGCCTTGGGCGACAGCCCGCTGGTCACGCTGACGGTGCTTCAGTCCGCGTTCGAGCCTGACCCTTCTTCGAGCGATTACGCCGTTGTGCCTGCGCCTACGGTGCAGGACGATGGCACCTGCAGGCCGAACCCCAAGGGACGTCCGATCCGCGTCTATACCACGATCGACACGCGGCTGACGTTCGGGGACATGCTGGCCAAGCTCAGGAAGTAAGGGCCGGATCGCTCCGGCCCATTCCTTTTACTTCTTCATTCCTTCGGTGATGCGCTGGGTTTCGGCGCGGGTCGAATCCGGGCCGGTGTTGCGCTTGTAGATGCCGCCTTGGCCAGCCGAGCGGTTGAACAGGTCCGGATCGCCTTCGCGCTGTTCGAGGCCAAACAGGGGGAAGAGGCCGGGATGACGCCCGAGGCCGCCGTAGAGATCGAGGCAGCGTTCGATCCAGGGACGGAGCGGGTCGTCGTTGGCAAGGACCGGAGTCTTGCAGACCGATGCGGTGAACAGGATGCCGCCCATGATACGGAAGTCGGCATAGTTGGGCGACGACCCGCCGAGCCATTCGTGCTGGCCGAGCGCCGCGCGCAGTGGTTCAAGCGCGGCGCTGATCTTGGGCAGGCGCTCTTCGCGGCCGGCCTGCACATCCTCGAGCTTGCGGCCGAGCATCTTTTCGCGGCTGTGGGTGACGTATTCGTGGTCTGCCGGCACCGAGAGATCGCGATAGTCGGCGCAGAAGCAGAACATCCAAGGGCCAACGGCGGCGTTCCAGAACCAGTGATCAAGTGCCTTGAGCGTGACGGCAACGCTTTCGTGCGGGATCAGGGCAGGGCGATCCGGGTACTTCGCGTCGAGGTACTCGACGATGCCCCAGCTGTCGAGCACCCATTCGCCGTCATCCACGATGGCAGGCAGGCGCTCGGTCTTGCCGCCGGTGCGTTCGAGAATGCCGGTGAAGCCGCCTGGCACGACGTCGAGATCGAAGCCCTTGTGCTTGAGCGCGTACTTGGTCGCCCAGACGAACGGGCTGATCGTCGCACCGGTGGAAAGGGCGAGGTCGTAGAAGGTAATGGTATTGTTGGCGGCCATGGCATCCTCGGGTTTCTGGCTCGGTTCTTGTCGCCAGCACTTTGCCAGATATTGTTAGTAACACAAACGAAATTTGTGCCTCGACCGCCGTCACCCTGAACTCGTTTCAGGGTCCATCCGTCCCCTCACTAGGCTGCCTGCATTTAGACATGGATCCTGAAACAAGTTCAGGATGACGAGGCGTTAGCAGCGCAGGAAGTGCTACAATGCAAAGAGCGCCGGACCCGTCGGGATGGGCCGGCGCTCTCGCTGTCAGGCTTGCGCCCTGAGACTTACTTCTTCGTGCGCCAGCCTTCGGCGTAGCTGTCGCGGGCAACTTCCGAGTAGGGGACTGCAGCAACGGTGGCCTTGATTTCGGTCTGGACGTGGGGTTCGACCGTCGGCTTGGTGGTGCCGCCGTTGGGTTCGCCCCAGAGCAGGCTGACCTCGGTGCCAGGCTCGACGTAGCCCGGTTCCATCATCGCGAGGGTCAGGAACTTGCCTTCGTTAGCGGTGTAGCCGATCCAGGTGGAAAGGCCGACCATCTTGCCATCGGCGAGAACCTGATCGAATGGGTGCATCGAGTAGACCGCGCTCGGGTACTCCATGAACTTGGCGCGATCGCCCTTGCTCAGTGCCGAGGACTGGACGCGCATGACGTCTTCGTTGTCGAGCGCGAGCGTGACCTTGGTGCGGTGCTTGCCTTCAGCGGCCATCTTTTCGAGCGCGGCACGGCCGATGAAGTCATCGTCGAACTTGACGAAGGGGCCGTAGCCGAGATCCCACGGCGTGGTGTAGTAGCCTTCGATGGTTTCGGGCACGTAGCTGCCGCCGACCGAGCACTTGGCTTCGTAGGAATTGGCGGAGAGCCATTCACGATAGGGGCGGAGCGCTTCGCCAGTGTAGATCGCGGGGAAGGGCGAGGGGATCCAGCCCGATTCCAGGGTGTTGGACGAGTAGGCGCGACCGCCAACCAGCGCCATCTGGAATTCCTTGCCGGCCTCGACCAGCGCGGCGTGGACGGCGCCATAGTCTTCCCACGGGCCCATCAGTTCGAAGCCCGGCTGGCCAGCCATGCCATGACGCAACGCGCGGACTTCCTTGCCGCCGATGGTCATGCGGGTCATGTGGAAGAACTTGAGGTCAGGCGCGGTCTTCCCGGTGGCCTTTTCGATGATCTTCATCGCGTTCGGACCCTGCACCTGGAAACGGTACGAATTGCGTTTGCCATCGGTGCGCATCGCCCAGCGTTCGTCGCGCTCCACCGTGACGTTCCAGTTGCCCGAAGCAGCGTGGTATTCGACCCACTCGATCGTCGGTGCGCGGCCGACGAGGTTGAAGTGGTTTTCGTCGAGGTAGAACAGGATCACGTCGCCGATGACGTAGCCGTCGGGCGTCACCGGTACGAACTGCTTGGCGCGATCGGGCTGGAAGTTCTTGAACGAGTTGACGCCGAGGTGTTCGAGCATCTTGAAGGCGTCAGGCCCCTTAACCGCCAGATCGACCATATGGTACGACTGGTTGTAGAGCACCGCCGAGTGCGCCCACGCCCACTGTTCGTTGCGCCAGTTCGAGTATTCTGCCGGAACACCGGGATAGACGTTGGGGCCGACCTGCTGGTTGCGGACGAAGTTTACGAGGTCACCGGCATTCTGGATGACCTGTTCGAGGGTCTGGGACATGGTTTCTTGGCTCTCCCGATGCGATTTCGCGGATGTGGAGTCGCTTTGCCCTATTTTCGCGTGCTTGAAAAGTTCGGAATGCTGAATTGTGCAAAAAATGTATGTGACACATACGACCGGGTTCGGTTCTGCAAAAACGAAAGGGGCCGGTCCTTGCGGACCAGCCCCCTTGCGTGTCGGTTAAGGCAAATCAGCCTTCGACGTGTTCGGCGAGAACCGTCAGGCCCTTGGCGCCGACTTCCGCGAAGCCGCCCTGGACCGTGATCTCTTCAGGTGCCGAACCTGCAGACTTGTAGACCTTGATCGTCCCGTCCTTGACCGTGGACATGAAAGGCGCGTGGCCTTCCAGCACGCCGAATTCACCGTCGGTGCCAGGAACGACAACCATGTGGACCTCTTCCGAACGGACGAGGCGGGCCGGGGTGACGAGTTCGAAGTGGAGCGACATCTCTTGCCTTTCGGTCTCCCCGGGGCCAGCCCGGGGAGCTAGCTCAATCAGGCTTCAGCAGCCAGCTTCTTGGCCTTTTCGACCGCTTCGTCGATGCCGCCGACCATGTAGAACGCGGCTTCGGGAAGGTGGTCGTACTCGCCGTCGACAACCGCCTTGAACGAACGCACGGTGTCTTCGACCTGGACGAACTTGCCCGAGATGCCGGTGAACACTTCGGCGACGTGGAACGGCTGCGACAGGAAGCGCTGGATCTTGCGGGCGCGGGCGACGGTGAGCTTGTCTTCTTCCGAAAGCTCATCCATCCCGAGGATCGCGATGATGTCCTGCAGCGACTTGTACTTCTGCAGCGTTTCCTGAACGCGGCGGGCGGTCTGGTAGTGCTCTTCACCGACGACGGCGGGCGTCAGCACGCGCGAGGTCGAATCGAGCGGGTCGACCGCCGGATAGATGCCGAGTTCCGAGATCGCGCGGTTCAGCGTGGTCGTTGCGTCCAAGTGGGCGAACGAGGCGGCCGGAGCCGGGTCGGTAAGGTCGTCGGCGGGAACGTAGATCGCCTGCACCGAGGTGATCGAACCCTTGGTGGTGGAGGTGATGCGCTCCTGCAGCGCGCCCATGTCGGTCGCGAGCGTCGGCTGGTAGCCCACCGCCGAAGGAATGCGGCCGAGCAGTGCCGACACTTCCGAACCCGCCTGGGTGAAGCGGAAGATGTTGTCGACGAAGAACAGAACGTCCTGGCCTTCCTGGTCGCGGAAGTACTCAGCCATGGTGAGACCCGACAGAGCGACGCGAGCGCGGGCGCCCGGCGGTTCGTTCATCTGTCCGAACACGAGAGCCACCTTCGAACCATCGGGGGTCGGGTTGCCGTCGGCGTCCTTGGCGATAACGCCAGCGTCGAGGAACTCGTGGTAGAGGTCGTTACCCTCGCGGGTGCGTTCACCGACGCCCGCGAAGACCGACACGCCGCCGTGGCCCTTGGCGATGTTGTTGATCAGTTCCTGAATGAGAACCGTCTTGCCCACGCCTGCGCCGCCGAACAGGCCGATCTTGCCGCCCTTGGCGTAAGGAGCGAGAAGGTCGATGACCTTGATGCCGGTCACGAGGATCGCGGCTTCGGTCGACTGCTCGATGAATTCCGGAGCCTTGGCGTGGATCGGAGCGGTCTGCTCGGCGCCAACCGGACCACGCTCGTCGATCGGATCGCCGACGACGTTCATGATGCGGCCGAGGGTCTTGGGGCCGACCGGCACCGAGATCTGCGCGCCGGTGTTGGTCACGGGCTGGCCGCGGGTCAGGCCGTCCGTCGAGTCCATCGCGATGGTGCGAACGGTGTTCTCGCCGAGGTGCTGCGCGACTTCGAGAACGAGGCGGTTGCCGTTGTTGTCGGTTTCGAGCGCCGAGAGAATGGCGGGGAGTTCGCCGTCGAACGCGACGTCGACGACGGCGCCGATGACCTGGCTGATCTTGCCGGTAGCTGCTGCGGTGGCCATTGTTGTTTCCTTGCCTTCTATGTCGTCGTCAGAGCGCTTCGGCGCCAGCGATGATTTCGATGAGTTCGGTGGTGATCGCGGCCTGGCGGCTGCGGTTGTACTGGATGGTGAGCTTGTTGATCAGCTCGCCCGCATTGCGCGTCGCGTTGTCCATCGCGGTCATCGACGCGCCCTGTTCCGAGGCTTCACGCTCAAGCAGGGCACCGAAGAGCTGCGTGGTCACGTAGCGCGGCAGCAGTTCCTCGAGGATTTCCTCCTCGCCCGGCTCGTATTCAACCACCGCGTCAATGGCGACGGTGTTGGTCGGAGCGGGGACGGGGATGATCTGCGTGGTGACCGGCAGCTGGGTTAGCGCGTTCTTGAACTCCGGCGCGACGAGGTGCGCAACGTCGAACTTGCCGGCTTCGAACATCTCGAGGAGTTCGCGAGCGATCGCGCTGGCTTCATCGAAGCCGGGCGTGCGCACGTTGCCGGTATCGTATCCGGCGGCGATGCCGTTCGGATAGTCACGGCGGATCGGGGCGCGGCCCTTCTTTCCGACGAGGTAGAACGACACCGTCTTGCCCGCGGCTTCAAGCGCGCGCGCCTGCAGCTTGGCTTCCTTGACGATGTTCGAGTTCAGACCACCGCACAGGCCCTTGTCGGTGTTGACCACGACAAGGAGGTGACGCTGGTCGGAGCCGGTGCCGCGCATAAGCAGCGGACCGTTGTCCTGGCCCGCGACCTTGGCAGCGAGGCTGCCCATGACTTCCGCGAGGCGGCTGGCATAGGGGCGCGCGGCTTCGGCAGCCGCCTGCGCCTTGCGCAGCTTGGCCGCCGCGACCATCTGCTTGGCCTTGGTGATCTTCTGGGTCGACTTGACCGAGTTGATCCGGCCCTTGAGTTCCTTCAGCGAGGCCATGACGGCTCCCTTGATCCGTCACCCCGCCGCGCTGGACGGGGTGGCGTTGACTTCAAAGACTTAGGCGAACTGCTTGGCGAAAGCGTCGAGCGCCGCGACCAGCTTGCCCTTGGCTTCGTCGCCAAGGTCCTTGGTGTCGCGGATCAGGCCGAGCAGGTCAGCGTGCTGCGTGCGCAGGAAGCTGAGCAGTTCGGCTTCATACTCGGTGACACGGTTCACCGGCACGCTGTCGAGGTAGCCCTGGGTACCGGCGAAGATCACCGCAGTCTGCTCTTCGAAGCCGAGCGGCGAGAACTGCGGCTGCTTGAGCAGCTCGGTCAGGCGTGCACCGCGGTTGAGGAGCTTCTGGGTCGAAGCATCCAGATCCGAACCGAACTGGGCGAAGGCCGCCATTTCGCGGTACTGGGCGAGCTCGAGCTTGATCGAGCCGGCAACCTTCTTCATCGCCTTGGTCTGTGCCGACGAGCCGACGCGCGACACCGACAGACCGACGTTGATTGCCGGACGAATGCCCTGGTAGAACAGGCCGGTTTCAAGGAAGATCTGGCCGTCGGTGATCGAGATCACGTTGGTCGGGATGTAGGCCGACACGTCGCCCGCCTGGGTTTCGATGATCGGCAGAGCGGTGAGCGAGCCAGCGCCGTTCTCGTCGTTCATCTTCGCGGCGCGCTCGAGCAGGCGGCTGTGGAGGTAGAACACGTCGCCGGGGTAAGCTTCGCGGCCCGGCGGGCGACGGAGCAGCAGCGACATCTGGCGATAGGCAACGGCCTGCTTGGAAAGGTCGTCATACACGATCACGGCGTGCATGCCGTTGTCGCGGAAGAATTCGCCCATGGTCGCACCGGTGTAGGGCGCGAGGTACTGGAGCGGAGCCGGTTCCGAAGCGGTAGCGGCGATGACGATGGAGTATTCCATCGCGCCGTTCTCTTCGAGCTGGCGGACGATCTGCGCGACGGTCGAGCGCTTCTGACCCACGGCGACGTAGATGCAGTAGAGCTTCTTGCCTTCGTCGGTGCCGGCGTTGACGGCCTTCTGGTTGATGAAGGTGTCGATCGCGACGGCGGTCTTGCCGGTCTGACGGTCACCGATGATCAATTCGCGCTGACCACGGCCGACGGGCACGAGAGCGTCAATCGCCTTGAGCCCGGTCTGCACGGGTTCATGCACCGACTTGCGCGGGATGATGCCCGGAGCCTTGACTTCGACGCGGGTGCGGGTGGCGTCGACGATCGGGCCCTTGCCATCGATCGGGTTGCCGAGAGCGTCCACCACGCGGCCGAGCAGGCCCTTGCCGACGGGAACGTCGACGATCGTGCCGGTGCGCTTGACGACATCGCCTTCCTTGATTTCGGCGTCCGAGCCGAAAATCACGACACCGACGTTATCGGCTTCGAGGTTCAGGGCCATGCCCTTCACGCCATTGGCGAATTCGACCATCTCGCCGGCCTGGACCTTGTCGAGACCGTGGATGCGGGCGATGCCGTCACCCACCGAGAGAACCGACCCGACTTCCGAGACCTGGGCGTCGGTGCCGAAGCTGGCGATCTGGTCCTTGATGACCTTCGAGATTTCAGCGGCGCGGATTTCCATGTTCTGTCCTTCCTGGAACCTGTGCGGGCCGTTAGGCCTTCATCGCCTGGGCGAGAGAATTGAGACGGGTGCGGATCGAGCTGTCGATCATCTGGCTGCCGATCTTGACGACGAGGCCACCAAGGATTTCGGGATCGACGCTGGTCTTGAGCTTGATCGACTTGCCGGTACGGGCCTTCAGCTTTTCAGTGAGGGCTGCGATCTGTGCATCGTCGAGCGGGTGAGCGCTGGCGACTTCGGCGCTGACTTCGCCGCGATGGGCGGCAGCGATCTGGCCGAAGGCGCGGATCACGTCGGGCAGGGCCGAGAGGCGGCGGTTCGAAGCGAGCACGCCGAGGAACTTCTTCGTAAGGTCGCCAAGACCGAGCAGGCCGGCAACCGAATCCATTGCGCGGCCGGCTGCATCGCGGCCAAGCTGCGGGTTGCTGATCAGGCCCTTGAGGTCAGCCGATTCGCGCAGTGCAGCATCGAGCTTCTCGAGATCGCTTTCGACCGCCGAAACGAAGCTCTGTTCATTGGCCAGATCGAACAATGCCGAGGCGTAACGCCCTGACAGGCTGGCCGTAATGCCGCTGGAAATCTCCACGCGCCGAAGTTCCTTCATCCAGGATAAGCCGAGGCAGACCATTACCCGGCGATGAACACCGGGTGGCCTGCAGACGGGGCGCGCCTAGCAACGTCAGGCCCATATGACAAGATGCGACTTGGCTTCTTGTGCATAGGTATGATCGTGATTTCCTCGATCGACGTCCGATCGACAGGTCTCAGGGCTGAGGCTGGCAGTTGTAGCGCATGCGCTCATTGGGTTCGGGAGGAAGCAGTGCCTTGATGGACTGCTGGTTCTGGCCGAACTGGCGGGCGGCTTCTTCACCGGCGCCGCATGCGGGCGCATTGAGCCTGGCGCGTGCAGCGCGGGCCTCGGTCATGGCATCCAGACCCACGAGAAACCGTTCCACGGTGTAGGTCCGGGATTGTGGATCATACGAATTCACCGAGATCGTTTCCTCGCCGTTCGGCACAAGGATTCGGCTCCAG
Organism: Novosphingobium sp. ES2-1; assembly: GCF_015169775.1. Taxonomy (NCBI): domain Bacteria; kingdom Pseudomonadati; phylum Pseudomonadota; class Alphaproteobacteria; order Sphingomonadales; family Sphingomonadaceae; genus Novosphingobium; species Novosphingobium sp. ES2-1. The sequence goes on from NZ_CP063445.1 coordinate 1,125,213, forward strand.
CCATCGTTGGCGAGGCCGTACTGCGTCTTTCCGTTCATGCAGCCAGTTTCGGTCCATTCGATCGGAACATCGGTGATATCGGAAACGGTGACGCGGCTGCGTTCGGGATCGAGCACGCAGATCATGCGTCCTGAGCCAGGGCGATCGAGTGCCGCTGCCGAACTGCTGGAAGACGCCTGGGGTTGTTCGAGGTTTTCCCGTGCGCGGCTATCTATTGATGCGAGCGACGGGCGCAGGAACCATACTGCGATAGCGGACACAAGCAGCGCCGCAGCACCAAAGACGTGCTTGCGCTGAAATTTTCCGCGCCGCCGTGAGGCCTGGACCATGCCCCAACCGCCAACGCCGAGCGCGCCGACGAGCAGCAGGGCGGCCAGGGCCATGCCGTTGTCACGCTCGGACAGCACTGCCATTTCAGCCTCGCGCCGCGCAGTTTCGAACTGCTGCTGGCTGGCTTGCGCGCGTGCTTCGCGTTCGGCAGCCATGCGGGCCTGTTCTCCGGCTGCGCGTTGCGCTTCGGCGCGGTCCAGATCCGCTATCGAGCGACATGGCAGGCCACTGCTATGCACGTCCACCTTGGCGCGGAGCAGGAAGGCCGAAAGCTCGCGCATCGAAATGGCGAAGTAGAAGGACGAATCGGTGCTGTTGTCGCTGACCGTGCCGAAGGAGTTGACGCCGATTACGCGGCCGCAGGAATCGAGCAGCGGGCCGCCCGAATTTCCCGATCCAAGCGGGGCCGTGTGCAAGAGGGTATCGAATGACCGCGAGGAGCGGCCCCCGGACAGATAGCCGCGTGTCTTGACCGCTTCCTGCGGCGTGACGAGATCGGCCATCGACAAGCCTTGCGCCAGATCGACGTTGCCGGGATAGCCGACGGCATAGACCTCCGAACCATCGGTTGGTGCACCGGGAAAGAGCGTGATTGGCGTAAGGGTGCCGCCACCTTCGATGCGCAGCAGGGCAAGATCATTGCCGGGCGAATAGGCGACCAGCTTGGCCGGATATCCGTTGCGGCCCTCGGCGGGGACGACACCGGCGATGAGAGTGTCGTCTCCGCGCAGCTCCTCGACGACATGGGCATTGGTGACGATCAGGTTCGGGGTCACGGCGAATCCCGTGCCATGGGTGATCAGCCGGGCGCGATCGCCGTCGCTTTCAATGATCACCACGCGAACCACGGAGCGGCTTGCCGCGCTGATGTCCGCCGGATCGGCCATGGCGACAGGCGCCGCTACCAATGCGAAAAGAGCTGCAAGGAGGGCAATTATCTGTTTGGCAACACGCATGTACCCGCTTTTTGCGCCATATTGCTTTGACCGCAAGGTGCGGGACGCTTTTGGCATGGAGCGCGGGCAGAAACTCTGCACAAGAAGGAGATGTGACCATGCACAAGGCGACGCGGGCTTGCAGCTATCGTTCGGAGCTTTATCGAAAGCCTATGACGAGTGGATCGAAGATTGCCGACGACGAGGCGTGGGCGGCGGTGCTGGCACGCGATCGCTCTTATGATGGTCATTTTGTCACAGGTGTGCTGACCACGGGGATTTACTGTCGACCGTCCTGCTCTGCACGGCATCCCCGCCGCGAAAACGTGCGCTTCTTCCCAGATGGGGAGGCTGCACGTGGGGCAGGTCTCAGGCCCTGCCTGCGTTGCTCCCCCGATGATGTATCGCGCGACGAGCGCGCCGTGTTGACGGCTATCGAGGCTATCAAGTCGGCGGGCCAACCGGTGGGTCTGGCCGATCTGGCGAAACGCTGCGGGTATTCGCCCACTCACTTCCAGCGCGTATTTGCCAAGGCAACGGGACTGTCGCCAACAGCCTATGCGCGGGCGTTGCAAAATGCCCGGATGGCCGAGGCGCTCTCAGGAACGGAAAGGGTTGCCGATGCAATCTACGATGCCGGTTTCTCGGGACCTTCGCGGTTTTATTCGGCTGCTGGGAAGCGGTTGGGAATGACGCCATCGGCCTGGATCAATGGTGGGAGGGGAGTGAGGATTCGCTGGGCAGTCGTTCCCACAACTCTTGGGAACATGCTCGTCGCTGCGACCGACAAAGGCATCTGCCGTCTGGCGTTCAACGAGAGCGACGAAGCTTTGCGGCGGCGCTTTCCCGAGGCCGCTCTGGAAGAAGGGGGGGCGGATTTCGCCAATCTGCTGGAGGAGGTCATCGCGGCCGTCGAGGCTCCGGGCGATCATTCTCATATTCCGATCGACGTGAAGGGAACGTCATTTCAGGAGGCTGTGTGGCAGGCCTTGCGACAGATACCGCCTGGTGAGACCCGTTCCTACGCAGAAATCGCGGCAGCCGTTGGCAAACCGGGCGCGGTGCGTGCAACAGGCACCGCAAACGGGGCGAACAACGTGGCGGTGCTCATTCCCTGTCACCGCGTAATACGTTCCGACGGCTCACTGGGCGGCTATGCCTATGGGCTTGAGATCAAGCAGCGATTGCTCGACAAGGAGCGCGATACCAACCGGGGGTGAGGCATGGACGATCTTCAGACGGCAAGAGCTGGGACCTTGCGCAAGATCATTGCCTTTCCGTTGACGCTGACGATTGTCGAGTTCCTTGCCGTCACCATAGCTGCCTCTGTTGCGACAATCGGTCTGAAAGGTTTGTTATCCCACGGAACGCCCGGCTACTTCCTCGGGGGGCTTGGCGTGGCTGTGCTGACAATGCTGGTCTACCTCGCTTGCGTCCGCTGGATCGAGCGACGTTCGCCCCATGATCTTCCGCTTTCGGCCATGACCATGGATCTGCCGCTTGGCATGCTGATCGGTGGCGCTCTTTTTGCACTGATGACGGGGATTGTCGCGCTGCTGGGTGGACTGTCTGTCGAGCGCGTGAATGGCATCGGCGCGCTGTGGGCGATGCTGGCGATGGCGGTAACATCGGGGACGATCGAGGAGATTCTGTTCCGGGGCATCCTGCTGCGGCACGTCGAGGCGATGTTGGGCACGTGGGCGGCGCTGTTTGTCACCTCGGCGCTGTTCGGTGCGGCGCACCTTGCCAATGACGGAGCGACGATCTTTGCCGCCTTCGCCATTGCCATGGAAGCAGGCATCCTGCTCGGCGCGGCATACCTCTGGAAACGAAGGCTGTGGATCCCGATCGGCATTCATGCCGCGTGGAATTTCACCCAGGGCTGGGTGTTCAGCGTGCCGGTTTCAGGGGGCGCCACGCCAGATGGCCTGCTGGCGACAACACGCAACGGGCCTGACTGGCTGACTGGCGGTGCGTTCGGTCTGGAGGCAAGCGTGATCGCCATGCTGGTGGCGACTGGCGCAGGGTTGTTCCTGCTCCTGCGCGTCGTCCGTCAGGGTGGCATACGGCCACCCATGTGGGCGCGGCACTGACGGAGCGGTCGCCTCGCCAGTGCCGAGGCATCATTTACTTTCGCAGGCGTTTTCCTCTGCCGTACAAGGTTTCTCTGGTTGCCCGGTTGACTTCCAACGCTCGATCCGGGCGAGGAGGGATTTACCGTACTGTCCGCCGTGAGGATCGTTGGCGAGGATGCGCGCATGGGCGATAGCGTCATCGAACCGCCCCTGGTTCGCCTGGTCCCAGGCAAAGGCTGCGCGTATGCTGTTCGCCTCCGGCGCGAGTTCGAGCGCCCGTCGCAACGCGTAGCGCGCAGAACCGGGTATATCCGCCGACTCGCAGCTGTAGCTCTGGAACAGCGTCCAGATCGCGAAGGAATCGTAAGGTTATGCGTCGCTGGCCTTGTTGACCCAGCCTCGGGCCGCAGTCCACCGTTCGGGCGTCCTTATGGACACGTTCCCGAGCCGGTGCATCTCGATCTCGCCCTTCAGGAGGTTCGCCCGCGCCATCCACGGCGCCAGTTTCAAGGCAAGTTCGTTGAACTTCTCGGCCTCGTTCCACAACGCGATTTCTTTGGCCGTATCTTCGGTGTTGTTCGCGAGCGCCTGTGCTGCTCTTGCCACCTCGTAAGCGGCATTGGCGGACTGCGGAATTGCCAGCGCGATCTGGTGCAGTTCGCCAAGTGCCTCTTCCTCACGCTTGTCGATGAAGCGCATGAGGTGGAGGGGAACGATGGCCGAATCGACTGGCGACAAGCGTTCGAGGGCAGGGGCGGCAGGCTGCGGCAAGGGCGTGGCGGAGCGCGAGAACTTGATGCTTCCGCGCATGTACTTGTCGAGTTCGCGATCCAGCTTCTTGAGGTCACCAAATGCAGCGGTGCCGGCTTCGTCGGGCGGCATTCCACCTGCCACGAGCGAGAGATAATTGCCGAGCTGGCCCTTCCGCTCCTCGCTTGTGCTGAGGAAGTGTACCAGCAGCCAGGACTTGCCGTAGAACAGATCCGAATTGCGCCCCTGCTTGCCAGCCAGAACCTCGGTCAGGGGCATATCGTCCCGCGCAAGGGTCCACGCTCTATGACGGGCCGGACGACCAAGATCGAAGCGACCCTGACTGTCAAATTCGACGGTGGAAAGATACTCCGCAAAGCCTTCCACGTACCAGGAGGGATAGGCGAAGCGGAAGTTTCGGAACATCAGGAAGTGGGCATATTCGTGGAACAAGGTTGCCTGGGCGCCAAGTTCGAGCTCGGACATGGCAACCTCGCGATGCGAGACGATGAAGCGGCCTTCGATGTCATGCGAGAAGAATCCCGCTACCTCCGGGACCTTGTACAATGCGCCAACTGCAGCCTTGTTGGGCAGCAGATATATCGGCAGCGGCATGGCATTGGGATCATCGGGAATGCCGAACATCTGCCGGACCAGAAAATCGAATCGTTCGAGATCATTCGACAACTTTGTGGCGAGTTCGACGCTGCCCGCGCTGTGCAGCACGAAATGGCGGGAATTGAGCTTGTACCAGCTTTCTGCCGAAGCTGGAGTAGTTGCCGAGACGAGGATGCTTGTCCCAAATGCGATGGACCGCAGGAACTTCTTCAAGCCAGAAATATTCACGCCAGATCAACCACCCATTGCCGGAAAGGTTCGCAAGAGCAGTCCTTCATTCTTTCGTTATCGGCAAGCACGACCGTATTCGGATCGGTTCCGGCCCGAAGTTCAGGGCTTTTGGGAAAGGCTGTTCAGGAAAAGCTCGGCACTGGCAATGTATTCGTCACGCCGGTCTTCGTCCATCCTTCGCCACGTGGCATAAGGTTGGGCGAGCCGATGATAGCTTGACAGGCGATTTTCATTCCGCGCGAGGAAATGCCAGTAGAGTGCATTGAACGGGCAGGCGCCGGGGCCGGTCTTCTGCTTCACGTCGTAAGTGCATTTGCCGCAATAGTCGCTCATGCGATTAATGTAGGCGCCGCTGGCCGCGTAGGGTTTGGACGCCAGACGGCCCTTGTCGGCATGAAGGATCATGCCTGCCACGTTGGGCAGTTCGACCCATTCATAGGCATCGGCAAAGACGATCAGATACCATTCCGCCACTTCCCGAGGGTCAAGGCCGGCAAGCAGAGCGAAATTGCCGAGCACCATCAACCGCTGGATGTGATGGGCATAGGCATTGTCCCGCGTGGTGCGGACACATTCGGCAATGCAGTGCATCTGCGTGTCGCCCGTCCAGTAGAAGTCGGGTAGCGGACGGTGGGCATCAAGGCCGTTGGCTTCGGCGAGCGCCGGCATTTCCAGCCAGTACATGCCGCGGATGTACTCCCGCCAGCCGATGATCTGGCGGATGAAGCCTTCGACGGCTTCCAGTGGTGCGCGGCCTTCGCGCCATTCCGTCTCGGCACGGCGACAGAGGTCGAGCGGATCCAGGAGGCCGATATTGATCGCGGGGGACAGTGCGGCGTGAAAAAGGAAATCCTGCCCCGTCACCATTGCGTCCTGATACCTGCCGAACATTGGCAGACGGTCCTTGAGGAAGGCGTCTCTTGCCTGCTCCGCCTCGGCCCTGCAAACCGGCCAGGCAAGGTTGCCGAGCGAGCCGAAGTGCCTGTCAAATCGTTCGGCGACCATTTGGAGAACCTCGTGCATCACCTCGTCCGGCTTGAACGCGGGGAGAACTGGCGGCGCGAGGCTCTTCTCGGGTCCTCTCCGGTTTTCCGCGTCGAAATTCCAGCGACCTCCCATTGGCTTGTCACCGTCCATGAGAAGTCCGGTCTTGCGGCGCATTTCACGGTAGAACCATTCCATGCGCAACTCGTGGCGGCCTGCCGCCCATTCGAAGAAGTCGGGCAGGGGGCAGATGAAGCGGTTATCGGGCAAAATGCGGACGCGGACCGGGAGGTCCGTGCGCCACTGCTCCATTGCCTGTCGCACCCGCCATTCCCCTGGCTCGGTCACCTGCACGCCGCGTACGTCATGGCGAGCCATGGCGCGGGCAACTTCGCCGCTGAAGCTGCCGGTGTTTTCCGGGTCATCAAGGCGAACGTAGTCGACCGTCCAGCCAGCCTCGCGCAATTCCTGGGCGAAGTGGCGCATGGCCGAGAGGATCAGCGCGATCTTGGCCTTGTGATGGAGGACGTAGGTGGTCTCCTCGGCCACTTCCATCATCAGGATCACGGTGTCGTCCGGCTTGCGATCAGCCAGGCTGGAGATGTCAGGCGAAAGCTGGTCGCCAAGGATCGGAACGAGGACGGGGCCGGTCATCCTTGCGGAATGGCCGAGTGGCGTTTTGGTTCAACCTGCCTCTAAGGGTCAGGCCCCCTAAGCGTCAGACAAAGCTGTAGGGATCGATATCCACGGCGACACGGACGCCCGGCGGGAAGCGCAGGGGATCGAGCCAGTCGCGGATTACGCGCTGCAGTTCGGTGGAGCGGCGTGCGTTGATCAGCAGGCGGTAGCGATAGCGGCCGCGCAGGAGCGACAGCGGCGCCGGGGCAGGCCCGAGAATCAGCACGTCGTCCAGTCGCGGCGCCGAACCTCCAATCCCGCGAGCAGCGTCGCGCGCTTCGGCTTCGTCCTCGCTTGAAACGATGATCGCGGCCCAACGTCCGAAGGGTGGCGCTCCGGCATCGCGCCGGGCTTCGGCTTCGGCGGCGTAGAAGGCGTCACGGTCGCCGCTGGCCAGGGCCTCGATAACCGGCGCTTCGGGGTGCCGGGTCTGGATCAGCACCTCGCCGGGCTTTTCACCACGGCCGGCGCGGCCTGCGACTTGCGCCACTTGCTGATAGGTGCGTTCGGCTGCGCGAAGATCGCCGCCCTCGAGGCCCATGTCGGCATCGATCACGCCGACCAGCGTGAGTTCCGGAAAGTGGTAGCCCTTGGTGACAAGCTGGGTGCCGACGATCACGTCGATCGCCTTGTTGCTTGCCATCTCGACGAACTCTGCAGCCTTCGCGGGGCTGGTCAGCGTGTCGGAAGTGACCAGCGCGACGCGGGCTTCGGGCAGGATCGCCGCAACCTCGTCTGCAATGCGTTCAACCCCGGGGCCGCAGGCGACAAGGCAATCGGGCTCGCTGCATTCGGGGCAGGCATCGGGCGGCGGGATCTCGTGTCCACAATGGTGACAGGCGAGGCGGCGCGAGAGGCGGTGCTCGACCAGCCAGGCCGAGCAGTTGGGGCACTGGAACCGATAGCCGCAGGTCCGGCACAGGGTAAGCGGAGCATAGCCGCGCCGGTTCAGGAAAAGCAGTGACTGCTCGCCCTTGGCGAGCCGATCCTTCAGTGCCTCGACCAATGGCGGCGCGATCCAGTGTCCGCGCTCGGGCTGTTGCTCGCGCAGGTCGACAATCTGGATGTCTGGCATCGTCGCCCCGCCAAAGCGTGCGGGCAGGACCGCCCGCTCGTAACGCCCGGCTTCGGCCATCTGCAGACTTTCCAGCGCCGGCGTGGCGCTGGCAAGGATGACTGGCACTTTCTCGAAATGAGCGCGCATGACTGCGACGTCGCGGGCGTTGTAGCGCACCCCGTCGTCCTGCTTGAACGAGATCTCGTGCGCTTCGTCGACGACGATGAGGCCGAGGCGGGCGAAGGGCAGGAACAGTGCGCTGCGTGCACCGACCACCACTTGCGCCGTTCCTGCTGCCACAGCCCGCCACGCGCGCCGCCGTTCGGACGATTTCAGCGAGGAATGCCACGTGACCGGCGGTACCCCAAAGCGCGCTTCGAAGCGCTTGAGGAAGGTTTCTGTGAGCGCGATTTCCGGAAGGAGCACGAGGACTTGCCGCCCATGCTCAATCGCGGCTGCTACAGCTTCGAAATAGGTTTCCGTCTTGCCAGAGCCGGTCACGCCGTCGAGCAGAAACGGGTGGAAGTCATGCTTATTGACCGCCTCGACAAAGCGGGCGGCGACTTCCGATTGCTCATCCGACAGGTCGGGAGAGGCGAAACCGGCATCCGCGGGTGGATAGGGCCGGTCCGAATCGACCACCACCGGTTCAAGCAGCCCGGCATTGACCATGCCGCGCAGCACGCCGTCGGAGACCCCGGCGATTTCCGACAGTTCGCGGATCGTTGCCTGCTGGTCCTGCAACAGGTCCAGAGCGATGAGACGCTGGGGCGTCATTCGTTCCGGCTCGCGGCCGGTCAGGCGATATTCGGTGACGGTGCCGCCGCCTTGCAGTGCGGCCGTGCTTGACAGCGCCATGCGCGCCACTGCCGCAAGCGGCGCGACGTAATAGTCGGCAGTCCACTCGATCAGGCGCCGCAATGGTGCGGGCAGGGGAGGGACAGGGAGAACCTGAAGCAATGGGCGGAGTTTGGCATCCGGAACTTCAGTTCCCGGCAGCCGTTCCGCTTCCCAGACCACGCCGATGATCTGCCGCGGCCCCAGCGGTGCGATCACGACGCTGCCAGGTTCCACGTCCATCCCGGCGGGCACGCGATAGTCGAGCGGGCCGAGCGCGGAGTTGAAGACAAGGCATCGGACGCGGTTCATGTTCGCCGGTCTATATGGGGCTGCATCGCAACGGGCAAAGCCCGGGCGCAAAGGAATTGAGGAGAAAAACGTGTCGCAGGCTTCCACCATCCTGAACCGCCGGGTCCTGCTTGGCGGCATGACGTCAGCTGCCGTGCTCGCCGTTTCCGGCTGTGCGAGCTATCCGCAGTTCTCGCTGGAAGAGGCCGTGCGTCGGCTGCTGTTCCTGTCGACCGATAGGGCCTTTGCGCGCTTGCTGGCGCCGGGCGGGTTCTGGGACGATCAGGTAACCCGGCTTGCCCTGCCCCAGGCTATCGGAAACCGCGGCGGCGTGCTCGAGCGGATCCTGACCGGACCGATCGTCAGGGACCGGCTGCAGCGGGCGTTCAACGACATGGCCTATGATGCGGCGGAACGCGCAGCGCCTGCAGTGACGGACGCGGTGCGCACTATCGGCATTCGCAATGCGCTCGCGCTGCTGCGCGGTTCAGATCCGATGGGGGCGACGTCGTTCCTGCACCAGGAGATGGGCACGAGCCTTGTCGAGATCATGGTGCCGGAGTTCGGCGATGCGATCCGGGTGAGCCGGGACCCGCTGCTGGGGCAGGTCCTTGGCGCGCTGACAGGTGTTGACGTTGGCGGCATTGCCAATTCGCTGGCCTATGAGGCGGACAATGCAATCTTCCGCGCAATCGGCCGGGAAGAGGCCGCCATCCGTTCTGACCCTCGTTCGACCAACGATCCGGTGCTGATGGCCGCTTTTGGCCTGAAATAGTCTGACAAATTCGCATGCTCGGGCACTGACATTGGCCGAGGCTTTCCCTATAGGCACGGGGGAATCACTTCTCCCTGCTGGAAGGCCTCGTCCCATGAAGTTCTTCGTCGACACTGCCGATACCGCCGAAATCGCCGACCTTGCTGCCACTGGCCTGCTTGATGGCGTGACGACCAACCCGACCCTGATTGCCAAGGCGGGCAAGGACTTCATTGAAGTCACCCGTGAGATCTGCGGTCTGGTCGATGGTCCGGTGTCGGCCGAAGTCGTGGCGCTGGACCACGAAGGCATGATGCGCGAGGCCGAGATCCTGCGGAAGATCGCCGACAACGTCTGCATCAAGGTCCCGCTGACGATTGACGGTCTCAAGACCTGCAAGGCGCTGACCAGCGACGGCACGAAGGTCAATGTCACGCTCTGCTTCTCGGCCAATCAGGCGCTGCTTGCGGCCAAAGCCGGCGCGACCTTCATCTCGCCGTTTGTCGGCCGTCATGACGACAACGGCTTCGATGGCATGGACCTGATCCGCGACATTCGCCTGATCTACGATAACTATGCGTTCGAGACCGAAATCCTCGTCGCTTCGATCCGCCATGGCGTTCACGTGCTGGAGAGCGCACGCATCGGTGCCGACGTGATCACTGCGCCCCCGGCCGTGATCAAGGGCCTGTTCAAACATGTCCTTACGGACAAGGGTATCGAAGGCTTCCTTGCGGACTGGGCGAAGACCGGCCAGAAGATCGGCTGAACGTTCTGAATCACGGGCATTTGCGCATTGGCTGACGAAACTCCCCTCGACCGTTTCCGTTCGGTGCTGACCGGCACTGCGCGGGCGATCTCGCTCGATCCCGAGGTCGAGGTGGCGTGGACGGCGGATGCGCCGGTGCAGTCCGGGCAGTCCATGCGCGTGCCAATGCCAGGGCGTTCGCTCCCGGCAGAGCAGGTAGCAGAAGCCCGCGGTCATGCGGATTCGATGGCGCTGCGGCTGCGCCATCACAACGCTGCCATGCACGGCCGCAATGCGCCGACCGAGGCACTGGCGCGCGCTTGCTATGATGCGGTGGAGCAGGTCCGCTACGAGGCGCTTGGCGCGAACGCCTATGCCGGCATGCGCGGCAACCTCGGTGCGGCCCTCGCCATGCGCATGGCCTCCGACCCGATCAGTCGCGCCGCAAAGCCCGAGGACGTGCCGCTGCCAACCGCGCTTGCGCTGCTCCTGCGCGAGAAGCTGACGGGACAGGAATCCCCGGCGTCGACCGATACCGGCATGGCGATGGTGCGCAGCTGGATCGAGAGCAAGGTTGGCCAGGACATCGAAGGCCTTGCCCTTTCGCTCGACAACCAGCGGGCGTTTCAGCAGCTCGCATTGGACATGCTGCAGCATCTCGACCTGACGCAGTCCGCGTCCGAACAGGATGAGGACACGCAGGACGACGAGGGCGAGGAGCAGGAAGACGAGGGCGAGGAAGAGCCCTCGAACTCCGACGATCAGGAGCAGCAACCGTCCGAAGTGGCTGGCGACACCAGCGAGGGCGACGAGGATTCGGAGTCCGAGCAGGAAATCGAACAGGACGACGATGCGGCCGATTCGGACATGGCCGACGAGGGCGAGGAGGGCATGCTGCCGACGCGCCCGAACCGTCCCTGGACCGACCTGCCCGAGAACTTCGACTACAAGAGCTACACCACGCAGTTCGACGAGGTCGTTTCGGCTACTGACCTGTGCGACGAGGAAGAACTGACGCGGCTGCGCGCCTACCTCGATACCCAGCTCAAGGGGCTGCAGGGCGTGGTCACCCGCCTCGCCAACCGGCTGCAGCGTCGCCTGATGGCGCAGCAGAACCGGTCTTGGGACTTCGACCAGGAAGAGGGCCTGCTGGACGCGGCTCGGCTTGCCCGCGTGGTGATCTCGCCGGGTCATTCGCTGTCCTACAAGATCGAGCGCGATGTCGAGTTCAAGGACACCATCGTCACGTTACTGATCGACAATTCCGGATCGATGCGCGGGCGCCCCATCTCGATCGCAGCGATCAGCGCCGACATTCTTGCGCGCACGCTTGAGCGTTGCGGGGTCAAGACAGAAGTGCTCGGCTTCACCACCCGCGCGTGGAAGGGGGGGCAAAGCCGCGAGGCATGGCTGGCCGGTGGCAAGCCTTCGCAGCCGGGCCGTCTCAACGACTTGCGCCACATCGTTTACAAGAAGGCCGACGAGCCTTGGCGCCGTGCGAGAAAGAATCTCGGCCTGATGATGCGCGAGGGTCTGCTCAAGGAAAACATCGACGGCGAAGCGCTGCTGTGGGCGCATACCCGGCTGCTGGCCCGGCCCGAGGACCGCCGCATCCTCATGGTCATTTCCGATGGCGCTCCGGTTGATGACTCCACTTTGTCCGTCAACAACGCGGGATACCTGGAACAGCACCTTCGCAAGGTGATCGACTGGATCGAGAAGCAATCGCCGGTCCAGCTTGTCGCGATCGGCATCGGTCACGATGTGACCCGATATTACCGCCGCGCAGTGACGATCATGGATGCCGAACAATTGGGCGGCACGATTATCGAACAGTTGGCAGATCTGTTCGAGGACGAGTAGGTCCCGCTTGACGATGTCGGTTTAACCGGGCAGTTAATCCGGCATGAGCACGATGACCGTCAGCGAAGCCGTACTTTCCCGTCGTTCCATCCGGGCTTTCAAGCCTGACCCTGTGCCGCTCGAGACCTTGCGTCGCGTATTGGACAAGGCAAGGTGGGCGCCGTCTGGCTGTAACTTTCAACCTTGGGAAGCGACCATTGTGACCGGCGCTCCCCTGGCCGAGTTGCAGGCGAAGATGCTTTCGTCACCGATGCAGGATCCGATCGAATATTCGTGGTCTGATCCCGAGGTCATTCCCGAATGCAAGGCTCGCCTCCATGCGGTCGGAGCCGCCATGTATCAGGCGATGGGCGTGGGACGAGCCGATGCGGATGCAAGGGCCGACTTCGTTCGCAACAATGCCACGTCTTTCGGCGCCCCGGCGGTGCTGCTCTGCTATTTCGATCGTCGCATGGGCCCCCCGCAGTGGTCGGACGTCGGGATGTGGCTGCAGACGTTCATGCTGCTTCTGCGCGAAGAGCGGCTTGATTCCTGCCCCCAGGAATTCCTCTCGATGTATGCCAAGCTTATCAAGGAGTTTATTGGCGTTTCTGATGAGACCCACATCTTCTTCTGCGGCATTGCGATTGGATACCGTGATGATGGCAATCCCGTGAACGGCTTCAGTCGCCAGCGCGAGCCGATCGACGGAAACGTGCGATTCCTCGGTTTCTGAAGCGGTTCGATGGACGTAACCGAGGCAGTGCTGACGCGGCGATCGGTGCGTCTTTTTCGCTCGGACCCCGTACTTTTCGACATCCTTCAGCGTGTCCTCACGAAGGCGCAAAGAGCTCCTTCGGGTGGCAATGTCCAACCTTGGAACGCCCACGTCATTTCGGGTGAGCCGCTCGACCGGCTGGTCAGAACCGTAGGAGCCGTAATACCAATGGGGCGCAATGCTCACGCGCCCGAATACGCCATCTATCCGCCGGATCTTGAGGGTGCTTACGAAGCGCGGCGATTTGGTGTGGGCGAAGCGATGTACGCTGCGCTTGGCATCGAACGGGACAACAAGCGCGGTCGCCTGGCCCAGTTCATGCGCAACTTCCGGGCCTTCGGTGCGCCAGTGCTCATGCTGGTCCACACGCCGCGCTACATGGGGCCGCCGCAGTGGTCGGATATCGGAATGTGGCTGCAGACGGTCATGCTTCTGTTGCGTGAGGAAGGGCTTGATTCCTGCGCGCAGGAGGCCTGGGCTGTTTATCAGAAGCAAGTCCGGGAATGCGTCGCCATCCCCGAGGATCATGTGTTCTTCTGTGGGCTGGCGATCGGCTATCGCGATCAGGACGCAGCCATCAATCGCTTTGAAGTACCTCGCGCGGCGCTGGAAGAGGCAGTGACTTTCGAGGGCTTCTGACGCCTGACGGGGACATTTTGTCACACGTTGCCGGTGTATCACTTGGCATTGCCGCATCGACGCGCCTATGCTGTGGCAAAGGGCACAAGAGTCTTCGGGATACGCAGTAATTCGATGCAGTGGTCTTGGTCTTCACGTGAATCGTGAAGGCCGGGCTAAGGGAGCAGGCGATGCGTAACCGATTGGCGAGCTTCGGAATCAGACTGGCAACGGGCGTTGCTGCGCTTGCAGTGGTGTGCGGCCCTTCGGTTGGCCACGCGGTGGCAGCTGAGGAATCGCTGCTCCTGCGCGACAGTTTCCCTCTCGGATCGGGCGGCAGCAAGGCACTTTGCCAGGTCCAGTCGCGCACGACGGATCAGGCCAACCGATCGCCCCTGGACAGGACATGGGCCATCGTCTGCCGGGATTCCGCCCTGCCGGTTGGATATGTATTTGCCCTGCGGCATGGCCAGGACGATGAACTTGCCCGTCTGGCAGATCGGCGTCGCCAGAAGGTCACCTGCCTAGACGCCAGCCGCGCGTCCGTTGCTGGGCGCATGCGGACGGATTGCCGGTGGAAAGACCCTGATCTGGCCTACGAAGTGGTGAGCGTGGCCAGAGGCAACACGACATTCGTGGTGGAAGGCTTCTCCGCCTATCACGGTGCGCTCGATCTGGCTCTGCGGTCGATCTATGCGGATCGTATTCTGGACGAACCGATCGAGATTGCCACGACTTCCATCAACGACACCGAAGCTTATGCCCGGATACAGGCCCTAACGCTTGATCCAGCAACAGCGCTGGCAGAAGGTTATCGTCGCAACAATTCTGGCGATTACGCCGAGGCCGCGGCATACTTCGAGACATTGGACCAGCGGCAGGCTTCGACAGGCGATGTTCCGATCGATCGCGTCGAGTTCCTTGTAAACGCTGGCCTGCAACGCTCCAACCTTGGCCAGTTTGCCGAGGCAGACCGCCTGTTTTCCGAAGCCGCTGCCATGCCCGCCGGTAGCGGCGTGGTGGAACGGTTGCGTTGCAATTACGAAGCCATTCACCTGCTCAATCAGGAAAGGTATGCTCAGGCGTTGGACCGGCTGGGCCAGCCCCTGCGGAAGACGAGCGCCATGGGCGCGGACAGCCTGCGCGCCACCATGGAACTTACGCCTTCGGTTTCGCGACGGATCAACGCCTCGGATCTTACGGCCAACGCAATGGGATTGGTCGATGATCTTCGGCTGACAGATGACGAACGCGCCACAATTCTGGATGCACAGAGCCTCCAGTTGCGCGGAACGGCGCTGCGTCTTGTGGGGCGCAAGGTCGAGGCTCGTGCCGCGTTGGAACAGGCGCAGGCTCGGGCCTTGGCGGTGCGCAACGGTCGCGTCGTCTCGATCGTGCGGATGCGCGCGCAAGTTCTGAACGAGCTGGCAACGATCGCCGAAGACGAGGGGCGCATCTCTGACGCAGAAGCGCTGCTGCGCTCTGCGCTAGAAATCGTTAGCGTTCAATACCCGGAAACCCGCAGCATGGCAGCGGCCCAGGCGAGGCTGGCAGCCTACCTGATGCGTCATGGCCGCCCGGCCGAAGCAGAGCCGTTATATCGTCAGGTCGTGGCCCGTTCTGTCGAGCGCGAGAATGGTCTTTCCGGCCTTTCACGGCAGATGTCCCCCTATTTTGATCTGCTAGCAGCGAGGATGAGCGGCGACGCGGCAACGAGCGATGCCTTCTTCCAGGCGTCACAAGTGCTGGTGCGTCCAGGCGTTGCCGAAACACAGGCCGTGCTATCGCGCGAACTATCAGGAGGCAGCGACGAAGCAGCCCGGCTGTTCCGGCAATCCAACAGCCTGACGCGCGCCGTTGAGCGCGCCCGCATGACTTATGCGGCCTTGCAGCGACTGGATGATGCATCAGCCCGGAGTGACGAGATTGCGGATGCCGCAAAACGGGTCAACGAACTCGAAGCGCAGGAACAGGCAACCGTCATCGAACTTGCCAACTATGCGCGCTACCGCGTTGTGACGCAGCGGGTAATTGGACAGAAGGAGCTTCAGGAAGGCCTCGCGCCGAACGAGGCCTATGCCAAGATGGCCGTTCTTGGTCCGGATGTGTTCGTGTTCTTCGCGAACAAGGACAAGGCCGTTGGTTATCGGGCGCCAATCACTTCGGCGGAACTGGACGCATCGGTCAAGGCGATTCGTGACTCCATCTCGCGCTTCGATGGCAAGCAGTATGTGACCGGGACTTTTGCGGCAAAAGAGGCGGTAGCCGTCTACAAGGCATTGTTTGGTCCTGTCGCATCGGATTTGCAGGCAGCCAGGCATCTGATCTTTGAACCAGACGGGGCGATGCTGAAATTGCCGGTCAATGTCCTGATTGCCGACGAGGGGTCGGCGCAGGACTATCTTCAGCAGGCCGAAAGCCCGGCGGGCGATCCGTTCGATCTGCGAGCGGTGCAATGGCTGGCAAAGGACAAGCTCGTCTCCACTGCCGTTTCGGCACGGTCCTTCATGGATGCCCGGAAGCAGCCTGCCTCCAAGGCGCACGAAGCCTATCTCGGCATGGGCCGCAATGCTGCGGTTGTACAATTAAGCGGGCAAGTTGGTCCGAGGGTGCGGGGAAGCGATGGGGCGGCAGGCAACGATTGCGATTGGCCGCTGACGACGTGGAGCAGGCCCATCTCCGAGGCCGAGCTTCTCAAGGCCCGGATGCTGCTATCAGGCCAGGGGACTGATCTGATGGTCGGTCCGGCCTTTTCGGACACTGCGATCAAATCGCGAGGCGACCTCGACAATTTCCGGATTCTCCATTTCGCGACGCATGGCCTCGTCACGCCGCCGCAGCCGTCGTGCGCGGCACGGCCAGCGCTTGTCACGTCGTTCGGCGCGCAGGGTTCGGACGGCCTGCTCAGCTTTGCCGAGATATTCGATCTGAAGCTCGATGCCGACATGGTCATCCTTTCCGCCTGCGATACGGCAGGTGAAGCGGACGTGATCGCCACGCGCGAGACTGGCCTTGCCACAGGTGGCGGGTCAGCGCTGGAAGGTCTGGTCCGTGCGTT
Source organism: Novosphingobium sp. ES2-1 (assembly GCF_015169775.1). Taxonomy (NCBI): domain Bacteria; kingdom Pseudomonadati; phylum Pseudomonadota; class Alphaproteobacteria; order Sphingomonadales; family Sphingomonadaceae; genus Novosphingobium; species Novosphingobium sp. ES2-1. Next base: position 1,141,797 of record NZ_CP063445.1, read on the forward strand.
CATCGGTGCCGGGAGTCGATCTGTACTTGCCAGCCATTGGCCGGCGCCTGACGACTTCGATGCCACGGCGCGACTGATCAACGGACTGTTCGCAGCTGCCCCCGGCACGCCGTCCGGAGAGGCTTTGCTCAAGGCGCAGCAGGGGCTCATGTCCGATGTCGATACATCTCACCCTTATTATTGGGCCGGCTTTGCAGTTATCGGAGACGGAGCGAGGCCGCTCGTATCGCAAGGCGCGCGGATGGCTGCATCTTTGAAGGGCAAAGCGGGCGCGCCCTCAATGATAACGGAGGGAATTTAACGCATGGCCAAAGAGCCGCGCGCGGCCAAAGATGGACCGCGCGAGATTGGCAGGACGGCGCGACGCAGCTTGTCGCAGCTCGGCTGGCAGCGCAGCTTCGTGGCACTGGTCCTGTTGGCCCTGGCACTGTTCATTGCCTTGAACAGTTGGCGGTTGCCGCTTTTGCGTGATGCGGAAGCAGCCCTCTACGATCTGCGGGCAGCCAATTTTGCCCCGCCGACCGATACCGACAAGCGTGTCACCCTGGTCGTTTACACAGCCGATACAAATCGTGCGACGGGACAGATCTCTCCGGTCGATCGGACGATCCTGGCGAAAGCACTCGGGCAGATTGACCAACTGGGAGCGAAGGGCATCGGTATCGACGTCCTGTTCGACAGCCCGCAGGATGACGATGACCTCTTGAGAGCGTCGCTGAAGGGTATGAAGACTCCTGTCTTTCTGGCGTTTGCTGATAACCGCACCAATCCGGAAGCCATCACGTACGAGCAGGAGCAGGACCTGCGCGCCTTCATGCAAAGTGCAGGGGGGGCTATGACCAAGCCGGCCTCGATCCTTCTCGAGACGGATACGGACGGCGTTGCCCGCCGCTGGCCTCGGCAATATCCGGGGTTGCCGCCTCTGCTTTCCATTGCCCTGACGCAGGGCAGTGCCGATGCCGATCCCCGGTTTGCGAACTTTACAGGACCGATCCGCTATCGGGTGCCCTCGGCGAGCGATCGGCCGGTGTTCGACAAGATTCCGATCGATCTCGTTGCCGATCCCGAGACGGCGCCCTTGGTCGCAGACGCGATCAGGGGGCGCTATGTCCTGATTGGCGGCGATTTTTCGGATTTCGACCAGTTTGACACGCCCTATACCCGCACCGGTAATCCCGTGACCGGCGAAACGCGGATGATCGGCGTCGAAGTCCACGCCTCGATGCTTGCGCAACTCCTGGACAAGGCCTGGAAGCAGCGACCCGCGATGGGTCTCAAGATCCTGGCTGGCATCCTTGCCGTTGCGCTTGGCGCTGCCACGGCCATGGTCCAGACCCGCACCTGGGTCCTGGCGATCGGCGTACTTGCGCAGTTCTCGCTGTTCCTCGCCGTGCCGTTCCTGGTGGAGCGGGCGGGATATGACACGCTGGACTTGCCGGCGACGGGCTGGCTGATCGGCTGGTTGATAGCCTACACTGCCATCAGTTCAGGCTTGCGAGCCATCAATGCAGCGCAGCGCGAGTTCGCCCAGGGCGCACTTGGCAAGTACCTTCCCCGATCGGTTGCATCAGAGATCATGCGCAACCCGGACCGTCTCTCGCTTCACGGAGAAAAGCGCGAGATATTCTGTCTTTTCAGCGACCTCGAAGGCTTCACCAAGCTGACCCATGCAGTCGAGCCGGAAATGATCGCGCGATTGCTGAACGATTACCTCGACCGGCTCAGTGCAGTGGTACTCGAGTATGGCGGTACGCTCGACAAGTTCGTAGGTGATGCCGTGGTCGCCTTCTGGGGGGCTCCGATTGCATACCCCGATGATGGTGAGCGCGCAGTGAAGGCCGCATGGGCGATGTACCTGGCGGGCGAGGAGTTTCGAAAGTCGGTACCTGAAGGTGTGCCCAAGATTGGCCGGACCCGCGTGGGGGTCCATTACGGTGAGGCGGTCGTCGGCAATTTCGGGGGGGAAGGTCGGATCCAGTACACCGCGCTTGGCGATGCCATGAACACTGCCGCCCGCCTCGAGGGGGCCAACAAGCCTCTGGATACGCGCGTACTCGTCAGCCGAGAAGCGGCGGAGCGATCTGGCCTGGATTGGTTCCGTCCCATGGGGGCTGTCACGCTGCGGGGGCGCAAGACACCTGTCGAAATTTTCGAACCGGTTCCGGACATGCCTGCGGAACAGCGCAGACTTGCGATCGCGGCGGTAGAGGCGCACGCGCGGGGAGAGGTGGAACGTGTGAAAGCTCTCACAGACACAATTCTCGAATCGGTCCATGATGATGCGATGATGAATTTGATCCAGAGGTTGCGGCAGACGCACAAGGGAGAGAGTTATGTTCTTGGTTGATGGCAAGCAGTTGCGCGCCCTGGTGGCGGGCGCTTCGGCCATTGCCGTGCTTGCACTGGCAGGCCAGGCCATGGCGCAATCGGTTGTGGTCCGTTCAACCGGACCTTCGGCAGGTTCCTATCCGCAGGGGCGCAAGTTGCCCGCTGGAGCATCGGTTGTCTTGAAGTCCGGCGACCATGTGACGGTTCTCGACAAGGCCGGTACACGAGTTCTCAACGGTCCTGGAACGTTCGCCCTCAACGGCGAGGTCAACCGCGATGCGGCAGCAGGGACGCAGCTCGCTGCGATGATGGCCCGCGGCGGCGCGTCGCGTACGCGAACCGGGGCTGTGCGCGGCGCGGCAAGCGCTCCGGCGATGGCTGCGCCGACCGGCCCGGAAAACGTCTGGTACATCGACGTCAGCAAGGGCGGGACCTATTGCATTGCCGATCCTGCAACGGTCGTGCTTTGGCGTCCGGAGAAAGTTGAGGAGGGCACGGGCAAGCTGCTTTCGCAGGACGGAAGTTCCGCTGATGTAACATGGCGTGCCGGGAGTGCGCTCAAGGTCTGGCCGGCCGCGAGCGTGCCCGTCGTCGACGGGCAGACCTACACTTTCAGCAATGCCGTGGGCGCGCCGGTAAAGATCCGCACCATGGTCATGACGAATGTCCCGTCTGACGAACTTGAGGTGGCAGGAGCCATGGCGGACAAGGGCTGCAACGCGCAGCTCGACCTCCTTGCGAACCTCGCCCAATCAACGCAAGCCGGAGGCTGACCAATGCGTCGCAAGGGACTGGTCACGTTCAGTATCGTAGTTGCCTCAGCTTTTGCGGCAATATCGAGCAGCGCCTTCGCACAGGCCGTTGTCGTGCGATCGACCGGTCCGTCTGCCGCCTCATACCCAAAGGGCAAGCGGCTCCCGGCGAATGCACAAGTGGTGCTGAAAGCCGGCGACGTGGTTACCGTGCTGGACAAGGCCGGGACGAGGGTTCTCAGGGGCGTTGGCACCTTCACGCTCGACAATGCAGTTAACCGTGATCGCAGTGCAGCGGCGCTGCTGGCTCGGTCTCTCAGCAATCCTGCGTCCGTCAGGGCGGGAGCCGTGCGCGGGGCCGGGGATACCTCGGGCGAAAACGTTCTGCCCGTAAGCATCTGGCTGGCGGACACCAGCGAGGGCGGAAACGTCTGTGTTCCGCGGGGGAGCGACCTTTATCTTTGGCGAGCGGAGGCCAAGGCACGGAGCTTCACCTGGCTGACCGAAAGTGCGGGCGGCGAGATGGTGCGCATGCAGTGGCCGCCCAAGACCGTGGGTATTGCCTGGCCCAAGACCATGCTCGCCCCGCAGGAAGGGCGGACCTACCGTATCTACGATGAAACGGCGCCGGACAAAGCGGCAGAGTTCCGGATCGTCATGCTTGAACCTGAGGACGTTCCAGCCGATGCCGCGTCATTGGGCACGTTGTTGCTGGACAACGGTTGCAAAGCGCAATTCGATTGGCTCGCGGCAACTCTTGCAGAACCGGAGATACAAGAGCAACATCCATAGTGGAACTACTTAGGGTGATTCTCCACCACAGGTCATTCCCAACATTACAGAGCCTTACCGGGCCAACAAGTTAAGTCATCACGGGTCGCGCCTGTGGAGATTCGACTCAAATGGCCGATCCTGTTGCTGTTTTGCCCTTGCCCGGGGGCACGATGCCAGTTCGTTTCCGTGGCAAAGCCTGGTTCTTCAGGCTTCGCGGGACAGCCGCGGCAGGCCTGTTTCCTCTTCTGACCCTATCCTTTTCGGTGAGCACTGCGCTCGCCCAGTCGGTTCCTCCGGGTAACGTTCAGGCCCCTACGCGCGAAGAAATCCAGCGTGGGGTAGCAGAAGGAACGCTCAATCGGAGTGGCCCGGTCACGGTTGACACATCCGAAGTCGAACGCGCGCCATGCCCTCTTGCTGCTCCCGATTTCGCCGGGATCCGCTTCAAGCTTTCGTCCGTCACCTTCACCGGCATGCAGGATCTTGCGGGGTTCGCTCTCGCGGACAGCTATGCAGAGTTTGTCGGAGCGGAGCAGCCGGTATCGGTGATCTGCGAAATTCGTGATCGCGCCGCGACCAAGCTGCGCCAGGCCGGATATCTCGCCGCGGTGCAGGTGCCGCCGCAAAAAATTGACGGAGGAACCGTCCGGCTGGATGTGCTCCTTGCCCATCTCAAGCGCGTGCAGGTCAAAGGTGACGTGGGGCGGTCCGAACAGGCGCTCCTCAGGTACCTCCAGAAGCTGACCAGAGATCCCGTATTCAACACCCGTCGCGCAGAGCGTTACCTGCTTCTGGCCAAGGACCTGCCTGGCATGGATGTGCGGCTGGCGCTTCGCCCGCTGGAAGGGTCGCCGGGCGAAGTCGTGGGCGAGGTTTCCGTGCGGAGGATGCCAGCCTATGCTGAAATCGGGTTGCAGAACTACGGCTCTCGCGCAGTCGGTCGGTACAGTGGACTTGCGAGGGTGCAGTTCAACGGGCTGACGGGGCTGGGCGATTCCACCACGGCGAGCTTTTTTGCCACCACCGACCTTCATGAGCAGAACGTGCTTCAACTTGGCCACGAGATGCGGCTTGGAGGAGAAGGTTTCGCACTTCGGGGTGACTTTACGTACGGTTGGACCAATCCGACTGTGACGGACTCGCGGGCCGACTTTCATTCGAGGACACTGTCGGCATCGCTGGAGGGCAGCTTTCCGCTCGTCCGGTCACAGGCATACAACCTGTCGATTGCAGCAGGGGGACAGATATCCAATCAGGATCTCGACTTCGGCAGCATTCCGCTGAACCGCGATCGCTTGCGGGTGATCTACGCCAGGACCGAGGCCAGCGGTATCAGCCGACCGAGCCTGACAGGCCGCGACGGCTTCACGCCGTTCGAACCGCACTGGTCGTGGGGACTGACTCTAGAAGCCCGACAGGGGCTTGATGTCCTCGACGCCACCAAGGGCTGCGTTGGTGCCAATGCGCCCAGTTGCCGCGGCTTCGGAAAGGTTACTCCGAGCCGGATTGAGGGTACCGCAAAGGGCTTTGTCCTGCGAACTTCTGGTGTTTTCGATTACCGTCCGGTGCGCAAGGTTACGCTCAGTATTCAGCCCCGTGCCCAATACTCGCCAGACAGGCTCCTTTCCTATGAAGAATTCTCCGGTGGCAACTACACCGTGGGCAGGGGCTATGATCCCGGTGCCGTGATCGGCGACAGCGGCGTTGGCGTGCGCGGCGAGATCCGGCTGGGATCGCTCTTGCCCAAGGTTGCCGGTGGCAGTGCTTTCCAGCCTTACGCCTTCGCCGATGCGGCGTGGGTGTGGAACAATGACGCCGCATTCGATGGGATCGATCCGCAGAAGGTGATTTCGGTCGGCGGGGGCCTCCGGGCTGCAATCAAGGATTCCATTCGTCTGGATGCCGGCGTGGCGGTGCCCTTGCACGATCCACTGGGATTGGACGTCAAGGGCAAGGCCCGCTTCATGCTCAATCTTTCGTTCCAGCTCCTGCCGTGGAGGCTGTGATGGCCCGTTCGCCTGCCCATTCGCCTGAAAGCACAAGCCCGAAAATGCGCAAACTATCCTTGGCCAAGCTCTTGTGCGGAATATCCTGCGGGGCAACATCGCTGGCGCTTGCGACTGCGCCCGCGCAGGTCCGCGCACAGGCGGTGCAGGGTACGGCAACGGTCCAGTTTGGCGCCAGTGCGCCGGTCTTCAACGGCACCAACACCGACACGATCTTTGTCAATGCGAACGAGGCCCTGATCGACTGGGCCATTACCAGTCCGTCCGGCGAGTTCCTGCCCGAAGGCATGACCCTGCGGTTCAACGCCGACACCGGCACGCCATTCACTGTCCTGAACCGCGTCACGGACACGGCGACGACTGGTCCACTCTCGATATCCGGAACAGTCTCTTCGGATCCGCTTGGCAGGATCTGGTTCTACAATGCCGGCGGTTGGGTCGTGGGGGCGAAGGGCGTCTTCAATGTCGGCAGCCTCGTACTCACGTCGCTGCCCATCACTGTCGACCCGGTGACTGCTGAGGGTACTCGTCTGTATGGCGACAAGAACGAGATACGTTTCGGCGCTGCCCTCGATCCCAAGTCGTCCGTCACGATTCAGTCGGGCGCGCAGATCAACGCCACGCTGTTCAACAGCAGCTACGTTGCGCTGGTAGCGCCGCGGGTCGATCAGGCAGGCACAGTTCGGGTAAACGGTTCCGCCGCATTCGTTGCCGCAGAGGCGGCGACCCTGACGATCAACAACGGGCTATTCGACATCGTGGTCGATAGTGGGTCGACCGATGATACCGGGGTCTCCCATACCGGCAGCACCACATGGGCCGCAAACACTAACTCGACCGACGCAAACCACGGGGTTTACCTCGTTGCGGTTCCCAAGAACCAGGCGATGACCGCCATGGTCTCGGGACGGATGGGCTATGACAGCGCGACGACCGCCGAGGTGGTGGATGGTTCGGTCGTGCTCTCGGCGGGGTACAATATTGCGTCGGGCGCTATCGATCCGAATGCGATCGTGGGCAACGATGCTTCCCTTGTCGTCTCGAACCTCACGATCGGTTCCGAGGGATCGACCAACACGCTCGTCGGTCGTGCCAGCGGTGGCATTGAAATTGACGCGACCACTTCATCGACGGTCGTGAACGGCAGCGCCACATTTGACGCGCGCGGCGATCTGTCTGCCAAGATTGACAACGGCAATTTCGTTTCCGTCGATGGTGGGCTGTCGCTGGCATCGGCGAACGGCGCCAAGGCGGGCAACGTAGCGGTATCTGTGGCGGGAGAGGCGGGACTCTCCGTGAGCGGAGGCCTGAGTCTGACATCGACCGCGATCGGAGCGATCCAGACCGATCCAATGAACGGCGATGCGCTGTTGCCTGACACGGTCGGTGACGACGCCGTTGCGGGCAATGTCTCGCTGACGGTTACCAACGGCAGCGTCTTTGCGAGTTCGACCTCTTTGCTGAGCGACGCCACCTCGGGAGTCGGCGCTCTTTCGACAGGAAGTGCCACGTCGGGTTCAGCGGCAATCCAGGTTTCCGCTCCCGTCGGTTCGACCAGCAACAGTGTCTCGTTCGGTGACGTCACCATTTCGTCGACCGCGAGCCACGGCTTTTTCAGTGGTCAGCAGGCGATCAGTGGCGGCAATGCCACATCGGGTGATGTATCCTTGTCGGTGTCCGGTGGTGCTTATGCATCGCGCTCACTCTCGCTCCATTCAGATGCGATCACCTACTCCGGCAGCGATCAGTCTCCACTTGATGCCACTGCTGGAGCGGTATCCGTCAGCTTTTCTGGCATCCCGACACGGTTTCAGACCGGTTCGATCAATGCGTCGAACTATGCCTCGGCCAGCGATGGAGGCATCGCTTCGCTCGGCAACGTGTCGATGTCGTTGGACAATGCCAATCTAGCGACCTCAATCCTCACTAACGGGGGGAATTTCTCCAATTACATCAATCTTGGATCGAGTGCTTATGGCGATCTGATCGACCCGAACACGGTGTCGCTCAATCTTACAAATAACGCCCAGCTCGATACGGCGGGCGCAAGTGTGTATCTGTCGGCGCACGGCAGTAATGCTTTGGGAACACAGCGGTCGGCCAATGTCTCGTTCGTCAGCGACGCCAGCACGCTGCGCACCGGATATCTGAGCCTGACAACCGATGCGAGCTCTTACGAGAGCGGAGAGGACGCCCAGTCCGGCACTGTCACGGCGATCTTGCGCAACGGGTCTTCGGCAATCGTTGACTTCGGAGCGTCATTGCGCTCGCAGGCAAGCGGCGGGAGCGGTTTCGACGGCGGGAGCGGAACCGGTGGCGCAGTGGGCTTCACGCTCGCCGATTCATCCTATTCGGGTGACCTGACGATGCGTTCGATCGGGGGCGCAGGCCGAAGAGACGACGTAGCGGGGCTTTCGGGTGTCGGAACAGGCGGCGACGTCACTTTCACCCAGTCTGGCAAGACTTCATCGTTCACGGGGGCGCAGGTCACTGTGTCCAGTCTCGGCCAAGGCGGGGCAGCATTTGAATCCGCCCGCACCAGTCTTGGCGCTCAGGCGGGAGACGGCGCCAGCGGGGTCGGTGGAACGGCAACTTTCACTATTACGGATGGCACATTTGCGACGAGCACCCTCGACATCAGCGCAACAGGCGAAGGCGGCACTGGCCGGAACGTGGCCGGTGCGGGACCGGGCGCCGGTGGGCTCGGCCTTGGCGGATCGGCAGCGCTGAACGTCAGCGGCGGCTTGGTTTCCGTACCCAGTATCACTGTCACCGCATCAGGTTATGGTGGCGATGGAGCATACACGGACCTCGACATTGATGGCGGCGTTGGCGGCGCTGGCACCGGCGGTGATGCAACTGCAACTCTCACGTCCGGAACGATCCGCACGGACTCCCTTCTGGTTGAAGCCAATGGCAACACGCCGATTTCGGATCCGATTTACGGCGGTATCAGTTACTTCGGGAACGGCGGTTACGATTTCGGTGGAACGCTGCAACCGGGGCAGGGGGGACTCGGCACCGGCGGGGCGGCGCTCGTCACGATCGATGGCGGCTCGTTGTCAGCTACTGTTCCATATCGCGATGTCCCGCCTCAGGTCGAGGTAAGGGCGATCGGCAATGGCGGGCTTGGTGGCTATTCCTTCGGATCAGGTACTCCCCAGTACTCAGGTCCCGGAGGAGACGGCGTTGGCGGAACTGCGACCATCAGATACCTCTCTGGCGTGTTCGATGCTGGGATCATCGCAGTCGATGCGACCGGCATTGGCGGACGTGCCGGAAACTTCATCAACGATGCCAATGATGCCTTTTTCGGAGGAAGTGGCGGCAGCGGCACCGGCGGCACGGCAATATTCGAGATTGCTGCCGACTTCGGCGCTTCCACGTCGCTCGACTATCTCCGCACAGTGACCCTATCCGCCGACGGTATCGGTGCCATTAGCGAAGCTGGGACGAACGGGGGCAATGGAGGCAATGGTACTGGCGGCATTGGCCGCCTTCTGGTTGGCGCGGGCACGACGGCACTTGGCGATCTCACCATAACCGCCGAAGGCAGGGGTGCCGCGGGTGGTGATGGGCAATCCGGCGGCAATGGCGGACAAGGCGGTTCGGGCATTGGTGGTCGGGTCGAGGTGGCTTCCGGGGGATCCGGTACAGGACTAACCGTAACCGGTGCAGCATTGTCTGCGGCAGGCGTCGGCGGCAACGGCGGCAACGGCGGAGCCGACGCCGCTGGCGCAGGTCTTGGCGGAGATGGCGGCGAGGCCATAGGCGGAGAGGTTGCGTTCGCCGCAGCAAACCTCGGAACGCTGACGGTTTCGGGCCCCGCGATAGAAGCCTCCGGTCGAGCCGCAAATGGCGGGCTTGGTGGAAACTCTGCATTGTTCGGCGGCGTCGCACAAGGCGATGGCGGCAATGGGGCGGACGGTTCGGGTGGCGCCATCACCGCAACTGCGTCGGGTGGCGGCAGCCTGGCATTCGATGTCCTGACCATGATCGCTAGCGGTCTGGGCGGTGCTGGAGGTGGCCGCGTCGATGCCAGCAGCAGCGGCACGCCCGGACCCTCGGTCGGCGGCACGGGCGGCCGCGGTCGCGGCGGCCTGATTGCTCTCACTTCCACGGGGGCCAATTCGAGCATTTCTCTCGGTAGCTTGACGGCGACCGTTGACGGCACCGGCGGTGCTGGTGCGGATGGAGCCGGATATTCCGCTTCGGGTGACGGCACTGCTGGCAGCGCGGGCGGTGACGGTTCCGGCGGCGTCTTCAACCTGCTTGCTGACCTCGAAGGCTCTATCGCAATCGCCGAAACCGATGGCGGACTGGCGGTTTCAACTTCGGGCTTTGGCGGCAACGGCGGGCGAGGCGTGGATGCAACTGGATCGAGCGGCGGTTCAGGGGGCAACGGCGGCGCTGGCGGTGCAGGTTCAGGAGGAACAATAGCGCTATCGGCCAATCGGCTTGGCGAGGCGTCACTTGGATTGTCTGGCGGCACGACACTCACCGCGAGTGGTGTCGGTGGCTTGGGCGGTGCGGGCGGCAATGGTGCGTCGGCCAGCGAAGCCGGGGTCGCGGGCGGCAATGGCGGCAATACCGGACTTGCGCAGGCTGGAGCCGGTGGCGCAATCACCATGGGCGCAGAGGGTGGGAAGCTAAGCTTCGGCGATCTCGTCGCCACGGCGGCAGGCACTACCCGGTTCAGAAACCTGGCGGGGACGAGTGGCGCTGGGCCCGGCGGATCGGGCAATCCCGGAACGTCCACTGCCGTTCCCGCCTCGGGGGGAACAATCGCATTTTCTGCAAGCGACGATAGCGGCGGTGGTCTTGGACAGATTTCTGCCCTCGACGTAACGGCAGATGTCACGAGCAGACAGTTCTTCGTCAATTTCGGTTTCGGCTTCAACCAGGCACCGGGTAGCATCTCGCTGTCGAACTCCGCGACTGCCGCCGGTGGTGGCCTGCATTTCAGCAGCTTCACCGGCGAAGCGTCCGGCTTTCCTGCAAGCCTGGATCCAACGATCGGCATTGCGGTTACCGGCGGGACAATCGCGGTCGATTCAGAGCTGACCCTGCTCTCCGGCGGCAACATTGCAATTACGCTAGCCGACGGTGCATCGCTCGCCGCAGACACTGCGTATGTGCAAAGTGATACCGGCATCGTTGTGACCGGCGAGGGCAATGGCCGCTTCTCTGCCGGGGCGATCAGGCTCTCGTCATTCGACACCATCGATATCGTCAGCGATGCCTGCACCGCAGCGGTCTGCCGCCTAATCGAGGCGAGCAGCAATCTCGACGTGGACGCATCAAGCGATTTCAGTCTTGTCGGTCCGGCCGAATTGGCCGGTCTCGGCAATCTCACCGCCTACGCTGGCGGAAACATCACTGGCGATGCTGGCAGCGGATACTATTCGAATGGCAACGTAGCCGTTCGCGCCGGGAACGACGCCACGATCCGCAATATCTCCGGCACGAACGTCATAGCCGAGGCTGGCGCTCTGCTCGACGGAGATTACTTTTACGTCGATGGCTTGCTGACCCTCGGAGAGGCCTCGGGCGGCGGCCGCTTCAACGCTTCGGGCAGTCTCGATCTCAACAGCGGCGGAACCGTCCTGACTCTGGATGGCACTGCTTTCACAGCCGGAGCGGGCATCGGAGTTCGGTCCGGTAATGATATCCTGATTGGCAGGAACAACAGCTTCCTCGCCAACACCGGGCCATCGTCAGTCCCCGAACGGTTGGTCTTTGCAGCCGGCGGTCAGCCGATAAGTTACGACCTCTTGCCCACCAACATCGCTGTCCTTTCAATCGGGGCAGGCTCGGCAATTGATGCTGGCACGGGCGGTATCGAGATTTCCGGTGCCGCCATCGATGCTCGGCTGGCCAGCTTTGCCGGAGCATCGTTCCGCGCGGATGTCACAGGAGCGATTTCGGGGTCGTCGATCCGCCGGAACGATGGCGATACGCTTGATGCCGATTGCCTTGAGGGCGCAATCTGCATCGACGACGTGAACGCCGCTGACTTCGTCAGCATCGGTGACGGAGATTTCAAGGCTTTCGATATCCGCTCCAACGGCGCGATATCCGGCAAGTCCGTCGTGCTTTACGCGACCAGTGACATAGCGATCGGCGGGCCGGAGCTTGTAGCGCAGATCGCGGCGGTCGATGGCCTTTCGATCACGTCCCAGCAAGGCGGCATCGCTCTCCTTGGCGGTTCCACGCTGCAAGGCGGTTTCGTCAGTCTGACAGCCGCTGCCAATCTGTCGGGTACGGGGAATATCGAAGCAACGGTCAGTGACATCGGTCTCTCGATCGGTGGTGACATCGATGCCGCTTCTCTCGTTGCTGCACGTGAGCTGACTTCAGCCGTCGATGTCGGCGGTGAAACCGAGGGAAGCTTTGCTGCTGCCGGTGCGCTGCGCACAGGCATACTTTCGCTTGGGGCAACAAGCGCAGTTTCAGCTGCGGCCGAGATCCGCATCGGCTTCCTCACATTGGCTGGCCTTGATGGCACCTTCGATGCGGCAACTTCGCTTCACGTGGGTTCGGCGTCCGATGTGGGCAATCTGTCCCTCACTGCCGGGACCGGGGCCACGTTCGGAGATCTGGTTGTCGACGGCGATCTGTCGATCGATGCACAGTCAATCGAAGGCACGAGTGCAAGAGCGGGTGGTCTGCTCGCCATCACCGGAGATAACCTTGCTGCTGATCAACTGGAGGCGGCGGGCGACGTGACGCTGACCGTGACTGATACGGCAACGCTGGGCACGGTCACCTCGAGCGGCGGTTCGGTGTTCATCGACCCTGCGCTGCTGACGTTCGATGCGATCGGCGCTGCGGGCGGGATCACGCTGGCAGGCGGGACGATCACCGGCGGCACGCTCGATGCCGGCACCAGCATCGCCGTGACGGCAACCGGCGCGCTGACGCTGGCCTCGGCAACGTCTGGCACGACGATGACGCTCGGCGCCGACAGCCTGCAGGCAGGCACGCTCGATGCAGGCGGCGATCTGTCGCTTGCCGTGACGGGCGGCGCGGTGCTGGATTCTGCGCTGGCCGGTGGGGCATTGGCGATCGGTGCTGGCACGCTGGCGGTGCCGACGCTGCAGTCCGGAGCGGGGAACCTGACGCTGACCATCGGCGGGCTTGCCACGCTGGGCAGCGTGTCCGCGCTTGGCGGCGACATCGCGGCGACGACCGGGCGGTTGACCTTCGCGTCTGCCAGCGCAAGCGGGCAGGTGCAACTCGGCGGCGTGGTGATCAATGGCAGCACGCTCGACGCCGGCACGTCGGTGGTGCTGACCGCGACGAGTGCCATGACCCTCGACACGATCACGGCAGGCACCAGCGTCGCGCTGGGCAGCCGCGACGCAACGGTCAACGCGGTGAATGCCGGAACCTCGGCGACCTACCAGGGGCGCGACATCCGCATTGGCGCGACCGATGCGGGGGCGGCGGTGCTTGTTGCTGCGCGCAACTTCACCTTCGACAGCCTGAGCGCGGGCGAGGGCGTAACCCTGGGTGCCACGCGGGCGATCACCGGCGGCACGATCACCGCCGGCAGCACGCTCGATCTGACTGCGGCCAGCCTCACGGCGACGAGCCTGCAAGCGGCGGGCGACGTGACGCTGACGGTTGCCGACACGGCAACGCTGGGCACGGTCACCTCGAGCGGCGGCTCGGTGTTCATCGACCCTGCGCTGCTGACGTTCGATGCGATCGGCGCTGCGGGCGGCATTACGCTGGCAGGCGGGACGATCACCGGCGGCACGCTCGATGCCGGCACCAGCATCGCCGTGACGGCAACCGGCGCGCTGACGCTGGCCTCGGCAACGTCTGGCACGACGATGACGCTTGGCGCCGACAGCCTGCAGGCAGGCACGCTCGATGCAGGCGGCGATCTGTCGCTTGCCGTGACGGGCGGCGCGGTGCTGACTGGTGCGGCGACGTCCGGTGGCAATGTCTCGGCGCAGTTCGGCACGCTCGACTTCACCACGCTTGATGCCAGCGGCCTGGTGAGCCTGGAAGGCAGCGATCTTGCCGGCAGCAGCATCCGTGCAGGGACGAGCCTGACGGCGCTGCTGGGCGGCAGCTATGCGGTTGGCGGCGCGAGCGCGGGGACGGACCTTGCGCTTCAGGCGGCCAGTGCCAGCGGCACGTCGCTGGCCGCACTGGGCAATCTCGATGCGACGGTGAGCGGCCTTGCCGATATCACCGACATTGCCGCAGGTGGCGATCTGTCGCTCACGGCGGGCACGCTGCTGGCAACGACGATCAGCGCCGATGGCCTGATCGCGGGCAATGTCAGCGGCACGGCGGCGCTGGGTTCGGCCACCGCCGGCAGCACGCTCGACTTTACCGCAGGCAGCCTCACGGCGACGGGCCTTGCGGCGGCGGGCGACGTGACGCTGACGGTTGCCGACACGGCAACGCTGGGCACGGTCACCTCGAGCGGCGGTTCGGTGTTCATCGATCCGGCGCTGCTGACGTTCGATGCGATCAGCGCTGCGGGCGGGATCACGCTGGCAGGCGGGACGATCACCGGCGGCACGCTCGATGCCGGCACCAGCATCGCCGTGACCGCAACCGGCGCGCTGACGCTGGCCTCGGCGCAGGCGGTCGAGGGCATGGCGCTGTCCGGTGCAACGATCGATGTGGGCCTGCTGGCTGCGGGGACGACGATCGATCTGACCGGCACCAGCAGCGTGAATATCACGACCAGTGCCAGCACCGGTGGCGTCGGCGCGATCACCATTGCGGCACCGACGATCACGTTTGCATCGCTGGAGAGCGGCGCGGTCACGCTTGCGGGCGGGACGATCACCGGCGGCGATGTCGGTAGCGACGCGCTGACCGGCACTGCCAGCGGCACGCTGACCCTGCGCGATGTCTTCACGGGCAGGCTTGACCTTACCGCGCAGGACATCGTGGTGCGCAGTGTCCTGGGCGGGACCAGCGGTCCGGGCCACGACATGTCGCTGAATGCCACGGGCAACATCACCGCCGCCTTGATCCAGAGCGGCAACGACCTGTTCATCTCGGCGGCAACGCTCGACGCGACGACGCTCGATGCCGTGCGCGACCTGACCGTCGCGGTGACGGACGGGGCGACGCTCGGCGGGGTCACGGCGGGGCGCAACGCGGGCATCACCGCCGGCAGCCTTGGCCTCGACCTGATCGAGGCGGGGGCCGTCACGATCGGTGTGACCGGCAACGCCGCGCTGGGCAGCGTCCGCGCACCAACCGGCACGGTGGCGATCACCGCCGGGACGCTGGCGTTCGGCGATGTCGCATCCCTTGCGACAACCAGTCTCACGGCAGATGCGATCACCGGCAACCTCGTCGAGGCGGGCACACTCCTGACCGTGCGGTCGGCAGGCGATGTCGGCCTCGGCGATGTGTTTGCAGGCTCGCTGGATCTGACTGCTGGCAACCTGCAGATTGCCAACCTGTTGACGGACGGCGCTGCGCTTGTGCTTGTCGATGGCACGGCGAACCTTGATCTGGCGAGCGTGGGCCAGCTCGACTATCGCGCCACGACCTTGCGGTTCGGGACCCTCGACACGCTTGGCGGAGCCATCCTTGTCGGCAGCAGTGTCGCGGGCGATGCCGTCAATGCCGGAACCACATTGTCGATCACCGCGACGGACCTCACGGCGACGGGCCTTGCGGCGGCGGGCGACGTGACGCTGACCGTGACTGACACGGCAACGCTGGGCACGGTCACCTCGAGCGGCGGTTCGGTGTTCATCGACCCGGCGCTGCTGACGTTCGACGCAATCGGCGCTGCGGGCGGGATCACGCTGGCAGGCGGGACGATCACCGGCGGCACGCTCGATGCCGGCACCAGCATCGCCGTGACCGCAACCGGCGCGCTGACGCTGGCCTCGGCGACGTCTGGCACGACGATGACGCTTGGCGCCGACAGCCTGCAGGCAGGCACGCTCGATGCAGGCGGCGATCTCGGTATCTCGACTGCCGGTGGCGTCTCGCTGACCGACCTGCGGGCGGGCGGTGCAGTTTCGATCGATGCGGCAGGCCTCGATGCGCTCAGCCTGACCGGCGATGGCAACCTGACTTTGACAATCGGTGACAGGGCAGAAATCGGTACTGTGTCGGTGTTCGGGACCTTCAACCTTACCGCCGCGTCATTACTGCTGGGCACGAGCAGGTCCGGTCTGGACAGCGTGCTCGCAATTTCGGGGAGCGCCCAGATCGGCAGCATCTCGGCGGGGCTGGCTGATACCGGTCAGAATCTCGTGCAGGTCGTGGTGCAGGCTCTGGGCAACTCCTACACTGGCGGACAACTGTTGCCGGTATTCGATGTCGTGCAGGGCCAGACCTTTACTGTCTCGTCATCGACAAACGACCTGTGGAGCGCCGGGCCGCTGCCGCGCTTCTCTGACGCGGATGGCTTGATCGCGTTCCGCCTGTCTACCGCCCAGGACGACTCGGGCATCCAGCCGGGAACGCAGATTGGCGCGCAGTTCGGCTCGTTGACGATCGGTAACTTTACGGCACCATTCGGTGCGCTGGTAGGCGAGGTTGCGGGACAGAGAGTTCTTGTCGGCGCGAACGGCACGATCACGGCACCGGCAACGGGAACCCTTTCGGTTGGCTACTGGGATTCGAATTCCGGCGACAATACCGGCAGCATATCCTTCAACTTCGGGCTGGGGGCAGGAAGCGGTGGCCCGGCGAGCAACCCGGCCAGCGTCACCGTGACGACCGGCTCAAATCTCACGATCGGCACCGCCAAGGCCACATCTGCCATCACTCTTGATGCTGGGGGCGCTCTTCAACTCGGCAGTGCCGATGCAGGAACGGCGATGTCGCTGGTCGGCAATACGATTGATGCTGGAACACTCACTGCGGGGAGCGACATCACGATCGTCAGCACGGGAGCAAGCCTGATTGATACAGCCACTGCGGGCGGGATGTTCACCGCCGCTACCGGTGCACTTGATTTCAATATGATCGATGCTGCGAGCGATGCGCAGATCCGATCGCTCGCCGGTACGCAAGGTGGTGATCTCATCGCAGGCGCGAACATCACCATCGACGACGATGGCGATGTCTCGATCAGTCGTGCCACCGCAGCGGATACAGTCGCCATCGCAACAGGAGGCGCGCTTTCCTACGGCAGCGTCGACGGAAGCAACGTGACCATCAATGCCGCATCGGCTCGTGGCGGCGCGATGACGGCGCGCACGGGTAAGCTCCGCATTGATGTCGTGGGCGATCTGACGACCGGCCAGCTCATCGCGGGTGGGTCGCTTGAGCTGACTGCCCGGGATGCAACGCTTGCGAGTGCGCAATCCGGCGCAGATTTCTCTGCAAGTGTCCGCTCGCTGAGTGCTCCGGTTCTCGGTGCTTCCGGCAGCTTCACCTTGGCAGGTTCGGGTAAGGTGGAGGTCGGCACGGCAACGGCGGGCACCGCTCTCGACGTGACAAGCCAGTCCTTGACCTTCACCCGGATGTCGAGCGGCGGTTCGTTGGGCGTCATCACCAGCGGGAACGTGGTTGGCGGTGATCTTGTCGCCACCGGGCAGATCCGGATTGCCACTGGAACCGGCAGCTTCACCTATGGCCGGATCGAGGGTGGGGGCATTGCGATCAGCGGCCGGACGGTTTCGGGAGGGGCTTTGTGGGCACGCACCCTTGATCTCGCCATCTCCGTGAGCGGCGATGCAAGTCTGGGCGCGATTGATGCCGCCGGAGACGTCGACGTCGTGGCCGGGAACCTCGGCTTCTCGTCGATCACTGCGGGCGGGGCATTCCGGTCCGCCAATACTGCAATGACCGGGACTTCCATCTCCGCAGGAGGTGACATCGATCTCACCACACAGGGCGATCTTGCAGTTTCGGCGTTGTCTGGTGCGTCCGCGCGGATTTCGTCTCGCGGGATCGTCAACATCTCGGGCCTGCAGCTGACGGGCGCGATCAGCGTCCAAGCCGATGCTGTTGGCCTTGATTCCTTGGGCAACCTGCAGATCATTCGCATCGTCGCCAATGACGGCAACGTCATTGTCTCGGCGAATGGCTCTATCGGAGGTGGAACCGTCGCCGCGGCGGGCGATATCGATCTGCTTGCGAGAAACGGCAGCGTTATCGTCAGTCATCTGTCTGCAGGGTACGACTTTGCCAATGGGGCAGGCCTGCGGCAGCTAGCACTGGTTACACCCGGTGTGAGGGGGCAAGGGGATATCGATATCGCGGCCAGCGGCGACATCGTGATCAACGACGTGGCAGATGCCGCAGAGACGCTTACTTTGAACGCGGGCAATACAATCCGTGTCAATGGACTTGCCACGGGTGCGAAGATGGACCTGACCTCGGCCGATCTTGCGATTGCGGCCAGCGGTCGACTTGGGGAGGCCACGCATACCAACGAGATAACCTTGCGCAGCACCGGGCAGGGGCCACTGAAGCTCGGTGATAACATTGCCTCGGCAGCGAGCGGTTATGCCATCTCGCAGGCGGAATTTGCGAACATCCGCTCTGGAGGAGATCTGACCATCCGCGCCAACCAGGCGCTGCTGGTAGGCGATCTGGCAGTGGCCGCCCAAGCTGGCACAGTGCCGGGCCAGATCGGGGAAAATGGTACACTTTCGCTTGCTTCGGGCGGACTGGCGTCATTCCTCGGTGCATTGAGCATGAGCAATGCCAGCGGTAACAGACTGGCCGTGGACAGTCAGGCCGGAGTGTTCCTCGACGCCGCGACCGGCTCGATCCGCTTGCGTGAAAATGAAGATGCTGGGGGCACCCTGCGGATATCGGGGACTGGCATTGCCATGGTCACCCGCAGCGCGCTCGAGGACATAGCGCAACTGACGGACACGGCGCTCATCACGGATCGACTTGCCCTGAATGATGGGGTCACTGACGGTCGTACTTTGGTGGAAGCAGATGCGATACAGCTTCGTTCAGACCGCGAGGTTTACATCCAGAACACCTCGCTGGGCACCCGTCTCGATGATCGACGGGGCTTGGTTGCCAAGAGTCTGAGCATTGGCAGTCGTGACGGAGGCCAGCTCGATATCGCGATCAACGGCATCGTGAATGGCGAGGTCGGTGTCGATGCGATCGAGCAAATCGCGTTCGATGAAAGCTTCACCGAGCTTTCGTCGGTCAACGGCTGCGTTATCTTGAGTGCCAATACCTGCAACAAGTTGCCTTTCGAGATCATCGAACTGCGCGATCTCGTGGAGGAGGTGCTCAAGACCGATCCCGCGGAGAACGCGCTGCAGGTGGTCGACAGCTTCACCAAGACAACGCTCATCCAACTGAACCAGATCGCGCCAGCGGGCTTCGAACCGCTGATCGACGAGCCGGTGACGGGCACGGGCAATGACGATCTGCTTGGTGAGGCGCGCGAAACCGGCGAGTGACTTGACCTGAAGCGGGGGCGCGGGGCAATGGCTGCACCATGTCAGTCCACGGCCCCGCCCCCTTCGCGCCCTCTGCACCGCTCAAGCTGTTCAACAGCCTGACGCGACAGCTCGAGGAGTTCCAGCCCGTCCACGCAGGCGAGGCGCGCGTCTATTCCTGCGGGCCGACGGTCTACAATTATCCCCACATTGGCAACATGCGGGCCTATGTCTTCGCCGACATCCTTGGTCGCACACTGTCGTTCAAGGGGCTGAAGCTAACCCACGTCATCAACATCACCGACGTCGGCCATCTCACCGACGATGCCGATGATGGCGAGGACAAGATGGAGAAGATGGCGAAGGCGCAGGCCCAGTCCATCTGGGACATCGCGCAGCACTACACGCAAGCCTATTGGGAAGACGTCAAGGCGCTCAACATTCGCCAGCCGGCACGCTGGACCATCGCCACGGAATACGTGCCGCAGATGATCGCCTTTGCCGAGAAGATCGCGGCCCGCCACTGCTACGAACTCGACAGCGGCCTCTATTTCGATGTCTCGACCGTGGCCGATTATGGCCGCCTCGCTCGTGCGCAGACCGAGGACGGGGAGGGTCGCATCGAAGCAGTCGAAGGCAAGCGCAACGCCGCCGACTTCGCCATCTGGCGCAAGACACCGCCGGGTGAGAAGCGCCAGATGGAGTGGGATTCGCCATGGGGCAAGGGCGCTCCTGGCTGGCATCTCGAATGTTCGGTCATGTCCGGCGAAGTGCTCGGTTTCCCGTTCGACATCCACACCGGCGGCATCGACCACCGTGAGATCCACCATCCCAATGAGATCGCGCAAAACCAGGCGTTTTGCTGCACGAATGGGCTGGACCTCCCCGCAAATTCCGGCGCTCGGGTCTGGATGCACAACAACTTCCTGGTCGAACGGTCAGGCAAGATGAGCAAGTCGAGCGGTGAATTCCTGCGGCTGCAGCTCCTGATCGACAAGGGTTACTCGCCGCTGGCCTATCGCCTGATGTGCCTGCAGGCACATTATCGCAGCGAACTCGAGTTCTCGTGGGACGGGCTCTCGGCCGCACTCACGCGCCTCAAGCGCATGCTGATCGCGGTGGGTCAGCTCAAGGAGCGGGCGGGCGAAACGGAGGCCCAGCCCGGTCCACGATTCACATCGTTCCTCGAACGTTTCGATGCAGCGGTGTCGGATGATCTCAACACTCCGGTCGCGCTCACCGTCTTCGAGGAAGTGCTCGCGCTGAAAAAGGTCGATGCGTCGGAAAAGCTTGCGGCGCTGGCAGCAATGGATGCGGTCCTTGGCATCGGTTTGCTCACGCTTGACCGAAAGGCGCTCCGCCTCAGGCCCAAGGGCGTCGAGATCGAAGGGGCTGAAATTGAAGCTGCTCTCGAAGCCCGCAGGGCCGCGCGTGCGGACAAGGACTTCGCCCGTTCCGACGCTCTGCGCGATGACCTTGCCGCCAAGGGTGTGGAGGTGATGGACGGCGACCCGCTCGGCTGGGAATGGAAGCTCGTCTGAACGGGTTTCAATCCGCAATCGATAGGGTAAGTCTCTCGCAAATGTTATTGGGAGAGAGCTCAGCATGACCGTCCTCGTGATGAATGCCGTGGCCGCGCCGCTGATCGAGCCGCACCTGCCAAGGTGGGTGGAGCCGCGGTATTTTCGCAGCGCCGAGGAACTGTTCGAACTGGCACCGGAGGCGGAGATCGGCTGGTTTGACCTCTACCAGCCCGGCGGCATGGACAAGGCAATCCGGCTGGCGACAGGGCTAAAGTGGCTGAACTCGGTCTATGCCGGAGTCGATTTCTTCCCGCTCGATGTGCTTCGGGAGCGGGGCGTGATCCTTACCAACGGCACCGGCATCAACGCTATCACCATCGCCGAATATGTAGTCATGGGCATGCTGACCGTGGCCAAGGGCTATCGCGAGGTAGTGCGCTCGCAAGACCGACACGAATGGCTGCTCGACAGTCCAGGCAAGGTCGAACTGGCCGGCAGCCGCGCGCTGATTCTCGGCTATGGCGCTATCGGCCAGAGGGTCGATCGCATGCTGCAGGGTTTCGATGTCGATGTGGTCAAGGTGCGACGGTCGCAGGGGGAGGGCACGCTCGGTCTGGACGAGTGGCGTGGTCAGCTAGGTACCTTCGACTGGGTGATACTTGCCGTCCCCGCTACGCCCGAAACCGAAGGCATGATCGGCAAAGCCGAGATTGCCGCGATGAAACCCGGCTCCACGCTGGTCAATGTCGCAAGAGGCAGTGTCGTCGATCAGGAAGCGCTGATTGCGGGCCTGAAGGCGGGCCGCCCGGGCCACGCCTTTCTCGATGTCGTCACCCCCGAACCCCTGCCGGCAAAGCACCCGCTGTGGGACGTGCCTAATGCCCACATCACCAGCCATCTCTCCGGACGTGCCCAGACGCGGATGTTCGAGCGTTCGGTCATGCGCTTTCTCGAAAACCTTGCCCGCTTCCGCTCGGGCGAGCCGCTCCAGCCGCAGGTGGATCTTTCGCTCGGCTATTGACGGCGGGGCGTGACAGCGGCGCGCACCTTTGATAGCCATGCGGGCAAGGGCAGGCGCGGGGGCCATAACGACACGCGCCGGGAACTTGCCCTGCGGTCGCATCCAAGTTGGGGAGGGTAACGCAGCCTTGGCCGCGCGTTCCCGTTGATGGAGCGACCAAAAATGGCCGAAGGCAAGAAGGCGTCAGACCTGTTCATCGAGTGCCTTGAGGAAGAAGGCTGCGAATACATTTTCGGCGTTCCGGGCGAAGAGAACCTCGATTTCCTCGATTCGCTTTCCCGCTCGAAAAAGATCAAGCTGATCCTCACGCGCCATGAACAGGGTGCCGGATTCATGGCAGCCACTTACGGTCGCCACACCGGCAAGACCGGCGTCTGCATTGCCACCCTCGGGCCCGGCGCGACCAATTTCGTGACCGCCGCCGCCTACGCCACGCTCGGCGGCATGCCGATGTTGATGATCACTGGTCAGAAGCCGATCAAGAAGTCCAAGCAGGGCCGCTTCCAGATTCTCGATGTTGTCTCGATGATGGGGCCGATTACCAAATTCACCCATCAGATGGCCTCGTCCGACAATATCCCCAGCCGCGTGCGCGAAGCGTATCGCCTCGCCGAGGAAGAAAAGCCCGGCGCAACGCATATCGAACTGCCCGAGGATATCGCTGACGAACACACCGACTCCGTCCCCCTCAAGCGCAGTCTCGTGCGCCGCCCCAACGCCGATGCCAAGTCAATCGCGCAGGCCGTTCACGCCTTGCAGAACGCCAAGGCTCCGGTCCTCGTCATCGGGGCGGGCGCAAATCGCAAGATGACCGGCAAGATGCTGCGCGAGTTTGTCGAGAAGACCGGCATACCGTTTCTCACTACGCAGCTCGGCAAGGGCGTGATCGACGAGCGACACCCCAAGTTCCTAGGTTGCGCCGCGCTTTCGGCCGGTGATTTCGTCCACCGTGCCGTCGAGGACGCCGACCTCATCATCAACGTCGGCCATGACGTCATCGAAAAGCCGCCGTTCTTCATGCGTGAAGGCGGTACGCCGGTCATCCACGTCTCGACCAAGACGGCTGAAGTCGACCCTGTCTATTTCCCCGCCATCGAGGTGATCGGCGATATCGCCAACGCGGTCTGGCAGATGAAGGAAGCGGTCGAGCCAAACCCGGCCTGGAACTTCGATCATATGCTGGCCTATCGCGCTGCCGAGGTCGCGCACACCGCACCGCTCGCCGCCGACACTCGTTTCCCGATCTTCCCGCCGCACCTCGTGCAGCAGATCCGCGATGCCCTGCCTGAGGACGCGATCATCTGCCTCGACAACGGCGTCTACAAGATCTGGTTCGCGCGTGGGTACACCGCCTACCATCCCAACACCGTGCTGCTAGATAATGCGCTGGCGACAATGGGCGCTGGCCTGCCCTCGGCGATGATGAGCGCGATGCTTTACCCTGAGCGCAAGGTCATGGCGATCTGCGGCGATGGCGGCTTCATGATGAACAGCCAGGAGATGGAAACCGCGGTCCGCCTTGGTCTCAACCTCACCGTGCTCATCCTGAATGACAGCGCCTATGGCATGATTCGCTGGAAGCAGGCCAACATGGGCTTCGAGGACTTTGGCCTGACCTACGGCAACCCCGATTTCGTGAAGTATGCCGAAAGCTACGGCGCGCATGGGCATCGCGTCACAAGTTCCGAGCACCTCAAGGAACTGCTCGCCCATTGCCGCGATACGCCGGGCGTCCACCTGATCGATTGTCCGGTCGACTATTCGGAGAACGACCAGATTCTCAACAAGGATATCAAGGAACTGTCCAAGGCACTCTAGGGTTCAGGCGATTCATCATGTCGTCACCCCGGGCTTGACCCGGGGTCCCGCTTTTCCACCTGCGGCGGTTCGATAAATAGCGGGATCCCGGGTCAAGCCCGGGGTGACGTTGGAGGTTATCAAGTGTCACAGCTCAAGGACGTCTACCCGCTCTATCTCAACAACAAGGCCGTGCAGCCGAACACCGACCTTGCGGTGACGGACAAGTTCACGGGCGAGATCGCGTTCCGCACCGCGCTCGCGACGCCAGACGTGATCGATGAGGCAATCGCCGGTGCCGTCCGCGCTGCCGAACCCATGGCCAAGCTTGCATCCTACGAGAAGCGCGACGTGCTCGACCATTGCGTCCGCCGCTTTGCCGAGCGCAACGACGAGCTCGCCTATGCCCTTTGCGTCGAAGCCGGGAAGCCCATTGCCGATTCCGAAGGCGAGGTGGGCCGCCTGATCGACACTTTCCGCATTGCCGCCGAAGAAGCCACGCGCAACTACGGCGAAGTCCAGCCACTCGATATCAGCCCCCGCGCCAAGGGCTACATGGGCATGTGGAAGCGCGTGCCGATCGGTCCGTGCAGCTTCATCTCGCCCTTCAACTTCCCGCTGAACCTTGCCGCGCACAAGATCGCGCCCGCCATCGCCATGGGTTGCCCTTTCGTGATGAAGCCCGCTTCGCTCACCCCGCTGGGCGCGATCATCATGGGCGAAGTGCTGGCGGAATGCGATATCCTGCCGGAAGGTGCGTTCTCGATCCTGCCTGCCAGCCGCGATGGCGCCGACCTGTTCACGACTGATGACCGGCTCAAGCTCCTTTCGTTCACCGGCTCGCCGGGCGTCGGCTGGGACCTCAAGGGGAAGGCGGGCAAGAAGAAGGTCGTCCTCGAACTCGGCGGCAATGCAGCCGTTGTCGTCGACAAGGACGCCGACCTCGAACACGCGCTCGCCCGCATCATCTTTGGTGGGTATTATCAGTCCGGTCAGTCGTGCATCCACGTCCAGCGCGTGATCATCCATGCCGACATCTACGAACAGTTCCGCGACATGCTCGCCGCCAGGGTCAAGACGCTGAAGTCGGGTGACCCCAAGCACCGCGATACCTTCATCGGCCCGATGATCTCGGCCAAGGAAGCGCAGCGCCTCAAGACCTGGATCGATGCTGCAGTGGCTGGGGGAGCCACGCTGCTCGCCGGCGGTGGCTGCGATGGCAACATGCTCGAAGCCACCCTGCTCGAAGGCTGCAGCCGCGATATGGACGTTTATACCGAAGAGGCCTTCGGTCCCGTCGTCATCCTGTCCAGGTTCACGGATTGGGATGCCGCGCTCGAGGAAGTGAACGACAGCAAGTTCGGGCTCCAGGCGGGCCTGTTTACGGCCGACATCCACAAGGTGATGGACGCCTGGGACAAGCTCGACGTCGGTGGTATCGTCGTAAACGACGTGTCCTCCTACCGCGTCGACAACATGCCCTACGGTGGGGTCAAGGATTCGGGCCTCGGCCGCGAAGGGATCCGCTTCGCCATGGAAGACATGTCCGAGATCAGGAACATGGTCATCCGCCGGAAGTGATTTCCGACAAAGAAAGGTGCCTGTCTTTCCGATATGTTTCCAAAGATGCCGATTAGCCACTTGAACCAAGGGGTAAGAGTGTCCTAACCTGAAGATCAACGGGGTCGCATTGCAGCACTTCCGGCAGGAGCTATCGCACAAGGCAAAAGCCGCGCGATATGCAGGGCCGGTGGGGACGAGGGGCAATGCTGGGTACTATCTTGCGAATCAGGCAGCTCGCGGCAACTTGCCGGGCCCTACCGCGCTCCGCCGCCATGGCGATGGCGTTCTGCCTTGTCATGGCCGGAGCCGCCCTCGGTGCATCCTCGCTGGTGTCGCCTTCGCTGCAGGCCCAGGGGACTGCGCCGGCGGTCCTGCGCGGCCACGTCGGTGTCGCGTCATGCGCGGGCTCCACTTGTCACGGCCGTAGCGTCGCCGATGGTGCTGTCGTCCGGCAGGATGAACTCATGCGCTGGCAGGAAGATTCCTCGCCTTCGGGTGCGCACAGCCGCGCCTGGCGCGTGATCCAGGAGCCGCGTGGGCAGGCCATCGTCAGGCGGATGGGGCTCGATGCTGCTGGCATTCAGCGTGAATGTGCGGGTTGCCACGCCTCGCCGGGATCTGCGCGTCCTTCCGATGGCGTCGATTGCGAAGCGTGCCACGGTGCCTCTGGCGGCTGGCTCTCTTCCCACTACACCGTCGGCGCCAGCCATGCCCGCAACGTCGCCCAGGGCATGACCGACCTGACCCGCCCACAAGTGAAGGCGCAGGTCTGCCTTGATTGTCATTTCTCCGGCGATGCCAAGGGCCAGTTCATTGCCCACCGTATCATGGCTGCAGGCCACCCGCGCATTTCGTTCGAGCTGGACCTGTTCACCACGCTCCAGCAGCACCACGATGAGGACGCCGACTACGTTAAGCGCAAGGGCGGCAAGACCAACTCGATGCGCATGTGGGCCGTGGGGCAAGCCGAGGCCGTGAAGCGCAGCCTTGAGCTGTTCAGTCAGCCGGCGCGGGCCATGGATGGCATCTTCCCCGAGTTCACCTTCTACGATTGCCACTCATGCCACCGCCGCATTTATGACGGTGAGGATGGAAACGTCACGGCAATCCGCAATCCCGGCCGCCCCGTCGATCTTGGCACGCCTCCCTATAACGACGAGAACATGATCATGCTTCTGGCGGCTGCGCGTGTCATCGCGCCGGATGCGGCTGCCACGTTCGACGCGCGGGCCAAGGCGTTCCACCGGGCGATGCTGGCGAACCGCGCAGAGACCGTCGCCGCGGCCCAGGCACTTCGCCAGTCTGCCGATGCGCTGTCTGCGCGCTTCGCCTCTGCCAGCTTCACGCGGGAGCAGACCTTCGCGATCATGGACTCGATTGCCAGCGACGCGATTGGCGAACGCTTCACTGATTACGAGGGGGCCGTGCAGTCGGTCATGGCTGTCGATACGCTGCTCAATGGTCTCGTCAATCAAGGCATGGTCTCGCCAGGTTCCGCCAGCGGTCTGCGCGTCCAGATCAACCAGGCCTATGCCGCCGTTCGTGATCCGAACGGTTTCCAGCCTCTCTCATTCCGCCGCGCCCTCGGCAGCGCGGTACGATCCATCCGGAGCCTTCGCTGATGCGCATGCCGTTGGCTCTCCGGCAGACCACCGCCGTCGCACTCGCGCTCTCTCTCACTTTGTCTGGGTGCGGCGGTGGTGACTCTGGCTCGGGCGGGACATTCACGCCGACACCTACCCCGACATCGTCTTCGCGTTTTTTCGCTGATCCGGCGCAGGAAGCCCTGACTGTCGCGGAAGTCCAGCAAATAATTGCGCAGGCAGTGGGCGAGGCCAAGGCCCTCAACTACCCGGCGATCATCGCAGTGGTCGATCGTGTCGGCAACGTGCTTGCTGTTTTCCGCATGAACGGTGCTGCAACCCGGATGATCATCAGCCCGCGCACCGCCACGGGCGAGATATCGCCGCGTGAAGTCGATGCGCAGGGGCTCGAAGTCGAAGCGACGATGGGAGCCATTTCGAAGGCTGTCACCGCCGCCTACCTTTCGTCGAGCGGGAATGCCTTTTCCACCCGCACGGCCAGCATGATCGTGCAGGAGCATTTCCCGCCGGCGCCGAATACGCCCGGCCTGGAATCAGGCCCGCTCTTCGGCGTGCAGTTCAGTCAATTGCCGTGCTCGGACCTTTCCGCCCGATTTGCCGCGGGCAATGCCGGAAGCGCCGCCTTTATCGGTCCAAAGCGCGCTCCGTTGGGGCTGGCTGCCGATCCAGGCGGACTCCCGCTTTACAAGAACGGGGTCGTGGTTGGCGGCATCGGCATCATGGCCGACGGCGATTATGCCTACGATCCCGATGTGACCGACGTCGACGGCGATCCGGAAGAATTCATGGCGCTCGCCGGCATCCAGGGCTTCGCACCGCCGGCAGAGATTCGCGCCGATCGCATTCCGGTCGATGGTTCCACGCTGCGCTTTGCCGATGCGCGGGTCGAAGGCCTTCATCCGCTTCAGACCAGTTTTTCCGCAATTAACAACACGGCAGGCACCCTCATTCCCGTGCGTGGCTATTATGATGGCACCGCGGTTCTTGCTGGAACGCCCTATGGAACAGAAGCCAGCGGCATTCGGCGTGCGACCCTGAGCGAGTTCTCGCTGGCCGACGCCTACGTCCTGAGCAACGGGTCTGGCGCAAACCGCTATCCCATCAAGGGCGGGACCGATTCCGCTGCCGTCGGCACGGCTTTGACCGCTGCAGAGGTGCGTGCCGTTCTCGAAGAGGCCTTCACGATCATGACGCGCGCCCGCGCGCAGATCCGCCGCCCCCTCGATAGCCGCGCACAGGTTTCGATTTCCGTTGTCGACACATACGGCGAGGTGCTCGGCCTTGTTCGCGGGCCTGACGCGCCCATCTTCGGCATCGACGTTTCGCTCCAGAAAGCGCGCACCGCTGCATTCTTTTCCAATCCGGTCGCAGCCGAGCAGCTTCTCGCCAATACCGATGCGGAAATCCCCGCATTCGTGCAGCGTACCCGCGATTTCCTCGGCGATCAGACGGCTCTCACCGGCAAGATCGCTTTCGCTGACCGATCGGGCGGTAACCTGTCGCGGCCCTTTTTCCCTGACGGAGAAGTCGGCCGTCCCCATGGACCGCTTTCTCGCCCGATCACGGATTTCAGTCCCTTGGCCACTGGCCTCCAGATCGCTCTGGTCAAGGCCAACTTGTTGCAGCACGCGGTTTTCGTCGAAGGCTCTCTCAACGCGCGTGACGTGGTTCAGCGCTGCACGGCGGTCCCGGACACCCCTACCGGCAAGAAGCGCATTGCCAACGGCATCCAGATTTTTCCGGGTTCGGTTCCGATCTACCGCAACGGCAAGCTGGTCGGTGCCATCGGCATTTCCGGTGACGGTATCGATCAGGACGACATGATCGCTTTCCTGGGAACGCACAATGGCGGTGCCAAGGTGGGCACCATCGGCAACGCGCCCAAGGAAATTCGGGCCGATACCATCGTCGTCCCGGTGGGCCAGGGCGTTCGCCTGCGCTATGTGAACTGTCCTTTCGCCCCGTTCCTCGATACCACTGACCAGAACGTCTGCGAGGGCAAGTGATGCAGCATGTCGCACTCCTTCTCGGACCGGTTCTCGGCATTACCACGCCGGCCTCCCAGCCCGTCACCCTGCCGTTCCACGTTTTGGCAGCCGTAGACGCGGCTTCTCCCGGTGCGGGCGATCCGCAGGAGGCGGCGAACCCGCAGAGCGATGCCGCGGCCGGGCAGGAAGCTGCTCCGCTCCCGGGTGGTGAAACCGATGCCGATGGTGCGCTGATCGATGGGCGTCGCCGCCCCGGCTTCAACAAGCAGCTTCCCGAGAAGGTCGAGCAGGACAATCCCGGTGCGGTCAATGCTCCGCCGCCGGAAGCCTTCTACGACAAGTACGATGGCGAGGGGCCCGTGGGCGATCTCGGCCTTGATGTGGCCCTGCCTGACCGCTGGCGTATCATGTCTTCGCTCTGTCCACAGAAGGACAAGGCTACCGGCAAGAAAGACCGCTCGCTCTACACGCTATTCCCGAAGCTCGAATACGTCTGTCATTCGCAGCTCGATCCGTTTCATCATAACCTGCTCAAAGGCGATCGTCCCCTGGCGCGGGGCAAGCGCCCCGGTTTCCTGAAAGGGGATGACTGGTATCTGCTGGCCGGCGCGGTTTCCGATACGGTGGTCGAGCCGCGTAGTTTCCCGATCCCGGTCGGCAACCAGACCACGACCAATCCCAACGCGATTGACGTCTTTGGTCGTAGCCACAGCCTGGTGCTGTCGCAGACCTTCATCGCCAGCCTCTCGCTGCTCAAGGGCATGACGGCCTACAAGCCGCCCGTGGTCGAGTATCGCATTGCGGTGGCTGGCAACATCAACCACGTCGAGGTGCCGGAACGGCGCGTCCTGTTCGTCGAACCTTCAAAGGGAACCAAGCGTACCGATGGCTTCATCGGACTGCAGGAAGCCTTCATCGATTATCACATCGGCCGGTTCGATACGAAGCGCTACGATTTCATATCCTTGCGTGCAGGCATCCAGCCGATGCAGTCGGACTTTCGCGGGTTCCTCTTCAACGACAATCAGTTGGGCGTGCGCCTCTTCGGCAACCGCGACAACAACCGCGTGCAGTTCAACCTCGCCGCGTTCTGGCGGCTGGAGAAGGAAACCAATTCCGGGCTGAACGACGTCAGCCGGGCGCCGCGCAACGATTGGGTGTTCATGGCGAACCTCTATCGCCAGGACTTTCCCGTTGTCGGCCTGACCAGCCAGGTCTCCGTCACCTACAACATGAACCGTGAGCGCAACGACATCACGGTCGATACCAATGGCTTCCCGGTTCGCCCGGCGCTGATTGGTGATCTGCGCGGTCGCGAGTACGACGTGGTCTATCTCGGCTATGCTGCAGACGGCCATATCGGACGCCTCAACCTCACCGCGCAGGCCTACGCTGCACTGGGCGAGGACCGGAACAATTTCCTCACCAGCCGCGCGGCCGAGATCAAGGCGTTCATGGCCGCTGCCGAAGTCAGCTATGATTTCGACTGGACCCGCGTCCGCCTTTCCGGCCTCTGGGCAAGTGGCGACAGTGATCCTTATGACAAGACCGAAGGCGGTTTCGACGCCATCTTCGAAAATCCCCAGGTCGCAGGCGCGGACACCAGCTACTGGATTCGCCAGACGATCCCGTTCGCCGGCGGTGGCCGCAACATCTCGGTCAATGGTCGCAACGGCATCCTGAACTCGCTTCGCTCATCCAAGGAGCAGGGGCAGTCCAACTTCACGAACCCGGGTACGATGCTGCTTGGTCTGGGTACGGATTTCGACCTCACTCCAACTGTGCGGGTCTCGACCAACCTCAACCATCTCTGGTTCGAGAACACCAAGATCCTGCAGGTGCTGCGCAACGAAGGTTCGATTCCGCGCGACATTGGCTGGGATGCTTCCGTCTCGGCAATCTGGCGGCCCAACGCCTCGCAGAACCTCGTCTTCCGCCTTTCGGGCGCCGTGCTTGATCCTGGGGCGGGCTTTGATGATCTGTTCGCCCAGATGGGCAAGGCAAGCCGCTTCTATTCCGTCCTCGCCAACGCGACCCTGGCCTTCTGATGACCCAGCCCATGACCGACACGCGCAGCTTCCGCAAACTCTCGCTGGCATGGCTGATAGCGGCGCTCGCCGCCCTGCTGATCCCGAGCGCTCTTTACGCTTCGGGTGAAGAGAAAGCCCAGAAGGTTACGCATACTCGCGCACCCGCCGCGCCGCGCGGCCAGCCCGGTGATACGGTCGAGGAGCAGTGGGCCTACGTCGACAAGCAGAACGCAGGCTGCGTCAGCTGCCATACCAAGAGCGACCATCGCACCATGCACGCCAGCCCAGCTGTGGTGCTGTCCTGTGCCGATTGCCATGGCGGCAACACCAAGGTCATGGCTGACCGGTCATGGAACCGCAATTCGATCGATTATGTCGCGGCCATGAAAGATGCACACGTTCTGCCGAAGTACCCGGCCGCATGGGGCTGGCCGTCGTCAGCCAACCCGAAGCGTTCCTACGCGCTTCTGGGCAAGGAAAGCCCCGAGTTCATCCGCTTCGTCAACCCGTCGGACTATCGCGTTGCGCGTGACTCCTGTGGTGCTTGCCACATGCAGATCATCGAAGCGTCCGAACGCTCGCTGATGTCGACGGGGGCAATGCTGTGGGGCGGGGCGGCCTATAACAACGGCATCGTCCCCTTCAAGAACTACATGTTTGGCGAAAGCTTCACCCGCAATGGTGAGCCTGCCTTGCTGAAGTCGGCCTCGAAGGAGATCGGCGCGGACGGCAAGCCGATGTGGGGCACCGTCACGCCCCGGGAGAAGGCGCGCGGCGCCTTGCCCATCATGTACCCACTGCCGCGCTGGCACACCATCCCGCCGGGCGACGTGTTCCGCGTGTTCGAGGATGGTGGCCGTACGATCAACCCGCAGTTCCCCGAAATCGGCCTGCCCAATTCCACGGGTCTGATCCAGCGCCTGGACGAACCGGGGCGTCCTGATCTCAAGCAGTCCAACCGCGGCCCCGCCACGGGCCTGCGCGTCGCCATCCCGGTGCTCAACATCCACAAGACGCGTTTGAATGACCCGTTCCTGTTCCAGATGGGCACCAATGATCAGCCGGGCGACTATCGCTCCTCGGGCTGCGCGGCGTGCCATGTCATCTACGCGAACGACCGTGAACCGCGTCACTCGTTGAGCTACGGCAAGTGCGGGCGTGACGGGCAGACCATCACGGCTGACCCCACCATAAACTCCCTGCGTGAAGGCCAGCATCGCAAGGGTGCCTATGGCTCCTACAACGCCGAGAATGAAGAACATCACGACAAGGTGCGCGGCACGGTTCTCGGCGGGAAGCGCGGCTATCTCGGCGGTGACAGCACTGATCCTGAACAGTCGAGAGACATGGAGGGCGATTGCGCCCGCGCCATTTCCTCGGCCGAGCAGCTGGTCTACTCGCCGGGCAAGGGTGTCGCGCCACATGGCTCGATGGACAACGACAAGATGGACCAGGCCTCGGCCCACGCCATGGCAGGACTGGACGCCAAGGGGCACCCGAAGAAGGATGCCCACGGCGAAGATGCGCACCAGGCCGATGGCCCAGTCGCAATGCAGGATCGCGAACGCGGCCACCCGCTGGTCCATGCCTTCACCCGCGCCATCCCGACCGCGCAGTGCATGAATTGCCACATGCACCAGCCCAACATCTTCCTGAACTCTTACCTCGGCTACACGATGTGGGACTACGAGTCCGATGCGCCGAGCATGTGGCCCGGGCCAGAGAACCGCGCGCCCAAGCCCGCCGGCATGTCCGATGAAGACTACGCAAAGACGTTCAAGAAGCAGTTCTACCCGAACATCGACGAGCAGCGCGAAGTGCTGGACCGCAATCCCGAGGGCGCGTCCACGCGCGGTCTGTGGCGCGATGTCGAATTCCTGCGCAACGTCTATGACCTGAACGACAAGCTGGAACGCACCCAGTTCGCCGACTATCACGGCCACGGCTGGAACTTCCGCGCCATCCTCAAGCGCGATCGTCGCGGCAACCTGCTCGATGACGAGGGTGATATGTCCTCCTACGGCACCGACAAGGCGCACATCATCTCGCCTGACGATCCGGAAAAGTTCCGCAAGGCGGGTGAGGGCAAGTTCGTCGAACCGGGTGAGAGCAATCCCGGCAAGGCCGTCCACATGATGGACATCCACGCCCAGATCGGCATGCAGTGCGCCGATTGCCACTTCTCGCAGGACAGCCACGGCAATGGCGTGATCTATGGCGAAGTCGCCAATGCGGTCGAGATCGGCTGCAAGGACTGCCACGGCACGCCCGATGCTTACCCGACGCTGCTGACTTCGAACATGGCGGCACCCGAAAAGGGCAACAATCTTGCGCTGCTGCGCAATGCAGACGGCCAGCGTCGCTTCGAATGGTTCAAGGAGGCCGATGGGCGCCGCGTGCTGATCCAGCGCTCGATCATCGATCCCAAGTTGTCCTGGCGCGTCAGCCTGGTGAAGGACTCGGTCGACGCCCGCTTTGCCGGGCAAATGGACACGTCCGGCAAGCCGATCTTCAACCCCAAGGCCGCCCGCGCGAAACTGATGGCCAAGTCCGCGTCGGATGACGGTGTCTACAAGTTCGGCACCGGCGTGGCCAAGGAAGCGCGCGCCCATCGTGACGACGATATGGCTTGCTTCACCTGCCACCTGTCGTGGACCACTTCCTGTGCCGGGTGCCACCTCCCGATCGAGGCGAACTGGAAGTCGGCGACGCACAAGTACGAGGAAGATTACACCCGCAACTACGCGACCTATAACCCGCAGGTCGCGCGCGATGACATGTTCCAGCTTGGCAAGCACCAGCGCAACAAGTCGTCGGGTTCGGACCCGGTGCAGTATGACGCCTCGGGCAATCCGGTGTCGGGCAAGGCGATAACCGCGCCGATCCGTTCAACTTCGGCTCTGATCTTGTCGTCAACCAACATCAACCGCGAACGCATCTACGTGCAGCAGCCGCCAATTTCCTCGATCGGCTACTCGTCACAGGCCTTCGCGCCGCACTTCCCGCACACTGTTCGCAAGAACGAGACCAAGCAGTGCACCGACTGCCACGTCAGCCAGGACGAAGACAATAACGCCACGATGGCGCAGCTTCTCCTGCTGGGCACGAACTACGTGAATTTCGTGGGCATGAACGCCTGGTTCGGTCTGGACGGCGGATTTGAAGCTGTCCGCGTTACCGAATGGGATGAGCCGCAAGCGGTGATTGGCTCATACCTGCACCGCTACGCCTACCCTGATTACTGGAAGCAGCATGTCGAAGATAACGGGCGCGAGTTGAAGAACTGGACGCGCGGCAAGATCGTCGATGGCAAGCTTTCGGGGGAAACAACCGGGCAGGAACAGTTTGCCAATGTGGTGGAGGGCACCAAGGACGCGGTCCGCTGCCTGCAGATGCGCGGCGAGTACATGTACGTCGCAGAGGGCAAGGGCGGATTCCGAGCCTATGACATTGCCGCCATCGGCAACAAGGGCTTCTCGGAGCGGATCGTCACTGCTCCCTTCTCGCCCTTGGGCCATGACACCCATGTCGCTACCACCAACGCGACCTGCATGGCCCTGCCGACCAACCAGTCCATCGCGCCGACCCGCAACACACGCGAATTGCGCACGCTCAATCAGGAGCAGCCGTTCTCGCCGATCTATTCCTACGCTTTCGTGACCGATGCGGTCGAAGGCCTGATCGCGGTCAACGTCGACACTCTCGCCGACGGCGAATTCCGCAACAATTTCTTCAATCGCGCGCTGACCTTCAACCCGGACGGCGTGCTCACTGGCGCTCGGCACATCACGCTCGCCGGGGACTACGCCTATATTGTCACCGACAAGGCGCTGGTCACGGTTCACCTGCCCAAGCCATGGTCTGCGCAAAAGCCGTGCGAAGTCAGTGAGAAGAAGGGCGGCGAAACTTGCCTCGATCCGCGCATCACTTCGGTCGTGCCCTTGCGCGATCCTCGCGCCACGGCGGTGCAGTTCCGTTACCTGTGGGTGACGACGGCCAATGGCCTAGAACTGATGGACATCACCAACCTGGCCCAGCCCAGGGCCGTACCATCGGCAACTGTGCCGATGGTCGACGCTCGCCGAGTCTACCTTGCGCGCACGTATGCCTATGTCGCAGCCAAGTCGCAGGGGCTGGTCATCGTGGACATCACCGCGCCGACGCGACCGTCGATCTACACGAGCTACACCGCTGACGGGCAATTGAACGATGCCGAGGACGTGATCGCGGCGTCAACCAACGCCTCGCTCTTCGCCTACGTCGCCGATGGCCGGAACGGGATGAAAGTGCTGCAGCTGACCTCGCCAGCCAGTCAGCCGAACTTCTACGGCTTCTCGCCCGAGCCCAAGCCGGAGCTCATTGCATGGGCTCGTACACCGACACCGGCCCTGGCGCTGTCAAAGGGGCTAGATCGCGATCGCGGTGTCGATGAAACCGGAGGGCAGATGGCTGTCTTTGGTCGGCTTGGTTCCCGCCCGTTCACCCGGCCGGAAATGGAAGAGTTGTTCCTCAACAGCAAGGGCGATGTCTTCCGCGTCACCAACGCCGTAGACATGAGCCTCTGGGTCGGTGCCAAGCCTGCGCCGCTGCTCGCGAAGACGAATTGACCGGTTGGAGAGGAGAGCGGGTGCCTTGAGTCCATGCGCTCAAGAGCACCCGCCGATCTCCTCAGTCCTCGTCGAGCAGCAGGATCTCGCACTCCACTTCCATGAGCGGTGCGGGCAGGACCTCATGGTCAACCCGGGTCACCGCAGCATCGGCCACCAGCCGCCCTCGCAACTTGAACTCGTGTTCGGGCAGAACCGCGATGAAGCTCTCGCCATCACTTACCGCCTCGCTGCCGGCAAAGCGGAGCACCAGACGGTGCCGCGAGCCTGAAAATGTGATGCTCGCCCACGGCGTCTCGTCATGACTGACTACTTCGGCGTGTGGCCCGCTTATCTCGCGCACGCCACGCAACAGGCGCTCGGCGGGAGATGGGCGAGGGGTGAGAGGAGGAGGAACGCATTCAGCAAGCGCCTTGGTCTCGAAAGCATGAGGATCAAGCAGCATGGACATTCTCTCCGAAGTTGTTCATGAAATGTTCTACGCGTTCCACCATTCCGGAACGCGGCTCACGGCCGTTGCGCAGATCACCCACAAGACGGGGATCGTGGGCGGCAAGGCGGCCGAACTTGGTGACTGACATGCCCGTCTGGCGAAGGAAGCTCTCGATCTTGCGGAGCAACATGGCGTTTCTAAACCTCCAGCTGCGGAGTCGGCGAGACGACTCGAAATAGGATTTTTCCTATGTTGATCCTCAAATCCTACAATGCTAGGAAAAGTCCTTCGAAATCGGAGTAAGGCGAAATGGTCCCGGCAGACAGCGAATCGGAAGACGGCACACGCACCCGTCTTGTGGGCCTTGCCACGCAGCGCGGCGTCAGCCTCTCGGCGCTCTCGGCGCTGATCGGTCGTAACACCACCTATCTCCAGCAATTCGTCCGCAAGGGCAGTCCGCGCAAGCTGGAAGAGAATGACCGCCGTACGCTTGCGGAGTTCTTCGGCGTCCCGGAAACCGATCTTGGTGCCTCGCCCCGCGGCGGTGTGATTACCGCGGGGCAGGGAGCATCGCGTGGCGTCAAGCCCACTCGGTCCATCGCCGCCGAATGGGCCGACATTCCCCGCCTGCCGCTGGGCGCTTCAGCTGGTCCCGGCACACTCCCGGCAGAGGAGATTCCTTCCGGTCGCCTGCGATTCAATCACCGCTGGCTCAAGGGGCAGGGGCTGGAACCGGCGATGCTTTCGGTGATCGAAGTCGAAGGTGATTCGATGGAGCCGACCTTGCGCGATGGCGACGAGATCCTCGTTGACCGCACTCCGCGCCCGTTGCGCGCGGGAATTCACGTGATCCGGCTTGACGACGTGCTGCTGGTCAAGCGCCTCGAATCCGGCCCTGGCGGCACGGTGCGGATCATTTCAGACAATCCCGCTTATCCTCGACTTGAGCGCCCCTTGAACGAGGTCGAGCTCGTCGGCCGGGTCGTCTGGAAAGGCGGCCGACTCTAGCTGCGCAGTTCCATGAGGATCAGCGGATAGGGCCGCCCTTGGCCGTCCACCTCCTTGCGGCCGATCTCGGCAAAGGCCATCCGGCGATAGAACCCCCGGGCGCGTGCATTCTGCTCGTTGACCTCAAGGCGATGTGCTCCAAGTGCCTGAATCGCATGTCCGATCAGGGCTTTGCCGACGCCTTGGCCATGGCAGGCGGCATCGACGAACAGAGCCTCGATGCTTCCATCGTCCACGATCATGAAGCCGAGGGCGCGGTCGCTCGCGTCCGCAGCTACAGTCATGGGCGTACCCGGAAGAAAGCCCGCAACCTCGTTGCCAATCGCCAGCCGGTCTTCGGGCGACAGGAAGTCGTGGGTCGCATCCACGGCAGAGGCCCAGATTTCCAGCGCACGCTCGTCATCTGTGGGGCGGGAGGGGCGGATTGATATCATCGGGCAAACCTAAGCCCCGGACCGGAGCATTGCAATTATGGTGCCTTCGCTCCAAATCGGCAGGCATGACCGTAGCCGCCACCCAAACCGCCGCCCAGCCGCCTTTCAAGGTCGCGATCATCCCCGTCACACCACTGCAGCAGAACTGCACGCTGGTCTGGTGCACCAGGACCATGCGCGGCGCCTTCATCGATGCCGGCGGCGATCTGGACAAGCTGCGCAAGGCGATCGAAATGACCGGCGTCACCATCGAGAAGCTGCTGGTTACCCACGGCCACATCGACCACTGCGGCAGCGTCGGTATCTTCGCCCGTGAACTCGGTGTGCCGATCGAGGGCCCCCACGAGAATGACCGCTTCTGGATCAGCCGCCTCGATGAGGACGGCCAGCGCTATGGCATCGATGGCGAAGTGTTCGAACCCACCCGCTGGCTCAATGATGGAGACAAGGTCACCGTCGGCGAGGTCGAGCTCGACGTAATCCACTGCCCCGGTCACACACCCGGCCACGTCGTCTTTCACCACGCCCCGACACAGGTAGCGATCGTAGGCGATGTGCTGTTCCAGGGATCGATCGGCCGCACCGACTTCCCCATGGGCAATCATCAGGACCTGATCGATTCGATCACGCAAAAGCTCTGGCCGCTCGGCAACGACGTGACTTTCGTTCCCGGTCACGGCCCCAACAGCACGTTCGGCCGTGAACGCCAGACCAACGCTTATGTCAGCGACTATGCCCTGAGCTAAGCAAACGCGCTGAAGTAGCTCCTTTCCCGCAGGTGGACTGGCCTGGGGGTGGGCATGTCACTGCCCACCCTTGCAGATTTCACATATCCAAGGCGATCGAAACCGCCCAGACTCCAAGACCAAGTTGGGTCAGCATCGTCGTCAGCGTACCCACGCCGCGAAGGAACCCAAGCGGCCCGCCGTCCATGCCGACGCCATGGCCAACGCGGCCAAGCATGTAGATAGCGGCCACGCCCATCAGCCACGGGTTGGCTGTCCGCGCCAATTCCACTGCGGCGATCAGCACCAATACGACAGGCGTGTTCTCGACAAAGTTCGCCTGCGCCCGCATCCTCGCGATCAGATCCATGTCGCCGCCATCGCCGATGCTGATCTTCTTGGCAGAGCGGACCATGCCGCAACGGATCGAAAGCCAGATGTTGATCGCCGCAGCGGCCGCAGCCGCGCACAGCGTGATTGGCAGTATAGTCATGCCTTCAGGTACTCCCCCTTGTGTTCGTCCGTCCTGGGATCTGCGGCCAAGGCTAGCGCGGGTGCGCTTGCAAAGCACCAGAAAATCCGTATAGGCGCGCCTTCGCCCAGTGATTGGCGAATCCCGTGTCTGTCTGGCGTCCTTCGCCGCGTACGGGTCCTGCCGCAAACAGGGCTTGTGCGATGGACCGGTTTTCCCTATCGCGCCCGCAACAAAACTACGCAATTCTAAGAACAGGTGCCGAGATGGCCGTCCCCAAAAGAAAGACTTCGCCCTCACGCCGTGGCATGCGCCGCAGCCATGACGCGCTGAGCGTCGAAGCGTTCCATGAATGCTCCAACTGCGGTGAACTCAAGCGCCCGCACAACCTGTGCAATGCTTGCGGTCACTACAACGGTCGCGAAGTCATCGCCGTCGGGCTCTAAGCCTTAAAACGGGGGGACTGAGGACATGAGTCTGCCGCGTATCGCCGTCGATGCGATGGGCGGTGATGAGGGCGTGCGCGTTATGGTTGAAGGCGCGGCACTTGCCCGTCGTCGCCATGACCGTTTCAAGTTCCTTCTCGTTGGTGACGAGGGCCGCATCAAGCAGGCCCTCGAAAACCACCCAAATTTACGCGAAGCTTCGGAAATCCTTCACGCGCCTGATGTCGTGTCAGGTGACGAGAAGCCGACGCAGGCCCTCCGCCGCGCCAAGACCACGTCGATGGGCCTGGCGATCAATGCGGTGAAACAGGGCCATGCCGGCGCTGCAGTCAGCGCGGGCAACACCGGCGCGCTCATGGCCATGGCCAAGCTCGCCTTGCGCACCATGCCCGGTATCGATCGCCCCGCACTCTCGGCCCTGCTGCCGACGCTCGGCGAACATGACCTGATCATGCTCGATCTTGGCGCGAATACCGATTGCGATGCCCGCAACCTCGTCCAGTTCGCGATCATGGGGGCCGCCTACGCTCGCATCGTCAACGGGCTCGACGCGCCGCGTGTGCGCCTGCTCAATATCGGCACCGAAGAGACCAAGGGTACCGATGCCCTGCGCGATGCCGCCAACCAGCTCAAGGAACTGGCCGGCGATCTCGCGATGACGTTCGACGGCTTCACCGAGGCGGACAAGCTCTCGCGCGGCGATTGCGACGTTGTCGTCACCGATGGCTTCTCCGGCAACATCGCATTGAAGTCGATGGAAGGCGCGGCCCGCTTCGTCGCCGATCTGCTCCGTCGCAGTTTCTCCTCGTCGCTGCGTTCGAAGTTCGGCTTCCTGATCTCGCGCCCGGCGACCGAGCTGCTCAAGCACCATCTGGATCCCAACAACCACAACGGCGCGGTCTTCCTTGGCCTCAATGGCGTGGTTGTGAAAAGTCACGGCAGCGCATCGGCGCTCGGCGTCGCCAATGCCGTTGCCGTCACGGCCCGCCTGCTGGAGGAAAACCTGACCGAGCGTATCGAAGCCGACCTCGCGCGCCTTGGCGCCGAGACGATCAGGACTTCTGGCCGCACCTCCGGTCGCGGTGGGCGCAGCGCGGCCCCTGCCGCAACCGGTGAGGACGCGGCATGACCGTACGTTCGATCATTCGCGGCAGCGGTTCGGCGTTGCCACAGCGCTGCGTCACCAATGCCGAAATGGCGACCATGGTCGATACGACCGACGAATGGATCGTCGAGCGCACCGGGATTCGCCAGCGTTACCTTGCAGGGGAGGGAGAGACCACTTCCACCCTCGCCACCGAGGCTGCCCGTCGCGCGCTCGAATCTTCCGGGATTGAAGCGGCGAAGGTCGATCTGATCGTCCTTGCCACCGCCACGCCCGACCAGACCTTTCCGGCAACCGCCACCATCGTTCAGCACAACCTCGGCTGCAACGGCGGCATCGCGTTTGACGTTGCGGCGGTTTGCTCGGGCTTTCTCTATGCAATGGCCACTGCGGATTCGATGATCCGTACAGGGATGGCCAAGTGCGCGCTGGTCATCGGCGCTGAGACGTTCAGCAAGATTCTCGACTGGGAAGATCGCACCACCTGCGTTCTGTTCGGCGATGGTGCCGGCGCTATCGTGCTCGAAGCGCAGGACGTTGACGAATCCGATCCCGATTCTCCTGGCGTACTGGCCTCGCGCCTTCACGCCGATGGTGCGCACAACGAACTGCTCTATGTCGATGGCGGTCCGTCAACAACCGGTACAGTCGGCAAGGTCCGCATGAAAGGCCGCGAGGTTTTCCGCCACGCTGTCACCAATCTCGCCAATGTCCTGCGCGAAGTGCTTGAGACGACGGGCCACGATGCCGGCGAGATTGACTGGGTCGTACCGCACCAGGCCAACTTCCGCATCCTCGACGCCACGGCGCGCAAGCTCGATCTTCCCGCTGAAAAGGTGGTCGTCACAGTCGACCAACATGCCAACACCAGCGCTGCTTCGGTGCCGCTCGCCTTCGATGTCGCGATGCGCGATGGCCGCATCAAGCAGGGCGATCTGGTGATGTTCGAAGCCATGGGCGGCGGCTTCACCTGGGGCGCCAGCCTCGTCCGCATCTGACGGACTCGATCTGACGGACTCGGGACGTCCCACGTCGAGCCAGTCTTATCGTTCGCAAGCAATGGATTGCATTGCGTTCCGCAGAATCAGCGTTATTGTCAGCCCCCTTGGCGTCTTCTGACTTCTGGGGGGAATAAAGGATGCGTTCTGTAGGTACACTGACCCGGGCCGATCTGGCCGAGAGCATCAACCGTCGCGTGGGGCTTTCCCGTGCGGATTCGCTCGAAATGGTTGAATCCATTCTTCAGCACATGTGCAATGCACTGGCTGAGGGTGAAAACGTGAAGATTTCCGGCTTCGGCACCTTCCTTCTGCGCGACAAGGCAGAGCGGATCGGCCGCAATCCCAAGACCGGCATCGAAGTGCCGATCACGCCGCGCCGCGTCCTCAGCTTCCGCGCCAGCCAGATGCTGAAGGACCGCATCGGCCAGGGCTGATCACCAGCGGATGAGCGTCCCCGAACTTCCCGATGCCGGACCTATTCCGGACGACGGTAAAGACCCGGCAGCTTTCCGCACAATCGGCGAAGTGGCCAAGGCGCTCGGCATCCGTCAGCACGTCCTGCGCTATTGGGAAGAGCAATTTCCCACGCTCCGCCCGCTCACCCGAGCGGGCGGCCGCCGTTACTACCGCCCCGAAGACGTCGCCCTCATCACAGAAATCCACCGCCTCCTCCACAAGGAAGGCTTCACGATCAAGGGCGCAAGGCAAGCGCTGCGGGGGAGGAAGGGGACTGCTGCGAACGCAGCCCCGTCGGCAGAGCCTGCGCCCATGGCTCCAGATGAACAATCCGCCGCCCCACTCGTGACTTACTTGCAATCCATCCGCGACCGGCTGGCTGCTGCGTTGGAAGAGTAGGGCGCGCTGACCTTTCACTACCGATTGAACGGCCCCCGGTGGTGGTTGGTAGACTTCAGATTAAAGATAGTGTTGGTAAAGGACCTTCGGCAAGATTGCTGCGAGCCAGGCTAGTTGACGATGAGCGTCAATAATAAGGTCGCGCACATTCGAGGTAGGTAATCTTCCTTGTCCGGAGATCATACTCTAGCTGAATTGCAGTGCAGTTCTCACCTGCAACAGCAGGGTAGTCATCAAACTTCACCCACCGTCGTTCGCCAGGTCTAGCGTCGGCTGGCGCAGGACAGTCGACCGTCTTTAAGCTGCCATCCGATTGTACCTCTTCGCAGCCGTAGTCGGAGGGCCTGGGCGGTTCTACTTGGGTTGTGTAGGCTCCGCGCACCGACCCTTTATACTCAGAGTAGTAGCGCGCATAGCTTTCTAAAGGCTCTGCTTCGGGTGGTAGCTGTATCGCGCTTTCGATCTCGTCCATCAAGGCTGAATGGCTATCCCTTTGAGACGAGGCACAACTAGCCAGTGTAGTCAGAAAAATGATGATGGAAACATACCGCATCTGCGCATCTGCGCATCTGCGCAGTTGAGTCTTACGCCCGCAACGGCGCCATTTCCGGAAAGTCGGCTTTCGCTGCAAATAGTTGAATAGCAGACACTCGGCGGCAAAGCTGCCAATCATCCGTAACAACCTCAATCCACCAAAACCGGCCCCAACGTCGGGTCCAGATCGCGCGGCCGCTTGATCTCCACCAACCGTGCGCAACCCTCGGTTACGTCCGCCCAGTCGTCCACATCAAGTTCCATCACCGCAAACGTCGCGGTCGGGAACTTCTCTTCCACCACTTCGCGCAAAGGGCTGGAGCCATCATCGGGCACGAGGTCGAAGATCAGGTCCTCCAGCCCCGGATTGTGCCCGATCATCAGGACGCTTTTCGGATCGCCGGACAGTTCCTTCAGCAGGTCGATCAGCGTGGCC
Organism: Novosphingobium sp. ES2-1; assembly: GCF_015169775.1. Taxonomy (NCBI): domain Bacteria; kingdom Pseudomonadati; phylum Pseudomonadota; class Alphaproteobacteria; order Sphingomonadales; family Sphingomonadaceae; genus Novosphingobium; species Novosphingobium sp. ES2-1. The sequence goes on from NZ_CP063445.1 coordinate 1,184,603, forward strand.
GAGCTGGCAAGGTAGATGCGCCGGTCCCATTCGATCTTGAACGTGCACTTCCACGCCTTGCTGCTTTCCTCGACCGTTTCGGCGGCGCGGACGGCAGGGCTGGCGATCATGCGGTCAAAGGTGCGGCCGGTATCGCGGATATATTCGCCCATCGCTCGCGCCCCGCGCTTGCCGCGCTCGTTCAAAGGGCGGTCGAAATCCCGCGCGCGCGCATCGCTCCAGTCCGATTTGGCGTGGCGAAACAGGGCCAGTGTCTTCACGAAATCCCCTCGCGCGGTGTCTGAACACTCTCGCGTCCAGAAACACTGGCACCGACGCTTTGTAAAGCCACATCGAGCGTCACGCGGCGGATCGGCGTTCCCGCCGGAAAGGCCGAAAGCAGCCGCGAAGGGAAGGCCGAGGACAGCACCACGAAATGTCCCTTGTCCCCCGCTGAGCGGATCAGCCGCCCGAAGGCCTGCGCCAGACGGGCCCGGATGATCCTGTCGTCATAGGCCGAACCACCGCCGGCCAGTCGCCGCGCGCGGTGCAGGATCGAAGGCTTGGGCCACGGCACCTGCTCCATAACCACCAGCCGCAGTGAATCCCCGGGTACGTCCACCCCGTCGCGCAGGGCATCGGTGCCGAGCAGCGAGGCGCGCGGATCGTCGCGGAAGATGTCGACCAGCGTGCCGGTGTCTATCGGATCGACATGCTGCGCGAACAGCGGCAATCCGCCCCGCGCCAGGCGGTCGGCAATGCGGCCATAGACCGCGCGCAGCCGCCTGATCGCGGTGAACAGCCCCAGCGCCCCGCCGCCCGACGCTTCGATCAGCCGCCCATAGGCCGCTGCCAGTGCCGGAATGTCGCCCTTGGGCACGTCGGTCACGATCAGTACTTCGGCTTGGGACGCATAGTCGAACGGACTGTCCGCCGTGAACAGGCGCGGCGCAATGTCCAGATGCGGCGCCCCGCTGCGCTCGACCGCGCTCTGCCAGTCATCGCCATCACGCAACGTGGCCGAGGTCATCATCACCCCGTGAGAAGGCGCCAGCACGGCATTGGCAAAGGGCTTCATCGGATCGAGGTAATGCCGGTGCAGCCCGACATCCCACTCACGCCCGTCCGAACGCTCCACCGCAATCCAGTCGACGAAATCGGGGTCGCCCGGCCCACCCAGCCGCGCCAGCAGCGCAATCCATCCCGCGATGAGATCGCTGCGCCAGCCGATCGCACTGCGCGCCCCCTCGATCCGCGCTCGCGCCGGACCATCGAGCCAGTCCGGTCCGTCCTCGACAATGGCCTCCAGCCGCAGCCCCAGCCGCACCAGCGGCTTGCGCAAGGCCTCCAGCGCCTCCTGCGCGCGCCCAGCCACCTCGATGAACCCGCCGTCCAGTTGCGCGATCTCGGTCTCGAGCCCATAGCCCGCTTCCTGCCCGCCGCTTTCGTCGCGCGCATAGGCCAGCGCCCGCGCCGCGCTCAACAGCTCCTCCAGTGGCCCTGAAGGCGTGCCTTCCACCACCCGCGCCAGCCAGCCTTCCGAGGGCAGAGCCTCAGCCGCCTCACGCGCCTGCGAAATCGCGCGCTCGCCTTCCTCGTCATAGCTCGCCACATCGGCAAGCCGGGCCGAAAGCCCGCGCCGCCTTCCGCGCGACTTGCCCTCAGGCCCGATCACCCAGCGCCGCAGCTCGATTGTCTCCGCGCCCGTCAGTGCCGCCGAGAACGTCGAATCCGCCGCTTCGAACACATGGTGCCCTTCGTCGAAAACGATCCGCGTCGGCCGCTGCGCAGCGTCGCGCCCGCGTGCGGCGTTGACCATCACCAGCGCATGATTGGCAATCACCAGTTCCGCATCGGCAGAGGCCCGCGCGGCGCGCTCGATGAAGCACTTCCGGTAATGCGGGCACCCGGCATAAACGCACTCTCCGCGCTGGTCCGTCAGCGCCGCGATGCCGCGCTTGCGGAACAGCGTGCCGAGCCAGCCGGGCAGGTCACCGCCGATCATGTCGCCATCTTGGCTATAGGCCGCCCAGCGCGCCACCAGCTGCGCCAGGATCGCTGCCCGCCCGGCAAACCCGCCCTGCAGCGCGTCTTCCAGATTGAGCAGGCACAGGTAGTTCTCGCGCCCCTTGCGCACCACCACGGGCGGCTTGCCGTTGCGCGAGGCTGGAAACGCGCGCCGGCTCTCGCGCCGCAACTGTCGCTGCAGCGCCTTGGTGTAGGTCGAGACCCAGACCGTCCCGCCCGATTGCTCCGCCCACAGCGAGGATGGCGCGAGATAGCCGAATGTCTTGCCCGTGCCCGTGCCCGCCTGCGCCAGCACGACATGCGGCTGGCCCTGTCCCTGTCGCGGTGCGAACATGCGCGAGGCCTCGCGCGCGTAGTCCTGCTGCGTCGGTCGGGCTTCGGCCCCGGCGCCTGTCAGCTCGGCAAGTCGCGAGACCACTGCCGCTTCGCCCAATACGACCTGCGCCGGCTGAGGCCGCTCGGCCGCCTCTTCCCACTCCGGCAGCTTGGCGAACAGCCAGCGCTCGGCCCGGTCCGGCTTGCGAATGCGCGGGGTCAGCAAGGTGCCCCAAGGCCAGCGCATCCGAACCAGCGATTGCAGCGCTGTCCACGCTCCCTCCCGCTCGGCCCAGTCGGCGCTCTCGCATGTGGCAAGTAACGCCTCTGCGGCTTCCTGCAGCAGTTGCGGCACCTTGTCGTCGCCGGATGGCTCCTCAAGCCCCAGAGCATGGGCCAGGCCCTTCGGCGTCGGCACCATGAACCGCGCCGGATGCACGAACGCGAACAGCTCCAGAAGATCGAGCCCCGAAAGGTCCGGATAGCCGAGCCTGCTTGCCACCAGCGGTGCATTGAGCATAAGCAGCGGCGTATCGGCTGCTGCCACGATCGCCTCGCCCTTGCCAAGTCCGCGCGTGGCAAAGCCGTCACGCAGCCAGCATCCGCCGTGGCTTGCATGAATCGCTGGCAGGGCAAGGGCAGGGCGTTCGGTCACCCCGCAGCGTTAGAACAGGAATGGAACACCGCACAACCCCACGGCCAGCCAAAACAGAGCCTTTCGCCGCGATTTACCGTCCCCCTTAAAACCTGCGCCCCGCAGCCGTCCTTCTCCACAGCAACCAATACCGGCGTGTCCCACCAGATGCTCCGGCCCATAGTGGAGAATGGGAAATGGCAGTCATCAACACGAATATCAGCGCCATACGCGCTACGAATGCTTCGAACTCGGCCAACAAGATGCTGGGTACAGCGATGGAGCGTCTGTCGACCGGCAAGCGCATCAACGGCGCGAAGGACGACGCCGCAGGCCTCGCCATCAGCACGACCATGACCTCGCAGATCAAGGGCATGGGCCAGGGCGTCCGCAACTCGAACGACGGCATCAGCCTTGCTCAGACCGCCGACGGCGCGCTGAACGAAGTGACCGCAATGCTGCAGCGCATTCGCGAACTGGCCGTCCAATCGGCCTCGGGCACCTATCAGGACGCCACCGACCGCGTTTACATGCAGAGCGAAGTCGACCAGCTTACCGCGCAGGTCGATCAGATCATCACCAACACCAATTTCAATGGCGTGCAGCTGTTCGACGGCACCGTCACGTCAATCACGATCCAGGCAGGCTCGGACGCTTCGGACCAGGTCATCCTCGAGATCGCCGATCTCACCACGCTGCAGGCCTCGGGCGGTGCTGCCGGCTCATACGATGTATCGACGGCAACCGCGGCCAACACCCTGCTCGGTACGCTGGACTCCGAACTGGACTCGATCTCGGGCGCGCGTTCGCTGCTTGGTGCAGGGCAGAACCGTCTTGAATCGGTGATCAACAACCTCAACGACAACATCACCAACCTGTCGGATGCCCGCTCGCGCATTCTCGATACCGACTATTCGGCGGAAACCACCGCCATGGCCAAGGCACAGATCCTCAGCCAGGCGTCGACCGCCATGATCGCCCAGGCCAACCAGGCCCAGCAGAACGTGCTCTCGCTTCTGAAGTAAGCCTCCCTCAGAAGCCTCCACGGAAGGGCGGACGTCGCGTGAGCGTGGCGCCCGCCCTTTCGTCGTCTGGTCATCCCCGGTTTTCTCTTGCACCCGTCGCGCCCACGCGCAAAAGGGCGGGCACCATGACAGACGCAATCAGCACCGCCGCCCAGACCTCCAAGGCTTGGCCCTTCGAGGAAGCCCGCAAGCTCATAAAGCGGTTCCCCGGCGGCAAACGCGATGCGTCAGGCGAACTGGTCCCGGTTCTGTTCGAAACCGGTTATGGTCCTTCGGGCCTGCCGCACATCGGCACGTTCCAGGAAGTCCTGCGCACCACGCTGGTTCGCCGCGCCTATGAAGTGCTGACGGGAGGCCATCCCACACGCCTCGTCGCCTTTTCCGATGACATGGACGGCTTGCGCAAGGTGCCGGACAACGTGCCGAACAAGGCGCTGCTCGATGCCCATCTCGGCCATCCGCTCAGCCGCATCCCCGATCCGTTCGAGAAGTTCGAAAGCTTCGCGCACCACAACAACGCCATGCTGCGCGATTTCCTCGATCGCTTCGGCTTCGATTACGAGTTCGTCTCGGCTTCGGACCGCTACAATTCCGGCGCCTTCGACGACGCATTGAAGGGCGTGCTGCGCAACTGGCAGGCGATCATGGACATCATGCTCCCCACCTTGCGCGAGGAGCGCCGGAAGACCTATTCGCCGGTCCTGCCGGTCTCGCCGACCACCGGCGAAGTGCTGCAGGTGCCGGTCGAGGTGGTCGATGCCGAAGCCGGCATTGTCCGCTTCACCGACAGCAATGGCGAAACCATCGAGCACACCATCCTCGGCGGCTGGTCCAAGCTGCAGTGGAAGGTCGACTGGGCGATGCGCTGGGTCGCGCTTGGCGTCGATTACGAGATGTGCGGCAAGGACCTCACCGACAGCGTCACGCAGTCGGGCAAGATCGCCCGCGTGCTCGGCGGCCAGCGCCCCGAGGGCCTGATCTACGAACTCTTCCTTGATGAGAAGGGCGAGAAGATCTCCAAGTCCAAGGGCAACGGCCTGACCATCGAGCAGTGGCTCGAATACGGCAGTGAGGAGTCCCTGGGCTTTTACCTCTTCCGTGAGCCCAAGAGCGCCAAGTCGCTCCACGTCGGGATCATCCCCCGCGCGGTCGACGAATACTGGCAGTTCCGCGAAAAGATCCCGACCCAACCGATCGAACAGCAGCTCGGCAACCCGGTATGGCACCTGTTGCGCACCAACGGTCCGGCCGAGGGTGAGGGCGAAAAGCTCCCGGTCACGTACGGTCTGCTGCTCAACCTCGTCGGCGTATTGGGCGCGCAGGCCACGCGCGATCAGGTCTGGTCGTATCTTGGCAACTATGTCGAGAACGCCGATCCTGCAGCGCACCCCGCACTCGATGGCCTCGTCACCCGCGCTCTGGCCTACAACCGCGATTTCATCGCCCCGACTTTGCAGCGCCGCAAGCCGGAGGAGAACGAGGCAAAGGCTCTGGCAGCGCTCGACGAGGAACTCGCCGGTACGTCCGACGATGCCACCGCAGAGGAACTGCAGAACATCGTCTACGAGATCGGCAAGGACCCGCATTACGGGTTCGAGCAGCTCCGCGACTGGTTCAAGTGCCTCTATGAAACGCTTCTGGGCTCCAGCGCCGGACCGCGCATGGGCAGCTTCATTGCGCTCTACGGCGTCAGCAATACTCGCAAGCTGATCGCCGAAGCGCTCGGCGATTGATCAACGGGCAGCGCGGGTGCGTGCGATCCACCCGCGCACCTTGCCTTCCAGCACTTTCATCGGCAGCGCTCCACTCCCCAGCACCTGGTCGTGGAATGCGCGGATGTCGAACTTTCGGCCAAGCGCAGACTCTGCTTCCTTGCGCAGCCGCTGGATCGTAAGCGCCCCGATCTTGTACGATAGCGCTTGTCCCGGAATGGCAATGTAGCGGTCGACTTCCGCCTCGGCGTCGCTGCGGCCCATGCCCGAATTGGCAAGCATGTAATCTACCGCCTGCTCGCGGGTCCACCCCTTTGCGTGAAGGCCCGTATCCACCACCAGCCGCATCGCCCGCAGCATCTCGTCGTCCAAGGTGCCCCAATGCTGCATCGGGTCCTTGTAGAGACCCATCTCGAAACCCAGGGTTTCGGCGTAGAGCGCCCAGCCTTCGATGTAGGCGTTATTGCCGCCAAAGCGCTGGAAATCGGGCAGGGCCGTGTTCTCTTGGGCAAGGCTGATCTGGAAGTGATGGCCCGGCGCGCCTTCATGCAGGTAAAGTGTGGTCACGCCCGTCAGGTATCGGCTCTTGAGGTCGTAGGTGTTGAAGAAGAACGTGCCCGGCTGCACGCCGTCGGGCGTCCCTTGCGCATAGCTGCCACCTGCTTCGAACTTCGCGCGGTAGGCAGGGTAGGGCTGGATCTGCAGGGGCGTGCGCGGCAACTGCAGGAAATAGCGTGGAGCCAGAGCGTCAACCTTGCGACCGACCGCGCGAAAGCCCTCCGCGAGCTGTTGTTCGGTTCTGGGGTGGTAGCGCGGATTGGTTCGCAGATCGTCGAAGAACCCGCGCAAGGGACCGGTATAGCCCAGCTCCGTCTTGACCTGCTCCATCTCGGTCTGGATTCGCGACACTTCGCCCAGGCCCATTGCGTGAACGGTCTCGGGGTCGAGATCGAGCGTGGTATAGGCCCGAATCAGTTCGCGGTAGAGCGGGCCACCTCCCGGCAAGGCAGAGAGGCCCACCTGCTCGCGGGCTGCAGGGCGATAGTCATCCGCCAGAAACCGACGCAGCTTCCGATAGGCCGGGTAGATGTCGCGCCGTGTGACTGCATACAGATCCCTGCGCAGCCGCAGTTTCTCCGCGCTTGAAAAGGTGCTGGGAAAGCTGCGCGCCGGGCTGGTGAATGGCGATCGCTCGACCGGCTGGGCCAGCAGGGCATCGATCTGGGCGATCATGTTGTCCACCGTCAGCCTCGGCTCGGTCACTCCGCTTGCCATTCCCTCGCGGAAGCGCGCAGTAGCCTGATCAAAGACGCGCCCGAGCACGCGGTGCCGTGCGATCAGAAGCTCGTAATCGCGCGTCGTCTCCAGGGCGATGCCGCTGCCCGGAGATGACAGTTCGGGGTAGGAAACGTGGAAACCGCCAAAGTGGTTGAACGGGCGAACCTCGGTCAATGCCAGAAGGTCGGGTTGCAGCAGTGCGGCGTCTGCGCTTTTTGCATCGATCAGCACTTCGCGCGACAGGCGATGTGGCTCGTCCAGTTTGCTGGGGCTTATTTGCCGCAGCCGCGCCAGCAGTTGCGCATTTGCCTCGCGCCGCTCCCTGGCAAGTTCTGGCGAGAACAACTGCAGGAATGCCTCGACCGAAACGCGCTGGCCTTGCTGCAGGGCGCCAACAGGATCGAGCGCGAAGCCTTGCCGCATTTCATCGGCAAAGATCCGCTCAAGCTGGGCATTTTCCGGAAGACCGGATGATGCCTGCGGGCCATTGTCGATCTGCGCGGCGACAACGGAAGAACCTGTGGCAGCAGTGGCAGCATGGCTTGCGCCCGGCTGCAGCAAAGCGAGTGCAATCAGGCCGTGCCAGCCCCCCCATTTCAGTGCCACGGGCGCGACCTGTACCACTTGGTCAGGACATACTTCTTGCCGCGCACAACCGGCGTTCCGGCGTGCAGGGCATCAGGATTTGGTGTGCCGTCGGGCTTCATGTTGTTCCAGAGCAAGAGCGCACCCGGTTGCGGCGGGATGGAGAGGTTGACACGGGTGAAGTCGGTTGTCCCGCCTTCCTCCACGGCGTTGAGATACGCCATGGCCGTCCAACTACGCTGGCCGCCGCGTTTCTGTTCCGTATCCCAGAAGTGCTGCGAAGGCAGAAAGTGGTCATAGTGGCCACGAAACTCCTGTCCCGGTTCGTAGCGTTGCCCCTGGATCGTCTCGCCGAACGCGGGATCGATTCCGATCAGGTCGTCAATCCGGCGCTGCAGCATGAGGATGAAAGGGTCAAACGGATCCACGTCCCCGGTATAGCTGGTTCGGCCAGTCGCGTCCGTACCTTTGTAGGTGGGGGAGGGGCGCGCCACCTTGTCGACGATGGCGATCAGCCTTTCGCACTCTGCGGCCGAAAAGAAATCCGCCACGCCAAAGATCTCGAGCCCATCCACCGGTATACGATAGACGCCAGAGTCGTTTGCGAGACGCTTGCGGACTGTCTCTCCGATCGAACGCAGCGCCGAGGTCTCTGCATATGACTGACTCTTCTTTGAAAACAATCCCATATTGCACGATCTCATGTTGGAATCGGCTCGTCACCGCAATCCAGTTCCATTGATCCGAACCGGACTAATACTATGGATTTGGCGAAGCTTTCTGCAGTCCTTTGCGTTAACCAAACTTCCTTATGAGGTCATCTCGGGTCACCAATAGATCATGAACGCTGCCAGACCTTCAAGGGTCGGTATCTGCAAAGCCGCAATGCCACTTGTCGGCGCCGGGTGCCAGCACGCTCCTCGTGATTTCTTGTCGCTCGCATGGAGCATTGCTTGGACGCTTACGTAGATCCCAACGCCGAAATCCTTCGTCTTGCAAAGGCGCTCTACAACCTGCGTCGCAAACGTGACGAGGCAAGCGGGCGACCAGGCCTTTTCGCAGAGCCCGGCTGGGACATCCTTCTTGATCTGTTCATCGCCGACTGCCGCCGCACCGATATCCAGGTGTCGAGCGTCTGTCTCGATGCGGGAATTCCGTCGACGACTATCCTGCGCTGGATTGCTCGCCTTGAAGAGGAAGGGCTGATCTTTCGCGAACCGGATAGTACTGATGCCCGCCGCCGCTATGTGCGGCTGACGGGGCAAGGACGTGAAATGATGACAAACGTGCTGCGCGCGCTGGCGGAGTACAGCAGGGCCTGACCGCGCACGAAAAAGGCCCCCGCACCGTCTGGTGCAGGGGCCGGATGGGTTGCCCGACTTACCAGAAGAAGTCGTGGATCACGTCCACCACTTCGCCGGAATAGACATCGACCAGCAGCACGTCGTCCCAGTAACGCACCCAGCGATACGGACCGTATGCGGGGGGCAGGCGGTAAGCCCAGGGATCATTGATCCAGTAGTTCTGGCCATAGAAGCCAGAGTTCAGGAAAATGCCGATCGACAGGCGGCTGTAGTTGTACCCACGATAGGGCGAGTAGTACCGTGGCATCCGGTAGATCCCGCGGTTCACGCTGCGGTAGTGGTTCCAGTTGTAGCGGTTGTCCCGCCGCCAGTCATTGCTCCAGCGGCGATAGTCCCCGCGATAACTGTTGCGCCAGTTGTCGCCCCGGCGATCGTCGCGTCGCCAGTTGTCGCGGTTCCAGTCACGCCCGTCGCGATCACGGCTCCAGTTGCGCCCGTCCCGGTCACGGTCACGGTTCCAGTCACGACCGTCGCGGTTCCAATCCCGCCCGGCGTTCTGGTTGCCAGGGTTGGTCCCGTTCCACTGTCTGCCGTCCCAACCGCGCTGCGGCACGGCAGGCCTGCCCGCGTTCTGCGCCGGTGCCGGACGGTTCACGGTGCCCGATTGCCAGTCGCGGCCCTGCGAACGTCCCCAATCCCGCTGCGAACCCTCGGTCCGCCCCCGCCATGCGGGTCGTGACTGGTCAGGCCGTGATTGCTCTGGCCTTGCCTGCGCCTGGGGGTTGGACCCGCCCCAAGCCGGACGCTGAACCTGCGGTGCGGCGGGACGCTGCACTTGTGGTGCCTGCGGGCGTTGCGCCTGCTGGTTGCGAAAATCACCACCACCGCGCCAGTTGCCACCACCGCGGTTCTCACCGCCTCGATTTTCACCGCCGCGCTGCCAACCGCCACCACGCTCTTCGCGCTGTTGCTGCTGGGCGAATGCCGTGGATGGAATTGCTGTTGCGGTCATGGCCACAGCCAGTGCGTAAAGTGCACTGCTTCTGAAGATTGACTTGCCGGACATCGTGACCGACCCTTTCCCGATATGAAGAGCCGCGACACCCTTCGCAGCTTTAATACGATGGTAATAAACGATTCGCGCTGTCCGATGTCTGAACCGGGTTGGTAGCCTTTTGTTCAGGTTCGTATGGGGAAAGATGAATGGAGTTGACGCTCGATAGCGTTCTTGCCGATGCTACCGATCGCCTTGCCAAGGCTGCAAGGCAGCGCCGCAGTGCAATGCACACGCCCGTCGTCGGCACTGCTGATGGCGATCTCAGGATGATGGTCCTGCGCGAGGCGACACCGGACCTGACCCTGCGTTTCCACACCGACCTGCGCAGTCCCAAGTGCGCGCTGATCGGCAATTGCGCCCCGGTCAGCGTCCTTGCCTACGATCCCGAAACCCGCGTCCAGATCCGCATGCGCGGTGAAGGGCGGATCGAACATCGCGGTCCTGTCGCCGATGCCGCATGGCAGTGCGCCACCGCCTCGAGCCGTCGCTGTTACCTCGCCGGGGAAGGCCCGGGCGCCGTGCTGGAGGCCGCCGGGTCGACCATTCCCGAACACCTCCTGCACCGCGCGCCGACCATCGATGAAACCTTGCCCGGCCGCGGCAACTTCGCCGTCCTGCTGGTCGAAGTGCGCAGCCTTGATTGGTTGCACCTCACCCACGAAGGCGGCACCCGCGCCCGCTTCACCCGCCAAGACGCAGCCTCTCCGTGGCAAGCTGCGTGGCTCGCTCCCTAGAAAGCGCAAGATCGGGAACGACAAGACCCCGGCAGCGAGACATGAGGGCAGTGCATGAGACCCGGAAGGACGCGCATGAAGCCTGACCAACGCAGCCGCTACGCCACTCGCATCGAACGCGCCATTGCCCTGCTCGAACGCAGTCTCGCCACAGGCGAAGTGCCAAGCCTCGCGGACCTTGCAGCAGAAGCGGCGATGTCGGAATATCACTTTCACCGGATATTTCGCCTGATGACCGGCGAAGCTCCCGGTGCCGCCATTACCCGCGCACGCCTCGCCGGAAGCCTGCCCGCTCTGTCAGCGCAAGGCATCAGCGCCGCCACCGGGCAGAGCGGTTATGCCACCACGCAAGCCTATGCCCGCGCCCTGCGTGCCACGACGGGCCAGACTCCGTCTGCCCTCGGCAGTGACCCGCAAAGCCTCAGCAACACCGCCAAAGCCTTGGGCGAGCCCCGATCGGACCCGCAGAGCGCGCTGCGCATCGAGATCGTCGAACTCGCCCCGCTGCGCCTGCTCTCCGTCCGTAATGTCGGCGCCTATTCCGAACTGAACCGCGGCTTTGGACGGCTGTTCGAACTCGCGCTTGCCCAGTTGCGGCCGGAAAGCCTGCAGGCGATCTGGGGCATGCCGCACGACGATCCCCGCCACGCCGCACCCGAAGCCTGCCGCTTTACCTGCGCCCTCGATACCGGCGGTCTCGGCACACCCGGCGGCGACCTTGAAGAGCGCCAGATTCGGGGCGGCCCGCACCTCTCGTTCTTCGCTACCGGCGACTATGACGACCTGCATGGCCTGATCGACACGCTCTACGCAGAGCTGCTCGCGCGCGATCTGGAACTGGGTGAGGGACCTGTCCTGATCAACTACCTCGACGATGCCGACGAGGTCGCCCCGCCACACCAGCGCGCGCACGTCTATCTGCCACTGGCGCTCGATTGAGGGAGGAAACCATGAAGCTGCTCTTGTCCGCCTTCGCCGCCTTGCTGCTCACCCCGATCACCGCCGCGCCGCGCCGCCCGCAACATTGGCGGACGTCGCCTGGCTGCAGGGTTCTTGGGAAGGTGAGGGCATCGAAGGCGCACCCGCGCTCGAAGCCTATGCCCCGGCAGCTGGCGGGCAGATGGTCGGCCACTTTCGCCAGTTGAACAAGGACGGCACGGTGATGTTCTATGAACTCATCACCATCGTCGAAGAAGGCGGCTCGCTCGCCTGCCGTCTCAAGCACTTCAACGCCGATCTCACCGGCTGGGAGGAGAAGGGCAAGGTCGTCTCTTTCCCGCTGATCGAGCGCAAGGGCGACCGCCTCGATTTTTCCGGCCTAGTCTACGAACGCACCGGCAAGAACACCATGACCGCCTCGGTCACGGTCAAGGAAGGCGGCAAGACCGAAACCCTCACCTTCCGCTTCCGCCGCAAGGGCTGATCCCCTTGGTCGTCATCTTGTGCGGCAGGTCGGTGCATTCTCACCGTCATGCTGAACTTGTTTCAGCATCCATCCCTCGCCAAACACCGTCCGTGCGTGTGGCGAGATGGACCCTGATGCAAGTTCAGGGTGACGAAATAGGATGACGCCCCGCCCGCCAAGATGGCCAGCGGGGCGCGTCCATTACTGACAAAGAAGATCAGCGCGTCAGTTTCTTGTACGCCAACGCGGTCGGACGATCTGCCGCGTCACCCAGGCGGCGGCGCTTGTCTTCCTCATAGGCCGCGAAGTTGCCTTCGAACCATTCGACGTGGCTGTTGCCCTCGAACGCCAGGATGTGCGTTGCCAGACGGTCAAGGAAGAAGCGGTCGTGCGAAATGACCACCGCGCAACCGGCGAAGTTCTCGATCGCGTCTTCCAGTGCGGCCAGCGTTTCCACGTCAAGGTCGTTGGTCGGTTCGTCCAGCAGCAGCACGTTGCCGCCGGCCTTCAGCATCTTGGCCATGTGCACGCGGTTGCGCTCACCGCCCGAAAGCTTGCCGACGTTCTTCTGCTGGTCGGGACCCTTGAAGTTGAACGCGCCGACATAGGCGCGGGTCGACATGTCCTGACCGTTGACCTTCATGTAATCGAGGCCGTCCGAGATTTCCTGCCACACGTTGTTGGCGGGGTTCAGGTCGTCGCGGCTCTGGTCGACATAGCCGAGGTGGACGGTCGAGCCGATTTCCACCGTGCCGCTGTCGGGCGTTTCCTTGCCGGTCAGGATCTTGAACAGCGTGGACTTGCCCGCACCGTTCGGCCCGATCACGCCGACAATGCCACCGGGCGGCAGCATGAACGACAGGTCTTCGAACAGCAGCTTGTCGCCATAGGCCTTCGAGATGTTCTTCACCTCGATCACCTTGCCGCCAAGGCGCTCCGGCACCTGGATGACGATCTGGGCCTTGCCGACCGGACGGTTGTCCTGGGCGTTCTGCAGTTCCTCAAACTTGCGGATACGCGCCTTGGACTTGGTCTGCCGCGCGGCCGGGGTCTGGCGGATCCACTCGAGTTCGCGCTGCAGCGCCTTCTGCTTGCCGCTTTCCTCACGCTCTTCCTGGGCCATGCGCTTGGCCTTGGTTTCGAGGTAGGTCGAATAGTTGCCCTCGTAGGGGAAGTACTTTCCGCGGTCGAGTTCGAGGATCCAGCCCACAACGTTGTCGAGGAAGTAGCGGTCGTGGGTGATCATCAGCACCGCGCCGGCATAGTCCTTGAGGTGGTTTTCCAGCCATTCGACGGATTCAGCGTCAAGGTGGTTGGTCGGTTCGTCCAGCAGCAGGATCGAAGGCTTCTGGATCAGCAGGCGGGTCAGCGCGATGCGGCGCTTTTCACCGCCCGAAAGGCTCGCCACCGACCAGTCGCCGGGCGGGCATCGCAGCGCTTCCATCGCGATTTCGAGCTGGTTGTCGAGCGTCCAGCCATCCACCGCGTCGATCTTGTCCTGCAACTCGGCCATCTCGGCACCGAGCGCATCGAAGTCGGCATCTTCCTCGGCCATTTCCATGCCGATCTGGTTGAAGCGCTCGACCATGTCGGCGATCTCGCGCGCACCGTCCTTGACGTTCTCGAGCACGGTCTTGCTCTCGTCGAGCTGCGGTTCCTGCTCAAGGTAGCCGACGGTGATGTTTTCACCCGGCCAAGCTTCGCCGGTGAAGTCCTTGTCGATCCCGGCCATGATCTTGATCAGGGTGGATTTACCGGCACCGTTCGGGCCGACGATGCCGATCTTGGCACCCTGATAGAACTGCAGGTTGATATTGCTCAGCACCGGCTTCTGCGCGCCGGGGAAGGTCTTCGTCATGTCTTTCATGACGTAGGCGTATTGGGCAGCCATCTCGGGTCCTTGGGTAGAAGGCAAAAACTGTTGCGCGCCCTCTATCCGAGCGCGAAGGGTCGGGCAAGCGGGGCTTGTGCGACAAGGGCGGCGGGCAGGGCTTGGCAGGCGGTGGGGCGGGCGATAGCACGGTTGCATGAGAAACCATGCTCGCGCCCTTGCGCTCATCGCCACCCTTTCCGTCTCAACCGCTTATGCGCAGGATCCGAAAGGCGATGTCGCCTGGGACCTGCTCGCCGGGCTTACCAGCGAAGTCGGGCCGCGCATGCCCGGGTCCGAAGCCGAAGCGCGCGCCCGCGTCTGGGCCGAAGCGCGATTGAAGGCGCTGGGCTTCAGCAAGGTCGCGGTCGAGCCGTTCAAGATCCGCGGCTACGTGCGCGGTCGGGACGAAGGCAGCCTTCTCGCGCCGATCCCGTTCAAGCTTGCGATCACTGCACTGGGCTACAGCGGCACTACCCCGGAAAAGGGCATCGAAGGCGATGTCGTCTATTTCCCCACGCTCGATGCGCTGAAGGCGGCGCCGGCCGGCTCGCTCAGCGGCAAGATCGCCTTCATCGACCACGCGATGAAGCGCAACCAGGACGGCAGCGGTTATGGTCCCTACGGGCAGGTCCGCCGTGCGGGGCCAGCTATCGCCTCGGGCAAGGGCGCGATCGGCGTGGTGATCCGCTCCATCGGCACCGACAGTCACCGCAACCCCCATACCGGCGGCACCACGTTCCCCGATGGCGTCAAGCCGATCCCGGCAGGCGCGGTCTCCAATCCGGATGCCGACCTGATCGCCCGCATAGCGCGCAGCGGCAAGGCAATCCGCCTCAGTCTCACGCTCACCGGCAAGACCACCGACAATCTTCCCTCGGGCAACGTCATCGGCGATCTGCCGGGCCGCGATCCTTCGCTCCCGCCGATTCTGCTCGGCTGCCACCTCGATAGCTGGGATCTCGGCACCGGCGCGATTGACGACGCAGCGGGGTGCGCCATCATCACCGCTGCCGCCTTGAAGGCGCAGGAGGGCGGCGCGCCCTTGCGCACCATCCGCGTTCTCTGGGCAGGCTCGGAGGAACTCGGCGGCTTCGGCGGCAAGGCTTACGCGGAAAAGCACAGCGAACCCCACGCCCTCGCGATGGAGAGCGACTTCGGCGCCGCCCGCGTCTGGCGCGTCCAGTTCAACATGGCCGACAAGGCCCTGTCCGACCGCATCGCCGCTGCCTTGTCACCGATGGGTATCGTCCGTGGGAGCGGCAAGGCCGATGGCGGGACCGACGTCGAGCCGGTGATCGAAAAGCAGAAGCTCAGCGTGGTCGACCTGAACCAGGACGGCACCCATTACTTCGATCTTCATCACACGCCTGACGACACCCTGGACAAGGTCGATCCCGCCGAACTGGCGCAAAATGTCGCTGCCTGGGCCGAGGTCCTGAAGGTCGTCGCCAACGAAGCGGGACCGATCGCTGCGGCACCGTGATCGTGTATGGGCAAAGCCCCGCCCAGTGGGGCGTTTGCCTACACGAGTCAGGGGGGAGTTAGGGGTGAGTTGCGGTAGAGTTGGGGGAGAGTTGGAAACTGCCCTCAGCCCTCCGGAAACTCGACAATCGTCCTCACCCCGTTGCTGCCGTCGACAGTGATCGTGCCGCCGAGCTGGGTGGCAAAGCCCTTGGTGATGGCAGTGCCGAGGCCGCGATGGCGCGGGACGTCGGCGTGTTCCGGAGAAAGGCCGCGCCCGTTGTCTGCAATCGTCAGGCGCAGCCGCCCGTGACTGGCGGGTTCCAGCGTGAGACGAACCTCACCGGACGAACCTTCCGGAAAAGCGTGCTTTATCGAGTTGTTGAGCACTTCCGTGATGAGCAGCATCAGCGTCATCATACGGTCTACGGCAAGGGGTGCATCGACAGCGTTGATGATTACCTTGACGTCCTCGGCCCCGGCCACGTCCTGCGCCTGAGCCACGACATTTTCGATCTGTTCGGGCAGGGGAATCTCACGGGCCGCCGGATTGTAAAGTTGGCGATGCACGCGGCCCATCAGTTCGATGCGCTGGTCGGCGCTTTCAAGGACCGTGAGAGCGATTTCCGGCGTCCGCTCGATCTGTCGGCGCTGGATGCGCAGCATCGAGGAGACCGAGGCGAGGTTGTTCGCCACGCGGTGCTGAAGTTCCTGAAAAAGCAGGGTTTGCTGGTCTGCCATCGCGCTCAGCTGGCGCTGGCTTTCGACCAGCTGCTCCTGGCGCTGTTGCAGCCCGTCGATCAGAAGGACATCCACAATCACCACTGCTGCGAAGAATAGCAGCGCGGTCGCCACTGGAGCAGAGAGCACGAAAGTATTCGCTGGCGGAATGAAAAAATACCATGAAGACAACAGACTAAGCACGCCACAGAGCGCGCCGGGGCCGCGTCCGGCGACAAATGCGGTGACGATCACGGCGGGAAAGAACGTCAGGAACGGGAAGCCGGGAGGTAGAAGATTGTCGGCTGCCTGCCTGAGTATCGTGGCGATTATCGCAAGGCCAATCGCTACGGCGTAGCCGGACAGCTTACCGCGCAGGGGTCTGACAAGAGTTCGCGGAAATGCGGGCATATTAGCTCGACAAATGCCAGCGCTGGCGACGTATTGCAACGTAACATTTGCAACTTCTTGAAAAACAATGGCCCGGCATTCGATCGCCGGGCCACTAATTGTCTCGAGTATTTACTTTGGTTAAATGCGTTCGATAATGATCGCCGGTGCCATGCCGCCAGCAGCACACATCGTTACAAGGCCGTAGCGTCCGCCCGAACGTTCGAGTTCATCGAGAGCGGTGCCGATCAGGATCGAACCGGTTGCGCCGATCGGGTGGCCAAGCGCCATGGCGCCGCCGTTGATGTTCACCTTTTCGCGATCGAGTTCGAGGTCGCGGATGAATTTTTCGGCAACGACAGCAAAGGCTTCGTTGATTTCCCAGACGTCGATATCGTCCTTGGAAAGCCCGGCCTTGGCCAGCACCTTTTTGGCGGCAGGCACGGGCGCGTTCAGCATCAACGTCGGATCATCGCCCTGGTTGGCGTAAGCGACAATGCGGGCGCGCGGCTTGAGGCCGTGCTTTTCGGCATAGGTGGGCGAAACGATCAGCAGCGCCGCTGCGCCATCAACCACGCCCGAGGAGTTGCCCGCGTGATGGAAGTGCTGGATTTCCACGTCAGGATAACGGCGGTTGATCTGCTTGCGGAAAGACGTGCCGCCAAGATCGAAGTCGGCAAGGCCGGCAAAGCTCGGCTTCAGCGCGGCGAGGCCTTCGGCAGTTGTTTCGGGGCGCGGGAATTCCTCGCGGTCGAGCGCGACCGAACCGTCCTCGTTCAGGACCGGCACGACCGACTTGTTGAAGCGGCCTTCCTTGATCGCGCGGTCGGCGCGCTGCTGGCTGACGAGGGCAAGCGCGTCGAGCGCTTCGCGGCTGATGCCTTCGATGCTGGCGATGGCATCGCCACACACGCCCTGGTGCGATTGCGGATGCAAGGCGTCGAGCGCCAGGTTGCCTGAGCCCATGCCCAGTGGCTTGATGCCCGCATTGGCCTGTTCCGCTCCGTGCGCGGCGGTGAAGCTCATCATTTCGGTACCGCCGGCGATGACGCAGTCTTCCATCCCCGACATCACGGAGGCGCAGGCCAGGTTCACCGAGGTGATGCCGCCGCCGCAGAAGCGGTCAAGCGTCGTGCCCGACGCCTTGATGTCGTACCCCGCTGCCAGCGCCGCCATGCGGCCGAGGTCGCCGCCTTGCCTGCCGACCTGCGAGGAGGTTGACCAGATGATGTCGTCCACCGTCGCGGTATCGAGATTGTTGCGCTCCTTCAGGGCCTTGAGGACAGTCGCGGCGAGGTGCTGCGGGTGCAGGTGCGAAAGCGCGCCCTTGCCGGGCTTGCCGACCCCGCGCGGAGTGCGGACGGCATCGATGATATAGGCTTCGGGCATCGGGACTCTCTCCGTCAGTGGACTATTTAATCGAACGATTAACGCGCTCTGCCCGCTGGTGCAAGTCCCAAGGCCAAGTCTCGACAGCAGCGCTGCAACGTGCCAGCCTAGTGTCGATCCCTTCCACAAGAGGCCTCCGATGCTTCATCCCGACTTGCTCGAACAGGCGCGAGGCCTTTCCGATTCGATCGTCGCGCTGCGCCGTGCGATCCATGCCGAACCCGAACTCGGCCTGCACACGCCCAAGACCCGGGACAAGGTCCGCGCCGCGCTCGCTCATCTTCCACTGACATGGCGTGAGGGGCCATCGACGACCGGGCTGGTGGCCACGCTGAAAGGCAGGGCCGGACCTGGACGGCGTGTCCTCCTGCGCGGCGACATGGACGCGCTGCCCATGACCGAAGAGACCGGGCTCGAATTCTCCTCCACCATCCCGGGCGCAATGCACGCCTGCGGCCATGACACGCACACCGCCATGCTGGCAGGTGCCGCCGAACTGCTTTGCGCCCGGGCTGATGGCCTTGCAGGCGAGGTGCAGTTCATGTTTCAGCCGGGCGAGGAGGGATTCCACGGCGCTCGCTTCATGCTCGATGACGGGCTGATAGATCCGTTGCCCGATGCTGCCTTTGCCCTGCACATCATGCCCAATAGTCCGCATGGCCTTGTGGCCGGTCGGGCAGGGCCATTGCTTGCTTCGGCAGACCAGTTCGACATCGTCGTGCACGGCCGGGGCGGCCATGCCTCGATGCCGCACGATGCGCTCGATCCGGTGCCAGTGGCCTGTGAGATCGTCACCGCGCTCCAGACGGTCGTCACGAGGAAGTTCCCGGTGAGCGATCCCGTCGTCGCCACAGTCGCGAAAATCGAGGCGGGTACGGCCCACAACGTGATCGCCGACCGGGTCGCCATGCGCGGCACATTGCGCACGCTTTCTGCCACCAATCGCGCGCGCATCCATGAAGCATTGAAGCTGGTGGCGACGAACATCGCCGCGGCCCACGGAATGACGGCCGAGGTCGCGATCACGCCGGGGTTCCCTGTCACCGTATGCGATGGGCGCGCGGTTGACCTTGGCGAGAGGGTGGTTCGCGATCTAACCGGCGAGCATGGCTTTCACCGGCTGGACGCCCCGATCATGGGGGCGGAAGACTTTTCCTATGTGCTTGAAAAGGTGCCCGGAGCGATGTTCTTCCTTGGCGTGGCTCATGAAGGCGTAGACTGGCGCTCTTGCTGTTCGATCCACTCCACCAGAATGATGGTGGACGAAAGCGTGTTGCCGCTCGGCACTGCCATGCTGGCCGGATGCGCCGGGCGTTTTCTTGCTGAAGGATTTGCTGCTTGATCTGGTGGAATGGTGAGAAGCCCTCGCTCGAGCGACTGACGAAATTGGGCAGTTCCTCGATGCCGGCGCACCTTGGCATCGAGTTCCATGACTGTGGCGATGACTGGATTTCCGCGCGCATGCCGGTCGACCATCGCACGCATCAGCCTTTTGGCCGGTTGCACGGTGGCGCATCGGTTGCGCTGGCAGAAACGATCGGCTCGATGGCCGGAGCCATGGTGGTGGACCCTGAACGGTTCGCTTGCGTGGGGATGGAAATCAACGCCAACCACCTGCGACCGGTGCGCGACGGTTGGGTTTACGCGACTGCACGACCCGAGGCCTTGGGGCGTAGCACCCACGTCTGGTCCATCCGCATCGTCGATGAACTGGACAAGCTCGCTTGTATATCCCGGTTGACACTCGCCGTCATTCCGCTGGAACGAAAATGATGCCCATGAATTTAATGCTTTTTTCCGGAACCAAGCAGTAGGAACTGCATTTTCGGTGGCAGGTAGCCACTGATATGAACCGTAACACTTCAGATAACATCCCTGAGTCCGGCCCGATCGATCAGGCCCATACCGTGTTTGATCCAGCCGTGGCGCGTTTTCGTGCGCAACACCCCGAAGATACGTTCGACGGAGCATCTGGCGTTCTATTCGAGCAGGCGATGGCGCAGACGCGCATGGCGATCTGCCTGTGCGATCCGCATCAGGATGACATGCCCATCGTCTTTGCCAATCGGGCGTTCCGTCACCTCACCGGATATGAGGAAGACGAAATCGTCGGACGCAATTGCCGCTTCCTGCAGGGCCCGGAAAGCGATCGTGCCTCTCTGGTGCGGATCCGCAACGCGTTGGATCGCGAGGACGTAACGGTTGTCGAACTGCTGAACTACCGGAAGGACGGCAGCTCGTTCTGGAATGCCCTGCATCTGGGGCCGGTCTACGACGCCGAAGGAAAACTGGTCTATTTCTTCGGCAGCCAGTGGGATGTTTCCGACGTGCGCGCGGCGCGGGCCGACGAGTTGCACGCGCGCGAGCTGGCACGCGAACTGTCGCATCGCATGAAGAACATGTTTGCCGTGATCGGCGGCATCGTCAACTTCACCGGCAGGGTTCGCGGCATCGAGGTCGAAGCGCGGGAAATCAATGACAGAATCCAGGCGCTTGGCCGGGCTTACGAAACGACCCTCGATGATTCTCATCGCGGCACGGTCGAGGTTGGCCAGGCCATCCGTGCCGTCCTGGCGCCTTACGATCCGGATGGGACGCGCATCATTTTCGAGGGCAACGGGCTCAGGTCGGATTTTGCATCGGTCTCGGTGCTCGGACTGTCGCTTCACGAACTGGCGGTGAACGCCATCCGTTACGGCGCCCTCAGTCGGGATGACGGGCGCGTTACGGTCGGCTGGCAGCGCAATGGTTCTGCCGAGAGCCCGGCGATACGCATCGACTGGGTGGAACATGGGCGCGGAACCGACGCTTTGCTGCAAGAGGCGGCGGCAGGTTCGGTCGGGGTGGATGGTATCGTGGATCGCATGCTTGGCATGGCCAGGGGAGGAATTGTGAGAGAACTGAACAGCGAAGGGCTTCACGCCCGGCTCAGCATCCCCTTGCGGGATGCCGGCGAATGAGCGGGATGCATCACGCTTCGTCGGAGCCGTGCCGCGTTCTCGTGCTTGATGATGAACCGCTCATCCTGCTCGATCTGGAATTTGCGGTCGAAGATGCCGGGTGCAAGCCATTGACGGCACTCGATCTGATGGAGGCGCTCTCCATCGTCCAGAACAACGCGATTTCCGCAGCCATTCTCGACGTTTCGCTGGGCCAAGGGCAAACCTGCGAGCAGGTGGCACGGACGCTTGCGGCAATGGGCGTTCCTTACGTCCTTCACACCGGCGACCTTGATCGCATGGATGAAGCCGTCCGGCGGCTGGGCGGAACCCTGGTGCCCAAGCCGACACCGGCCGCAGTAGTTGTGGCGCGCGCGCTCGAACCGCTGGCCGTGCGGCAATAAAGGGCCAAACCCGCTACGGGTCACGAGGCATTGCCACGACGTGAAACGTCAGACGGACCCGCTTGCACGCTTGGGCAAAGCTGCCATTGCTGAGCGCAGGCAAGGACGGTGAAATGAGCGAGCAGGAACAGGCCAGGGTGCTGGCGATGGCCGGAATCCACAATTTCCGGGACTATGGCAACTATGCCGCGCGCGGTGGTCGGTTGCGCAAGGGCGTCCTGTGGCGCTCGGGTCAGCATAGCGAGGCAACGGCTGAGGATCTCGAGAAAGTCCACGCCTTGCAGATCGCCACCGTCATCGACCTGCGCGGTGATAGCGAGCGCGCTGCCAATCGCTGCCTCAGGCACCCCGAGTTCGAGGGCAGCGTGCTTTTCCATCCTGGCGAAACTGCAAGTGCGGCTGGGCGCGCGGTGCACGAAGAGATGGCGCGCGATGTGCGCACTGCCGACGATGCGCGAGAGGCCATGCTTGCTCTTTACGAAACGCTGCCATTCCGGCCTGTCCTGGTCGGGACCTACCGTCTGTACATGCACGCCTTGGCCGAACGCGAAACGCCGAGCCTGTTGCACTGTCTGGCCGGCAAGGACCGGACCGGCCTCGCCGCTGCGCTGGTCCACGATATGCTGGGCGTGCACCACGATGATATCGTGGCGGACTATCTGCTCACCAATACTGCGGGCAATGCCGAGGCGCGCATCGAAGCCGGGGCGCGGCATGTGCGCGAGGGTTTCGGCATATCGATGGATGATGCCGCGGTGCGCGTGCTGATGGGCGTCGAGGCGCAATTTCTCGAGCGCGCGTTCGCAGCGATCCGGGAACGCCACGGCAGCATGGAGGCCTATGCGCGGGAGGTGCTCGGCGTGACACCGCAGGTGCTCGCCGCGATCGAAGCCAACCTCGTCGAATAAAGAAAATCTGTCGGATAGCTGCGGAAAAAGCGGGGGGCGCGGACTGGCTTTTGCGCCCTGCGCTGCTTATCTCGCTGGCGACTGGAGGACTTTTCCCATGGCGACCACGCACAAGACCCGCATGCTCATCATCGGTTCCGGCCCGGCCGGGCTTTCCGCCGCGATCTATGGCGCGCGCGCGGGGATGCAGCCGATCGTGGTGCAGGGGCTGCAGCCCGGCGGCCAGCTGACCATCACCACCGATGTCGAGAACTACCCGGGGTTTCGCGACGTGATCCAGGGCCCGTGGCTGATGCAGGAAATGCAGGCCCAGGCCGAACATGTTGGCACGCGGATGATGTGGGACACGATCCTTGAAGTCAGCCTGGATGGCAGCCCGTTCCGCGCCGTCGGCGACAGCGGCGACATCTATGAGGGCGACGTGCTTGTCATCGCCACGGGCGCGCAGGCCAAGTGGCTCGGCGTTCCGGGCGAGCAGGAATTTTCGGGCAAGGGCGTGTCAGCTTGCGCCACCTGCGACGGGTTCTTCTATCGCGGCAAGAAGGTCGTGGTGATCGGCGGTGGCAACACTGCCGTCGAGGAAGCGCTGTACCTTACCAACCATTCGCCCGACGTGACGTTGATCCACCGCCGCGATTCCCTGCGCGCCGAGAAGATCCTGCAGGACCGTCTGTTCGCTCACCCCAACGTCAAGGTGCTGTGGAACCAGAAGGTCGACAGCTTCATCGGCGAGGCGGGCAAGGGCCTGGCCGGCGTGAAGGTGATCGACACCGTGACTGGCGCGGAAAGCGTCGTCGAGACCGATGGCGCTTTCGTGGCAATCGGCCATGCCCCGGCGACCGAACTGTTCAAGGGCAAGCTCGAACTCGATGAGAGCGGCTACATCGTGGTGGAACCCGGCACGCCGAAGACCGCGATTCCCGGCGTTTTCGCCTGCGGCGACGTCATGGACCACACCTATCGCCAGGCCGTGACGGCGGCCGGGACCGGCTGCATGGCCGCGCTAGATTCCGAACGCTTCCTTGCCGAGCTGGACTTCAAGGCCGCTCAGGCGGAAGTCGCAGCAGTTTAGGGCCCAAGCACCTCGATCAGCCGCGCGTGAAGCCATTCGCGCGCGGCTTCGTCTGAAAAGCTGTGGGACGCGCTGTCGATGCGCTGGATGCGCAAGTCGGCGCTGTCCCAGACTTCGCTGAACATCTGCGCCGTCCGGTCGCGGCTGGCGAGCAGGATCGTTGCGGCGCCGCTGAAAGCCGCAAGGCCTGTCCTCATCTCCTCGACAAGGCCCGCTGGAGCAGGCGTCGGCGATGCCGCGCTGCGTAGCCCTCTGGCGAGCTTTGCGAGGTTCACCCCTCCGGTCAGCAGCCGCCAGACCTCGCGCGGGTTGGCGAGCTTGGCGAGATAACGGCTGCGGATAGCCGAGGCGGGCATGGCGTTTGGGGCTTCCTCGCCATCTATCGTCCAAGGGTTGGCGAGCACGAGAGCATCGATCGGCAGCGCAGGCGCGTTCAGCATCAGCGCTGCGGCCGCATCGCAATTGCCGAACGCGACGATGCGGGCAACATGCGGTGCTGCGGCGCGAAATGCGGCGAGGGCTGCTGCAATATCCGGCCCGGAGTGGCGGAACGAAAGATTCTCGCCCTCACTGTCGCCGACGCCGCGTCGGTCGTAGCGGAACACCGGATAGCCCTCGCTGGCGATGCGAGCGGCCAGTTGCGCCTGTCCGCTCCAGGCGCCCGCGCGCAGTTCATTGCCGCCGGAGACGATCAGCAGACCGGTCGAGTGACTCGCGGCCTCGCGGTCAAGCGTGCCGATAAGCGTCGCCCCATCGCACGTGAAGGTGAGGTGGCGCCTGGTCATGCGTCGATCTCGGACAGGATCACGCGGACGAGGGCGGCGGACTGTTCGGGCGCCGCCGCTGGTTCTGCCCGCAGCCACAAGCCGCCACCGCCAAGCTGGCCCTGCGCAATGAGGTGGTGCCCCTCGATTTGTGGCAAGGCATTCTCCAGCCCGGCAATCAGCGACGCACCGCAGCGCCATCCGGCAAGTTCCAGCCCTTCGCTGCGGCCAAGTTCGAGCAGCGCCGCACTGTCCTCCTGCACACCGGCTTCGCGTGAGGCGATCACGCGGGCGCGGATCATCTGGCGCAGGATCGCCGCACCCTTTGCAGGTTCGAGCGCCCAGCCCGGCAGCGCGTTGGGAAACACCAGAGCGCCACCACGCACCGCCAGCACGTCGGTCGCCCGGAAGTGGCGTGACACCAGCTGCATCGCGCTGCGCCAACCGTGGAGGCTCTGCGCCTCGAACTGCTGCAGGCTTTCGTGGCAACCTGGCAGGTCGGGCAGGAAGCTGTCGATTCCTGCGTCATCCAGCAGGCGCATGGCATCGACCAGCATCCGCCGCATGCGGTTGGCTTCGTCGAACAAAGGCGGGACGATCAGCAGGCGTTTTTCACGGCCGCGATCGAAGGCAAGCGCATACTCCTCGCTCTGGCCTTCGGGGCCGGGGCAAGGCCAGCGCGCGATCACGCCGTGACTTTGGCTTCCAGGAACGATCGCAGGTTGCCGAAGGTCTCCAGCAGTTCGCCATCGACCTCGTCGTCCTCGATCACGATGTCGAGCCGGTCCTCGATCTCGGTGAGCAGGCCGGCCACGGCCATCGAATCAAGCTCGGGCAGTTCCCCGAACAGGCCGGTCGAGGCATCGAAAGCGGCCACGCGCTCGGCCGAAAGGCCAAGAACGTCCTTGAGGATCGCGCGCAGGGTGCTGTCGGTGTCGCTCATCAGTGTCCAGCTGCCGTTATCAGTTTCATCGGGCCCTTAACCATGGCGGTTCCTGGAGACAAGGGGGCGCAGTGTTCGTGCGGCAAGCGCACGGACCAGCGAGGGCCAGTGACGGATGGCGTTCTTGCGCCATGCCCGCACGCGCCAGCGGATCCGCACATCTTCCATCCAGTCGCGCTTGTAGGGATCATCGCCAGTGCCGAAATCGATTAGCGTGACAGCATCGCGGTCAATTACATGCTCGAACATTGCCGCGCTGAGCAGCGTTCCCGGCGATTGCTTGCGGAAGCGTTCATCATGCGCAAGCTTGTGAATGAAAGCGGTGCCGCCCTCGACAGTCCAGAACTGCGCGGCGACTGGTTGGCCATCCACCTTGGCAATGCCAAGGCGCAAGCGGCCGGCCTTGCCCTCCATTTCGGCCCATGCCCGAAGGAAATCGGGCGATCCTTCGCCGGGCTTCCAGCTCAGCTTGTAGACCGTCTCGTAAGCGTCCCAATCGGCTTGGGAAAATTGCGTTGCGAGCCGCAGCGTGACTTCGCCTTTCCGGCTCTTGCGCCGGAAGGTTTCGCGCAATGCCCCGGGGCGATCTACCCAGTATTGGGCAAAGCTCCGTCCGTTCACGGCAAGCACGTGGTTGCTGTCGCAGGGCTCGGCGAGCGCGATCCAGCCAGCCTTGCGGAATGCGGAAGCAAGGGCTGTGGCGTCGTCCTCCGGCAAAGGAGCAAACATCGCCCGGTTATGGGGAAGGCTTCGCACGATCTCTGAGAGATGTCTTCCATCACCCAGAAAACGCACGAAAAAACTGTACCATTTGGCAAGCGTTGCAATCTGCCCATGGTCTTCCAGCCAAGGCATGGCGGTGCATCCCTGCTCGTCCGCGGCAATGGTGACCCGCGCTTTCGCCTCGTCGAGGCAATGCGCTGCGAGCAGGGCAAGCCAGTCGAGCCGCTCAAACGGCGAAGCGCCCTGAGCCGCGATAACGCGCGGGTCCGCTTGCGCTTCCTTAAGACTGGCGTGATAGACGTCCAACGCTCTTGCCATTCCCTATCGAGACCCGAGTGCCACAAACGCCCGATCCCACCGTGTATCCGCTCGACCACCTTGCCTTGCGCGGCGGGCGTGATGCCCCTGCACTGGTGCTCAAGGACCGCACGCTTAGCCATGAAGCGTTAAATGCACGTGTAGGAACCCTTGCGAAGTGGTTGAAATCGCGCGTCGGCGAACCCGGTGGCCGGGTGGCGACCTGGCTGCCCAAGACCGAGCTTGCCTGCCTGATGCCACTGGCTGCGGTACGGGCAGGGCTGGTCCACGTACCGATCAACCCGCTGCTCAAGCGCGCACAGGCGGCGCACATCCTGGCCGACAGCGGGGCCGCGCTGCTGATTTCGAACAAGGGCCGCCTCGATACGCTGGAGGAGGGCGACGCACCTTGCCGGGCGATTGAGGAGGCTGCTGTATGGGCCGAAGCGGAGGCCGAAGGTGGCACACTTCCGCCGTCTGATGCAGGGCCGGACAGCCTTGCCGCCATTCTCTATACCAGTGGCTCTACCGGGCGTCCGAAGGGAGTGATGCTCAGCCAGGCCAATCTTTGGCTGGGGGCCGTCAGCGTTGCGCATTACCTGCGGATCGCGCCACAGGACCGCGTGCTTGCCGTACTCCCGCTCGCATTCGACTATGGTCAGAATCAGCTGCTGTCCACGTGGTACGCCGGGGGCAGCGTGGTACCGCTGGATTACCTCACGCCGCGCGATGTGGTAAAAGCAGTTGCCCGGCATGGCATCACCACAATCGCTGCAGTGCCGCCGCTCTGGCTGCAACTGGTGGAACTGGAATGGCCGCAGGACGCCGCGCAATCGCTCAACCGACTGACAAACAGCGGCGGCGCCTTGACGCCATCGCTGGTCCGCGCGCTGCGGACAAAATTCCCGGCGGCCGACCTCTATCCCATGTACGGGCTGACCGAGGCCTTCCGGTCGACCTACCTCGATCCCGCGCTGGTCGACGAGCACCCCACCTCGATCGGTAGTGCCATTCCCTTTGCAGAAGTTCTTGTCATCAATGACTTGGGCGAAGAAGCTCAAGCCGAGGAAGAAGGTGAACTGGTCCACGCAGGGCCGCTGGTTGCGCAAGGATACTGGCAGGACGCAGAGCGCACGGCGGAGCGGTTCAGGCCTGCGCCGGCGTTCTCGAAGCTTGGCGGCATGGCCGTCTGGTCGGGGGACCGGGTGAAGCGCGATGCGCAAGGGTTGCTGCATTTCGTCGGCAGGCGTGACGCCATGATCAAGACCAGCGGCAATCGAGTCAGCCCGCAGGAAGTGGAAGAAGCGGCAGTTGCGACAGGCATCGTTGCCGAGGCGGTAGCGCTGGGATTGCCTGATCCGCAACTGGGGCAAGCGATCCATCTCGTGGCGCGAGCGATGCTCGGTGCCGACAAGGACGGCCTGGTTCCTGCCCTGACCCGCGTCTTGCCGAATTTCATGGTGCCGCGCCACGTCCATTGGCGGGAGATCATGCCCGTGAGTTCCAATGGCAAGCTTGACCGGGTTGCGCTGGCTGCAGAACTGGCCGAGGAGACGCAGGCATGAAGCCGCTCGGCCCTATTCCATCGGGTTACACCGCCATCGACGGTGTCCTGGCAATCGCCGGGCGCAAGGCGACCGAACTTGTTGCGGAAGCGGGCGTAACGCCCCTGTTCGTATATTCGCGCGATCTTCTGACGGCGCGGGTGGCGGCATTGCGCGCCGCGATGCCGGAACGGCTTTCCATCCATTATGCAGTCAAGGCAAACCCTTACGGGCCATTGCTCAAGCATATGCTCGGGCTGGTGGATGGTTTCGATATCGCCTCAGGCGGCGAACTATCCATCGTCCGCGCGGCGGGCGTTGACCCGGCCCGGGTCAGCTTCGCGGGCCCCGGCAAGCGCGACGCGGAGCTTGAGGCAGCGATTGCGACGGGAGCAACCCTGAACCTCGAATCCGAGGGGGAAGCCAGCCGCGCTCTGGCCATTGCCGAACGAGTGGGCGTTCGTCCCCGGCTTGCCATTCGGGTCAATCCGGATTTCGACCTCAAAGGGTCGGGCATGAAGATGGGCGGCGGGGCCAAGCCCTTCGGCATCGATGCGGAACGCGTACCGGCGCTCGCGCGCAAGTTGCTTGCTGCAGGAGCGGACTGGCAGGGTTTCCATATCTTTGCCGGAAGCCAGGCGCTTTCAGCCGACGCGATCATCGAGACTCAGGGCCAGACCCTGGCACTGGCGGCGCGCCTTGCCGAGGAAACCGGGGTTCCTCTGCCGAAGTGCAATCTCGGCGGCGGGTTCGGTATTCCCTATTTCCCGGGGGATGAACCGGTCGACATCTGCGCGGTCGGCGCGGCCTTGGCCGAGCGCTTTGCCGATCTGCCCGAAGTTCTGCGCGACACGGCCTTCTGCATCGAGCTTGGCCGCTATCTCGTTGGCGAAGCAGGCGTTTATCTTGCGACCGTGGTGGATCGCAAGGAGAGCCATGGCGAGATCTACCTCGTCACCGATGGCGGCCTGCATCACCAGCTAGCCGCCTCGGGCAACTTCGGCACAGTGGTCAGGCGCAATTATCCCAGTGCCATCGCCACGCGCTTCGACGGGCCGGTAGAGGAGGAGGCGAGCATTGTCGGATGCCTGTGCACTCCGCTCGATCGGCTGGCCGACAAGGGTGGTTTCCCGCGGGCTGATGCCGGCGATATCGTCGCCATTTTCTGCGCCGGTGCCTATGGAGCGAGCGCCAGCCCGGCGATGTTCCTTGGCCAGGGGCCGGCCGCGGAAATGCTTGTCTGACAAGAGCATAGGTTCCGGCTGTTAACGGATGACTCCGCGCCAGTCCCGTTACGGGACGGCGGCGAATGGGCGCTTGGCGTCACGCCTTCAAGCAATCAAGGCTAACGCAATCTTCACCCTTTTTGGCGATAGCCAGCGGTGATTTGCGGACCTGCGCATGCGGCTGACGAGGCTTTTGCGCAGGAGCCACCGCAGCAAGAAGGACAGTTCATGCCGTTCAATTCCCGCCTGACCCGTATGCTTGCCGGCACGGCCATGCTGAGCCTTGCCCTGTCTGGCTGTGGCGGAGTTGGGGCAGGTCCGCAGTTGCCACCTGCCTCGTTCGTGGCGCTGCAGGAGGGCCCCGGCGAGGAATATGTGATCGGCCCGCTCGATGAACTGACCATCTTCGTCTGGCGCAATCCTGAACTCGGCGCGAGCGTGCAGGTCCGGCCGGACGGGCGCATCACCACGCCGTTGATCACCGATATGCCTGCGGTCGGAAAGACGCCCTCCATGCTGGCCGAGGACATCAAGCTTCAGCTCTCGCAGTACATCCAGGAGCCCATCGTCTCGGTCATCGTAAACAAGTTTGCCGGGACCTTCAGTCAGCAGGTGCGCATCGTCGGGGCGACCGAGAAACCGGCCTCGATCCCGTTCCGCGCCAACATGACGCTGCTGGACGCGATGATCGCGGTTGGCGGGCTTTCGGAATATGCCGCGGGCAACAAGGCGCGGCTGGTGCGGTTCGACAAGCAGTCGGGCGCGCAGAAGGAATACGCGGTGCGCATCGGCGATCTGCTGCGCAAGGGCGATACCAAGGCCAACGTGCTGCTTATGCCCGGCGACGTGATCATCATCCCCGAGAGCACGTTCTGAGCGCGCGCCGATGACCAGCATTTACGAGGAAGTGCGCATTGCGCTCCATGGCATCTGGCACCGGCGCTGGATTGCGCTGGGCATCACATGGGCCGTCTGCCTGCTCGGTTGGCTGGTGGTGGCGATGGTGCCCAACAGCTATGAATCCAAGGCGCGCATCTTCGTCCAGATCGATGACGTCCTGGCCGACCAGATCGGCATTGGTGGCGACCGAAAGCGCGATATCGAGCGTGTCCGCCAGACCCTGACGAGCGCGGTGAACCTTGAAAAGGTCGTCCGCGCAACCCGGCTGGGCGACAAGGTTACGACCGACAAGCAGATGCAGGCCGCGGTCGAGAGCCTCGGCAAGCAGGTGACGGTGGTCAGCCAGCAGGACAACCTGTTCGAGATTACCGGCACGGCTGGAGGCGGTGGCCGCAACGATGGCGAGAACGCCAAGCTTGCGCAGGACGTGGTCCAGAAGATGATCGACATCTTCCGCGAGGAGAACCTTGCAGGCGGCCGTGGCGAGATGACCGACACGCTGGCCTTCATGGACCAGCAGCTGGCCGACCGGAAGAAGGCCCTCGAAGAAGCAGAACTGAAGCGCACCGAGTTCGAATCGAAGAATGCTGGCTTCATCCCCGGCGCAGGTTCGTTGACCACCCGGCTCGAGGCCGCGCGCAACCAGATGCGCGATGTCGAATCCAACCTGCTCGCGGCACAGAGCGCGCTGGCCTCGATCAACGGCCAGCTTTCGGGCACCCCGCAGACCATTGCCATTCCCGGCGTTTCGGGCGGGGCCAAGGGCGCTCTGGCCCAGGCCATGTCGGATCTGGGATCGATGCGCGCGCGGGGGCTGACCGACAGCCATCCCGACGTGATCTCGGCCAAGGCGCAAATTGCCAACCTGCAGAAGGCTGCGGCAGGCGAGGGCGGTGGCGGCGGTGCGCCCAACCCTGCCTATAGCTCGCTCGTGTCGATCAAGGCCGACCGCGAGGCCAGCCTCGTTTCCTTGCAATCGCGCCGCGCGTCGCTTCAGGCAGAAATTTCGCAACTGACCGCGCAGCAGTACAGCGAGCCGACCGTGGCAGCCGAGGCTGCGCGCATCAATCGCGATTACGACGTGTTCAAGGAGCAATACGACAAGCTCCTGCGCGACCGTGAGCAGCTGCGCCTGCGCGGCCAGGTCGAGACCGAGCGCGATGCGGTGAAGTTCGAGGTGATCGATCCGCCGACGATGCCACGCGGTCCTGCTGCGCCAGACCGGCCGCTGCTGTTGTTCCTTGTGCTGATCGTCGGCATCGGCGCGGGCTGTGGCGGCGCCTTTGCGCTGGGCCAGCTCAAGTCCGCCTATTCCACCACCGGCCAGCTGGAGCGTGCCACCGGCCTGCCCGTGCTCGGCGCGATTTCCGAGGCGATCACGCGCGAAACCCGTGCCCAGCGCGCCAAGCGCCTGAAATATTGGGCAGGCGGCGTGGCGGGCCTGTTCGTGGTCCTCTTCGTCCTGCTCGGCGTCGAGATGCTCAAGCGCGGCATGGTGGCCTGAGGAGACATGCGATGACCGATCAGAGCAAGATTCCTCTCCCGGCAAGCGGCCCCTCGCTGATCGAGCGCGCTTCGGGCACCTTCGATTTCCGCACGTTGACGCGCCCGGTCGTGCCCGACCTTCCGCCCGCGCCGGTGCCGAAGGTCGCGCCAGTGCCAGCGCCCAGGTCTGTGGCCGAGCCCGTCACGCCTGAACCGATCGTCCGGTCCGAGCCGCCGGTGCGTCCGTTCACTGGCGAGCGCCACGCGATCGACCGCGCGCATTTGCGCGAACAGTGCCTGATCGAGCCCGAGGGCGGGGTGACCGGCCTGCTCGAGGAATTTCGCATCGTGAAGCGCCAGTTGCTGCGCACGGCGGCAGACGAGCGGGTCGAGCATGGCGAGCGCATTCTTGTCGCTTCGGCCCACCCGGGTGAGGGCAAGACCTTCTGTGCGGTCAACCTCGCGCTGTCGATGGCGGCGGAGAAGGACACCGAAGTCCTGCTGGTCGATGCCGATTTCGCCAAGCCTTCGGTTCTCTCCACGCTCGGCCTGCCGGGCGGGAAGGGTTTGATGGACGCGCTGGCCGATCCGGACATTGCCGTGGAAGACTGCGTGATCGGCACCGACATCGCCGGGCTCTACGTCCTGCCAGCCGGCAATGCGACGGGGTCCGACACCGAATACCTCGCCTCCGCCCGTACCGAGGTTGTGCTGGCCCGGCTGACGGCCCATGCCCCGAACCGCGTGGTCATATTCGATTCGCCGCCGGTACTGGCAGCTTCGCCTGCCAGCGTCCTGGCCAATCACGTCGGGCAGACCGTGATGGTGGTGCGCGCCGATATCACCGGCGAAGCCGCGCTGCGCGATGCCGTGAGCCTGCTCTCGGCCTGCGAGGACATCAAGCTCCTGCTCAACGGCACGCGGTTCTCGACCACCGGTCGCCGCTTCGGCACTTACTATGGATACAAGGAATGACCCGGATGCGGCTTCCTTTGCGCCTGCTCGCGCTTCCCGGGGCGATGCTCGTGGCAGGTCCGCTTCACGCGCAATCGCTCGATTACGAGAGCGTCGATGGTGATGCGCCGTCGGGCAAGGCCGATGCTCCGCGCAAGGGCGGGGGCCTGACCTCGCGCGGTGCCGGTGGCGGCCCTCGCGCCACGATCACGCCCTACATCGAAGCCACGCAGAACGTGCTGTGGGAGCTCTCGCCCGGCGACGAAGTGCTGACCTACAGCACGATCGCGGCCGGTGTCGACATGACGCTCAACGGTCGTCGCACACAAGGCGCCGTCTCCATCCGCTATGAGCGGCGGATATCGCAGACGGATCGCGTGCGTGACGGGGATACGCTTTCCGGCCTCGCGCGCGTCAAGCATGACCTGATCCCGCGCACTCTCTCGGTCGAAGCTGGTGCGCTTGCTGCCCGCACACGCGTCGAGGGCAGCGGCGCGTCGACGCTCAATCCGCTCGCCGCCGACGACGCGGTAAGCCAGGTCTATTCGCTCTACGCCGGACCTGCCGTTTCCACCCACGTGGGCGACGTTGCGCTGTCTGGCTCCTACATCCTCGGTTACACCAAGGTGCAGCAGAAAGATGCCCTCCAGCTTTCCCCGGGGCAGGCACTGACCGACATCTTCGACGATTCCGTATCGCAGTCGGCGCAAGTCTCTGCAGGCATTGCGCCTGATACGGTCCTTCCGGTGGGCATCACGGCCAGCGGATCGTACTACCAGGAAGACGTGAGCAACCTCGATCAGCGCGTGCGTGACATGCGCGCAGGCGTGCAGGTCACCTATCCCGTCACGATGGAACTCGCCCTCGTTGCCGCGGTCGGATACGAGGATGTGGAGGTATCTGCCCGTGATGCCGTGCGCGATGCCGCTGGCGTGCCGGTGATCGGCAGCAACGGCCGCTACGTCACCGACAAGTCGCAGGCCCGCAAGCTGGCTTACGATACCGAAGGCTTTACCTGGGACGCAGGCGTGATGTGGCGGCCGAGCCGACGCACTGCACTCTCTGGCTTTGTCGGCCGCCGCTATGACAGCACGACCTACTACGGCAGCTTCTCCTACAACCCGAACGTGCGCAGCTCGCTGACAGTCGCCGTCTACGACAACGTGTCGGGCTTTGGCGGGCAGGTGAACCGCGCGCTGCGCGATCTGCCGACCGATTTCCAGGTCAACCGCGATCCGTTCAACGGCCAGATCAGCGGTTGCGCCATCGGCTCCGAATCCGGCGGCTGCGTCAACAACGCGCTGTCCTCGGTCGCAAGTTCGGTGTTCCGCGCCCGCGGCGTCAACGCCACTTATGCCCACCGCCTCGGCCGCCTGCAGGCCGGGGTTGGCGCAGGCTACATCCGCCGCAAGTACATCGCTCGGGAGGATTCGGTTCTTGGCGCTGCGAATGGCTTGGTGGACGAAAGCTTCTATGTCGACGCCGGGCTCAACGGCCCGATCGACCGGCGGTCGAGCTTCGCCGTTTCGGCTTATGCCGCGTGGTTCGAGTCAGGCGCTTCGAGCCTTGGCGACGTGACCACGGTGGGCGTCAACGCCGCCTACTTCCGCAACCTGACGGACCGCCTCGTGGCGACCGCAGCGGTCGGTTTGGATAGTGTTAACCGTAAAGTGATTGAAGACGAAGTAATCGCATCGGGCCTTGTTGGCCTGCGCTATTCCTTCTGATGCCCGGAGACGGCTTCGATGTACGATGAATTTTATGGACTTACCGGCCGTCCGTTCCAGCTGACGCCCGATCCGCGCTTCTATTTCGAGAGCGGAACGCACCGTAAGGCCTTGTCTTACCTCGGTTATGGCCTTGCTCAGGGTGAGGGCTTCATCGTCATCACCGGCGAAGTCGGCGCGGGCAAGTCGACGCTCGCAGCGCACCTCATGGCGACGGTCGATCGCCAGCGACTCACCGCTGCCCAGATCGTCACCTCGGCGCTCGATGGCGAGGAACTGATTCACGTCGCCGCTCGCGCCTTCGGACTGGAAGTGGCGGGCCACGACAAGGCCACCGCACTCGCCCAGATCGAGGCGTTCCTGCATCATGAAGCGCGCGAAGGCCGCCGCTGCCTGCTGGTGGTCGATGAATCGCAGAACCTTTCGGTCGAAGCGCTCGAAGAGCTGCGCATGCTTTCCAACTTCCAGTTGGGCGCGCACCCGCTGCTGCAGATCCTGTTGCTCGGCCAGCCTGAGTTCCGCACGCTGATCCAGACGTCGCCCGAGCTCGAGCAATTGCGCCAGCGCGTCATCGCATCGCATCACCTTGATGCGATGGAGCCGGCTGAAGTCGGCAGCTATGTCGAGCATCGCCTTGCGCTGGTAGGCTGGCAGGGGCGTCCGCAGTTCGATGCGCGCGTCTATGCCGATCTCGCCAAGGCCAGCGGCGGCGTGCCCCGCCGGATCAACCAGATCGTCAACCGCCTGATGCTGATGGGCGCGGTGGAGCAGCGCGATCATATCGATGCGGCGATGCTGCAGGCCGTGCTGGCGGACCTTGCGGGCGACGGCGCTTTCGGCAAGCCGCAGGTCTCGGTCGCCCCCGCTCCCTTGGCCGATGTGCCCCAGGTTGACCTCCCGGCCGCTCAGGCGCCTGTTGCCGCGCCGGCCCTGGACGAGAGCGCATGGCGTGCCGCTCTGGCTGAACGCGACGAGCAGATTGCCGAACTCCAGCAGGCGATCATCGAACTGGCCGACATGCGCGCCGCGCCAGTCGCGCCGCTGCCGGACTTCGATCTTGCCGCGCAGCTTGAAGAAGCCAATCGCCGCATCGCCGCTCTCGAAGCACGTCCCGGCGATGACGGTGTGCTGGCTGCACTGGCAGAGGCCCAGCGTACGATTGCCGCGCTGGAATCACGGACCAGCGAGCAGGAACAGGCCATTCGCCACACCCTGACCATGCTGATCGAGTGGATCGAGGCCGAAGACTTCCATCGCGCCGCTGCGTGAGCGGCGTCATAAGGGGTGAACAGATGTCGTCCGGGGTGCTGAACGGCCAAGTGCTGAATGGCCAGATGCTGAACGGACTCTCTGTCGACGTCGAGGACTGGTTCCAGGTCGGCGCGTTCGAAACCGTGATTGACCGCAAG
This sequence comes from Novosphingobium sp. ES2-1, assembly GCF_015169775.1. Lineage (NCBI taxonomy): Bacteria > Pseudomonadati > Pseudomonadota > Alphaproteobacteria > Sphingomonadales > Sphingomonadaceae > Novosphingobium > Novosphingobium sp. ES2-1. The sequence continues at coordinate 1,219,787 of NZ_CP063445.1, forward strand.
GACTGGGACGGGCTCGATTGCCGGGTCGAGCGCAATTGCGAGCAGATCCTTTCTCTGTTCGAGGAAGCGGGCGTGAAGGGAACGTTCTTCACGCTTGGCTGGATTGCCGAGCGCTACCCGGCGATGATGCGCCGTATCGCTGGCGCAGGGCACGAGATCGCCAGCCATGGTTGGGATCACGCCCGCGTATTCATGCTGGGCCGCGAAGCCTTTGCTGCCGACATCGCACGCGCGCGCAAGGTGCTGGAAGACGTGACCGGGCAGCGCGTCACCGGTTATCGCGCGCCAAGCTTTTCCATCGATGCCCGCACTCCCTGGGCGCATGAAGTGCTGGCAGAGCAGGGCTACGTCTATTCCTCCTCGGTCGCGCCTGTCGTGCATGACCACTATGGCTGGCGCGAGGCACCGCGGTTTGCGTTCCGCCCCATCGAGGGCGCGGACCTGATCGAGATACCGGTCACGACGGCAGAGGTGGCAGGGAGACGGATGGCGGCAGGCGGTGGCGGCTTCTTCCGGCTGCTGCCCTATGCCGTCTCGCGCTGGGCGATCCGCCAGGTCAACGAACGCGATGGCCGGCCGGCGGTGTTCTATTTCCACCCCTGGGAAATCGACCCCGACCAGCCGCGCCCCGCCGTCGCCCCGCTCAAGTCGCGCTTGCGGCACTACACCAATCTTGATGTCATGGCGGCAAAGCTGTCGCGTCTGGTGCGTGAGTTCCGCTGGGGCCGGATGGACGAGGTTGCCGCCACGGAATCTGCGCGAACGCCGTTGAGCCGCGCAGCATGAACGCGCCATTCTTTCTCGCCAGTTCCGTTGTACGCCTCGGCGGTCCCGATGACCGGGGGGCTGTGGCGCGCTTTCTGACCGATCATCCCGACACCACTGCCTTTCACCGGCCAGAATGGCTTCACGCGGTCGAGCGATCGACTGGCCACCGCAGCCATAACCTGATTTCGGAGCAGGACGGTGTGATCCGGGCGGTCTTGCCCTTGCACGAAGTCCATTCACCGCTGTTCGGCCGCGCGCTGGTCTCCACCGGCTTTGGCGTGGGCGGCGGCGTTGTCGGTGAGGGCAGCCCGGCGCTATTCATTGCCGCGCAGGAACTGGCGGTGCGCCTGAACTGTCCGACCATCGAGCTTCGCGGCGGTCCCTTGCCGGAAGGCGAGGGCTGGCACATCAAGACAGACAGCCACGCAGGCTTCGTCACGGCGCTTGCCGCAGATGATGAAGCGCAATTACTGGCCATCCCGCGCAAGCAGCGCGCCGAGGTGCGGCGTGGCCTGGGTTATGGCATGGAAGTGCGGACCGGCAGCAGCGCCGAGGATCGCGCGATGCACTATGCGGTCTATGCCGAATCCGTCCGCAATCTCGGTACGCCGGTGTTCCCGAAACGCCTGTTCGATGCAGTGCTGGACGGCTTCGGCGATGACGCTGACATCCTGACCGTGGTCAGTGACGGGCAGCCGCTCGCCTCGGTACTGAGCCTCTATCACCGCGGCGCAGTCATGCCCTACTGGGGCGGCGGCACCTTCGCGGCGCGGACGATGCGTGCCAACGATGTGATGTACTATGCGCTGATGAACCATGCGCGCGTGCGGGGCTGCGATCGGTTCGATTTTGGCAGGTCCAAGGTTGATACCGGCGCCTACCACTTCAAGCGCAACTGGGGCTTCACGCCAGAGCCACTGGCTTATGCGACGTGGACCGCCGATGGGCACGCTCCGCGCGACGTCAATCCGCTCAGCCCGCAGTACAAGGCCAAGATCGCATTGTGGCAGAAGCTGCCGCTTGGCCTCGCCAACCGTGTCGGCCCGCTGATCGCGCAAGGCCTGGCATGAGCGAGGTCCTGTTCCTTGCCCATCGCATCCCGTTTCCGCCCGATCGCGGCGACAAGATCCGGTCGTGCCACGTCCTCCGGCACATTGCAGGCCTTGCACCGGTGCACGTGGCGTGCTTCGCCGACGACGAGGGCGATATGGCGCACGAGCCTGACCTTGCCGCCGTCGCCGCTTCCCATTGCCTTGTCCGGCGGTCGCGCTCGCTCAAGATCGCCGCGCTTGAGGCGCTGGCGTCGGGCAAGCCCGTGAGCCTGACGGCTTTCGCGGACAAGCGCATCTCGGCTTACGTGGCCAAGGTTCTCGCCACCCGTCCGATCTCGGCCATCTACGTTTTCTCCGGCCAGATGGCCCAATACGTGCCGACGGACTTCGCAGGTCGTGTCGTGATGGACTTTGTCGACGTCGATTCGGCAAAGTTCGAATCCTACGCAGGGCAGGCCCGCTTTCCTTTGGCTCATCTCTACGCGCGTGAAGCTCGGCTGCTGTCGCGTTTCGAAAGCGATGTTGCTCGCCGTGTCAATGCAAGCCTGCTGGTGACGCCGGAAGAAGCCGCCCTGTTTCGCCAGCGCCTTCTGCCGGGCGCTGACCCCGACGTTCTGGCGCTGGGCAATGGCATCGACACCGACTTCTTTGACCCTGAAGGAGTGCCGCTTGCTCCCGAGCTTGAGGGGCAGGGGCCGCACATCACCTTCACTGGCCAGATGGACTACCCCCCGAACATCGCGGCCGTGGAGATGTTTGCGCAGGCGGTCATGCCGCAGATCCGCGCGGTATTTCCGCAAGCCCGCTTCAACGTCGTGGGCCGCGCGCCGACGCTCGCCGTTCGCGCGCTCGAAGGCGTCCACGGCACTCGCGTGACCGGCGCGGTGATCGATGTCCGACCGTGGCTGGCTGGCGCGGAATTGGTCGTTGCTCCGCTGACCATCGCGCGCGGCGTGCAGAACAAGGTGCTCGAAGCCATGGCGATGGCACGCCCGGTGCTGGCCACGCCCGAAGCCGCCACCGGCATCCCCGCGCGCGACGGGCAGGAACTCGTAGTCGCAAACGGCGCCGAAGCCTTGGCGAAAGCCGCGCTGAGCTTGCTTCACGACAAGGTCCGGGCGGGCACGATCGGTCAGTCTGCCCGCTCCTTCGTCGTAGAGAAGTGCGGCTGGGCAGGCGTACTTGCCCCGCTGGCCGGCTTGCTCGGTCTTACGGCACCTGAGGGTTCACGTGCCGCAGCCTGATCTGACCCTGAAAGCGCCGCTCCAGCAGCGCTGGGCCAATCTGCCCGCAGCGTGGCGCCACGCGCTCGCTTGTCTTGCCATCGCTTGGGCCTGCAACGTCGCGCTTTTCGCTACCGACTGGCGCGAGATGTTCCTGCAATGGTGGGACAGCTCGACTTACAATCACGTCCTCCTGATCCCCTTCATCCTGGCTTGGCTGATCTCGCTACGCTGGCGCGAGGTGGTGAAGCTCGAGCCGCAGGGCTGGTGGCCTGGTCTGGTGTTCTTTGGCGGTGCGGCGTTTCTTTGGCTTCTCGGAACATTTGCGGGTCTGTCACTGGCCACGCAGCTTGGCGTTGTCCTGATGGCGCAGGCAAGTGCAGTGGTCCTCCTCGGCCCCAGGGTCTGCGCCGGTCTGCTCTTTCCGATTGCCTACATGCTGTTTCTGGTGCCGGCCGGAGACGAGCTGATCCCGTTCCTGCAGACGATTACCGCACAGATGACGATGGCGCTGCTCGATGCGAGCCAGGTGCCGGCGCATATCGAAGGTGTCTTCATCACCACGCCGGGCGGCTATTTCGAAGTGGCCGAGGCCTGTTCTGGCGTCAAGTTCCTCATCGCGATGATCGCGTACGGCGCATTGGTCGCCAACGTCTGCTTCGCCTCGTGGAGCCGTCGCATTGCGTTCATGGGCTTGAGCATCGCCATGCCGATCCTGGCGAATGGCGTGCGGGCCTGGGGCACCATCTTCATCGCCGAACACCGCGGCATCGAATTCGCCGCCGGGTTCGATCACATCTTCTACGGATGGATCTTCTTCGCGCTGGTGATGGCGCTGGTCATGGTCATCGCCTGGCGCTTTTTCGACCGCGCGATCGATGATCGCATGATCGATGCCGAAGCCATCCAGGCCAACCGTCTGCTGAGTGCACTTTCGCAATATCGGATCCGACCGCCGAGGGCGCTTGCGGCGCTCGCAGCTCTGGCGCTGATCTTTACCGGGTGGAGCGCCTGGGCCGTTCGCCTCGAGGCACCGATGCCGGCACGGATAGACTTTGCCCCGATCCCTGGCTGGCAGCAGATCGACTTCACGCCTCAGGTGCCATGGAAGCCGCTGCATTCCGGCGCCTCGCACGTCCTTCTCGGGCGTTTCCGCGATAGTTCCGGCCATGTCGTCGACATTTCGTTCGCGCTCTACGCGGCGCAGGCCGATGGCCGCGAGGCTGGCGGTTTCGGACAGGGCGCCATACCGCTCGACAGCGGGTGGGCGTGGGAAAGGTCCGCTGCTCCGCTCGCCGGAGGCCTTGCTGAGCGCATCCAGGCAGCAGGTCCGGTCCATCGTCTTGCCGAGAGCTACTATCGCTCCGGCCCGCTCATCACCGGTAGCAACACGCGCCTGAAGCTTGCCAACATCGTTGACCGTCTGCTGCTGCGGACCCGCAGCACGGCCGCGCTGATCCTGTCCGCGGAAGACGGGGTTCCCGGCCAGCCTCCCGCCGAAGCCTCCCTTCGCGCCGCCATTGCCGCGATCGGCCCGGTCGAAGCGTGGATGGACCGCACGGCTGCAGGGCGCTAGGTCACGTTCGCATGTGCGGAATTGCCGGAATCATCCATACCGAAGGTCTCAAGCCTGTCGATCCGGAACGGGTCCGGAGGATGTGCGATGCCATCGCCCATCGCGGGCCTGATGGCGAAGGCGTCTGGACGGCGCCGGGCGTCGGCCTCGGCCATCGCCGCCTGTCCATCATCGACCTCGCCGGATCGCCACAGCCGATGCTCGCGGCCGAAGGCGATGCGGCCATCGTCTTCAACGGCGAGATCTACAACTACAGGGAACTTCGCAGTGACCTGATTGCGCTCGGCGCAACCTTCCGCACCGATGGCGACACCGAGGTCATTCTCCAGGCCTGGCGGCATTGGGGCGTCGGCTGCCTGCCGCGCCTTCACGGCATGTTCGCTTTCGCGCTGCACGACCTGCGCCAGCGCACTACCTTGCTGGCGCGAGATCGCTTTGGCGTAAAGCCGCTGTTCACCGCGCGCCTTGCCGACGGCGCCGTCATCTTTGGTTCGGAACTGAAGGCGCTGCTCGCGCACCCGTCGCTGCGGCGTGAAATCGATCCGCTGGCTGTCGAAGATTACCTTGCCTGGGGCTATGTCCCGGATCACCGCTCGATCCTCAAGGGCGTGCAGAAGCTTGCTGCCGGGCATTACCAGTTGCTTCGAGCCGATGCACCGCCATCGCCGCCGGTGCAGTGGTGGGACGTGTCCTTCGCCGATCGTGCCACCGGCAGTCGGCAGGATCTTGAGGCCCATCTGCTCCACCATATGCGCGAGGCCGTCACTTCGCGCATGCTCGCCGACGTGCCCTTGGGGGCGTTCCTTTCGGGCGGGGTTGACAGTTCAAGCGTCGTCGCGCTCATGGCCGAGGCAAGTACGGCACCGGTAAAGACCTGTTCGATCGGTTTCGATGTCGCAGCGCTCGACGAGACCGCTTATGCGGATCGGATCGCCGCGCAATATGGCACCCAGCACTGGAAGCGCACGGTTTCGCCGGAAGACTTCTCGCTGGTTGATCGGCTTGCTGCCATGTTCGACGAGCCTTTCGCCGATGCGTCGGCGCTCCCGACATTCCGGGTCTGCGAGCTGGCGCGCGAGCATGTCACGGTGGCCCTTTCCGGCGACGGGGCGGACGAGGCTTTTGCCGGTTACCGCAGGCAGACATTCCAGCACCGCGAGGAACAGGCGAGGGGCCTGTTGCCTTCCGCGCTGCGAAAGCCGGTGTTCGGGACCATGGGCCGTCTGTGGCCAAAGGCGGACTGGGCACCTCGTCCGCTTCGCGCAAGGACGACGCTGCTCAGCCTCGCCGGCAGCGGTGAGGAAGGATACGCGCGCGCCCTAGCCGTGACGTCGGCGGACTTGCGAGACACGCTCTATACGCCTGATTTCATGTCGCTGCGCGGTGAATACCGGGCCGAACAGCCGTTGATGGAGTTGATGCGCAAGGCTCCCGCCCGCTCTGGCCTGGACCGTGCCCAGTATGCGGACCTCAAGTTCTACATGCCCGGCGATATCCTGACCAAGGTCGACCGGACGAGCATGGCGGTCAGTCTGGAAGCGCGCGAACCGCTGCTTGATCATCGGCTTGTCGAATTCGGCGCGCGACTGCCCGAACGAATGCGTGTGCGAGGCAGTACGGGCAAGTGGCTCATGAAGCAGACAATGCGCCGTTATCTGCCGCAGGACGTGCTGTTTCGCCCGAAGATGGGATTCGTCACGCCGATTGCGCAGTGGCTGCGCGGTCCCTTGGCAGCGGAAGCGCGCGGTCTTGCTGCCAGCGGATCTCTAGCTGCCACCGGCTGGTTCAACAGCACACGCATCGACGCGCTTGCCGAGGCCCACATGACGGGCCGTGCCGACCACAGCCGATTGATCTGGCAGCTTCTCATGCTGCGGAAATCATTGGATCGCCTTGGTTGACCGGCCATTAAGTCTATCTGCTCGGTAAGGTGATCTTCACCATTGCGGACTAATCGGGTGTGGAAACAACGCCTGTGGGTCCATGCTGAAGAAACTGCGCACCCCCCTGTATCTCGCGCTGCTGATCCCGGCGTTGCTGGCGCTTACCGATTTTCTGACACCTATTGATCATGGTTATTGGAATGTCAGGTACAAGCTGAACCAACGCCAAGCCAACGGCTCCACGGTCATCGTCGAACTTGAGAGCGACAGTGACCACCCCGATTCCGACACGGTTGCTACACCCAGGCTAGCGCGGGTGCTGGAGCAGCTCCGTCCCCAGATGCCCTATCGGGTCTATGTAGACGCACCAGTAAAGTACGGCACAGATGCTGCGGGCGATCGATTGTTGGCTGAAACAGTCAGATCGTTTGGATCAGGGGTTTCTCTCGTGGCGCGTGGTCAGACGGTCGGGAGTCTAGGCCACACATTCACGATTCGAGATGTCCGCATGCCGCCAAAGGCGCTGTCGGACGTGGCGCCAATAGTTATCTCCGTGTGGAACGGCAACTTTATCGATTATGCCGTGTCGTCCCCATATTCAGTGAATATCGCCGGGCGCGATTACCCCACATTTGCAGCGTCCCTTGCTGGGAAGTACTCCGGGCTTCAGGACACCTTTGAACCGGATTTTCTGGTCGATCCTGACACGATCCCCAAGGTCGGCGAGAGGATGCTGCTTAGCGGGTCCTACACGCCAGGGCTGCTCACCGGTCGTACGATCGTGGTCACGCAATCCCAGAATGTCCCAACAATCGGGTATTATGGCAAGGGGCGCATACACCCTCTGGCCGTCGATATCGCGGGGGCATCTGGCCTGGCCAAGCCGATCTCGCTCTCTCTGGGGCAACTGCCGCTGCTGCTCATTTCGTGGTTGCTGATCAGAGCGGGATCCCGAGCAGGCTCTCGAAAGTCGAAGTTCACACTGCACGCTCTTGCAGCGTTCGCTCCTTTCGTCATTGCTCCGGCTCTTCAGCTGATTGGCGTCACCGTTGATACTGGCGCAGCGTTCCTGTCGCTTATGATCTATGGCGGGGCTCGCGCCTGGCAAGTCCGGGTAAGGCGAGTCCAGCATACCAGCACGTCTGGCCTGCCCAACCTTCTGGCCCTTAGCGCCCAGCCTTTCGAAGTCGGACGTGACGTCATCGTCGCTGTCATCGGTCGCTACGAGGAGATTCTGGCAACGTTGCCGCGTGATCTTCATGGAGAATGCGCTCGCCAGATTGCGAGGAGATTATCCGTCGGCTCGGGTATCGAGACAATCTTCAACGGGGAGGGTGGTCATTTTGCGTGGACCGAAGAAGCACGTCCGCTCGAAATGCAACTCAATCACCTTGAAGGTCTGCGTGCACTGTTTTCTGCGGCTTTGCAGATCGGCACCTATACTTTTGACACCAACATTCATTTCGGACTCGATCGAAATGAAGGGCTGGATGCCCAGACTCGCGTCAATTCGGCGCTCGCGAGTGCGAACGATGCGCTCAGTTCTGGCCGCTCTGTGGAATTGTTCGAAGCGGAACGGCTTGCCGAAGCGAGTTGGGAGTTATCGCTTCATGCTCGCATAGATGAAGGATTGCGAAACGGCGAAATTTGGCTTGCGTACCAAAGCCAGTGGGACATGCGATTGGGTCACGCTTGCGGTGCTGAAGCTCTCATCAGATGGAATCACCCGACCCGGGGGCCAATCGCACCCGATGCGTTCATACTGCAAGCGGAGCGCGCTGGCCGAATTGATGCACTGACTTACTGGGTGGTAGACGAGGCGATCACCGCTGCCTTGGCTCTCAATGCAGCGGACCAACGTTTTCAAATGAGCATCAATCTGTCAGCACAGATGGTGGACAAGCCATCTCTCGTCTCCAACTTTGCCGAGATCGTCCGTCGTCGAAACATCGACGCCAGGCTGTTGACGATCGAAGTGACTGAAACGTCGAGCGTGCGAAATCGTCCCGCCGCAGTTCAGAACCTCTCCCAACTCCGTGCCATGGGCTTTCGCCTTTCAATTGACGATTTCGGGACTGGTGAGGCGAGTCTGGCATACCTTGCTGACCTGCCTAGCGACGAACTCAAACTCGACCGGCGTTTTGTTTCACGCCTGTTAACGCACGATCGCGAACGCAGCATCATAAGCGCAACCATTGGTCTCGCGCATGCTCTTGGCCAGACCGTTGTCGCGGAGGGGATCGAGGATGACGCGACCTATCGCGCTCTCGTTGATTTGGGCTGTGACGTCGGGCAGGGCTACTACCTCGGCCGGCCGCAAGCTTTTCCAGAGTTCTGTCAGGGGCTTCTCAAAATGGGACAGCGCCGATTTGGTTTCGTTTAGAAGTTGTTAACCATACAGGTCGGTGTTAACCATGTGTCTCCAATCGTGGATGGAGGCACGAATGTCCGCAGTAAACGCCGTTATCGAAATCCTGCGCTGGATCTTCCAGTAAGGCTATTTCGGCCCTAGTTTTTCATTGAGAAACACGGGCTTAAACGAAAAGGCGCTGCCCGCTCCATGAGCGGCAGCGCCTGTTTCATTGGATCACCGTGAGGTTTGACGCGATTCGTGGTTAGCCGCGTTGACGGAGTTGGTTAACGCTTCAGAATCTGTCAGTCTTCGCCGTGGCCTAGCGCCAAATAGTCCTGGCTCTGCATTTCGATCAGGCGGCTGACCGTGCGATCGAACATGAAGCGACCTTCGTCGTCGCCCTTTCCGCCCCAGTCGTAAAGGTCTGCCGGTTCGGCATCAGCGGTGGCGATCAACTTCACCTTGTGCTCGTAAAGCGCGTCGATGAACGTGATGAAGCGTGCTGTCTCGTTGCGCAATTCCGGGCCAAGACGCGGTATCGCGACGACGATCACGGTGTGGAAATTGCGGGCAATCGCCAGATAGTCCGCCGCTCCGCGAGCTTCGCTGCACAATTTCTTGAAACTGAACACGCCGACGCCCTTCAGGCTCTTCGGGACGTGCAGCTTGCGACCGCCGCCGACGTCAAGATCGCAAGAAGGGACGTGTTCGCTGTCTTCCGGCGGATAGTCCGTCAGGCGGAAGAAGGCATCGCGCACCTTGGCGGTCGATTCTGGTCCAACCGGCACGTGCCAGGTGCCCACGCCCCGCATGCGTTCCAGCCGGTAGTCGGTGGGCCCATTGAGGGTGAGGACGTCGAGCTTGCTTCCGATCAGTTCGATGAAGGGGAGGAAGTGTTCGCGGTTTAGACCGTTCTTGTAGAGATCCTGTGGCGCACGGTTGGAGGTGGTGACGACCGTTACGCCGCCCTCGACCATCAGCGCGGTAAACAGGCGGCTCATGATCATCGCGTCGGCGCTGTTGTTGACCACCATTTCGTCGAAGCAGAGCACGCGCGTCTCCGCCGCGATGGCCGCCGCGACGGGGATGATCGGGTCGCCGCTTTCCTTCTTGCGCTCCTCGCGCAGGCGGGCGTGGACATCGAGCATGAACTCGTGGAAGTGCGCGCGGCGCTTGGCGGGTAGAGCGAGGTTGTCGTGGAACAAGTCCATCAGCATGGACTTACCGCGCCCAACTCCTCCCCACATGTAGACCCCACGCGGCGGCGGCGCTGGCTTCGCGCCGAAGAGCTTGCCGAACAGGCCAGGTGAGGGCGGCGGCGTTTCGAGTTCCTGCTGCAGCGCGTCAAGCCGAGCAGCGGCGGCGGCCTGTTCGGGATCAGGCCGCAACTCGCCCGCCGTCACCAGCTCGCGGTAGCGCTGCAGGACCGAGATCATCGTTTGGTCGGCTTGCGGATCGTGCCGTTGAATGCGGCGATCGTGTCATCGCCCTGAACGACGAGACCGCGAAGGAACACCAAGCGGCCGGTTTCGCGGAGCACTTCCGTTACCGCATCGAGTGGCTCTCCGATGCGGCCTGCACCGATGAACTGGCTGGACAAGTCGAGGGTGACCGAGCCTGCAGCGTCGCCCGAAAGGAGAGTGCGCATCGCCGCGAAGAGCGCGATGTCGATGAGGGCGAGGGTGACGCCGCCGTGGACCGCATCGAGCAGGTTGGAGTGCCGACGCTCCGGGAACATGCGCAGGCGGGCGCGGCGGATGCCATCGGCGCCTTCCTCGATCCGCGTCAGCATCCGGCCCATGGTCTGGGCGTTGAAGCGGGTCTCGTCGGTCAGGTTCCAGGTGAACCAGCCGGGGTGGTCCTCGGCCGGCTCGTAACGGAAGGCTTGCTCGCTCACCGGATCAGACGAGACGCTCTGCCTGCATCTTCTTGATTTCGGCGATGGCGCGGGCGGGCGAGAGGCCCTTCGGGCAGACGTTCGCGCAGTTCATGATCGTGTGGCAGCGATAGAGGCGGAAGGGATCTTCCAGCTCGTCCAGACGCTCACCGGTCATCTCGTCGCGGCTGTCGGCCAGCCAGCGATAGGCCTGGAGCAAGATGGCGGGGCCGAGGAACTTGTCGGAGTTCCACCAGTAGCTCGGGCACGAGGTGCTGCAGCAGGCGCACAGGATGCACTCGTAAAGACCGTCGAGCTTTTCACGCTGTTCGGGCGACTGCAGACGCTCCTTGCCCGAAGGCGTGGGGCTGACGGTTTGCAGCCAGGGGCGGATCGAGGCGTACTGCGCGTAGAAGTGGGTGAAATCGGGGACGAGGTCCTTGATCACCTCCATGTGCGGCAGCGGGGTGATGCGGATTTCGCCGGACAGGTCCTCGATCGCGGTGGTGCAGGCGAGGCCGTTGCGACCGTTCATGTTCATCGCGCACGAACCGCAGATGCCTTCGCGGCAGGAGCGGCGGAAGGTGAGGGTGGGGTCCTGTTCACCCTTCATCTTGATCAGCGCATCGAGCACCATCGGGCCGCACTGGTCGAGATCGATCTCGAACGTGTCATAGCGCGGGTTCTCGCCGCTGTCGGGATCGTAACGATAGACCTTGAACTTGCGGATCTTGCCGTTGGTGGCCGACGCGTGGTGGCGGGCCTTGCCGGTGATCGTGGAGTTCTTCGGGAGCGAGAAGGTCGCCATCGTTCTGTCCTGTGTTGCGTGCTTTGCGGCTTGCTGAGTCGTCCTTAGCGATTGCAGCGCGGGGGGCAAGAGGCTCTGAACTGCCCGTTGGTAGAGGTGCGGTTCTTCATGGATGTGAAGAGGGGTTTACGGGGTTTACACGGTCCAGGGAAATTCGGGGTGGGTCGGATTTGGGCGCTTTCGGGGGATTCCTGACGCAGTGTTCAGGTTTTGTTCGCATATGTGAAGTGGAGCGCAGTGCCCCCCGTCAGTCGCTGGGGCGGCAGCCACCCCTCCCATTTGTCCTTCGGAAAAATTGGGGGGGTCCTTGTGAGAGGTTTCGCGCCGGAAGGCAGGCGGAGAGGGTTGAGCGCTCATTTCGCCACCATGCCATTTCGCCGCCGTGTAGGACAGCAAAGAGTGGTCGGCTGTCTCCACTTGCAAAGGCGCCGACCTGTTGTTCGAGGAATGTCCTTGTAGGATTGCAAGGCTCTCCACTATGAAATAGAATTTGCATCCTAATTTCTGGGAGTGGGTCGTGGAATCGCGCAGAACGTTGATAAAGCTTGCCGCAGCAGGTGCCTTGGGATCAATTGCAGGCTTGCCCGGGTCTCGCGCCAGCGCTTCCGCCAAGTCCGCGGGGGCATGTTCCGTTGGCAAATCCAAGCCTGCAGCCACACCCGTATGGCGAACTGGTATCGAAGGCCAGCGCATCGCAGACCTGGGTGACGGGCGCTATCTGAACCCGATCCTGTCGGGCGATTACGCCGATCCGTCCGTGCTCAAGGACGGCGACGACTATTACATGACGCACTCCTCGTTCGATTCTGCGCCCGGGCTGCTGATCTGGCATTCGCGCGATCTGGTGAACTGGCGTCCGGTCGGCCCGGCTCTGGCCAAGCCACTGGGGACGGTGTTCGCGGTCGACATCGCGAAGCATGACGGGCGCTATTTCATCTACATCCCTTTCATGAAAGCGCCATGGTCGCCCGATCTCCCAAGTTTCGCAAACACTTACGTGATTCATGCGCCTTCGATGGCCGGCCCTTGGAGCGATCCGATCGACCTCAAGGTTGGCGGACTGATCGACCCGGGCCACGTCGTCGGCGAGGACGGCCACCGCTACCTATTCTTCAACGATGGCAAGCGCGTTCGCCTCACCGCCGATGGCCTTGCCACGGCCGGCCCGATCGAGACCGTCTACGAGGCCTGGCGATATCCCGATGACTGGATCACCGAGGCGTGGTCTCCTGAAGGCCCGAAGCTGTTCCGCAAGGGCGGCTATTTCTATCTGGTCAATGCGGTCGGCGGCACCAGCGGCCCGGCCACCGGTCACATGATCGTCGCGGCGCGGTCGCGTTCGATCAACGGACCGTGGGAGCATTGCCCGCACAATCCGATCCAGCGCACGCTTTCGAAGGATGAAATGTGGTGGTCACGCGGGCACGCCACGTGCGTCGAAGGGCCGGGCGGCAAGTGGTACATGATCTACCACGGCTATGAGAACGGCTATCACACGCTCGGCCGCCAGACCCTGCTCGAACCGATCGAATGGACTGCCGACGGATGGTTCCGCGCGACGGGCGGGGACCTTTCGAAGCCGCTGCCCAAGCCTGCGGCTGCGGCAGAAGTGCATGGGATGCCGCATTCCGACGCCTTCGAGAGCGACCGTTTCGGCACGCTGTGGAGCCTTTACGGTAGCACGCCTGCCGAGAAAGCCCGCATCGCCGTTGCCGATCGCACACTTTCGCTGAAGGCCAAGGGCACCGGTCCGTCGAACGGCGTGGTCGTCACCCAGCAGGTCGGTGACCGCGCCTACGAGGTGACCGTGGATGTCGAACTTCAAGGCCAGGTCACCGGCGGCCTTCTGCTGTTCTTTGACGACCGGCTTTACCTCGGCATGGGCATCGATGGCACGCGGATGACCAGCTATCGCGGTGGCAAGGCGTCCTATTGGCCGGAGCCTGCACCACCGGCCCGCCGCATGTTCATGCGCATCACCAACCGCGATCAGGTGGTGACATTCTACTATAGTCTCGATGGCAAGAACTGGACCCGCCACGGGGTACGCTCGGAAGTGACCGGTTATAACGCCAACACTGTCGACAACCTGCTGAGCCTGCGGCCTGCGCTTTTCGCTTCGGGCGATGGCCGAGTCCTGTTCCGCAATTTCCAATACCGCGCGTTGGAGTGACGGACGTGCCATCCTGTTGCGAGTTACGGGCTGGCGCGCCCTAGCTGTGCAGGAAATCTTCCGTCTAACAGACGTCGCATGATCCTGCGATAGGCGAAGGATTAGCGGGACGCGACGTGCGGGTGTGTGGTCTTGCGGGTGCCCCTCCACCACCTGCGGTGGTCCCCCTCCCCGGGGCGGGGAGGAATTGAAGCGGGGTTGCCCCTCTACCATCTTCGATGGTCCCTCTTCCTCCCGGCCTCCGCAGGGACAGGCGCACCGGGGAGGAATGGGGTCAGCGCAGTTTGGTGGCGGCGCCCCATTCCATCCACGCGGCCCACTTCGGCATGCCGGGCATGTACTGGTGGCCCGGGTGTTCGAGCTGGAAGCCGGCACCGAGGACCGGGGCGGTGACGGCGCGGGAAAGATGGCAGCCGCCCATCAGGGGTTTCCAGACAGGCTCGATCCGGCGCTGCCATTTCGCCACGTTCGCATCGGGGCTGAGGCCGTGTTCGAGGAACAACAGGGTGCCGCCGGGTTTCAGGATGCGGCGCAGTTCGGACAGGACCTGCTCCGGATCATCGACCGAACAGAGCGTGTAGGTGCAGACGGCGGTGTCGAAGGTCTCGTCACCGAAAGGAATGTCCTCGCCCACGCCTTCGCGGATGTCGGCCTGCCAGCCCTTGCGGGCGGCGGCCTCGCGCGCATAGTCGAGCAGCTTGCCCGACGGGTCGATCCCGGCAAATCCGGTGACGCGGGCAGGATCGTAGAACTGCTGGTTGAGGCCGCCGCCGCAGCCGATCTCGAACACGCGGCCCTGCGCGCGAGGCACGACGCCGGCGAGAAGCTCCATGATGGCCGGTGAAGCGCAGGCGCACTTGATCACGCGCGGAACGACGTGCGCGTCCCAAACGGCTTTCAATCCCATCCCATTTCCCCGTCTGTTATGATGACAGACTGGCAAAGAGGTCGGCGCGGCGCAATCGGCCGCGCCGGGGGATTTCACTTCGCGGCGCAGCTTTCGGGGCTGAGGCCCATGGCCCACAGGATGCCCTGGTCGAGCAGTTGCAGGCTTTCGGGCTGGCTGTAGTTCTCGGGCCGGTGGCCGATGGCGGTGTAGAAGCTGCGGCCCTTGCCGAGGCAGCGGGTCCACGCGATCGGGTGATCGCCCATCGCCATGTTGCGACCGAAGCCTTCGCCGGGCTTGTAGGTGGTTTCATCGAGCGAAGCGAGGACGCGGGTGCGGGGCAGCGGGCGGACGCTGCGATCGAAGGAGTACCATTCTTCGGTCATGCGCCATTCGCCGGGCAGGCCATGGGTTGCCGGGTGGGCGCGGTCTTCCATCACGACGCGGGCTTCCTGGAACTGCGGGGCCATCGGGTGGCCGATGAAGCGCGCACCGATCAGGGTATCGGCGTACCAGTTCCAGAAGAACTGCGGATCGCCGCCCGAGCCGTGGATGCCGGCATAGCCGCCGCCGCTTTCGACATATTTGCGGAACGCGGCGCGCTGTGGGATCGTCAGCGCATCGCCGCTGACATTGTTCCACACCACAGCGTCGAAACGGGAAAGGTCCGCTGCGTTGAAGACGCCGCCCCTGTCAGTGAAGACGATGCCCCAGCCATGGCGGGCCGCGATGCCCTTGAGCGCGGTTTCGGCGGCATTGACCGAGGGGCTGTCGCGAAAGCCGGTGATCTTGCCGAAGACGAGGATGGCCGGGCGCGGAAGATCGGCGGGGATCGCGGGGCGGTCATTGTCGTAGGTGCGGCAGCGGATGGCGACATCGGCATTGGTGAGGCGCACCTTGGCCAAGTCCTTGTCGAGCCGGGCGCTGAGGGCGGGGTCGGTCTTGCCGAGCATGGCGAGGACCGAGCGCGGGGTGACGATGCGATCGAAGCCGGGAGGCAGGGCGCCGCCGCCGAAGGGGTGCATCATGGCATCGGCAAGGCCGGGCGAGGCGGCTTCGACCACCGCCTTGCCGGCGGGAACAGAGAGCACGTCGGCCAGGGGGGATTGGGTGGAGAGCGGCTGGCGGCCGAGGGGGCAATCAAGCACCGGCGCGGCAGGGGGGCGTCGCAGCAGGGGCCATCGCGCCCAAGCCAAGTCCGAGGGCCAGTCCGAGGGCTCTCGCCGTGGTCAGGTATCCTTTGCGCATGTCCATCTCCCAGATGCTGTTTGCGTTACCATGGCGGGGCCGACAGCGCCGGTCAACCAGAGCAGCATGGGTGCTGAGCCGATAGCAAAAGGCCCCGCCATTGCTGGCGGGGCCTTTCTGTCTGGGGCCGGAGCCTGTGGTCAGGAGCCGATGGTCAGGCGCCGAAGGTGCGCTGCCACCAGCCGCGACGCGGTGCAGACTGTTCGCCGGCTTCCGCCTCTGCCGCGGCGTCTTCGGCGACCGGCGCTTCTGCGCTGACCGTTTCTGCCGGAGCAGCTTCGGAAGCCACGGCATCGGCCTTCTTGCGGCGCGTGCGCTTGGGCTTTTCCGCCGGGGCTTCAGCTTCGGCCGCAGGAGCTTCTACTGGCGCAGCTTCGACGGGCGCAGCTTCGGCTTCAGGTGCAGGCGCTTCGGGAGCGGCTTCCACCTTCTTCTTGCGGGTGCGCTTGGGCTTGGCCGGCGCAGGCGCGGCTTCCTCGACTGCAGGGGCAGAAACAGGAGCTTCCTCGGCTACAGGGGCAGCCTCGGCTTCACCTGCGACATCAGCCTTCTTCTTGCGCGTCCGCTTGGGCTTGGCCGGTGCTGCTTCTGCAACAGGAGCGGCTTCGGCCTCGACCGGGGCAGGCGCTTCGGCTGCGACCGGTTCGGCGACGAGCGGTTCGGCGACGACGGGTTCGGCCGGGGCGGGCTCTGCCGAGGCTTCGGCAGGTTCACCCTGCTCGGCACCAACTTCGCCCTGATCGCCTTCAGCGTGTTCGCCAGCGCCTTCGCCGTTCTCACGGCCACCGCGCCGACGACGACCGCGACGGCGGCGCTTGCGCGGACCACGGTCGTTGCCGTCATCGCCTTCGTCGGTGTGAGCGCCTTCGGTGCCTTCGGCTTCGCTGCCTTCAGCTTCTTCGCCTTCGGCCTCGTCACCTTCTTCGGCCGAGCTTTCGGTCTCGCCGTTCTCATCGCGGCGATCGCGGTTGCGGCCACGGCGGCGCTTGCGGCGCTTGCGGCGACTCTCGCGGTCACCCTCGTCACCGTCGCGCGAGCGCTGCTGACGGGGCTGCTCTTCGGTTTCTTCCTCGTCGTCGAAGTCCTCTTCCACCAGATCGTCCTCTTCGGGCTCGATGATCGGTTCGAAGCGGGGGACGAATTCAGGCTTGGGCCCGCGCGAGGCGACGCGCATCTTGGCGCCTTCGTTCTCACCTTCGGGGATCACTTCGACGGTGACGCCGTAGCGCTCCTCGATCTCGGCCAGATCGCCGCGCTTGGCGTTGAGGACGTAGATTGCGGCTTCTTGGCTGGCGTAGAGCGTGACGACGTTGCCCTTGCCCTTGGCGGCTTCGTCCTCGATCAGGCGCAGCGCGGACAGGCCGGCCGACGAAGCGGTGCGGACGAGGCCCGAGCCGTCGCAGTGCGGGCAGGCGCGGGTGGTGGCCTCGAGCACGCCGGTGCGCAGACGCTGGCGGCTCATTTCCATCAGGCCGAAGCCGGAAATGCGACCGACCTGGATGCGGGCGCGATCGTTCTTGAGCGCGTCCTTCATCGCCTTTTCGACCTTACGGATGTTCGATCCATATTCCATGTCGATGAAGTCGATCACGACGAGGCCGGCCATGTCGCGCAGGCGGAGCTGGCGGGCAATTTCGCGCGCGGCTTCGAGGTTGGTGGCAACCGCGGTCTGCTCGATGCCGTGCTCCTTGGTGGAGCGGCCCGAGTTGATGTCGATCGAGACCAGGGCCTCGGTCGGGTTGATGACGAGGTAGCCGCCAGACTTGAGCTGCACGACCGGGTCGTACATCGCGGTGAGCTGGTCTTCGGCCCCATAGCGCTGGAACAGCGGCACCGGATCGGCATAGGCCTTCACGCGCTTGGCGTGGCTCGGCATCAGGAGCTTCATGAAGTCCTTGGCGGCGCGATAGCCATGCTCGCCCTCGACCACGACTTCCTCGATCTCGCGATTGTAGATGTCGCGAATGGCGCGCTTGATCAGGTCGGAATCCGAATGGATCAGGGCGGGCGCGACCGACTTCATCGTGCGTTCGCGGATCTCGTCCCACAGGCGGGCGAGGTAGTCGAAGTCGCGCTTGATTTCGGGCTTGGTGCGCTGGAGGCCGGCCGTGCGGACGATGCAGGACATCGAGCGCGGCAGTTCCATTTCGGAGATGATCGTCTTCAAGCGCTTGCGATCGGCCGAGGAGCTGATCTTGCGGCTGATGCCACCGCCATGGCTGCTGTTCGGCATGAGCACGCAGTAGCGGCCGGCGAGGCTGAGGTAGGTAGTGAGGGCGGCGCCCTTGTTGCCGCGCTCTTCCTTGACGACCTGGACGAGCAGGACCTGGCGGCGCTGGATCACGTCCTGGATCTTGTAGCGACGGCGCAGCGCCATGCGCTTGGCGCGCAGTTCGTCGGCTTCCTTGCCCTGCGAACGACCGCCCTGACGGCGACGGCCCTGACGGCCGCGACGGCGGTTGCTGTCACCCTCTTCGCCTTCGTCCGAAGCTTGCGAGGTTTCCTCGCCTTCGTCGCCCTCTTCACCTTCGTGGTCGAAACCGTTCTCGACGACGCCGCCTTCGATGGTGGCGACCTGGTCCTTTTCGGACGTGTCGACTTCGGTCACGCCTTCATCAGAATCGTACCCTTCGCCATCGGCGTAGTCTTCGTCTTCCGCGTCTTCAGCGGCACGCAGGGCGGCTTCTTCTTCGGCGTGTGCGGCTTCTTCCGCCAGCAGGGCCTCGCGATCCTCCTTGGGGATCTGGTAGTAATCAGGGTGGATTTCGCTGAACGCCAGGAAACCGTGGCGATTGCCGCCGAAATCGACGAACGCCGCCTGAAGCGAGGGTTCTACACGGGTTACCTTGGCGAGGTAGATATTGCCCTTGATCTGCTTGTGATCAGCAGATTCAAAGTCGAATTCTTCAATCCGATTGCCCTTCAGCACCGCCACCCGGGTTTCTTCCTGGTGGCGCGCATCGATCAGCATGCGCGTGGTCATTACAAATACTCCAGCCGCGCTGCCGCTGGATTGCCTCTGGGGCTACCAATGCGTTTCTGGCGCGGTTCGTTTGGGATGCACGAACGGCAATTGCACGGATCACTCCGTTGCGAATGTCATTCGCGAATGCGGGTTTGCCGGATCGGAGCGTTGCGGCGCGCAGCGTATCGACTGCCTTGCCCTGTCGCTCGCCGCCCGGCGGCGGTTGGTTTGTGTCTGCTGTGAAGACAACTCGCGGCGAAGTGCGCGTGCCGGCAAGCGTCCAAGCCGCGACCGCCCCAGTGGGGCAGCTAGGCAGGAACGAAACACGGCTCATCATCACGGCATCAACCTTGTGGCGCGGAGGAGGGCGCTTGCGCTTCTTTCTCTCCACGTTGGCGGGATCTTCACCAGCGGGCTTTCCCTCGCCCACCGCGGCGCAAGATGTGCGCTTTCCGGCGGTTTCGGCGTGGATGCGCCGGTGCTGGCTTGCCCCGGTAGATGGGTGCTAGCACCCCAATTGCAAACCGGCAATTAAAACAATGCCGGGAACGGCCCGTTAACCATGCCAACGTTTTGGGTCTGGACCGGCAGGGGTGGGGCGGGGCATAGACCGGTTCAGATGGAGAACAAGGGGGTCCTGATCGCGGTCTTTGCCGCGCCGGTTGCGGCGGCGGCACTGATGTGGGCGGCATTTTCATCGGGCCTTGCCGAAATCGAACCGCGATCCGTGCTGCGGCTGGAGATGCCGCCAAGCAGTGGGCGTGTCGGGCTTCCGCCGGTCGAAGGGCCGGCCGATGTCAGCCGGCCACTGGTGGTTATCGACGCCGGGCATGGCGGCCACGATCCCGGTGCGAGCGGTTCGGCGGGGGAGCGCGAAAAGGACCTGACCCTGTTGCTGGCGCAATCCCTGCGCGATGCGCTGCTGGCCGATGGCAAGGTGCGGGTGGCGATGACCCGGAACTCGGACCGGTTTCTGGTGCTGGAAGAGCGTGCCGACATTGCGCACCGCCTTGCGGCAGACTTGTTCATATCGGTCCATGCCGACGCTGCGCAGAATGACCTGGCGCAAGGTGCGACGGTCTACACGCTTTCCGACAAGGCGTCGGACGGTGTTGCCGAGGCGCTGGCGGCGCGGGAGAACAAGGCCGACACTGTCAATGGCGTGAACCTTGAAGGGCAGGGGGCGCAAGTGTCCTCGATCCTTGTCGATCTGGCCCGGCGAGAAATGCGGGAACGGTCGTTGCGGTTCGGGCAACTGGTCGTCCGGGAAGGGCAGGAGACGGTACGCTTTCACCAGACGCCCCAGCGCGAAGCGGCTTTTGTTGTCCTGAAGTCGCTCGATCTGCCTTCTGCGCTGATCGAAGCAGGCTATATCAGCAACGTGGACGATGCGCAGAAGATGCGCGATCCGGCGTGGCGGCGCGCGTTTTCCGGATCGGTGGCGCGGGCGATCGAGATTTTCCTTGCCGAGGGGCAGGTTGGCGCTTCGCCGAATAGTGCGATGCCCTGAGTGCATTGGCTGCAGGTTCGCTCTGGCTTGCCACGGCGCGGGCGTGCTAGAGGCCCTGCAACATGGCCGAAGAGACGTCCCAGCAATCCCGGTTCAAGCTCATCCGCGACGAAGGTCGTGCACGGTGGGGTAACCTTTCCCGGTGGTATCGCACAAAGTGGGGCGAGAGCCGCCGCTTCCGCTTCCTGAACTACGCCATTGGCGCGATTCTGGTAGGCTGGTTCGTGCTGTGGGTGGCGGTGATCCGCACGATGCCTTCGGCTGACACGCTGCTCACCTACCAGCCGCCCTTGCCGACGATGGTGCGGGGCAATGATGGCGAAATCGTTTCCAGCTATGCCCGCGAACGCCGCGTGCAGCTGCGTTTCGTCGATTTCCCCGAGCCGATGATCAATGCGTTCCTTTCGGCCGAGGACAAGACCTTCTGGAGCCATGGCGGGATCGACTACCTCGGCTTTGCCGGGGCGGTGGTCGACTATGTGACCAAGTACGGCTCGGGCGAACGTGCGCGCGGCGGTTCGACGATCACCCAGCAGGTGGCCAAGAACATCCTGATCGGCGACGAGTATTCGATCACGCGCAAGCTCAAGGAAATGGTCCTCGCGCGCAGGATCGAGGGCGTGCTGAACAAGCAGCAGATCCTTGAGCTTTATCTCAACGAGATTCCGCTGGGACGGCAGAGCTTCGGCGTGCAGGCTGCAGCGCGTGCCTACTTTGACAAGGACGTGGGTGACCTGCAGCTGCATGAGGCCGCGTTCCTTGCGATCCTGCCCAAGGCCCCGGAACGCTATGGGCGCGCGCAGTATGAAAGCATGGCCATCGAGCGTCGCAACTGGGTGCTCGACCAGATGGTCAAGAACGGCTGGGCGACGCCGCAACAAGCCGCCGCCGCGCAGGCCATGCCGCTGGGGCTCAAGCCGCGTCGGGCGGAGAACTACACGGCCGATGCGGGCTACTTCCTGGAAGAAGTGCGCCGCCAGCTGATCGAGAAATTCGGCGAGAAGGCCGAGGACGGCCCGCACAGCGTCTATGCCGGGGGGCTGTGGGTGCGCACTTCGCTCGATACGCAGTTGCAGACCGCGGCGCAGAATTCGCTGCGGGCGGCTCTGCTGCGCTACTCCGGTGGTCGCGCCTGGCATGGGCCGATCGCACGGCTGGATGTGGATAACGATCGCTGGCAGACCGAGCTGATCACCAGCAACATCTCGATCAACTACCAGAACTGGCGGATCGGCGTGCTGCTTTCGCGCAGCGGCTCTTCGGGCAAGGTGGGTTTTTCGGATGGACAGACTGCCAGTCTGATCGGGCTGCCGGACAGCATCAAGCCGGGTGACGTGACGGCGGTGGCGCCGGTCAATGGCTCGACCTACGCCGTGCGCACGGTACCCGAGGTTTCGGGCGGCATGGTGGTCGAGGACCCGCAGAACGGCCGCGTGCTGGCGATGCAGGGCGGGTTCGACGCGCGGCTGGGCTCGTTCAACCGCGCGACGCAGGCCAACCGCCAGCCGGGCTCGACGATCAAGCCGTTCGTCTATGCCACGGCGCTGGACAACGGGATGACGCCGGCCTCGATGGTCGTCGACGGGACCTTCTGCGTCTATCAGGGCGCGGCACTGGGCGAGAAATGCTTCCGCAACTTCGGCAACGAAGGCGGATCGGGCAGTCACACCATGCGCTGGGGGCTCGAGCAATCGCGCAACCTGATGACGGTGCGGGTGGCCAACGACGTGGGCATGGACAAGGTGGTGCGCACGATCAAGAACGTCGGGATCGGCGAGTACGAGCCTTACCTTTCAATGGCGCTTGGCGCCGGGGACACTACGGTGCTCAAGATGGTCAACGCCTATGCGGCGCTGGCCAACCAGGGGCGTCAGCACAACCCGAGCCTGATCGACTACGTGCAGGACCGCAACGGCAAGGTGATCTGGCGCGCCGACAACCGCCGCTGCGACAACTGCTCCATGGCGCAGTGGGACGGCAAGCCGATGCCGCGCTTCAAGCCGACCGGCAAGCAGGTCATGGACGCGCGCACGGCCTATCAGGTGGTCCACATGCTTGAAGGCGTGGTGGTGCGCGGCACGGCGGTGACGTTGCGCGATCTCAACCTGCCGCTGTTCGGCAAGACCGGGACGACCTCCGGCCCGACCAACGTGTGGTTCGTGGGGGGCTCGCCGGACATCATCGCGGGCGTCTATATCGGTTACGACCAGCCGCGCAGCCTTGGCGGATACGCACAGGGCGGGCGCATCGCGGCGCCGGTCTTCAAGCAGCTGGTACAGGAGACCCGGGCGCGCTGGAAGGACATTCCCTTCGCAGTTCCCGAGGGCGTGCGAATGGTCAAGATCGACCGCGTTTCAGGCAAGCGCGTGTTCGGTGGGACGCCCGAGAACGACGTGGCGAAGGCGTCGGTCATCTGGGAAGCCTTCAAGCCGGACACCGAACCCCGCCGCACGGCCCGCGAAGGTGAAGTCAGTGCCAAGCAGGCGGTGATTGACGCATTGCGCAGAGCGCGTGCCGCGCGCGGCATTCCGGAAGGCGGCGCCGAGGAAGCGCCGGTGGAGCAGGACTTCCTGGAGGAGCAGGGCGGAATCTACTGATCAGCCGAAGAGCGGAGAGCTGCCCCGAAAGGCATTGGCGATGAGGGGTGAGGTCTGTTAGCGTCCCCGCATGACGATCCGCACCCTCTTTGCTGCCGCCGCAGCCTTCGCCGTTTCCGTTTCCGCTCCGGCCCTTGCCGAGCTGCCGACCGGTGCGAGAGCGCCGGATTTCGCAGCGCAAGGGGCGCTGGCTGGCAAGCCGTTCTCGTTCAAGCTGCATCAGGCGCTGAAGAAGGGACCGGTGGTGCTGTACTTCTACCCCAAGGCCTTCACGCAAGGGTGCACGCTGGAAGCGCACGCCTTTGCCGAAGCGACCGCGCAGTTCAAGGCGGCGGGCGCGACGGTCATCGGCATGTCGAACGACGACGTGGCGACGTTGCAGAAGTTCTCGACCGAGGCGTGCCGGGACAAGTTTGCTGTAGCCAGCGCCAGCCCCGCGCTGATCAAGGCCTATGATGTGGACCTGCGCAAGCCCGATGGTTCCTCGACCGGACTGACCAAGCGCACCAGCTATGTCATCGCCCGCAACGGCAAGATCGTGATGGTTCATTCCGACATGGACTATCGCGACCACGTTAAGATGACGCTTGCTGCGGTGCGCAAGCTCAAGGGCTGAACGCGCGCCCCATTACGCACTCGGCATTTCACGCTTGGGCTTTACATGCCTGCCCGCTTCGCTAAGCGGCGCAGTTCGTTTTGTTTCGAATTGACCGGAGTTCAGCCCCATGCGTGCCGAAGGGCAGGCCCATATCGACCGCATCAATGCCGCGCTGGCGCTGGTGCGCAAGTTCCTCGACTGGGATCGCGCCGTGCGCCGTCTCGACGAGTTGAACGCCCGCGTCGAGGACCCGAAGCTGTGGGATGATCCCAAGAAGGCCGAAGAGGTGATGCGCGAGCGCAGGCGGCTCGAGGCCTCGATCGGGACGGTGAACGAGATCGGTCAGGAAATGGCCGATGCAATAGAATTCATCGAGCTTGGCGAAATGGAAGGCGACGAGGCCACGGTAAACGAAGGCCTCGCCACGCTTGCCGCGCTGGCCGACCGTGCCGACAACGACAAGGTGCAGGCCCTGCTTGCCGGCGAGGCTGACGCCAACAACTGCTTCCTTGAAGTCCATGCCGGCGCCGGCGGGACAGAAAGCCAGGACTGGGCGGAAATGCTGCAGCGCATGTATACGCGCTGGGCGGAGCGCCATGGCTACAAGGTCGATCTGGTCGATTATCACGCGGGCGAAGCCGCAGGCATCAAGTCTGCCACCCTGCTGATCAAGGGCGAGAACGCCTATGGCTATGCCAAGACCGAAAGCGGCGTGCACCGTCTGGTTCGCATCAGCCCCTATGACAGTTCGGCGCGGCGACACACCTCGTTCAGTTCGGTCTGGGTCTATCCCGAGATCGACGACAACATCGAGGTCGAGATCAACCCGGCGGACCTGAAGATAGATACCTATCGCGCTTCGGGTGCGGGCGGGCAGCACGTCAACACTACCGATTCGGCGGTGCGCATCACGCACATTCCGACCGGGATCATCGTTGCCAGCCAGAACGACCGCAGCCAGCACAAGAACCGTGCAACCGCGATGGGCATGCTGAAGGCGCGCATCTACGAAGCAGAACTGGCCAAGCGCGAGGCTGCGGCGAGCGGCGAATATGCCGCCAAGACCGAGATCGGCTGGGGGCACCAGATCCGGTCCTACGTGCTGCAGCCTTATCAGCAGGTGAAGGACCTGCGGACCGGGGTGGTCTCCACCAACCCGACCGAAGTTCTCGATGGCGCGCTTGACCCGTTCATGGCTGCCGCACTTTCGCAGAAGGTGACGGGCGAGAAGGTGACCGTGGAGGATGACGACTGATGCGGCGGGCTTCGGCCCATCGTTCAGTCGCACTCGCCGTGTTGGCGTCGCTGGCCATTGCTGCGTGCAAGCCGCAGGTGGACGACAAGCGTCCTGAAACGTCGCGCGAGTTTCCTACCGCTGACCGCCCCGTTTCCGGCGTGGTCAGCAACGCTTTTTCCAACGAGCAGGAACGTGACCGCCTGGGCGAGGCGGACATGGTGATGAACCTGGCCGGGATACAGCCGGGCATGAGCGTTGCCGACATCGGGGCGGGCGAAGGTTACTACACCGTACGCCTTGCCGAGCGGGTCGGCAGCAAGGGGCGCGTGCTGGCGCAGGACATCGATGGCGACGCCTTGCGGCGGCTTGGGTCACGTGTCGAACATGACCGGCTGGACAACGTCTCGATCAAGCCAGGCGGCGTGGA
This sequence comes from Novosphingobium sp. ES2-1, assembly GCF_015169775.1. Classification (NCBI taxonomy): domain Bacteria; kingdom Pseudomonadati; phylum Pseudomonadota; class Alphaproteobacteria; order Sphingomonadales; family Sphingomonadaceae; genus Novosphingobium; species Novosphingobium sp. ES2-1. The sequence continues at coordinate 1,244,967 of NZ_CP063445.1, forward strand.
CGATCCGCGCTTGCCCGAACGCAGCTTCGACCGCGTGCTGATGATCCACATGTATCACGAAGTGACTGAGCCTTATGCGTTCCTGTGGCGAATGTGGCCTTCATTGAAGGCGGGGGGCAAGATCGTGGTGGTCGATCTCGATCGTTCGACCGACCGGCACGGCATTCCTCCGGCGTTGCTGATCTGCGAACTGGAAGCCGTGGGCTTTCGCTTGGATGAATTTCACCGTAAACCAGAGATTGCGGGGTATTATGCCCAGTTCGTCGCGGCGAAGAGCCGTCCCGAACCGGGCGAGATAAAGCCGTGCCGTCTGAAGACGGCCAAGGGTGCGAGCGCGACAAGCGCGTTGAAAGGAAATTGATGTCTGCGTTCAAGGGGTTGAAGCCGATTCTCTATGGCGGCCGCGAGGTTTGGCCGCTGGTCGAGGGTGGCAAGGGTGTTGCGGCGACCAATCACATGAGCTCGGGCGCGTGGGCCGCGGCCGGGGGTATCGGCACGGTGAGCGCGGTCAATGCCGACAGCTACGATGCCGAAGGCAAGATCATTCCACAGGTTTATAATGCCCTCACGCGCAAGGAACGCCACGAGGAACTGATCAAGTACGCCATCGATGGCGCGGTCGAGCAGGTCAGGCGTGCCTATGACATTGCCGGTGGCAAGGGCGCGATCAACATCAACGTGCTGTGGGAAATGGGCGGCGCGCAGGCCGTGCTCGAAGGCGTGCTGGAAAAGACCCGCGGGCTGGTGACGGGCGTGACCTGCGGGGCGGGCATGCCTTACAAGCTTTCCGAGATCGCAGCGCGGTTCAACGTGAACTATCTGCCGATCGTGTCCTCGGGCCGTGCATTTCGTGCACTGTGGAAGCGGGCCTATCACAAGGTCTCGCACCTGCTTGCGGCGGTGGTGTACGAAGATCCGTGGCTGGCGGGCGGGCACAACGGCCTTTCCAACGCGGAAGATCCCAGGAAGCCGGAAGATCCCTATCCCCGCGTCAAGGCACTGCGCGACGTGATGCGCGCCGAGGGTGTCTCGGATGACGTGCCGATCGTTATGGCAGGTGGCGTGTGGTTCCTGCGCGAGTGGAACGACTGGATCGACAATCCGGAACTGGGCGCGATTGCCTTCCAGTTTGGCACGCGCCCGTTGCTGACCGAGGAAAGTCCGATCCCGCAGGGGTGGAAGGATCACTTGCGCACGCTTGAGCCGGGCGACGTGCTGCTGCACCGCTTCTCGCCCACGGGCTTCTATTCCTCGGCCGTGCGCAATCCTTTCCTACGCGCCCTGGAAGCACGTTCCGAGCGGCAGATCCCGTACTCGCGCGTCGAGGCCGGTGAGCATACCGCGCAGCTGGACGTTGGTGTGCGGGGCAAGAACTTCTGGGTGACGCCGAACGATCTGGCCCGGGCGCGTGAATGGCATGGCGCGGGGTTTGTGCACGCGTTGCGCACGCCGGACGACACCATGGTGTTTGTGACACCGGAAGAGCGTGACGAGATCCAGCAGGATCAGAAGGACTGCATGGGTTGCCTGTCGCACTGCGGGTTCTCTTCATGGAAAGACCATGACGATTACACCACCGGGCGCCTCGCGGACCCGCGCAGCTTCTGCATCCAGAAGACCTTGCAGGACATCGCGCACGGCGGCGACATCGACAGGAACCTGATGTTCGCAGGCCACGCGGCCTATCGCTTCAAGCAGGATCCGTTCTATTCGAACAACTTCACTCCGACGGTGAAGCAGCTCGTCGACCGGATCCTGACCGGGGACTGACCTTTGCCGGCCAACGGAGCGTCCCGCGCTTTGCCGGCGCGACGCTCCGTTCAGGCCGGAATGCTGGATCTGCGTTCGGCTGGCAGGTGACCCTTGTCTGGCTTGCGGAATTCGAGATCCAGAAAGCGTTCGAGCACGAACATCTTGACCGCAAAGCGGGCTTCCATCGGCGAAAGATCGGGCTTCTTTGCGGCAATGCGCGTGAAATGATGACGCGCTTCGACTATCGGCATGCCTGCAGGCAGCGTAGCTTTGACCTCGGTGACGAGTTGGCGAGCAGCTGCAATCTTTTCCATGGCCTGTTCCTCGGTCAATTCCCCTGCGCGCGCCCTTTGCTGGACTCTGCAGAAGAATTTTGAACAGACCGATGGGCGCCATTGTTCATAGCGGGCGCAACAGGCGCCATCGAGATAACGGCAGGCAAATACGAAAGTGGGATGGCCTTGCGCGTTGCGCGATGTCGTCAAACCGATGCTTTCGACATCGCGGACTTCGTCTTCGCGGATCTTGGCATCTTCGTAGAGCGTGCCGTCACAACACAGGCCGCATGCCAGGCAAAGCCTACTTTCCAGCGTGAGATCAGGTGCGGGTGCCGACATCCCGGCTATCATACATTTGACAGCGGCGTGCCGCCATTTGTCGGAAGGCAAGCATGGCGGGGAAATTAGTCACCAAGCCCGGATAACTTTAGGCAAGGCCGCGACCGAGGTTCGCTATGCTGCGCCGGTGTCTTGCCGGGAGGGTGCCGGTTGTGCCGCACTGCGCAGATGAGCACGCTTCGCTCCTCTGAACGCGCTATCGAGGAAGCGTTCCAGCACGAACATCTTGACGACGAAGGTGGCTTCATCGGGCGCGATATCCGGGCGCTTCGCTGCGAGATCCTTGAAGAGCCCGCGCGCCTGCGAGATTGGCACCCCCGGTGGCAGCAAGGCCTTGATTTCCTCAGTCATCTGCCGGGCGCGGGCAATGATGCTGAAAGCTTCATCCTCGGCCAGCTCTTGCTTGCCCACGCGCTTCTGGACCTCGCAGAAGTAATCGCCACAGACCGAGGGCCTCCAATCCCGGTATCGGGTGCAGGCCGTACCATCGAGATAGTGGCAGCCAAGCAGAAATGCCGGCTCGTCATTGGTCGTGCGTATGGTCTGCAGGCCGATCCCTGCCGTGTCCTCGACCTCTTCTTCCTCGATGTGGGCAAAGCCGAACACTGTACCATCGCAGCACAGGCCGCAGGCCAGGCAAAGCCTGCTTGCCGTGGAAAGGTCGTCAGCATCGGGCATGGACGCGATGATACTGACGGCAGCGCAGGCTCGCTACTTATCGAAGGTCATGGAATCACAGAAAATTCTACAGGGTGCCGATCATAACTAAAGGAAGGTGGTGTAGGGTGGCGGGTTACGCGGCCTCCTGTCCGGAAGGCTTATGACGGAACATCGCCTTGCGGGGATCGCGAAAATAGCGGTCCAGAAGGAGGTCGAACGCGGTCAGCTTGAGCACGAAAGCCGTTTCTGATGCGGTGCGCTCGGCGCTGGCGGCGATCTGTCCGCGGCGTTCACGTGCAGCGTTGAGCGTCTCGCCTGCGATCAGGAATGGCTGCAACTGTTCGCGCGCCCTCAACATTTCGTCCACGCGTCGGAACGCCTCGGCACTCTCGATCTCGTCGGCGCGCAAGGCTTTCAGCGTCTTGCAACGGAACTTCCGGCAGGTTTCGGGGCGGATCGTATAGATCTGGCAGCTCTGGCAGACCGAATGCGGACAAGGCTGGAAGAAGATTGCATCGGTTTCGCGCGATTGCATCGCGAAACGATCGCCAAGCGCCTGCTCCTCGTCGCGGCTGACTTCGACGTACGTGAAAATCGTGCCGTCGCAGCAGGCTGCGCAGCCTGTGCACAGATCCTGTTCAAGGAGGGACGGGGCTTCGGCCTCGGTTGCGGTCATGGCGACAGACTATGGCCGGGCTTTGGCCGCTGCAAGGCGCGACTTGGGCAAGCCACGCCTTGCCAGCGACCGATCAATCGAATTCCCAGGCGCGTTCGCCATGGCTGGTGATGTCGAGCCCCTCGCGCTCCTCGTCTTCGCTGACGCGCATGGGGATGACCATCGAAACCATGAGCGAACAGACGACGGTCGCTATGCCGCTCCATATCGCCACGATCCCGACGCCGGCAACCTGGGCGACGACCTGGCGGCCGAGTGTCATGCCCTCGGCAAAGCCGGTGCCGCCGAAGGAAGGCGAGATGAACACCGCCAGCAGCAGGGACCCGATCATTCCGCCAACGCCGTGCACGGCGAAGACATCGAGCGAATCGTCGATCTCGAGCCGCTGCTTGACCAGCTGGATCATGGGATAGCAGACAGCCGCAGCCACCACGCCGAACAGCATGGACGAACCGGGGGCAATGAACCCGGCGGCAGGCGTCACGGTGGCGAGGCCGGCGATGGCGCCGGTGGCAAAGCCGACAGAGGTGGCCTTGCCGACGCTGAGCTTTTCGATGCCGATCCAGACCAGCGCCGCGACGCAGGCTGCGAGATGCGTGTTGATGATGGCCGAGGCGGCATCGTCATTGGCGGCGAGGGCCGAGCCCCCGTTGAAGCCGAACCAGCCGACCCAGAGGAGGGCGGCCCCCGCCATGGTGAGGGCAGGGCTGTGCGGCAGCATCAGCGTCTTGGGGAAGCCGGAGCGCTTGCCCAGCAGCATGGCGACGACCAGCGCCGATACGCCGGCAGTGGTGTGGACCACGATCCCGCCCGCGAAATCGAGCGTGCCGAAGCGGCTTGCCAGCCAGCCGCCGCCCCAGACCCAGTGTGCGACCGGTGCATAGACCAGCAGGCTCCACAGTGCGGAGAAGGCGACGACCCAGCCGAAGCGCGCGCGATCGACCCAGGCACCGACCATCAGCGCGGGCGTGATGAGTGCGAAGCACATCTGGAACAGTGCGAAGGCGCTTTCGGGAATGGCCGTATCGGCGCGGACGTTTCCGAGGTTCAGGAGCATCCAGGCGTTGCCAGCGCCGAGCCATCCGCCCGAGACGTCGCCGAAGGCCAGAGTATAGCCGACCATCACCCAAAGCACAGACGCGACGGCCGCGATTGCACCCACTTGCACGAGCACGGCAAGGAAGCCCTTGGCGCGGACTAGACCGCCGTAGAACAGCGTAAGCCCCGGCATCGCCATCATCAGCACGAAGGCGGAGGAAACCAGAATCCAGGCGGTGTCGCCGGTATCGGCAACGTCTTCGACGCTGACAGCGCCTTGGGCATGGGCCAATGCGGGCAGCAGGATTGCTCCTGCAGCGCAGGCCATCGCCAGTAGTTTACGCATGCGTGACTCTCCCCCTCGCGCAGCGGTGCTGCACCAGATCCTCTCCGCGCGGGGCTTTAGAGCAACATTGCGGCAGCGCACAAGCGCGCCAGCAACCGTTTGTTGTGCGAAACGCGACGAACGGTTCCAGTTTCGGACAATTGCAAGTCGTCAGACGAGACCCTCGAGCACCTGGTCTGGCGGGCGATGACCATCTGCCCAGAAGCGGATGTTGGCGATGACCTTGTCACCCGAAGCGATGCGGCCCTCGAATGTGGCGCTGCCCATGTGTGGCAGGATTGCGACGTTGTGGTGGGCCAGGAGACGCGCATCGACCTGCGGTTCGTGTTCGAACACGTCCAGGCCGGCACCACCGATGCGGCCATCGACCAACGCTGCGATGAGGGCCTCCTCCTCGATCAGCTGGCCCCTTGCCGTGTTCACGATGTAGGCGTGCGGCTTCATCAGGCTGATGCGTCGCGCGTCGATCATGTGATGCGTTTCGGGCGTTGCCGGGCAGTGCAGCGTCAGAATGTCCGCCTCGGCGACCAGTCTGTCGAGGTCGGGCTCGAAACTTGCGCCGAACATCGTCTCGAGCGCTTCGGGCAGACGGTGGCGGCTGTTGTAGAGGACATTGAGGCCGAAGGCCCGGGCGCGATGCGCCACGGCCTGGCCTATGCGCCCCATGCCGATGATGCCCAGCGTCTTTCCGGCGAGCCGGTGGCCAAGCATGGTGGAAGGAGCCCAGCCTTCCCACTTGCCGGCGCGCAGCGTGCGGCCACCATAGTTCAAGCGGCGGGCGACCGAGATGATCAGGGCGATCGTCATGTCCGCAGTGTCGTCGGTAAATACGCCGGGCGTGTTCGTGACGATGATCTTGCGCGCTCGGGCGGCGGCAAGGTCGATATGTTCGGTGCCCGCACCGAAGTTGGCGATCAGGCCGAGCTGCGGACCCGCTTCGGCGATCATTGCCGCGTCGATGCGATCCGTTACGGTGGGGACGAGGACATGGGCCGATTGCATCGCCGCGACAAGCTGGTGGCGCGACATGGCGCGGTCTTCGGCATTCAGGGATACGTCGAAAAGTTCGTTCATCCGCGCTTCCGTTTCCGGGAGCAGGCGGCGGGTGACGGCGATGCGCGGGGTGCCATCGACGCGGCGGGTCGGGCGATAGTCGGCGGAACTCGGCATGGATGCAAAGCTAGGCCCGGGGTGGGGCAGCGGTCAAGCATGGTGACGGCCCGCCATCGTGGACAGAGCACGCTGTGGTGTTGCTCTTGCCGGTCATTTTTGCGACGGCTGGTACATGATCAATCGCTACAGTCGTGCCCCTGCTGCCGTTATCGCATCAGTCGCCTGCGCCCTGCTTGCGCCGACGGCTCTTGCGCAGGACGCAGAAGACGGCGTGCCGTATTGGGTATCGACCCGCAAGGACACCGCGAACATGCGCGTGGGACCGGGTCGGGAATATCGGATCAACTGGACCTACACGCGCAAGGGCGTCCCCATGAAAGTGCTGCGCGTGATGGGGGGCTGGCGCCTGGTCGAAGATCCCGATGGCGCGCGCGGCTGGATGCTCGCGCAATTCCTGAGCAGGGACCAGACCGGAATCGTCAAGGGCACCATCACCGGCCTGCGCGAGAACAAGGACGGATCCGGGCGTCTGCTCTGGCGCGTGGCCCCGGGGGTCATGGGCAAGATCGGCGACTGCAAGGCTGGCTGGTGCAGCTTCGACGTTGACGGTCGCAAAGGCTATATCAAGGCGACCGCCGTGTGGGGCGCGGGCAAGCCCTGACGCTGCCTTGTTCCTGATGCGAAAAGACCCCGGCCTTGCGGTCGGGGTCTTTCGTTGTTCCGGGCGTTGTGCCGGACTGTTGCCGATCAGACCAGTTCGATGGCCAGGGCCGTCGCTTCACCGCCGCCGATGCAGAGGCTGGCAACGCCCTTGGTCTTGCCATGCTTCCTGAGGGCGGCGATCAGCGTGGTGACGATGCGGGTGCCCGACGCACCGATGGGATGGCCGAGCGCCGTTGCGCCGCCATGGACGTTGATCTTTTCGTGCGGGATGCCGAGGTCGTGCATCGCGAACATGGCAACGCAGGCGAAGGCTTCGTTGACTTCGAACAGGTCGACATCGGCGATCGACCACCCGGCCTTGTCGAGAACCTTCTGGATCGCACCGACGGGGGCCGTGGTGAAGTCCTTGGGTTCCTGGGCGTGGGCGGCAAGCGCGACGACCTTTGCGACCGGGGCGAGGCCCGCCGCCTTGGCAGTGCTTTCACGGGCCAGCACGACAGCGGCGGCACCGTCTGAAATCGACGAGGACGTGGCTGCGGTGATCGTGCCGTCCTTGGCAAAGGCAGGCTTCAGCGACGGAATCTTGTCCGGGCGGCCCTTGCCGGGTGCCTCGTCGGTGTCGACAGTGACTTCGCCGGCGCGCGTCTTGACGGTGACGGGGGCGATCTCGTCCTTGAAGGTGCCATCGGCAACAGCAGTCTGGGCCCGGCGCAGCGATTCGACGGTGTAGGTGTCCTGCTGTTCGCGGGTCAGCTGATAGGCGTTGGCGGTGTCCTGCGCGAAAGTGCCCATGGCGCGGCCGGCTTCATAGGCATCTTCGAGGCCATCGAGGAACATGTGGTCGTAGGCGGTGTCATGGCCGATGCGCGCGCCCGAGCGGTGCTTCTTGAGCAGGTACGGCGCGTTGGTCATCGATTCCATCCCGCCGGCAACAACGACATCGACACTGCCCGAGGCGAGGGCTTCGGCGCCCATGATGATCGTCTGCATGCCCGAGCCGCAAACCTTGTTGACCGTGGTCGCCTGAACCGACTTGGGCAGGCCAGCCTTGATAGCCGCCTGGCGAGCAGGGGCCTGACCGAGGCCTGCAGGAAGCACGCAGCCCATGTAAATGCGGTCGATGCCATCGGGCGATACGCCTGCGCGCTCGACCGCGGCCTTGACTGCGGTGGCGCCGAGATCTGTGGCAGAAACATCTGCCAAGGCTCCCTGCATCGCGCCCATGGGGGTGCGGGCATAGGACAGGATGACGACGGGATCGGCTGACGAGAACTGTGCCATGTCTTGACTGACCTTTGCATTTGGCCCTTGTGTCTGGGCGCTGATGCGCGGGCTTGTGTGCTCCCGCGTTCATCCGCGTACATAGTGCTGCACTGCAGCGAACGCAAATGGGGCATTGGTCGAACAGATGCTGGGTCCTGCATTTTCGAGCCTGCCTGCAGGCGTTCCGCTGGTCGGTTCGGCCATTCTGGGCGCAATTGTCGGGAGCTTTCTGGGCGCTGCTCTGGAGCGTTTGCCCTCGGGACGTTCGGTCGTGACCGGTCGGTCCGCCTGCGACGGGTGCGGCAAGGCTCTGACGGTGGTCGAACTGGTGCCTGTTCTGTCGTGGATGATGCAAAGGGGGAAGTGCCGCTCCTGCGGTGCGCGCATCGGCGGATGGCAGCTTGCCTGCGAACTGGGCGGCGCCGCCATTGGCGTGGCATCGCTGTTGCTGGCGCGTGAAGGCCTGGCGCTCGCCGCCATGCTGCTGGGGTGGCAGTTGCTGCTGCTGGCGTTGCTCGATCTGCGACACTTGTGGTTGCCGCGGTTGCTTGTGGGCTGGCTGGCCGCAAGCGGGCTGCTTGTGTCAATCGCCCGCGCCAGAGTGATCGATGACGCAGGAGTGATCGGTATAGCCGTTGCCGGGGGCGTGGTGGGTTATGCTCTGCTGTGGCTGATCGCGAGGTTCTATCTCAAGGCTCGCGGGCGCGAGGGGATGGGCTCGGGCGACCCTCCGCTGCTCGGCGCGATCGGGCTCTGGCTGGGGCCGCTGGGTGTCGTCGAGACGATGCTTGGTGCAAGCATCATCGGCATTGCAGCGGCTATTGTCATGCTTGTCAGCAAGCGTAAGATCGACGCTAACACGGCACTGCCGCTGGGGACCTGCCTTGCCGCTACGGCATGGCTGCTATTCCTTTTGCAGGGGCCGGGCTGAACGCGATTCGGGGAGCGGGGCGACATGTTCAAGGAAACGGCGCGCGACGAAATGATGACTGCGCTCGGCAAGCAGCGCGAGGCCTTTATGGCAGCCCGGCCTGAGCCTCTGTCGACGCGCAACGACCGTCTGGAGCGCTGCGCCAGGATGCTGCTGGCGCATGGCGAGGATTTCGCCAGAGCGATGAGCGCCGACTTCGGCCACCGCAGCCACGAGCAGTCGATGCTGACCGATATCATGCCCTCGATCAGCCTGATCCGCTATTCGCAGAAGCGGATGAAGGCATGGAGCAAGCCCGAGAAGCGCCACGTCAACTTCCCGCTGAACCTGCTCGGGGCGCGGGCCGAGGTGCGGTACGAGCCCAAGGGCGTGATCGGCATCGTCGCGCCGTGGAACTTCCCGGTCGGGTTGACGATGGGGCCGCTGGCGCAGGCCTTTGCGGCGGGGAACCGGGCGATGCTGAAGCCCAGCGAGTTTACCGAGCGGACCTCGGAACTGATGGCCGAACTGTTCCCCAAGTTCTTCGGTGAAGAGGAGGTGGCCGTCATTCTGGGCGGGCCTCAGACGGGCCAGGACTTCTGCTCGCTGCCGTTCGATCACCTCCTGTTCACCGGGGCGACCTCGATCGGCAAGCACGTGCTTCACGCGGCAGCGGACAATCTGGTGCCGGTGACGCTGGAACTGGGCGGCAAGTCGCCCACCATTCTCGGACGCAGCGCCGACGTTGCCAAGGCGGCGGAGCGGATCGCGCTGGGCAAGATGATGAACGCAGGCCAGATCTGCCTGGCGCCGGATTACATGCTGGTGCCCGAGGAACTCGAGCACAAGGCCATCGGGGCGGTGCAGGCGAGCGTGGCGCAGATGTACCCGACGCTGCTGGCGAACGACGATTACACCTCCGTGATCAACCGGCGTCACCGTGACCGGTTGGCGGGGCTGGTCGACGATGCCGTGGCAAAGGGCGCCGAGGCGATTGTCGTAAATCCGGGCAACGAGAACTTCGAAGGATTGAACGGCAACAAGCTGCCCCTGACGATCCTGCGCAACGTCAGTGACGACATGAAGGTCATGCAGGACGAGATCTTCGGGCCGGTCCTGCCGGTGAAGACCTATTCGCGGATCGATGAAGCCATCGATTACGTCAATGCCCACGACCGGCCGCTGGGGCTCTATTACTTTGGCGAGGATCGGGCCGAGCGTGAGTCAGTGCTCAGCCGGACGATCTCGGGCGGGGTGACCGTCAATGATGTTATTTTTCATGTCTCGGCCGACGACTTGCCGTTCGGCGGAGTGGGGCCTTCCGGCATGGGGAGCTATCATGGCGTGGAAGGCTTCCGTTCGTTCAGCCATGCCCGCGCCGTCTTCAGCCAACCGAAGATCGACCTCGCCAGGATCGCGGGCCTCAAGCCGCCATATGGTGCCGCCACGGCGCGCACGCTGAAGATGCAGCTGAAGTAAGCAAGGCATACGAATGGCAGGGCGGCGGCCCTACGTCGCCCAATCACGCTGCACTGGGAAAAGGGCAGGCAATTCCGCCCTTAGTGCAATGCACCCCACTTGCGTACAGGCGCGGTCGGGACTAGGGCGCAGGCGAACCTGCAGCTTCGCGAGTCAGCCCTTTGGTCGATCTGTCTCAATACCTGCCGATCCTGATCTTTCTCGGGATCGCCTTGGCGCTTTCTTCCGCATTCGTGTTCCTGCCAATGGGCGTGTCGCGCCTGACCGGCGCACACAATCCCACCGCGGAAAAGCTCAGCGAGTATGAATGCGGCTTCCCCGCGTTCGAAGACCCGCGCAGCCAGTTCGACGTGCGGTTCTATCTCGTCGCGATCCTGTTCATCATCTTCGATCTCGAAGCCGCGTTCCTGTTTCCCTGGGCGGTCAGCCTGAAGGAAACCGGTTGGGCCGGGTGGACGACCATGATGGTCTTCCTCGGCGAACTGGTGATCGGCTTCATCTATGCCTGGAAGAAGGGCGCGCTGGACTGGGAATGAGCAACATGGCCACTAACCCGCTCGTTACTGCCAATGCCGGTGCCGTTACGGCGCCGGACCAGGCGTTTTTCGACAGCCTCAATGCCGAGGTGAACGACAAGGGCTTCCTCGTCACCAGCACCGAAGAATTGTTCCAGTGGGCCCGCACCGGCTCGCTGTGGTGGATGACCTTCGGCCTTGCCTGCTGCGCGGTCGAGATGATCCACGTCAACATGCCCCGCTATGACATGGAACGCTTTGGCGTTGCCCCGCGCGCCTCGCCGCGCCAGTCGGACGTGATGATCGTGGCCGGCACGCTGTGCAACAAGATGGCCCCGGCACTGCGCAAGGTCTACGACCAGATGTCGGACCCCAAGTACGTGATCTCGATGGGTTCGTGCGCCAATGGCGGCGGCTACTATCACTACAGCTATTCGGTAGTGCGCGGCTGCGATCGCATCGTGCCGGTGGACATCTACGTACCCGGCTGCCCGCCGACCGCCGAGGCGCTGCTCTATGGCGTGATGCAGCTGCAGCGGAAGATCCGCCGCGCCGGTACGATCGAGCGCTGAGGAGCAAGGAACAATGACCGTTCTCCACTCCGCGCCGCGCTGGTCCTCGAACGAGGGCGTGAAGGATGCGCTGGCGGCTGCGCTGGGCGCGATGCTGGTTTCGGCTGACGAGGAGCATGGCGAAATCCTGCTCACCGTTGTGCGTGACAGCGTCGAGGACGCCCTGCGTCTGCTGCGTGATGGCCACGAATACCAGCAGCTGATGGACATCGCGGGCGTCGACTACCCGCAGCGCACCGAGCGCTTCGACGTATGCTACTGCCTGCTCTCGGTGACGAAGAACCACCGCGTGATCGTCAAGACCTCGACCGACGAGGCGACGCCGGTGCCGACCGTGACGACGCTGTGGCCGAACGCCGGCTGGTACGAGCGCGAAGTCTACGACATGTTCGGCGTGCTGTTCTCAGGCAATTCGGACCTGCGCCGCATCCTGACCGACTACGGCTTCCAGGGTCACCCGTTCCGCAAGGACTTCCCGCTGACCGGCTATGTCGAGCTGCGCTATTCGGAAGAAGACAAGCGCGTGGTCTATGAGCCGGTGCAGCTGGCACAGGATCTGCGCCAGTTCGACTTCATGAGCCCATGGGAAGGTGCGGACTACGTGCTGCCGGGTGACGAGAAGGCCGCGACCCCGCCGCCTGCTCCGGCTCCGGTGGCGACCAAGCCCGACACCAAGGGCGATCCGAAGGCCGACGTGCCCAAGACGACCGACAAGCCCGCCGACACCGGCGCTGGCGAGAAGGCCAATGCCGAGGCGGCCAAGCCGGTTTCGGATGCGAAGGCCGCCGGCGGGACTGTCGCGGGTCAGGGCCAGGGCGAGCCGGTTGCGGTGAAGACTGAAATTGACGCTCCCGATGCGCCCGAGCCGACCGAGGCTCGCCCGGCGAAGAAGCCGCGCGCAACGAAGACTGCCGATACCGAGGGCGCGACCGAAGCGGCCGACAAGCCCAAGCGGACGCGCGCGAAGAAGACCGATGGAGAAGGCGCATGAGCCTGAGCCTCGAACAGTCGCCGACCACCGGCGACGAGGTCATTTCCAACTACACGATCAACTTCGGGCCCCAGCACCCGGCAGCGCACGGCGTGCTGCGCATGGTCATGGAGCTTGACGGCGAGATCATCGAGCGGATCGATCCGCACGTCGGCCTGCTCCATCGCGGCACCGAGAAGCTGATCGAGCACAAGACCTACCTGCAGGCGCTGCCCTATTTCGACCGGCTCGACTATTGCTCGCCGCTGGCGATGGAGCACTCCTATGTGCTCGCGGTGGAGAAGCTGCTGAACATCGAGGTGCCGCTCCGGGCCCAGTACCTGCGCGTGCTGTTCGCGGAACTGACCCGAATCTGCAACCACATGCTCAACCTCGGCAGCCATGTCATGGACGTCGGCGCGATGACGCCGAACCTGTGGCTGTTCGAGATCCGCGAGGACTGCCTCAACTTCTTCGAACGGGCATCGGGTGCCCGCATGCACTCGGCGTGGTTCCGCCCCGGCGGCGTGCACCAGGACGTGCCGCTCAAGCTGCTGACCGACATGGCGGACTGGATCGACGAGCGTCTGTTCCCGCTGTTCGAGGACGCGATGAGCCTCGTGGTCGACAACCGCATCTTCAAGCAGCGCAACGTCGACATCGCCGTGGTTTCCAAGGAAGACGCGCTGCGCTGGGGCTTCTCCGGCCCGATGATCCGTGGTTCGGGCATTCCGTGGGACCTGCGCAAGAGCCAGCCCTACGACGTCTATGACCGCATGGAGTTCGACATTCCGGTCGGCACCAGCGGCGACTGCTACGACCGCTTCATGGTCCGCGTCGAGGAAGTGCGCCAGTCGGCCCGCATCATGCGCCAGTGCATCGCGCAGATGCCCGAAGGCCCGATTGCCAGCACCGACCGCAAGGTGGTGCCGCCCAAGCGCGCCGAGATGAAGCAGTCGATGGAAGCCCTGATCCATCACTTCAAGCTCTACACCGAAGGCTTCCACGTTCCGGCGGGCGAAGTCTATGTGGCGACCGAAAGCCCCAAGGGCGAATTCGGCGTCTATCTGGTCTCGGACGGTTCGAATAAGCCCTACCGCTGCAAGATCCGCCCGACCGCGTTCAGTCACCTCCAGGCGATGGACTTCATGTGCAAGGGCCACATGCTGCCCGATGCGACCGCCATCCTCGGCGCGATCGACGTGGTGTTCGGGGAGTGCGACCGGTGAGCAATCTCGAAACCGCCAAGGCGATGATCGCCGCCTACAACGCGCAGGACGTGGATACCTACGTCTCGTACATGACCGACGATGCCTGCGAGGCGAACTATCGCGGGGATGTGGTGCGTCAGGGCAAGGAGGGCACGCGCTCCGGCCTTGCCGCCGCGTTTGCGCGCTGGCCGCAGAACCATGCCGAAATCGTCGAGGCCCAAGCCATCGGCAACTACGTGCTGATGCGCGAGCATGTGACGCGCGGGCCCGCCACCGATGGTTCGGCACTGGTCGAGCCGTTCGACGTGATCGCAGTCTATTCTTTCGAGGGCGACAAGTGCTCTCGGGTGGAGTTTATCCGGTGAAGTCCACGTTTGACCTCATGCGCCTCTGGGCCATGCTGACGGGCCTCGCGCTCGCTGCGTGGTACTTCGGCGAACTGTACCTCGGCGCGCAGGCGACCGAGACGCTGCCGATGCTGATCGCCGCCATCGGCGGGTTCGAGCTGTTCCACTATGCGCAGGACATCCTGATCAAGCGGGGGCGGAGCAATGGCTGATCGCTATATCGAACCGGACAGCCCCGAACTGCGCGCCCGCTGGGGCGACTTCGCTTGGACTTCCGAGAATGCCGAGAAGGCCAAGCAGATCGTCGCGCGCTATCCGGCGGGGCGCCAGCGCTCGGCGGTGATGCCGCTGCTCGATCTGGCACAGCGCCAGGTGGGGGCGGAGCTGAACACGCAAGGCTGGCTGCCGATCCCGGTGATGGAATACGTGGCCAAGTATCTCGACATGCCGGTGATCCGCGTGGTCGAGGTGGCGACGTTCTACACCATGTACAACATCGCCCCGATCGGGCGTTTCCACGTGCAGGTTTGCGGCACCACGCCCTGCATGCTGCGCGGGTCGGACGACATTATGGCCGCCTGCAAGGGCAAGGGCCTGAAGAAGGGCCACACCACCTCAGACGGCATGTTCACGCTGACCGAAGTCGAGTGCATGGGCAACTGCGCGTCGGCTCCGATGGTCCAGATCAACGACGACAACTACGAAGACCTGACCGCCGCCGACATGGAGCGCATCCTTGACGAGCTGGCCGCAGGCAAGCAGCCGAAGACCGGCACGCAGCTGCCGGGCCGTCATACGGTGGAACCGGCGGGTGCGCTCAGCAACCTGACGGCGATGGTTGACGCCAACCACGATTACCGAGGGGAGTGGTAGGATGAACCAACACCCCAACCCCGCTCAGGCTGAGCTTGTCGAAGCCCGCCCGCTGCCGTCGCGTTTTGCCATCATCCTTCGACAGGCTCAGGATGAGCGGATTTTTGCGATTAGAGGTGCCCTGTGAGTCTCGCTGACAAGGATCGCATCTTCACCAACGTCTACGGCTTCCAGCCGTGGAACCTTGCCGCTGCGAGGGGGCGCGGGGACTGGGACAATACCAAGGCCCTGATGGAGCGCGGGCAGGACGCGATCATCGAGGAAATCAAGGCCTCGGGCCTGCGCGGTCGTGGCGGTGCGGGCTTCCCGACTGGGATGAAGTGGTCGTTCATGCCCAAGGAGAGCAAGGACGGCCGTCCGAGCTTCCTGGTTATCAACGCCGACGAGTCCGAGCCGGGCTCGTGCAAGGACCGCGAGATCATCCGCCACGATCCGCACAAGCTGATCGAAGGCGCGCTGATCGCGGGCTATGCGATGCGTGCGCGCGCCGCCTACATCTACATTCGCGGCGAATATATCCGCGAGGCCGAGACGCTGTTCGCCGCCGTGCAGGAGGCTTATGACGCCGGCCTGATCGGCAAGAACGCCAGTGGTTCGGGCTACGATTTCGACGTCTTCGTCCATCGCGGTGCGGGCGCCTACATCTGCGGCGAAGAGACCGCGATGATCGAGAGCCTCGAAGGCAAGAAGGGCCAGCCCCGCCTCAAGCCGCCGTTCCCGGCGGGTGCGGGACTCTATGGCTGCCCGACAACGGTCAACAACGTGGAATCGATCGCGGTTGCGCCGACGATCCTGCGTCGCGGCGCTTCGTGGTTCTCCTCGTTCGGGCGCGAGAACAACAAGGGCACCAAGCTCTTCCAGATCAGTGGCCACGTGAACCGGCCCTGCGTGGTCGAGGAAGAGATGAGCGTCCCGTTCAGCGAGCTGATCGAGAAGCACTGCGGCGGCATCCGTGGCGGCAAGGACAACCTTCTCGCCGTGATCCCCGGCGGCTCATCGGTTCCGCTGGTTCCGGCGGCCGAAATCTGGGACGCGCCGATGGACTTTGATGGTCTGCGCGCGCTGGGTTCGGGCCTTGGCACCGCCGCCGTCATCGTCATGGACAAGTCGACCGACATTGTCCGCGCGATCAGCCGCCTGTCGTACTTCTACAAGCACGAGAGCTGCGGCCAGTGCACGCCGTGCCGCGAAGGCACCGGCTGGATGTGGCGCGTGATGGAGCGCCTGCGCACGGGAGATGCAGACGTCGAGGAAATCGACATGCTGTTCAACGTGACCAAGCAGGTCGAAGGCCACACCATCTGCGCACTGGGTGACGCGGCCGCTTGGCCGATCCAGGGCCTGATCAAGCACTTCCGCCCTGAGATCGAGCGCCGGATTGCCGAGAACGCTCGGCCAGAACTGTCAGAGGCAGCAGAATAATGCCTAAAGTCAAAGTCGACGGCGTAGAGCTCGAAGTCCCGGCAGGCGCTACTGTCCTGCAGGCGTGCGAGCTGGCCGGCAAGGAAATCCCGCGCTTCTGCTATCACGAGCGGCTGAGCATTGCCGGCAATTGCCGCATGTGCCTGGTCGAAGTGAAGCCCGGACCGCCAAAGCCGCAGGCGTCCTGCGCGCTGCCCGCCACGGAAGGCCAGGAAATCCGCACGGATTCCGAGATGGTCAAGAAGGCGCGGGAAGGGGTGATGGAATTTCTCCTGATCAACCACCCGCTCGATTGCCCGATCTGCGATCAGGGTGGCGAGTGCGACCTTCAGGACCAGTCGGTCGCCTATGGTCGTGGTGCCTCGCGCTATCACGAGAACAAGCGCGCGGTGACCGAGAAGTACATGGGCCCGCTCATCAAGACGACGATGACGCGCTGCATCCACTGCACCCGCTGCGTGCGCTTCAGTGAAGAAGTGGCGGGCGTGGACGAGATCGGCGCGCTCTATCGCGGCGAGACGATGCAGATTTCCACCTATCTGGAAAAGGCTGCGGCGCACGAGCTTTCCGCCAACGTGATCGACCTCTGTCCGGTCGGTGCTCTGACGAGCCGCCCCTATGCGTTCGAAGCGCGTCCCTGGGAGCTGAAGAAGACGCTGTCCATCGACGTTTCCGACGCGCTGGGATCAAACATCCGGCTCGACAGCCGTGGCCGCGAAGTGCTGCGCATCCTGCCGCGCGTCAACGACGACGTGAATGAGGAATGGCTGTCCGACCGTGGCCGCTACATGGTCGACGGACTGACCCGCCGCCGTCTCGACAAGCCATGGCTGCGCCGTGACGGCAAGCTGGTCGCCGCGACCTGGGCCGAGGCGTTCGAGGCTGTTGCGAAGATCAATCCGGGCTCGTCGGTGGCGGTCATCGCGGGCGATCTGGTCGATTGCGAGACGATGTTTGCGGCCAAGAAGTTGGCAGGGGCCTTGGGTTCCACGCTGCTTGAAGGCCGTCAGACCGGCATTGCCTATGACACGTCGAACCTTGCGGCAGTGAACTTCAACTCAGGCCTCGCTGGCATCGAGGATGCGGACGCGGTGCTGATCGTGGGTTCGATGATCCGCGACGAGGCGCCGCTGCTCAACACCCGCCTGCGCAAGGCGGTGAAGAAGGGCGCGAAGGTGTTCGTGGTCGGTCCGCAGTGGGACCCGACCTATCCGGCGACGTTCCTGGGTGATGATCTGGCGGTGCTGGGCAACCTGCCAGCCGAAGTCAGCGATGCCTTCGGTGCGGCGCAGAAGCCCGCGATCATCATAGGCGGCGCGGCTCTGGGCAAGGGCGCGCTTGCTGCTGGTCTGGCCTTTGCCGAACAGTTCAATCTGGTGCGTGAGGGCTGGAACGGCTTCAACGTCGTGCACATGGCAGCAAGCCGCATGGGTGGCTTGATGCTCGGCTACGCGCAGACGGGCGGCCTCGCCGATCTGGTTGCGGCCAAGCCGAAGATGGTCATCTCGCTGGGTGCGGATGAGGTGGACTTTACAAAGTTTGCCGACAGCATGATCGTGCATATCGGCCATCATGGTGACAAGGCGGCGCACGCTGCCGATGTGATCCTGCCTGCCGCCGCGTTCAGCGAGAAGGACGGCACTTACGTCAACACCGAAGGCCGCGTGCAGTATGCGGAGAAGGCTGTGTTCGCACCCGGCGATGCGCGCGAGGACTGGACGATCCTGCGCGCCATGGCCGACGCGCTTAGCGTTTCGGTCGGCTTCGACAGCTTCGAGCAGCTTCGCGCGGCGATGGTGGCTGAAGTTCCGGCGCTGGGCATAGAAGGTCTGGCCGATTATGGCGCTCTGCCCTCGGCTCCCGCTGGTGCCAGGGCTGAGGGTGTGATCGCGGGTTACCCGATCAAGGATCGCTACCTGACCAACGCCATCGCCCGTTCCAGCCCGACGCTGCAGCGCTGTTCGGCGGAACTGCTCCACGGGACAAGCTTCGCGGAGGCCGCGGAATGACCGAGTTCTTCATGGGTCTTGGCCTCTCGTACGAGTGGGCCTGGGGCATTGCCACCATCTGCGGGATCCTGCTGATCGCGTTTCCGCTGATGCTCGGCGTTGCCATGATCATCTATGCCGACCGCAAGATCTGGGCGGCGATGGCGCTGCGCAAGGGGCCGAACGTGGTGGGTCCGCTGGGCCTGCTGCAGTCGTTTGCCGACGGCCTGAAGGTGT
Source organism: Novosphingobium sp. ES2-1 (assembly GCF_015169775.1). Classification (NCBI taxonomy): domain Bacteria; kingdom Pseudomonadati; phylum Pseudomonadota; class Alphaproteobacteria; order Sphingomonadales; family Sphingomonadaceae; genus Novosphingobium; species Novosphingobium sp. ES2-1. The sequence continues at coordinate 1,263,619 of NZ_CP063445.1, forward strand.
TCCTTCAGGAAACCATCATTCCTTCGGCGGCGAACAAGGGCCTGTTCCTGATCGCGCCGATCATCACCTTCACCGTTGCGCTGATGGCTTGGGCGGTGATCCCGTTCAATTCTGGCGCGGTGCTGGCCAACATCAACGTCGGCCTGCTCTACGTGCTCGCGATTTCGTCGCTGGGCGTTTACGGCGTAGTGATCGCGGGCTGGTCGTCGAATTCTAAGTACCCGTTCTTCTCGGCGATGCGCGCCTCGGCGCAGATGATCTCCTACGAAGTCTCGATCGGCTTCATCCTGATCTGCGTGGTGCTGTGGGCGGGGACGTTCAACCTGAACGACATCGTCAAGGCGCAGCAAAGCCACGTGTGGATCATCAACGGCTTCGTCGCGAACCCGCTGCTGTTCCCGATGTGGGTGATGTTCCTGATCTCGGGCATGGCCGAAACCGCACGCGCGCCGTTCGACCTGACCGAGGCGGAATCGGAGCTGGTGGCGGGCTATCAGACCGAATACTCGTCGATGGCCTTCGCGCTCTACTGGCTCGGCGAATATGCCAACGTGCTGCTGATGTGCGCGCTGAACGCCGTGCTGTTCTGGGGCGGATACCTGCCGCCGCTCGACATTCCGGTGCTCTACCTCGTGCCGGGCTTCGTGTGGCTCCTGCTCAAGATCCTGTTCTTCTTCTTCATCTTCAGCTGGGTGAAGGCGACCGTCCCGCGCTATCGCTATGACCAGCTGATGCGCCTGGGCTGGAAGATCTTCCTGCCCGTATCGCTGCTGTTCGTGTTCCTCGTCAGCGGCTACCTCATGGCTACCGGACACTTCGCATGACCGTCGGACAGCTCATCAAGAGCTTCACCCTTTGGGAGTTCGTGAAGGCGCACTGGCTGACCTTGAAGTATTTCTTCAAGCCCAAGGCGACGATCAACTACCCGTTCGAGAAGAACCCGCTTTCCCCGCGCTTCCGTGGTGAACATGCCCTGCGCCGTTATCCCAACGGCGAGGAGCGCTGCATCGCGTGCAAGCTGTGCGAGGCGGTGTGCCCGGCGCAGGCGATCACGATCGAAGCCGAACCGCGCGAGGACGGCAGCCGCCGCACCACGCGTTACGACATCGACATGACGAAGTGCATCTTCTGCGGCTTCTGCCAGGAAGCCTGCCCGGTCGATGCCATCGTCGAGGGGCCGAACTTCGAATACGCGACGGAAACGCGCGAGGAGCTGCTCTACGACAAGGCCAAGCTGCTCGCGAACGGGGACAAGTGGGAGCGGGCGATAGCCGCGAACCTTGAAGCCGATGCGCCGTATCGCTAGGGGGCCGCGCTGATGATCCAGGTATTCGCCTTCTATCTCTTCGCCACGCTCTGCATCTTCAGCGGTGCGGTGACGATTCTTGCGCGCAATCCGGTGCATTCGGTGCTCTGGCTGATCCTCGCGTTCTTCAATGCCGCCGGCCTGATGGTGCTGGTGGGCGCCGAGTTCATCGCGATGCTGCTGGTCATCGTCTATGTCGGTGCGGTTGCGGTGCTATTCCTGTTCGTCGTGATGATGCTCGACATCGACTTTGCCGAACTGCGCGCCGGATTCATCAAGAACTTCCCGCTCGGTTTGGCGCTGGCCGTCGTGCTTTTCGTCGAGCTGTTCGTCGGCCTGATCGTGCGCGGCGCGGGTTCGGTTGCGCTGGGCAAGGCCGATGGCTCGGCCGCGCCGCTGGCCGAAGCCTCGAACATCGAGGCAATCGGTGCACTGCTCTACAGCCGTTACCTGTTCCTGTTCGAAGCGGCGGGCATTGTCCTGCTGGTTGCGATGATCGGCGCGATCGTGCTGACGCATCGCCAGCGCACCGACACGCGTGGCCAGAACGTCTCGAAGCAGAACGCACGTCGCCCGGAAGAGGCGACCGTCAATCTCCAGCCGGAAGTGGGCAAGGGGGTCCAGATCTGATGATCGGCATCGAACACTACCTCGTCGTCAGCTCGATCCTGTTCGTGCTGGGCGTGCTTGGCATCTTCCTCAACCGGAAGAACGTCATCATCATCCTGATGGCGATCGAACTGATCCTGCTTTCGGTGAACCTCAACCTCGTCGCGTTCAGCGCGTTCCTGCACGACCTTGTCGGCCAGGTCTTCGCGATGTTCGTGCTGACGGTGGCTGCGGGCGAGGCAGCAATCGGGCTTGCCATTCTCGTCATCTACTTCCGTGGCCGCGGCACCATTGCCGTCGACGATGTCAACCGGATGAAGGGCTGAACCAATGTCTTCCATCCTGATCATTGTATTCCTGCCGCTTCTGGCAGCGATCGTCGCAGGCCTCGGCAACAAGAAGCTGGGCGCAGTTCCGGCCAAGGTGGTGACCACTGGCGCGCTGTTCATCTCGTGCGCGCTGTCCTGGCCGATCTTTATCTCTTTCCTGGGCGGAACGGCCGAGGCAAGCGTCACTCCGGTGCTGCACTGGGTCAAGTCGGGCGCGCTCGACTTCGCATGGGCGCTCCGGGTCGACACGCTTACGGCAGTCATGCTGGTGGTCATCACCAGCGTCTCGGCGCTCGTCCACCTGTACTCGTGGGGCTACATGAGCGAGGAGCCGGATCAGCCGCGCTTCTTCGCCTACCTGTCGCTGTTCACCTTCGCCATGCTCATGCTGGTGACGGCGGACAACCTCGTGCAGATGTTCTTCGGTTGGGAAGGCGTGGGTCTTGCCTCCTACCTTCTGATCGGCTTCTGGTTCCGCAAGCCTTCCGCCAACGCCGCCGCTATGAAGGCCTTCGTGGTCAACCGCGTCGGCGACCTCGGCTTCATGATGGGCATCTTCGGGACGTTCCTGGTGTTCGGCACAGTGTCGATCCCGGCGATCCTTGAAGCCGCGCCCGGCATGGCCGGCTCGACCATCGGTTTCCTTGGCTACCGCTTCGACACGATGACCGTGCTGTGCCTGCTGCTGTTCATCGGCGCGATGGGCAAGTCGGCGCAGCTTGGTCTGCACACGTGGTTGCCTGACGCGATGGAGGGCCCGACTCCGGTATCGGCGCTGATCCACGCTGCCACCATGGTGACAGCGGGCGTGTTCATGGTCTGCCGTCTGTCGCCGATGTTCGAAGTCAGCCCAACGGCGCTGTCGTTCGTGACCTTCATCGGCGCGATGACGTGCATCTTTGCGGCAACCGTCGGCACGACGCAGACCGACATCAAGCGCGTGATCGCCTATTCGACCTGCTCGCAGTTGGGCTACATGTTCTTTGCGGCAGGTGTCTCGGCCTATGGCGCGGCGATGTTCCACCTGTTCACCCACGCCTTCTTCAAGGCGTTGCTGTTCCTGGGTGCCGGTTCGGTGATCCACGCGATGCACCACGAGCAGGACATGCGGTACTATGGCGGCCTGCGTAAGAGCATTCCTCTTACCTACTGGGCGATGATGATGGGCACGCTGGCGATCACCGGCGTCGGCATTGTCGATGTGTTCGGTTTTGCAGGTTTTTACTCGAAGGACGCGATCCTTGAGGCGGCCTATGCCAAGGGCACCGAACTGGGGCACTTTGCCTTCTTCATCGGTATCTTTGCAGCGCTGCTGACCAGCTTCTATTCGTGGCGTCTGGTGTTCCTGACCTTCTTCGGCAAGCCGCGCTGGGAGCAATCCGAGCATATCCAGCACGCGGTACACGATGCTCATGGGCATGACGATCATGCTCACGGGCACGATGACCACGCTCATGCGCATCATCATGACGAGCACAGTGACGGCACGGCAGGCTATCACCCGCATGAAAGCCCGCTGAACATGCTTGTGCCGCTCGGCGTGCTGTCGCTGGGTGCCATCTTTGCCGGGTTCGTGTTCCACCATGCCTTCATCAGCGAAGGTACGGGCGAGTTCTGGAAGGGATCGCTGGTCTTTGCCGAGCATACGCTTCACGCGATGCACGCAGTGCCGACATGGGTTAAGTGGGCGCCGTTCGCGGTCATGGCCACCGGCCTGCTGATCGCCTGGTACGCCTATATCAAGAACACGAAGTTCCCGGCCGCCTTCGTCGAGCAGTTCGGGTTCCTCTACAAGTTCCTGCTCAACAAGTGGTACTTCGACGAGCTTTACCACTACCTCTTCGTCGTTCCGGCGATGTGGCTTGGCCGCGTGTTCTGGAAGGTTGTCGACCAGGGCGTGATCGATCGCTTCGGCCCGAACGGTGCCGCTTGGGTCGTCGCTCAAGGCAGCCGCGCCGCCGCCAAGCTCCAGTCGGGGTATCTCTATAGCTATGCGCTGGTCATGCTCGTCGGCCTTGTCGGCGCGATCAGCTGGGTGATCGCACAATGACCGGTTTTCCGATCCTCTCGCTGATGCTGCTGGTGCCGCTGGTTGCGGCAGTGGCCTGCCTTGTCGTTCCTCGTGAACAGGCGCGTTCCGTTGCGCTTGTCGCCACTTTGATCGACTTCGTTCTGGGCGTGATCCTCTGGGCGCAGTTCGACATCGGCGGCGCGCAGTGGCAATTCACGGAAAGCGCCGCGATCTTCTCGGGCTTCTCGTGGAAGCTCGGCATCGATGGCATCGCGCTGCTGCTGATCGCGCTGACGGTCTTCCTGATGCCGATCTGCATCGGCGCCAGCTGGACCTCGATCGACAAGCGCCAGGGCGAGTATTACGCGGCGTTCCTGCTCATGGAAACGCTGATGATCGGCGTGTTCGCGGCGCAGGACCTGTTTCTGTTCTACATCATGTTCGAGGCCGGCCTGATCCCGATGTACCTGATCATCGGCGTGTGGGGCGGGGCGGAGCGCATCTACGCCAGCTACAAGTTCTTCCTCTACACGCTGCTCGGCTCGGTGCTGATGCTGATCGCGATGTTCTGGATGGTAAACGAAGCCGGCACGACCGACATCCCGACGCTGATGGCCTACAACTTCCCGGTGCAGGCGCAGACCTGGCTGTGGCTGGCCTTCTTCGCGAGCTTTGCCGTGAAGATGCCGATGTGGCCGGTCCACACCTGGCTGCCTGACGCGCACGTGCAGGCGCCCACCGGCGGTTCGGTGATCCTTGCGGGTGTCCTGCTGAAGATGGGTGGCTATGGCTTCATCCGCTTTTCGCTGCCGATGTTCCCCGAAGCCTCGGCGCAGTTCGCGCCGCTGATCTTCGGCATGTCGATGGCGGCCGTGGTCATCACCTCGCTGATCGCGTTGGTGCAGCACGACATGAAGAAGCTGATCGCCTATTCCTCGGTCGCGCACATGGCGATCGTGACGATTGGCCTGTTTGCCTTCAATCAACAGGGTCTCGAAGGTTCGATGCTGATCATGCTGAGCCACGGCCTGGTTGCAGGCGCGCTCTTCCTCAGCGTGGGCGTGATCTATGACCGTCTGCACACGCGCGAAATTGCGCGCTATGGCGGCTTGTCGATCAACATGCCGTATTACGCGGTGTTCCTGCTGCTGTTCACGATGGCCTCGATCGGGCTTCCGGGTACGAGCGGTTTCGTTGGCGAGTTCCTGTCGCTGATGGGCGTCTACCAGATCTCGAGCTGGGTTGCCCTGATTTGCACCACCGGGATCATCCTTGGTGCGGCATACATGCTCTACCTTTATCGTCGCATTGCCTATGGCGAGCAGAAGAACGCCGATGCCGCCGCGATGCTCGATCTCGACAAGCGCGAGTGGGCGATGATGGTGCCTCTTGCTGCCGTGGTGCTGTGGATGGGCGTCTACCCTGAGAGCTTCATCGCGCCGATGCGCAAGGACATTGCCGCGCTCGATGCGCGCCTCGCGCAAGCCAAGCCCAAGGGCGATGCGCAAGTAACTGCTGGAAAGCCGATGGCTGCTGCCCATTCTGAACATGAAGCCGCGCACGGGGAGGCACACTGATGGACTTCGCCCGTTCGCTCGCTCTCACCTCACCCGAAATCCTCCTTTCGGTTTCGGGTCTGGTGCTGCTGCTGATCTCCGCCTGGGGCGGTGACAAGGCCTCGCGCCTGATCTCGATCCTTGCCGTTGCTGTCCTGACGGTTTGCGCCATTCTTACTGCGCCTGCACTGTGGGGGCAGGCGATGGGACCGGACGTGATCGCATTCGGTGGGCAGCATCGCGCCGATGCCTTCGCCGCGTTCGCCAAGTTGCTGATCTACGCCAGTGCTGGCGTGACGCTGATCGTTGCGCAATCGTTCTTCGACAAGGCTCGCGCAATGCGTGCAGAATTCCCGCTGCTGGTGCTGTTCGCCTCGCTCGGCATGGGCATGATGGTGTCTGCAGGTGATCTGCTGGCGCTTTACATCGGCCTCGAGCTGAACAGCCTTGCGTCCTATGTGTTGGCTTCGTTCCTGCGCACCGACGAGCGGTCGGCGGAATCCGGCCTCAAATACTTCGTGCTTGGCTCGCTGGCTTCAGGTATACTGCTGTTCGGCATGAGCCTGACCTACGGCTTCACCGGCACGACCAGCTTTGGCGGGATCAATGCTGCGCTTGCGGGCGGCCTGTCGACCGGAGCGACGTTCGGCCTCATTTTCGTGCTCGCAGGTCTTGCCTTCAAGATCAGCGCGGCGCCGTTCCACATGTGGACGCCCGACGTTTACGAAGGCGCGCCGACGCCGGTAACGACGTTCTTCGCCACTGCGTCGAAGGTCTCGGCGCTGGGCCTGCTGGTGCGCGTCAGCTTCGAGGCTTTCGGTAGCCAGCCGCATGCCTGGCAGCAGGTCGTGATCTTCGCTTCGCTGCTGTCGATCGTTATCGGCGCGCTGGGCGCGATCGGCCAGAACAACATCAAGCGCCTGATGGCCTATTCGTCGATCAACAATGTCGGCTTCATCCTGATTGGGCTTGCGACGGCAACGCGCGCCGGTGCTTCGGCGATGCTTGTCTACATCGCGATCTATGTGGCGATGTCGATTGCCGGTTTCGTGGCGATGCTGCTGCTGCGCGACGAGAACGGTGAACAGGTCGAAGCGATCTCCGACCTGGCTGGCCTTTCGAAAACGCGCCCCTGGATTGCCTTTGCCATGGCGTCGGTGATGTTCAGCCTCGCCGGTATTCCGCCGCTGTTCGGCTTCTGGGGCAAGTTCGTGGTGTTCCAGGCCGCAGTGCAAGCCGACATGATCGTGCTCGCCGCGATCGGCATCGCTGCATCGGTGATCGGTGCGTTCTACTACCTCAAGGTTGTCAAGGTCATGTACTTCGACGAACCGGCGGATGTGGTGAAGGGCGCTGGCGAGACTTCGCATACCGTGCTGCTGGTGCTGTCGAGCCTTGCGATCTCGCCGCTCGGCTACCTTGGCACCAAGTGCCTCGATACACTCGCGGGATACGCTGCCGCAGCGCTGTTCCCGGTCGGCTGATCACTTGATCGAAACCGTCGCCGAAATTCCCTCGACCAATGGTGCGCTGCTCGCGCGCCTTGGCGGGGGAGAGGCGTTGGCCGAAGGTGACTGGCTGGTTGCTGACCGGCAAAGCGCTGGGCGCGGGCGCGCAGGGCGGGCGTGGAGCGACGGCTTCGGGAACTTCATGGGTTCGACGGTCGTCAACCTTCGTGGTTCCGATCCGTTGCCCCAGACGCTGGCTCTGGTTGCCGGGCTGGCTGTGCACGAGACGGTCAGTGCCATCGCTCCGACACTGGCTGATCTCTGGCTGAAGTGGCCGAACGACCTGCTTGTTGGTGATGCAAAGCTGGCGGGCATTTTGCTCGAGCGGCAGCGTGATGCGGTGGTCATCGGAATTGGCGTAAACCTCGCGCAAGCACCCCAAGTACCTGACCGGTCGACGGCGTCGCTGAGCGATTGCGGCATCGACATTTCCCGCGACCGGTTCGCCGCCGATCTGGCTGCGCGGCTTGGCGATGCAGTTGACCGGTGGCACTACGGCGAATGGCCGCTGCTGCGCCAGCAGTGGATTTCCCGCACCTTGCCCACAGGGACGCTTGTTTCGGTCAAGGATAGCGACCACGGCACCATCATGGGTGCGTTTGCCGGTATCGATGATGACGGCGTCGCCCTTCTTCGCTTGGCGGACGGAGCGGTCCGTGCCATCCACGCGGGCGACATAGATATGGTGGGAACTCATGCTTCTGGCGGTTGACGTCGGCAATACCAACATCGTCTTCGCACTGTTCGAAGGTCGCGAGATCAAGTCACGCTGGCGTGTTGCGACTGATCCACGCCGCACGGCTGACGAGTACGCAGTGTGGCTGTTGCAACTCATGCAATTGCAGGGTTTTGACCGAAAAGCCGTGAGCAAGATCATCATCTCGACAGTTGTGCCGCGCGCGCAGCACAACCTCGAGGTGCTCTCGCAAAAGTACTTCGGGCTCGATCCGCTGATCGCAGGGCAGGCTCCCGTGGAATGGGGCTTCGAGGCAGATGTCGACGAGCCGCGCTCACTTGGCGCAGACCGTGCCGTCAATACCGTGGCGGCCCACGCCAAGTATGCTGGTGACCTGATCGTCGTCGATTTCGGCACGGCCACGACATTCGACGTGGTAGACTTCAATGGTGCCTACAAGGGCGGGATCATCGCACCCGGGATCAACCTGTCGCTCGATGCGTTGGTGACGGCAGCCGCAAAGCTGCCGCGCATTGCAATCGCGCCGCCGCGAGGCAACGACCGCCGGGTCATTGGTCGCAACACCGAAGACCAGATGCAGATCGGCGTGTTCTGGGGCTATGTCGCAATGATGGAAGGCCTGATCGCGCGGCTGCGTTCAGAGATCGGTCGCCCGGCCAAGATCATTGCTACGGGCGGCCTGGCCGTGCTGTTTGACGAACATACCGAGATTTTCGATCACGTGGATACCGATCTTACCCTCGACGGCCTCGCGATCCTTGCTGAAAGAGTGTCTGATTCGTGAAGCCTGCCAAGGAACTCCTCTTCCTCGCCCTTGGTGGCTCGGGCGAGATCGGGATGAACGTCAACCTTTATGGGTGTGACGGCAAGTGGCTGATGGTCGACCTCGGCATGACCTTCGCCGACCCGTATTACCCCGGGATCGACCTGGTTTTTGCAGACCTCGATTTCATTGAGCAGCGTCTCGATGACCTTGTCGGTATCGTCCTGACGCACGCGCACGAAGACCATATCGGTGCCGTGCCGTACTTCGCGCAGGACCTTGGCGTACCGCTTTATGCGACGCCTTTCACGGCCAAGCTGGTGCATGAGAAGCTGGTCGAAGCGGGGATCGAGGAAGAGGTCGAGCTCAACGTCATCGACCACCTTGATCGCTTCGAACTGGGGCCGTTCGGCATTCGCTACGTGCCGCTGGCGCACTCGATTGCGGAAGGCAATGCGCTGCTCATCGACACCCCGCATGGTCGCATCTTCCATACCGGCGACTGGAAGCTGGACGACGAACCGCGCATCGGCACCCCGGCGACCGAGGAGGAATTGACCGCGATCGGTGACGAGGGCGTGCTGGCGCTGGTCTGCGATTCCACGAACGTGTTCAATCCCAAGCCATCGGGTTCGGAAGGCGAAGTGCGGGCGGGGTTGCTCGAGGCGGTTGGCGCGCAGAAGGGGCGTCGCGTCGTCGTCACCACATTCGCTTCCAACGTGGCGCGCCTCCAGACGCTCGGTGAGGTGGCCGAGGCTACCAATCGGAAGTTGTGCGTTGCGGGCCGCTCGCTCGACCGTATCATCCGCGTTGCGCAATCGTGCGGCTATCTCAAGAACTTCCCTGATCTGGTCCATGTCGACGATGCAATGGACGTGCCGCGCGGCGAACTGCTCGTGCTGGCGACAGGCGGGCAGGGTGAGCCGCGCGCAGCATTGGCTCGCATTGCCGGCGATCAGCACCCGGTGCGGCTTGAGAAGGGCGACGTGGTCCTGTTCTCCAGCCGCCAGATCCCGGGAAATGAACTTGCCATCGGGCGCATCCAGAATGCGCTGGTAGAGAAGGGCGTGCGGATCGTGACTGACCGACAGTCAATGATCCATGTCTCGGGCCACCCCGGTCGCCCTGAACTGGTGGCGCTGTATGACTGGATCCGGCCGGAGATCCTCGTGCCCGTCCACGGCGAAATTCGTCACATGGCCGAGCAGGCGCAACTGGGCCTGGACGAAGGCATTCCCAAGGCGATCCTGCAGAAGAACGGCGATTTGATCCGGCTTGCACCCGATGGCCCGAAGAAGCTTTCGGAAGAACGCGCTGGACGTCTGGTGCTCGACGGCGACATCATAGCCCCCGCCGATGGCGAGGGCGTCGTGGCGCGGCGCAAGCTTTCGCAGAACGGACTGATCACGGCGGCGCTTGCGGTGCGGCACGATGGGCAACTGGTTTCTGACGTGGAGATCGCCTCGATCGGCATTCCGTTGGACGAAGATATGGAGGCCTTCGTGGCCGAGGCCAAGGTCGAGGCATCACAGGCCGTGCGGAACCTGAAGGGCGATCGCAAGCGGGATCGCGTGGCCGTGGCAGAAGCCGTCAGGCTGGCGGTCCGTCGCACCGGACAACGCTGGTCGGGCAAGAAGCCGGTCGTGCAAGTGCTGCTGCGGGAAAGCTGAACCCATGAAGATCACGTCGATCATTGCGATTTACGGGCTGTTCTGGGTGATGGCGGCGTTTATCGTCCTCCCGTTCGGTGTGCGCACGCATGACGAGCTCGGGCAGGAGAAGGTGCTCGGGCAGGCCGACAGTGCGCCTGGCAACTTCAATCCGCGCAAGATCGCGATCCGTGCGACGATCCTTTCGGCCGCGATGTTTGCGTTCTTCTATGCGAACTATTTCAATGGCTGGATCACCGTGGCCGACCTCGATTTGACGACCTACTTCCCGCACTGACTGTGGCTGGGGGGGCTGGAACGAGTGGGGAGACAAGACAGCGTCGGATAGACCCGGCGCTGGCATGGCTGCTGGTCCTCGCGCTTTTCTTCCGAATTCCGATCTCGCTGTTCACCGTCTATCACCACGCGGACGAGATATGGCAGTATATCGAGCCGGCCTACGGCTTGATAACTGGCGACTGGATCCGCACCTGGGATATCCGCCTCGGCATTCGCAGCTGGTTGATCCCGCTGGTCATGGTCGGGCCGGTCTGGCTTGGGCATGCGCTCGATCCCGCTGGCGAGTTGCACCTGGTCCTGCAGCGCCTGTGCATGGCGGTGGCATCGTTGGGGACGGTCTGGGCCGGGTGGTCGCTTGGCGCGCGGATCAGCCGGACACATGCGATAACGGCCGGGTTCGTTGCCGCGGTCTGGGTGGACTTTGCCTACTTCGCCTCGCGCACTTCGAGCGATACTTTCTCGGTCCTCGCCATTCTGCCGGGATTGGCGCTGCTGGTTCGGTTTCGGGACCAAGGCAATCGCCGCGACGCGCTGATCGGCGGGTTCCTCCTGGGTCTTGGCTTCATCATGCGGTTTCCGCTCGGCCCGGCCCTAGCAATCCCGTTTCTGTGGGCCGGACGGTTTGAACTGCGTCGCGCATGGCTGCCGCTGCTGGTCGGCGCAACCGGCGGTGTGCTGTGCGACGTGCTGGCCAACCTTGCCATGGGCGAGATGCCGCTGGTCTGGATCTACAACAATGTCTTTGCCAATGTCGTCGCCAACCGCAGCCATGCCTATGGGGTCGAGGCACCGGAATGGTATCTGCAGGTACTGATCTGGCAGTGGCAGTGGATCGCAGTAGCGCTGGTGCCTGCCCTCCTGTTCGGGGCGAGGCGCTATCCCATGCTGGTGGCAACGGCAGCGGCAGTGATCGCCATCCATTCGGCAATCGGCCACAAGGAGTATCGCTTCATACTGCTTGCAGTGCTGCTGCTGATACAGGTGGCCGCCATCGGTTCGGTCGATCTTGCGCAGCGCCTGGCCGCCAGGCGCAAGCGGGAGCTGGGCCGGATAGGCCTTGTTCTCGTCCTTGGCCTGTGGCTGGCGGCATCGGTGCAAGTGGCGGCGACAGAGCCTTTCGTGATCAACTGGGGTGTTGGCAAGGCGCCGCTGCGGGCTATGCGGACCGTGCGCAGCCAGCCGAACTTCTGCGGGCTGGCAACCTATCGCATCCGTGACGTGCCGTTCGTCTCGCGCGCGGTGCTCAACCGCAAGGGGCAGACGCTGTTGATCGAGGGGCGGCAGGCTCCCCGTATCGCGGCGCAGGCGCAGGCGCGCTACAACGTTGCGGTGGCACCGGCCGAACACATGGGGGAGTTGCCGCCAGCCTATCGCTTCGTCGGCTGCATGTCGCCGAAAAAGCCGCTGTTCGAGCAGCAGTACTGCGTATTCCGGCGGGAAGGGCCGTGCACCGAACCGGCGGGTGATCTCGATTACAACGCGGTGCTGGTCCGCATCGACAAGTAGCGGTCAAACGCCTTCCAGAGCATAGCCAGCCGAGCGCACTGTGCGTACGGGATCGGCCGCACCGGGGATGGCAATGGCCTGACGCAGGCGGCGGATGTGGACGTCGACCGTGCGCAGCTCGATGTCGCTGCCGCTTCCCCAAACCGCGTCGAGCAACTGTCCGCGCGAGAATACGCGACCGGGATGTTCCATGAAGTGCTTGAGCAGGCGAAACTCGGTCGGACCGACCTTCATCGGTGTGCCGCGACGCATGACGCGGTGTGCTGTCGGGTCGAGCGACAGATCGCCGACCGTGATCGTCTCACCAGCCAAGGCCGGGCGCACCCGGCGCAGGACTGCGCCGACGCGGGCGATCAGCTCGCGCGGGGAGAAGGGCTTGGTGACGTAATCGTCCGCGCCGATCTCAAGCCCGCGGATGCGATCGTCTTCGTCAGAGCGGGCAGTGAGCATGATGATCGGAACGTGCGCCGTCTCCTTGTTGCGACGCAGCCGGCGGCATACTTCGATACCGCTGGTGCCACCGATCATCCAGTCGAGCAGGACGAGGTCGGGGGCATCCTCGGCGGCGAGAAGCAGGGCCTCGTCACCGTCGTCGGTGGTGCGCACGTCGTAGCCTTCGCCGCGAAACCGGTATTCGACCAGTTCGGCCAGGGCGGTGTCATCTTCAACCAGCAGCAACTTCGGAGCAGGCACGCAAACCTCCTTGACGGTCAGTTTGCCAAGACACGACCAATGTTACCGCCTTGTGACGAAACCCCAAAAGGGCCTCATGCTGGCGGCAGCACTTCCTCGCGATCCGGCAGGTTCATGCCCGTGGCGGCATAGTAGACCATTTCGGCGATGTTGGTGGCATGGTCGCCAATGCGCTCGATATTGCGTGCGACGAACAGGAGCTGGGCAGCGCTGCTGATCGTGGCGGGGTTTTCGACCATGAACGAGACGAGGTTGCGGAAGATCGAATCGTAGAACGCATCGACCTTGGCATCGCGCTGGACGATCTCGGCCGCGGCAACAGGATCGCGCGCGGCGAACGCTGTCAGCACGTCGTGAACCATCTCTGCGGCGAGGTCGTTCATCGCCGGAATCAGGGTCAGCGGTTCGAAGCGCTTGCGCCCTTCGATGATGCCGACGCGCTTGGCGATGTTCTTGGCGTAATCGCCGATCCGCTCGATCACGCCAGCGATCTTTAGTGCGGCGATGACTTCGCGCAGGTCATCGGCCATTGGCGCGCGCAGGGCAAGGACGCGGATGGCGAGCTTGTCAACTTCGGCTTCGAGCTGGTCGATCCGCTTGTCGCGCGCGATTACGCCGGCGGCGAGGTCATGGTCGCCACGCAGCAGCGCATCCATCGCCTCGGACACGGACAGTTCAGCAAGGCCGCCCATTTCCGCGACAAGGCCGCGCAGCCGGGTGATGTCCTCGTCGAAAGCCTTGACGGTATGTTCGGCCACCATGTCTTCCCCTTACCCGTAACGTCCGGTGATGTAGTCCTTCGTCCGTTCCTCGCGCGGATTGGTGAAGATATCGGAAGTCTTGCCGTATTCGACGATCTTGCCAAGGTGGAAGAACGCCGTCCGCTGCGATACGCGCGCAGCCTGCTGCATTGAATGGGTGACGATGACGATGGCATAGCGGCCACGCAACTCGTCGATCAGCTCCTCGATCCGCGCAGTGGCGATGGGGTCCAGTGCCGAGCAAGGCTCGTCCATGAGGATGACTTCGGGATCGACGGCGATGGCGCGGGCGATGCACAGGCGCTGCTGCTGCCCCCCGGAGAGCGCGGTGCCGCTGTCGTTCAGGCGATCCTTCACCTCGTCCCACAGGCCGGCCCGGCGCAGCGACTGCTCGACGATCTCGTCAAGCTCGGCCTTGCTGCCGGTGATGCCGTGGATCTTGGGGCCGTAGGCGATGTTTTCGTAGATCGACTTGGGGAAGGGGTTCGGCTTCTGGAATACCATGCCAACGCGGGCGCGTAGCTGCACCACGTCCATGCCGGACTTGTAGATGTCCTCGCCGTCGAGCAGGATATCGCCTTCGACCCGAGCGCTGGCGATCGTGTCGTTCATGCGGTTGAGCGTGCGCAGGAACGTGGACTTGCCGCAGCCCGACGGGCCGATGAACGCGGTGACATAGCGCTGCGGAATCTCGATGGACACGTCGTCAATCGCCCGCTTCTCGCCGTAGAACACCGAGACGTTCTTTGCGCTCATCTTCGACGGCGCATCGAGGTAGGGCTTGTCGTCCTGCTTCACTGCAGTCTGGATCGCTTCAGCGTTCATTTTACCACCGCTTTTCGAAACGGTTGCGCAGGTAGATCGCAAGACCGTTCATCAGGAGAAGGAAGACGAGCAGGACGACGATCGCCGCGCTGGTGCGCTCGACGAAGCCGCGGTCGATCTCGTCGGACCACAGGAATATCTGTACCGGCAGCACCGAGGAAGGCGCGGTGAAGCCGGAAGGCGGGCTGGCCACGAAGGCGCGCATGCCGATCATCAGCAGTGGCGCGGTTTCGCCCAGCGCACGGGCCATGCCAATGATCGTGCCGGTGAGAATACCGGGCAGGGCGAGAGGCAGCACGTGGTTGAACACCACCTGCACCTTGCTGGCCCCGATGGCGAGCGCGGCATCCCGAATCGACGGCGGCACTGCCTTGATCGCATTGCGGCCGGAGATCACGATGACCGGCATGGTCATCAGCGCCAGCGTCATGCCGCCGATCAGCGGGGCAGAGCGATAGTGCGGGAAGATGGCCAGGAACACGGCAAGGCCAAGCAGGCCGAAGATGATCGATGGCACTGCCGCCAGGTTGTTGATCGAAATCTCGATCCATTCGGTCCAGCGGTTCTTCGGCGCATATTCTTCGAGGTAAAGAGCCGACAGCACGCCCACCGGGAAGGCTAGGACGAGCGTGATGAACATCGTCAGGATCGAGCCCTTGAGGGCGCCCCAGATGCCTACTGACTGCGGGCTGGTGGCATCCGACCGGCTCAGGAAGCCCTTGTCGAACACGCGGACCAGCTTGCCTTCGCTTGCCAGTTTCCCGGCAAGCTGCTGCGTTTCCGGTTCACCTTCGCCGCGCTGTGCAGAAGCAAGGTCGTCGCTCGCAGGGAGCGAGGCGCTGTAGGTGCTGCCCAACAGCGAGGGATCCGCGATAATGGCAGTTGCGACCTCACGCCAGGCACCCTGGCCGACAAGGTCGTCGGCTTCGGGGCCGAGCGCGGTCTTCGCAGCATTGCCGACGACCTTCTCCAGCCCTGCAAGTTCCAGCCCGCCCATGGGATCGGGCTGGGCAAGGCGCTTGGCGTCGATCTGCATCGAGCCCGCCAGCGGAATGTCGAATCGCACTTCGCTGCGCTGGAAACCGGCAATGCCCGCCGAGCTCATGTTGATCAGCAGGAATGCCAGCATCAGCGCCGAAAAGGCGACAGCGACAAAACCGAGCCAGCGAAAGCGCCTGTCGGCGGCACGGCGCTTCGCCAGCCCCTTGTCCATCAGCGCCCGCCTGCGCGCCTGCACGTCTGAAGTGGTCTCGGTCATCGCAGGCTCACTCATAAGCTTCGCGGTAGCGCTTCACCACGCGCAGGGCGATGAAGTTCAGCGTGAGGGTGACAAGGAACAGGACCATGCCGAGCGCAAACGCAGAGAGTGTTGCGGGATGGTCGAAGCTGCCTTCGCCGGTCAGCATGGCGACGATCTGGAACGTCACCGTGGTCATGCTTTCAAACGGGTTGGCGGTAAGGTTGGCTGAAGCGCCTGCAGCCATGACGACGATCATGGTTTCGCCGATGGCGCGGCTGACCGCGAGCATCACGCCGGCGACGATGCCGGGGAGGGCGGCGGGGATCAGCACCTTGCGGATCGTTTCCGAAGTGGTCGCACCCATCGCAAGACTGCCGTCGCGCATGGCCTGCGGCACGGCGGCGATGGAGTCGTCGGCCATCGAGGAGACGAACGGGATGATCATCACGCCCATGACAAGGCCCGCAGCCACGGCGCTTTCGGTCGATGCGCTGGATATGCCGATGGCCTGCGCCGCGTCGCGCACCATCGGGGCAACGGTGAGAGCCGCGAAATAGCCGTAGACCACCGTGGGCACGCCGGCGAGGATTTCGAGCAGCGGCTTCAGCACCTTGCGCACGCCGCTGCTGGCATACTGCGTGAGGAAGATCGCGCTCATCAGGCCCAGCGGGATGGCGACGATCATGGCGATGATCGCGCCGATGTAGATCGTGCCCCAGAACAGCGGAATCGCGCCATAATCGGCTCCATCCGGCGTGCCTGAACTCATCGGGTCTGGCGACCAGTGCGTGCCGAACAGGAAGTCCAGCGGCGAGACCATGCCGAAGAAGCGCACGGTCTCGAACACCAGACTGACGATGATCCCGATCGTTGTCAGGATCGCCACCAGCGAGGCGATCAGCAGCAGCGCCATGACCGCGCGTTCGACGCGGGTACGGGCGGTAAAATCGGGCTTGAGGCGCAGGAATGCAAATGCGCCACCGGCAAAGGCGACGAGGATCGTCACGACAAGACCGATGGAGTTATAAAGCGTGATCGCCGCGCGGAACGGGGCGACAAGCCCCTGCGCTTCCTCGTTGAACACTCCGAAAGCGCGGCCTTCGGCAACGGCCCTGGCTTCTGCCAGCATCGTCTCGCGCTCGAACCCGAACCCGGGCAGCAACGAGGCGGCCGGGTCGGCCAGGACCTGCCCGGTGATCAGCGTCGGGCTGATCGCGTTCCACAGCACGGCAAAGAGCAGGGCTGGCACGCCGATCCACAGGGCGACGTACCAGCCGTGGAAGTTCGGCAGCGAGTGGAGGCGCACCCCGGGCGCCGCCTTGCGGAAAGCCCAGGCGCGCGAGCGTGCCGCCAGCCAACCGAACAGGCTCAACCCGAAGGCGAGCAAAAGCAGGATGGATGACGACATGGCCCCCGACTTACTCCAATTCTTACTTCAGCTGCGAACCATCAAGGACCGGCAGGTCGGCAACAGCCTTCGCGCTCCCCGCTAGCACATCGTCAGGTGCAACCACCATGCCGAGCTTGGCAAGCGCGCCATCCTTGCCCCACAGCTTTGACCATTCGGTGACAAAGCCCTGCAGGCCGGGAATTGCCTTGAGGTGCGCCTTCTTTACATAGATGTAGAGCGGGCGGGCACCGGGATAGGAAAAGTCCGAGATCGTCGCGTAGGTCGGCTCGACGCCCTTCATCGTCAGGCCCTTGATACGGCCCTTGTTCTCTTCGAGGTAGGAATAGCCGAAGATGCCGATGGCCTTCGGGTTAGCCTCGATCTTCTGGACGATCAGGTTGTCGTTTTCACCAGCGTCGACGTAGGCGCCATCATCGCGCACTTCGCTGCAGACTTTGTCGTGCTTGTCCTTGTCGCTGTCCTTGAGCGCCTTCATCTCGGCGTTCTCGTCGCAGCCCTTGGTCAGGATCAGTTCCTTGAGGGCATCGCGCGTGCCCGAAGTCGACGGCGGGCCGTAGACGAGGATCGGCTCGTTCGGCAGCGAAGGATTGACGTCCTTCCAGGTCTTGGCGGTGTTGGGCTTGCCATAGGGGTTCTTGGCGAGGGCCTTGTAAACGTCTTCCGGGCTTAGCGCGATGCCGGGGCCGCCTTGCGCTTCGGCAAAGGCAACGCCGTCAAGACCAACCTGGATTTCGACAATGTCCTTCACGCCGTTCTTCTGGCAGTCCTCGAATTCGGACTTCTTCATGCGGCGCGACGCATTCTCGATATCGGGGTGCTGTGCGCCGACACCTGCGCAAAACAGCTTCATGCCGGCGCCGGTGCCCGTCGATTCGATGATCGGCGATTTCAGCGAGGGATCGGACTTGGCCAGCGATTCGGCAACGGCCTTCGCGAAGGGGTAGACGGTGGAAGAACCGACGGCGCGAACCTGATCGCGGGTAGCGGCTTGCTGGCCTCCGCAGCCGGCCAGGGCAAGCGCGCCAAGGGCAGCAGCGGAAAGCGAAATCGTGCGAATCTTCGACATGGGTCTTTGGCCTTCATCCGTGTTGGCAAAGGCCCAATGCGACGGTTCCATGACAGGTTTATGACAAGGCTGGAAATGCGCAGTCAATCTGCGGAAACATTCGCCGTCGGCGCCAGCGGGATTCGCACCGTGACGGTTGTGCCAACTCCCAAGGTCGAAGCGATATCCAGCTTGCCGCGATGGCGTTCCACGATGTGCTTGACGATGGCGAGACCAAGGCCCGTGCCGCCAGCGGCACGGCTGCGTCCAGGATCGGTGCGATAGAAACGGCGGGTCAGGTAGGGCAGGTGATCTGGGTGGATGCCTTCGCCCTTGTCGGTCACGACAAGTTCGGCCTCGCTCCCATGGACGGCAAGGTCGACACTGACCGGCTGTGTCGGGTCACCATATTTCAAGGCGTTGTCGATCAGGTTGCGGACAAGCTGATCCAGTTGCTGACGATCGCCAAGCACCACACCTTCGTCGGCGCGCACCACGACCCGGCCTTCGCCGACGGTCATGGCAGTTTCGCTGGCGATGCTGCCCACCATCTGGCCCAGATCGATGCGATCGCGCGGAAGCTCGTGCTTCTCGGCCTCGATCCGCGAGAGCGACATGAGATCTTCGACCAGGCTCTGCAGCCGACGAGCTTCGCGCAGCACTGTTACGTGGAATTTGGCGGTCGTTGCCTCGTCGACCTTGGCATCCGGATCGGCAAGCGTTTCGATATAGCCGATGATCGAGGCGAGAGGCGTGCGCAGCTCGTGACTGGCGTTGGCGACGAAATCGGTATGCGAGCGGCTGATGTCGGCTTCAGCGGTGCGGTTGACCATTTCGATCAGCGAGAACCGCTCGTCGATCGGCACGCGGCTTACCTGCCAGATGGAGCGTGCGCCCGTCAGCCCTCGTACGAGTGCGCGGCCCTGCGGCTTCTTGAGCAGGTTGATGGCTTCTGGATGGCGCAATGCCACGCGGGCATCCTGCCCGACGATATGCGCGCCCAGTTCCTCTCGCGCAGCGGCATTGGCCGCGGCGATGCGCTGGCCATCAAGCATGAGAACAGGAAGGCCGAACGGCTCGACCAGTTCGATCATCGCCTGACGCGACACGCTGCCATCGTCGCGATCGAGCGTCTCGACCACCGGTTCGGGGCGCGCCAGCCACAGTGTTGCGAGCCAGACGACGAGCACAGCGAGCGACATCCAGAATCCGGTGCCGCCCAAAAACATCACGACGGCTGCGCAGAGCGCAACGAATATGCTGGGAAGTGGCAGCGACAAACCCTTCATCGAATCATGCCGTGTGGATTGTTGTTGCCCGCGAATCGCCGATCCATGTGTCGGCTTCGTTGCAGCGCGGATAGGCGAGAGCAGGTGGGGCGCGCAAGCGCGCGGCGTGCAATGTCACATTTGGTCTTTGCGACGCGCGTGCCGATGAATTTGAAATTCCCACCACGAACGGTGGTGACCCCTACGGGAATCGAACCCGTGTTTCAGCCGTGAGAGGGCCGCGTCCTGACCGCTAGACGAAGGGGCCATTCCGCTGGAAGGCCTTGGCGTTGCGCTGCCGCTTCACCTCCCGAAGGAGGGAAGCAAGTGGTGACCCCTACGGGAATCGAACCCGTGTTTCAGCCGTGAAAGGGCCGCGTCCTGACCGCTAGACGAAGGGGCCACTGGGCTTGCGCCGCTGGGCAGGTCCGCGCCTCTAAGGGGAGGATGGCGGGGCGTCAAGCGGCGAATTGCAGAAAAATTTCAGTCGGCGAATGCAGCGTCCTCCACATGGAGTTCTGCGGCGGGGCGGCTGCCCCAGTCATCGATCTTTGCACGCCCCGCCAGCCAGAACTGTCGGCCTCGCGAACCGTGCAGCAGCGTCTGGCCCATTTCGCTCTGCGCAGCGCGGAAGGCGATCGCCTTGAAGGAGTTGCCGTCGGCGCCTGCGGCCACCATGCGCACGTGATCGGCGCCGACGAGATCGCATTTCACCAGTCTTACCGGACCAACTGCTACACGCGGGCCGGGCCAGCCTATTCCGAAGGGGCCGGCCGCCTCTAGGGTTTCGACCAGCGAGGGGCGCAGGCCGCCGGGCGCCAGCGACAGATCCAGCAGTAGCGATTGAGCGTCTCGTGCCCCGGTTACATCGCGCGCGAGTCGCTCGTCCAGCCAGTCTGCCAGAGCATTGAGCCGCGACGGATCGATCGTCAGGCCGCAAGCCATGGCATGCCCGCCCCCTGCCACGAGCAGTCCGGCCTCGCGCGCGGCTATGATTGCAGCGCCCAGGTCCACCCCGGCGATGGATCTGCCCGAGCCTTTGCCCATGCCTGCTTCGTCAGCATCAAGCGCGATCACCAGCGAGGGCTTGCCGGTCTTTTCCTTGATTCGCCCGGCCACGATGCCGATCACGCCGGGGTGCCAGCCGCGCCCGGCCAGAACCATGACCGCACGGTTATGCTGCGCGGCGATCTGTGCTTCGGCCGCTTCCTGCACTTCCTGCTCGATCGCGCGCCGTTCCTCATTGAGCCGAGACAGCTGCGCCGCAATTTCCCGAGCCTCATCCGGGTCCTGCGTTGTCAGCAGGCGCACTCCGAGCGTTGCTTCACCCACGCGGCCGCCTGCGTTGATTCGCGGGCCCAGTGCAAAGCCGAGGTCACTGCATGTGGGCGCGCGCGACAGGCGACTGGCGTCAATCAGCGCCGACAGGCCAATATTTTCGCGTCGCGCCATGATCTTCAGACCCTGAGCTACCAGCGCGCGGTTGAGGCCCTTTAGCTGGGCCACGTCGGCTACGGTGCCGAGAGCAACGAGATCGAGCAGGCCCATGAGGTCTGGCGCCTTGCGGCCTTCGAAATATCCGCGCCCCCGCAGTTCGCGGACGATGGCAACGGCCAGGAGGAAGGCAACGCCCACTGCGGCAAGATGGCCGTGCGCGGCGGCCTCGTCACATTCGTCGAGCCGGTTCGGATTAACCAGGGCGACTGTCCGGGGCAGTTCGGGCGGGCATTTGTGATGGTCGACAACGATCACGTCGACCCCGGCCTGCGCTGCCGCCTCAAGCGCCTCGTGCGCCATCGCTCCGCAATCGACGGTGACGATCAGGTCGCTACCTTGCTGGGCCAGACGGACGAGCGCTTCGCCTGAAGGGCCGTAGCCTTCGAGCAGGCGGTCGGGGATATAGTGGCCTGCGCTCACGCCGAGACCTCGCAGCAGCAGGATCAGCAGCGCTGCGCTGGTCGCGCCGTCGACGTCGTAGTCCCCGTAAATCGTGATCTGCTCGTTGCGCTGGATGGCATCGGCGATGCGGTGGGCTGCTTCGTCCATGTCCCGGAACAGCGAAGGATCGGGCAGGAAATCGCGCAAAGTCGGGCGGCGATGGCGTTCGAGATCATCGGGCGAGACGCCACGCGAAAGCAGCAATTGGGTAACAATGGCCTCCTCGCCGTCTCGGGCGCTGCCGCTTTGCCCAAAGTCCATGTTGCCTCCGCGCCAGCGCCAGGCCTGGCCCGAAAGAGATCGTGTTATCGCAGTGACCGGAATCATGATCTTGCGCTATACCATGGGGCTCCCTGCGGAAAGGGGAAGGGAGTGTGCGGTGGCGCACCGGCCAGCAAGAGCCCCCGACGCATAAGGTCGCATCGAATCCGTCGCGGCGGTTGTCTGCCGCAAGTCCTTGAGGAGGATGCAGGAATGCGTGTGATGACCGGTTACGTGATTGCAAGCGGACTGACGCTTGGCGGTATTGCTGCTGGAGTCGTGGCGCAACAGGCGACCGCTCCCGTTGCCAGATACGAGATGCGTGCCGAGACGATGTCGGGGTTTGGCGGCATGGGCGCTGGCAGTGGCGGTGCTGGCGCGGCCCTGGCGATGGCCATGGGAGGGACGCCAAAGGCCCAGCACATGCTGTGGCTCGATCTCGGAACGTCCCGTGCGGCAGCGGACGGCAAGCCGAAAGCCGAACACTTCATGCCGGCCGGCGCCAAGCTCGGGAAATCGGTGCTGCTCAAGACACCTGTCAGCAAGCCCGCCGAACCGGGAACGACGGAGTTCCAGCGACCCAAGGGCCGAATGCTGATCTTCTGGGGCTGCGGCGAACACGCGCCGAAGGGTCAGCCGGTAGTCATCGATTTCAGCAAGCTTGCCGCGGGGCAGATCCCCCCGGGCCTATGGACCACGGCCGCCCCGATCGACCGCTGGGTCTCGCCTTCGTCGGCGAGGACCTACGGCACATGGCCGAGCGATGACGGCAAGTCCGCCAAGCCGGATTCATCCCTCATCGGCGCTCACCGTGTGGTTTCGAACTACTCGCCGGAACTGGCGTTCAACCTGGCCAAGGACTTCATGGCCCCACTCAACGCCTCGAATAGCGCAATGGGCACTGGCGCCACCTTGCTGCGTTGGGGTGCAGTTCCCGACGCCACAGGCTACTATGCGATGATCATCGGCGGGAAGCAGGCGCCCAAGGGTCAGGACATGGTGGACATCGTATGGTGGTCGTCGAGCGCCACGCGTCAATTCGGCGGAGGATTGTCGGATTGGCTGGCACCGTCGACGGTTGCGAAACTGGTGGCCGAAAAGACGGTCATGTCTCCGCAGACCACAACGTGCAGTGTCCCTGCAGAAGTCAAGGCGGCGGCGCCTGACTACATGTTCGGAACGCTCCATGCCTATGGGCCGGAAGAATCCTTCGCCTATCCTCCTCGTCCGGCAGATCCGAAGGCCAAATGGGTGCCGGAATGGACGGCGCGTATCCGCCATCGGTCCAGCACAGGCTTCCTTGTCGGGGTAGAAGGCTTTGGAGGGGCCGCCGCGAGCCAGCAGGATGCGCCCAAGCCGCAATGCAAGCCCAAGAAGAAAGGGCTGGGCGGCTTGCTGGGGGGCGCGATCGGCGGCGCCATCGGTGTGCCCGGCACTGGCGGGGATGGCTGCTAAGCGATGACAGGTGGCCTCGCGATCATCTGGCACAGCCGCACCGGCACTGCGCGGGCGATGGCCGAGGCCGCCGCCAGCGGGGCTGAAACCGAAGGTGCCTATCGATTGATCGAGGCCGCTTCCGCCGTACCCGAGCACCTGTTCGGTGCGGCGGGCTATCTGTTCTGTTGCCCCGAGAACCTGGGTTCGATGACCGGGGAGATGAAGGCATTCTTCGATCGGTGCTATTACCCTTTGCTCGGCAGGATCGAGGGCCGGGCCTATGCGGCCATGATTGCAGCCGGCACGGACGGAAGCGGCGCGGAACGTCAGCTTGATCGTATTGTGACCGGGTGGCGGCTCAGGCGGGCGGCAGAACCTCTGATCGTTAAAACAGGCGCACAGACGCCCGAAGAGATCCTTGGCCCTAAGCGTGTGCCTGAGGCACTATTGCACGATTGCCGAAATCTTGGACGGGCTTTGGCGGCGGGTCTCGCATTGGGAGTTTTCTAAAGCTTTCGAGCTTATGGACCAAAACCAAGCTTTCCCGGATGCACCGTGACTCGACGCATCCGGAGGACTGTGCAAATTGGGGCCGTGGCTGAAAGGTGGGCAAGTGGACGCGAGTGACCGGTCTGCAGTTTGCGCACCCATTGCAGCCCTTCTTTACAGGGCCGAAATGCTGCCAGCCCTCGCCGATATTCTGGCTGGCCCGGAGCGTGGCTTCGGATATTCGGCATCCCACGTGCCCGATGCCTCGGAAGGCTGGGTGGAACTGCTTGCCAGCGGACTGACCTTCGATCTGCACGGTTTGAAGGACGGGCCACCTGCAGCGGCACCACCCATCGCTACTGCCCTTGGTCTTGCCCAACCGGATCTTGGCGAGATGCGATGGCTGACGCTTGCACCTGGGCCACACCTCGCAGGTGCCGGCGGCCTCTTGCCGGTCATCCGAGTCGCGGCGATGCTTCTGACTGAGCTTGCGCAATTGAGCCAGGCGGAAGGGATTTCGTGGATTCCCGCCCATCTGGTTCTAAAACCGGGATTATTCAGGCAAGCCGTGTTGCCATGGCTGGAGGGCGGACCTTTCCCGGCTCCAGCCTTTGTCGCAATGTATCGCCTGGACGATGGCTCGATGGCGTCTCGCGGGCTTAATCTGTTGATGGGGCAGGAATTTATCCTGAAAGCAGGCAATTCTGCAGATCCGTCGCTGCTGGCTCGCACCGCTGTTCGGCTGGTTGATTGGCTGGTCGCCCATGGCCCCGTTCTGCAGCCGACACGGGCAATTCTTGCCGGAACGGGGGCAGTCAGTCTTGAGGCGGAGTCCGGCAGTCCTATCCTTGCCCGGTGCGACTGAAACGGAACCAATTTCAACCTGAAAGGGCCTCTCTGCCGTTCGGCAGCGTGAATATCCCTGGCCAGGCAGGATATTGCCCGGACCAGCAGCGCCATCACCTCGTTCCCCGTCAGGTTCTGAGTCTTCCGGCCTTCCGGAGAATGATCGATACGCTTGGCCACGAACGAATCGGGATTCACGACTTCCGCCGCAACGGCCAATTGTTGCCCGGGTCCGAACACGCGGCGCTGCGCGCAGGGTTGCCACTCCATCGCGGCCCGCACCGTGCCTATAACCAACTGGTAATCGAGCGAATCGGTCAGATCGAAGCGGATTGGTCTCTTGCCCGACGCAAGGGTTCGGCAACGGCCGATTTCACCGCCCTGATGCGCTTTGACTTGCTGCAGCGCGCGTTGCGCCGGCGCTTCCTCGATCCACGCAATTGGTCGCGCATGCCATTGAACACGCGCGACCCGTCGCTCGATTTCAGCCATCTCGACGACATGGCCCAGCTGTTCTGGACAGATACGGCAGTCGTGGCGCGAGCGAACTAGACCTGAATCAACGCAGGAACGCGGCAGAATTTTCCGTCAGTCTCGCTGCTGCCTCGCGATATTCCCGCTCGAGCCGGTCCACGCGGCTTGCGACCGGTTCGACAGCGGTGACGGCACCGATGCCCTGGCCGGAACCCCAGATATCCTTCCAGGCCTTGGCGTCGGTATTGCCGCCCGATCCGAAATTCATCTTGCTCGGGTCACTTTCGGGAAGGTTATCGGGATCGAGCCCTGCGTTGACGATCGAGGAGCGCAGATAGTTGCCGTGAACGCCGGTGAAGAGGTTCGAGTAGACAATATCGTCGGCCCGGCTGTCCACGATGGCCTGCTTGTAGGCCGCATTGGCATTGGCTTCCTCGGTCGCGATCCAGGCAGAGCCGATATAGGCAAAGTCAGCACCAAGCGCCTGTGCGGCAAGCACCGAACGCCCATGGGCAATCGCGCCCGAAAGTGCGACGAGTCCATCGAACCATTCGCGGATTTCCTGCATCAGTGCAAAAGGCGATTGCGCCCCCGCATGGCCACCAGCGCCTGCGGCAACCGGGATGAGGCCATCGGCACCTTTCTCGATTGCCTTGCGGGCGAAGCGATCATTGATGACGTCGTGCAGGACAATGCCGCCCCAGCCATGGGCCGCGTTGTAGACATCCTCGCGCGCACCCAACGAGGTGATGAGCATGGGCACCTGCCACTTTGCACAGAGCGCCATGTCTTCGTCGAGGCGGTTGTTGGTCTTGTGGACAATCTGGTTCACGGCGAACGGGGCAGCCGGGCGGTCAGGGTTGGCGCGGTTATGGGCGGCAAGTTCCTCGGTAATCTGATGCAGCCATTCGTCGAGCTGGCTGATCGGGCGCGCGTTGAGCGACGGGAACGATCCGACAATGCCTGCCTTGCACTGGGCGATGACCAGTTCCGGGCAGGAGATGATGAACAGGGGCGACGCGATAACAGGCAGACGCAGGTTTGCGAACAGCGGGGGCAGGGGCATTCAGCGCGTGTCCTTCACAAGGTTCTTAATCGAGCAGTTAAAATGCTAGGTGATGACACGTCGCCTGTCTAGGGGAGCATGTCCTCAATGCCGTAGAAGCGGGCGGCAGTGCCGGCAAAAAGCGCGCGTTTGTCACTCTCGGACGCGCCATGGGCCAGTCGCTTGAAGGCATTCCACAGCACGGTGTAGCTGGCGCCCCATTTGTCGACGGGGTAATTGCTTTCGAACATCGCCCGCTCCGGCCCGAAGGCTTCGATGCAGGTTTCGATATAGGGGCGCCACATGGCTGCCAGTGTCTCCGAGGACAGCCCCGCCATCGGGCCTTGCTCGGGAAGTCCGCAGAACGACATGGCAAGACCGCCAAGCTTGATCGTGACATTAGGGCATTCGGCAATCTGCCGGATCATGCTCCGCCAGCTATCGAAGCGCTCGTGCAGCCTGCCGTGATAGCTTGCGGTGCCGAGCGGGGTGCCGCAGTGATCGAGGCAGATCGGCTGGTCCGGAAACGCGCGGGCAAGGCTGAGCACATCACCCAGTTGCGGCTCCAGCAGCCAGGCATCGAAAGTGAGGCCAAGCTCGCCGAGGTGGCGGAAGCCTTCACGGAACCTCTCCGATAGATAAAGCTCAGGCGGCGCATGGAACGGCGGCCCGAGTACGTCAGGATTGGCATCCCAGGCGCCCTGGTGGCGAATGCCGCGAAATCGCCCGTTACCTGCCTGCGCGAGCGCTTCGAGGACAGGACGTGCTGCA
Organism: Novosphingobium sp. ES2-1; assembly: GCF_015169775.1. Classification (NCBI taxonomy): domain Bacteria; kingdom Pseudomonadati; phylum Pseudomonadota; class Alphaproteobacteria; order Sphingomonadales; family Sphingomonadaceae; genus Novosphingobium; species Novosphingobium sp. ES2-1. The sequence continues at coordinate 1,290,357 of NZ_CP063445.1, forward strand.
TCGCCCAATTGCAAGTCGGCATGGCCGATCATCACGGCACAAGGGCGGAAGTTTCCGTAAAGGCCGCTCGCACCTTGTGCGGCGATGCCGTTCACAAACTCGACTTCGCCCACCGGCTTCATCGCGGGTTCCGCATTGGCGCGGTAGAAGGCGCCGCATTCCATGTAGACCGTGGCTACCACGTTATGGCCACCACGCGCATCGGCCAGCAGCTGGTCGAACGTGTAATAGGCCGAGTGCGTCAGCGTCTCGATGAAAGGATGGCGGGGCTGCGGGAAAGCCGCGATCAGCGGGCGCAAGTCCCACAGATGGTGATGCGGATCAATGATCGGCAGGTCGGGTTCGAGAATCGCTTCGTCGGCCATAAAGTCCTGTCCCGTTGCGCGCCTCTTGCGGGCACGGGCAGACTATGGCGCAAGGATCTGCGCGGGCAAGCGGGTATTTAAGCGATCGGTTGAACGGGCGGCCGCGGAGGCCGCCCATTTAGCGCTCATGCAGCAGCGTTTGCTGCGCTGAGAACCGCGCGAACCGAAGCGGTCGCCACGTCTTCATCGATGCCGACGCCCCAGATCGTGCGGCCATCGGCGGTCTTGCATTCGACGTAGGCTGCGGCGCGGGCATTGCTGCCGGCACCCATCGCATGCTCGGAATAGTCGGTGATGTCGATCTCGACCCCGAAGCCGTCCTTGAGCGTGGCGACGACCGAGGAAATCAGGCCGTTGCCGCGTCCGGATACCGACTGGACCTTGCCATCGACTTCGATCTTGCCGGCGAAGATGCGTGTGCCATCAGGGCCCCGCGCCTCCTCATAGTCGACCAGCTGGAAGTGCTGCGGCGCATCGAGTCGATAGGCCTTGCGGAACACGCCCCAGATGTCTGCCGCCTGCAGTTCGCGGCCCAGTTCGTCGGCCAGCTCCTGGACATGGCGCGAGAAGTGCGCCTGCATTTTCTTGGGCAGCTTGAGGCCTTGGTCCTGTTCGAGCACCCAGGCAAAGCCGCCCTTGCCGGACTGCGAATTCACGCGGATCACCGCTTCATAGCTGCGGCCGAGATCCGCCGGATCGATTGGCAGGTAGGGGATTGCCCAAAGCTCGTCGTTGCGCTGCTCCTGCGCTGCGAAGCCCTTCTTGATCGCGTCCTGGTGGCTGCCGGAAAACGCGGTGAAGACCAATTCGCCGCCATAGGGATGGCGGGGATGGACAGGCAGCTGGTTGCAGTATTCGACCGTCTGGATCACCTCATCGATGTCCGAGAAGTCCAGTTCAGGGTCGATCCCCTGCGTATACATGTTGAGGCCGACGGTGACGAGGCAGCAGTTGCCGGTGCGCTCGCCATTGCCGAAAAGACACCCCTCGACGCGATCGGCCCCAGCCATGAGGCCGAGCTCGGCCGCGGCGACACCAGTGCCCCGATCGTTGTGGGTGTGCAGACTGATCACTGCACGATCGCGGTTCGGCAGGTTGCGGCAAAAGTACTCGATCTGATCGGCGTAGATGTTGGGCGTCGCCGCCTCGACCGTCGCCGGCAGGTTCAGGATGATCGGCTTGTCCGTCGTCGGCTGGAGAATCTCCATCACGGCCTCGCAGCACTCGATGCTGAAATCGAGTTCGGCGGTGGAGAAAGTCTCCGGGCTGTACTCGAAGTGCCAGTCGGTCTGCGGGAAACGAGCGGCCTGATCACGCAAGTGCTTGGCCCCGGCAATGGCGATCTCGCGCACGTCCTTTTGGTCCATGCCGAACACCACGTTCCGCCACAGCGGCGAAACCGCGTTGTAGACGTGGACGATCGCCTGCTTGGCTCCGGCCAGGCTTTCGAACGAGGTCTTGATCAGGTCTTCGCGCGACTGGGTGAGGACCTGCACGAAGACGTCATCGGGGATGCGGCCGGAATCGACCAGGCCCCGGATGAAATCATACTCGGTGGCCCCGGCCGACGGGAAGCCGACTTCGATTTCCTTCAGCCCAACCTTGAGCAGAAGGTCGAAGAACCGGCTCTTCTTTTCCGCGTCCATGGGATCGATCAGCGACTGGTTGCCGTCGCGCATGTCGGTTGAAAGCCAACGCGGCGCCTTGGTGATCGTACGGCCGGGCCATTGGCGGTTGGGCAGGTCGATCTGCGGGAACGGACGGTACTTGGCCGAAGGGTTCTTGAGCATGGTCATGAGAGTGCACTCGAATTTTCTGGATTTTGGCGGTTGAGCTTCTGATCCCCTGGGCGCCGTGCGCGCCGGGAGTCCCCGCGCGTCAGCTCACGCCCAAGGGCGGATAAGTCGCAGGGTAAGGTCCAGTCGAGCGGTCATGCCACAAGCCTATGGTGAATCGCAGGCCACTTGTCCAGAATGAATGCAAGCAGACCGGGAGAGAAGAGCCATGAATATTGCGCCGTTCACCGTCGAGATACCGCAAGCCGCGATCGAAGACCTGAACCGGCGCATCGACATGACGCGGTGGCCGGAGAGGGAAACGGTTGACGATTGGTCGCAAGGCGTGCCGCTCGCCGCACTGCAGGATTTTGTCGCCTACTGGCGTCATGAATATGATTGGTACGCTTGCCAGCAGAAGCTCAACGACTGGGGCATGTTCGAAACCGAGATCGATGGCGTAATCATCCGGTTCCTGCACTTACGCTCGCCCCACGCAGGCGCGCGGCCTTTGCTCCTGACCCACGGCTGGCCTGGCTCGATCCTCGAGTTTCGCCGTTGCATCGCCCCGTTGTCCCAGCCGGAGGAGCATGGCGGCGCGGCGCGGGATGCCTTTCATCTCGTGATCCCGTGCCTGCCAGGCTACGGGTTCTCTGGCAAACCCACGGTCAAGGGCTGGAGCGTTCAGAAAATCGCGCAAAGCTGGGGCGAATTGATGCGGCGGCTCGGCTATGACAGGTGGCTGGCGCAAGGTGGCGATTGGGGCTCGGCAGTGACGACTGCGCTCGGCGCGCTGAAGGTCGACGGATGCGCCGGCATCCATCTCAACATGCCGATCGCAACACCGCTGCCCGAGGATATGGCCGCGCTCGGCCCCGACGAGATGAAGGCGCTCGAGCGTTTGCAACATTATCAGGAGTGGGATTCAGGCTACTTCAAGCAGCAATCCACCCGCCCTCAGACGGTCGGCTACGGATTGGTGGATTCGCCTGCGGGCCTCGCGGGCTGGATTTACGAGAAGATGTGGGCCTGGACCGACAATGCCGGGCGTGCCGAGGATGCCCTGAGCCGCGACGACATTCTCGATAATCTCATGTTGTACTGGTTGACTGCTACGGGCGCATCGTCGGCCCGTCTATATTGGGAGAGTTTCGGCAGTTTCAGCCCTGTGCAGATCGACATCCCTGTTGCCGTCAGCGCGTTCCCCAAGGAGATCATCCCGGCCCCGCGCAAGTGGTTCGAGAGGACATGCTCTAAGCTGGTTTATTGGGGCGAACAGGAGAAGGGTGGGCACTTCGCCGCGTGGGAGCAGCCCGAAGCTTTCGTGAAAGAGCTTCGGGCCGCGTTTTCGCTGATGCCTTGAACGCTTACTTCTTTTCGAAGGCGACAGTGATGTCGAGCTTCACTTCGTCGGATACGAAGGGAACGCCGTACTTCACGTTGAAGTCCGAACGCTTGAGCGTGGCCTTCCCGTGGAAGCCGAGCGTGGCAGCCTTGTTGAAGGGGTTGGTGCCGGCACCGGCAAAGGTCGCGTCAATGGTCACCGGCTTGGTCACGCCATTCAGGGTAAGGTCGCCAGTGATCTTCGCGCTCATGCCATCGGCGCCTGGCGCCACGCTGGTCGAAACGAACGTCGCGTCGGCCGGAGCCGCACCGAAAAAGTCGGTGGGCTTGCCGTCAGCTGCCGGCTTGAGCAGGTGGGCAGTGAGTCCGCTGCTGGCCGTCATGACCTTGCTGACCGGAATCTTGACCGAAACCTTGGCAGCGGCGGGATTGGCCGGGTCGATGTCAAGCGTGCCCGAAACGTCGCCGAACAGGCCGAAGTAATCGTTGAAGCCGAAATGGTTCACGCGCCACCCCACCAGTGAGTGGCCGGCATCGGCAGTGTAGGAGCCCGCCACGACACGCGCCTTGTCGGCCTTGCCAGGGGCCTCCGGCATCTGCGCTACCATCGGCGCGGCCGCAGCGGCGAGAGCGAGGGGAAGGGCGAGCAAAAGGGGGCGTGGCATACGAGAGAGCTTCGGCATCGGGATCTCCTTGGGGAGGATAAGGAGCGCCTTGGTTGCCAAAGTGCTGTGATCGACGCAAGTAAAAGTCCCGGCGTCGTAGCGTAAGCCTGCGCGGCTATCCGCAGCGCGCCGCCATCAGGCGTCCGGCATCATCAACGATCAGGTTGAGGCGATTTTCGCGGCGATCCTGCGTGATAATTGCTCCCGGCCGGATCACGCGGATGCGGTCGTGTCCGATGGTTTTGATCAGGGCTGCCTGTGACTGGGGCGAAAACATCGCGCCAACCAGCTTTTGCGCAGAACGCTGGCCGCAAGTGTCGACCAATCCGGCTTCGGTCCTGACAACGGGGGGTATCGGCCGCTGCGCCATATCCTTGGCCGCGGCAAGAACTGGCCCGGCATCAAGGCAAAACGCGGCGGCACAAAGCGTCAGCCGGGGTACAAGGCGGAATCGTGTGATCATTTTCTCCAGATCGGAGTGATATAGATCACATTTCTGTCGTCCACTGCATTCGTCGATGCCTGTCGTGCACTAAAAGAAAGGGCGACCGAAGCCGCCCTTTCCAAAAGTTTCGAATTGATTGGGAAGATCAGTTCTTCGACTGATCGACCAGCTTGTTCGCTCCGATCCACGGCATCATCGCACGCAGCTTTGCACCGGTTTCCTCGATCTGGTGGCGCTTGGCGAGACCGCGGGCGGCTTTCAGCTCGGGCTGGCCGGCGCGGTTGTCGAGCACGAAGTCCTTCACGAAGCGGCCCGACTGAATGTCGGCGAGAACCCGCTTCATTTCCTTCTTGGTCTCTTCAGTGATGATGCGCGGACCGGTCTTGATGTCGCCGTATTCGGCGGTGTTCGAGATCGAGTAGCGCATGTTCGCGATGCCGCCTTCATAAAGCAGGTCGACGATCAGCTTCAGTTCGTGGAGGCATTCGAAGTAGGCCATTTCCGGTGCATAGCCGGCTTCGACCAGGGTTTCGAAACCGGCCTGGATCAGCGCGGTGGTGCCACCGCACAGCACGGCCTGCTCGCCGAAGAGGTCGGTCTCGCATTCTTCGCGGAAGTTGGTTTCGATGATGCCGCTGCGGCCACCGCCGACGCCCGAGGCATAGGCGAGTGCAACGTCATGGGCGTTGCCGGTCACGTTCTGATGCACCGCGATCAGGCAGGGCACGCCGCCGCCACGCTGGTATTCGCTGCGCACGGTGTGGCCAGGGCCCTTCGGCGCAATCATGATCACATCGATGTCGGCGCGCGCTTCGATCAGGCCGAAGTGGATGTTGAGGCCGTGCGCAAATGCCAGTGCCGCACCAGGCTTCATGTTGGCGTGCAGGTCATCGGCATAGATCGCGGCCTGATGCTCGTCCGGTGCCAGGATCATCAGAATGTCGGCCCATGCAGCAGCATCGGCATTTGCCAGAACCTTGAAGCCGGCAGCTTCGGCCTTCTTGGCGCTGGCTGAACCCGGGCGCAGCGCGATCGCCACGTCCTTGACGCCCGAGTCGCGCAGGTTCTGCGCGTGGGCATGGCCCTGCGAGCCATAGCCGAGGATCGCGATCTTCTTGTCGGTGATGAGGTTCAGATCGCAGTCTGCGTCGTAATAGACCTTCATGTCGTTCCCAATCTTTGATGAATTCGTGAAAGGATAAGCGGTGAAATTCAGGCGGCGGTGGCGCCGCGGATCATGCCGACGATGCCGGTGCGTCCAACTTCGACGAGGCCGAGTTCCTTCATCAGGCTGACGAAGCTGTCGATCTTGTCGGGCGCCCCGGTGAGTTCGAAAATGAAGCTCGAGGTCGTGGTATCGACCACCTTGGCGCGGAATACGTCAGCCAGGCGCAGCGCCTCGACGCGGTTCTCGCCCTTGCCGGACACCTTGACCAGCGCCAGTTCACGCTCGACGAAGGGGCCCACTTCGGTGAGGTCGGTGACCTTGTGCACCGGTACCAGTCGTTCAAGCTGCGCGCGGATCTGGTCGATGACCGGCGGGGGCCGTGCGTCACGATGGTGATGCGGCTGACGTCGTGGCCATCGGTGATGTCGGCCACGGTCAGGCTGTCGATATTGTAGCCGCGCGCGGTGAACAGGCCGGCGATCTTGGCGAGAATGCCCGCTTCGTTGTCGACCGTGATGGTGAGGACGTGGCGCTCCTGCGCCTCCTGAGCGATGTGCATCATTGTTCCGGTGTCCCTCAGACCAGCGCCTTGGCTTCGTCGTCCATCGTGCCGGCGACTTCGTCCCCGTAGAGGATCATGTCGGTATGTGCAGCCCCCGACGGGATCATCGGGAAGCAATTGGCCTCCTTGGCGACGAGGCAATCGACAAAGACCGGACCGTCATGGTCGATCATCGCCTGGATGCCCGCGTCCAGCTCACTTTCGTCGGTGATGCGGATGCCCTTCCAGCCATAGGCTTCGGCAAGGCGAACGAAGTCGGGCAGGCTGTCCGAATAGGAGTTGGAGTAACGGCTCTCGTAGGTCAGCTCCTGCCACTGGCGGACCATGCCCATCCATTCATTGTTGAGCACGAAGACCTTGACCGGAAGACGATACTGCGTGGCCGTGCCCAGCTCCTGAATGTTCATCTGGATCGAGGCGTCGCCGGCGATATCGATGACCAGCGTCTCGGGGAAGCCCGCCTGCGCGCCGATGGCGGCGGGAAGGCCGTAGCCCATCGTGCCGAGACCGCCCGAGGTCAGCCACTTGTTGGGCTTCATGAAGTGGAAATATTGCGCCGCCCACATCTGGTGCTGGCCGACTTCGGTCGAGATGATCGGCTCGAGATGCTTGGTCAGCTCGTACAGACGTTCGACCGCGTACTGCGGCATGATCGCCTTGGACTTGCGCGGGTAGGCAAGGCTCTTCCTGCCACGCCAGCCATCGATGCGCGCATACCATCCCGTGAGGTCCTGCGCCTTGTAGCCACGCTCCAGCCACGCTTCGATCAGCTGCCCGAGAACCTTGCCGCAATCGCCGATCACCGGCAGGTCCACGGCGACGGTTTTGTTGATCGACGCGCGGTCAATATCGATGTGGATCTTCTTCGAATTGGGCGCGAAGGCATCGAGGCGGCCCGTGACACGGTCATCGAAGCGGGCGCCGACGCAGACGATAAGGTCGGCCTGGTTCATCGTCAGGTTGGCTTCGTAGGTGCCGTGCATGCCGAGCATGCCGAGCCATGCCGGATGATCCGCCGGAAATGCGCCCAGACCCATCAGGGTCGACGTGACGGGCGCGCCGGTCAGCGCTTGCAGCTCGCGCAGCAGGCGCGCGGCTTCGGGACCGGAATTGATCATGCCGCCACCGGTGTAGAACACCGGTGCCTTGGCCTGGGCGATCATTTCGATCGCCTCGGCGATCTCGCTGGCGCCGCCTTCGGTCTGGGGCGAATAGCGGTTGCGCTGCTGCGGCGCCGCGCTGCTCCACGTCGCCGTCGCGATCTGCACATCCTTGGGAATGTCGATCACGACCGGGCCTGGACGACCCTCGGTGGCAATGCGGAACGCCTCGTCGATGGTCGCGGCAAGCTGCGACGGGTCCTTCACCAGATAGTTGTGCTTGGTGCAGTGGCGCGTGATGCCGACCGTATCGGCTTCCTGGAATGCGTCGGACCCGATCAGGCCGGTGGGGACCTGCCCGGTGATCACGACCATCGGGATCGAATCCATGAAGGCGTCGGCAATGCCGGTGACAGCATTCGTCGCGCCAGGACCGGAGGTGACGAGCACGACACCGGGCTTGCCGGTAGCGCGCGCATAGCCTTCGGCGGCGTGGGCCGCGCCGGCTTCATGGCGGACGAGGATGTGGCGGATGCGTTCATCGCCGAACAGCGCATCGTAGATCGGCAGTACCGCGCCGCCGGGATAGCCGAACACGAATTCGACGCCCTTGGCGACAAGGCTTTCGACCAGGATCTCGGCGCCGCTGCGCTCGCTTGTCACGTTACTTCATCCTTCTTCGCGTGACCGGGCCGATAGACCCGATGCTTCGCTGAAAAAACAAAAAACCATCAAAAATTTCGGCCCGGCTGCAGCTTGGCTGCGCCGGGCCGTCTCTCCCTCTCGGGTGCTTGATCGGCATGCAAGATGGATCAGGCAATTGACGGCCTGCTACTTGACATAAAAGGTGGTGTCAAGCGGCTAACCGCGCAATAAACTTGCTGCATAGTCGAAGTCAATGGAATTTTCGTACGTCAAGCGTGGCCAACTGCCGGGATTCTGGTTCTTCAGCCAGGTATACTGCCGCTTGGCGTAGTTCCTCGTCGCCTGCTGCCCTGCGGAAACTGCCTGATCTTGAGACATTTCACCGCGCAGGAATGCGGCGATCTCCGGCACGCCGATTGCTCGCATGACCGGACACGATTCGGGCAGGCCCCGGGCCAGCAGCGCTTCGACCTCGTTGAGTGCACCGCCCTGCCACATCAGTTCAAAGCGCAGATCGCAGCGGCAATAAAGCCACTGCCGCTCGGGCAGGAGAATGATCGGCGCGAGGTCCACCCCGTTGCCGATCCCGCCGACACGCTGCTGCTGCCAATGTGCGAGGGAATACCCGGTCGAACGCACCACCTCAAGCGCGCGGGTCACGCGTTGCACATCGGCAGGACCAAGCAGTGCAGCGCGCGCCGGGTCTTCCTCGCGCAAAGCGGCATATGCGACCTCAACCGGCAGAGCTCGCACCTCCGCACGAACAGCAGGGTCGATGTCCGGTACCGGTGCAATGCCGTGGAGCAGGGTGTTTATGTACATGCCCGTCCCGCCGACGAGGAGCGGCATCGCACCGCGTTCGTGGGCTGAAGCGATCTCAACCTTGGCGGCTGTTGCCCAGTCTGCCGCCGAGCAGGGCTGCGCACCATCCCACGCGCCGAACAGGACATGCGGCACGCCCTGCATTTCCTCCTCCGACGGCCTTGCACTCAACACGCGCAGATCAGCATAGACCTGCGCGCTGTCGGCATTGATAACCACTGCCTCGCGGCCCTGCTCTCGCAGCCTGAGGGCGAGCTTCACAGCGAGATCGCTCTTGCCGCTTGCCGTCGGCCCTGCGATTAGCGCCACGCGTGGCCGGTCAGCCGCGTCGTGCACTGTGCTTTCAGAAAAGGATTCCCCGTTGATCATCGTGCGCCTGATAGCAGACCCTGAGACACTTGGTGACAATCTCTCGCTTGCGATGGAAATGATCGAGGCGCGCGATTGGGAAGTGGCAGGCGCCGGGATGCTCGACTTCTGTGAGGACGTGCTCGAACTCGAAGTCGTCGAAGGCAATCCCGCAGGCATCCGCAAGATCCTGGACCAGTGCTTCCCCGATAGCGACCTGCTGCTCTCCAACGGCCTGATCGAAGTGCCAAGCCTGTTCGTTTCCGACATGGATTCGACCATGATCGAGCAGGAATGCATCGACGAACTGGCGGATTTCGCCGGACTCAAGGACCGCATCGCGGCAATCACGGAACGCGCGATGCAGGGAGAGCTCGATTTCGAATCCGCCCTGCGCGAACGCGTCGGCTTGCTCAAGGACCTGCCTGAGACCGCAATCGCGCAGTGCCTCGAGGAGCGCATTCGCCCGATGCCGGGTGCTCGGACGCTCGTTTCGACGCTCAAGGCTCGTGGCTGCCATACCGTACTGGTCACGGGCGGCTTTCATTCCTTCGCCGATCCGGTGGCGGAACTGCTCGGGTTCGATCGCGTGGTCGGCAACCGCCTCGGCCTGCACGAAGGCATGCTGACTGGCGGGCTCGTTGGTGGAATCGTGGATAGTTCGGTGAAGAAGAAGGTCCTGCTCGAAGAGTCAGAGCGCCTTGGCAGCGAAGTGTTCAGCCTTGCGACCGGCGATGGCGCCAATGACATTCCGATGATCGAAGCTGCAAGCTACGGCATCGCCTATCGCGCCAAGCCCAAGGCCCGCTCTGCCGCCGACGGCTGGGTCGACCGCGGTGATCTGACCTCGATCCTGTCGCTCTTCGGCATTGCCCGTCAGGACTGGGTCTTCGACTGATCAGGCAAAGGCGGGCGTGCTGCGTCGTCTGTACGCCAGCACGCGAACCAGCAGCGCCATCAGGGCGAGCGTCGTCATCGTCAGGCCGATGGCGCGCGTCTCCGGCATTGGAATGCGCTTGGCGTAAGCCAGCGTGAAGATTAGCCAGATCACGTGGATGCCCGTTGTGTGCAGGCGTTTCCAGTTCCGGCCGAGTGCGCGCATCGCAGCGCTGCTTGAGGTCAACGCCATGGCGAGAATGAACAGGTAGGCCAAGCTTCCCGGGACAAGCGATGCCAACGTGCGCGGTTCCGGATCGAGGCTGACTGCGACGACCAGCGCCACGAGGTGGACGGTGTGGCTTGCCGCAAAGCCAAGGCCCCACCACCTGCGATCACGAACCAGCGCACGGCTCCACGGGGCGGGGGAAAGGCGAAAGAGCGAGGAGGCGAGGTAGGTCAGGAGGAAAATCGGAAAGCCCACTCGTGCAGTCCAACGTGCGGCGAGGTGCCAACTCTCATGTTGCGTCGTGCCGGCGGCCAGACCCGCAGCCAAGGCCAGCAACGAAAGCGCCAGCCCCAGCGCCATTGGCCACTTCCGTGCCATGTTCCGTTCTCCCCCTACGTTTTTGCTAGTCTGCACTGCACCGTCGGCGCTGGCAAGCAGTGCTCCGGGCACAGCGATTGACGATCTATTTACAGTGCTGTTAGTATTTCGCCGGCAAGAAAACCGGGAGAATCGACGTGAACGCCATGACCGGCGCGTTGAGTGCTGACCTGCCAATCTACGATGAGCGTCGTCCGGAGATGCGGATGCAGCCGCTCAAGGCATGGCACCATTTTCAGAACCTCCTGAAAGACAAGGAAAATACCGAGGAGGTGTTCCACATTTTCGAGGCGCTGCCGTGGCGGAACCTGCGGGGGCGGGCCGAGGCTTTTCTGCGTAGCGAGCGCGGTCAGGCCCTTCGTTTGACCGAGCCCTATCTCCCAGCGATTCTCGATGATCACGCCGCGCTCCGGCAGACGCCTGAGGGTTCTCTGGCCCACGCTTATTGCGACTTCATGGAAAGCGAGGGTCTGACCGCGCAGGGATTGGTCGACGAGTTCGATCGCTTCGCCGCCAAGCGAGAACGCTTCGAGGACCAGTTCCTGTGGTACCTCAACCGCATGCGCGACGTGCACGACATGCTTCACGTGCTGACCGGTTACGGGCGCGATGCACTTGGCGAAGCCTGCGTCCTTGCGTTCACCTACAGCCAGCAGCCGAGCCCGGCACATCTGTTCATCGGCTACATGGCCGGCATGAACATCAATCGCCAGACCAAGCGCAGCGCGCCGGTCCTGCGCGCAGTCCGCGAAGGCCAGCGACTTGGCAAGGCATGCCCGCGGCTGTGCGAACAATCAATCAAGGAACTGCTGCCGCTGCCCATCGAAGAGGTGCGTGCCCGCCTTAACATCACTCCTGCCATGCACTACAAGGAAGCGCACGGCGTCTGGCGCGGCATGGGAATCGATCCCTATGACCTGCTCGGAAAAAATGCGGCTAAGAAGCTCGCCGCCTGACGGTCAGAGGGCTGCGATCAATGCCCGCGCTGCGGCCGGGTTGCGCTGCTTCGCGCCCGCGATGAACAGGATGTAGGCGTCCCTGCCGTTTTGTGCCCAGTCGCGGCCGCGCTTCGCCCACTTGCCGATCGCCGCGGGTTCGTAGCCGGTCTCCCAAGCTTCATTCGACTGCTGCAGCTGCGCGTACGAGAAATTCGCCGTCTGCTCGTCGATCTGCGGAAACTCGGCATCGTCGGAGAATGCAACGGCAAAATTGCGATCGCGGCAGAGGTCAAGGAAAGCTGGATCGCAGAACGATACGTCGCGTACCTCGAGCACGTGTTGCAGCGCCACGCCGTCCTGGCGATCCGGGATCAGGTCAAGAAAGCGCGCAAAGTCCTCGCGTTCAAACCGCTTCCCTTCGCGGAACTGCCACAGGATCGGGCCCAGCCGGTCGCCGAGTGCAGTGAACCCTTGATCAAGGAACTTGCCGACGATCTCCTTGCTGTCCGCCAGCACCTTGCGCCGCATGGTATATTGCAGCGCCTTCAGGCTAAAACGGAAGCCTTCCGGAGTGGCCGCTGCCCAGCGCGCAAAGCTCTCGGGCTTTTGCCGCCGGTAGTAGGTCGCGTTTATCTCGATGCAGCTCAGCCTTGACGCGGCGTATTCAAGTTCTCGCCGGTGCGGGAGGCCCACCGGATAGAAAGCTCCCCCGCGCCAAGGTTCGTAGGTCCACCCGCCGATACCGACGCGGATGGACCCGTGCGTCACGCTTCCATCCAGTCCCGGAAAAAGGCTTCGTTGGCCTCGCGCAGCCTTGCCAGTTCGACGCCCGCTACCTGCGTTCCGCCGACCGTGCCAAGCCTGGTTGCACCTTGGAGAACTTCGCCAGCCTTGGTCGTGACGACATAACGTGACTGATCCTCGCCGAATGCCGAAGCCGTGGTCAGCGCCACGTCGAGCGAGCAGCCCTTGTCACCGGCCAGCGCCATTTCGGTCAGCGCTATGAGCAGGCCGCCGTCCGAGATGTCGTGGACAGCGGTGAGCTTGCCGGCCGCGATCCATTCGCGCACCTGTTCGCCGTTCTTGCGCTCGACAGCAAGGTCTACCGCAGGCGCATCGCCATCTTCGCGGCCATGCACATCACGCAGGTAAAGCGACTGGCCGAGATGCGAGCCTTCATTGCCCACCAGCCAGATAACGTCGCCTTCGTTCTTGAACGGGACGGTGGTCATCACGTCGTGATCAAGCATCAGGCCGACGCCACCGATGGCAGGCGTGGGCAGAATGGCCGAACCACCGCCGGTGGCCTTCGATTCGTTGTAGAGCGAGACGTTGCCCGAGACGATCGGGTAATCCAGCGCGCGGCACGCATCGCCCATGCCGTTCAAGGCCTGGACAATCTGCGCCATGATTTCGGGGCGCTGCGGATTGGCGAAGTTGAGACAGTTGGTGATCGCCAGCGGACGCGCGCCCACCGCGCAGATGTTGCGCCACGTTTCGGCCACGGCCTGCTTGCCGCCTTCATAGGGATCGGCATAGCAATAGCGCGGCGTGCAGTCGGTGCTGATCGCCAGCGCCTTCTTCGAGCCGTGGATGCGCACCACGGCAGCATCGCCGCCCGACTTCTGCAACGTGTCGGCACCAACCTGCGAATCGTATTGCTCGAAGATCCAGCGGCGATTGGCGAGATCGGGGCAGCCGATCAGCTTGACCAGATCGGCGCCAAGGTCCGCGCTCTCCGGCACAGAACCGAGCGGCGCCACGTTAGCCCACGCCTTGTAGTCTGCCAGCGAAAGCGCAGGGCGGTCATAGAGCGGGGCGTCTTCGGCGAGCGGACCCAGCGGAATGTCGCAGACCGTCTCGCCCTTGAACTTCAGCACCATGTGGCCAGTGTCGGTCACTTCGCCGATCACGGCAAAGTCCAGCTCCCACTTGCGGAAGATCGCCTCGGCCATGGCTTCCTTGCCGGGCTTGAGTACCATGAGCATGCGCTCCTGGCTTTCCGAGAGCATCATTTCGTAAGGCGTCATGCCCTCTTCGCGGCAGGGCACCTTGTCCATGTCGAGAATGATGCCAGCCTTGCCGTTGGTCGCCATTTCGACAGAGGACGACGTCAGGCCCGCCGCGCCCATGTCCTGAATGGCGACGATCGCATCGGTCGCCATGAGTTCGAGGCAGGCTTCGATCAGCAGCTTCTCGGTGAAGGGATCGCCCACCTGTACGGTCGGGCGCTTCTCGTCGGACTTCTCGTCGAAGTCGGCAGACGCCATGGTCGCACCGTGGATGCCGTCGCGGCCTGTCTTGGAGCCGACATAGACGATCGGATTGCCTAGGCCCGTGGCCGCCGAATAGAAGATCTTGTCGGTGTCGGCCACGCCCACGGTCATCGCGTTGACGAGGATGTTGCCGTCATAGGCCTTGTGGAAGTTGGTCTCGCCACCGACCGTCGGCACGCCTACGCAGTTGCCATATCCGCCGATGCCCGCGACGACGCCCTGCACAAGGTGCTTCATCTTCGGGTGATCAGGACGGCCAAAGCGCAGCGCGTTCATGTTCGCCACCGGGCGCGCGCCCATGGTGAAGACGTCGCGCAGGATGCCGCCAACCCCAGTTGCCGCGCCCTGATAGGGTTCGATGTAAGAGGGGTGGTTGTGGCTCTCCATCTTGAAGATGGCGGCCTGCCCGTCACCGATGTCGATCACGCCCGCGTTCTCGCCGGGGCCGCAGATCACCCAGGGCGCCGACGTCGGCAGCTTCTTGAGGTGGATGCGGCTCGACTTGTAGGAGCAGTGCTCCGACCACATCACCGAGAAGATCCCGAGCTCGACAAGGTTCGGCTCGCGTCCGAGCGCGTTCAGGACGCGCTGGTACTCTTCCTCGGACAGCCCATGGGCGGCGACGACATCTGGCGTGATTTCGGACATGGCGCGCGCCTTAGCGATGTGGGCGCGTGTAGGCTAGTCCTGTCAGGCGAATTTGAGCGCGATCCATGTTGCTGCCGTAGCGGCCACTGTCGTCGCGAACGTCCCCCAGATCACGTCGATCACGGTCACGTGCACCGGCCAGCGCGCCAGCACGGCCTGGCTGGTCAGATCGTAGGTCATGTAGCACATCGCGCCGAAGATCGCAGCGTTCAGCGCCGTCGCTCCCAGGCCCTGCGACAGGCCTGGCCGGACGGCGAACCACATCATTCCGCCAAGGTAGAGCAGGTAGAACACGATCGCCGGCCCCGCGCGGAATTGCGGCGCCAGCAGATCGCCCAACGCGGGGCGATAGAGCTTTGACCCGGCCCACCCCAGCCACACGGCGTCCATTGCGCCAAACACCGCGGCGGCAGCGACATAGGCGATCACGTATTGCATGGAGTGCAGGTCCCCGACTTGGTGCGGATCGAAGCTTGACCGCGCCCCATGACCCCGTCAATGCTGCCCCAATGGGAACCGCACCTGATATCGCACCAAGCATCGCTGGCCTCAGCTTTGAAGAGGCTCTGAAGGAACTCGAGACAGTCGTGCGGCGGCTGGAAAGCGGCGATGCTCCGCTTGATGAATCGATCGATCTCTATGCCCGCGGCGATGCACTGCGCGCGCACTGCCAGGCGCGGCTCGATGCGGCGCAGGCGCGGATCGAAGCGATCGTGGCCGATCGTGATGGCAAGCCGCAGGGCCTGCGCCCGTTTGACGAAACCCAGGGCTGATCGGAGCTTCCGTCATGGCCGAAACCGGTCTGCTCAAGCCTGCCCTCAAGGCTATCGCCGAAGACATCGACAAGAGCTTCGACCTGCTCCTGCCCGTGCCCGGCGATCCCCGCGACCGGCTTGTCGAAGCCATGCGCTATGCCACGATCGGTGGCGGCAAGCGCGTCCGTCCGCTGCTGGTCTGCGCCACCGCTGCACTGTTCGGCGTTTCTCGCGAAGCCGCGGTCCGGGTCGGCACCGCAATCGAGGCAATCCACGTCTATTCGCTGATCCATGACGATCTGCCGTGCATGGACAATGACGCCTTGCGGCACGGCAAGCCCACTGTGCATCTCGCTTTCGACGATGCTGCGGCGGTCCTTGCTGGCGACGCGCTTCACGATTTCGCGTTCGAAGTCCTGTCCGATCCTGCAACCAGTGGCGATCCGTTCACCCGCATCGAACTGATCCGCACGCTTGCCACGGCCAGCGGCATGAATGGCATGTGCGGCGGGCAGATGATGGACATCGTTGCCGAAACCTCGAGCTTCGACCTGCCCACCGTAACGCGGCTGCAGCAGCTCAAGACGGGTGCGCTGCTTTCCGCCTCGGTTGAGATGGGCGCAATTCTCGGCAAGGTTCCGCCTGAAGGCCGTACGCACTTGCGCGGCTATGCTCGCGACATCGGCCTTGCGTTCCAGATTGCCGACGATCTGCTCGACGCCGAAGGCGACGAAGCCGCGGCGGGCAAGGCCCTGCGCAAGGATGAAGCGCAGGGCAAGGAGACGTTCCTCTCGCTGCTGGGCGCAGAGAGGGCACGCGAACAGGCGCGCATTCTGGTAGAACAAGCGATCGAGTTTCTGGCGAGCTATGGCCCTGAAGCCGATCTCCTGCGCGAACTGGCGCGCTTCATTGTCGAGAGGAATCACTGATGGCGCAGCGCATCGGCGTCTATCCGGGCACGTTCGATCCGATCACGCTCGGCCACCTCGATATCATCCGGCGTGGAGCCAAGCTGGTCGACAAGCTGATCATCGGCGTCACCACCAATCCCTCGAAGAACCCGATGTTCACGCCGGAAGAACGCATGGCCATGGTCAGCCGTGAAGTGGCGGACCAGGGAATCGACAATGTCGAGGTCGTGGGCTTCAATGCGCTGCTGATGAAGTTCGCCCGCGCACAAGGCGCTTCGGTGATCGTGCGCGGGCTGCGCGCCGTTGCGGACTTCGAGTACGAATACCAGATGGCCGGCATGAACCAGCAGCTCGACGCCGAGATTGAGACCGTGTTCCTCATGGCCGACGTCAGCCTTCAGCCCATCGCATCGAAGCTAGTGAAGGAAATTGCGCTTTTCGGGGGCGAGATAGCCGATTTCGTCACGCCAATGGTCCGTGATGAAGTGGTCGCCAGGGTCGAGAAGCTTGGTCGTCTGGGCGACTACTGAAACAGAACGGCAATCGTTCATTGCAGCGACAGCGCGAGAAGCCTATCGGCGCTGCAGGTTATCCGGAGTTCGACTGTTCCATGGTTTCGCGCTTTCTCACCGCACTTGCGCTTGGCGCTGCCCTGATTGCCTCGCCTGCCATGGCGAAGGACGAGGCTCCGGCACCTGCGCCCAAGCCGCTCACCTATACGGTCAATGCCGATCAGTCCGTGGATCGCGAGAATATCCTCTACCTCGATCTTTCGAACGGTGGCCGTGTGGCCATTCGCCTTATGCCGGAGTGGGCGCCCAACCACGTTGAGCGGATCAAGACTCTTGTCCGCCAGGGTTTCTACAACGGCATCATCTTTCACCGCGTGATCGACGGCTTCATGGCCCAGACTGGCGACCCAACGGGAACTGGGCAGGGCGGTTCGCCGCTCCCGGACCTCAAGGCCGAGTTCAACGCCATTCCGCACGTGCGCGGATCGGTTTCGATGGCGCGCACGAACGAACCTGACACGGCCAACAGCCAGTTCTTCATCGTCTTCTATCCGCGCTTTGCCCTCGATCACAAGTACACCAACTTCGGCCGTGTGATCGCCGGCATGGACTTTGTGGACGCGATCGTGCGCGGTGAACCGCCGCAGAACCCGACGAAGATCGTGCAGGCCTCGATTGCGGCTGACAACAAGGCGGCCCCGGCGCCGGTCGCGCCAGCGGCACCGGCTGCCATCACGGCGGACATGCTCAGCAATTCTACGTCAAACTAAGGGCTCTCGAATCCTTGCCCAATTGCGGCTAGGGCGCGCCCATGCGCGTAGATCTCTTCGACTTCGAACTGCCTCAGGAAAATATTGCCCTGCGTCCCGCCCGGCCGCGTGATTCGGCGCGCCTACTTGGCGTTGGCATGGACGGGCCGTTCCGTGACCTCACAGTGCTTGATCTGCCCTCGCTGTTGAATCCCGGCGATGTTTTGGTGTTCAACGACACGCGTGTCATTCCAGCCCAGCTTGAAGGCCAGCGTCCAAGCTTGAACGGTGAGGGGGCGCGCATCGGCGCCACGCTCCACAAGCGGATCGACCTGCGCCGTTGGCAGGCCTTCGTTCGCAACGGCAAACGCCTGCGGGAGGGAGACGAGATCAGGTTCGGCGCTGGCGTGTCTGCCTTTGCAGAAAGCCGCTTTCCCGATGGCAGCTGGACGTTGTTCTTTCCCGGCGAAGAGCCCGTCGAGGTCCTGCTGGAACGGGCAGGGCAAATGCCGCTGCCGCCCTATATTGCCGGCAAGCGCCCCACCGACGAGCGAGACCGCGAAGACTACCAGACGATGTTTGCGGCCAAGGATGGCGCCGTCGCCGCCCCCACCGCCGCGCTGCACTTCACGCCGCGCCTCATGGAAGCGATTGCCGAGCGCGGCGTCCGCACTGAAACGCTCACCCTGCATGTTGGCGCAGGCACGTTCCTGCCGGTCAAGGCCGACGACACCAAGGACCACCAGATGCACGCCGAGTGGGGCACGATCGACTCCGCCACTGCAGACCGTCTCAACGCCGCCCGCGCGGACGGCAACCGCGTTATCGCCGTCGGCACCACCTCGCTCCGCCTGCTTGAGAGCGCGGCGGGCGAAGACAGGGTCATTCGCCCGTTCGAAGGCGATACCGCGATCTTCATCACGCCGGGCTACAGCTTCCGCGCAATCGACGGGCTGATGACCAACTTCCACCTGCCCAAGTCCACATTGTTCATGCTCGTTTCGGCGCTGATGGGGCTCGACCGGATGCAGGCGGCCTATGCCCATGCCATTGCCAGCGGCTACCGCTTCTACTCCTACGGCGATTCCAGCCTGCTCCTGCCATAAAGCGCAGTTTCGGCCGACGGTGTGCCGACTAGCCTGCCCCCCAACAGATATGGGAGAAGGGCATGATACCGGCACACGTTCCGGCAGACCGGGTGGTGGATTTCGACATCTTCAATCCGCCAGGGGTGGAGAGCGATTACTTCGCCGCGTGGAAGACGCTGCTTGATGGCCCCGGTCTTGTGTGGACTACGGTCAATGGCGGTCATTGGATCGCAGCGCGCGGTGACGTTGTGCGCCAACTGTGGGGAGATGCAGAAAGGCTCTCCAATCAGTGCCTTGCCGTGACTCCGGGCCTTGGCGAAGTCATGCAGTTCATTCCGCTGCAGGAGGACGGAGCAGCGCACAAGGCGTATCGCACGCCCGTGATGAAGGGCCTTGCCTCCCGTTTTGTCGTCGCCTTGGAACCCAAGGTGCGTGAAGTCGCGCGCGAACTGATCGAGGGGCTGCGCCCGCGTGGCGAGTGCGATTTCGTCAGCGACTTCGCCGAAATCCTGCCGCTGAACATCTTCCTCACCCTGATCGACGTACCGCTCGAAGACCGTCCTCGACTTCGCCAGCTCGGTGTCCAACTCACGCGCCCTGACGGTTCGATGACGGTCGAACAACTCCGGCAGGCGGCTGACGATTACTTGTGGCCCTTTATTGAAAGGCGCATGGCGCAGCCCGGCGACGACCTCTTCAGCCGCATCCTGTCGGAACCGGTCGACGGCAGGCCGTGGACGGTGGACGAGGCGCGGCGGATGTGCCGCAATCTTCTGTTCGGTGGACTCGATACGGTTGCTGCGATGATCGGGATGGTCGCGCTCCACTTGGCGAGGCACCCCGAGCACCAGAAGTGGATGCGCCACAACCCGCGAGAGTTGCCCGCAGTTGCCGATGAGTTGATGCGTCGCTACCCGACAGTTGCCGTGAGTCGCAATGCAGTTGGAGATATCCAAATCGACGGCGTCACGATCCGTGCCGGTGACCTGGTCTACTTGCCCAGCGTACTCCATAACCTTGATCCGAGAAGCTTTTCTGCGCCGGAAGAGGTGCGTTTCGACCGCGGCCTGACCCCGATCCGACACACCACGATGGGCGTGGGCGCCCACCGCTGCGTCGGCGCAGGCCTTGCGCGCATGGAAGTGATTGTTTTTCTTGAGGAGTGGCTTGCTGGCATGCCCGCGGTTCGCCTTGATCCGGAGCGTCCCGTCACCATGAAGGGCGGCAACGTCGGTGCCTGCACTTCGCTGCCATTGGTCTGGAATCCCTAGGAAAACCAGCCCCATACCAGTCGCACGGTCAGCCCGATGCTCACCACCACGAGCAGCGGGCGGATCACCTTGGCGCCGAACTTGGTGGCATAGTGCGAGCCGATCCACGCGCCGGTCATGGCACCGACGCCCATGCAAGCCCCGAGAATCCACATCGCCTGGCCACCGATGCTGAACACGATCACACTGGCTATGTTGCTGGTGACGTTGAGAAATTTCGTCAGGCCAGTGGCACGGGTAAGCCCCATGCCCCGCAAGCCAACCAGCGTTGTTGCAAAGAACTGTCCGGCGCCCGGCCCGAAAAAGCCATCGTAAAACGCAACCCCGCCCCCTACCGGCATGTAGCCGCGCTCGGACAGGCGGCCCTTGCGGTCTTCGTCGGTCATGCCCGGCGACAGGACAGTGTAGAGCGCCACAGCAATCAGCAGCACTGGCACGACGAGTTTGAGGACGTCCGCGCTAAGGTGCTGAATTGCCAGCGATCCTGCCATTGCGCCGACAAAAACGATGGCGGCAGTCGCGGCGTTCTTGCGGAAACTGAACAGACCTGCCTTGTGATAGCGCCACGTGGCCATCGATGTGCCGCACATTGACTGGATCTTGTTGGTCCCCAGCACCACATGCGGGGGCAGGGGGGTGGAGAGCAGCACCGGCATCATCACCAGCCCGCCGCCGCCCGCCACGGCGTCGATGAACCCCGAAAGCACCGCAACGCAGGTCAACGCCGGGTAGAACCAGAGATCGAGATGGGCGGGTTCTATCAGCAGCAGGTCTGGCATTTGCGCGCTTTGGCGATTGCGCCTAAGGGCCGCAACACTCTTTTTGCCGAGATCTCCGCACGATGACCCGTTTTGCCTTCGATATCCACGCCACCGACGGAAAGGCGCGCACCGGGACGATCCGGATGATGCGCGGTGATATCCGCACCCCGGCGTTCATGCCGGTAGGTACCGCCGCAACGGTAAAGGCGATGAAGATGGAAGACGTGCACGCCAGCGGTGCGGACATCATCCTAGGCAACACGTATCACCTTATGCTCCGCCCCGGAGCAGAGCGTGTCGCGCGTCTGGGTGGCCTGCACAAGTTTGGCGGTTGGGACCGCCCGATCCTGACTGACAGTGGCGGCTACCAGGTGATGAGCCTTTCGGACTTACGCAAGATCACCGAGGAAGGCGTGACCTTCGCCAGCCACCTCGACGGTTCGCGTCACTTGTTGAGCCCGGAGCGTTCGATGGAAATCCAGCGTCTGCTGGGGTCCGACATCGTCATGTGCTTCGACGAATGCCCGCGCGCCGACCAGCCGCGCGATGTGATCGCAAAATCTATGGAAATGTCGATGCGCTGGGCAAGGCGCAGTCGCGAAGCTTTCAACGCCGGGGCCGAACATGCCGAACGCGCGGCGCTGTTCGGAATTCAGCAGGGCGCGCTTGACGAAGGCTTGCGCAAGGCCAGTGCCGACGCCCTGACCGACATCGGGTTCGACGGCTATGCCATTGGTGGCCTTGCCGTGGGGGAAGGGCAGGAGGCGATGTTCGCTACGCTCGACTTCGCGCCGCAGCAGTTGCCTGCGGATCGTCCGCGCTATCTGATGGGCGTCGGCAAGCCCGATGACCTGGTCGGCGCGGTCGAGCGCGGGGTCGACATGTTCGATTGCGTCCTGCCGACCCGGTCCGGGCGCAATGGGCAGGGATTTACGTGGAACGGTCCGGTGAACATACGCAACGCCCGGCATGCGGAAGATACCGGCCCTCTCGACGAACGCTGTCCGTGCCCGACTTGCACCAAGTACAGCCGCGCCTACCTGCACCACCTGCACAAGTCGGGCGAAATGCTTGGGGCCATGCTGCTGACCGAGCATAACCTGTGGTTTTACCAGCAACTCATGGCAGGCATGCGCGCGGCGATCGCAGAAGGGCGCTTTGCGGCCTTCGCAGCCGATTTCAGACGGGACTACTTCGCGCGTTAGGCGGCAATGCCCTCTGCACCGTCCTGCATCACCGGGTCCTGCGTTTCCAGCCTCGTGTCCTTGTAGGCATAGAATTCGCCGGTACGCTCATCGAGAAAGCCGGCGCCGATGGCGAAAGCCTGGCGCTGCGCGGTGAGCAAGTCCGGATACCATTTGCCGATGCGATGCGGGGTGACGAAGCGATAGAGACACATGCCTTCCCAATGGTCGCGTGCCTCGAGAGTTCCCAGAATTGCTGTAAATTTCACCTGCGAAACGACACGTAACAGCTTGTTTGCACATACGAAAAAGGCGGAGCTTGCGCCCCGCCTCTTCCATGTGTCGCAGTGGTTGGAATACCGATCAGCGCGAATAGAATTCGACGACCAGGTTCGGTTCCATCTTCACCGGATAGGGTACTTCGTCCAGCGTCGGAACGCGGGTGAAGGTGGCCTTGTCGCCTTCGGCGGCGACGTAGTCGGGAACTTCACGCTCGGGCAGCGACTGCGCTTCAGCGATGAGGGCCATTTCCTTGGCCTTCTTGCCGAGGCTGATAACGTCGCCGGGGCGAACGCGACGCGAGGCGATGTTGCACTTCACGCCGTTGACGTAGATGTGACCGTGAGAAACGACCTGGCGAGCCGAGAAGATGGTCGGCGCGAACTTGGCGCGGTACACGACCATGTCAAGGCGCTGTTCGAGCAGGCCGATCAGGTTCTGACCGGTGTCGCCCTTCATTTTCGACGCTTCCTGGTAGGTGCGCTTGAACTGCTTCTCGGTCACGTCGCCGTAGTAGCCCTTGAGCTTCTGCTTGGCGCGGAGCTGGATGCCGAAGTCCGAGACCTTGCTCTTGCGGCGCTGGCCGTGCTGGCCCGGGCCATACGAGCGGCGGTTCACCGACGACTTGGGACGACCCCAGATGTTTTCGCCGAGACGGCGATCAATTTTGTACTTGGATGCCTTGCGCTTGGACATGCGCTGCCTTTCAATCTGCCTGCACCGGCAGTGCGCCGATGCTTCAAGTCCCGGACACGCACCACTTTGCCAATTGCGAAGTGCGGCCACCGCTTCACCGGGAGTGCAGGGCCAATTGCGAAGCGCGGCCAAGAACAGACAATTAGCCCTTTGTCAAGGGCAGCGGCCATAGACAGGGCAGCGAAATTGGGGTGCTATTGAAAATGATGCACGAAGGGCCGCCTCGTTCTGACCAGTCGCAGCCGTTGGAATCCCTTTCCGGCGGGTTGGAGGCAATCGACCTTCAAATACTTTCGCTTCTATCTCAACGATTTGGGTTGGCTGCAAGCACTACGGCTCAACGAGAGCTTTCTGACGACGAGCGCAAGGCCCAGATGACGGTGATTCGTCGTCGCGCTTTCGAGCTCGGTATTCCCGTCGGGCTTGTGACCGATTTCTGGGACCGGCTGATGGACGCCGCAGATGCGGTACAAGCCCAGCGTAGCCATCGCGCAATCGACGACTGAAGTTCAACTGCGTGGCTCGTCGCCCGGCTTCGAGCCTTCTTTGCGGCGCAGGGCGCTCAGCACGCCGCGCATGGTGCGGACTTCGAGATGATTCCAGCCTGGTTTGGTCAGCATGGTGCGCAATGTACGCCGCGTTGCGGCGGCCCGTGCCTCGGGCTCGAAGTAGCCGCGCGGTTCAAGCATCGTGCAAAGCTGTTCGAACATGCCTTCAAACTCTTCCTGCGGGGCAGGGGGCAGCATGTCCTCTACGGTAGGCTGAACCAGATCGACGTGCTTCGACCACTCGTACGCACACAGGATGACAGCCTGAGCGAGGTTGAGAGAACCGAATTCCGGGTTGATCGGTACGGTGATGATGGCGCGGGCCAGCGCCACGTCGTCCGTCTCAAGGCCTGACCGTTCCGGCCCGAAGATGATCGCGCTGCGGCCCTGCGCGGCGATGATATCCTTCGCTGCCTGTTCCGGCGTCAGCACGGGCTTGGTCACGCCACGCTTGCGGACAGTAGTGGCGAAGACATGCGAGCAATCGCTGACGGCATCGGCGAGGGTATCGAAGACCTGTGCCTTCTCCAGAACCCTGTCGGCACCAGCAGCGGCGGGACCGGCGGATGGATTGGGCCAGCCATCACGGGGAGATACAAGTCGCATCTCGGTCAGGCCGAAATTGAGCATGGCACGTGCGGCCTTGCCGATGTTCTCGCCAAGCTGGGGGCGGACCAGGACGATGACCGGCTGGCGCTGTTCAGTATCGGTCATGTTCAGGCGCGGCCGCTCATTTCCTGGACGCTTGAAGCGAATTCTTCAAAGTCACGCGCTTCGGTGAAATCGCGATAGACGCTGGCAAAGCGGATGTAGGCCACGCTATCAAGCTGGCGCAGACCTTCCATGACCATCTCTCCGATGACCTTGGATGGGACTTCTGAATCGCCCATGGTTTCGATCTGGCGCTGTATGCCCGACACGAGCTGGTCGAGGCGCTCTTGGGCGACGGGGCGTTTGCGGCAGGCGAGCGAAACCGATTGTTCGATCTTGAACCGGTCGAACGGTTCACGTCGTTCCCCGCTCTTGACTACGACGACCTCACGCAACTGCACCCGCTCGAACGTCGTGAACCGCGCCCCGCAGCCTTCGCACTGACGGCGCCGGCGGATCGAGGTGTTGTCCTCGCTCGGCCGGCTGTCCTTCACCTGGCTGTTGTCATGGGCGCAGAACGGGCAACGCACGGCTTAGCGCTTGATCCTCTGCCAGAAGGCAATGCCAGCACCCACGGCAAGGCCAAGCGGGAGCGAGACGACAGGAAGGAGCACACCGGCCACCGCCCCGATGGCCGCGCCGGTCAGGACCGGCTTGGTCGATGGGTGGGCCATGCCCTCCTTGGCCATGCCGGAGATTTCCTGCTTGGCGCGAGCGGCGAGATCGTCGTGGTCGTTCATAAGCTTACAGCTCCGGATAGATCGGGAACTGCGCGCAAAGCTCCGCGACGCGATCGCGCACGCGCTGTTCGACCTGACCATCGCCCTCATCGCCGTTGCGCGCAAGGCCATCGACCACTTCCACGATCAGCTTGCCGATGGTGCGGAACTCTTCCTCGCGGAAACCGCGGGTGGTGCCAGCCGGCGTGCCGAGGCGGATGCCCGAAGTGACGAAGGGGGAGCGCTTGTCGAACGGGACGCCGTTCTTGTTGCAGGTGAGCCAGGCGCGATCGAGACCCTTCTCGGCGGCCTTGCCGGTCACGTCCTTGGCAGTCAGATCAACCAGCATAAGATGGTTGTCAGTGCCGCCGGAAACGATGCCGAGGCCGGCGTCCTTGATGCTTTCGGCAAGCGCCTTGGCATTGGCGACGATCTGATGGGCATAGGCCTTGAATTCGGGGCGCAGCGCTTCACCAAAGGCAACCGCCTTGCCCGCGATGACGTGGACCAGCGGACCGCCCTGGAGGCCGGGGAATACGGCGGTGTTGAACTTCTTGGCCAGATCCTCGTCATTGGTGAGGATCACGCCCGAACGCGGGCCGCGCAGGCTCTTGTGGGTCGTCGTGGTGACGACGTGGGCATGCGGGAACGGCGAGGGGTGGGCGCCGCCTGCAACGAGGCCCGAAATGTGCGACATGTCGACCAGCAGCCACGCGCCGATTTCATCGGCAATGGCGCGGAAGGCGGCCCAGTCCCAGGTGCGTGAATAGGCGGTGCCACCGGCGATGATCAGCTTGGGCCTGTGCTCTCGGGCAAGACGGGCGACCTCGTCCATGTCGATCATGTGATCGTCAGGGCGCACGCCGTAAGGGATCACGTTGAACCACTTGCCGCTCATGTTCACGGGGCTGCCGTGGGTGAGATGGCCACCCGAATTCAGGTCGAGGCCCATGAAGCTGTCACCCGGCTGCAGCAGCGCGAGAAACACGGCCTGGTTCATCTGGCTGCCCGAGTTGGGCTGAACGTTGGCGAAGTTGCATCCGAACAGCTGCTTGGCGCGCTCGATCGCCAGGTTCTCGACGATATCGGCGTATTCGCACCCACCGTAGTAGCGCTTGCCCGGGTAGCCTTCGGCGTACTTGTTGGTGAAAACCGATCCGGTGGCTTCGAGCACGGCACGGCTGGTGATGTTTTCCGAAGCGATCAGCTCGATCTTGGTCTGCTGGCGGTGCAGCTCACCCTTGATGGCGGCGAACACTTCGGCATCGGCCGTTTCCAGATGCTCGGTGAAGAAGCCGGCTTTGCGGATTTCCGGCGCTGCTGTGGCGGTGGTCATCTCTGGGGGCTCCTTCAGATTGCGGGGTTGGAAAGCTTTTCGACGCGGCCGGCATGGCGGCCACCGCCGAATTCGGTGGAAAGAAATGCGTCAAGACAGGCCTTGGCCATGTCCTCGCCAGTCAGGCGTGCGCCCATCGCAATGACATTTGCATCGTTGTGTTCGCGCGCGAGTGCTGCGGAGAGCGGTTCCGAAACCAGTGCGCAGCGGCAGGCCGGTTCGCGGTTTACTGCGATCGAGATGCCGATACCTGATCCGCACAGGGCGACGCCCCGCTCGGCAATGCCTTCGGCTACCACCGAGGCCAGTTTGTAGCCATAGTCGGGATAGTCGACGCGATCGGCGGTCTCTGGCCCGAGGTCGGCAACTTCATGGCCAAGGCCGATGAGATACTCACGCAGTGCGGCCTTCAGGTCGACAGCGGCGTGATCGGAAGCGATGGCGATACGCATGGGGATCGTTACTCGACAGCGGTATTAGGGGATTCGTTGGCGCGCCCATAGGCTCTTGCAGCGCAACAAGCCACCGCAAATCGCTGGAGGAAATCTGCCCGATGGGGCTCATCCTAACAGGTGGGAGCGTCATGGCGGTTGCGACCGGATCGCGCGATGCGTAAAGGCCCGGCATTCAGGATCGGACGGGACGAACAGGAATGCCGCAGGAACACGTGCTCATCGCCGGGGGCGGCATTGGCGGGCTCACGCTCGCACTGACGCTCCACCAGATCGGGGTCTCCTGCACGGTCTTCGAATCCGTTCGTGAATTGAAGCCGCTGGGTGTCGGCATAAATCTCCAGCCCAACGCCGTTCGCGAACTCGAAGACCTCGGCATCGGTGAGGCCGAGATGGATGCCGTGGGCATTCCGGCGCGTGAGTGGGCCCTGGTCGGGCTGAATGGACGCGAGATCTACTCCGAACCGCGTGGCAAGCTGGCCGGGTATAACTGGCACCAGTATGCCGTGCACCGCGGCGAATTCCACATGCTGCTCTACCGCAAGGTGATCGAGCGCATCGGGCCGCAAGCGGTGAGACTGGGCAGCAAGGTTACGGGCTATCGCATGGAAGCGAATGGTTCGGTCACCGCCTTGGTCGAGGACCGCTCGGGCAAAGTCGAAGAGGCGGCAGGAACGCTGCTGTTCGGGGCAGACGGCATACATTCGGCAATCCGCGCGCAGATGCACCCCGATCAGCCTCCGATCCACTGGGGCGGCACGATCATGTGGCGCGGCACTGCCAAGGGCGTACCGATCCGTTCGGGATCATCGTTCGTCGGCCTTGGCACGAGCCGGCATCGCGTGGTGATCTACCCGATTTCGCACCCGGATGCGGACGGCTTGTCCGATATCAACTGGATCGCCGAGCAGACGTACGACACCAGTCACGACTGGACCAAGTCGGGATGGTTCAGGCCTGTCGAAATGGCGGAGTTTGCGCACGAGTTCGACGGGTTCGTCTATGACTGGCTTGATCTGCCGGCTCTGCTGGCAAAGTCGGACATGGCTTACGAGAACCCGATGATAGATCGCGATCCCTTGCCGACCTGGGTCGATGGGCCGGTCGGGCTGATTGGGGACGCGGCACATCCGATGTATCCCACGGGGTCCAACGGCGCCTCGCAGGCAATTGTCGACGCACGCCAGATTGGACGCATCATGGTGGAGCGCGGCGTCACGCCCGAGGCGCTTGCCCAGTTCGACGCCGAATTCTGTGGCCCGATCGGCCAGGTCGCGATGCGCAACCGCGGGGCGGGCCCGTTTGGCCTGCTCAATATGGTGGACGAACGTTGCGGCGGTCAGTTCGAGAATATCGACGATGTCATCCCGGCTGCGGAGCGAAGTGCCTTCATGCTGGCCTACCAGCAGGCTGCGGGCTTTGCCAAGGACCGCCTGAACGGCGCGCCGAGGACCATTCCTGAAGGTGCGCAAGTCGCCAGGGTGCCCGCGTGACCATTGCGCTGACCCATGTGACCGATCTGGTTGTCGAACTGTCGAGGCCCCACGAGATGGGCGAATGCCCAATGGGTGTCCGGCGGATCATCCCGATTGTCGGAGGTAGCGCCGATGGACCGCTGCTCGGCGGCCGCATTCTGCCAATCGGGGCCGACTGGCAGACCGTCTCACGCGGAGGGATCGCCGAACTGGATGCCCGCTATGCGATCCAGACCAGCGACGGCGCGGTGATCGAAGTCATCAGCCAAGGCATTCGCCACGCAACGGCAGAGGTGCATGCGCGCATTGCTGGGGGCGAGGAAGTCGACCCGGCCGAGTACTACATGCGCACGGCGATCCGGCTCGAGGCCGGACATGCCGGATACGATTGGGTCAACCGCGCCCTGTTCATCGCAAAGGGCGGGAAGGTTGGGAATACGGTCCGCCTGGCGGTCTACAGGATTGACTAGCAAGCTTGACTGCAGGTCCGGAAGTCAGTCCAGCAATGCGCGGTGTCGGCTGGAGAGGAAGATCGCATTCTTGCGGGTGAGATCGCCCGGCGCGAGGCGTTTTCCGTTCCAACCATAAGGCGACAGACCGATTTTGCCGAGGACCGCAACGGCAGACGCGTCGGGCCGTTCGATCAAGATCACCGGCTGATGCGAGGCGATCGTTTTGATGCCACCGCCGATGACTTGCGATTCGAAGCCTTGCACGTCAATCTTGATGATGTCCGGGGCGAGTTCCAGCGCGTCGAGCTTCTCGATCCTTACCTTATAGCTGTCGATTACAAGCCGATCTGGCGTGAAACGCGCCATGCGCCGCTTATCAAGCCACTGGACCGCAGCTTCGCGGTCAAGAGAGGCAATGCCGTCATAGACGAAGTTGCGATAGCGCGGCACGTGGATGTGCTGTTCGCCAGTTGCAGCGCCGAGTGCAATCTCACGCACATCCACGTCGCTGTCCCCTGAGAATCGCTGGCGAAGTTCTTCCGCCAGCGAGGGGATCGGTTCGATGGTGATGATCTTTCGCGGCCGTGCATAGCGCTGCAAGGCCACAACGCTTTGCCCCCAATTGCCGCCTATGTCGATCGCGAGGTCCAGCGGGGCGAGCTTTCGCAGCAGTCGTATCTCGGGGTCGACAAACAGGCCAAGATGGCGCGTGGCAAGGTTGTAGGCCGAAAACTTTGCGCGACGCACCGCGGGAAAATGCGTCTGCAGATCTCGCAACTGCCTCCGCAGTTCGCGCAATGGCCAACTTTCGGGACGATACCCCCATTCCAGAACTGGTCCGGGGGCAGCGCCTTCCATCAGCGGATTGCTTACTGGTCGAGGAACGAGCGCATCTTGCGCGACCGCGACGGATGCTTGAGCTTGCGCAGCGCCTTGGCCTCGATCTGACGAATACGTTCGCGGGTGACCGAGAACTGCTGGCCGACTTCTTCCAGCGTGTGGTCGGTGTTCATGCCGATACCGAAGCGCATGCGCAGCACGCGCTCTTCACGCGGGGTGAGGCTGGCAAGCACGCGGGTGACCGTTTCCTTCAGGTTGGCCTGGATCGCCGCATCGACCGGAATGATCGCGTTCTTGTCCTCGATGAAATCGCCGAGGTGGGAATCTTCCTCGTCGCCGATGGGCGTTTCGAGGGAGATCGGCTCCTTGGCGATCTTCATCACCTTGCGAACCTTTTCGAGCGGCATCGACAGACGCTCGGCCATTTCTTCAGGCGTCGGTTCGCGGCCCTGCTCGTGCAGGAACTGGCGGCTGGTGCGAACCAGCTTGTTGATCGTCTCGATCATGTGGACCGGGATACGGATCGTTCGGGCCTGATCTGCGATCGAGCGGGTGATGGCCTGCCTGATCCACCAGGTGGCATAGGTCGAGAACTTGTAGCCGCGGCGGTATTCGAACTTGTCGACCGCCTTCATCAGGCCGATGTTGCCTTCCTGAATGAGGTCAAGGAACTGCAGGCCGCGGTTCGTGTACTTCTTGGCGATGGAGATCACGAGGCGCAGGTTGGCCTCGACCATTTCCTTCTTTGCGATGCGTGCTTCACGCTCGCCTTTCTGGACCATGTTCACGATGCGGCGGAATTCGCCCAGCGACATGCCGGTGGCAGCCGCGATGTCGGCAATCTCGGCCCGAATACGCTCAACCGGAGCTGCCTCGTTCGCAGCAAACGCTGCCCACTTCTTGTCGCGGCCGGCCAAGGCTTGCAGCCAACCGTCGTCAAGCTCATGCCCGACATACATGTCGAGGAAGTCCTTGCGCGACACCTTGTGGCGCTCGGCAAGGCGCAGCATCTGGCCGCCCAGCGTCGTCAGGCGACGATTGAAGGCGTAGAGATTGTCGACGAGGTATTCGATCTTCGAAGCGTGGAACTGCACGGATTCCACCTGCGCCGTCAGGTCTTCGCGCAGCTTCTGGTACTGCGCTTCCTTGGCGGCGGGGAAATCATTGCCCATGCCAAGAGCGTCGAGACGCTCTGCCTGGATCTTCTCGAAGGCACGGAACAGCGAGGTGATTTCGGCAAAGCGCTCAAGCGCTGCCGGCTTCAACTGCGCTTCCATCTGGGCGAGGCTGAGGGTGTTGTCCTCTTCTTCTTCCTCGGCCGGACG
Organism: Novosphingobium sp. ES2-1; assembly: GCF_015169775.1. Classification (NCBI taxonomy): domain Bacteria; kingdom Pseudomonadati; phylum Pseudomonadota; class Alphaproteobacteria; order Sphingomonadales; family Sphingomonadaceae; genus Novosphingobium; species Novosphingobium sp. ES2-1. The sequence goes on from NZ_CP063445.1 coordinate 1,320,945, forward strand.
GGCGCGGCGCTCGCGCAGTTCGTCGTCCTCGTCGTCGGAGGATTCTTCCTCCTCGACGTCCTCTTCTTCCTTGAAGGTGGGGCCGGCGGTGGCTTCGCTGATTTCGGGCTCGGCCTCTTCACCGTCTTCCGACAGGTTTTCGGGCTGCGGTTCCTTCGAAAGCATGGCGTCGAGATCGAGAATCTCGCGCAGCTGCATCTCGCCGGCGTTCAGCGCGTCGGACCACTGGATGATGGCGTGGAATGTGATCGGGCTCTCGCACAGGCCCATGATCATGGTGTCGCGACCGGCCTCGATGCGCTTGGCGATGGCGATTTCGCCCTCGCGGCTGAGCAGTTCAACGGCGCCCATTTCACGCAGATACATGCGCACCGGGTCGTCGGTCCGCTCGACCGTTTCCTTGCGCTTGATAACGTCCGGGCGGTCCTCGACGGTCTCGGCTTCGTCGAGTTCGTCGTCCTGAGCCTTTTCCTCGGGATCAACCGCGTCCTCGTCGCTCTCGACGATGTTGACGCCCATCTCGGAGATCGCGGCCATGATGTCTTCGATCTGCTCGGAAGACATCTGGTCCTGGGGAAGGGCCTCGTTCAGCTCGTCATACGTGATGATCCCGCGGCGCTTGGCGCGCGCGATCAACTTCTTGATCGATGCATCGTTGAGGTCGATCAGCGGAGCGTCGCCGCTATCGGTCTTGTCGTTCGAAGCCATTTAACCCAGGTACCACCATCTGAGAACCGGGCCGAAGGCGACCCGGTTTGCGCCATTGCTATAATTATAACGCAGCACGAGCACGGCCCATTTGCCCCAAACGGGCACGCAAAGCCATACTCCGCGCTATCAATCTTTGCTGTTCGGCGAAGTTTTCTTCCGAAAGCTCGGTTTCAACGCGCTTGTTTGCCTCGACAAGCGCCTCTTCAACCGCTGGCCATTCAACCAGAATGGCAATTGCCTCGGCAAGTTCGTCTCCTGCCGAATCACCACCGCTGGCCAAAAAACCGAATCGCATCCCGGCATAGTCCTGCGCCGACGGGAGCCTGAGCCCACGTTCCAGCAATATGGTGCGCAAGGTCGCGCTTTCAAGCGGTTGTGCCCCGTCCGACATGACAAGCAATGCATCGATCAGCGCGCAAGTGTCTGGATTCTCGGGCTGAAGGCGGGCGAGGGCGTCAGCATTGCGCGCAATGTGCTGCGGATGGCAGATCAGACCGTCGAGCACGGCTGCCAGCAGGCTGTTGCTCGGCCCCGTGCCGATGCGAAGCATCTTCGCCTTGTCCTGCTCGGCAAGTGGTGGCGGTGCCGGTTTCCAGGGCTGGCCTTTCGCGCGTGAACCTGACGGTCGTGGCTGAAAAGGCGCCCGTTCCTTTCGGGCGAACGCCAGTTCGCCAAATCGCTCGGTCAGTTCGCGCCTGTAGAGCGATTTGATGTCGGGGTGCTGTATGGTCTCGCAATGGGCAAGCAGCCTGGCCTTCAATCCTGCCTTGTCTTCTGGCGTCGCCAGCGGGACAGCATCGCGTTCCGCTTCCCAGAGAACGTCGACGAGGCTTCGGGCACCGTCCAGCAATTCCTCCATCGCCGCCGCGCCGTGCTTTTTCACGACGTCGTCCGGGTCCATGCCTGCTGGCAGCGTGACGATGCGCAGCGAATGTCCGGGGCGGAGCAGGGGCAGGGCGCGCGTGATCGCCCGCATCGCTGCGCGCTGGCCTGCGCTGTCGCCATCGAAGCAAAGCGTTGGCGTTTCGACCAGTCGCCAGAGGCGTTCGATCTGATGCTCCGTCAGTGCCGTGCCAAGCGGGGCGACCGCTTCGCCGATGCCTGCGGCCGCGAGCGCCACCACGTCCATATATCCTTCGACGACCACTACGCGTCCGCTCTGGCGCGAAGCAGGCCCGGCGCGATGCAGGTTGTAGACCGTGCGGCCCTTGTCGAACAGCGGCGTATCGGGAGAGTTCAGGTACTTCGGCGCGTCGGTCTTTTCCGCAGTGAGGATGCGTCCGCCGAAGGCAATCACGCGACCGCGCGGGTCAAGGATCGGCAGCATCAGGCGGCCACGGAAACGGTCGTAGGGTTCCTTTCCTTCGACCACGATTCGCAAGCCAGCCTCGATGAGCATCTCATCGGGGAAGGCCGACAGCGCCTCTTTCAGCGCAGTGCGGCTATCCGGAGCGAAGCCGAAGCCGAAATCCCGCACGATCTGCGCCGGGAACCCGCGAGAGGCGAGATAGCGTCGCGCCTCCGCACCACGCTCCTCGCCAAGGCAGCGTACGAAAAAGTCCTGCGCCGCCTGCATAACGTCATGCAACGACTTCTGCTGCTCGGCCTTCCTTGCTGCGCGCGGATCGGGGGCAGGAACTTCCATTCCAGCCTGCAGCGCCAGTTCCTTCACCGCGTCCATGAAGGGCAGGCCCTGATGGTCGGTCATCCAGCGGATGACGTCGCCATGCGCGCCGCAGCCGAAGCAGTGGTAGAAGCCCTTCTCGTCGTTGATGGTAAAGCTGGGCGTCTTCTCGTTATGGAACGGGCAGCAGGCCTTGAATTCGCGCCCCGCCTTGGTGACGCGAACGCTCCGCCCGATCACGCCCGAAAGCGAGATGCGGGAGCGGAGTTCGTCCAGCCATTGCGGAGAGAGGCTCATGGCGCGGTCAGGCCGAAAGCGCCGCCTTCACCAGCCCGCTGGCCTTGCCCATGTCGAGCTGCGTGCCGTGCTTGGCCTTCAATGCAGCAACCACCTTGCCCATATCCTTCATGCCCGCAGCGCCGGTTTCGGCGATGATCGCAGCGATGGCGGCCTTGGTGTCGTCCTCGCTCATCTGCTGGGGCAGGAATTCCTCTATCACCGCAAGCTCGGCCTTCTCGACGTCTGCGAGTTCTTGGCGGCCGCCCTGTTCATAAAGCGAGATCGATTCGCGGCGCTGCTTCGCCATCTTCTGCAAAACGTCGGTGACGAGCACGTCATCCTCCGGCACAGCCGAGGCGGTGCGCAGTTCGATGTCCTTGTCCTTGAGCTTGGCGAGGATCAGGCGGACAGCGGCGAGGCGGGGCTTGTCGCCCGCTTTCATGGCCGAAACCTGCGCGGCCTTGATGGTATCGCGGATCATGTAATCGTATTTCCCGTGGAGTTCTCCGCCGTCATGGCGAGAAACCTTCCATGTAGGCCAAACTTTCGGGAATCGCTAGGTTGACGCTGCGTCGAGTCGGGTCTAGCAGCCGCCCCTTAGCAACATCGCCAGAACACCTGCCAACGGAGCGCCCCATATCATGGCCGACCCCGCACTTTCGCACGCGCCTCAACCAGATGGCGCGACGGGAGTCCTCGTACTTGCCGATGGGTCTGTTGCCTGGGGACGTGGTTTCGGCGCTGCCGGCGCAGCCGTCGGCGAGGTGTGCTTCAACACCGCGATGACCGGCTATCAGGAAGTGATGACCGATCCGTCCTACGCGGCGCAGATCGTGACGTTCACCTTCCCGCATGTCGGCAACGTCGGCACCAACCCCGAAGACATGGAAAGCCATGACACGCCCGGCGCCGTCGGCTGCGTGGTGCGCGAGGATGTGACTGCGCCTTCCAACTTCCGCAGCGCCGGCACCTTCCAGCAGTGGATGGAAAAGCAGGGTAAGATCGGCATTTCCGGCCTCGACACCCGCGCCCTGACCCGCCGCATTCGCATGAGCGGCGCGCCCAACGCCGTGATCGCGCACGATCCCAAGGGAGAGTTCGACATCCCCGCATTGGTCGAGCGTGCGCGCAACTGGCCCGGCCTTGAAGGCATGGACCTTGCCCGCGTCGTCACGCGTGATGGACAAGAGGCTTGGGAAGGCTCGGTCTGGCATCTCGGCAAGGGCTATGGCCGCTCACCGCATGACAAGCGCCCCCACGTCGTCGCCATGGACTTCGGTGCGAAGGACAACATCTTCCGCAACCTCGTGAAGGCAGGCGCAGCGGTGACGGTGGTTCCCGCCGAGACCTCGCTGGAAACGATCCTTGAACTAAATCCCGATGGCGTGTTCCTGTCGAACGGCCCGGGCGATCCGGCGGCGACCGGCGCCTATGCCGTGCCGGTGATCCAGAAGCTGCTCGAGCGCGACGTGCCGATCTTCGGCATCTGCCTTGGCCACCAGATGCTGGCGCTCGCCGCCGGCGCCCGCACCACCAAGATGCACCAGGGCCATCGCGGCGCGAACCATCCGGTCAAGCGCATCGAGGACGGCGTGGTAGAGATCACTTCGATGAACCACGGCTTCGCGGTCGACAACGCCCCCGGCGCGCTGGGCGACAACGTGATCGAAACCCACGTCTCTCTGTTCGACGGCTCGAATTGCGGTATCGCGGTGAAGGGCAAGCGCGCGTTCGGGGTGCAGTATCACCCCGAGGCATCGCCGGGACCGCAGGACAGTTTCTACTTGTTCGAGAAGTTCGTGGGGATGCTTTAATCAACGGAGGTAGCAATGGCTGTCGTTCGCGAATTCACTGAGAAAGAGCTGGATCGGTCGAGCGCCCATTCCGAAGTTGAAGCAACTATTTCGCTTGTCGAAGTGGACGGAGAAAGATTCGTTCAGATCGACACTTATGGATCAAAGAACCGAGCAATGCCTGGGAAAGTGTCCCAGAGCCTGCGCCTATCCCAATCGGCGTATGAACAGCTCCAGCAACTCGCGGAAAAGCACTTCTAATGCCCAAACGCACTGACATCTCCTCCATCCTGATCATCGGCGCCGGGCCGATCATCATCGGCCAGGCTTGCGAGTTCGATTATTCGGGCACGCAGGCGGTGAAGGCGCTCAAGGAAGAGGGCTATCGCATCATCCTGGTCAACTCGAACCCCGCGACGATCATGACCGATCCGGACATGGCGCACGCGACCTACGTCGAGCCGATCACGCCCGAAGTCGTCGCCAAGATCATCGAGAAAGAGCGCCCCGATGCGCTGCTGCCGACGATGGGCGGGCAGACCGCGCTCAACACCGCGCTGGCGCTGTTCAACGATGGCACGCTGGAAAAGTACGGCGTCCAGATGATCGGCGCCAATGCCGATGCCATCGACAAGGCCGAAGACCGCCAGCGCTTCCGCGAGGCGATGGACAAGATCGGCCTCGAATCCGCGCGCTCGGGCGTGGCGCACACCATCGACGAGGCGCTCGAAATCCTCGAGCGCACCGGCCTGCCTTCGATCATCCGCCCCAGCTTCACCATGGGCGGCACCGGCGGCGGCATTGCCTACAACAAGGAAGAGTTCGTCAAGATCGTGAAGGGCGGGCTTGAAGCATCGCCCACTACCGAAGTCCTGATCGAGGAATCGCTCCTCGGCTGGAAGGAATACGAGATGGAGGTTGTCCGCGATAAAAAGGACAACTGCATCATCATCTGCTCGATCGAAAACGTCGATCCGATGGGCGTCCACACCGGCGATTCCATCACCGTCGCCCCGGCGCTGACGCTGACCGACAAGGAATACCAGATCATGCGCAACGCATCGATCGCGGTGCTCCGGGAAATCGGCGTGGAGACCGGCGGTTCGAACGTACAGTTCGCAGTGAATCCGAAGGACGGCCGCCTGATCGTCATCGAGATGAACCCGCGCGTTTCGCGCTCCTCGGCACTGGCCTCGAAGGCCACCGGCTTCCCGATCGCCAAGGTCGCGGCCAAGCTTGCCGTGGGCTACACGCTCGACGAGATCATGAACGACATCACCGGGGCCACCCCGGCGGCGTTCGAGCCGACCATCGACTACGTCGTCACCAAGATCCCGCGCTTCGCCTTCGAGAAGTTCAAGGGCGCGGAGCCGCTGCTCGGCACCGCAATGAAGTCGGTCGGCGAAGTCATGGCGATTGGCCGCAACATCAAGGAATCGATGCAGAAGGCCCTGCGCGGGCTGGAAACCGGCCTTGATGGCTTCAACCGCGTCGTCGGCCTCGAAGGCGCCAGCCGCGATGAGATCACCGCCGCGCTCGCCCGCGCCACGCCCGATCGCCTGCTGGTGATCGCGCAGGCTTTCCGCGAGGGCCTGTCGGTGGATGAAGTCCACGCCGTCACCAAGTACGAGCCGTGGTTCCTGCGTCATATCCACGAGATCGTCGAAGCCGAGAACGTCATCCAGCGCGATGGCTTGCCCAACGACGCGGCGGGCCTGCGCCGCCTGAAGGCGATGGGCTTCTCCGACAAGCGCCTCGCCACGCTGGCCGTGCGCGGCATTGGCGTTGCCGGTGGCATGGCAGAGACCCAGGCCAAGCGCTCGGGCCTGCTGCATGACGCGCTGCGCGCCATGGCCGGTGCCACCAGCGAAGCCGAAGTGCGGTCGTTGCGCCACAAGCTCGGCGTGCGCCCGGTGTTCAAGCGCATCGACAGCTGCGCCGCCGAGTTTGAGGCGGTCACGCCCTACATGTATTCGACCTACGAAGGCGCGCTGTTCGGCGAGCCGGAGAACGAGGCTGCTCCGACTGACGCCAAGAAGATCGTCATCCTCGGCGGTGGTCCGAACCGCATCGGTCAGGGCATCGAGTTCGACTACTGCTGCTGCCACGCCTGCTTCGCGCTGGGTGACGCCGGGTTCGAGACCATCATGGTCAACTGCAACCCGGAGACCGTGTCGACCGACTACGACACCTCGGATCGCCTCTACTTCGAGCCGTTGACCGCCGAAGACGTGCTGGAAATCCTCGCGGTCGAACAGTCGAAGGGCGAACTGGTCGGCGTGATCGTTCAGTTTGGCGGGCAGACCCCGCTGAAGCTCGCGCAGGCGCTCCAGGATGCGGGCATCCCGATCCTCGGCACATCGCCGGACTCAATCGACCTTGCCGAAGACCGAGAGCGCTTCGCAGCATTGGTCGCCAAGCTCGGCCTCAAGCAGCCCGCCAACGGCATTGCCCGCAGTCGTGATGAGGCCGTCGCGGTGGCGAGCCGCATTGGCTATCCCGTGCTGATCCGTCCGAGCTACGTGCTCGGCGGCCGCGCGATGGAGATTGTCGACAGCCAGGCGCAGCTGGATGACTACATCGCCACTGCCGTGCAGGTCTCGGGCGACAGCCCGGTGCTGATCGACCAGTACCTGCGCGACGCGATTGAGTGCGACGTCGATGCTCTGGCCGATGGCACGGATGTAACCGTCGCCGGTGTAATGCAGCATATCGAGGAAGCGGGCATTCACTCGGGCGACAGCGCCTGCACCCTGCCGCCCTACAGCCTGTCAGCCGAAATCATCGCAGAGATGGAGCGCCAGGCGGTTTTGCTGGCACGCGGCCTCAACGTGCGCGGTCTGATGAACATCCAGTTCGCGATCAAGGACGGCGAGGTCTATCTGATCGAGGTGAACCCGCGTGCCAGCCGCACGGTGCCGTTCGTCGCCAAGGCCGTGGGTACGCCCATTGCCAAGATCGCGGCGCGCGTCATGGCGGGCGAGAAACTGGCCGATCTCCCCGCGATCAAGCGCGAGATCGACTACATGGCAGTCAAGGAAGCCGTGTTCCCGTTCGCCCGTTTCCCCGGCATCGACCCCGTGCTCTCGCCGGAAATGAAGTCAACCGGCGAAGTCATGGGCGTCGACAAGACCTTCGCGGTCGCTTTCGCCAAGTCGCAGCTTGGTGCAGGCACCAAGCTGCCGCAGAGCGGAACGATCTTCGTTTCGGTCAAGGATAGCGACAAGGCGGTGATCCTGCCCGCCGTGCGCAAGGCGATCAGCCTGGGCTTCAAGATCGTGGCCACCGGTGGTACGGCTCGCTATCTGACCGATGCGGGCTTGATCATCGAACGAGTGAACAAGGTGGCCGAAGGCCGTCCGCACATCGTCGACCGGATCATCGATGGCGACATCGCGCTGATCTTCAACACGACTGAAGGCTGGCAGAGCCACAAGGACTCGCAATCGATCCGCGCTTCGGCGTTGAACTCGCGCGTTCCCTACTTCACGACGGCTGCTGCTTCCGTCGCTGCGGTCGAGGCAATCGAGGCACTTCGCTCTGCCGAACTTGAAGTGCGTTCGTTGCAGGACTATTATGCTTGAACCTTATTAGTCCCCCGGCATTGTCATGAGACTGGTCCGGCTCGGCGCATTCGGCGTCGGTCGGCGGGGGCAGGTTTTCCCTCGGTTGCCGTAGCGGTAACCGGGGCGTGACAGGAAAGAGAGTTACGGATGGCGAGTGTGGAAAAGCTGCCGATGCTTGCGGAAGGCTATGAAAAGCTGACTGCCGAGCTGAAAGCGCTGCGCGAGGAGCGGCCCAAGATCGTCGACGCGATCGAGGAAGCGCGCGCCCATGGCGACCTTTCGGAAAACGCGGAATATCATGCGGCCAAGGAACGTCAGGGCCAGGTCGAAGCGACTATCGCCGATCTCGAGGATCGCGTCAGCCGCGCGCAGATCATCGATCCGGCGACTCTCTCGGGTGACAAGATCATCTTCGGTGCCACCGTGACCTTGCTCGACGATGACGAAAAGCCGGTGAAGTACCAGATCGTCGGTCCATACGAGGCCGATGCCAAGAAGGGCATGATCAGCTACAACTCGCCGCTCGGCAAGGCACTGATCGGCCGCAAGGTCGATGAGGAGATCGAGGTGACTGTCCCCTCGGGCGACAAGTTCTACCTTGTCCAGAAGATCGAGTTCATTTGAGCGATCGGCATCACTAACGAAAAAAGGCCCCCGGAGCGATCCGGGGCCTTTTTTTATAAGCTTGCTCAATCCTTCGGCAGGGCCGGTTCAAGCAGGCGATGGAGGTGCACGATCACGTAGCGCATCTCGGCGTCGTCCACGGTCCTCTGTGCGGCACCGCGCCAGGCTTCTTCAGCGCTGGCATAGTCGGGGAACACGCCGACAACGTCGATTGCCTTGAGGTCTTGAAATTCGAGGCCCTGGGGGTCTTTGACCCGCCCGCCCATAACGAGGTGCAGCTTTTGCATTGGCGACTTTCCTTTGGGGAGGATTCGTGTGCGCCACTGACAAAAAGACGAGCCGCGCGCAAGTCATGCGAACGGCTCGCCTGAGCCCTTTTTAAGGCTTAACGCGCGCAGTGAGTTCGTTCACCTTGCGCAGCGCCGCTTCGCTCGCCTCTATGGCGGCTGAGCGAACGATCTCGGAAAGATCGAAAGCCTTGCGACGGGCCTCTTCGCTGCCGTCGGCAATTTTTTCGCCAACCGTGCCACTGAGCTCCTCAACCTTGTGAAGGCCGTCACGACCAACGTCCCGCGCACGGGTTGCATAGTCGATTGCGAGCTTTCCGGCGACTGCCGCCAGACCCGACGCGCTCTTGCGCAACGAACTGGCCGCGTCTTCAGCGGTGCCCCTGGCCTTGGTGCTGCGCCGGCCGACAGAGGGCAAGGCCTTCGCAACGAGCGCGCCCAGAAGTATACCGGCGGCGACCGACGCCACCGGGTGCTCCTCGATCAGCCCCTTGACGGTCTGGACCGACTTCGAGCTGGCAGTGCGTTCCGCCAGGCGCGACTTGGCCGCGTCAACCTTTTCGCGCAGGGTCTCTGCGCCGTTTACTTGCAGTTCTTCGCTCATCTCAATCTCCGGATCGGACTTTGTCGATCACGCGCTCGGCCAATTCCTGGATCGGTTCCCGGAGGAACCAGCCAAACAGTGCAGCGACGGTTACGCCGATCACCACCTTGTTCTCGTCGGCAACTGCACGAGCGCTATCGAGCATTTCAACGGCTTCCCCCACCGCACGTTCCTTGACGCGCCCCGGAGAAAGCTCCAGCTTGGCTATTTCCAGATCGCCCTTGACCACGGCCAGCGCTTCATCCCGAAGTGCCCTTGCGGCAGCCAACTCTGGTGGGGCGGTCATGGCTTCCCTCCTGCGCTGAGCGCCGCCTTGGCAGCGCGGATGCGCTTGGTCGCTCGCGCCAGGCATATGACAGCCAAGAGAGCGAGTGCACCGCCGACAATGGCAAGAGCTCCCCAAACGCCCACGTAGTGGGCAAGAGCAAGCAACAGCCCGACGACGATTGCCAGCAGGGTGAAGAAGCCGAATGCCAACCCAAGCAGCAGAAAGACGATGATCGCCTTTGCTTCGCCCAGGCCATATGACGCCTGAGCCTTCCTGTACGCGATTTCGGCTTCAAGGAGGGTTTGCCCGTCATCGATCAGGGCTTTGATGGCCGCACCGATCCCTGCCTCAGACGGGGAGGGATCAGGCGTCCAGGTTGAATTGTGCTCGCTCATCGGACCAATGCCGCCGCGTTCAGCGCGGTCAGTCGTCCGATCCGCCCGACAGCAATCGCGCGATGGCAAAGCCGGCCACCGCGGCAACACCGATTGCCACGCCCGGGCTCTTGCGCACGAATTCCTTCACGTCCTCGCCAAGCTCGCCAAGGTCCTTGGCTTCGAGCTTTGCCGCGGTCTCCTGGATCGAACGCGCTGCGCTGCGAGCATAGTCGCCGTACTGCACACCCAGCTTTTCGTCGATCATGGTCGCAGTGTCGGAGATGGTCTTGCCCAACGCGCCGAGTGCGTCGCTGGCCCGGGCCTTGCCTTCTACGGCAAGGGCCGCGCCCTTTTCCTTTGCCTGCCCCGCGTAAACCTTGGCTTCGTCGACCCAGTCTGCGGTCGTGCCGCTGACCTTGGCCTTGTAGGCAGCACCCTTTTCCATCGCCTCACCCTTGAGAGCTTCGGCGCCAGCCTTTGCCTCCTCGATAGCCTTGGTAAAGCGGCCCTTTGCAGTATCTGCGGCGCTTTCGTTGGTGTCGGCTACAGTGGCGACCACATTCTCTGCCGCCTTCGAAGCGCGCTTCTTGGGGGTGTCAGCGGGGGTCATTGTGGTGTCGGCCATGTTTGTTTCCCTTCGGCAGTTCGCACGGGTGCTAGACCCTCGATATGGGCGGTCTTGTCCATCTTGCTAGACCCTTGCAGCGGAATGCAAGAGCCTTGGCGCACAAGACCGGCCCGGATAGGCATGTTGCACTGCAAACGCGGCTTGCTTGCCACGGTTCCAGCCGATAGGAGCCGCGGCAACCTTGGCGCTCAATTCTCGCCGAACTGCAGGGAGCAGATAATGACCGCGATCATCGACATCCATGCGCGTGAAATTCTCGACAGCCGTGGCAATCCCACCGTTGAAGTCGACGTCCTTCTCGAAGACGGAAGCTTTGGCCGCGCTGCTGTTCCCTCAGGTGCATCAACAGGCGCCCACGAAGCAGTCGAACTGCGCGATGGCGACAAGGCCCGCTATCTGGGCAAGGGTGTGACCAAGGCCGTCACTGCGGTCAACTCCGACATCGCGGAATGCATCCTCGGCATGGACGCTGAAGATCAGCGGGACATCGATCTCGCCATGATCGAGCTCGATGGGACTGAAAACAAGGGCCGCCTGGGCGCGAACGCGATCCTTGGCACCAGCCTCGCAGTTGCCAAGGCAGCGGCGGACGCCCGCGGACTGCCGCTTTACAGCTATGTCGGGGGTGTGGCTGCTCATGTTCTACCGGTACCGATGATGAACATCATCAACGGCGGTGAGCACGCCGACAACCCTATCGATTTCCAGGAATTCATGATCATGCCCGTCGGCGCGCCGTCGCTGGCCGAAGCCGTGCGTTGGGGAGCGGAAGTGTTCCACACCCTCAAGAAGGGTCTTCACGAAAAGGGCCTCGCAACGGCGGTCGGAGACGAGGGCGGGTTCGCTCCGAACCTTGCCAGCACGCGCGACGCACTCGACTTCGTGATGGCGTCCATCGAGAAGGCGGGCTTCAAGCCCGGTGAAGACATGATGCTCGCGCTCGATTGCGCCGCAACGGAATTCTTCAAGAACGGCAAGTACGAAATCAGCGGAGAAGGCCTTTCGCTCTCGCCCGATGCCATGGCTGACTATCTCGCCGCGCTCTGCGACGCCTATCCGATCATCTCGATCGAAGACGGTATGAGCGAAGACGATTTCGAAGGCTGGGCAGCGCTGACTGCGAAGGTTGGCAAGCGCGTGCAGCTTGTGGGAGACGATCTCTTCGTGACCAATCCCAAACGTCTCGAGATGGGCATCGGAAAGGGCTTGGCAAACTCGCTGCTGGTCAAGGTGAATCAGATCGGGTCGCTCACCGAGACGCTCGAGGCCGTGTCGATCGCGCAGCGCAATGGCTACACCGCAGTCATGTCGCACCGTTCGGGCGAAACCGAAGATGCGACCATCGCTGACCTGGCGGTTGCCACCAATTGCGGCCAGATCAAGACCGGCTCTCTCGCCCGCTCCGATCGTCTCGCCAAGTACAACCAGCTCATCCGCATTGAAGAAGAGCTGGGTGTATCGGCGCGTTACGCCGGCAAGGCTGCCTTCGGTCGGCTTGGTGCCTGATCTTCGTAATAACTGAACTTGCGTTCGGAGGGGCAGCCTCAATTTGAGGGCGGTCCCTCTCACGCAGTTTAATGTGCTATTCTCAGTGAGCGCTTCACGATGTCCTCTTCGCTCTGCAGATCACCGGCGATATTCGAAAAGTAGGCCACCATTTTTTCGTAGCCATCGCTCGACAGCCGGACGAACACGCGGCGGGCGTCGGTCGCATCGGCTTCACGGACGATCAGGCCTTTGTCTTCAAGCACCGTCAACCAGCGCAATGCGGTGGTGGCTGGCACTGCCGCCCCGATGCATGCGCTGGTGACCGGCAGTCGCTTGCGTTCTTTCGCGGCGATAAAAAGGTCCAGCAGGATGTCCCAGGCTGGCTCTCCAAATAGGGTCGCGTCTGCGAAAATGTCCAACCGCCGGCGCCTGTCGCGATAGGCGGTTCTGGCGACTTCGGCCCAGACGTGGCTATCCTTCGGGATGGTGATGGCTTCCCGGTCGATCTGCAGTTCACCTTCGTTCAATTCCATTTCATGGGCCATCGCGAGCAATTCATTGGCGACGGAAATGAGTCGCCTGGCCCGTGACCTCACCTGTTCCCTGCCCATCCCATCACCCCTACTGTGCGCCCGCAAAGCGCTTCACGGGACCAGTCCGCCATCAGCCTTGTTAGCTTTGCGAAATTGGCAGGAGTGCGTGGCGCAGCCATTCGGCGTTCCACTTAGGGCTGGCTCGTAGTCCTTGGGGTATGGCCAAAAGAAATCCGCAAATTTCAATTATATGATGCAATGATGACGTGTTGTATTCATCCGTAGTTGAACCAGAATGGAGCAGGTTCAATGCTCACCGGACGACAGTCTACGTTTTGGTGAGATCAGGTAGCGCCAAACTCCCCAGGCATTTATGAGCAGCAATGCGCCGTTCTGTATTACGAGCGAACCTGAATTGCTCCTCAACCCCGACACGATCCACGTGATTGCCACCGCCATGAACAGGACGAATCCCCACCCCGTCCAACGACGCCCCAGGTCTGCCGCTACGAGACTCGCCGCGACAATTGTACCCAGGGCTGCAAACCATTCGAGTGGGCCATCCACATCGCTGTCCTTTCTCCATGTGTCGTTCTGCCAAAACTGCGGACGACGGAGCGTTCCCTCGCACTGATTTAATCGGTCATTTGAATCGCCCTTCCAAAGTATGGCAGTCTCTGTCAGCCTGCATTCGGGAGAACGAGATGGCTGATTTTCCGACGCGCGCCGACGAGGTCGACGTCGCATGGCTTGAAGTGCAACTTGCCAAGGCCGGTGTGCTGGGTGACGCGCGGATTGCTGATATCGAGTGGCAGGCAATCGGTACGGGGCAGGTGGGCGATACCGCACGGTTCACTTTGCGATACACCAACAATGCACCTCAGGCTCCAGCAACTGTCGCTGCAAAGTTTCCCTCAAGCGATGCTACCAGTTGCCAGACCGCGGCCCTGTTCTCGCTCTATTCACGTGAAGTCATGTTCTACCGGGAAGTGGCATCTCTGACACAGATGCGGGTACCGCAGGTCTATGCTGCTATGCTCGACGACAACGGTTGCGATTTCGTGCTGCTGTTCGAAGATCTTGGTCCCTGTAATGCCGGAAACCAGCTGGCGGGATGTACCTTGCCTCAGGCGCAAGCAGCCATGCGCCAAGCTGCAGCCCTGCATGCGCCCACTATGGACCATCCCGTGCTCGACGCTGCATGGCTGCAGCCCGACCCGCAAGCGAGCCAGATGTTGCGGGACCTGTACCCGCAAGCCCAGGCAATCTTTCGGGATCGCTATGCCGATGCCCTGGAGCCCGATCTCATGGGGGTCTGCGAGGCGTTGAACGAGAATCTCGACCTGTGGTTCGATCGGAAACATTCACGCCGGTCCTTCCTCCACGGAGATTTTCGGCTCGACAACATGCTCTTCGGGATCATGGGAGGTCAGCAGCCCATTGCCTTGGTGGATTGGCAGACGGCGGCGGCAGGATGCGGCTTGACCGACGTCGGGTACTTCCTTGGCTGTGGCATCGGCTCGGAATTGCGCCGCCCGAACGAACGGGCGTTGCTCGACATCTACTGCGCTGAAATGACCCGTCTGGGCGCGCCACTTACTCTAGACGATGTCTGGGACGACTATCGCATTGGAGCGCTCCATGGTGTGTCTACCGCCGTTTTCAGTGCCGCTTTCGTGGTGCGCACTGACCGTGGTGATGCCAATTTCCTGTCGATGGCTCGCGGTGCCTGCGAACTTGCGCTTGAACATGACAGTCTCGGGGCGCTGAAGCGCCGGATGGAGCTTGCCTGATGTTGACCAAGGGAGACGACTATCCGCTGCACCAGACCCCGGAACCGATTGCCTATGCCGGTACGGACCGTAACTTCTACGATCGATACTTCTTTAATGGCTATGCACCCGACGGCTCCGGGTTCTTTGCGGTTGCACTCGGCATCTACCCGCATCTGAACGTCGCTGATGCCCATTTCTCCTGCATTCGAGAGGGAGTTCAGTACAACCTCCATGCCTCGCGCGAACTGAACATGGAGCGGTTCGATCTGGTGGTCGGGCCCATCAGCATTGAGATTATCGAACCCCTGAACGTCCTTCGGGTACGAGTGCGCGGGGAAGGGCTGGCGGCGGACCTCACTTTCACCGGCCGCGCTTTTCCGATTGAAGAGCCACGGTTCATCCATCGTATCGGCCCGCGGACGTTCATGGACTACACCCGCCTGACGCAGAACGGCCGCTACACGGGGTGGATCGAAGTCGATGGCGAAAGAATTGATCTGGCCACCGGAACTTGCGGCACCCGTGACCGCAGTTGGGGTGTGCGTCCCGTCGGCGCGTCCGACGCTCAGCCTCACGGGCATGGCGTGGTCTCATCCTTCTTCTGGCAATGGACGCCGGTTAATCTGCCAAATCGCAGCCTGTTTTTCCACATCAACGCTGATCGCCATGGTGCGCCGTGGAACACTCGCGCCGTGATCGCACCGGACGGTGGCGAAACGGAATCGTTCTTCGAAACCCCCGCCGCAGCCATGGTCTCCCCGATGCAGCCGGGCACACGGTGGCCCGCTGGCGGGATGCTGACCATCCAGCGGCCCGAAGGTTCGTTGGCGTTGACGTTTGAACCGCTCGTGAGATTTCAGATGAGGGGGCTTGGCTACACCAGTCCCAAGTGGGGGCATGGCCTTTATCATGGGCCGCTCGCCGTCGAGCGCGAGGACTTTGTCCTGGCTGACCTCGACCCGATGGCTCCAACGCTCGACAATCTCCACGTCCAGATCATCTCTCGCGTGTCCACCAGCGATGGCGAGACCGGCATCGGTGGTTTCGAGCAGCTTGTTATCGGCCCATATGGCCCGTGGGGCCTCACTGAATATTTCGATGTCGGTGCGTAGCCCCGCAAAGGCTGTCGGCGTGCTTGCTATGGTCGCGATCGGCCTCGTTGTCGGTGCTGCATCGGCGATCATTGCGCTGAAGCACGTCGGCATGGGAAGCGAGGAGTACAGCGGCTGGAGTGGCAGCCGCGTAACCGGATCGGCCGAGGCGGGGCCCTTGCTGCGTGCCAGAGTGGCGCTGACAGGACTGCTGGCGCTCAACCGCAGCCAGGCAATCTATTTCACCCGCAAGGTCGATGATCTTGGCGAACCCCTGCGAGAGGACTGCCATTACCGGCTGGTCGGCGGGCCGTTGCCGGGGAAGTGGTGGTCAATCACCGCATATGCCTCTGACGACTACCTTCCGCAGAACAAGGACGACGCGCTTTCTGTCGACGCCTCGGAAGTCACGCCGGACCAGCGTGGCATCTGGGAGGCGGAAGTCGGCCCGTCGGCCAATCCGGCCATGCCGTGGCTGTCAACCAGGCAAGCGGGCGAGTTCGACCTGACGCTGCGAATCTACAATCCTGCTTCGCAAGCACAGCGGGATTTTGCTTCGATCGCATTCCCGAAGGTCGAGCGCATTTCGTGCGGAGAAAGCCGGTGAGGGGCCGGGTGCTATATGGCGTTGCCTTCATCGCGGCAGTGGCTGTCGGTCACATGGCAACGATATTGGCAGCGCCTCAAGTCATAATGCACATCGCGATGCGGAGGCTCTCCGGCGACGGAGAAAGCGTAAACGTCTTCCGCTTCGCAGATCGCACGACCGCAGCTTCCCGGCAGATCGTTCGTCCGTCGCCAGACCTTGCCTACGCCAGTTGCGTCTATGACTTGTCTGCCGGCCCGATACTTGTCGATGTCCCGCCCAGCCCAAACAAGGGCTACGTATCGGTATCGGTCTTCGCGGCGAATACAGACAACGTGGCGGTGATGGATTCACTGCGCAGCCCGGACGGCATCCGCTTTATCCTTCAAAAGGAAGGTGGGCTGGTTCACCCCGTCGAACTGCCGGTCATCTACACGCCAACGGAGCGGGGCATCATTCTCGATCGTAGGTTGGCGCCTACCCAGAAGGAATTTGATCTGGCCGACAAGGCGCGCCGCGACGATCGCTGCGCGCCGGTTGGCTGATAGGTCAGGCCCAGCGTTCGCGAAGTGCAAGCAGGGCGAGTGCAGCCTTCGCTGCTTCGCCACCCTTGTCCTTCTGCGCAGGATCGGCGCGCACGATGGCCTGCGCTTCGTTCTCGACGGTTAGGATACCGTTGCCGATAGCGACGCCATCCATTGTCAGCGCCATGATGCCGCGTGCGCTTTCCCCGGCTACGATCTCGAAGTGATAGGTTTCGCCCCGAATGACCACACCGATGGCGACGTAGCCGTCGAAATCCCCTGACTCATCTGCGAGGGCAATGGCGCCGGGAATCTCGAGGGCGCCGGGTACAGTGAGTACTTCCACCTTATGGCCTGCTTCCTTTAAAGCGGCCGTGGCACCGGCGATCAGCATGTCGTTGAGGTGGTCGTAAAACCTGGCTTCGACGATCAGAAACTTGGCCATTGGAACTTGATCCTTCAGTGATTGCACATCCGCAGGGCGCGTTTGCGCCCGCCATAGTGCGAGCTTGGCCGGTAGGCCATGGGCGAGATTGTTCGGCCGCTGATTCTTGCAACCGATTCGCTTGGTGAGGGGAAATAGCGATCTAATTTAGCATATGCACACTAGAATGTCGTATCATGCATAGATTTCCCCATTACGATGTCATGCATTTTCATGCAAACCTTGCCAGAATGGTCTCTTCTGCAACGGCATTCCCCTACGGAAACCCGCACTTTTAATTATCCGGTTGACAAAGAATTGCTGAAGTTATGTCCTGTCTCCAGGTCACCCGCGGTTAATGACGGGGGCCGCTGGAGAGAGAGGTCTGACTATGAGGGGCAAGCTTTCCCTGCTTGCGGGCGTGTGCGCCGCAGCCGTCGCTACACCGGTTTTCGCCCAGAGTGCGCCGCAATCCGCCGATGAAGGCATTGGTTTGCAGGAAATCATCGTTACTGCGCAGCGCCAGGCCCAGTCACTGCAGGACGTGCCGATCGCGGTCTCTGCATTCTCGGCAGAAAACCTGACTAAACAGCAGATCCAGAACTCGACTGACCTGCAGCTTTCGCTGCCAAACGTGACATTCACGAAGACGAACTTCACGTCCTCCAGCTTTACCATCCGCGGTATCGGTGACTTGTGCGTTGGCGTCTCCTGCGACGCCGCGACTGGCATCCATCTCAATGACATGCCGATGGTTTCCAGCCGACTTTTCGAAACCGAATTCTTCGATCTCGAGCGTATCGAGGTGCTTCGCGGGCCCCAGGGGACGCTGTTCGGGCGAAATGCGACATCGGGCGTGGTCAACATCATTACAGCGAAGCCCGACCTGTCAGGCTTCGGTGCTGCAGGCGAGGCTGACTACGGAAAATATAACTCTGTCCGGCTGAAAGGTATGGTTAACGTCCCACTGGGCGAGACGCTGGGCGTCCGCGTGGCGGGCATGTATAATCGTCGTGACGGCTATACCTACAACATCGGCACAAACAGCCGTATCGACGGTCGCGACATGTACGCATTCCGTGGTTCGCTCCGCTGGGAGCCAAGCCCCGATACAACCATCGATCTTTCGGCATACTATTTCCGCGAAAACGACAATCGCAGCCGCATCCAGAAGCAGCTTTGTCATCGTGATCCGACCGGGGTTCTGGGGTGCTTGCCCGACAAGCTTGCAAACGAGACGACAAACGCAGACTCGACCCTCGCCTCGCTGCTCTCTTCGCGGGAATTCCTTGGCATTGCCGTTTCACCAGCGTTTGCTGCGCTTGGCCTCGGCAGCATCTACAGCAACGACGGTGACGCCAATACCGGTGTGGTTAACCCGGCAGACGTCCGTACTGTCGACATCGATTACCTGCCGACCTATTTCGCGCAGGAAGAAGTCTACCAGGGCAAGCTGCAGCAAAGCCTTGGCACCGGCCTGACGCTGAACGTCACGGCAGGGTTCTCGCGAAATACGGTCCGCAGCCGTTCTGACTACAACCTCGCCACGCAGCG
Organism: Novosphingobium sp. ES2-1; assembly: GCF_015169775.1. Classification (NCBI taxonomy): domain Bacteria; kingdom Pseudomonadati; phylum Pseudomonadota; class Alphaproteobacteria; order Sphingomonadales; family Sphingomonadaceae; genus Novosphingobium; species Novosphingobium sp. ES2-1. The sequence goes on from NZ_CP063445.1 coordinate 1,339,681, forward strand.
CAGCCTGGTCGGCAACCCGGGTCTGGCTGCTCTAGCTGCATTCGCACAAAGCCCGACGCTGGGCTTTGCCTTCGCCCCGATTGCGGCAAGGCTTATCCCCAACGGTCCCACCGGAAAGATCTGTCAGTCCGACATCGATCCGAACAACGTTGGCGTCTATGGTGCTGGCAACAAGGCAGTCTGCGCCAACACGTCGCTTGATTTCGACGAGTCCGGACAGGAATACAAGCAGTACGCTGCCGAGGCGCACATTGACTCCGATTTTGACGGGATGTTCAACTTCCTGATCGGCGCAAATTACCTGCGTGGCATCACGACGAACAACAATTACTACGTCAATTCATTCGGTCTCGATTATGCGGCGGGCCTTCTCGGCGCGGCGGCAGCAGCAACTGGTGCATTCGGTCCCCAAGCTGTATTCCGTCCTTCGCCCTTCTTCCGCAGTAACACGGCGCGGGGTACGCTCGACAGCTACGGCATCTTCGGTGAGACCTACTTCAAGTTCAATGACCAGGTTAAGCTGACGCTTGGCCTGCGTTATAACCACGACAAGAAGTTCACCCGGGCACGCACCACCTTGCTCAGCAACGGCCTGTCGAGTGAGTTCGCCGGCGGTGGTGCAATCTACGCTCCCGTGGGGGCACAAGCGCTCGAAAATGCCTTGAACTATGCAACGGCTGGCGACTTCGACAAGGGTACTGCTGGCGTGCAGGCATTCCAGGAACGCTCGGTCAGCTTTGGCAGATTCACCGGCCGTGCGGTGCTCGATTACCAGATCAGCCCGGACAACCTGATTTACCTGTCATACTCGCGCGGTTACAAGTCAGGCGGTATCAACCCGCCGCTTTCGGTCGGCTCGGTCAATGACTCGTTCAAGCCGGAATCGGTCGATTCCTTTGAAATCGGGTCGAAGAACCGCTTTGGCGCCCTGCAACTGAACCTCTCGGCGTTCTACTATCGCTACAAGGATCTGCAGCTCAGCCGCATCACCGCGCGTACTTCGGTCAACGACAACATTGACGCGAATATCTATGGCGTTGAAGCAGAAGCAATCATGGCTCCGACGCGGAACCTGCTGGTCAACCTGTCGGCCAGCTATCTCAAGACCAAGGTGGTAGGCGATCAATTCTTCGTCGATACCCGTGACGTGTCGGCGGGGCGCTCGGACACCGTGATCATCAAGGACATCACGCTTGGTTCGAACTGCGCCGTAACCGGCGTCAGCGCTGCGGCGGCAAATGGCTTCGTAAACGCCATCAACGCCGGTGTCGGCCTGCGTCCGACCACCCCGATTCCCGGCACGAACACCACTGGCGCGTTCTCTATCTGCGGTGCGCTTGCAGCGCAGGCGGCTGGCGCCGCTGGTGCCGCCTTCGGTGGCATCCGGGTCAGTTCGGGCATCGAAAAGAACGTCCGGGGCAACGAACTGCCGCAGGCGCCGGAGTTCAAGTGGTCGGCTGGTATCCAGTACACCATCGAGATGGGCGACATGTCGATCGTACCGCGTTTCGACATCAACTACACCGGTGAAAGCTACGGCACGATCTTCAATGGCAACATCAACCGGATCAAGGGCTACGAGGTCATGAACGCCCAAATCCAGCTGAACGGCCGCGATGATCGCTGGTACCTGCGTGGCTACATCCAGAATATCACCAATAACAACGCAACGACCGGTCTGTACGTGACGGACCAGTCTTCGGGGCTGTTCACCAACATCTTCACGCTGGAGCCGCGCCGCTACGGTGTGGCTGCCGGCTTCAAGTTCTGACCTTCGACGTCGAACCAGACGCGAAAACCTTGCGCCGGAGCCTTCGGGTTCCGGCGCTTTTTATGTCAAGTCAGTCGAACGCCGCCTGAGGGACCCCGCTGCCGTCGTACACCGGTTGCTTCTGGACCACGCGATACTTGTCGACCTCTGCACCGGTCATGCCGGCCTCTGCAAGGTAGCCGGCCATGGCGCGGTAAAGTGGCCCTTCGAGATGTTCGGCCAGCGCCTCGATGCTGTCCCATTCCTCAAACACCCAGATACGGTCAGGCTTGAGCGGATCGGCATTCCAGACATAGTGGATGCATCCGCGCTCCTCGTACGTCGGCAGTATGAATTGCGCGCCACCGCGAACAATCGCTGCCGCATCCTTGCCTTCAAAGTCGATCCATCCCCACAGTGTCACCCTCTCCACGCCTGCTCTCCTTGTTCGTGATGACAAAAAGCTAGGCGCGCATACGCCAAGGCGGAATTGGCGTTTCCATCAGGTCTGGCTGATTGGGAGGTGGTGGACGCACTAGGGCTCGAACCTAGGACCCGCTGATTAAGAGTCAGCTGCTCTACCAACTGAGCTATGCGTCCGTACCCGGCAAGGGGCCGCTTGGTGGCGGCGAGGGGAAGGCGATGGTGGTGGACGCACTAGGGCTCGAACCTAGGACCCGCTGATTAAGAGTCAGCTGCTCTACCAACTGAGCTATGCGTCCATGCCATCAGGCATTCCCGTTCGGGAGCCGCCCCAATAGCGATTTTATCAGCCCTGCCAAGCCCCAAATTTGCGTTTTTCAGGACAGGCTTCGTTGGCCTGACCGGCTCCAGCGCTCCACGGCCATGATCGATCCGATGCAGATCATGTTTGTCATCATGGAGGATCCGCCATGGCTCATCCAGGGCAAGGGAATACCGACCACCGGTGCGAGGCCCATGACCATCATCAGGTTGATGCACATGTAGAAGAAGATCGTCATGGTCATGCCCGCTGCCAGCAGGCGTGAGAATCGATCCGGTGCCCGGTTGGCGACCTTCAGGCCCCAGCGGAAGATCAGGCCGAACACGATCAGCACGAAGAGGCCGCCTACCATGCCCCACTCTTCAGCCATCGTCGCAAACACGAAATCCGTGTGCGCTTCGGGCAGATAGTTCAGGTGGCTCTGCGATCCGTTGCCGAACCCCTTGCCAATGATCCCGCCCGAACCGATTGCGATTTTCGACTGCGTGATGTGGTATCCGGTGCCAAGCGGGTCGCTTTCCGGATCGAGGAACACCAGCACGCGATTACGTTGGTAGTCGTGAAGCAGAAAAAAGAAGGCAAGGGGCGCAGCGATCAGGCCAGCGGCACCCGCGCCAAGAAACCAACGCAACGGCAGGCCTGCAAGAAACATCACCATCACCGCGCCGAAACTGATCGCAAGGCCCGTGCCCAGATCGGGCTGCAGCATGACCAGACCTGCCGGAACGGCAAGCAGTATGACTGCGGGCACGAGTCCACGCCAGCCCTGGGTCTCGCCGATGGGAAGGACGGAGTAGAACCACGCCAGCACCAGCACGATGCCGGGCTTCATCAGTTCCGAAGGTTGCAGCGTCATAAAGCCGAGGTTCAGCCAGCGTTGACTGCCACCACCGACGCCGCCGATCAGCTCGACGAGGACCAGCAGCAGGCATAGAACCACGTAAACCGGCATGGCCATGCGCCTGAACAATTCCTGTGGCAGACGGGCAATGACCATCGCCATCACCAGGAAAACCGCAAAGCGCAGCAAATGCGACATCGACCAGATTTCGAAGCGCCCGCCCGCAGCCGAATCCAGCACCGCCGCACCAAAGGCAACCAGCGCGATAAGAGGAAGCAGGACGCTCCAAGGCTGTCTGGCTATCGCCGCCGGTACGTAGGCGCGCGGCATTATTGCACACCCGCGGATACGGAAGGCGCAGTATTCGGCGCAGCCGGTTGCAGGACGACAACGGGTGGCGGTTGTTCAGGTTCAGGCCGGGGCGCCGCAGCGTCAGTCTGTGCGGTTGCTGGTTCTTCCGCTGTCTTTCGGCCATCCTCTACCCGTTCGGTCAACGATTCGTCGTCCGGCACGGTCTTCGGGGCGGTCTCCCCATACTTGGCGGCAAAAGCGTTGTATCGTGAAGACATGCGCTGCTGCACGTTGCCGCCCCACTGCTTCTCGAACTCCTCGAGCACAGCCATCGCCTTGTCCGGTGCAAAGATGTAGGTCATGACATCGCGCGCGATCGGATAGGCGGCTGCCGAACCGCCGCCGTGTTCGATCACCACCGCGCAAGCGTATTTCGGCTTGTCGAACGGTGCGAAGCAGATGAAGTGCCCATGGTCGCGGTACTTCCAGGCCCCGCTCTTGCCGTTGGCAATGTTGAGACCGACCACTTGCGCGGTACCGGTCTTGCCGGCAAGCAGCACGTTGTCCACCGGCAACCGTGCCCTGCCAGCCGTGCCACGGCCATTGACCACCTCGCTCATGGCCGCATGAATGTAATCAAGGTGTTCCTGCGAGAAACCCATCGACTTCACAGGCGGAGCATTACGATCAAGCAGCAGTCGCGGCATGACTTCACGCCCTGATGCGATGCGCGAAGCCATGACAGCCTGCTGAAGCGGATTGACCAGCATGTACCCTTGGCCGATCGTTGCATTCACGGTGTCGTAAAGGGCCCACTCCTTCTTGTATTTGCGAAGCTTCCACGCCGGATCGGGAACCGTGCCATAGGATTGGCCGGGGTAGGGCATCGGGAATTCCTGCCCAAGCCCCAGCCTGCGCGCCATCGCAGCGATCTTGTCCATCCCGATCTGCTGCGCGAAATGGTAGAAATACACGTCGCAGGACTGGTAAATTCCCTTGGCCATGTCGACCGTGCCGTGGCCGCGCCGGTTCCAGCAGTGGAACACGCGATTGCCAACACGCAGGCCGCCACCGCACCCAACGCTCGCATTGGGATCGAGCCCGGCCTCAAGGAACGATAGTGCCACCATCGGCTTGACGGTCGATCCCGGCGGATACAATCCTCGTAGCACCTTGTTGCGCAGCGGCACGTGGTCATCTTCGGACAGCATCTTCCACTCGACACGGCCGATGCCGTCGGAGAAGCTGTTGGGATCGAAGCTCGGCATCGATGCCATGGCAAGAATGTCGCCGGTCTCGCAGTCCATGACCACGACGGAGCCTGATTCCAGCCCGATGCGCCGGGCAGCATAGTCCTGAAGCCCCGCGTTGATCGTCAGGGCAATCGGTTTGCCCGGCACGTCTTCGCGAGTGCCGAGATCGCGAACGATACGCCCAGAGGCGGTCGCTTCGACACGGCGGGCTCCGGGCACCCCGCGCAGCCGAGCCTCGAAGTGCTTCTCCAGCCCGTCCTTGCCGATCTTGAAGCCGGGGGTGATCAGGAGTGGATTGCGCTCCTTCTCGTAGTCTTCGGCTGATGCCGCACCCACATAGCCCACAAGATGTCCTACTGACGCGCCGGCTGGATAGTACCGAGAATAGCCTCGTTGCGGGATGACGCCGGGCAGTTCCGGCAGACGGACCGAAACCGCTGCGAACTTGTCCCAGTCCAGACTCGAGGCGACTTCAACGGGCTGAAACCCCCGTGCCTTGTCGAGCTTGTCGCGGATATCGCGCACCTTGTCGGGGGCAAGTGACAGCAAGCCTGCCAAGGTGGCCATTGTCCTGTCCGGATCGTCGACCCGGTCAGGAATAAGATCGACGCGAAAATCAGCGCGATTTGCGGCAAGCGCCTTGCCAAATCGATCCAGCACCCAACCCCGGCGCGGTGGAATGAGCGTGAGGTTCACGCGGTTGCTCTCGGATGCGGCCTGGTACTTCTCGTTCTGCGCTACGGCAAGATAGCCAAGCCGCGTTGCCAAAAGCAGGCCCACGCCGCCCTGAAGCGCACCCAGCACGAAGCTGCGTCTCTCGAACCGATTGGTCAGGATCGCCGAGGTGACCGGCAGCCTTTGCCGCATGGTCAGATCCTCTTCAGCGGAAGCAGGCGGATACGGTCGAGCAGAGCCACCAGTCGCGTATTGACCGGATAGAGCACCACCGAAATCAGCAACTGCGGCACGATCACCGTGGGTAGGGGATAAGCCACCGCGAGCCCCGCCAGTGTGGATGTGAGGAAAAGATAGGCAGCAATCAGCGTGCTGGCTGCCAGCCAGTCCTGAACGAAGCCCCGCCACAGGAACTTTTCGTCGATCAGCTCCATGACGAGCATCGTCGCAGACCACAGAACGATGCCCGATCCGAACGGCATGCCAGAGTAGAGATCATCGAACAGTCCCAGCGGCAGGCCGGCCCATAGCGGCAACATTCCGGGGCGCATCATGCGCCAGGCAAGCAGCATCATGTAGGCGAATGGCGGCATCACCGGGGCAGAGGCTATCACCGGTGAGAAACTCGCCATCGATGCCAGCATGATCGTGGCCCATGGAAGACCGATTGCAAGGACTGGCCAAGGCTCGCGATTGATCCGCTTTCGCGCGATCTCTTCCGGCGTTCCGCGCAGCGGGCCGAGCATTACGGCTCCCCTGCGGCGGTTTTGGCGCCACGTTCCTCGATTGCCTCCATCTCTGTACGAGCTGCCGCGCTGTAGGCGGGCTCGACGATGACGAATTCGTTGTCCGCGGGATCTGCGGCGAGATGGCCGATGGCGCCGTCGCGATGCGGGTCAGTTGCCACCGCCACGGGGATGCCGGGCGGATAGAGCCCGCCGGACCCCGACGTCACGAACACATCGCCAGCCTTTACCGGATTGATGCCCTGGTTGATCAGGCGGATGTCTATGCGGCCGTTGGAGGCCCCTTGAACAAATGCCGTCAGCCCATCGCGGGCTCGCTTTACGGGAACGACGTTCTCCGGATCTGTGACGAGCAGCACGCGTGCCGTTCCTGGACCTGCTTCAACAACGCGGCCGATCAGGCCCGACGCCGCCCGCACCGGGAGTCCTGGCCGGACACCGCTCGATGTTCCGGCGTCGATGATCGCATAGCGCCGCGTACTGGCAGCGGTCGATCCGATCAGTCGCACAGTGGCGATCGGCTTGCGTTGCGGATCGACGATACCGAGCAGGGCCTTGAGCCTGCGGTTCTCATTCTGCAGCGATTGCATCGACACCGCGTTGGCACGTGCCGCCTCTACCTCCCGGCGAAGCTCGGCATTCTGGCGGCCGGCATTGAAGTAGGCTCCGATCGCAGCGAACACGCCCTGGCCGGTAGTCCGCCCGGTCGCGCCGGCCCGTCCGACTGGTCGGGCGACTTCGGCAGCTGCGCTTCGCGCAAAAGAGAATGCATCCGGATTTACGAGCGAAGTGATGAGCACGGCAACACCGGCCACGACGCCCAGAATGGCGACAACGTAGCCGGTGAAGATTCCGTACTGCGCCCTGCGCGAATAGCCCGGGCGCCGGTCCTGCGACCGCGCCATCCGTTCAACCCCTTCAATCCGACGCATGGAACCGCGCCGCGATGCAACCCGTGTGCCTCAGCAATACTCGAAATGCCTCAGGCGGTCATCAGCACGCCGCGGTAAATCTGGTCTTCCATGGCGCGACCGGTGCCGAGCGCCACGCACGACAGCGGATCTTCGGCGACGCTGACAGGCAGGCCGGTTTCCTCGCGCAGATGCTCGTCGAGACCGCGGATCAGCGCGCCACCACCGGTCAGCACGATCCCCTGGTCGACAATGTCGGCAGCAAGTTCAGGCGCCGTGTTTTCAAGCGCGATGCGCACGCCTTCAACGATCGCGCCGATCGGTTCGGACAGGGCTTCAGCAATGTTTGCCTGCGTGATCGTGATTTCCTTCGGCACCCCGTTGACCAGGTCACGTCCCTTGATGTGGATCGTCTCGCCGATGCCGTCGGCCGGGGCCGTGGCAATACCGTAGTCCTTCTTGATACGCTCCGCCGTGGCTTCACCGATCAGCAGGTTATGATGACGGCGGACATAGGAGACGATCGCTTCGTCCATCTTGTCACCACCCACGCGCACCGAGGTGGTGTAGGCAAGGCCGCGCAGCGAAAGGACGGCAACCTCGGTCGTACCGCCACCGATGTCGACCACCATTGAACCGACCGGTTCGGTTACCGGCATGTCGGCGCCGATCGCCGCAGCCATCGGTTCAAGAATGAGGTAGACCTGGCTGGCACCCGCATTGCTGGCCGCGTCGCGAATGGCGCGGCGCTCGACGCTGGTGGAACCCGAGGGCACGCAGATCACGATTTCGGGATAGCGCAGGAGGCTCTTCGACCCGTGAACCTTGCGGATGAAGTGCTTGATCATCTCCTCGGCCACTTCGATATCGGCAATCACGCCGTCGCGAAGCGGGCGGATCGCCTCGATGTTGTCGGGCGTCTTGCCCATCATCATCTTGGCATCGTCGCCCACGGCCTTGACCCGCTTGATCCCGTTGATCGTCTCGATGGCGACGACGGAAGGTTCGTTCAGAACGATGCCGCGATCCTGCACATAAACCAGCGTGTTGGCCGTGCCGAGGTCGATCGCGATGTTCTGGGAACCGAACTTGAAGAATCGGGAAAAGATCGAAGCCATCTAAGAATCCGTGATAATCTGCGGTTTGGCGCACGGGCACGCGCCAGACCCCTCCAGAAAGTGCGCCCGGGAAGGCGGCTTCCTAGCAGGCGCTTGGCGCAAAGCCCATGGGTTTGTGCGGGATTGGACGGATAACTTCACCACTTGTCTCGAAATAAATCGGCTTCGGCGCTAGTCGTGTCAGGACCATGCGAGTCATCCGCCGCCTTCCCGAAACGCTCATCAACCGCATCGCCGCCGGAGAGGTGGTCGAGCGCCCTGCAAGCGCGCTCAAGGAGTTGGTTGAAAACGCCATCGACGCCGGCGCAAGCCACCTCCACGTGCGCCTGTCCGAAGGTGGGCTGGCGATGATCGAGGTGTCGGACGACGGGTGCGGCATGCGGCCCGACGAGATCGAGCTCGCGCTCGAACGTCATGCCACGTCCAAGCTCCCAGACGAGGCGATCGAGATGGTCGAAACCCTCGGCTTCCGTGGAGAAGCCCTGCCATCAATCGCCTCCGTCGCTCGCATCACCATCGAATCCCGACCGCAAGGCACCGCCGATGGCTGGAAGCGCGTGGTCGATAACGGTGTTCTCGTGTCAGAAGGACCTGCTGCGCTTCCCCCGGGGACGCGCGTCCGGGTGGAACAACTGTTCGAGAAGATCCCCGCGCGCCGCAAGTTCCTGCGCAGCCCGCGTTCGGAATGGGCGGCCGCTTCCGACGTCGTTCGCCGCCTCGCCATGGCCCGGCCTGACATAGGCTTCACCCTGGAACATGATGGCCGCCGCGCGCTTCATGTGCAGGCCGGAGACACGCTCGAGGCGCGGGTCGCTCAACTCGTTGCCCGTGAACTGGCCGGAAATTCCGTCGAGGTGGACCTCTACCGGGGTGATTATCACCTCACCGGGATAGCCGGATTGCCAACCTACAATCGCGGCGTTGCCGATCACCAATATCTCTTCGTGAATGGGCGCCCTGTGAAGGATCGCCTGCTGATCGGTGCGGTGCGTGGTGCCTATGCCGATATGCTGGCACGCGATCGCCATGCAGTCCTTGCCCTGTTCCTGCAGGTCCCGGCGAGCGAAGTTGACGTCAATGTCCATCCCGCCAAGTCCGAAGTCCGTTTCCGCGATCCGGCCCTCGTGCGCGGCATGGTTGTCTCTGGCCTGCGCCATGCGCTGTCCACAGGCGATCAGCGCAGTGCGCAAGCTCCTTCGGCAAGCGCAATGGCGGCTTGGCAGGCAGAGCCGATCGTGCCGTCACCCTCGCCCGGTACGCAGGGAAGCATGTTCTCGCAGCAATGGCGCCCCGAGACGCGCGTGAGCGAGGCTGGGCAAGCGTGGCGTGGCTACGAGCAATCCGTGCTGGCGCCGCCTCAGGCGCGAGCCGAAGTCGCCGTCGAACCGGTCACTGAATCTGCACGGCATCCCCTTGGCGTTGCCCGTGGACAGATCTCCAACACCTATATCGTTGCAGAAGCGGAAGACGGTCTCGTGATTGTCGATCAGCATGCGGCGCATGAACGTCTCGTCCTCGAACGGCTGCGTGCTGCCGGGGCAGGGCAGGGCACTGCACCCGCTCAGGCGTTGTTGATCCCGGAAGTTGTCGAGCTTGAAGAAGTCGCGTGTGACCGGCTGGAAGAAGCGTCGCCCAAGCTTGCCGAGTTCGGTCTCGCGCTGGAGCGCTTCGGTCCTGGCGCGATGCTGGTACGATCCGTCCCTGCGGCCTTGGCCAAGGGGGATCCGGCACAACTCGTGGCGGATGTGGCAGATGACCTAGCGCACCATGGCGATGCCTTGCTCCTGGGAGAAAAGCTCGATCTCGTCCTGGCGACGATGGCCTGCCACGGTTCGGTGCGGGCAGGGCGGACATTGTCCGTCGTGGAGATGAATGCCCTCTTGCGCGAAATGGAAGTGACACCCCGCTCGGGGCAGTGCAACCATGGCCGTCCAACATGGGTCAAGCTGGCCCATGCCGATATAGAAAAGCTGTTCGGGAGAAAGTGATGCTGCACGCCAAGGCGCAGATTGCCGTGTTGTCCGCCATGGTTCTCGGACTTGCCTCTTGTTCAGACAAGGAGCCAACCGATGCCGAAGCTGTCGCCGCAGTGGAGGCAGCGCAGGACGGCAAGCCACCGGTCAAGCCATTGGCGCTGCAGCCGATCCTCTACCCGGATATCAGCCAGAACAAGCTCCACGGCACCGGCTGTGCATTCGTCGCCGAAGGCGGCGGCCTTGGCGCAGTCCTGTTGGCGCAGGACAAGCGCGGAGTTATCAAATATGGCGACCACATCCAGGTTCTTGCGCCTGATGCCGGTTCTGCAAGGATGCCGAAGGGCAGCTTTTCGCGTTATACCGGCAAGGAAAATGCGGTCACATTAACGGCTGACGGCCCGGTTACACCCGTAGGCACAACCGAACAGTTCAAGGGCAGGATGATCGTGACCGACGCGTTCGAGCGCCCGGTCTATGAAGCGACTGGTGACGTTCAATGCAAGGCGATCTGACCCGTCAGGTAGCAGCCTTCTGGTCCCGTACGCGGATCAGTCCGATGGATTTCATGGTCATCACGACCACGCCGTCCTGATTATAGACGCGCACGTTCGAGCGGAAGCTCCCCATCTCCGGACGTGACGCGCTTCGCTTCTTGTCGACAATTTCCGTTTCGACCGAAAGCGTGTCACCTGGATAGACGGGCTTCAACCAGCGTATCTCGTCAAGCCCGGGTGACCCGAGCCCAGCCTGCTTTCGTTCCTTCAAATTCTCCACCAGCATCGCCATGGTCATCGCGCAAGTATGCCAGCCGCTGGCAGACAGCCGACCGAAATGGGTCTGCGCCGCCGCCTCGTCGCTCAGGTGGAACGGTTGCGGGTCGTACTTTGACGCAAAATCGATCACTTCCTCTCGGCTGACGGCATATTTTCCGAACCGCTGGATCGCGCCGGGCTCGATATCTTCGAAGTACATCATTCGGTCAGGTTCGCTGCGTCGAGCCATAAAGTCAATCGCGCGATTAAATGCTGATTGCCCGCAAACCCTTGGCTGGCGGGGTAGGGTCCGGAATGATCCGGTACCGCGCAGTGATGATGCTGAACACGCCGAAGAGCAGAAGCCCTGCTGCCACGAACTGGAAGCCAGTCTCCATGTCTCGCAAATTGTTGATGGCTTTGCCCAGCGAGACGACCTCTTCGCTCTCGCCGAACCATGCGGTGCGCAGCAGTGACCACCCGATCAGGGCCATCACCACAGCCCGTGCAGCATGGCCGGCACGGCCGATCCAGCATGTGAAGCGAGGCGCTCGCGAAGAAACATGGCGCATGAAGCCCGCCGTAACGGCGCTGCGTGCCTGGAATATTGCTGCAATCAGGATAGCTACGCCAATAATCCCCAGAAGAGTGCTGCCAAAGGGGAAATCAAGCACGCCACTAGCCATCTCGGCGGACGAATCTTCACCTGCACCACGGGCGCCGCTGGCTATCCGTGCGGCTGTCCAGGCAAGGCCCAGATGGATCACGGCGCTGGCGAGATAACCCACTCTCGATGCGCGCCCCTTCCAGGATGTGCCCTTGCGTTCGATATCGAACAGGGCTGCGGAAAGGCGATAGAGTGCGTAACCGACCAGACCTGCGGATGCGACATAAAGGACCACCGGTCCACCCGGAATGGCATTCAGCACGCGGAAGATGTCGCCGGCACCATCGTCAATGTCAGACTTTCCCGCAGTCAGGGCAAGGTATCCAAGCAGGACATAGACAAGGCCGCGTGCAGCAAATCCCACTCGCGCCAGCCACACCACTTTCTCCGACTTGTCGACCACCAGCGCGTTCCTCTTTCCAGTTCGGGCATGGAACGCGCCGGAGGCCAACCGGTGCCGGGCCGGTCAGTTCATTGTCGGCATGAAAAGCATCCACAGGGCCATGCCGACCATGACGACATTCTCGGTGAGCGACACAAAACCCAGCGGGACGCGCCCCGATCCGCCCACGCAGGCACACTTGAGCTCGCGCTTCTGGACATAGACTGCGTAAAAGACCGAGATGCCGCCGATGGTGCCGATGAACAGGGCAATCGGGATGGATAGCCAAGGCAGTGCCCTCGCTGCCATCAACACGCCGGCCAAGGCCTCGCCGAATGGATAGAGATAGGCATAGGGAACCCAGCGCCTCGCGAGCAGGTCGTAGCCAAGGAACATGGTCGCAAACCGGTCGACGTCCTGCAGCTTGAGCATGGCCAGAAGCGCCATGGCGAAGGCGATGAACCATTCGATCGCCCTTCCAGTGAACGGCGTGCCAAACGTCGCAAAGCTTATCGCGAGCGCCAGCGCTCCGGCGATCGCGAAAACGGCCAGAACAGGAACGTAGCTCGTGGCATCAGGATCGGCGACTTTCAGGCCAAGGAAGCGCCGCGTATCGTCATGGCCGCCAATGCGTTGTCCGTTGATGAACACCTGCGGCGTAGTCTTGACATCATGAGCCTGCTTGAAGGCATCGGTCTCTTCTCGGGTGCGGAGCCAGTGGTCTTCGACCTCATAGCCTTGGCGTTCGAGAAGATGTTTCACCTTCACGCCGTAAGGGCAGATGTGCGTTGGCATGACCATGCGATGCAGCACGGCGGTTCGATTCGGGGTGTATGCTTTTGTCATGAAGCTGCCTATAACTTGCGTACCATGGTACGGAGTCAAGCGATATGGCGATGACGATTTCCGAACTCGCCAGAAGCGCAGCCGTCGGGGTCGAGACGGTGCGCTTCTATCAACGCAAAGGCCTGTTGGATGATCCCCGGCCAGCCCGCACCGGCAGGGAGGGGCGCAGGCACTATGGCCCCGATGATTTGCGGCGTCTGCGCTTTGTGCGCAGCGCCCAAGGCGCCGGCTTCACTCTTTCGGAAATCGCCGAATTGCTCGCACTCGATGCCGGGCATGACCGACCGCGCGCCCGACAGATGGCAAAAGCACGTCTGGAAGCGATCGATCAGGAGATCGCGCGCCTTGAGACGGCGCGACAATCGCTTCGCAAGCTTGCCCGAGAATGTGCAAAAGGCGACGCCGGACCGTGTCCGATCATCGCCGCCTTCGAGAACTGAGGCTCAGACGTTGAACTTGAAGTGGAGGACGTCGCCGTCCTTCACCACGTATTCCTTGCCTTCCTGCCGCAGCTTGCCCGCATCGCGCGCTGCGCTTTCGCCTCCGAGGCTGACGAAATCGTCATAGGCGATGGTCTCGGCGCGAATGAAGCCGCGCTGCATGTCGGAGTGAATTTCACCCGCCGCTTCCGGAGCCTTTGCGCCAAGATGCACGGTCCAGGCGCGCGCCTCCTTTGGGCCGACGGTGAAGAAGGTGATGAGATGCAGCAGGTCATAACCGGCGCGGATCACGCGGGCGAGGCCGGTCTCATGCAGGCCCATTTCCTCAAGGAAAACCGAACGCTCCTCCGGATCCATGCCGACCAGTTCGGATTCGATCGCCGCCGAAACGATCACCGCATTGGCGCCTTCGGCCTTGGCCTTCTCGAACACGCGGGCCGAAAAGGCGTTGCCCTCCGCTGCGCTCTCTTCCTCGACGTTGCAGACGTAAAGCACGGGCTTCGCGGTCAGCAACTGGGCCTGCCTGAACACGCGCGCTTCCTCGTCATCCTTCGGCTGGGTCAGGCGCGCAGGCTTGCCTTCACGAAGTAGCTCCAGAGCCTGGCCAAGCACCGAGGCGATGACCTTCGATTCCTTGTCGCCCGCCTTGGCCTTCTTCTCGGCGGCCGGCACGCGCTTTTCCAGGCTCTCAAGGTCCGAGAGCATCAGCTCCGTTTCGACCGTTTCGGCGTCCGAGATCGGATCGACCTTGTTGTCGACATGCTGAATGTCATCGTTCTCGAAGCAGCGCAGCACATGGACGATGGCGTCAACTTCGCGGATGTTGCCGAGGAACTGGTTGCCAAGGCCTTCGCCTTTCGACGCGCCGCGGACGAGCCCGGCAATGTCGACGAAGCCAAGCTGGGTCGGGATGATCTTCTGGCTGCCCGCGATCTTGGCGAGAGTGTCGAGACGCGGGTCCGGGACGCCGACATTGCCGACGTTCGGCTCGATCGTGCAGAACGGATAGTTCGCCGCCTGCGCCGCCTGTGTCTCGGTCAGCGCGTTGAACAGCGTCGACTTGCCGACATTGGGAAGGCCGACGATCCCGCAACGAAAACCCATCTTCAAACTCCTTGGCTGGCCGCGCCTTTAGCCGGGCGTGCAGCATTTGGAAACCTTCACGGAAATTTCAGGGATTGAAGGCACTAAGTGCTTCATCCGTGGAGAGATTGCGATGAAGAAGCTGGCCTTCCTGACCTTGCCGCTGCTGCTGGCGGCTTGTACCGACAGCCCGCAGGAGCGCGCCGATCGGGCTCGCAAAGCTTTCGCTGCGCACGACTATCGCGCCGCTCAGGTGGATCTGGCCGCTGCGCTGGAGGCCAACCCGCAGGATCCCGCGCTGCTTGAACTCCATGCCCGCAATGCCCTTGCCATGGGAGACGGCATTGCCGCAGGTGCATCCCTGGCGAAGCTTCCCGAAGGTCGGCGACCGGCCGACTTCGCACAGCTTTCGGCAGAAGCGCTGCTGCTGCGTGGCCTGCCGGAAGATGCAATTTCGGCTTTGGGCACGGACACGTCAGCCGCGGCTCACCGCATCCGCGCTCTTGCCCTGCTTGCCAAGGACGATCGCGAAGGGGCCGCAAAGGCCTTTGCCGCTGGTGCTGCCGGGAAGGCCGATGCGCGCTTGCTGGCCGACTATGCGCGTTTCAGTCTCATGCGTGGTGATATAAAGCAGGCCCGTACCTTGGCCGACCGGGCGAAGGCGGCAGACGCGGTGATGATCGATGCGCTGCTGGCCGATGCCGAAGTCGCGACCGCCGAAGGCCGCCTTGCCGAAGCCCTGTTGGCATACGATGCGGCGGCAAAGTCCTACCCTGGCAATCTGGCCGCCTTGGCCGGCAAGGCCGCCGTGCTCGGCGATCTCGGACGGACCAAGGAGATGGACAAGGTCCTTGAATCGCTTGCAGAAGTGAAGGGCGGGGGGCAGGTCGCCTATCTTCAGGCGCGCGCTGCCGCAGCGCGTGGCGATTGGGCTACCGTTCGAAGCGTCCTCCAGGCAAACGAAGCGCAACTGACCGACAAGGATGAGGCGACGGTTCTCTATGCGCAGGCACTCGTAGCGTTGAAGCAGCCTGAGCAGGCTCGGGCCAAGCTCCAGCCTCTGCTTACCCGTAACCCCGGCAGTGCAACGCTCCGCCGCGAACTTGCCAGGGCGCAGCTCGCCGCTGGCGATGCGCGCGGTGCAGTCGAGACGATGCGCCCGTTCGCCGAGGTCCAGACAGCCGATGCCGAGGATCTGCGCCTTCTGGCAAAGGCTGCAGAGGCTTCGGGCGATCCCGAAGCGGCGAGGCTGGCGGAGAAGGCGAAATTCCCGTCAGCGCAAGCGCTGGCGGCTACGCTGGCTCAGGCCGACACGGCAATGAAGCAGTCCAACTGGGGCAATGCCATTGCCGCCTATGAGCGTTTGCTTGCCGTGACTGACGGAAAGAACCCGCTGGTTCTCAATAACATGGCCTATGCCCAGGGAATGGTTGGCAACAAGGCCAAGGCACTGGAATTTGCCGAGCGTGCCTTCAAGGCCGCCCCGACAAACGCTTCGGTGCTTGATACGCTTGGCTGGCTGCTCGTCGAAAGCGGCAAGGACCGGTCGCGCGGCCTAACCTTGCTGCGCGAAGCTGCCGCCAAGGCGCCCGGCAATGCGACGATCGCAGGGCACTTGCGCAGCGCCGAAGAGGGTTGAGCGCAAGGAAAAAGGGAGCCCGCGTGTGCAGGCTCCCTTCTTCGAATTTCCGGTTTGATCAGGCTGCGAGAGCCAGGCCACGCGGCGCAGTCTGACGGCGGCGCGCCAGGGCAAGGCCGACAAGACCGATACCGAACAGCCCGAGCATGCCCGGTTCCGGAACAGGCGTACCACCCGTAGAGCCGCCAGTTGACCCGCCCGTGCTGCTGATCGTGCCCGAACCGCTGGCAGAGCTGATGCCCGGCACGCCGCTGATCGACTGGTAGCGCACATAGAAGTCGCTGAGCGTCAGCGAACTGACCGGCTGCGAGAAGCTCAGCGTGAATGAACCGGTGCCGGTTTCGCCAAGCGTCAGGCCGCCGCTTCCGCCGCCTGCACAGCTCCCGGTCTGGGCATCCTTGAAGCACACGTCCACGGTGCCAATGCCGTTCGGATAGTTCGAGTTCAGCGTCGTGTACGAAAATGCACCGGTGCTGGTGGCCGACGAGATGGTGGGATCGGTGTTGAACGCAAAGCTCGAGATCCGCGAATCGGTCACCGGCGAGGAGCTGGTGTTGGAAACGCTGTAGTCGAACGTGTAGTCATTGCCGGAAATGCCGGTCAGCTTGAACGTGGTCGAGCCGGTCAGCCCGTCGATAGACGTTCCGCCCGAGAAGCCGTCATAGTTCAGCGTGAAGCTGCTGCCGATATCGCCCGAGCCGAGCGTGACGGAATCGGCAAAGGCAGGTGCTGCTGCCATCATTGCTGCACTGGCAGCGAGGCCCGCGAGAACTTTTCTGAAGGTCATCGAAACTGCTCCCCTGAACCGAAAGTCGGTTAATTGTTAGGTAAGCAACCCCTGTGCCAATTACGGATTTCAGCCATTTGTAATGATTAATAATGTTGAGGTCGTAAGATTTCTCGACATGCTCGCAGACGAAGTTGCTCCGCTTTCACCAATGCTTCAGGCGTACGTGGCATCCAGTGCCCATGACATCCCGTCTTGCACTAGCCCTTCTTCTTGCCCTGACAGGTTGTGGTGACGATGCCGCCGAGCGTGTTGCTCGCGCCGAGCGTGAAATTGCCGGGATGGAACTGGGCGCGGCCAAGGTCGACCTCACTGCAGCTCTGGCCGACGCGGGTGATGATCCGGCAATTCTTCGCATGCTTGCAGCGGTGCAGCTCCGGTTGGGCGATGGCGATGGTGCAGCCGCCACGGCTTCCCGGCTTGAACGCTCGGGCGGATCACAAGCCGAATTGGCGTTGATCCGTGCCGAGGCGGCCGTCCTGCGGGGCAACTCGGACCAGGCGCTGGCACTTCTGGGGCAGGATGCCTCGCCTGCTGCAGAGCGGGTCAGGGCCGCCGCGCTGTCCGCCAAGGGAGACACAGCGGGTGCCTTCGCAGCTCTGCAGCGGGGCGCAGCATCAGGAGGCGATCCGCTCCTCCTGCGCGACTACGCGCGGTTCCTCATAGCGGCGCAGGATCTCGATGCGGCATCAAGGCAGGTTGAAGCCCTGTCGCGACTTCCGGCCGGAAAATTCGACGCTGCGCTGATTCGCGCGGATATCGCGGTGAGGCGTGGACAGTTTGCCGAAGCGCATGCAGTACTTGAGCAGATGGCCGAGAAGTACCCGCGCGTGCCTGACCCATGGCTGGCAAGGGCGAATGCCTTCGATCTCCAGGGCAAGCTTGACGATGCCTTGGCAATGACATCGCGGGCCGCAGCGGTCGCGCCAGATGATCCGCGCGTTCGGGATCTGCAGGTGCAATTTGCGTCGATGAAGGGCGAATGGGATAAGGTCCGATCGTTGTTGGCCAGGCAGGAGCGCGATCTTGATCCCCTGTCGGCAAATGGGCTCAGCTATGCCGAGGCGATGCTGCGGACCGGACATCCCGAGCAGGCTAGAGCCATGTTCCAAAGGGCGCTCACACGCTCACCGAACAATCCGTTTGCGCGTATCATGTTGGCTGAAGCACAATTGGCGACCGGGGACTCCCTCGCCGCTTTCGGCACGGTAAAACCCCTTGCAGCCAGCCGGTTGGCTGGCCCGCGGGAGCTTGAGTTGGCGGTAAAGGCTGCCGACGCCGCGGGTCTGCCCGATGCAACGCCGTTGCGCGGGCGGCTGCGTGCCGCTCAGGCTGGACAGGCGCAATCACTGGCAGCTGAAGGCCAGGCCGCTCTGGCGCGTGAAGACTGGAGCGCTGCGGCACAGGCCTATGCACAACTTGCGCAGTCAGGAGATGACCCTGAGGTCCTCAAGCGACTGGCACTTGCGCTTAGCCATGCCGGGAAGGGCGAAGAGGCGATCAGGGCGGCAGACAAGGCTCGCGCACTGCGCCCCGAAGATCCTGATACGTTGTACATGGCCGGTCTGGTTCGCGCCCGGACGGGAACGGACCTGCCGACTGCAATCACCCTTCTCCGCAAGGCGAGCTCGGCCGAACCGACGAACGCGGTGTTTCGCAACACTCTGGCCCGCTATCAGGCGCAGACGGGCGCCTGATAGCGGGATTGCGTCAGGCGCGGGGCTTGGTCTTGCGTGAGCGGGCGAAGCCGATGCCGAGAAGCCCGAGAGCCATCATGCCCAGCATGCCCGGCTCTGGCACAGCCGTGCCGCCCGAAGTGGTGGTCGTGCCCCCTGACGTCGTTGTGGTCCCGCCCGAGGTCGTTGTCGTACCGCCCGAAGTGGTGGTGGTGCCACCCGAAGTTGTCGTGGTGCCGCCCGAAGTGGTGGTCGTGCCACCTGAAGACGTCGTACCCCCGCAGAGCGACGAACCGCCGCTGTGACCGCAGTTGCAGTAGTGCTTGTGAGTCAGCCACCAGGTTGCGTTGGCTGGCGAAGCAGCTGACAGGCCTGCAGTTGCTGCCATGGCGAGAAAGATCGAGCGAATGTTCATGTTAACCCCCGTTGGTTAATCTCAGTCTGCCCCTGGCTAAGCAAAACCGGTGCCAACTGTGAAATTACAGGGCGTTACGTGGTTAACCTTCGCCGACGCAAAGGGCGCTGTAAAGCAAGGCGACGAATAGTGTTTCCCGTTCGTTTCCAGAACGTCAGCCATTCTGCCGCAAGGCAACATCGTTCATGAAACGAACGTCATCTTTCGAAGCAAGCCAGCCCGCCTCTGAAGCGATTGCTCCCAGCATCTCGATCAGGTCGTCCTGCTCTGCCTTGGCGAATGCGCCCAGGACATGGCCCGTGACACGATCCTTGTGGCCCGGATGCCCTATGCCAAGCCTGACACGCCGGAAATCGGCCCCAAGATGCTGATCGATCGAGCGCAGGCCATTGTGGCCAGCAGTACCGCCGCCTTGCTTCACCTTTACCTTGAATGGCGCGAGGTCGAGCTCATCATGAAAGACCGTCAGCGCGTCCATGCCCAGCTTGTAGAAGCGCATCGCTTCGCCGACGGAACGCCCACTCTCGTTCATGAAGGTCGCAGGCTTGAGCAGCAGGACCTTCTGATTGCCGATCCGGCCTTCCTGCAGCCAGCCTTGGAACTTCTTCTGCACTGGCCCGAAGTTGTGGACCTCGGCAATCGTGTCGAGTGCCATGAAGCCAACGTTGTGCCTGTGAAGCGCATATTGCGGTCCGGGATTTCCGAGGCCGACCCAGAGTTGCATGTGCGGAAAGTCCTTGGTTGCTTGGCCGTGCGCCTTGCCAGATAACACGGTGCAAAAAAAGAACCCCTCCCGCACATAGCGGAAGGGGTGTCTTTTCAGCGCGCCTGCCGAAGCAGGGCCAAGGCGGGCTATCAGCCTTCCTTGGTGGTGTCGCCTTCTTCGCTCTTCAGCGAGGAGGGGGCCACGATCGTCGCGATGGTGAAGTCGCGGTCCGAGATCGCGGGCTTCACGCCTGCGGGCAGGGTGACGGCGCTGATGTGGATCGAATCGCCGACTTCGTAGCCGGCAACGTCGACGATGATGTCGTCGGGGATCGCGTCAGGCTGACAGATCAGTTCGAGTTCGTGACGAACGATGTTGAGGATGCCGCCCTTCTTGAGGCCCGGCGACTTCTCTTCGTTGATAAAGGCCACCGGCACGTCGACGTGGACGACCGAGTCCTTCGAAACGCGCAGGAAGTCTGCGTGCTGCGGACGGTCGGTCACCGGGTGGAAGGCGACGTCCTTGGGCAGGGTGCGGATGGTCTGGCCACCGACAGTGAGCTCGACGACCGAGTTGAAGAAGTGGCCGGTGCCCAGCGCCTTGTTCAGCGCCTTTTCTTCAAGGTGGATCGCGATGGGTTCTTCGTTGCCGCCATAGATCACGGCGGGGGTGCGGCCTTCGCGACGCAGTGCACGGGAGGCTCCCTTGCCTGCCCGATCGCGCGTCTCGGCCGACAGCGTAAGCGTCTCGCTCATGTGTCAGTACCTTCAGCTAAGTTAAATCACGCTTCCTCCGCCACGCCTCCAGGGATGACCATGACAGGGAAGCGGCGGCCCTTAGCGGGTTTGCCGGGAAATGCAAGAAATCAGTGGGCGCTCTCAAGGCACTCGCTTGATTGTCCACCCCCGCGCCATCATCAGGCGCTGCAGGCTGTCGGACCCTCCCAGATGCGCGGCGCCCACGGCCACGAACGGTTTTGCGCCCTGCTTCAGCATCGCGTCCAGCTGATCCGCCCAAGCCCGGTTCCGGTCCGTCAGTAGCGCTTGATGCAGCCCAGGATCGGCCAGAAACCCCTCGTTCGCCTCGCGCGCAATGCCAAGGTCGTCGCCCTTGAGCCAGAGCGCGACCATGTCGGCCTCTTCATCCTTGTCGCTCGCGGCCTCCACCGTCACTTCCTGCAGCAGCACCTGTTGCTGGCGCGCAGGGAGGGCGTCGAACACGCCGAACTGGCTGTGGATCGTCTCGAACCCCGCGACCGGCTTGCCCACTGCCAGCTTGCGCAGGGCAGGCTCTGCCCCGCTGTCAGGATCGGCTCCCGCCTTCTGCCCGGCAATCGCCGCAAGCTGCAGCGCCACTGCCCAGCTTTCGGTATCGGCAAAGTCCGCATCGGAAAGACCGAGCTTGCGATAGACTTCGGCGAGCTTCACCCGATACGCCGGACCAAGGCGTTGCGAAGCCGGGGGCAGCCCTTCGGTTCCGGCCAGTTCCGCCAGCGCATCCCCTGCCGTCTTCTGGTCCAGCGGCTCGGCAATCTCGAGCACCAGCCGGTCCGACCGCGCCAGTGCTTCGCCCACCGCAGGCCGCAGCCACTTTACTTGCGGTGGCAGCGCGTGGACCGTGCCGAACAGATAGCCGCGCACCGCCCCGGTCTTGTCTTCGATCTGCCAGAGCGCGACCCGCGTGTCCGGCTCGGGCGCAGGTTTCCCGCGCTCCAGCCAAGCCATGGCCATGCCCAGCAGCAATGCCGGGACCACGGCCCACAACAGGCGCGGCAGGAAGCGAGTCAGCTGCTTCATTGCACCCGCGTCGCCGTCAGACCCTGGGCCTTGAGCATATCCTGCACGCTCTGCACGCCGGCCAGATGCCCTGCGCCCACTGCGATTAACACCGTACCCGGCTGGTCGAGCCGCCTGGCAATCCACGAAGCCCAGTTACGGTTGCGCTGGTAAAGCAGCGTCTCAGCCAGTTCAGGATCGTCCATGTTCTCGTTGATCAGCTTGCCGAGCCCTTCCGGATCGCCCGAACCCCATTCATCAGTCATCGTGCCGATGATGGCAAAGCTCTTGTCGAAATCCCGCACCGCTTCACCAAGGAACTTGAGCTGCGCCTCGCGCGGCAACTGGTCGAACAGGCCCAGCTGGTATTCGACCGTCTCCAGTGCGCCGAGCTTCTTGCCCTTGGCCAAAGCGGCCTTGCGCAGGACTGCTTCCACGCCGCTGTCGGCCCCATATCCGGCCATGGCATAGGGCATGACGCCCAAGGTGATTCCGGCCAGCCAAGGTTCGAGCGGATCGAACGCCTCCGCCGGAATCTTGAGCTTCGCCAGCAGCGCCTCATAAGCTACGCGATCTGCATCAGGCATCAGCGAACGCAGCGTCTCGCCCTTGAGCAGGCCGACAGCCATCACCGTTTTCTGCTGCTCTGCCGCCGGCACTTCCGGAATCTCGGTAATGAGTTCGGCTGACCCGTCGAGCGCCTGTCCCACTGGCCCGTCAAGCCAGACAAGACCCTTTGGCAATGCATGGATCGTGCCGAACAGGTAGATCGTCGTGTCGGCGTCCGCCACCTTCCACAGCGCAGGCTTCAACTGCCTCGGCGCGGGTGCCTCCGCAGCAGGCTTGGCAGCAGGCGCCTCGGCGTGGACCGCTCCGGCAAAGGCGAAGACGGCCAGGGCAACCGTGGCGGCGAATGTAAGATAGGCGCGTTTCATCATCAGGCTCCTTGTGCCCGCAAACAGGTTGCAGGGGAATGAAGGTTTGAAGGGGTGGCGTCAGAGGTGGCGCTGGCGGAACCAGACCACGCCCCATACCGCCATCGTGGCAAGGTAGACCGTCATGCCGTCAACTGCCGGCAGAAACCCGCCGCGATGGCCCAGCCACCAGATCGGCGCCACTGCGCTATAGAAGTAGAGCCCGACCAAGGCCCCGGTACGGTAGGATTGCTCTTCGTGCTCGTCGATATTGCGATGCCAGAACCACGTGACCGGTGTGATGACGAGCACGATGACCGCGATAAGTGCGGCGGCAACGCCTGCGGGAAGGGGGGCATTGGCCACGTCGAACGGCTGTCCCGGTGCGTCGCCGGCAATACTCATCCACGCCCCCATGACGAGGCCGAGTCCGCCTGCGACCACAGCGCTGATCGTGGCGCGGCGGGCACGGGGCGAAAGCGGACCGTTCTCGCGATAGTAACGGCGCGCGCTGACCCATGCGAACCATAATGCGGCGAGCGTCAGGGCAGCAAACACGCCCATGATGACCCATCCGATCGGCTTGACCTGTTCTTCCTTGCCAAGCGCACCAATAAGGCCCGCCGCAGCGCCGGAGAAGAACACCGCCGCCATCGTCGCGCCAAACATGTGCAAGGCAAGCTTGCCGAGGCTCATGGCGGGCTGGTCGATCCGGTCGTCAGTCATGTTGGAAACCATCATCGAAGATCTCCTCGATACGAAGCTGGAACAGGCGCGCGATGCGAAAGGCGAGGGGGAGCGAGGGGTCGTGCTTGCCCGTCTCGATCGCGTTCACCGCCTGGCGCGACACGTCGAGCTTCAGGGCAAGATCGGCCTGGCTCCACTGTCGCTCGGCGCGCAAAACTCTCAATCGGTTGTTCATGTCATGCTGACCTGTCCATATGTCAGGTTATACTGACAATATGTCGCGATTCTCTGACTATGTCAAGAATACCTGACATGGTGGCGAAAACCGCGCTTGCCGGTTGAATTTGCCGGGCGCATCGGCCAAAGCCGCGCGACCATGGCCGATACTGCTACAACGCCCCTCAGCCTGCAGGACATGATCCTGCGCCTTCATGCTTTCTGGAGCGAACAGGGCTGCCTGATCCTCCAGCCTTATGACATGCGGATGGGGGCAGGGACCTTCCACACCGCCACCACACTGCGCGCGCTTGGGCCGGAACCGTGGAACGCCGCTTTCGTGCAGCCCTGCCGCCGCCCGACTGACGGACGCTATGGCGAGAACCCCAATCGCCTGCAGCACTATTACCAGTATCAAGTTATCCTGAAGCCAAGCCCCGAAAACCTGCAGGAACTCTACCTGCAGAGCCTCGTCGAGATCGGCATCGACCCGCTGGTCCACGATATCCGCTTCGTGGAAGACGACTGGGAATCTCCCACATTGGGCGCTTGGGGCCTCGGCTGGGAAGTCTGGTGTGATGGCATGGAAGTCACCCAGTTCACCTACTTCCAGCAGATGGGCGGCTTTGATTGCAAGCCGGTCGCGGGCGAACTGACCTACGGGCTCGAGCGCCTCGCCATGTACATCCAGGGCGTCGACAACGTCTATGACCTGAAGTTCAACAGCCACGGCGTCACCTATGGCGAGGTGTTTCTCGAGAACGAGAAGCAGATGTCGAAGTGGAACTTCGAGGTCGCCGATACCGACAGCCTGTTCGAAGGCTTCCGCCGCGCCGAGGCCGAATGCCTCCGCAGCCTCGAGGCAGGCGTGCCCATCGCCGCCTACGAGCAGGCGATCGAGGCCAGCCACCTGTTCAACCTGCTGCAGGCGCGCGGCGTGATCTCGGTGCAGGAACGCGCCAGCTACATGGGCCGCGTCCGCGATCTCGCCCGCGGTTCGTGCGAGGCCTACATGGAAAAGAACGCCGATCAGTGGGCGGCCAAGTATCCGGAGTGGAGCAAGTGAGCGATTTCCTCCTCGAACTGCGCTCGGAAGAAATCCCGGCCCGCATGCAGGCAGGCGCCCGCGCCGATCTCGAAAAGCTGTTCCGCAAGCAGCTTGACGCTGCCGGCCTCAAGGCTGGCGAGATTACCGTCTGGTCCACTCCCCGCCGTCTCGCCCTGATTGCCCGCGATCTGCCGCTGGCGACCGAGGCCGTGTCCGAGGAAACCAAGGGCCCGAAGACTTCCGCCCCCGAACAGGCGCTCGAAGGCTTCCTGCGCAAGACCGGCCTTACCAAGGACCAGTTGACCGAGCGCGATGGCGTCTGGTTCGCGATCACCGAAAAGCCGGGTCGCGCCACCAAGGACGTGCTCGCCGAAGCCATCCCCGCGATCATCCGCGCCTTCCCCTGGCCCAAGAGCCAGCGCTGGGGCGCAGCCTCGCTCTCCACCGAAAGCTTGCGCTGGGTGCGCCCGCTCTCCGGCATCGTTGCCATCCTGGGTGAGGATCTGGTCGAGTGCGAGATCGGCGGCGTAAAGTCCGGCTACGCGACGCTTGGCCACCGCTTCCACCATGCGGGCGAAATCACCATCGGCAGCGCAAATGACTACGCTGAGAAGCTCCGCGCCTGCCACGTCATCGTCGACCATGTCGAGCGCGAGGCGATGGTGCGCGAGAAGGCCAAGACCGCCGCTGAAGCCGCTGGCCTCGTGCTGGTTGAGGACGAAGGTCTGGTGATCGAGAACGCCGGCCTCACCGAATGGCCGGTCCCGCTGCTCGGCCGCTTCGACGAGGCCTTCCTCGACGTGCCCCCCGAAGTCATCCAGCTCACCGCACGCGTCAACCAGAAGTACTTCATCTGCCGCGACGCTGCTGGCAAGCTCGCCAACGCCTTCGTGTGCACCGCCAATATCGAGGCCAAGGACGGCGGCGCTGCCATCGTCGACGGCAACCGCAAGGTGCTGGCAGCGCGTCTCTCCGATGCCCGCTTCTTCTGGGAGCAGGACAAGAAGAAGCCGTTGTCGCTCCACGCCGAGAAGCTCTCGCGCATCACGTTCCACGAGAAGCTGGGGACGGTGGCGCAACGCCATGAGCGCTTTATTTCGCTTGTAAACGATTTTCAGGGCCAGTTGGAGGCGGGAGTCCCGGCTGCCAAACAGGCCGCCGCGATCCTCAAGGCTGACCTCGTGACAGAGATGGTCGGCGAGTTTCCTGAGCTTCAGGGGCTCATGGGAGGATACTACGCCGAAGCGGAGGCACTGCCTTCCGCCGTCTCTGACGCGGTGAGAGATCATTACAAGCCAGTGGGCCAAGCCGATGCGGTACCAACCGCCGGGGCGTCGATCCTTGTAGCTCTGATCGACAAGGTTGATGCGCTCGTCGGCTTTTTCGGTGCCGATCTCAAACCTACGGGCTCTAAGGATCCGTTTGCGCTTCGTCGTGCGGCTCTTGGAACAATCCGCTTGATCACCGAGAACAATCTGCGGTTGTCGCTTGGTCAATTGTTCCGCGCTGCCGCTCAGCTCTATCGCAATCAGGGCATCGCCGTCGAAAACTCGTCTGAAGACCTCCTCGCCTTCTTCGCCGACCGGCTCAAAGTCCAGCAACGCGAAGCAGGTGTCCGCCACGACCTGATCGACGCCGTGTTCGCCCTCGGCGGCGAGGACGATCTCGTCCGCCTGCTCGCCCGCGTCCACGCGCTGCAAGCCTTCGTCGGCACCGAGGATGGCACCAACCTGCTCGCGGGCTACAAGCGCGCGGCCAACATCCTCAAGAAGGAAGGCTTCGCCACCAACCCCAACGCCGGGTCCGAAGGCGAGGGCGTCGTCCCGCCGACCGGCGAGGAAGACCCGCTTGTGCTGGTTGACGACCCCGCGCTCAAGGGCGTCGCTGCGCAGTTCTCGCACCCCGAATGCAACTACACCCGCGAACCTGCCGAACAGGCGCTGGTCGATGCGCTCAATTCCGCAGAACCGCAGGCGGCAGGCGCGATTGCGGCCGAGGACTTCACCGCGGCTATGGCGGCATTGGCGTCCTTGCGCGCGCCCATCGATGCGTTCTTTGATCAGGTTACGGTCAATGATGCGGACGCTAACAAGCGTTCCAGTCGCTTGGCCTTGCTTGACCGCTTCCGTGCTGCAGTGCACAAAGTTGCGGACTTTTCGCGCATAGAAGGCTAAGAGCGGGCCGACTCCGGGCCCGTTCCGGCAAGAACAGACTTACGCAGGGAGCCTCGTTGGCGGCATGAGCGCATACGTATTCCACTTCGGCGGCGGCGCATCGTCTTCGGACGCGCGGGCCAAGGACAAGACCATCGTCGGCGGCAAGGGATCGAACCTTGCCGAGATGGCCGGGGTCGGCCTGCCGGTGCCTCCGGGCTTCACGATCAGTACCGAAGTCTGCACCGCCTACAACGCCAGCGGCAAGGCCTTTGACGATGCCTTGCGCACAGGCGTCGCCAACGGCGTTGCCCACATCGAAAGGGCCACCGGCCGCACCTTCGGCGATGCCGCCAACCCGCTGCTCGTCTCGGTCCGTTCGGGCGCGCGCGTCTCGATGCCGGGTATGATGGACACCGTCCTCAACCTCGGCCTCAATGACCAGACCGTTGAAGGCCTTGCCGCCGGTTCGGGCGATCCACGTTTCGCTTGGGACAGCTACCGCCGTTTCATACAGATGTATTCCGACGTGGTGCTTGGCCTCGACCATCACCGCTTCGAGGACGCACTGGAAATCGTCAAGGAGGACAACGGCTTCTTCAACGATGTTGAGCTTGGTGCTGAACACTGGCAGGCGCTCGTCGGCGAATACAAGGCTATCGTGGAAGACCAGCTCGGCCGCCCGTTTCCGCAGGACGTGCACGAACAGCTGTGGGGCGCCATCGGCGCCGTGTTCGACAGCTGGGAGTCCGACCGCGCCAAGGTCTACCGCAAGCTCAACGACATTCCGCATGACTGGGGCACCGCCGTCAACGTGCAGGCGATGGTCTTCGGCAACATGGGCGATACTTCGGCCACTGGCGTCGCCTTCACCCGCGACCCGGCGACCGGCGAGAAGGCCTATTACGGCGAATGGCTGGTCAATGCCCAGGGCGAAGACGTCGTCGCCGGCATCCGCACGCCGCAGTACCTGACGCGCGCCGCACGTGAGCGGGCAGGCGCCAAGCCGCTGTCGATGGAAGAGGCGATGCCCGGCGCCTATGCCGAGCTCGCCGCTGTGTTCGAGCTGCTCGAAAAGCACTATCGTGACATGCAGGACATCGAGTTCACCGTCGAGCAGGGCAAGCTGTGGATGCTGCAGACCCGCTCCGGCAAGCGCACCGCCAAGGCCGCCCTCAAGATGGCGGTCGATATGGTGGCTGAAGGCCTCATCGATGAAGCCACCGCAATCAAGCGCATCGATCCGATGGCGCTCGATCAGCTTCTGCACCCCACGCTCGATCCCAAGGCGCAGCGCGACGTGCTGACCAAGGGCCTGCCGGCATCACCGGGCGCGGCTTCGGGCGCGGTCGTGTTCGACGCCGATACCGCGCAAGCCCGCGCTGAACGTGGTGACGCCGTGATCCTCGTCCGCGTCGAAACTTCGCCCGAAGACATCCACGGCATGCACGCTGCCAAGGGCATCCTCACGGCTCGCGGAGGCATGACCAGCCACGCTGCCGTCGTCGCGCGTGGCATGGGCCGCCCTTGCGTCTCGGGCGCGTCGGGCGTGTCGATTGACATGGCCAGCCGGACAGCGAAGATCGGCAACCGCGAGATCAAGGAGGGCGATGTCATCACTCTCGATGGCTCGAACGGCGATGTCATGGCCGGTCTCGTGCCGACGGTGGAGCCGGAACTCGTTGGCGATTTCGGCACCTTGATGACCTGGGCCGACAAGCACCGCCGCATGAAGGTGCGCACCAACGCCGAAACGCCGCTCGATTGCCAGGTCGCGCGCCAGTTCGGGGCCGAAGGCATCGGTCTGTGCCGCACCGAGCACATGTTCTTCGAAGCAGGCCGCATCAGCGCAGTGCGCCAGATGATCCTGGCCGAGGACGAGAAGGGCCGCCGCGCTGCCCTTGCCAAGCTGCTGCCCGAACAGCGCAGCGACTTTCAGTCGATCTTCGAGGTCATGGCGGGCCTGCCTGTCACGATCCGCCTGCTCGACCCGCCACTGCACGAATTCCTGCCCCACGCCGACGCCGAGTTCGCCGAACTCGCCGAAGCCACAGGGCTTGGCGTCGAACACCTGAAGCGCCGGGCGGGCGAACTCCACGAATTCAACCCGATGCTGGGCCACCGCGGTTGCCGCCTCGGCATTACCTTCCCGGAAATCTACGAGATGCAGGCCCGCGCCATCTTCGAGGCGGCCTGCGACGTTGCCGAGAAGAGCGGCGATGCACCGATTCCCGAAGTGATGATCCCGCTGGTCGCCACGCGCAAGGAACTCGAAATCCTGCGCGCACTGATCGACCGGGTCGCGCTCTCGGTTTTCACCGAGAAGGGGCGGACGCTGGAATACATGGTCGGCACCATGATCGAGCTGCCGCGCGCCGCACTGATGGCAGGCGAGATTGCCGAGGAAGCCAAGTTCTTCTCGTTCGGTACCAACGATCTCACCCAGACCACGCTCGGCGTCAGCCGTGACGACGCAGCGCGGTTCCTAAACCCCTACGTCGACCAGGGCATCTACCCGCGCGATCCGTTCGTGAGTCTCGACATTGAAGGCGTCGGCCAACTCGTCGAATTGGCAGCAGAACGTGGCCGCAAGACGCGCCCGGACATCAAGCTCGGTATCTGTGGCGAGCATGGTGGCGATCCGGCTTCCATCGCGTTCTGCGAGAAGACCGGCCTCGATTACGTCTCGGCAAGCCCCTATCGCGTGCCGATTGCACGGCTCGCGGCGGCCCAGGCGGCTTTGGGCTGATAACCTAACTGGAGTGTTTCCCCGGGGAAACACTCCACGTTGGTGCGTCGAACTTGCCTTGTGGGCGGCTCAGAACTTGGGCGGGCGCAGGGCCTTCGCCCAGCCGCTGAGTGTCAGAATCTCGAACCTTTCGTTAACCTTGCCGTCGGAATCCCGGCGAGCGTCGAAAGCTGCATGTGCGCGGGCCAGCGCGGCTTTCCCCAACGGTGTGCCGGGTCGGGCAAGGCAGTTGCTAAGACCTTGTCCACGCAAGTCAGCGATCATCCCGGCGAACGAGCTGAATCGTACGTCGACGTGATGGCTGTCGATCACCGGGTCGGCGAAACCGGCCCGCTGCAACAGCTGCCCGCCAGCGCGCACGTCGACTTGAGGATGGATGCGCGGGGAAGGGCGGTCACCATCGGCTTCGAGCATGATCGCGCGCAACGCCGGTAGCGACCCCGCCCCGAGGAAACACGCAATCATCAACCCACCATCGGCCAGAGCGCGGCG
Source organism: Novosphingobium sp. ES2-1 (assembly GCF_015169775.1). Taxonomy (NCBI): domain Bacteria; kingdom Pseudomonadati; phylum Pseudomonadota; class Alphaproteobacteria; order Sphingomonadales; family Sphingomonadaceae; genus Novosphingobium; species Novosphingobium sp. ES2-1. The sequence goes on from NZ_CP063445.1 coordinate 1,369,414, forward strand.
CAGGTGCACCAGCGCGCCGGGCAGATCATTGACGGTATCGAGTGTGCCGAGGCTGGCGATGAAGTCGTACCCGGCAGGGGCAGGGTAGGGCGCCTCTTCGTCGACCAGCACGTCTCCCAATGCAGGATCGCGGCGGTCAACAGTTGCGCTTGAGGCCCCTAACGCCGCACCAATCGCTTCGGTCCAGTCGCCGATGACCAGAGCCCGCCGGGGTTCGTGGCGGAGGAAGGACAGGCGCTCGATCACGTCCTCGACCATGTCATCGACGATATAGCGCGGCGCGTCCGGAGCCGTTTGCAGATGCGCCATGCGGCGGCGGACGGCATTCCGCCGATTTCGAGCAAAAATAACGGGGGGAGTGCTGGCCATTTCCGGGCAGTGCCCGTGTCCGCCGGTCTTGCCAAGAGGGGCAATCGTGCGACGATGCGGCAATGCCTTTGTATGCTGCACAGTTCTCCGCCGTGTTGACGCCGATCATCGACTTCGTGTTCCCGCCCCGCTGCCCGCTGTGTGGCAGTCCCGTGGCGGCGCATGGTGGGCTTTGCCTGGGCTGCTGGGGCAAGATCGTCGTCCCGTCGGGCACTTGCTGCAAGCTCTGTCAACGCCCGATGGGGGAACAGCACGGGGCAGAGGCCGACCTGCTCTGCGCGCCGTGCATGGCAGAGCCACCCAGGCACACCGGTATCTCCGCTGCGACGCTCTATAACGAGCCGTCCCGCGCGCTGGTGCTGGCTCTCAAGCATGGACGGCGAATCGGGCTTGTGCCGATGATGGCCCGGATGATTCTGCCAAGGCTCGCCGGACTTGAAGGAGAATGGCTTGTTGTGCCGGTGCCGCTCCACCGCTGGCGGCTGATGCGGCGCGGATTCAACCAGTCGGCTCTTCTGGCGCGGGAACTTGCGAGATTGACCGGCCAGCGACTCATGGTTGATGGACTGCTTCGCCCGCGGGCGACGCCGTCACTTGGCGGTCTGAACCGCAAGGCTCGAGCTCGCGCGCTTACCGGTGCGATTCAGCCCAATCCGCGCCTCGCTTCGCGCTTGTCAGGAGCGCGCGTCTTGCTGGTCGATGACGTGCTGACCAGCGGCGCGACGACGGATGCCTGCATGGTGGCACTGCGCAAGGCCAAGGTGGCCGAGGTGAAGATTGCCTGCTTTTCGCGGGTTCTCGACGAAGCCCTTGATGGTCTGCGCGCTCTCCCGGAGCCGGATGTGCAGGGCTGATGCCGACGACAAAAGGAAACGCCCGGAACCGAAGTTCCGGGCGCCCTCGTGACGAAAATCTTGCGGCGTCCGCGTTGACCGCGATACCGACGGCCCCCTGACCGTCCCGCTTTTACCCTCACCATCCGGTCTCGCTTCGCGCGGCCCCTTTGGGCCTGCTGCGAGGCAGCCAACCGGCCCCTCATCAAGTGTCCCTGAACATTGGCGCTACGTCCACTGCCGCCCGGTTGCGGGCTGGCGGTTCAGTTGACGGTTCCCTCAAACCGCTGCGTCTTCATCACCCATTCATGCTTTGGACGGAAGCAGATTGTTCTGCGGCCATGGCTTTTGCAGCATTGTGTGGTTATCGTGCAACAAAACCGCCACACACAGTGACCTTCAGGAAGGCAACCCCCACTTTGTCATCTTCATGCGATGCCGGGCTGCGCGAGCAGGGCAACCAACTCATGCCGAAATTCGATTCGAACGGCCTGCTCACCGCTGTCGCCGTCGATCATGCGAGCGGGGCTCTACTGATGCTGGCGCACATGAATAGCGAGGCGCTGGAGCGGACGCTCGAGACCGGCTTTGCGCACTTCTTCTCACGTTCGCGCGGCAAGCTGTGGATGAAGGGTGAAAGCTCAGGCCACGTGCTAAAGATCGTCGAGATCAGGGTGGATTGCGATCAGGACGCGCTGGAACTTCGGGTCGAACCGGCGGGTCCAGCGTGTCACACGCTGGCGCCGACCTGCTTCTATCGTCGCATTACTCCGGAAGGCTCGTTGCAACGCATCGTCGATTGACGCTTACGTAAAGGTTAGTTAGCTTGGCGACATGTCACAGCATGCCGCCACAGCGACTCGCGATCCGTCTGCACAGAACGAGCACACCGGGCATCTCGATCAGCCCGATGCGCTCAAGCGTGACCAGTTCACCATTTCCGATCTTTCCAACGAGTTCGGGGTGACGGCCCGTGCACTGCGCTTCTATGAAGACGAAGGGCTGATCGCGCCCGAACGGATCGGGCTGTCACGCATCTATTCCAAGCGGGACCGCGCGCGTCTCGCCTGGATCATGCGCGCCAAGAACGTGGGTTTCAGCCTCGCCGAGATTCGCGACATGATCGATCTTTACGACATGGGTGACGGGCGCGCCGAGCAGCGCCGAGTCACGATTGCCAAGTGTCGTGAGCGGATCGAGAACCTGCGTCGCCAACAGGCGGACATTGCTGCGACCATCGACGAGCTGACCAGCTTTGTCGATCTCGTCATCGCCAAGGAGCGGTCTGAAGGCCGCGATCCAACGGTCTGAAAGCCGAACGCTTAAAGGGACAGGACCAAATGCCGATCTACAACGCGCCGACCCGCGACACCCGTTTCGTCGTCAACGAACTGATCCGCCTTGAAAGCTATGGCAACCTGCCGGGCTTCAAAAGCGCAACGCCGGATATGACCGATGCGATCATCGAGGAAGCAGGACGCTTCGTTTCCGAGGTCATCGCTCCGCTCAACCTTTCCGGGGACCGGGAAGGTTGCACTCGCCATCCCGACGGCAGCGTGACCACGCCGACCGGCTTCAAGGACGCCTATCGCCAGTATGTCGAAGGGGGTTGGGGGACGCTCTCCGCGCCCGAAGCCTACGGCGGTCAGGGGCTCCCCCACGTGATGGGCTTCATCATGGAGAAGTACCTCGCCACGGCCAACCAGGCATTTGCGATGTACCCCGGCCTTGCCAATGGCGCGATCTCGGCGATCATCGCCAAAGGCTCGCCCGAGCAGCAGGCCAAGTACCTGCCCAAGATGGTGACCGGCGAATGGCTCGGAACCATGAACCTGACCGAGCCGCATTGCGGCACCGACCTCGGCATGATCCGCACCCGCGCCGAACCGCAGGCCGATGGTTCCTACGCCATCACCGGCACCAAGATCTTCATCTCGGCGGGCGATCATGACCTGACCGAGAACATCATCCACCTCGTTCTCGCCAAGACGCCGGGTGCCCCGGAATCGAGCAAGGGCATTTCACTGTTCATTGTCCCAAAGTTCATCGTCAATGACGACGGTTCGCTGGGCGAGAAGAACGGCGTCTCGGTCGGGTCCATCGAGGAAAAGATGGGCATTCACGGCAACGCCACCTGCGTCATGAATTATGACGGGGCGAAGGGCTGGATGGTCGGCGAGGAGAACAAGGGCCTTGCCGCCATGTTCATCATGATGAACGCCGCGCGCCTTGGCGTGGGCATGCAAGGGCTGGCGCAGGCCGAAGTCGCCTATCAGAACGGCCTTGCCTATGCGCTTGACCGCCGCCAGGGCCGCGCTCTGACGGGGCCGGCCGATCCGCAGGCCAAGGCTGATCCGATCATCGTCCACCCCGACGTGCGCCGCATGCTGATGGACGCCAAGACCTTCATCGAGGGCATGCGCGCGCTGTGCCTGTGGGGCGCGCTGCAGGTCGACCTGTCGCACAAGGCGGCGACGGCAGAGGAGCGCCAGATGGCTGACGACCTGATCAGCCTGCTCACCCCGGTGATCAAGGGCTATGGCACCGACATGGGCTACAAGGTGGCCACCGACATGCAGCAGGTCTGGGGCGGTCACGGCTATATTGCCGAGAATGGCATGGACCAGTTTGTCCGCGATGCGCGCATTGCGATGATCTACGAAGGCACCAATGGCGTTCAGGCGATGGACCTTGTCGGGCGCAAGCTGGCGCTGAACGGCGGGCGCGCGATCCAGGCGTTCTTTGCGCTGATCGATGCCGAGTGTGCCGAAGAGTCCTCGGATGAGACGGTAAAGCTCGTCGGCGAACGTCTCGCCAAGGCCAACGGCGAACTGAAGGCCGCGACGATGTGGTTCATGCAGAACGCCATGGCCAACCCGAACAACCTTGGCGCCGGCGCTTATGCCTACATGACGTTGACGGGCATCGTGTCCCTCGGCCTGATGTGGCTGCGCATGGCAAAGGTTGCGGCTGCTGCCCTGGCAGATGGCACCGAAGACAAGGCGTTCTACGAGGCCAAGCTGACCTGCGCCCGCCATTGGGCAACGCGCTATACCACCGAAGCCGGGGCGCTGCGCCGCCAGGTGGAGGCCGGTGGCGATACGATCATGGCGCTGACGCCGGAGCAGCTCGCCATCGCCTGATGCGGTGATCTGACAAGTCGGCTCGCTTGACGGGCTGCGCATCGCTGAGGCCTAGTTCTGCCGATACCGGGAGACAGGCATGATCAGGCGCAGCCCCAAGGAGCTTATCGAGCTCTACTGGACGGAAGTCTGGAACAACCGCAACGCCGAACTCATTCGAGAGCTCTGTGCCGATCCGATTGTTCGTCACGATCCCGGCAGTGTGACGGCGCTTTCGCTCGAGGACCAGATTGCGCGGGTGCGTCAGCAGAGCGAAAAGGCTGAGCCGTACTTCGAGCACGAAGTGCTGCATGCCGACGATACCTATGTGACCTCGGTGTGGAACATGCACACCCGCAAGGGTGAGCGGATCGAACTCTGCGGAATCGAAGTGTTCAAGGCGGTCGACGGCAAGTTCACCGACTGCTGGAATTCGAGCTACGTTGCCGGTCGCTGGGGGCGTGAAGGCGACGCCTCGGTGCCGCAGGACCTGCCCGAACCTGCGCTTGTTGCCACGATGGACGGGATCACGCCCGCATGGCTGCAGGCAGTGTTCCAGCATGGAGATGTGCCTGCGCCGAGGGTGAGCCTCGTTGCCACAACACCCATCGGACACGGCAATCTGTCGCAGACGATCCGGGCGGCGATAACCTACAATGCGAATGCGGCGAATGCGGCGGATGCGGTTGGGTCCGTCATCTGCAAGATCACATCGGGCATTCCGCAGGCCGTGTCCTTGGCGGGCGATTATGGCGTCTATCACCGGGAGTGCGAGGTCTACCGGTTCCTTGGGCCTGTGCCGCCGCTCGCTACGCCACGCGCCTATTGGGCCAGGACCGGCGCAGACGGTCGCACGATCAATCTCGTGCTCGAGGACCTGTCTGAGCGAGCCCGTCCGGGAGACCAGATCGCCGGCTGCAGCGTGGCCGAAGCCGAGGCGGTGGCGCGCGAACTCGCAGCGCTGCATTCGGCAACCTGGGGTGATCCGCGCTTGGATGCAGCCGATTGGCTGTTTGATCGCGCGGCGCTTGCAGGGCGGTCTGCCGAGGGGTTCGCGCTCGCTGTGACGGAATGGAAGCGGCGCTTTGCCGGAAGGGCAGAGCCCGCGCTGATCGACGCAATAGAGAGTTTCGTGCCGCGCATTCGCGGGCATATCGAAGCTGCGGCGAAGGGGGACGCGCTGATTCACGGCGAGCCCCGCGTCGACAATGTCCTGTTCGAGGATACACCAGAGGGCCCACGCGCGTGGCTGATCGATTGGCAATTTGCCGCGCGCGGCAGTCCGATGTTCGACCTTGCCTATTTCTTGTCGGGTTCACTTTCGCCTGAGGATCGCCGGGCTTGCGAGGCCGCGTTGATTGAACGCCATGTTGCAGCGATGGCGGAGGTTGCACCCGAGTGGGGACTCGAAGAGGCCCGGGCCGAATATGCGATGGCCTTGCCGGTCCCCTTGCAGTTCACGGTAGGGGCGATCCTCGCCATGCCGGAGAGCGATCACGGCGATCGGTTGCTGCTGACCCTTGCCGAGCGCAATGTTGCAGCGCTGCGGGACTGGGGCCTGGCCTAGCCGAGGACTTCGTCAAGCAGTTCCATCAACGCAGCCCAGCTCTGGCGGTCGGCGCTGGCGTCATAGCCGATGGCGGCCATGCCCCGCTCGTCGCTGCCCGGATCGGTGAAGCCGTGGCGCACGCCGCTGTAGCTGTGGAAGTGCCAGTTGGCCCCGGCAGCGTCCATTTCTTCCCAGAATGCCATGACTTGCGCGCGCGGAACCATCGGGTCGGCGTCGCCATGGCAGACCAGGATCCGGGCTTTCACGGCACCGGGTGCGGCGGGGGCCTGCGTGTCGAGCAGGCCGTGGAAGCTGGCGGCCAGGACGAATTCCACTCCGTCGCGCGCCAACTCGAGTGCGGCCTGTCCGCCCATGCAGTAGCCGATCGCGGCAACGGGCAGACCTTGCGCTTCCGCTCGCCCGGTCAGAGCAGCAAGGGCGGCGTGCAGGCGCTGGCGGTAGCTTTCCGCGCTTGCGCGCAATGGCCCCGCCAGTTCACGCGCGTGGTCGAAATCGCGGACCTGTACGCCGTAGAAATCGGCGACCATCGCCAGACAACCCGCCTGCGCCAGCATGTGGGCGCGGCGGATCATCGGGGCATTGCAGTTGGCGATCGTCGGCAGGACCAGCACGGCTGCGCGGGGCGGCCCCTCAGGCTTCACCAGAAAGCCGGTGAGGGCCAAGTCACCGTCTGCGTAATCGACCTGATCGACCGCCATTGCGCTTACTCCGGCAGGAAGTCCGGAACCGAAAGATAGCGCTCGCCGGTATCATAGTTGAAGCCGAGCACGCGGCTGCCGGCGGGCAGGGTTCCAAGCTTCTGGGCAATCGCCGCCAAGGTCGCTCCTGAGGAAATGCCGACGAGGATGCCTTCCTTGGCCGCGCACTGCCGCGCCATTTCCTTGGCATCGGCCGGATCGACGGTAATGGCTCCGTCGATAGACTTGGTGTGAAGGTTGCCGGGAATGAAACCGGCGCCGATGCCCTGGATCGGGTGAGGGGCCGGCTGTCCGCCCGAGATGACCGGCGAAAGCGTCGGCTCGACCGCGTAGGCTTTCATCGAGGGCCAGTGCTTCTTCAGCTCCTCGGCGCAGCCGGTGAGGTGGCCGCCGGTGCCGACCCCGGTGATCAGAACGTCGATCGGCTCGCTGGCGAAATCCTTGAGGATTTCCTGGGCCGTCGTCCGTACGTGGACGGCGACGTTGGCAGGATTGTCGAACTGCTGGGGCATCCATGCACCCTCGGTCGATTCGACGAGTTCGCGGGCGCGCTCGATGGCGCCCTTCATGCCCTTTTCGCGCGGGGTGAGGTCGAAGGTGGCGCCATAGGCGAGCATCAGCCTGCGGCGTTCGAGCGACATTGATTCGGGCATGACGAGGACCAGCTTGTAGCCCTTGACCGCTGCGGCCATGGCAAGACCGATACCGGTGTTGCCCGAGGTCGGCTCGATGATCGTGCCGCCGGGCTTGAGGCTGCCATCAGCCTCTGCTGCCTCGATCATGGCGAGGCCGATCCTGTCCTTGATCGAGCCGCCGGGATTGGCGCGCTCGTTCTTCACCCATACCTCGTGGTCGGGAAACAGGCGGGACAGGCGAACGTGCGGTGTGTTGCCGATAGTGGCGAGGATGGAATCCGCTCTCATGTCGCTTGGCTCCTCTTGGTGAAGGGATTGGATGGAGTCTTGGGGGACAGCCTAGGACTATCTGTACCGCGCTGCAAAGGTTCGCGCGTTCTTCAGTTCCGGGAAAAGGAAAAACCACGCCGCCGTCACGGCAATGGCGCTGATGCCGCCGAAGATCACGGCGCCGACAGCACCGATCAGGGCCGCGGCCACGCCCGATTGCATTTCGCCCAGTTCGTTGGATGCCGAAATGGCCAGGCCGGAGATGGAGGAGACACGTCCGCGAACGTCATCCGGGGTGTGCAACTGCACGAGCGTGCTACGGATGAATACCGAAACCATATCCCCCGCGCCGATGCCGACCAGCATCAGCAGCGACAGGTAATAGTTCGTCGATAGTCCGAAGCCGATGGTGAAGAGGCCGAAGATCACGACGCCCAATAGCATCTTGTTGCCGACATTCTGCGTGATTGGCTTGCGGGCCAGGACGAACGCGACAAGCGCAGCACCGAGGCCTGGCATTGCCCGCATCAAGCCGAGGCCATCGGCGCCGACCGGTCGTCCGTCGATGAAGAGAATGTCGCGGGCGAAAACCGGCAGCAGTGCGGTGGCTCCGCCGAGGAGCACTGCAAATAGATCGAGCGTGACGCAACCGAGCAGAAATCGGTCGTTCCACACGAACGAGAGGCCCTGGAGAATCTGGCGCAAGGGGTGCGCGTTGCGGTTGCCTTCCGGCGGCGGAATCCTGCGGATGCCAAAGATGCAGAAAGCGCCCAGCGCCAGCAACCCGGTCGACAACCAATAGGGCAGGGACGGGTGCCCTGCGAAAAGCAGGCCAGCAATGGCCGGGCCGCCGACCGAGCCGGTCTGCCATGCCATCGAATTGATCGCCACCGCCTTTGGCATCAGTTCTGCAGGTACGACATTGGGTGCAATGGAGGATAGCGCAGGGCCGATAAAGACGCGCGCGGTTCCGTGGAGAGCGCCAAGCCCGAACAGCAAAGGTAACGACAGGGCCTCGGCATAAGTGCAGATCGCGAGTGACAGGGCGACAACCAGGTCGATGCACATCGCAAGCCCCGCAACGTTGCGCCGATCGAACCGGTCGGCGACCACTCCGGCTACGGGAGTAAGCAGAAACAGCGGCAGAAACTGCGCAAGGCCGAGCAAGCCAAGCTGGAATGCGGCCTGGGCGATCGACATCCCGTATTGTCCGCGGGCAACGTCATAAAGCTGGTACCCGAGGATCACTACCATTCCCGATGTCGCAAGCACCGAAAAAAAGCGGGCGATCCAGAATCGCCGGTAATCGGGAATGGCAAGAGGCGAGGAGGGCGAAGCCGAAGTCGGGGAATCAGGAGGAGCTGTGGTCACGGCCGGTGCAATGCCAGCCGACCGGGACGATGCCAAGAAAGCAAAATTTGGGGCTGGCGCAGCAACTGGGCTGCGGCAAGGACCATGGGCGGAGCGTCAGCCCTGACTGCGCGACCGGGGGCCGGGCTGGATGGCGCGGATCAGCTTGTTGAAATCATCAAGGCGGATGATTCGCTCGAACTGGAAACCGGCACGATCGCCGTCGGTCCACACGAGAAAGGCCTCAATGCGTCCGATGACCGGCAGCCGCACTGTAACGCGTTCTCCTCGACCAAGATCGCCGCAGCCATTGGCCATGAACCCGGTTGTCGAGATATTGGCGAACTGCAGCATGATGTCGCCCCGTGCGCGATGTTCCCCGATCACGGGCAAATTGACCGGGTGCCGGGTGGAACGACGCAGATCGGTGACTGAAAGCTGGGCTCCGCCGCGCATCGTTCCTCCTGGCGCATGAGTGACTATGCCGAAGGATATAGGACCGAAATGGCGAACAATTCGTAAAGCTGCGGCAGAGGCTTGCCGGAACCGGCAGGCCTCTGCCGTTATGGATCACGTAAGATTGACGAGAGCACGCATGTCAGGCGCGCCGAAGGATGCCGTGCTTCTTCTTGCCCGACGAGATGCGGATCTCTTCGGAGGACAGGGCAATGCGAAAGCTTTCGTCGGTGACCGGTTCGCCCGCAACTTTTGCTCCGCCGCCGGCCACAAGGCGCTTCGCTTCCCCTCTACTGGCTGCAAAGCCAAGCCCGACAAGCGCGTCGATGATTCCGATGCTGTCTTCGGCTGATTCGAAAACGGGCAGGTCCTGACCGAGCCCGCCGCCAGCGAAGGTCGCCGAGGCGGTGGCTTCGGCCGCCTTGGCGGCTTCTTCGCCACGCACAAGCCGGGTTACCTCGTTGGCCAGAACGACTTTCGCGGCATTGATCTCGCTACCTTCCAAGGCCTCGAGCCGCTTGATCTCGTCGAGAGGGAGATCTGTGAACAGGCGCAGGAACTTGCCGACATCGCGGTCATCCGTGTTGCGCCAGAACTGCCAGAAATCCCACGCGGGCAGCGCGTCCTCGTTGAGCCACACCGCGCCGGCCGCAGTCTTGCCCATCTTCTTGCCATCGGCGGTGGTGAGCAGCGGCGTCGTCAGACCGAAGACTTCCTTACCATCCTTGCGGCGGGTGAGTTCGATGCCGTTGACGATATTGCCCCACTGGTCCGAGCCGCCCATCTGCAGGCGCACGCCCATCGCCTTGTTGAGATGGCGGAAATCGTAGCCCTGCAGGATCATGTAGTTGAATTCGAGGAAGGTCATCGGCTGTTCGCGCTCGAGCCGCAGCTTGACCGAATCGAACGTGAGCATGCGATTGACCGTGAAGTGCGTGCCGACTTCCTGGAGCAACTCGATGTAGCCCAGCTTGCCCAGCCAATCGTGATTGTTGACCATCACGGCGTCGGTAGGTCCATCGCCGAACTTCAGGAGCTTTGAGAACACCGTGAAGATCGAGGCAATGTTGTCCTCGATCGTCTGGTCCGACAGCATCTTGCGGCTCTCGTCCCGTCCCGTCGGGTCGCCGATACGGGTCGTGCCGCCGCCCATCAGCACCACCGGCTTGTGCCCGGCCTGCTGGAGGCGGCGCAGCATCATGATCTGCACGAGGCTGCCGACGTGGAGCGATGGCGCAGTGGCGTCAAAGCCGATATAGCCCGGCACCACGCCCTCGCTGGCCAGCTTGTCGAGCCCTTCGGCATCGGTCAGCTGATGAATGTAGCCGCGCTCGTCAAGCAGGCGGAGGAGGGTGGATTGGTACTGGGTCATCGGAGCCTTCTTTCCTGTGGCGGCGCGCCTAGCACGGAGAACAGCGCTTGGAAACGTTCGAGCTTGTGCATCACCCCACGACGCCGCCGCTTGGCGTTACCGGACTTTGTGCGCGGATACTTGCGTTCGAGCCGCGATGGTTGACCTTGCGCTGGCGGGTGGAGGGCGCAGGGCGCATCGTGTTGCCACCGTTTGCAGGCAAGGTCCGGGCTGATGGCCTTTGGCAGACGACGTGCTTCGAGCTTTTCATGAGGCCTCAGCATCGCGACGACTATGTCGAGTTCAACTTCTCGCCTTCGCAGGCGTGGGCGGCCTATGATTTTTGCGGCTATCGCGAGGGGATGGTTGAGCGTGCGATGCCTCGTCCACCGGTCTGCACGCCGCGCCGGGGGCAGTCAGTGCTGATCTTCGACGTCGCGCTGCCCACGGCGGCCTTGCCCGCGCTTCCTTTCGTGTACGGGTTGACTGCGGTGATCGAGGAAGAGGGCGGGCACAAGTCATACTGGGCGATGGCCCACCGTGAAGACCGGCCAGACTTCCATCACGAGTCTTGCTTCGCGAGCCGCCTTGAGGCACCGCACCAGCCATGAAATTCGGTATCGACCGGCTGCTTGCCGACCCCGCCCTGAGGAAGCCACTCGAAGGAAAGCGCGTCGCGCTGGTGGCCCATCCGGCCTCGGTCACTGAAGGCCTGGTCCATTCGCTCGATGCGCTGATCGCCGGCGGCATCAACATCACGTCCGCCCTTGGCCCGCAGCATGGCCTCAAGGGCGACAAGCAGGACAACATGGTCGAGACCGCCGACGAGATGGACCCGATCTACGGCATCCCCGTGTTCAGCCTATATGGCGAGGTGCGCCGGCCGACCGCGGCAATGATGGACACTGCGGAGGTGTTCCTGTTCGACCTGCAGGACCTCGGCTGCCGCATCTACACCTTCGTCACCACGCTGCTCTATCTGCTTGAGGCCGCGTCCGAGTCAAACAGGGATGGCGGCACCGGCAAGGCGGTATGGGTGCTTGACCGGCCCAATCCCGCGGGCCGCCCTGTCGAAGGCACCACGCTGCTGCTGGGCTGGGAGAGCTTCGTTGGTGCAGGCCCGATGCCGATGCGGCATGGAATGACGCTGGGCGAGATGGGCGCATGGTTCGTGGAGCACTTCAAGCTCGACGTCGACTACCGCGTGATCACTATGGAGGGCTGGGAGCCTGAAGGTCCCGGCTTCGGTTGGCCGCAGAGCCGGATCTGGATCAACCCGTCACCCAACGCCGCCAGTCTCAACATGGCGCGAGCCTATGCCGGGACCGTGATGATCGAGGGCGCGACCTTGTCCGAAGGGCGTGGCACGACGCGCCCGCTGGAAGTGCTGTTCGGGGCGCCCGACGTTGACGCCAAGGCCGTCCTTGCCGAAATGCGCAGCTTCGCGCCGCAATGGATGGAGGGATGCGCCATCCGCGAATGCTGGTTCGAGCCGACCTTCCACAAGCATGCGAAAACACTTTGCAATGCGCTGATGATCCATGCCGAGGGCGAGTTCTACGATCACCACGCGTTCCGTCCGTGGCGGCTGCAGGCGCTGGCCTTCAAGGCCATCCGCAGGCTCTATCCGGATTACCCGATCTGGCGCGATTTTCCTTACGAGTACGTTTTCGACAAGCTGGCGATCGACGTGATCAACGGCGGCACTGCGCTGCGCGAGTGGGTGGACGATGCGGCCAGCACTGCGGACGATCTCGACACCTTGGCGAGAGCCGATGAGACGGAGTGGATCGAAGAGCGGACGCGCTTCCTGCTTTACTGACGAACCTCAGGCTGAGGCTGCCTGTGTCCGCCGCGGGGCGCTTTCGTGCATCAAGGCCATTGCCAGAAGGGCCACGGCGGCGGCCGAGACCATGTACCAGGCGACGGCCATCGGATTTCCGGTGATCTTCAGCAGCCAGGTGATCGCCAACTGCGTCGATCCGCCCAGGAACGTGACGGGCAGGGCATATACCAGTGCGAAGGTGCGGGCGCGGCTTGCCTTGGGCAGGCTTTCGGCAATTGCGGCATAGACGGCACCGCTCGGCAAGGTCGACACGAAGGCCAGCAAGCCGTTGATGGCAATGAACATCACCGGATCGTGCGTGCCAGTCACCGTGACGTAAGCGGGCACGATCGCCAGCGTGAAAGCCAATGTCGGCCAGATCATCAGTGGCCGCCGCCCGAACCGGTCGCTCATCCAGCCGCCGAGCAGGATCGCGAAGAACCGCGCGACATTTACCGCCAGCGTACTGCCCAGCGAGATGCTGGCATAATAGCCCAGAGTGTTCTGGCCATAGGTCGCCATGTAGTTGAACAGGTAGGTGGCGATGGTCGCGCCCGAGATCATCATCATCCCGAGAATGACGGTGCGCCAGACTCCGGCAGGAACGTGACCGGTGGGCAGGTGGTCCGGCGCATGGATCGTTTCAGGCAGGGACCGGCGGATCCACAGCGAGAACGGCACTATCACCGTGCCCAGCAGCAGGGCCACTCGCCAGCCCCAGGCAGTCAACTGGTCAGGCGTGAGGGCAAGGCTGAGGCAGAGGCCGACCAGCGATCCGGCCGATGATGCGATGGCCTGGCTCGCCCCTTGCCAACTGATCGACCAGCCACGCCGATGATCCTGCGCGGTTTCGAGCATGTAGGTCGTGGCCGAGCCCACTTCGCCGCCCAAAGCAAAACCCTGCAGCAGGCGCGCCAGCACCACGACCACTGGCGCAACGGCACCGATGGCGGCATAGGACGGCGTGAGCGCGAGGACCGCGACCGATACGCCCATCAGGGTCATACTCATGAGCATCGCCGGCTTGCGTCCGTGCCGATCTGCCCATGCGCCGATCGCCCATGCGCCAAGCGGGCGACCAATAAAGCCGACGCCGAAGGTCGCCAACGAGGCCATCAGGCTGACAAACGGATCTTCCGAAGGGAAGAATACCTTGCCGATCTGGATCGCGAAAAAGCTGAAGGTGATGAAATCGTAGAATTCCAGCGCATTGCCGGTTGTGGCGGCAATCACCGCGCGTCGGGCAAGCTTACGCTCTTCTACGGTATGCCCTGACACGATCGCTCCCGTTGATCGAACCCGCGGTCAAGGCTGGCAGATGCAGGGCGGGAGTCAAGGATTTCGCTGGCGGCGTCAGTACGCCTTGGCAGGAACAAGCGCGTCCCATGTGTCCCAGCTAATTGTGCGACCGGGATAGGCAACATTCTTGAACGGCCATTCGCTGGCAATCCACTTCATCACCCACGCCTGCAGTTCCTTGTCGAAGCCGGCGTCATGCTCTGCCTTGGTTACCCACATCAGCACCACGGCATCGTAACCTGCGACCGGGCTTGGCTTCACATAGACACAGCCCCGCTCGCGCTTGCCGTCGGGCGTCAACACTGCATAGGCAAATGATTTGCGCTGGGCAAAACGGGCCTGCTCGGTCTGCATGTCGGCCATCGCCTCGGCGTCGGTTATCCCGGCATGAGGCCACGACGTGCTGCGCGTGAAGGTCTTCTGCAAATGGTCGATCGACGACATGTAGGCGTCATAGTCGATCTTCACGAGTTCAGGACCCAGCGGAACCAGCTTGAAGGCTGGCTCTTCGACGAGCGTAGGCACGCTGAATTCGGCGGGGACGAGGGGTGGCTGGGCTTTATCGCTCTCGGCGGCGAGCACAGGTGATGCCACGATTGTTGGCAATAGCGCCGAAACCGCCAGACAGACTGCTGCAAGCTTCAAGGTCATTGGTCCTTTGTTTCCGGAAGATCCGAACCTCTTGCCGGAGACTGGGTTGCCCTCGACCTGTCGCGCAATACGCGATTTGCGCGAGGGTCAGATGGTAGGTCGCGCCCTCGATGTCGAAGCTCTCGCTTCCTCAGGCCGTCACTTCTTGAGGGGCTGAGGGATCAGCGGCGCCAGCGAGGCAATGACCGCCTCGGGCTCGAATGCCATTTCCGCAAAGACTTTCCCGTCACCTGGCGTGCCGGTGCGGAATCTGGCGCGATAGAGGGAGGTCTGGGCAGGCATGAGCATGAAGTGGCTATGCCCCCGGGCTTTGGTCAGCAGTGCAAGATGCAGGAGCAAGGCATAGGTGCCGGGTGCACCGGTGCCATTGCGCGAAGTGTCGACAAACTCGCCATACTCGATGTCGGTCTTCGGCGTGGTCACGTATTTCGATTTGTCCGTCTTCCATACGTTCGCGGCGAACTTGGCGAATTCGGTCTGGGCGAAGGCAGGACGGAAAGTGTCGAACCGATCGGAATTGTCATCGCCGGTATTGTTTATCTGGGCGGCGATGCGTGTCTCCTCCGCTGCCAGAACCTCCTTGGCTGTCGGAATTGGCGTGTTGGCGCGTTCCGCAGGTGTGCCCACCGTCTCCAGCTTTCGGGCCACTCCGGCAACCAGCCCGGCGTTGATCGTCGGCCAGCGCGAACGCGCGGAAAACAGCGTGCGGGCGCGCATGCCCTGTCCGGAATCGAGCGCCACAACGATGGCGTAGAGGTCATTGGCTTCGTTTGTTGCAGTTACCGGTGAGTCAGTCTTGCCCTGGGCCGTGTCGGCTTCTGCTGCGGCGAGTGCCAGTTTCATCAGTCGATCGCCCTCTGCCACGTTCCCGCCGAGACGGTACGCGACAGCGGCGCGTGCCAGCGAGGAATAGCCGCGCACCTTGGGAAGGGTGCCGAGCAGATCGGCAAAGGCCTTGTAGTCGGACGCTGCTTCAAGAAAACGTCCATCGACGGCCCGTGCTGCAGCGCGTTCGAGCACGGCGAGCGGGTAGACACGCACCGCCTGATCGAAAACAGCCGCTTCGGCAGGGCCATAAGCCCTGGCGATCGCGAGATATTGCATCGCGGAGAGTTGCGCCTTGATATCGAAGGGCGCCTGATTGGCCAGCTCAAGGCCGAGTGCGTGGGCGCCTGCGTAATCGCCCTTGCCGGTCAGCGCCATGGCCTGCAGCTCGATCGCGGTGAGGCCCAGGCTTTGCTTGTAGGCAAGCGTGGCAGTGAGATCCGGCTGGTCCGTCGTGACCGAGCGGATGTCGGCAATGGCGCGGTCCCAGTCCTGCATTTCCATCCGGTGAATCGCACGACCGAAGATCAGCTCGATGCGCCGACCGCCGTCCTTTGCAGGCTCGGGACCGGAAAGGGCTTCGTCGCAAGCCTTGATGCCGTCCACACCGTTGGCGCGTTTCTTGGGATCATAGCCTTCGCGCGGAGGAAGGAGCAGGCCGATCACGGCAGTGATCGCCACAAGCCGGGCAACCGTGCCCAAGGTAGAGGCCTTGTTCGGGAAGCCGTCGCAGCGGACAAAGGCCGATGGACCGGCGGGGGCTTTGCCATTAGGAATTGGGGCAGCAGGAACTGGAGCAGTTGGAGCTGGTGTCGGTTGGTCTGCTGCGAATGCTGGGATGGGCTGAAGCACAAGCGACATAGCCGTGAGCCCGGCAAGAGCATTCTTCAAATTCATGGCAATCCCCCCAACGTCAGCTGATGACTAGCGGGGTTTCTGGTACGGACAATACTAATTGCCGAGAATATGAACTGTTTCTATTCGTCAGGCCGTCCGCCAGACTGGGGCACGCCTTTCCAGAAAGGCATTGATCCCCTCGTCGGTGTTTTCGTCCATCATGTTCTGCGCCATGACTTCGCAAGCGAGAGCATATGCTTCGGAGCGGGAGCACTCGCGCTGGGTGTTGAAAAGCCTTTTGCCACGGCGGATCGCATCGGGGTTCTTGGCGAGTATCGTGGCGACGAGATCATCGGTTGCGGCATCAAGCGCCTCGGCCGGAGCGACGGTATTGACAAGGCCCCAGTCGGCGGCGGTGCGGGCATCGATGAATTTCCCGGTCACCAGCATCTCGAAAGCACGCTTTGCAGGCACATTCCGACTGAGCGCCACGGCAGGGGTTGAGCAGAACAAGCCGACGTTGATTCCTGAAACAGCAAAGCGCGCGTCTTCGGAAGCGACGGCAAGGTCGCAGGCGCCGACCAATTGGCAACCTGCGGCGGTGGCAACGCCATGGACCTTGGCAATGACGGGAACAGGGAGAGCAGCAATCGCCTCCATCACGTCGGTACAGGCAGCAAAAAGCCTGCGGTAGGTGTCGAGATTGCGGTCAGCCTGCATCTCGGCAAGATCATGTCCGGCACAGAAGGCCTTTCCCGCTCCGGCAAGGACTACGACGCGCGCTTCATTGTCGCCCGCGATGTCCGAAAGTTCGGCCAGCAGTTCGGCGAGGACGGCCTGCGACAGGGCATTGAACTTGTCAGGTCGATTCAGCAGCAGGTCGTATCGACCCTCTGCCGTCCGTTGCGCGAGGATCGTCTTGCCCATTGCCTGCCCCCTTGAGTCAGTGCTTCTTGCGAGTGAGTTCGCGCATGGCCCCGTCGAGTCCCTCGAGAGTCAGGGGGTACATGCTGCCGCCGATCAGGTCCTTGATCATCTTGGTCGACTGCGAATACGTCCACTGCTTTTCCGGCACCGGATTGAGCCAGACCGTGGCGGGGTAGGTCTGCGCCACGCGATGCATCCACACCGCGCCCGATTCCTCGTTGAAATGCTCGACGCTGCCGCCGGGATGGGTGATCTCGTAGGGGCTCATTGCCGCGTCGCCAACGAACACCACTTTGTAATCGTGGCCGAACTTGTGGAGGATGTCCCAGGTCTTGGTGCGTTCCGACCAGCGGCGCTTGTTGTCCTTCCACACGCCTTCATACAGGCAATTGTGGAAGTAGAAGAACTCCATGTTCTTGAATTCTGCGGTTGCCGCGCTGAACAGTTCCTCGACCAGCCTGATGAACGGGTCCATCGATCCGCCGACATCGAGGAACAGCAAGAGCTTGACCGCGTTGCGCTTTTCCGGCCGCATCCGGATGTCCAGCCAGCCTTGGCGCGCCGTGCCTTCGATCGTGCCGTCGAGATCGAGTTCGTCTGCTGCCCCTTCGCGGGCGAAGCGGCGCAGGCGGCGCAAGGCGATCTTGATGTTGCGCGTGCCGAGTTCGCGAGTGTTGTCGAGATTTGCGAATTCGCGCTTTTCCCAGACCTTTACCGCGCGCTTGTGCTTGCTCTCGCCGCCGATGCGGACGCCTTCCGGGTTGTAGCCGGAATTGCCGAACGGGCTGGTGCCGCCCGTGCCGATCCACTTGTTGCCGCCCTGATGGCGCTTCTCCTGCTCTTCGAGACGCTTCTTGAGCGTCTCCATGATCTCCTCCCACGAGCCGAGGGACTTGATCTTCTCCATCTCTTCTTCGGACAGGAACTTTTCGGCCACGGCCTTGAGCCAGTCCTCGGGGATGTCGACCGGGCGCTGGCCGTAATCGGTGAGCAGGCCCTTGAAGACCTTGTTGAACACCTGGTCGAAGCGGTCGAGCAGACCTTCATCCTTCACGAAGGTGGCGCGGCTAAGATAGTAGAATGCTTCCGGTGTCTGCTCGATCACGTCCTTGTCCAGCGCTTCGAGCAGGACAAGGTGCTCCTTGAAGCTGGCTTGAATGCCTGCGGCACGCAACTCGTCGACGAAATTGAAAAACACGGGCTGCGGCTCCTCTGACTTAACCGAGTGATTAAGCGCTGCCGCTGCGATCGGCAAGGGCTGTTGCGCGATAGGCGGTTGAGCGGAAGCGACAAACGGTTAAGCCATGAGGAAACATGGTTAAGGGCAGTTTACCATGAGTCGCGCTACGGGTTTGCTTGCGATCTTTGTGCTTCTGCTTGGTTTGGCGGGCCTCGGCTTGGCGCTGTCGGCGCGGGAGGCGCGGGCTGATGTGCAGGAGGCGGTGATCCAGCAGATCCCGCCCCCGCCAGTCGCCCCGCTAGTCGCGCAGCCTGTCCGCCAACAATTGCCCCCGCCGGTTGCGGACGTTCTGCAATCGGGTGTGCTGGTCGTGGTTAGCAAGGCGTCGCAACGGATGCACGTGTTCAAGGATGGCGAGCATTGGGGTTCCTCGCCGGTCTCTACAGGCAAGCGCAGACATTCGACCCCGGCCGGTGTATTCCCGATCCTGCAGAAGCGGGTGTTCCATCGTTCCAATATCTACAGCAACGCCCCGATGCCCTACATGCAGAGGCTGACTTGGCGCGGCATTGCAATCCATGCCGGGTATGTCCCGGGCTATCCGGCCTCCCACGGCTGCATCCGCTTGCCGCGCAGCTTTGCCAAGGCGCTGTTCGACCTGACGAAGGCAGACCGGACGACAGTGGTGGTGACGAATGCTACGCTGCGTTCAGAGCAGGGGGCGGTGACTCTGGCGCTCAATTCGCAAGCTCCCGCTGCCATGCCCGCAGCAGGCCCGCGGGTGATGATGGCTGCAGCAGCGCGGGTCCAGACGATTCAGCTTGCTGCGGCGCTGAGCCCTGCCGAAGCAGAGGCGCATTGGCAGGGCGCGGTCGCGATGTACCCGCAACTGGCGAGCTTCCAGAAGGCCGTTGTCCCTGCGGTGGTCGGCCAGCGCCGCTATTGGCGGTTGCGCGCCAGCGCCCCCGGCGCCCATGCGCTGTGCGGCGTGCTGAAGCGTTCGGGGCAGGACTGCTTCAACGTGATCTGACGCGGTGAACGGCCGCAACCAGCACGAACGAGATGTACATAAGAAGGTACCAAGCGCCGAGCTTTGCAGGGGAGACAAGGGTCCAGCCCGCCTCCTGGCTGGGATAGATCCACGCGCGTGAGAAAGTGGCGATGTTCTCCGCGAACCAGATGAACAGCGCCACGAGGAACCAGCCAAGCAGCAACGGCATGGAACGGTTTTCCCGCCACACGCGGAAGATCACGCGGGTGCGCCAGAAGAGCAGGCCCATCGCCGCGAAGAGAAGCAGGCGAACGTCCGGCAGCCAGTGATGCGCAAAGAAGTTCACGTAGACAGCAACTGCCAGTGCGTAGCTCCACGCGGCAGGCGGATAATGCGGAAAGCGGAAATCGAAGATGCGCCAGACACGGGCGATATAGCTTCCGACGCAGGCGTACATGAATCCGGAGAACAGCGGCACGCCGCCGATCCGCAGCAGGCTTGGTTCCGGGTAGGTCCATGACCCGTAGGCGGTCTTGAAAAGTTCCATGATCGTGCCGACCGCGTGGAAGGCGAGGATGACCTTGGCCTCTGACAGAGTCTCAAGCCGGAGCAGCAGCATGGTGATCTGGATCGCGAGTGCACCGATCGTCAGCGCGTCATAGCGGGCGATCGGTGCATCCGTCGGCCAGAACAGATGCGTACCCAGCAGCATCGCCAGCATCAGGCCACCGAACAGGCAGGCCCACCCCTGCTTGAAGCCGAACAGCAGGAATTCGTAGATCCACGCCGTGGGTCCCGGCGCTGGATCGATGGCCTCCAGCCGCGCGCGAATGGCGGCAAACCGTGTATGGGCGGTGGGCGTCGGCGCAAGGTCGCTCATGCCTTAGCTGACGGGCGGCGGAACAGGGGGCTGTTGCGGCCAGCTTTCGAGAGAAGGGTCGAGCTGAGCCCAAGGCGGTGCATCCTCGGTCCAAATGATCGCTTCGGGGCGCAGGCCGTGGCCTGCGTCAAGGGGACCGAAGCGCACTGTCTTCAGGTGAAGGCGTGCAGAACTCTGCGCGAAGATCTGCGTGCCGCAGGCGGGGCAGAAGTGGAACGTCAGGGTGTTGCCACTGACCGCCGTCCATTCGGAATGGGCCAGGGTGCCGGTGATGTTGACGTCTTCCGCCTTGAAGATCGCGTTATTGGTCGGGCCACCGGCCGCAATCTGCTGACACTGGCGACACCAGCACTGGCGAGTCGCAATTGGCTCTCCGGCGACCTCGAGGTGGACGGAACCGCAAGCACATTGACCGGAATAGGGCATGGCAAAAGGCTTCCTTCAGGCTTTCAGCAATTGGGTATTGTTAGTGTTACATACAATTGTCTATGGTGCTGCCACTTGGAGAGGATAAAGCCATGACACTCAAGCTCTACAGTTTCGGACCGGCTGCCAACTCGATGAAACCGCTGCTGACGGTGTTCGAAAAGGGCCTCGATGTCGAGAAGCATCGGCTGGATCCTGCAAAGTTCGAGCATCACACCGATTGGTTCAAGGCGATCAATCCGCGCGGTCAGGTGCCGGCGCTGGTCGACTCTGGGGTGGACGGCGACAAGGTCATCACTGAATCAACCGTGATCTGCGAGTATCTCGAGGACGAATACCCGACGGAAGTCTCGCTCCGCCCAGCCGACAGCTTCGGGCGCGCACAGATGCGCATCTGGACGAAGTGGGTGGACGAATACTTCTGCTGGTGCGTCTCGACCATTGGCTGGCATCGCTATGTCGGCAACATGGTCAAGGGCCTTACTGACGCCGAGTTCGAGGAAAAGGTGAAAGCGATCCCGGTGGTCGAGCAGCAGGTGAAGTGGCGGCGCGCCCGCGAAGGCTTCCCGCAGGACATGCTCGACGAGGAAATGCGCAAGATCGGCTACTCAGTGCGAAAGCTGGACGACCACCTTGCCGACCATGAATGGCTGGTGCCGGGGCAGTACACCCTGGCCGACATCTGCAACTTCGCCATCGCCAACGGCATGCCGTTCGGCTTCAAGGAATTGGTGAACAAGGAGGACACGCCTCACCTGGTGCGCTGGATCGAACAGATCAACGAGCGGCCGGCGGTAAAGGCGATGTTCGCGCAGGTAGAGCTGGAAAAGCTTGGGCCGCGGGAGTGAGACGCCCTTGCATCGGCAAGGTCCGCACGCTCAACTGGCGGGCGGCGGACCTTTGGGATGGCGCGGGAGATGTCCGGGTAGCGGAGCCCAGCTCGGCGCACTGTCCGCCCAGATGACTGCCGTTGGCGGCGCGAGTTCGGGGTCGTCGAGCGTTCCCGCGCGAACGCGCATCGGCAGGCCTGTCGGCGTGACGGTGCGACTGTAGATTTGCGCGCCACAGACATTGCAAAAGCCACGTTCGACTGTGTTGCCGCTGTCGGCAATCATCACGAAGGTTCCGAGTTTGCCTTCGATCGCCACGGCGGCTTCCGGGAAAAGCACGTTCACCGTAGCCGATCCGCTGGCGATGCGTTGGCAATCTCGGCACCAGCACATGCGGGCGCCCAGTGGGTCGGCGGAGATGGTGTAGCGCACCGCGCCGCAAAGGCATCCGCCGACATGGGGCATGGCAATCTTCCTCAGTTCCCCGGACGCCAGGCCATGAACGCCAGGCGCTCGAACAGCATGATGTCCTGCTCGTTCTTGAGCAGCGCGCCGTGAAGCGGCGGGATCGCCTTGGTCGGATCGCGGTTCTGGAGGACGTCCAATGGCATGTCCTCGTTCAGCAGGAGCTTGAGCCAGTCGAGCAGTTCGGAAGTGCTGGGCTTCTTCTTGAGGCCGGGCACTTCGCGGATCTCGTAGAACACCTCCATCGCCTTGCTCACCAGGGTCTTCTGGATACCGGGGAAGTGGACGTCGATGATTGCCTGCATCGTGTCGCGGTCCGGGAACTTGATGTAGTGGAAGAAACAGCGGCGCAGGAAGGCGTCGGGCAGTTCCTTCTCGTTGTTCGAGGTGATCACGACGATCGGGCGTTCACGCGCCTCGATGCGCTCCTGCGTCTCGTACACGTCGAAGCTCATGCGATCGAGCTCCTGCAGGAGGTCGTTCGGAAACTCGATGTCCGCCTTGTCGATCTCGTCAATCAGCAGAACGGGAAGGGTGGGACTGGTGAAGGCCTCCCACAGCTTGCCTTTCTTGATGTAGTTGCGAATGTCGTGCACCCGCTCATCGCCGAGCTGGCCGTCGCGCAGGCGGGCGACTGCGTCGTATTCGTAAAGGCCTTGCTGCGCCTTGGTGGTGGATTTCACGTTCCATTCGATAAGCGGCGCGTTCACCGCCTTCGCGATTTCATGAGCGAGCACGGTCTTGCCGGTGCCGGGTTCTCCCTTTACCAGAAGAGGGCGGCGCAGCAGGACGGCTGCGTTGACGGCGACCTTGAGATCTTCGGTAGCGACGTAATTGCTGGTGCCTTCAAAGCGCATCGGCGGTTCCTGTGTGCTTAATCGTTCGGTTAAGCGATAAGGCGGCTGAGAGTGCGGCGCAAGGGGGTTGCTGAACTGACGGCCGCGTCATCTTCGAACTCATAGTTAGACGCACGTGTCAGTTTCGGAGCATGTTGATGACGCACGCGTCATTTTTGAACTTGGTTGGTGACGCATCCGTCATGTATGTCGTGTCAAATTGTCGCTAACTTATGCTTGGCCGTCTCGGCGATTGAAGTGCCCGAAACCGCCGTGTAGCGACGCGGGAATGGTCGCACCCCGCAATGTCATGGCGAAGCAAGGCTATCAGGCATCGCCGCGCGAGCGGGCTGGAGCAATGGCGTTTGCCGCAGTCACAACCTTGTTGGTGTTCCTGATCATGTGGCGAATGGGCGCGGTTACCGGCTTCGGCGATGGGAAGGGCACGCACCTGACCGCGATCGACCTATCCGCTCAGGGGCAGGACGAAGAGAAGGCGCAAAAGCAGGAGCAGAAGCGGCAGAAGCAGGCGGAATCCGCCGAAGCCGCTGTGAGCCAGCCGGTGGCTGCGCCGCCTCAAGTGCCAGTGCCTGGCAAGGTGGAATGGCCCGAAGGATTCATCGAGCTGTCGCGCAACGACTACCGCGCGACCGACATCAGCAACATGAAGCGGGCAGAGTCCGGCGGGGCGCAACAGGTGGGCGCGGGCAGTCCGGGCGATTCCGCCAGCGTAGGGCAAGGACCGGGCGGCGTGCGGCTCTTTGCCGCGCAATGGTATCGCGAACCCACCGATGCCGAGATCGGCCCCTACCTGCCCCAGCGCCGGATGCAGGGGGACTGGGCGATGATCGCGTGCAGGACGGTGGAGAAGTACCACGTCGAGGATTGCCAGGAACTTGGCGAAAGCCCGCCGGGATCAGGCCTTGCCCGCGCGATCCGGCAGGCGAGCTGGCAGTTTTTGGTGCGACCACCCAGGGTCAATGGAAAGCCTCAGATCGGGGAGTGGGTGCGGATACGGTTTGATTTCCGAGCGAAAAAGGGCGATCCTGATCGTCAAGTTGCTGGCTAAACCCGAATGGGAAGTGGTGCGGAAACATAGTCCCCCTGGCGGGTAACGATCACTGTAAACTGCGAAGGGATCGTTTCATGGCAAGTAGTGGAGAACGCATTCAGGATATCGGCCCGCAACCCCTAGCCTTCGATATCGAAGTGGCGACCAAGACCAATGGCGACTATCGCTCGGTCGCCTGGACGGGGCGCTATTTGCAGGTAACGCTCATGTCGATTCCTGTCGGCGGAGACATCGGGTTGGAAGCACATCCCGAGACGGACCAGTTCCTACGGCTCGACGCGGGAAAAGGCCTGGTGCAGATGGGGCCAACCGAGCATGAGCTGACGTTCGAGCGGCAAGTGTCGGATGGCTGGTGCGTTTTGGTGCCCGCTGGCACCTGGCACAACGTCACGAACATCGGCGACGAGCCTATCCAGCTCTATACGATTTACGCGCCTGTCCACCATGCCGCATCGCGCGTGCATCCTACGAAGGAGGCAGCCGAAGCCGATGAGCCGAACGATACGCCCCCTGAATGGACTGTCCAACCTGCCAAACCCGCGCAGGACAAGCATGGCTAGCGCTGGCGCGTTTGTTTAGGCGTATCGATCGGTAAGCAGCCATTTTCTGTAGTGGCTGCTTGGATGACGCCGACGACGCCTTCCGGGAGGTTACGCGTCAATCAACTCCGGATCGATCTCGCTCGCGCGGTTCTGGATGAACATGAAGCGCTGGGCGGGATCGCGGCCCATCAAGCGGTCGACGAGTTCCTTCACCGCCGCTCGGCCCTCGTATTCAGGCGGCAGGGTGATGCGGATGAGGCTGCGGGTGGCAGGCGCCATCGTGGTTTCGCGCAGCTGTTGCGGGTTCATTTCGCCAAGGCCCTTGAACCGACCGACTTCAACCTTCTTGCCCTTGAACTTGGTCGCTTCCAGCTCGGCACGGTGGGCGTCGTCCTTGGCGTAGGCGGAGGTGCTGCCGCTGGTCAGGCGATAGAGCGGAGGCTGGGCGAGGTAGAGGTGGCCGCGCCGGACCAGCTCGGGCATCTCCTGGAAAAAGAACGTCATCAGCAGCGTGGCGATGTGTGCGCCATCGACGTCGGCGTCGGTCATGATGATTACCCGATCATAGCGCAGCGCGTCCGGGTTGCAGTCCTTGCGCATGCCGCAGCCGAGCGCGAGTGCGAGGTCCGCGATTTCCTGGTTGGCGCGGATCTTGTCGGCCGTGGCGCTGGCGACGTTGAGGATCTTGCCGCGGATTGGCAGGATTGCCTGCGTCTTGCGGTCACGCGCCTGCTTGGCGCTGCCGCCTGCGGAATCGCCTTCGACGATGAACAGTTCGGTCTCGCCTTCACCTTCGCCCGAGCAATCGGTGAGCTTGCCGGGAAGGCGCAGCTTGCGGGCGTTGGTGGCGGTCTTGCGCTTGACCTCGCGCTCCGCCTTGCGGCGCAGGCGTTCGTCCATGCGCTCCATCACCGCGCCGAGCAACGCCTTGCCGCGCTCCATGTTGTCGGTGAGATAGTGGTCGAAATGGTCGCGCACCGCAGCTTCAACCATGCGCGCTGCCTCTGGCGAAGTCAGGCGGTCCTTGGTCTGGCTCTGGAACTGCGGATCGCGGATGAAGACCGAAAGCATGATCTCGCTGCCGGTGATCATGTCCTCTGGCGCGATGTCCTTGGCCTTCTTCTGGCCGATCAGTTCGGCAAAGGCGCGGATGCCCTTGGTCAGTGCGGCACGCAGGCCCTGTTCGTGGGTGCCGCCATCGGGCGTGGGGATGGTGTTGCAGTACCACGAATAGGAACCATCGGACCACAGTGGCCAGGCGATAGCCCATTCTACGCGGCCGTTCTCTTCGCCATTGGGGCCGAGCGGGAAGTCCTGTCGGCCGGCGAAAGGCACGGAGGTGACGCATTCGCGGCCCGAGACCTGTTCCGCGAGATGATCGGCAAGGCCGCCGGGGAACTGGAAGACGGCTTCCGCCGGCACTTCCTCGCTGGCAAGCGAGGCAGCGCACTTCCAGCGGATTTCGACGCCTGCGAAGAGATAGGCCTTGGATCGGACCAGCCGGAACAGGCGGGCAGGCTTGAACTTCGCGTCTTCGCCAAATATCTCGAGATCGGGGATGAACGTGACCTGCGTGCCGCGCCGATTGGGGGCATTGCCGATCTTCAACAGCTTGGTCGTCGGATTTCCGCGCGAAAACTCCTGCGCGTATAGCTCCTTGTTTCGCGCCACCTCGATCCGGGTGAGTGAGGAAAGCGCGTTGACCACCGAAACGCCGACGCCGTGCAGACCGCCACTGGTTGCGTAGGCTTTTCCGGAGAACTTGCCGCCGGAGTGAAGCGTTGTGAGGATGACTTCCAGCGCCGACTTGCCGGGGTATTTCGGATGTTCGTCAACGGGGATACCCCGGCCATTGTCCGAAATGGTCAGCCGATTGCCTTCCTCCAGCATGACCTCGATGCGGTTGGCGTGGCCGGCGACCGCCTCGTCCATCGCATTGTCGAGCACTTCGGCGGCGAGGTGGTGCAGCGCGCGCTCGTCCGTGCCGCCGATGTACATGCCGGGGCGGCGGCGGACCGGTTCGAGGCCCTCGAGAACTTCGATGGCGGAGCCGTCATAGGCCTCGGCTGCGCTGGTGGCGGGGAGCTTGTCGAAAAGGTCGTCGGACATGCGAACGGGTATAGAACACGGGAATCCCGGCGCAAGCGGGGATGCCGCCTTATCCTGCGAAATCCCCCGCTTTCGGCCTATCAGAATTTTGCCGGAGCGGGCGATACGGTGGTGAAGGTGCCGGTGCCAACTTCACGCACCTCCATCGCCCGTTCGGCCATGCCGCTTGCCGTGAAGCGGAAGACGCCATCAAGGCCGATGAAGCCCTGCGGATCGTAGAGCTTCGCCGTTGGGAAGGTGGTGCCCGGCTTCCATGTTCGGGCAATGTTGAGCGTCAGCAGGACGCTGTCGTAGCCCAGCGTTGCAAGCCGCGATGGCGTCGCGCCGAAACGTGTGGCGTAGCTCTTTTCAAATTGACCGAAGCGCTGATCGGAGACGGCAGCGAACCATGCGCCGCGCATGGCGACAGATTTCGCGATCGCGCCTTCACCGCTCCACAGTTCGGTTCCCAGAAGCTTGACGCCTTTGCCCGCCAGCGGACCCGCCTGAAGCGCGATGCGGCTGCCATCCGCGATCAGCAGCGCGTCGAAACGGCCCTTGTCCTTGACGCGGCGTACTGCGCTGGCAACCGACGTATTGCCGCGATCATAGGTTTCGATGGCGGTGACGGCGACGCCATTGGCCCGCGCGGCCTCGGTCAACCCTGCGGTCGCCCGCTGCCCGTAATCACCGGTCGGGATGATTGCGGCAACGGACTTGATCCCACGCGACTTGGCGAAGCCGAGAACGCGCGTGATCGATTGGCCGGGGGCCTGACCCATGACAAAGACATCTCGCGAAGCGACGGCACTGTCGTTCGAATAGGTAATCATCGGGACTTTGGCCGGGCGCGCAACATTTGAGACCAGAACGACATCATCGGACAGCAGGGGGCCGAGGATCAGCTTGTTGCCGTCGGCAATGGCGCGGGCGGCCGCGCTGCCAGCGCCCGTTGCTGTGTCATATGTTGTGATGCGCAGGTTTGCCGCGCTGGTATCGAGCACGGCCATCGTTGCAGCATTGGCTATCGATTGACCAACCGATGCGTTTGGCCCTGTCATTGGCACCAGCAGCGCGACACGATGGCGGCCGGCATCGGTTGGCAGGACGTTTGCGTCAGGAGCCTTTTCGGTCGGTTCTGCGATCGGGCCAGTGCCCTTGGGGATGACGGTGCAACCTGCCAGAAGGGCCAGCGTGCCGGTGACAACCCATCTGCGGGAGCGGCGCAAGCCAGTTTCGCGCCAGTCGCCCAATTGTCCCTCGATCATTCCCTGCACACCCTCTTGTCGCTCTGTCATCGCCGGTCCATGGAAAAGCCATGGATACGTCGCCTCTTGCACCCGGTCTCTATATTGTTGCCACGCCTATTGGCAATCTTGGTGACATGACCCGTCGCGCCACAGACACGCTTGGGCGCTGCGATCTGGTAGCCTGCGAGGATACGCGGGTGACAGGGAAATTGCTGAATCTGCTGGGCCTTCACAAGCCGATGCGACGGTATGACGATCATGCCAGCGACGGCGCGAGGGAAGCGCTGCTGGCAGAAATGGCGGTCAAGGCGGTTGCACTGGTATCGGATGCCGGAACGCCGCTGATCTCCGATCCGGGTTACAGGTTGGTGCGAGAGGCGCGGGCGCGGGGGATATCGGTCACGTCGTTGCCCGGTGCGAGCGCGGTCGTGACCGCCTTGTCGATGGCGGGGTTGCCGACGGATCGGTTCCTGTTTGCGGGGTTCCTGCCGAACAAGGAGAAGGCGCGGGGCGATGTCCTGACCGAACTATCCGGCGTCCCGGCCACGCTGGCATTCTATGAAACGGGGCCCCGCCTTGTGGCTTCGCTGGAAGCAATCGCCGAGCGTTTGCCCGGACGCGAGGTCGCGGTTGCGCGTGAGCTGACCAAGTTGCACGAGGAGTGTCGTTCCGGCTCTGCAGCGGAACTTGCGGCGCACTACTCGGCGCAGCCGCCGAAAGGTGAGATCGTGCTTCTCATTGCGCCACCCGGAGAGGCCGAAGCGCCCGAGGACGACGTCATCGACGCGGAACTGCGCGCGGCGCTGGCCGAGATGTCTACATCGCAAGCGGCAGGCAAGGTGGCAAAGGCGCTTGGGCTGGATCGCAAGGTGCTTTACGCACGGGCCATGGCACTCAAGGAATGAGGCGTGCCGAGGCTGAGCAGCAAGGACGGCGGGCCGAATGGCTGGCAGCGTGGTGGCTGCGGCTTCAGGGCTGGCGCATTCTGGCGCAGCGGGTGAAGCTCATGGCAGGCGAGGTCGACCTGATCGCGCAAAAAGGGCGAACGGTTGCGTTCATCGAAGTGAAATGGCGCAAGGATGCCCGGCAACTGGGCGCCGCGATTGACGCTCACCGCCTGCGACGCGTCGCAAGGGCGGCGGAAATGCTTGCCGGAAAGTATGCAAGGCCTGGCGATGACGTCCGAATTGACGTTATCCTGATGGCACAGGGAAAGTGGCCGTACCGGATTGCCAACGCCTGGCAACCCGGCACCTGACCGACGCTTAGTGGGCGGGCTTGTGCTCTTCCTTGTGTTCGCCGTCCTTGTGCTCGTCGTGATGCTCGTCCTTCTTGTCGCCCTTGTGATCGTCCTTCGGGGCGCTGGTGGGGTGCGGGTCGGGGTTGGCAACGCCCTGTGACGACCAGCCGAGAACGGCGATTCCGGCAGCGGCAACGGTGAACAGCTTGCGCATCAATGGCTCCTTGGATTTCGGGGGCGCCTTCGAGGCGCGATCTGAAAATGGTCGCACAAGCTACAAATCGGCTTTAAGGCGCACCTGAGATAAACCCCTGAGGATCAGTGCAAGCATGACTCTTCGCGTTGCGGTCCAGATGGACCCGCTCCACTCGATTAATATCGCTGGAGATTCCAGCTTCGCACTCATGCTTTCGGCGCAGGAGCGCGGGCACGAGGTTTACCATTACGACGTAGGCTCGCTGACGCTGGACGAGGATGACCGGCTGATCGCTCATGCCCGTCCGGTGACGGTGCAGCGCGTGGAGGGCGACCACTACAAGACAGGCGACGTGCGCCGGCTCGACCTTGGGCGCGATATCGACGTGATCCTCATGCGGCAGGACCCTCCGTTCCACATGGGCTACATCACGGCCACCCATCTGCTCGAGCGGATCGAGGGTGAAGCGCTGGTCGTCAACAATCCCCGGAGCGTTCGCAATGCGCCTGAAAAGGTCATGGTGCTTGATTATCGGCGCTTCATGCCGCCAACGATCGTCACCCGCTCGGTCGAGGAAGTGCGGCTGTTCCAGAAGAAGCATGGCGCGATCGTCGTGAAGCCCATCCACGGCAATGGCGGCAAGGCTATTTTCCGCGTCGGGCCCGAAGGCGAAAACCTTGGCGCGCTGTTTGAGGTGTTCAACCAGACCTGGCCCGAGCCGCACATGGTGCAGGCGTTTCTTCCCGAGGTCGCCAAGGGCGACAAGCGTATCGTGCTGGTCGATGGCGAGATCGCCGGCGCCATCAACCGCAAGCCGGGTGAGGGCGAGTTCCGCTCGAACCTTGCGGTCGGCGGCTATGCCGAAAAGACGGAACTGACGGCGGAAGAGCAGGAAATCTGTGCAGCGCTCGGGCCGCAGCTGAAGCGTCTTGGCCTGATCTTCGTTGGCATCGACGTGATCGGCGGCAAGTACCTGACCGAGATCAACGTAACTTCGCCGACCGGGATTGTCGCGATCGACAAGTTCAACGGCACCGATACGCCGGGGATGATCTGGGACGCGATCGAGCGGCGGCTGTAAGGGCATCCGGGCTCCTCCATCGGAAGCAGGAGCTTTTGGCCGTTTGGAATCGTTACCCTTCTCATGAATGACTGGATCGTCCACCTGATCGAAGGCGGTGGCTATTGGGGCATCGCGTTCCTGATGGTCATCGAAAACGTGTTTCCGCCAATTCCATCCGAGCTTATCATGGGGCTGGGCGGGATCGCCGTGGCGCGGGGCCGAATGGAATTCTGGCCGCTGATGCTGGCAGGCACTGTCGGATCGACGTTGGGCAACTATTGCTGGTATCTCCTCGGCCGGACGTTGGGCTATCAGAGACTGCGCCCCTTTGTCGGTCGCTTCGGGCGCTGGCTTACCGTCGAATGGGAGGACGTAGAGGCAATAGTCCGGTTCTTTCGGCGGCATGGCCAGTGGGTAGTCTTCGCTGTGCGGTTTGCCCCGTTCATGCGCACGATGATCTCATTGCCAGCCGGTCTTACGCACATGGGGCATGTACGGTTTCTACTGTTCACCTTCGCTGGCGCTGCAATCTGGAATGCGATCCTGAGTGGCGCGGGCTATTACCTCGGGCGCAACTTTGGAGAGATCGAGAAGTACACCGGGCCGATCGCGACTGCGACGCTGGTCATCGTGCTTATCGGCTATGTCGGGCGCGTACTTACGTGGAAGCCGCGCGAGCGCTAGGGTTGACTATGCGGCGCCTTGCGGGCTTTGTCTCGAAGCCTGCCGGATTGGCGGTCTTATGTAACGCTACGAAATAAAAGGTATTGTCCATGGCAGTGAAGGCGATGTGCATCGTTACGAAAAGCGAGGAAGGGCGCGGCGCCTATGCCGTGCGGATGGACAACGACGAGAATGTCTATTTTCCGCTCAGCGTGACAGAGGCGCTCGAACTCGAGGAATTCGACGAGGTGGAAGCGATCCTGGTGAAGAACGACCGGCCCGAGCCGGCTTGGCGGGCCATTCGTGCAAGATTGCCGGTCATGGACTGAGCAGAACGGAAAAGCCCCCGCAATGCGGGGGCTTTTTGTTTGGGAAGATGGCGGATCAGGCGTCCTTGGCCAGCCACTCTTCCAGCCACTTGATGGTGTAGTCGCCAGAGAGGAAATCAGGCTCGTTCAAAAGGCGCTGGTGAAGCGGAATCGAGGTCTTGGGTCCTTCGATCACCATTTCCTGAAGCGCGCGCTTGAGGCGCATGATGCACCCTTCGCGTGTACGGCCGTAGACGATCAGCTTGGCGATCATCGAGTCATAGTACGGCGGGATCTTGTACCCGGCATAGAGCCCGGAATCGACCCGTACGTGCATGCCGCCCGCGGCGTGATAGCTCTTAACCAGGCCGGGCGAAGGGGCAAAGGTGAACGGATCTTCCGCATTGATGCGGCACTCGATCGCGTGCCCCTTGAACTCGATCTCGTCCTGGCTGACCGACAGGGGCTTGCCATCGGCAATGCGGATCTGTTCGCGCACCAGATCGACGCCGGTGATTGCTTCGGTAACAGGATGCTCCACCTGCAGGCGGGTGTTCATCTCGATGAAGTAGAACTCGCCGTTTTCCCACAGGAACTCGATTGTACCCGCACCGCGATAGCCCATGTCAGCCATGGCCCTGGCGACAATGCCGCCCATGCGGTTGCGCTCTTCGGTCGAGATCACCGGCGAGGGCGCTTCTTCAAGCACCTTCTGGTGGCGGCGCTGCAGCGAACAGTCGCGTTCGCCGAGATGGATGGCGTTGCCATTGCCATCGCCGAAGATCTGGAATTCGATGTGGCGCGGGTTGCCGAGGTACTTCTCGATGTAGACCGTGGCGTCGCCGAAGGCGGCCTTGGCTTCGCTGCCAGCCTGCTGGATCAGGGTTTCAAGCTGTTCCGGGCTGTTGCAGACCTTCATCCCGCGACCGCCGCCGCCCGATGCTGCCTTGATGATCACCGGATAGCCGGCCTTTTCGGCAATGGCCTTGGCTTCCTCGAGATCCGAAACCGCGCCGTCAGAACCCGGCACAAGCGGCAGCCCGAGCGCGCCAGCGGTGCGCTTGGCCTCGATCTTGTCGCCCATCGTGCGGATGTGCTCGGGCTTGGGGCCGATCCACGTGATGTCGTGGGCTTCGACGATCTCGGCGAACTTGGCATTCTCCGAAAGGAAGCCGTAGCCCGGGTGGATCGCGTCAGCGTGGGTGATCTCGGCTGCCGAAATGATCGCCGCGACGTTGAGGTAGCTATCCTTCGCTGCGGGCGGACCGATGCACACCGCATGATCGGCGAGGCGCACGTGCATCGCGTCGGCATCCGCGGTGGAGTGCACCGCGACCGTCTCGATGCCCATTTCGTGCGCGGCGCGGTGGATGCGCAGCGCGATTTCGCCGCGGTTGGCGATAAGCAGGCGCTTGATGGCCATCAGCGGACCTTTACGCGATCACGACCAGCGGCTGGTCGAATTCGACCGGCTGCGCGTTCTCGACCAGGATCGCCTTTACCACGCCCGCGGCAGGCGCAGTGATCGGGTTCATCACCTTCATCGCTTCGATGATCAGCAGGGTTTCGCCCGCCTTCACGCTCTGGCCGACGGCGACGAAGTTCGCTGCGCCCGGTTCGGCGGCGAGGTAGCAGGTCCCGACCATGGGTGACTTCACGGCGTTGGCATGGTCTTCTGCAGGAGCAGCGGCAGGCGCAGCAGGTGCTGCCGCCGCGGCAGGTGCAGCGACCGGGGCCGGGGCTGCAACCGCAACCTGAGCGACCGGCGCAGCAGTCAGCTGACGGGCTACGCGGATCTTGCGCTCGCCATCCTCGACCTCGATTTCAGACAGCCCGGTTTCGGCAAGAAGCTCTGCCAGTTCGCGTACAAGCTTGCCGTCGATCGCCATGTTTTCGGCCTTGTCGCCGCGTTCGTGACCCATTTGAATTTCCTCGCGGGGTATGAATTCTGACCGCGCGCCATGCCCCCAACGCGATGGACTGGCAAGTGGCAGCGATCAGTGAAAGTGGAAAAACGCCTGTTTCAAAGGCGCGAAACGGCGTCCAATGCCGCGAGGTAGCTGTTTGCGCCGAAGCCGCAGACAGTGCCAAGCGCGGCCATGCCGACATAGGAATGGTGGCGGAAAGCCTCGCGTTTGTGCGGGTTGGACAGGTGAACCTCGATCACCGGCACCTTGATCGACTTGATCGCATCGTGGATCGCCACCGAGGTGTGGGTGTAGGCACCGGCGTTGAGCAGCACGGCCTTTACGCCCTCGGCCTGCGCCTCATGGAGCCAGTCTATCAGATGGCCTTCATGGTTGGACTGGCGCATGTCGATCTCGAGACCCAGTTCACGGCCGTGATCTTCGAGCATGCCGGCGATGTCGTCGAGCGTCTGCGAACCGTAGATTTCCGGTTCACGCAGGCCGAGCAGGTTGAGGTTGGGGCCATTGAGCACATAGACGGTCGTGCCCTGGCCGGAAGCTTGTGTCATCAGATCCCCCGATCGCGAATGCCTGTCGTGATAGACAATGCGGGCAAAGTCGCAAGGGCAAGAGGGAGGTGATTATTAAAAGCCGGGGGCGATGGGGGGACCCGCAGGTGCCTCGATCGTGTTTTCGTATATCGCGCTGTCGGCGGATCCGTCGGTGACTTCATCGGACAGCGAGGGCTCGCCGAAGCTGTCGGTGGTGCCGCTCTCGACAACTGGCGCGGGGTTGCTGGTGGCCGCCATGCTCAACGCTTGCCGCGAGCGCTTGTCGGCCGCGTCTGCCTTCGCCTCCAGCGCTGCGATCCGCGCTTCGAGCTTTTCGTTGTCGGAGGATCCGCAGCCGCCCAGCGCAAGGATCAAGCCAAGCGGAGCAAGGCTGGCCACAAGCGGCGCGCGCCTGCCTGCGGCCAGCAAAGGCATCAAAAAGCGGTCCGACCTCGTTCTCATGCCTGCTTTCATATCAGGCGGAGGTTACCAGAAACTAACCAAGGCGTTGCGCATTCAGCGGTCCGTTCCTCGGGCCTTTCCCCACTGCCGTGCCGCAGTATAGCCAAGGTAGCCGGTGCCGAACAAGGCATAGAGCGGTTCGGGCAAGCCGTTGAGATAGGCGCTCGTCGCGGTCATGATCGCCCGCGCAGCAGCCGGATCGAGCCCGGCCAGCAGGCCCATGGGCAAGGCCCACAGGATCACGGCGTACATCACATAGAGAAAGGCAGGGCGCGCCCGGCGAGTCCACGGATCGTCAGCGCGGGATTCGGCGAGGGTCGCCGAGATGCGCGCCTTCAGCGGCTTCAATTCTCGTGCGCTCTCAAGGCGAAGCAGTTCGAGCTTTGCCTGATCGCGCGAGGCAGCATCGGGGATGATCTTGTCGATAATCGCAGAAACCGATGAAATCAGGGCTTCGGAGTTTGCCATGCTTGCGTCCTTCCAGGTTGCGGGACGCGGGTGCATATAACCACAAGACGCGGTGTAGGAAAACGAAGACAGCAAAAAGGCCCGCGAGCACAATGCGCTTCGCGGGCCTTTTGAATTGGTCGGGACGAGAGGATTCGAACCTCCGACCCCCACACCCCCAGTGTGATGCGCTACCAGGCTGCGCTACGTCCCGACCGGAAGCGCGCCTATAGGCAGCACTTTTGAGGATGGCAAGCGCGAGATTGGCGAAAGGTTCGGAGGATCGGCTGCGGCGTGCCCAGCCTCTCGGCCAGCGCGTCAGATTGCCTTGCGCAGTTCAAACTGCTAACCGCGCCGCTTGTTCATGCCGGGGCCGGTAAATGCGGGATAACCGCAGTCGGCCCGGTTGTAATCCTTGCCTTGCGATCCCAGAAACGGACCCATGATGCTCAGCACTCTTTCCGCCGCCGCAGCAAATGCCGGCCAGCCGCCTGCCTGGATGACTTTCATGCCGCTGGTGGCGATGGGTTTCATCTTCTGGTTCCTGATCCTGCGGCCGCAGATGCGCCAGCAGAAGGAGCACAAGGCAAAGATCGCAGGCATGAAGAAGGGCGACATGGTCGTCACTGCCGGCGGACTGATCGGCAAGGTGATCAAGCTCGACGATCACTACGTCGAACTGGAACTCGGGCCGAACGTCAAGGTCAAGGCCGTGCGCGCCACAATTGGCGACATCGTGCCGCCTGTCGGCTCTTCGCCTGCGAACGACTGATCTCACTTTCCTGAAGGCTGAACGCCCATGCTCGAATTTCCGCGCTGGAAGGTGATCTGGCTTTGGCTGATAACGCTGGTTTGCGTTGCAGCCGCCATCCCGTCGCTCACTGCAACCATGGGCCTTGGTTGGCCGAGTGCACTGCCCGAGCCCAAGGTCAACCTCGGCCTCGATCTTGCGGGCGGCAGCCACATCCTGCTTGAAGCCGATCCCTCGCAGGTGCGCCAGCAGCGCATCGAAGGCATGGAGGAATCGGTTCGCAACAAGCTGAAGCAGGATGGCAAAGACATCCGCATCAGCGATATTTCCAACCGCGATGGTGCGCTGACTTTCGTTGTCGCCGATGCCTCGCAAGTCGATGCAGTGCGCGAAGCGGTGCTGCCGCTGACCAACGGGGCAGGGCTCACCGGCCAACGTGATTGGGACATCAACGTCGTCGATGGCAACCGCTTCGTCCTGAAGCCGACCGACGCCGGTATCCAGCAGGCCGTTACCCAAGCGATGGACACGGCGGTCGAAGTCGTGCGCAAGCGCATCGACGCACTCGGCACGAAGGAGCCAACGATCATCCGTTCGGGGCCGACGCGCATCGTCGTGCAGGTTCCCGGCCTGCAGGACCCGCAGGCGCTCAAGAACCTGCTTGGTCAGACCGCCAAGCTCGAGTTCAAGCTCGTCGATACTTCGGCACTGCCTTCTGACGTGGCGAAAGGCATCGCGCCCCCGGGCAGCGAGATCGTGCCCTTCGTCAGCCCTGCAGAAGGCGGCGGCGTACCGTCGATCGCAGTCAAGCGACTTGGTGGCATCCGTGGTGATCAGCTGACCAACGCCCAGCAGACAAACAACCAGCAGACTAACGAGCCGGTCGTCAACATCACCTTCAACACCGACGGTGGCGCGAAGTTCGCGAAGTTGACCACGCAGAATGTCGGCAAGCAATTCGCCATCATTCTCGACGGCAAGGTCCTTTCCGCCCCGACGATCAACGAGCCCATCCTTGGCGGCAGCGCGATCATTTCTGGCCGCTTTACCACGGAAAGCGCCAACGCGCTGGCGATCTCGCTGCGTTCGGGCGCGCTGCCCGTGGATCTGAAGGTCGTGGAAGAGCGCACCGTTGGGCCTGACCTTGGTGCAGACTCGATCCGCAAGGGTGTGATCGCGATGGGCGTCGGCACGCTGGCCCTCGCGGTGTTCATTCTCGTCACTTATGGCCGCTTTGGCGTCTACGCGAACCTCGCCGTGATCATCAACGTGATCATGATCCTTGGCATCATGGGCATAATCGGCACCACGCTGACGCTGCCGGGCATCGCCGGCTTCGTGCTGACAATCGGCGCGGCGGTTGACGCCAACGTGCTTATCAACGAGCGCATCCGCGAGGAGCGACACCGCGGCCGCAAGGTCGTCCAGGCGGTGGAGCTTGGCTACAAGGAAGCCAGCCGCGCTATTTTCGATGCGAATATCACCAACGTCATTGCCGCCGTGCTGATGTTCGCCTTCGGCTCGGGACCGGTGAAGGGCTTTGCCGTGGTTCTCATGATCGGCATCGCGACGTCGGTGTTCACCGCCGTCACCCTGACGCGCATGTGGGTCGCACAGTGGCTTCGCCGTGCCCGCCCCACCGACATTGCCCTTTAAGAGGAGGACAGACCGATGAAACTCCTCAAGCTCGTACCCGACAACACCAACATCCACTTCCTCAAGTGGCGTGTGCCGTTCTACGTCATCAGCATCATCCTGATGGCGGCCTCCTGGGGACTGGTGCTGACCAAGGGCCTCAACCTGGGCGTCGATTTCATCGGCGGTCAGATGATCCGCGTGACGTTCGAACGCAGCGCCGAAGCGCCAGTCGGTGAATTGCGCGAAGAAGTCGGCAAGCTTGGCTACGGCGAACCGATCATCCAGCGCTATGGCAAGCCCAACGAAATCTCGATCCGCATGAAGCTGCCGGAAGGCGCAGGCCAGGAAGCGGCTCTTGCCGACAAGATGGCCCGCACCATCACCGCAGACATCAAGAAGAACCATGCCGACGCGCGAATCGACGGCGTCGATTCGGTATCGGGCAAGGTCTCCAAGGAACTGGGCTGGGATGCGTTCAAGGCGCTCGGCCTCGCGTCTCTGGCGGTTGCGGCCTACATCTGGTTGCGGTTCGAATGGCAGTTTGGCGTGGGCGCGCTATTCGCGCTGGTGCACGACGTGACTCTGACGTTAGGCCTCTTTGCCGTCACCGGCATGGAGTTCGACCTGAACATCGTGGCCGCGCTGCTCACGCTTATCGGGTATTCGCTGAACGACACCATTGTCGTTTATGACCGCATCCGCGAGAACATGAAGAAGTATCGCCGGATGCCGATGCCGGAACTGCTCGACCTCTCGGTCAATGAGACGCTGCACCGGACGATCGTGACCTCGCTCTCGATGCTTATCACGCTGGTGGCCTTGCTGCTGCTGGGGCCTGACGTCATCTTCGGCTTCACTGCGGCCATCACGCTCGGCATCTTCGTCGGTACCTACAGTTCGATCTACATGGCGGCGCCCATCCTGATCTGGCTGAAGGTAAACCCGAACAGCTTCGTGCCGACCGAGACGGCACTCGAAAAGCAGGAGCGGATTGCACGCGAAGGCGTTTGATCCCGCGTAGGCAAACCGATTGGCGGCGGCGAAGTCTAACGCTTCGTCGCCGCTTCTTCGTACATGGCGGCGAGCGCACTGGCATTGGCTTCCCAGCTGAACCGTGCGGCGTTTACCGCAACCGCATCCTGCGTCGGGGGTGATTGGAGCAGTTCGCTCACGGCCTCGGCGATGGCTTCAGGTGTGCGCTCCGCGATCCGCCCGGCGCTTACATCGGCCACCACCTCACGCGCGCCGCCGATGTCGGGGATCACGACCGGCGTCCCGCAGGCGAGCGATTCGATCCAGGCATTGGCAAGCCCTTCGCGTTCAGAGGGCAGAACCATGACATCCGTCGCGCAGAGCAAATGCGGAAGGATGTCGTGTTCCACCGAACCCAAGAAGTGGACTCGCGATTCCAGGCCAAGCTGCTGGACCAGCCGCTTCAAACCGGTTTCATCCGCGCCGGTGCCTGCAATGGCGAGCCGGACGTCGTCGGGCAGCAGCTCCATCGCACGGATTGCCAGCGCCTGCCCCTTGATCGCAATCAACGCGCCAACGCACAGCAGCAGACGGCCCTCGGGCCAGATCTGAAGCGACGGCAAAGCTGATACCAACTGTCGCGCTGCTTGGCGCTCGAGCGGGCGGAAGCGCGATCGATCGAGTCCGGTGTAATGAACTCTGATACGGTCAGCGGGCATGCCCAGCGCTATCATGTCGTTTGCCAGCGCTTGGGAAACGGAAAGCAGAAGGGCCGATTGGCGCGCGGCTTCGATCATCTGGTGGCGCGGCCATGACCGCTGCCCCCACAGATGGATGTCCGACCCGCGCGCCTTTATTGCCAGCGGCACTTCAAGCGCGCGCGCGACCTTGGCCGCGGCAGGTCCGTCAGGATAGAAGAACTGCGCATCGATCATGTCGAACGGCCGCTCGGCATGAAGCCGTTTTGCCAGCGGCAGGATCGCGTGGGCAATCAGCGCCGGGTTGATCGGTCCGGATAGACCGGGAATCAGGAGAAAACGCGGATGATGGATTGTCACCGCGCCTTGTTCCTGAACTTCCGGCACACCTTTAAGCGTGGCGTAGCGCTTAATTGGCACCGGTGGAATGCCGATCGGATTGACGACCGTCACGTCCCAGTCCCCCCGTTCGGCCAGGGCTTGCATCTGGCGGCTGACGAAGCGGCCGAAGCCGGGACGACCTGTTGCGGGATAAAGCGTGGAGATCGAGAGGAGGCGCTTCACGTCAAAGTTTGCGCACGAGCATTTCGGCAACGCCCAGCCATGCCGGCCGATCGATCACCACTTGTCTCTGCCCAGGCCCCGGCGGAAGCAGCGCAACGCGCCCGTCACGCTGATCGATCAAGCGGCCGAAAGCAAAGCGACCGGCAGTGCGTGGAGCAAGGACATCACGGTTGAAGGCGCGGGCGAAGTCCTCCGGATCGATCTGGCGCAACCACACCTGATCGCCTGCGCGATACTCGCCCGCGCTTGCCTCAACCGCCAGCGCGAGGAGGCGGGCAGAACCGTCAAGGGCCACGGGGAGGATGGCATCCATCGGCTTGGCAAGAGCCTCGGCGCCGTTCGGTCCGAGCCGGGCAACGAGGTGGGTAGGGGTATCCTCCTCGGCCTTGACCAGCAATTGCGGCTCAACCCCGAGCGCAGCGCCGATGCGGTTCATCCACGTCAGCGACAGGCTGCGCGTGCCGGTTTCAAGCCTGCCGATCGTCTGCGCGGTGGTCGGCGGATCGCAGCGCGCAGCCACATCGGCCAGCGTCATGCCCTTCTGGCGGCGTATATCGCGGATTCGATTGATCATGCGCGCGACCCCTATTCGTGACCGTCTTAACCGTAACGGTGATTTTTTGCTTACCTACAAATTGCAGGCCGAAGCAAGGGCTTTGCGCGGCGGGACCTCAGCCTTCGACCATCTCCGCCAGTTCCAGCCAGCGCTCTTCAGCGGCTTCCTTTTCGGCCCGGACCTTTTCCAGCGCAGCCATCAAAGCATCGAACTTCCTGGGGTCCTTGGCATAGAGATCGGGATCGGCCAGCTGAGCCTCGCCGCGTGCAATCGCAGCGTCGAGTTCCTCGATCCGCTTGGGCAGCAATTCGTAGTCGCGCTGATCCTTGTATGAAAGCTTGCCCTTTTTTGCAGGCTGGACGGGCGCTGCCACTGCCGCTTCTGGCTTGTCCGCCCCTGCAGACCGGGCAACTGGCTTGCCTGCTTGCCTCTGCTTGCGGATCTTCTCCCAATCAGCGTACCCGCCCGCGACGATGTCGACCTTGCCCGAGCCGTCCATTCCCAGCGTGATGGTCACCGTGCGATCGAGGAAGTCACGATCATGGCTGACGATCAGTACCGTGCCGTCGTAGTCCGAGATCACTTCCTGCAAGAGATCGAGCGTTTCGAGGTCGAGGTCATTGGTCGGCTCGTCGAGGACCAGCAGGTTTGAAAAGCGCGCAAACTCGCGTGCCAGCAGCAGGCGCGAACGCTCACCGCCGGAAAGCGTGCCGATGCGTGCTTCGACCAGCCCCGGATCGAACAGGAAGTCCTTGAGATAGCCCTGGATATGCTTGCGGACACCGCGCACGTCGATCCAGTCGCTGCCATCGGCCAGCACGTCGCGCACGCGCTTGTCGGGCGCCATCAGGCTGCGCTGCTGATCGATCATGATCCCCTGCAGCGTCTTGGCAAGGGTGATCGTCCCGCTGTCCGGCTCCAGTTCACCGGTCAGCAGCTTGAGCAAGGTGGTCTTGCCCGCGCCATTCGAGCCGACCACGCCGATGCGGTCCTTGCGCGTGATGCGCAGGGTGAAGTCCTTGACGATGGGGCGATCGCCGAACGACTTGTTGACGTGATCCGCAACGATCACTGCCTTGCTCTTGGCATCGTCACTGGCGATGGCGAGCTTCGCAGTGCCCTGCGGAGAGAGCATGGCCGCTCTTTGCGCGCGCATCTCGTAGAGCTTTTCCAGCCGTCCCATGTTGCGCTTGCGCCGCGCGGTAACCCCCCGCTCGAGCCAGTGCGCCTCGATCTTCAGCTTGGCATCGAGCTTGTCGGCGGCGCGTGCTTCCTCGGCATAGACCTGTTCCATCCACGCCTCGTATCCGCCGAAGCCGATATCCTTCCGGCGCAGCGAGCCACGATCGAGCCAGAGCGTCGCCTTGGTCAGCCGTTCTAGGAAGGTGCGGTCATGGCTGATGACCACGAACGCCCCGCGATAGCGCTGCAGCCAGTCTTCCAGCCAGTCGATCGCGGCAAGATCAAGGTGGTTGGTCGGCTCGTCGAGCAGCAGGAGGTCCGGCTCGCTAGCCAGCGCACGGGCAAGGGCGGCGCGGCGCCGCTCGCCACCGCTGGCGCTATCGGCCTTGCGGTTCATGTCGATGCCGAGCTGCCCGGCAATGGATTCGACTTCGTGACGGGGAGGGGCGTCCTTGCCGGATAGCGCAAAGTCCATCAGCGTATCGAAGCCGGTGAAGAACGGGTCCTGCTCCAGCGTGACGATCTTTGTCCCCGGCTGGATCGAGCGCGTGCCCTTGTCCGCATCCACCTGCCCGCCCAACAGCTTGAGCAGGGTTGTCTTGCCTGCGCCATTGCGCCCGATCAGCGCGAGCCGGTCGCGCTGCTGGATATGGATGTCGAGATCCTGAAAGAGCCAGCCATTGCCCTGGACGAGGCCGAGGCCCTCCCAGCTGAGTATCGGTGCCGCCATGGCCTGCCGCTTAGCCGCAGCGTTGCCCTCGCGCAACGCCCGACGCTGAACGATAACGCGGCTTCGCATTCACCGCTTGTTCAATGCCCTCGGCTTATGCATGCGCACATCATGAACCGTGCCATTGCCCTTCTTGCCGCATCACTGGCTCTCCTGCCCGTAACGTCGCACGCCCAGCAGCGGCCCGACGAGCAGAACGAGGCCCGCCGCGACCTTCGCGCCGGCAACGTGCGTTCGCTCCGCGATATCGAACGCCGCGTGCTGCCGACCAAACCGGGAATGCAGTATCTCGGCCCTGAGTACGATCCATCCGCGATGGTCTATCGCCTGAAGTTCATCCGTGATGGCCGGGTCATGTTCGTGGATGTTGACGCCCGCACCGGTCAGGTTCTCGGCGAAAGTCGATGAGAGCCTGTTGGTGAACGGTGGCTTTCGCGCCAGTTCCTTGACCGTTCAGGTTTCGCGCCCCATCTAGCCCTGCAAGTGTTCGCGCCCGTGCGGCGTGCAGTAAGGGGCAAATGATGCGCATTCTGATCGTCGAGGACGAACCCACTCTCGGCAAGCAGCTCAAGAACACGCTCGAACAGAACGGATATGCCGTCGATCTTTCGGTCGATGGCGAAGACGGGCATTTCATGGGCTCTACCGAAGAGTATGACGCCGTCATCCTTGACCTCGGCCTGCCCGAGATCGACGGCCTGACAGTGCTCGGCATGTGGCGCAAGGAGGGGCGCAAGTTCCCCGTCCTCGTTCTCACCGCGCGTGACAGCTGGTCCGACAAGGTTGCCGGGCTCGATGCCGGTGCTGACGATTATCTTGCCAAACCCTTCCAGACCGAGGAACTGATCGCCCGCCTGCGTGCGCTGATCCGCCGCGCCTCCGGCAATTCCTCATCCGAACTCACCGCTGGCGACGTGCGCCTCGATACGCGTTCAGGCCGCGTCACGCTTAACGGCGAACCGGTCAAGCTGACAGCGCAGGAATACAAGCTCCTGTCCTATCTACTCCACCACAAGGGCAAGGTGGTCAGCCGGACCGAACTGATCGAACACATCTACGATCAGGATTTCGACCGCGATTCCAACACGATCGAAGTCTTCGTCACCCGTATCCGCAAGAAGCTGGGCCCCGATGTGATTACCACGATCCGCGGTCTTGGGTACAGCCTCGATGATCCGGCCGAACCCGGTCGTGGGTAATCCGCGCAGGCAATAGGTGCCGGAGAAGGGCAGCAACGACACGCCGCAGCCAGCGCCGCATACCGGCTCGCTGGCGCGGCGAATGCTGCTTATCGCGGCAGGATGGATCAGCGTCCTCCTGCTCGGTGGTGGTCTGGCGCTCGACCAGACGCTGACTGGGCTGGTCACCCGCAATTTCGATGAACAACTCGGCTATATGCTGACCGCAATGGTCGCCTCGGCCGAGATCGGGCCGGACGGTGAAGTCTTCTTCAACCGCCCCCTCGGCGACCAGCGCTTCCTTGAGCCCAACAGCGGCCTTTACTGGCAAATCTCCGGGCAAGGGCACGAGGACTTCCCTTCGCGCTCGCTGTGGGACCGTTCGCTCCGCACCGATCCCGATCAGAACTATGTCGACCCGAAGATCGACGACAGCGACCAGTTCGAGGGTGAGCGCCTGCGCATCATCAAGCGCTCTGTGATCCTGCCGGGTGCCAACACGCTGTGGGAATTTCAGGTCGCCGCCAGCCGTGGCGAGATCGACGCACAGATCCGGCGCATCCGCTCGATCCTGATCTGGTCTTTCCTCGCACTCGGCCTCGGGCTGTTCACCATGGCGGGACTGCAGACGTTCTACGGTCTTGGCCCCTTGCGTCGTGTGAGGCTGGCGATAGCCCGCATGCGCGAGGGCGGGGCTAGCCGCGTCACCGAACCCTTGCCCCTCGAAGTCCAGCCACTCGTGGTCGAACTCAACGCCCTGCTCGAACACTCCGAGCGCCAGGCCGAAGAGGCGCGCACCCATGCAGGCAATCTTGCCCACGCCCTCAAGACCCCGCTCACCGTGGTGATGAATGCGGCAACCGCCAAGGCCGATGATCTTGCCGATACGGTGATCCGCGAAGCTGCGGTCATGCGCCGTCAAGTCGACCATCACCTCGCGCGCGCGCGCGCAGTCGGTCGCCGCGCGGTGGGCATGTCACGCGCCCAGGTGTGGGAAAGCGCCGAAGCAGTGGAACGGGCTGTTGTCCGCCTCTACCCGAACGTGCGCTTCGACATGGACGGCAACCGCACCGCCGAGGTATCGATCGAGCGTCAGGACCTCGACGAGATCCTTGGCAACTTGATCGAGAATGCGGCCAAGTACGGCGGCGGATCGGTCTTCATTACCATCGACGCTGCACCCGCCGATCCGAAGTTCTGCGAAATCTGGGTCGAGGACGATGGCATCGGCATTCCCGAGGAGTCCCGCGAGCGTATCTTCGATCGTGGCGCCAGGCTCGATACCGGAAAGCCCGGAACCGGCCTTGGCCTCGCTATCGTGCGGGATGTTGCAGAAATCTACGGCGGCAGCGTCGAACTCAGGGAAAGTGAAGACCTCGGCGGGTTGCTGTCGGTGCTGCGATTGCCACGGAGTGCCACTGCCAAACAGTGATCACGCCCGCGGATGGGCATTCCGGTAGACGTCCAGCAGCGTTGCCGCATCGACCCGGGTATAGATCTGGGTTGACGACAGGCTCGCGTGGCCGAGCAGTTCCTGCAGGGAGCGCAAGTCAGCCCCGGCGCTTAGCAGGTGCGTGGCAAAGGAGTGACGCAGGGCGTGCGGCGTCGCCGTGGCCGGCAAACCCAGCGCGGTGCGCGCCCTTGCCACAGCACGTTGCACCATGCCCTGCGCCAAGGGACCGCCCTTCGCGCCGCGAAACAGCGGTTCGTCCTTGGCAAGCGGCCAAGGACATTGCGCCACATAGTCGGAAACACCCTCGCTCACGATCGGCAGCAGGGGAACGACGCGTTGGCGGCCACCCTTGCCGGTAATCACGACAGTTTCGCCCAGCGGCAAGGTTGAGGCTGGCAGCGCCAGCGCTTCGGCAATGCGCATTCCGGCACCATAAAGCAGAAGCAGGACGGCACGGTCGCGCGCGGCGATCCATGGTACCCCCGCATCGTCGGCGACCATTTCGGCAAGATTGACCGCTTCGTCTGGCGTGACGGGGCGCGGCAAGCCCTTCTTTACGCGCGGGCCGCGCAATCGTGGGCGGCTGGTGTCAGCCTCTCCAGCCTGCTCGCGGGCGAAGGCGATGAAGGACTTGAGCGCCGAAAGTTCGCGCGCCGCAGAAACATTGCCCAGGCCATCGGCGCGGCGCTCGGCCAGATGATTGCGCAAGGTTGTAGCGTCGATCCGCGCGAGCGTTGACCAGCTTTGGCCTTCGGGCAAGGCATGAAGCAGGCGCGCGACGGTTGCGGTATAGGCGCGCACGGTATGGGGTGAGCGACGGCGGCCGAGAGCCAAGTGATTGTGCCAAGCCTC
The DNA here is from genome assembly GCF_015169775.1 of Novosphingobium sp. ES2-1. Classification (NCBI taxonomy): domain Bacteria; kingdom Pseudomonadati; phylum Pseudomonadota; class Alphaproteobacteria; order Sphingomonadales; family Sphingomonadaceae; genus Novosphingobium; species Novosphingobium sp. ES2-1. The sequence goes on from NZ_CP063445.1 coordinate 1,414,403, forward strand.
GAGAAAGTCCGCCGTGGTCATGCGCCGACCAGCGCCGCCGGCACGAGTTCCGCGAGCAGGGCTTCAAGCAGCGGCGCGCCCTGTTCGGTCACGCTCAGGCGTCCGCGGTCCTCGGCAAGATGGCCCAGCCGCACGTAGAAATCGCGTTTTTCCGGGTCGATAAGATCATTCGCAGTGAAGCCGAACCGCGCAGCGAGGGGCACCGGCTCGATACCCTCGGCCAGTCGCAGGCCCATCAGCACCGCTTCCATTGCCTGATCCGAGGGGATCAGATGCCGCTCCTCGGCAATGCCGTGCTTCTGCTCGCTTACCGCGCGCAGGAAGTTCTCAGGCTTCTTGTGCCGCACAGTCGCCGCGCCGAGCCTGCGCCCATGTGCACCGGGGCCGATGCCTACGTAGTCCTGATAGCGCCAGTAGGTGAGGTTATGGCGGCTTTCCTCGCCCGGGCGGGCGTGGTTGCTGGTTTCGTAGGCGGGGAGGCCGGCAGTGGCAGTCAGTTCGCGGGTGAGCGTGAACAAGTCGGCGGCCTGATCGTCGTCGAGTGGTGTGAGATGGCCTTCGCGCACCAGCGTGGCGAAGCGGGTGCCGGGTTCGATGGTCAGCTGGTAGAGACTGAGATGGCCGGTTCCGAAGGCGAGCGCGCGCTGCAGCTCTGCCTGCCATTGCGCTGGCGTCTGTTCAGGGCGGGCATAGATCAGATCGAAGCTGACGCGGCTGAAGTGGGACTGCGCCAGGTTCAGCGCGGCAAGGCTCTCCGTGACGCCATGCAGTCGGCCGAGAAACTTCAGCGTCTTGTCGTCGAGCGCCTGCAGACCGAGCGAAACGCGGTTGATCCCAGCGCTTGCCAGTGCACCGAAATTGGCAGCCTCGACCGAGCTCGGGTTGGCCTCAAGCGTGATCTCGATACCGGGGGCAAAGCCCCACAGGCCTTGTGCCTCACGCAGCAGCGTTTCGACCAGCGCTGGCGGCATGAGCGAAGGCGTGCCCCCGCCGAAGAAGATCGAGGTAAGCTTCCGGCCCGGCGTCAACTGCGCTTCATGGCGCATGTCCGCCAGCAGCGCCTCGGCCCAAGCCGCCATGTCCGTCCGATCACGGACGTGGCTGTTGAAGTCGCAATAGGGGCACTTTGCGAGGCAGAACGGCCAGTGGATGTAGAGCGCTAGGGCCATGGCCAGAGCCTTAGGCCGAAAACTGGTCCGCTACCAGCTTGGCGAAGGCGTCGGCGCGGTGGCTGATCGCGTGCTTTTCGGCCGGATCGAGTTCTGCGAAGGTGCGAGTGTCGCCCACGGGCACGAACACCGGGTCATAGCCGAAGCCCATTGTTCCGCGCGGAGGCCAGGTGAGAGTGCCATGCGCCCGGCCTTCGTAGACCGCGTGGGAGCCGTCTGGCCACGCGATGGCGAGCACGCAGGCAAAGTGGCAGCCTCTTTCCAACTCTGGGGCACTCTCCCCGGACTCTGCCGCAACTCTCGCGAACTCGGCCTCAACTCCCGCGAGCTTTCCCTCAACCTTGCCCATCGCCATGTACCAGTCGCGACCGGGCCCTCCCTCGAACACGTCCGCCTCGGCCCAATCCGCGGTGTAGACCCCCGGTGCTCCTCCGAGGGCGTCGACGCAGAGGCCGGAGTCGTCGGCGAGGGCGGGGATCTGCGAAGCCTCCGCCGCTGCCCGCGCCTTGATCAGCGCGTTCTCGACGAAGGTCGTGCCCGTCTCGGCAGGCTCCGGCAGGCCGAGTGCGCCGGCGGACAGGCACTCGATCCCGTAGGGCGCGAGAAGGGCCTGAATTTCCTTGAGCTTTCCGGCGTTGTGCGTGGCGATGACCAGCTTGCCGGTGCCGAGACGGGGCGAAGACATCAGCCGCGAACCGCCTTTTCCTGCGCCGCGAAGATCTCGTTGCAGCCGATGCGGGCGAGGCGGAGGAGGCGCAGGAGGCCTTCTTCGTCGTAGGTCGCGCCTTCGGCCGTGGCCTGCGCCTCGGCGATCTTGCCGCCTTCGATCAGGACGAAGTTGGCGTCGGCATCTGCCGAGGAATCTTCAATGTAATCAAGGTCGAGCACCGGCTGGCCATTGACGATGCCGCAGGAGATCGCGGCGACCTTTTCGGTCAGCGGGTCTTCCTTGATCGCGCCGCTATCAAGCAGCTTCTGTACGGCGAGACGCAGGGCGACCCAAGCGCCGGAGATCGAGGCGGTGCGGGTGCCGCCATCGGCCTGGATCACGTCGCAGTCCAAAGTGATCTGGCGCTCGCCCAGCTTCTTGAGATCGGTGACGGCGCGCAAGCTGCGGCCGATCAGGCGCTGGATTTCCTGGGTGCGGCCCGACTGCTTGCCCTTGGCCGCTTCGCGGCTGCCGCGCGTGTGGGTAGCGCGGGGGAGCATGGAGTACTCTGCCGTTACCCAGCCTTCGCCCTTGCCGCGCAGGAACGGCGGCACGCGCTCTTCCACCGAGGCGGTGACGAGCACCTTGGTATCGCCGAAGCAGATCAGGACCGAGCCTTCGGCGTGCTTGGTGAAGGCGGTTTCAATGACGATGGGGCGCATTTCATCGGGCGCACGGCCGGAAGGTCGCATGGATTTTCCCTCAAAAGTTTGGCCAGCCTCTGGCGCATCGGGCTTGAGCCTGCAAGAGCGTGGATTAGATTGTCACCATGCACGGCCCAACGCTCTCCGATCTGACCGACCGCGCACGCGAGATTTTCCGTCTCGTCGTGGAGGGTTATATCGCCAGTGGACAGCCGATGGGCTCAAAGGCGCTGGCTGGGCCGGGGGGCGTGAACTTGTCGCCCGCTTCGATCCGCTCTGTATTGCAGGAACTGCAGGACGCCGGGCTTCTCGCTGCGCCGCATACCAGTGCAGGCCGGATGCCGACCGAGGTGGGCTTGCGGCTGTTCGTCGACGGGATCATGCAGGTGGCGGAGCCGACCGTGGCCGAACGCGCGCAGATCGAGCGCGGGCTTGCCCACGGCGGGACGATCGAGAATGCGCTGGCGGCGGCGAGTTCGGCGCTGTCGGAGCTTTCGGCGGGGGCTGCGGTGGTCATGGTGCCCAAGCGCGAGCCCCGGCTGGTGCAGATTTCGTTCGTGCCGCTCTCGCCCGTGCGGGCGCTCGCCGTGCTGGTCAGCGAGGACGGCGGGATCGAGAACCGGGTGATAGACTTGCCCGAGCCGGTGGGTGCTGCGGTGCTTGAGCAGGCTGGCAATTATCTGACGAGCCGGTTGCAGGGTCGCACGCTTGGCGAAGCGTCTGGCGTGGTGCGAGCGGAGATCGATGGGGGACGTTCGGCGCTGGATGCAGCCAGTGCCGATCTGGTGCAGCGCGGGCTGGTGGTGTGGACGCAGGATGCCGCGGCGCGACCAGTGATGGTCGTGCGCGGGCAGGCCAACCTGCTCGACGAAGCGGCGCTGAGCGATATCGAACGCGTCCGCCAGCTACTTGACGAACTGGAGAGCGCCGAGGCGATCGCGCGGGTGCTGGATGCCGCGCGCGAGGCGCAAGCGACGCGTATTTTCATCGGGAGCGAGAACCGCCTGTTCTCGCTTTCGGGGTCGTCGGTCATTGCCTCACCATGGCGCGACAGCGAGGGGCGGGTGGTCGGCGTGGTCGGCGTGATCGGCCCAACGCGGTTGAATTATGCGCGCGTCGTCCCCATGGTTGATTTCACCGCCCAGACGCTGGGCAGATTCATCGGACAAGACGGATTTTCGAGAAAATGAGCGATAACGAGACGCGCCCCACTGACGCTGAAGTCGAGGCGGAACTGAAGGGTGTGCCCGAGGACATGATCGACCAGTCTTCCGCCAAGGATTCCTCTTCAGGCGATGAAGCGGTCAGGCTGCGCGAGGAGCTTGAGGCGGCCAAGCAGGACGTGCTCTATGCCAAGGCCGAAACGCAGAACGTGCGCCGTCGCATGGAGAAGGACATCGCCGACGCCCGCGCCTATGCCGCGACCGGCTTTGCCCGCGATATCCTTTCGGTAGCGGACAATCTGGCGCGCGCCCTGGAATCTATCCCGGCTGACCTGCGCGAGGACGAGAAGTTCAAGAACCTCGTCGCCGGGCTTGAAGCCACGGGGCGCGAGATCGAGAAGGTGTTCGGCAGCCACGGCATCACCCGCATCGCCGCAATGGGCCTCCCGCTCGATCCACACCAGCACCAGGCGATGATCGAGATGCCCTCGGCCGATGCCGAACCGGGCACGGTGATCTCGGAGCTGCAGGCAGGCTATATGATCAAGGACCGTCTGCTGCGACCGGCAATGGTGGCAGTGGCCAAGAAGCCGGACTGATTTTATCACACGCTGATGCGTCCCCGCGGAGACGGGGACCTCAGCCGGTTTGCTTTGATGCTTCGTGAAACCACCGAGGCCTCCGCCTTCGCGGGAGCGCAGAGCTTTTTACCCTCCGAGCAATCCGACAATTTCATCCGTCGAATAGAGATCGGCGAATACGAAGGCCATGTTGTGGAGCGTCGCAGCGTGTTCCTCGTCTGACAGTGCGGCCATGGCATCGCCCGCCATCAGCACGCGGTAGTTGTGCTGCATCGCGTCGCGGGCAGTGCTTTCGCAGCAGCAGTTGGTGAGGGTGCCCGTAATCAGCACCGTATCTATGCCGCGATCCTGCAGGACGGCGTGGAGCATGCAGGTTCCGGGCGTGAAACCGCTGAAGCGGTGCTTGTCGATCACCGTATCGTTCGCGGCTACTTCGAGCGTTGGCCAGAGCTGCCAGTAATGCGCGCCCGGGGTGAAGGCCTCCTGGTGCCCTTGCGCCTTGCTCCCCATGCGAACCATGAAATTCGACCAGCTCGGGCCGCCATCGGGCGGTGTGGTGTAGCGGAGAAACACGTTGTGGCCGCCGCTGGCACGAATTGCGGCGCTGATGCGGTTGATATTGTCGACGATGGTGCGGGCCATCGGCACTTCTACCGGCGCGCCTTCCTCCATGAAGCCGTTCTGCATGTCGACGACGATATGGGCGAGCCGCGCGGGTTCGATATCTTGGAAGATATTGCCATCACCACCGCGCGTGGGGGCGAAGCGGGCAAGGATGGCGCGATGGTCAACGGCATGAGGCATGGCGGTCAGATCTCCTGCTGCCGGCCATCTTGCCTGTTCGCATGCCGACTGTCCTCAACAGGCTTTCGCGGTTTCGGCAGGAGAAACGCTGGATAAAACGCTTCATCGCAAGGCATGGAACGCGAAGAAGGTCGGCGCGTCGTCTCCGGGAAACGGAGATACATTATGCGCAAGATCATCATTGCATCGCTTATCATGGGTTCGGCCGTCACTTTGGGCGGCTGCGCGAGGAACTATGCAGGCGAGGGTGCTGCTGTGGGCGCCGCGGTTGGTGCAGGAATCGGCGCAGCGACTGGCGGCGACGTTGTGCAGGGTGCGGCCATCGGTGGCGCGGTTGGCGCGGTTGGCGGTTCGCAGATCCGCAAGCGCGACAATCGCTGCTATCAGGTCGATCGCTATGGCCGGGAATACGAAGTCCGCTGCTGATCAGCCTGGATTGAACGGAACAAGCGCGTCGAGCGCTTGCAATGGCGGGGCGGCCGGTGACGGTGCGCCCCGTCTTGCCATGAACCAGTGGCGGACAAGCTCAGCCTGCTGTTCGATGCCGTAGCGTTCGAACGGGCGGCCGGGATCATAGGTGTAGCTGTAGCGACAGAACGGGTGGCGCATCAGCGGGAGCCACCATCGGCCGCGCGTCTGGGCCTGCCAGACGTGGACCATTTCATGGATGAACAGCCCTTGGGCCGGAAGCGGTGCGTCTGCGAAGTCGTGCTCGTAGTGCGGGCTGGCGGCAGCGAAGTGGAGGTGCCCCATCGGGGCCATGACCGTGGCCGTCGGCTGGAAGGGAAACCAGCGGCGGCGGCGGATGCGGACGGGTCGGGTGTCTACGGCGGCGCCAAACACTTCGAAAACCAGCGCGCATTCGCCTGGCGTGAGGCGGCGCTCCCCGCCAGGCGGGCAGGGAGCGTCGGCTTTTCTCACATCTTGCTCATGTCGTGGCCGGAATGGTCCATGCCTTCCATCGCGTCGGCGTCGCTGCCACCGCCGAGCGCTTCGACCTTGGCGGGAACGCTGACCTTGTCGCCATTGTCGAGCGTGATCGTGAGTTCCGTGGTGCCGCCGGCCTTGAGGCTGTCAGCCACGTCAAACAGCATCACGTGAAGACCGCCCGGCTTGAACTCCGCGCTCTTGCCCGCTTCGATCGGCACGTCCTTGACCTGCTGCATTGAGGAGATGCCGTTCTTCGTGACGGTTTCGTGCATCTCGGCGCGCTGCGCGCCTTCGACATAGACCGAGGCGATCTTGCGCGGGGCTCCACTGCCCTGCGAGACGGTGAAGTAGGCAGCGCCCGGCGTGCCCGGCACTGCGGGCAGGCGGACCATCGCGTCGGTCACCGTGACGCCGGGTGCGCTTTCGGGACCGGCTGCGGCGCTGCTGCTGGCCTGATCCGTCGGATCTTCTGCCTTCTGGCCGCAGGCGCCGAGCGACAGGGCGAGGGCGGAAAGTCCAATGATTGCAAGCTTGCGCATGAAGGGCGACTCCTGTTGCCAATATGTGTCCCGAGGTAAGCGCGTGGGGGCCTTGTGCCAAGAAGAAGCGCACCTATATCGCGGACAATCGAGCCGCACATGGCGGTCTGCCCGGCAGGGGGATCGCTTTCCCACGCGGTGTCTTGAATGGAAGGAACTGGGGAACTCATGGCTAAAGTTATCGGCATCGACCTTGGCACGACCAACAGCTGCGTTGCTGTTATGGACGGGGGCACGCCCAAGGTCATTGAAAACTCGGAAGGTGCGCGCACCACGCCGTCGATCGTCGCATTCACCAAGGATGGCGAGCGCCTGATCGGCCAGCCGGCCAAGCGCCAGGCGGTGACCAACCCCGACAACACGATTTTCGCGGTGAAGCGCCTGATCGGCCGCCGCTTTGACGATCCGCTGACCCAGAAGGACACGGAACTCGTCCCCTACACCATCACCAAGGGCAAGAACGGCGATGCCTGGGTCAAGGCCGGTGGCCAGGACTACAGCCCGTCGCAGATCTCGGCCTTCACCCTGCAGAAGATGAAGGAAACCGCCGAGGCCTATCTTGGCGAGACCGTGACGCAGGCGGTGATCACCGTGCCGGCCTACTTCAACGACGCACAGCGCCAGGCGACCAAGGACGCCGGGCAGATTGCGGGTCTCGAAGTGCTGCGCATCATCAACGAGCCGACGGCTGCGGCGCTGGCCTATGGCCTCGACAAGCAGGACGGCAAGACGATCGCGGTCTATGACCTCGGTGGCGGCACCTTCGACATCTCGATCCTCGAGATCGGCGATGGCGTGTTCGAAGTGAAGTCGACCAATGGCGACACCTTCCTGGGTGGTGAGGACTTCGATACGGCGCTGGTGGAATTTCTTGCCGACAAGTTCAAGTCGAAGGAAAACATGGACCTGCGCGGCGACAAGCTTGCCCTGCAGCGCCTGAAGGAAGCCGCGGAAAAGGCCAAGATCGAGCTGTCGTCTGCCCAGACGACCGAAATCAACCTGCCGTTCATCACCGCCCGCATGGAAGGTGGCAGCACCACCCCGCTCCATCTGGTGGAGACGATCACCCGCGCCGATCTTGAAAAGCTGGTCGCAGGCCTGATCCAGCGCACGCTCGACCCCTGCAAGAAGGCTCTGGCTGACGCCGGTCTTTCGGCCAAGGACATCGATGACGTCGTTCTCGTCGGCGGCATGACCCGCATGCCCAAGGTCCGCGAAGTGGTGAAGGACTTCTTCGGCAAGGATCCGCACACCGGCGTGAACCCGGACGAAGTCGTCGCCATGGGTGCCGCAATCCAGGCTGGCGTTCTGCAGGGTGACGTCAAGGACGTGCTGCTGCTCGACGTGACCCCGCTTTCGCTGGGTATCGAGACGCTGGGCGGCATCATGACCAAGATGATCGACCGCAACACCACGATCCCGACCAAGAAGAGCCAGGTCTATTCGACTGCCGAGGACAATCAGCAGGCGGTGACGATCCGGGTCTTCCAGGGCGAGCGCGAAATGGCGCAGGACAACAAGCTCCTCGGCCAGTTCGACCTAGTCGGCATTCCGCCAGCCCGGCGCGGCGTGCCGCAGATCGAGGTGACGTTCGACATCGACGCCAACGGCATCGTGAACGTGAGCGCGAAGGACAAGGGCACCGGCAAGGAGCAGCAGATCCGCATTCAGGCGTCTGGTGGTCTGTCGGATGCGGACATCGACCAGATGGTCCGCGATGCCGAGAAGTTCGCCGAAGAGGACAAGAAGCGTCGTGCCGAGGCGGAAGCCAAGAACAACGCCGAAAGCCTCATCCACGCGACCGAGCGCCAGCTTGAAGAGAACGGCGACAAGATCGACGCATCGCTGAAGGCAGAGATCGAAGCCGCCATCGCCGAGGCCAAGACGGCTGTCGAAAGTGGTAACTCGGAAGAGATGACCGCCAAGACCCAGGCGCTCACTGAAAAGGCCATGAAGATGGGCCAGGCGATCTACGAGAAGGAGCAGGCTGCTGCGGCTTCTCCGGGCGCCGAGGCTCCGAAGGCTGATGACGACGTGGTCGACGCCGAGTTCTCGGAAGTCGACGACAACAAGTGATGTTGCGATGAAACCGGCCCGCCGCTCGCGCGAATGCGCTGGCGGCGGGTCTTCGCGTTAGGGAAGCGCAATGTCGGCCGAGATCGATTTCTACGAATTGCTCGAAGTTGAGCGGACTGCGGATGAGAAGGTCCTGAAGTCTGCATACCGAAAACTCGCCATGAAGTTCCACCCGGACAAGAATCCGGGCTGTGCAGAGAGCGAGGCCAAGTTCAAGCAGATCAACGAGGCCTATGCCTGCCTCTCCGACCCGCAGAAGCGGGCAGCCTATGACCGCTATGGTCACGCCGCGTTCCAGCAGGGCGCAGGTGGCGGCCAAGGTGGTTTCGGTGGTGGAGACTTCGGCGATATCGGCGATATCTTCGAGACGATCTTCGGCGGTGCGTTTGGCGGCGGTGGCCGTCAGCAGGCGCGGCGCGGCGCGGACCTGCGCTACGACATGGAAATTAGCCTCGAGGACGCATTCCACGGCAAGGAGACCGAGATCGCGGTCGAGGTTTCGCAGAAGTGCGACCCTTGCGGTGGTTCAGGCGCAACACCCGGCACTTCGGCGCGACGCTGCAACCTTTGCGGCGGGCACGGCAAGGTGCGGGCGCAGCAGGGCTTCTTCATGGTGGAGCGGGCCTGCCCGAACTGCCACGGCCGGGGCGAAGTGATCGAGAGCCCGTGCAAGGCCTGTCGCGGCGAAGGCCGGGTAGATGCCGAGCAGCGGTTGCAGGTGAACATTCCGGCGGGCGTCGACAATGGCACGCGCATCCGCCTTGCCGGCAAGGGCGAGGCTGGGCCGTTCGGCGCGCCTCCGGGTGACCTCTACCTGTTCCTGCATATCCAGCGCCACAAAGTGTTCGAGCGCGAGGGCACGACGCTGCTGACACGCTGCCCGATCAGCTTCACGACCGCAGCGCTGGGCGGCGAGATCGAGATTCCGGGCCTCGACGGCAAGGTTCACACGATTGAAATTCCGGCCGGCATCCAGTCGGGCAAGCAGTTGCGCAAACGTGGCGGCGGGATGCCCGTGCTGCAGGGCCGCGGCATCGGCGATCTGGTCGTCGAGATCCACGTCGAGACCCCGACCAAGCTTTCGGCGCGCCAGAAGGAAATTCTCCGCGAGTTCCAGGCGACCGAGACCGGTGAGGAATGCCCGCAGTCAAAGGGCTTCTTCGAGCGCATCAAGGATGCCTGGACGGATCTGACGGAGTAAGCTTGCCGCGTCCACGCGCAGGTGGGGACCTGGGCGGTGTTACAGACCGGCTGCTTGAACCGACTGAGGCCCCCGGCTGCGCGGGGGCGCAGTTCAGCTCACTGAAATGCGGCAACGACTTCGGTGCGGACCCGGTCCACCAGTCCCGGCTCGGCCGTCAACCGCCCCTGCTCCTCCTCCAGAATCGCCAGGAAGGCGTCGCGCTTGAAGGCTGCGATCACTTCGCCTGGTAGCGGGTTCTCCACCGTGGAGCAGATCAGGTCGATCACGCGCTCGGCGCCGTGGAGGCGGCCCCACAGATAGTCGTTCTCGCGGTAGGCGCGGCTGAAGAACGCGCCGAAGTTGAAGAATTCGACCCCGCGCAGACACGCGAACGTGCCGCCCTTGCGGATGGACGTGGCATCATCTGGTGAAATGCGATCGACCTTTACCGGATCGAACTCGCCCATCCCCTCACCCTGCAGCAGCGGCAGAGTGGCGGTGTCGTAGAACGGAAAGCCCAGATAGGCGTGGAGGAAGCGGCGGCGGAGCGACTTGTCCATCTTTTCAAGTGCGGCCACGAGCATGGAATCGACCTGTAGGTCCAGCCCGACGAGATCGCGCCGCGTGGCGATTGCGTTGAGAACCGCGCCGGGATCGACCGTGGCCAAGGCAGCTGTTTCGGCAAAGCCCGGGCCGAGACCCTCGAAAGTCTCTCGACCCTGGTAGAGCGCCTGGGCACGGTAGACAGCATCTCGCGCGGCCTCGCGGTCGGTAATGCTGACGTTCTCACCTTCCTCCCAATCGTGCGTCAGGCGGCGGGCGAGCAGCTTGAGGCGGCGGATACGAAAAGAAAGATCGTGGGTGCGGAAGAAGACAATGGCCTTGTCGGTTGCGCCCCCCCGCAAGGCCGACAGGCGGTCGAGCCCCGTACTGGCAAGGTGATCCCACAAGGCAGCCTCGACCTTGTCAAGCGAGGCTGCAGCTGGCGCGGCTTCGTGGATCAGCGCCGCAAGATCGGTGACGATTCCGGCCAGCTTGGTTTGCGCATAGCCGTGGAAGGCATATCCCGCGCGCTCGGCAGCAGCTTGTTGGGCCTTGTTGCGCCATGCGGTGAGCCGTCGCTGGTTGGGGTGATCGAAAAACAGGGTTCGGCCGAACAGCCCTTCCACGGTCTCCTCGATCTCGGGGCGAAGGGCATCGACGATGGTTCTAAGGCGTTGCCGTTGTCGTGATTGCCGCTCGAGCGATTCCAAGTTGTCGCGGATCGGCTGTTCGCGCGGGATCGAGGATAGCGAGCCGAAGATGGCCGAAAAGAAGCCGATCGTGCGCCCGCCCTTCGGCGCGATGCGCATGTGATCGGGACTGGGATCGACATATACGAAGCGTCGATCGACCTCACGACGCGCGGGTCTGTCACGAAGGACGCCGATGGCTTGCGCGAAGGGACGATTGACGAGCACCGCGCCATCGACGAGCGCCACGCTGCCAAGGTCGCCGCGCTTCCAATGGCTGGGCATGATGCGCTGGAGAAACTGCGAGCGTCCCGGCCAAGTGGCGCCACGTTCGGCGACGAGCTGATCGATCTCATCGATGACTAGGGGCGGAAATGCACCGGGGAAACTGGCTGTGGATCGGGCGGCAAGCACCAGTTCGGGGCATGGTGCGAGGTCCCGATTGCCATGCCTGCTGGTCGATCGACGGAAACCTATCGAGAGGCGGTGCTCGCTCTCGACCACCGTTTCGGGGCTGTTTAGGCGCAGTTCTTCGAGATGGCCGTTGAAGTCGGTCGCCGTTACCAGCAGGTCCATGGGATGGCCTTCGGGCAAAAGCGGATCGCCCATCGGCGTGGCTGCCATGGCGTCGAGCGCATCGGCGATCATTCGGGAAAAGCCGATGCCGCTGAAAGGCGGAGCGAACCAGCGCGCACGGATCAGGCGTGAGACCTTGCGGCGCACTTCGGAGCGAGTCTCGGGCGCGACAGTACTGCTGACGACATTTCCCGGCCGCTTCAGCACGAACCAGACAAGAGGTTGCGCCCAGAACTTGGCGAAGCGGCTCCACGGCTTTGCGTCGGGATCGAGCAGGACGTCGATATCGGCGCGTTCAAGCCACATTGCCGTGAGAGGTTCCAGGCTTTGCCCCGTGGCAATGGCCTGCGCCAGAAACACGCCGTTTATCCCGCCGGCACTGGCCCCGGAGACGATATCGGGCAGAAGACGCAGCCGCAGATCACGGGTCAGGGCAATCTCTTCGAACAATCTCAGGTAAACCGCCTCGACACCACCGGGGCTCGGTTCATGCGGGCAGTGGAATGCCCGGCTTGCGCGCGTGGCGTGCCAGAGTTCCTTCGTTACTCCATGCATGTACACGGCAAGGCTGATGCCGCCGTAGCAGATGATGGCGAGACGCAGTTCCTTCTGCCGCATTGAGGCACATTGGCACGCCAGCGCGTCGCGAACCAGAGGCTTTGGCGAGAAGGCGCGGATGTGGATGAAAGGAACGTCATGTTTGCCTGCGCGTTGGACGGAAAAGCTTCATCAGAAGGGACGAAACCATGGTCGAGCAACGTACGGTAGAAGTGCGTGAACCTGACGGGTCCGCACACACGCATACGACAGTCTATGACGAACGCCCGCGCAGCGGCGGCAGTGGCTGGCTGGTTGCCATTATCCTTTTGATCGCGCTGGTCGTTGGTGGCTATTTCATCATGCAGATGGCGGACAGCCGCGCGAGCCGCGACACTGCGATCGAGCGTGCCGCCGATAACGTAGGGAGCGCGGCCAAGGACATTGGAGACGCGGCGAAGGACGTTGCCGACGGCAAATAGATCCGCTCGGATCAACCAAGAATGTAAACTCCGCCGACAGATTGTTTTTGTGGGCGGAGTTTTCTCTATATATTTCAGATAGATGTGAGCTCCGGATTATGAGCTTGCCGGTGTCAGAGTAACCGACGCTTTACCCTTTGCGGTGTAAGACCGCCCCACTGGGCCATTCCGTGCCCGAGTGGGGTGACGAGTGCCGGGCAAATGATCCGCCTGTTCAAGCATTACATACCGCATTCCGTCCTGCTGCTGGGCTTGCTGGACTTTGTCCTGTTGATCGGCGCCGGCGAACTGGGGTGGCAACTGCGCGCGCACCAGATCGGCATCGACCCGGGCATGGTGCCCATGCGGTTGACGCCATTGCTGCTGTTTGCGGTGCTGGTGCAGACCGCGATGATCGCAGTCGGTGTCTATGGCTCGGACGCGCTGCGTTCGATGCGCTACGCTACGGCCCGCCTGCTGGTGGCGGTGAGCCTCGGGATCATCGCCCTTTCCGTCGTCTACTTCATGCTGCCGGGGCGCACGCTGTGGCGATCGAACCTGTTCTACGCAATGTTCATCGCCATGGCCTTCCTGGTCCTGATCCGTCTGCTGCTGGGAGGACTTCTCGGGACATCGGCATTCCGTCGGCGCGTGCTGGTGCTGGGCGCCGGAGCGCGAGCGGATCGCCTGCGCAAGCTGGGCGAGCGGCCAGAGGCAGGCTTCGCCATTGTCGGGTATATCGGCATGAGCAGCGCCGCACCGGTTGTCGAGGAAGCGATACACCGCGACGCGATCAACAACCTCACGCGCTATGTGGAGAATCTGGGTGTAAGCGAAGTCGTGCTGGCGCTGGAAGAGCGCCGAAATGCGCTGCCGCTGAAGGATCTGCTGCGGATCAAGACCACGGGGGTGCACGTCAACGATTTCTCGACGTTCATGGAACGCGAGACGGGCAGGGTCGATCTCGACACGGTCAACCCCAGCTGGCTGATCTTCTCGGACGGGTTTTCGTCGGGCCGCGCGCTGTCGAGTGCGGCAAAGCGTATCTTCGATATCACGGCGAGCTTGCTGCTGCTGGTCCTGACCCTGCCGGTGATCGTGCTGTTTGCGTTGTTGGTGAAGATCGACAGCAAGGGGCCGGCGTTCTTCCGCCAACGCCGCGTCGGCCTCTATGGCGAGCCGTTCGATGTGATCAAACTGCGCTCGATGCGTACCGATGCCGAGGTGAACGGCGCGCAGTTTGCGCAGGAGAACGACCCCCGCGTGACCCGGATCGGCCGCTTCATCCGCAAGGTCCGCATCGATGAACTGCCACAGACATGGTCGGTATTGAAAGGCGAGATGAGCTTTGTCGGCCCCCGTCCCGAGAGGCCCGAGTTCGTATCGGATCTTGAGGAAAAGCTGCCGTATTACGCCGAGCGACATATGGTGAAGCCCGGCATTACGGGCTGGGCGCAGATCAATTATCCCTATGGTGCATCGATCGAGGATTCGCGGCACAAGCTCGAGTACGACCTTTACTACGCCAAGAACTACACCCCTTTCCTGGACCTGCTGATCCTTCTTCAGACTCTGCGCGTCGTGCTCTGGCACGAGGGCGCTAGGTAAGGAGGCGCCGTGATGCAGACCCCCTTGTCATGGCAGGGCTTCGGGCAATGGGCATTTCTCATTGCCGCGTTCTGCTTCCTGATGCTGACAGGCTGGCGCTGGGAGCGCCGGCGTAACGCGCAGGAGGGGTCTGCCCGGGCAGAGCTTGGTGCCTTCATCGTAAGCGGTGCCTGGGCGCTTGTGGTCGCAGGCACCGGATATGCGACGCTGGTCGCGCAGGTATTCGAAAGCTTCCGCACTTTCGCCTGGCTCAGCCTCGCGTTCGTACTGTTTTCCCGCGATGGGCGCCATACGAGTGTGGCGCCGATCAGGCCGGTCATGGCGGCGCTGATCTTCGTCGAAACACTGCAGTTCATCCTGCTCATGCTGAATGTGCGTTATGGCGGCAACGCTGCGGCGCAGGCGATGATCTTCCAGATCTCGATGCTGTTCCGGCTGCTGGTTGCAACGGGCGCGCTGGTGCTGGTGCATAACCTCTATGCCGGGGCCATGGCGCAACAGCGCGTGGCGCTGCGCTGGAGCTGCATCGCGATGGCAACGGTTTGGGGATACGACCTCAACCTTTACACGATTGCCTATCTCGCGCGGACCTTGCCGGTCGAACTCGAAGCCATGCGCGGCGTGGCGCAGATCGGCGTCGCCCTGTTGCTTGCCATTGGTGCGGTGCGAGGACGGTCGGCGCTGCGCTTCTCACCGTCGCGCGCGGTGGCGTTCCAGTCGCTCTCGCTGCTGGTGATCGGCGCCTACATGATCCTGATGGTTGGCGCAGCCCAATCGCTGACCTGGCTCGGCGGCGACGCCGGGCAGCTTGCGCAGCTGGGCTTCGTGTTCGTGACCAGCGTGCTCGTACTGGCCATTCTGCCCTCGGGGCGCCTGCGTGGCTGGATGAAGGTCATGCTCGCCAAGCACTTCTTCCAGCACCGCTACGACTATCGCTCGGAGTGGCTGCGCTTCACCCGAACGATCGGCCGCGGTGGCACACATGCGCCGTCATTGCATGAGCGCGTGGTCCAGGCGGTCGCCGACATCACCGACAGTTCAGCGGGCCTGCTTCTGTGCCAGGGCGAGAATGGCGAGATGGTGCTTTCCGCGCGCTGGCAGTGGCCGACTGCCGACGTTCCTGCCGAGGCGCTGTCGATCGACCGGGTCGACTTTTTCGAGAAACGTGGGTTCATTGTCGACCTCGACGAACTGCGTGCCGG
Organism: Novosphingobium sp. ES2-1; assembly: GCF_015169775.1. Taxonomy (NCBI): domain Bacteria; kingdom Pseudomonadati; phylum Pseudomonadota; class Alphaproteobacteria; order Sphingomonadales; family Sphingomonadaceae; genus Novosphingobium; species Novosphingobium sp. ES2-1. The sequence continues at coordinate 1,429,817 of NZ_CP063445.1, forward strand.
CGTGAACCATCAGGGCGAGGATGTCGCCGTGCCCCAGTGGCTGGTGGAAGAGCATTCCGCCTGGGCTCTGGTGCCGCTGCTTCACTTTGATCGTCTCGTCGGTCTGGTGGTGCTCGGGCGCCCGCAAGTGGCTCGAAAGCTCGATTGGGAGGATTTCGACCTGCTGCGCGTCGTCGGCATGCAGCTGGCCAGCTACCTCGCCGAGCATGCGGGCCAGTCGGCGCTGCTCGAGGCGAGCCGGTTCGAGGAATTCAACCGTCGCATGGCGTTTGTCATGCATGACATCAAGAACCTTGCCAGCCAGTTGAGCCTGCTTTCGCGCAATGCCGAGAAGCATGCGGAAAATCCGGCATTCCGGGCGGACATGCTGATCACGCTGCGCAATTCCGCCGACAAGCTGAACGCTCTTCTGGCCAGGCTTTCGCGCTATGGTGGCAATGCTGCAGAGCGCGTCGAAGACATCGATGCGAGCGAAGTGATCCGCGCAGTGGCCAATCGCTACAATGCGCCGGGGCAGTTGCAGGTCCACGTCACGCATGATGCGCCGTGCCGTGTCCTGGCCAACCGTGAAGTGCTCGAGCAGGTGGTCCTGCATCTGGTGCAGAACGCGATCGACGCCAGCGCCGAGGGCATGGCGGTTTTCCTGCAATGCAACGTCGACGGGCTCTACGGCACGATCGAAGTCATCGACACCGGTTGCGGAATGAGCGCTGAATTCATCCGCAATCGGCTGTTCCGGCCATTCGTGTCGACCAAGCAAGGCGGGTTCGGCATCGGTGCCTACGAAGCGCGCGAAATGGTGCGGGCAATGCGCGGCAAGCTTGAGGTTGAAAGCCGCGAAGGGCTGGGCAGCCGCTTTACGGTGCGCCTGCCGCTGGCGGCAACGCAGGGGCTGATCAGTTCGATTGAGGGGGAAAGCACCCCCATGGGAAAAAGGTGGCATGATGAGTGACGCAAAGTCCGGACAGCGGCCGGTGCTGCTGATCGTCGAGGACGATCCGGGTCTGCAGGCTCAGCTCAAATGGGCCTACGAGGACTTCGAGGTCGTCATCGCCGGCGACCGGGCAACGGCGTTGACGCTGCTTAGGTCGGAAGAGCCCGCTGTCGTGACCCTCGATCTCGGCCTTCCGCCCGATCCGGATGGAACGACCGAGGGGTTTGCCGTGCTTGACGAGATCATGGCGCTGCGTCCCCAGACCAAGGTGATTGTCGCCAGCGGGCACGGTGCGCGGGAATCGGCCCTGAAGGCGATCGAGAAGGGCGCCTACGATTTCTACCAGAAGCCAGTGGACATCGACGCGCTGGGCCTAATCGTGCGGCGCGCACTGCATTTGTCCCAGATCGAAGCGGAAAACCGTGTCCTGGCGACGCGGGCCTCGTCGGACAACAAGGTGCTTGGTCGCATGATCACGGCTGCACCGGAGATGATCAAGGTGGCGCGTACGATCGAGCGCGTGGCCAACACCAATGTCTCGGTCATGCTGCTGGGAGCCAGCGGTACCGGCAAGGAGCTTCTTGCACGCGGTCTGCACGATTGCTCGGGCCGGGCACAGGGCGCATTCGTCGCGATCAATTGCGCGGCCATCCCCGAAAACCTGCTGGAAAGCGAACTGTTCGGGCATGAAAAGGGTGCGTTCACCGGCGCGGTAAAGACGACCGAGGGCAAGATCGAAATGGCGAGCGGCGGCACGCTGTTCCTCGACGAGGTCGGCGACATCCCGCTGCAGTTGCAGGTGAAGCTGCTTCGCTTCCTGCAGGAGCGAACCATCGAGCGGATCGGTGGGCGGCGGTCGATCGAGGTCGACACGCGCATCGTCTGCGCAACGCACCAGAACCTCGAGGCAATGATCGCTGACGGCCGCTTCCGCGAGGACCTTTACTATCGCCTGGCCGAGATCGTGGTGCGCATTCCGGGGCTGGCCGAGCGTCCGGGCGATGCGACGCTTCTCGCCAAGTCATTCCTGCTGCGCTTTGCCAAGGAGATGAATCCTTCGGTCAAGGGCTTCGCGCCCGATGCGCTGGCCGCCATCGATGGGTGGAACTGGCCGGGTAACGTGCGCGAGCTTGAGAACCGGGTAAAGCGCGCGGTGATCATGGCCGACGGGAAGCTCGTCTCTGCGGCCGACCTCGATCTGCCGACGGGCGAGTCGCCGGAGGCCTCGCCTCTCAATCTCAAGACTGCGCGTGAAGTGACCGATCGCAAGGTCATTCGCCACGCCCTTGCGCGAAGCGAGGGCAACATCTCCAGCACCGCGCGGCTGCTCGGCATCAGCAGGCCCACGCTTTATGACCTGCTCAAGCAGTACGATCTCCATAACTAGGTTCACCGCGGCCGCGCTGATTGCATTGGTCCTTGGCGGACCGGTGCGGGGCGACGTGCCAGCGGACCTGCTCGCCAAGGCGCGCGATGCCATCGCGAAGCGCGACGGCATCGCAGCCGAGGCACCGTTGCGGGCGGCGATGCGGCAGGGAGCGTCCCCCGATGACGTGCGGGCGGAACTCGGCGAGGCACTGCTCCTGCAAGGGGACCGGCGCGAGGCGCGCAAGGTGCTTTACGGCGGTGACTTCCGGGCCGAAAGCGCTGCGCATGGCTGGCAACTGCGCGGACGCATCGAGCTAATGGACGGCCGGCTGGCAGCGGCCGGGCAGGCGCTGGACCAGTCCTATCGCCTCTCGCCGGACAATGCTTCGTTGTGGGTCGACATTGCACGGCTGCGTTTCAGCGGCGGCGAGCAGGCCCAGGCGATCGAGGCGGCAGAGCGTGCGGTAGAGTTGGCGCCCCAAGACCCACGCGCGCTTGAATTGCGGGGGTTGCTGATACGCGAACAGTTTGGCCTGCAGGCTGCATTGCCCTGGTTCGAGGCAGGGCTTCGCGCTGCGCCCGATGACGTGGGGCTGCTGGGCGAATATGCTGCAACGCTTGGCGACATGGGGCAATACCGAGCCATGCTGGTCGTCTGCCGCAAGCTGGCCAAGGTCGATCCCGGCAACGTCCGCGCGCTCTATCTTCAGGCGGTCCTGGCGGCTAGGGCAGGGCAGACCGATCTGGCCCGCAAGATCCTGCTGCAGACTGGCACTGCCTTGCGCGACATGCCTGCGGCTATGCTGCTCAACGGCATTCTCGAATATCGCGCCGGCAACGCCAACCTTGCCGTCGGCCATTTCGACCGGCTGCTGCGCGTGCAGCCCGATAACCTGCAGGCGCGAATGCTGTTGGTGCGGGCTCTGGAACGACAGGGCCTTCATCAGCAGGCGAGCGAGATTGCGTCTGCCTGGGCGAAGCAGAACTTTGCCACGCCTTATCTGCTGGTGCTCGCCGGCGATGCCGAGGCGGGTCTTGGGAACAAGCTCGCCGCCGCGTCCTACCGGGAACGATCGAAAGCAACTGGCCAACGCACTGCGACGGTTATTTCCGCAGATCAGCCATTGCCTGTGCTCGCGTTGGCGTATGGCGATGCGCCAAACTTTGCGGCGAACGCCGTGCCCTACATCCGCGGACTGATCGCGAGCGGCAATGCTGGTCAGGCTGTGTCGGTTGCGGACCGTCTCCGGCTTGCCAATCCCGGCGCAGCTGAGGCGTGGCTGCTGGCAGGCGATGCCCGGCTCATGGCTGGGGATCAAGCCGGGGCGCTTGACCAGTACGGTCGGGCAGCGGTCATTCGCTTCAACCTGCCGACACTGCAGAGAATAGACTACGCCTTGCGTGCAATTGGTAAGCCCGTGGAAGCAAACGGCGTTCTCGCCCGCTACTTGCGGCAGAACCCTGGCAGTCCGCAGGCCCTGAAGCTGCTGTCTGCGGGACGCGCTGCATTGGGTGCCAATTCCGGGCAGGACGCGATCGAGGGCATCCTGCAGCAGCGAGCATTGCGCAATCTGTCATGAACTCTGTCCTCGACAGAGGAGCGCCATGACCTTAATCCGAATTCAATCGAACGATTAAATGCGGAGACGGATCATGGCAGGGGCGCTCGAAGGGCTGACGGTACTCGAATTCGCAGGGATCGGCCCCGGACCGTTTGCCTGCATGATGCTGGCGGACCATGGGGCGCGCGTCATCCGCATCGACCGACCGGCAAAGGGTGACCGTGTTGGGGACAGCGGAAACCGCGATATCCTGAACCGCAATCGCGAACGGATCGAGCTTGACCTCAAGGACCCCGTCGCGATCGCCCGGATCCGCGAAATGGCGAAGGACGCCGATGCCATAGTCGAAGGCTATCGCCCCGGCGTGATGGAGCGGCTTGGCCTGGGACCGGATGTGTTGCTCACCGACAATCCCAGGCTGGTCTACGGGCGCATGACCGGGTGGGGGCAGGACGGGCCGATGGCTCCGCTTGCCGGGCATGACATCAATTATATCGCGCTGGCGGGCGCACTTCACAGCTTCGGTCAGGCGGGCGGAAAGCCGCAGTTCCCCGTCAACCTTGTCGGAGACTTCGGCGGGGGTGGCATGCTGATGGCGTTCGGTGTGATGGCCGCCGTGTTCTCGGCGCAGCGCACTGGCAAGGGGCAAGTGGTGGATTGCGCCATGGTGGATGGCGCGGCGATCCTTTCGGCCATGACCTATACTTTCCTGGGGCTTGGCCGGTGGAAAGACGTGCGCGGCGTCAACCTGCTGGATGGCGGCGCGCACTTCTATGACACCTATGAAACGAGCGACGGCAAGTGGATCTCGATCGGTTCGATCGAGCCACAGTTCTATGCCCTGCTGCTGGAAAAGACCGGCCTGAAGGACGATCCCGCTTTTGCCCCGCAGATGGACCCGCGCGTCTGGCCGGACCTGAAGGCGCGACTTGCCGCGTTGTTCCTGACCAAGACGCGAGACGAATGGTGCGCGATCATGGATGGCACCGACATCTGCTTCGCTCCGGTTCTCAGCTTGCGCGAGGCTCCAAAGCATCCCCACAACACCGCGCGCGAGACGTTCGTCGAAGACGAGGGGATGGTCATGCCTGCGCCGGCGCCGCGTTTCCTCGGTACGCCCGCGCCCAAGCCCTCACTGGCCGGGCGGGGCTGAGAGGTCAGTCTGCCCGGATGGCGGCGTCGATCTCGCTGTCCGGGTACTTGCGCTTGTGGCGGACCGACCACCACAGCGACAGTCCGATAAGGGCTGCGCCGATCAGGCCGGTGATCGTTTCGGGAATATGGAACTTCGCGGACAGCAGCATGATCGCTCCGAGCGCGATGATCGCCCAGAACGCGCCATGCTCGAGGTAGCGGTATTCCGAGAGGGTGCCCTTCTTTACCAGCATGATCGTCATCGAACGGACGAACATTGCGCCGATCGACAGGCCGAGCGCGATGATGACCATGTTGTTGGACAGGGCGAATGCGCCGATCACGCCGTCGAAACTGAATGATGCGTCAAGCACGTTGAGGTAGAGGAAACCGCCAACGCCCGAGCGCACCACCACGCCTGCGGCCTTTTGTGCCTCGTCGCGCATCTCGAGGATGGTGCCCAGCGCCTCGACGGCGATGAAAGTCACCAGGCCAAGCACGCCCGAGACGATGAATGTCAGGGCTTCGGCTTCAGGCAGCATCAGGGAGATGCCATAAATTCCGAGCAGCAGCAGCGCGATCTCGGCAGCCTTGACGTTGGAGACGACGGCGAGCTTTTCCTCGACCCAGCGGATCCAGTGCACTTCCTTTTCGCCATCGAAGAAGAAGCTCAGGCCAACCATTGCAAGGAACGCGCCGCCAAAACCGGCAATGCCAACGTGCGCGCTGCTGACGATCTCTTCATAGCGCTTGGGATCGTTCAGGGAGAGGTTCAAGGCCTCTACCGGCCCCAATCCCGCTGCAATCGCCACGATGGCCAGCGGAAATACGATGCGCATGCCGAACACGGCGATGATCATGCCCCAGGTCAGGAAGCGCTTCTGCCAGATTTCGTCCATTTCCTCGAGCACGGCCGCGTTGACCACCGCGTTGTCGAACGACAGCGAGATTTCGAGGATGGAAAGGACGAACACGATCCATAGCAGGGACATGGTGCCACTGGCGGTGCCGGTCTGCATCCAGCCATAGGCGACGGCCAATGCCAGGCAGACCAGCGTGAAAAGGATCGAACCCTTGTAGAAGCGGAGCAAGCGGAATTCCCTTGTTGGCGTGTCGCGGCGCGTTACTTCGGCTGATAGGTCTGTTCAATACCGGGGAACGCGCGAGAGCGCACTTCGGCAGCATAGCGGGCGGCTGCGCCGGAGATGGTCTCGGCGATATTCTCGTAGATCTTCACGAAGCGCGGCACCCGCTCGAACATGCCGAGCATGTCCTCGGTCACCAGCACCTGTCCGTCACACTGCGCCGATGCGCCGATGCCGATGGTGGGGCAGGGCACGGCCTGCGTGATGGCGATGGCGATGGGTTCGACCACGCCCTCGATCACGATGGCAAAGGTGCCGGCTTCGGCCAGCGCCTGCGCATCGCCGACGATCTTGGCGGCTTCGGCTTCGCTGCGACCACGCGCGTTGTAGCCGCCGAGCACGTTGACCGCCTGCGGGGTCAGGCCAACGTGACCCATCACCGGGATGCCGCGTCTGGTCAGGAAGGCGACGGTTTCGGCCATGGCTTCCCCGCCCTCGAGCTTGACCGCGGCACAACCGGTCTCCTTGAGGAGCCTTGAGGCGCTTTCGAATGCCTGCTGCGGCGAGGCTTCGTAGGAACCGAACGGCATGTCGACCACGACAGCGGCATGGTAGGATCCGCGCACCACCGCTGCGCCGTGGGCGGCCATCATGTCGAGCGTGACCGGCACCGAGGAGGGCAAGCCATAGATCACCTGGCCCAGCGAATCCCCCACCAGCAGCAGGTCGCAATGAGCGTCGAGCAGCTGCGCCTGCCGCGCGGTATAGGCGGTGAGCATGACGACCGGTTCCTTCGTCACGCCATCCTTCTTGCGCTGGCGGATCGCCGGGATCGTCAGCCGTTTCATCGGTGCGGGCGTAGGGTTCGCGCGGCTGGTGGCGGTGTCGAGCTGGAAGGTCGTGGACATCGTTGCGCATCCTCTGAAGCGGGCAGATGCTTCTACTTGCTTGTCGAAAACCCGCAAGGTGGCCCGATGTGTGGCACATCTTTGATGCAAGTCTGGGGAAAAATGGCTTGCGCGAAAGGACGTTCCCGCTAGCGTTGCGCGCCATAACCTGGTTTCCGGCGCAACCGTTTTGGTTTCAGGTGCCGGACCAAGGCGGGAGAATTTCATGTTCGGTCGCGTCAAACCGCTCGACGCCATTCTAGCAACTGCTGAAAAGAAATCGTTGCATCGCTCGCTGGGAGCCTTCCAGCTTACCATGCTCGGCGTTGGTGCTGTCATCGGCACCGGGATCTTCGTGCTGACGGCCGAGGCCGCGCAGAAGGCTGGCCCCGGGATGATGATCAGCTTCATCATCGCCGGCTTCGTCTGCGCCGTAGCGGCATTGTGTTACGCCGAGATGGCGTCGATGGTCCCGGTTTCGGGCTCTGCCTACACTTACAGCTACGCCGTGATGGGTGAACTTATCGCGTGGATGGTAGGTTGGGCACTTATTCTCGAGTATGCCGTGGCGGCAGGTGCGGTCAGCGTGGGCTGGTCTGGCTATGTCGTCGGGCTGATCGAGAACGCCTTCAGCATAGACATACCTGACCTTCTGGTGCGCGGGCCCTATGATGGCGGCGTGGTGAACCTTCCCGCGATGCTGATTGCCGGGCTCGTCACCTGGCTGCTGGTGATCGGCACCAAGGAAAGCGCCTCGGTCAACGCGGTGCTGGTGGCGATCAAGGTTTCGGCGCTCACCCTGTTCATCATTCTGGCCGTGCCTGTGATGAAGATGGAAAACTTCGAGCCCTTCGCACCGCTCGGCTTCAGTGGGATCGGCGCGGCTGCGGCCTCGATCTTTTTCGCCTACGTTGGCTTCGACGCTGTCTCGACAGCGGCGGAGGAGACGAAGAACCCGCAACGCAACATGCCGATCGGCCTGATCGGTAGCCTTGCAATCTGCACCGTGTTCTACTTGCTGGTTGCAGCGGGCGTGATCGGTTCGGTCGGCGCACAGCCTGTGCTTGACGCCAACGGTCTTGGTATGGAGCCGGGGAGCCGGGAACTTGCTGCGCAGTGCATGGCCATGGGCGATCAGGCTGTCGTCTGCTCGAAGGAAGCGCTGGCATGGACGCTGCGTGAAATCGGTTGGCCTCAGATCGGCAACCTGATTGGCCTTGCCGCTGGTCTTGCCTTGCCGTCGGTCATCCTGATGATGATGTTCGGCCAGACCCGCATCTTCTTCGTGATGAGCCGCGACGGTCTGCTGCCTGCTTCGTTCTCGAAGATTCATCCGCGTTACAACACGCCACACGTGATCACGATCATTACTGGCGTTTTCGTGGCGCTGTTCGCGGCGTTCTTCCCGGTCGGGCTGCTCGCCAACATTTCGAACTCGGGCACGCTGTTCGCCTTTGCCGCCGTGTCCATCGCGGTTCTGGTGATCCGTCGCCGCGAACCGGGCCGTCATCGGCCGTTCCGTACTCCGGCGATCTACCTGACTTCGCCGCTGGCGTTCGCAGGTTGCCTTTACCTGTTTTACAAGCTCGACGCGAAGAGCCAGCTGCTGTTCGTAATCTGGGCTGCGGTCGGGCTGGTGGTCTATTATGCTTACAGCCGCAGCCGCAGCCACGTGGGCCGCGGTTCGGTCGAAGTGCACGAAGCTGACGCTGACGCACCGCCGCAGCCGGTGCCGCCGATCGACTGATCCTTTGCTTCGAGCAAATGACAAGGGCCGCTCCTTCCGGGGCGGCCCTTTTCGTTTTGTCGATGGAACGACTTAGAGTTGGGTGTCGGTGTAGCCGCCCTTGACGTCGTTGGTGACGTCCATGCCCAGCGCCATCTTTGCGGTTCCGATCAGGCCCATTTCGCCAGCCCAGATCGATGCATCTCCCAGGGTCATGCGCATGAACAGCAGGTTGGGCGAATCCGGCCCGCCGGGAAACCAGGCCTCGACAAAGTTGTTCCAGTGCTTCTCCAGTACGGCGCGATCGGTTTCCTCGACCAGCATGCCGTGGAAGCGGGCGAACACGTCGTGTCCCTTTGAAGAGAACGTGGCGGTGGCGCCGCCCATCTTGGCGAAGCGATTGTCACGGCTCGTGAAGAACCAGATCGCACTGTTGGCGTCCTTGTCGAGCTGCGCGGTCATGGGCGCGGCCGAATCCGGATCGTTGTCGAGCTGGAGCATGACATATGGCGACGACGACATCGCCTTCCAGAATTTTTCGCGCAGCTCTTCGGGATTGCCCTGATCGTACTTCATCGCTGGAATGTCCTTTGCTTGTCGGCAGTTGCCTGATGAACGGGACGAGGCGGGTGAGGTTCCCCCCAGGTTTTTCCCCAAGGCTGTGCACAAAAGGGAAAGGATGCATGGATTGCGCGTTCCTCAAAATAGAACATAATAAGAACAAAGGAACGAATCGCATGATCGAACACGCCCCTATCCGCGATCCAGTCGCAGCCCTCGGCACTCTTGCTCCAGGCCTTGTGCGCGGTATCGGCGCGTCGGACCGGACGCATCGTTGGACACCGGGATTGGCCCTCGATTGCCCCCATGTCGAACTGTTCGCGCGGGCCCGCGATGCCTGCGGGGCAGGAATGGCGCTGGCACTGGCCCGCGATGCCTTGCGCCAGCAGCGCGCCGCAGAGCTGCACGATCGCCGCCCCTTCCTGTGGGTGCAGGACAAGGCGGCGCTGCGTCTTTCCGGCAGGCCTTATCTGCCCGGTCTGGCGGCCGACTTGCGCCATCGCCTTGTCCACGTTGCCGCCGCCACGCCCGAAGATGCCCTCTTCGCGCTGGAAGAGGGCTTGCGCTGCCACGATATGGCTTTTGTGATTGGCGAGATTGCAGGCAATCCTCGCGCCCTCGATTTCACCGCGTCGCGCCGCCTCAGCCTCGCGGCGGAAAAGCATGGCGTGCCGTTATGGCTGGTCCGGCTCGATGCCAGGCGCGATCTCGGCGCGGCGCGAATGCGCTGGGAGATTGCGCCCGCGCCTTCGCCACGCCCGCGCTGGAATGCCCATGCGCCGGGCATCGCCACATGGCGGGCCGATCTGTTTCGTGCCCACACCTTCCACCCCGGACAATGGATCTTGTGCGATGACGACGCTCTCCTCGTCGCCGAACCCTTCACGCCGGATCATGGCGATCTGGTGCACGAATCTGGCGATCGATCGCTGGCGACTGGTTGAGGGGCTGGCTCACGGAGAAGGGCTCGACGCCACCCCGCTCGCTCTGATCGAAGATACCGCCCACGGCCCGCGCATTGCTGCCGCCAACGCTGCTGCCCATGCCGCGGGGGCTGTGCCGTCAATGCGCCTCACCGATGCGCGTACGCTCTGTCCCGCGCTCGCCGTGCGCCCCGCTGATGCTGCGGGCGACCTCGCCTTTCTTGAAAACCTTGCCCTGTGGGCGCAACGCTGGGGGCCATGGAGCGCGCTTGATCCCCCCGATGGCCTGCTCGTCGACACCAGCGGCGTGGCTCACCTGTTCGGCGGCGAGCAAGCCCTGATCGCTGACACGTTGGCCCTGCTGAACAAGCGTGGTTTGACGGCCCGTGCTGCGCTCGCCCCCACTGCAGGCGCGGCTTGGGCGCTTGCGCGGCACGGACCTGTGGCTGCAATCCAGCCCCCAGAGGCAGACCCACGCACATTCCTCGCCGATCTGCCCGTAGCCGCCTTGCGTCTTGATGCCGATGTGATCCTGCTGCTGCGCCGGCTCGGCCTCAAGCGATTGGGTCAGATCGAAGGCCTGACGCGCGAGAACCTCGCCCGTCGCTTCCGCAACCACCGATCGGCTGCAGCGAACCCGCTGTTGCGGCTTGATCAGATCTTCGGTTTGCGGCCCGAACCGCTGCTGCCTGTCGTGGGCGTGCCCGCCCCGATGGTTCAGCGCCGTCTGATGGAACCGATCCGCCACCGCACTCTGCTCGATCGCGTGGTCGAGGACCTCGCTGCCGACTTGGCGCGCTTGCTCGAAGGACTGGGGCAGGGCGCACGTCGCCTCGAGCTCGGAATGTGGAAGGTCGATGGCGAGGTCATGGTGCGGCGGCTCGAGATGGCCGCCGCCTCGCGCGATCCGGCCCATATCTGCCGCCTGTTTGCCGCGCGGCTCGATGATCTCGATGCCGGGTTCGGGATAGAACTCGTGCGCCTGCGCGTGCCATGGGCCGAACCCCTGAATCTGTCCCAGGCCGATCTCGATGCCGCGGCTGAGCGCCATGGTACCAGCTTTGCCGCCTGTATCGATCGCCTGACCGTACGGCTCGGGCCTGAGGCGGTGCGCCGCCCGGTCGTTCATGGCAGCCATGTGCCTGAACGCGCCCAGCGCTGGCAGCCTCCACTGGCAGATATGCCATCTTCACAGGAAGAATTGCGTTTTCATCACAGGCCACTGAAAATATTGGATAAACCGGAATCAGTTGCGGTTATTTATGAAACTCCGGACGGTCTACCCCGCCAGTTCCAATGGCGCGGCCAGCTGCACAAGGTTGTCCGCGCCGAGGGGCCTGAACGCATTGCCCCCGAATGGTGGCGCGAACGCTCTACCGTGCGCTTGCGGGATTACTACCGGATCGAGGACGAAGCCGGCCGCCGTTACTGGATCTATCGCCACGGCGTGATCGGCGATGGCCGCGGCGGAGCCCCCGAATGGTTCATCCAGGGGCTCTTTGCCTGAAGTATCAGATCGATGGTGCCACGATGGTCTGTGCCGTCAGCGTATCGATCACTTCCTGCGGCATGGTCTCTGCCGGACGACCGGAAACAAAATCGAGCAGGTCCTTGGTCAGACGCTCGGTCTGCGTTGCAAAGAGGCCATGCGGCTCGCCGTCGTACTCGATCAGCGTCGCGTGCGGCACGGCCCTGGCCACGGCGCGTCCGGTTGCCTCGATCGGTACAGTGGCGTCCGAAGTCCCGTGGATCACCAGCGTCGGCACGCTGAACGAGGGCAGGTCACCCCGGAAATCGGTGGTGGCAAAAGCCTTCGCCGAAAGCAGCGTGGGCCTCAGGCCTGCCTGCATGGCGGTCGCCCAGGACAGCTTCAGCGTCTCGTCGCTGACCGGCTTGCTCAGCATGCCCACGCCATAGAAATCGCGGAAGAAGCCGGTGAAAAATTTCGCACGGTCCTCCAGCATGCCTTCGGTCATCTCATCGAACGTCGATTGCGGCACGCCCTCGGGATTGTCGTCGGTCTGGAGCATGTAGGGCACGACCGATGACACCAGCGCCACGCGCGAAACGCCCTGCCCGCCATAGCGCGACATGTAGCGCGCGATCTCGCCACCGCCCATCGAGAATCCGACCAGAGCCGCGCCGTTATTGGCATTCATTGCTGCCATGACGTCAGCCAGATCGTCGGCAAAGGTATCGTAGTCATAGCCATCCGAAGGCTGGTCCGACCGTCCGAACCCGCGCCGGTCATAGGCAATCGCACGGAAGCCTTCATCGGCCAGTGCGTTGCTCACCGGGTCCCAGCTGTCGCCAGAGAGTGGCCAGCCATGGATCAGCACCACCGGCGGCCCATCGCCCCACGACTTGGCATAAAGGCGGGTCCCATCCCGGGTCTCGATCATCGGCATCAAACTGTCTCCTCAGGCCCCGCCCGTGTGGTGCCTGAACGGCTCGTCCCGTTTCGCGTTCCGATGCCCGTCTGCCCACAGGTACGGGCTGGCACTGGACGTTGAAAGAACATATAAGGAACGAATGTCGCAGCTTACCGTTCTCGAACGCCTCGAAATCCTGGCCGATGCCGCAAAGTACGATGCCTCCTGCGCCTCGTCGGGCACCACCAAGCGCAACAGCAAGGGCGGAAAAGGCATCGGGTCGACCGAGGGCATGGGCATCTGCCACGCCTATGCGCCCGATGGTCGCTGCATCTCGCTGCTCAAGATCCTGCTGACAAATCACTGCGTGTTCGATTGCCATTACTGCGTGAACCGCAAAAGTTCGAACACCCGCCGCGCGCGCTTTACCCCGCAGGAGGTGGTGGACCTGACCCTGTCGTTCTACCGCCGCAACTATATCGAAGGCCTGTTTCTCTCCTCCGGCATCGTCAAAAGCTCCAGCCACACCATGGAGCAGTTGATAGAAGTCGCCCGTATCCTTCGCGAAGAACACGATTTTCGGGGTTATATCCACCTCAAGACGATTCCCGAAGCCGATCCCGAGCTGGTCGCCCAGGCCGGGCTCTATGCAGATCGCGTCTCGATCAACGTCGAGTTGCCAACGGTAGCCGGCCTGACCCGCCTCGCGCCCGACAAGTCCGCACCGCAGATCGAAGGGGCCATGGGGTCGCTGAAGGAAGCGATTGTCGAGGCCAAGGACGCCCGCAAGCGCTTCCGCCATGCGCCGAAATTCGCCCCCGCCGGCCAGTCCACCCAGATGATCGTCGGTGCCGATGCCGCGACCGATGCCGATATCGTCGGCCGCGCCAGCACGCTTTATGATCGCTTCCGCCTGCGCCGCGTTTATTACTCAGCCTTCAGCCCGATCCCCGACGCCAGCGCAGTCCTGCCGCTGAAGCGTCCGCCCTTGATGCGCGAACATCGGCTCTATCAGTCCGACTGGCTGATGCGCTTCTACGGCTTTGCCCCGCACGAGGTGCAGCAGGCCGCCGGCAACGATGGCATGCTTCCGCTCGACATCGACCCCAAGCTCGCCTGGGCCTTGCGCTTTCGCGGAGATTTCCCGGTCGACGTCAACCGTGCCCCGCGCGAGAAGCTGCTGCGCGTGCCGGGCTTGGGCGTGAAAGCCGTCAACGCGCTCGTCGCCGCGCGCCGCCAACGCCGCCTGCGTCTCGCCGATGTCGGCAAGCTTACCGTCTCCATTGCCAAAGTGCGTCCGTTCATCGTCACCGAGGATTGGCGGCCGGTCATGCTGACCGACCGGGCAGATCTGCACAGCCTTCTGGTACCCGCGACCAAGCCTGCCCAGATGGAACTCTTCGCATGAAGCCGTTCCGCGACATGCGCCTGGCCGAAGCGTTCCGGATCCAGCTTGCCGCGCCCGATGATTTCGAAGGCTGGCGTGATGCTGCCCGTCGCATGGTCCGCGCTGATGTGCCGCCAGACCGGATCACCTGGGAATCGCCGGCCGATCCGGGAGCGGACCTGTTCGCCCAAGGGGACCGTCGCCTGCCGTCGCCCCCTGCCGATGCCCCGCAACCGCGCGTTTCACGAGACTTCCTGCAACTTGCCCAAAGCGCGATCCTTCATTCTGATTCCACGCGTTTTTCCCTGCTCTATCGCGTGCTGTGGCGCCTGCAGTCCCGCCCGCGCCTGATGGAGGACAAGGCGGACCCCGACGTCCGCTCGATGGAGGATCTGGCGCGGCAGGTCCGGCGCGACATCCACAAGATGCGCGCCTTCGTCCGCTTCCGCAGCGTCGAGGGTGAGGGGAGCGAGCGCTATGTCGCCTGGTTCGAGCCCGAGCATCATATCCTGCGCGCCAACGCCGGGTTCTTCGTGCGCCGCTTCACCACCATGCGCTGGTCGATCCTCACCCCGCGCGGTACCCTGCACTGGGATGGCGAGGCGCTGCAGGAAGGCCCGCCGGCTACCCGGGCCGATGCTCCCTCTGGCGATCCGGTCGAGGCCCTGTGGCGGAAGTATTATGCGTCGATCTTCAATCCTGCGCGTTTGAAGGTCGGGGCCATGCTCAAGGAAATGCCCCGCAAGTACTGGAAGAACATGCCGGAGGCGGCGCTCATCCCCGAGTTGATCGCCGGAGCGCAGGCACGCGAGGCACAGATGGTGAAGGCGGGCGAACAGGACTTCGGCGAACGGCCGCAAAGCCTTGGCGCGATTGGCGAAGCGATCCTCGGCTGCCGCCGCTGCGAGATCGGCTGCAACGGCACCCGGGCAGTCATGGGCGAAGGGCCCTCATCCGCCGCACTCATGATCGTGGGCGAGCAGCCGGGCGATACCGAAGAGGAGCAGGGCCGTCCGTTCATCGGTCCGGCCGGCCGCCTGCTGCGTTCGCATCTTGAAGAAGCAGGCATTTCGGACGAACGCACTTACGTCACCAACGCGGTCAAACACTTCAAGTTTGTCCCCCGCGGCAAACGCCGCCTCCACCAGAGTCCCACCGCCAAGGAAATCGACATCTGCCGCTGGTGGCTTGATGGCGAGCGCGCGCTGGTCCAGCCCCGGCTCATTCTCGCCTTGGGCGCAAGCGCGGCACGCAGCCTTCTCGGCAAAACAGTCAGCGTGCAAAAAGTGCGAGGCGAACCTCAGGCGCTGGCAGATGGCAGCGAGCTGTGGATCACCACGCACCCCAGCTATCTGCTGCGTCTGCACGATCACGGTCGTGCCGAGGAAGAGGCAAAGTTTGCCAAAGACTTGCGCAAGGTAGCGCAGAGGCTTTCGGAACTATCGGCATAAATCATGCCCGAACAGCCGCTGACACCGCGCCGCCGCCATGTCGAACCGGTGGACGAGGGCGACCTGCCGCCGGCACCGTTCGTGGAACTGGGCCTGGCGACCTGCTTTTCGTTCCTGCGTGGCGCGTCGGACGCGATCGATCTCGTCACCACGGCACGTGCCTTGGGATACGATGCTCTTGGCATTGCCGACGCCAATACCATGGCTGGCGTGGTGCGCCTGCATACCGAGGCCGAGGCTGCGCGGCTACGTCCGGTTATCGGTTGCCGGATCGAAACCGTCGAAGACCTTGTCTTTCTGGCCTATCCGCAGGACCGCGCCGCGTACGGCCGGCTGTGTCGGCTCATCTCCGAAGGGCGAATGCGCACGCTCACCGGAGAGTGGCAGGCGAAAGGCACCTGCGAGATCGATCTGCCCATGCTGGCAGCCCATGCCGAGGGCATCCACCTGATCCTCGTGCCGCCTGCTGATCTGGATCAGATGTTTACGGTGGAAAGCGAAAGCAATGTCTATGCTTTTCCGGGAGCAGAGTCCCCAGCTCTTCCACAGGTCAGGAACAGCCTTTCCCTGCCTTTTCCCGACTTTCTCCCCCGGCTTGTCCACAGCTTGCCGACCATGCGCCATCTGGCTGCAAGCTACCTTTACGTCGGCGACGACATCGCCCGGATCGAAAGGTTGAACGGTCTGGCACGGAGCAATGGCCTCGGCCTGCTGGCTACCAACGAAGTGCTCTACGCCACACCAAACCGCCGTCCGCTTCAAGACGTGATGACGGCAATCCGCCACAAGACCACCGTTGCCAAGGCCGGGCACTTGCTCCAACCCAATGCCGAACGGCACCTGAAATCTCCGCAGGATATGGTGCGCCTGTTCGAACGCTGGCCCGAGGCAATCGCAGCGACGCGCAATCTGGCGGACTCCTGCCGGTTCAATCTCAGGGAGTTGCGCTACGAATACCCCGAGGAGATCTGCCCGGAGGGCCACGCTCCCCAATCCTGGCTGGAGATGCAAACCTGGGAAGGCGCACGCGGGCGCTATCCCGAAGGCGTGCCCGATGGCGTGGGTGAAACCTTGCGTCGCGAACTTGACCTCATCGGCAAGCTGAACCTTGCAACCTACTTTCTGACTATCAAGGATATCGTTGATTTTGCCCGTAACTGCGATCCGCCGATCCTGTGCCAGGGACGCGGTTCGGCCGCCAATTCCGCGGTCTGTTACTGCCTCGGCATCACCGCAGTCGATCCCGCCAAGCATGCGTTGCTGTTCGATCGCTTCATCTCCGAAGAGCGCAAGGAGCCGCCTGATATCGACGTCGATTTCGAGCATGAGCGACGCGAAGAGGTCATCCAGTATATCTACCGCCGTTTCGGTCGCACCCGAGCAGGCCTCTGCGCTACGGTCATTCACTACCGGCCGCGCATGGCGATCCGTGAAGTGGGCAAGGCCATGGGCCTTTCCGAAGACGTGACCAGCGCGCTCGCTCGCACTGTCTGGGGCAGCTGGGGTACCGAAGTGGGCGAGAAGAACGTCAACGAAAGCGGGTTGGACGGCACCGATCCCTACCTCAGGCGCGTGATCAGCATAGCCCAGCAAATGATTGGAATGCCCCGCCATCTTTCCCAGCATGTTGGCGGCTTCATCCTGACACAAGGGCCACTGACGGAAACAGTGCCGATCGGCAATGGCGCGATGGCCGATCGCAGCTTCATCGAATGGGACAAGGATGACATCGACGCGCTTGGCATCCTCAAGGTCGATGTGCTCGCGCTCGGCATGCTCACCTGCATTCGCAAGTGCCTTGATCTGCTGGGTGCGCACCACGGCCGTGATCTGACGCTGGCCACAGTCCCGCGCGAAGATCCGGCCGTCTACGACATGTTGTGCAAGGGGGATTCCCTTGGCGTGTTCCAGGTGGAAAGCCGTGCGCAGATGAACATGCTGCCGCGCCTGCGGCCGCGGCAGTTCTACGATCTCGTGATCCAGGTCGCCATTGTCCGCCCGGGGCCGATCCAGGGCGACATGGTCCACCCCTATCTCAAACGCAGGCGGGGCGAGGAGAAGGTGGAGATACCTGCGCCCGGCCCAGAACATGGCCCTGCAGATGAACTGAGTTCGATTCTCAACCGCACCCTAGGCGTCCCGATCTTCCAGGAGCAGGCCATGAAGATTGCGCTCGATGCAGCGAAGTTCTCGAGCCTTGAAGCCAATCGCCTGCGTAAGGCCATGGCCACGTTCCGTTCGCGAGGGATGGTGCACGAACTTGAAGACATGATGGTCGGCCGCATGGTTGAGCGCGGCTATGATCCCGATTTTGCCGAACGCTGTTTCAACCAGATCAAGGGCTTCGGCGAGTACGGCTTTCCCGAAAGCCACGCCGCCAGCTTCGCCCACCTCGTCTACGTTTCGTCATGGTTCAAGTGCCACTATCCGGCGGCCTTTGCCTGTGCCCTGCTCAATTCGCAGCCGATGGGTTTCTACGCGCCCGCACAGATCGTGGGCGATGCGGCCCGGCATGGCGTGCCGGTGCTGCCGGTCGATGTGAACCACTCGGACTGGGACTGTACGCTGGAGCAGGGGGGAGGCGCGCTCCGCCTTGGCTTCAGGCAGATCGATGGCTTTCCCGAACATGCGGCTGCCATGCTCGTCGCGGCGAGGGGCGCGGGCGGGGCCTTCACCGATGCGGCCAGCCTCAAGGAACGGGCCGGGCTGTCTCCGGCAGTGGTTGAGCGGCTTGCCGCAGCCGATGCGCTGGGCTCGCTTGGCCTGTCGCGCAGGCAGGCGCTGTGGGATGCCCGCAGCCTTGTCGCGCCCAAGGAACTGCCGCTGTTTGCCGCCATGACGTCACGTTCGGAAGGCGAGGAGCGTACCCGCGCCGTGCTGCCGATGATGCCGCTGTCGGAAGAGGTCGTGGCTGATTACCAGACGCATCGCCTGTCGCTGAAGGCGCACCCACTGGCTTTCCTGAGACCGATGCTGGGCGAGCGTGGCTTCGTGCGGGCGGCAGACCTCAGGAGCCACAAGTATCGCGCCACGGTGCTGGTGGCCGGCGTAGTTCTGGTGCGCCAGCGCCCCGGCAGCGCCAAGGGCGTCTGCTTCATCACGCTCGAGGACGAGACCGGCGTGGTCAATCTGGTGATCTGGCCTGACCTTATGGAGAAGCAGCGCAAGGTCATCATGGGCGCACGGCTGATGGAAGTGCGTGGGCGGGTGGAGTACGACGACGAGGTCATCCATGTCATCGCCATGAACTTGACCGACGCCAGCGCCAGCCTGGATGCGCTGTCAGATGCCGACAGGCTACTGCCGCCGATTGCGCGCGCGGACGAGTGCAACAGGCCGATCCCTGAAAGAGCCGGACCCGGTGCCCGCACGCACCCGCGTGACGTGAGGATCATCCCCAAGTCACGCGATTTTCATTAGAGGCGCAAGCTCAGGTACGCAGGCGCTCAATCCCCTGCGCCAGTGCGACATAGAGCTTGCCCATGTCGGACGAGAGCAACGTAACGCCCAGAGCGTTACCGTCACGCGTGGAAAGCAACTGGCGCAACATGGATTCGAAGTCGTGGATGTAGCGGTTCACGTGTTCGCGGAATTCGCTTTCGGCTTCATAATGCGCCTGAACCGCCTTTGCTTCGGCACTCTCCAGCAGCGAAACGGCGCGGCGCGTAAAGATGCCGCGGTCCCCGCGCAGGTACGATGCCCAAGCGGTTTCCGAGACATCCGTCGAAAGCGCCTTGGCGATGTCGATGGCTGACGAATTCAGCGATTCCGTGATCAAGGCGGCGCGACGGGCAAAGTCGTTATCGACCTTTTCCTCTGCCTTTTCGCGAACACGATCGACCCGCGCCTCCAGATTGCCGGCCAGTTCATCAACCTTGGCCAACTGGTCACGCATCTGGATTGCGGTGTCCCGACTTGCTGCCGCGGCAGCATCGATGGCTTCCTCCAGGCGACCGACAAGTTCGGCCGCGCGCCCCTGAAGCACGCGCGCAATGGCAGCGCTGCTCTGTTCGCCAAGCCTTTCGGCCAAGCCTTCGATTTCACCCGCAGTGCTGGCGCGCAGATCTTCGCCAGCCTTGGCCGCAGCCTCGTTCAAGCTGCCAATTGCTCCCGAAAGCCGGCTCTCGATGTCACGCGAAAGCGCATCGCTTTCCGCGCGCACCCCTGCCAGCACCTCTCGCAACGCATCGAGTTGCTTCTCGCGCTCGGCCGCTTGCTCGGACAGTGTCTTCTGCGCCTTCTGCAATTCCTTGATCGTGCTGGAAACTTCATTGCGAGCAGACCCAACGGTTTCGGCCAGGCTGCGCCCACCGTCGCCTGCCTCGCGCAAGGTATCGCGCAAAGTGAACACGCGGTCCTCCAGACCCTTGAGCCCGGCCTCGGTGCTGCGCAGGGCTTCCGGAATCTGGGTGCGCGTGTGGTCGCCACCGGCTTGGATCAGTTCGAGAAGCCTTACGGCGGAGTCGGTCAATTCACCGATCTGCAGGTCCGTGCCCGAAAGCGCGTGGCGCATTTCACCCAACCGCGCATTAAGGTCGGCCATTGCTTGGTCGACCTGGGACGCTGTCTGCGCGCCTTGTTCACCAGAGTTGCGAAGTACTTCGGAGAAAGCACTGACCTTGCTTCCGATTTCCTCGCATCTGGAGGCGAGATTCTCCGCCTCGACAAGTTGGGTCCTGCGCTGTGCCTCGATCGCTTGGTCAAGCTCGGCCAGCTTGGACGCCAAAGCTTCGGCAGCAGAAGCGGCGGCTCGCTCCATCGCAGAGCGGCGCTCGGCAACGGCTTCGTCAATTTCCGCCAGACGTTTTTCGAGAGCCACGCGTTGTTCCGCAGCGCCAGCTTCGGCAGATGCCCGCCTGCGCGCCAGCTGTTCGTCAAGGTCGCGGCCCTGGATTTCGAGCATTGCGGTGAGCGAACGCGCGGCCTCCTCGAAGCGTGCCAGACGTCCGGCCGAGTCCGCGATGAGTCCCTCGTGCGCCTCGCCGAGTTGGGCGAGAGTTTCCTTGAGGGATGCCGCATGCGCATCGCTGCGCTCCCGCCAAGCCGCAAGGGCAGCCTGCTCCGCATCGGCTGCCAGGGCTGCCTGATCGGCGCTGCGCTGCGTCAGCGCGTCGAAGCGATTCTCGGCAAGAAGGCCGAGGTCTTCGGAAGCCTTGGCAAAGCCTTCAAGAGCACTGTCGACCCGGTCGCGAAACGACATGACCTGCCGTTCGCTCGCAAGGCCGAACTCGTTGAGGCGCTGAAACCCCGAGACCAGTTCTTCAAGCTGCAGATGCGCGGTGCGTCCGGCATTGCCGATGTTGTTGGTTACGTCCTTGGCGGCATTGGCAATGACCGGCAGCTGTCCACGCAGCTTCTCCATGTTGTCGAGAGCGGCTGCTGAAACTTCGGCGATCCTGTCGATCTGCGCACCGTTCCTGCTGATCAGCCCATCAAGCTGTGAGGCGCTGCCCGAAAGGCGATCAACCGCAATCCGTCCCAGCGAATCGAGGTCGCGGCCTTGCGCGGCCATGAAGTCGCGGGCCAGCGCGAGTTCGGTGTTAATCGAGACGAGGCGCCTTTCGAGGTCGGCTGATTCGTTCGAAAGCAGACGCGCCGCATCGGCGAAGCGGGCCGCTTCCCGCCGGCTTGTACGCATGACCACCAGGAGCAGGACGAGCACAAGCAGGACAGGCACGCTCCATTGCGTTGACCACCATGCCCATTGCTGTGCGGACGCGGGTGCCGGCTGCGCAAGGATCACGGCCCATACGAAGAAGGCCGTCCAACCCGCGATCACCCCACCGGCCAACAGGAGCACCGGCCAAGCCTTGTCAGGCGGAGGCATTTCAGAGCTATCCCAATCGCTTGCAGACGCTTTTTCAAGGAAAGCTGGAGGCACATATGCCAGACCGGGATCGTCGGGCGCAGTTGGCCCGGCCATGGTTGCCTCACCGGCGTCCTCATTGACGCCATCGATCGGAATGATCCGTCTTCCCCCGTTCATGACGCTGTCATATCACGATTTCGACCCATCCATAAACCCCGCCTTAACGCTTCGGCCCGTAGCGCTTTCACATGGCCTATGAAGGCGCCTCCCTTGACGCAAACCTCGCCGCTGCTGCCGGGCACGATCCCGAACTCGTGCGCGAACTGCGCGCGGCATTCATCGAAAGTGCCGAGCGGCAGGTAGATCTGCTTGGTCGGGCCCGCTGCGATGGCAACTGGCACGTTGCTGCCTTGCGTTTGAAAGGCCTTGCGGCAAGCTTCCACGCCGAAGGCCTGATCGACCTTGCAGAGGAGGCGCTGGACGGCGCCCCCGGCGATCCGGCGATTCTTCGTCGCCTTCGCCAGATGCTGGCCGACTTGGCGATAGAACCTTAATCCCCGACACGACTGCGGTCCGCCTTGGCACGACCGTCGCCAGTCCCTACGATGGTGCGACAGGAGGCAATTGTTGCGGGTCGCGGTTCTTTCCCTGATTGAAACTTCCCATCCAGCGCAGGCTGCGGGTGCGTCGGCGACGACGCCTTCGGGGCTGCGCGGGTATCTGCCAATAGGCGGACGCTCGCTATTACGCCACCAGATCGGACTGGCCCTCTCGCTGGGCGCCAAACGCCTTGTGGTCATGGCCGAGGGGATCAGTGGCGAGCTGGTTGCGCTTCAGCATGTTGTCGAGGCAGGCGGAGCGCAGTTTCATGTCGTGGCGACCGCACGCGCACTCGTGCCATTGCTCGCGCCCGAAGACGACGTGATCGTCGTGGGTGATGGATTGATCGCCATGCCCGATGTGTTTCGGGATCTGATCGAGGCAGGACCGGGTGTCCTCACTCTTCCAGCGGAAAGCGCCTTGCCGCTCGGGTTCGAGCGCATCGACATCAACCACGCATTTGCCGGAGCAATGCGCTTTCCGGGACGGATCGCTGCAGGCCTCGCGGACCTGCCGCCCGAATGGAACGCGCAATCGGCGCTGCTGCGCCTCGCCGTTCAGGGCCGCTTGCCTTTGCGCGGTGTATCTGCCGCCATGCTGGGAGATGGCCGCTGGACCATGGTCCGCAGCGAGCCAGAAGCCCATGCCGCAGAACGCCAGTGGCTGCGGCTGCATACGGCTACCGGTGACGCGGCGGAGGGGTCTCCGGGGGTGCTGCTGGCCATGGCCTTCGTCCGCAGGTTCGGGCCAGCCATGCTTCATGCAGGAACCCGGCCTGCGTTGATCGGACTTGCTGCCGGGATACTGGGGCTGCTCGGTCTGGGCCTTGGCTGGCTTGGCAACGCCGCCACCGGGTTCCTGCTTGTCGGGTTATCCTGGCTGGTGGAGCGCGTGGCCAGCCTCATGGGGCAGGTGGAGCGTGATTCGCTCCTGGCGTCGGGTCTTGAACGCAAGGCCGTGGCCCTGTTCCATCTCATTGTCGACGCTGGACTGGTGACGTTGGCCGCGTGGCGCAGCGAGTTGCCCTACACCAGCGCGATTCCATTTGGACTCAACTGGTTCACCCCGATCCTGCTTGTCGGCGGAGCGCGCCTTGTGCGCCTTGCCTTGCCGGGTTTCCCCCGTTCCGCCTGGCTGGAAGATCGATTGGTGTTTGGCTTGTTGCTCGCCATCGTCAGCGTGGCGCTGCCATTCGATGCGACGATCGGACTTGCCGTTCTGGCGCTCCTCGGCACCTGCCTCCTGTTGCTTCAGCTTGGAAGATCGCCAGCAACCGCGAGTTCGCCTAACTCGCAGTTAACCAGTCGGCCGTAAGAGCGACTTATGGCACTGACCGTACCTTTTACCCCCGATCCCGGCGCGATCGAGGCGCTTCTGCGCGATGACCTCGCCCATGCCGATCAGGTCATGATTCACATGGGGCCGATCCTTCAGCATCTTCTCCGGAACGACGATAACTCGATCTTCAGCGACGAGATCATTGCCCGGGTCCGGGGCATGCTGTCCGATCTTGCCCGGCAGCTTGTGCAAGCGGTCGGCGAGGCTGCGGGTCATGACAATTCTGCCGCTTGGGCGCGGGAGGCGAGCGATGGCCTGGCGGATATGCTCGCCGGCAACCAGGCCCTGTTGAATCATCTGCACATGCTGGCCGTGGAGTGGCAACTCACCGAGAAGATGCAGGGCAGGCTCGGACTGGATCCTGTGCTTACCCCCCTGCTTCAAGACATCATCGCTTCGCGCGATCCCGATCTTGCCGCGCGCGGAATGAACCTGCTCGCGGCGCAGGCGCGATTCGGGCAATTGATGCGACGCATGCAGATTCCGCTTTCGGAACTTCCGGGCGACCTTCATCATATCGCATTGATGACGATGCAGGCCTATGTTGCCGAGGACCCATCCGGACTGGCTGCTGCCGGGGCGGCAGAAAGCACGCTGCGCCAGCAACGGATGACTGCGGCATCGCGTCTTGAACTTCTCGATCACGTCATTGGCCAATTGGCCGGAGATTCAGGCCGCGGTCTGAAAATTGATACTGCGGGCATTGCGCTCTTTCTATCGACCCTTGCATCGGGAGCGGGCATGTCGCGCGAGATGGCGATCATGTGCACGACCGAAAGTCAGATGGCGCGAATGGCTCTCGCACTGTCGGCTGCAGGAGCTGACCGCACGAATCTGGTGACCACTTTCGCCGCGCTTCATCCGCAGACCAGCTTGCCCGATGGCATCGATCAGATCGTACCTGATGCAGCTGCGGCGATGCTGGCGTCTTCCCTGATGCGTCGCGAAGCGTTCGGATAGCGATCAGCAGATGAAGGTGTCCCCGTGACCACCGCAGGTCTAATCAGCGCCCGCTGCGACAGTGCGGACCGTCTGGTCGAGTCCGACGAGATCCTTGCGGCGCTGCAGGTTCGGCTGGGCGGGGGTTACCCCGGAGTGATTGCGCTGCCCGGTCTCCTGTCGCTGGTTCGTCGTGCGCGAATGGCGGGAGCAACCCTGGGTGCCGCCATGACTGTGACGGACGAAGGGCAACCGCTTTCGTTTTCGGCGCGCGCCATCCCCGATGGGGCGGGCACGAGGATCGAGATCAGCGACTGGAAGGTCGCCTCGGACGCCTGGCAGGGCGATGAAGCCGCATCCGCCGATGAAGCACTGGTGCGCCAATTGGCCGAGGCGCACATTGTTCTGGACGCTGAGCAGCGCATCGTATCGGGTTCTGTAACGGCGGGCGATCTTGCCGACCTCGCATCGGGCCTGCAGCAAGGCTTTGGCAAATACTGGACCGATCTCGTAACGCTTGAAGGCAATGCACACCGCCAACCGCTGCACTGGCGATTGCTTGACGAAGCCCGGGTGGCCGTCCCCGGCTCGTCCCGTGTGTGGAAGACGCGCATTCTTCCGTTGCGTGCCGGGGGGTTCGAACTGCTCCTCGTAGCAGAGACTGTGTTGATCAATGTCCCGGCCAAGGCTGTCGCTGCTGCGCCGGAACCCCTCCCACAGCCAGACTGGAAGGGATTGCTGGGGCGCAAGCTGGCGCCGGCACTGCGTTTGCCAATCAACCGGATCGTGGCCAATGCCGAAACCATCCGGACACGCCTCGCCGGTCCATTGGCAGAACAGTACGTAGGGTACGCCGGCGATATTGCAGAGGCGGGGCGGCACCTGCTGTCTCTGGTCGAAGACCTTGCCGACCTTGAGACGGTGGAAGATGAAGGCTTTGCACCTGCTCCCGATCACATCGATCTTGTCGATTGTGCACGGCGCGCAGCAGGCATCCTCGGCGTGCGGGCGCAGGAACGGGGCATTGCGTTCGTACTCCCCGCGCCCGATGTGGCAGCGCCAGCCATCGCGGAATTCCGGCGCGTGCTGCAAATTCTCCTCAACCTCATCGGCAACGCCGTGAGGTACTCGCCTGAACATACCCGGGTCGAGGTCGATTGCGGCATCGATGGGGAGTTCGCCTGGATCACCGTACTGGACCAGGGGCAGGGCATTGCTCAGGAGCACGCCGAAAAGGTTTTCGAGAAATTTGAGCGCCTTGGTCGCAGTGGCGATGGCGGCAGCGGACTGGGCCTCTATATCTCGCGCAGACTGGCACGCGCGATGGGAGGCGATCTCACTGTCCAGCAGGCGCCAGATGGCGGCGCGAAATTCGTGCTGTTGTTGCCGGCTGACACTGCCGCGCAGGCAACCGCAGCGGGCTGACGCTCAGCCACGCCGCGATGCGCGCCAGATTGCAAGCGCGCCGATCAGCATCAAGCCTGCGCCGATATAGGCCCATTGTGTCTGGGCGAGCATGAAGCTCGATGCCGGCCACATGATCAGGCCCAGCCCCTGTCCGATCCACAAGCCGCCCATGAGAAGGGCGACGATGCCGAAAATCCTGAGAACTGTCGCCATCGTCGCCCTTTCCTGTTTCTCAATCGATCAGCGTTCGCTCAGCGGCACGCAGTCGCGCTGCGTCGGGCCGGTGTAGAGCCGGCGCGGCCATCCGGTTTCTCTCGAGAAACCGGCACGAAAAGTGCGGCCGCGCCTCTCACGCCTCAGCGTTCGCTCAGCGGCACGTAGTCGCGCTGCGTCGGGCCGGTGTAGAGCTGGCGCGGACGTCCGATCTTCTGGCCAGGATCGCTGATCATTTCGTTCCACTGTGCGACCCAGCCCACGGTACGGGCGAGGGCGAAGAGCACCGTGAACATCGTCGTCGGGAAGCCAATCGCCGAAAGGATGATGCCCGAGTAGAAGTCCACGTTCGGGAACAGCTTCTTCTCCGCGAAGTACGGATCGCTGAGCGCGATTTCCTCGAGGCGCAGGGCGGTCTCGAACAGCGGATCGTTGACCTTCAGCGCGTCGAACACTTCGCGCACGGTCTGCTGCATGACGGTCGCGCGCGGATCGTAGTTCTTGTAGACGCGGTGACCGAAGCCCATCAGGCGGAACGGATCGTTCTTGTCCTTGGCGCGGTCGATGTAGTGCTGGATGCGATCGGGGGTCCCGATCTCCTTGAGCATGTTGAGCGCGGCTTCGTTCGCGCCGCCGTGCGCCGGGCCCCACAGACAGGCGATGCCTGCCGCGATGCAGGCAAACGGATTGGCGCCCGAGGAACCGGCCAGACGGACGGTCGAGGTCGAAGCGTTCTGCTCGTGATCGGCATGAAGGATGAAGATGCGATCCATTGCCTTCTCGACAGCAGGGATCACTTCGTACTCTTCGGCCGGAACGCCGAAAGTCATCTTCAGGAAGTTGCCGGTATAGGACAGCTTGTTGTCCGGATAGACGAAGGGCTGGCCAACCGAATACTTGTAGGCCATCGCCGCGATCGTCGGCATCTTGGCGATCAGGCGGTGCGAGCTGATCTTGCGATGCGTCGGGTCAGCAATGTCGGTGCTGTCGTGGTAGAACGCCGAGAGCGCGCCGACGACGCCGCACATGATCGCCATCGGGTGCGCATCGCGACGGAAGCCGCGATAGAACGTGGCAAGCTGCTCGTGCAGCATCGTGTGGCGGGTGATCGTGCGGCTGAAGTCCGCAAGTTCCTGCTGGCTCGGCAGTTCGCCGTTAAGCAGCAGGTAGCTCACTTCCATGAACGACGAATGCTCGGCCAACTGGCCGATCGGGTAACCGCGGTGCAGAAGCACGCCCTCATCACCGTCGATGTAGGTCAGTGCGCTGTCGCAGCTTGCCGTCGAAGTGAAGCCCGGGTCATAGGTGAACATGCCCGTCTGGCCATAGAGCTTGCGGATGTCGATGACGTCCGGCCCGATGGTGCCGCTCTTGATCGGCATGTCCACGCTGTTGCCGCCAGCGGTCAAAGAAGCCTGGTTTTCGCTCACGCCTAAGCCCTCCTGTTTCTTCTGTCTTTACAGTTTATGCCCGGGTTCAAGCCAACTGATCGCGGATGCGCGCCAGCGACTCGTCCTTGCCGAGCAGTGCCAATACGTCGAATATTCCCGGCGAGGTAGTCTGTCCCGTCAGGCTCGCGCGCAACGGTTGGGCAATTTTGCCCAAGCCTATCCCAAGCTCCTCGGCCATTTGTTTCAAAGTGGCCTCCAGCCCTTCGATTGTCCAGCCGTTTTCCGCCTCGAGCGCAGCCACCACTTTGGCCAGTATCGCGCGCGAATCGTCGGTCAGTAGTGCGGCCGCCTTTTCCGCCATGGGCAGGGGGCGCTGCGCGAACAGGAACACCGACGAGGTCGCCAATTCGTTGAGATCGGCAGCGCGCACCTTCAGCACCGGCATCGCTCTGGTCAGCAGATCCATGCCCGCTTTGGCGTCGAAGCCAGGCTCCAGCACAGCCAGACGCGGGGCGACCAGCCCGGCAAGCCGGGCATCATCAGCCTCGCGAATGTAGTGGCCATTGAGGTTCAGCAGCTTCTTGAGATCAAAGCGCGATGCGCCCTTGTTGACGTTGGCGATATCGAACCATTCAACCGCCTGATCGCGGCTGATGATTTCCTCGTCACCATGGCCCCAGCCGAGGCGCAGCAGGTAGTTGAACACCGCTTCGGGCAGCAGCCCCATCTCGTCGCGATAGGCGTCGACGCCCAGCGCACCGTGACGCTTTGAGAGCTTGGCGCCATCGGCACCGTGGATCAGCGGGATGTGCGCGTAGATCGGATCGGGCCAACCACCTTCGATCTCGTTCATCGCACGGACGATCACCAGCTGACGGAACGCATTGTTGATGTGATCGTCGCCGCGGATCACATGGGTGACGCCCATGTCATGATCGTCGACCACGACAGCGAGCATGTATGTCGGCGTGCCGTCCGAACGCAGCACGATGAAGTCGTCAAGCTCGCTGTTCTGGACCGTGATAAAACCTTGAACGCGATCGGGAATCGTCGTTTCGCCATCCCGCGGCGCCTTCATGCGCACCACGTAGGACTGGTCGGTCGGCCACTGATCAGGCGTCGCATCGCGCCACTCGCTATCGATGCGGAAGGGGCGGCGCTCGGCCTGGGCTTTCTCGCGACGAGCGGCGAGCTCTTCCTGCGTCAGGTAGCAGCGATAGGCGTGTCCGGCCTCCAGCATCTGGTGCGCAACCTGAGCGTGCCGTTCCGAGCGGGCGAACTGGAACACAGGCTCCTCGTCTCCGCCCAGACCCAGCCAGTTCAGCCCGTCGAAGATCGCTTCGATGGCCGCATCGGTCGAGCGAGCACGATCGGTATCCTCGATGCGCAGCAGGTACTTGCCGCCGTTGTGGCGAGCATAGAGCCAGTTGAACATCGCCGTACGCGCGCCGCCAATGTGCAGGAAGCCAGTGGGCGAAGGGGCGAAACGGGTGACGACCGGGGCATTGCCGGGCGATCCTGCAGAAACGGTGTCAGTGGCGCTTGCCATCGGCCGCGCTTTCCTTTGCTTTGAATGTCATGGCGTCTCCGGCTGCAGATCGGCCAGCGGCAGACTACCCCGCCGCCGAACCGGTCCCTGAACCGGGCGAACGCGCGCGGCCTTGGGACATCCGCGCGCGATTGTCCAGCATGCTTGATGGTCGGATCGACGCTGCAGAACGCTTCCTGGATGCACACCCGTTCGAACGGGGGCTCTGGCTGGTGGTGGCCTTTGCCGCAGGCATCGTGCTGTGGGTAGCGCTTCCCTCCCGCTCCGACTGGATTGCCGCACTGTTGGCGCTTGGGGCCATCGCCATCCTTGCCCTGCTGGCGATCAATGCCGAGAAGCGGCCTCACCTGCGCCTCGCCGTGGCAGGACTGGCGATCATGGTGGCTGCCGGCGAGGTCACCATCTGGACGCGCTCCGCGCTGGTGGGGCAACCGGGCATAGCGAGACCGCAGGTTTCGGGTCTTTCCGGAGAAGTTCTTGAACGACGGGAGGAGCCGGCAAAGGCGCGCGCGCGCCTCGTATTGCGGGTGATGCTGGATGGCCTGGCCGATCCTGTCCGCGTGCGGGTCAACCTGCCTTACGACAAGGATCCGGGCGATGTGGCTGAGGGTGCCCGGATCGTCCTGCGTGCGCGGCTGATGCCGCCAGCCGCTCCCATGCTTCCGGGCGCGTACGATTTTGCTCGCAGGGCCTGGTTCGATGGCCTTGCAGCGACGGGAACGGTGCTGGGCGATGTGCGCGAGTGGTCGGAAGATCAGATCGTGATACCACGCTTCGCAGCTTGCAGAAGTCGCTGGCCGAGCATGTCCGCTCACGGTTGACCGGATCGGCGGGGACAATTGCGGCCGCATTTGCCAGCGGGGATCGCGGGGCGATTGCTGCCAGCGATGAAGACGCCATGCGCGATGCGGGACTGACCCACCTCCTGTCGATCAGCGGCTTGCATGTCAGCGCGCTGGTGGGGGCCGTCTATTGGCTGGTTGCGCGCTTGCTCGCGCTCTTTCCCTGGGTTGCGCTCAGGATCCGCGTGCCTCTTGCAGCTGCGCTGGCAGGCGCCCTGGCAGGATTTGGCTATACCTTGCTGACCGGAGCGGAAGTGCCCACCATCCGGTCGTGCATCGGGGCATTGCTTGTCCTTGGTGCGCTGGCCTTGGGACGCGATCCACTATCGATGCGAATGGTCGCGGTTGGCGGCTTTGTCGTCATGCTGTTCTGGCCCGATGCCGTCCTTGGCCCCAGCTTCCAGATGAGTTTCGCGGCCGTGATTGCGATCATCGCCTTTCACTCGGCGGGCCCGGTCCGCTCGTTCCTCACCGGTGAACACCATGGGCCCCTGGTCCGGGCTGGGCGAAGCTTCGTAATGTTGCTGGCTACCGGCATGGTCATTGAACTCGCACTGATGCCAATCGGCCTGTTCCATTTTCATCGCGCTGGCGTTTATGGCTCGCTGGCAAACGTCATTGCCATTCCGCTGACCACTTTCGTGACCATGCCGCTGATCGGCTTGGCCCTGGTGTTTGATCTCGCAGGCCTTGGCGCACCGGTTTGGTGGCTGGTTGGCAAGTCCCTCGATCTGCTGCTGGCGCTGGCACACTTCGTGGCATCACAACCCGGCTCAGTAACTGCAATGCCGCCCTTCGAAACATGGAGCTACGCGCTGTTCCTCGTCGGCATGTTGTGGCTGGCACTCTGGGTGGGCAAGGTGCGCCTTCTTGGCACCATACCCGCCGGTCTTGCCATCACCGCCATGGTCCTGACGCCGCGGCCCGATGTGCTTGTCACCGGTGATGGCCATCATGTCGGCATAGCCGGCGAAGGATCGGACCTGATCGTCCTGCGCATGGGAAGGGGCGATTACATGCGGGACAACTTGCTCGAACTTGCCGGAATGGAAGGCAGCCTTCGTCGCCTCGATGAATGGCCGGGTGCTCGCTGCAATGAAGACTTCTGCGTTGCAGTCGTGCTAAGAAACGAACGGCGTTTTACGCTCCTGATGGCCCGCAGCCGAAACTACATTGACGACATGGCGCTTGCGGCGGCCTGCGAGCGGGCCGACATCGTCATTGCCGAGCGACGCCTTCCGGCATCGTGCCGCCCGCGTATGCTGAAGGCAGACCGACCCAATCTCGCCAATACGGGAGGCATATCCATCGATCTTGCCTCTGGCCGGATTCGCACCGTAGCGGAAACGCAGGGCCAGCATGGTTGGTATCGCTGGCCAGTACCGCGCCCGACGCTCAGCCAAACGCACCTCCACGACGCCGGAGCCGAAACGCCAGATGCGTCTGATGCAACCGTGCCGGTAACGGCGCCAGTGGCTTCCAAGCGATGAATGCGACCCAGGGCGGTCCATTCCCTTGTCCGGCGGGCGATAATCTTGGAGCAGCGCTCCATTCCGCCAGACTTGCCGGGCGAACCTGACGTTCGCCCGGCTCAATTCATCAGGGGAGGACCCAGCGCACCGAACCGACGTAGCTCCCCGCAGTCGGCATGCCGTCGCTGCCAAGTGCAGGAGTGAACCGCGCCCGCGCGCTGACTTTCGTGCATGTCGCTGCATCAAGGTCAGGAGACCCGCTCGATCCGGTAATCTCGCATCCCGTGACGCGGCCATCCACGCCTATCGAGAGCCGAAAGCGGGTTAGTCCTTCCCTTTCCTCTCTGATTGCGGCCGAGGGATAGTCGCGGTCCGAGACCCATGAGCCCGGCGATCCCTTCGGCGATGCTGTGCGCACGGCAAAGCTCGGCGAGGGAGAGGGGCGGGGCTCGGGCAGGACGTTCGGGATAGGGTCGACTGGTGTGATCGGGATGACCTCGATATCCCGGACTGTGCTTGAAGGATCCACCGGCGTAATCGCGATGTCGGGGCGGGGGGCCACCAGCGAGCGGCTGTCAGGCTGTGGGGAAGGTTTCACGTCCGGCGGCGGCACGACAGGCGTTACCTTCACCTCCTCGTCCTCCCACTGCTTGGCAGGAAGTCGGTCCGTCAGGATCGTGACCATGCTGTTGGCGAACCCTGAAGCAATCGCCCAGATCGCCACTCCATGAAGCAGCCCGACCGCGATGAAGGTCTGTGTCTGCCTGCGTCTCGTATTCTCGATTGCATAAGCCATTGGCAACACCTCTTCCGTTGCCGACGCCCCATGTTCTGGCGGGCCGTCCCGGAAAGGGGCGCCCCATGGCGGGGCATTCGGTAACAGCGGATACTATACCTCACACTGGACCACATCCAGAAGAATCTCAACCAAATCGATTGATATTTGCCATAACTTGCTGATGCAAAAAAGCCGCCGCGCATTTCCTGCGCAGCGGCCTTTGTCATCAGGCACGCCCGATGGCCGGGCGCTATGTTGCAACAAACGTCAGTGGTAGCGCCGCAACAAGCCTGCAAGCTTGCCCTGCACGGTCACCTCGTCGGGGCGATAGAACTGAGGATCATAGGCAGCGTTGGCGGGATCCAGCCGAACCATGCCCTTTTCGTGATGGAGATACTTGAGCGTGGCCTCTTCCCCGCGCACAAGTGCAACCACGATCTCGCCATCGCGCGCCATATCGGTCTTGCGGACAAGCGCGTAATCGCCATCGAAGATCCCGGCTTCAACCATCGAGTCACCGGACACTTCGAGTGCGTAATGCTCTCCTGCGCCCAGTAGCGCGGCAGGAACCGGCAGGGTCGCCGTCGTCTCAAGCGCTTCGATTGGCACACCGGCTGCAATCTTGCCGTGCAGCGGCAGCTCGATCACGTCGTTTGCCGCCACAGGCACGGGAGGCGCTTTTGGTGCAGGACGAAGCGCCGTGACGCTTCCGCCCGTTGCTCCACCATCTGCATTGGCAATCTGCCGAACGGCGCTCTGCTTGCCCACCGCGCTGTCTGGCTGGCGGAGGACTTCGAGTGCCCGTGCGCGGTTGGGGAGGCGGCGGATGAAGCCACGCTCTTCAAGCGCCGAGATCAGCCGGTGGACGCCCGACTTGGACTTCAGATCGAGCGCTTCCTTCATCTCCTCGAACGAGGGGGAGATGCCCGACTCTTCAAGCCGGACCTGAATGAAGGTGAGCAGTTCGTGCTGCTTGCGCGTCAACATCGGCGGCCACTCCGCAATGCGCGGCTTCGAGGCAAAGCCGCTGGTCTTTCATGGACCGGGAGTGAATGTTCCATCCCGGCGAACGAATGCGGAACGGATAAGCAACCTGTTGCGACTCGTCAAGCAATTCCGCCATTTTCGAGGAGGTAGATAGGAACATCCGTTCCGGCCGGTTTGGCCTCGGCCCCTGCTTCACGCACGGCCAACGCGTTGGCCCTTGAAAGTGGAGAGAGCGCTCCGGAATCCTGGAGCGGGTCGAGCCTTACCGACGCTCCGTCCCATATCGCGCGCAGGAACTCCATTCGGCTCCCGCCCTGCGCCAGTGGCTCTGCAAGCCGGGCTGGGACGGCTTTTGGCAAAGGCGCACTCGCGCCGAGCATCGCTCTCAACAGGGGGAGCATGAACAGGTAGGCCGTGACGAAGGCCGAGGCGGGATTGCCGGGCAGGCCGAGAATGATCTGGGATCCACGCGTTGCCACCAGCAGCGGCTTGCCCGGCTTGATGCCGATGCGCCAGAAGTCGATCGAGGCGCCAACGGCCTCGAGCGCCGGGCGAACGAGATCGTGATCCCCGACTGACGCCCCGCCGCTTGTGACGATGATGTCCGAGTTGTTTGCCGCGTCCAGCGCGCGGACCAATTCTGCGAGTTCGTCCGCCACAGGACCGGCATGGCGGATATCGACCGGCAGGGAGGCGGCCATCGCACAGAGCATCGGCCCGTTGCTGGCGGGAAGCTGGTGCAGGTCGGGCAGGTGGCCGGGAGCAACCAGTTCGTCGCCGCTGTCGATGACGGCCAGGCTGACACGCCGGCGCACGGGGAGATGGCTGTGGCCACCGGCGATGGCGAGCGCGATTTGCGCAGGGCTAATGCGGCTACCCGCAGAGATCAGCGTTTCGCGAGAGCTGAAATCCATGCCTGCGGGTCGAACGTGGCGCGAAGCGGGCTGCGGTGGCTCGCCGGTCAAGCTCAGCTCGTTGCCGTTGCGCGCGCTGTCCTCCTGAAGCATCACCATGTCCGCGCCTTTGGGCAGTATGGCGCCAGTGCTGATGCGGGTGGCTTCACCGGGGCCGACCTCGCCGCCGAAGGGGTGGCCGGCCGCGCTTTCACCGATCACGCGCCACGGGCCCGGAAGATCGGCGCTGCGCATGGCATAGCCGTCCATCGCCGAAAGGGCTGCCGCTGGCTGCGTGCGCCGGGCAAGGAGGTCCTCGGCGAGGTAATGGCCAAGGCATTCGGCAACCGAGCGATGCTCCAGCGGAAGCGAGGGGGCGAGCGCGAGCAGGCGGGCCTGCGCCTCGGCGAGGGGCAGTGGCGGCGCTTTCATTCCGGAGCGCGCCAGGTTCCGGACTTGCCGCCCCGCTTCTCGATCAGACGGACACTTTCGATCACCATGCCTTTGTCGAGAGCCTTGGCCATGTCGTAGATCGTCAGCAGGGCGAGGCTCACCGCCGTCAACGCTTCCATTTCTACGCCCGTGCGACCGGTCAACGAAGCGGTGGCGGTGCATTCGATGCCGTCGGCTATGAAGGCGAAATCGATGTTGACCGCATCGAGCGCCAGCGGATGGCAGAGCGGGATGAGGTCGCCGGTCCTTTTCGCCGCCATGATCCCGGCAATCCGCGCTGGGCCAAGCACATCGCCTTTCGGAGCATTGCCGGACCTGATCGCCTCGAGCGTGGCGTCAGACATGCGGATCATACCACGCGCAATCGCGACGCGGTGCGTCTCGGTCTTGCCGCCGACGTCGACCATGCGAGCGGTGCCATTCGAATCGAGATGGGTGAGGTCGTTCATCGTTGTCCCTGGAATGCTGAATGGGGGTTTACGGGGTTTACACTGTCCAGAGAGAACTGCGGAACGGGAGTTGGAACGCAGTTTTGGCGCGGATTTCCGGGGCTTTCAAGGTGCTTCGCTGACAGTCGGCACCATGGCAAAAACCTGCCCTGTAGGAAAGCGTTTCCAATCCGAAGTGACTACATATTGGGATTTCGTTAGCCTTCTGCCGCAATAAGCACATTGATGAATACTGTGCAGAACAAGAAGCGTGTTGCCATCATGATTGATGGCGAGAACGTGCCCGCAAGCACGATGTCAAAGATTGAAGCGATCGCAACGTCGTTGGGGGACGTGCAGTTGCGCCGTGTCTATGGAAACTTTGCAAACGGGGCGAATGGCGAATGGATAGACCATTCCAAAGACCATCCGCTCGATGTGAGACAGGTTACACCTTCAAAGAACAAGAAGAACACCACCGACATCGCCTTGGCTGTCGAGACAGTCGAAATCGTCCTGCGCAAGGGGTTTGATTGCGTCTGCATTGCATCGAATGACCGTGACTTTCAGCCACTTGTCGAATTTCTGCGCAGGGAGGGCGCCGAAGTGCATGGTTTCGGCGGTGATGCCGCTGACCTGAAACTCCGAAACAGTTGCTCGAAATACCATATCGTTCTGAACACGAGGAAGGCTGCCGCAACATCCTCTGAGAAAGTCGAGAAACCAACGGCAGCTGCGACCAAAGCCAAGCCCCCGCAAGAGCCGTCCAAATCGGAAGCCGCCAACTGGGCCAAAGTCAGGGAAGCTTTGAACGAGTTGGCCAGCCAGCGGGAATGGGTGGCATTGCCGGAGCTCGCTACCGTCCTGAGCAAGGCGAAGCTCCAACCCGCCTCGTTCGGATCAAGGAGCTGGCTGCAAGTGTTCAAGAAGGACGGCCGCTTCGCCGTTGAAAAGATTGCGGGTTCCACCCAATCGCAGGTGCGGTTGGTGGCCTGACGTCACTTGCCGCCCTGCCAGCGCTCGCTATTGTCCCAAGTGTCAATAACGGGAGCGGTGGATGCGGAAGCGGTGGGTTTTGTTAGGAGCGGTCGTGCTGGCCGGAGGTGCCGGGTTTGCCTCGCTTGACAAGGAAACGCGGGGAATTCTTCTTGCGCTACCGACCAATGCCGACGTGCTGTCTTGGCGGGAAGGGCAGCGTGATGCGGCTTTCCGGGCGATGGACAGGTTGCCGTTTCTGGCCAAGGCCAACACGATTGCGCCTGCGGCCGAACCTTTGCCTCTTCCAGCAGGCAAGCCGCTGACCGTGCCGGGACTGGACGAATACATGGCAAGCCAGCGCACGGCGGGGTTGGTGATCGTGCAGGATGGCAAAGTGCGATTGGAGCGCTACGGGCTGGACTTCGATGCCAAGGGTCGTTGGACCAGCTTTTCGGTGGCGAAGTCATTCACCTCGACCCTTGTCGGCGCAGCCTTGCAGGATGGCGCGATCAGGAGCCTGGACGACAAGGTCAGCCAGTATATTCCTGGCCTCAAGGGCAGCGCTTACGATGACGTGAGCGTGCGACAGCTGCTGACCATGTCATCAGGCGTACGCTGGAACGAGGATTACGAAGACCCGAAGTCGGATGTTGCCGAGTTCAATCGGGCCCAGCCGGAGGACGGCCTCGATGCCACCGTCAGCTATATGCGCAAGCTGCCGCGCGCCCATCCGCCCGGGGAGGTGTGGCATTACAACACTGGCGAGACCAACCTGATCGGCGTGCTTGTGAGTTCGGCCACCGGCAAGTCATTGTCCGCCTATTTGCAGGAGAAGGTCTGGCAACCTGCCGGAATGGAAGCCGAGGCGACGTGGCTGTTGGGGAAGACCGGGCTCGAGATCGGTGGTTGCTGTCTGCAGGCCGCGACACGCGATTACGCAAGGTTCGGCCTGTTTGTGCTGAACGGTGGCAAGGGGCGCGATGGCAGGCAGATCGTGCCGTCGGACTGGTTCGCACAGGCGACGACCAAGCAGAGGGATATCGGCCGGGCAGGGCGCGGCTATGGCTTCCAGTGGTGGACCAATGACGATGGCACTTTCGCCGCCCAAGGCATCTTCGGCCAGGGCATCTTCATTGACCCCAAGCGCAAACTGGTGATTGCCAGCAATTCGGATTGGCCGCGCGCCAGCGCCGGACCACAGCCCGAGGCGCGCGAAAGCTTCTATCGGAAGGTCCAGGCCTTGATCGACGCGGGCAACTAGAGCGGTTTCCGCCCTAGCCCAGACGGTCAGCTTGCGATCGGCAACCTGACCGTTCCGTCCTGATCCCGCTCCATCGGAGAATAGGCGACGACTGCATTCAACGGCAGATCGCCGTAGATATGCGGGAAAAGCTGGCCGCCGCGCGACGGCTCCCACTTTACCGCAGAGCCAAGTGCGGCGAGATCGACGGCGGCGACGTGGAGATCGTCCTGCCCTGCGAAGTGCTTGTCGACGGTTTCGGTCAGCTGCGCCTCGGTCGACAGGTGGATGTAGCCATCCGCCAGATCGACCGCGGCACCCTTGAACACGCCGTCCGCTTCAAGCTGCGCCATCTGCGGGCCGGTCAGGACCTTGTAGGCGAGGAGGGGGAGGTCAGTCATTCGGCGGTGCCGTCTTCCGGTGCGGCGGGTGCTGCGCTTTCATCGCCGCTGCTGGGCTCGGTCGTCTCGGCATCCTCGCCTTCGCCTTCGGCAAGACGCACGGCGCTGACGACATGTTCGTCGCCCGAGACGTTGAACAGGCGCACGCCCGCCGAGCCGCGACCGATCACGCGAAGCGAATCGAGCGGCAGGCGGATCAGCTTGGCCTGATCGGTGACGAGCATGAGCTGGTCGGCCTGCGTCGCCGGGAAGCTGGCCACGACCGGGCCGTTGCGGGCAATGTTGTCGATATTGGTGATGCCCTGACCGCCACGTCCGGTGCGGCGGTATTCATAGGCCGAGGACATCTTGCCGTAGCCATTGGCGCAGACGGTAAGGATGAACTGTTCGCGTGCCTGAAGTTCGGCATAGCGCTCGGCTGACAAGGCCGGTTCGCCTTCCTTCTCGCCCTTCCAGGGTGCGAAGCGGACGTAGTCCTCGCGCTCGTCAGGCGTGGTGCCGACGCGGTGCAGGATCGACAGCGAGATGACCTCGTCGTCGCCCTTAAGCGTCATGCCACGCACGCCGGTGGAGGTGCGGCTGGTGAATTCTCGGACTTCGTCGCCTGCGAAGCGAATGGCCTTCCCGGCGCGGGTGGCGAGCAGCACGTCGTCCATTGCTTCGAGCAGGGCGACGCCGATCAGGCGATCGTCGCTGTCTTCATCGAACTTCATCGCGAACTTGCCGTTCGACGGAATGTTGGCGAAGGCATCCATCGAGTTGCGGCGGACATTGCCCTTGGCCGTGGCGAAGACGACCGAAAGCTTGCCCCATTCCGCCTCGTCTTCCGGCAGCGGCAGCACGGTGGCGATGGTCTCGTCCTTGTCGAGCGCCGGAAGCATGTTGATCACGGGGCGGCCGCGCGTGGTCGGCCCGCCTTCGGGCAGGCGCCAGACCTTGAGGCGATAGACCTTGCCCGCAGTCGAGAAGAACAGGACCGGAGTGTGGGTGCTGGTGACGAACATCGTCGCCACGGCATCCTCGTCCTTCGTCGCCATGCCCGACCGGCCCTTGCCGCCCCGGTTCTGGGCGCGGAAGGTGGAGAGCGGCGTGCGCTTGATATAGCCGTCAAGCGTGATGGTGACGACCATGTCCTCGCGCTCGATCAGGTCTTCGTCCTCGATGCCATCGGCAGGCGCGGTCAATTCCGAGCGGCGCGGCGTGGCGAAGGCCTGACGGACTTCGAGCAGTTCCTGGCGCATGACGCCGTAAAGCTTCACGCGGTCAGCCAGGATCGAGAGGTATTCGGCAATCGCGGTGGCGAGGCCTTCGAGTTCTTCGCCGATCTCATCCCGGCCCAGCGCGGTCAGGCGGTGGAGGCGCAGGTCGAGGATGGCTCGGACCTGGATTTCGGACAGGCGATAGGTGGCAGCGTCGGCCACGCCGATGTCTTCGATGGCTTCGACCAGCTTGATGTACTGCGCGATCTCGCCCATCGGCCATTCGCGAGCGAGCAGGGTTTCGCGCGCCGTGGCGGGGTTCGGCGAGCCACGGATGATGCGCACGACTTCATCGAGGTTGGTCACCGCGATGACGAGGCCGAGCAGGATATGCGCCCGGTCGCGCGCCTTGTTCAGTTCGAACTTGGTGCGGCGGGTGATGACCTCTTCGCGGAAGCGGACGAAGGCTTCGATGATGTCCTTGAGGTTGAGGACTTCCGGACGGCCGCCACGGATGGCGAGCATGTTGGCCGGGAAGCTCGATTGCGCAGGGGTGTTGCGCCAGATCTGGTTGAGGACGACTTCGGGCGTAGCATCGCGCTTGAGATCGATGACGACGCGCACGCCTTCGCGGTTGGATTCGTCGCGAATGTCGGAAATGCCCTCGATCCGCTTGTCCTTGGCGGCTTCGGCGATCTTTTCGACAAGGCCGGACTTGCCGACCTGATAGGGGATCGAGGTGAGCACGATCGAGCGGCGATCGCCCCGGCCTTCCTCGATCTGGTGGCGGGCGCGCATGATGATCGAGCCGCGGCCTTCATGGTAGGCCTTGCGGGCGCCCGCGGTGCCGAGGATCAGCGGGGCCGTCGGGAAGTCCGGCCCTGGAATGATATGGATCAGCTCGTCGATCGAGATCAGCGGGTTGTCCATGTAGGCAAGGCAGCCGTCTATCACTTCGCCGAGGTTGTGCGGCGGAATGTTCGTGGCCATGCCGACGGCGATGCCACCCGCGCCGTTGACCAGCAGGTTGGGGAAGCGCGCGGGCAGGACCTGCGGCTCATGCTCCGACCCGTCGTAGTTCGGGATGAAGTCGACCGTGTCCTTCTCGATATCGCCGAGCAGCGAATCCGCGACCTTGGCAAGGCGCGCTTCGGTGTAACGCATCGAGGCCGGCGGATCGGGGTCCATCGAGCCGAAGTTGCCTTGCCCATCGATCAGCGGCAGGCGCATCGACCAGTCCTGCGTCATGCGCGCAAGGGCATCGTAGATCGCGGCGTCGCCGTGCGGGTGATACTTGCCCATGCAATCGCCGACGATACGGGCGGACTTGCGATAGGCCTTGGTCGAGACGAAGCCGTTTTCGTGGCTGGTCCACAGGATGCGACGGTGAACCGGCTTCAACCCGTCGCGCACATCGGGCAGCGCGCGGCTGACGATCACGCTCATCGCGTAATCGAGGTAGCTGGTCTTCATCTCGTCGACGATGTCGATCCGCTGGAACTCGCCTTCCGGGGCGGGGACTGGGGGGTCGATGATCGTGGTGTCGTCGCTCACGGGAACTGCTTTTCGTTATAGCTACAAGGGATGAAAGATGGCCCTAGGCCAATTGCCGCACGATAGCCAGCAATCGGGCCACGGTGGGCCTGAAACGAAGCCGGTTTTCCACACCTGCGACCAGATGCATGAATATTCGGACGAGACGCCATTCAAATGGCGTTCACCGTGAAAAGGATAGTGCGCAAACCGTTGCCAAGGGCCCAATTCCGCGCCACTAGCGGGATCGACCAGAGGTGAGAGGACACCGGGGTGCGAAGGTGTCGGGGCAGGGTCGCTTCCGCCAGACGCATCCGGTCGAACAGGAGACGATTTCTATGCGTGCTACTTTCGGACTGATTGGCAAGACGGCGATGGCCCTCGCGCTTTCGGCCGGCGCACTGTCGGTCACGTCGACCGCGGCATTCGCCAAGGAAAAGGAAGCCAAGGCTGAGAAGGCCAGCTACTCGAAGGAATTCGTGGCCGCTGCCGGCCCGATCCAGAAGACCGTGACCGCGCTTGACGAAGCCAAGAAGAAGGGTGCCGATGCCGCCGCGCAGAAGGCGCTGCTGGCCAACGCTCCGGCTGAACTCGCTGCGGCGGAAGCTGCGATCAAGACACCGCTCGACCGTATGGCGGCAGGCGGCTGGGCTGTCAGCATCGGCGGTACGCTGAACGACATCGCGATGCGCCAGCGCGGCATCCAGAACATGCTCGACAGCGGGCAGGTTCCTGCGGCGAACGTGACCGAGTATCAGTTCTACCTCGGCAACTTTGCCTATTCGAACAAGGACTACGCCACCGCCGTCAAGGCGCTGACCCCGGTTGTCCAGGCGAACTACAAGGACGATACGGCAGCCGAGCTGCTGGCGGACTCGTACTCGCAGCAGGGCCAGAACGCTGAAGCGCTGACCGCGCTGAAGATGGCGCTGGATGCACGCAAGGCAGCCGGTGCCGAAGTGCCCGAAGGCTGGTTCAAGCGTGCAAACCTGATTGCCTACAAGAACAAGCTCGGGCCGCAGGCGATCGAATGGTCGACGCTGATGGTGGAAAACAACCCGACCCCGCTGAACTGGCTCGGTGCCGGTCAGCTGGTTCGCGAGTTCAGCCAGTTCACCAACCAGGAGTCGTTGGACTTGGGCCGTCTGCTGATGCGTTCGGGCGGTTTCCAGAACGATCCGAAGTACGTCGAGCGCGAATACGTCGAGTACATCGAAGCAGCTGACCCGCGTCGTCTGCCGGGCGAAGTGCTGAAGGTTGCCAACATGGGCGTGCAGGCCGGTGTGCTGAAGGCGAACGATGCTTTCGTCACGGACGCCATCTCGCAGGCCAAGGGTCGCATCGCGCCTGACAAGGCCTCGCTCCCGGCGCTGGACAAGGAAGCCCGCGCTGCCAAGGACGGCAAGAGCCCGATGGCCATGGCCGATGCGTACCTTTCGTACGACGAAGCCGCCAAGGCGGAAGAGTTCTACAAGATGGCCATCGAAAAGGGTGGCATCGACAAGGACCGTGCCCTGACCCGTCTGGGTATCGCCCAGCTCGACCAGGACAAGTTCGCCGATGCCAAGGCGACCTTTGCCCAAGTCGGCGGCGCCCGTGCAACGCTCGGCCGCCTGTGGCTGGCTTTCGCCAACACCCAGGCAAAGTAAGCCTGAGGCTTCTGGCAAACGAAAAGGGCGGCCTTCGCAGGCCGCCCTTTTTTGCTTCTGGAGCGATTGCCGTGGTCAGTTGACCGGAGCGAATGATCCGCTGGGTTCGTCCAGCACATGCAGCACGCCGTCTGAAATCGCGAAGAATGCACCGCGAAGCTTGAGCTCGCCGCTCGCCTCCTTGCGGCGAACGCACGGGAATGTGCGCAGGTTGGCAAGGCTGGCACGAACGCCGGCCTGCTCCATCGCCCGCTCGGCTTCATGTCCTTCGGTCCCGAAGTGCGAGACGACGTCCTCTCGTGCATCGTCGAGCAGTGAAATCCAGTCAGCCACAAAGCCGCCTTCACCCGGCTCAGTGCCCTTGAGGCTCTGTGTCAGGGCCGCCTTGCAGCCGCCGCACATGCCGTGGCCCATGACCACGACTTCCTTGACCTTCAGCACCTGTACCGCGAATTCCAGCGCCGCCGAAACGCCGTGATGGCCGGGATTGGTTTCGAACGGAGGCACCATAGCCGCCACGTTGCGGACCACGAAGATTTCGCCCGGATCGACATCGAAGATCTGTGCCGGATCGACCCGGCTATCGGAGCAGGCAATGATCATCACCTGCGGTTCCTGACCCTCGCGCAGTTCGCGCCAGCGCTCAAGCTTCGGGGTCCAGCCGCTTTCGCGGAAGCGGCGATAGCCTGCAATGAGGCGGTCGAGTTCGGGAGATGCCTGGGTCATGGCCTGAGCTAATGACCACATAGATTGGGTCTTTCAAGTGCTGGCGTAACGGCTTATCTGGGCGCCATGACCGAACCGGCCCAGAATCTCCGCCCCGAACGCCAGCGCAAGCCCGACTGGATCCGCGTCAAGGCTCCGACCAGCAAGGGCTATGGCGAGACTCGCGCCCTCATGCGCGAACTCGGGCTGAACACCGTGTGCGAGGAAGCGGCCTGCCCGAACATCGGCGAATGCTGGACCAAGAAGCACGCCACGGTGATGATTCTCGGCGAGGTCTGCACCCGCGCCTGTGCGTTCTGCAACGTGAAGACCGGGATGCCGCGCGCTGTCGATCCGATGGAGCCGATGAACGTGGCGACGGCTGCGGCGAAGATGGGGCTTGAGCACATCGTCATCACCTCGGTCGACCGGGACGACCTGCCCGACGGCGGTGCCGGCCACTTCGTCAAGGTGATCAAGGCTCTGCGCGAGCTCACACCCAACACCACGATCGAGATCCTGACGCCCGATTTCCGCAACAAGATGGAAGCGGCCGTCGAATCGATCGTCGAGGCGGGGCCGGACGTCTACAATCACAATCTCGAGACGGTCCCCCGCCTCTATCCGACGATCCGTCCAGGCGCGCGCTATTATGCGTCATTGCGTCTGCTCGAGCAGGTCAAGCGCCACGATCCGCGCATCTTCACCAAGTCGGGCATCATGCTGGGCCTTGGTGAAGAGCGCCTCGAGGTTCACCAGGTCATGGACGACATGCGTTCAGCGCAGATCGACTTCCTGACCATGGGACAATATCTGCAGCCGACGCCGAAGCACGCCAAGGTGATCGATTTTGTTACGCCGAAGGCATTCGAGGCGTATGGCTCGATCGCGCGCGCCAAGGGCTTCCTGCAGGTTGCGGCGAGCCCGCTGACCCGTTCCAGCTATCACGCAGGCGACGATTTCCGCGCGATGCGCGCCGCGCGCGATGCCCAGTTGGCCAAGGCTGCTGCCAAGGTTGGAATGTAGGCCTGACTTGCCCAGGATTACCGAAACCCGGACGCTGCAATGGTCGGCCGAACAGATGTTCGACCTTGTTGCCGACGTACGTCGCTATGCGGAGTTCCTGCCGTGGGTGGTCGCCACCCGGATCAAGTCCGATAGCGAAAGCGAGATGATCGCCGACATGCTCGTAGGCTTCAGCGCACTGCGCGAGAAGTTCACCTCGCGCGTGGTCAAGGACCGACCGCGGTCGATCAAGGTCGAGTACATTGACGGCCCGCTCAAGCGGCTCGAGAACGACTGGACGTTCCGGGAAGGGCCCGACGGGGGGTGCGTGATCGACTTCTGCGTCGATTTCACGTTCCGCAGCGCGATCTTCGAAAAGCTCGCTGGGCAGTATCTCGACGCGGCGTTCCGCAAGATGGTCGCCGCGTTCGAGAAGAGGGCCGAGCAGCTTTACGGCAGCAAGAGTTCCAGCGCGGTGAGCGTCGCCTGAAAGCGCACTTCGGCGCGCGTGCTGGCGCTGTCGAACAGTTTGAGCTCCGCGTTGGTTGCTTCGGGGTCCTCGCCGCGCTTGGCGCAGGCAAAGACGACGGTGCCGACCG
The DNA here is from genome assembly GCF_015169775.1 of Novosphingobium sp. ES2-1. Classification (NCBI taxonomy): domain Bacteria; kingdom Pseudomonadati; phylum Pseudomonadota; class Alphaproteobacteria; order Sphingomonadales; family Sphingomonadaceae; genus Novosphingobium; species Novosphingobium sp. ES2-1. Next base: position 1,473,615 of record NZ_CP063445.1, read on the forward strand.
GCTTCTGTTCCGAACCACCATCCGGCCCGGCCACGCCCGTGATGGCCACGGCGACATCGGCCCCGGACTTCTTGAGCGCCCCTTGCGCCATCGACCACGCGACGGCGATCGAAACTGCACCGAAGGTATCGATGAGATCTTCCGAGACGCCGAGAAGCTGGTTCTTGGCCTCGTTCGAATAGGTCACGAAGCCGCGATCGAGCACGGCGGAGCTGCCGGGGACTTCGGTAAGGGCCGCAGCGACAAGCCCGCCGGTGCAGCTTTCGGCTACCGCGACCTTGCGACCGAGAGCGGCATTCTCGGCAATCACGCGACGTGCAAGATCGCCAATTTCTTCAGGAAGCAGGCTTTCTATCGGCATTGATCAGGCCGCCGGCTTGCAGATCGGGAACGACGAGGCTTTGCCGGGCTTCGGCTTGTCCGCCATGACCAGGATGAAGGTCACCAGCTCTGCCGTGTTTTCCGGCGGAAGGGGCGAGAGAATGCGCACGCCGCGTTCGATAGCAGTGCACTGATCGGGCTTGATCTCGCCGCTGACCATTTCGCTGACCATCGCCTCGACGAAGGGCTGGACGGCATTGTCGGGCAGGTTCTGCATCATGTCCGCCATCTTGGCGTCCTTCGAACCGCCAAGCTTGAGGAATGCGGATTTGGCGAGCGGCCAGTTCTGATCCTTGCGCGCGGCATAGCGGTTCAGGAATTCGCTGCCGCGGGTGGCGAAGTAACCATTTGCGGCAAGGTGCGGCTTGCAGCCCTTCATCGTGCCGTCGATGACCGAGGGCAGGGCGTAGCCGACCAGCGCGGTCACTTCGCTTTCACTGAGACAAGGCGCCGTTGCTGTTGCGGCCTGCGCCATCTGGGCCTGCATGAGCGCTGCACCCGCAAGCGCGCCGAAAAGAATACGGGAAGAGACCATAACGTCTTTGCTCCTGCGGATCAGCGGGGGACGACCGTCGCCACCGCTTGTGCCGCGATACCTTCGCCCCGGCCGGTGAGGCCGAGGCGTTCCGTAGTCGTCGCCTTGACTGAGACGGCACTTGAGTCAATCCCGAGAATCCGGGCAAGCGCCTCACGCATCGAGAACTTGTGCGGCCCGATCTTCGGGGCCTCGCAGATAATGGTAACATCCACATTGCCGATCTCGTACCCGCCATCCCGGACCAGATGTGCAGCGTGCGCGAGGAAGCGGTTGGACGATGCGCCTTTCCACTGCGGGTCGGATGGCGGGAAGTGATCGCCGATATCGCCCATGGCCACGGCGCCCAGCAGCGCATCGACCAGTGCATGGATTGCAACGTCGGCGTCCGAATGGCCGGACAGCCCCTTGCTGTGCGCGATCTTCACGCCACAGAGCCAAAGCTCCTCGCCCTCGACCAGGCGATGCACGTCAAAGCCCATGCCGGTGCGGGGCAATCGGGTCATGTCCTGTTCCTCGAAGTCGGCGGCGAATGTGATCTTGCGCAGAACTTCGTCGCCATTGGCAAGCAGCACATTAATGCCGGCTGAGGCGGCAACCTGTGCATCGTCGCCCGCGTCGGGTTCGCCGGTCCACGCCTGGTGCGCGGCGAGGATTGCGGCGTAGTCGAAGGCCTGCGGGGTCTGGACGCGGTAGAGTTCCTCGCGAATGACCTTTTGCGCCATCGCGTGGTCGATACCGCGGATCATGCTGTCGACCACGGGGAGGACCGGGATCGCGGCGAGGCCACGGTCGAGAGTGCCTAGAAGTGAAGCGATCACGGCCTGTGGCAGCGCTGGGCGTGCCGCGTCGTGGATCAGCACGCGCGCGGGCGCGTCGTGCTGCAGTGTTTCCAGGGCGAGGCGGACGGATTCCTGCCGCGTGGCACCGCCGTGCGTGAACCTGATGCCGGGGAGGCCCGAAAGCGCATGCGCCGCCTCGGCCTCAAACCCCTGTGGTATGGCGACGACGATCGGGGCGATGCCCGCTTCCACCAGGGCTTCGACCGAATGGCGGACGAGAGGCTTTCCGCGCCATGCGACGAACTGCTTGGGCACGCTGCCGCCGGTGCGCGAGCCCTTGCCCGCGGCCACGACGACGGCGGCAACCGGCCCGGTGCGGGAGGGAAGGGGATCGCTCATTCGCGGCGCCTCTACCAGCGCTTGGGGCGGATGAGCAACCGTCTTGCCGTTTCACCTGTAATCGACTAAGCGCCTGCCTGTTTTTTAGGCAGATTTGATCCCGATGTCCGACGCTCCCGTCCCGCCCGTGCTCAAGCCCATCAAGGTCGGCCCTGTAACGGTCGATTGCCCGGTCGTGCTCGCACCGATGACCGGGGTTTCGGACCTGCCGTTCCGCACGATCGTGCGCCGCTTCGGCTCGGGTCTCAACGTGACCGAGATGATCGCCAGCCCGGCTGCCATCCGCGAGACGCGCCAGTCGATCCAGAAGGCAGCCTGGCATCCGATGGAAGAGCCGGTTTCGATGCAGCTGGTCGGCTGTGACCCGGCGCAGATGGCCGAAGCGGCGAAGCTGGTCGAGCAGCAGGGCGCGGCGATCATCGACATCAACATGGGCTGCCCGGTGCGCAAGGTGGTGAACGGCGATGCCGGTTCCGCACTCATGCGTGACATCCCTCTCGCCACACGCCTGATCGAGGCGACGGTCAAGGCGGTGAAGGTGCCGGTGACCGTGAAGATGCGCATGGGTTGGTGCCATGACAGCCTCAACGCGCCCGAACTCGCGCGGATTGCCGAAGACATCGGTGCGAAGATGATCACGGTCCACGGCCGCACCCGCAACCAGATGTACAAGGGCAATGCCGACTGGGGTTTCGTGCGCAGCGTGAAGGACGCGGTGTCGATCCCGGTCATCGTCAATGGCGATATCTGCGGGATCGAGGACGTTGCCGCCGCGATCGAACAGAGCGGTGCCGATGGCGTGATGATCGGGCGCGGGTCCTATGGGCGGCCTTGGCTGCTCGGCCAGGTCATGCACTGGCTGGAGACGGGCGAGCGCTTGGCCGATCCAACTCTCCCCGAACAGTATGCGCTGATCGTCGAACACTACGAGGCGATGCAGGAGCACTACGGGACGGTCACCGGGGTCAACATGGCCCGCAAGCACATCGGGTGGTACACCAAGGGCCTCCACGGTTCGGCCGATTTCCGCAACAAGGTCAACTTCATCGACGACCCCAAGGCGGTGCTCGCCAACCTGGCCGACTTCTACAAGCGCGCGATCGAGCACAGCCTTTCGGCACAGGTGGGGCAGCGCGCGGCGGCATGAGCTTGCTGCCCGACTGGCGCAGGACCGAGCCCGGGCAGAAGCCCGATCCCAAGCGCGTCGTCGCCAGCCTGCCGCTCGCCCTGTTGCAGCTCGATCCGGAGCTGGTGGTGGCTTCGGTCAACCCCGCCGCCGAGCAACTGATGGGCCAGAGCTACCGGCGCCTGGTCGGCAAGTCCGTGGCGGAACTGTTCGAATTCGAGGAACCGCTGATCCTCGGGCGTCTGGCAGATGGCGAGGCGAATCTGTTTGCACGCGGCGTGGGCGTGCGGATCATGGGGCAGCCGGTGCGCACGTTCGACGTGATGACGAGCCCGGTGACCCATTGTCCGGGCTGGCAATTGCTGATGCTGCACGAAGGCGTCGGCGTCGAGGCGCTGACCGGCGACGGGCGAGGCGCGGGCGGCGGCGAGGGCGTGGCCCTGCGTGCGCCGGAAGTGCTGGCGCACGAGATCAAGAACCCGCTTGCCGGCATCCGCGGCGCGGCGCAGCTGCTCGACCGCAAGCTGAGCGAACGCGACCGGGCAATGACCGGGCTGATCACGGCCGAGGTCGACCGGATTGCCAAGCTGATCGACCAGATGCAGTCGCTGTCGCGGCGCAGTGCCGAGCCGGCGCAGGAGTGCAACCTGCATGAGGCCGTTCGGCGCGCCGAGGCGGTGCTGGTGGCCGGGCACCCTTCGAACGTGGTGATCGAGGAGGAGTTCGACCCATCGCTTCCCCCGGTGACAGCCAATGCGGATTCGCTGGTGCAGGTCCTGCTCAACCTGTTGAGCAACGCGCGGGAAGCCTGCCAGCACCAGCTGCAGCCGCGAATTTCGGTGCGTACGCGCTTTGCCAGCGGCATCCAGCTGCATGTCGGGCCGGGCGGAAAGCCGTTGCGCCTGCCGATCGAGCTGCGCGTGTCAGACAATGGCCCGGGCATCGACCCCAAGCTGCGCGATCACATCTTCGAACCGTTCGTGACCGGCAAAAAGAGCGGGCAGGGCCTTGGCCTTGCGCTGGTCCAGAAGCTGGTGCGTGAAATGAACGGGCGCATCACGCATGACCGGGACGAGGCCAACGGCCTCACCCATTTCCGTATTCACCTCCCCGTTGCCGGATCGGTGCCCTGATGACCAAGCGCGTTCTTCTGGTCGAGGACGACGCCTCGATCGCCCTCGTCATCACTGCTGCCCTTGAAGCCGAAGGCTTCGACGTCGATCACTGCGATTCGGTCGCTGGGCGTGACCGGCATCTTGCGGGCGCTGACTATCGCCTGTTGCTGACCGACGTGATGCTGACCGACGGCGACGGGATCGAAACGCTGGGATCGGTGCGCGATGCACATCCCTCCATGCCGATCATTATCCTTTCAGCGCAGAACACGCTGGATACGGCGGTGCGCGCCAGCGAGACCGGAGCGTTCGAATACTTCCCCAAGCCCTTCGACCTTGAGGAACTGGTCCGCACGGTCACGCAGGCCATCGGCAAGGCCGAAGCCGCCGAGATCGACGTGCCGCAGGACGTCACGCAGGGCCTTCCGCTGGTTGGCCGTAGCGCCGCAATGCAGGCGGTCTACCGCATGATAACGCGGGTCTTGCGCAACGATCTGACCGTGCTGATCCTGGGCGAATCCGGGACGGGCAAGGAGCTTGTGGCTGAAGCGATCCACCAGCTCGGCAACCGCCGGTCCGGGCCCTTCGTGGCCGTCAATACCGCTGCCATCCCCGCCGAGCTGATCGAGAGCGAGCTGTTCGGCCACGAGAAAGGTGCATTCACGGGCGCAGTTGCCCGCTCGATCGGCAAGTTCGAACAGGCGAGCGGTGGCACATTGTTCCTCGATGAAATCGGCGACATGCCCATGCAGGCCCAGACGCGCCTGCTGCGCGCCTTGCAGTCTGGACGGATCCGTCGCGTTGGCGGGCGTGACGAGATCACACTGGATTGCCGGATCGTCGCCGCCACCAATCGCGATCTCCTGCCGATGATTGCCGCAGGGACGTTCCGCGAAGACCTTTACTATCGCCTGGCCGTGGTGCCGATCGAGCTGCCACCGTTGCGAGACCGGGCAGACGACATCGAGGCTCTCGCCCGTCATTTTCTGGCGAATGCCGCAGCCGAAGGCCTGCCTCGCCGCCAGTTGACCCAGTCCGGCGCCGAGCTGCTGTCGCGCCAGCCGTGGCGGGGCAACGTGCGCGAACTGCGCAACTTCATCTATCGGCTCGCCCTGCTGGCACGCGACGAGATCATCGACGCCACTGCGATCGAACCCTTGCTTGTTCACGCTGAAGGCAGCTCTCCGGCTCAGGAACTGCAGCACACGACCGAATCTGCTCAAAGCGACATCGCCGTGGCTGTAAAGCATTGGCTTTCGAGCAACAGTCCGGCACCGGGATACGTCTATGACGCAGCGCTCGCCGCATTCGAACGCCCACTGTTTGCAGCGATCCTCAGCCAGACCGGTGGCAACCAGCTGCGCGCTGCCCAGATCCTCGGCATAAATCGCAATACGTTGCGGAAGCGGCTGTCCGAGCTTGGCATTATTGCGGAGGACTTCGCCCTGCGCGACTGATGGTTGCGACACTTGTCGTCCACCGCCAGACACTCGTCGGTTTCCTCTTGCATTTTTGCAACAGTGGTGTTGTGACCATGCAACGATGATGCAGGAGTCTAGAGTCACGGTCCGCAGGATGCCGCGATGGGTGCGGCGAATGGCCGTCGGCCTGCGCCGCGCAAACGTGTTCTTCCTGCTCGAAGTGGCGGCCTCTACGGTCCTTGCGTTGATGCTGGCAGTCAGCTGGCTGACGGTCACCGGCAGCGGCAGCGAAGGCCAGATCCTGCCTTCGCGCCTCACGTCGAGTCTTCTGATCGGAACGCTTGTCCCGGCCATGGCCCTCCAGATACTGTGGGGCCGGAGACTGGCAATCAGACGCGCCGCGCAAAGCGTGCTTGGATCGAGCGGGCGCCTCCACGTCCGCCTGGTCTGGTTGTTCTCGCTGATCGCAGCAATTCCGACGCTTCTGGTCGTGATCTTCGCCTCTTTCCTGTTCCAGTCCGGCGTCGAATTCTGGTTCTCTGACAATTCCCGCGGAATGCTGGAGAATGCAAACAAGCTCGCGCGGGGCTATTACGAGGACAAGCTGCGCGACGTCGGCAACGAAACGGTCACCATGGCTGGTGACATTCGCGATTACCTCGACCAGGCGCCGATCACCTCAACCGAATTTGCCGAAGGGTACTCCTTCCAGGTTCTCAGTCGCCAGCTCAACGAGTCCGCCATCCTCGAACGCGCGGGCGACGGCACGCTTCGCACTGCCGCCATAGTCGACCCCGAAAAGACCGACCGCCAGCAGCGCGTGACGCAGGCGGATCTGAAACGTCTCGATGCCGGCGAAGCCGTGGTCGTCCGCGCATCGGCCGAACGGATCGAGGCGGTAACGCCCATCGACAAGGCCCGAGGCATCTATCTCTTTGCCGCGCGGACGTCGAACGCACTTGCGCTCCAGCAGTGGGAGCGAGCGCAGACCGTGCTCAAGTCCTACGACATGCTGACGACGCGGGCGAGGGCACTGCAGTTGCGCTTCAACCTCGCCCTGTTCGGTGTCAGCCTCGCACTGGTAGGGGTAGCAGTATGGGCAGCTCTGCGCTTTGCCGACAGGCAGGTGGCACCGCTTGCCGAACTGGTTTCCGCAGCCCGAACCATCGGTAGCGGAAATTTCTCGATGCGCGTGGCGCAGAGCAGCGGGACCGATGAGGTCGGGCTGCTGGCGCGTGCCTTCAATCGCATGACCCAGCAGCTCGAAGGCCAGACGCAAGCTCTCGTTACCGCCAATGCGCAGCTCGAGGTGCGACGCGCGTTCATCGAGGCCGTTCTGGAATCGATCACGGCGGGCATCGTGTCGATCGGGCGCGATGGCGCGGTTCAGTTGATCAACTCCTCTGCACAGCGCGTGCTTCTTGCGGACGCGGCCCAGAACCCGATCGGCCGTCCCCTCGCGGAAGTTTCGCCGGTTTTCGCGCAGCTCGTGAACTCGGGTCAGCCCAACAACGTGATCCAGTATCCGCTCGATGGTGACCTGCGCACGCTGGCGGTGCGCGTCGTCCAGGACAGCAACGGTCACGTCATCACCTTTGAGGACATTACCCGGCAACTGCTCGATCAGCGTCGCGCGGCTTGGTCGGACGTGGCCCGCCGCATCGCCCACGAGATCAAGAACCCGCTGACACCGATCCAGCTGGCCACCGAACGTCTGCGCCGCCGTTATGGCCGCCAGATCGAGAATGATCCCGAATTGTTTGAGGAATTGACCAGCACCATAATCAGGCAGGTCGGCGATCTGAGGAAGATGGTGGACGAATTTTCCTCGTTCGCCCGGCTGCCCAAGCCTGTCTTCCGGGCCGAGGACGCCAGCGACCTCGTCAGGCAATCCCTGTTCCTGCAGGAAGTGGCGCATACCGGGATCGATTTCAGCTTCGCCTGCGATGCCGCGTCGATGCCGTTGCAGTGCGATCGCCATCAGTTCGGTCAGGTGATGACCAATGTTCTGAAAAATGCCGTCGAAGCCATTGAAACGCGGGCAAAGAGCGAGGACGTCGATTACCGTGGGCGCGTGGCGGTGACCCTGGCCGGCGACCACGACACGGTGACCGTCAGCGTCACCGACAATGGCATCGGGCTTCCAGCGGAGCGCGAGCGCATTCTCGAACCGTACATGACCACCCGGGAGAAGGGCACCGGCCTGGGCCTCGCCATCGTTCACAAGATCGTCGAGGAGCACGGCGGCGAAATGGCCTTCACCCCCGAGCCGGGCGGAGGGACACGCGTGACCATGCGCTTTGCCCGCGACCCGCTTTCCACATCAAGCGCAATGGCCGAACAGGACTGACAGGACCCAAGCAATGGCACTCGATATCCTCATCGTAGACGACGAACGCGACATCCGCGAACTGGTCGCAGGCGTTCTCTCCGACGAAGGCTATGGCTGCAGGCTTGCGGCGGACAGCACCTCGGCACTTGCCGCGATCGACGAGCGTCGGCCCAGCCTTGTACTGCTGGACGTCTGGCTGCACGGCAGCCCGATGGATGGACTGGAAGTCCTCGACGAGATCAAGAAGCGCGAGCCAGAGCTGCCCGTCATCATCTTCTCAGGGCATGGCAACATTGACACAGCCGTTTCCGCGATCAGCCGCGGGGCCATGGATTTTCTCGAAAAGCCCTTCGAGGCCGAGCGTCTGTTGCTGCTGGTGGAACGGGCGACCGAGACCGAGCGCCTGCGCCGTGAGAACGCCCGCCTGCGCCAGGGTTTTGCCATGGCCGAGGAGTTCACCGGCAACAGTTCGGCGATCAACCAGGTGCGCGCGACACTCAAGCGCGTTGCCAACACCGGTAGCCGCCTGCTGATTACCGGCCCGGCCGGTTCCGGCAAGGAAGTTGCTGCGCGCCTGCTCCATTCCTGGAGCCCGCGGGCGCAGAGCCCGTTCATCACCGTCAATTCCGCCCGCATCACGCCCGAGCGCTTTGAACAGGAGCTGTTCGGAGAGGAAATCGACGGCAAGCTGGTGAGGGCGGGGCTGCTCGAGATGGCGGACGGGGGAACGCTCTTCCTAGACGAAGTGTCCGACATGCCCGCCTCCAGCCAGGCACGTATCCTGCGCGTGCTGACCGAGCAGTCCTTTGCAAGGGTCGGCGGCCACCGCCAGCTGCGGGTGGACGTCCGCGTAGTGTCGTCCTCGTCGCGCCCGCTGGAAAAGGAGATCGCCGAAAGGCGGTTCCGCGAAGACCTCTATTACCGGCTGAACGTGGTGCCGGTTGCCATTCCGTCGCTGATCGACCGGCGCGACGACATTCCGCCGTTGGTGGACCACTTCTTCGCCCGGTACGCCAGCGAACAGGGCGTAGCGCCGCCTGCAATCTCGCCCGAGGCGATGGCGGCCCTGCAAAGCTATGACTGGCCCGGCAACGTGCGCCAGCTTCGCAACGTCGTCGAACGGACGGTGATTCTGGCACCGCGTGACCGGTTGGCGCGGATCGACTCGGACATGTTGCCGTCAGAGATCGTCAGCACTCCGATGGGCGGAGAGTCTGCAGGTTCTGCCCTGATGGGCGTGCCACTGCGCGAGGCGCGGGAGAATTTCGAACGCGAGTATCTGAAGGTCCAGATAAGGCGGTTTTCAGGAAATATTTCAAAGACTGCGAGCTTCATCGGCATGGAACGCTCGGCCCTGCACCGCAAGCTCAAGCTGTTGGGAATGGCGGAGCGTCGGGAGGATGAGGACGACGAATAATCGCGCGACAGATTGATTTCGCGCGTGTGAATACGCATTAATTCGGAACCCTGTGCAATTTCCCATGTTTACGGAACGCGCGGGGGGACATAAACTCGTCAATGAACCCGGCCAGAGTGCGATCAGCACGAAGGCCAGATCGCGAAGGCCCCGGCAGGGCTGAGCCAATAGAAAACGGAGTCACGTGAAATGACCGGAAAGACCTTGTCTGCCCGCCCTCGGCCCAAGCCCGAACCCGCTCCAGTCGCGGAAGCTTCGGCACCGGTAACCGGCCCGAGCGGAGGTAAGGGGCAGAACCTTCAGGACCTTTTCCTCAACCACCTGCGCAAGAACAAGATCCCTGTCACGATGTTCCTCGTGAAGGGTGTCAAGCTGCAGGGCATCGTCACGTGGTTCGACAACTTCTCGATCCTGCTGCGCCGCGATGGCCAGTCGCAGCTGGTCTACAAGCATGCGATCTCGACGATCATGCCCGGGCAGCAGCTTTCGGTTGCGCACTTCCAGACGGGTGGTGAGGAAAACGGCAAGAAGGCCCGCTTGCTGCAGGAAGTGTTCCTGTCCAGCGTGCGCGATTCCGGCGTGCAGGTGACGATGTTCCTCGTGAACGGTGTCATGCTGCAGGGCAAGGTCGCGTCCTATGATCTCTTTTGCATGCTGCTCGAGCGCGAGGGTTACGTACAGCTCGCCTACAAGCATGCCGTTTCGACAATTCAGCCTGCCGGTCATGTTGATCTCACCGGCGACTGGGATGGTGAGGATTCCTGAGTACTTTTGAATTTGGCAACAACACCGGCGAAATAGCCGGTGAAGTCACCCGTGGCGCGCGCGCCGTTGTCGTCCTCCCCGATATCAAGCAACGGGGAGGGGGGCTTGGCTCGGATGCGGAAAGCCGCCTCGAAGAAGGGCAGGGCCTCGCCCGCGCCATCGGCATCGAAGTGGTCGATGCCTTCATTCTGCCGATCCGCGCCGTCCGCCCCGCCACCCTGTTCGGTGAGGGGCAGGTGGAACGCATCGGCGTGGCCTGCAACCAGTCAGACGCCGAACTGGTCATCGTCGACGGCTCGCTGTCGGCAATCCAGCAGCGTAACCTTGAGGAAAAACTCAAGCGCAAGGTCATCGACCGGACCGGCCTGATCCTCGAGATCTTCGGCGAGCGTGCGGCAACTGCCGAGGGGCGGCTGCAGGTCGAACTGGCGCATCTCGATTATCAGGCCGGGCGACTGGTGCGATCATGGACACACCTTGAGCGTCAGCGCGGTGGCTTCGGCTTCCTTGGTGGCCCGGGCGAGACCCAGATCGAGGCGGACCGTCGCCAGATCCGCGGACGCATGGCGCGGCTCCGCAAGGAACTGGAACAGGTCCGGCGCACGCGCGGTCTCCACCGCGAACGGCGGCAGCGAGCGCCTTGGCCGGTGATTGCTCTGGTGGGCTACACCAATGCCGGCAAGTCCACGCTGTTCAACCGCCTGACAGGCGCTGACGTCATGGCGGAAGATCTCCTGTTCGCCACGCTTGATCCGACGATGCGGGCAATCCGGCTGCCGGGCGTCGAGAAGGCCATCCTGTCGGACACCGTGGGCTTCATCTCCGAGCTGCCGACGCAACTGGTCGCGGCCTTCCGCGCCACGCTCGAGGAAGTCACGGCGGCGGACGTGATCGTGCACGTGCGCGACGTTTCCAATCCCGCGACGGCGGATCAGAAGGCTGAAGTCGAACAGATCCTTGCCGACCTTGATGTGATCGGGGAAGGGGGCTCGAAGATCCCGATTGTCGAGGCGTGGAACAAGTGGGACCTGCTGACTGCCGAAGAGCAGGCGATGCGCCGGGACCTCATTGCCGCGCGCATTGCCGAAAGTCCGGTGGTGCCGATCTCGGCCTGGACCGGCGCGGGTGTCGATGCGCTGCTCGAGCAGCTGGGCCAGATGCTCACCGGCGGGGCGCAGATGCTGGAGTTTACGATTCCTTTGTCAGACGGTCAGCGCATTGCCTGGCTGCACGCCCACGGCGATATCCTGGAGGAAGCCGAGGCGGAAACTGCGGGTGGCGATCCGGCGCTGCGCATCAAGGTGCGGTTGACCCAGCGTGAGCTAGGCCGTTTCACCGCGCTCTGACGCTTTCACTGCCTGCCAAAGCTCTTCCTGCTGGTCGAGGGTCAGCTGCGCAAAGCGGCCCTCGGCCAGTTGCTCCATGCCCCTGAAGCGCCGCTCGAACTTGGCGTTAGCCTGGCGCAGCGCTTCTTCCGGCGCGACGCCGTGCTTGCGCACAAGGTTGACCGCCGCAAAAAGCAGGTCACCGGCTTCCGCAACGCGCTCAGAGTCTGAGGAAGCTTCTGCAAGCTCTTGTATCTCTTCATAAACCTTGGCAGCTGCGCCGGATGGGTCGGGCCAATCGAAGCCTTGCCTGACAGCGCGCTTCTGGAGCTTTTCGGCCCGCATCAGCGCCGGAAGCGCCAGCGCTACGCCGTCCATGGCACTGGTCGCCCCCTTTGACCTGCGTTCAGCGGCCTTGGCGCTCTCCCAGCGGTCCTCACGCGACTGGCCTTCGTCAGGCTCGTTGCCAAACACATGAGGATGGCGTGCTTCCATTTTCGCGGAAATGGCTTCCGCCACGTCCTCGAACGAGAACAGACCGAGTTCTTCGGCCATGCGTGCATGGAACACGACCTGAAGCAACAGGTCGCCAAGTTCTTCCTTCAGCGCGGCCATGTCGTTGCGGGCGATGGCATCATCGACTTCGTAAGCTTCCTCGATAGTGTACGGCGCGATCGTTGCGAAAGTCTGCGCGCAATCCCATTCGCAACCGCGCGCCGGATCTCGCAAGCGGGCCATGATGGCTAGGAGCCGCGATAGATTGGGCGTGGAAGCTGCGCTCATGGTATTTTCCCGGTTCGGTTGACCGGAGTTAGGGTGTCGATCCAACCGGCCAAATCAGATTTGATAATAATGATTATGTAAATACCGATACCATAACTGTCCATGTAAACTGTGTCCAGTGTGATGGCGAAAGGCTTGCAGTCACGGGGGTCTTTCAACAGTATCAGCGACCGTGTCCACTCCGTTCGCTACGACGCCCTGGCAGGCTGCGCGCATCGAAATGCCCGGCGGTCGCCGGTCGTGGACGGTATTGGATGATGACGGCGATGTCGTCGAGTGCCTTCGTCACTGGATCGTCCATCTCGAACAGACCCATGCGTCACCAAACACGATCCGCGCTTATGTTCGCCACGTTGTGGACTTCGCTAGCTTCCTCGGCGCAAACGGCGCCGGCATCCATGAAGCCACGGTTGCGCTGTATGACAGCTTCCTTGCCTGGCGGCTTGCCCGCCGAAAGGATGCGCTGCCAAGTCCTCGGCTGATCCTGCTACGCAAGCAGGAAACGCGGATTCTGGCACCATCGACGCGCAACCAGATCCAGCTCGCGGTCAAATCGTTCTACCGCTTTTACAACGGCACTGACGACTTCGCGGTCGATACGACCGAGGTCACAAAGGCCTATGACGGCCATCGGATCTACAAGCCGTTCCTTGAGCATATCAGCCAGCGACGGACGACACGGCGCAAAGACCGTTATCTCTCGGGCGATCCCGGCCGGGTCCAGCAGCAGGTGCTCAAGAAGCGGCTGACGCCGAGCGAGGTTCTGCGGCTGATCGAGGCCTGCGGGCTCGCGCGCGACGCCTTCCTGGTCGTGCTGCTCTACAACACCGGCCTTAGGATCGGTGAAGCGCTGGGCCTGCGCCATGTCGATATCGATCTCGCCGAAAAGGTCATCTGGGTCGTTCCGCGCGAAGACAATGCCAATGAGGCCCGTGCGAAATCGGGCCGGACGCGCGGTGTGCCGGTGCACGACTACGTGCTCAACATGTACGTCGATTACATCACCAGCGACGAATATCTGCCAGCCTTCGAGTCCGGCGCCGAGTACGTCTTCACCAATGTCAAAGCCGGCGTCATCGGGCACGCCATGAGCCTGTCCTACGCGCAGAAGCTCGCGGGCCTGCTGGAGCAGCGCACCCATATCGCCTTCAGCTGGCACATGTTCCGCCACAGCCATGCATCCGAGGCGATCGCGGCGGGATACAGCCTGCTCGAAGTGGCCGACCGGCTCGGGCATGCCAGCCCGCAAACGACAGCGGCGTTCTATCAGCACCTGTTCGCCTCGGAAATCCGCAGGCTTTACCTCACAGGACCCGACGAGGTGCATGAAAGGCTTGAGAAACTTCGCGAGGCTGAGCTGCTCGGAAAGGATCTGCGATGGGCCTGACGCCGCTGGCGCTCGTCGGCGGCACGCCGCACGATACCGATCGCTACAACAACTGGCTTGAGGGGCGCCTCGCGGAGATATCCCCCCTCCTCGTCGCCAATCCCATTTGGTCGGACGCCATGATGGGTGAGGTGTTCGGCCATCCCTGGCTGAGCCAGACATACGCAAGCTTGCCGCTTCAGGCTGCGGTTCCGGTACTCACCAACGAGATCAAGGCTTACCTGGCGGTATCCGTTCTCGACGATCGCAAGGCGGACGCCCACTGGTTCCAGCGCCGGATCCCGGTGATCCGCTATCTGGTAGAGGAAGGCGCGGACCTGCTTGGTCACTTTGAGGCGGGCTGCCTTGCCGACATCCCTCACCCCGGCTTCGCGCCATCAGATGACGAGGGTGCGCGCAAACGGAACCACCACAACGATGCAGTGCTGGAGTGCTACGCCGCCTGGTATGGCGCGAATTATGGACGGCGCAGGCAAAGCCAGACCCGCCAGTGGATCCGGGGCGGCAAGATCGTCACCAGCGAGTTCCGCTCACCGGAAGTGCAGCTGTTCGGTGATATCCATCGCTTCGCGATCATCAACCGGGCGCAGATGGCACCGATGCATGACCGCGACATCATCCTGCTCAACGATCTCTACAGCGAGGAGGACACACGCTTCCGCGATCGGCAACGGCGAAGCGACACCTATATCAACTTCCTGAACTTCGAGCCGTGGCTGCGCCCGCTGATGCGCGGCTTCCTGCTCGACAAGGTCGCACATGGGGAATTTGCGCCAAGAACGGTGATCGCGATGCGATCTCGGTTACGGCTGTTTGCGCAGTTCCTCCACGAAGAATCCGTCGCTGGTCCTGCGAAGATCAACGAACTAACGATGGAGCGCTATCTTGCATGGGGAAACGCGCGCAATGCCGCCGGCAAGAACTGGTACACCGACATCGTCCAACTGATGCGGGCAGCACCGGTGCTACTGCCGGGGGAATGGCCGCGGATCGCGCTCGACAAGCGCGCGGCGCGGCGCATCCGTTACAAGCAGGCACCGGATGACCCGCGCAACCGGCTCTACGCTTCGCGAGAGGGCGCCAACCGGGCGGCGCCTCCTGAGGCCTTGGCCGCGATGATGGCCAGGCTCGATGAACTGCCTGCCCCTATCCCGGTAATCTTCATGATCGGGATCACCACCGGTGCGCGAGCCGAAGACCTGCATGCCTTGCTCTTCGACTGCCTGCGGCCCGATCCGCACGACAAGCGGTTCATGCTGTTCACGTTCTGGCAGAACAAGGTCAGCCGCTGGAACACCAAGCCCTTGCTGGCGACCGATCCCGCGCACCGGGCCATGATCGAGTTGATCGAAGCCCAGCAGGATCGCGTCCGGCAGCGTTACGGGCGCGCCACGAAATACCTGTTCCCCGTCTTTTACGGCAAGCGGGAATCGTTCCTCGGCTACAACTGGACCTTGCAGGAGCTCAGGATGCTGTGCCTCAGGCACGGGATCGTCGATGGCGAAGGCAAGCCGTTCGACTTCTCATGGCATCCGTTGCGCCACCATCGAGGGACACAAATGGCGGCCGAAGGCCACGACATCCTGAGCATCATGTTCGAGCTCGGCCATGCCTCGCCGGATATGGCGTCGATGTACGTCAACAAGCGTCTCGATCTCAAGAAGAACGCCTTGCTGCGAAAGGGTGGCGGCCAGTTCTTCACAATCGCGGGCAAGGTCGACGAAGCGGTCGGCGATCTCCTGCTGCGCAAGGAAACCATGCTGGCCACGCGGGTCTGCGGCGGCGCCTGCACGCTGCCAGGGCAACTCGGCGAATGGTGCGAGCACGCCCACGCCTGCCTGACCTGCCGGTTCTTCCGCGCCGATGGCGGCGACGTGGAGCACTTCCGCTGTGAACGGGCCGGACTTTACGCCGCGATCGAAGGGCTCGAGCAGGAAGCGCAGAACTACGAGGAAGGCGGACAGACCCGCATGGCCGACATCACGCGCAAGCGCCTGCAACGCAATAAGGATGCGGTCCACAACACCGACACCATCATCCGCTCCATCGAGGAGCACGGCCTCTACAAGGGTGAAAAGCAGCGCTACAGGCCGGCCACTGCTCGAGAGGAAGCGACGTCATGACCATGGGACCGGATCTGCGGATCGCAACACTCAACGATGCCCGCAGCCGTCGTAGCGCAGAGAAGCGCGCTGCAGTCGAGGATGCGATCATGCGGCTGCGCGACACCAGGCAGGCTGTGACGTTCGTCTCGGTGGCACGTGAAGCAAAGGTCAGCCGCCAGTACCTCTACAACAACTTCGCCGACGAGATCGGCGAGGAACGCGTCGAAACCCGCGCGGAAACCGAGGTGATAGACGGCAAGAAGGTCCCGCTGCGAACGCCCGAGGAATATCGGCACATCGAAGCGGCACTCCGCAACAAGATCGAGCGCCTTGAGACCGAGCTCCGGGATGCCCGTGCCGAAAGGGCTAAGGCGGACCGAACGGCCGAGCGTGAGCGCGGTAAGGCGGAACACTGGCGTCAGCTCTACACGGCTGTCCTAGCTCGCGTATCACCGGGACAGTCGCCCGAGCCGCTGCCCTCCTCTGAAGACTGAACCGTCACGCTGCGATCGGGTTACGATCAAGCGAGTAGGAAGTGAGCCGCCTACGGCGTCTTGCACTTCCAACTCCCTTGATCGTCCAAATTATGAGCGAAACACAATGGACAGGTTTATCGCCTGCAAACCATTGAAACTAGGACACAAGACACGAATTGGTGTTGATATATGTAAACTAAGCACGGAGAGGAGCGCGTCGTCACCATCCCAGCACGGAGAATACCAGAGCCACGACGATAAACAGAAAGGCCCATAAAGCGGCCATTCTCAAGCCGTCAGACAATCCGATCTCACGGCCCTTTAAGTTGGCGACGGCCAAGACAAGCGCCATGGAAATGCCAATGATGCGCACTGTGTCGTAGCTGTCCATGCGGCACCGCCTTAGAGATTTACTTCGAGCCCGTCGTACGCAGGTTCGACATGGTCCGGAGTTTCGGCGCACAATGTCCGGTAATCCATCGACTTGTCGAGATGCGTCAGGATGCCGTGTCCTGCTCTTGTGGCTTCGATCAGTTCGAGCGCCATGCCCAGATGCGAATGCGTCGGATGCGGCTGCCGCCTGAGGCAATCGACGACCAGAACGTCGACCTTGCAGAACAGGTCGATCATTTCATTCGTAATTTCGCTGAAGTCTGTGGCATAACCAATTGTTTTTCCGCCCTGATCAAAGCGAAACGCGGTGGACTGCGCCGGACCGTGCGGCATCTGGCAATGACCGATGCCAATGCCGCACAACATCCTGACACGGTCGAGATTGTCCAGCTCTACAATGGTATGATAACCGTGCTGCCCGGCGAAGACATACCCGAAGCGTTGGCGCAGTCGGCGGACGGTCTCGCTTGCCGCATAGCCCGGAATGGGTCCTGCTCGACCATAGCGGAGCGGCCTGAGGTCATCGATCCCATGGCAGTGGTCGGCGTGGTCGTGAGTCCACAGTACCCCATCAACGCGATCGATGCCGCAACTGAGAAACTGCTGCCGCAGGTCCGTCGGGGTGTCGACCAGCAGGCGACTGCCGTCAAAGCCTTCGATCATGATGGCAACCCGGGTGCGCCGGTTTCTCGGCTCGTTCGGATCGCAATCGCCCCAATCGTTGCCGATGCGCGGCACGCCCGTCGACGTGCCGGAGCCGAGGATCGTCAGCTTCACAGGCTGGCCTTGCTGAACAGCTTGAAGAAATTGGCACCCGTGCGATCTGCAAGGGCTTCCTGCGAGGTGCCACGCAGGCCAGCGACGAAAGCACAGGTGTCGGACACGAACGCCGGCTCGCAGGTCTTGCCCCGATGCGGCACCGGCGCCAAGAACGGCGCGTCGGTTTCGACCAGGATTCGATCTTCAGGTATTTCGGCGGCAATCGCCTGCAAGTCCTTGGCATTCTTGAACGTCACGATGCCAGATAGTGAGATCGACAGGCCGAGTTCCAGCATCTTGGCAGCAAACGGCGCGGATGCGGTAAAGCAGTGGATCAGTGCGGGGAAGGCCCCCTTCCCCATTTCCTCCTCGATGATCCGCGTCGTGTCGTCTTCCGCATCGCGCGTATGGACGATGAGTGGCAGGCCGGTTTCGCGGGCCACGCGGATGTGGACCCGGAACAGGTCCTGCTGCACCTGCCGGTCCGAATGGTCGTAATAGTAATCCAGCCCGGTCTCGCCAATGCCGATGACCCGCGGATGCGCGGCGGCTTCCAGCAGCGCACCCTCGCCCAGATCGGCATGGCCATCAGCCTCGTGCGGATGGATGCCGATGCTCGCCCAGACATCGCTTTCGCGCTCAGCCGTGGCGACGATATCGGCCCACTCGCGCTGGCGGGTCGAGATGTTGAGAAAGCCGCGTACGCCGGTTTCGCGCGCACGCCCGAGAACCTGGGCCTGATCTTCGACCAGACCCTTGTAGTTGAGATGGCAATGCGAATCGATCAGCATCATGCCGAGGCAGGCTCCTCGGGCATTTCGAGGCGCGGGAACGCCGGCACCGGCTGCGCGAGCTTTTCACCGGTAGCCACGCGCGCCAGATACCAGTCGGCATCGGTCAGGGCTGCAAAGGTGCGAGCGTCGCCGGGTACGCCGAGCTGGTCGAGGACCTTGGCAGCAGCGGCGGGCACCACCGGCGCAATCGCGATTGTCAGATCCCTGATGGCCATGAACAGGGTAAGCAGCACCGCCTTCATTCGTTCCGGATCGGTCTTGCGCAGGGCCCAGGGGGCCTGCTCGTCAACGTAGGCATTGCATGCGAAGACAGCGCGCATCCACGCATCGATACCTGCAGAGAAGTTCAGTGCCTCGAACTCGCGCGGCAGTTCGTCCCGGCAGGCTGTGAACACGGTGGCGAGCAGCGCATCGTCGGCCTCGGAGCTTGCAAACTTCTCAAGTGTCCCGTCCATGTTCTTGAAAATCATGGACAGTGTTCGCTGGACAAGATTGCCGTAGCTGTTTGCCAACTCTGCATTGCAGCGCGTGACAATCGCTTCCGGGGAGTACGACCCGTCCTGCCCGAAGGCGACTTCACGCATGAGGAAATAACGCAGCGGATCGACGCCAAAACGCTCCGCCAGTTCCAGCGGATCGGTGACGTTGCCGAGCGACTTGGATTCCTTCTGCCCGCGATTGAGCAGGAAGCCATGGCCGAAGACCTGCTTGGGCAGGGCGATATTCGCGCTCATGAGGAACGCCGGCCAGTAAACCGTGTGAAAGCGGACGATGTCCTTGCCGATCAGGTGGAGGTTCGCGGGCCAATACCTTGCAAAGTCGCCGGATTCATCGGGAAACCCGAGCCCGGTGACGTAGTTCGTCAGCGCATCGACCCACACGTACATGACGTGGCCGTCGCTGCCCGGCACCTTCACGCCCCAGTCGAAGCTGGTGCGCGAGACCGAGAGATCGCGCAGACCACCTTCGACGAAGCGCATCACCTCGTTGCGGCGGCTGTCGGGCTGGATGAATTGCGGGTTCTCGTTGTAAAGCTTCAGGAGAGGCTCGGCGTACTTCGAGAGGCGGAAGAACCAGGATTCCTCGACGGTCCACTCTACCGGTGTTCCCTGCGGCGAGAGCTTATCGCCCCCTTCCCCGGCCACCAGTTCACTTTCATCATAGAACGCTTCGTCGCGGACCGAGTACCAGCCTTCGTAGCGATCAAGGTAGAGATCGCCGCTGGCTTCCATGCGCCGCCAGAGTTCCTGGGTCGAGGCGTGATGGCGTTCTTCTGTTGTCCGGATAAAGACGTCGTACGAAACGTTAAGCTCATCGCACATCTTTATGAAATACGAGGACATTTCGTCTGAAAGTTCGCGCGGCGTTATGCCCAGCTCGCGCGCCTTCTGCGCCATCTTCAGGCCGTGTTCGTCCGTGCCCGTCTGGAAGCGCACGTCGCGCCCCATGGCCCGCTGGAACCGCGCGATCACGTCAGCCGCAATCGCTTCGTAGGCATGGCCGATGTGCGGCTTCCCGTTGGGGTAGGAAATGGCGGTGGTGATGTAGAAGGGTTCGCCCATTGGGCCAGTCGCTTTCTGAAAGGGAATCCGGTGGCTTATCGCGCCCCTTCCCTAGTCGGCGCGGCCGATGCCAGCAAGGAGCCGATTTCCATGGTCAGCATCGATGGATCAAAGTTGTAGATCGGCGCTTCGCCCGCAAGCCTGACAAGGCGGGCATGGACTTCGACAAGCCGCACCTTGGCAGCATCGTCGACACGATCGAGCGCGCCGACCACGGTCATCCGCGCAGCTTCTATGGCGGCGGCGATCCTTTCACGGTCCGGTCGCGCGCCGAGCGCCCCGGCCAAGGCGCCGCGTAGCGAGAGGTCAGGATCGCCATGTTCGACGATCCGGGCGAACAGCGCCTGCGCCTTGCCCAGGTCCTGCGCCGCGAAGGCCAGGGCCGCGCCGGGCGATCCTCCCGCGACCGCCAATGCGCCCTTGCGGGTCTCGGCATCGAGTTCTGGTGCTGCATGATCCAGGGCGCGCGAAACGTCGCTCGCCGAAAGTGGATGGAACCGCACCACGGTGCAGCGTGACCGGACTGTCGGCAGCAAGCGGCCGAGAGCGTGGACGACGAGCAGGAAGAAGGTGCCGACGGGCGGTTCTTCAAGGCTCTTGAGCAATGCGTTCACCGCGCTCTTCTCAAGCAGGTCAGCCGAATCGATGATCACCGCACGCCGCCGCCCCAGTGTTGGGCGGGTCGTGAGGCGCCGCTGCAGCGCGCGGACCTGATCGACAGAGATGCTGCGCTTCAACTGATAGGGCTTGCCCTCGTCGCGCTTCTTGGCCTCGTCGTCATTGGCGGGGAGCGGGAAGAGCGTCAGAATGTCGGGATGCGCCTCGACCGGCGGTTGCGGCACTACGGGTTCGGCAACAAGCTCTGCGGCAGCCGCACGAGCGAAGCTGGCCTTGCCGAGGCCCTCGCGCCCGGCGAGAATCCAGCCATGGTGCATGCGTTCGCCGGCAATGGCCGCGCGCCAGATGCGCCAGGCTTCGTCATGGCCAATCATGCGCTCGCTCATGTGAGAAAGCCTGCGATACGGGCCATGATCCTCGAATGCACGTCAGCGGGCGATCCCTCGGCATCGATCACAGCAAAGCGGTCCGGGTCTTGCGCGGCAAAGGCGCGGAAAGCCTCGGCCACACGGGCATGATAGGGTGCACCGCGGCTCTCGATGCGATCACCCGCGCCACCATCACGCATGGCGAGACGCTGGGCCGACACTTCCGGGCGTACGGTGAGCAGGACCGTAAGGTCCGGCAAGAGGCCCTCGCTGCCGATGCGGTGCAGGTCAAGAACGTCAGTGTCGGAAAGCCCGCCGCCACCGCCCTGATAGGCACGGCTGCTGTCGACGAAGCGGTCACAGATCACCCATGCCCCGCGCGCGATGGCAGGCCGGATGAGCTTCTCGACGTGATCGGCACGGGCCGCGGCGAAGAGCAGGGCCTCGGCGCGGGCGCCCCATCCCTCCCCCTCGGTGGTGAGCAGCATGGTGCGGATCGCCTCGGCGCCCGCAGTCCCACCCGGTTCGCGCGTCGTCACGACTTCCAGCCCGCGGGCACGCAAGGCTTCAGCAAGCATCCGCCCCTGCGTCGACTTGCCAACGCCCTCGCCGCCTTCAAGCGCAATGAAGCGGCCCGGTGCAGCGCTCACAGGCCGACCAGCCCCATTGCACCATTGCGCAGGCGGGCCAACACGCCGCCGCGTGCCACATCCTCACCGGCGGCGAGCGGCAGGACATGAACCGGCTCTCCGGGCACGCGAACGAGGAGGCTCGCCACGGTTTCACCCTTGCGGATGGGCGCCTTCAACGGACCCTTGTAGCGCACCGACAGCCTGTACTTGCTCGCCGCGCCCTTGGGCATGGTCACGCTCAGGTCGTGAGGCGCAACAAGCGATACCTGGCGCGCTTCGCCACCCTGCACCGCCGCCGAGCCAAGGGCAGAGCCTTTGCGATAGATAGGTTTGGCCTCCCAGGCGGCAAAGCCCCATTCGATGAACGCGCGTGACTGGTTGGTGCGGTCAATCGGCCGGTCATAGCCGCCAAGCACCATGACAAGCCGCCGCCCGTTGCGCTGGGCCGAGCCGACGAAGCCGTAGCCCGCCTCGTTGGTAAAGCCCGTCTTCACGCCGTCCGCACCTTCGGTGTGGCCGTAGAGCGGGTTGTGGTTGGGCTGGGTGATGCCGTTCCAGGTCATCTGCGAATGGCCATAGAAGCGACGGTACAGGTCCGGGAAGCGAGTCATCAGCGCGCCGCTCAGCGTCGCCAGGTCCGCAGCGGTAACGTAGGTCTGGCCCTCGTCCATCCAGCCATTTGGCGTGTTGAAGTGGCTGTCGCGCATGCCGAGCTCGTCGGCCGCCTGATTCATCAGCGCAGTGAAGGCGGGCACGGAGCCGGTTGCCCCCTCGGCCAGCACGACGCAGGCATCATTGGCCGAAACCGTGACGATGCCCTCGATCAGCTCCGCCACCGTGGGCTGCGCTTCGGCGGGCAGGAACATCGTGCTGCCGACATTGCGCCACTTGCGGAAGGTTTCGGGCCGGATCGGGATGCGCTGGTCGAGCAGCAGCTTGCCCTTCGAAATCAGGTCGAACGCGACGTAGCTGGTCATGATCTTGGTGATCGAGGCTGGGACGAAACGCCGATGCGGATCGCGCGAGAAAAGCACGCGCCCTGAGCCGACATCAAGCATCAACGCAATCGGCGCGTCGATCCGGGGCATCGAACCGAGCGGATCCGCTCCACGGAACTCTGGCGCCGCGGCTTGCACCGGCAGGGCTGCCAGCGTGGCAGCCATCGCAATTGTCACGACCTTCAAACGCAAGTGCAATCCCCGGACAACGCCGGTCGCTTCGCGACTGTCAGGTCACGGCGCGACAACGACCCTTGCGTCGGCATAGCCGCCCGCGCGAACCTTCGCCAGCGCTGCATCGGCTTGTCCACGATCCTTGTGCGGTCCGACACGCACGCGCCACAGCTTGCCGACCTGCGACACCGAACCGCCGGTCGCCTTGGCGGCGGCATCGGCACGAGCCTGCGTGGAGTATGCGCCTACCTGGATAAGAAAGCCTTTTGCCGAGGCAGAAGTGGGTAAAGGCTTCGGGGTAGCGGGCTTCGGAGTAGCAGGCGGGGGCGCTTCCTTGGCCGCAACCGGCGCATCCAGCCTGGCGGGCGCAGGCTTGGCAGGGGCAGGTTGGGCGGCAACCTTCGGTTCGGGCTTCGCGGGCGCGGCGGGTTTCGGCAAGGTCGGCTCGGCGACGGTGTCGGCCGGCAAGGCAGCAGGCGCGATGCCGAGCTTCCGCTTCAGCGCAGCCAGCAAGCCCGGCGGCGTATCCATCCGTGCGGGAGCCTGATGGCCTGTCCTGAGCAACGCCCGCTCGGCCTCGGGCGGGTTCACACGGCGAACGCGCACAGGCAGGCGCGCACCTGGCGCAGCACCGAGTTGCGTCCATGCGCCCGCCGACAGCGCCACCAGACCATTGCCGGTCATGGGGCCGCGCTCGGTCAGTCGGACGAGGATGGTCTTGCCGGTGTCGAGCGAAGTGACTTCGACATAGCTCGGCAACGGCAGGGTTCTGTGGGCACCGGAAACGCCCGCCCCGGCGACAGCCTCGGCATAGCCGACCGAATCGTAATTCAGCGTGTCGGCGGGCGTATAGGTGACCCCGTCGACGACGAACGGCGCCCCCAGCACCATCGGATAATCGCCCGCTGGACCTGGGCCACCAGCCTCGGAAACTGCTGAAACGCGGGCATTCGCACCGCCACAAGCAGCAAGCAGCAGCGTGGCAACGAGTGCAATTCGGCTAACGGGAGATCTCATCTGCAAGAAGTCCTACGGACAGAGCGTAAAAGTTCGAGCAGTTGTAATCGAGGATAACCCTATAATTTCCGGTTAGCAGATAGGCGGTCCGCCCTCTGCCATCGGGTTCGAGCAGGCTGGCCATGACATTGTCGCCGGGCCAGCTGCCGCTCCGCGGCACTATGCCCAGAGCGCGCCATTCGGCCATGGTCTTCCACCCGGTATGCCGGTCGAACACGCGCGGGCACCGTGGGCTTTTCAGCGTGGTGCCAAGGCTGTTGCGATCCAGCCCATCCGGCACGCTGACGGCAATGCCCCAAGGCTGCCCCGAACGCCAACCGGCATCGCGAAAGTAATTTGCGATCGAGGCGAGCGTATCGGTGCGGCTGCTCCAGATGTTGGCAAAACCATCGCCATCGCCGTCTTGCGCCACGCGCAGATAGACCGAGGGCAAGAATTGCGGATTGCCGAAAGCCCCTGCCCAGCTGCCGACCAGCTTCGACCGCGGCACGCCCCGATCGACCATCTTCATCGCCGCAACAAATTCGTCGGCAAACAGCTCCCGTCGCCGTCCTTCGTAGGCGAGCGTTGCCAGCGCTCGTGGCAGATCGAAATTGCCGGTATAGCCCCCGTAATCGGTTTCATGGCCCCAGATTGCCATCAAGACCGGCCCAGGCACGCCATAGCGCTGCTCGATCGCGCCAATCTGGCCGCTCACCGCCGCATATTGCCGACGCCCCCGCAGAATGCGCGACGAATCGACATGCTGGCGACGGTACGGCTCGAAAGCCGGGATGGTGCCGGACGATGATCCCGGCTGCGCACGGTCGAGCTGGATAACACGCTGGTTGAGAGTGAGGCCCGAAGTCATTGCCGCAATTGTCGATTCGCGGACGCCTTCAGCCCGTCCACGCGCGGCAAGAAGTTGCAGATACCCTTGAAAGCCTGCCTCTTCCTCATCGGCCTGCCCAGCGGCAGGGCCGGCGGCGAGCAGGGCCATGGCAGCCACTCCAAACGCCCGGATCGCCTTCGCATTCTTCAGAAACATCATCAAACCGATGTCGCACGGAACATCATGGTTGGGAATCCCCTTTGCGACCGACGCCAAACCCGCTAACGGCGAGCCGAGCCAGCATCGCCAGAAGGCGAAGCCGGCAGTGCGGACAGGTGGCCGAGTGGTTTAAGGCAGCGGTCTTGAAAACCGCCGTGGGTGGAAGCTCACCGTGGGTTCGAATCCCACCCTGTCCGCCAAATTTTTAGCTTTCCTCTGACTCCGGGATTTCCAGCGCCTTGACGCTCATGTCGTCGCGGTCGACTGCATGACCCGGCTTGACCGTCTTGCAGCGCCATTCTGCTTCCCAAGGCAGCGGATTCACGGGTTCTTCGATCTCGAATTCCATTGAACTCTCTCCTCACCTTGGAAAGCGACGAGAAAGGCGAGCGTTCCTTCCCAACAAGAATTGTTTCAATTTGGACCTTGTCTTTCAGCAACACGTGCGGGACGCCTCTGAAATAACAGGGGAATGGAGCAACACATGAAGTTCGTCATAAGCGCCGCTGGAATCCTTTTGATTTCGGCCACCACTGGTTTTGCGCAAGAAGCCACATCCCAAACTGCAACAGTCGCCGCAACGCCTACTGCCCAATCCGCAGTTGTTCAGACCTCCGCCCGATTGCTGCCGGCGAGCACTTTGGTTCCGGTAACTCCCGACACCGAGATCACTTCGAAAAAGGTCGAGGTCGGTGACAAGTTCAACTTTTCAGTGGTCAACGATGTGCTGGAAAACGGAACGGTCGCTATTCCTCGTGGGTCCAAGGTCGAAGGAACTATCACGTGGAAGACCGGGAAGGCCGTCGGGGGCAAGTCCGGGAAATTCGAAGTGACATTCAACAAGATCAACGTCCGCGGCACCGACTATGCCATGCGCGGAGTGCATCGCCAGGAAGGCAAGGGGAACACTGTAGCGGCTGTTTTCGCGACGTGGCTCGTGAGCGGACGGTCAGCCGTAATGCAGCCGGGTCAGTTTGTGAACGCGTTCACCGTGGACAGTATCCCTTACTGATTTCACAAGTTAGACAAAGAAGGGCGCGGACGGATGACCGTCCGCGCCCTTTTTGATGCCAGATGCCCATCCTCAGATGTGGATCGCGCGCCCGTAAGCCGCCAAGACGCTTTCGTGCATCGATTCGCTGATCGTCGGGTGCGGGAACACCGTGTGCATCAGTTCGGCTTCGGTCGTCTCAAGCGTCTTGCCGACGACATAGCCCTGGATCATTTCGGTCACTTCGGCGCCGATCATGTGCGCGCCGAGAAGTTCGCCGGTCTTGGCGTCGAACACTGTCTTCACGAAGCCTTCGGGCTCGCCCAGAGCGATAGCCTTGCCGTTGCCGATGAACGGGAACGTGCCGACCTTCAACGCGTAGCCCGCTTCCTTGGCCTTGGCCTCGGTCAGGCCGACGCTGGCGATCTGCGGATGACAGTAGGTGCAGCCCGGAATGTTGGCGCGGTCCATCGGGTGCGGGTGAACGTCCTTGTTGCCGAGCTCGGCGGCAATGGCTTCGGCGGCGATCACGCCTTCATGGCTTGCCTTGTGCGCCAGCCACGGCCCCGGCGTCACGTCGCCGATGGCCCAGAGACCCTTGACGTTGGTGCGTCCATAGCCGTCGATGGCGATGATCCCGCGCTCGGCCTTCACGCCCAATGCTTCGAGGCCGATGTTTTCGGTGTTCGGCACGATGCCGACCGCAACAATGACGTGGCTGTAGTCGGCCTCGGCAACCTTGCCGTCCTTGCCCTTGATCTTCGCCTTCACGCCCGAGGCCGAGACGGCAAGGCTCTCGACGCCCGCGCCGGTCATGATCTTCATGCCCTGCTTGGTCAGCGCCTTTTCGAGGAATGCAGACACGTCGGCATCTTCAACCGGCACGACGCGATCCATCATCTCGACGACAGTAACTTCAGCGCCCATGTCGTTGTAGAAGCTGGCAAATTCGATACCGATCGCGCCAGAGCCGATGACCAGCAGCTTGGTCGGCATCTGCTTCGGCGTCATCGCGTGGCGATAAGTCCACACGCGCTCGCCATCAGCCTTGGCGAAGGGCAGATCGCGAGCACGGGCGCCGGTTGCGACGATCACGTGCTTGGCGGAGATCGTCTCGGTGCCCCCTTTGCCATCGACGCCGCCGGTCACTTCGACCGAAGTCGCTGACTTGAGCACGCCGTTGCCCATGTGCACGGTGATCTTGTTCTTCTTCATCAGGTGCGTGACGCCCTGATTGAGCTGCTTGGCCACACCGCGCGAGCGCTTCACCACCGCGTCGAGGTCGGCGCGGATGTTGTCCGCGGCGAGGCCATAGGCGGCCGCATGCTTCATGTGGTTGAGCACTTCGGCCGAGCGCAGCAGCGCCTTGGTTGGGATGCAGCCCCAGTTGAGGCAGATGCCGCCGAGGTTCTCGCGCTCGACAATGGCGGTCTTCAGGCCGAGCTGCGCGCAGCGGATCGCCGCGACATACCCGCCGGGACCCGATCCGAGGACGATGACGTCGTATTGGTCAGCCACGCAAATGCTCCTGTCAGTCTGTCTGCGGCAAGGGCCGCGGTTTGCGTTCGTCGTCGATGGCGACGAAGAAGAATCGTGCTTGCGTTACCTTCTGGCGATCCTCGCCGGTGCGGGCGCGGCGCCAGGTTTCCACATCGATGGTCATCGAAGTGCGTCCCGCCTTGGCAAGAGAGGCATAGACCGAAACCTCGTCACCCACATGGACCGGGTGATGGAAGGTCATGCCCTCCACGGCGATCGTCGCGGCGCGGCCCTTGGCCCTTCTTGCCGCGACAATGCCTGCCGCCATGTCCATCTGCGCCATGAGCCATCCGCCAAAGATATCGCCGGCGGGGTTCGCATCAGCTGGCATCGCCGTGATGCGGATGGCCGGTTCGCCCTGTGGTAGCGGATCGGCCATCATTGCACCCCTGCGACTTGTTTCAGGCGATCAGGCTCAGGCCACCAGACCCAGCGGGTTCTCGATCAGGTTCTTGAACGCCTGCATCAGTTCGGCACCATCGGCGCCATCGATGGCGCGGTGGTCGAAACTGCCGGTTGCCGACATGACCGTGGCAATGCCCAGGGCGCCATCGATCACGTAAGGGCGCTGCTCGCCCGCGCCCACGGCCATGATCATCGCCTGCGGCGGGTTGATCACCGCGTCGAAGCTCTTGATCCCGAACATGCCGAGGTTGGAAAGCGAAGCCGTGCCGCCCTGGTATTCGTGCGGCTGCAGCTTGCCCTCGCGCGCCTTGCCGGCGAGCGTCTTCATTTCCGTGGCGATGGCCGAGATCGACTTGCTGCCGGCATCGACGATGATCGGCGTGATCAGGCCAGAAGGCGCCGCGACGGCGACCGAGATATCGGCGCGGCTGTAGGTGCGCAGTTCGTCGCCCGCGAAGCTGACGTTGCACTTGGGAACCTGCACCAGCGCCTTGGCCAGCGCCTTGATGATGAGGTCGTTCACCGAAAGCTTCACGCCCTGCGCCTCGAGCGCCTTGTTGAGCTGACCGCGCAGCTTGAGCAGGGCATCGAGCTGGATGTCGACGGTAAGGTAGATGTGCGGGATCGTCTGCTTCGCCTCGGTCAGGCGGCGAGCGATCGTCTTGCGTACGTTGTTGAGCTTGGTCGCCTCATAGGGGATGCCAAAGTCGGGCACGGCTGCAGGTGCCGGAGCCGCAGCAGGTGCCGCTGCCGGAGCAGAGGCTGGTGCAGTGGCCGCAGGCGCGGCGGTGGCAGGCTTGGCACCTTCGACGTCGGCACGGACGATGCGGCCGTTGGGGCCTGATCCGGCGATCCCCGCAAGGTCGATGCCCTTGTCGGCGGCAATACGCTTGGCCAGAGGGCTGGCGATCACGCGGTCGCCCTTGGGAGCGGGCACTGCCGTAGGAGCGGGGGTCGGAGCCGGCGTCGGCGATGCTGCAGGGGCAGGCGTTGGCGCGGCTTCCGCCTTCGGAGCAGGAGCGGCCTTGGCGGCAGGCGCAGGTGCGCTGACATCTTCGTCCTCGCCTGCGATCATCGCGATCACGGTGCCAACCTTCACGCCCTCGGCACCCTCGGCAACGTCGATCGAAACGATTGTGCCCTCATCGACAGCCTCGAACTCCATCGTGGCCTTGTCGGTTTCGATCTCGGCCATGATGTCGCCCGAGGAAACCTTGTCGCCGACCTTGACCAGCCATTTGGAAAGCGTCCCTTCTTCCATGGTGGGGGAAAGGGCGGGCATCTTGATGGCGATGGGCATGGGCGTGTTTTTCCGTGTCCTGATGGCAAGCCGCAGGGAGTCCGTAGCGGAAACCTCCCCTGCACCTTTTGTCACGCCCATTTCACCAGCATGGCGCGTCGGGTCAAGTGGCTTGCCGCTTGCGCCGCATACGAATTTGCCGATACGTGTGCATCGAGAGGACAGTTCGCCATGTCGCAGCGCATATATCTGGTCATCATGGATGAGACTGACGAAGCCAAGGGAGCGCTGCGCTTTGCGGCAAGGCGCGCGGTCCGCACCGATGGCACGGTCCACATTCTTGCCCTGGTGCCGCAACAGCAGTTCGTGGCATTCGGCGGGGTACAGGCCACGATCGAGGAGGAAGCGCGCGATCGGGCGGAAGTCCTCGCCATGACTGCCGCCGGAAGCCTGGCCAGCGAGTCAGGCCTTTCTCCGCAGATCTCGGTGCGTATGGGTGACGGCCCGAAAGTCGTGCGCGAATATCTGGGCGAGCACCCCGAAGTCTCCGCGCTGGTGCTGGGCGCGGCCGGAGGCGGCAATCCCGGGCCGCTGGTCAGCCACTTCGCCGGCATTGCCGGGCAGCTCCCCTGCCCGCTGATGATCGTCCCCGGCGCGATCTCCGACGAGGAAATCGACCGTTTCAGTTGATCACTTGCGCTTGCCCTGGTGCCGGATGTTCGATGGGCGACCCCGCTTGCCCGCGGTATAGTTTCCCTGCCGCCTGGGCTTGTGTTCCATCTTGCCGCCACGCCGCTCGATGCGTTGGACGCCTTCGGCAACGTCAACCGGCTCGAACTTGAGCGCCCCTGTAAGGGGGTTGGCCTCGGCAAGCCGCAGCTTGAGAATCTGCCCCATGGCAAACTCCTCGCCGCTCAGTTCACCGATCAGGCGCTGCGCCTTCTCGTCATAGTTGAAACGCTCCGCCCCGAGGGTCGATACCGGCACCAACCCATCGCCACCGAGACCGATAATGGTGGCGAACAGACCGAACTTCTGGACGCCGGTGATTCGCGTGTCGAACACTTCGCCGACCTTGCCCGAGAGCCACGCCGCGACGTAACGGTCGATGGTGTCGCGCTCAGCCTCCATCGCGCGGCGCTCGGCATTGCTGATGGCTTCGGAAACCCGCGCGAGGTCGCCCCGGTCACGGTCCGATAGACCGGACGTCGGCGGCAGATCGGCCTTGGGCCGTGGCTGCTCCAGACCATAGGCGTCGACCAGCGCGCGGTGGACCAGCAAGTCCGAATACCGTCGGATCGGCGAGGTGAAGTGCGCGTAGGACCCCAGGCTCAAGCCAAAGTGCCCGGCATTGCGCGGACCGTAGTAGGCCTGCGTCTGGCTGCGTAGCACGGCCTCCATGATCAGCGCCTTTTCCGCCTCGTCGGCGATGTCCTTGAGCATGCGGTTGAAGAGCGAGGGCGTGATCACCTGCCCCAGCGAAAGCTTGCGATCGAATGTCGCCAGATAGTCCTTGAGCGCCACCAGCTTCTCGCGGCTCGGCGGTTCGTGAATGCGATAGACGACCGGAGCGACCTTTGCCTCCAGCGCCTTGGCCGCAGCAACGTTCGCCGCGATCATGAAGTCCTCGACCACCCGGTGCGCATCGAGCCGTTCGCGAATCGCGATCTCGGCGATCTTGCCCTGCTCGTCGAGCACCACGCGCCGCTCGGGCAGTTCGAGGTTCAGCGGATCGCGTGCATTGCGCGCCTTCTCCAGCAGCCGCCACGCGTCCCACAAGTTGGCGAGGTGCGCCTCGGCTTCCCCTGAATCGATGCGCCGCTGCGCTTCTTCATAGGCGATCACTTCGGCGATCCGCACGATCGCGCGGGTAAAGCGCCAATCCTTGATCCGCCCCTCGCTGTCGACCGAGAGGTGGCAAGCCATCGCGGCACGGTCTGCGCCCGATTTCAGCGAACAGACGTCTGCCGACAGCACTTCGGGCAGCATCGGCACGACGCGATCAGGAAAGTAGACCGAGTTGCCGCGCTTGCGGGCTTCACGGTCGGTCTGGCCACCGGGACGAACGTAGAAGCTGACATCGGCAATCGCGACAAGGGCGTTGAAGCCGCCCTGTCCGTCCGGCTCGGCCCAGATGGCGTCGTCATGATCGCGCGCATCGGCCGGGTCGATCGCCACGATCGGCAGATGCCGCAGGTCTTCGCGCTTGTCTTCGCTGAGCGGCAGCTTCGTCGCCTCCTCGGCCTCACGGAGCGCGGCTTCGGGGAACACGAACGGAATACCATGCTTGTGGATCGCGATCAGGCTGAACGCGCGCGGCGCCAGCGGATCGCCCAGCACGGCAACCACCTTCATGCCTGAACGCGGTGAGCGCCCCGCAGGCTCGGCCAGCACGAGTTGCCCCGCCTCTGCGCCACCAAGGTCCGAGATCGGCACGGCATTGCGCACGCGCTTGTCGACCGGCGCGAGCCAGCCCTTGCCGGTGCCGTCAAGTTCGACGACGCCCATCAACTGCTCTTCGCCGCCCTGAATCTTCTTCATCGGATGGGCGAGCCAGCCCTTCCCTGCTTCCTCAGTGCGCGCCAGAATGCGATCACCGACGCGCAGCGCAGGGCCGCGGTCCCTGGCCTTGCCCCGCGGTTCCACGACCCGCAGCCGCGGCGGCGGGCTTGCGACCTCCGGCTGCCAGCTGTCGGGGATGGCGACAGGTTCGCCCTCATCGATTTCGACAATGCGCAACACCGTTACGCGCGGCACGCCACCCATGGCGTGGAAGGCGCTGCGGTTGCCATCGATCAGGCCTTCTTCGGCCATGTCCTTGAGCAGCGTCTTGAGCGCGATCTTCTCGGTGCCCTTCAGGCCGAAAGCCTTGGCGATCTCGCGCTTGCCCGCAGGCTCGTCCGATTGTGCAATGAAGTCCAGCACCTGCTGGCGCGTCGGGAGCCCTTGCGGAAACTTGTTCTTGGCCATTGGCGGCATGTGGTCGTTATGCCCGCCGATGGCAAGAAGTTACGGCTTGGGTAACGGGCCGAATTGACCGCCCGGTACAGCCGAAGCGGTGGGACTTTCGTCTCCATCGGCAGCGACTGCACTGACGCCGAACAGCCAGTCGTCCGCGCGAACGCCAGGCAGGCTGGCTTTTGTCTCCACGGTTTCGAGCAAGCGCGTCTCCCACATCGGCGCGTCGGTCCGGCGTTGCCACAGCACATAGCGCGCGGCCCCCGGCACCGGTTGCCACGCGATGTCCGTGCTGGGCTGCACTGCGCCCTTGACCACGGGCGCGGGCGGCATCGGCGTGCGCGCCAGCTTTGCCAGCGCACGCACGTTCAGTCGCGTCACCTTGGCAAGATACGGAAAATCCATCTCGTCCACAGTATCGCCGAACTTCACCCCGCCTTCGGTGCGCAAGTCCTGATGCTGGTGTTCGTAGTCCTCTACCGCCACGGTGAAGCGGATCGCGGGGTAGCCCTTGTCGGAAAAAGGCAACTGGTCCCCGCCCCGGCCGAGCCGGTCAGCCCGCCAGATCTGCCGCACCGCCAGCCCGGCATCATCCTTATCCGCCAGCTTGGCAATCCAGCGCGAGATATTGCGTGATGGACTGTCATTCTCGCCCCCATAACGGCGCATCTGGGCGCGGAGGGCGTCGGTCGCATCGGCGCGAGGGCCTTCGGACAGGACGCGCACGTGTGCATCGTCCCTGTAGCCGTCGGACCCAGTCGAGCCGCCGACGATATCGTTGTTGAGCACGGCCTTCACGGTCCAGCCCTGCTGCGCCGCATAGTCCGCCAGCAGCTTGCCGCCGAGCAGCCCCTGCTCTTCGCCCGACAGCGCAGCATAGACGATCGTGGCGGGGAACTTCTCCTTCGACAGCACACGCGCAGCTTCAATTACCAGCGCAGTGCCCGAGCCGTCGTCGTTAGCGCCCGGCGCATCCTTCGTCGCGTCGAGCACGTCCGACACGCGGCTGTCGATGTGCGCCTGCACGATGACAACCTCGCTGGGACGTTCGGTACCGCGCTGGATGGCCACCACATTGACGAGACGGGTCGGCACCGGGACACGGTCACCGCTCACCACCGTTTCCGGCAGGACGATCTCCAGGCAGTTGCCGCAAGCGGCCGAACTCTTGCGAAACTCCGCTTCCGCCCATTTACGCGCCGCACCTATCCCCCGCTCGGGGTCGGTCTGCGACGACAGCGTATGGCGCGTGCCGAAGCTGACGAGCTTCTCCACATCGGCCCGCAGCCGTGCCTCGGAGATAGCGTCCTCGGGCGTGGCCAGAACCACAGACGAATACAGGAACGGGACGAGGTAAAGCGCGTGTCTCATGCGGCCGAGACTAGAGCCACGACCGG
Source organism: Novosphingobium sp. ES2-1 (assembly GCF_015169775.1). Classification (NCBI taxonomy): domain Bacteria; kingdom Pseudomonadati; phylum Pseudomonadota; class Alphaproteobacteria; order Sphingomonadales; family Sphingomonadaceae; genus Novosphingobium; species Novosphingobium sp. ES2-1. The sequence continues at coordinate 1,506,839 of NZ_CP063445.1, forward strand.
CAGAGCCAAGGGGCCCTGACAAAAAGGGTGGCAGTTCCCTGCCACCCTTGTTGATCAATAAGCCCTGGCGATCAGGATCTTCTCGACCGCCGGTTCGCCGGTGAACGGACAAACCCCATCCGGCTTCCGGGCATCGAGGGGCGTGTTGCGGATCGTCAGCTTGAGCGCCTTCAACTGCTCGACAACCTTGTCCAGCGCGGCACCGGTCGGCTTGCTCCAGCCCATTTCGACCCAGCCGGGATACTTGTTACCCTCGGCGAAGTAGGTCTTCAGGCCGTCAAGGTCCGTCACGTCGCGCACGATCTGCGCATCGCGGCGCTGGCGCGCCTCTTCGTAGAGGGAATTCTGGATCGCCTCGAGCTCTGCCGCAGCCGAGGCGATGAAATCCTCCCTGGCCTGCCCGACGAAGTTGGGCTTGGCATCCTCGCGCCACAGCCGGTCACGGCGTAGCGCCGAAACCTGCCCGCCCTCTGCGTCGCGACCGCCGATCTCGAGAATCAGCGGCACGCCGCGCTTGACCCACGCCCAGCGCTTCTGCGTGGCCTTGCCCGGACGCTTGTCGAGCAGGACGCGCACACGCTCGCCGAAGGCAGACTGGCTGGCCAGCGCCTTGCGGATCTCTTCGCAGTAGGCTAGCAGCGCTTCGTCCCCATCGTTGTCGCGCAGCATCGGCAGGATCACGATCTGCTGCGGCGCCACCTGCGGTGGGACGCGAAGGCCGTCGTCGTCGCCATGTGTCATGATCACGCCGCCGATCAGGCGCGTCGAAACGCCCCATGACGTGGTGTGCGCCAGCGCCTGCTGGCCCTCCTTGTCCTGATAACGGATGCCCGCGGCCTGCGCGAAGGTCGTACCCAGGTAATGCGAAGTGCCGGCCTGCAGCGCCTTGCCGTCCTGCATCATGGCCTCGATCGAGAAAGTCTCGACCGCGCCGGGGAAGCGTTCGTTCTCGGGCTTCGGCCCGGCGATGACCGGCATCGCCAGCGGACCTTCGGCAAAGGCGCGATACATCTCGAGCGCGCGCAGCGTCTCCTTCATCGCGTCAGCCTCGTCGGCGTGCGCGGTGTGGCCCTCCTGCCAGAGGAACTCGCTGGTGCGCAGGAACATGCGGGTGCGCATTTCCCAGCGCACGACGTTGGCCCACTGATTGACCATCAGCGGGAGATCGCGCCACGATTGGACCCAGCGCGCCATCGCCGCGCCGATCACCGTTTCCGAGGTCGGACGAACAACCAGCGGCTCTTCCAGCTTGGCTTCGGGATCGGGCGTCAGTCCGCCCTTGCCATCAGAAATCAGGCGGTGGTGCGTGACGACCGCCATTTCCTTGGCAAAGCCTTCGACGTGTTCGGCTTCCTTGGCGAAGTAGGACAGCGGGATGAACAGGGGGAAGTAGCAGTTCTCGACGCCCGCTTCCTTGATCTCGGAGTCCATCAGCTTCTGGATGCGTTCCCAGATGCCGTAGCCCCATGGCTTGATCACCATGCAGCCGCGCACGCCGGATTCCTCGGCAAGCTCGGCCTCGGAAATCACGGCCTGATACCACTGGGCGAAGTCGTCAGCGCGCTTGACGTTGAGCGCGTGCTTGATTGCGGGCTTGTTCATGAGGCAGCGCGTTAAAGCGCAAAAGCGCTTCCCGCAATGCCGTCATCAGCTCAAAATGACGGAAAGGCGGGAAGGAAAACCGCTTACTTGGAAAGCTCGTCGAGCTTCTTCTGCATGTCGGCCATCTGCTTGCGCAGGACGTCCAGGTCGTCGCCCTCAGCAACGGGGGCACTCTCGTCCTTGGTGGCCGCGCCGGGAACGAAAGCGGCGGCAGCAGCCTTAAACATTTCCATGTTACGCTGTGCGATCTGGGCGAGCGGATTGGCGCCGATGCTTTCCTCGATCGCCTTGCGCATCTTGGCCTGGTTCTCGCGGAAATGTTCCATCGAGGCTTCTAGATAGCCGGGCAGGAATGCCTGCATCGAATTGCCATACATGGAGATGAGCTGTCGCAGGAAATTGGTCGGCAGCATCTGCTCGCCGGCGGACTCCTCCTCCATGATGATCTGGGTCAGAATCGCGTGCGTCAGATCCGCACCCGTCTTGGCATCGATCACCTGAAAGTCGACATTGTCCTTAACCATCTGAGCAAGATGGTCGAGCGTGATGTAGCTTGAGGTACTGGTGTTGTAGAGGCGACGGTTTGCGTACTTTTTGATTATAACCGTGCCGCCGGACTTGGACTCACTGGCCATGGTTTGGGCCCCCACTGCGACGTTGCTTAGTATTAGCATGTGCAGCATGTGCGGCGCAACAAATCTTAACAACCCCAGTCAGAATCCATTTTGGCGGGAGAAGCGCTTGCCCATCAATGTCAGCAATTCGTATTGCGAAAGCCCGCTTTGCGCGGCTGCAGCAGGGAGCTGGTAGTCCGCGGTTAACCATTCACCCTCTTGGCAATCGGGCATTTCCGCCAGATCCACGATCGTCAGGTCCATCGAGACACGCCCCAGGACCCGAGCCTTTCGGTCCTGCCAAAGAAACGTGCCGATGCAGGACCAGCATCGCAGGTATCCGTCGGCGTAACCGAGCGAGATGATCCCGATCCGCATCGGCTGATCGGCAGTGAACAGTGCGTTGTAGCCCACCCTGTCGCCCGCCCGCAGTGTCCGAGTCTGCAACAGCGCCGCTTCGGGCCGGACGACCGGTCGGATGTGCGGCGCCAGTTCGGGTCTGGCGATGCCGCCATAAAGCGCAAGCCCGGGCCGGGTCAGGTCGGCGTGATAGCCCTTGCCGAGCGCTATGCCGGCGCTGTTGGCGAGGCTGTAACGCCGGGCCGGGATGCTGCGGCGGACGTCCTCGAACAACTGCAGCTGCGATTCGTTCTGCGATACGTCCTCGTCCGCACTGGCCAGATGGCTCATGCACAGGTCGATCTGAAGTGCACTGATCGCGGGATCGCCAATCTGATCAAGCGGCACGCCGAGACGGTTCATCCCGGTATCGACCATCAGGTGGCAAGGGCCTCCTCCGCCACTGCTCCAACGCCGCGCCTGCTCCAGGCTGTTGATGACAGGACGAACACCTGTTGCCCTTGCAAACTCGCTTTCTTCGCCGGTCAAGGGACCATGAAGCACTGCTATGGATGCAGCGGGCACGTAAGGCAGTATCTCTGCCGCTTCAGTCCAGTGCGCCACGAAGAAGGTGCCGCAGCCCGCGGCGGCAAGCACCGGAACCACCCGCGCCGCGCCTACCCCGTAGGCATCAGCCTTGACCGCGGCTCCAGCGCTCGCGCGGCCGGACAGGGCATCAAGCGCGCGCCAGTTGGCGGCGAGCGCTTCGGCATCGAAGCCGAGACGGAGCGTCGGGGCTGGCGGGGCAGGAAAGGTGATGTCAGTCGTCCGTGAAATCAGCGGGCAGTCCAGGCTTCAAGCCCCACAGCGAGACCAGAAACGCGACGAGGACAATCACCCAGGTGTACCACAAACCGGCATAGGGATCGCCGGTTCGGGCGACGATGTAGCTCGAAATCAGCGGCAGGAAACCCCCGAAATATCCTGTGCCAAGATGATAGGGGATCGACATCGAACTGTAACGGATCCGCGGCGGGAACATCTCGGACAGGAGGGCGGCGACCGGGCCGTACGTGGCGCCGGACATCGCCATGAGCAGCAGCAGCGCGACGAGGATGAGGGCAAGACGGAGCGGCGAAGGCTTAACCTTGGCAAAATCATAGCCGAAGGCTGCCAGTTCGCTCTGGAGTGCCTGCGCCCTTACCGTTGCCTTTTCAGCCCATGGATAGTCCGAGAGAGTTAGCGCTTCGCCTCCGACAGTTACGGCAAAGTTGCCCTTCTGCTCCAGAGAGTAGGAAATCCCCGAGGCGGATAGATCGGAAAGCAGCTTTCCGCACTTGCTTGTCTGTTCGCCCTTGAACGGACTGTAATCACACTCCGCCCCGGACACGAGCACAGGACTTCTTTGCGCTGCTGCAGCAAGCTCCGGATTGGCGGCCGACCCTAGAAGCCAGAACGTGGGGAAGAGCAGCAGGAGAGTGACGGCATAGCCGATCACGATCGGCTTCTTGCGCCCGATCCGGTCTGAAAGTGCGCCGGCCATTAGGTAGAACGCCATGCCGATCGCTCCGCCTATGCCGACGATGACCTCCGCCCAAGTGTCGTCAAGTCGCATCGCGGACTTGAGGAACGCGAGGCTGGAAAACATCGCAGTATACCAGATCACGGTCAGGCCAGCAGCGATCCCGAACAGCGCGATGAAGATGCGGCGCTTGTTACCTGGATAGGCAAAGCTCTCGACGAAGGGATTGCTTGCCAGCTCTCCCTGCTCCTTCATCGCCTTGAAGACAGGGCTTTCCGAAAGCTTGAGGCGCATCCACAACGATACCGCAAGCAGCGCAAGGCTGACCAGGAATGGCACGCGCCAGCCCCAGGAATTCCACACCGCCTCGCTCATCACGCTCTTGCTCGTCAGGACCACGATGAGGCTGAGTACGAATCCGCCGACCACGCTGGCCTGGATATAGCTGGTGTAATAGCCCCTGCGCCCACCCGGTGCATGTTCGGCAACGTAAACCGCAGCGCCGCCGTATTCACCACCAAGCGCAAGGCCCTGGAGGACTCGCAGAAGAATGACGATGGCGGGGGCGACAAGGCCGATGCTGTCAGCCGAGGGAATAAGGCCGACGCCTGCGGTGGCGATGCCCATGAGCGTCACGGTTACGAGGAATGTGTACTTGCGGCCCAGCTTGTCACCCAGGAAACCGAACAGCACGGCGCCCAGAGGACGAAAGCCGAAACCGACGGCGAACCCTGCCCACACCAGTAGCAGCTGGAGCGTTGCGTTGTCGGATGGGAAGAACGTCTTGCCGATGATCGCGGCAAGTGTGCCGTAGATGAAGAAATCGTACCATTCGAACACGGTGCCCGCCGAACTGGCAGCGATCACCAGCCTGATGTCGGAAGCGCTCGGCTCCACCGCGGCCCCGTGTTTCATGGTATCTGGCACTCGATTTCCCCCGCGTCACTCTTATCGGAGGGTGCTGTAGCCAAGCGGCATCGCCTGCCGCAAGCCCCGCATTCGATCAGGGAAGGACATGCTCCGGCAGGGCATCAAGTGCGGCATCCCATGCGAGCAGTATCGCGGCGTGGCGAGCGGGATAGGCGAGCGCCGGATTGAGCAAGTGGATGCCCGGCCACTCAGGCTGGTTGCCCTCCCCCGCCAGCCATGCCGCCAGCGTCACCCGTGCCCGTGCAATGTCGGTTCGGGAGCGGCCAGCAGCCTGCTCGGCAAAAACCGCAGCCGCTGCCTGGCCAACTGCGCAGGCGTGCGGGCGAACGCCGACTGCCTCTATGGCGCCAGTATCGTCCGTGCGAAGCGAAAGTTCGATCGAACTGCCACAACTGCGTGATCTGGCCGCGCCGTGATACGGCGCATCCGGCACCCACGGATACTGTGCCAAAACCATGGCCTGGCCCAGGATGTCGGGCGTGTAGAGCCCGCGCGTGGTCATTCTATTCGCCCAGCAACTGCTTGCGCGCCTTGCGCCTGGCAACTTCACGGGCCTGATCGGCAGCCTCTTCACGGCGCTCCGAAATCAGTGTCAGCAATTCTTCGCTTGCGGCATTGAGGAAGGGATAGGCGCGCGACTGCACGATCCACTCCGGACGCCCATCCTCACCCCAGACGAGATCATAGCCGAAGACGATGATCGAATAGCCCAGCACGACGATGATGAAGCCCTTGACCGCGCCGAACCCGAAACCCAGCACGCGATCAATCGGTCCAATCGCCGAATCCCGACTGGCAGACCCCATCCGACGCGCAATAATCCGCGTGAGAAGATAGGGGAGCAACAGCAGCAGGAAGAAGGCGAGGACCCCGGCGCCAGTCTCGGTCGGCAGATGGCCGGCCAGCCAAAGCGTCAGCGGTGCGTGGAGATAATGCACTGCCAGCAAGGCAATGCACCACGCGGCCAGCGAGAGCACTTCCTCGATGAAGCCACGTATGAATCCCCCGACGGCACCGATGCCCAGGAAAATCAGGACGACATAATCAAGACCGGTCATTGCGCCGCGAGCCTATGAGCCGCCCATTATGCGGTCAATGAGATTTGGCAGCAGCTTGAGCGGGGAGTAGCGCAGACCGTCGACCTTTTCCGCGCCTGCTTCGGGTCCGCAGCCGAGGCTGAAACCCAGCTTGGCCGCTTCGCGCAGGCGAACGGGTGTGTGGGCCACCGGCCGGACTTCGCCAGCGAGCGAGACCTCCCCGAACCAGATCGAAGCCGCCGGCAAGGGACGGTCCGACAAGGCTGAGATCAGCGCTGCGGCCACGGCAAGATCGGCGGCCGGGTCGGTCAGGCGGTAACCGCCGGCGACATTGAGATAGACTTCGGCCGTCGAAAAGCTCAAGCCGCATCGGGCTTCGAGCACCGCCAGCAACATTGCAAGCCGGCCACTGTCCCACCCGACCACGGCGCGCCGCGGGGTGGCCCCGCTCGCGAGTCGGACCGTGAGCGCCTGTATCTCGACCAGCACTGGCCTCGTGCCTTCAAGTGCCGGGAACACTGCACTGCCCGCGACCTGATCCTCGCGCCCCGAAAGGAACAGCATCGAGGGATTGCCGACCTCTTCCAGCCCTGCCCCGGCCATTGCGAAGACGCCGATCTCGTCCACGGCGCCGAAGCGGTTCTTGATTGCGCGAAGGATGCGATACTGGTGGCTGCGCTCCCCTTCGAAGCTCATGACCACATCGACCATGTGTTCGAGCACGCGCGGGCCCGCGATCGAGCCGTCCTTGGTAACGTGGCCGACCAGCACCAGCGAGACGCCGGTTTCCTTGGCATAGCGGATAAGTTCGAACGCGCAGCCGCGTACCTGGCTGACCGTGCCCGGTGCACCTTCGATCTGGTCCGAATGCATCGTCTGGATCGAATCGATCACCAGCAGCGAGGGCGGGTTCATCGATCCCAGCGTGGTCAGAATGTCCCGCACCGATGTAGCCGAAGCCAGTTGGATCGGCGCCTTGCCGAGGCCGAGGCGGTCAGCCCGCAGACGAACCTGATCCGACGCTTCTTCGCCGCTGATATAGACTGCCTCGCCTCCGGCCATAGCGATCTGTGCCGCCGCCTGAAGGAGCAAGGTTGACTTGCCGATGCCCGGATCACCGCCCATCAGGACAGCACAACCGGGCACAAGCCCGCCGCCCAGTGCCCGATCGAACTCCGCAATGCCTGTGGACCGGCGCACCGGAAGCGCGACCGGCGCATCGAGCGGCACGAAAGCAACGCGGCGGCCGCCACTCGACAGGTCATGCCTGGCCGAGAAGATCGTTTCCGGCGCTTCTTCGATCAGCGTGTTCCATTCGCTGCAATCGACACATTGCCCCTGCCAGCGGGTGGTGACGCTGCCACAGGCCTGGCAGACGAAGCGACGTTTGGGTTTGGCCATGGGTTGCGATTACCAGAACATAGGCGGAACGCAAGCGCATCTCCGCCATTTCCGTAGCTCTTTGCTAACCATGCTGTGGGGCATCATCCTTAACGGCGGATCAGGTATGTCCCTTAGCCATGGCCGCGCCGTCTGATCATTTTCTGGGTATCCAGCCCCGGATGTACCGCCACTTTGCGGTACTCACCGTTGCCCTGTCGACCGTGATTGCCGTGTTCGCCAACGGCGATGCGCAGGAGGCGATGGCGCAGGCCGACCGTCATGCCGAGCGCCAGGCTGCCAAGGCGCGGAGCGGCAAGGCCAAGTTGGTGGACAACCGCTCCAGCCAGCGCAAGTCGTCCTCGGGACAGTCCGGCTTCAATGGCCAGTTCGGCGCGCCCATGGATGGCAGCGGGATGTCGGACGGCAACAGCAGCATCATTCCCGAAGGAATGACGACCGCGCCCGGCACGATCATCATCGAGGTTGATCAGGCTGCACTTGCCCGGATGACTCCTGCGCAACGCGCAGCCTATCTGCGGAAACTTGAGGAAGAACGGAAAAAGCGCCTCGAACAGGGGCAAATGACGCCGACGCCCGAGCAGGTCAGCGCGCTTGCCGCGCAATCGGCGCTGCGATCCGGATCGGATGCTGTCAATTAGGGAATGGTGCCCCTGGCCCGATACGAGACGGGAGCACCAGAAATGGCGGAAATCTGCGGTTTCTGGCGCATCATTCGAGAACGGCTTGTATCACCTTTTGGACCACCTGCAAGCCTTCTCCAGACGGGAGCCTACAAGATGACTACCACTGTCAACCCTTCTATCGCCCTCCAGGACGGGCAGCAGGCTGTCCTAAAGTGAGCAGTAACGCCGCAGACCTCTCGGGGCCGAAAGTTGTGCTTACATGGGCATTTAACGCGAAACCCAAGGAAATCGGGAGTTCTGATGGCCAGCCTGACGCCGGTATCTGACGGCAAGAGGGGCTGGACCCTCGCGCAGCTTCAGAGGGCTTTCGGTGCGGTTCCGTGCGGGGCCGCAGAAGGGACCCAGAGCGGTGGGAGGGACCTGGTGCTGCGCTCCATATTTCTCCAGGACGGCGCGAGAGGCGTGAAGGTCCGAGCTGTGAATATTTGCTCGCAGGGAAGCGCCCTGTCCCGAATTGCATTCGATCGAGAGCGGCGGATGTAACTACAGCGGACCAGGAGGGACCCGTGACATCTGCATTTAAATTCCACTGAACCCTCCCACACCGCTGATCGGCCCGCCGAGTTAAACTAAGGGAACGGCATAATCGGATCAAAAATTTAGGTTTGGCTACGCGACACTTCTTTCGACATCTTGAATGTTACCGAGGATAACTTCAGGTTATCGGTCAATATCGATTGTGGGAAAGGAAACGCATCAGTTCAGAACTTATGATTGTGCTGCCGCATTGACGATTGCCAGCCTCGGTCGCTCACTCTACATTACCTCCTTATCTACTTTCGCGAGGGTCGTTTTGGGCAAAGGTGTGTTTAGCGAAATGACGAATCTTGCTCGAAGCATGTTGGGGAAGAGTGAGCCACCGTTCCCGGGGATAAACTCTGCGCTTCCGATGATCTCGCGGCGAGCAGAACGGCTCGATGCTCAACAGCAGGCTGCTGCGTTTGTTTCCTTGGGGAACGTTGCTCAGTCATTGATGAACCCAGATCACAGAGTTCTTTTTGGTCGACGGGGCACCGGTAAAACTCACGTGCTGTCCTTTGTGGCGAGCAGTGTAAGGGCAAAAGGTCATGCCGCCATCCTGCTAGACCTCAGGAACGTTGGTTCAAACAGCTACATATATACTGATGAAACCCTTTCGGTCGGAGAGCGCTCGACCCGACTGCTGCGTGATTTTATTGAGGGTGTTTGCGCCGCGCTGCTCGATGAAGTTACGAGGCCAGAGAGCAATTTTTCACTTGAACATGTCTATGCTGCGATTGAAATGCTCGGTGCAACGGCGAAGGAAGTTTTGGTCACAGAGAAATTCGAAGAAACGACAGGGTCTTCTTCTACCGTGTCTGATGAGGGTGCCGCTCAAGTTAGTGGCAAGATCGGTCTTGCGGGCCCTTCAGGTGAAGCCTCTGCTTCTATCAAGGGTGCAGAATCCACAGGTTCAACGTCGCAGATCACAAGGTCTGGAACAGCTTCTGTAATCGTTCAAGGGCGGTGACGGGTAAACGGGCCTCATGCTTCTGTACGCGGTCCTGGTTGGCCGCTGGCTGAGAGAGGCGAAGGGTGGGTCGGGTGCCGCAAGCTCGAAGCCGTGATCGATGGTCACAAGTTGTCCAACGCGGTCATCCACCTCCACACGATCCCGTATTCCACGACAGGTCGTATCCGATCAGGTCATACTGGCCTCAGGGCAGAGAACGGCGTGCGATTGATCCACATGCGATGCATAACGACGGCGAGCCTGCGAGCGAGAGCGACGCGTGCCTTACGCATCCCGCGCCGCCGCGCGACATTGAGGGCCCAGTCTCTGAGCCAATTCTGGCTTTTGCAGCGGGTAAGGACCGAGTTGGCGGCTTCATAGAGCAGCCAACGAACCATGCCGTCGCCACATTTGGTAATTCGTCCTCTCTGCTCGACCTCACCGGACGCATATATTCGTGGTGTGAGACCGAAGATGGCGCCGACGGTCTGGGACTTTTCGAACCTTGAGGCAATGTCGACTCCGGTCCGGAATGCGAGCGCCGTCATGGCGCCGACGCCTGGCACACTCATCAGGAGGCGGCAGATATCATCTGCCCGTGCGGCGGAGAGCAATTGTGCGTCAAGATCGGCCATCATGACCAGCCCCTGTTCATATGCCTTGAGCAAAGGCTCGGTCATCCCGAGGAGTTCGGCATCATCGAGCTCTTCACGCACGCGGCGTGCGAACAGCGACGATTTCCCGGCGCCAATACGGTAGCCGAATGCCTTGAGCGTGCCGCGGATGGTATTGAGCAAATCCCTGTTTCGCCGCATCATCGACTGTCGATGTCGCAAAAGAAGCCGCAATCGCTGGCTTGCGTCGGTCTTCACATGGGTAGCCTTGAACAGACCGGTCCTCATTGCCTGGGCGATCAGGCGCGCATCCCGCTTGTCGGTCTTGACCGGCGATGCCTTGGCGAACGCGCGCATCTGGCGAACCTCAATGCAGATCGCCGGCAGACCAAGATCGGCAAGACCTGCATAGAGCCAGGGCGCCAGAGGGCCGGCTTCGAGGCCCACGCGCCGGAAACACGGTGCGACCTGATAAAGCGCTTGCGCAATTGCCGCTGGATCGCTGGCAGCCACCAGTTCCCGGATGACAATGCCATCTTCATTGAGGATGCATATCGCCGTCTTCTCCAACGAGACATCCAGTCCTGCATAATGGTTCATGAGCGAGTCTCCTTGTTTCGTGAGATCCACATTCTGACGCACATCGACGGCGCAGAGCAGTGATTAACTCAGCTCGAATATCCATAAATCTTGGTTCTGCCAGCCGCGCAATGGCCCAAGTTGCATCGGCTTTTGGAACTCGGCTTTGGGTGCTGATCGACGAGTGGAGCACGATTCCCGAAGCTCTCCAGCCCTATCTTGCGGATTTCTTGAAGAGGGTAGTATTCCCAATAAACTCAGTTTCTGTGACGATCGTGGCCATTGAGCAGCGTTCTAAATTTCGGAAAGATGGAGAGCACCTTCCAGTCGGAATTGAGCTGGGTTCCGATGCTTTTGCTGATATAAATCTCGATGACTATTTGGTTTTTGAAAACAATCCAAAAGCCTCTGCTGAGTTCTTCAGAGAGCTAATTTTCCGTCATTTGACAGCTATTTACCCGATAAAAAGTTTGCCAGTTCAGAATGCGCAGCAACTACAAGAGCAAGCTTTCACGCAAGAAGCCGCATTTCTCGAGTTGGTGCGTGCATCAGAAGGCGTTCCGCGTGATTTTATCAATATACTGCAAATCGCTGCGACTAAGGCGGGAGAGCACAAGATATCAGTTCCTACAATAAGAAGTGCTGCGAAAGACTGGTATGAGCGCGATAAAGCGGCGTTTATTGACAGTAATCAAGCTGGAAGTGACCTACTTCATTGGGTCGTAGACACTGTGATTGGTGGCCGTAAAGCTCGAGCCTTTTTGGTGCGGAGTGATGTGAGAGACACGATCTTGGATCGTCTATTTGATGAACGCATTTTGCACATTGCGAAGCGCTCTTACTCTGCGAAGGAAGAGCCTGGAGTTAGATACAAGGTTTGGAAGATAGACTATGGTTGTTACGCAGATTTCATCAACACGTCTAAAGCGCCCACCGGATTTCTTTTCGAGAACCAGAATGTAGAGGGCGATTCCTATATTCCTGAGGATGACCTCAGAGCTGTCCGCCGGTCAGTTCTCAACCTTGATGATTTCTACACTGCTTTTCCTGCAGCACAGCACAGTTTGCCGACTCAATAAATGACGATTGATAGGGTTCTCGGACCTTTGATGGGCGTGGAACGAAGAGGCATCGTCGTAATCGACTTTTTCGAACTGGCTAGTTTTATCGATACTCCTTCCAAGGACCCGATTCTCTGTAAAAGGTGCCGCACTATTCCGGCCCGAAAGTTCTAACCTTTGAGACCCCTTCATTCCGCCTTCTGCAGATGTATCATAAGATATCTTGACGGATAATGAGACGGTCTCTAAAAGGAAGGTGTATCTTACGAAACATAGGCAGACCAATGAGCCGGATTTTATACCTGAGGGCCAGCACGTCGGACCAGAGCGTCGAAGCGCAGCGCCACGCACTCGGGGGCACCTTCGATCGTGAGTTTTCTGACGAGGGCGTGAGCGGCGCTACGCTGGCCAAGGACCGGCCTGGCTTCGCTGCCCTGCTCTCTTACGTCTGTGAAGGCGACACCGTCTGTCTCTACGCTCTTGATCGGCTTGGGCGCGATGCTCTGGACGTCCAGGCCACCGTTCGGCAGCTCATGGACAAAGGCGTCGTCCTGGACGTTCGCGGGATTGGCCCGGTAGGTCGTGGTGCGGGGGAGATTGTCGTCGCTGTCCTTGCCCAGATCGCTGACCTGGAGCGCCAGCGCATCAAAGAGCGGTGTGACGCCGGACGGGAGGCCGCCAAAGAGGCGCTCAAGGCGACAGGCCGCACGCATCGCGGCAAGGAAAGCCTGGGGCGGCCCATGAAGGCCAACGCCCAGGAGGTCGCGGCATGGCGTCGTGAGAACGGCAAAAGCATCTCTGAGACCATGGAGCACTTCGGATTGTCGAAGGCCACCGTCGCCCGCTACTGGGCTGCAGCGAATGAGCAGGTGAGCGCCTAAGATAATCGGGTAGCGGAATTGCTATCATCTAGAACTGTATCAGGGATTTATGTGTGATTTCAGCAACTAAGCCAGAGCTGCTGTCGGCCACTCCTGAGGCCACCGAAAAGGGGCTCGGTGGGGCTCCTGCCGATTTCTGGAGACCCTGGGAAACCCTCAGCGACCTTGAGCGCCGCCAGTATCGCGATCGGGCCTACGTCATGATGCTCCAGGGCATCCCGTCGTCCCCTCAAGCTGAGGAGATGGTGGAGGACCTTCTCACTCGTGTCCTGGTCCCCGCGAAAGCCGCCACAGCGGTCGGGGGTGTCGTGAAGCCCACGTCGGTCCAAAAGCTGCGGACGGCGCTCGGGGCAATCCTGGGGGACCTTCTGGCGGCAACGAACCAGGGGCGCTGGGCGGCAAGGACTACCAAGAGGGACAAGGACACCGGCAAGGCAATCAAGGGCACCGCGTTCAATGACGCTAAAGACGCCCTCGTGGCGGCTAGTCTCCTGGAGCACGTCAAGGCGTGACGCTTCTGCTGCTGTGGCAGGAATATCGCGAGGCCCACCCCGGCGGCTTCGGCTACACCTGGTTCTGCGACAAGTTCGGTCAGCACGCGAAGCGCGCCAACCCGACCTACCGGCACCGCCATGCCGCCGGCGCGGTGATGCAGACCGATTACGCAGGCCAGACCATCCCGCTCATCGATCCTGCCACCGGAGAGGTCCACGAGGCCCAGCTGTTCGTCGCCGTGCTTGGAGCGTCGAGTTATACCTTCGCGACGGCAAGCTTGTACCAGCGGTTGCCGGACTGGATTGAGGGTCAGGTTCGTGCGCTGGAGTATTTTGGCGGCGTTCCTGCTTCGATCGTCTGCGACAATCTGAAGGCGGGGGTCGCCAAGGCACTATGGTTCGAGCCCACCCTGACCGCGACCTTCGCCGCGATGGCAGAGCATTACGACACGACAATTCTGCCGACACGACCGTTCAAACCGCGCGACAAGGGCAAGGTCGAGGGGGCAGTCCTGATCGCGGAAAGGTGGATCATTGCCCGGCTGCGCAATCGGCAGTTCTTCGACCTGGCCGTACTCAATGCCGAGATCGCCGGGCTGCTCGAACTGATCAACGGCAAGACGATGCGGCATGTTGGACGCTCGCGCCGTGAGATGTTCGAGCAGATCGAGCGCGTGGCGCTCAAGCCGCTCCCGGTCGGACGGTTCGAGTACGCGGAATGGAAGACCGCCAAGGTCCACCCCGATTACCACGTCGCGGTCGACCGCAACTTCTACTCGGTTCCGCATGGCCTGATCGGTCGCAAGGTCGACGTGCGGTTGACCCAGCGGGTGGTCGAGATCTTCCACAATCACAAGCGGATCGCCAGCCATGTGCGCAACTCGCAGCGCGGGTTCCACATCACCGTCAACGCCCACATGCCCAAGGCGCACCAGCGTTACGCCGACCAGACGCCGGCCTCGCTGATCGAACGCGCGGCCAGGATGGGCGCCAATGTGACCATCATGGTCGAGCGGATGATGACCGATCGACGCCATCCCGAGCAGGGCTATCGCTCAGCGAGCCGCGACGAATGGCTGGGGCTGATGCTCGATCGCGAAGTGGCCACGCGTAGCGACAAGCGGCTTGCTAACCGGCTTGCCGCCGCGCGGCTTCGGTTCAGCGACGCGTGCGTCGAGAACATCGACTTTGCTGCACATCGCAAGCTCGACCGCCGCAGCGTTCTCGCGCTAGCGCAGGGCGACTGGCTCAAGGCGCACGAGCACCTCATCATCACCGGCCCGACCGGCACGGGCAAAACCTGGTTGGGGTGTGCGTTCGGTCGCCAGGCCGCCCGGCTCGACTACTCGGTTCTCTACGTTCGTATGCCGCGCATGTTCGAAGACCTCGGCATGGCGCGGCTCGACGGCCGCTTCCCTCGACTGATCGACAAGCTGACACGGGTCCAGCTCCTGATACTAGACGACTGGGGCAGCCATGGCCTGACGGAACAACAGCGTGGCGACCTGCTGGAAATCTTCGAAGAGCGCTACAAGCGGAAATCGACGCTGATCACCGCGCAGCTGCCGGTCGCGCAGTGGCACGAAATGATCGGTCAGCCGACCATCGCCGACGCCATCCTCGATCGCCTCGTCCACAATGCCCACAGGATCACACTCGACGGCGACAGCATGCGCAAAACCCGCACGCCGTCCCTCTTGACCGAACCGGACAAAGCCGAAATCATCGCAGCGTGAAAATCAACAAGGCACCCATGAGCGAACCGCGCCAACTGTCCGGGACTTAGCGAAACGCTTGTCCGCGATTTTGCGAAACGGCTGTCCAGAACTTCTGAAATCCGCAGCCGACCTGACAATCGAGAGCCGCACCCCCTACTACCGGCTCCAGGCGGGCAACGAGCGCACCAGAGCGGCGGTGACGCCATGACCCTGTCCGCCCTGCCCACCAGCTTCTTTTCCGTGGTCGTGCGCCGCGACAGGGTGGCCGAACGCTTCCCAGGCGGCTGCGCGGCCTTTGACGCTGCCGTGCAGCCCGCACGGAGCAATGGCGATCTTTCGGTGCTGGTGGCCATGTCCATGCACGACGCAGACCTCGTCTTCTCCAAGCTCCACCAAGCGGGCCTCACGCCTGGGGAGGACTTCGGGCTGGTCGATATGCGCCAAGGCGTTCTCCTGCCGTGCCACGGCGTGCGGACGATCGGCACCGAGCGGTGTGACTTCGTCTACGAGTGGGCGGTATCCTTCGACGCGGCGCATCGTTACCAGCCGGAGGACGTGCGCCTGCAGAGCGTGCGGAAGGCTGCGGTGCGATCGTCCAGGTTGAAGCCCAGGCGCGTTGCCAGTGCAGACGCTTGCTCGCCCCAGGCGTCCAGGATGCCGTCGAGGTCCCCATCGGCGCTCAGAGCCCTGTAGCATTCCAGAGCCCAGCCGTGAGCAACACGGAAGCTCTGCGACCAGCGTGCCGTGGGGCGGTGGGGCGGGATGTCGATGCCCCCTTCCTCCATGATCCTGGTTAGCATCTCGCCGCTGGTCTTCACCGTAGGGTCAAAGCGGGCAGCCTCGTCCTGCGCGAGCTCAAGGACCCGGTAGGCCTCGGTGATGAATGTGATGCGCTCTTCCGTCAGCTCGTCAAAGCGACCCTCGGCTGCCTTGCGGGCTCGTTCGACCAGTCGGTCGTAGAGTGCGGCGGTGTCCTGGTAGAGCGCCAGGGCACTCGGCTCGTGAATGCTACGGGCCTTGAGGGTGATCTTGAGCTCGGTGAGCCCCCGATACTTATCCACAAGAAACGGGCGGAGCTCGGCGGGGAATACTCGCCGATAGCGCAACATGCCCGTCTTGGGGTCATGGCGGAGATAGGGGACCTTCACCCTCATCTCGGGCTCCTTTTGAACCACCGGTTGGACTACCGATGCGCCCGAAAGGCGTGGATTTCTGCCCTTTTCCACGTTTTCAGCACTTTTTGCTTGAAATGGTGCCCCTGGCCCGACTCGAACGGGCACGTATTTCTACAAACGATTTTGAGTCGTTCGCGTCTACCATTCCGCCACAGGGGCACTGGACGGCACCGGCCTTAGCCAGCGCCGTCCTGCAACGTCAAGCGTTACGGAGTGCGCCAACAAGAAGCTTGTGGAGCTTCGAGTGCAGCGCATCGTTGCCGGCGAGAATCGTCTCGTCGCAGATCGGGTGCAAGCGCCCCTTGTAATCGGACACGAAACCGCCGGCTTCGCGCACGAGAAGGCAACCTGCTGCCGTATCCCAGGGATAGAGACCGGATTCCCAGAATCCGTCGAAGCGGCCCGCTGCGACCCAGGCAAGGTCGAGCGAGGCGACGCCGAAACGGCGGATACCGGCAATGCGGGGGCCCAGCTCGCTGTAGATGCGAATCCATTCACCCATGTCACCCCGGCCGGAGAACGGAATGCCAGTGGCAATCAGCGCCTCGTCGAGATGGCGGCGCGCCGAAACGCGCAACCGGCGGTCCTGCAGCCATGCACCTTGCGACTTTTCGGCCCAGAAGCTTTCGTCGGTGATCGGCTGATAGACGAGCGCTGCGGTGACTTCGCCCCAGCCCTTCCCGTCCAGCGTGGGTTCCTGCACGGCGATCGAGATCGCGAAATGCGGAATGCCATGGAGGAAATTGCTGGTGCCGTCGAGCGGATCGATGATGAAGCGCGGCTTGCCCGGCTCACCGGCGATCTCACCACCTTCTTCCATCAGGAAGCCCCAGCCCGGACGTGCGGCGCGGAGTTCATCCCACAGCGTGCGTTCGGCGTGCTGGTCGGCCTTCGAGACGAAGTCCGCCGGGCCCTTCTTGCTGACCTGAAGATGCTCGATCTCGCCGAAGTCGCGGCGCAGGCGGCCACCCGCCTTGCGCGCCGCGCGCTCCATCACGCGCATCAGGCCGGAAATGGCTGCCATCGATCAGTTCGCCTTGCCGACGTAGCTGCGCTCATACACGTCGACGACGATGCGCGTGCCGCTCTCGATGTGCGGCGGCACCATCACACGCACGCCATTGTCGAGGATGGCGGGCTTGTACGACGAAGAGGCGGTCTGGCCCTTCACCACGGCGTCGGCTTCGACGATGGTGGCTTCGACCTGTTCCGGCAACTGCACCGAGATCGGGCGCTCGTCATACATTTCGAGAAGAACGGTCATGCCATCCTGCAGGAACGCTGCGGCATCGCCGAGCAGATCCTTGGGCAGGTTGATCTGGTCGTAGGTCTCGACGTCCATGAACACCAGGTCCTCGCCCTCGGCGTAAAGGAACTGGAAGTCCTTGGTGTCGAGGCGGACGCGCTCGACAGTGTCGGCGCTGCGGAAGCGGACGTTGGTCTTGCGGCCGTCGATGAGGTTCTTCATCTCGACCTGCATGAAGGCGCCGCCCTTGCCGGGCTGGGTATGCTGGGTCTTGGCGACCTTCCAGATGCCCTTTTCGTATTCCAGGATATTGCCCGGACGGATGTCCACGCCGCTGATCTTCATGATGGAAAGAGCCTTACCGTGAGTAGGGAAGCGCGGCCCTTAGCGGTTCGGGCCCAAAGCTTCAAGCGCGATTGCCCAACGCTGCTGCCACGTGCTAGCGCAACGAGCATGAAGCGCATGGTTGTTTTCGCAGTCGGAGTTCTCGGTCTTGCTGGCGTTGCCCAGGCGGTGCCGGGCGGCAGGCTGATGGTCCTGCCCAAGGGCGGCTGGACTTGCGAAGTGCCGGGCGATGCCGCGGTGCTTCCGGTCGAGAAGCCTGAACTGGGGTTCAAGACGATCCCGGATTCGAGCTATATCGCACCTGATGGATCGCGCGGCACCTATCTGCGCCTGGCAGACCGGGTGACGATCACCAGCGGCGTGTTCGCCGGCCGCCGCTTCCAGATGGACGGCGAGGAAATCCTGCGCGAACTGGCCACGGACGATACGCAACTCAACCTGCGTTGCGTTCATGCCGGGCCGGTCAACCTCTCTACCTCAGGCTGATCCCACGGCACTGTCACGCCGCATGCGCCAGTAGGCGTAGGCGATGATGCTCCCGAACGCGATCACGCCGAATGGCAGCGCGCCCGGGAAGTCCTCGACCACAGCCAGGGCATCGGGATTGTCGGTAGCCGCGACGATTGCGGCGTAGGCAATGTTGAACAGGCTGTCACCGACGATCAGGCCGGTGGCGGTGAGGACGCCCATGCGCTCGGCAAATTCGGGCGCGGACTGGCGGGCGGCCCATCCATTGTAAAGGTGGCCAAGTACCGCGCCAAGGATCACCATCGCCGTGACCGAAGTTGGCAGATACATGCCCATGCCGACAGCGAGAGGCGGGAGCGAGCGACTGCCGGTGCGCTTCAGGATCTCGTCGACAAGGATCACGCCGGCGCCGATGGCCGCGCCAAGGCCAACAAGGTTCCAGTCAAGATTGCCGCCGAGCACCCCTTGGGCAATGGCGGAGATCAGCGACGCCTGCGGGGCCGAAAGCGCGTTCTCGCCTGCGCCTGGCGCTCCCTGGAAGCCGAAGGTTGAGTTGAGCAGGTCTAGGATCGGCGGGATCACGAGTGCCCCGAACAGCACGCCCAACACGAGAGCGACCTGCTGACGCCACGGCGTTGCGCCGACGAGCTGGCCGGTCTTGAGGTCCTGCAGGTTGTCGTTGGAGATCGTCGCGACGCCGAACACGATGGCGGTGACGAACAGGGCGAAGGCGACCAGCGCCTTGGTGTCATCCTCGCCCAGGCCTCGTCCGAACAGGCCAAGGAGAAGGAGCGAGATGCCAAGCGCGGCGAGGATTCCAACGCCGGAAATCGGGCTGTTCGACGCGCCGATCAGGCCGGCCATGTAACCGCAGACCGAGGCGATGATGATGCCGGCGACGAGGACGTAGACTACAGATGTGATCAGCGATAGCCCGAGCGCGGCCGCGACGGGGCCTCCGGTGGCGAAGTCTGCCAGCAGCAGGGCAATCGGGATCATCGCCGCAAGGATGGTTCCCCCCACGATGCCGATGGGAATGTCACGCTCGGTCAGGTCAAGGCTGCCCATTCCGGCACCGCTGCGGGCGCGGTTGGCAGCGATGGCCGCAGTCACTCCCTTCACGATCGGTCCAATTACGCGAAGCAGCGTCCAGATCGCCGCGACACCGATCGTGCCAGCGCCGATGAAGCGGATCTTCTGGCGGAAAACCGTGCCGACGAATTCGGACAGTTCGGTTCCGGCCGGAATCCCGCCTGCCGTCAGTTGTGGAAGCAGAATGCCGAAGCTGATCACAATACCGACGAGCATGGCGATACCGACGGCAAGTCCAACGAGGTGGCCAACGCCGACCAGGGCGAGCGACAGTCCACCGGTCAACATCGAGCCGCCGGTTCCGACCTTGAACGCCCCGCCCACTTCCTCGACGGCCAGCTTCATCTTGGCGAGCAACGGGTAGAGCGCAGCGAGGAGCCCTCCTGCAGTCACTGCAGCAAGACCCTTCCGGTTCTCCTCCGCGCCACCGACCCCTGCCCCCACCTTTAGAACTTCAGCGGCGGCAACGCCTTCGGGATAGGGAAGGTCGGACCCGGTCACCAAGGCTCGGCGCAGCGGCACCGAGTACATCACGCCGAGGATGCCGCCGACGGCAATGACTGCGACCGACTCCCAGTAGGGAAAGTCTGCCCACCAACCGACCATGACGAGGCCGGGGAGTACGAACACGATCGCCGATAGCGTGCCCGCCGAACTCGCAATCGTCTGGACGATGTTGTTCTCCTGGATGGTTGCGCCCGAAAACGCACGCAGAACAGCCATGGAGATCACAGCCGCAGGGATTGAAGTCGCGAACGTCAGGCCGATACGCAAGCCAAGGTAGACGTTGGCGGCCGTGAACACGATCGTCAGGATCGCGCCCAGCACCACGCCACGAAGTGTCAGTTCCCTTGGGACCATGCCGCTCATTTCCGCTCCATCCGGTGTAACAGGTGGCCTGTCTTGCACGATGAAGCACGCATGGGAAGCGGCATCAGCTTACAAACGAAACCTTCGTCGCACCCGTTACCATCTGCGCGAGCCGGGCTGCGTCCCAGTTCGTCAGACGAACGCAGCCGTGGCTTTCAGCGCGTCCGATGGTCTGCGGCTCAGGGGTGCCGTGGATGCCGTAGTGCTCCTTGGAAAGGTCGATCCAGACAACGCCCACGGGGCCGTTCGGTCCGGGCGGAAGGAGATGTTCGCCCTTGCTGTCGGGCACGTCCCAGAACAGGCTGGCGTCGTAAGAAAATTCGGGGTTGTAGGACGTTCCGTTGATCTTCCAGTCGCCGAGCGGCAGTGGATCATGGGAAGAGCCGGTTGTCACGGTGAAGACGGCCACCAGCTTGTCCGACTTGTCGTAGGCTTCGAGAGTCCCCTTGGACTTGCTGACGACGATGCGCGCAGCTTCAGGCTGAGCGTCGCTCACGCCAAGCATGGCCAGTGTCGAAAGCCAGCCCTTGTTATCGACCATGCCGGGATCAAGGCGGTCGCCACCGGTGTTAGGCACGCGAAGCTGCATTCCGGCGCGGTACGGTTCGACCGGGGGTGTGTCGGCTGTGGGCGGGTTGCGAGTCTGGCGCTCTTTCATTGAAGCTTCGCGCGCTGCTGCTTCTTGCGCCAGGGCGGGATTCAATCCCCGCAACACCTCTGGCGTGGTATGAAAGCGCTCGGCCAGCTTCTCCTCGAGCGATGTGTAGCCGATTTCCGAAAGCTTGGCCTGCTGCGCCGGGTCCTTGGGCAGCGGTGCATAGCGGCCTGCGGCGAACTCTTCGGGAATCGTGACGACGCGTGTTGCCGCAATATTCGACCAGCGCGACAGGGCCTTCATCGTGGCATCATCGAACTTGCCAGTCACAGGCAGGTCGTTTGCCTTCTGGAAACCGCTCACGGCATTTGTCGTCGATAGGCCGGTCTTGCCGTCGATGATGCCGGGTGAGAACCCGAGCCGTTCCAAAACTACTTGCGCCTGCATGACCGGACGCGCCGCGTCTTCCTGTTGTGGCGGCTGACCCGGGGCAGGATCGTTCGACGCCATGGGAACCGCGAACGCAGGCGTACTTGCCACCGTCTCGCTCGGGGCTGGTTCAGGCTTGTTCGAATTGCAGGCGCTGAGGCTCAGGGCACTCAGTACGAGTAAGGACGACGCGGCTAGGTTGAAACGGGACATTGGCGCTCCGGAGACATTTCCTCTCCAGAACCCCCTGCCCTTGCCGCCGGTTCCGTCAGCTATCCTCGTTCAGTCGCGGATTTGCCCGGATGGCGTCGAAGAAAGCTGCCACGTTGGCCACTTCGTCGCCACCCCACACCGCATTGCTGACCGCCAGGAAGTCAGCGCCGGCCTGTATCAGCGGCGCGCAATTCTGGGGCGTGATTCCTCCGATCGCAACGCACGGCAGCTCGAAGATCGACTGCCACCATTCGAGGAGGTCGAGTCCGGCGACGTGCTTGGTGTCCTTGGTGCTGGAAGGAAAGAAGGCGCCGAAGGCAACATAGTCCGCCCCCGCCTCGCCCGCGTCCATGGCGAGATGCCGGCTGTCGTGGCAGGTAACGCCAATCTGCGCATTACGGCCTAGGCGGTCGCGGGCGTCCTTCACGTCACCATCATCTTGCCCAAGATGCACGCCGTCGGCACCGAGACGCTTGGCCAGGCTGATCGAATCGTTGACGATGAAAGCCACGTCACGGTCCGCGCAGATGCGCTGGAGCGGCTCGGCAAGGCGCGCAGCCTCGTGCTCGTCCACGTCCTTCACCCGGAACTGGAATGCGGCCACCGGCCCTGCATCAAGGGCGCGCACGAGCCTGTCAGGAAAAGTGCCCGCAACATCGAGGGGCGAGATCAGGTAGAGTTCGGAGGAAAGCTTTGCCATGGCGCGCGCCTTATCGGTTAGCCGCCGCTGCTGCAACTTCGGTTCCGGAACGGTTCATCCGGCGGGAGCATTGTCGGGGGATGACCAAAGCCTTCCTTGCCCTTGTCCCTGCGGTTGCTCTTGCCGCCTGCGCCACCACCACGAAACCAGAACGCACCGATGGGAACGCGATGGTTGGCCAGACAACGCTCGTCGGCGCCGACAAGGTCCGCGTCGATTCGCTGATCGAAGACAGCCGTTGTCCGATGAATGCGCGTTGCGTCTGGGCTGGCCGCGTGATCGTCGAAGCAACCCTGCAGCGCGGCGGCACGTTTGAGACCAGGCGCTTCACTCTTGGTGAGCCGATCGACGGGATCATGCTCGATACAGTCGAGCCCGGCCGTCTTGCTGGCAAGAAGCTGAAGCCATCGGACTACCTGTTTCACTTCAGCGTCGCGCGATAACACCGCAGAATAAAACACCCCGCCCCGGCTGTGCCGGTGACGGGGTGGCCTTTCCGTCCTCTCAAACGGTAATCAGGCGGCGACGAGGGTCTTCTGCGTCGAGCCGGTATAGATTTCGTCGATTGCCGCAGCGAGCGAAGCGTCGAATTCCGCGTCGGTCATCTGGTGACGCAAGTCTTCAAGCAGGGCGCGGCTGAAGCTGGCGATGATGCCGGTGTTCTTGGCAAGCTCGACGCAAGCTTCGGGACGCTTGTATCCGCCCGACAGGGCCACCACGCGAAGCACCTTGGGGTGCGCGACGAGCGGGTCGAACGTGCACGGCACGATCGGCAGCGACAGCTTGAGCATCACCTGCGTACCTTCGGGCAGGGCATCGAGGTTCTTGAGGATTTCTTCCAGCAGGATCGCGTCGCACTCGGCGCGGGTCTCGCTCTTGATGTTTACCTCAGGCTCGATGATGGGCATCATGCCGTGGCTGAGCACCTGCTTGCCGACTTCGAACTGCTGCGCAACCACGGCAGCAATGCCTTCGCGATTGGCCGAGTTGATGACCGAGCGTTCCTTGGTGCCATAGACGCCAAGAGCCTTCGAACGGGTCAGCAGGTCGTCAAGTGTCGGCATCGGCTTCATCAGCTGGACGCCGTTTGCCTCGTCCTCGAGGCCCTTGTCGATCTTGATGAAGGGCACGACGCCCTTTTCGATCAGCGCCTGCGGAACGGACTTGCCATCAACCGTGCCGTCCATCGTACGCTCGAACAGGATGGCGCCGATGACCTTCTCACCCGAAAAAGCATCCGAACGAATGATGCGGGCGCGCATTTCGTGGATCAGGCCGAACATTTCCTCTTCCGAGGCCCACGCGCCTTCTTCGATGCCATAGCCCTTGAGAGCCTTCGGCGTCGAACCGCCCGACTGGTCAAGTGCGGCAATGAAGCCGTTGCCGGAGGCCATCTTCGCGGTCATTTCGGTCGTGTTCATCAGCGGGTCCTGTTCCTTGCAGAAACGGCGGAATTCCGTCTCCGCATACCTATGCGTAAAAGCGCTTTTGAAAGACGCTCCCGAAGATCCAAGAGCGTCTGAAATGGCGCATACCTATGCGGTTATGCGCCATAAAGGAGCGCGTGCCGCAGTGCAACACGCGCTCCGGAATTTTTTAGCGTTCGAGGGCTGCCACGCCCGGCAGTTCCTTGCCTTCCATCCATTCGAGGAACGCACCGCCGGCCGTCGATATGTAGCTGAAATCGGCGGCAACACCGGCGTGGTTGAGCGCGGCCACAGTGTCTCCACCACCGGCAACAGAAACCAGCGACCCTTCCTTTGTCAGCGCAGCGGCCGTCTTGGCCAGAGCGACAGTGGCCGCATCGAACGGCTCGGTCTCGAACGCGCCCATCGGACCGTTCCACACCAGCGTACGGCAGGTCTTCAACGCGTCGCCCAGAGCCTCGACGGCGGCAGGCCCCACGTCGAGGATCATCTCATCCTCGGCAACCTCATGGACGTTGCAGGTACGCAAGCTGGCTGGGTTGGCCGCGAATTCCTTGGACACAACCACGTCGTAGGGCAGGTGGACAGTGCAGCCCGCCTTGTCGGCATTGTCGAGGATTTGCTCGGCGGTGTTGGTCAGGTCGTGTTCGCACAGCGACTTGCCGACATTGACCCCGCGCACGGCGAGGATGGTATTGGCCATGCCACCACCGATGATCAGGTGATCGACCTTGGTCACAAGATGCTTGAGCACGTCGAGCTTGGTCGAGACCTTGGCACCGCCGACAACGGCCGCGACCGGACGTTCCGGCTCGCCCAAGGCCTTCTGCAGAGCCTTGAGTTCGGCCTCCATGGCGCGACCAGCGTAAGCGGGCAGCACGTGGGCCAGGCCTTCGGTCGAGGCGTGGGCGCGGTGTGCAGCCGAGAAGGCATCGTTGACGTAGATATCGCCGAGGCTGGCGAAGCGCTCGATCACAGCCGGATCGTTCTTCTCCTCGCCGCCGAAGAAGCGGGTATTTTCAAGCACCGCGATAGCCCCCGGCGCAAGTGCCGCGACCGCAGCCTTGTCGCCTTCCCAGTCGATGTAGCTGACCGGGCGGCCCAGCACGTGAGACAATGGCTCTGCCAGCTTCTTCAGCGAGAATTCTTCCGAAGGCTGCCCCTTCGGACGGCCGAAATGCGCCAGCACCAGAACCTTGGCGCCCTTGTCCGATAGCTCGTTCAGCGTGGCAACGGTGGCGCGAAGGCGCGTGTCGTCGCTCACCACGCCGTCCTGCATCGGCACGTTGAGGTCCTCGCGAACCAGCACGGTCTTGCCGGTCAGATCGCCGATATCGTCCAGAGTCTTGAAGCTCATTCCTCGATCCTCACTTCGTCGCCGACGGCAATTTCGCCATCGCTGATCACCCGGCCGAGCACCCCGCCGCGCCAGTCAGGCATCAGCGCAAGTTTCAGGCCGGGCAGTATTTGGTCCATGCGGCTGCACGGGTCGCATTCGCAGGTTGTCTCGATCCGCAGGCTCTTGCCAATGGCGATGACCTTCCCCGCCTCGCGGGGCAAGCGGATGCCATGGACCAGCAGGTTCGCTCGGCGCACGTGCCAGGGAAGCATTTGATCTGCGGTCAGCTTGAGGTCCGCCAGCGCGGCATCCCAGCTTTCGGCTTCGATCAGCGAGACCTGCCTGCGACCGGATTTGCCGGGACGGATTGCCCCGCGCAGGTCACCGCGAACACCAAGTTCGCGCGTGACGGAAACGTGATCGAGCGTCTCGATAGGCCCGCGCGGCCGGTCATGCCGTGCAATGCCTCCGAGACGCCCGCTCATCGCGTCAGTTCCTCAGAGGAACTTCGCCATCGCGCCCGCGGTGTCGAGCATGCGGTTGGAGAAGCCCCACTCGTTATCGTACCACGACAGGACGCGAACCAGCTTGCCTTCAAGCACGGCGGTCTCGAGGCTGTCGATGGTCGACGAGTGCGGATCGTGGTTGAAGTCGATCGAGACCAGCGGCTCTTCCGTGTAGCCTAGCACGCCCTTCAGAGCACCTTCGGCAGCGGCCTTGAGCAGCCCGTTGACTTCTTCGACGGTGGTGTCGCGCTTCGGCGTGAAGGTCAGGTCAACGACCGAGACGTTCGGGGTCGGGACGCGGATCGACGAACCGTCGAGCTTGCCCTTGAGATCGGGCAGAACTTCACCCACGGCAACGGCGGCGCCGGTGCTGGTCGGGATCATGTTCATGGCAGCGGCACGAGCACGACGCGGGTCCTTGTGGATCTGGTCGAGAATCTTCTGGTCGTTGGTGTACGAGTGGATCGTGGTCATCAGGCCACGCTCGATGCCGATCGATTCATGCAGGACCTTGGCCATCGGCGCGAGGCAGTTGGTCGTGCACGAGGCGTTCGAGACGATCAGGTGATCGCCGGTCAGCTTGTCGTGGTTCACGCCATAGACGACGGTCAGGTCGACACCCTTGGCCGGTGCCGAGATGAGCACGCGCTTGGCGCCTGCATCGAGGTGCTTCTGGCCGCCGGCACGATCGGTGAAGAAACCGGTGCATTCCAGCGCGATGTCGATGCCGTTGGCGGCGTGAGGCAGGTTGGCCGGGTCCTTCTCGGCCGTTACCTGAATGCGCTTCCCATCGACGATCAGATCGTTGCCGTCGACCGAAACGTCGCCCGCGAACGCGCCGTGGACGCTGTCGCGCTTGAACAGCAGGGCGTTGGCCTTGGCATCGGCCAGGTCGTTGATCGAGACCAGCTCAAGGCCGCAATCGGGCCGTTCGAGGATGGCGCGGGCGACATTGCGCCCGATGCGTCCGAAACCGTTGATTGCAACCTTGATCGCCATGTCAGGTATCTCCTGTTTGAATTACGAAACCCGCGAGAGGATCTGCGGGACAATCTTTTCGGCGGTGAGGCCGAAGTGATCATAGAGGGCGTCGATCGGAGCCGAAGCGCCGAAGGTATCGATGCCGATCGACAGGCCATCACCGACATACTTCTGCCAGCCAAGAGTGACGCCAGCCTCGATCGAGACCTTGAGCGCGTCGGCAGGCAGGAGGTCTGCCTTGTAGGCGGCGTCCTGTTCGTCGAACAGTTCCCAGCACGGAACCGAGACAACGTCGGCGCCGAGGCCCTTTTCTTCCAGAGCTGCAGCAACCTTCATCGCCACTTCGACTTCGGAGCCGGTTGCCAGCAGCACGACCTTGCGTGCGGCCGAGGACGAGACGAGACGATAGGCGCCCTTGGCACTCTTCATTTCGGCGTCGAAGCGGACTGGCGGCAGGTTCTGGCGGGTCAGCGCGAGGACCGACGGGCGATCCTTGTTGGCCAGCGCCAGGGCCCACGCTTCCGCCGTTTCGATGGCGTCGGCCGGGCGGAACACCAGCAGGTTCGGAATCATGCGCAGGCTCATGACATGCTCGACCGGCTGATGGGTCGGGCCATCTTCGCCAAGGCCGATCGAATCGTGGGTGAACACGTAGATCGCGCGAACGTGCTGCAGGGCCGACATGCGCACGGCGTTGCGGCAATAGTCGGAAAACACCAGGAAGGTGCCGCCGTAGGGAATGATTCCGCCGTGCAGCGCCATGCCGTTCATCGCGGCGGCCATGCCGAACTCGCGAATGCCGTAGTAGACATAGCGGCCGTCGTAGCTTTCGGGCGTGAACGGGGCGGTCGATTTGGTCTTGGTGTTGTTCGAACCGGTAAGGTCCGCCGAACCACCGACCATCTCGGACACGTTTGCAGTGAACGCCTCGAGCGCCATTTCGCTGGACTTGCGGGTCGCAACCTTGGGCGGGGTGGCGATCAGCGACTGGATGTAGGCATCGAAACCTGTATCGGCCGGAAGGTCACCTGCCATGCGGCGGGCGAGTTCAGCGGACTGCGGGTTGGCTGCAGCGCGCTTTTCCCACTCGGCGCGAGCGGCCTTGCCAGCCTCTGCCGACGTGCGCCAGTTTGCAAGGATATCTGCCGGGATTTCGAACGGCGCCGATGTCCAACCAAGATATTCGCGGGCGGCGGCGATTTCGTCAGCGCCGAGCGGCGCGCCGTGAACGTTGTGGCCACCCTGCTTGTTGGGCGCACCTTTGCCGATCACCGTACGGCAGGCGACCAGCGACGGACGCGGATCTGCCTTGGCTTCGGCAAGGGCGCGGGCGATGTCGGCAAAGTCATGACCGTCGCACGAGGTCACGTGCCAGCCTGAAGCAGTGTAGCGTCCGAGGATGTCTTCGGTGGTCGACAGCGACGTGTCGCCATCGATGGTGATCTTGTTGTCGTCCCACAGGACATTGAGGCGGCCGAGCTTGAGCGTCCCGGCAAGGCCCACGGCTTCGTGGTTGATGCCTTCCATGAGGCACCCGTCACCGGCGACAACCCAGGTGTGGTGGTCAACCAGGTCATCACCGAACTGCGCGTTGAGATGACGCTCGGCCATCGCGAAGCCGACGGCCATGGCAAGGCCCTGCCCCAGCGGGCCGGTGGTGCATTCGACGCCCGGGATCAGGAAGTTCTCGGGGTGACCGGCGCAGACGCTGTCGATCTGGCGGAACTTGCGGATGTCCTCCATCGTCGGGCTTTCGTAGCCCGTCAGGTGAAGGAGCGCATAGATCAGCATCGAGCCGTGACCGGCCGACAGGATGAAGCGGTCACGGTCGGACCACTTCGGCGCGGCAGGATCGTGCTTCAGGAACTGCGTCCACAGCACCGTCGCCACGTCGGCCATGCCCATGGGCATGCCGGGGTGACCGGAATTGGCTGCCTGAACCGCGTCCATGGCAAGCGCACGGATCGCGTTGGCCATGGGAGCCAGCGCGGTGGAATCGCGTGTCATGCTGAAAAAGCCCTTCCCTGCGAGCGGCCGAACGGCTGTGGCCGCATGAATCCGGTGATTCGGAGCGGGGTCTCTTTGGTCACCATGGGGCCGAGGGTCAAGGCTGGCAGGGCGGCTTCTTTATTGCAGATGCACAATATGAGCTTCTGCGCCCGACTTTCCCCGGCGCAGTCCTGCCATGGTGTTGCGCGTCCATGCGATTGTGCTAGCGTGCCAAGCCATGGCGACGGAAGCACTCGGCGCCGCTCTGGACAGGCTTGAGCAGGCGCTCGTGCGGGTCGAAGGAGCGGTCGCGCAACAGGGAACCACAGGGGCTGCAGCGGGCGAAGAGCTGGCGCTGCTCAAGGTTCGTCATCGACGCCTGAAGGACACGGTCGCCCAGGAATTGCGACAGCTTGATCTGTTGCTGGCAGGTCTTCCGAAATGAGCCCGCTATTATGAGCCCCTTGGCATGAGCCCTTTGGCATGAGCAACGTCAGTCTACCGATCGGCGGCCGCAACTTCGCGGTGTCCTGCGCTGACGGCGAGGAAGCCCATATCGAGATGCTCGGCCGCATGGTCGACGAACGTGCTCGCAAGATCGGTGGCCAGCAAAGCGAGACGCGGATGCTTCTGTTCGCGGCATTGATGATGGCAGACGAGCTGCACGAAGCGCACAAGGGCGCTCCTGCCCCTGATGCCGGACAACCGGTAACGCCTGCTCCCGCCTCGATCGAAAGCACGGAAATCGACCCTGCAATGGTCGATCGCGTCAACGCATTGGCAGAACGCATCGAAAAACTCGCTGCCGCCCTTGAGCAAGGGCCGGTCAGCGCCTAACTAGGTCGTGACGGGATCTGCCCGGCACGAGCCGCATGAACATCCCTGAGGCTATAAGCAATCCAAGGGGGCTGCCCCTGTCTGGGATCCTGGTCCCGGGCAAGCGGTCCCCACCTGACGTCGAGGCGTCAGAGGATTTTCCGAGCAAACGACCCATGGTGGGCCCGTCACCCCTCCTTTCTGTCCGGAGCACCTTGTGGAAGCCAAGAATGCGTTGCGCACCGAATTTAGAGCGCGGCGCAATGCCCACGTCGCAGCGCTCGATGCCCGCGTGAAGGCGCTGATGTTCCGCCGGCCGCCCTCGCCCGTCATGGCGATGGTACCGGAAGGAGCGACCGTCGGGATCTATCTCGCCGGCCCGGCAGAGGCACCGGCAACCGCCTACGCGCAGGTGCTGCATGAGGCCGGTCACAAGATCGCACTGCCGTGGTTTGCCGACCGCTCGTCGCCGATGGTGTTTCGCGAGTGGAGTTCGCCGTGGGTGGACGAACTGCTCGCGCCCGGACCGTGGAAGGGCATAGTCCAACCAGCAGAGGATGCCGCAGAGGTTGTGCCCGAAGTGCTTTTCGTGCCCCTGGTTGCTTTCAGCGCCGATGGTGGGCGCCTGGGCCAGGGCGGCGGTCATTACGACCGCTGGCTTGAAGCGCATCCGTCCACCCTTCCCATCGGCCTTGCCTGGGACTGCCAGCTGGTCGAGCACCTGCCCCGCGAGGCGCATGACGCCCCGCTGCATGCCGTGGTAACGCCGACGCGAATCTATGGTCCGTGGGAGCGCCAAAGGTGAGGGAAGATTACAAGCCGACCTGGCGCAAGCCCATTGGCATTCTCGGTCTGGTCCTGGGCCTGATCGTTTATGCGTTGGGCGTCGCTGCTTTGTCCGGCGTCATCGGGCAATGGCACGTCCTGCTGCAGACCCTTGCCTACATCGTGCTTGGAACCGTCTGGCTCCTGCCGCTGCGGCGCTTCCTGATCTGGATGGAAACCGGCCGCTGGGGTTGAGCGCAAAGGTTGCTGGACAGTGCAACGCGATTCCTTACCCTTTTGCCTAACGCAAAGGGGAGAATGGCATGCCTGGTCCAATTGAAACCGTCGAAGCCTTCTGCGCGATGTGGGAGCAACCCGGCGGATTTGCCGCTGCGGTGCGGGAATACTTCACAGAGCAGACCGACTACGAAAATGTGGGGATGACCCACACCATCGGCATCGAGCAAGGCCTTGCGCTGGTTGCAGGCTTCGAAAACGACATGGGGATTGCGCGCATCAAGGTCGACATGCTGGCGATTGCTGCCAACGGCAATACGGTCCTGACCGAGCGAGTTGACCACATGATCAACGCTGCAGGCGAGACTTTCGTATCCCTGCGCCTAATGGGTATTTTCGAGGTGCTTGACGGCAAGATCGCGAAGTGGCGCGATTACTTCGACACCGCGCCGTTCAAGGGTTAGGCGCTCTGAACGCGAAAGGGCGCCCTGAGGCGCCCT
This sequence comes from Novosphingobium sp. ES2-1, assembly GCF_015169775.1. Classification (NCBI taxonomy): domain Bacteria; kingdom Pseudomonadati; phylum Pseudomonadota; class Alphaproteobacteria; order Sphingomonadales; family Sphingomonadaceae; genus Novosphingobium; species Novosphingobium sp. ES2-1. The sequence goes on from NZ_CP063445.1 coordinate 1,537,481, forward strand.
TTGCATCGCATCTGACGTGGCGCGAGTGACGGGGCTCGAACCCGCGACCTCCGGCGTGACAGGCCGGCACTCTAACCAACTGAGCTACACCCGCGTAACGTCAAAAAAGTGCCACGAAGGCACTTCCCCAAGTGGTGGCGCGAGTGACGGGGCTCGAACCCGCGACCTCCGGCGTGACAGGCCGGCACTCTAACCAACTGAGCTACACCCGCGTACCTCTTGGAAGCCGCGCCTCTATGGCAGGCCGTGTGGGCTGTCAACGGGCTTGAAAGCGGGAATTTTTCCACAACGGAGCGCCACGCGGCGCACAAAGAAAAAGGCGCCCGGAGGCGCCTTCTTCATCATCCCAATGGCGCGAGTGACGGGGCTCGAACCCGCGACCTCCGGCGTGACAGGCCGGCACTCTAACCAACTGAGCTACACCCGCTCGCCGTTGGGAGCGCCGCCTCTATGGCAGCTTTTGCAGGCTGTCAACGCTCAACCACGAGCATTTGGCCTCGATCGACATTTTCTTCTCGCTGCCTGTGCCTTCAGCAATTCTGGTACTTCCAATTGCGGCTCTTGCCTTCGCCAATCCATTCAACCGCCTGCGCAATGCGCTTGTCCCGCGTGGGTTCGGTCTTCGCCTCGACGATCCATTCGATGTACTCCCGGCGCTGACCGGGAGGCATTGCCGCAAAGCGCTCTGCATGCCCAGCGACTGCCAGAGCGGCGCTGAAGGGTTCGGGGAGTTCCGGCACTGGCTTGGGAGAAGCGCGCGGCAACTTTGCCTTTGGCGCAGAAAGCCGGGCGACGGCGGAGTTCAGTCGTTCGACAACAGTGGCCTCGTCCGGGAAATTCTCGAGCGATGCGATCCTGCGAAACGGACCCGTCCCGCCCGCTACCTCGTCGTTATGGAAGAAGATCGAGACATGGGCCTTGAAGGCCGCCATGCCTGCCAGGTTCTTTCCGCCCAACGTGAAGTGCGGCATGCCCCACTTGATGGCTTCGACGCATTCGGGCACCTCGCGATGCACCAGCGCCCGAAAATGCTCGAGAACCGGTCGAGCGAATGCTCCTGCATTCGCGATATGCTGATCGATGCGCGGATCGGTCGTCGGCATGGGCACCTCCGATCCGCACATCTATCACATCAGTCAGCCAGTAGCAGCACCGGCGTTTCCATGAGCTTCTTGATTGCCTGGACAAAGCTTGCGGCATCGTGGCCGTCGACCACGCGATGGTCGCAGCTGATCGAGATGTTCATCAGCTTGCGCTTCTCGATGCGCTCGCCACCCATGCCGTCGGGCACGAACATCGGCCGCTCGATTATCCGGTTGGGTCCGATGATGGCGACTTCGGGCCGGTTGATCACCGGGGTCGTCGCCACGCCGCCCAAGGGTCCAAGCGACGTGACGGTGAGGGTCGAGCCCGAAAGCTCATCCGACTTGGCGCTGCCATTACGCGCCGCTTCAGCAAGACGGCCAATCTCGCGCGCAAGCTGCCACAGGTTGAGGGACTGCGCATTGCGGATCACCGGCACCATCAGGCCCGCTGGCGTTTGCGCCGCCATGCCGAGATGGACCGCTCCGTAACGGGTCACCACGCCAGCTTCGTCATCGTAGCGGGCATTGATCATCGGGAATTGCGGCAGGGTACGACAGATCGCGGTGATGAGCAGCGGCAGCATCGTCAGCTTGGGCTTGTCGCCGCGGCTGCTGTTGAGCTGTTCGCGCATCACTTCAAGTGCCGTAACGTCGCACTCTTCGACATAGGAGAAGTGCGGAATGTGGCGCTTTGATGCCGCCATGTTCTCGGCAATGCGGCGGCGCATACCAATGACCTTGATCACCTCATCGCCACGCTCCGGACCGGCGGAGCGATAGCCCCCCGTTGCATTGTAGGCGAGGAACTGATCGAGATCCGCATGGCGCACGCGCCCTTCCTCGGACGGGCGCACTTCGGACAGATCGATGCCGAGATCGCGCGCACGCTGGCGGACGGCCGGGCTCGCGAGGACCTTGGCATCGTAGCCGCGGCGAACTTGCTCGACCGCCTGCGCGGGAGCAGGCTTAGGCACTGCCGTGGCAAGCGGAGGTGGCGGTGGAGAAGGTGGCGGCGGTGCAGCTGCCTCAACCCGCGCCGCGTCGCCAGCGTCCGACGTCTCGACCTCGATGCGCTCTTCAACGATTTCCGCCTTGGGCGCGGGCGCAGGGGCTGGCGCCGCAGCAGGCGCCTGCGCCTCCCCTTCCCCTTCCGTCTCGATGACAACCAGTGCCGAACCAATCGCTACCACATCACCGACTTCGCCCGCGATCGAGACGACCTTGCCCGCCACGGGGCTTTCCATTTCGACCGTTGCCTTGTCGGTCATCATGTCGGCCAAGCGGCCATCTTCCTCGACCATGTCGCCCACGGCGACGTGCCAGGCCACGATCTCGGCCTCGGCGATACCTTCGCCGATGTCGGGCAGGCGGAATGTATAGGTTCCCATGGCTTCAGGCTTTCGTCAGGCGGTCGATGGCCTCGCCGATGCGGACGGGGCCTGGGAAGTAGGCCCATTCGAGGCTGTGTGGATAGGGGGTGTCAAAACCCGTCACGCGCTCGATCGGGGCTTCGAGGTGATAGAAGCAGCGCTCCTGAACCAGAGCCGAGAGTTCTGCACCGAAGCCCGAAGTGCGCGTCGCTTCATGGACGATCAGGCATTTGCCGGTCTTTTCCACCGACTTTTCCACCGTCTCGATGTCGAGTGGAACCAGGGTGCGCAAGTCGATGATCTCGGCATCAACGCCCTTCTCCGCGCAAACCGCGGCGGCCACGTGGACCATGGTGCCGTAGGCCAGGACCGTGAAAGCGTTGCCCGGACGGACGATGCGCGCCTTGCCCAGGGGAATCGAATAGTAGCCTTCGGGCACCGCGCTGTCGGCATGCTTCGACCACGGCTCGACCGGCTTGTCATAGTAGCCATTGAACGGGCCGTTATAGATGCGCTTCGGTTCAAAGAAGATCACCGGATCGTTATCCTCGATCGCCGAGATCAGCAGGCCCTTTGCATCGTGCGGGTTGCTCGGCACGACCGTCTTCAGGCCGGCGACATGCGTGAACAGCGCCTCGGGGCTCTGGCTATGCGTCTGCCCCCCGAAGATGCCGCCGCCGAACGGCGAGCGCACGGTCATCGGCGCGATGAACTCGCCGGCCGAACGATAGCGCAAGCGTGCCGCTTCCGACACCAACTGGTCGAGCCCCGGATAGATGTAGTCGGCAAACTGGATCTCGGGCACGGGGCGCAGGCCATAAGCGCCCATGCCGACAGCCACGCCAATGATCCCGCACTCGCTGATCGGCGTGTCGAACACGCGGGTCTTGCCGTACTTCTTCTGCAGGCCCGCGGTGGCGCGGAACACGCCACCAAAATAGCCGACATCCTCTCCCATCACGACGACGTTGGGATCGCGCTCCATCATGATGTCGAGCGCATCGTTGATTGCCTCGATCATGTTGAGACGGCGGGTCGGAGCCTCGGCGAGACTGACCGGCGATTCTTCGTGGGTCATGGCTGCTTCCCCTCCTCGGACCACTCTGGCCATTTGACCCGACGCTCGTGAATTGCCTGCTCGCTCTGCTCCCGAAGGTGCCAGGGCAAGTCTTCGAACACGTCTTCGAACATGGTATGGAACGGGTGATGCAGCCCATGGCCGAGGATGCCGTTCTTTTCAGCTTCCTTGGTCGCGGCCTTGACCATGTCCATCTGTTCGCGATCCATCGCGGCGTGCTGCTCGTCGGACCATTCGCCGAGCGCGATCAGATGCTGCTTGAGCCGATTGATCGGATCCCCAAGCGGCCACTCCTCACGCTCGTGCGCCGAACGATACTGGCCAGGATCGTCCGAGGTCGAATGGCCCTCGGCGCGATAGGTGAAGTGCTCGATCAGCGTGGACCCGGCGTTCGATCGAGCGCGGTCTGCTGCCCACTTGGTGGCCGCATAGACTGCCAGGGGGTCGTTGCCGTCCACCCGCAGCCCAGCCATGCCATAACCGATGGCGCGAGCGGCAAAGGTGGTACGCTCGGCGCCGGCAAATCCCGAAAAGCTCGAGATCGCCCACTGGTTGTTGACGACATTGAAGATGACCGGCGCGTTGTAGACGGTTGCGAAGGTCATCGCTGAATGGAAGTCCCCCTCTGCCGTCGATCCCTCGCCGATCCAGGTGGCCGCAATCCGGGTGTCACCCTTGATCGCGCTGGCCATCGCCCAGCCCACCGCTTGTGGATACTGCGTGGCGAGGTTGCCGCTGATCGTGAAGAACGAAGCCTCACGCGCCGAATACATGATCGGCAGCTGACGCCCCTTAAGCTTGTCCGCCCGGTTCGAGTAGATCTGATTGATCATCTCGACGATCGGGTAGCCGCGCGAAATCAGGATGCCCTGCTGGCGGTAGCTCGGAAAGACCATGTCGTCAGAGGCCAGAGCCATCGCCGGGGCAACGGAGGTTGCCTCCTCCCCGGTACACTTCATGTAGAAGCTGGTCTTGCCTTGCCGTTGGCCGCGATACATGCGGTCGTCGAAGGCTCGGGTGAGCGCCATGGTGCGAAGCATCCGCCGCAAGGTTTCCGCATCGAGCTTGGGATCCCATGGGCCGACTGCGCGATGATCGTCGCCCAGCACGCGAACCAGGTCGAAACACAGCCCCTGCGTTTCCGCTGCCGTGCACTGCTCGTCAGGACGCGGCTGCGCACCGGCCGGCGGGATTTCGAGGTGCGAATATTCGACCTCGTCGCCCGGCCGGAACTTCGGTTCCGGCACATGCAGCGCCAACGGCGCCATGTTGCCGCGCACGCTTCCGCTCATGCTGCGAACACCTGCATCCGAACTCTCCCACATCGAATCGCGCTTTCCATATGGAAAAGCATGACAGACGCAAAGTTATATACTCTTGTTATTTTATTTCACAGAGCTTTTCTCGCTTCCGCCGTCCGGCGGATCGAAAAACGTCTTTTCTAGCAAGGCTAATATATCGTCCGAGGATCACAAAGCGCCGAAGCGCCTCTTGTTCCAACAGGAGCCCGATGCTCCGGTCAGCTGCCGTCAGTGATCAGAGTTCCGCCATCGATCACGAGATTGTGGCCGGTGACAAACGCGCCAGCCGGCGCAGCGAGGAACACCGCGGCGCCCGCCACTTCATCCGGCGTTCCAGGACGACGCAATGGTGTCATCGCCATGCGACGCGCCATGAAAGCGGCATCGTCAAGCAACGGCTGCGAAAGTTCCGTGGCGATGAACCCGGGAGAGATGGCATTGACCCGCACCCCGCTAGGTCCCCACTCCACAGCGAGATTGCGTGCCAGTTGCGCTACGCCCGCCTTCGCAAGAGCGTAGGCATTGATCCTAAGGTTGCCTCGCAGAGCCGAGAGACTGGCCATCAGCAAGGCCGCACCGCCGCCGCTCGCCGCGATATGCGGAAGGGCAAGATTGCACAGCACGACCTGGCTCCGCAGATTGATTGCCATGACACGAGCATAATCGTCCATGTCGATCTGCGCGAACGAACCCGGATTACCGGTGATTCCGGCATTGCAAACCAGATGGTCGATCCGCCCGAAAACCTCGAGGCTTTTAGCCACTAGGTGGGCCAGCGCTGCGTCATCGCTCACGTCGCAGGGGCAACCCGGCATACCCAGCTCCGCGGCCACGCGCGCAGTATCGGCCGGGTCCTCGCTCGAGATCATCACTCTTGCGCCGGCTGCGATAAGCGCCTCTGCAATCGCGCGACCAATCCCACGCGTCGAGCCGGTAACGATGGCCGCTTTGCCCGAAAGATCGAACAGACCACTCATGCGCGAGCGACAGGACTGCCTTGGTCAGCCAGCACGGATAACGTCACGTCCATGTCGGTAACACCCTCTCCCATATGCTTGCACCGTAAGGGCGCATAAGAGATGGACCGTTGCAGGACAAAGGCAATCCATGGATGCCCCCCAATCAATGCCATGCATGGTTATTCGGCCGCGTCCAAGAGACGTGCCATTTCGGCCGGGTGATATCGCAACTCGTCAGGCCCGGCATATCGCACGTCCCAATTGGGTTCGCCTTTCATGAAGTCCGGCAGGTTGGTCATGTATATTGCTGTTCCGAAAGCGCCGTCCCAGATGCGCGGCTTCCAGCTGTCATCAACGCAATCACAATCTGCACCGTATTCTGCCTCGCCACCCGCCGGACACGGCACGTAAAGGAACGCGGCCGAGGTCAGCCTGTGCCGCCCGAAACCCCAGTTCCAGTCACCGTAAGTGTAGCCGCGCCTGTCGAGGTAGTTCTTGGCCACCATCAGCTCGTCGATATCCTCGACTTCCCAATTGGCGTGGTGAAACTTCAGCGTCCCGTTGAAGCCCGGCATTGGCGCGTGCGCATCGGCCAGGAACACGTTGTGATGTTCGTAGCAGCCATCCGCCCGCATGTAGACGCCAAAGCCCTTCTGCATGTCGGTGATGCGGAAGCCGAGGATGTCCTGATAGAAAGCCACCGCCTCCTGCACGTCCGGAAACGTCCAGACGCAGTGGTGCGTGCGCTTTGGCACCGCCCGATCAATCCATTTGCGCGGCTGGTTGAGGCGGGCAATCCGGCCCACCGTATTCTGCGGGGTTGGCGCGCCAAAGACAGCACGCGGCTGCCACAGTTGCAGCCCAATCGCCTGCCCGAACGGCGTGACGAAATGGACCGCGCCCTCAGCATCAGTGGCCAGGTCAACGACGCGCTCGAGGCGAGCCTTGAGGCGTTCCAGCCCTTCCGCGTTGTCCACCGCCCAAACGCATTCATGGACGCCCTTCGTCGTCTGCGCCGAACCCTTGGGCAGATCGGGATGACCGCGCTTCAAGAACAATGACTGAGAACCGTCGGCCGCTTCGAAAAGCGCCGAGCCATCGTTCTGCTCGATCAACGTCAGCCCAAAATCGCGGAAGAAGCGAACGCAAGGTTCAACCTCCTCTACCATCCATGTCAACCGCCTGATGCCAATGATCGCCACGCCAATTCTCCTGCCTTGCTTGCAAGGGAATGGCGGCGTTCTCATCCAATCGTCTTGCGCCAGATCAAATCCGGATCATGAATTGTTTGAAGGACAGTGCATCAATTTCATGGATGCCGAACAGTAAGTCCACGCCCTTTGCCGGTTCAGACCGCAACGTCGGCCTTGATCACGCCCTGCGGCGCATAACCGGTCACTTGAAAATCCTCGATCCTGTAATCGAAGATTGAGTCCGGCCGGCGCAGGATCGAAAGCCGAGGATCTCCTGAAGGCTTTCTGGCGAGCTGGGTTTCAACCAGTTCGGCGTGGTTGAGATAGAGATGCGTGTCGCCCCCCATCCAAACCAGTTCTCCTGGTTCGAGATCACACTGCTGCGCCAGCAAGCGGATGAACAGGGCCGCACCCCACAGATTGAATGGCAGGCCCAGCGCCACGTCGCAGCTGCGCTGGTAGAGCAGACCATTCAGCCGGTTCCCGCTGACGTGGAACTGGTAGGTCTTGTGGCAGGGAGGCAGCGCCATCGCGTCAAGCTCGGCCACGTTCCAGCCCTCGACGATATGGCGACGGCTGCCGGGATTGGTCCTCAGCGAGCGGACCACGTCGGCAACCTGGTTCACCCCATGCTCCCGCCGGCGAAACAGGTCATCGCCTGCCGGTTCATAGACCGGCCAGTCTACCCATTGCTTGCCATAGACCGGACCGAGATCGCCCCATTCACGGGCGAACGCTTCATCTTCCACCACGCGCGCCGAAAAATCGGCGCGGGAAATGTCATCGCCGGAAGCCTTGCGGTATTTGTCCAGCGGCCAGTCCGTCCATATCTCGACACCCTGAGCGCACAGTTTGCGGATATTGGTATCGCCAGTCAGGAACCACAGAAACTCGCGGGTCGCTGTTTTCCAGTACACCCGCTTGGTCGTAAGCAAGGGCATGCGCCCGTCGGAAAGGTCGAAGCGCAATTGCGCGCCGAAGACCGATCGTGTGCCAACGCCGGTACGATCCACCCGCTCGTCTCCGCGCTCCCAGATCTCGCGCATGAGATCGAGATACTGCTGTTCGTAATGGCGGGCGGAATCGGCGCGTTCAGGCATGGCTACGCTTCTAGCTGCGCGGGCGGGCTCGAGCAAAATCGCCGCCGAAATTTCCCGGCGAAAAAACTTGGCGTTACCCGCTTGCCAGCGTTGGAACTGCTTCGTATAGGGCGCCCCTGCCTCGCAGCCGGGTCACCGGTTGGCGGATCGGTCGGGGAATAGCTCAGCCTGGTAGAGCACTGTCTTCGGGAGGCAGGGGCCGGAGGTTCGAATCCTCTTTCCCCGACCATTTAAATCCTAGCATTTCCGCCATTTTCTGCTCCAAATTCCCCCTCGGGGGCCTCGAAATAGACAGGGGCCGAAGCCTCTTATTGAACCTCAGGCCCGGATCTTGAAAGCGTTGGCAACGCCCATCAGGTAGTCGGGGCTGAAGCGAGCGTAGTGCTTTTGGGTCGTTCGATCGTCGTCATGGCCCATGAATTGCGCCAGTTCTGACATCGGAACGCCTGCTTCTGCAGCCCAGACAGCGCCCGTGTGCCGAAGCGTGTAAGGCGTCACATGGACACCGCTCCTTTCGCTGGCCGCCTGGAACGCTTTCTTGATGCACTTGATGCGTTCTCCGCCGTGCTCGATCACGTACTCGCAGGTCCGCGCAGCAAAGCCCTTTTGCAGTTCAACAAGCAGTTCATCGCTCATCGGAACGATGGTGCGGCGCTTGTTGGTCCTGCGATGCTCAGGTGGCGTGAAGTCGATTCGGCGCCGGGCGAAGTCGATGCGATCCCAAGAGAGTTCCAAGATCGCGGTCGGCCGTGCCATGGTGCCCATGCCCAGCATGACGTAGAGTTTCGCGTGATCGGCCTTCACCGCGGCGTAGAAGCGGTTGAACTCGGCGCGCGAGAGGTGACGCATCTTCCGCTCGGGCGGCGTGGGTAGCCAGATCTTCGGCCGTGCCGAGAGATGACCCTTCCCTGCGGCCCAGCCCAGAGCAGTCGAAAGCTGCATCAGTTCGTAGCGCGCGGTCGCTTCGCCGACCTTCCTGCTCGCGCGGTACTTCCGGCACATAGGCTCATCGATCAGCGCCGGGTCCACGTTCTCCCAGAACAGGCGCATAGCCTTCCACGCATCCTGCCGGCGCGCGTAAGACGGCTTCTCCGTGATCGTGGCGAGGTACGAGGTCATGCACCGCCCCACGGTCCACGGAGAACTGTCTGCCCCTTCCCAGAGGATTCGCGCTTCCGCCTCGGCGCTCTTCCGATCGACCGATGCGAGTTGTCGACGGCGGCGCTTGCCGTCTTCTCTCCAGACGATCGCGAAACCCTCTCGGAAACGCTGGACGGTGAATTCTGCTGGCTGACTTGGCATTCGTATCTCTCCACTTCGGTTGCACTGATTCGGATCAGCGCACCTGGGCGAAAGCATTGCAAGCGCCCATCGCGGATCATCTTCCGGATCAGGCCCTCGCTGCATCCCCAGCGCTCGGCCAATTGCGGCACCGAAAAGGGCCGTGCTTCGGTTTCAGGCTGCGATGCCATCTGCTGCCTCCACTTCGAATTTGTCGACCTCTTTGCCCCAAGCATCCCATTTTCCGCTCCAGCGCTGGCGAGCGAAGAGTTCGGCGAACCTCACAGCATGGGGAGCGAGACGTTCACAGAACTCGTACTGGCAGTCGGGCTTGCGGGAATGACCGCGGGCCTCGGCGTCGAGGATGTTGCGGACATTGGTGGCGGTCTTGGGCGCGCCGATCTTGCCGATTAGGATGGGCTCGCAGGCGCTGCGCAGGACGTAGCCCCCACCGAAGGCAGTCTTCCCGTTCTTGGTGCGCTTGTGCCAGGCGCCACCGGTGACGTACTCAAAGCCCCAGTCGCCCATCAGCTTGATCGATTCCCGGATGGTCGGCCAGCAGGCCCAGAGCACGAGGAAGGCATCGCCGCGGGCAAGTTCTCCCACCGGCATTGCGGCAAGTTCATCCCACGCCATTGTTTCGTAGTGGGCCTGAGGGCTCTTACCTTCACCGGCTGCAGACCATGTTTCGAATCGCGTTGGCGGATCGACCAGCAGGACATCATAGGAGAGCGGCAGCAGGCCGCCGAAGGGCCAGGTGGTCACAGCATTCCTCCGAACAGATCAGGCTGCTTTTGCTCTTGCTGCTGAGAGCAAAGCATCAAGAGAAAGGAAGGCATAAGCTGCTGCCACCGGGTCCACGCCGTTGCCTGTCGCTCGAAGCCGCTCAGTCCGGTGGGCCAGCGCATCAATGCCTCTACGAAGATGGGATTCAGCTTCCTCTTGGCTGAGTGCTGGTTGGAGTTCGGGGAATCGGTCGACGACATTGATCCACCGGCTATCGGTCGGTCCGGGGATGACGGCGGGCGGAAGAATTGCTCGGCTTGATAGGAGAGAATGTCCTCCCTTGACTTGCCATCCTGCCGTGTGATGCTGCCCTCGCTGCTGCCCTTGTGGTTCTGCGCTGCCGGGCCAGCCCAAAGTTTCGAGGCTTCCATTGCCTGCCCCGTCAGGAGCAGTTCGTTCGATCGATCCCCGCCCCGTGTCATCCGAGATCCGTCCGTCACCGCTACGCTCGGGGCTTCCCACTGCGAAACCTGCGTTCGCAGATCCGTCCCGCCGTCCCCATGAGCCCCCGGACCATTCGTGTCCGATGCTGTCGGGGCGGCCCAGCGCAGAAGCGCCTCCGCTTGCTCCATCGCCTTGCGTGAGAAGTCCGAGTTCCCTGCTGCGTTGTATTCTTCCGTCCCAGCAGAGCCCGCCATTGGCGACGCCATGATGAACAGTCGCTCGCGGCGCATGGTATTTCCGGTTTCGGCCGAACTGAATATTCCTGCCGCAAGGCGGTAGCCCAGTCCTTCCAGTGGCGGCGCGATGGCTGCAAGCTGTCCGTCCGCGTTCCCCGGGACGTTCTCTCGGAAGATAAGATCAGGCCGGCACTCCTTGGCGATGCGGACGACTTCGGGAGCGAGGAAGCGCTCTCCGTCCTCTCCCTCTCGCTTTCCGGCGACGGAGTTGTCTTGGCAGGGATCTCCCGAAGCGAGGATATGAACAAGTCCACGCCACGGTCGAGCGTCGAAGGTGAGCAGGTCACTCCAGACAGGCGCCGGATGTAGCCACCCTGCTTCCATCGACGCGACCAGGCTTGCGGCTGCTGCAGCTTCCCTCTCCACGTACAGGATGCCGCGAGATTGTTCGCCGCGCAGTCGGAGAGCGAGGCTGATGCCGAGTTCAAGCCCTCCGACACCTGCGCAGAGGCTGAGGATATTCCGGGTACGTAGAGCCATGTCACTTCCGCCCTTCCCCTTCGACCTGACCGGGGAATCCGTTGTGCTCAACACCGTCGAGAAGGCGGCCGGCGCGCTTCTTTCCGACCCGAACGATTTGCGTGGTCAGACCCGCAACGTCATCGAATATGTCGCGGGGCGCCCACTCACCCCACTGCTTGAAATGGAAGGGGACGCCGGCGGCGGCGCATTGGTCGCGCAGGGAGCGGGCCCAGTCGGGGTGCATCGGGCGGGCACCGGGGCCGCTTTCGCCGCCTGCGATTACCCAGTCGATGCCCGGAGAGGTGAGGCCTGACTGCATGTGGTAAAACGGCTTGATCAGTGGCCACCGGCAAACCGGATCGTATTCGTGGGCCGCGCGACCGGTCAGGCCGTTCATGTACGCGCCGATATCGACGTGCATGAGATCAACCGGCCCGAGGAGCGGTTCGCAGGAGAGGAAGCGGACGGCGGCGGGGGTGGCGAGCAGATCGGGGATGCGCTCGTCGGCGCGGGTCTGGTCCTCGACGCTGACGCCAAGCCAGACGTTGGGGACGGGCCATTGTTCGAAGCCACCAATCGTAGGCGCGTCCATGATCGAAGCGCCCCACTCGCCAACCATTCGAAAGGCAGGATGCCTTCGAGGGTCATCGAGGGATTTGCCGGTAGCGCATGCAAGCTCAAGCGTCAGCTGGGCAACTCGCACTTCGCACGCCGACATGTACTCCCGCATGCGCTTGCTGCGCTTGGTCAGGATCATGTGGGTGTGCTGCGGGGTGAGCGCGGCGACGGCGAAGATGCGATCGATCCACTCGTCGGGCACGGCATCGTGGAAGGTATCGCCGTGGGCGTTCCAGAAGATGCGGCGCGGCTTTGACCAAGACAATGGCTGCAGTAGGGCGGGTTCGTGCAGGCGGACCTCGCCGTTCCAGACGGGCCCTGTCTTGCTCTCGATCGTCAGGCCTGCCCGCGTCGGGTGCGTCTTCATCCGCGTGCCTGCCAGCTTCATGGCATAGCAGTTCGTGCAGCCGGGGCTGGTGACGCTGCAGCCGTTGATGGCGTTGACGGTGGCGTCGGCCCATTCGATCTTTGTGTTGTCGGCCATAATGCACGGGGCGGCTTGTTAGGCGCGCCCCGCTCCCTTGGTGGAAAGTCAGTCGATGCCGAGCGCGTTCTTGTAGGTCTCGACGACGCATTCCTGTTCGCGGCGGTCGTCGGGCTTCATCTTCCGGAGCCGGACGATGATGCGCATCACCTTGGCGTCGTAGCCGGTGGCCTTCGCTTCGTTGTAGACATCCTTGATGTCGTCGCTGATGCCCTTCTTTTCCTCTTCGAGGCGTTCGATGCGCTCGATGAGCAGGCGCAGGCGGTCGTCGGCGGTTTCGGCCATTATGCAGTCCTTTCGGTGATGGTGCTTTCAGCCCGCGCCCGCACTTCCGGAGAGGCGTTGACATAGCGGAGCATCTGCCCGCGCTCGTTGCGGATCGAGCAGTTCGAGCGGAGGGCGTTGAGGCGCTGCTCGGCGTCGCGAAGATCGCGACGGCTGCGCACGTAAGCCGATAGCGCCGCCATCATCGTCACGAGCGACAGTGCGAATGCGATGTTCTGTTCCATGGTCAGAACCCTCCCTGATCGTCGCTGAAGCCCTCACCCATCGCTTCGTCGGGCCGACCTTCCTGCGGGTGGAAAATTGCCAGGCGCTCGGAGACGGCGTCGTCGGCCTTGGTGCGCAGATCGGTGGGAAGCTTGTCGAGCCACTTGATCTGGCTGGCGACGTAGCTGTTGAGCGCATCGGCATCCGGCGCTTCGGCAACCTTAGCGATGAACTTGTCGGTCCAGTCTGCCATCTGCGCATTTGCAGCGGGCATCTGCCGCACCTCGGCAACCAGCGGATTGATCTCGATACCCGCTTTCTTGCCCTTGGTCTTCATGACCACCACGACCATCTTCTTGTCGATGTGGCTCATGTGGCTGATGCGGATGCCGCCGACGTTGAGGCCACCGAAAGTGACAGCATCGTCGCGGTACAGCGTCATCGACCGACCGACGTAATCGGCGGCGTTGCGGCCCCAGACACCAAGCAGGACGCGGCGCATGGTCTTGCAGGGCTTGAACGGCTTGTTGTTGTCGCCCTCGTAGAAGATCGAAACCGGCTGATCGCCGTCGTTACCGGTCACCTTGCGAACGGTGATGGTGCGCGGGGCACCGATCAGGTCGTCGGCATTGAGCTGGTCGCTCTTGGCCTCGACGAACCGGGACATGTCGATTGCTTCACTCACAGTCCTGCTCCTTTCTGGCGGCGCGTGATCTCGCGCTGCGCATTCCACTTGAGGTCTTCTTCCATCGTCGGCTGACGCAGCATCCATCCGAGGAAACCAGCTTCGACTTCTGACCAGGGCACGCCGCGGAACTTGCCCAGCGGGCATGTCGGCAGAAGGCGCGGTTCCTTTGTCCACTGCACCATGTCCCTGCCCGTCGCTCCCGCATCGAAGAGCGCGAGAAGGATGTGAGCGGTGACGTAGGCGAGGCGTTCGGCGCGGGTTTCGCGGTCGAGGCGCGGACCGGTGATTGCGGGACGAGCCATCACGCAGCCTCCCGCACCGGGCGCCCGGCGCATTCAGCCTGCCAAGCCTCGTTCATGCGATGCACGGCATCGTTGTCGCTGCGGCCGAAGTAGCCCCATGCTGCGGCCAAGCCGTCGGGATCGCCGAAGCGGGCGCTCAGTGCCTCTTCGACGCTGCCAGTCTTCTCGTAGGCCTCAAGCCAAGCACCACGGTCAGGCGTGTCGGCAAAGGTCGTTCCGGTCAGTTCGGCGACATAGGCCTCACGCAGGGCCTGCAGGCGCTCACCAATGGCGTTGTCCGTCCCCCACGCAAAATAGGCCGGGCCGATCGGCGGGGTGCGGCGCACGATGCGCAGGGCGGCGGGGTTGATGCCTGCGAGGATGGCTTGCGCTTGAGGGGTGGTGTTCCACATCTCGGATCTCCTTCAGCCGGGGTGGGCTGTTGGAGATGTTATGCGACTTTCGCAGACTAGATGTCAACGTCTAAAATGCGATTTTCGCAGATTGACGTTAGCGAGCAATCTGTGTTCTTAGTATGTTCCGTTCTGAAGGATTCGAGGAGGACATCGTGGCGCTATACTATCGAGCAAAGGTCCTGGACCGCGAGCTCGGACCTTGGCGCGCAACAAAGCGCCGCGCCCGACAGGATGCAATTGAAGCTGGTTTCGGAGAATACGACGAGTGGGGCGCTTTTTATCTCTCAGTGCCCGCTGAAATCGAATGGATGCACGAAAACGAGTTTATCAAGCTCGCCGCTGCAAATCCGCATCGCGCAGGCTGTAGCTTATCACGCGCCCCGCGATGACCACCGGTTCGATCCCGAGTGCAATTTCCTTGTGCTCGGGATTACTGGACAGCGGCACCAGGCGGGCGGGATCGGCCTGAAATTCCTTAAAGGTCGTCTCGCCATCGCTGTTCTGAATGACGTAACGCCGCCCTGGCCACAGGTTTTTGTCGTCTGGGTCGATAATGATGATGGTCCCGGACGGGACGAGAAGATCCATTGAATCCCCATCAACACGAAGCGCATACGCGTTCGTCGGAAGGTCAGGGTCGGGCGCGGCGATCCATCGACCACCCAACTGCTCGGCTGCCTTGAAGGCCCCTGCCGGCACTTTCCCCAATAGGGGAACAGTGGGAATTTGCGGCTGCGGCCGATCATCGACGAGAACCGCACGAATTGCATCCATCTCCGCGACCTGGATTCGGCGCCCAGCCTTCCCAAGCGATTTTGCCAGATAGTTTTCGTTGATCCCGGTCGCCTCGGCGAGGTCGCGGATCGACATATTCCGGGCGTGAAGCTCAGCTCTGATCTGTTCCGGCGTCATTCTCCCTTGGTGAATGCTGGCCTGATTCTGGCAACTGCTAAATTCGCAGACTTTTTGCTTGCTCATTATCTGCGATTTTAGCATATTGCTCGCATGACAAGCCCCAGCCTCAACCGCGACGCGAATGCCGTCATAGATCATCTGGGGGGCTCGACTGCCGTTGCGCGGCTATTGGAGGCCCCTCTTTCCACCGTACATAGCTGGCGGAGGATAGGAATCCCGGCCTCTCGCATGGCGCACTTGCGACTTGCCGCCCAGGCTGCCGGCACGCCGCTGCCCGATGATCTGAGCGAGCTTTCCCCCAAGCAGGCAGCCTGACCAATGCAGGGCGCGCTCATCATCGCTTCGATCTGGCTCTGCGCCTCAGCGATCCTCTCGCCCCTCATTGGCCGCTTCATCCGAGGTGCGCGGTGAACAGCGCCCTTATCCCAACACCGGTCCCGCCCTTTCCAATTCCCGGCAATCTCGACGGGAACGAAGGTCATCCTGCCCGAAGGTTTGCAAGCGCGTGCGGGGCAGCCGGTTCGCATTTTGGCGCGCTCAAGGATGGCAACGAGATCGCCGGGGCAGCCCTGCGCAAGGCCGAGGGTTCTGCCACGCCTGACGCCGCGAATTGCGCGGCCGCTGCCCCGGTTCTGATCAACTCCTTTCATAATGGTGAGGTAGCAAGTGACTGATAAACAAGTCCGTCCTGCCGTTCATTCCAAAACGGACGTATCTGCCCGACTGGTGGCAGGCTGGGCGCGTGTCATTGCCATTCACGGCAAGGGCAAGTTTGCCGACAAGATCGACGTCAACGAGAAGACGGTCGGCCGCGCACTTTCTGGCGAAAACACGCCGGAGTTGCACACTGCGTTCAATTCGCTCGCTGTCGATCCGACCGCACTTGACGAGGTGGCCGACCTTTACGGTCTCGAAATCCGGCCAAAGCAAGCCACCGCAGCCAACGACATGGAGACGGTTGCAGACCTGTCCCACCTCGTAGGCAAGTGGGTCGAAGCTCTTTCGGATGGCCAACGCTGCCATCGTGAGACGCTGGAGCTGGCGCGCGTAATGCGTCCGCTGCTCCATCGCTTGAACGCCGTGTGCGCTGAGGCTGATGTTATTCGGGGGTGGCGTGAAGCGCGGCGGAGAAGTCGTGCGGTGCTGCAACGAACTGCTGCACAATCCGCATTCCGGCATCAACCCTGCGCAACTCGGCATCGGACCGCACAACTACGCGCGGCAGCTTGCTCGCTACATGCGCGACCCGTCCAAAGTGCGTGCTGGAACCATGTACCAGTGGGGCCGTGCACCGACGATCGAGCAATGCCGAGAACTTATTAATGAGGCTCAAGGCGAACGTCAGCGCTATCGCGAAGAGAGCGACCGCCTTGCGCCAAAGGACATCGATGCTCTCGATTATCGCCCTTTGCCGACGCGGCATGCAAAGGAAGTACAGGAGCGAATCGACCGCAAACGAAATCAGGACATCGCCGTCGTCGAGCAGGCTGTCGAGGCTGAGCCGGCAAATGATGACCCTGAACCGCAGCGTTCGCACTTCCTGACTGAGACGGTGTATCAAGTTTGTCGGGCGATGGGTGTGGTCGTTGCCGACGTTGTGGGTAACTCCCGAGTTAAAGCCGTCGTTCGTGCTCGGCATGTCGTATTTTATGTCCTGCACAAGCGCGGTCAGTCCCTCACGCAGATCGGTCGCCGCCTGGGCTGCGACCACACATCGGTCATGTATGCCCTGCGAATCTGGGACGTGAAGGCCACGGACAACATGCGCAAAGTGGCGGCCTTTTTCGTCAGTGATGCGGACGAGGTGGCCGCATGACCCGCGCCGAAGCATGTGAGCGCGCTCGCGCGCGCCAGACGGCTATGCGCCGCATCCGCCTGAACGAACTCGCCGACCGTGTTGCCAATGGCCAGACCATTCGCGCCGCAGCGATGGACATGGGCATCTGCGAGGCCACGGCCTGGAACTATTGGGCTGAGGTCCGGGCCTCGCTTGAGGTGGCGGCGTGAAACCCGGCGCCCGATATCCACGCAGCCGCGAGAACGTGACGAAGCGAGACAATGCTGTCGCCGCGTTCGCCAAGGCGTCGACGGCACCGTTGCAGACGCTGACACCAGCCATGCTCGAAAGCATCGCGGCGAGTCATGCTCGGCGAGGAACCCACGACTTCGACCAGCTGCTCGCGAAGCTGACCGAGACGGTGGAAGCACGCCGCGTTCGGGAGGCCGCATGAACTGGGGCGCACTCGAATCCTCGCTGCGCGAGGAGCCGCTGTTCTTTGTGCAGAAGCCCGACGGCAACCGCATCCTCGGCGAGGATCCGCGCTGCAAGACGTTGGTGAAGCTCGTCCACCAACTCGCTCCGCAGGCGACAATCCAGCATTCCAAGAACGAGGGAAATCACAACCATATCAAGGCAAAAGCCATGGGTGTTGTGGCCGGATACCCCGACTACACCGTGACTTGGGGTGTCCGAAGTCAGGCCTTCGTCGAGATGAAGGGCTACACCGCTGCGGGTCGCGCCGGCGAGCTCAGCCAGGCGCAGATCGACCAGTGCAACAAGCTGTTCCGGCAGGGCTTTCCTGTCGCGTGCTTCTTCACACCTGAACTGGCCTTCGAGTGGCTGGTTCAGCAGGGCATGCCTGCCATCGGGAGGATCGCGGCGTAATGCGCGAGACCTCCGTCATCAGCGCCGGTGCGCTCTTCAAAGGCATCGTACTCCGGCACATCGTGACCGAGATCGGCGACAAGGCCGAGATGAAGGCGCGTCTTCTGATTGCACGCGAGCACGGCCAGCTCGACGACGAGACCGTCGAGGACATGATCATCTTTCACGGGCTGCAGGACGCATGAGCATCCACGACGCCATCACCGACTTCATCGGCTTCATGGAGGCGAACGGTGTTGCACCGATCGAACCCATTGCCCAGCGGCTTGCGTCGGGATCGCTGATCCGATTCCGCTGCGAAGGAGACGGCAAGGGCCGACAGAATGGCTGGGCCATCCTGTACCTTGACCAACGTCCTGCCGGCGCGTTCGGCAACTACAGGATGAACACCGGCACGCTGAAATGGAAAGCGGCCGACGATCGCCCTGCCTTGTCGCCTGCTGAACGCGAAGCTCTGCAACGGGAATGGAAACAGGCCAAGGAGCGCCGCGAGGCCGAACAGGTCAATAACCAGCGCCAGGCCGCGCTTGCCGCAGCCGATCTGTGGCAGCGCGCGGCATCGGCTAACGTCGAACATCCCTATGTCGCGCGCAAGCAGATTGAGCCCGGCGAACTGCGCCAACTCGGCGACGAACTCCTGGTACCGATGTGCGACGAGCACGGCATCCTCTGGAACCTGCAGCGCATCAGGCCCTGTGGTGAAAAGCGATTCCTCAAAGGCGGTCGCATCGATGGCCTGTTCGCAATCGTCGGCAGCTTCTCGCCCGAGACCGAGGAAGCGGTGATCTGCGAGGGCTACGCCACCGGCGATGCGGTACATCGGGCAACAGGGCTGCCGGTGGTTGTAACGTTCAACACCTCGAACATGCCCAAAGTCGCGCGCCTGTTCGCTGAGCGTCGGGCCGATCTGAACTACACCGTGTTCGCCGACGATGACGAGGCAACGGCTCGCAAAGAGCTGGAGCAGCGCGGGATCTACAAGAACCCCGGGATCGCGACAGCCGAGGCCGTTGCGGCCGAGATCGGCGCCAATGTCGCGTACCCGCTGGGCAGACCACAGAGAGGGGCAGCGTGAGCGTGTCAGACGCCGGAAATTTCGACGCGAACGACGTTGCAGTGACCTTCGGCCTGCAAAAGGTGGCCGATGCCTTCTCGCAGCGCCGCAGCACCCTGCCGCCTTTCGCGCCCTACGACGAGCCGCAGGACGAGCCACGCCCACAAATGAAGGCGACCCCTTTCACATGGCGCGACCCTGCCACCATCCCGCCACGCAAGTGGCTCTACGGCCGGCACTTGATCCGCAAGTTTCTCTCGCTCGACATCGCCCCCGGCGGCCTCGGCAAGTCGAGCGTCAAGATCGTCGAAGCCCTGGCGATGACGACAGGCCGCAACCTGCTCGGCAAGGACTGCCATGAAGGCCCACTTAACGTCTGGCTCTACAACCTTGAGGATCCGGCTGAGGAAACGGAGCGCCGCATCCACGCCGCTGCGCAATGGTTTGAGATCGGGCCTGAAGACGTCGGGGAACGTCTCTTCGTCGATTCCGGCCGCGACCAGCCTATCTGCATCGCTGAGGAGACCGACGGCGGCGCCCGCATCATCCGTCCTGTTGTTGACGCCGTGATCGAGCAGCTCAAGGCTCGCAGGATCGATGTTCTCAGCATCGATCCGTTCGTGTCCAGCCACATGATCAGCGAGAACGATAACCGTGCGATCGATATGGTCGCGAAGGAATGGAGCCGCATCGCCGATATCTGCGACTGCGCCATCAACCTGGTCCACCACGTCCGCAAGACCAACGGCGCCGAAGTGACGGCCGAAAGCAGTCGCGGTGCCGTCTCGCTGATCGGTGCCGCCCGCAGTGTGGTAGTCTACAACCGCATGACCAAGGAAGAGGGTGAACGCGCCGGCATCGAGCCGCGCATGCTCGGCTTCTACTTCCGCACCCAGAACGACAAGGCGAACCTCGCTCCGCCTGAGGCGGCCGACTGGTTCCGCATGAACAACGTCGACCTCCCCAATGGTGACAGCGTCGGTGTGGCCTGCCCGTGGAAGTGGCCCGATCCGTTCGAAGGCATCAGCACCTGGCACCTCAAGGAAGTGCAGAAGCGGGTGGCAGAAGGCCGCTACCGCGCCGACGTTCGCAGTGCCCAATGGGTTGGCCACGTCATCGCGCAGGTTCTCGATCTGGACGTCGAGAAGAAGGCTGGACGGGTGAAGGATATCCTCAAGCAGTGGCTCAAGAACGATATGCTGCGCGAGGTCGAGGGCACTGACGAAAAGCGCAATGTCCGCAAGTTCGTGGAGGTCGGAACATGGCACACGGACTGAACTGGGGCACGACTGAGGCAACTGTGGCAGGGGAAGCAGGCCGTCTGTCTGACGCGCCCCACTGGCACACACGAAACGGCGGAAATCCGCGATTTTTTGCCGTGCCTCAGTTGGTCTTCAGAACTGGGGCAAAACTGGGGCAAACTGGGGCGTACCGTGGCAGGCAAGTGGTCTGCCCCAGTGCCCCAGTTAGGGGGGATATATATCCCCCCTTAACTGGAGGCTCACTGGGGCGCTCCAGACCACTGCCAGGAACTGGGGCAAAGCCATGAGGAAGACCAACCTCATCACGCTCTCAGGCGTCGCACCTGTCGGCCTGTCGATCGAAGTGAACGGTCAGCGCTTCGACCTGATCGGGCATGAGCCTTACCTGACGAAAGACGGAGCCACGACGACGCTGATGCTCTGGCAAGCTGAGTGCGCGACGTGTGGCGAAGGCTTCACGACAACGGCGGCACCGAACCGGTGGCCGGAGCGCCGCCGTTGCGACCTGCACACGCGCCCAGGAAAGGCTGTAGTCGCATGATCGACGAAGCCCTCTGGCACGACCCCGAAGCCTACTACACCGGCCCTGTAGACGCGGACGTGTCCGCCCACCCCGATCCGTTCAGTGCCGCAGCTGCCATCTTCGCCTTCACCACTGAAGCGCAGACCAGCAACCGCGACGCCATGCGCCAGCGCTGGCCTGAATACCGCGGCAAGGTTCCTGCAGACCTTGCCCGCATCATCATCGACGAGAACGAAGCGAGGAGGAGCCAGTGCTCATGAGCCCAGCAGTGAACACCGAAGCCGTAACCCTCGCCCTTCCGGACAACATCGCGTTTCCGGACTGGCTCGATGTCGGTCGCAATCTCGCTGCCAGCAAGCGCCATATCGATTGGCTGATCGGCGACTGGATCACGTTCGGTCGCAAGCAATTCCCTGAACAGGTCGAGCTTGCCCTCGAACAGTTCGGTGATCGGAAACAGGTCAAGCGGATCGAGAAGACAGTCGAGGCCTTTCCGCCCCATCTCAGATCGCCGAAGCTATCCTTCGATCATCATGCCCATGTCGCTGACATGCCGGCGCAGGAGGCGCTGCCACTGCTGAAGAAGGCGGAGACGGAAAATCTCGACGCCCGCCATCTCCGTATCGAGGCGATGCTGCGCAAAGTCGAGATCGGGCAGATCTATCCCCGCGATGAGGATCATGAAGATGACATGCTCCTCGCACTGGTTCGCGCCTGGAACCGCGCCAGTCGCAATGTCCGATCCGAGTTCTTCGAGATGGCCGAGAAGTCGAAGCACGGCCTAGTGGATTTCCAGCCATGAAGCGCATCGTACCGCCGCCGCCCCCTGAGTTCGCCGACGTCTTCGCCCGTGGTGGGTGGGAGGCTGCTGAACTGCTCTACGGGGCCCGAACCGACCTGATCCGGAAGTGGATCGCAATGACGGGGGCAAAGCCTCGGAATGCGCGGCGCTATGTCATGGGCCAGACTTTGACCAGGAGGGGGGAATGGTCCGGCCGAAAAGATCGACGACATCGCGTACAGCTTCGCTGGCGCGAAAGACGTCATCAATGCCTACGGCGAGTTCGTTGCCGCAATTGCCGACATCCCCGCCACCCGCCTGCTCGGCCGCGCGCCCGAGGGCATGAACAGCTCCGGCGATTCTCAGCAGCAGGACTGGTCGAAGCGCATCAAGGCGATGCAGACACTCGAACTCGGCCCCTGCCTCGATCGCGCTGACATCTATCTGGTACAATCCGCACTGGGCAAAGCCGAGCCGAGTGCCAGCTACGCCTTTGCCCCGCTCGACATCGAGACCGACAAGGAGCGCGCCGAACGCTTCGCGAAACAAATGGAGGCGGCGGACAAGCTTGCCGGTCTCAACGCGATGCCGGAGCAGGCATTCAACCGCGGTATCCAGTCGCTGATGATCGCAGAGGGCTACCTGCCTGAGCTTGAGGCAGCACTGTCCGAGATTCCCGACGACGAGCGCTACGGCATCGTTGCCGATCCCTCAGTCGACGATCCAACGGAAGGAGGTGGTCCAGATTCTACCGGTGCAGGCGGTTCCGGATCAGAAACCGAGCCGCCTGTCCGTGTTGCCGCGAATGACGCGACACCTCGCCCGCTTTACGTCTATCGCAAGCTCTTGAACGCCGGTGAGCTGGTCGACTGGGCTCAGGGGCTTGGGGTCAAAACGAATCCTGCCGACCAGCTCCACGTCACTGTCCTATATTCCAAGCAGCCTGTCGACCCAATGGCAATGGGCGAAGGCTGGTCAAGCGATCCGGATGGCGGGCTTGTGATCAAGGCAGGCGGCCCTCGCGCGCTCGAACGTTTCGGTGAAGGTGCGCTCGTCCTGCAATTCGCGTCCTGGTCGCTGCAGTCACGGCACAACGAGATGGTCCAGGCCGGTGCCTCCCATGATTGGCCGGACTATTTGCCTCACGTCACGATCAGCTACGAAGCGCCGGCAGACCTCGATCTCGAAGCGATCAAGCCATATGCCGGCGAACTCCGCTTCGGGCCCGAGATCTTCGAGCCACTTGATCCGGATTGGAAGTCGAAGATCGCGGAGGCCTGAGGTGCGCTACGACCTCGCCGCGATGTACGCCCAGCGCAGGCCTCGCAAACGCACCGTGGCCTTTCGCGAAATCAGCCTGCCCGCGACGCTGGCCTCCGACCTCTACGCCTCGGTCTACGGCCTCGTGATCCGCGAATGGGAGCAAGGCCTCTCCGCGATCAATGCCGAGTACGAGCGGAGCCATTCCGAATTGACCACCGATGCCGCCCCTGAACTGTCCGGCGTCGTCGTATCGGTTGAGGCTGGTATCAACCGCCTCCTGGTCACGCTGCGCCTCAGGCTGGAACGGTGGGCTGCGCGCGTCGAAGCTGCCCAGCGCGCGAAGTGGGCGGCGACGGTAAAGCGATCGACGGGGCTCGACATCTCGGCAATGGTCGGGCCTGCCGACGTGCGCAAGCCGCTTTCCGTCGTGGTCGAGAACAACGTTGCGCTGGTACGCTCCGTCTCCGACCAGACCCGCGACAGGATCACTTCGTCCGTGATGCGCGGCCTGTCGGAAAAGAAGGTGCCGCGCGAGGTGGCTAAGGAGATTCGCGAGGCTGTGGGAATGGGGCGACGTCGGGCGCTTAACATCGCGTCGGACCAGTTGTCGAAGGCATCGGAGACGTTGAACGAGGAGCGGCGCCGACAGGCTGGACTTTCGATTTGGGAATGGGTGTCGAGCCACAAGGTCAATTACAGGGCAGAGCATGCCGCGCGTGATGGGAAGCGCTACAGCGATGATCCCGCGGACGGTGCGCCGCCGCCGAATGACAGGCCGGGGCAGTTGCCGTTCTGTGGCTGCACCTCGCGCGCAGTGCTTTCGCTGGATGGCGAGTTCTGAGCCAGCGCGCGCCGTGATAGGAGAGCGCATGACCCAGCTCGACCGCGCCGTTTCCGCCATAGTCGCCGAACTCCGCAGACAGGAGCCCAACGATGGGCAGATTTTTTACCTCGACGCGAGCAATACCGCTGCAACGGTGATCGATGCGACGATTGATCTAGAGGCTCTGGCGCGGGCGGTGCTTGAGGCGATTACGCCACCCCTCTGACGGCGGTAACGACCACTAACCCAACCTCATATCGCTGCGGTCGATGCAATTCGTCGATCGCCTCACCCTCGATGCACCGCGCCGCACCCGCGACGGCTTCATGGCTGTCCGCGCCAAGGCCGCGCGCGTCGGCGTTTACGACTACCTCGGATCCGAGATCGATCCGGAAAACCGGCACGGCCTTCGCGACAAGGGCATGGTCAAGGTCCTGCGCGACGAGGCCACCGTCTTCGACAAGGCTGCAGCGCAGTCCTTCATCGGAAAGCCGGTCACCGACGATCATCCCACCCAAGCCGTAACCGCCGACAACTGGCGCCAGCATGCGCGGGGCACTGTCATGGGTGCGATCCGCGACGGCGACTATCTCGCATTCGACCTACTGCTGACCGACGCCGACGCCATCGCGAAGGTCGATGCAGGCAAGCGCGAACTCAGCAACGGTTACGCCGCATCGCTCGAATTCGGCGACTTCGCAGCGCCTGACGGCACCAGGTGCGTCGCGCGCCAGACTTCCATCCAGGGCAACCACGTCGCCTTGGTGGATCGGGGCCGTGCTGGTCCCGAATGCCGCATCTCGGATGCTTTTGCGCACTGCGATGCAATTCCGACTACCATCATGGAGCCTGTCATGAAGACGATCATGCTCGACGGTATCCCCGTCAATCTGGGCGATGCAGCCGCCGTCGAAGCGGCGATCGCCAAACTGCAGGACACTGCCGCGAAGGCCGCAGTCGCCCTTGACGACGCCCAGTCCGCTCTCGCTACCGAGACCGGCAAGGTTGCCGCGCTCGAAAAGCAGCTTGCCGACGCCAAGGCCGAACTCGAACCGGCCCGTCTCGACCAGCTGGTTGCCGATCGCGCCGCGCTGGTGACGAAGGTCAAGGCGATCGCGCCCGACTTGGTCGTCGATGGCAAGACCGACGCGGAAATTCGCCGCGCCGTGGTCGCCGCCAAGCTCGGCGATGCCTGCCCCAACGATGACGCTGGCGTTGCCGGTGCGTTCGCGGTGCTGACCGCAGCCAAGGACGAAAAGCCCGAGGTCCACAATCTCGCTCCGGCCAAGTTCGCCGATTCCGCCACTGCCGTCGCGTCGATCCGCGCCGCGCGCTACGCCTAAGGAGGCCGATAGATGCCTGAACTTCAGACCAGCTACACCGGCACCGTCGCCAAGGGCTACGCCGGTATGATCGCCAATGGCGAAACCTCGAACCGCATCAGCCGCACCGTGGAAGATTCCGCCGGCATCGCTTTCGGCAAGCCCGTCTATCGCGGTTCCGGCGATCACGGCTGCACCGCCACGGTCGGCACCCTCGCCACGTTCCTCGGTTGGACAGTTGCCACTTCGGCGATGGCCCCAGTCGCCGGGCAGGACGCCGACGAGTACCAGCAGTACGACACCGCCACCATCATCACCTCGGGCGCGATTTATGTCGCGGTCAAGGGTGCTGTCACGGACGGCGCGGCACTGACTGTCGGCACCGGCGGCGGCGCTGCAGACCTCGTCGGCTCGACCGCAGCCGATGCCACCCACATCGCGACCGGTTGGATCGCAGACGAAACTGTCACGGACGGCATCTGCCGCATCGTGAAGCGCTAAGGGGAACCTGACATGACCGCACTTTCGTTCTTCGACCGCGCTTCGGGCCAGATCACCGATCCCGGCGCATTCATGCTCGCCGACGCTGCGACCAAGAAGCAGGTCATCGCGCTGTGGGCGAACGACAACGCTCGCCACGCCGCGACGTTTGCTGACAAGGTGGACTCGTTCCTGCAGGACGCCCAGGTCGGCTACGCCTTCCTGACGCCGCAGCTGCACCGCATTGAGGCCGAGGTCTACATGACCCGCTACCCCTCGTTCGACATCACGCGGTTCATGACCGTCGACACGTCGGGCGACATGTGGGACGTCGGCACCGTCGTCTACTCCATGGACAAGGTCGGCCAGGCCGAATTCATGGGCGGCGGCGCGTTCGACATGCCTTACGCATCGACCCAGATGAGCCAGGCGACCCGCAACTTCCATCTCGCTGCGATCGGTTACGAGTGGAACACGCAGGAAATGCAGCGCGCCGCCAAGCTCGGACGCTCGCTGTCGTCGGACAAGGCGCAGGGCGCCGTTCTGGCTGCCGACCGCTTCATCTACGGCATCGCCATGACCGGCAAGACGCCGCGTGGTGAAAGCGAAAAGGGCTGGACCGGCTTCATCAACAACGCCTCGGCCCCCTCCGCTCAGGTTGCTGCCGACGGCACCGGCTCGACCCGCACCTGGTCGACCAAGACGCCGGACCAGATCCTGCGCGATATCAACGAAGCGCTGACCGCCGTCGAAACCGGCACCGGCGAAACGCATATCGCGAACACACTGGTTCTGCCGACCTCGAGCTACAACTACATCGCGACCACCCGCGTCGGTCAGGGCGACGGCACCATCCTGTCGTTCCTGCTCGCGAACAACGTGGCTGGCGAGGCTCTGACCATCCTCAAGAGCCGTGAGCTCGAAACGGCCGGCACCAGCTCGACGAAGCGCATGATCGCCTACGACAACAACCCGCAGGTGCTCAAGTTCATGCTGCCTGGTGCGCACCAGTTCCTGCCCGCGTTCCAGAAGTCGAGCCTCGTCTATGAGGTCGGCGGCATCATGAACGTCGGTGGCGTTGACGTCCGCCTGCCCAAGGCGATCGTCTATCGCGACAGCTTCTAAGGAGCGATGACATGCCACAGGTCAAGAACATCAGCACCGGTCCTCGGGGCGCCTATCTCAAGGGCGTCCTGACGATGGCCGAAGTCGGTCAGACGGTCGAGGCCGACGACTTTGCCGAGGAGTGGTTCCAGGAGCTCGACGGCGATGACGCCCCCTCGCTTACCAAAATGACCGTGGACGAGCTCAAGGCCTTTGCCGAGGCCAACGAGATCGATCTCGGCGACGCCACGAAGAAGGCTGACATCCTGTCGGCCATCGAACTGGCGCTCGAAGACAAGTAATCCGCTCAGGGGTGGTGAGAGGACCGCTCCGCTCTCGGGCGGGCGGTCCTTTTACGTAGGAGGTTCTGATGCCAGACAAGTACAGCACGGCCCGCTCCAATGAGGCGGACACCATCGGTACCGCGGTTGCCGAATATACGCCCGCCGATGCAGACCTGCCTATCAACGTAAAGGCGGTCCTGTTCGATGCCGATGGCACGATCAGCGTCAAAAACACCTCGGGAGGCGCGGCAATCACCGGCTTTCCGGTCATCAAGGGCATGCCGCTACCATTTATCCCCCTTCGCATCACGGCCATGACCGGCCCGACCAAGTGCTACCTGGTCAGCTAAGTGGCCTACACGGCTCCCACCGCAGCCACGCTGAAGGCGCGCTATCCGGCTTTTACGTCCGTTGCGGATGCCACAGTCGAGTATTGGCTGGCGGAGGCTGCGCAGGATCTGGCCCACTGGCCTGATGATCAGCGGGCGCGCGGTGAGATGGCTTGGGCCGCGCACCGAATGGCTGAGCTTGGCCTCGTCACCGGCACCGTCCCCGCCGGGGTCACGTCTTTCAAATCCGGCACCTTCTCGGCGACGGTCTCGGATGGCATCGCATCACGCACCGGCTATGACGCAACCGTCTACGGACGCGAATTCCGGCAGCTGGCCCGAAATCTCTTCGGCGGACCGCGTCTGGCATGGCAGCCGAGCACCGAGACGTGTTGAACCAGTTCTTCGCCGACCTGGCCACGGGCTTTGCGGCACAGTTCGGTGCGCCGTTTCAGGAGGTCACGGCTACTTGGCCGGGCACTGCGGTCTATGATGACGGCGGCTCGATCGTCACTCCGGGTACGCCTGTCGAGAAGCCCTGCAAGGCACAGTTCGATGCGCCTACCGAGGCCATGCGGAATGATCCCGGATTCCTCGAGAAGGATATGCGCCTCATCGTTCTTTCGGGAACGCTCGACGGCACTCTCGACAGCGCTGCAAATGTCGTTGTTGGTGACGGTGAGCATGCTGGCACATGGTCGCTGGAATCGGTCCAGGGCGATCCGGCAGGTATCGGTTGGGAATGCCGGGCTCGAAAGGTGGCGTGATGGCGATGAAGGGCCGCGACAAGCATCTACGCAGGTTGAAGCGGCTGAGCGGTCCCGAGGTCGTCAAGGCAGCGGGCCGTGTCGTGTTCGTCGGTGCCGATATGGTCAGGGCTGAGGCGTTCCGCGGCGTCAGTGCTGGTTCGGTATCGGGAAGAAACCATGTGCCGAGCACCCCGGGCGAATACCCGAACCGCGACACCGGCGGGCTGCAGAACGGCTTCAAGACGGAACAGACCGGTCCGCTCAGTGCGGAATTCAGGTCTGAGACCGAATATATAGCGAGGCGCTGGAGTTCGGCACGTCGAAGATGGAAGCGCGTCCGCATGTCCGGCCCGCGCGGGACACTTCCGAGCCGAAAATTCAGCGTCTGTTTGCGCAGGAGATCGGTAAGCTGGTTGAGAGGTCTGGGCGATGAAGGGGCTGCAACGACTGGTGCGACGGGCCATCCTGCCCCGCCTCAAGGCTGATCTGGCACTTACTGCGCTGGTTCCGGTAGCCTCAATCAATCCAGCGGGGGCGCCGACCTGGCCTTTCATCGTCCTGCGCGCTCCGGTCACACAACGCCTGAAGGCAGCATGCGTCAATGGCG
The DNA here is from genome assembly GCF_015169775.1 of Novosphingobium sp. ES2-1. Classification (NCBI taxonomy): domain Bacteria; kingdom Pseudomonadati; phylum Pseudomonadota; class Alphaproteobacteria; order Sphingomonadales; family Sphingomonadaceae; genus Novosphingobium; species Novosphingobium sp. ES2-1. The sequence goes on from NZ_CP063445.1 coordinate 1,565,913, forward strand.
GGCAGGGTTCATGGGATATCCATGCCTTTGCGGGTCAGCGTCTCGTGGCCGGGACGGTGGTTGAAACCGCCGAGGATCATGCCGGAAGGATTGGTGCGGCGATTGAGATGGCATTGGCCGACAACTGGCTTGCACTACCCGACGGGGCAAAGGTTAGGATCCGGCTCAGCGATATTCGGCTGCTGCAGGACGGCGATCCGGATCATTATCACTGGTTCGCGCAGATAAATTGGCGGGTGCTTTCAACCTGATAGCGTGTTATCCGGCTGTTGTGGATTATCTTAGCAAAGATCAGCTGGGCTCCCTCATGGCGGTGCTTATCGCGCAGCTGCAGCGCAATAATATTTTGAGCGTCGATGATTTTGACACGATGCGGCGGCGTCTTACAGACGCAGGCGATGCGGAAGTCGTGAAGGCGTTGAATGACGTGATCTTGAGCGACTTGATTGATGATCCTGACCGCCGTCGCGCCAGTCTGTATGTTATAGCAGACCGAGACAAGACCGCCGAATCTGACGGCGGTAACGACCAGACCTGACGCGGCTCATACCTCGCGCAAACCTGCGAGGAGCCACGCATGTCATTGCCCGTTGAAGCCGATTTCGCCCTTATCAAGATCGGTGATGGAGCGACGCCTTCCGAGACGTTCGCAATTGCCTGCGGCCTGCAGGATGTGAACGTCAACCGCACCGCCAACAGCTCGGACCGCTTCGTGCGCGACTGCGCAAAGCCGGGCGAGGTTCCGGTGCGCAAGGTTCGCGTCAACGGCAAGCAGCTCGACATCACTGGGTCGGGCCTGATCGACAAGGGTCACGTCGAAATCTTCGAAGACGCGCTCGGCACGGCCAAGAACTACAAGATCGAACTCTACGCGGATGATGGCACCGACGCTGGTGATCTGGTCGGCACCTTCGCGGGCGCTTTCGTGATGAACGCTGCCAACATGGCGATCGCGCGCGAAACCGGTGGCACCGCAGAAGTCACCCTCGCCAATCACGGCGCGTGGACGTGGACGCCCGCAGTCTAAGCCATGGAGACTCGCATCAACCTGCACTTCGCAGGCGAGGACCGTGACTTCTGGCTCCCGATGTCGCGTGTTGTTGCCTTCGAGCGCGAGGCTGACCTTTCAATTTTTGCGCTGTTCTATGCTCCTCGGCGAGAATCTCGGCGCTGCCGAATCCGGCGACATGGTGCTGATCGGCGGCAGTGAAGCCCGATTGAAGCAGTGCCAGGCGCTGATACCGCAACGCTCTCATCGGCGCCGGAGAAAGCGAACAGGAAGCGCGCGATCTGGTGCAGACCTACTGCTTCCCGGCCCTGCCCCGCGATCCATGACGCCGCGATGGCCTTCAAAATTTTGCGCGCCGCGGATCTACGGCATCAAGCTGCCCGAAGGCTCAAAAAAAAAGGGCGACGTAAAGACGTTCAGCCCTTCGTGAAGGGCGTTGTCCTGGTCAACTGCGGGGAGGTCGGCTTGGACTGGGAGCGGACCTCGATCTCGATGTATCTCGAAGCGATGAGTGCCCGCGATCCGGAGCAGCCGGCCGACAAGGAAGTCGAGACCGGGACCCTTTCTCGCTTCCTGTCCGCTCACTCCAGCGAGTAGCGTTTGACGCCCGGCCCGGGACAATGGCATCACGCAGCCATGATGAATCTTCAAGGACCTTGGATCGTGCGCGCCTTGGCCGGAATCGGCACGATCTTGGCATTCGTCGGAATTTGGCTGGCATGGGCAACGCTCAAGACTGCCGCGCCTCAGGCAGAGTTCGATGACGCCGCAATCTCTACATGGTCCAGTTGGCCGAGCAGCAAGCCTATGTGCAGCGGCTGATACTGTCGGCGATCATCCTGACGGCGGGTGTTCTTTGCTGGATCGGCGCCTGCATTGTCGCCGCGATTAACGGAAAGCCCTGACGGCGGTAACCTCTCGAATTGACGGCACATAGGGTCTGCCCGCCACCGGAGCGGACCCAATGCCAGAGATCGATCCCGTAATTCTTGAGCTTCGGGCCGACCTGAAGCAATACCGGACCGACCTCACAGGAGCCCAGCGCCTAACCGAAACCAAGCTCGCAGCGATCGAAAGCGCGCGGGGTGGCAATGGGTCAGAACATTCGTAAAGGGTTTGATCTCGCCAAGGGTGCGGCGCTTGGCTTTGTAGCGAGCCTCGGCATTGATGCTGTCGTGCAGGCAGCGCAGAAAGGGCTCGAATACGCCTCATCGCTGGGCGAAGTGGCACAGCAGCTCGGCATCACGACGGATGCGCTGCAGGAATACCGCTACGCCGCGTCACAGGCTGGTCTCAGTCAAGAGGAAATGGATCAGGCGCTGTCGCAGCTTACGCGGCGCATTGGTGAAGCGGTGGGCGGCACGAAGGCTCAGGCCGAGGCGTTCAACAAGCTCGGCGTCTCGGTGAAGGACGCCAACGGCAACGTGATTGATGCCGGGATCGCAATTCCCCGCATCGCTGACGCACTGCAGAAGATCGAGAGCCCGGCAGAGCGCGCCGCCATCCTTATGGACTTGTTCGGGCGCGCTGGCCAAAAGCTCGAACCGCTCCTCAGTGGCGGTTCTGCTGCAGTCAACGAACTACGCGAAGCGGCACACAAACTCGGCGTCGTCCTGTCCGAAGAGCAGATCCAACGCGCCGACGAGACGGCGGACAAGCTCTCTGCGATCAAGCAAGTGCTCGAAGCCCGAATTGCCGGAGTTGTAGCGGACAACGCCAACGCGATCCTTGGCCTTGCCAATGCGCTCGCCTCGGTTGCGGACTGGGCTGGTAGGGCCTTTAACGCCTATCGCCGGTTCAAGCTTGAGCAGGGCGCGCGGACCTATGAGGCCAAGTCCCAGAGCTGGTTCCTCTCCGACAAGGAAAAGGCCGAGGCGCAGCGAACCGCCACTCGGTTCCGGTACGAACTCGACCGCATGGATGGCAAGCCGGTGGGATTTGGCACCAAGGGGCTCGATGCCCTGCTGTCGCGCACGCCTTCGGTTGGCTCGGGGCCAGTAGGAACATCGCCATCCAGCCCGAGTAAGACGAAGACGAGCGCCGCGACCGACAGCGGTCCCTCCTCTGCCGAAATCCTAGCCCGCATAGACAGTCAGCTGGCATCCATGGCGCAACAGGCTCTCTCGGCGATGGAGAGTGTTGCCAAGTCGGCCGATGAGCGGGCCGAACTCGAGTTGCGCAGTGTCGAGCTGGCCCGAGTACGTGCGCTTCGCGAAGTCGATACCGACACTGATCTCGAACGGCTTGGCCAGGAGGAGGCGGCGAACCAACGCGCCAGGATAAAGTCCCAGATCGAAGCTTTAGCGGACGCGGAGCGCGCGCGCATCGAGGAGCGCCGCAAGGCCGAACTTGAACAAGACACCAGAGACCTCGCCCAAGAGCGCTACAACAACGACCGCGACGCGCTGCAGGTTCAGTACGAGCTCGCCGACAGCCAAAGTGAGCGCAAGCGTTTGGCTCTCGAGATGGTCGATCTCGAACTGCGCTATCAGAAGGCATTGCTTGAAGCGATCATCGCCTCCGAAACGGCAACTGAAGCGGAGAAAGAACGCGCCCGCATCGCGCTCGAAGGCGTCAACGCCACGGCGGATGGAAGACAGGAAACGGCATCTCGTGCCAACGAAGGGCCGCTCGACGCTTATCGGCGCCGACTGAACCGCAGTTCGGACGCCATCAACGAAGAGGTCGAATCCTACGTTGTCGACGAAACTGAACAATGTCCGCGACGGCATCCGTGGTGCAATCGAGAAGCAACTCGGCGTCAAGGATCCGCTGATCTCAGGCCTGCTGAACCTGCTGATTGAAAACGTCATCCTGAAGCCGCTGGCAGACGCGCTGGCCAACGCGTCGGGCGGTGGCGGTGGCGGCATCGGCGGCGCACTTGCATCGATCGGTACCGCATTCCTCGGAGGCCGCGCATCCGGCGGATATGTCAACGGCGGCCAGATGTACCGCGTCAACGAAGGCGCATCGCCGGGCCGCGTCGAGGGCTTCATTCCGCAGGGCTCCGGGCACATCGTGCCGCTGGGCCGCATGAATGCGCTCAAGCCGGGTGGTGGTGGCCGTGTCTTCAACATCACTGTGGATGCGCGGAACAGCGTGAATCCCGAGGGCTTTGAGCAAAGGATTTTGGCTGAGGCGGCGAAGCGTGCCGCACAGATGGACGGCCAAGCCGCTCAGGCAACGCTCAAGGCCATGCCGGGCCGGATGAGCCAGTACCAGCGGGATGGCTTCTGATGCCGTCTTACCGGGAAAGCTTTGTCTTCTACATCGCCACCCCAGACCCCAGCGGTGTTCTGGTCCGGTCATGGGCCTTTTGCTGCTGCCCGCCGATGACGTCGTTCCGGATCCTGTCGTCATCATGGGCGCCGGTGAGCTCGTCGATATCCCGGCACTGGAACAGCTCATCAACGGCAAGGCGCAGCGGCTCGAAGTGACCATGTCGGGCGTCAGTGAGGAGACCGTTGCTATTTGCAGCGGAGGAAGCGTTGTCGATTGCTGGGTCCGCGGTCAGCATCGGACGGATCGAGTTCGACACTGCCTGGCAGATCGTAGACGTCGAGTGGGAATGGTTCGGCGAGGCACGTGGGCTCAGCGTCAGCAGCCAGCAGAGCGATCAGGGCCGTAACCGCGCGATTACGCTTTCAGTGGTTGCCGGTGATCCCTCCCGTCGCCGTCCCGCCCTCGCCTTCTTCACCGATGGCCGACCAGCGCTACGATTTTCCAGACGATGCCGTGTTCCTCGAACGTGGCCGGCATCTCGCAGGGCACAACTCGAAGGTGGGGGCCGTCGTGATGCTGGGTGAATACCTCGCAGCAGCGGCACGGAAAAAACACGTCTATGGGGCGCACGATTGCTGCAGCCTTCCCGGCAGACTGGTGCATGCTCAATGGCTGGCCGGACCCAATGGCGGATTGGCGTGGAGGTTATATCGACGCCAGCGCTGCGGACGATGGCCTGCTGCCCCTGATCGCGTCCGGCATGTTCGGGGCTGGCATTCCGGCGACAAAGGACTTTTGCCGAAGGCGATGTCGGCGTCGTCTCGGTTCTGGGTCAGGAGGCGGGCGCGATCTTTACCGGTCGGCGCTGGGCCCTGATCGCACCCCGTGGGCTGGCGTTCGCATCCTTGGACCCTGGATCGATCCTCAAGGCATGGAGGGTAGCTCGTGGGTAAAGCTGCTGGGCTCGATCCTCACCACGATTGCGGGACTTGTCGTAATCGGAATCCCCGGCTTGCAAGCCGTTGGCGCTGCTCTGGTCACTGCGCGGGAATTTCAGGCATTGTCGGGAGCCTCCTTGGCCCCGGCCTCCCCAAACCAGACACCCGCCGAGACCGCGCATCAAAAGCCCGCGCCCCCCGCGTGTCTCTGCCTATGGCCGGATGCGTCTCTGGGGGGCGTCGATAGTCTATGACACCGCATCAAACGGGGCGGCCGTCGACATCTACGCGGTCCATGATGGCAAACTCGACGGCATCGAGCTTCGCTATCTCAATGACGACCAAGTCACCCTCTCGGGCGAATTTGTTGTAGGCTCCGGCGCGACAAGCGGCGGGCTTTTCCAACCCAACGTTGATGGTCGGTACGGCGGAAACAAGGTCAGTTTCTACGAGACCGACGGGTCAACGCCTGGGACAGGCGGCACGGAATTCGCGGTCGCAACCCTCGCTGCTGGGCCCCTCGGTTTGGTCAAGCGATCACAGGGGTGATGGCGTCGTAATGATCGCCCTCTTCTGTGCAGCTGTGAAGGCCGAGGACTTTCAGGACATTTACCCTCAGGCTTCACCGCCTGCTCCGTCCCTTGTCGCTCGCTGGCAGGCCTGTCCGGACCCGGCGGCTGAGGATCCCCTCGACGAATCCGGTTGGACCTGGACCGAGAATCCGGTGCGCCATCTGCTGCACTACATGCTGGTTCGCGAGGGACCGCGCCCTGCCCTGCCCCGTAGCGATGCCGGGTACGCCGCTGCGCTTTCTGCCCTGCGGCTCGAATGGTGGAACCGCAAGATCGCGCCTGCGCTGGACTAACTGGATCGACGCAGCTGCGGTTTGCGACGAGGCGCGCTCACTCAACGCAGGTGGCACCGAGGCGAAATACCGCGCCTGCATCGCGCACAAGCACACCGACGAGCCGGAAAAGGTCAAGGCTGCCATTCTCGACACGTTCGATGGCTGGATGGCTCCCGATGCCGATGGCGCATATGTCGTCTTCGCCGGTAAAGCCTACCTCCCGACCGTTTCCATCGGTTCGGACGAAATCGTTTCCTATGCGTGGGACGGCGGTCAGGTCGATGACGACGAGGCTGTCAACGAGCTGGTCTGCAGCTACGTCTCCTCACTCCATGACTACAACACCGTCCAATGCGATCCCTGGCGCGACGAAGACGATATCGCTGCGCGCGGGCGCATCCTGAGTGCCAACTTTGAGCCCGGTGTGCCGAGCCATGCGCAGGTCAGATATCTGGCAAAGCGCAAGATGGCGCGAGCCAACGCCACCAATCGCGGCACCATAACGACGAACATTGCCGGTCGTGCCGTCAGAGGCGAACGGTACATCAACCTGCGCATCGAGGAAGCCGGTGCCGTGTTCTTCGACGGCGTCGCTGAAATCACCGGCCTGTCGCGTAGTCTTTCCGGCGGCGTGACGTTCCAGTGGGTGGAGTTCGATCCCAACGTCGATGCCTGGACACCAGCAACCGAAGAGGGTGAACCGGCCTCGGTTGGTAGCCGCATCGCACCGCCTGCGCTGGAGACGCCGGAGATCACTGAAATCGCATTCAGCTACGACGGTTCCTCGGGCTACATCGAGCTCGATATCGACGGACCGGTCCGAGACGACCTGACATGGTTCGCGCACTGGCGTGTGGCGGGCGCGTCGGTCTGGGGGCCGGACCTATCCTATCCCGACACCGATCCCGGCAGCCCTGTCGCCATGAGGGTCGGGCCGGTCACGCTCGATACCGAGATCGAGATCGAAGTTGCCTACCAGGTCGGTGATGGTCGCATCTCGAATTGGTCCCCGCTGGAAAGCATCTCGACATCGACAACATCGTCGCCGCCGTCAGACCCTGCAGATTTCAGCGCTGCTGATGGCACCGGTTCGGCAACGGTGACCTGGCGTAATCCCGTCTCGATCAATTTTGGCTACGTGAAGCTCTATCGTGCAACGTCCTCTGATTTCGGTACAGCATCTCAGGTCGGTTCCGATATCAGCGGCGGGCTCGGTGCGATCGTGACCATCACCGATACTTTGACGGCCGGCACATATCATTACTGGATCCGCGCCTACAGCACCGGCGGTACGCCAGGCGATCTGATCGGTCCGGACAGCGCCGTGGTGAGTTGACGGCGGTAACCTCCAAGCGGCCGGCAGCATAGCCATCAGGCGCAATGCGCGTCTTTCCAACATATACCTTCGGCTTTTCCGACATGGAGGCGGATATTGAGCGCCGGGTCATCACCGGCGGAACTGCTTTGTCTGGGCAAGAGGATGTAGTCGGCGCTGATGGTGGCGGCCGTGTCTTCGCCCAATACAGCGATCCCTATCTCGATGAACCCGAAATGGCGCTGGCATGGAAGGCGTGCGCATCGGTGCTCAAAGGCGGTGTCGTGCCAGTCATCGTCCCGCTTGGCGATCTGCGGCACCAGTTCGGTCGTGACCTGCGGATCCCGAAATCCCTGCCTTGGTGGACCGAAGCTGAATATCTGACCGGCGACAGTGGTGTCTCGCTTTCAGCTGATGCCGTCTTGCGTGCCACGACGCTCAATCTCGCAATCGAATTCCTTCCCGGCCCACTTCGTGCCGGCATGTGGCTTTCGATCGATCACGTCACGATGCGTCACCGCGCCTACATGATCGACGAGGTCGTCAGCCAGTCCGGCACCGCGGCTGAGATCAAGATCAGCCATCCTCTGCGCGAGGCAACTCTCAGCGGTGTCGCTGTCGAATTCCACGATCCACGCTGCGTCATGCGCCTCGAAGGCGAGATGCGCAGTCCATCCAACATGGGCTTTGCGACCGGTTCCGCGATCAGGTTCGTCGAGCACTTCCCCGCGACCGGAGGCGGTTACGCATGATTGCCGCAGGCAAACTCGCAGTGCTGGTCAACCGCTGGCAGCCGAACAAGATCGAGATCGATTTCGTCGGCTACGACTTCACCGGCGAGACTTTCAAGTCAGAGGTCCGCGCCTATCGCGACGCGCCCGATCCGGCACTCATCACGCTCGCCAATGCGGCAAGTCCTGGCGAAGGCATCTCCGTCACCGTCGTCACCACCAACGGCGTCCCGACTTCCACGGTCCAGATCCGGATCAACGAAACAACGGTCGAGAGTCTGCCCTTCACCAACCCCAAGGGCACCGACCTCGAGCTGGTCTGGGACCTCACCATTGGCGCCGGCTCAGCAAAGGCACGCTGGCTGGAAGGCCCATTCATTGTCCACGGAGGTTCGACGCAGATCTGATGGCTGACGCAATCGTTTCGACGGCTGATGGCCGGATCAAGGTCGTTCCGTTCGGCGCGGACACTCTGGCTCCGCTGGCGGGCGCTGCCGCGCTTGCAAAGGAAGCTGCGGAAACTGCCGAAGCGGTAGCGTCTCTGCAGGCCTATCTCGGCAGCAATCCCTTTGCCGACACCACGGCTTTGAACGCTTACACGAACTCTGCTCTAGCTGTAGGGATGAGCACGATCGTAGTCGGCGATGGCCGTTACGCGCTTACTTCGCTTTCCCCAAAGACGTGGGCACGTACCGGCGACAGCGACGGCAAAGTGGCATCCGATCAGGCGGCTGCAGCTGGGGCAACAGCAACAGCTCTCGGTCAGGCTCTTTCCGGCCCCTACCGCGACAACGAGGTTTCGGCCTCTTTGGCGGAAAGCTGGAGCGTACTTTACAACGAAGCGCCGACCGTTGCTGCTGCGATCAACCCTACCTTGGGCGGGCGCTGGATCGCCTTCGATGCCGGAACGCAGGTTGCTGTCGAGCGCATCATTGACGCCATCATGGCGGAAATTACCGTGGCTTCTACGGCCACGCAGGTTTACGTGCGGATCTGGGAGTGCGCGACCGCCGATGCCAACGTCAACGCCGCCCCTCCGCAGGCAGGGGACACGCTGAAAGCTGAAAAGCGCGTTGCTCTGGCTGATGCGATCGCCATGGACGGCGGCGCAAACGGCATCGCTCCCAACGTTGCAGGCCGCGAGTACGCCTTTGTTCTCGATGAACCGGTGCCGATCCTTGCGGGCAAGACCTACAAGGTAGCCATCGAAGCGCAGGACGGCACGAACACGGAAGTTGCGTCAAACGTCGCGTTCCGCACGGTAACGGCGGTCTCGCAGCAGCGTTATGTCGGCGGGCGCAGGGCAACACCCGGTGCGGCCTACACCAACATGACCACGACGCAGCGCCATGCCATCGGCCTGTTGCAGCGCAGTCTGGCGAGCTCATCGCTTACCACGGTGGCTTCGCTCACGGCCGAGAACACCGCGCGCAGTCAGGAACGCCTGGCCGCGCGCCTCAACCGCAACCATGACCGACTTGCCGCACATGCCGGGCTGTTCCCGCGTAATCTGGCCGATGCCTTCACTTTCTCCGGTGACAGCCTCGTCGAGCACTCGGTCACGCATGTCACTGCCGGCCAAAAGGGTACCGATGTGGTCGCCCGCTATGTCACTGGCACGGTCAACAACATCGCGGTTGGCGGCACCCGTTCGGACCAGATCCTTGCGACCTTCACGGCGCTGTCCGCTGGGCAGAAGGATGATGTCGGCATCACCAACGGCGGCACAAACGACATTCTGCAGGGCGTTGCGAACGTCGTTTCGACGGTCGTCACCAACATGCAGGCGGTTGCGGCAATCAGTTCGAACCGGATCATCATGGGGCCGTGGGAGGGCGATCATGTTCGCTACTACGCGCAGGCCCGGGCCATCTGCGCGGCGCTGAAATCCAGTCTCGGTGCCAAATTCTTCGACGGTCAGGCCTATCTCGCGTTGTTCTCGGCAGGATCGGCAACGGAGATCGTCGCCACGCAAACCGGCGGCATTCCAAGCAGCCTGACCTCGGATACCCTGGGGCATCCCAATACGGCCGGAGCGGCTGTGCTGGGCCGTGAATGGGCGCTGATGACTCGTGCGCTGGCCGGTGTGGGCGCGCCGTACATCCATGACGACTACGTGGTCGCCGACGATACCAGCGGCGCGACTGTCCATGCACCGCGCATCCTTGGGACGGCACTGCGCTGGCGGATTGTGTCCGGCAACGAGAGCCTTGCCTTCAACATCAATGCCACAACAGGGCTCATCGCGCGCTCGACCATTGGCATCATGCCCGACTTTGAAGAACTGATCGTCCAGGCCGAGGGCACCAATGGACCGTCGAACGAAGCGCGCATCACCGTCGGCAAGAAGATGGCCGGAACCAGACCGACGCAAGCGGTCCGGATCAAGGCCAGCGCGACCACTCCGGTCGGCGGCGGCGGGCAGCTGGTCACGCCAGCACTTACAGGCGGCGCGGCGAGCAAGAAGCTCACGATGGTCGTGTCCGGCCGGATGCGCAACCGCATCAACGGGACGCTTCTGGCAACGATCCGTACGGACAATTTCGCCGACAACACGATCCTGACCAAGGAAGACCGGCAGCTCCGGTTCCTAGCCCGCACGGCCAACGGCACCAACATCGCCAATGCCTATGGCCCTCTCCCGGCCAGCGATCCCTATGGCTGGCACACCTGGTTCTTCACGATGGACACCACAACCGGTGTGCAGACCCTGAAGGCCGCAACAGACGGCGAGACTGCCAACACCGCAGTCCCGACTGCCGATGCGTTGCTCGATCTAACGGGAACGGTGCAACTGTTCCGTGCCCAGACCAGCATCCTCAAGGACTTCGACCTCAAGATGTTCTGGCTGGCGCAGGATTTCATCGACATCGGTGATCCGGCCAAGCGGGCGCTGTTCTACGACCCGACCACAAAGGCACCGCTTGATCTAGGCGCAGCAGGCACGGTAGACGGGGTGACGCCGCTGATCTTCGTTCGCGGCAGTGCTGCCGAATATCAGGCCGGGACGAACTACGGGACGGGCGGCAATCTCCATGCGGCTCCGCTGGTCAGCTTGTCGCGGCTTGGCTTCGAGAGCGTCAGCTGATGCCCGACAGCACCGGCAACGCAGCCCAGACCCGCATCATCGCCGAACAGGTGGCAGAAGCCGCCGTCGTCAAGTTCGCGGCCGAGCATCCCGAAATCCGCAAGGACAGCGGCTTTTCGAACTTCCAGAAGGGAGTCGTCGGCGTCGGAGTTACCTTGCTCGTCTCCGCAGTTCTCTGGCTCGTCAGTACGGTCAACCAGATGCAGCTGACGCTGGCCCGGCTCGATGAGCGTATCGCAAGCGGAGCCGTGAAAGATGTTCGCGTCGACGATCTGGAACGACGGGTGACGACGCTGGAAAGCTACCACAGGCAAGGGGGTGGGCAGTGATCGACTGGCGCAGGACACAGACCCGCCTCATAGCCAAGGGCTACGATATCGGCAGCGCCGACGGTATCGCTGGCAAGCGGACGCATACCGCCCTGCTCGCCCTTGTCGCCCAGCGCCCTATTGAGCCGCTACAGGCACTCGGGCAGGCCATGGCCGTCCATGCCCCGGCGCATGGCATCACCGAGACAGCGGCGCGACTGGCAAACTTTCTGGGCCAGGCAGCGCACGAGACCGGTGCATTCCGATACTTGCGCGAGGTCTGGGGGCCGACCGAGGCCCAGAAGCGCTATGAAGGGCGCCGCGATCTCGGCAACACACAAGCCGGAGACGGTTACAGGTTCCGAGGCCGCGGCATCTTCCAGCTGACCGGCCGTGCCAACTACCGCGACATCGGCGTCAGCATCGGGCAGCCGCTGGAATCAAGCCCCGAGCTGGCTGAGCGTCCAGACATCGCGGTCCTGACCGCCTGCCGGTTCTGGCAGTCACGGGGGCTCAATGCGCTGGCCGATCAGGGCCTCGAGGACACGATCACGCGCCGGATCAACGGCGGAACGAATGGCATTGCGGAACGGCGATCCTACGTCGCCCGGATCAAGGCGCTGCTGTCATGAGCGCGCGTCTGCTCGCCCGGGCGGCCTTTGAGATCATTGTGATCCTTGTCCTGGCCTGCGGCGTAGGGTCCTGCCTCTGGAGTGCGCTGCAATGACCCGCGTTCCTCACGTCCGCATAGTGGTTGCGGCCAGCCTTCTCGCTGTCCTGGGCTACCTCGGCTTCTCGATCTGGGTCTTTGGCTGGACCGAAGATGCCGCACTTCGCGGTGACGTCGTGGGGACATGGAAGTCGTTCGCGACGCTGGCGTTTGGGTTCTGGATAGGCTCCTCAAGCGCCGGCAAGGCCAAGGATGGCGAACCTGCACCAGTCGCTGTTGTGAATGGTCCGGATTCCCCGGTGCCGGTGGAGGCGCAGGCATGAACGCTTTGCCCGGAAATGGAAACGGCGGGCCTTCCATGAGCCCGCCGCTGCGCCCGAAAGCGCCCCAACGAACCGAAGGTCTCACAGTTCTGTTTGCATCGCAAGCTCTTGTTCGCACGGGGAATATGGAGCGCGTCACATGGATTTGATTACGCCCCTCTGGCGCCTGCGCGTGCCCATCGCGATCATTTTAGCAGCGACCCTGCTTTGGTGGGCACTAGATCGGTATGTCGATGGCGCCATCGAGAACGACCGACAGGAAAGCGCCAATGCGGCGCTTGAAGCCGACGCCATAGCCGATGACACCGCAGGCCAGGTCGCCTCGGCACATGCCTCACAGTTCGCAAAGGAAAATGACGATGCGCGCAAGGCTGCTCTCGATAGCACTGATCCTCTCCGCGCCGGCCTTGACCGGCTGCGGGCAGGAAAGACCGGCCCTGGCGAGCCCGCCGGCGGATCTGCTGACGTGCGCTGACGAGCCGGTGGCACCTGCTCTGCCCGGACGCGAGGATCAGGCGCGCAGGGATGCGCTGACGCTCGATTACATCCTCGGACTGCGCGCGGCTTGGGGCGACTGTCGGGCGAAAGTCGACGGCATCAGGGTGTGGACCAGTGCCTTGAGAAAAGGCCCTGCCGCCGGACAGAGTCAAGCAGCAGGGCTGAAGTTGAGAGCACACAATGTGCCCTTCGGGTCGCGCTCGCTCCTTAACCGTGATTCGGCGAAAAAACAGTGACTTTCGCCAACCTTTTTTGCCTGATGGAGATCCGCTGATGCGCATCAGTCGACTGGCTGGCGTTGGACTTGCTATTGGCCCGCGTCCGCGTCCCATCGTAGGAACACCGACACCAACGCCGGCTGATTACACCGCAACAACCGAAAGCGAGTTGACCGCGATCCTCGCGCTCGGCTCCGCCACGCTCAACAACAAGCGGGTTGCTCTTGCGAGCGCCAACTGGGCGCAGCGCACGATCACGCTGGCACCCGCAAGCAAGGTCACCTTCGTTGCGCAGAACCCGGCATCACGTCCGAACCTGATCCGGTGGAGGGTTGGCGCAGGCGCGGCCAACCTGTTTTTCGAAGATTTGCGCTTCGTCACCGACACTTGGGGCACAGCCAACAATACGGACGTGTTTGCATATTCCGGGGCTGGTAATGTCGGAGCCTGCACCTGGACGCGCTGCGGCTTCAAGGGTGGCTATGGCGGGCCGGGGTCGTCGGGCAATCTCTGGGACAACAACATCGATCCAACAGGCACGTCGCGCTATCCTGAATATGCCTGCATCCTTCCCGTCTTTGACGCTACCGGCGCAGTCGTCGATTACAGCATATCGCGCAACAATGTGGCGGGCCTGATGGCTGATGGCACCTATCCGCTGACATTCACCAATGACGGCGTGACGTTTACAACGCTGCCTACCGATTGGACCATGACCGTCTCTGGCGGTGTCATTACGACCGTGACCAAGGGAACAACTGGAGCGTCAAATGGCACTCTGCTGACTGGCGTAGGCGTCCGCTCGAAAATCATCACTTGGGCCGGTCAGCAGCGCATGATCGACTACCTGAAGTTCGGTGTGGTTCGCGAATCCGGTATCACCGTTACTGGCCTGCAGTCATGGATTGACTGTGACTTTGCTGATCTCTTGAACGGCGTAAAATTCATCCCGACAGGCGGAGCGTTCCTGGAAGGGTGCACATTCCGGCGCACGTACATGGACACGATCGCCCTCGGGATTGCGCAGGACAACGCCACGGGCGGGCCGGTAACGGTGCGCTTCAACAGCGTTTCGACGGGCTTCTCGCAACAGGGCGATCCCGGCGATCCCCACGCCGACATGATGTTGCAGATGTTTATGGACGACAACGGTGGAACTCAAACTTCCGTCGATTGGGGTCCGATTACGGTCGAAGGTAATGTTGTATTCGACGGCGACACTCGCGGTCACGGCCAGATGATCCTGATGGCCGATAACCCACAGAACATCTACTACAAGGACGTTCGCATTGTCGGCAACATCGGCCTCTCGCGCCTTTCCACTGTCGGCATGCAGTCCGAGGGTATCCGCAACGGCTACATCTACCGCAACACGATTGCGCGCTTTGCCTATGACGCCACCGACAACGTTGGGAATTCGGTAAATTGCAGCATCACGCCGCCCAACCCTGGCTGGAATCCCGTTGGGGAGCAGACCTTCTTCGATAGCAATATCGCGGAGAGTTTCAGCGGCATGGACGGTGGCGTCACCACCGGCAACGGGGTGGTGCTCGGCTCACAGGGGGCCAGCATCCCCTATGCCACCGTGTTCGCTTCACCGCCTACCGCGGCTGCAGGTTCTGGCACTTGGCCGACAACCCGCGCTGGCGTCGTGGCAGCGTTCTCGCCGACCGCAGGCTATGTCGGCAAAGGCGCGGGCGGGTCGGACGGCTACATCGATTACGCGGCACGGACGATCAACACGGCAATGGAGCCGGTATTCGTCAAGTTCACCAACCTGTCGAACCAAGTGGCCGGCTCGGCCGTCAGTTCAGAGTGGCGCAAGATCCTCGGTGGCCCGGCGACCGGAACCTACACGGTGTCGAACGGCACGGTGCAGTTCGCCGATGACGTTGCGGGCACCAACGCGACGGCGGCCACAACCAGCGGCAGCTATACCCGCGGAAAGTACATGCGGCTCAACCTGACGAACAGTGCATCGGGTTCGACTGCCACGACCGCGACGATCACCTTCAACGGCAGTTGGGCGCGGTCCTTCGCTTCCACCACGGCGTCGGCAGCCAGCTATCCGGTTGTCGCGATGGATTCCGCAACGCCCGATCTATTCAGGCGTGCATCTGGCTCGCTGGGAGCCGATGCGAATGTCGGCACGATCGCCTTGACCCGGTTCAAGATGGCGGCGCCTCCGGGAGCGGTGCAGACGATCTTTGGTTCGTCCTCTGGCACCGCCCGCGTTCAGGTGCAGCTTGTCGGCACAACTGGCAAGCTGCGCATCAACCTCTACAACGGCACCTCGCAGTTGTGGCGGATCGAGAGCAATATCAACGTCTGCGACGGCGTGGCGCGCGATATTCTGGTATCGTGGGACACGTCTCAGACAACCGAAAGCGCAGGGCGCAGCGTCTATATCGATGGGCTGCCTGACAGCAGCTCGGCGGCGACGTGGGGCACGGGCGGGCAAGTTGTCAGCTACAGTGCCTCGATCAACGCCTATCAGTTCGGCCCAGCGACAGGTAACAACATCGAGATCGGCGCGTTCTATCTCAACGTCGCTGCCCGTGTTGATCTGACCGATGCATCCAACCGCGCGAAGTTCGGCGCCGACCTGATCGGCACCAACGGCGCTGGTCCAACTGGTTCGCAGCCGGTGATCTTCTTGGTCGGCAACGATGCGCAGTGGAATGCCGGGCTCAACCGTGGCTCCGGTGGCGTTCATAGCCCTGTCGGTTCGGCTGCGGTTACGCTGGTTTCGGGATCGGCTTGGAGTTGAGGCGCTGGCGTCGAAGGGCGCCGCCTGCCAGCCCTATACCCAGGATCATCATTGCCCACGTCGATGGTTCGGGGACGCCGAAAAAATTCAGGCTTGCGTTGTAGCCCAAGGGAGCGGTCAAATTTGGGACGTGTAGGGTTAGCGGGCCGTAGGATGACTTATATTTTACAGTGGTCAGAGTGTACTGCCGGCTGAAGCCAGTAAGTCTATAGTACACGACCCTTGAGTCATCGAAATTCAGAATGCCGCCACCGTCGTTGTGCGAAATCCTAGTTTCACAATAGCCCGTGGCTTTGACGCAATCGATCCGATTGTATGATGCTCGCCAATCCAGGAACCCGGTTGCAGGTCGGTCGAACACCACCCTTGCAATGACGGTTTGATTGCCTGCGGTGCCAATAAGAGCAGTCGGATCGCTGGGCTCCAATGTCGACACGAATGTCGCGGCACCCGCAGGAATTGGCGCTAGGATGGCAGCAACGGCCAACAAAACCTTGAAACGCATAACAGTCTCCCCGAGTCGCCGCCCGAGCGAATGTTTTCAGTGCGTTAACCAAGAGTCGAGTCTGAGAATCGGTCCGGATTGGCAGTAAAAGCCCCGGCCAGAAGTAGCCTGACTGGCCGGGGAGTTTCCACTTTGGCGACGATCTGCTGAGTCGCCGCCAGCAGTTTACGCTCATTAACCATCTTGCCTATGGCATTTGTTGCACAGGTTAGAACCGGGGCCAGATTGCAGAATCAAGTTCGTACCGCTTCTGTTCTCCTATGGGAAGCAAGCGCCTCGACAAGATCGGTGACTACGTCCGGCATGGGTTCGACCTGCAGGTGTTCTGCAAGTGCGGGCACAAGGCGAAGATCGATGCTGCGGCGCTGGCAGATCGACTGCACAAGCAGCGCCAGAGCCCGATGATGATGTTCATTGAAGCGAAGCTGCGATGCTCGAAGTGCGGGCGTAAGGACGTGACTTGCGGGCCTGGGTGGAAAGATAGCTAGCGCTTGTTTGGCTTGTAGAGCCTCCACCCAGCCCCGGTGAGTTCAATCACTTTGGTGCATCTATGACACGCGGACCGCAATCCGGTTGCGGAGTGATGTAACAAGCTAGGATCTGGCCGGTGATAACCGACCAAGCACGCGATTGAGAACATTTGGGCGACCAGTGCGATGATTATCGCGTGCGGATAACCCATTGGAAAATATAGAGTCTATAGTGAGGTTACGCGAAGTTGCGTAACAGTCGCTCGGTTCGTCTCATTCTTATGCCCGGGAACTGGAGGGACATTAACTCAAGTCAACTTTCGCCGTCCTCCGGACGATGCCGCCTCTCACTGGACTGCGAGGGCTGGAACCGCTTCCGCTACATCAACGGCATGGCCTGGGCGATGTGGGACGACGAGGGCGCCGAGCGGTGGTCATCGTTACGGCGTCCCGTCGATCCCGATCATCTTCTCGAGACGTTCGGTCGCGTCGAGCACGTCCTCCCAGATCAAATTAACCGCTGACCTGTCGTAGACGTCTGGATCAGTGCTGAGCGCTTCGAGCGCGGCACGGAGATGATGCCGGGCCGAAGTGAAGTCGGGAGCGGTGCGGGATTCGGGACTGGCCATGGGCCATTATAGGAAGGGCGGCGCGACCGGGAACCCCCAATCCTTCGCCGCCCTTGTTTCGCTCCACGCCAGCGGAGCAATCTCGAATATCGTTGCTGCGGCCCCCGGCTCTTGATCCACGCATAAAGCGCTGCCACCCGGCGGCAACCCAGAGTTGTTCCGGCGCTTGCCGCAGCCCATCCCCTATACCACAGGCGGGGGTGAAGGGGAATGCCTATCCAGCAAAGGATCTGATGCGAGTGCGCGGGGTTGATGCCGCTTGCAGAGCCAGCCTTTGCCCTCGAATACGCGCCAACCTGATTGTCGCGCCAATACTGCAATCGCGGGATCGTCTGGGTGGCCGAACCACATGACCGAAGCCAAGCAGCCTTCGTGCGCGCACCTCACTTCTTCCACTCCCCTGTTTCGAGTGCGGTGGCGATGGACTTTAATGCCTTCGCGCGTTCAAGCGGTGTGAAAGGCTCATACATTTCGCGCAGGCACCAAGCCACCACCTCAGCAATCACCCGCCCCTCTGCCTCTGCAAGCGAGGTTTCGAGGGCCTGGATGTGGGCGGCGGCTTCGTGCGCAAGTTTTCGAAATCCCGGCGATACCAGCACATATCCAGCGTCCCGCAACCGCTCAACCAGATCATCCATCACCGTTCTCCCTAGCCTTGAGGCAGGCTTGTGCGAGGGCTAGGGCCAAGGTGGGAGCTTCTACGGCAGGCAATGCTTTGTGGGGCGAATGGACCGCCAGCTTCACATACCATCCGCCTCGATCCACATGCTCAGTCAACGTCACGATGCGATGACTTTCCGGCACCAAGCACATCGCAGCATCCGTCCATGCTTCTGCGTCGAGGAAGCGACGGAAGCGGGCCTCTTTGCATATGCGCCAGTCGTTCCAGCGCATGAAGGAGGCTTTGTCCTCTTCGCGTTGCTCGGCGATACGGGCACCGTCCCACGTCTCCCACTCGCGGGAAGGCTCGGGGTAGATCGCCTTGAACGCCTCCTCCAATGCCTGTCTTGTGTCGCTCATTGCTTCCCCCTGTGTGCGTCCAAGGCGGTGATTGCGGCGGTGGCCTTGAAGCGCCAGTGGTTGTTTACCCTGTCCGCCTGCGCTGCGAACGGAGAGCGCATCCCTTCCCCGGTGCGCCAAACGTCACCGCTGGCCCCACAGATCGCCATCGCCACAGCCTCCACCTCATCCCCGCTCGGCACAGCATGGACAAGCTGGCCGGTGCGGAGGGCGCCTGCGATGCACTCTAGCTTCTCTGCGGCCTCTATCGGGATGGAGCCGTCGCAACCTCTCCGTAGCGCGTCAGCTATCTCATTGAGCGCTTCATGGGTTATCTCAGTCATGGCGGGCCTCGGGTTTGTAGGCGATGATGTCTTCTGATCGGATGTCGCTCTGGTGCTTCCACCAGTCAGGCCCAGGCTGTGCCCAGAATGACGCCTTCATTGCGCGTTCTATTTCGCTGTCACGAAACATCACATCCGGCCTGCTATCCAGCGGCACCGGACACGGCCCTTCACCGTTCCATGGTAGCCACCCTTCCGCCTTCATCGCTTCACTGAGCATCGGGGGTCTCCTTGAGGGCTTGGCGGAGGGCAAACTCCGCTTGCGTCATGCAGTCCTCCCGCAGCTTCCGCGTCTGATCCTCGAAGGCGCGTTGGATAACTAATGCGCCGTCTTCTGTGGTATTCTCGCAGAACACCGCCAAAGCAGCTTCCATCAACTCCACCGCCCACTGTTCCGGTTCAGTCTGCATGGCTGGTTCCTTCAAGAATAGAGCGGACCTGCTGGCCTAAGGGGGTGAGGGCCCATGTCCTTGCGGGCCAAAGACCATTCTTGATTGTCGGGTGCTTCCCCTGCGTGATCAACGAAAACATGATGGCTACCTCTTTCGTCGGCACACCTTTGATCACCTTCTCCAGAACGAAGAACGACACTTCGCGAGGCGCCTGCTTGTCGTGAACGCGCGACGTTCCATCCTGCTGGCACCACAGAACAGCTTTCCGCTGTGCCGCACTCAGCCCCGCCGCAATCTCTTCCGCAGTCATGCCCCTGCCTCCGGTGGTGTGGGGAGGGTGTAGAGGGGCATTGTCGCCATGCCCGATGGACGGGAATGCAGCACAATTCCGTTCGCTTCGAACTCGCTCTTGCGGTTCAACATCTCTGGGATGATGTAGCCCACCACCTCCCCGCGCTCGGCAGACTGGCGGTGGCGGGCGAAGGCTTGGGCAAGCAATCGTATTGCAGCATCCCTGTCTTGCGAGGAGCAGAGATGTTGTGCCGCACTGGTTGCCCAACCAATGTCGTCTTGCGTCACTCCCGCTTCCCGCGCCTCTTGGCTTACTGTGGTGGTCATCGGCCTGCCTCCTTGAGTGCTGCGAGAAGGTCGCGGGCGCGTTCAAAGTTCTCATACGAGAACCAGTCCTGCACCCTGTCGCGGTAGATCATTTCCCAGACGGCTTGCGTGTCTTTCGGGTCATCCTCGCCGACGAACGCAAACGCCTCCAGCGCCTCAACAAGCCGGTGATGGCTGTTCACTGCCTGGACGATGAAGGCGGCGTTGGCTTTTGCATCCGGCCCCATGCACTCAGCGATGATCCAGCCATCGTTTGCGTAAACTCCGTCATCGCTTTCAATGCGCCAAGGGTTCGCCCCACTGTGCTGATCGTTCGCCACCCAAGGCAAAGGCGTATGTGCAGTCTCAGTCATGGCAGCACCTGAATAGCTAGAACCGCGCCGACAATCGCCAGAGGCAAGCAAAGTGCGCTCCCCCTTCGCGCCAGCAGGAACGCGATGATGAAGATGAGAGTGAAGCAAGCCTTGACGAGGATCAGGTCCATGGCTCAAAATCCCCCCATGAGAGCATCGCGGCGAGACTGCGCGTGCCATTCAGCGGCTTCTGCGGCTTGCTCGGCAACATCGGCCATGCATTCGGCAATCAGCCCCTCGTCTTCATAGAAATGCTCGGGGACGGTAAGCGCGCTGTCGGCGGGTGTGATCTCAAGGATCTCGACGCTGGCGGGTTCTGGCGGCTGATAATAGTCGCCCTTGTATCCCTTGTCGTACTGGTAGAGCACGCGCACGTCATACTCGGTTCCGCCGAGTTCATCCTCGATCACGATGCTGGTGTGTAGTATTCCGCGCATCACTTAGCCCTCCGTGCTTGTGCTGCTTGCTTGCGGCGTTCGGCCCGGTTTCCTTCACCGCCGGGGCTGCTGGCGAGGTATGGTGACGGCTCGCGCTGCATCATCTGGCCCAACTCATACTCTGCCAGCGCCTCTTGCATGGCCTTGTTCTCGCCAAACCGCAGGCTCAGTTCCTTATCGTGGCTCCACGTCATCACATTGGCCTTTCACAATGAAAGCAATTGTTCGGCCCACTCTCCATCGACGTATCGACGTGGTGGAAGCCATCGTGCGAGGAAGGGCATTCGGTCCCTCGCTTGGGTGCTGGCACGATCTGCAAGCCGGCATCTGTCAGCCACTGCATCACATGGTGCGCCGCATCGAACGCGGTCCAGTCAGGGCCAAGGCTGTCGCTGATAGCGTCTGCGATCAGGGCAATGATCGCGTTCTTGTCCACGATTGACTGATACGTTGCGTTGGTCATGTCGGTTCTCCCTTGAGAGTGCTGGCCATCAGTTGGCGCATTGCCTCGCGCTGCTGTTGTTCTTCGGGTGTCAGCTTTGGCGGATTGCACCATTCGCAGCGCCGGGTGCAGAGGCAGCTATCGCCGTCCCATGTGTCGCACTGCCAGTCCCAGCCACAGCCGTAGGTAAAGCCTTCGCCGCCGCAGTTGTGGCAGTCGTTGGCGTCGTCGTCATAGCTATCGATCTGGCAGTCGCGGCAATCACCGTAGAACGTCATGTCCACCGACTTGCCGCACGTTCCACAGGTCTTATCCACGGCCTGCCTCCTTGAGTGCTGCGTCGATCATCAGCATGGGGCAGGACATGACTGGCGGGTTTGCGCTGCCACAGTCGCCACTGCAGACCGGACATCCGTAGCCGCGCATTACCTCCAGCGCCTCAACAAGCCGGTGTTGGCTGTCTGCCCGCGTGTTCCAGGCTGTGAGTTCATTTTTGTAAAAGCCTTTACCTGACAGTAGGCACTTCCCATCCGTCACAGTGCCGGGATGAAACCAAAGGCGCGGGACTGCCTCATCTTGATAAAGATGAGCATTGCAGAACGGACAAGGCAAAGGCGTATGTGCAGTCTCAGTCATTCCGCTTCACTCCAATGCCGCACCCCACGACCCGCCAACTGCAATTGATCCATGGCACGGCGGTATTCTCGGACCACATAGGCTAGGCACAGGAGCGCGATGGGGGTGAGGATGATTGCGAGGGGGTAGAGGTCAGTCATGGCGGGCCTCTTGTGGGGTGGGGGCTGGTGGAAGGGGCATCCAGTGGGTCACATCCTCGGTTCGGAACTCCCCGGCGTCGTCATCGGCGCACATCCATGCACCATCAATCCGGCTATCCGATGAAGGCCCCCAATAGGCTGGCCACGGTAAACCATCCGCTTGATAGTAAATGAGGATCGTCGGGCCTAGAAACTCGCCAGCCTCGTTCTTCGGCGCGGTGCTGATTGGTTTCCAGTCAGTAGTCACGGGGTAAATCCTTTTCATTAAAGGCTGGACAATCAGGTAATTCCATCCAGTGCGTTGCCCAGAAAGGTTGACCAGTTACTGCCATAAAGACCCGCCCTTTGCGCTGCTTAGGCCTTAGACTGGCAACAATTACATGGCGATAATTGGCCTCATCACGCTCCCAACCAAATATCGCTTTAAAAAAGCGTGGCCTCGGATTTTTCGCGCATAACGCAGGCCAAAAAAAAAAATGCCTATCCTTCGGCGCGCTTTCGATCGGCAACCACGCTGCCCCCACATCACCTAACGTATTCAAAAGGATTTGCCCCCGTTTCCCCGACCATATGGCCTGAAACCCCCGAAAATTCGGGCTTGGCGGTTAACGCTTTCTCAAAGGTCATGGTGCGTCTCCATCGGAACGCCACGGCCGGCGAGTTCGAACTGTGCCAGCGCTCGGCGCCATTCGATCGCCAGCCAGGCGAATACTGCCAGCGAGGGCAGGCCGGGGATGAGGAGGATGTAGATCATGCGGCATCCATCCCCATGAACAGGGGTTTGCAGCCACAGCTTGAACCTCATAGGGGGAACAAGGCGAGAAAACGTGCCATCAGGTGATACCTGCGATGCACGGAAAACAGCGAAAAACCGCTGTATGCCGTGAGGTGCATCGTCTTCGGGAGGCAGGGGCCGGAGGTTCGAATCCTCTTTCCCCGACCATTTCACCTTCGAAGGTGATCGAAAGGGCGGCCTTCGGGTCGCCCTTTTCGTTTGGCCAGGCTGCTCGGTTCATCGCGCACCCGCCACAACTCCTTCATTTGGCCCGCAAATCCGTCTCGCAAAGTCGCAAACCGGGTTTCGCTGCGGAACGACAAAGACGACCTTGTCCGGGTTACCCAATCAACTGGACAGGAACTCCATTCGTGACCATCCGCAAACTCACTGTTGCCCTTCTCGTCGCCACATTACCCATCGCCACCGCAGCAAACGCACAAGACGCAGCTGCTGGCACCGAAGCCACGGCCACGGCTGAAGCCACCACGGTCGCGCCGGCGGCGGCCACACCGGCCGTCGGCGCTGTTGTCTATGATGCTGCCGGCGCCGAAGTCGGCAAGATCAAGAGCGTCAACGCGCCCAACTTCGTGATCGACACCGGCAAGAACACCGCCACCTTGGCACTGACCGCACTTGGCACCGGCCCCAAGGGCCCGGTCCTCGGCATGACCAAGGTCGAACTGGATGCGGCTGCCGAAAAGGCTGCTGCAGCGGCAAAGGCTGATACGGCTGCTGCGATCGTTGTCGATGCGCCGGTCTACGCCTCGGATGGCACCACGCAGCTCGGCAAGGTGGCCGAAGTGACCGATACCGAATTCGTGCTCGATGCGGGTACGGTTCGCGTGAAGCTGCCGAAGACTTCGGTCGCCAAGGGCGCCTCCGGTCTGATGATCGGCATGACCGCGCAAGGTTTCGCAGACGCTACAAAGAGCGCCGACCAGAGTGCGAATGCAGCGGCCGCAAAGCCCGCTGGCAAGTAAGCAATTCAGGGAGCGGGCGGCGCGTTTACCCCTTTTTCGCGCCGCCCCAACCGTTCCCTCGGATCAGCCTCTTAGCCGCCCCTGAGAAGTTGCACGCCCCAATCCCGCTCGAAAAGGTAGAGCAGCACGCGGGCCGCCTCCCCTCTTGGCGACGACAAACCGCCGTCGCGTTCCATCAGCAGTCGTGCATCATCATGCGCTAGCGGCAGCAACCGCGCGATCTGTTCGAAGTCCGCCACCTTGAACGGCGTATCGCCCGATTGCCGGGTGCCAAGCAGCTCTCCGCCGCCCCGCAACCGCAAGTCTTCCTCGGCCAGGCGAAAGCCGTCCTGCGTCTCTCGCATCAGAGCAAGCCGCTCGCGCCCGGTTTCCGAGAGAGCCTCACCACGCAGCAGCAGGCAGGTCGATTGCTGGCTGCCCCGTCCGACACGCCCGCGCAACTGGTGCAACTGGGCCAAACCGAAGCGCTCTGCCTGCTCGATCACCATCAGCGTCGCGTTAGGCACGTCGACGCCGACCTCGATTACCGTCGTCGCAACCAGCAGTTGCGCGTCACCTCGGGCAAACTGCTCCATGGCCGCATCCTTGGCCTCGGGCCGCAGCTGGCCGTGAACCATGACCACGGTATCCCCGAACCGCTCCTTCAGCGCAGCATAGCGCGCTTCTGCGGC
This sequence comes from Novosphingobium sp. ES2-1, assembly GCF_015169775.1. Taxonomy (NCBI): domain Bacteria; kingdom Pseudomonadati; phylum Pseudomonadota; class Alphaproteobacteria; order Sphingomonadales; family Sphingomonadaceae; genus Novosphingobium; species Novosphingobium sp. ES2-1. Next base: position 1,590,244 of record NZ_CP063445.1, read on the forward strand.
AGCAATGTCTTCCGTCTCCAGCTCGCGCACCATCGGGCAGACCCAGTAGGCCTGCGCACCCTTGGCAATGTGCCGCGCCACTCCTTCGACCACGTCGGCAAGGCGCTCTGTCGAAATCACGCGGGTGTCGATGGCCTGACGGCCGGGCGGCATTTCGTCGAGCCGCGAGACGTCCATCTCCCCGTACTGCGCCAGGGTCAGCGTGCGCGGGATCGGTGTGGCCGTCATCGCCAGGCAATGCGGAGTCCGCCGCGCCTTCTGGGTCAGCATCAGGCGCTGCCCCACGCCAAAGCGGTGCTGCTCGTCGATCACCACAAGCGCAAGATTGCGGTAGGCGACGGCCTCCTGGAAGATCGCGTGCGTACCGACGCAAATGTCGATCGAGCCATCGAGCAGCCCCATCAGGATCGATTCGCGCGCCTTGCCCTTGTCGCGTCCGGTCAACAGCGCGATGTTCACGCCTGTCCCTGCAGCCATCCGCGTCAGAGTCTCGGCATGCTGGCGCGCGAGGATTTCGGTCGGCGCCAGCAGCGCGGCTTGCCCGCCCGCCTCCACCGCAATCAGCATGGCATTGAGCGCCACCGCCGTCTTGCCAGACCCGACATCGCCTTGCAGCAGACGCAGCATCGGCGCGCCTTGCGCCATGTCGCTTTCGATCTCGGCAATCGAGCGCTTCTGCGCGCCAGTCAGTTCGAACGGCAGCTTGAGCATTGCACGCAATCGCCCGTCCCCGTGCAGCGGCGTGCCCTTCTTCGCACGGTTGCTCTCCCGCACCAGCATCAGGGCGAGGCTGTTGGCCAGCAGTTCGTCATAGGCGAGCCGGTCCTTGGCCAGCTTGTCCTCGGCCTTGTGTGCAGTCGGCAGCGCCGCGTCCCAAGACGGCCAGCCCATTCGCGCGATGAGGCCCGGCTCGATCCACTCCGGCAGCTTGGGCAGGTGCGCCAGCGACTGCGCCACCAAGGCCTGCACCCGCCCCTGCGTCAGCCCTTCTGACAGCGGATAGACCGGCTCGTTCAGCTGGCCGAGCATGCCGGCGCTGTCCTCGCTCACATGATCGGGATGCACGATCTGCCAGGTCTGGCCGAACTGGTCGAGCCTGCCCGCCACCCAGCGCTTCTCGCCCAAGGGGAGCTGCTTCTTCGCGGTATAGGCCGCTCGCCCGAAATAGGTAAGCGCGACATAGTTGCCAGCGGCATCCTCGGCCATGACCCTGAAAGGACCGCGCCCGGCCGACTGGCGATAATCGCGAACCGTCAGCGGCAGCACGATCTGTTCCCCCAGCCCAGCCTCGGCTAGATTTGCCACCGCCCGCCGCAGCACCCAGCGATCGGGCAGGTGGTACGCGATATCCTTGACGCGGGTCAGCCCGAGCTTCTCGAGCGGGCGCGCCAGACCAGGCCCCACGCCTTTGAGGCTGGAGCTTTCCGCGAACAGGGGGTTGAGCAGGTCAGGACGCATCGCCCGCCCGACATAGGCTGCAAGGCCACGTTTCGCCAATGCCGCCCAAAGCGAAATTCACGGCCATTTTTGACCCAGCGCATGGTTCAGGTGCTGAGCCGGTGCTTGAGTTGCTTTCGAAGATAACGAAAGCAGGAGCAAAACGATGTTGATCCCTCATGGAGCCGTCATTGCCGTCGTCGATGGCAAGGCCTGGGAACTCTACCGCAACGCCGGGACCGAAGCCGCCCCCGAACTCGCGGCCATGGAAACGCCTGCGCTCGTCGAGCACAATCACTCCAGCGGCGGCAGCCACGCATCGCCGCATCAGCAGGACGAAACCGCCCACTGTGCCGCGGTAGCCGATTGGCTCAACCGGCAGGTGAAGGGCCACAAGATCGCCCAGCTCGTGCTGATCGCTCCGCCGCGCGCCTTGGGCGAACTGCGTCACCAGATCGGCAAGGGCACCCAGAACGCGATCATCAAGGAACTGGCCAAGGACATGGTCGGTCGCCAGCCCACCGAGATCATCGCCGCGCTGCGGGGCAAGTAACTCGCGCGGCCAAGCGATGGGGCATTCCGGCGCGGGGAAGGACGGCTTCGGCCGGAGGCGCCGGGATGCCCTTTGGCATGGGGCCAGGCCCCTTGTCTCGCTGGGCCGATGGGCCTAACGGCAGAGCATGACCGAGCCTGCTGCAATCGCCCCCGAGAGCCTTCGTCGCCTGCACTTCCGCGCCTGGCACCGCGGCACGCGCGAAGCGGACTACATGATCGGTTGTTATTTCGACCGCTACCACGCGAATTGGACGGCCGAGCAGGTCGCCTGGTTCGAAGAGCTGATCGAGGAAGACGACGTCGAGATCATGGCATGGGCCCTCGGCACACAGCCTGTGCCCGAAAAGTATGCCGGTGCGATGATGGACGCCATGCGCAAGCTGGACTACGTCGAGATCCCGCGCTGATTTTGCCTCTCGCGCGTTAAGCCTGCCATGTCCGAACTCGCCCGCATCCTTTCGGCCAAGACGCCGCTAACTCTTTCGTCCGTCGCGCGTGGCGCGCAGCCGCTTGTTCTGGCCGATCTCGCCCGCGCCGCCAAAGGTCGCGCCGTCTTCATTGCGCCTGACGAGTCGGCAATGCGGGCCATCGTCGAGAGCGCCGCATTCTTCGCGCCGGACCTTGAAGTCATCGACCTTCCGGCGTGGGACTGCCTGCCGTTTGACCGTGCCTCCCCGGCGCTATCGGTCAGTTCCCGCCGCCTCGCCGCACTGCAGCGGCTGCAGCGCAAGCGCAGCGGACCGCAACTGCTCGTCACGACGATCAACGCCGCGCTCCAGCGCGTCCTGACGCCGTTCCGTATCCGCGAATCCACCCGCCTGCTTTCGCCGGGCACCGAGATCGGCCGCGAAAGCCTGATCGCACTCCTCCAGCGCCAAGGCTATTCGCGCACCGACACGGTCGTCGACGCTGGCGAGTACGCGGTGCGCGGATCGGTGTTCGACATCTATCCTTCTGGCCTCGACCACGGCCTTCGGCTGGACTTCTTCGGCGACGAGCTTGAAACCCTGCGCCTGTTCGATCCGAACACGCAGCGCTCGGTGCAGCCGGTCGAAACGCATCTCCTGCTGCCAGCCAGCGAAGCCCTGCTCGATGATGACAGCATCAAGCGCTTTCGCAGCCGCTACCGCGAACTGTTTGGCGCGAACGCCACCGGCGATCCGCTCTATCAGGCCATCACCGATGGCCGTCGCCTTGCCGGCATGGAGCACTGGCTCCCGCTGTTCGAAGACCGGCTCGTCACGCTGTTCGATCATCTGGCCGAGGATGACCTTGTCCTGATCGACACGACTGCGATCAAGGCTGCCGAACAACGCATTGCCGACATTGCCGACTATCACCAGTCGCGCCTCGATTCCTCGTCCAAAGCGCCGGGCAGCTACCGTCCACTGGCCGAGACCGCGCTCTATCTCTCGCGCGATGAACTGGACCGGGCGCTTGCCGGTTGGCCGGTGCACCGCACCACCATCTTTGCCGAGCCGGAATCGAAGCAGGTTGTCGATTTCGGCTTCACTTCGAGCCACGATTTCACGCCGGAGCGCGCTGCCGCAACCTCCGGTGGGACCAACATCTACGAAGCGGCCGCCAAGTACATTTCGGCATTGGGCACGCGCGGCAAGAAGCCGATCATCGCGGCCTATACTGCCGGCTCGCGCTCACGCCTCGCCTCGCTGCTGGCCGAGGCCGGCAAGTTCACGCCACAGATGGCTGAAACCTGGCAGGAAGCGCTCGGCCTTGCGGCCACGGGCAAGCCTGCCGCCGTGGTCCTCCCGCTCGAACAGGGCTTTGCCAGCGACGATCTGGAACTGCTGACCGAGCAGGACATCCTTGGCGACCGGCTCGTCCGCCGCAAGAAGAAGCGCAAGGATGCCGACGCCTTCCTCGCCGAACTGTCCGCGCTCACGCCGGGCGATCTCGTCGTCCACATGGACCACGGCATCGGCCGATACCTCGGCCTCGAAGCCATCGGCGTCGGCGACAGCCCGCACGATTGCGTCCAGCTGGAATATTCCGGCGGCGACAAGCTCTACATCCCGGTCGAAAACCTCGACGTCCTTTCACGCTATGGCTCTGATGCCGATGGCGTTGCATTGGACAAGCTGGGCGGCGAGGCTTGGCAGCGCCGCAAGGCGCGGATGCGCGAACGCATCCTGGAGATGGCCGGCCACCTCATGGCCACGGCGGCCCAGCGCGCCCTGCGACAGGGCACGGTGCTACCCGTCGATCCCGCGAGCTATGGCCCCTTTGTCGACCGCTTCCCATGGGACGAAACCGAGGATCAGGAACGCGCGATCGACGACGTCCTCGGCGACATGGCCGAGGGGAAGCCGATGGACCGCCTCGTCTGCGGCGACGTCGGCTTCGGCAAGACCGAAGTTGCCCTGCGCGCGGCGTTCGTCGCAGCCATGCAGGGTGTCCAGGTGGCCGTCATCGCGCCGACGACCCTGCTGGCGCGCCAGCACTATTCGAATTTCGTCGAACGCTTCAACGGCTTCCCGCTGGAAATCGGTCGCCTCTCGCGCCTCGTCCCCGCCAAGGAAGCTGCCGAAACCAAGGCCGGGCTGGCCAGCGGCAAGGTCGATATCGTCATCGGCACCCATGCGCTCCTCTCCAAGTCGGTCGAGTTCAAGCGCTTGGGCCTGGTCATCGTCGACGAGGAACAGCGCTTTGGCGTCACGCACAAGGAAAAGCTCAAGGAACTGAAGGCGGACGTTCACGTCCTCACCCTCACTGCCACGCCGATTCCGCGCACGCTGCAGATGGCCATGTCGGGCCTGCGTGAACTTTCCACGATCCAGACCCCGCCGGTGGACCGCCTTGCCGTGCGCACCTATGTTATGCCGTGGGACGACATGGTCATGCGCGAAGCCTTGCTGCGCGAACACCAGCGCGGCGGGCAGAGCTTCATCGTCGTGCCGCGCATCGCCGACATGCCCGAGCTCGAGGAATGGCTGCGCCTCAATGTGCCCGAAGTCCGCTTCGTGACAGCACACGGCCAGATGAGCCCGACCGAGGTGGAGGACCGGATGGGCGCGTTCTACGAGAAAAAGTACGAGGTTCTGCTTTCGACCACGATCGTCGAGAGCGGCATCGATATCCCCTCGGCCAACACCATTGTCATCCACCGCGCCGACCGCTTCGGGCTGGCCCAGCTCTACCAGCTGCGCGGACGCGTCGGTCGCGGCAAGATCCGCGCCTACGCCTATCTCACCGTGCCAGAGGACATGGCGCTGTCCGAAGTCGCCGAAAAGCGCCTCAAGGTTCTTGGCGATCTCGACAGCCTCGGCGCCGGCTTCCAGCTTGCCAGCCACGACCTTGACATTCGCGGCGCCGGCAACCTCCTCGGCGACGAGCAGTCGGGCCACATCAAGGAGGTGGGCTTCGAACTCTATCAGTCGATGCTCGAGGATGCGATCCTTGCGGCCAAGGCCGGCGACATCGGCCTCGCCCGCGAACGCGAGGCACTTAGCCCCCAGATCACGCTCGACGCGCCGATCATGATCCCCGAGGACTACGTCCCCGACCTTGCCGCGCGCATGGCCCTGTACCGCCGCATGAACGACGCCGAAGGACCGGACGCTGTAGAGGCCCTCGCCGCCGAGATGATCGACCGCTTCGGCCCCCTGCCCGCGCCCACGCAGAACCTGCTGCGCCTGATCGAGGTCAAGCGCCAGGCCATCGCCGCCAATATCGCGAAGATCGACGTCGGCCCCAAGGGAGCGCTGGTCAGCTTCCACAAGGACACCTTCCCGGACCCCGTCGGCCTCATCGGCTATGTCGAGAGGCTCAACGGCGTTGCCAAGCTTCGTCCCGACAACAAGCTGGTCATCACCCGGGCTTGGGGCACGGCCGAAGGACGCCTGAACGGCCTGGTCCAGATGACGAAGGGTCTGGCTGCAATCGTGAAGCGTGCGAAGAAGGCCGCCTAAAGCAAAGCGGAGACCTCTGCCGCGCTGATCGGTCCTGATCGCAGGAAACCCTGGAACGTGTCGCAGCCCTCTTGCTGCAGCACTGAAAGCTGGCTCTCGCGCTCGACGCCTTCGCATACGATCTTGAGCCCGAGCGCACGCGCCATCGCAACGATCGCCGTCAGGATCGCCCTGTCGCGGGGATCGCTGTCGACGTCTCGGACCATGGATGCGTCGAGCTTGATGGTATCGAGCGGCAGCGACTTCAGCGTGCGGAAGTTCGCATAGCCCGTCCCGAAATCATCGAGCGCCACGCGCACGCCCACTGAAGCGAGCTCCGCCAGCGCCGCTGCTGATTGGGCAAAGTCCGCCACCAGCGCATGTTCGGTCACTTCCAGCGCAAGCTTCGTCGGCACGAACCCGGTTCCGACCAACAGCTCGCGAAAGTCTGCAGCGAATGCTTCGCTTGCCAGATCCTCGGCTGTCACGTTGAGGGACAAAGCGAGCTTGCCCCACCCCGCCGCTGCCGCCGCCGCCAGTGCCTTGCCCGCGATATGCCGTGAGAGCTGCGCCACATGATCGCCACGCTCGGCAAGGGCGAAAAGCGTCTCCGCGCCGATCCGGCCAAGTTGGGGATGGTCCCAGCGCGCGAGAGCTTCCACGCCGACCAGCACGCCGTCGGCCACGCGATACTGTGGCTGGAACACGAGTCCGATCTCGTCCCGCGCCATAGCCCCGATCAGATCGGCTTCAAGCCGCGCCGCACTCCGACCTCGCGCCCGGTGCGAGCCATCGGCCCAGAGTATGCGGCGTCCGGCTTGCTGCTGTACCGCGCCGAGCGCTTGATCCAGGCGGTCGATCATTGCCGCCCCGGCCTCGCCCGGAATTCCGCGCAACAGCGCCGTTCGTGGAACCAGGTGCAGCATCTCGCCCCGCACCGGCAGACCGCGAGAGATGCGGCGCGTCAGTGCTTCTGCCAGCCACTGCCAGCGCTCACGACTGATAGTGCCGTCGCTGGCGATCAGGAACTCGCCACCGCCCACGCGCGCCACCAAGGAACCAGGGTCCAGTTCGTCGACCGCAAAATCGGCGATACGTCGCCCTATTTCAGCCAGCGCAGTATCTCCGCCCGCATGGCCGTAAGCCAAGTTGACCGAACTCAAGCGGTGCAGACCGACAAGCATGGCATGGACAAAGTCCGGCTCATGCCGCGCCAGCCACGATCTTGCCGCAGCCAGTCCCGGCAAACCAGTGAGGGCATCCCGGCCAGCATCGGCATCCAGCAAGGTCAGGCGGTGAGGCATGATGCGTCGAATAGCAGCGGAACCTTGCCAAAGCGTTCCCCGTTCGCGGCAAGCCCCCGCTCCAGTACTTTTGTGCATTGCGCGGCTTCAGTTAGCCCCATATCCCCGCTCCGGTACGATGCAGTCGCGTCAGATGGGGGCTTTGATACTGATGCCGGACTTCACTCGCCTTGCGCTTGTAGCTTCGCCCAGCGAGCGCGCCCAGGACGCTTACGAGAGCCTTCTGAAGAGCAGGAACTGGGTTTCTCTCGATCAGGCAGAGGCGGCCGTGGTCATCGGCGGCGACGGCTTCATGCTGCAGACACTGCACCACATGCTCGATATCGACCACGTCGTGCCGGCCTTCGGGCTCAATCTCGGCACAGTGGGCTTCCTGATGAACAAGTACCGGTCGAGCCGTGGCATCGAGGAGCGACTGGCCAAGGCCACCCAGATCTCGGTCTCGCCCTTGCGCATGACTGCGATAACCAACTCGGACGAAGAACATTCGGTCTGCGCGATCAACGAAGTCTCGATCCTGCGCGAAACCCGCCAGACCGCCAAGTTGGAGGTCAGCGTCAACGGCAAGGTGCGCATGCCCGAACTGGCCTGCGACGGCGTCCTCGTCGCTACCCCTGCTGGCTCCACCGCCTACAACCTCTCGGCCAACGGCCCGATCCTGCCGTTGTCCTCGAACATGCTGGCGCTGACGCCGATCAGTCCCTTCCGTCCCCGCAGGTGGCGCGGCGCGATTCTGCCCGACACCTACGAGATCGTGTTCAAGGCGCTCGAATCGGTGAAGCGGCCGGTTCTCGTCGTGGCCGATCAGAAGGAAGTGCGCGATGTCCGCGAAGTGCGTGTGAAGGCTTGGCCCGAACACCGCCTTACCCTGATGTTCGACCGTGGCCAGAGCCTGGAAGACCGCATCTTCGCCGAGCAATTCATGGTCTGAGCAAAAATCTCGAAACAGGTGCTTGCCAAACGAGAATCGCCTGTTATTAGCGCGCTCCTGCCCCGGGGAACTGGGGCTGCTCCCTGATAGCTCAGCGGTAGAGCTCTCGACTGTTAATCGAGCGGCCGTAGGTTCGAATCCTACTCAGGGAGCCACTTTCCTTTCCCAGCCATTGCCACACATTGGCAAAAGTGCCCGGAAACGCTGAATTTCAGCCTCCCTCTTTTCCCATCCTTTGCCACCCGTTATCAGCCCTGTGCCATCACTTTGATGGCACCGCTGGTGGTATCGAATGAAGCTGACCGACAAGGCCTGCAGGAACCTGAAGGCGACTTCGCCAGAACTGCGCTTGGCGGACGGCGGGAACCTCTACCTGCATGCCCTGCCCGGTGGCACGAAGTCCTGGCGCTTCCGCTATCGATTTGCCGGGAAGCAGAAGCAAATCGTGCTAGGCACCTATCCCGAGTTATCGCTCGCTGCAGCCAGGAAGGCGCGGAACGAACTTCAAGCGCTGGTGGACGACGGGCAGGACCCTTCGGTGGTGCGACATCAGGAGAAGGTCACCAAGCGGGCGGAGGCTCTCGACAGCTTCGAGCTGGTGGCACGGGAGTGGCACCGGGAAGCCACGTCGAATCGAGCACCTCGATACGCTCGACAAATCCTAGAACGATTCGAGCGGCACGTGTTCAAGGAGTTCGGCGCGATCCCGATCAAAAAGGTTTCCGCGCCGATGGTGCTAGATGCCATACGGAAGATCGAAAAGACCGGCGCACTGGAAATGGCGCATCGCGTTCGCATTCACGTCTCGGATGTGTTCGTCTGGGCAATTTCGAGCGGGCTAGCCGAAACGGACCCGGCAGCGCTGATCAAGAAGGCGTTGAAGCCCCGCGAGCCGGAGCTTCGGCCTGCAATGCTGCGCTGCCAGCAGGTCCTCGGCGGTCACGCTCTTGATGTTGAGGAACTCGTCCTTCGATCCCACCTCGGCAATCGGCAGGAGCTTGATCCCGTCAGGCTTGCCCTTGGCGGAGTGGATGAACAGGTTGCGGAAGTTCCCCATGCCCTTTGCCCCGCGCAGCGCCTTTCGGATCGCGTCGGCGCTCTCGTTGGTGATGCCTTCATCGGCCAGGTAGAGGATGAAGCCAGCGTGGCTGCCGTTGAGGTAGTACCGCCGCCGGAAAATCGTCGCCGCCTCGTTGAGCAGGCCCGACTGCAGGGCCGAGAGATATTCCGGCATGCCGTAGATCTCCTGCATCGGGTCGGGCTCCATCATGTGGAAGATCGACCCGGCGCGATATTCGATCGCATCGGAGATCCACCCGGTGCGCGGCGCCCAGAAGAACTGGTCAGGCTGCAGCCCGACGCGCGTCCATGCCGCCGGAGAGCATCGCAGCGCAAGCGGCCTGCCCGCCAGGTTGTCCACTCGCTCCATGTAGCCGTTCCCCATCACGAGGAAGTCGAGCGCCCACTTCTCGAACTCGGCCATGGACAGCCAGCGCGAGGGCACGAAGCTCGCTGTGAGCAGGTTGCGCTTGAGCAGGATCGCGCTCTGGTGGTGCGGGGCCATGCGATAGGCGCGGCCCAGCCCGATCAGTTTGATCGGCGGCTCGTACCAGCGATTGTTGTGCGCCACCTCGAACATGTCGAAGATCTCGCGCCGGTCGATCACGCTCTCCGGATCGCCGAAGGTGAAGGCGATGTCGGCTTCAACCGGCGTCTTGGTGCCATCCGCATTGATCGCGCTAGCCGAGACCGGCAAGTTCCCGACGTCGGCAGAATGGTTCCGCGCCAAACGCCGAGCCCGATTGTTGCGCTTAGTCATTATCGTAAACCTCCACTGTGGTGGTGCCGCTCGCGGGCTCGGTGATGTCGAGGGGTTCGAAGGCCAGGGCGTGCATCACGGCCCAGGCAAGATCGGCGTGGCCCGTGCCGCCTGCGCGGCTCGCCACATAGGTCACCTGCGTACCGCCCTTGGTGATCTCGGGCCGGATCGCCATGAAGGCCTGCATCAGGTCCAGCCACCCGGCATCGAACTCGAGACGGTTGCTGGTGATGACGTTCTTGGCCTTCAGGACCATCTGCGTCTTGGTGGCGACCGAGTAGGTGATCGCCTGCGCCATGGGGAACCACTTGGCGACCAGCTGGTGCACCGCCTTGCCCGGGCCGGTCACGTCGATGCCGATCTTGGTGACGTTGTACTTGTCGTGCATCTCGCGCACCGCTTCGGCCTGCGCGGCAAAGTCGAGGCCCTTCAGGCGCTTCTTTTCCAGAACCCGGAACTTGGCCCCGATCGTCTCGGGCGCGGCCACTGCCACCAGCGCGGCATCGTCGCCGGTGCCGTTCTCGCTGGCGTTGGGATCGTAGCCGAGCCAGACCTCGCCCGCGTAGGGGCGCAGAGCATAGGGTTCGAAGTCCTTGGCCCAGGCGTCCCAGCTGTCGACCATGCAGCGGCGCATGATCGCGAAGGGAAACATGCTCTGGCTGTCATCGAGGAAGATGCAGCGGAACAGGTTGTCGAATTCCTCGAGCGAATACTGCTGCTGCAGCTGCTCGGGGTCGACCAGGTCGAAGCCACCGTCGATCGCATCATAGATCGTGACGATCTGGCGCCATATCCCGTCCGCGCCGAGATCCCCGTCCTTCAGCGCCTCGTGGCTGATGTCGATCTGCACCCGGTCGGCCTTGGCGCGCTTGCGGTTGTAGCGATCGCCGCACCACATCGGATAGGCTTCGTGGGCCAGCGTGCTCGGCGTCGAGAACAGGGTGATCGTATATTGCTTCTGGGTCGCCATCGCCGAGGCGACCTTGAACAACTCCTCGAAGCCGTAGATCCAGAAGCACTCGTCGATGATGACATCGCCGTGATAGCCCTGCGCAGTGCGGTAAACCGGAGCCGAACCCATGGCGAAGACGCGATTTTTCCGAGTGGCTGTCGAAGGTGCCACCACCGATGGCCGCACGATCGAGCGGCAGTGGCTGGCCGACGCCGCCGCGACCTACAACCGCGAAACTTACGCGGCACGGGTCAACATGGAACACATTCGCGGCATCACTGCCGACAAGCCGTTCAAGTCCTATGGCGACGTGCTCTCGCTCAAGACCGAAGATGTCGAGATCGAGCTCGGCGGCAAGAAGGAAAAGAAGCTCGCCCTCTTCGCCGAGCTCGACGTGACCGACGAGCTGCTCGCGATCAATAAGGATCGCCAGAAGCTCTACACCTCGATCGAGATCAGCCCCAACTTCGCCAACAGCGGCAAGGCTTACCTGGTTGGCCTCGCCGTGACCGACAGCCCCGCCAGCCTCGGCACCGAGATGCTGCAGTTCGCCGCCTCGCAGGGGGACAAGAACCCGTTGCTCGCCCGCAAACAGGATCCCGCGAACCTGTTCACCGCCGCGATCGAGGCCGATCTGCAGATCGAAGAAGCGCCCGAGATCAATGCCGACCCGACCGGCGTCCTTGCCTCGGCCAAGGCCTTCTTCGACCGCTTCATCTCGGGTGGCCAGCAGGAGCAGAAGGAGCCGGTCGTTGTGGTCGAGCCGCCGGTGACGCCCGAGCTGGACGGCACCGCCATGGCGGCGTTCGGCGCGATTATCACCCAGATGGCAACCACTGTCACGGAACTCGCCACCTCCACCAAGGCGTCGATCGACAAGCTGACCTCGGACGTGAAGAGCGTGGCCGACAAGCTCGAAGCCACTCCGGCAATTGTCCCCGGCTCGAACCCGCAGGGCTTCACCCAGCGCCCTCTCGCCACCGGTGGCAACGTCAACGCAGCCCGCACGGACTGCTGATCCCGCAAACTCCAACCTCGCCCGCGCCCTACTGCCTCCCCTACTTTTGAGGACCGATCCATGAAAAATGAAACCCGGGCCAAGTTCTTTGCGATGGTCAGCCACATCGCGCTGCTCAACAAAATCGATGCGGCCACCGCGCAGACCGCCAAGTTCACCGTTGAACCTTCGGTGCAGCAGACGCTCGAACAGCGCATGCAGGAAAGCAGCGCGTTCCTCGGCATGATCAACGTCGCGCCGATCGATGAAATGCAGGGCGAGCTGATCGGCCTCGGCATCGGCAGCACGATCGCAAGCCGCACCAACACCGGTGCCGGCAACCGCCGCAACGGCATCGATCCCTCGGCGATGGACAACCGCACCTATGCCTGCGTGCAGACCAACTTCGACGTCGCCCTGCGCTATGCCAAGATCGACCTCTGGGCGAAGTTCCCCGAATTCGAGACCCTGTGGCGCGACAACATCGTGCAGCGCATCGCGCTCGATCGCATCCTGATCGGCTTCAACGGCACCAGCGCCGCTGCCGCCACCGATCGCGCGGCGAACGCCAGCCTTCAGGACGTCAACATCGGTTGGCTGCAGAAGATGCGCCTCGAGAACGCTGCGCGCGTCATGGATGAAGGCGCCGATGTCGCTGGCAAGGTGACCTACGGCAGCGCCGCCGGCGCAGACTACAAGACGCTCGACGCCCTAGTCTGGGATGCCAAGGAAACGCTCCTGGCCGAATGGGCCAAGAACGACACCGAGCTGGTGGCGATCGTCGGTTCGGACCTGCTGCATGACAAGTACTTCCCGATGATCAATTCGGACGAAGCACCGACCGAGCAGCTCGCCCGCGACGTGATCATGAGCACCAAGCGCCTGGGTGGCCTGCCCGCCATGCGCGTGCCGGGCTTCCCGAACGGCACGGTGTTCATCACCCGCCTCGATAACCTCTCGATCTATTACCAGGACGGCAAGCGCCGCCGCCTGATCAAGGACGAGCCGGAATACGATCGCGTGACCGATTACCAGTCCTCGAACGAGGCCTACGTGATCGAGAACCTCGAATACGCCTGCCTCATCGAGAACATCGAAGAGCACGCCGCGGCGTAACCTGACCCTGCCGAAGCCTTCGACCCGCTTCGGTGCGACAACTGCCCCTCTGGTCTGGTCAGCCAACCAGAGGGGCGTTTTTTGAAGATACCACCGGGAGGCTTTGACGGCGGTTCCTGCCATTCGGGGCGGGGCCGCAAGAGCCCAGACAGAGGCCAGCAAGGGGAGCTGATGCTCCTTAACCGAACTGGCCGGCCAAGCGCCGAATAGCTTGGCCACCCCACCAGAGGAGCCGCCCATGCTGTCCCCCGCCAAAGCCAGCTTTCAACGCAAACTCGCGGCTCTCGCCGGTGGTACCATCGCGCGCGAAGGCGCAGCTGCTCCGATGCCAACCGAGGGCCCTGTTGCGTCCGAGTACCAGCAGCTCCTCGCCGCTCTGCAGATCGACATGAACCGCCTGCGCCAGATCCAGGGCACGGCCAAGAAGATCGAGGCCAAGCGCGGCATGATCGGCCAGTACCTGCCATGGGTCGAAGGCGCGCTTGCGGCCGCGACCCCGGCGCAGGACGAAATCGTCGGCAACATGCTGATCTGGTCGCTTGATATCGCTGACTGGGATCTGGCCTACCGCCTTGCCGAACACTTCCTGCGCCACGGCCTCGCCCTGCCCGAGCGCTACAAGCGCCAGCCCGCCACCCTGATCGCCGAACAGGTGGCAGAAGCCGGTCTTACGCCCGAACCGAACGTCGATCTGGTCACGCTGCAGAAGTTCGACGCGCTTCTGCAGGGCCGCGACATGTTCGACCAGGTCGAAGCCAAGCTCTACAAGGCGCTCGGCATCGCTTTCCAGCGCGCCGCCGATGCCTTCGACGCCACCGCCGACAATGCCGTTGCCGGTGGCAAATCTGCCCTGCTCAAGAACGCCCGCGATTGCTTCCAGTCCGCGCTGACGCTCGACAAGGGCGCTGGCGTAAAGAAACTGATCGAAGCGCTCGATCGCGAACTCAAGAAGGCCGGCACCGAAAATTCCCCCGCAAGCAAGGAGTGAACTGCATGTCTCAGCCCCGCAAACCCATGTTCGGACTTGGCGAAAAGGTCTCCCTCGATCAGTCAAAGGAAACGGGCATCGTCATCGGCGTTGCCACCTATCTCGACGCCGAGACCTCCTACTTCGTCCGGTACAAAGCCGCCGACGGTCGACAGGTTGAACACTGGTGGAACGAAAGCGCCATCGAACACCCGTTTTAACGAGCTGCTCCACCCGAGCCGGGGGGCGGAAAGTGACCGGAGGCAGCAGCCGCAAGGCCAATTTCCCCACCCCCCATTTTTGAGAGACCGCCATGTCCTTCGTCGCGCTGCCAGCCTCGCCCACCTCGCCGGAAAGCTCCGTCGTCGCGGGCGATGGCTGGTATCCCGACATTGACTGCAACGCGATGCGCGATGCCCTGCGCATCACCGATCAGGTCACGCATGCGCGCCTGGTCGGCGCGATCGAAGGCGGGCTGCTCACCGTCGAAGGCGAACTGGCATGGTGGCGCGCGACGAAGGAATCCGAAGGCTTCGCTGCCCTGGCCGAGGTCGATCCCGAACGCACCATCGGCGGCGAACATCGCCTGACCGTGCTCTATACCCGCGCCGCACGCTTCCACGCCGGTGCAGAGCTGGCCGAGCTGCACCGCGATCTTTCCGCCACCACCGATGGCCAGACCCGCGCCGAGCCCCAGCTGCTCACCGCCGAGGACTATCGCAAGCACGCCACCGCCGCGATCCGCGACATCCTCGGCGCACCGCGCACCACCGTGGAGCTGATCTGATGAAGAGGCTCTCCATCCTCGCAGCAATCTACCTGCTGGGTTCTGTGCTGACCTTCGGTCATCAGGGCACACGCTTTGCTCGCGCTTGCGATCCTGTCCCCGGCGTGCCTGCGTTCTTGGCGAGCATGCTCTGGCCGCTCTACTGGCCGTACCGCCTGTCATGGGATGCCTTCAATCCGCCGAGCGATGCGCCATGCCCAGCACCGTAACCGCACAGCGGGGCGACACGCTCGACGCGATGTGCTGGCGGGAGCTGGGCACCACATCGGGCGGCGTTGTGGAAGCTGCGCTCGAACTCAATCCCCTGCTCGCCGCGCTTGGCCCCGTGATTGCCGAGGGCACCGCCGTGACGCTGCCGGATCCTCCGACGGCCGCATCGCAAACCCTCGAAACCGTGAACCTGTGGGACTGATCAACGTGGGTAGCAACCTCGAAGACTGGCGCGAATTCCTGTTCTGGTGGGCCGCATCGCTGTTCGCCGCCACCACGGTTGTTGTCGCGCGGCTCGGCCTCAAGCTCTATGGCGCATCGCCGGAATTCCCCGATGATCCCGTGCTCGAACTGCATTGGCGCCGCCGCCGGCAATACATCGCCCTAGCAGAGCTTTCCGCCCTTCCCGCCTTTGCGACAATTTCAGTTGTATTGGTCAGCTACCAGCAGCTCGATCCGGTCGCCGCAGTGCTGCTCTCGATCGGGCAGGGCTTCGTCGGCTTTCCCCTGCTGCTCGATGGCGCGGCGTTCCTGTTCCGCAGGCGGATCGGCCTGCAGACCGGCAACCCGCCCCCCGGCCCGAACGGAGGAGCGTGATGCGCACCGAACTCCTGATCGTCTCGATCCTGTTCGGCCTGCTCGCCCTTGCCATGCTGGTGAAGGCGGCGCGGCACACCTGGCACATCGAAGTGCTGAAACAGCAGCGGAAGGACTGAGCGCGTGAAGAAGCCCGCCTTGCTCCGCGCCGCCATCGGGGCGCTCTATCCCGAACTTGCCCGCGATCCCGACAGGCTGGCGATGTGGGTTGAACAGGGCAGCGTGCGGGCCAGCGGAACAGCCCAGCGCGGCTTTGCCTGGGAATACCAGCTCATCGTCGTCGCCGAGGATTTCACGCGTGAGCCCGAGGGCCTGTTCTTTGTGGTGGTTGATTGGCTGCGCTCCCAGCAGCCCGATGTGATCCAGCCCAACGCGCCGGGCTTCCCCTTCGAGGTGGACGTGATCAACGACACTACCTTCGACGTGAAGATGACCCTGCCCCTGCGCGAGATCGTGACGGCAACAGCCGTGGGTGAAGGTGGCTGGCAGCTCGCCGTCGTGCCCGAGCAGGTTCCGCTGTTCCCCGATGCCGAGCCGCTGCGCGATGCCGCCGGCCCGCTTACCTCGCTCTGGGCGCGCGCCAATGATGGCATGCCGATCAAGGTCGCGCCGTTCGAGGCCGACTGACCATGCCAAGTCCTGACAACTCAGACCTTGCCGAGCTCGAACCCTTCCTCGCGGCATACCTCAATCGTCTTGGCCCCGGTCAGCGCCGCCGGGCCATGCGCAAGGCCATGGAAGCCCTGCGACGTGAAAACGCCAGGCGCATCGCCGCCAACATCCAGCCCGACGGCAGCGCCATGGAGCCGCGCAAGCCACGGAAGCGCCTGGCTTCGGGCAAGGGCCGTGTAAGGCGCGCCAAGAAGATGTTCCCCAGGATCAAGCTCGCCCGGTCTATGAACCTGCGCGCGGGCGAGGACGAAGGTTCGCTCGGGTTCGAGGGCATGGTCGGTCACACCGCCGCCGCGCACCACTTCGGCAAGAAAGACTTCGTCGGTCGCGCGCGCAATGGCAAGACTGTACGTACCAGATACCCCCGACGCCGCCTGCTCGGTTTTGCGGGGGAAGATATAGCAATGCTTGGTGATGTTGTGTTGGCGCTGTTGGAAAAGTAAGCGTTGCCGGAGCGATTGTAATTGGCTCAATTCTCCACACGCATTGGAAAGTCCCAAATGCCCCGGACATCATTTGCCTTCACAAGTCGGTTGGCACGCCGACATTTGATCATCAATCGATGGCTTGCATAGCCATTCGCCCGATTGTGCAATTGATCTGTCGATCAATGCAGCTTGCGTACGCCGCGGCTTGCTCCATCTTCCCAGATTTCAACCTCGTTATAGATCTCCGATCTGCAGCCTAAGTCGATCGCCTCTTGGATATCGGCTGCGAACATTTCTACCTGCTTGGTCATACGGTCGTCGGACGACTTCAGAAGCATGATGTAATGGTGACGACGCACGACATTTCGGCGCTTTGAGTACTGCTCTGCAACTGTAAGCATGGCATCCTCCGCTGATCGTTGCGTCGAAGATGACATTACTTTTGATTCGCGAAAGAACCGTTACACCGCCGTCCAAATCTGGGACGAGGCTAGGCCAATATTTTAACGGATATTTCGGCAATTATATACTTGAGTGAGCAACCGAGATGTGCGAATCCAATCAGCGACAGGCTGGTGCTATCAAGATTACCACAAGCCGCGTGATTTCGGCAGTTGACGAGCCGGTGTTAAACGGCCTCAAACTTTTGGATGATGTCACCTACGGCGGCAATGAAGTCGCTAATGGCCGGGACAACCTCCCAACCGCCCGCAACGCCTCCGCTAAACTCAATTTTGGTCTGAACGCTGAACTCGTCGGGAAACTGCGTGACGGTGGGTGTGTATATTATTTTGCCATCCGCACCCTCGCTTTTGACTACGACGAAATGAGAGCCGCTCGAAATGACGGCGTTTCGGCGCAGGGCCACGATGTTGATCGCGAGATGTTCATCCTCGTTTCGCAAACTGTGGATGGCAAAAATTTTATCGTTCCCGCCACGGTACGGCTTCGCATCGACAACAATGTCACGGTAGCTGGTGGGAAGGCCCCTTATCTTTTCTCCCATCCACTTGTGACATCCCGGTTTTTCAGTGTTCCCAGATATGGGGAATACGGTGTTGCGGGTGTTTACGGTGGGATCGGCGGTTTGCACTGTCTGAACGATGAGGTTATCGAGCGCGCTGCGCAGTGCGCCAATGATGCGTCCGACATGTACCGACAGGATATCGGGAACATCATGGATTTGCGCACCTTGGATGAGAAGTTCCCCCTTCTCTTTGCCCATTTTGAAGAAAGCGGAGTTGTCCTGTTGCTTGACCAGGGATTCCAGTCCCTGTTCCAGAATGTTCATCTGGGATTGCGCCCACTCAAGTTTGGCACGGCTTGAGCGGTAGGTTATATGGTTTGCCATGACAGATGATCCCGAAACCTATTCCGAAGCGGAAACCGAAGCCCGAAGAGAGGCGGCGCTCAAGCGCATGCTCACCACCCCCCACAAGCCACACAAGGCTAACGGGAAGCGGGGCAAGGAGTCGAGTCAGTCAAAGTAGCCTTTGCGTCTCTCCCCGCGCTGGCGGGGGATCACCGCCTTCTTAGGCGGCGAGTTTGTCAATCCGCCGATAGGTAAGGCGACGGCCTTCACCACCCTTGAGAATGCGTGCAGCGCGTTCGCCATCAGTCATACCGCGCGTGTTGTAGCGCAGATCGAACTCGGCGCAGTAGCGGCCAAGGTGGGCTTCGCTCATGTGGTGATACGTGCCGATCACGCCGCGCTTGAAGATGGAAAAGAAGTTTTCAGCGGTGTTGCTGTGCTTGAAGCCGCCAGTGGTCACGTATTCCTTGGCGCTGTGGTTCACCGCGTAGTGGTTGGTGAACTCTTTGCCGAGACGGTAGTAGACGGGGCTTTCGTCGGTCATGAGAACCGAAGCGCGGTCGATGTTGGTCACGATCAGCGAACGGACGGTTGAAGCGTTCACGTTTGCAACGTGGAAGCTGCGCGCAATCCCGTCACGCTGCACTAGGGCAACAACAGCTTTCTTCGCGGCAGGCTTACGGGTGGCGCGGTTCTTAGCTTTGCCACCCACATAGGTTTCGTCGGCTTCGACAACGGCATCAGGGCCGCCCATGGGGCCCGTACGAGCCGCACCGTCCATAGCTTCGCGGATACGGTGGCAAAGGAACCACGCCGTCTTGTAGGTGACGCCAAGCATACGTTCCATCTGCTTTGCGCTCATGCCCTTCTTTGATGCGGCCATGAGATGCGTTGCCAGAAGCCACTTGTGAAGCGGCACATGGCTGCGCTCCATGACTGTGCCAGTGCGAACGGTGAACTTGTCGCGGCAATCGTTGCAAAGGAACATGCCAGCCTGCGTCTTGCCTTCCATCCGGCGAACGCGAAGCGAACCACAGTGAGGGCATGAAGGCTCACCGTTCCAGCGCGATGCTTCAATGTGAGCAAGCGCCTTGGCTTCGTCGTGGAAGATCGGGTCTGTAATGTTCGTTGCCATGCGGATTGTATGCCGCAATCACGCTGCTAAGTAAAGTATATAATTGCCGATATTTCTACCACCGCCAGGCGCCCTCTTCGTCCCAGATCGCCCAGGCCATGCCGTTGATGTAGCGGAAGCGGTTCCAGCCCTCGCAGTCCAGTGAGAGGCGGCATCGGCCGGAGGACGGCAAAAGTTGACTTGAGTTAATGTCCCTCTAGTTCCCGGGCAAAAGAATGAGACGAACCGAGAGACTGCTACACAACTTCGCGCAACCTCTCTATAGACTCTATATTTTCCAATGGGTTATCCGCACGCGATAATCATCGCACTGGTCACCCAAATGTTCTCAATCGCGTGCTTGGTCGGTTATCACCGGCCAGATCCTAGCTTGTTACATCACTCCGCAACCGGATTGCGGTCCGCGTGTCATAGATGCACCAAAGTGATTGAACTCACCGGGGCTGGGTGGAGGCTCTACAAGCCAAACAAGCGCTAGCTAACTTTCCACCCAGGCCCGCAAGTCACGTCCTTGCGCCCGCACTTCGAGCATCGCAGCTTCGCTTCAATGAACATCATCATCGGGCTCTGGCGCTGCATGTGAAGTCGATTTGCCAGGGCCGCAGCATCGATCTTCGCTTTGTGCCCACACTTGCAGAACGCCTGCAGGTCGAACCCATGCCGGACGTAGTCACCGATCTTGTCGAGGCGCTTGTTTCCCATGGTAGAACATAAGTGGAACAGACTTGATTCTACAATCTCGCCCCTGTGCTAACTTGTGCAACAAAAGGCATTGGCGGGATGGTTAATGAGCGTATCCTGTAGACGACGACTCCGCAGATCGTCGTCAGACCGACACTCCCCCGGCCGATTTGTCCCTTTTCCGGCCGGGGGCTTTCCGCCAATCCGGACTGATTCTCAGACTCGACTCTTGGTTAACGCGCTGAAAGCATCCCCATGGGCGGCGACTCTGGGAGATTTATATGCGTTTCAAGGCTTTGTTGGCCGGGGCAGTACTATGCTTCGGATCCGGTCCAAGTTGGGCGGCAGAGAAGATCGTAAGCTTCGATAACGGCCCCGGATATTTTATCACCCATCCTTTAGGAACCCTGGTTTGGCGTGAGCAATTCCTCGGCTTTGAAAATTTTGCCTACACCACAGCACCATCTTACGGCGCTGATATTGAGCGAAAAAGTCTTAACGTAAGCAACGGCGCAGTCTTCCTCGATGCACAACAGTCCTTGGCAGTTGGTTCTAGCCGCCGTCACGGCTACAACTCGATTACCTTTTCCTCGACAGCGCCATTGTTGATTTTCGGCCAGAATATGTTCGGACCTTCCCTGACTATTTTAGCCGATGCGGAGCCAGGCTATCAAACTGCCCTTATAACGAATTCCGGAGGAACATACGCCTCCCGTGTCTTTTCTGCTGACGGCAGCGCTTTCAGCATATCGTCAGTTTCGTTTTCAGTAGTCCCAGAGCCTGCAACCTGGGCACTTATGATTCTTGGCATAGGGCTGGCAGGCGCTGCCCTTCGCAGACGCCGAGCCAACCCAATTGTCGTGTGACACGCTAGGACCAGGCGGCGCCCGTCACATCAACGGCGGCAGAGGGCGCTAACGGCTTGAACTTGAAGCCGGTGCCCCAATTCATGCCGGTCGTCGCATCGTTCCAGCCCCCAGCTTGACCTGCAGTGCCAGTCAGCAAGAACGCAGGGCGAGCCGAGAACGGACCAAGTCCACCGTCCCTGAGGTAGTCGGCAGCGAACAACGCGCGCTTCGCACCATCGGTAAGGTCCACGCGCTCGGTGCAGCAAAGGATGAAAGCGCCGAGTTTGAGATCTCTGGTGCCACCACCCACGTTGCCGATACGATAAGCGTTGATCGCTGTAGCATAACCAACTGTGCCGGTTGCCCAGGTGGCGCCGGAACTGTCGGCATCGGTGCCGTTCACAAAGAGGCTACGCCCAAGCGCCTGATCAGCCTGTGAGGTATCCCACGAAATGAGGATATCGTGGTCATTTCCGTCACAAAGACCATCGCCGGGAACAGCTCCGGTAAAGTTGCTTTCAATTCTTGCGAAGGCTGAGCCGGTTGCGCCAGCCAGTGAGATGCGGATTTGACCTGTGGTCAGGATCTGCGCGAGAACCTTTGGCGTGCCCGCACTCGATCCGAATATCGTCGTATTGGCTGTTGGCCTCCCGGCCATATTAAGCCGCATCAAAGCCAGAGTTCCCAGCGAACCAGCGCTGGCCGCAAGGGTCTGTGAAGAAGCGGGGCCAACCAGCTGCGCGCATCCGAGGCGGCATGGCAGAACATGTCGCTGATCGTCGGCCAGCAGCTCATTCCCGCGCTCACGCCCTTGGTCCAGACCTTCACCGGCCTGATCGAGTCGTTCTCCTCGCTCTCACCCGAAACCCGCAAGTGGATCGTCATCGTCGGCGGGGCCGCTGCCGTGCTCGGCCCGGTACTGGTCGGGGTTGCGGCAATCGCCAGCGCGATTGCCACGCTCGGCCCCATCATCGTCACGGTGGGCGGCTTCTTCACCGCCGCCCTGCCCATCATCGGCGCGGCCATGGCGGCGATCGTTGGCACGATAACCTTGCCGGTTGCGCTGATCGGCGCTGCCATCGCCGGGCTCGGATACCTGGTCTATGCCAATTGGGACCGGATCAAGGGGGCCTTCAACGCCGGGGTTGCTGCGGTGAAAGGCGTGGTCGGCGCGCTGCCCGGGTGGATGACCAACATCGGCCGGATGATGATGGAAGGCCTGCTCATGGCGATCAACCCCATGGCGCTGGCAGTGAAGCTGATCTCGATGGCCAAGACCGGCGTGCAGGCCTTCAAGAACTACCTCGGCATCAAGAGCCCTTCGCGCCTGATGATGGAAATGGGCGGGCACGTCGCCTCCGGCCTCGGCATCGGCCTCGATCAGGGGCGCGGGCGACCGGTGCGCGCGATGGGGCGCATGGCGGGCGCAGTGGCAGGTGCGGGCGCCATGGCGCTCGCGCCCGCCGCTGGCGCCGCTCCTGCCGCCGCTGCGGCGCAGATGAGCAAGGTGGAGATCCACGTTCACCAGCAGCCGGGTGAAGACGCCCAGGCGCTGGCAGAGAGGGTCGCCCGCCTTGTCGAGCAGTCCCAGCGCGGCAAGTCTCTGCGCAGCTTCGAGGATGGGTTCTAGAAGGATGGCAGAAAAAGTGGGCACCGGTTTTTCTCTTTCGTCCATCCGATCAATCGGAAAGGGAGCGTAGCTCCATGCAGATGCAGCTCGCGGCCCTTCGCAATCTGCGCTCGCCCGCATTGTCGGTTGCTCGAATACCTCTGTCTGGAAATGGGTGCAGAGTTCCAAGCGGATGCCCGCAGAATTCGTGCTCAAAGCTGAAGCCGCCACCGGTGTTTCTCGTCATGTCCTTCGCCCCGATATCTACCCCGTCGAAGTGCCCCACGCTCCGCCCGCATTTCATGGCGTAGACCGTGGCCAGACCCACGTCTCTTTCCAAAACGGCGCCGTTTTGCACCTCAACAATGACATGGGAGCGATCGTATGAGCGGGCTCATGACTGAGTGGGCCGCTCACCTGCAGTGGATGCGCGAATGTGGCCAGCCCGACGCCTTTGAACGACTTCAAGAGAACCTGCGCCGCGCTGAAGTGGAAGAACCGGAATATCACAGGCAGGCAGCTGCCCGCAAACAGGCTGAGTTCGATGCGGCAGTCGACGCCCGCGTTGATGCCCGACTGCGCGAGCTTGGGTTGCTGGACGCTAATCAGGCTGAGGGTGTGACCCGATGATGCTACGCAGCTTGTCCCTTTCGGCCTGGTATCGCTCGGTCACGCCCGGTGTGAGCTTCCCGGTCGTTAGTGCCCGCGCAATGCCTTCCAACATTTCGTTGGCTTCGGTGGGACCCATCAACCGGGATTCCATCATCGCAGTTGTAAATCGCATTGCGAATTCGGTCAGCGCGCGGCCAATGTTTTCGTTTGTTACTGGCGTTTCAGAATCGGTCATCCCGGTAGTTTACACCGCTGCAACACCAAACGTCTCTTGCCAAAACATCGACTTTCGGCAACGCACCATCGGAGCCGCCGCATGACCAAGCGCCGCGAGCCCCTCACGTATGAGCGGACACTTGCCACCGTTGCCTTGCGCATCGGATGGGATACCTGCGCCGGGATCTGTGGCGTCGGTCGTCGCGCGATCAGCAACTGGTCAGAGCCCGACACGCAGGCTGGCATCCGCATGATCGACGCCGAACGGCTCGATCGCGCCTTCATCGATGCAGGCGGCGATCATGCTCCATTTCAGCAACTCCTGACCTTGCGCCTGGAGCTCGCCGAGCAGTCTGTTGCCAAGGCGGACTTGATGAAGGTTGCCGCCGAAGCAGCAAAGGAGACCGGTGAGGCCGTCTCCGCCATCATCGACGCAGCGGCATCAAACGATCCAGCCAAGCGCCGCCGGGCCCGAGAGGAAGGCGAGGAAGCCATCGCATCGCTGACTAAGGGCATCGCCGCCCTCGATGCCCAAGAGCGGGAAGGCTGATCGTCATGTCCGAGGGCACAGTCATCGCAACCGCAATCACCGAACAGCAGGCTGCTGCGATCAGCGAGGCTCCATTCTTCCACAAGGGCCGCGCCCGCGCGCGCTGCCCGCACTGCCAAAGCGCGGCCAACTGCCGCTCTAGCCGCGAGATCGCGATCACCAACCGCGAACTCTACTACGAGTGCACCAACCTGTTCTGCGGCCATGCCTGGAAGTCGAGCGAGATATACGAGCACGGCCTGCGCCCCAGCGCCATCCCCGACCCCAAGATCGAGCTGAAGCTGCGCGTGCCCAACCGGCAGGACGTGCTTGAGATGATGCGAGACCAGGATCCGGCCAAGCCTGAACTGTTCAGTGCCCTGCAACCCGATCTGCTGGCGCCCGACACCGGCTGCGGCTGACCGCACTTCCAATCCCAATTCCCCCGCTGCGCTTTGCCGGACGCGATTCCGGAAGCGCTCCAGAATTGCCTCGGCACCTTGCCTGTTTCCGGAGAAATTCCATGCCGTCTGCGCAAACCCGGCCTCGCTTCAAAGCTGCCCCGCTCCCGACCGTGCCTTCGTTCCAATGCCAGTGCGGCACCGTTCATCACGCTGCCGACGGACGCCTGCCGGTCGGCTGGACGCAAACAGCCGGCGCAGTGTTTTGCCTCGATTGCGCACGGGCCGGCATTTCGTCCCGCGTGATCCGCAAGTCGAATGCACGCTCGGACCGTCTGCGCCTGCGCGGTGAAGTGATCGCACTGCTCCGGGAAGGACAGCGCTTGATGCCTCCGGGCTCGGAGCCGCGCATTGCGTGGGTTGCCCGCGTCAACGCACTCCTCGCCGATGTCAGCGCGAGCGCAGCGTGATGCGCTCTAGCTCCGCGGTTCTCACCGCAGTCCCGACCAGCGCTCACGTGTCGATCGACAAGGCCGAGCTCAGGCAACTGAGAAGCGAAGCCCTGCTCGCCCGCGTCCAGCGCGCAGAGTTGGCCGAGACGGCCGGAAGCTTCGGCATTGCCGCGGCAATCGTCGGTCTTGTCTGGATGCTGGGACGCTGCGGCCCGACCCTTCTTCCGTGGATGTTCCAATGAGCAAGAACCACTTCCGCGACTATTACCTCCCGCTGGCCGACGAGCGGTCCGATGGGGCCCTAGATCAGCAGCAACGCGAAGCGGCGGCCGCTGTTTTCCTGGCCCGCGTATGCATCGTAAGCTGGATCGCCGTGCCCAGTATCGTCGCGCTGACTGTCGCTGCGTGGGTGTACTGATGCCGGCCTATCGCTCTCCCGATGAAGGCGAAGTGCGCGAAGCCGTCGTGGCCCGTCTGCGACAGATGATGCCAGCGGCGCGCATCATGCACGAGGTCAACGCTGCCACCTTTGGCAACCGCATCGATGTGCTGGCGGTCGACAAGGCCGAGATCGTGGCGGTTGAGATCAAGTCGAAGAAAGACAAGCTTGATCGCCTGCCAGACCAGGTCAAGGCTATGACCGGCGTCGCGCATCACGTTATCGTGGCGCTGCACGAGAAGTTCTTGGTGGAAACGCCGACCAACCAGTGGGCCGCGCATACCGAGCGGGACGGCAAGTTCTACCGCGCAGCGTTGCCCGATGTTGTCGATCGGCTCGGCACCAAAGTAATGCCGTGGGTCTATCCCTTGAGCAACCGGGCCATCACTGCCGGGGGATACAACGATTATCTTTGGCGGGCGCCCCAGTCCGTTTTTGCCGAGGCGCTCCCGTCCGGCGCACTGAACATGTTGTGGCAGGCGGAACTCGTTACGATCTGCGCCCGCCACCGCGTGGCAGCCAATTCCCGGGCCACCATGGATTTCATGCGTCGCGCTCTGCGATGGCACCTGACCGGGGCCGAACTGACCCGCGCGATCTGCGCAGCGTTGCGCGCCCGGGACTGCATCGAAGCTGATCCCGCCATCCCCTTCGATCAGGAGAGCCGCGATGCCGCGTAAAGCCGTGCCTCTAGCCCAACGTTATCGCGCCGCGCGCGAGAGCTTCGACCTGGCAATGCAGATGGGCTGCCTGCCCGCCCAAGCGCGCGAAGCCCGCCGCCGCGAAGATGCAGATCGCCAGTGGCGGGAGTCAGGCGAGCGCCTGCGCGCCGCGATGAACCGGCCACTTCGCCGTCAATCCATTCCGGCTCCTGTTGTGGAACCGGCCCTCACAACACCAGAGGCCCCGCGCCGCTGGTGGCTCGACTAAACCGGTCCCTTGAGACCCCGCCTCACGGAAGGACTCATCATGTCTGTACAGACTGCCGCTGCCCCACCTGCCACCGCGCCCATCAATGCGCTTGCAGATTACGACGATGCCAAGGCTCTTGTGCTGCATCATCAGAAAGCCTCGATCAGCTGGCTTCAGCGCCAGATGGGCGTGGGGTACAACGTCGCCGTGCGCCACGTCGAACTGATGGAAGCCGAAGGCGTGGTTTCCGCTCCCGATCACGTTGGGCGCCGCACGGTGCTTCAGCAGGCAGATGGCAAGCTGCAGAAGCTGGCCGAGGATCTGTATCGCAAGGGTGCGCGCATCCAGGCCAACTCCGACGGCGATGCGCAGATCACCATACCCATCGACCTCCCGGAACAGCATCGCTCCCCCGATGATCGGCTGCGCCTCCTAATCGAACGGATCGAGCGCCTTGAGGAGGAAAAGAAGGGCATCGGGGACGACATCAAGGATGTCTACGGCGAGGCGAAGGCCTCGGGCTACGACGCCAAAATCATGCGTCAGATTGTCCGCCTGCGCAAAATGCGTCCCGACGATCGCCGCGACATGGAAGCGGTCCTCGAAACCTACAAGAACGCGCTGGGGATCGACTGATGCGCGCCGCGTTCCTCTCCCCGATCGCCCGCCCTGCGCTTCGCTTGAAACTAGAGGTAACGCCTGCAGGGCATCAATATCTCGCCCAGTTTGCCGAGCGGACCAACGGCCCCAAGCCTAGCGCCGAACCCTTCCCCTTCGCCTCCCACCGCACCCTCGCCGAAGTCGAAGCGCAGAGTGGAGTTGCGGCATGGTCCTGAGCTGGAAACCCGACCGTTGCGCCTGCGGCGCGAAGCACCCCACCATTAGCCACACCGGCGCACGAGGGCCGTGGATGTGCTTCGCCTGCCACCGCCAAACCCGAGACCAAGAGAGCCAATCAGCAGCCCAAGGAGCCCTCCTGTGAGCGCCAACCCTGAATTCAAATCGCCCGGCCGTCTGCTCAAGCTGAAGGATGTGGTGGAGCAGACCTCGCTGGGCGTGGCCACCATCTACCGCCGCATGAACCAAGGCACCTTTCCCAAGAATCG
Source organism: Novosphingobium sp. ES2-1 (assembly GCF_015169775.1). Lineage (NCBI taxonomy): Bacteria > Pseudomonadati > Pseudomonadota > Alphaproteobacteria > Sphingomonadales > Sphingomonadaceae > Novosphingobium > Novosphingobium sp. ES2-1. The sequence continues at coordinate 1,617,176 of NZ_CP063445.1, forward strand.
AGCGCTTGGAGGCGGACGAGTCGCGTGGACCGAAGCCGACATCGAGGCGTGGAAGCAGCGTGCCATCAATGGAGACTTAGCCGCTCCAACTTGATGGCACGACTGATGTCACCAACACTACTCCCGCAACACAAAAATACGCAAATACAAGGCTTTAAAATATGCGCGGATCATCCTACTCAGGGAGCCACTTTCTTCCAAGCAATTCAGCATCATGCCCCGCCCTTCATTCAGGGCATAGCGGCTGCGCCGGTGTTGGCTGGCTTTGCCCTTGCCTCAGTGAAACACGCCCAACCTGCCCTGCAGGATGGCATCGAGCACTGCGGGATGGAATGGTTCGACGAACCGCAGCCTGATCCTGAACGCTGCACTATCCTCGACAATCGCCGCCCGTGATTCGAGCCCCGTGAAGGTCAGCCATACCATGGTGCCCGGGCTCGGATTCTCCAGACATTCGATCTGTGCGTGCGTACCGGTCAATTCATGGGCGTTAACCTTGGCCCTGAAGATGCCGCGGCGATAGGCCGCCGGGATCGGACCCTCTGGAACGCCTGCAGAGTACGGAGAGCGGCGTGCCGTGCCGTTGTTCTCAAGCCACATTGCGCATCTCCGATCCTGTATTCCCGACAGGATTGAGGACGGCCCGTTAACCGCAAAGTTCAGCCCGCAGGATCACCTGCGGGCCTTTACGTACCAGCATCGAAAGCTGCGCTTATCGCGAAGCCTGCGTCGTCATCGGTGCATTGCCGGTTACCAGCGGCTTTGCGCCGTCGCCCACGATGATGAATGCAGCCCAATAGAAAGGATGGGACGTATTGGGATCGTCCATCAGCTTTTCCTGAGCCCCCTCCAGAGCACTTGCGAGTTCCTGCCCGGGCCTGGAATCGATGACACCGCCGATCAGACGCTTGGTGGCGTCGAAGTCGTCCGGCACCGGCCAGTGGCTGGCAATCACCGAACGCGCACCCGCGCCGACGAAAGCGCGGACCAGCCCGTCGAGCGCATAATTGCCGCCGGTGGTGACGCCCGCCTCCCGGCTGGCTGCCACCGTTGCCATCCCGGCCGTATCGCAGGCTGAAAGGATCACAAGGTCTGCATTCAGCTTCAGGTCGAAGATTTCGCGGAAGCTCAGCAGACCATCAGAACCCATGTCCCCGAAACTGGTCACCAGCGCGGGGCGTGCCGGGCAATCCGCGCGCGGAGCCGTGACAAGGCCGTGCGTCGCAAAGTGCAGCACGCGATACTGATCGAGGTCACTTTCGCTCAGTAGGGCGCTGTCGCTGAACTGCGCATCGGTCTTCACCGCGCTACCACCCAGGCTGAGCTTCTTCTGCGCGAAGAGCAGCTCGTCGGCAGAGATCGGATTCTGCCAAGTGGCCAGCGGCCAATCGCATTCATCCGCCACCGCCGCCATAGGCCGTTGCGTGGGCTTGGCATTATGCCCTAGTCCCAGGTAATTTCGCGGCGCCCCGGAGGCTGCGAGCTTCCGAATATCGAGAAATCCGCGCGGGCTCACCGCAATCGAAACCTCGCGCCCACGGCCCAGCCACTCGACACCGGTGAAGTCGAAGGGATCGCCGTCCGGGCTCTCCATCCGCTTCTTGTATTCCGCGATGCCCTTGTCGCCGGTTACCAGAACCGTTGGCGGAAGCTGCAGCATGGCGCCATCCGGTTCGAAGATCAGATGACGCGTGCCGGGCAGCAAATCCTCAACCTGTCCGAACACGGCCTTGTAGAGCGCGCGGGACTTGTCGAGGTCGAAGGGATAATTGACCTGCTGGCCATTCTCGACCTTCACGATCGTATCGCGAATGTCCTGAACCTGCCTGGCCAAGGCCGCTGGCGTCAGGCCAAGGTCCACGACGCGCGCATCGCCACTTGTCGCAAACAGACCATAGGCGCGGTCGCCCACCAGCATCAGCTTGTAATAGGATTCCCCCGGCTTGAGTGCGGCCTGCAGTTCAGCCAGCTCAACGCCACGCGGCGCCAGCACGTTATAGCGCGGAAACGCCGCCAACTTGCTTACCAAAGCCGTCTGGTCGCGACGCAATGAGGCAAGGTTGTCCTGCGCCGCAACCAGCGCGGCTCTCTGCTTCTCGTCAGGCATGGCAACCGCTGAAAGCTGTTCGACCAGAGCCTCGGTGCGGGCGATGTCACGGGTGCGGACCAGCGACAGACGGAACAGCGCCGCTGCCTCGTCATTGCCTTCTGACATCTGGCGCGCCAACACTGCCTGCGTCTGGGCAACGCCCGGACGCTGAAGCACTTGCGAGGCCACAAACGTTGCCTTGGCTGCATCTGGTCCGTTGCTCTTGGCCAGCAACCCGAAATAGGGTCCGAGCAGATCGCGCAATGTCGTCCCGGCATCGGGGACCGACAGGCTTTCCTCGACGACTTTTCCATAAAGCGCCAGGGCTCCGGCCTCGTCGCCGCTGCGGCCAAGCCACGCCGCTTTGCGGGCCTGCGTGGCCAGCAAGGCCGGTGATTGCGGGAAGGATGCACCGATCAGGGCAATTGCCCGGTCGAAAGCCGCACCGCTGTCAGCCTTGCGGCCCTGCGCTTCGGCCAGCAATGCCAGCTCTATCTGGATTTCTGCACGCAGCCAGCCGGCGGAGGCAACGCGCCCGCCCCTTACCGCTTCGAGCCTCCGGCTGGCGCCTTCAAATCCTGCCACTGCTTCATCCAGCCTGCCTTGAACGCGCGCCGCCGTTGCCTTCAGGGCATCGGCTTGCGCATCGAGGATCTCTGCGCGCTCAAGGTCGGTAAGCCCGGGATCGACCGCCCCCAGCCGCTTGAGCGACGAACTCTCGCGGTTGATCTGTTCGGCCAGCGGCGCATTGATCACCCCAGCCGCAAGGTTGGGCCGGTCATAGACGTCCCCGACGGCGCTCACGGGCGTTGCCAGTTCCTTCAGCGCAGCCGCAGCCTTGCGCTGGTTGAGCCGGTTGATTGCACGATAGTTACGGATCAGGCGCTGCGTCACGCCGTCCCCCCGCGAAAGCGCTCCGGCTGCTTGTGAAAGCAGGCGGTCGGCTGCCGTGAAGTTGCCGAGATTGGATTGCTGCAGGCCCTGATTGGCCAGGGCTTCTGCAAGTCCTGCCCCACCGGTCGAGCGATCACGACTGGCCAACGCCTCGAAAAACTCCGAGGATTCGGCAAAGCGGCCGCCATTGTTGCGCAAATAGCCTTCGTCCCGCGCACCGAGGCGATCCAGTTGCCCCGCCTGCACGCGCGCGAAGGCGGCAGGATCGCTGACCTCGGTCGTCGCCACGCGGATTTCGCCCGGCACCGGACTGTCGCTGACAACGCTCGCGAGAGCCAGTCGCAGCGCCGGATCATAGCCTGCAAGCCCTTCAACAAAGTAGGTGGTCCCGCCGCGCTTCACCGCATAGCGTTTGTATTCGACATTGGCGTTCTGGTCGCGGCAGTTCACTGCGCTAACCCGGCCCAGCGTTTCGATCGCGACGCTGCCTTCGCCCCCGCAAGCCAAAGTCACGCCGGGAAGGCCGGTGGGCTCGTTGCCCATGGAGATGTCCCGCCTCACGGCAATCAGACTGCCCACTGCCCCGGCGGCGTCTCGACAACTGACCCGGTAACCACGATCGAAGATACCGCCCAGCCGCTTGTCCAGCGGAGCATTCTGCGCGGTGCAGGTCACACCCGAACTGCCAACACGGAACGAGTTGCGGATCGACAGAGGCTGCTGCCCTTCGGCCGCCTGCAACGGCGTTGCCGCCGATGCCAGGAGTGCCGCCATCATGGCGCTGCTGCGAATTGTCTTTATGCGCGCGTTCACTGGGCGTCTCCTTCCGCGCTGTCCTCGTTCACGACCGACCCGATCAGGGCCGGATTGCCACTGCCGGCCACCGGTTGCTCGATTTGCCCCACGGGATCGAGAGGCTTGCTGTCGATCAGCTGCGGTGGCGGAGCGATTGGGCTGGAGGCTGCATCCTCCCCTTCGTTAGCCCGCTCCTCCTGCTGCTGCTCTTCCTGTGCAGGATCATCGCTATTCTCGTCAGAGGTCGGCCCAGACGGTTCTTCGACAAACGCCGGCGTGCTTCCCAGCGTTTCGTTGGAGATAATTTCAATCTGGCCCGAAATAGACCCGATGGTATCGGGGCCCTCCATGGCAGAAGCGCATGACGCCACGGAGAACAGGCAGCCGTTGATCTGGCTGTCAGCCGTGAAGGGCGTGAAATCGGCGTCCGGCGAATTGACCACAAGGCCGTGTGCCGCCGCTCCGGTAACGATCCCGTCAGGGGTCTGGAAAGCGCCATTGACGACAATGGAAATTGATCCTGCCGCCGAGTTGGTCGGCGCGGTCACATCGGTCAGGTCGGCATCTGCAAGGAAGCCAGCCGGATTGAGCGTCGTGCCGGTGTTCTGGATATAGAGCGTGCCTGTCGGATAAAGGTCCAGCCCCAGGCTGCGAAGCACCCCTTCCGGTCGCTGGACAGATGCCGGCGCATTCAGTTCGGCGATCCTGCCTTCGTAGAATGGATCTGCCGCAAGTTTTTCGAGAATGCTGCCCGACGCTACATGGATATGGTCCGCATTGATCTCCAGAACGCCACCAAGGGGGGCAGTGCTCCCCAGTTGGCTGGCCGAAGTAAGATTGATCGATCCTGTCGCGGCATCCAGCTCGAAACGGCCCGTCGTGAATTCGAGAACGTTGGACTGAGCAAAGCCGGTCCCGGTAATCGCGCCGACAACACGGATTGCGCCGCCCGGTATCTCCGTCTGCAGTTCGCCCGAGGCAAAGATGACTCTGCCGGTGGTGCCCGCCACATTGGTCGATCCGATGGCTCCCCCCGCCACCAGCGAAACGTTACCAATCAACATGTCCGTTGCGTTGGCAGAGCGATCCACCGCAGCGATGACAAACTCGCCGGTCGAGACGAGGCCGATCTCGGCATTGCTCAGTGCGTATCCGCCATTTGCGGCTAGCCCATCCCCGATCAGCGCGGTCCTGGTCGAATTGGAGATCAGGTCGACAAAGCCCGTCTCCGCCGTCTGGATACCCGAAAGGATTGTCTGGCCGGTCGGAAGGGTCGCGTTACCGTTGTCGATAATCGAAATGTCGCCGGACACGATCCGGACCTGCGTGGCCAACCAGCGCCGTGCCACCGTCGCTGTTCCGGCGGCCTCGATCTTGATGTCGTTGAAGGACCGCATCCCTGCGCCGGAGAAGTCGCCCTCCGTGGCTACTGCGATCCGCCCGGCAATCGCTACATTGCCGATGGTGACATTGCTGCCGGTAGCTGCCGGGGTCGCCGCAAAGATTGCCGGGTAGTTGATACTTCCGGGCTGCGCGGTGGTCGGCAGCATGGAACTGCCCGCAATCAACAAGCGGCCCGTGGCATTCGTCAGTTGGCCCGTCGCGCTGAACACGGCCCCTGCCAGAGCGGTCTGGACGGATGCGGTTCCCCCTGAAAGCAGCACCACATCCCGGCCTCGCACCGTCCCGAGATTAAGCGCCGTGGCGCCACTTGCGAGGATGTCGCTTCCCGAAACGAGTGAGGCTGTGGTAATCGACTGATTGCGCGAGATAATCTCGATGCGATCGTTCTGCGCCTGAAGGCTCGAGAAGGTCAATGGACCGTTGGCCGTTATCCCTATCCGGCCGCCAGAAAACACGTTGCCCGTGGTCACCCCGGTCCCGGCGGCGATCCGCAACGAACCGACGCTTGAATTGTTGGAGATCGTCACCGCCCCGGTCAGGGCCACCGGCGTCGCACCGAACACCAGTTCCTTGTCGAACCCGTTCGTGGTCTGCCCCAAAGCCTGCATCGAACTGTTGGCGATGAGCACACGGTTGACGACATTGAGACCGGTTATGGAGAGGTCACCAACCGAGCCGAGCAGTACGTCATACCCGACAACGGTACCAGTGCCGAGACCGCCACCGGACGCAACGCGGACGTCTCCGCTGGAGGTCAGGTTGCCAGTGCTGACATTGCCATCGGCCGCGATCGAGATCAGCCCCGCTCCGCTGGCGGTTGGCGTGCCCGAGCCCGCCGAGACTTGCCCGACAGTCAGGCTTCCGCCCGCGGAAAGTCTCAATGAGTTGGAAACCGACAGGTTGCCGGTTGTCAGATCGCCTCCCACGCCTGCTGTGAGGCTGCCGGAGCCGGACGAGTTTGTGATCCGGACCGCTCCGCCTACTGCGACGGGCGCTGTTGCAAATACCAGTTCCTTGTCGAAGCCATTGGCCGTCTGGCCCAGCGCGGCCATCGAAGCGTTGGCAATGAGGGTGCGATTGACGATCGAAAGACTGTCGATGGTGACGCCAGTTCCGGCCAGAAGCAGGGTGTCATAGGCTCGCACGAAGCCCGTCGTCACGCTGCCAACGGCACTGATTCCAGCGTCCGAAGCTGCAAAGATGGAACCTGTCTGGACGCTGCCGCCAGACGTGATCCCGACCGAATAGAGATCGCCGTTGCTGCCGTTCGGCGTGCCCGTTCCGGCCGAGATATTGCCGGTCGTCACGCTGCCGGCCGACTGCACGGTGACAGATGTCGCTGCTGTCATGTTGCCGGTCACGGTGACGCCCAGCGTCTCGAGATCTATGGAATCGCTGGATGTCAGGTCGCCAAGGCTTATGGCCCCTCCCGCCGTCACGTCGATTGCGCCGACGGCGAAGAGAGCACCCAGATCGATCCGCCCCAGTGCCTGCAGCGTTAGCGAGCCCTGCGTCGACAGGTTGGCATAGCCGACAATATCCTGGCCCGAAGAGAGGCTCAGCGAATTGGTGCCAGTCAAAGTCCCGACGCTTGCCGGAGCCGTGCCCGGAAGAACCCAGTTGCCCGCGTCGATTGCCACATTTGCGGCTGTCAGCGTGGACTGATCGAGCAGGATCGAGAATGCATTGGGCGTCGAGAGGAACAGGCTGCCCGATAGGTCCGCGGTGGAGTTGGTCAACGAAACGTAGTCCGCAAGAGCGCCTGCAGCCACGTTATCGGCGATCGCGACGAACGAAGCATTCGTACCAGTCAAGCTGCCGCCATTCATCTCCATGTCGATGGCATCGCCGATGATGGTGCCGGTTCCAGAGGTCGCCCCCGTGCCTCCGACCGCAATCGCGCTGAAGCTGAGATCGCCTGCGGTCAGGCTGCCAAGTTGGCCCGGCTGCTGGAACCGGTGGGTAACCACCAGGGCCGCACCAGAAACCCGGTCGGTCGCGACATTAGTGCCTACAGTCGCATTGCCGCTGGAACCTGCAGTTGCGCCGTCACCCCCATTGCCGCCTGTCCCATGGGCGTTGAAACTGCCGCTGCCTGTGATGGTTACCTGGCTGCCGCGAACGAGCAATGTCGATCCACCTGCCGCCCCAAGGGCACCACTGCCGCCCGTTCCGAAGGACAGATCGCCTGCACCGCCATCCCCGCCGACGCCCGAAGCGCTGGTAAGCACAGACCCGAAGGTGGCCGATCCGGAGTTGATCGCGCCTGTAGCGAGCCCGCTGGCGGTTCCGAGTTGGACTCTACCGCCGGCACCAGTACCACCTGCTCCGCCGTTCAATCCGTCACCCCCGCCGCCGCCGAAGCCACCGGCAGAGACGTTGACGGAATTGATCTGCAATTGGCCATTGCCTGCAGTGCCAAAGATCAAGGCCGTTCCGCCAGTAGCATCGCCACCCGCGCCGCCATTGCCGGTGGGAGACGAGGCCAATCCGCCAAAGCCGCCAAATGCCGATGAATCGGCAACAAGATTGCTGATGGTTACAGAACTCGCGCCTTCGAGCGCGCTGTTGGCGAACACTTCGACCTCGCCACCTTGCGCAGCGCCGCCTGCGCCGCCGAACTGGCCGAAGCCGCCGAATCCGTCAGCGGTTGCGAATGTCTGGCCGAGAACGAGCGTTCCCTGCCTGGCCGAAATTCCGACGAACCCGCCGGTACCGACGCCGCCGGCAAAACTGTCGCCGCCAGTGCCTTCGGAAGTCACGAACGTGAACCCGCCGATGTCGATGCTACCGTTGTTGCCAAGGTCATCAGGCGTGCCGACCGTCAGCAATGCGGTGCCCCCGGTACCCGCGCCGCCGAGTCCGCTCGGTCCGTTGAGGTATCCGGCACCACCAAAGCCACTCGCTTCGATGGTTGCGCCGCCGTCGATGGTGATGCTTCCACCGTCGCTGTAAAGACGGCTTGTACCGCCGGTTCCGTTACCACCGTTGGCCCCGACATCGCGGCCAGCACCTCCCGTGCCGTCCGAGTAGATGGCCAATGTGCCAGAGATGCCCGCGGTGCTTGTCCCCGACGCGGTGAAGGATGCGTTGCCACCCGCGCCGTTGCCACCGCTGAGCGACGTAAACTGATCGCCACCTTCGCCTGTCGCCGAAATCGTCACATCGTCGGCAGCGAAGGACAGGCCCGATCCGAGCCGCACGGCGATGTTGCCACCCGTGCCATTGCCGCCTGCCCCGCCGGACGATCCGCCGCCGCTGCCGAACGCCGAAAGATTGAGGCCTGCGGTGAACGATACCTCGTTCCCGGTGGTCGCGCCGTTCGAACCCAGATTGATGGAGCCGCCCACAGCCGTTCCACCAGCCGCGCTGCATGTAACGCCGCAAGTTCCGCTGTTGCCGCCGGTGGCATCGGCAAGCGCATTGAACCCGTCAGTGGAGGAGAGGAGACTGCCGCCACGGTCGAACAGCAGGTTGATCGTCCCCCCTGTCGCCGAGCCGCCATTTCCGCCAACGCCGGGCGTCGGACCTTCGCCTCCGTCTCCGCCTGCGCCGCCAAGCGCACCCGCGTTGATGATGACGAAACCGAGTTCGTATCCGCCTGCTCCGCTGCCGCCTGACGCTGCGAAAGAATTGAGATTGATCTGTCCGCCAAGCGCGGCCCCGCCGTTTCCACCGCGGTCACCGGTGGGAGAATTCATCGTTCCCAGAGCGCCGTTGCCGCCAACGCCGGACGCATTTGCGTTGAGTTGACCAGTGCTGATCAAGCCGCCGTCGACAGCCGCATTCAGATTGATCGTGCCGCCCTGCCCGAGGCCGCCGTCGCCGCCGACTTCTCCTATGGGTTCACCCGTCCCGCCCGTTCCGCCACGGCCAGTCGTGCTGATCGAGACTGTAGGCGCGGTGATAAGCGTGGGCGCGGTCAGACTGGCGTTGGCATTCAGAGAGATGGTGCCGCCGCGTCCGGTGCCGCCATTTCCTCCGGACTGGCCATCACTACCTACTCCTTCGGAAAAAAGGTTCAGGCCGTCGAAGGAATCGACGGTCGAACTCCCGGCAGTGAACGTAATGGTTCCGCCTTGCCCATCTGCGCTGGACCGACCGCTACCGGCGTAACCGGTCGCCTCGAAGGTAATGCTGCCAGTCTGGCTGAGGTGAACCGTACTGCGGTTGGCATTGAACGAAATCGCCCCGCCGGTCGCGCCGCCAGCGCTGCCGCCGGACGCAAAGCCAAACACGTCACCGCCTGAACCGATCGCGCCGATATAGGAGATGCCGCTGGTCGCGAACGTAGCGTCAGCGATACCAATATCGACCAGACCACCCTGGCCGAAACCGGCGATCATCCCCGGGCCGCCATAACCTTCTGCGACAAAGGAAAACGAACCGCCGGCCGATAGTTGTCCGCCAGTCATGGCTATCCGCGCGGTGCCGCCTGTGCCTGTGCCTGTGCCTCCCGCGCCCGTACCGTCAGACGCATCCCCGCCGCGTCCGGTTGCCGCGACGGCGATATCTCCGCTCGCCGCCAGTGACCCTCCGGTCGATACTCGCAGCCGCGCGAGCCCACCCGTTCCATCCCCGGAGGCACCGCTGCCGAACTGAGCGCCACCACTGCCGTTGGCAGACATGAACAAGTCGGTGGTCTGGATGGTGCCGCCGTTGGCGAAGACATCGACGGTGCCGCCAGTCGCGTCGCCCGCATCAGCCGTATCACCCGCGACGGCGCCGGTTGCATTTGCGGTCAGTGAAATGCCCGATGAAGCTGAAAGGGTCGCCCCGTTGCGCGCTTCGGCAGTTACGAACCCGCCTGTTGCCGGCGTGGTCAGACCGGTGCCAGAGGCGCCCGAGGCGTTCGCTGTTACGTCAAGGGCGCCAGTGATCGTTATACTGGTCGTGTTTGCGAAGAGATTGACCGAACCGCCGCTTGCACTGCCTGATGATCCAACCGATCCGAAACCATTGCTCCCGAAGGCCGAAGCGTCGAAACGCGCCAGTCCATTAATGACCAATCCGGAGCCGCTGGTGGCGATGGTGTAGACCGAAACATTGCCGCCAAGCGCTGAGCCACCGACAGTTGCACCATCTCCACCGATTGCATCTGCAAAACCATCGAGAGCCTGCAGTGACAGAGAGGCGGTATCGAGCGCGTAGACGCTGATCAGCCCCCCCGTGGCATTGCCGCCCGCGCCACTTGCCGAACTGCCCGCCTGCGCACGGGCTGACAGTGCCGAAGCAGCGCCGATGGCTATGGTGGAGTCACCGTTGGCGCGAATTGCGGCAAGCCCCCCCTGCGCACTACCACCGTCAAGCGCGCACGTGACACAGCCGGCACCGTCATATCCTCGCCCCGTGGCATCAAGGAGTGCAGTACCCTGAATGTTGACCTGCGAACCACCCGTACCGGTCGAAAGGATCCACGCGGTGCCGCCTGTCCCGGTTCCGGCGCCGGTGCCCACGCTCTGCGCCTGGCCGCCAAAGCCAATCGCATCAAGCTGGACGTTACCGGTAATGTCGATCTGGCCGCCATTGTTCGACTGGATCTTGGCAAAGCCGCCCTGCGCGTCTCCGGCGTTGGTATCGGGCGAAATCGCTGGAGCGCCAAAGCCATTGGCGCTGAGGTGCACATCGCCCGTGACATCGATCGTGCCGCCATCAGTCGCATAAAGATGCGCGCTGCCGCCAACAGCAAGGACCGAAGCACTCGACCCACTTCTATCAGCATGGAATTCGACGTTGGCGCCGAAGGAAACCTGCCCACCGGCATTCGCAAAGACGCTGACGTCACCACCGGTCGAGCTCGCAAAGACGTTGGACGCGAAATCCAGACCTGCGCTGCTCCCCGAGCCAAGCTGAAACTGTCCAGTCAGCCGGGCCTCCAGGTTCGACGTGAAGTCGGCATCGCCACCCGAAATGTTTGCGAGCCCGGTTCCGCCCCCGCTGGAGGCGAAGCTCTGCGCGCTTCCGCCTGCCACGTCGTTACCGGCTGACAGCACGACGGTGTTGCCAATGACATCCGCCGCGCCTGCGATGTCGAATCCCAGCGAACTGCCGGCCCCGATGGCCATGGTGATCGCGTCGTTCTTGGGGACGGCAACCATGTAGATGCGATGGAAGAAGTCCGGGTTGGACGCCGCTGGGCCGGTTATCGTACCGTTGTTGCTCGCAACTGTGCCGGTTGCGCTTGTTCCGGAATCGACCTGAATGTCGAACAGGCCGTTGGGAGAAAAGGTGATTGTGGCAGCATCGGCAGCAACGAGCGCGGCGGAACCGTTGACAGTGATGGTGCCGTTGTTGGTAACCGACGGCGCAACCATGGCGATGTAGGAGCCGTCCGTCGTCGCGCCGAGTTGAGCGCCTGCGCTGACCACGATCTGCGAGCCAGCCACGCTGACTGGCTGAAAGACATAGGCGCCGCTGGTGTCAAAGCTGCCGTCGGTCGTGCTGTAATTGAGATCCGATGTGGTGAGAACCAGATTGCCGACATCGAAGACCGACGATGCACCAATGAGGATGCCGCCAGGGCTGTAGAAGAAGACAGTCCCGCCCGGAGCAGAGCCGCCCGCAGCTGATTGCAGACGAGAAACGACCGTCCCATCAAACTGGATTGCACGTGTCGATCCCGAAGGGATGATGCGGTTGAGCACCGCAAAGTCGCCGTTCGATGCAGGGTTATTGGTAAACGTAGCCGTCGTGCCGGCCGACTGAAATATGATTGGCCCGCCCGTTGCTGCGGTATCGTTCGGCGTCCAGTTGATGACTGCGCTCGGGCTTGAAACGACGATGTCGGTCGTGCCCGAACCGGTGTTGATCGAGACAGAGCCGAACGTCGATGTCGGCGTAGCCTGGAACGATTGCGCCTGCGCAACCGAACCCGATGCCGCCAGTGCCGTCGCCAGCGCAATTCCGGAAGCTGAAAGCAGTTGCTTGCGGGGGGCCTTTACATGAGCGCGCATCAGAAGTTCCTCCACGGCAGCAATCGCGTGGTCAAAGTCATGAGAAAGCGGTGCTTGGAACGGCGGGCCTGGAGGCCGACCTTTTCCAGGGGCACAGCCAGCGTCGCCTCCAGACGGAAGCGGGAGCCAATGTCGGAGCGGAAACCGCCACCTGCAGACGTCAGGCGGTCGGATCCCGCAAGCCCCTTGTTCCAGACCCACGCGGCGTCGGCGAACACGAACGGCTGAACGCGGATTTCCCGGCTGCTCCCGATCGGAAGGCGCGGTCCCCTGAATTCAGCCGTGGCGCCCACGGCATCGTCGCCGATCAGCTCTCCCGGATCGAACCCGCGACCGATCGTGAAGTTGCCGGTCGAGAATTCCTCGAACGCGAACAGCGGCTTGAAGGCGTACTGGGCACGAGGGGCGAGAAGAAAAGATACCTTGCCAAGCGCGCGCTCGTATTCACCCTGCCAGCGCACGACCGTAGCGGTTGGCGAGGCATCTGCACGGCTGGCGGGTAGTGCCGTGGCACATGAAGCGCCTGCGCATGGCCGCGTCGCGTCAAGGATGGCGAGCCCCTGGCGCGCTTCGAACGAAGACGCGAGGCGCCATCTCGGCTGGGCGTGGGACGTATCGACGGCATCCATGTCCAGTCGGCCCCATGCCACGCGGATCTTGTCCTGCGTGAGTGGCACGATCAGGTTGACGTCCTGATTGACCAGATCGAATCCACCGCTGAGCCAGATGTTTTGAGCGAGCGAGCGCTGGAGCGGATAACGGGCATGAAGGCTGGCATAGAGCGTACGCGCGTCGAGCGAGACATTGGCCGGAAGCCCCGCCACATCGGGCTTGGTCCAGGCATAGGTGAACTGGCCACCGACGACGAGGCCACGTGAGCCGGGGCGGAACTCATGGCTGCCCTGCAGGATATGCTGCTCCGAAAAATCGGACGTCGCATAGTAGGACAGCGTCGTGACATCTCCCATTCCCGTCAGCCCGTAGAACTGGCCGCGGAGCTGTCCGCCGAATCGACCGGTAGCCTCAGACGCAAGGTTCTGGATCGTCAGGTCGAGAGCATAGGGTTCGCGCAATACGCTCACCTCGGCCACGAGATCGCCCGCTCCGGTGCCTGCGGGCTTCAGCGTAAGTTGGACATTGTATCCCGGCAGATCGCGGGCCAGCAGAAGGTAGCGTTCGGCGCGGCGCTGATTGAACACTTCCTCGCCGGTCAGGGCGCCAAGGTATTGCTGCAGTTTCTTCTCGGCCCCTTGAGTCTCACCGCGGGCTCGGACGGTGGTGATCCGGGCATAGATCACTTCCATCCGGACCTGACCGTTCTCGATCTTCTGGGTAGGCACCTGAACGGCAGCAAGGTAGCCCCTGTTGCGCAGCATGGTTCCTGCAGCGTCACGGATCTGGCACAGGACAGAGATCGGCTGCGGCGTTCCCGCAAGCGGCTTCCACGTCTCGGAAAGCTCGTCCGGTGCGATCTCCTTCAGGTTGTTGAAGGTAACTTCGCTCAGCGTAACCCTGATGTCCGCATATTGCGGGTCTTCCAGCGGACAGGGCGAACGCTCGATCTCGTTCCTGACCGAAAGGCGTGGCGCAGATTGAGGAGCCTGCCCTGTGATGCCGCGAAGTTCATCGCGCGATGGCGGAGTGGTAGCCTGGCCGGGTGCCGATTGCGCGAGCGCCGGAACTGTAGTGGAGGCCATCGCCGCAAAGGCAAGAACGCCTCCGCTTGCCAGCAAGCTCCGCTTGCGCATCTCCCTGAACGTCATTCTGCAAGTGCCCCCGTCGGATAACTCTTCGACGCGGCCCGTTCTGTTCTGTTTATCGCTCGTTCATGTTTAGCAACAAATGCGGATCGTGCAATCGCCGAGGACCGGCGATTGCACAATAACATTTGTTTCAAGCCCTTGAATCAAATCAGCTTGACCGAGATGCCCTCGGCAAACCTGAAACCAGTGGTCAGGCGGCAACGCCATGGCAGTGCTTGTACTTCTGCCCCGAACCACATGGGCAGGGCGCGTTGCGGCTGATGCCCTGGCCCGCATAGGGATCCACCGCCGACGAACCGACGGTCAGCCCGCCGCCAGCCTGCGGAGGCAGAGCGCCGAACATGGTTGGCGCCGGCGCCAGAGGAGCCGCGTCGTTCTCACCCGTGAAAGGATCGATGTGGCTCGTAAGGAAATCCGGCAGTTCGGGCAGCTGGAATTCCTCGGACGGGCGAAGGCGGATCTCGCTGGTCGTGAGAATGCGCGTAACATCCTCGCGGATGGCATCGAGCATCTTCTCGAACAGGCCGAACGCTTCCTGCTTGTACTCGTTGATCGGCGTCTTCTGTGCGTAAGCGCGCAGGAACACGACCTGGCGAAGCGCGTCGAGCGTCGCGAGGTGCTCCTTCCAGTGATGATCAAGCCGCTCAAGCAGGATCGACTTCTCGAGGCTGCGCCAGGCCACCGGATCGATCTCGCCGATCTTGCGGTCCATATGCTCGTCGGCGAGCGTCTGGATGCGCTCCTCGATGGTATCCGGCTCGATCGCCTCTTCCTGCATCCAGTCCTCGATCGGAACCTCGAGGCCCAGAACATCGCGCACCCTGCCCTTGAGGCCTTCGACATCCCACTGTTCGGGATAGGAGCCGGGAGGGCAGGCGTCGCCGACGATGGCGTTTACCGTATCGTGACGCATGTCGGTCACGACATCGCCCACGGCTTCGGCATCCATGATGTCGGCGCGCTGCTCGTAGATGACCTTGCGCTGGTCGTTCATCACGTCGTCGTATTCGACGACCTGCTTGCGGATGTCGTAGTTGCGCGCCTCGACCTTCTTCTGCGCGGTCTCGATAGCCTTCGACAGCCACTTCGAACCGATCGCCTCGCCATCAGCAAGGTTGTTGTTCATCATCTTGGCGAAGAGCGTGTCAGGGCCGAAGATACGCAGCAGGTCGTCCTCGAGGCAGAGGTAGAACTTGCTCATGCCCGGGTCACCCTGACGCCCCGAACGACCGCGCAGCTGGTTGTCGATGCGGCGGCTCTCATGACGCTCGGTGCCGATCACGCACAGACCGCCGGCGGCAAGCACCTTGGCCTTTTCCTCGGCGACTTCAGCCTTGATCCGGGCGATCCCGGCATCGCGCTCCGGGCCTTCGGGCAGATCGCGCAGTTCGTCCTCGATGCGGAACTCGACATTGCCGCCAAGCTGGATGTCGGTGCCGCGGCCCGCCATGTTGGTGGCAATGGTCACCGCACCAAGGCGGCCCGCCTGCGCCACGATGTGCGCTTCCATCTCGTGGAAGCGGGCGTTCAGGACGTTGTGCTTCACGCCTTCCTTGGTCAGGAATTCGGAAAGCAGCTCCGACTTTTCGATCGACACGGTGCCGACCAGCACCGGCTGTCCGTTTTCGTACTTGTCGCGGATCAGCTTCGCGATGGCCGCGAACTTGTCGAGCGTGTTCTTGTAGAACTCGTCTTCCTCGTCGATCCGCTGCACCGGCACGTTCGTCGGGATCGAGACGACGTTCATCTTGTAGATGTCGAAGAATTCCGGCGCTTCGGTGGCAGCCGTGCCGGTCATGCCCGAAATCTTCGGGTACATGCGGAAGTAGTTCTGGAACGTGATCGAGGCCATCGTCTGGTTCTCGGGCTCGATCCGCACGCCTTCCTTGGCTTCTACCGCCTGGTGCAGGCCGTTCGACCAGCGCCGGCCGTCCATCATACGGCCGGTGAACTCGTCGATGATCACGACCTTGTCGTCCTTGACGATATAGTCGATGTCTCGCTTGAACATGACGTTGGCCTTGAGAGCCTGGTCGAGATGGTGGACCACCATCGTGTTCTCGACGTCATAGAGGTTCGAGCCGACCAGCAACCCGGCTTCCTCGAACGCACGCTCGACCCACTCGACGCCATCTTCGGTGAGCGTGATGTTCTTGGTCTTCTCGTCCGCCTCGTAGAGATCGGGCTGGATCTGCTTCACGATGGCGTCGACCGAGATGTAGAGATCGCTCTTGTCGTCGGTCGGCCCCGAAATGATCAGCGGCGTGCGCGCCTCGTCGATAAGGATCGAGTCCACTTCGTCGACGATCGCGAAGTTGAACGGGCGGTGCACCATCTGCGATCGTTCGTGCTTCATGTTGTCGCGCAGGTAGTCGAACCCGAGTTCGTTGTTCGTCGCGTAAGTGATGTCCGAATTGTAAGCCTCGCGGCGCTGCTCCTCGTTGAGGTTCGGCACGATCACGCCAACCGTCAGCCCGAGGAACCTGTAGAGCACGCCCATGGTCTCGGCGTCGCGGCGGGCGAGGTAGTCGTTCACGGTGACGACGTGGACGCCCTTGCCTTCCAGCGCGTTGAGATAGACCGCCAGTGTCGCAACCAGCGTCTTGCCTTCGCCGGTGCGCATCTCGGCGATCTCGCCGCGGTGAAGCACGATGCCGCCAATCATCTGCACATCAAAGTGACGCATCCCGAGCGTGCGGACCGAAGCCTCGCGGACTGTGGCAAACGCTTCGGGCATGATGTCGTCGAGCGTCTTGCCCTCGGCCAGCATCTGGCGCAGCTTCGGCGTCTGGGCAGCCAGTTCCTCGTCGGAAAGCGCCTGGAGGTGTGGTTCATAACCCGCGATCTGGCGAACGAGCTTGTCGAGCGACTTGACGTAACGATCGTTGGAAGAGCCAAACAAGGCCTTGGCGATAGAGCCGAACATGGGCGGATTTTCCTGTTGAATCTGTGATGTAGTTGGCCATGCGCATCATCGGCGCGCAGCGTCGGACAGTGTCGTGCCGGTAAGGGTATGCTGTCCGTGGCGCTATTCGCGCGCGCGGTCAGTCAATTCAATGCCGCAAGGCCGGATCAGTGCCGGAGCGGGCAGCCACACCGTCTTGCGGCGGGCATTCGTGCGCTTCTGCGGCACCGCGCCACCGCGGGCCGCGCAACGCTGCTGGCGCTGCTCGACAGAAGTTGAAGCGCCTGTCGCCATGCCTGCTTCGGCCACTTCCGTGCGCGAGACGGCAAGCGCCGCCTCGGGCAGGGAAAGACCCGTAATCAGGGCCAAAAGGGCAAGAAGCATGCGCATTGCCGCAACAGATAGGCATTCCGTCGCGGTTCGTCCATATGGAAAGCTCTCAAGGCGCGACGTCAAACACCTCTATCTTCGTGGTGACCTGCACCTGCCTTTTTACCGGCTTTCCAGATTTGTCCTTGAACGGAGCCATTTTCGGGGGCCCGCCGGGACACGGTCCGGCGCCTGGCAACTCCCTCGTACCTGACGGCGTAGTGATGGATTGGCGGCAGTTGGTCACGTTGCCCTGCTCGTCAACGACAAACGCCAGCACTTGCGTTGTGGGTGAAATCGAGGCCGGGACAAGATCATCCGGGATCGTCCAGCGTACCGAATTCGAATAGGTCCCGACGACGGCCCTTCCCTGCCCATCCATGGCAGGGCTGAAACGCGCCCGTGACTGGATCAGGTCGCACGTGGCACTATCAAGCAATGCACTTCCGCTGCTCATGGTGACTTCACAGCCGGACGGAACTCCGTCCGTTCCGACCTGAATGCGAAAGGCGACGGTGCCCTCCTGTTCGTTCCGAAGGGCTTCGGAAGGATAATCATGGGTGGTAACCCACTCGCCCGGGTTTCCCATGGGCTTGGGGGATTGTGGCTCCGCGGCCGATGCATTCTGCTGAACAACGACAAAGGCCACGCAGGCCGCAAGAAATCGGATCGAATTCATCCACTGAGGCTACAAGGTGCATTGCAAAGCACAAGCCGACAAACCCGTGTTCTGCGCATAACTTGAACCGGAAGCGCCTGCGCGCTAGGCGCATCGCCATGTCTGACGCCGTTTCCCCGCTCGCAACGCCCTTCCCCGCCCTGCCGGCCATTGCAGGCGCAACCCCGCGCATCGCGCGCGCCGGGTACAAGGACTGGGGCCGCTGCGACCTCACCTATGTCGAACTTGCCGAGGGCACGGCGGTTGCGGGCGTCTTCACGCGCAACGTGTGCTGCTCGTCAGAAGTGGAACTTGGTCGGCAGAACGTCCAGCAGGGCAAGGCCCGCGCGCTGGTGGTGAACGCCGGTAACTCCAACGCCTTCACCGGCTATCGCGGCCGCGAGGCGGTCGAGCAGATCATGTCGCAAGTCGCCGCACACCTCGGCTGCGAAAAGGACCAGGTCTTCGTCTCCTCCACCGGCGTGATCGGCGTGCCGCTGCCCAAGGACAAGGCCCGTGCGGGGATCGAAGCCGCACTCCAGGCCGAAGTCTGCTCATGGGAAGACGCCGCCCGGACCATCGGCACCACGGACACCTTCACCAAGGGCGCGACCGCTTCGGCGATGATCGGCGATACCCGTGTGACGTTCAGTGCAATCATCAAGGGCAGCGGCATGATCGCGCCCGATATGGCAACGATGCTGGGCTATATCTTCACCGATGCCGCCGTCAGCCCGGCATTCCTGCAGGAGTGCCTCTCGGCCGCAAACCGTCGGACGTTTTCATGCATCACTGTCGACAGCGACACCTCGACCAGTGACACCGTGCTCGCCTTCGCCACCGGCAAGGCAGGAAACGCCGAACTGACCAGCTTCGACAGCCCCGGTGCCGATGCCTTCGCCGCCGCGCTTGAACAGGTATGTCGCGAGCTGTCCCACCTCGTCGTCAAGGATGGCGAAGGCGCGCAGAAATTCATCGCCGTCAGCGTTACCGGCGCGGTGTCCGACGAGAGCGCCCGCAAGGTGGGGCTTGCCATCGCCAACTCGCCGCTGGTCAAGACCGCCATCGCAGGCGAGGACGCCAACTGGGGCCGGGTTGTCATGGCCGTGGGGAAGGCTGGCGAACCAGCCGATCGCGACCGCCTCTCGATCGGGTTCGGCGGCACTTGGGCAGCGCGTGACGGTCAGCCCTTGGCCGATTACGACGAAGCGCCCGTCGCCGCGCATCTCAAGGGCAGCGAGATTTCGATAGAGGTCGATCTCGGCCTGGGCGAAGGCTCGGCCACGGTCTGGACCTGCGACCTGACGCACGGCTACATTTCGATCAATGCGGATTACCGGTCTTGAGCCGGTCCCTTGACGATGCAGTGGCCGCCCTCATGCGGGACACTGCGGAAAAGACGCTGCTGAAGCACTACCAGCGGCTGGCCATTGAAGAGGTGAGCAACAAGGCGGTCGACGATGTCGTCACCATTGCCGACACCGAAAGCGAAATCATGCTGGCCGAAGGGCTGGCAAGGATCCTGCCCGAGGCGGCGATCGTCGGTGAGGAAGCGGCCCATGCTGATCTGGCAATCTTCGATCGCCTGTCTGACAAGCTGTGCTGGATCATCGACCCGCTCGACGGGACGAACAACTATGCGGTCGGCAAGCCGCCGTTCGGTATCCTGGTTGCCCTGGCGCAAGGCGGCGAAACTGTTGCAGGCTGGATCTACGACCCGCTCTCGGGCCGTCTGTGCACCGCGCATCGCGGCCAGGGCGCTTGGGTCAACGGCGAGAAGCTGACCGCGCGAGGCAGCGGCAATGACACGCCGATTGCCGCGATCTCGCTGGTCTTTGTCGACAAGTCCAAGCGCGCGTCGCTGATGGAGCATATCGCGCCGCACTACACGCTGGTCGATATCCCCCGTTGCGCCGCCGAGCAGTATCCCCGCATAGCTCTTGGCCAGAATGACGTGTCCCTGTTCGAGAAGACACTGGCGTGGGATCATGCCGCAGGCGTGCTGTTCCTGAACGAGGCAGGCGGCAAGGCAGCGCGACCTGACGGTTCGCCCTACCGCGTCGATCGCCATCTGGAACCCGGGCTGATCGGCGCGGCAAGTCCCAGGCTGTTCGACGAACTGGCCGAGCGTCTTTCGCGCATGCCGGCCTGATACAAGAACCCCCGCTTTCGCGGGGGCAATTGCTTCGAAATCAAAGAACGCTTTCGAGCCATCCCTTGATCTGGCTCTTCGGCGCAGCACCCAGCTTCTGGGCGACCGGCTGACCGTCCTTGAACAGGATCAGCAGCGGGATCGACTGCACGCCGAACTGGCTGGCCGTATCGGTGTTCTCCATGATGTCGACCTTGGCGATCTCGACCTTGTCGGCCAGTTCCTCGGAAATCTCCTCAAGCGCGGGGGCGATCATCTTGCACGGCCCACACCAATCCGCCCAGAAATCGACGAGGACGGGCTTGCTGCTGCCCAGAACTTCGGAGGCAAAAGTGGCGTCGGAAACGGCCTTGGTCGACATTGCGTGAAACTCCTGTGTGGTTGAGGGCAATCTAGGCACTCGCGCGCGCGGTGCAACAGATCAGCCGGACAAGGATTCCTGAACCCCGGCAAGGCGCAGCTTTTGCGCTGCGATCAGGTCATCGGGAATAACGAACAATTGCGGCGTGTGGGTATAGAGCAGCGCAGCTTCAACCGGCAGGCCGGGGTGTATTGCTTCAAGCGCGGCAACATAGGCGGCCATCTGGCGGATGTAGGCCGCAGGAATCTCCTCGAGCGAGGCCGGAGGGCGGCGCGCTGTCTTGAAATCCACGATCCGTATGCCCTTGTCCGAGATGACAAGGCGGTCCACCGTGCCGCTCACGACGCGGCCTCCGACGACCGCTGCCAGCGGCACTTCAGCCAGGGAATCCGGGCCGAAGACGTCGTTCCAGCCCGGTTGGTCGATTACCGCTATGGCATCCGCCACCATGGCCACGTGGTCCGAATTGTCGAAATCGCTCGCCATCCGGGCAAGCCAGGCGAGACCAGCCTCCTGTCGCCGCTCGACCGGAAGTTCCGGAAGACGCTCGATAAGGCGATGCAGCAGCGTCCCGCGTCTTGCCGCCAGCATGGCATGAGGACCGGGCGGCGCTGGCGGATCCGGGGCCTCGTCCTCTCCCAGCGATGAAGGTGCAAGCGGGCGCGGCGGGCGAGGTTCGGGGCCGACTGCAGCGCGCAACACCTCCGGGACCTCAATCCGCGCAGAACGTCCGGATCGCTTGGCCGGCTGGCCTTTCAGGCTGGCAGGACCGCCGATCTGCTTGACCGCGCCCCAAAGCGGATCGCTGCGCCAATCGCCCTCGAACAGCGGCTCGAGTTGTGCGTACCAGCTGTCCTCGGGAAGGTCACCTGCCCCCTTCCTGCGCCTTTTGCCCTTCGCCCCTGCAATGAACAGGGCTTCCTCGGCACGCGTCATCGCCACATAGAGCAGACGCCAATGCTCCTCGCGCTCGGCGAGCTTGGCTTCTGCCTCCGCCTCGAGAACAGCGGGTGCCTTCTCCCCCTTTCGTAGCGACGGCAGGGGGACCTTGCGCACGGACCCCAGAACGTCTTCGACAAGCTCAAGACCGCGGGGTGGAGACAGGTCCGGATCATCCGCAGCATCGGCGAGGATCACGATCGGCGCCTGCAGCCCCTTCGATCCGTGCACGGTCATCACCCGCACCAGGCCATCAGCCTTGCCTGCCTCGCGCTTGAGCTCACCCTCCCCGGCGTCGAACCACTGCAGGAAGCCGATCAGGCTGGGCACATTGGCGCTGGAAAACGCGATCGCTGCGTTGAGCAGTTCGTCGATCGGATCGTTGGCCTCACGCCCAAGGCGTGCGACCAGTCTGCGACGGCCATCCCAAGGCCCCACTAGCAACCAATGCAGCAGCACTTGCGGCGGATCGAAATCGGCCCGGGCAAGCAGGCTGCGCAATTGCTCCATCGTTGCGAAAGTCGCAGGCCCCTCGTTCTGGCGCAGCCAGTCCCACAGCCGCACGCCCTGCCTGCGATAGCCGTGTTCGAGCAGGTCTTCCTGCGACCACCCGATCAGCGGAGAAACCAGCAACGCAGCCAGGTTCAGGTCATCCAGCGGTTGCGCGGCAAAGCGCAGCGCGGCCACCAGGTCCTTCACCGCAAGCGGAGCGCCAAGCCGCAGCCGGTCCACGCCCGCCACTGGCACGCCGCGCGCGTGCAGACGTGCCACGATCAGCCCCGCCAGTTCCTTGCGCTTGCGCACCAGGACCATGACGTCGCCCGCACCGGCATGGCGCTGAGCCTTGCCCAGTGGGAAGCCGCTGTCGATCCACGCCTTCACCTGCAGCGCGATCTGGTCCGCCAGCTTGCGATCAGGGCGCGAGAGCCAGCTTTCGGCGCCCTCGTCTCCCCCTCCCTGGTCGCCCCCGCCACCGTCATCCTCCTCGTCCGGCGCATCATCGCCGACGATCTTCCAGAGGCCGACCGTGCCGGGGATATCCAGACCGACATGGCGCTCGGGCTTGCGATCAAGGCCCAGCCGATCCCACCCCAGATGATCGATGGCACGGTCGACGAATTCGAGGATCGGCCTTGAGGTGCGAAACGATTGGCCCAGCCCGAGTTCGAGCAGCTTGCGGTCCGGGTCGGAGAGGATCTGCGCGACCTGATCGAGTTGCTCCCTGACCCGAAGGCTCGCCTGCGCGAAGTTCTCGGGACTCGTCCCCTGAAAACCGAAGATGGCCTGCTTGTAATCGCCCACCACGAACAGCGTGCGCACGGCAGGCCCACGCTGGCCTTCGCCGGTGAAGAAGTCGGACACCAGCCCTTCGAGCACGATCTCCCACTGCGAGGCATTTGTGTCCTGCGCTTCATCGACAAGGATGTGGTCGAAGCGGCGATCGAGCTTGAAGCGGATCCATTCGGCGCTGGTGCGCTTGGTCAGAAGGTCAGCGGCGGTGCGGATCTGGTCATCGAAATCGATGAAGCCCTCGCGCGCCTTGGCATCGCTCCAGGCCAGGGCAAAACGGCGACCGATGGTAAGCGCTGTCTCGAGCAGGTCGGCAAGATCAAGCTGTGCCTTGCGGGCCTTTACTGCCTCGACGCAGGCAATGACCCGCGCGGCACAGTCGGCATATCCGGGCTGCTTCTTTTCGATGTTCGTGGTCGACTTGGCTTCATCTTTGGCCGTGAGAAACTGGCTCTTCAGCGCGGCAAAGGTGTTCAGGCGCCCTTCCGGGCCCGCGGCGAGCCAGTCGCCAAGGGTGTTCGCGGTTTCGATACCACTCTTGGTGCCCCAGGCGCTGTTCATCTCCATGCAGCGCCGGACGGACTCGCAATCGAACCGATCATCGGCGCACATGGCGGCAAGGCTCTCCGGCCCGTCATCCTCGCCCAGCCCGATCACGCGGTTGATCCGCGGGCGCAGTGGCGGTTGCCATGCGCCCGGCCCTGTCCACAGATCCAGTGCACCGGCGCAACGCAGCAGAAAGGCTTCCACCTGATCCTCGCTCATCCGGCGCGAGAGCGAGGCAAGACCGTCGATCAATGCCTCGTCGCCCTCGATTTCGGCCGAAACCAGCAATTCGGCCAGCACTTGCCGAACCAGCAGTGCCCTGTCGCGGTCCTCCATGGCTCGGCTGCCCGGTCGCAATCCCGCCTCCACGGGAAAAGATGCAAGCAGCCACTGGCAGAAGGCGTGAATGGTCTCGATCCTGAGACCGCCGCCGGGGCAATCGAGCACGGCGGCAAAGCGGCTGCGCGCGCGGGCCACGGTTTCGGGTCCGAACGGCGCGCCAATCGCCTTCAACTGCGCGGCGAGCTCGATCTCGGGAAGACGCACCCAGCTGGCGAGAACCTCGTTGACGCGCGTCGCCATTTCGGCGGCACCCGCCTTGGTGAAAGTCAGGCAAAGGATCTGCTCGGGTTCGACACCCTCCTGCAGAAGCAGGCGCAGAACGCGCGCGGAAAGGACCTGCGTCTTGCCGGTCCCTGCGGACGCAGATAGCCAGACGGTGCGCTGCGGATGGACCGCATGCGCCTGATTGTCCCTGAGGGGATAGACCTTGCTCACTGGCCGCTTTCCTCTTCGCGACCCTGCCATTCGTCGAGACGCATCAGCTGGTCAAAATCACTGTAGCCCGGAAGATCGGGATTGAGCCGCGCCGTGAACGGCTCGCTGCCAAGCAACCAACGCGCAATCGCTTCACGCAGGAAACGCTCGGTTTCGGGCAGGAACTCTTCGAGCAACAGGCCGGTCTGCCGCGCCGTTTCCTTGACGGGAGATTTCATGTAGCCAAAGCCGCGATCCTTGTTCCGGCCAAGCGACCAGTACTCGAACTTCGTTGGCTCGCCCGAGACGTCTTCCATGCCACCGCCACGGGCGATCATGCCAATGAGGCCAAGCTGAAGGGCGTATCCTTGCGCGACCATCTTGCCCGATGGCGGCGTGCCGGTCTTGTAGTCGACTACGGCCAGCGTTCCGTCGGCCAGCCTGTCGATACGATCTGCACGGCCGTGAATGCGGATGCCGTCAACCATGATCTCGCCCTTGCGCTCGATCGCCAGAACGTCGCGGCCTTCGCCGGCAAGGCGGTCCGTTTCCTCCTCGATCCACAGCAAGGCATCGATCAGGCGCGGCTTCCACATCGCCCGCATGAAGGGGTGGGCGCTCATCTCGTCGAACATGCGTTCGGCAAGCGGCACGAGTTCGCCGGGACGGCCGCCGCCATCGTGCCATGCCTTCAGCACATCGTGAACTGCGGTGCCTTTCCAGGCAGGCGTCGGATCGGCATCGACCGGATCCAGGCTACGCAGACCAAGGATCGCCGAGGCATAGAACTGGTACGGATCGCCGCGCAGCCGGTCCAGTGCGGTAACCGCAATCGGAACGCGCCGCTGCTCCGCACTGGGCATGGGGTGCGGCCGGGGGTGAGGCTGCTCCGGTTCGGGATCGGCCAACGCTTGGGCAAGGCTGACCGCGCGCGTCTCGCGCCGAAGCTGCTCGCCAAGCATTGCGTGAATTCGCAGCAGGAAGCGCGAAGGAATGACCGGACCGGTTGCATCGCGGTGCGCATGGCTGAGCACGACTTCGGGCGCTCCCAATGCAGCAGCAAGGTCGTGTGCAGAAAGACCGATGCGGAAATCGGCGCCCGGGATGCCCAGAGCGCGGAGGATGGCAGGTGCCAGCAGCGGGTCAGTCGCCGGGCTGCCTGGCCAGGAGCCCTCGGTCAGGCCAGCGCAGATGACAAGATCGGCGCGGCTCATCCGCGCTTCGAGCAAGCCGTAGATCGCCAGACGCGGATGCCCCCCATAGGACGGGCGGACGGAGACTTCCTCCATGGCATCGCGCAACAGTGCCGGCAGTTCTTCGGGCGGCAAAAGGCCTGGATGCTCTGAAGCAGCTTCGCGCCAGGTCTCGATGAACTGCGCGAGACAGCGCCCATCGGCCTGCGCCCACAGCCCCTGCCCGCACAGCGCTTCTCCCACTTCGGACAGAGCTATCAGCGCCGCATCCAGCGACGCGTGGCCATCGAGCGACAGCAGCGGAAACAGCAGGTCCTCGACGACCGACCACCAGTCTGCAAGACCCGGATACCGCTTTTCATGTTCCTTCGCCTTGCTCCGGATGGCAGCCAGTCCGGGGCCGGGTCGGGGGCCACGCAGGGCCAGATCCAGCTGTCGCACCCGCTCGAGCCATTTCGCCCTGCCCTCGCCTGCGCAGACCAGCGGGTGGCCAAGCAAGGCAAGCAGCGGGACGGGTGCGGCCCGCTCGGCAACGACTTCGGCCAATTGAAGGATCACCCTGCCTGCCGCCGTCTGCGGCAATGGCCGGCCGGCCGTATCGTCCACGCCAATATTCCAGCGGCCAAGATGCGCCACGACCCGCGCCGCCAGACTGCGGTCCGTCGTGATCACCGCCACGCGGCGCTCTGGCTCGTCAAGAGCTTCGCGGACCAACACGGCAATGGCCTGCGCTTCTTCCTCCGGGTTGGCGCTCTCCATCATCCGAACGCCGGAAAGACGGCGCTCCCTCGCCTCGAGCGAAGCCCAAGCAGCACTGGCTTCCGGCGGCAGGAAGAGATTCGAGATTGCGCGGCTGCGTTCCGGCGGCGCAGGCGCAAGGCCAGAACGGTGCCACGGCTCAACCTCGCCTCGCCCGATCCCCATGCGGTTCAGCAGAAGCTTCAGGTGATACTGCGGATGCGTTACGACATCCCCGCGCTGAAATACCTTGCCGTCAGGTCCGCCTGCAGACCCGAGCGCGTCCCAGACCGATACATCCATCGCAAGATCAAGATCGGGCAGAATGACGCCGCCGTCCGGAAGATCCGCAATCACCCGAAGCAAATTCGCGACCGCAGGCGAGGCCGAGGTTACGCCCGCAGCGATCACGGGATGGGCAGGCGGGGTTTCCCTCCACACCTGCGCCGCGTGGGCCAAAAGCAGATTGCGTCGTTCGGGCGCATCGATCCTGCCCAGCCGCGCCAGTTCGTCCTTCCACTTGAAGAATACGGTGGCGAACAGCTTGGTGCTTTCCCGCCAGTGCTCCGACAGTTCCGACGAGAGGCCGAGGATGCCTTCGTCGAGCATGTCCTCGGGACTCACCCCTTCAACGAGGAGCCGGTCGATGCTTTGTGCCACGCTTCTGGCCTGTCGCAGCAAGGCAGCTTCACCGGGCGCTTCGTCGCCCAGTTCGTCGCGGATCAGCGCGGAGAGTTTGAGCAGCCGGTGTACTGGGTCCACGGCATCGGGAATCCCCGCCCCGGCACCGATCGGGTCAAGCAACGGTCCCAGCGTCTCGTCGAGGTCAAGGTCGCCCACTACCGCCATGCGCGGCAGCAACAGTCCCTGCCCGCTTATCCTCACGAAAGCTTCGGTGACCGTGCGGATTGCGCGTTGGCTTGGCAGCAGCAGCGTCAGGCGCGCGAGGCCAAACCGATCCTCGCGATAACGAGGGACCAGGCCGGCGACCAAGGCGTCGGCAAAACCCCTGTGCGCCGCGATGGACCAGACACGCGGACGGGTGGAAAACTCGGCCATGTCAGTCGCGCTTCAGCGCAGCCTCGGTTGGGGCGATCATCTGGGGTTCGCCCACTTCATACCACAGTCCCTGGTGGGACAATCCGTAAAGCCGCCCCTCTTCGATGGCCCGTTGCCACAGCACCATCGTTCCGAACGGACCTTCCGGCGCGTCACGGAGCAGGCGGTGCGAAACAATCTGGATGCCGCTGTAAATGAAAGGCGCCACACGACCGGTCCGACGGCGCGATATCCGGCCCAGGGCATCCATGTGGAAATCCCCCTTCCCGCGATAGTTGAACGCCCGCGCATGGGGCACGAGCAGCAGCAACGCATCCATCCTGTCGGCGTCCCAATGATCCGAAAGGTGGGCAAAGACGTTCCGCGGCCCGTCTAGCCAGATATTGTCGGAGTTGAGGCAGAAAAACGGATCGGTCCCCAGCAAGGGCAATGCCTTGACCATGCCCCCGCCGGTTTCCAGCAGCTGCGCCCGCTCGTCCGAAATGGAAATGGCCGGGCTTTTGCGTTGCGCCAGATACGCTTCCATCGCGTCGGCAAGATAATGGACGTTGACCACGGCCCGGGCCAGGCCGGCTTCCTCAAGCTTGTCCAGCGCATGGTCGATCAAGGGCTTGCCCGCCACCTGCACCAGAGGCTTTGGCCGCGTGGCCGTAAGCGGGCGCATTCTTTTGCCAAGGCCCGCCGAAAGAACCATGGCCACGTCGCTGACAAGAGGCTTGCTCATACCCTAAACGATCCGCCCATGCTGGCCCGCAGGTCTGCCGGAATATTGGCATCGAACCAGGCGGCAACCGGAGCCAGTGCCGGATGCGCGAGATCGCGTTCCAGCAGAGCCCAGACGCGAGGAATGTAGTCAAGGTAGCGCGGTTTGCCATCGCGCTTCCAAAGCCGCACGAAGATGCCGACGATCTTGGCATTCCTTTGCGCGCCAAGCCGGGCGTAATCCGCCAGGAAATCGTCGCCTTCGCCGGTCTTCTGCAGGTAATAGTCCAGCATGCTGGCTTCGAGTTCCGGCGAGACATCCCGGCGCGCATCCTGCAGCAGCGAGACCAGATCGTATGCCGAGTGGCCGTTCAGGGCATCCTGAAAGTCCAGCAGCCCCTGTCGATCCAGGCCGTTGAGCAGCATGATGTTCTCGGCGTGATAATCGCGCAGGACAGTGACCCCGGGGCGCTGACGCGGAAGAAGGTGCGACAGGACCTCTTCCCAGGCCGCGTTCCAGCCCCGCCCGTCGACATAGAGGGACTGGGTAGGCACGTACCACTCGATGAACAGGCGAGCCTCGCGCTGATACTCGGCCAGCGTATATCCCGTGAAAGGCCCCGCAGGCAGCTTGCGCAGCTGCAGCAGGGCGTCGATGGCATGCCGATAGACTTCTTCCTCATCCTGCGGCCAGGCATCGAGGTATTCGCGCATGCGCACGTCACCGAAATCCTCCAGCAGGACAAAGCCCTGCGCCGGATCCTCGGCAAGGACATGGGGCGCGCGCAGGCCATTCGCATCGAGCCACTTGGCAGCGCGAAGGAACGGCTCGGGATCCTCATTGGGCGGCGGCGCGTGCATCAGCATCGCATTGCCCGCTGATCGGCGAATACGAAAGTAACGACGGAACGATGCATCGCCCGGCAGTGGCTCGACAGTAGCGCCGATCCAGCCTGCCTTGTTCAGGAAGGCGTCGACGCCCGAAGGAATAGTCAGGTCCATGGTACTCGCTCTATCCAATCGCGCCCCGGCGTTACAATGGCCCGCCTGCCGTTTTCCGTGGATTCCAGCACGATCGAAAGGCATCCGGGCTCATGCGCGAAGCCCCCGGCATTTTCCGGCCATTCAGCGAGCAGCGCCGCGCCTTCGCGATAGTCATCCAGACCGATCTCTTCCGCCTCGGACGGATCGTCCAGGCGGTAGAAGTCTGCGTGGACCAGGGGCAGACGCACCGACGGCGGATCATAAAGCTCGATGATGGCAAAGCTGGGACTGGGCACTTCTCCGGCGTGTCCCAGTGCGGCAATGATGGATCGCGCCAAGGTTGTCTTTCCCGCGCCCAGGCCGCCAGAGAGGGCAATCACATCGCCCGGGCGCAGTTTCGCGGCGATCTCGCGGGCGAGAACAGCCGAACTGTCCAGGTCGGGCAACTCGAAGATCACGGCAGCACCACGATGGCGCTGGTGCCAAGGCCGGGCTCGGACACAAGCTCCAGTGTTCCGCCATGCGCTTCCACCAGTTGGCGAACCAGCGGCAGGCCGAGCCCCTGCCGGCGCTCCACCGCCTTGCCTTCGGCATCGAGCTTCAGCCCCTCAAGAGCGCGGGCAAGGACCGCAGGCTCCATGCCGCGGCCATTGTCGGACACGACCACCTGGAGCGGTCCCCCCTTGCTTCGGGAGGCAACGACAAGGATCCTGCCGCCCTCGGGTGTAGCGGCCACGGCATTGTCAACCAGTTGCCCAAAGGCCCGACGCAACCTGCGGGCATCGCCGATCACGGTTCCGGCGCTCTTGTCGCCGCGCAGATCGAGGGCAAGGCCAGCAGCCGTGATCCGCTCTCCACGTTCGTTGACAACTTCGGTCAGCAACGGGAATATCTCCACCGGCTCCTGTTCCAGCGGCAGCGTTCCGGCCTCGCTCTGCGAAAGGTCGAGCACGTTCTCGATCTGCTCCCCAAGCCGCGCGACCGAAGTGAGGATTGCCGAAACATATTCGTCCTGCTGGGGCGTCAGATCCCCGGCGATGCCACTTTGCAGAAGCTCGGCAAAGCCTCCGATCGAAGTGAGGGGCGTGCGGAATTCGTAGCTCATGTTCGCTATGAACCGCGTCTTCACCGCGTCGGCCTCGACCAGCGCCGCATTGCGTTCGAGCAGCGCCGCCTCGGCCTTCTGGCTGTCGGTGATGTCCAGGACCGTGAGCATCCCGTTCCCGTCCGGAAGCGGCACGCCAGCGAGGGCAAAATGGCGTCCATCCGCAAGCGTCAACCGGCCGGAACGCTGCTTGCGCTCCAGCGTCGCCGCCTGGATAACCTGCGCTATCGTGCCAATCTGCGCGGGACGTTTAAGTTGCGTTGCCAGCCTGTTAAGCAGAACGTCGACCCGCGGATGGGTGGTGAGAAACTCCTCCTCAAGCCCCCAATCTGCAGCAAACCTTCGGTTCCACAGCTGCAGCTTGCCGTCAGGTGCAAAAACGGCGAGCGATTCGAACAGATTGTCGAAAGTTGCCGTTCGCGTCCGCAGCAGGGTGTCCCGCGTCGCCGAGAGCTGCAGTTGTTCGGTTCGATCCTCGAAGATCATCAACAGCCCGCCATCCGGCATGGGCTGGCCGACCACGCGCAGATGGGTCCCTCCGGAAAGGTGCCAGGATTCCTCGATTGGCACGCGGGCGAGGAACCAGGCCTGCCTTTCGCGGCGCCACTCGGGGAAATCGCGGACTTCCGGCAACCTGCCCGCATCTCGCATCCGGTCAATGACCCGGTCGAACGGCGGTGTATCCACCACCCAGGCCTTGGGCACACCGAATATGCGCAGGAAAGGCTGGTTTGCGAAGACCAGGTTTCGCTTCTCGTCAAACTGGGCAATGCCCGCCGAGAGCGTATCGAGCATTTCGCGCTGCGCTTCGCGGAAGCGGCGGAACTGGCGGATCAGCTCCTCCATTTCCTCGATGTCGACGACGTATCCGGCGATCCCGTCCTCGCCCAACGGCAGGTCCGTGACGCGCACCGCGCGGCGCTGCCCCTTGATCGTTGCCAGCAGCGAACGCTCGATCGGCACCTTGCGAGACTGCGCCTGGCGGGCAACCTGGGATGCGGAGAGACCATCCACCGGTTCGATCAGTTCGATGCCCTGAGCGATAACCACATCGGCGCTCGCAGCACCAACGGCTTTCACATAGGCGCTGTTGACAAGACGCAGGCGCAGGTCCGGCCCGCGAAACCACATCGGCAAGGGAGCCGCCTCGATCAGGCCCGAAAGGCCGGCAAAATCCGCCCGTGCCGCAGTCGTCTCGCTTCGTAACCGGACCAGCTCTTCCTGGCTTTCCGAGAAGTCGAAAAACCAGACCAAGGCTGCACCACCCGGAGAGATCTGGGGGTCGGCCAGGTGTCCCTGGGCCGAAAGGCTGCGTTTGCCATCCTTGGGCGTGAGCGCCAGCCTGAAGGACGCGCCGGTCTTTTGCGCCTTTCGCACAGCGTCGCTCAATTGCGAAAGCTGCACCTCGTCAAAGCCTGCACCTTCTGCGTCCAGTTCGGTCAGGTAGCCGGGCATCGTCTCGAAGCCGAACCATCCGGCAAGCCGCGCAGGGCCTTCAATCCTGCCATCGGCGCGCACCAGCAATGGCAGGGCGGGCGATTCATCGACCATCCTCGCCAATCGGCGCGCCTGGCGATGCACCGCCTCGCCCTTGCGCGCGCGCGCTCGTGCAACAAGCACCAGCCAGCCTGCCCCTGCGGTCCAGGCGGCAAGCAGCAATCCGATCAACACCATGATGGTCTGGTTGAGCAGCGGCATCGTCCTCTCGCTAGGGCCTGCCCCCAAGAATTACAATCCGGCGCTCTACAATACTGATCGATCCGGTATAACTCATTCCGAGAACCGAAAGGGCGGCGTGGTTTCCCGCGCCGCCCTCTGGTGTTCTGGCTGCTATCGCACGATCAGTAGCGATAGTGGTCCGGCTTGAACGGCCCAGCTTCCGGCACGCCGATGTAATCAGCCTGCTTCTTGCTGAGCTTGGTCAGCTGCACGCCGAGCTTCTCGAGGTGCAGCGCCGCAACCTTCTCGTCGAGGTGCTTGGGCAGCACGTAGACTTCGTTCTTGTAGTTCTCGGCCTTGGTGAAAAGCTCGATCTGGGCCAGCGTCTGGTTGGTGAAGCTGGCGCTCATCACGAAGCTCGGGTGGCCGGTGGCGCAGCCCAGGTTCACCAGGCGACCCTTGGCAAGGATGATGATCTGCTTGCCATCGGGGAATTCGACGAGGTCGGTGCCCGGCTTCACTTCGGTCCAGTTGTAGTTGTCGAGCGCAGCGATCTGAATCTCGCTGTCGAAGTGGCCGATGTTGCAGACGATGGACATCGGCTTCATCGCCTTCATGTGCTCGGCGGTGATTACGTCCTCGTTGCCGGTCGCGGTCACGAAGATGTCGCAGCGCTTGACCGCTTCTTCCATGGTGACAACTTCATAGCCTTCCATCGCCGCCTGCAGTGCGCAGATCGGATCGACTTCGGTGACCATCACGCGAGCGCCGCCCTGGCGCAGCGATGCGGCCGAGCCCTTGCCGACGTCGCCGAAGCCGGCAACGCAGGCGACCTTGCCGGCCAGCATCACGTCGGTGGCGCGACGGATCGCGTCGACCAGCGATTCCTTGCAGCCATACAGGTTGTCGAACTTCGACTTGGTGACGCTGTCGTTCACGTTGATCGCCGGGAAGGGCAGCTTGCCGTCCTTGGCGATCTGATACAGGCGGTGGACGCCCGTGGTCGTCTCTTCCGAAACGCCCTTGATGTTCTTGACCGACTGCGTGAGGTAGCCGGGCTTCTTCTTGAGGAAAGCGTTGAGCGCGCGGACGAACTCGATTTCCTCGGCATTCGAAGGCTCGAACAGCTTCTCGCCAGCTTCCACGCGCGCGCCCCACAGAGCGAACATGGTGGCATCGCCGCCATCGTCGAGGATCATGTTGGCGGTCTGGTCGTCACCCCAGTCGAAGATCGAACCGACATAGTCCCAGTATTCCGCAAGGGTTTCACCCTTGATCGCGAAGACCGGGATGCCGGCAGCGGCGATGGCAGCGGCGGCGTGGTCCTGCGTGGAGAAGATATTGCAGGTGGCCCAGCGCACTTCGGCACCCAGCGCAACCAGCGTCTCGATCAGCACGGCAGTCTGGATCGTCATGTGCAGCGATCCGGTGATGCGCGCGCCCTTGAGCGGCTGCGATGCGCCGAATTCCTCGCGCAGGGCCATCAGGCCGGGCATTTCGGTTTCGGCGATCTTGATTTCGGCGCGACCGAAGTCGGCAAGGCCGATATCGGCGATCACGTAGTCGTTCTTGGCGTCAAGCACGCTGGCCACGAAGCTTTCTCCTGAAAAATCATCTGCGCGGCAGACCAAGGTACCGGCGCGCTCCTGCAGGGCCCATAGCGTGCCCGCCCCCACTCTGCAAACTTAATATAAAGATGTCTTTATATCGCTATTCGGGATTACCGCACTGCCGGACTGTTGCAGACCACCGCAGCGCGCCTATATCCAACCCGCCATACTCGTCCGGGCCCCCTCGCCCGGCGCAACGAAAGGAAGATGGGGATGACAATCGCTGTTGGAGACAAGCTGCCCGACGTCAAGATCGTCAAGGCGACTGCCGAAGGTCCGGAAGCCGTGCAGTCAGCCGATTACTTCAAGGGCAAGCGCGTGGCGCTGTTCTCCGTCCCCGGTGCCTTCACCCCGACCTGCTCGGCCAAGCACCTCCCCGGCTACGTGGAAAAGGCCGCCGATCTGAAGGCGAAGGGCATCGACGAGATCGCCTGCACCGCCGTCAACGATCCCTTCGTGATGAAGGCCTGGGGCGCCGCTTCGGGATCGAGCGACGTGACCATGCTGGCAGACGGCAACGGTGACCTCGCCGAAGCGCTCGGCCTTACCATGGACGGTTCGGGCTTCGGCCTCGGCAAGCGCGGCCAGCGTTTCTCGATGGTCGTCAACGATGGCGTCGTCGAGCAGCTGTTCGTCGAAGCTCCGGGCGACTTCAAGGTCAGCTCCGCCGAGCACATGATCGAGAACATCTGATCTATCAAAAGGCCCCCGGAAGCGGGGGCCTTTTTCCTTGAGCACTCAGAACGAAAGCCGGACCCTCCCCAGCACCCGGTCACCGGCGTGCTTGAGATCGGCAAAGGGCGAAACCGAGACACCCGAAGTGTCGATGTCGGTGCCAGCGTAGTCGAGCCCGATCGTGAACGGAAACTGGTTGTATTCCACGCCCAGCCTCCAGTCTGCATAGTCCCCGGCCGGACGCAGCCTTGCCGAGCGAAGATCCTTCGTGTCCCCCGTGGTGTATCCCACTGATGCGGAAAGACTGATCGGCAGCGCCGGCACGCCGAAGTTCGCTGACCCTCTCAGATAGAGATTGTCCCCGCCGATCGCGTCCTGTTTCGGCGCATAGAACGCATCGGCCCGCACTTGCAGCGGTCCGATCGAATAACGCGCACCAAGGCCCACTTCCCCGTAGTCGGCGCCGATATCCGCGCCGCCGAAGAAATGCCCGATAGCTTCCGTCCGCAGGGTGATCGCCCCGGCTTCCCAATCCTTGCCGATAGCCACGTCGCCTACGACATCGGCATTGGCATGACGGTCAGACTTGCGCAGCGCCGCCATGCGCACCGAGGCATCGAGCCCGGCAAAGCCGACGCTGGCATCAGCCGAGGCGGAGATTTCTCCGTCACTCCAGCTGAGCCCGCGCCGGACTTCGTCCGTAGTTGCCTCCACGCCCACGTCCACCGATTGAGCCAGCGCTTGCGGCGCCTGCACCGAAGCGATCACGCCAAGAACTGCCAGGCCATTCAGAGTGTGGATGCGGGTCATGTACTCATTTCTCCTCAGCCCTCGCGCTGCCTTGCGTGGGCTCCTTCTGCTTCAACGAGGATCACTTCGCGATCCTGCGCAACCATGGCCATCATCGCACTGCGCAAGTCATCGCGGCGCGCCTCGATCACGCGGTCGATGCCATTGCCGCGCTCCGAGCACCAGCCCGGCGACGATCCCGTAAGCACGTCATCGCGCAGCATCGAACGACTTGCCTGCATGTTTGCGCCAACCCGTGCCTGCCGCTCGACCGAAAGCGATACGGACCACTGGCAGCGCAAGGAGGAAGCCCGCCCGGCACCGCCGGCCGAGCCGATCTGCTTCATCTCGACCCTTGTCTTTCCGCTGTAATCGGCTGTGATCGGGCCGGCAGCATGCTCGATGACGGTCGAGTGCTCCATGCCCATCGCCGGAGCGCTGAAGCCGAGCGCAACGGCAAGACCTGCAAAGCCAAGCGTCTTCATGTTGTGTCTCCTGCAAACGTCCCGGCTTTTTTCCGGTGACACAAGCAAGATAGAACCGCGATTGTGTGCAACCAACCGACGGACTTGTAATGTTTCTTTGCTAGGTTGCCTCAATAGCCCATCAGGCTGAGCACTTCCTTGCGGCTTCGCGTATCGTCAAGGAACGTGCCCATCATCCGGCTCGT
This sequence comes from Novosphingobium sp. ES2-1, assembly GCF_015169775.1. NCBI lineage: Bacteria > Pseudomonadati > Pseudomonadota > Alphaproteobacteria > Sphingomonadales > Sphingomonadaceae > Novosphingobium > Novosphingobium sp. ES2-1. The sequence continues at coordinate 1,652,234 of NZ_CP063445.1, forward strand.
CACCATTCCAACACCAGGCGTGCGCACGCCGCGCGCGGTCATGCAGGCGTGGCTCGCCTCGATGACCACCGCCACACCATGCGGCTTGAGGTTGTCCCAGATGCACTGCGCGACTTCGGCGGTCAGGCGCTCCTGAATCTGCAGGCGACGCGCAAACCCATGAAGGACCCGCGCCAGCTTGGAAATGCCGACGACCTTGTGCCGCGGGAGATAAGCGATCGCCGCCTTGCCGATGATCGGCGCCATGTGATGCTCGCAATGGCTCTGGAACGGAATGTCCTTCAGCAGCACGATCTCGTCGTAGCCACCTACTTCCTCGAACTGGCGCGACAGATGGCTGGCAGGATCCTCGCCATAGCCCAGACAATATTCCTTCCAGGCACGGGCGACGCGCTTGGGCGTATCAAGCAGTCCCTCGCGCGCCGGATCGTCACCCGACCACCGGATCAGCGTGCGGATGGCGTCCTGGACATCTTCGGGAACAGGTGGCTTGCCCTGGGCCAGATCGTCATCTTCATCAGGTCCCACCAGACTGCTCATCACGTTCCTCCGCTACCTTGCAGGCCGTCGCAGGAAGCGACTCCTGAACAGACCCCGGCGGTAGAAGGACAGCATTTCCTCCGGACGCTCTGGGTCGAGTACCTCGTTGTCGGCCAGCGCCTTCTCCGCATCGGTAAGGTCGTGCGGCACGAACCGCCCCAGTCTCTTGCCCTCCTGCGGAGCAGCAGCGATGGCCGCAGCCATCGAACCGTGCTGGTCCAGAAGTTCCGCTACCCGCTCTGGCCCGATACCGCAATGCTCGGCCAGAAGGGAAACTCGCAACCGGCGGATTGCCTCGCCACAGTGACCATTGGCAGGCCTTGCACAGTCGATGAACACATCGCACTCGCTATCAAGACCCATCGACCGGTTGTTCAGGTTTGCCGATCCGATCCTCAGGATCTCGTCATCGACGATTGTCAGCTTGGAATGCACATAGATCGGCGTGCCTTTCGCGGTGAAGGGATGCCAGACAGAGAAGCGACCTGCGTGATCGACCTGCTCGATCGCCCGCACCAGCCGGATGCGTGCCCCATCCATCGCCGTCTGCTCCAGCCAGCCATCCGAACTCTGCGGGTTGATGAGCACGATCTCGGGGGGATCCGGCTCCTCCATCCGCCTCACGATGGCTTCTGCAATCTTGCGCGATGCGAAATACTGGTTCTCGAAGTAGATGAACTTCTTCGCCCGCGCGATATGCTCGAGAAACAGCGCTTCCACCTCGCGCACCTCGCGTGCTTCGGCAAAGTGTGATCGCGTCCGCGCGATGCCGATCTCGACATTGCGGAATTCAGCCTCCACCGTGGTTGGCCAGGGAGAGGCTCGTTGCGGCTCGCAAGGCTCGAACGGCTTACCCCCGGCCTGTTCCCACCGCTTTCTGCCAAAGGCTCCCAGGACAGCGGCAGCCTCGCCTTCCATCAGCATGGTGCAGTCGTGCCACGGGCCATAGAGCTTGCCTCCGGGCCGTCTGCGCCGCTTGTCGTCGTCGATGTGCTGTCGCGTGTCCCAGCGATCGCCCGCCATGTCGATCCCGCCGCACACGGCAAAGCGATCGTCGATCACCGCAATCTTCTGATGGTGGCTGCACCCCAGGGGATGCGCGCTGTCGAGCTTGAACACGATGCGCGGGTGCCTCCACCAGCGCAACAGATCAAGCATCATCGAGCCACGAAAGACGGCCTTCAAGGCGCCGAAGTTCCACTTGAGAACCCTGACATCGAGTTGCTTGCGACGGTTGGCCAGCCAGACGACAAAGGGGCCAAGCCGCGCCGGCGAAACGCGCCTTCGCGGCAGGTTCCACCATCGCCGGCCGCCGCCGATGATGATCCGCGTATCGAAATCCCATCCAATCAGGAAAATCCGTTGCTGCGCGCGCATCATCGCCTCGCGCATGAGCGCGAAGTAATCCGCAGCATCGATCACCGCATGCGCCCTGTCGGCCATCGCATAGCGCCAGACTGATTCGGATTCCGACTGCATCCGGGCAAGGCCGCCGGCCTGTTGCTCGGTCACGCCTTCGTGTTCAGCCACAAAAACTTACTTCGATTATGTTACCAGCACACACCACCGACATTCCCCTGCATACCGATAGATTGCTATCTTTTTGTCACTAGTAAGGAAAAGTCCGTTTCAGCTTTACCGCAGCGGACACAACCGCAATCCAGAAGCCATGGCAAGCGGCTCAACCCTGATATCGTCCCTACGCACCGGGCTGCTTGCAGTTCCACAAGTGCGTTCGACGATCGATCGGATCAGGGACCTGGCAGACCCCGATCGCCGCGCCATCGCGCGCATGAAGCGCACCCATTCCAGCGCCATCCTGCAACCTTGGCCGACGACCTGCGAGGATCGCTACCCCGAGATCTTCACGGCGCTCGACGCGCATCTGTGGACCCTCGCCAACCCGCGCATCCTCTCCTTCGGGTGCAGTGATGGCAGCGAAGTCCGCAGCCTGCGGCGGTGGTTCCCAAACGCCCGCATTGTCGGTCTGGACCCCAACCCGGCGATGATCCGGACCGCGCGGGCGCACCTCGCGCTGCACCCTGACCCCGATATTTCCTACATCGAGGCCGCCGACGTCGGGGTGCTTGAAGGCCAGACGTTCGATGCCATTCTGGCCATGGCAGTGTTTCGACACGGCGCCCTGGAAAGCCAGGCGCCGCAGTCCTGTTCGGCCTGGCTGCCCTTCTCCCGCTTTGCGCAGACGGTTGCCGCGCTGGATCGCCATCTTGCCCCGGGCGGTTGGCTCACGATCTGGAATGCGCACTTCCGCTTCAGCGATACTCCCGTCGCTGCGCGCTATCATGCGCGCTCCCTTCGCTTCACGCGCGCCGATCCGATGACTCTGCTCTACGGACCCGACGATGCGCGCATGGACGGGAGTTACAGTGACGCCATGTTCCAGAAGCGGCGGTAAGCCTCCGCTGCATTGGCGGAGACCCGCTCAATCCTTGAGCTGCATCACCACGTCGTCAGGATGCGTCACGTTGAGATTGCTATGCAGCAATTCGCCGACAAGATCGGGGTCCGCATGGCGAGGATCGAGCAGATCGACACGGTTCTTTATCCGGTCCCGTTCAGCTGTCAGCGACGCAATTTCCTTCTGCCGCTGTTCAAGCACCCGCGCGTTCTCGCCCCAGGCCAGCAGGCCGCTTGGCCCGGCAACGCCGACCGCAGCAAGCACAAGCAGGACGACAAGCGCCATCGACTGCGCAAGGCTGTCTTTCGGGAGAAGTGGGCGACGGGATTTCATGTCACGATTGAATCACAAATCCCGCGCCGTTTCAAGGACCTTCACCTTCACCCGCATCACAATAGGTAAAACGGCACAGACAAAAATGTAATCTGCACACCACCACCACACTACAAACACAATCGTCGCCCCGGGCTTGACCCGGGGCCCCGCTTTTCTTCTGCGCTTCCTGTGAACCAAGAAAGCGGGATCCCGGGGCAAGCCCGGGATGACGAGGAAAGGGGCGCGGACAAGCTTGACAAAAAGAACCATATAGGTTAAATGCTCCACCCACAGGTCAGGAGAGGGCACAAGGCCAACCCGCTCCTCTCCCTTCGGAAGCCCATGCTGTGTGCGGAAAGCTTCCGGCGCGATCGGTGGGGCAGGTGCGCAGCGGGTTCAACGAGGGGCGTAAAGCCCAAGACCCACCGGGCAAACCCTGCCGTTACCCAAGGACAGACAGGACACCCCAGGGCTGATAGCACGGCGCCGAACCCTGAGCGACGCTGCGGATGCGGAACCCGCCATGATTGTGCGACTGTGTCAGCGCAAACGACAGGTTCTTTTCACGCAGCCGCTTGCCAGAAGCCAAGGCAGTACGCGAGCCGCTGCCAAAGCTTCGTCCTTTCACATGTGTCCGACCATCAGGCTGAGCCGACAAGGGGTTCGGAACCGCCCCCGGCCACTCGCAGCCGGTCCCGCGCCCCATCCCTTGCGTGCCACAACGGCACCGCACCGGTCGCGTGATCTGTGAGGCGTTATGGTCCGCATTCGCAAGCGGATGATCTCTCGCGCCACCTCGCGGCGTCCCCCGCGCAGGCGGGGACCTCAGCGTCCCCGACCACGGCAATGACATCAACGCTCTAGGAAAATGGTGCGCCCGACGGGATTCGAACCCATGGCCCCCAGATTAGGAATCTGGTGCTCTATCCTGCTGAGCTACGGGCGCCCGAGCACTCCTTTAGGCAGGGGCGCGGGCGCTGGCAACGCTCTTTCAGTTGGCTTCTTCCGGCGGAACGACGGGAATAAGCAAGGGAGCAACCGCAATGCCCTCATCAAGCAATTCACGCGCCTCATCGGGCGTCGCACGGCCGTGGATGGCGCCGGGGTCCTTCTCGCCGTAGTGCATTGCGCGGGCATCGTCGGCGAATTTGTCCCCTACCCAGGTCGAGGACTTGATCGCCTCGGCCTGCATCGCAGCGACGGCCTGCAGCATGGCCACGGCCTCGGGCGGCAGCGGGACATTAGCGACGGGCGCGGATTCCGCAGGCTTTGCCGGCACCGGTGCCGCAAGCTGGTTGCCTTTGCGGCCAACATTGGGCGCCATGACCGCCTTGGCGACATCGGGCGATCCACACGAAGGACAGGACACCAGCCCCCGAGCGAGTTGACTTTCATAGTCCTGCGAGGAGCCGAACCAGCCCTCGAAGCGATGCCCGTTCGGCCCGCATTGCAGATCAAAGACAATCATGCCGCCGATCTAGGGATTTCGCGCTTGTTGGCAAGACTGGGAAGCTGTGCGCGAACCTCGCCCGTTCGGGCAGGGTCGACATATGCAAAGCCAAGCGAGCTGCCTTCACCGCCATCGTAGACAACCTCGCCCCAGGGATCGACCACGAGCGAATGCCCGAAGGTCTCGCGCCCGTCTTCGTGAACGCCGCCCTGGGCAGCGGAAATGACCCAGGCGCTGGCTTCCACGGCGCGAGCGCGCTGCATCAGGTGCCAGTGCGCCTTGCCGGTCGGCACGGTGAATGCCGCCGGGATGCGGATCGCGTCGCAGCGGCGACGGCCCAGTTCCTCGAACAGTGCCGGGAAGCGGATGTCGTAGCAGATCGCCATGCCGAGGCGGCCCAGCGGCGTCTCGACAGTCACCACTGCATCGCCGGGCGTGTAGGCTGTGGATTCGCGCCAGGTCTCGCCCGTTGCCAGATCGACATCGAACATGTGGATCTTGTCGTAGCGCGCGGCGATTTCCCCGTCGGAATCGATGATGAAGCCGCGATTGGCCCACTTGCCGTCATCGCGAAGCACGGCCAGCGAACCAAGATCGATCCACAGCCCCAGATCCCGTCCCGCCGATCGCGCGGCGGCAAGGACCGGATTGTCAGCTTCGGTCACGATATGCGGGGTTGCCCTTGCCCGGTCGCGATCGAGAAGCCCGCACATTTCGGGGGTGAAGAGCATCGCCGCCCCCTCGTCCGCCGCCTTCCGCGCTGCGCCGACGATCGCATCTGCATTGACCAGCGGATCGATCCCGCTGGTCATCTGGAACAGCGCAACCTTTGCCGGATCCGTCACTTTCCGAGCATCATGTCCAGCTTGCCCTGCGCATTGAGCGCGGCAAGATCATCGGATCCGCCAACATGAATGCCGTCAATGAAGATCGACGGGACGGTGGTATGGCCGGGAGCGCGTTCCAGCATCTCCGCCTTCTTGGGTCCGCCCATCGTCACATCGAATTCTTCGTAGGACACGCCCTTGCTGTCCAGCAACTGCTTGGCACGCGCGCAGTAGGGGCAACCCCACTTCGTATAGACTTCGACCTTGGGCGTATCGGACATCGGTACCTCTATCTGGGTCTTGAAATGCGGTTTTCGCTAACACACATGGGTTTTCGTGTCATGCGCCGCAAGCCGGGCCTGATCACGAATACGTTCGTAAAACAGCCGATGCGGGCGCCGGGTTCCGGGTTCGCAAAGGCAAGTGCAGATTGCTCTATCAGAGGATATTGCCATGAACCGTTTTGACTTTACCCCCTACCGCCGCACCACCGTGGGTTTTGACCGCCTGTTCGACCTGCTCGAACGCCAGGCCCGCGCCAATGCCGGTGACAATTATCCGCCCTTCAATATCGAGCGTAGCGGCGAAGATGCCTACCGCATCACGCTGGCGGTCGCCGGATTCAAGGCCGAGGACATCGACATCACCGCCCAGCAGAACCTGCTCGTGGTAAAGGGCCAGCGCCCCGAACCGCAGGACCGCGAATTCCTGCATGTCGGCATCGCAAACCGCGGTTTCGAGCGTCGCTTCGAACTCGCCGATTTCGTCCGCGTTGAAGCCGCAGACCTTGCCGACGGCCTGCTGACCATCGATCTCGTGCGCGAAGTGCCCGAGGCGATGAAGCCCAAGAAGGTGCTGATCGGCGCGCAGAACCAGCTCAAGGTGATCGAAGGCGACAATACCGCCGCCGCTTGATCTCTCACAGGAAAAACAGGGAAGAGCGGGCCAGTACGGTCCGCTCTTTCTGAATCACCAGGCTTCGGCCACGTCTATCAGCGCCTCGCGATCAAGAATGGTCACGCGCCCGCCTTTCAGGGCAATGATGCCATTGTCGACCCAGGCGGAAAGCTGGCGATTGATCTGTTCGCGCGACATGCCGGCAAAGTTTCCGAGTTCGCCCTGGCTCAGCGCAATCTTGAGCTGATTGCCGGTGTCAGACGTGTCCCCCATCATCAGGCGCAACAGGAAACGCGCCAGCCTTGGCCCGGATGTGTAGGCCCGGTCGGCCTCGATCACGGCGTTGTTCTGCCGCAACCGGCGCGCCATCGCCTTGAGCAGGCGCAGGGCCAGCCCCTTGTGCTTGTCGATGATATCGCCAAAGGCCCCGCGGGTAAGGATCAGCGCCTCGATCGGCTCGATGGCTTCGACCGTGGCGGTGCGATCCCCGCCATCGAGAAAGGCGATCTCGCCCAGGACATGGCCGGGCTCGGCATAGTCGAGGATGATCTCGCGCCCGTTTGCCGCCAGCATGCTGACCCGCGCGAGCCCCTTGAGGATGATGAAGAGAGTCTTGCCCTCTTCACCTTGCGCCATCAACTCCTGCCCTGGCTTGAACTGGCGGACCTGGCCACGCGCGATGATATCGGACAGCTCGGCCGGTTCGCAGTCCGCGAAAAGACTTTGTGCCGTCAGCGCTTCAGCCAGCTTGGCCGCATCCATGTCGAGGTCCCCCAGATTGCTGCAGCGCAGATAATCAGGGAAACCTCGCCATGACCAGTCCCTTAAGAGCTTTTAAACCAGACGCGCCTGCTTGACGGCCGCGGCAATGAACCCTGCAAAAAGCGGATGGGGTTCGAAGGGACGGCTCTTGAGCTCCGGATGGAACTGCACGCCGATGAACCACGGGTGATCCGGACGCTCGACGATTTCCGGCAGGAGACCGTCGGGAGACATGCCCGAGAACACCAGACCGCCCTTCTCGAGCCGCTCCTTGTAGGCGATGTTCACTTCGTAGCGATGGCGATGGCGCTCGCTGATTTCGGTCGCGCCATAGATGTTGGCAACATGGCTGTTGCCTGCAAGCTTGGCATCATAGGCGCCCAGCCGCATCGTTCCGCCAAGGTCACCGCCTTCCGACCGCTTCTCGAGACCCTCGGCAGTCATCCATTCGGTAATGATGCCGACCACCGGTTCATCGGTGGGGCCGAATTCGGTAGACGAAGCTCCGGGAATGCCGGCGGTGTTGCGGGCGCCTTCGATGCAGGCCATCTGCATGCCAAGGCAGATGCCGAAGAACGGCACCTTGCGTTCGCGCGCGAAGCGCACCGAGGCAATCTTGCCCTCGGTGCCACGTTCTCCAAAGCCGCCCGGCACAAGGATGCCGTGCATCGGTTCGAGATGCGCTGCGATTTCCGCATCGTCCTTCTCGAACAGCTCGGCGTCGAGCCACTTGATCCGCACCTTTACGCGGTTTGCCATGCCGCCATGGACCAAAGCTTCGTTGAGCGACTTGTAGGCATCCTGCAGGCCGACATACTTGCCGACGACGCCGATGGTCACTTCGCCCTCGGGGTTCTGGTGCCGATCGACGATATCGTCCCAGCGCGTCAGGTCCGGCTCGGGCGCAGTCAGGCCGAAATGGCGCAGCACTTCGCTGTCGAGGCCCTCTGCATGGTACTGCAGCGGCACGGCGTAGATGCTCGAGGCATCGAGAGCCGGAATGACCGCAGACTTCCGCACGTTGCAGAACTGCGCGATCTTGGCCCGTTCGCCTTCGGGCAACGGCTTCTCGCAACGGCACAGGAGAATGTCGGGCTGAATGCCAAGGCCGGTGAGTTCGCGCACCGAATGCTGCGTCGGCTTGGTCTTCAATTCACCGGCAGCCGCGATGTAGGGCACCAGTGTGACGTGCACGAAGCAGGTCTCGTTCCGGTCGAGTTCGTTGTGCATCTGGCGCAACGCCTCGATGAACGGCAGACCTTCGATGTCGCCCACAGTCCCGCCGATCTCGCACAGCACGAAATCGAGGTCCTCGGTTTCGGCCTGCGCAAAATCCTTGATCGCGTCGGTCACGTGCGGAATCACCTGCACCGTCGCGCCAAGGTAATCGCCACGGCGCTCCTTCGCGATGATGTCGCGGTAGATGCGACCCGAGGTGATGTTGTCTGCCTGGCGTGCCGAAACGCCCGTAAAGCGTTCGTAGTGGCCCAGGTCGAGATCGGTTTCAGCACCGTCGTCGGTCACGTAGACTTCGCCGTGCTGATAGGGGCTCATCGTCCCCGGATCGACGTTCAGATAGGGATCGAACTTGCGGATGCGCACGCGAAAACCGCGTGCCTGCAGCAAAGCCGCCAAGCTTGCTGCCATGAGTCCCTTGCCGAGCGAGGAAACCACGCCGCCGGTGATAAAAATGTACCGCGCCATGGGATTCGGGCCTTAGCGTCAGAAGTTGCAACTAGGCAAGCGGTTGCGGCTGCAATCTTCGCCACAATCCACAAGCCGTGGACGAAAGCAAAACGATAACCGACCCGCGACCTGTCCGGTCGCGGGGCGGCGAGCCGCTCTGCGGTATTCCGTTTACTGGCCGGCGGCGCCGTTCAGCGGATCATTGGCCGGGGCCGACTGGACCGGAGCCGTGCCAGGCTGCGCGCCCTGCGCCGGAGCCAGGGGATCCGCCGCCGGTGCGTTCTGCACGGGCGTGGTGCGCTCCAGCGAAGTATCAATCTCGCGGCTCGAGTTCGTGCCAACCGCAAGAGCAGCCAGAGCAATGCTGAGCACGACAAAGGCTGTGGCGAGAATCGTCGTCAACCGCGTCATGAAGTCAGCCGCACCGCGAGCAGACATGAAGCCGGCCGGGCTTCCGCCCACGCCCAGGCCACCGCCCTCGGACTTCTGCATCAGGATCACGACCACCAGCAGCGCTGCGACAATGGCCTGGACCACGGTTAGAAAAATGAACAACGACATGAATCACACCTCGTGCGCGAAACCGCGCGGGAATCTTGAGCGGCATGTAGGCTTGCTGCGCCCTCGGCGCAACCCGCGCGTTGCGGCGTTCAAGCCTCTCCGTTGTCGGCCGCGGCCACGATCGGCAGGAAAGCTTCAGCCGTCAGGCTCGCCCCGCCGACCAGCGCACCGCCCACGCCTTCTGCAGCAAGCAAGTCCCTGGCGTTTCCGGCGTTGACCGAACCGCCATAAAGGATGCGCACCTTCGCACCGATCTCGCCGTAGAGAGCAAGCAGTTGCTGGCGAATCTGGGCATGCATGGCGACAACGTCTGCAACTTCGGCCACGCGCCCGGTCCCAATCGCCCAGACCGGCTCATAGGCAACCGCCACCTTGCCTGACGCTACTGCGTCTGCAGCAGCATCGGCATCCGGCATCGAGGCAGTGACCTGAGCGGAAACGACCGCTTCGGCCTTTTCGCCATCGCGCTCTTCAAGCGTCTCACCCACGCAGACGATGATTCCGAGCCCGGCAGCAAGTGCGGCTTCGGCCTTCGCCTTTATCAGGTCGTCGCCTTCGCCATGGTCCTTGCGACGTTCGCTGTGCCCGACGATCACGAAGTCGGCTCCGGTATCGACCAGCATTTGCGCAGAGACGTCGCCGGTGTGCGCGCCCTTTGCGTTGACATGGCAATCCTGCCCGCCAACCCCCATTGCGCTCACCGCCTCGCGAAGAGCGCCAATCAGGGTGAACGGAGGGGCAATGGCAACCTGAACGTCAGGATAACGCCCCGCCGCCCGGTCAATCGCCCGCGCTTCGGCGAGCATGGCGCGCGTCCCGTTCATCTTCCAGTTGCCTACAATGTAAGGACGGTGCGGCATGATCGGCGCGTTCCCCTGAATTTCGCAGATACAATCGGTTGCAGGACATCGATCGCCCTGCTTCGTCGGCGCGGCTATCAAACCCGGACTGATTCTGCAAAACGCCTGATCGCATAAGCGGGCATAGCGCCGATTGCCGCAGGCGCCGCTGCCACACGCGGCCTATTGCGCGACGATCGATGGCATGGAGCCATTGCGAGAATTGCGTTTGCCTCCTAAGGCAACCGCTAACCGAACCTTCGGGTGCGTTGCCGTGCCCAGACGAGAGACGAACTACACAAATGCTCGGCTTTTTCCGCTCGTTCCTCAAGTCGCGCATCGGCGTTGCCGTTGCCCTGATCTTTCTTGGCCTGATCGCGCTGGCATTCGCCAGTGCCGACGTCACCGGCAGTGGCTTTGGCGGAATCGCCGGTGGCGATCGCGCTGCCAAGGTCGGCTCCAATCGCATCGGCACGGCTGAACTCGGCAAGGCGCTGACTAACGCGTTCGAGCAGGAACGGCAGAAGCAGCCCGGCCTGACGATGAAGCAATTCCTCGACGCTGGTGGCATGGACACCGTGCTCACCGGCCTGACAGACAGGCTGGCCATGGCCGAGTGGGGCCGCGAGCATGGTCTGATTGCAGGTGATCGCCTGATCGACAGCGAAATCACCAAGATCCCGGCCTTCCAGGGTCCTGATGGCAAGTTCAGCCAGTCGGCCTATGAGCAGCTGCTCGCCCAGCGCGGCCTGACAGACAAGGACGTCCGCAAGGATCTCGGTCAGGGCCTGCTGGCCCGCCAGATCCTGTTGCCGGCTGCATTCGGCGCCCAGATGGCTGACGAAGCGGTCCAGCGCTATGCTGCGCTGCTGACGGAGAAGCGCGTCGGCACCATCGTCTCGGTGCCATCGCTCGCCTTTGCGCCGACGTCGCCCCCGGCCGACAGCACTCTTGCCGCGTTCTACAACGCCAACAAGAGCCGCTACATGCAGCCCGAACGCCGCACGATCCGCTATGCGATCGTTGACGAGGCGAGCCTGAAGACCGTGGCAGCGCCCAGCGACGCCGAAATCGCCCAGCGCTACAAGCTCAACACCGCAGTCTACTCCGCATCCGAACAACGCTCGGTAACGCAGGTCATTGTCCCTACCGAGGCCGCTGCCAAGGCGCTTGCCGCAGAAGTCGGCGCCAACGGCTCGCTCGACAATGCCGCTCGTGCCAAGGGCCTGGTCGCAAGCAAGCTTGCCGATCAGACACGCGATACCCTCGCCAACCAGACGTCGCGTGCCGTATCTGATGCTGCATTCGCCGCGGCTTCGGGCACGCTGGCAACGCCTGCCAAGTCGGGCCTCGGCTGGCATGTACTCAAGGTCGATGCCGTCAAGCGCAATGCCGGAAAGACTCTGGAACAGGCGCGCCCCGAGATCGTCGCGGCCCTGACCCTTGAAAAGCGCCGCGCAGCGCTGTCCGATCTTGCCGCACAGGTCGAGCAGGAAATCGACAATGGCACCGGCCTTGCCGATATCGCCAAGACGCTGAACCTGACCGTCTCCACCACGGCTCCGCTGACAGCGAATGGCAGCGTGTTCGGCAAGCAGGACGAGAAGGTGTCTGCCGACATCGCCCCGTTGGTCCAGGCCGCGTTTTCGATGGAGCGCGAAGGCGAAGCCCAGCTGGCAGAGATCAAGCCTGGCGAGAAGTTTGCCGTTTACGATGTCGGCCAGCTCGTCGCCGCCACGCCAGCCCCGCTGGATCAGATCAAGAGCGTCGTTGCCCGGGACTGGGCCGTTCAGCAGGGCGCAGCGAAAGCCAAGGCTGCCAGCGACAAGATCCTGGCAGCATTGAACAAGGGCACGCCGCTGGCCGAAGCTCTCAAGCTCGCCGGCGCCGCTCTGCCTGCTCCCCAGCCCGTGGACCTGCCGCGTCAGGCGCTTACCCAGATGCAGGGACAGGTTCCTGCACCGCTTGCGCTGATGTTTGCCATGGCCAAGGGCAGCAACAAGCGGCTCGAAGGGCCGAACAACGGCGGCTGGTACGTCGTTTCGCTCAAGGAAATCGTCCTCGGCCAGGTCAAGCGCGGCGATCAGATCTTCCAGCAGGCCGCCCGCTCATTCGGACAGGATGCCGGCGGCGAATATGCCGAGCAGCTCCGCCTGGCGATCCGCAAGGATGTTGGAGTCGAACGGAACGACGCCGGGATCAAGGCCGTCCGTGACCAGCTGACCGGCAGCAACGCCCAGTAAATCCCATGACCATCGACCTCGCCGAAACTGCCTTCGCACTCCCCGAGAACCATGAGGCTGCGCTTGCGCAGCTGTCTGCCGGAAAGCCCGCGCTGATCTGGCGCAAGCTGATTGTCGATACCGAGACTCCCGTGGGCGCCGCGCTGAAGCTCATGGAGAGCGGGCGGGGCGATTTCCTGCTCGAATCCGTGCAAGGCGGCGAAGTGCGGGGACGGTACAGCCTGCTCGGCATCGACCCGGATCTGGTGTTCCGCGCCACCGGCACACGCGCCGAGATCAATCGCATCTGGCGGCACGACAAGGCCGCCTTCGCGCCGCTTCCCGGCGACGCACTTGCAGAGCTGAGGGCCCTTGTCGCTGCCTGCCGGATCGATGTTCCTGCCGCGCTTCCGTCGGCGCTGGCCTGTCTTGTCGGCTATTTCGGCTACGAGACGATCGGCCTTGTCGAGAAGTTGCCGCGCGCTCCGCAGAGCGACCTCGTGCTGCCCGACATGCTGTTCACCCGCCCCACGGTGGTGCTGGTGTTCGACCGCCTGTCCGACGAACTCTTCGCCATAGCCCCGGTCTGGGCCGAAGGCGGAGCGCCCGAGCGGCTGCTTGAAGCCGCGGCAGAACGCATCGACAACGCCTTGCGCAAGCTGGCGGAGCCTGTTCCGGCCGATGCCCGTCTGGTCGAGGCGGTGGACGTAACCCCGCAACCGGTCATGCCTGCCGCCAACTATGCGCGCATGGTGGGTGCCGCGAAGGACTACATCGAGGCAGGCGACATCTTCCAGGTCGTACTGGCCCAGCGCTTCACCGCGCCCTTCCCCCTGCCGCCGATCGCACTCTACCGCGCCCTGCGCCGCATCAACCCCTCGCCCTTCCTCTATTTCCTCGACATGCCGGGCTTCGCGCTGACCGGATCGAGCCCGGAAATCCTGGTCCGCATTCGCGATGGCGAAGTGACGATCCGCCCGATTGCCGGCACCCGCCCACGCGGCAAGACACCAGAGGAAGACCGCGCCAACGAGCTGAGCCTGCTCGACGATCCCAAGGAACGCGCCGAACACCTGATGCTGCTAGATCTCGGCCGCAACGACGTGGGCCGCGTGGCCAAGGCGGGTACGGTCAAGGTCACCGAAAGCTACACGGTCGAGCGCTACAGCCACGTGATGCACATCGTCTCGAACGTGGTCGGCCAACTCGACACCTCGCGGGCTGACAGCGTAGACGCGCTTTTCGCAGGCTTCCCCGCAGGCACCGTCAGCGGCGCTCCCAAAGTCCGCGCCTGCGAAATCATCGCCGAGTTGGAACCCGAAACACGCGGCGCCTATGCCGGCGGCGTCGGCTACTTCGCCCCTGACGGCTCGGTCGACAGCTGCATCGTCCTGCGAACCGGCGTGATCAAGGACGGCGTGCTCCACGCGCAGGCAGGCGCAGGCATCGTCGCCGACAGCAACCCCGAATACGAACAGCGCGAGTGCGAGTTGAAATCAGGCGCATTGTTCGCAGCGGCGCGTGAGGCCGTGCGGGTGGCAACAGAAGCAAAGTTTGGCCAATGATCCTCGTCATCGACAACTACGACAGCTTCACCTGGAACCTCGTCCACTACCTCATGGAGATGGGCGCGGAGGTTGAAGTCGTGCGCAATGATGCGCTCACCGCCGAACAGGCGATCAGGACCGGGGCGCAGGGGTTCCTGCTTTCGCCCGGTCCCTGCACGCCCAACGAGGCGGGGGTGAGCCTTGATCTGGTCGGCGCGGCGGCGGATGCGAAGGTGCCGTTGCTCGGCGTGTGCCTTGGCCACCAGTCGATCGGGCAGTACTTCGGCGGCAAGGTCGTGCGCGGTGGGTTGATGCACGGGAAGACCTCGCCGGTCACCCATGATGGCACCGGCGTGTTCGAGGGTCTGCCCTCGCCGTTCATCGCCACGCGCTATCACTCGCTGATCGTGACCGACATTCCCGATTGCCTCGAAGTCAACGCGCGGTCGGATGACACGCACGTTATGGGCTTTCGCCACACCTCGCTGCCGATCCACGGCGTGCAGTTCCATCCGGAAAGCATCGCCACCGAGCACGGCCACGCGATGGTCGCAAATTTCCTGAAGCTCTGCGGCATCAAGACCAACCCGCTTCCGGCATGAGCCTGCCTGACGTCACCCATCCGCTGGAGGAAGCCGAGGCAGAGGCCGCGTTCGCAGCGATCCTCGACGGCACCGTGGCGGACGAAGCCATCGCGAAGTTCCTCGTCGCCCTTTCGGACCGGGGAGAGACGGCGAGCGAGATTGCCGGTGCAGCCCGGGCGATGCGGGCGCGGATGATCCCGGTCAGCGCACCCGCCAATGCCATCGACGTCTGCGGCACCGGGGGCGACGGTCACCACACGCTCAACGTCTCTACCGCAGTCAGCCTCGTTGTTGCCGCGTGCGGAGTGCCGGTGGCCAAGCATGGCAACCGCGCGGCGAGTTCGAAAGCAGGCGCCGCCGATACGCTGGAGGCGCTCGGCCTCAACCTCGATCGCGCCGCCGAAACTGCCGAGGAAACGCTGGCCGACCTTGGCATCTGCTTCCTCTTTGCTGCGCGCCATCACCCCGCGATGGGCCGCATCATGCCGATCCGCAAGGCACTGGGCCGCCGCACGATCTTCAACCTGATGGGGCCGTTGGCCAATCCGGCAGGCGTGCGCCGCCAGCTGGTCGGCATTGCGCGTCCCGCCTATGTACCGATCTATGCCGAAGCAATCCGGCGCCTTGGCACAGATCACAGCATGGTCATCTCGGGCGACGAGGGGCTGGACGAACTGAGCCTTGCCGGCGGCAATGAACTGGCCGAAGTGCGTGGGCACGAAGTGCTGATGCGCCGTGTCAGCCCGGAAGATGTCGGCCTGTCGCAAACCCCGGTCGACGCCATTCGTGGCGGCGATGCTGCTTTCAACGCTGCAGCCTTGCGCGCCCTGCTGCAAGGTGAAGTAGGTCCGTACCGTGACGCGGTGCTGTTCAACGCCGCCGCCGCGCTGATCGTTGCGGGTGAGGCGCATGACTGGCACGGCGGCGTTGAAGAGGCCGCCGAAGCAATCGACAAGGGCCTGGCCAACGCGCTGCTCAATTGCTGGATTGCGGCGCTGAAGTAGCGCTTGGCGCCACAGGTCACACGATACACTTGCCCCAACGGGTTCAACCTCGCTAAGGCGCCCCTGCCATGACCGACAAGCTCACTGAAATCTGCGACACCAAGCGCGTTGAAGTCGCCGCCCGCAAGGCCGCTGTCAGCATCGGCGAGCTGGCCGCGCGCGCCGCGCAGCAGAGCGCCCCGCGCGGGTTCGAGGCGGCACTGCGTGCCCGCGCGCAGACCGGCTATGCATTGATCGCCGAGATCAAGAAGGCCAGCCCTTCAAAGGGACTGATCCGCGCCGATTTCGCCCCTGCAGACCATGCCCGCGCCTATGAGGCCGGGGGCGCCGCCTGCCTTTCGGTGCTGACCGACGCGCCATATTTTCAGGGGCATGAAGACTATCTCGTCGCGGCGCGTGCTGCCTGCACACTGCCGGTGATCCGCAAGGACTTCATGGTCGATCCCTGGCAGTGCCTTGAAGCGCGCGCCATCGGGGCCGATGCCATCCTGATCATTGCCGCCTGTCTTTCCGACAGCCAGATGGCCGAGATCGAAGCCGCTGCCCGAGAACAGGGCATGGATGCGCTGGTCGAAGTCCACAACGAAGAGGAAATGGAGCGCGCAAGCCGCCTGAAGTCGCGCCTGATCGGCGTCAACAACCGCGACCTCAAGCGCTTCGTGACCGATCTTGGCACGACCGAGCGCCTTGCTCCGTTGGCCCCTGAAGGCACCTTGCTGGTTGCCGAAAGTGGCATCAACACCCACGCCGACATATTGCGCCTTGAAGGTTGCGGCGCGCGCACGTTCCTCGTCGGTGAAAGCCTCATGCGTCAGCCAGACGTTGAAGCGGCAACCCGCGCCCTCCTGCAGGGCTGAACCTTACCGGACGGCCGGGAACTCGCCCCTCGTCCGCAGAGTGGCGATCACGCCGGTGCAGATCATGAACTGGCCGAAGTAGTAGAGCGGCCAGATCAGCAGCCCCGGGACCGCGCTGCGCGCCAGCGGGCCCATCCTCGCGAAGATCAGCAGGTCGGACACGACGAACATGGCGGCGCCCAGCGCCACCCGGCTGCGCGGAAAATCGCTGGCAAATGCGGCCGTCGCCATTCCGCCGAGCAACAGCGCATAGCCTGCAACGTCCATCCGGCCTGAAAGCGCCCACGACAGCGCCGGGACGCCGATGACAGATACAACTGCCACGGCCTTGTCCAGCCCTGAAGGGCTGGCGCGGGGATGGTGCAGATACAGCGCTATCGCGGCGATGTGGCCCGCAAAGAAGGCTGCAGCACCACCGGTGAAGTCCACTTCCAGCACCATGTCGCCAATCGCGCACAGCGCCATGACCAGAGCCAGCAGGTGAGCGCTGCGCGAGGGATGATGCGCCCAGGCATATGCAGCGAGCAGGGCAACGCCCGCGCCTTTCCAGAGTATCAGCCAAAGGCCGGGCACCTGCCCCTTTGCGGCAAGCCAGTAACTCGTTCCGGCAATCAGACTGGCGACCAGCCAGGGCCGTTTCTCGATCAATGCGCGTCCCGGCACCCGGCGTCTTCTCCCTTTGCCCTGCGGACGCTCTTGCCGCAACGGCGCGGCAATGCCAAGGGCAAGCCCATGACGCATCAGGTCCATATCATCGGCGGCGGCATGGCCGGCAGCGAAGCGGCGTGGCAGCTTGCCCGTCGCGGGGTTCGCGTAAGACTTTCCGAAATGCGCGGCAGTGGTGACACTACCCCTGCACACAACGGCGATGGCCTTGCCGAACTGGTCTGCTCGAATTCCTTTCGGTCCGATGATGATGAGAAGAACGCCGTCGGGCTGCTGCATTACGAAATGCGCCAGTGCGATAGCCTGCTCATGGCGGCAGCGGCCAAGGCGCGGGTGCCCGCAGGATCGGCGCTGGCTGTCGACAGGGACGTGTTCTCTGCTGAAGTCGAGGCGGCCCTGCGCGCGCAGCCTACGCTCGAGATTGCAAGGGAACGCATCGATTCACTGCCCGGAGAGGGGCTGACGATCGTGGCGACTGGGCCTCTCACCAGCCCTTCCCTTGCCGAAAGCATCGGTGGCACGACCGGCGCCGACAGCCTCGCCTTCTTCGATGCCATCGCGCCGATCGTCTACCGCGATTCCATTGACATGAGCGTGGCGTGGATGGCCTCGCGCTGGGACAAGGGCGCGGAGGCCTCGCTCGCGCTCGGCGGCGACGGGCGCGATTACATCAATTGCCCGATGACGAAGCCGCAGTACCTCGCCTTCCGGGAAGAGCTGCTCGCCGGTGAGAAGACCGAGTTCAAGGAGTGGGAAGCCAACACCCCCTACTTCGACGGGTGCATGCCGATCGAGGTCATGGCCGCGCGGGGCGAGGAGACGCTCCGGTTCGGACCGATGAAGCCGGTGGGACTGGACAATCCGCATTGGGCCACAGCGGAACACCCCAATGGGCGCTGGCCCTATGCCGTGGTGCAACTTCGCCAGGACAACAAGCTCGGCACACTATGGAACATGGTCGGCTTCCAGACCAAGCTGAAGCACGCCGAACAGGTTCGCGTGTTCCGCACGATCCCCGGCCTTGAAAATGCCGAGTTCGCCCGACTGGGCGGCTTGCACCGCAACACCTTTCTCAATTCGCCAACGCTGCTCGATCGGCAGCTTCGACTGAAATCGGCGCCGCACATCCGGTTTGCCGGTCAGATCACGGGCTGCGAAGGCTATGTCGAAAGCGGTTCGGTCGGGATGCTGGCCGGCCTGATGACAGCGGCGCAGATTGCAGGGCGCGCGTGGACACCGCCTCCGCAAACGACGGCCTTGGGAGCACTGCTGTCGCACATCACCGGCGATGCCGATGCCGAGAGCTTTCAGCCCATGAATGTCAACTTCGGCCTCTTCCCGCCGTTGCACGACGTGAAGAAGAAGGCGCGTAAGGAAGCTTATACCGAGCGGGCCAAGGCGGACATGGCCGGGTGGCTCGGTTCTCTGGCGTAAGCCCCTATTTGCAGGAGCATTTCTGCTTTGGCTTGGGTGCTGCCTTCGGCCGCGTGGTGGCGAATTCCTCGCGGGTGAGAAACAGGTCGCCATTGCCATCGGCCGACTTGAACTTGTCGACAGTGACATAGGCCCATTCCTCGAAGGTCAGCAGATTGTTGCCGTCCTTGTCGAGCTTGCGGAACGCCGATGCGCGCAGGCTCAGCATTTCGGTGCGGCTGATCCGGTTGTCCCGGTCCTTGTCGACCAGATTGAACCTGCGGGTCTCCTTGCCGACAGACGTTGCTTCGGGAGGGGCGACACCGGTAAGCCCTTCGATGTCGGCGCTTGGCAGACCTTCCGGAGCGATGGCAGCATCGGCGACCGGCAATGGCGGGGCAGTCCCTTCGCGTGTTTCGGCACGGCCCTGCCACCAGAAGACGCCTGCAGCGCAAAGCATCAGGGCAGCGAGACCACCAAGCAAGGCACGAACCATTTTTCACCCTCCTTGATGAAGGGTCTAACGCCGCAGGCTTGTTGCGGCAGCGGTAGATGCTACCGCTTTGGCACGAACTCAGAAGCCCAGCGCACCTGCGCGGACCACCCGCAGAAAATCGATAAGTTGGCGTCCCTTTCCCGGGTTATCGGCACTGTCCTTCATGGCGCAAAGCACGGCAAGTGGCCGCATCGCACGGGGCAATGCACCTCTCCGCCCGCCTGAGGTTGCCTCACCCGCCAGATATCGCGCATGAGCCGCGATCGCGCCGTTGTCTCGAACGTCAAGCACCTCGGCCAGTGCGAGATAGGCATTGGTCAGGGCCAAGGCGAATTCGTCTTCCTGTTCCTCGCCCATGGCGCGAGCCTCCCAGCTGTCGACCAGTTCCACCAGCCGACCGTGCTGCCCCTTCCACGCCTTGAGCGATGCCAGTGCCGGTTCGCTGACCGGCCATGCCTCACCGCTCTCGTTCAAGCGATCCCGCCACCACGACAGCCGCAACTGGACCATCAAGGGTTCGCGCCCGGGGCGGGCGGTCTCGGCCAGTTTCTGCTCAAGCATGAACAGGGCCAGCCACGCAGGGCGCGCCGCCGCAGGAGCATAGGCAAGGGCAATTTTACGCGTGATATCCAGGGTTTCGGCGGGTTTCGATGGTAACTTCGACATTAAGAAACAACTCTCGCAAATCCCGTATTGTTTAACGGGCCGTCAACCAGATGGCTTCAAGATGAACTTACCACGACAATCTACTTAACGATTCGCGGGATTGGCATCGGCAGCCGCCGACGGAATGAGAAAACGGTAGCAGCATGCTCTCAGCATTTCGATCACTCTCGGGGTTGGTCCACTTGTGCAAGCGCCTTGCCCGGCACAAGGGCGGCAATGCAACGCTGCTGCTTGCCCTGGGCATGCCGGCATTCATTGGCGGGGCGGGTTTGGCGGTCGATACCGCACAGTGGTACATGTGGAAGCGCGAATTGCAGTTCGCCGTGGATCAGGCAGCTCTGGCCGGCGCCTGGGCCCGAACGCAGAGCGCGACGCGCGCCATCTATTCGGACCGGGCGCTTCAGGAATTCAACGCCAACATCTCAACCGTTAACGACATCACCGTGGGCCCGCCCTCGGTTACGTTGTCGAGCTATGCCGGTGGCAGCAACAACAGCGTCACGGTGAGCGCGACGGTGCGGGACACCCTGCCCTTCTCGAGCTTTCTGACGGGAGAAGGCACCACGGTCACAGCATCGGCGCAGGCAGCCTATACGTCCGGCACGTCCTTTACGTCCTGTCTGCTCGCGCTTGATGAAGACGATAGCGGCGCCGTCACGATCGGCGGCACTTCCGTGCTGAAGGCCAAGTGCGGCATTGCGGCCCTTTCGACCTCCGACTCGTCCATCCTCGTCGACGGCAATCCCGACATCGATGCCGGTTGGGTGCTTTCTCGCGGCGGCATCGACGAATGGTTCAGCAACCACACGGACGACGAGGTCCACGACTATCTCGAAGGCCTGTTCGATCCCTATGCCAACCTTTCGCCGCCGAACCCGGCTGAAAGCCAGGTGGCGCGCAGCTACTACTGCGTGAAAGGTACGACCACGACCCGAGCCGACCGAAACAAGAAGACCACTGTCACCTATACCTACTGGAAGGGTGCGACATGGCAAACTGCGACCGAGCAGGTCAGCGGAAGCAAGAACGCCAAGAAGGACTATTCGACCGAGGGCAACGACAGCTATGTCATCGTCGAAAACACGGCCGTGGCTGGCACGACCTACACGACCACCGTGGTGTGGACCCAGACGAACAACGGTTCTGGTAACAACATCGTCTGGGAAAAGATGGAAACGGTTGTTGCCACCACCCTGTCCAACATCAGCAAGACGACCACCGCCGACCTGGCCTCTGCGCTGCCCGGGACTTATGTCGGGGGCATAAAGGTGTCTTGCGCCACGACGTTTGCGCCGGGCGTCTACATCATCGACGGTGGCGGGGTCGAGATCAGCGGTCAGTACGCCGTCGTCGGCAGCGGTGTGATGTTCGTGCTCAAGAATGGTGCGTACATCAAGATCAATGGCGGCTCGAACATCAACCTCACTGCCATTCAGGCTTCGGAACTGGTCAGCCGTGGTGTATCGGAAACGAACGCCAACGCGCTGGCCGGCATGCTGGTATTCGAAGATCGCGCCTCCACCGGAACTGACCGCAGCAAGATCAACGGCGATTCCGATACGGTCCTTAACGGCACCATTTACCTTCCGAACAGCGGCATCGACTTCACGGGGACCGCAAGGGTTACCAGCCAATGCCTGATGATCGCGGCTGACACGATCGCGATCTCCGGCACGGCCAACATGAGCTCTTTCTGTCCGCCCGGACTGACTGAAGACACCGTGGTGGCCAAGGAAGTCAGCAAGGTGAAGCTGATCGTATGATCCCAGCCCGATCGCTTCTGCAACGCCTGATCCGCGATCCAAGCGGGGCGATGGCCGTGGAAACCGCCATCATCGCCCCGCTCATGGTGCTGTTCAGCCTTGGCGCCTACCAGGTAAGCAGCCTGGTTGCGCGGCAAAGCGAGTTGCAGAGCGCCATGACGCTGGCCGAATCCGTCGCACTTGCCACCGACCCTGACACGTCGGACGAACTGAACGCACTCAAGAACGTGGTTGTTGCCACAGCCGGACTTGAACCCGAACAGGTCATGGTGGCGGCGGCTTATCGTTGCAATTCCTCGAACGCCTATGTCGCCTTGGAAAGCACGTGCGCGACAGGCGACAATGTTTCGCGGTATGTGCAGGTCACGTTGTCTTACGATTACGTGCCGATCTGGACGGAGTTCGGCTTGGGCTCGACCATTTCGCTCCAGGTCAATCGTTATGTTCTCTTCGGTCAGAGGACAAAGGCATGACTACCGGACGCTTGGCCAGAACGCTCCGTGCATTGCTGCGCCAGAAGCAGGGTTCCGTGGTAACGGAGTTTGCTCTTCTCGCACCCACGATCCTCGCATTGATGCTCGGGGTTTTGCAGATCGGCATTGGCATGCAGAACTACAACGCGATGCGTTCGGTTGCGTCAGACGTGATGCGTTATGCTGTGGTGAACTATCAGACCGGAAATGAGCTTACCAACGATCAGATCCGGTTTTACCTGCGATCCATCGCGATAAAGAGTCCTTACAAGCTGGAAAGCGCGCGTCTGGCGATCAGCGTAACGAATGTAATCGATCCGCGTATAGATGGGACTGTCGAGAAAACCGTAACCATGACTTACAGCATACCGACAGTGCTGTCGTTTATTGGGGTTGATGCATTTCCCATCACATATACTCAGCCCCTTTTTTTGATGGAAAGCTGAATATCCATTGGGGCGTCACCAAATCGCGTACACGGCTTTGGGTTAAGCACGCCTTATACGATTTCCTCTGTGCGCTCCGGACACTTTAGGAAATATTTTACGATGAAAGTTATCCTTAATATTAGGGGTTTCTGCGTAGTCGTCTAATCATGTCGTCAGACGCTTATCTTTCCTGCCGTCATTCGTGGCTTCGAACGCATTATCGTTCGACGGTCAGATGCCTGCGCAGTCTCTGCCGGGATGAGTCAGGCAATGCCCTGACCATGCTTGCGATGTCGGTCGTTCCGCTGCTTGCCCTGGTTGGCTCAAGCATAGACATGGGGCGCGCCTATCTCGTCGAATCCCGACTTCAACAGGCCTGTGATGCCGGCGTCCTGGGTGCACGCAAGGAACTGGGCGCGATCGTGGACTTCGACCCGGACATCGACGGAGCAGCGGTCATCAGCAAGGGCACGCACTTCTTCAACGCGAACTTTGCCGACGGCATCTACAACTCCGTCGACCGAGACTTCGTGATGACGCTGGAGGACGATCAATCCGTCGGCGGCATTGCGTCCGTCATCCTTCCCACCGACATCATGCAGTTCTTCGGCAAGGACGAAATTGCCATTTCCGTAAATTGCCGCGCCGAACTGAGCGTGCCCAACACCGACATCATGATGGCTCTCGATGTCACCGGCTCGATGGCCGAGAGCAACCCCGACGACACCTCGCCCAAGATCGCCGTGCTGAAATCGGTGGTGAAGGGCTTCTACGCCACCATGGAAGCGAATCGCCAGCCACAAAGCCGGATTCGCTATGGCTTCGTTCCCTATTCAACGAACGTGAACGTCGGCGGCTTGCTCAAGGACGAGTGGGTGGTCCCGCAGTGGCGCTATCCATCGCGGACCCTGGTTGGCACCAGTGGAAGCGGCGGGCTTTATGGCTATTACAGTGCGGTCTCTCCAGTCTCCGGAACCTATTACACCACCACCTCGACGTTTGCCGCGACGGAGGCCGGTGGCGGATATACCTGTTCCGCACCGGCGAACACGCTGACAACGTCGACGCAACTCATGTCCACGACGACCGCCCAAGTGAGCAATCCGTCCGGCACAAGGACAACCTACACCTATAATCGTACGAGGAACGGCAACACCTACTCCGTCTCTCGTTCAGGCAGTACCTGCACGCTTTCCACCACGACCTACGCAAGCTACGTCGACACCTTCAAGTATATCACCGAGCCCAGTCTCGCTTCAGGCAGTTCCTGGCTCTACAAGGATGTGCTGAAGGACACGAGCGACTGGCGCACAGCGTCTAACGGTTGCATTGAAGAGCGATCCACCTACGAGATCGACGACTACGACAATGTCGATCTCGATCGCGCTCTCGATCTCGATATCGACACCGTGCCGACCGCCGGCGCGCCTGACACGCAGTGGCGGCCGATGTATCCTGCCATGATTTATGAGCGCGCCAGGCTCTGGGATGGCTCGGGCAGCTTCACCACCAGCGAAGTCACCACCAACAGCGAGTTCCTTGCTCCCGGCATTGCCGGATTCGCTGCCTGCCCCACGTCAGCGCGCAAACTGCAGGTCTGGGACCAGAGCGCCTTCGACGGCTACATCGACGGACTGGTTGCCGCAGGCAGCACTTACCACGACATCGGCATGATCTGGGCGGCGCGACTGTTGTCTCCGAGCGGAATCTTCGCGGCCGAGAACGCCGATGTCTCCACCCGTCAGAGGACCAGTCGCCACCTGATCTTCCTGACTGACGGGCAGACCTCCTCGCTGGACATCAGTTACAGTTCCTATGGCGTGGAACCGATCGCGCAGCGGCGCTGGCATCCCAGTTCGCCCCTCACGCTCACGCAGACGATCGAAAAGCGGTTTTCCTTCGTCTGCGAGGAAGTAAAGAAGCGCAACGTCACGGTCTGGTTCGTCGCATTCGGCACCGATCTCAACCCAATCATGACCGACTGTGCGGGCAGCGGCCACTATTTCAGCGCGAAGAATGCCGAAGAGCTGCAGAACGCCTTCCGGAAGATCGCCCGTTCGATCGGTGACCTGAGACTGGCCCAATGATCAGGCGCCAACTGCACAGCCTCGGCACGGATGCGGATGGCGCAACGGTGGTGGAATTCGCGCTGGCATCTCCTGTTCTAGTGCTCCTGTTGATGGGGCTCTTCGACATGGGGTACTCGGTATATGCAAACACCATGCTGCAAGGGGCGCTGCAGCGCGCCGCGCGCGATTCCACTGTCGAAGGGGCAGCAAGCACGCTGACCACGCTGGATGATGCGGTGAAGGCAGAGGTCCACCGCGTAGTCCCCGACGCTTCCATCGCGTTTTCGCGCAAGGCTTATGCAAACTTCACGGATATCGGGCTGGAAGAAGACTATACCGACGCCAACGAAAACGGCGTCTGCGATGACGGAGAGCCTTACGAGGACGCCAACGGCAGCGGCACATGGGATCGCGACAGAGGCGCCAATGGTCTGGGAGGAGCGCGCGACGCGGTCGTCTATACCGCGACCATGACCTACAGTCGCAAATTCCCGATGGCGTCGTTGATTGGCCTCAGCGAAACAGTAACCAACAGCGCCAGCACGGTACTCCGGAACCAGCCCTACGATGCCCAGAAAAGCCGGGCGAAACTCGGGAACTGTACATGAAGCGGATTGTCGAACGCCTGGCGGGCCTGGTCCGCAACAGGTCCGGCGTCGCGGCGGTGGAGCTCGCTCTTGGGGCGCCACTTGTGCTAACTCTCGGGCTGTGGGGAGCGGAACTGGGCAATCTTGCCATCACTCATATGCGTGTCAGCCAGCTTGCCATGCAACTGGCCGATAACGGGTCACGCATTGGCGACGAGTCGATGCTCGAAAACCTGAAGATTTACGAAAGCGACATCAACGACCTGCTGGTTGGCGCCAACATCCAGGCGGGCAAGCTCGATCTGTTCGAGCATGGCCGCGTGGTCATCAGCAGCCTCGAGGTGGTGCCGGGCACTGAAGATACCCAATACATCCACTGGCAGCGCTGCAAGGGTAAGCGGAACTTTCAATCGTCGTACGGTGGTGAAGGAACGGGAACCGATGGCTCGCTGTCAGGAATGGGGCCAGCAGGGGAGGAAGTGACCGCGACCGAAGGCGATGCGGTCATTTTCGTCGAGATCGAGTACGCTTACCAGCCGCTCGTCAGCGAACGCTTCGTACCCGATGCCGTGATACGGACCACCGCAACTTTCAACGTCCGTGCGGATCGGGACCTGACCCAGATCTACCAACGCAACGCCGCCGCGCCTAACCCCATCGCACGATGCAACGTCTATGACGGATACGACTGAATGCAAAAGGGCGCCGGATCGCTCCGGCGCCCCTGAACTTTCAGCGGATCAACCACTTCAGCGGTAGCAGACCTTCCGCACGGCAGCCGCAATCTTGCTGGCGTCGATCAGGGCCAGCTTTTCAAGATTTGCCGCGTAAGGCAGCGGTACGTCCTCGTCGCATACGCGCAGGACGGGGGCGTCAAGGTGATCGAAGCCCTCTTCCATGCAGATCGCGATGATCTCGGAAGCGATGGAGCAGACCGGGAAGCCTTCCTCGGCCACGACCATGCGGTTGGTCTTCGCCAGCGAGGCGAGAACCGTTTCCTTGTCGAGAGGGCGAAGCGTGCGAAGATCGATCACTTCTGCATCGATGCCCTCGGCGGCAAGCGCTTCGGCTGCTTCGAGCGCGAAGCCGACGCCGATCGAGTACGAAACGATCGTGACATCCTTGCCCGGACGAACGATGCGCGCCTTGCCGATCGGCAGGACGAAATCGTCGATCTGCGGCACGTCGAAAGTGCGGCCATAGACCAGTTCGTTCTCGAGGAAGACTACCGGATCCTCGCTGCGAATGGCCGCGCGCAGCAGGCCCTTTGCATCGGCGCTGTCATAGGGCGCGATGACGACGAGGCCGGGGACGTTGGCATACCATGGACCGTAGTTCTGCGAGTGTTGCGCACCGACGCGGCTGGCAGCACCGTTGGGGCCGCGGAACACGATCGGGCAGCGCATCTGGCCACCGGACATGTAGTTGGTCTTCGCGGCCGAGTTGATGATGTGATCGATCGCCTGCATGGCGAAGTTGAACGTCATGAACTCGATGACCGGGCGAAGGCCGCCCATGGCAGCGCCTGCGCCGATACCGGCAAAGCCATACTCGGTGATGGGAGTATCGATGACGCGCTGTGGGCCGAACTCCTCGAGCAGACCCTGCGTTACCTTGTACGCGCCCTGGTACTCGGCCACTTCCTCGCCCATCACGAAAACGCGATCGTCGGCACGCATTTCCTCGGCCATGGCATCGCGAAGCGCTTCGCGAACCGTGGTCGGAACCATCGCCGTGCCAGCGGGAAGCTCGGGATCGGCGGCCGGCTTGGCATCGCTCTTGGGCGCGATCGCGGCCGCTGCCTTGGCCTTGGCGTCCTGTCCGGCAGGCGCTTCGCTTTCGGCTGCCTTCTGTTCGACTGCGGGTGCGGCTGCAGCTGCAGGTGCCGCGTCAGCCGAATCATCTTCGCCCTTGATGGTCGCAATGACAGTGCCGACCTTCACGCCCTCGGTGCCCTCTGCCACGAGGATTTCACCGATCGTACCCTCGTCGACAGCTTCGAATTCCATCGTTGCCTTGTCGGTCTCGATCTCGGCGAGGATGTCACCCGATTTCACTTCGTCTCCGGCCTTGACCAGCCACTTGGCAAGCGTGCCCTCCTCCATCGTCGGGGAGAGCGCAGGCATCTTCAGTTCGATGGCCATCTCAATAGTTCTCCACCAGCACGTCGGTATAAAGCTCGGCCACATCCGGCTCGGGCGATGTTTCGGCGAAGTCCGCCGACTCGGCGACAACCTGGCGAATGCGCTTGTCGATATCCTTGATCTTCTCCTCGGTCACACCGCGCTTGAGAAGTTCGGCCTTGGCGCCCTCGATCGGATCGTGATTGTCGCGCATTTCCTGCACTTCCTCACGGCTGCGATACTTTGCAGGGTCAGACATCGAGTGGCCACGGTAGCGATAGGTCTTGAGTTCCATCAGGACCGGGCCATTGCCGGCGCGGACGTACTCAAGCGCAACTTCCGCTGCCTGACGGACTTCGAGAACGTCCATGCCGTTCACGTCCATGCCCGGAATCCGGAACGCCGTGCCACGGCGATAGAAGTGCGTTTCGGCCGAACCGCGCTTTACCGCCGTCCCCATCGCGTAACCGTTGTTCTCGACCACGAAAATGATCGGCAGCTTCCACAGCGCCGCCATGTTGAAAGTCTCGTAAACCTGGCCCTGGTTCGACGCACCGTCGCCGAAGTACGCCATGCAGACGCCGCCGTCATTGCGGTACTTGTGCGCAAAGGCGAGACCTGCGCCAAGCGGAACCTGTGCCCCGACGATGCCGTGACCGCCGTAAAACTTGTGCTCGGTGCTGAACATATGCATCGAGCCGCCCTTGCCGCGCGAAATGCCTGCGCCGCGTCCGGTAAGCTCTGCCATGATGACCTTGGGATCGATGCCGTAAGCGAGCATGTGGCCATGGTCGCGATACCCGGTGATCACACTGTCGTGCCCTTCCTTGAGGGCGGACTGAAGGCCAACGGCGACAGCTTCCTGGCCAATGTAGAGATGGCAGAACCCGCCGATCAGGCCGAGACCGTAAAGCTGACCCGCCTTTTCCTCAAAGCGGCGAATCAGAACCATCTGTTCGTAGAACTTCAGCAGTTCCTCATCACTGGCATCGTAGCGCTTGTTGTTCGCATGCGCCTGCTGGAGACTCCGCAAGGCGAAGGCCGCTTCTTCGGCTACGTCGGACGCAATCACCGGCTCGGTCCCGACAACGGAAGTAGTCGCACGCTTAGCGGTAGGTTTCGTGGCAGATGTATTGGCTCTGGGCCTCGGGGACTTCGCCAAGTCTGGGTTTCCTTTTCTGGCAGCCTCGGGTTCCGTAGGGTCAGGAACGCACAGGCGAGCCTATACCTTAGCACAGCCCGTTCGCAACGCTGTTCGGTCAATACGAAGCTATTATGGATACCTATGCAAATTCCGCGAACCGTTCTGGCTCGCAGTTCGCGGTCGCACAAATGCATGGGCTGCCAGAAACGAAAAGAGCCCGCGCAAAGGCGGGCTCTTTCGAGAAACGGTGATGGCGCACCCGGAACGATTCGAACGTCCGACCCTCAGATTCGTAGTCTGATGCTCTATCCAGCTGAGCTACGGGTGCTCACCATCATGTCCTGGCTGAACCAGCGGCACAGCCTTCCCGAATCACCTTACCGAAGGAAGGTGGCGCACCCGGAACGATTCGAACGTCCGACCCTCAGATTCGTAGTCTGATGCTCTATCCAGCTGAGCTACGGGTGCTTGGGAGACGCGCCTTTAGGGGGCTGATTCACCTTTGGCAACCCCCAAGCAGAGGAATTACCGCCTGGGCTAGCGGAATGTCCAACGGGGGCATCGGCAGACCTGCCAGTTCCTTGGCGTCTACCCAGCGAATGGCGCTCCCAGCTTCCTTGGCCATTGCCACGCCACCCCAGATTCGCGCGCCATAGAGCAAAAGGAGGATCTGCCGGGAGCTGGAGGCCAGCGCATCATTGGCAAAGCAAATCGGGAACAGGCCTTCTGCGTCGATCGCAAGGCCTAGCTCTTCGTCGATTTCCCTTACAACCGCAGCAGCGAGGGTCTCCCCCGCCTCCACCTTGCCGCCGGGAAACTCCCAGAGGCCGCCGTGCTGCTTGTTCGGGGGGCGTTGTTGCATCAGCACGCGCCCTGCCCGATCAAGGATCGCTACCGCCACGACGATCATGACTGTCGAGAATTTTTCCATTCTGCGCGCCTATCAACCTTTTCTTAGGAATGGCAACGTAGACCAACCTACGCTGCAACCATGGAAACGGAAATGAAGACCCTTCTTCTGAAAATCTTCCGTAACCATTGCGGCGCTACAGCTGTCGAATACGGTTTACTTATCTCGTTGATCGGCCTTGCTGCCACCTTTGGCATGAAGAACTTCACCGCAGCTTTGTACAACTTGTACGTCACTGTAGATGAAAACACTAACCAGAAGACGAATACGGATTAACGAATCCTTAGTCTTTTGTAAGTAAGAGTACGAATGCTCGCTCCGGGGACAAAATGGGGCGGGACGGGAAGAATGAAGCACCACCTCTAGGAGACCGAACATGAAGCTTTTCCGTAACCTGCTCGCCAACAACGAAGGTGCAACCGCGATCGAATACGGCCTGATCGCTGCTCTCGTTGCTGTCGCTGCCATCGGCGCCATGACCTCGCTGGGCAACTCGCTGAGCAACACCTTCACCGACGTGTCGAACGACATGGACACCGCTGACCAGGCCAACTAATAGTCGGCTCCTCGTCAGAGGATTTGTAGAGGCAGGTGCCATGGCACCTGCCTCTTTTCGTATGTTCGTCGAGAATTCAGAAGAAGCAGCGTCAATAGACGACCAGCTTGACCTTCTGCCCCGCAACCAGACGGCTCCCTGAGGAAAGACCGTTGAGCACCAGGAACCGTTGCAGCGGCTGGTCGGTATAAGCCATCCGCTTCGCCAGGGATTCGACAGTGTCGCCCGATTTTACAGTGACCACCGACAGACGGCGAGGCTTGACCGCCGATGCTTCGGCTGCACTGATCCTCCGGATGGACCGGAACATGGTATCGAACTGCGAGGCTTGCCCCGCCTGGCTGATGGTCGTGAAGTGATAGGCCTGCTGCGGGCCGAATTCATACGCGAACACCACAACGTCAACCTGTCCATTGCCGCTGTTTACGCGGGCTGTACCGTAGACGGCGGGGATGCCGTTGACCGTGGTCCGTTCAAGCGTTGCAGGCGCGAGCTGCTGTTGGCTTGAAAGCTTGGTGAAGACCGAGCGCACGTAATTCTCGAGATTTCCACTATATGCTGCGGTCGAAAACTCGCCCTTCCCGCTTTGCCCGGAGATGGAGACGGCCCGCGTGCCATTCACGAGGTAGAAGCCATTGGGGGCCCGGAAGGCAAGCCGCAGAGCGGGATGCACGAAGCTGGAACCGTCGACGATGCCTTGGGCAGGATCATCCCCATAGGTCAGCCCGTTGATGCCAGCGAGGAAGGTATCGCGGTTCGTTCTTCCGGTGGTGTTGCCCGCTCGGGTTAATGCTGCCCGGACACGCGACGCGGGGTCAGGGTGGGTGCTGGCCCATTCCGGCACCTGATTCGTCGTCCCCTTAACGCTGGCATCGAGTGCGTTCTGGTTGGCAAGGCTCTGCAGAACTGTCGACATCGCCCGAGGATCGTAGCCTGCCCGCTGAAGATAGGTGATCCCGAGGTTGTCCGCTTCGGTTTCCTGCCCGCGCGAATACTTGAGAGTCAGCAACTGGCTGCCGGTCGAGAAAATCTGCTGGCCAAGCTGGCCAAGGGCGCTGTTACCGAGCAAGGCACCCGACAGGATCGATCCAAGCGCTCCGAGCAACGAATTGCGAGTCGCCTGGCTTTCGCGCTTGGCCGCGTGGCGTGCGGCCACGTGACCGACTTCATGCCCCAGCACGCCGGCCAGTTCGGCCTCGTTGTTCATCAGCGCCGCAAGCTGACGCGTTACGTAGACATAGCCACCAGGGATGGCGAAAGCATTGTTGACCGGGGAATTCAGCAAGGTGACGGTGAAATCACCGCGCGCGTTGCTGAGGCCGGATTGGATCGCGATATTCTTGCCCACCGTTTCGACATAGGTGGCCTGCGCCCCCGTCATCGCTCCGCCAAATTCCTGAAGCAGTTGTGGATGCGCCTCAGCGCCCTGCTTCTTGTCGGCTGCGCTGATAGCCTGCGTCGCGCCTTGCGCGCTTGCCGGACTGCCAGTTTGACTGACACACGCAGGCAGAGACGACATCGCGATGACTGACACAGTCAGAAACGCTGCACGCGAACGGCGGAATAACGGCATCTTCAACTCCCCAAGGCGAAGGTCTAGCGGGACGCGAGTGCAGAACACCCGCCCGCTACGGGACTGGTCCGATAACCGTCTTGTCGCAAATCCGGTTCCCGAGCGCCAGATGGCGCCCGCGATCAGGCGCCGATGCGCAGGAAGCGTTCTGCCCGGATCTGGCGCAGCTCGTCCGCCGGCTTTCCGACGAGGGCATCGAGCTCTTCGCCGATGGCCTTGCCCAGGAGCGCACAGGTCGCGTCAGGATCGCGGTGCGCTCCACCAACAGGTTCGCGCACGATGCGGTCGATCACGCCAAGCGAAAGCAGATCCTGCGCCGTCACCTTCATGGCCTCTGCCGCATCTGCAGCCTTCTCGGCCGTACGCCACAGGATAGAGGCACATCCTTCGGGAGAAATGACCGAATAAACGGCATGTTCAAGCATCAGGACGCGTTCTGCGCTTGCCAGCGCCACTGCGCCGCCCGATCCGCCCTCGCCCACAATGGTCGCCACCATCGGAACGCCCAGCGCAAGACAGGCCTCCGTTGACCTTGCGATTGCTTCAGCCTGACCGCGCTCTTCCGCCTCTACGCCCGGGAAGGCTCCCGAAGTATCCACAAGCGTCACGACAGGCAGCCCGAATCGGCTCGCCATTTCCATGAGCCGGATCGCCTTGCGATAGCCTTCGGGCTTGCCCATGCCGAAGTTGTGGCGAATGCGGCTTTGGGTATCGTTGCCCTTTTCATGGCCGATAAGCATGAGCCGGCGACCATCCAGCTTGGCGAAACCACCGACGATCGCCTGATCTTCACCGAACAGACGATCCCCGCCCAAAGGCATGAAATCCGTAAAGATCTTCTCGACGTAGTCCTTGAAATGCGGACGTGAAGGGTGCCGTGCAACCTGCGTCTTCTGCCAAGGGGTCAGCGCCTTGTACGTGCTGGCAAGCAATTCGGCCGACTTGCTTTCAAGCCTGCGGATCTCGGACGAGATGTCGATGTCTCCGCCCTGCGCAGTCTGGCGCAGTTCGGCGATGCGGGCTTCCAGCGCGGCGACCGGCTTTTCGAACTCGAGGTAGGAAATCATGGCCAATCCGCTAGGCGCGAGCGCGGATTTGGTCAACTCCGGGCAAGCGGATGACGCTGGTTTACGAGGGCGACCAGACGCGCGGAGTCAACGTGTGTGTAGATTTGCGTGGTCGCGATATCGGCGTGGCCCAGCAAGGTCTGCAACACGCGCAGGTCAGCGCCGCCCTCCAGGAGATGGGTGGCGAAGGCATGGCGCAGCACATGCGGGCTGACCTTTTCCGGGTCCAGGCCAGCCCGAAGCGCCAAATCCCTTAGCAACTGGAACAATCGAACGCGCGACAGGAACCCACCTCGCGGCGATGGGAAGACGAATCGCCCGCCCCCTCCCCGCGCTACCAGCCAATCGGACAACGCCTTCACGGCCCGGGCGGAAACCGGCACCATCCGCTGCGTCCCTCCCTTTCCCGTGATCGTCAGGAACGGTGCATCACGAGGCACCGCCGCCAATGGGAGCGAAACCAGCTCAGTCGCTCGCAGGCCAGACCCGTAGAGAAGCTCCAACAGCGCCAGCATCCGCAGACCCTCCGGAGTCCGGGACGCGGCATCCTCTTCCGCCTGCCTGAAAAGAGCGCCGATCTCCTCATGGCCGAGCAGGCGGGGGAGAGCGCGACGGGTCTTTGGCCGTGGCAAGGCGCCGGACGGATCGTCCTCTCTCACCCCTTCGTCGACAAGGAAGCCGTAGAACTGCCGCAAAGCCGAAGACTTTCGTGCCAGCGAGGCTGGCGCCAGGTCCGCAAAGGCGACCGAAAGCCGCGAAATGTCTTCGCGCGTTGCTGTCGACAAGCACCCGATCGCCTCGGCCGCACCCGCAAGATCGCGGCGATAGGCGGCGATTGTATTGGGTGCCGCTCCGCGCTGGACAGCCAGCATCGACAGAAAATCTTCGACTGCAGGCTCTGCCCTGGCTTTCACCCCCTTAGACGCGAGCGACGGCTTCGGCAGCAATCATGCGCGCCTCGTTACCGAGCCCGACACGGTGCAGGGCCGACACCACATGATAGAGGTGCAACGGGGTCATCCGGCCCCAGCCATCGCCCTGCATGCCAAAGGCCGCAAGCAAAGCCACCAAGGCCTGATTGTTCGACGCCGCAGCCTGATCGATCGCCCGGGTCCAACGAGTCTGCCGGTTGAAATCAACGCCCAGCTTGCCTGCAAAGTCGCGCGCGGCGGCAGGGTCGACCCGCTCGAGCCCCATCATGCCCGCAAGCAGGAAGCGCGATCTGATCGCGTTATCGGAGTCGTCATTGTCAGCGAATGCGTTCAGCCCTTCAGACCCAGTTCGGTTCGCCCGGCCCGGATTTGACAGGACCAGCAATCCCCAGGCCTCCGTTCCAACCGGGCAGAACGGTGCCCATTTTATCGCGTTGCGATCGAGTCCGGCGGTCAGCATCGACGAAATCAAGGGCGCCGCGCTATCGGCCAGTGCCTCGGAGGGGACCATCCGTGCTGATGCATGAGATGTCAGGACCAGCCCTGCATAGGCCCGCTCCGGATCATTGCCATCGCCCCACAGGCTGCGGATCGCGTCAAGCCGGTCTTCCTGCGCCTCGGCCACATAGGCGGTGCGCAGGGTCGCTGCCCGCTGGGTCCATTCATCCTCAGTGGCGTCTGCTGCCTCGGCATCGCGCTGAGCATAGATCGCGCTGTAGAGGTCGATCAGTGACCGCGACGACAGTACGCCACGTGCAGCGCCAACATCGGCAGCCGCGGCCCGTGAATAAATGGAGAGCATCGGCGCCCGCGCCGCCAGCAAGGCATAGTTCTCGCCAGCCTTCTTGCGCAGGTCCTCCGGAGGCTCAAGCCCTGTGGCAAAGGACATGCCGATGCTCCAGGGCGTCAGTGCCTCCACATCGTTCCACTCGATCTTGACAGCACGCCGCGCGTTCGTTGCCGCTCCGGCGAACTTCTGTGCCAGCAAGATGTCGATCTTGGTTCCGGTTCCCCTGCGCAAGGCCTTGTCGAGCGTGGCCATCGCGGTCGAACCTTCGCCGGTGAAGGCAGAACAGATCGCACGCGAAAGTTCCCAGTCCCACCCGGGCCGGCCTGCTGCAGTGAGTGCTGTGATGGGACACAGCCCGACGGGATCCGCCGTGGCAAGGAAGCTCGCCATCGCCGCATCCTCGAGACCACGGGTGAAATTTCCGCTGTCGACCGATTGCACCATCGCCCGCGCCGCGTCCGCCTCGCCCATGCGCAGCAGCAGCTGCGCACGCATCGCTGCCCAGTCCGCCCCGTTCATGCCGACAGGTGTTGCCAGCCTGCTGGCAATCACCCTGCGTGCGAGGATGTGGCCCCAGCGCGACACGAAGCGTCCGCGCATCTTCGTGATCACGCCCTCGACGAACGGGCCGTTGAGGTAATGCGTCGAGCCGACCGGGAAGCCGCCATCGCTCTGGTCGATCACGCCCACGACATCGAGGCTGCGCCGTCCGGCCGGCGGAATGTCCGATTTGGGCCTCGCCGAATCTATAAGCTTGGCGAGCAGTGCCGGGTCGATCGAATCGAGCAATGCCTGATCGCTGAGACCGCCCCCGGTCGTGGCTACGGGTTGCACCGTGTCGGGCAACGGTTGCACGACGGGCGAAGCTGTCGGCATGGGAGCCGCCGATCCCGAAGCAGCTGGACGCACTGCCGCGGGAGCCGCGTTGCGTGCCGGTGCCGGTGCTGGGGCGCTGGATCGCTGTGGCGCAGGGCGCGTGGGCGCAGGGCGCGTGGGCGCAGGAGGGTTATCAAAGCCCGGTGGGAGCAGGGATTCCTGCGCAAGCAAGGCCCCGGACAGGGAAGCCAGGGCAGCAACGCCGCCCAGCCAGAACGTCATCCTTCCGGACACCCGCCTGCTCACTGCGCATTGCCCCCGACCGGAGGTTCGCCGACCGGCTGTTCAACCCACTGCATCGGCTGTGTTCCACCTCTGATCCAGATCACCGTCAACAAGGCCACCACTACAACTGCTGCCAGAGCGACCACGGCAATCCTCTTCATTCAACCACCCGGTACCAGACGACAAACCCTTTTGCACCGCCGTGCAGTCGAGGCGGTGCTTGCAACGGGCACTAGCGCAAGTATAGGCGGCGCGGCAATGGAACATGACGCGCATCCGCTCAGCTCGTCCGAAATCGCCCGCATCGCGCGGCGGATTGCACGACCGTTGGTGCTCGTCGGCATGATGGGTGTGGGAAAGACGACCGTCGGCAGAAAGCTGGCGACAATGCTGCACCTGCCTTTCCTCGACGCGGACGAAGAGATCGAACGCGCCGCACACATGCCGATCCCCGAGATTTTCGCGACATATGGCGAACAATATTTTCGCGATGGTGAGCGTCGCGTCATCGTTCGCCTGATGGGCACGGGCCAGCACACGGACCGCAAGGTGCTCTCCACCGGCGGCGGCGCGTTCTGCAATGCCGAAACCCGCGCACTGATCCTTGAAAAAGGCATTGCAGTCTGGCTCGACAGCGACGTCGAAACCCTTGTCGAGCGGGTAGGCCGGAAGGACAACCGCCCCCTCCTTCGGTCGGGAGACCCGCGCGAGATCCTGGCTCGCCTCAAAGCAGAACGGGAACCGTTCTACTCCCAGGCCCCGATTCACGTCACCAGCAGTGCGCAGCCGCATCATGTGACTGCCGACAAGATACTCAAGGCAATCGACAAATGGCTGTGATCCCCGTCGCCATCGCTGGCGCCCCTTACGAAGTGCGCATCGAGGCAGGGCTTCTGCCCAATGCGGGCCAGCATTGCCGGCCATTCCTTCGCAAGGACCGTGTTGCCGTTGTCACCGATGCGAACGTCGCCGCAAACTGGCGCGAAGTGGTTGCGGCCTCATTCACGGCTGCAGGCATCCGCAGCGAATGGCTCGTTCTGCCCGCCGGCGAAAGCACCAAGAGCTGGCAGTGCCTCGCCGAAGTTGTCGACTGGCTGCTGGCACTGGAAGTCGAGCGCAAGGACAACATCGTTGCCCTCGGCGGAGGCGTGATCGGAGACCTGACGGGATTTGCCGCCTCGATGATCAAGCGGGGCTGCGGGTTCATCCAGATTCCCACCACGCTCCTTGCCCAGGTCGATTCCAGTGTCGGGGGCAAGACCGCAATCAACACGCCCGCCGGCAAGAACCTGGTTGGCGCATTCCACCAGCCCTCGCTGGTACTCGCCGATCCGCTGGCCCTCGACACGCTGCCCTTGCGCGACACCCGTGCAGGCTACGCCGAGGTCATCAAGTACGGCCTGATTGACGACGCGCCCTTCTTCGAATGGTGCGAGGCCAATGGGACAAGGTTGCTCGCAGGTGACAGCGGCGCGCGGGAAACTGCAATTGCCAGGAGCGTTGCAGCAAAGGCCCGGATCGTCGCCGCAGACGAGAAGGAGACTGCCGGAATCCGCGCGTTGCTGAACCTTGGCCACACCTTTGGCCACGCGCTGGAAGCGGAGACCGGCTTTTCGGACCGCCTGCTCCATGGGGAAGGCGTTGCCCTGGGCATGGTACTCGCCGCGCGCTTCTCGGCACGTCGAGGGCTCATGAACGGACAGGATGCGCGTCGGATAGCGGCCCACATGGAAGCGGTCGGCCTGCCATCATCACTGCAATCGCTTGGCCTTGCCTGCGATGGCCGCCGCCTTGTGGACCACATGCTGCACGACAAGAAGATGGACGCAGGCACTTTGCCCTTCCTGCTGATGCGGGGGATCGGGCAGACATTCCTTGCAAAGGACGTCGACCTCGCCGACGTGGCAGCGTTCCTCGATGAGGAATTGCGCGCCTAGGCAGCGTCCACGGGGATCAGGTCGATCACCTCGAAGTCCGGCAAGATGGCCTGCCGCAGCAAGGCGCGATGGCAGCCGTGTGCCTCGCGCTCATAGCAGAGCAGAGCAACCTTGCGCTCGCTTGCCATGTCGGCCAACCTGGCACCGGCCGCAATCGCTTCGGGAAGTTCGAGCTGGCCTTCGTAAATCCGCTCGAGAGTTGCGTGATCGTTGCGCCGTGCCGCCGCGCGTCCTTCGGCCGGGGTTCCGAGCGCCTTGAAATGCACATACTCGATCCCGGCATCGCGCGCATTTGCCGCCAACGCCGACTTAGAGAAGCCCGGCCTGCGAGACAGAGGAAGGGCCCGGACATCGGCAAGCACCTCAACGCCCGCCTCACGCAGCGCTTTCATCACCGCAGGCACGGTTGCCTGCTCATAGCCGATAGTCCAGATCCTGCGGGTGGTCATACCCCTGAAGTGGGGTAGACCATCCGCATATCAAGGGCTTACTTCCCGGTGAACGCCGCCTTGCGCTTTTCGAGAAACGCCTTTCCACCTTCGGCCGCATCGGCGCTGTCGCCGGCTTTCCATTGTCCTTCGGCTTCGACGAGCAAGGCGCTGGCGTAGTCCGCTTCAAGCGCCTTGGCGATGTTCTGCCGCATCACGCCGAGGGCAACCGTTGGCCCTGCTGCCAGTCGGGTAGCCAGAGCCATCGCCTCGTCCTGAAGAGCGGCATCGTCCACAGCCTTGTAGATCAGGCCCCAGCTTTCTGCCTTCTCCGCTCCGATCTTTTCGCCCAGCATCATCATCTCGGTGGCACGCGCCTTGCCGACGAGACGCGTAAGCATCCACGAGGCGCCCCCATCGGGCACGAGCCCAATGTTGACAAAAGCCTGGAGGAAGTAGGCGCTGCGGGCGGCGATCACGAAATCGGCTGCCAGCGCTATCGAGCATCCGACGCCTGCCGCAGGTCCATTGACCGCCGTGACCACCGGAACCGGCAGGCGCGATAATGCAAGCATCAAGGGATTATAGGCCTGCGTCAGCGCAGTGTAGGCACCTCGCCCGCCTGCAATCGAGCGATCACCCCGCGCGGCAAGATCAGCGCCGGAGCAAAACGCGCGGCCCTCTCCGGTGATCACGACGGCACGTGCTCCACCGAGATCGTTGACGGCATTGGCCAATTCAAGCGCCATGTTCGGCGGACAGGCGTTCAGCCGCTCCGGCCGGTTCAGCACGATCTTGAGGACATCGCCTGCACGCTCGACGCGAATGGTCTCGTATTCCATCTGGGCACCTTCTCCTTCGGCATCCGCATTCATGCTTCCGACCCAAGCAATACCGCTTCGGCAGAACGAATCCACCAGAATTAATTGCCCGATTAAAGCGAGAATGCCGGTCTATCTGGTCCCATCCATAGGCGGGCGAGGCACCGCGCGCCTATCCACACATTGATCAGTCTGGATAGGCTTGGGCGTAGGCTGCTGCTGCACCGAACAGGCCCGGCTGCGGGTGGGTAATCAGCTTCACCGGGATCGCCGCCATCAGCCCTTCGAAGCGACCCTTGGCGCGGAACCGGTCAGCAAATCCCGATCGCACTAGCGTGTCCTTGATGCGCAGGCCAAGTCCGCCCGCCATCACCACGCCAGTCGAACCGTGCGCGAGCGCGAGGTCGCCGGCAACGCTGCCCAGCGACAGGCAGAATCTGTCAACCGCCGCCGCCGCGAGGCTATCGCCACCTGAAGTGCCGAGTTCCCAAAGCTCGCGGTCGGTGCGGGGGGTGTATGGGCGGCCTTCCAACAGCGCGAGAGCCTCGTAGATGTCGACTATGCCCGGCCCTGCCACGACACGCTCGACCGATACCCGGCGATGACGCTTGCGCAGGCCTGCGAGGATCGCATCCTCGATCGCATCGAGCGGCGCGTAATCGATATGCCCGCCCTCGGTCGGTTGAACGCGATAGGCGCTTTCGTTCCGCCAGAGTTGCGCGACACCGAGGCCGGTGCCGGGGCCGACGACACTGATCACGCCAGTGGATGGCAAATCCGTTTCCGGGCCGGAGAGATGCAGGAAATGACTATCGTCCGCCTGCGCCACTGCATGAGCCACGGCGGCAAAATCGTTCACCACCACGTAGCGTTCCGCACCGAGCTTTTCGGGAATCAGAGCCGGTCGGATGATCCACGGATTGTTGGTGAACTTGATGATCTCGCCGCCAACCGGACCCGCAACTGCGATCGCTGCTGCCGACGGCAATGGCCTGCCGACGATCCGCCCGAAGTCCTCCCAGGCGAGCTGGAAAGACCCGTGTTCGGCGGTCTTCAGCGTGACCGCTTCACCCAAGGAAACGACCCTTCCCCCCGTCACTTCCGCAATCGCGAAGCGGGCGTGGGTCCCGCCAATATCGACGGCAACTACCTGCATCCTGTCCCCCTATTCTCTTTCGTTGCCGTCAGAGCCCGGCTGCAGCCAGCATCGCCGAACCACCGCGTTCGGCCTCGTCCGAATGCAGGCGCATCAAGGCGAACAGTTCACGCCCAACGCCCATGGCTGCTTCGGGAGCAGGCGCATTCTCGCGCGCGGACCATTCAGCAGCATCGACCAAGGCGGCC
This sequence comes from Novosphingobium sp. ES2-1, assembly GCF_015169775.1. Lineage (NCBI taxonomy): Bacteria > Pseudomonadati > Pseudomonadota > Alphaproteobacteria > Sphingomonadales > Sphingomonadaceae > Novosphingobium > Novosphingobium sp. ES2-1. The sequence continues at coordinate 1,692,031 of NZ_CP063445.1, forward strand.
AGTTCGCCTGTATCTGCGCAGACGCGCACGATGTCGCCGTCGCGCAGTTTGGCCAGTGGGCCACCGGTCTTCGCTTCCGGCGACACGTGGATCGCAGCAGGAACCTTGCCGGACGCGCCAGACATGCGGCCGTCAGTGACCAGAGCCACCTTGAAGCCGCGGTCCTGCAGCACTCCGAGCGGCGGTGTCAGCTTGTGCAACTCGGGCATGCCGTTCGACGCGGGTCCCTGGAACCGCACCACGACCACAACATCCTTCTCCAATTCGCCGGCCTTGAAGGCTGCCAGAACGTCGTTCTGGTCGCTGAATACCCGGCAAGGCGCTTCGATCGTCCAGCGCGAGGGGTCCACAGCGCTGACCTTGATCGTGCCGCGGCCGAGATTGCCCTTGAGCAGGCGGAAGCCGCCTTCCTGCTGGAATGGTGCAGCTACCGGGCGCAACATCTTCTCGTCGCCCGACACCTCTGGCGCGGCTCTCCATTTGAGCGTGTCGCCATCCATGACCGGCTCCTGCGCGCCCTCTTCGAGCGACTTGCCGTAGACGGTCATGATATCCGCATGGGCGAGGCCTGCGCCGATCAATTCGCGGATAACGTAGGGCATGCCACCGGCCGCAGCAAAAGCGTTCACGTCGCCGGCCCCGTTCGGATAGACGCTGGCGATCAGCGGGACGGCGCGGCTCAGCTCATCCATGTCGTCCCAGTCGATCTGGATGCCCGCGGCCCGCGCGATGGCTGGCAGGTGGATCACGTGGTTGGTCGAACCTCCGGTCGCCAGCAGACCGGCAATTGCGTTGACGATCGCCTTTTCATCCACACACAGTCCGAGGGGGCGGTAGTCGTCACCGTCCCATCCGATCCGGGTGATCCGGTGCACCGCAGCGCGGGTAAGTTCCTGGCGCAGCTTGAGGCCGGGCTGGACGAAGCTGGAGCCCGGCATGTGCAGGCCCATCATTTCCATCATCATCTGGTTGGAGTTGGCGGTGCCATAGAAGGTGCAGGTGCCGGGCGAATGGTAGCTTGCGCTCTCGCTTTCGAGCAGTTCGTCGCGCCCTACCTTGCCCTCGGCATAGAGCTGGCGGATGCGGACCTTTTCCTTGTTGGGCAGGCCGCTCGGCATCGGGCCGGCTGGGACGAGGATCGTCGGCAGGTGTCCAAAACGCAAGGAGCCGATCAGCAGACCAGGCACGATCTTGTCGCAAATGCCCAGCAGCAGTGCGCCTTCAAACATGGCATGGCTAAGCCCGACGACCGCAGCCATCGCGATATTGTCGCGGCTGAACAGCGACAGCTCCATCGAGTCCTGTCCCTGCGTCACGCCATCGCACATCGCGGGAACGCCGCCCGCCACCTGCGCCGTCGCACCGACCTCACGGGCAAAGATCTTGATCTGCTCAGGGTAGCGGCCATAGGGCTGATGCGCAGAAAGCATGTCGTTGTAGGCGGTGACGATGCCGATGTTCATCGCCTTGCCGCTCTTGATCAGCGTCTTGTCCTCGCCCGAGGCCGCAAAGCCGTGGGCAAGGTTGCCGCATGAAAGCTGCGGGCGATTGAGGCCCTGTTCGCGCGATCGCTCGATCAGGTCGAGGTAGGCGGCACGCGATGGGCGCGAACGTTCGATGATGCGTTGGGTGACGCGCTCGACGATAGGGTGCAGGGCGACACTGGAATTGGAGGGCATCATTCGCTCCAGTAGATGGTAACGGGCGGGCCAAAGCCGCGGAGGAAATCTGTGACGGGATAACGCTCATCACCGTCAAGTGCCGCATCGAGCAGCGCCTTCTTCGAGGTGCCAGTCACGACAAGGATGATCTCCCTCGTCGCCTTGAGTGCTTTTTCATTCAAGGTGAGCCGATCGAACGGCGCTTCCTGCGGCAGCGGGATGGGCGTGGTCGCGATGACGGCAGGCCCGGGTCGGACATGCGCTGTCATTTCCGGGAACAGCGAGGCGACGTGCCCGTCCTCACCCATGCCGAGCCAGACGAGGTCGAATGGCGCGACTTGCGCGCCTTCTGCGAGGCGTTCGAATTGCGCACCGGAATCCCCGAGCGCTGCATGGATCTTGCCGAAGTTGCTTGCCGGATGGTCGTCCGCCACCCTGCGATCGTCAGTCAGGGCAATGGTGACGCTGGACCAGTCGAGCGGGCGATCCTTGAGCAGGGCCAGCACCTTGATCGGCGTGGAGCCCCCGGTGAACGCGATCCGCTTATGGCCCGCTGCCGAAACGACTCGCGCGATATGATCCGCCACTGCCGCAGCATCGCCGGGCTGCGCCCACCGCACGCTTGCCGGCACGAGGTCAGTCATTCCAGCTTCTCCCGTCCCGTTCGGTCAGGGCAATGCCGGCGTTCGGCCCCCACGACCCAGCGGCATAGGGCCGAGCTTCCATCTCCGTGTCAGCCCAGACCTTGCGGATAGCGTCGACCCATTTCCACTGCGCTTCCACTTCGTCACGGCGCACGAACAGCGTCTGCTCGCCCTCGATCAGGTCGAGCAGCAAACGCTCGTAGGCAATGCGACGGCGCGCCTTCGCAAACGCCGTAGTCAGCGACAGGTCCAGGTTCACTTCGCGGAGCACGATCCCACCGCGATCCAGCCCCGGCTCCTTCGCCATGACCTGCAGGCGAACGTATTCCTCGGGCTGAAGGCGGATGACCAAGCGATTGGCGCGCAGGCGGCCACCACGCTCGGCGAAGACGTTGTGCGGCACCTGCTTGAATTCGACGACGATCTCGCTGCGCCGCTCGGCAAGGCGCTTGCCGGTGCGCAGGTAGAACGGCACCCCGGTCCAGCGCCAGTTGTCGACGTGCGCCTTGATGGCGACGAAGGTCTCGGTATCCGATGCCTCGCCAAGATCTTCCTGATAGCCCGCCACCGAAGCGCCCTTGACTGCGCCGGTGCGATATTGGCCGCGCACCATCTCCTCGGCTTTTACCGGGCGCAGTGCGCGCAGCACCTTGACCTTCTCGTCGCGGATCGAAGTGGCATCGAGGCTGGCTGGCGGCTCCATCGCCGTCAGCGCCAGAAGTTGCAGCATATGGTTCTGCACCATGTCGCGCAGCGCACCGGTATCGTCGTAGAAACCCTTTCGGCCTTCGAGGCCAACCGTCTCGCTGACCGTGATCTGCACGTGATCGATGCCGCCCGCGTTCCACAACGGCTCGAACATCATGTTGGCAAAGCGCAGCGCCATCAGGTTCTGAACCGTTTCCTTTCCAAGGTAATGGTCGATCCGGAAGATCTGTTCCTCGGCAAAGGCGGCGGCGACAGCATCGTTGATCCGGGTGGACGAAGCGAGATCGTTGCCCAGCGGTTTTTCAAGGCCGATCCGGACATTGGCATGCGCCAGCCCCGCCCTCTTCAGGCCTTCAATGGTCGGTTCGAACAGGAAGGGTGCGGTCGACAGGAAAATCGACAGGCCGCACGAAGTATCACCCAGTTTCTCAGCGAGCGCGCCGAAGCCATCGACATTCGAGGCATCAAGCGTCTGGTATTCGAGCCGTTCGAGGAAGCTTGCCAGCTTCTCGTCATCGCGCCGGTCTTCTGGCAGGAACTCGGCTAGCGCGTTACGGGCGAACTCGCGGAACTCGGCGTCGTCATGCTCCGAACGGGCGGTGCCGACTATGCGCAGGTCGGGCCGGATCAGCCCGTCCTCGTGCAGTGCGTAAAGCGAAGGCAGCAGCATGCGCCGCGAAAGGTCCCCGGTCGCGCCGAACAGCAGCAGGGCCGAGCAACTGGTTTCGATCATCGACGCTAATCTCCCTTGGCAATGCGGCCCGCCGAAATCGGCGCCGGACCCGTGCCTTGCACCGGCCCTAGACCCTTAGTCCTTCCGGTTCAGCACGCATATGTATGCAGGATAGCTATGCGCTGGCGCCGGGTAGACATCCTTGCACTCCGACAGGCGCTGGGCAACCGTCAGGGGCGAAAGAGCCACTCGAGCACTTCCGGCAAGCGGGCTGCCCAGGCGTCCTCGTCATGGGGCGCACCGGGATAGAACCGGCTCTCGAAATCTGCACCCTCTTGCCATCCTGCGCTTGCGAAGGCCTGATCGACCTCCTTCTGGTAAGGCGCATAGAACTGGTCGAGCGTCGCGTCGCCATGGTCCATCCACACCCGGCGAGCATCGGGCTTGCCCAGAGTCGACGAGAAATAGTCGCGCCACACCTTCGCGGCCTGCGCGTCATAGCCAGCAACCGCGTCGGGGATCGCTGCCGGCCAATGCGAACTCATGCAGGCCGCACGCCCGAACACTTCGGGCCTGGCGGCAATGGCATAGCAGCTCATCAGGCCGCCCATGCTCGAGCCGATGATCGCGGTGTTGATCTTTGCTGGACGCGTGCGGAACGAGCGGTCAACCCAAGGCTTCAGCACATCACCGATCCACGCGAGGTATCGAGACGAGGTCACAGGTCCCTTTGCCATCACGTCCATCTTCGCCCGCAGTTCCGGCGGAGCGGCATCGTAGGCCGGCTTCGGCAGATACTGGCGGAAGCGATCCTCACCCGGAGCCCAGATCCCGACGATGATCCGCGGTTCGATGCCTTTACCCATGACAGCAAGCATGGCCTTGTCCGCCGCCCAGATCTTTTCGAAGTTGGAATTGCGCCGGTCAAACAGGTTGTGCCCGTCGTGCATGTAGACCACCGGATAGCTACGATTTGACCCGTCATATCCAGGCGGCAGCCAGATGCTCAGTCGCTGCGGCGGCAACCCTGCCGCCGCAATATCGCTATATTCGATGATCCGGCCCTGATCCTGCGCCGCCGCCGGATGCGTGGTCATCGCCAGCAGGAGCATCCCCATCCCGGCAAGCAGGCGCAGCATCATGTCACTTCTCCGGATGCAGACGCACGGCAAGACCGCCGCCGGGTGCCAGCCAGGCCGGCAGGACATCGCCCTTCTTCACCTTCAGCGTGCCATAGGCGATACGGTGCCGGGCCTCGGTCTCGTAAGTAGCGCCCTCGCCGTCCTTCCACAGTGTGGCGGTATAGGTCTTGCCCGGGTCGAGGAAGTCGAGGCTCAGCGAAACGTCGCGCGCCGTCGCATCGTTCACGCCCCCGACATACCAGTCCTCGCTGTTGCGGTCCTTGCGCGCAAAGATCGCGAAGTCACCCACCTCACCGGCGATCAGGTGGCTTTCGGACCAGTCGGCGGGCACCTGCTTGATGAAGGCCAGTTCCCTGGGATGGGCCTCGAGGCTCTCGATGAAGTCCGCTGCCATCTGGATCGGAGAATAGAGGGCAAGGTAAAGGCCGAGCTGCTTGGCAAGCGTGGAGGCCAACGGCACCTTGTTTGCGCCTTCAAGGCTCAGCACGCCCGGCGTGTAGTCCATCGGCCCGGACAGCATGCGGGTGTAGACCAGCGTAGGCTCGTGGTCCGGTCCGTTGGCAAACTGGCCCCAGGCATTGTATTCCATGCCCCGCGCGCCTTCGCGATCGATCCAGTTGGGATAGGTGCGGCGCAGGCCAGTGTCCTTCACCGGTTCGTGGGCGTTGACGACGATGCGATACTTCGCCGCCATCTCCACGACCTTGAGGTGATGCTGAACCTGCCGCTGGCCGTCATGGTATTCCATCTTGTACGTGTCCGGCGTGTCACCGGGGGCAAGGATGCCACCGGCGTCAGCGACATAGCCAGTTTTCACCGCCCGAACGCCCAACCGGTCGTAAAGCTTCATGGCGTCTTCGAGCTGGGCCTCGTAGTTCGCGATATTGCCGCCGGTTTCGTGGTGGCCGATCAACATGACGCCCTTCTTCGCGCCGTATCTGGTGACGGCTTCGATATCGAAGTCGGGCGTTGCCTGGGTGTAGCTGAAGTCCTTGCCGTTGCCGAACCATGTGCCGTTCCAGCCTTTGTCCCAGCCTTCCACCAGCACCCCGCCGAAACCGTGCTTGGCGGCAAAGTCCATGTACTGCTTGGTCCGCGCGGTCGTCGCGCCATGTTTGGGCCCTTCGGCCCACGACCAATCACCGCGGATCATGCCCCACCAGATGCCAATGTACTTCATCGGCTTGAAGTAGGAGACATCGCCGATCTTGTTGGGCTCGTTGAGGTTCAATTCGAGGTCGTTCTCGACCAGGCCCTTGGCACTGTCGGCGATGCGCAGCGTGCGCCATGGAGTGTTGAATGGCACTGCGCGTACAACCTTCGGGCCACTGGACGAAGGGGCCAGTGTCGCCCGGAACGAAGTGCCGGTCTGACGCTTGAGCCACATTCCCGAATAATCGACCAGTGCGGCTTCATGGAACGACAGGTGGGTGCCGTCATCGAGCTTCATCGTGATCGGCGTGTGGGCGGTGGAGACGGCGTCGATCGGGGTCTTCTGGTAGACCTGCTCGTAACGGTTCCATTCGCCGCCGGGGATCCACCATGCGGTGCCGTTCTGCGCGATGTTGAACTCGGTCAGTTCATCGGCGATCTTCATCACCTTCATGGCGGGCTGTTCCGGGATCTCATAACGGAAGCCGAAGCCGTCATTGAACAGGCGGAAGCGCACATTCATGCGTCGGGCACCCCAGTCCGGCGTCTGTTCGAACCTGACCAGCAATTCATTGTGGTTGTCGCTGACATAGCGACGCTCGCCCCACGGCTGTTCCCAGGTTTCCTTCCCCGATGCGGTCTCGCTGCCGATGATCTTCTGGCCCCGCTGCATCGTCGGCCCGTCGCTGGTGATGAAGCCCAGCATCGACGACGCCAGCAGCAGCTTGCCCTTGCGGGTCAGGCTGTAAAGCGGGTGCCCGTCATTGTCGGTTGTGACGGAAAGGACCAACGATCCGTCCGGGGATGATGCTGTCACGGTTTCAGCAAGAGCCCGCGAAACGAGGGCGCACGAAAGGGTCAGCGCCAGCGGCGCTGCAACGTTCAGAAAGTTACGCATCAGATCCTCTCTTCGATCAGCAGTGCGCCAAACGGCGGCAACTGCCCAACAGTGGCGCCGTTTACCGACGCGAGTTCCTTGCCATCCCGAACCAGTCCTTGCGGCCAGACCACCGGGACGGAGGACAGGTTGAAAAGTCCTGCAATCGATTGCTCTCCCGAGACGCGACGGATAGCAAGCAGGCATTCGTCTGCATGGAGAACCTGGAATGAGCCAAGGCGTAGCGCATCGTTTTCACGGCGCAAACGCAGCAGGCGCGTGGTCAGATTGAGCAGCGACGACGGATCGGCTTCCTGCCGGTCTACCGCGCGCGCCAGATTCTCTTCGCCCAACGGCAGCCACGGCGCTCCGCATGTGAAGCCCCCCTCGCCTGACTGCACCACCCACGGCATCGGCGTGCGGGCCCCATCGCGTGAAAGCGTCAGCGGCCAATTGGCAATCGCTTCCGGGTCCTGCAACTGCTCGAAGGGGATCTCGACCTGGGTCAACCCCAGTTCCTCGCCCTGATAGACAATGATGTTGCCCCGCAGCGACGTGAAAAGCATGGCCTTCAGCCGTGCAAACGCCTCGCGATCATCGAGGCCGCACCAGCGCGACAGTGCGCGGGGAGCGTCGTGGTTCTCGAAAGCCCAGCTCGGCCATCCGATACCCGGCGTGTCCGGCCACTTGGCAACGGCCTGCTCGACGAATTTCGGAGTCAGCTTGTCCGCATAGAGGAAGTCGAAGCCATAGGCGCTGTTGAGATGATCCTCGCCCGCGGTGAAGGCTTTCATCTCGGTCTCGGCCAGATCGCCACCCACTTCAGCCACAGTGAACACCGCGCCATACTGATCGCACAGTTCCCGCACGCGCTGGATGAACCTCAGGATATCCGGGTGCGACTGGTTGTAGATCTTGAGCTGATAGTCAAAGGGGCGCGTCTTGCGACGCCCGTCATCGGGCGCTGGCGGATTATCGCGCAGCGTCGGGTCATGCATGAGGAAGTTGAGCGCATCGAGACGGAACCCGTCCACGCCACGATCCAGCCAGAAGCGCATGACGCCAAGCAGCGCATCTTGCACATCAGGATTGTGCGCATTCATCTGCGGCTGGCTGGAAAGGAAGTTGTGCAGGTAATACTGCTTACGCCGCGCATCCCAGGTCCATGCCGGACCGCCGAACACTGATTGCCAGTTTGAGGGTGGCGAACCGTCGGGCCTGGGATCGGCCCAGACGTACCAGTCCGCCTTGTCGTTCAGCTGATCCTGTCGGCTTTCCTCGAACCATGGATGGAGGTCCGAAGTATGGGCGTAGACCTGATCAATCGTGACCTTCAGCCCCAGTTCGTGGGCGCGTCTCACCATTGCGTCGAAATCGGCGAGCGTGCCGAAAATTGGATCGACGTCACAATAGTCGGCCACGTCATAGCCGAAATCGCGCATCGGCGATTTGAAGAACGGAGAGACCCAGATTGCATCCACGCCGAGGCGCGCCACGTGCTCCAGACGTTGCGTGATGCCCGGCAGGTCGCCGATGCCGTCACCATTGGAATCACAGAAGCTGCGCGGATAAATCTGATAGATCGCAGCGCCACGCCACCACGGCACGTCAGGCTGTGGCTTGGTGCTGGGAAGTACGGCTTCGGAAGTCTTCATCGAACGGTAGTTTCCGGGGAGGGAGCAACACGGCAAACCATGCTGCCGAAGGCGGGTAGCTCGACCGTAACGCTGCCGGGCGCGGAAACCTGCGCCGGGCATCGCCCATAGAGCGTCTCAAGGCTTGCTGCGGACACCCCGATCACGCTTTGCATGGCGATCGGCTTGTCCGAGGTATTGAAGGCAATGAAGTATTCGGTACCGCTAACCGGATCAAAGCGGGAGACCGAAAACAAGCCGGGCGCTTCCGAATACGTTCGCGTAACCTGCCGACCTCGCGCCAGCGCCGGGTGGGCCTTGCGCAGCTGGGCCAGGGTCGCGATCAACCTGTAAAAAGGGTGGGCCGGATCGAAGTTGGCCGTTGCGTTGGTTGCCGAAGTGCCAAGCAGACGATTGTCGTTGTAGCTCGCGACCTTGCTGGCGAACATGTCCTCGCGGGCGTCCTGATCGTTGCCATCGCCCATAAAGCCCTGCTCGTCGCCAGAGTAGATCACTGGCGAACCACGCAGGGTTAGCAACATCACATGGGCAAGCTCGACGCGCCTGGTAAGTTCGGCGTCTGAAATCCCCGGCATGTCCTTGGCGAGCAGCGTGGAGAACCGGCCCATGTCGTGGTTGCCAAGGAACGTCGGCATCGCCAGCGCGGCTTCTTCGCCGCCCTCATAGAGCACATCGCCATCGAAAGTATCGGCGAGGACCTCGGTACCCTTGCCCTTCCCCAGCACGGCGCGCACCGCGCCCTGAAAGGCGAAGTCCAGCACTGCCGGATAGCCGTCACGCCGGGTGTAACGGGCTATGGTGCCGGGGTCCGACCCTTCGTGCGCCACTTCGCCGAAAATCGAGAAGTTGGGTATGCCGGCCTGCTTCGCCGTATCCAGCATCGCAGGTATAAACGCCTGCCAAAAACCCGGATCGACATGCTTGGCCGTGTCGATGCGGTAGCCGTCGATGCCGAACTGCCTGATCCAATCGGCATAGATCTCGATCATGCCGGCGCGTACCCGGGGATGCTCGGTGAAAAGGTCGTCAAGGCCGGCGAAGTCACCGAAGCGGCTGTTCTCGCCGCGGAACGTGCTGTCACCGCGGTTGTGGTAATAGATCGGATCGTTAAGCCAATCGGGCACCTTCACGTGCGCTTCGGCTGGCGGAACGAATGGCTCGTAGGCAAAGCCGGGATTGGTCAGCTTGGCGAAGTTGGCTGCACTCGAGTCCGCGTCTCCGGCGAACCCAGGATTGACCGGCTCACCATTCACGCCACCCTTGCGCGAATAGGGCCAGTTCGCCTTGTCGCGGTAGGTGTACTGGCCACCCTTGTACTGGATTACGTCAGCGGTGTGGTTGGCGATGATGTCCATGTAGACCTTCATCCCCCGGGCGTGGGCCGCGTCGACAAGCGCCTTGAAGTCGGCATTGGTGCCGAAGTGCGGATCGACGCGGGTGAAGTCGGTCACCCAATAGCCGTGGTATCCGGCACTCTCGAGCCCCGGCCCGCCCTGCACCGGCTTGTTCTTGAAGACCGGTGCCACCCAGATCGCGGTGGCGCCAAGCCGCTGCAGGTAGTCTAATCGCTGGGTCAGCCCCTTGATGTCGCCGCCGTGGTAGAAGCCCTTGGCGGCGGGATCAAAACCGGTCTTGTAGCGATCTCCCTTCAGGCCGCCGCGATCATTGGCCTTGTCGCCATTCTCGAACCGATCGGGCAGGAGGAAATAGATCGTCTCCCCCGCTGCCGGACGCGCCCGGACTTCGGCGAGCGGCACGTCGGCCTGCGCGGGTTGCGAGGCGAGCAGCGCCAGAAGAGAAAGACCCATGACCTTACGCATGTGCCGGCACCTGTCCGCAAACATGCGACACGTATTCAGCGTGAGACGGCATTCGGGCAACGTCCTTTTCGTAGGCACCGCGCACGGTATCGAGGAAGGCTTTGAGGCTTTCGGGCGCAACCTGGTCGGCAAGCGGATGCCAGCGTGCGGGCACGACACCCTGCCCGATCATGACCTGCACCCAACCGGGCACGTCGAACAGTTCGTCGTGTTCGCGCACGATGCGTCCCGACGCCCGGAACATCGCAAGACGTTCGCCCAACGCATCGGGCAGTTGTCCGGCTGCCTCCATCTGCCGCAGAGAGTCCCAGAAGGGTTCGCCGTGCCTGCCATTGGCGACGTAATGCAGGATCACGAAATCGCGGATGCGCTCTATTTCGAAAGCTGCGATGCGGTTGTAAGCATCGCGATCAGCATCCTGAACAGGGCCATTGGGCATGAAATCGACGAGACGGCTGATTGCGGTCTGGATCAAGTGGATCGAGGTGGATTCCAAAGGCTCAATGAAGCCGGAGGAGAGCCCGATCGCCACAACGTTCCGCTCCCAGAACTTCTCGCGCCGCCCGGCCTTGAAGCGGATGGTGCGCGGATCGGCCAGTTGCTCGCCATCGAGGCGGCCGATAAGCCGCGCTGTGGCTTCGTCTTCGCTCATCAGGTCGGAGCAGAAGACGTGGCCGTTTCCGGTACGATGCTGAAGCGGAATGCGCCAGCACCAGCCGGCGGGCTGGGCAATTGAACGGGTGTAAGGAACAAGCGGCTCAGCCCTGTCGCAGGGCACCGCCACTGCGCGATCGCATTTCAGCCACTGGCTCCAATCGACATAACCGACGCCCATCTCCTGCCCCAGAAGCAGGCTGCGGAAGCCAGAGCAGTCCACGAAGAGATCGCCGTCGATCACGTCGCCACGTTCGAGACGAAGTGCCGCCAGATTGCCGTTCAGCACATCGCGGTCGAAACCGACGATCCGCCCCTCGATCCGGCGAACGCCACGGCCTTCAGCGTAACGCCTGAGGAATGCGGCATAAAGCGAGGCGTCGAAATGGTAGGCGTATGGCATCGGCGGCAAGGCGCTACCTTGCGGACGGTCGATATGCGCGAACTTGTTTGCATCGGAAGCGACGGCGTTGAGCACGTATTCGCCCAGCGGACCGGCAAGGCCATGTGCACGGCCTCGCAGCCAGTAGTGGTGGAACGGCAGAACACCGAGGCTGCGACCCGTAAGCCCGAAGCCGTGGATGTAGCGGTCATCGAAACCACCCCAGCCTTCGAAAGCGATCCCAAGCTTCCAGGTGCCATGCGTTTCGCGCAGGAACTGGGCCTCGTCGATACCCAGTGTCTGGTTGAACAGGCGAACCATCGGGATGGTCGCCTCACCGACGCCGACCGTGCCGATTTCCTCGGACTCAATTAATGTCACCTGCCAGTGCGGCGAAGCCAGCCGGGCAAGAGCAGCGGCGGTCATCCATCCTGCCGTGCCGCCACCTGCAATGACGATCCTGCGCTGATCTGTAGCCGACACGTCCGTTCTCCCGCAGTGAATTCTCTCGAGAGTGCCTTCTGCGGGCACATTCTTGCAACGTCTCTGTCCCGAAAGGGTGGAGGGAGCGGGATGAGGCCGCTCCCTCCGGAGGGATCAGAACTTGTAGTTGAAGCCTGCCATGAAGCGACGACCGTAGGTCTGGTAGTTGCGGATCTGCAGCGGTGCGCCATTGTCGACCGAAACGAAGGGCTCGTCGGTCAGGTTCTGGCCCTGCACGAAGAGGGACAGGCCATTTAGCGGGCTGCTTTCCTGGAAGTCATAGCCGATCTGCGCATCGACGATGGTTTCCTTCAGCGCGCGGCGCAGTTCACGCTCGCCGCCGAAGCCGACAAAGATTCCTTGGAACGACGAGCGGTGACGGGCCGAGACGCGGGCGTTGAAGCCGGCCTTCTCGAAGAACAGCGTGCCCGAAGCAACCCAGCGCGAGTAGTCCGGAAGGTCCATCGAATTGGCGTTCGGACCCGGCTTGATCGAGGTCTTGGTGTAACCAAGCCCGCCCGTGAAGCCGAAACCCTCGAGCGCCGGGGTGATGACTTCAAACGGAAGAGTTCCAGCGAGTTCCACACCATAAAGCTTGCCACCCGAACCATTGACCGCCGTGTTGATCGTACCGACGAAGTTCGTGATCGGAACCGGGGCGACGATCGGCAGGCCGGTGTAATCGTAAGGGACGACATCCTTGTAGATGTAGTTGTCGAGCTTCTTGTAGAACATCTGCAGGCCGACGTAGCCCTTGCGGCCGAAGTACTTTTCGATGTTCAGGTCAGCTGCCCATGCGCGATACGGACGCAGCTGCGGATTGCCGCCGTTACCGGTGATCACGCCGCTGTTGACGTTGTAGCTGTAGTCCAGGCTAACCTTCATGTCCTCGAAGCGCGGACGCTGGATCTCGCGCGCTGCGGCAAAGCGTACCACCCAGTCACCCGGAATGCGGAAATTAAGGTTGAGGCTTGGCAGGATGTCCCAGTAACGCGCGCCGCGGGTGACAGGCACCAGCGAGGCAGCCGCAAGGTTCACGAAGCCACGCGACTTCTGCTCGGTGTTCTGTGCAAGAACGCCGATATTGCCGTCCATCTCGACATCGCCGAGCGTCGCCTTGAGGTCGCCCTTGAGATAGATCGACATGACGCGCTCGGTGACCGAGTAAGCCTTTGCCGGAACGTCCTTCGAAGCGTTCAGCGTCTTTACGTAGACTCCGTCTTCGAGCAGCGCGAAGGGATCGTAGCCGATGACCGGACCGGCACCGATGAAGCCAAGGTCGGTTGCGCCCGTGCGGTACTTCTCCGGCACGACCAGCGACTTGGCGCCGCCGGCGAGGTTCAGGAAATACTCGACCGGCGTCTTTGCCTTGGTGCGATCGACGTAAGCCGTGCCGACCGTCAGCTTCGAGAGGAAGCTGTCTTCCAGTTCCTTGCCGACTTCGACCTGGAAGCTCTTGATTTCGTCGTCGATGATGCGGTCGTTGTAGTAGCCCTCCTGCGAACCATTCGGCGCGCCGCCACCCCAGCCGAGCGGGTCGGTCAGGACGATGGTGTTGTAGTTGCCATAATCGAGGACGTGGCTGGTGAAGCTGGTTCCGGTCGGACCGCTGACGAAGGTCAGCGTATCGGTCGCACCGACGCCAGCGCCCGGGCCGGTGCCCGCGTTGGTTTCAAGGGTAAGTTCGTTGCGATCGGTCTTCGAGTAGCCGAAGTCGAACGAGGCCGACCAGCCATCCTCACCGGCCCAAGCAGCGTTGAAACCGCCCGAGAAGATGTCCGAGTTGCGTTCGTAGCCATGATTGTTGACGACGGCCTCGACGCCCGAGAACGTGCCCTTGGTGATCAGGTTGCCGTTGGTCTCGATACCGGTAGGCGACAGCTGCGCACCACTCCAGGCCAGCGGAAACTCGATGCCACGCTTGATCTGCTTGTCCTTGAAGTTGCCGTAGAAACCGTCAACGGTCAGGGTCAGCTCGTCGACCGGCTTGAACTGCACGGTGCCCTGGATGCCGAGACGCTTGAGCTGCGTTGATACGCCAAAAGGCTTCATGCCGCCGATGATCTTGGTATTGTTCGGGCCGTCGGCGTAACCCCAAGCCTCGAATTCCTGAGCCTGATATGGCTCATCGGTGTAAGCAGCCGACAGAGCCACGCCGAGACGGTCTTCCATGAACTGGCCGACATAGGTCGCCGTCGCACGATAGCCGAACTCGTTGCTGTCCTTGTTGACTTTGCCAAGGTCAGCGTAAGTGCCGCGGCCGCCGAACGAGAGAAGGCTCTTGCCGAATTCGAGCGGACGGATCGTCTTGATGTCGACGGTGCCGACGAGGCCTTGGTGGACAAGGTTCGCCTGCGGCGTCTTGTAGACGTCAACGCGGCTGACGATTTCCGAAGGGAACTGATCGAACTCGACGTTGCGCTGTTCGCCCGTCGAGGTTTGCGGGCGACCGTTCAGCGTGGTCGAGGAAAGGTCCGCGCTCGAACCGCGGATAGCGATCGAGTTGGCGCGGCCGAACAGGCGCTGGGTGGTAAGACCCGGCAGGCGAGCGATCGATTCACCGATCGAGGCATCGGGCAGGCGGCCAATGTCTTCGGCCGAGACCGATTCCACGATCACCGGCGAGGTCTTCTTGACGTTGACGGCCGTGGCGAGCGCGGCGCGGAAACCGGTCACGACGATGGCCTGCTCCTGCGCCTCCGGAGCCGCGTCAGTTGCCTGCGCCTGATCCTGCGCCGGGGTGGCGTCCTGCGCCATGGCCGGAGTCGCAACGAGGGCGACTGTCATCGCTGCGAGCGATACGCCGGCAGCAGCGGATAATGTGCGAATTGCCATGTTGAAATTCACTCCCCCAAGCCGGAAGCTCCGACCCTGAACCTTCTGTTGAAACCGTGATTGCACTCGGCGGTGCCGCTGATCCCGGCCTTCCGCTCCATTCCGGCTTAAGGGAGCGATGAAGAATGGCGAATATGGCATACGTATACTATGCATGCGCCGCCCCCCGGATTGGTTTCAGTTGATGCTATTTGGCAACGCTCCCGCCGTGAGAAAAACCCTTGGGAAATCGGCATTTCCCATTGATTCTGGCAGCGCAACCGCCGAGCCATTGCATGACTGAGACATCACGCATAAAGTCCGGGTTGACCGACCACGGGACCACACCGGGCGGTGGGAGTGATCGGGATATGGGGCGCAGGCCTTCCAACAAACCAACCAGTTTCGACATTGCCTACCTTGCCGGCGTATCCCAGCCCACCGTGAGCAGGGCGTTGCGAGGCAGCAAATCGGTCAGTCTCGCGACACGGCAGAAGATCGAGGCGATTGCTCGACAACTCAATTACACGGTCGACAAGAATGCTTCTTCACTGCGTTCGCAGCGGTCGAACACGTTGGCTCTGCTGTTCTTCGAGGATCCGACGCCTGATGAATCCAACATCAACCCGTTCTTTCTCGCCATGCTGGGATCGATCACGCGGCATTGCGCCAATCGCGGTCTTGACCTGCTGATCTCGTTCCAGAAACTGGATGACGATTGGCACAAGCGTTACCAGGACAGCCATCGCGCGGACGGACTGATCCTGCTTGGTTATGGCGACTACACGGCATACGAGCCGCGACTGCGCCAGTTGATCCGCTCGGGCACGCATTTCGTACGCTGGGGCTCGGTTGACGACGGCACGATCGGGGCCACGGTCGGATCGGACAATTTCGGCGCGGGGCGGCTTGCTGGCGAGCACCTTCTGGCACGTGGACGCAAGCGGATCGCTTTCCTCGGCCAGGCGGATTCGCACTATCCGGAATTCGAGCAGCGCTATGCCGGCCTTGCCAAAGCTGTGGTGACTGCAGGCCTCGCGCCCGACCCATCCCTGCTTGTCGACGCCGTTTCATCCGAGGAGAACGGCTATCACGCTGCGCGTGAGCTTCTATCGCGGGAGGCGTCGTTCGATGCGATCTTTGCCGCGAGCGATCTTATCGCGGTAGGCGCCATGCGCGCACTGTCCGAAGCCGGACTGTCGGTTCCCGACGATGTCGCCGTCGTGGGCTTCGACGACATTCCCGCTGCCGCCTTCACTTCGCCTCCGCTGACCACGATCATGCAGGATATCCGGCTGGCTGGTGAAGCTCTGGTGGAAAGCGTCCTTGCACAAGTCGAAGGTCGCCCAGGCAACCCACGCGTGCTGCCGGCGCGGCTTGTGGTTCGGGCAAGCAGCGGCGGGTGAACCGCCAACGGTCTTGGTATTCGTATGCGCATCGATTGCAGGAACGCCCGGATTCTGCGACTTCGCGACGCCTGATTGCAATGCAATGGCCGCGTGAGACGGCCACCTGGCGCGCCAACAGCGCCCCGATGGAGAGCCGATGACCACCTCGATCCGCCAACCCGCTAGGGAAAAACCCAGGCAGAGTTTCTGGGGACTGTGGAACATCAGCTTTGGCTATTTCGGCATCCAGATCGCTTTCGCACTGCAAAACGCAAACGTCAGCCGCATCTTCCAGTCACTTGGCAGCTCCGTCGACGATCTCGCATTCCTGTGGATCGCGGGGCCGGTAACGGGCCTTATCGTGCAGCCGCTGATCGGTTATCATTCGGACCGGACCTGGGGCTTCCTTGGCCGCCGCCGCCCCTATTTCCTTGCCGGTGCGGTGCTCGCCGGATTGGCCCTGATCGGCTTGCCCAACACCGGGCTGCTCCTGCTCGCCGCCGCCTTCCTGTGGCTTCTAGATGCTTCGCTCAACGTCGCAATGGAGCCCTTCCGCGCCTTTGCCGGAGACATGACACCGGACGACCAGCGCGCGCAGGCCTTTGCCTTTCAAACTTGCTTTATCGGCGCGGGCGCCGTGCTTGGCAGCCTCGCGCCGGCGCTGTTCAACTGGCTAGGTATTCCTAACGTCGCGCCGGAGGGGGTGATCCCGCCGTCCGTCCGCTACAGCTTCTATCTCGGCGCGGCAGCGATGGTCTTCAGCGTGGGCTGGACAGTGCTCAGAGTGCGCGAATACTCACCCGATGAAATGGCAGAGTTCGATCCGGGCTCCACCAACGATCATGGCGCGGAGCACGAGCCACTGATCTATCCGCGCAGCGGGCCGTTGTGGACGATTGCAGGAATCGTGATGCTTGGGCTTGTCCAGGCGCTCGCCCTGGACAAGCAGCTTTACGTGCTGGGAGCCGGGCTTTGCGCATTCGGCCTCATCCAGATCGGCGTTCGTGCCACGTCAGCCCGAGGAGCGCTTGCGCACATTGTCAGCGACCTTGCCCAGATGCCCGTCCAGATGCGCCAACTGGCCTTCGCGCAGTTCTTTACCTGGATCGGCTTTTTCATCGTCTGGATCTACACCACGCCGGTGGTGACGGCACAGGCGTTTGGCGCGACCGACACGACCAGCCTTGCCTATAACGAAGGCGCGGACTGGGTCGGGATAATGTTCGCATTCTACAACGGCGTTGCCGCGGTTGCGGCGTTCCTGCTGCCAATTCTGGCGCGGCGCATCGGCAATGCCGCAACTCATGCAGTCGGCCTGCTGTGCGGGGCGGCAGGATTCGTCGGGATTCTCCTGATCCGCAACCCGGATGCGCTGCTACTGCCGATGGTCGGCATGGGGATTGCCTGGGCATCGGTGCTTTCGATGCCCTATGTCATTCTGACAAGAGTGCTGCCGCCGCGAAAGTTCGGGATCTACATCGGCATCTTCAATTTCTTCATCGTCATACCCCAACTCGTCGTGGCGACACTGATGGGTGGTGTGATGCGCAGCTTCTTCCCCGGAGAACCGCGCTGGACGATGCTAGTGGCGGCCTTGATGATGACGGCGGCAGCAGCTGCCATGATACTGGTTAAAGAGAATGCGAAAGTGACGGGCGAATGAGCGAGAAAGGTCTGATCGGAGCGGTCGAAGCTGGCGGCACCAAGTTCGTGCTTGCGCTTGCGACGCATGAGGGTGAAATCCTCGCCCGCACGCGCATGCCGACGAACACGCCGACAGAGACATGGCCGGCAATGCAGGCATTCTTCGAAGAAGCAAGCGCACAGCATGGTCCGATCGCGGCATTCGGCGTGGCAAGTTTTGGCCCGATCGACATCGACCCGACGTCGTCCGCCTACGGCACGTTTACCACCACGCCCAAGCCGGGCTGGTCAGGCGCACGGTTTCACGACGTGCTGTCCCGATTTGGCGCCCCAATCAAGGTGGATACCGACGTGAACGGCGCTGCGATCGGCGAATGGATGGCCGGGGCGGGTCAAGGCTGTCGCACCCTCGCCTACACCACCATCGGCACCGGGGTTGGCACGGGCGTGGTGCGCGACGGCCAGTCACTCATGGGCATTTCGCACTTCGAGAGCGGCCATATCCAACCGCCGCGCGATCCGTCGCGCGATCCTTTTCCTGGCATTTGCCCTTACCATGGGGACTGCCTTGAAGGACTTGCTTGCGGTCCGGCTATTGAGAAACGTTGGGGCACCAGCCTCGACAAGCTGGGGCCACAGGAAGTGGATATCGTCGCGGACTACATCGCCCACCTCGCCTCGACGCTCGTCCTGCTGCACATGCCGGACCGGCTGATTTTCGGCGGTGGCGTGATGAAGGCGCCGGGGCTGGTTGAAGCGGTGCGCAAGGCTACGGCTTGCAAGCTCAATGGCTATGTTCAGCATCCACGGCTCGACGCCGGGCTGGAAAGCTACATCGTCACGCCGGGCCTTGGCGATGATGCGGGAATCACCGGCGCCATCGAACTCGGGCGTCAAGCGCTCGCGGCAAGGTAACGGGCAGAGAGCGTGCCGGTGCCGCGCAGCGCCCAAGCCTCACCGGCAAGGCGATGCTGCAAGGTGAGGCAATCTGCCCCTGCCCCTGCGACAATCTCGATGCTGCCATGGTCGAGCCAGATCTCGACTGGTCCATCGCCGGTGAGCTCCATTTCGCACTTCCGATCAAGCTGCGGCGTTACCGCATCCTTGCGCACGACCTCGATCCTGCCCGCCTTGCAAGAGCATGCGAGCAAGCGTCCTGCGTCATCGGAAAGCGTGAAGCTCCAATCGCCAGCACTAGCTGTTAGCATGGCACAACCCGGCAGCGGAAAGCAGCCGTGATCCAGCTCGATCTTCTCCGCTCCACCGAAGAGTGCGCGGCATGATGGTTCGATCGACTGGACAAGCACGAAGCCGTCCTCGCGCCGCCTGAGCGAAAGCCTGCGAGGGAGGCTCATCGCACCGCGCCACCCTTGCAGCGGCAAGTGCTTCTGAACGGAATGGTTACCCATCCAGCCAATCCACGTCGGCCTGTCCAGTCGGTCGCGCGGTTCGGTCCAGCCAATAGCGGCGTAAAACTCGTCGCCGTAATCGGCCACCTGCCAGGCGCTTTCAGCTTTGAACCGGATACCGTCAAAGCTGCCGACCCGGTAAAGAGCGCCCGATCCCTGTGCGCCTGAAAGCACATCGACCTTGAACAACCAGCGTGTCTCAGCGGAGCCTTCAATGGGTAGTTCGACGAGGAACGGGCATTCCCACAAGTGTCCCGGCGCGCCGTCTGTCGGTATCTCAGACAGCTCTTCCCATGATTTCAGGTCGCCCGATCCATAGATCAAGGCGCGATTCTCGTCGGACAGGACCACGGTCATGATCCAGCGCCGCGTCGGCTCATGCCAGAACACGTTGGGATCGCGGAAGTCTTCCATCTTGCGGTCCAGCACCGGGTTTGCGGAATACTTGGTAAAAGTGCGCCCCTGGTCGGTGCTTGCGGCAATACACTGGAACTGATGCAGGCGATCGGTTCTTGCGCCGGTGTAGATTGCGATCATCGCGCCATGTCCGAAGCCAGCACTGTCGGCATGATCGATGACTGCCGAACCCGAAAAGATCATGGTCTGATTTTCCTCGGCCAGTGCCACCGGCAGCTCCCGCCAATGTGCGAGGTCCGACGAAACAGCGTGCCCCCACGACATGTGCCCCCATTCTTCACCGAAAGGATTGTACTGGTAGAACATGTGCCACGCGCCATCCTGCCAGACGAGGCCGTTGGGATCGCTCAGCCAGTTGACGGCGGGGGCATAATGATAGCGAGGGCGCATCTCAGGCCTTTGCGGGCGGGTTGGGGATTGCGGGAGCTGGAACGACATCGAAAGCGATGGTCATTCGCTCTCCATCGGGGAACGGCACAGTGCCGTGCCACATCGTCGAGGGAAACAGCACGAGCCGACCTGGCTTGGGCTCGATCAAGCCGTAAGGCTCAAGCGCCAGCGCGAGTTCGGGCGGCGGTTTTCCGAATTGCAGGTAACCCGCCGGCGCCGCCCCCCGCCGGGGCTCCTCCGGCACGGTAACGTAAAGTGCAGAGCTGATCCAGCCCATAGGGTGCGTGTGCATCGCGTGATATCCACCGGGCCGCAGCTTTACCGACCAGCTACCGGCGAACAGAGACCGCCCCCGCGGCGCAGCAAGCAGCGGGTGCGCGGGGTCAGGCGAGGATAAGTCGGCGATGTAGCGTGCGACTGCCACTTCGATCCTGCTCCTCGCTGCAGCGATGACGGGATCGATCCGCAGCAGCAGCGGCCGCTCGGTCTGCGTGCCGCCGCGAACCGACTGTTCGTGCCAGGGTTCGTTCATGGTGTGAAGCCGGCGAAGCGTCCGTGCCAGTTCCGCCAATTCTTCAGCGCTGAAGCCAAGATCGAACGCCCGGACATCGCGCATCCCGCCGTCGAGCCAATCGACACGGGCATCACCGAGGAGCCGCCAGGCGAGCGAAAGATAGGGCCAGAAAGCGCGCATTGCTGCGGTTCCGGCGTGGCGCAAGCAAACGTCGCGGGCGCGTTCCATCTGCCTACCACGCAGGAAGTGTCGAACGCGGGCGAGATCGAGCCCCACGTCCTGAACGTGTTCCACGCCGTCGAACAATGCCGCGTTGTCCGCCGCTTCACCGCTCTCGCTGGCAATGAACAGCTTGCCGAGCAGCGAAGGTTGGCGTTCGCCCAATGCCGCTTCGGCGTCTGCTATGACGGCGCGGGCATCGTCCCATTGCCGGGCCGTGGCAAGCACGTGGAACCACGCCATCCTCAGGCCGAAGTTGGCAGGATCGCGCTCGATCGCGGCTGGAAAGCTGCGCGCGAAGTCCGGATCGCCGACAGTCGCACGCATTCCGCACAGGCAGCGGTGACCTTCGATCCAACCGGGATTTGCAGCCAGCACGCCTTCCAGCAGGTCTTCACCTTCCAGCTGTCGTCCTTCGGCCGCCAAGGCAGTCGCACGGCTGCGCTGGAGGTCTATCCGCTGTGGCTGCAGCCTTGCCGCCTCGGCGTAGAGGTCTGCAGCATTCAGCCCCGCCTCAAACGAGATCTGCGCCAGTCCCAGCGCCGCGTTGGGATCGCCAGGCGCGGCTTTGGCCGCCAGCAGGATCGCGTCCAGAGCACCGCCAAGGTCCTGCACTTCGCGCAACGCGACGGCGCGCCGGAACAAGGCTTCCGCCTCGCTCATGCCGCGCAGTTGGCCTTGATGAACTGCTCATGCGTGGGTTGCTGAAGCGCAGCGTGGTGCATGGCGGCCCGCAATTTGCCAAGCCACTCGCGTCCGTCGATCCCGCGGTAGTCTGCAAGCGGATCGGTGCGCTCTGGAATGTTTCCCTGCCCGACGTGCACCGCCAGCCACGACGGCGAGCCGAACAGGTCGGCATCGCGCTGAACCAGGCGGCCGTAGCGACGGAAATGCTCGATCTTGGTCTGGAGCGTATCGGGAATGTCCATTGCCGCGCAATAGCGCCAAAGCTCGGAGTCATCGCGCGTGGTGAGCTTGTAGTGCAGGATCAGGAAATCGCGGATCCGCTCGTACTCGTTGATGGCAATGCGGTTGTATTCCTCGATCACGATGGGATCGAAGGTGCGGTCGGGAAACAGGGCAAGCAGCTTGGAAATGCCGGCCTGGATCAGATGAATCGAGGTTGATTCCAGCGGCTCCATGAACCCGCTGGAGAGGCCAACCGCAATGACATTCTTTTCCCAGAAAGTCTTGCGCCGACCAGTGACAAAACGCAGCGGCCGGGGATCGGCCAACGCCTTGCCATCCAGGCGCGACAGGAGCTTGTCCGCAGCCTGATCCTCGGACAGGAACTGGCTGCAGAAAACGTAGCCGTTGCCAGTGCGATGTTGCAGCGGAATGCGCCACTGCCACCCCGCTTCCCGCGCAGTCGACCGGGTGTAGGGCGTCAGCGGCCCTGCATTCTCGCATGGTACGGCCATTGCCCGATCGCACGGCAGCCAGTGCGTCCAGTCCTCGTAGCCCGCCTTGAGCGCACCTTCGATCAGCAGGCCGCGAAAGCCCGAGCAATCCACGAACAACTCCGCTTCGACCGCTCGCCCATCATCCAGCGTTACCCCTGTGACAAAGCCGGTCTCGGCGTCCTGCTGCACGCTGGCGACCTTGCCCTCGATGCGCGTCACGCCCCTGGCTTCTGAGTATTCGCGCAGAAACTTCGCATAGAGGCCTGCATCGAAATGATAGGCATAATCGAAGGTCGAAAGCACATTGCGCTGATCTGGCATCGGCGGAGCAAACCGGTTCTCCTTTGCCAGAGCCCACGCCATCGAATGCTCGTCCAGCGGCGCAGTCTCGCCCGCTTCACGCGCCCGTAGCCAGTAGTGGTGAAGGTTGACGATATCGAACGCCCGTCCATGCGGACCGAACGGATGGAAATAGCTGTTGCCGAGGCTGCCCCAGTCAACAAACTCGATGCCGAGCTTGAAAGAGCCCTTGGTCTTGCGCACGAACTCGCGCTCGTCGATCTGGAGCGTCTCGTTGAAGGTGCGGATCGGCGGGATCGTCGCCTCGCCTACGCCGACCGTGCCGATTTCGTCGGACTCGACCAGCGTGATGCTGCAGTTGTGCCGCAGCGCCTGAGCCAGGGCGGCCGCGGTCATCCAGCCTGCGGTGCCGCCACCGATCACGGCGATGGAACGGATCATCAGGTCGGGATTGCTCATGTCATACCGCTCATTCAGGCGTGCCTCTCGTTGGCGTCCCTTCTGTCCTATCGCTCTTCCGGCGATATTGGAACGGAAGGGCGGAACGCATCAGCGCCCCGCCCCTCCCTCATGCGACCCGAAGTGACCGGGAGAGACGCCAGGCCTCTCCCGCCAGCATCAGAAGTTGTATCGGACCGAAGCCGAGACCGTGCGGCCCAGTGCAGGCGCACCGCCGATCACGACCGGGTTGGCAGTCGGGTCGGCAATGCCGCCGTTGCCGCGCAGGTCGAAGGTATCGAACACGTTGTAGACCTGCAGGCCGAGTTCGAGGTCCTTCATCGGATAGACTCGAAGCGACGGGTTGAAGATGGCCTTGCCCGGATACTCGAAGCCCGCATCGTCAATCGCGCTGGTCTGCCCGGTCATCGCCACGCCGACGGTGGCGATATCGCCGATGTCGTAATTGGCCGATGCCGTGTAGATCAGGTCAGGCAGGTTGGGCGAACGAGTGTAGGACGTGGCACCTGCCGACTGCCGCTTTGCCTTTGAGTAGGTGGCGTTGCCGACGAAGCTGAAGCCGCCGTTGCGGTAGGTCGCGAAGAATTCCGCACCGGTCGACTTGAACTTGGCATCGATGACGCAACCGCCCGAACCACCAGGGCAGCGGGTGGCCGACAGCTCATAGGTCGACTGCTTGAAGTTGCCCTTGAGCAGCGTCATTTCCATCGTGAACTGGCCGCCGAACAGATCGCCACGGCTCTTGATGCCGAGTTCGTGCTGGGTGACGAAGTCAACCGAAGGCGTCACGCCATCAGCCGAGCAGCCGTTGCTGCCGATGTCGCTCGCACGGCACAGCGCACCGTCGTTGCGGATCTTGCCGCCCAGCGTCTGACGGTCGCTGTTGAAGCGGCCACCCCGTGAGGTGCGGGCGAAGATCGTCACGTTCGGCGTGACCTTGAACAGACCGCCCACGGTCCACGAGGTGTAACTGCGGGTATAGTTCAGGTTCTCGCGCACGCCGTTGGCAGTGATCGCAGGGATGGTCACGCCATTGCTGTTGATCGGGAACTCGGCCCCGCCGCCGATGGCATAGCCGGTCGACTTGATGCGCTCGAAGCGGACCGAGCCATCGAGCCCGAACTGGTCGTGGTCGAAGTCGAGCGAGAGGTACGGCGCCGTGTTCGCATACGACAGGTCGTAGTCGCGAGCGCAGCATTCGCCCCAATTGTTGTTGTAGCCAGAAGTGCCGGCCTGGGTCAGCTTGTTGCCTGCGCTGTCGAACAGGTCGAGCTGCGAGGGGTTGTCGCCGTTCAGTTCGCGCAGCGACTTGTTGACGTGCCAGTCCATCGCGATCTTCTGGTTCATGTAGAACAGACCAGCGCGGGTGGTCAGCTTGCCCGAAGCTACGTCGAACTTGCCGGCCAGGGTCAGGTCATTGGCGAAGCTGCCGATGTCGCGGATGTTGGTGCGCACGTTGACGTTGTTGTCGAGGTAGCGATCGGTGAACAGCTGACCGGCCTTGGGACCGCTGGCATAGCGGATCGCGGCGACGGTGCGGCCGTTGACGGTCGACCCGAGCACCGACGAGGTCAGCGCGGTGTTGAGGAACGGCGAGGCAAACGCACCGCTCATGCTGGTGTAGCGCATGTTGTTATCCACAGTGATCCCGCCGTCGAAATCATAGTGGAACTGGCCACCGAAGGACTGCGCCTGGGTGGTGATGCCGTCCATCTTGACGCGCTCGAGGTTGCCCTCACGGTTATAGATGAGGAAGTCCTGATTGTAGATCGAGTAGTTCGAGGAATCACGACCATCGAAGCCCGGATAGGGGCGAATGTTCGAGACCTTCTTGCCGGTGATCGTCGCAAGTGCGGGTGCGCCAGTGTAGTTCGGCTCCTGCGTATCGGCCACCTTGAAGTTGAGGCGGAAATAGCCGCGACCTTCGTTGAACTCCTTGGTCAGGTTGCCCTTGACCTGGAACGAATCCGACACGGTATAGTCGGCCTTAAGCGGACCACGACCGTTCTTCACGTAACCGCCGATGTGGAAGTACATCGTGTCGTTGATCGGACCGCCATAACGGAAGTCGGCGCGGGTCTCGTCATAGCCGAGGCCGCGGTTGATCGAGACAAAGCCACCTTCCTGCTTACCGGTGTGGCTGATGTAGTTGATGACCGCGCCGGGTGCCTGCGAGGCAAAGGTGCCGGCCGAACCGCCACGCACGCCTTCGATGTTCTGCACCGATCCGTCGAAGCGGGTCCAGTAATCGTTGTTGCCGAACTGGATGTCGCCGAACAGCACGGTCGGCAGGCCATCTTCCTGGATCTGCACGAACGGCGAACCACCGGTGGCGACCGGAAGACCGCGCACGGCGATGTTCGAGTTGCCGCCTGGGCCGGCGGTACCGGCAACCTGGATGCCCGGGATGGCGCGGAACACTTCGGCTTCTGAGGTAGGACGGATCGCCTGAATGGTCTCGGACGAAATCGAGCTGACCGAGACTGCGCTGTTGAGCTGCGTCTTGTCACGGCCCGATGCGGTCACGACGATAGCGTCAAGGCCGGTTGTCTCAGGAGCGGCTTCGGCACTGTCAGCCTGTGCTGCGTCCTGCGCGAGAGCGGGCATGGCCGAGATCGCGCTGCAGAGCGCGACAAGCGAGGCACAGCCGTAAAGGGGTGTAAGCTTCATATTTCCTCCCACCAAGATGCTCCTGCAGCAGCTGCAGGAATCAGTCAGATGTTCGCTAAACCCTACTGCAATCGTTTGCAAGTCCAAATAACAATCGATTGCAGTGAATGCGCAAATCGTGTTTATCATGCAACACCGGGCGCCGAGCCCTACGAGAACTCGGGCACCATAGTCATTGACACGCCGCCTCCGTGCGGCGCATCAATCGCCCGAAGACATTGCGCAAAATCGCGCAGAGAAGCGCTTGTGCAGGACATGCATTTTCCATGGACGACGTAAAAAAGCCCGGCAAGATCAGGAATATTGCCGAGTTAGCCAAGATTGCTGGCGTTTCCGCCGGAACGGTTTCGCGCGCACTTGCCGACAAATCCCTGGTAAACAAGGAGACCCGAGAACGCATCCAGGCCCTGGCTCGGGAACACGGGTTCCGCCCCAATCAGATGGCCCGTCGGTTGCGCACGCAGCAGACCGGCGTGATCGGCGTGGTCATTCCACTTGGCCATGAACGGCGCCAGCACATCTCGGACCCCTTTTTCATGACGTTGTTCGGCTACCTCGCCGACGAGCTGACAGAGAGCGGACACGACCTTATGCTCTCTCGCGTCATTCCTGGGGACGACGAGTGGCTCGACCGTATCGTGGACTCCGGCATGCTCGATGGCGCCCTGGTCATCGGACAGT
This sequence comes from Novosphingobium sp. ES2-1, assembly GCF_015169775.1. Lineage (NCBI taxonomy): Bacteria > Pseudomonadati > Pseudomonadota > Alphaproteobacteria > Sphingomonadales > Sphingomonadaceae > Novosphingobium > Novosphingobium sp. ES2-1. Next base: position 1,718,190 of record NZ_CP063445.1, read on the forward strand.
CAAACCAGTTCGACGTGATCGAACGGGTCGCAAAACACTATCGACCGTTGGTCGTTTGGGGCAGCTATCGCGAGGGTCAGGTCCAATGCACGGTGGGCGTGGACAACGCGGCTGGCGGAGCGCTCGCAACACGGCGCCTGCTGGCGCGCGGAGCCAAACGTCTCGCCTTCTTTGGTGATACCAACGGACCAGAAATTGCCGAACGCCTGCGCGGTGTAGAACGGGCGATCGCCGGGCTATCCGATGTCAGTCTCGCCAATTTTCCGACCCACCTGGCAAGTGATGAGATGGCAAGCCAGATAACAGCGCATCTCGACTCCCTTGCCGGCGAAGTGGACGGCATCGTGTGTGCATCCGACATCATCGCGATGACAACCATCCGAATTCTCCACGAAAGAGGAGTCACCGTCCCGGATGACGTTGCCGTCACCGGTTTCGACGACCTCCCATTAGCCGCCCGGATGGTGCCGCAGTTGACCACCGTGAAGCAGGACATCGCCGAGGGTGCCAAGGCAATGGTCGATGCGTTGCGCCGCAGGATCGCCGGAGAGGATGCTCCATCGACTGTCATGCAGCCGGAACTGGTTGTGCGCGAAAGTGCCTGATCTGGATCAGGCAATCGTCACACTGTCGCCGTCAAAGTTCAGGGAAAAGCGCGGTGCAGGTGTTCCGCCGAAATTGCTGCGCAGCAATGCAGGGCACTCTGCAGTGGTTCGCCCCTCCATGCCCCAATAATCTACGAAGCTCCACACGACGCCTTCTCCAGTAACCCACCAGCTGTATGACTGCTTGGCCTCGGCGTCGGGGTTGGCGGCGACGATGCTTGTTCCGTTGATCGGTCTCCACGGCCCTGCCAGGCTGTCGGCCACCATGCCGTATAGTGCATTCGGACCAGCTACCGCACCGGGAGCAAAGGTGTGGGTCTGTGTTGACCAGAACAAATAATAATGCCCATCGCGCACGATCACGTGAGGGCGTTCAAGTTCATTGTTTACCCCTGTCGCTTCGATCAGGGGATCTACCAGCTTCCACTCGCCATCCATCAGGGTCGCCATGCCGACATTTCCATTGAAGGCGTGATCGGTCCAGGCAGCACTGCCGGTGAACAAAAGATGGGCCAGCCCGGTTGCGGGATCGCGCAACCAGGCCGGATCACGAAACCCCTTGATCAGGCCGGGCGCTCCCGCATCCTGCTTGTCATAAACATACCGCACCCCGTCTGCGATCAGAATTTCGCGCGGCTCCTGCCATTGCCCCGGGCCAGCATCACCCAACCGCCCCTCACTCGAGAAGATTCGCTGTTCGAAAGTCATCGCCTGTTCGCCGCGCCGACCGGCTGCGGTGAAGAAATGCTGCACGGTTACGCCGTCGTCCATCAGTACCGCCGATCCGGCCCATTCGCGGCTGCCGGGCGTCATGCCATCGGGAAAAGCATTCCCGTGATCGATCCACCCCCCATCCCCGATCGAAAGCAGCCTGATCCGGGCATGACCATGACGTTCAACCGGGTCGGCAAAAACCGGCGCAGAGAGAAAGAACCACCAGCTGCGGCCCAAATGTTGCACTGTCCTGCCATCTTCGTGAGCAAGTGGCCAGCAGTCCCATAAATCGATGTGGTCAAACAAACGCACCACATCGTCCCTGCCGATAATCGGGATGCGGGGTGCATCGCCAAAGCATGTTGGTTCCCAACGGCTCGCACCAAACGGTGCTACCTTCTGGATCAGCGCTGAAATTTGAGACATCGTGAGCTTTCTCGAAGTGCGGTCAGGCGCATTTGCGCATGTGAAAAATGGAAACTGTCTCGGCCTTGGACGGCGGCAACGGCAGCCCGGAGTGCGCAAGCCAGCTTGCAGAGAACTTTTGCGGCTCGGCGATCATCGCTTCGAACAATGGGGCGCTTTGCATGGCATGGCCGCCCTCACCCCCGGCAATCCTCATCAACTGCACATCCCACCAGCCTCCTCCGGCTGCAAAAGGCAGCGGAAGTGGTTGCGGCCGCCGATCTGCCGGAGGTTCTGCACGGATGATGAAAAGCAGGAGTTCGTCTTCTTTGCCCTGCGCCTGCCAGAGTATCCCGTCAGCGCCCTCACCCAACCAGACACGGCCTTGGTGGAGCAAGTCACGCCATTGCTTGTAAAAGGAAATCCAGCCCGCAAGTTCTGCGCGCTCGCCCTCCGACAGCGTGCGCGGATCCATTTCCACGCCGAGATGACCAGTCAGCGCCATCGCCGCGCGAAAAGCGAGAGGATGGCTGCGACCAGTCGCATGTGCGGGGCTCGCAGCAATGTGCGCCCCCATCACTTCTGGCGGCAAAAACGAGAGAAATCCGCGCTGTATACTGATCCGGCTGACTGCGTCGATGTTGTCACTGGTCCAGTAGCGATGACAAAATTCAGCCATTCCGGCATCGTTACGGCCACCGCCACCGGCACAGGACTCTACCTCAACTCCAGGATGCGCGGCACGAACTCTCGCAAGCAGAGCATAGACTCCACGCAACTGCGCGGCACCGCCGGCTGGCGCAAGATCGCGGTTGTGATCCCACTTGAGGTATGTGATCGGCAGCTCGGTCAGAAGAGCGTCGAGACAGTCGAAGAGATAGTCACGGACATCCGTTCGAGCCATATCCAGGACGAGCTGGTTGCGAGCTGTCGGCTGCGGCCGGCCCGGCAGGGACAGTGCCCAATCGGGATGAGCACGATAAAGGTCGCTATCCGGGTTGATCATTTCCGGCTCGACCCACAGACCGAACTCCATGCCCAAGGCGTTCACCCTGTCCGCTAGGGGTTTCAAGCCGTTCGGGTACTTTCGCGGATCGGCCGTCCAGTCGCCCAGTCCGGAAGTGTCATCATCCCGATTGCGAAACCAGCCATCGTCCAGAATGAAGCGTTCTACACCAACCGATGCCGCTGCCTCGGCCAAGGCAACGATGCGTGCTTCGTCATGGTCAAAGTAGCAGGCCTCCCATGAGTTGAGATGCACGGGACGGGGGCGCATACTGCGGCCAGGCCACCGCAGCCGGGCACGCACCGCGTCGTGGAACGCAGATGCCGCACCGTTCCGCCCCTCGGTTGACACCGTGAAAATCGCGTCTGGTGCTGTCCAGCTATCTCCAGGGGATAAAGTGACCTCGCCCGGCTGCAGAAGAGCACCTGCGCTCATGATCCAGCAGCCTTCATCGTCGCGCTCTATTTCAACGCGATTGTCGGCCGACCACGCCAACTGCAATGCGCGAACGGTGCCTTGGTGCAAAGTCGCACCATGATCGAGCACGAAGACACCACCCGGTCCACCGTGCCCGGAAATGCCCCGCCGCACCTCGCGCACCCACGACTGCTGAGGCATGGCCTCACAACATTCCACCAGCTCAGCGTTATGACGGCCACGCCATGACACGATCTGACCTGAAGTTGACGGGAGCGGCAGCATGGCGCTGGCGAGCCAATCCACCGAGAAAGCCAAATCACCTACGTTGTGGACGACGCTGCGGCATACGCATGCCCTACCCGAGACCTCGAAAGTCTGTTCAACTTCAACGCCAGAATCCTCATCGCGACAGCGGATAATCACGCATCCAGCACCGTCGGAAACGTCCACAGCAGAAAAGTCGATATCCAGGCATTTCCCGGCGCTGCTGACCTTCAGGAATGCAGGGCCGAACCAGCCAAGGCCTGACACCGGAACCGAGCAGAACGGCACGTCGTGGTCGAGTGAATACGAAGCGGGACCGCGCAGGTCCGGCGATGGCGGCAGGCCTTGCGTCTCGACCGTCGGACCGAAATGTCGCCAGACCGGCGCCCTGCCTTCTGCCGTCTCCCAAGCTAGGGACGCAGTCCCCGTATGCAAGGCAAAAGTGCGAGACATCACGCAACCACTGCCTGCTGCGACATGGCTCCGACCCGCCCTTCACGGACCCACAGAACCGAAACACCTGCAAGTGCAAGCGAGACACCACAGAACATCAACATGTTGCGCGGATCGCCACCCAGCGCGAGCTTGTAGGCATCGAAGCCGATCGAGACGAAGCCAAGATCGAGCCTGCTCATCACCACAGCAAACAGCAGCATGGGGATTACGATCATCATGTTGAAAATGCCCATGTAGACGCCCGTGCGCTGCGGCGGGATTGAGTTTGTCAGAATGGCGTAGGGGTTACCCATGATGCTGCCCCACGCCAGGCCAATGCCGATGGCCGGAACGAACAGGAACGCCTTGTCTGTCACGTTCGGCAGAAGAAACATGCCGACGCCACCGGCAAACAGGCAAAGTGCATGGAGTGGCCCCGGTCCGATGCGCTTCACGAGAGGAACCATGGCGAAGGCGGTCACAAAGGAAATGGCATTGTAGAATGCGGCGACTTCGCCGTTGGTCAGTACCGCCGTGTGGAAGGCACTGCTGTGAACATCGGCGGTCCCATAGACTGTCCGACTGATCGAATAGACGGCATACGTCCAGTAGCCGGACATGCCGGCCCACTGAAACAGGCTCATAAGGCCCAGTTTGCGCATGGCGACGGGCATGTCGGCGATCGCTGCCCCAATCTCGCTAAAGGTCGCCCAAACACCCCTCGGCTGGGCTTTGATGTGGGCGATCTCGTCTGCCGTAAGCGGGAGTTCGGGAACGCGAAGCACCGACCACAAGATCGTGGTCAGCGAAAGTACCGCACCGATCATGAACACGATGCGGACGGTGTAGGGAATTCCATGGCTGTCTACCCAGTCCTGGTTCATGCCGAAGCCGACAAGCAGTGAGGGCGTGAGGAACGCAAGCATCTGCGCGAGACCAGTAAAGGCGCTTTGCGAGAGGAAGCCCGCCTGGCGCTGATCGGGATTAAGCCGATCAGAGACATAGGCGCGGTAGGGCTCCATCGTGATATTGTTGCCGGCATCGAGGATCCACAGCAGCGACATCGCCATGAGGATTGAACTCGACAGCGGCATGAAGAACAGGCCCAGGCAGCACAGTACTGCACCGATCAGGAAATAGGGTGTGCGACGCCCCCACCGGCTGGCAGTCCGATCGCTCAAGGCTCCGATGATTGGCTGCACAAGCAGGCCGGTGATCGGCCCGGCCAGCTGGAGCATGGGCAACTGGGATTCATCAGCACCGAGATAACTGTAGATCGGCCCCATGTTGCCCTGTTGCAGGCCGAAACTGAACTGCAGGCCGAGGAATCCAAGATTCATTTCGAGAATGCGCGCCAAGGACAGTTTGGGTCTGGCGATGTTACTGGTTCCCACGTCCGGCTCTCCCATGGACCTATTCCGGCCCTCTCGCCGCTTCTTGCCACAGCATGTCGAGCCTTACAACAATCGATTGCAGAAATACCTGACCCCACACTCGAGGCTGTGATCGGAAGCTTTGATGGAATGCAATAAGTTACCAGAAAACAGACCTTTGCGAAATATATGCAAACTCAAGCCAGGTCTTGGTGAAGGGTTTCGATCCGCAGGACGTTAGACATCGGCAAACGATGATATCAGCGGGACAAAGGGACAGACATCCAATGCAGCATGGCGACATCACCGAAGACACCTCGCACGACCATCAGTCCGAGGGTCTTGCTGCCGATCTAGCCCAGATCGAACGCCTGCGAGTGGGACGGCGTCGCGCCCTTGCCCTCTTCGGCTCGGCCGGCGGCAGCGCATTGCTGTTTGGCTGCGGCGGCAGCGATGGGGCAGCATCAAGCACAACGACAGTAACAACCAGCACCGCAACGGCAACGGCGACAGCTTCGGCGACTGCAACTGCGACAGCTACTGCGACTGCTGGCACCTGCACCGTCCCCGCGACCGAGACCAACGGTCCCTACCCGGCAGACGGTACGAACACCACCTCTGGCCTTACCTCGAACGCTCTTACAGCCAGCGGAATCGTCCGAAGCGACATCAGGTCCAGCTTCCTCGGCAGTTCGACAGCCACCGCCGTCGGCGTTCAACTGACGCTTACGCTGACCGTGGTCGACGTGAACAACGGTTGTGCCCCACTTGCCGGTTACGCCGTATATATATGGCACTGCACGGCAGATGGGTATTATTCGCTCTATACCCTGCCGAATGAAAGCTACCTGCGGGGCGTGCAGGTAACCGATACCAACGGGCAGGTTACATTCACCACGATCTTCCCGGGGTGCTATTCCGGCCGCTACCCGCACATCCACTTCGAGGTGTTCTCAAGCCTCGCCAACGCGACCAACGCGAATTACGCCCGACTGATTTCGCAGCTCGCACTGCCTGCGGCAGCCTGCAACGAAGTCTATGCACTTTCGGCGTATCCAAGCAGCAAGACGAACTTTGCAAACGTTACGCTTTCCAGCGACAACGTCTTCGGCGACAACACCGACGCACAGCTCGCGGTAATGACACCCACGGTGACCGGCTCGACAACTACGGGGTACACCGGCACGACGACCATCGGCATCGCAACCTGACGGTCCTGCGGGGCCGAGCCTAGCCTTCAACCTTGCCCTGAAAAGGCTCAGCCTCAGCAAGTCTCACACATCATTGCCCGGGATCTATCAGCACCTTGCACTGATGCGTACGCTTGCGCAGGCTCTCGAACACGTCTGGCGTTGCGGCGAGCGAGATCGTGTCGGTTACCAGCAGACGTGGTTCGACGGCGCCGCGGTCAAGGGCGTCAAGTGCTGCCTCGTACTCCTGCCGGGTGAAGAAGGCAGAGGTCACGAGCTTCACCTGCTTTGACAGCATGGCGAAGCTGTTGATGCTGTCAGGACGGGTGCAGAGGCCTAGCAGTGTGATCGTGCCATCGTTGCGCACCTGATCCACAGCCTGGGCGATAAGACCCGGAACCCCGACGCATTCGAACACGACATCGGCCTTGCCGCCGAGCGCGCGGTCGGCGCTGCCAACGGGATCGGCGGGCTCTACCACGAAATCATGGGCCCCCATCAGCAGCGCACGATCGCGCTGCCAGTCGGCAAGGTCCTGCACGACTACGCGCCCCGCCCCGAACCTCCGCGCCCAGAAGGCCACAGCGAGACCAATGGGCCCGGCCCCCAGGACCAGCACCTTGTCACCGATCTTCATTCGGCTGAGCACGACGCCGTGGAGTGCAACGGCCAGCGGTTCGACGATCGCGCCATCGGCGAGGCTGGCGCTGGATGGCAGGCGCACGCACTGGTTCGGACGGGTCAGGGCGTATTCGGCGTACCCCCCGCCCTGCAAGCCAAAGCGCTCGCACCACTGGACTTCGCCAGTCTGGCAGGCATGGCAGTGGCCGCAGCTTTGCAGCGGTATTACCGAGACCAGATCGCCGTTGCGCAAACCTTCGACGCCCTTGCCGAGAGCGACGACCTCGCCAGCGAATTCATGGCCGAGCACCGAACCGGCACCCTGCCCATAGGCCGGGTCCTCGGTCATGTGCAGATCCGAACCGCAGATGCCGCAGCGGCCGACCTTTACCACGACATCGCCCTCCCCCGGCGTCGGGTCGGCGATGGTCTCGACGGCCAAGGGCTTGTGCAGCCCCTGCATCACGGCGGCGCGCATAACGGGATCCTTACTTGTACTTGCCGAGCATCATGCCACCGTCGATCACCACGTGGCTGCCGGTCATGTAGTCCGAAGCATCCGAGGCGAGCAGCAGCGCAAGCGGCTTGAGTTGGTCTGTCTCTGCAACCGAACCGAGCGGGACGATGGCGTCCCATGCGGCCCGGGCAACCGGGTCTTTCTTGAGCCAACCGCCGCCGATGTTGGTGACGAACGGGCCCGGAGCAATGGCATTGATGCGGATCTTGAACTCGGCGAGTTCGAGGCCGAGCGCGCGCACCATGTGAAGAACGCCAGCCTTGGCGGGCATGTAGGGCAAGCCGACAATCGGTTCGGTGACGAGCCCGGCGTTGGACGCGGTGGTGATGATCGAGCCGCCGCTACGACCGCTGGCACGCCCCCCCTTCTTCATGATCCGCACGGCGTTGCTCACGGTATAGAACACGCCGTTGAGGTTGACCTGGATCGAACGGTCCCAGCGGTTGTGATCGTAAGTATCGACCTGGCCATCATCGTTGCGGTGGCCTGCCGGGTTCCAGAAGCCGGCGCCGGTGTCGATGCCGGCGTTGGCGAAACAGATGTCGAGCCCACCATAAGCGCTATCGTGCGCGTCGAAGGCGGCGACGACGTTCTCCCAGTTGGAAACGTCCAGTTGATCGGAGCGGACTTCATACCCCTCGCTCCGCAACCGTGCCGCTTCCCGGGCAGCGCCATCGGCATCGATGTCGGTCAGCGTCACTGCAGCGCCCGCCTCCGCCATGGCCTCGGCATAGGCGAGGCCGATCCCCGATGCGCCGCCGGTTACAAGCGCCGAGCGCCCCTTGATGTCGAACTTGTCGAGCGTTCCCATTTGCATCCTCTTGTTCTTGGTTTCGTTCAGGCAGCGGCGCTGGCCTCGCGCTCGCGGTCGATCAGGCGCTGCAACATCCGGCGCGCGCGCACGCCACCGCCGTCTCCACCGAGAATGACCGGGCGCAGATCCCAGAAGTCTGCCCCGCGCATCAGGCGGTGGCTGTCACGGATGATCGGCATGTCCTCCTGCTCGAACGCGAATTCGAGCGCGCCGCGCATGGCCGCCGTGAACTCGGCATCGCCCAGCTTGTAGTCGCGGGCCGTTGCCCAGAAATAGTGAGTGGTGTCGGGCGTTTCTGGCGTGAAGGCGTGCAGCGAGGGCAGCAGCGTGCACTCCTCACGAGGGGTACCGGGATCGCCGGCGCGGAAGTCGAAGTAGAGCACGGCGGGCGCGTGCCATTGCACGAGGCCGTAGAAGTCCTGTCGGCGCCCCTCGGTGCCCATGACCGCGGAGATGCCAACCGAGAGGTGATCGTTCAGGCGGATGTATTCAGCGAAGACGCTGCTGCCATCCTGCCAGAATTTCCGCTCCCCCTCCGTGAAAGCACTGGCTACCAGCGCGGGGTGGACGAAGTTGGCGTGGCTGAGATCGAGGATGTTGTCGCTGTAGAGCTCGTAATGCCCTTCGGCGACGGTTACGCCACGGACGGCCTCCCACTTCGGGTCCGAGAGCCAGGAGAAGTCCGGGATCAGTAAGGCGTCGGCCTTTGCCGCGTCGCCCATCCAGATCCAGAGCAGGGCATGGCGTTCGACAAGGGGGTAGACCTGAAGGTTCGCATCGGGCAGCTGGCCGCCCGGGTGCGGATTGTGGACGCACACACCGGCGCCGCTGAAGCGCAGGCCGTGATACGGGCACATCAGCGCGCCATCCACCACCGTACCATGACCGAGCGGCGCGAAGCGATGGGGGCAGCTGGCGGTGATGGCCTGCGCCACGCCTGCTGCGTCGCGGAACAGGGCTACCGGCTCTTCAAGGAACGTGCGCTGCTGCGGCTGTGTACCTAGATCGCTCGCCCAGCCTGCCACGTACCAGGTGTTGCGCAGGTATGTCCCCCGTGGCTCCTGCCCGAGCCGTGGAACCGGTGCCCTCTCCTCGCCCACGATCGCAGCGTCAGAGATAGAGGGCGGGGTTGATCGCGATGTTGTGCTCGCGGCAGTAGCTTTCGTAGTGGTTCATGAACCACCAGACATCGAGCGTTTCGACGTGATTGCCATGCTCGTCGAAGAACTCGTTCGCACCCTGCATGTGGAACAGAGCCTTCATGCCGTTCGGGTCGTCAGTGACGAGGGTGTGCGCGGTGCCCGGCGTCTCGGTAATGAAGTCGCCGGGGCGGCAAACCCAGTCATATTCGAGATAGCGGAACGAGCCTTCGAGGCCGATCGCCCAGACCTTGCCGCGGTGCTTGTGCGTGCCGATGACGCCGGGTCCCTTGATCCACAGCACGTTGACGTAGACGTTCTCGCGGACGTCAAATGCAAGGTGACGGATCGCCGCGTTGTCACCGAAGGGAACCCACGGGCTCTCGACTTCCGACGAGCCGACGTAGGTGCCTTCAACACCCTTGGCGCGAATCAGGTCACCGTAGAGTTCAGGAACATTGACGATCTTGTAGGCACCCGATGGGGGTGCGGTCATGGTACCCATGGCAGCCTCAGAGATAGAGCTTGGGGTTTATGGCGATGCCGTTCTCGCGGCAGTACGTCTCGTAGTGGTTGATGAACCACCAGACGTCGGTGGTGTCGACCAGAACGGCATTCTCGTCGTAGAATTCGATGGGGCCCTGCATCCAGCCGAACAGCTTGCAACCTTCCGGGTGGTCGGTGACGAGCGTATGGCTCTCGCCGGGCGTCTCAAGGATCAGACCGCCCGGTGTGGCAACCCAATCATACTCGAGATAGCGGACGCTGCCTTCGAGGCAGACCATGGTGATGGTGCCGCGATGGAAGTGCGTGCCGATGACGCCCGGCCCCTTCACCCACAGGATGTTCGAGAACAGGTTCTGGCGCACATCAAACGCGAGGTGCTTGATCGCGGCGTTTTCACCGAACGGCACCCACGGGCTGTCGACGTCGGTCTGCGCGTCGATGTAGCGACCGCCGGGGCTGAGGCGTTTGACCAGGTCCTTGTGCGCGAAAGGAACATCGACGATCTCGGCCTTGTCCGAGGGCGGCGCGGTCATCACGGTGGCGGTGCTCATTGTGCAGGTCCTCTCAACGGATCAGCGTGTCGACATAGTCGGCGCCGATTCCGACGGCGTCATAGTGTTCGCGCGCTGCCTTCATGTAGTCGAACACGTCGTAGTGGCCGACAGTGTTGCCCTCTTCATCGAGCCACATGAGCGGGCCGGAGACGACGAAGAAAACCTTCATCGGGTCCTCATGCTCGTAGCAGACCAGCGTATGGCTCTCGCCCGGGGTTTCGTAAACGAAGTCACCGGCAGTGGCGGTCCAGCTGTGCTCGAGGTAGGCCCACTTGCCGCTGATCGTGTAGGCCCAGATCGGATGCGGGTGATAGTGGCGGTTCACCAGACCCGCCTGCTTGCTCATCAGGACGTCCGCCCACATGTTCTTTGCCGGGCTGATCCAGACGGGCTTCGAAAATACCGTTTCGGAGATTGGCACCCAGTAGCGCTCGTCGCCCTCGGCGATCTTGGGCATGTAGACTTCGGGCAGACCGCCTTCATGGAAGACCTTGTCGACCGGCTTGATGTCCTTCCAGAACTCTGTGTGCGCCGCTTCAGGCATTGTCTCTCTCCGTATTGATGGACGCGGGCGAAGCCGAAGGGGATACGACCCCGCCCGCGCACTTGTTCAGTTTATCAGAACTCCACGCCGAGACGCGCGAACCACTCACGCGGGCGGCTGTAGGTGCCGTAGAACTGACCACCGGCAATCTGGGCCTGGCCGGTGACCAGATAACGCTCGTCGGTGATGTTGGTCATGCCCACAGTCAGGTCCCAGTGGTTGCCCGACTTGTAGGTGATGTTGCCGTTGATGATGTCAGTCGGCCCACGCTGGAGCAGGTAGGCGCGCTCGGTATCATTCCAAAGCGACGTGGTGTGTGTCCAGTCAGCCAGCACGACAAGCTTGGAATCCCCGCCCATCGAAAGTTCGTAGCGCGGGCTGACGTTGAACTTCCACTTCGGCGTCTTGGGCAGATCGGCACCCGGGAACACGCCAGCCTGGAACGGATTTGCAGCAACCTGCGCTCCCGCAAGAACCGCAGTATAGTACGAGTCCGTGTAACCGACCGAGGCATTGATCAGGAAGCCATCCGTCGGAGCTGCGACGACCTCGACTTCAAAGCCCTTGATGCGCGCATCGCCGGCGTTCTGAATGGTCGGCGAAACGCCCTGCTGGAAGTTCAGCTGGATGCCCTTGTAGTCGGTGAGGAACGCAGCTGCGTTGATCTGCAGGCGACGATCCAGAAGCATCGACTTCACGCCCACTTCCCAGGTCGTTGCCTTCTCTTCGTTGAAATCAGGCGCAGTGGGCAGCGGGTTGGAGAGGCGTGTCGTCCAGCCACCGGTCTTGTAGCCCTTCGACCAGCTGGCGTAGAGCATGGCGTCTTCGGTCGGGTGATACTGAAGGCCGATCTTGGGCGAGAAATCGCTGAACGACTTACGCTGCGTTCCGGCGACGTAGTAGCGCAGTGGCTGACCCTGATTGGGGAAACCCGCAGCGATACGGCATGCATCGGAGATCGGATTGATCGAGGCGCACTGCGGCACGCCGATCTGATTCAGGATCTTGTAGGTCAGGCCGTTGGCATCCGATTGGAAGCCCTCGAAGGTCTTGTTTTCCTTGGTGTAGCGACCGCCGATGGTGATGCCGAACTGTTCGGTGGGACGGTAGTCGATCTGGCCGAAGAAGGCATAATTCTTGGTCGAAAGATCGTTCGGACCGTCAACCTGCAGCAGACCTTCGGCGAACGTCACGTAGTCGTGAAGGTCGCCCGCTTCCTTGAAGAAGTATGCGCCCAGAACGTAGTTCAGCTTCTTGTCCATCGCCGAACCATTGAGCTGCAGTTCCTGGCTGAACTGCCACTGGTTCATGGTGAAGCTGGTGTGCAGGAAGTTCAGCGGCGAACCGTCGAGGTCCATGCCGGCGTTCCAGTGCAGTTCGCGATAGGCCGTGATCGACTTGACCATCATCGTGTCCGAAAGATCGAACTCGATGGTGCCCGAACCGCCGTAGGTCTTCAGCTTCGAGTAGTTGTTGCCGTTCGCATACGAAACGTCGATGTCCTTGGACACGAAACGGTCGTCGTAAGGCAGGCGATTGTTGGCCGGATTGGCATCGGCGTTGACGCCGAAGACGGTCGGATTGTCAAAAATGCTGTTCAGGCCGCCGATGCCACCAATATACGCAAACGAGGGCGGACCACCACCGCAATCGCCAACGACAACGCCCTGAATGGCGCAGTTGTAGGTGCCTGCGAACACGGCCGGGGTCGTCTTGATCAGCGTATTGGCGAGCTGGGACTGGTCGATGTTGCTGTAGTCACCCGAAACGGTGACCCGCAGGTTCGACTTGTTGTCGTAGCGCAGCTTGCCGCGCAGGTTCCAGCTGTTGTCGCCGCCTTCGCTGCCGTAGCCGATATTGTTGTAACCAGCGGCCTTGTAATTGGTGATCGGCGTAGAGGCGAAGTTGTTCGCGCCGGGGAATGCAACGCGCTTGACGTAACCGTCGCGGTTCTTGGTTGCAAAGCTGACCGACGCTGCAAGACCGTCAGTCAGCGGCAGGTCCGCTGTGCCACGGGTCTGTACGAGGCCGAAACGGCCCGTCGTCACATCGCCCTTGAAACGGAACTCGTCGCCCGGATCGTGCGTGACGATCGAGATTGCGCCACCAATGGTGTTACGACCGAACAGCGTGCCCTGCGGGCCCTTGAGCACTTCGATGCGCTCCACGTCGGGAAGATCCTGGTTCGCACCGACCGAACGGGCAAGATAGACGCCGTCGAGATAGACACCCACGCCAGGATCGATGTTGAACGCGAAGTCGTTCGCGCCGATGCCACGGATATAGGCCGAGAGAACCGCCGACGAACCCGAGAACGGCGTACCGGCGTCCAGCGTGACGTTGGGCGAAATGTTCGAAAGACCCGCAACGCTGCCGACGGCACGTTCCTGCAGAGCATCTGCGCTGAATGCGGAAATCGCGATCGGCACGTCCTGGACGTTCTCCGCGCGCTTCTGTGCAGTCACGACAATCTGGGCGATGCCGCCGCCGCTGTCTTCGGCCTGAGCCTGAGCCTGTGCAAACGCTGGCGCCGCAAGGACCGTCGCCATGGCTGCAATGGAAACCGATGCTATTCTCATGGTTTTCCTCTCCCTGTTTATGTCCGAAAGGGGCCGCTGCCCCGGAATTTCGCCAGCTTGATAGGCACTGGCGGAACTTGTCGCTTGCACTCACGCGCAAGCTGATCAGGACTGCCGCGCAAAAGTCCTGCTGCGCGGCATTCCCTTACGTCATGCTGGTGACTTTCTGCCCATTCGCCAGTCGCGCGGGGCAGCGCCGAACTGCTGCCGGAAGCAGCGCGTGAAGTAGGCACTGTCATTGAAGCCCAGCTCGAATGCGATCTCGGTTATGCTGGAATCGGGTCTGGCCACCAGCCTGTCAGCCGCGCGGCGCAGGCGCTGATCAAGGATGTAGGCCGTGGGCGTAGTACCCATCGCCGCGAAGATGTTCTGCACCGTACGAACCGATATGCTGCAGGCATCGGCTATGGACGTAGTGCGCAGGGCCGGGTCCTCGAGGTTGGCTGCAACCATGGCCAGGACGCGGCGGCGCATGTCGGCCTCGCCTGCGTCGGTTGAAGGACGCTGCGCCCCGCGTACGGCCATTGCGGCGAGATCATAGAATACGGCGTTGACACCGATTTCCCATTCCGGATCCTCTGAGGCGCGCTCGCCCTGCTGCCACAACGAAAGCAGGAAATCGTGGAACACGCGCCCGCCAGGCGTCGCGCCGCACATGCGTTGCATCAGCGCATCATCGATGCCCGGAAAACGCTCGGCCAGAGGCGCTCGCGGAAACTCGACCACAAGCAGTTCGTGGCCTGTGAGGCGGATCGCATAAGGCTGGTGCGGGCTGGCGAGAACGAAATCGCCCGGCTGGAGTGTGCATTCGCTGCGCCCCTGCATATGCTCGCTGTTGCCGCGGCATTGAAGGTGGAGGATCAGGCGCTCGTCATTCTGTGGCAGAGGATTGCGCCCTACTGCCGAGTGGGATGAATCCGTGCGGATCATGTCGAGCTCGCCGACGCGCCAGGACAGCATCTTCCCCGCGAAGTCTTCTCCCGGCACGTTGACGAATGTGCCCGTAAAGGCCCGATCGGCAATCTCGTTCCAATATCGCGCCCGATCATGGGGAGCCACGTCAGCAGTGTGAAATTTGAGAAGCGCACCCATGGTTCTTCTCCGTCGTGTCAGGCGATCGAGGGGATCGCGTTGCCGGAGCGCCGCGCAACGACGCGCGGTGCGGATTCGATAAGTCCAAGTGTCAGGAAGCCCGCCAGCACGGTGCAGCCGAGCATCAGCCACAGCGGGGCAGCAAGACCGTAAGCGTCAGCCAAGGTTCCGGCGAGGAACGGGGACAGAACCCCGCCGAGCACCTCGCCTGTCCCCATGACGACGCCTGTGAGCGTTGCGGTCAACCGCGGGTCGACCGATTCCGACGGGATCGTGGCCATGAACATCGGGAAAAGCCCGTTGAGGCCCCAGCCGAAGAAGAAGATCGCTGCGAGGACCCACGCAGACCCTTCGTAATAAAGGCCACCCAAGGGCAGGATCACACCAAGGAAAGAGAAAAAGATCATCACCGGGCGGCGGCCAATGACGTCGGAGATCGCCGGTACAGCGAAGCTGCCCAGACCCGCGGAAATCCCGAGCGTTGCCATCAGCCAGCTCATTGTGTCCGGATCAAACCCGCGCGCCTTGGTCAGGAACAGCGGCATGAAGGCCCAACACACAACCAGATAGGAAACCAGCAGGATCGAGATCAGGGCACAAAGGATCACGTTGCGATGGCCAAATGCCTCACGCAGCGTGACTTTGGATGCGGTGTCGTCATGCGCCGCCACCGGCGGCTCGCGCAGCGTGAACCAGATCAGGGCCGCCGTCACGAGTCCGGGCAGTGCAGCGAGGTAAAACCCGGTCCTCCACCCAACGGCAACAGCCACCGGCACCAGCAGCAAGGGGGCAAGTCCTGAACCAAGCAGATTGGAACCCAGGTTCTGCGCGACTCCCATGGCCAGGCCGCGGCGCTCAGGGGCGACCTCGGCAACAATGATAGAATGGCTGACCGGCATGACACCACCCTCGGCAGCCCCCATCAAGAGGCGCGCGCCAAGCAGCATCAGAAACGAAGAGGCGGCGCCAGAGATGAAGGAGCACAAGCAGAATGCCACCGTCGCCACTACAACCACGGGCTTGCGCGACCCCAGCTTGTCCGAGATGCGCCCGACCAACAGGCCCGACAGCGCCCAAGTGAGCGACAGGGCCGAGCTGAACATGCCGACTTGCGTGTTGCTCAATTGCAGGTCCGGCTGGACGAACGGCATCAGGAAGTTGAGCGCGTTCCGGTCAAAGAACAGGATGCCGAAATTGAGGCTGAGGAGCGCGGTAACCCACACCTGATAGCCGCTGCCTCTTGCCTGTGTGCCCTTCATCCCGATCTCCCGTCCCTGCTATCGTTGTTATGGTTCAGATGAATGGACGGACCGGGTCGGCGCCATCCCACCCTTGCGAAGCCTGCCACATTGCCGTGAAATGCGCGTCCATCCCGGGCGTGGCCGGGATCAGTTCAAGAAAGCCCGGTGCCGCAGCATTCCCGCCTTCCAGATAGGCAACGCTGCCGCCTGTCGGCACAGCAGCCTTGAACGCAAGCTTGTAGCCCCGTGCGAGATAGCCGGGCAGTTCAGCCTCTACGTCCTCGCAGGCGATGCCGAAGTGGTGGAAGCCGTAGCCGCTCTTCTCGATGGTTTCGCGGTAAACGGACGGGTTGCCGTCGAGAGGCTGTATCAGTTCGACCTGCATGTGACCGATGAAGCCCATCGCGATCGTGACATCTGCGTTCGATGGCGCGCCCCGATAAAACTGGTCGGGACCAAGAAAATGGTCGAGCAGGAAGAACGGCCCGGCGGCGCAATCCTTCTGGAAGTGCGCGATCGACGCGCGGACATCCTCGACCACGAACGCGGTCTGCATGACGCCGCCGAACGGCTGGCCGAAGCCGAGCATCCTTGCCATTTCTGTCCTCTCCGCACGCCCCGCCTCTGGCGGACGGAAGCGTACCAAATGCTGCTAAAGCGTGATTGCGACCTTGCCGAACAAGCCTGCCGATGACTGGTAAGCGTAAGCGTCGCGGGCCTTCTCGATGGGGAATACCTTGTCGACCACGGGCTCGATCCCATGCTGGTCAATGAAGGCATTCAGGCGCTCGGCCATGCCTTTGGAACCGACGAAAATGCCGCGGATCGAGGCCCCCTTAAACATCAGGCCGTGCGGGTTGGTGTCGCCCTCGCGCGTCAGCACGCCGATCAGGGCGATTTCGCCCGCGAAGCCGACCGCGGCGATGGATTGCTTGAGCGTACCTGCGCCTCCCACCTCGACGACCTTGTCAACGCCGCCACCAGCGAGCCGTGCTGCTTCGGCACCCCACTCGGGCGTGGTGCGGTAATTGATCACATGATCGACACCCAGCGCTTTCACCCGCTCGAGCTTCTCGTCCGAGGACGAAGTGGCGATGACGGTGGCACCTGCCGCCTTGGCAATCTGCAGCGCCAGGAGAGAGACGCCCCCGGTGCCAAGAACCAGGACGGTGTCCCCCGCCTTTACCGGGCGCGGTCCCTCCATGAGGGCGTTCCACGCTGTGACACCGGCGCAGGGCAGACAGGCCGCCTGCGTGAAGTCCAAGGTTTCAGCCAGCGGGACAACGCCATGCTCGGGCAGGACAACATAATCCTGCAGCATGCCCGGCGCAGGCGGTGCGCCAAGGGCTGCGCCCATGCCTGGGTTGGGCGGGCCGTCCATCCAGTCCTGGAAGAATATACCGGCCACGCGGTCACCCACCTTGAGCGAGGCAACGCCCTCGCCCGCCGCGGCAATCTCGCCGGCGCCGTCGGAAAGCGGTACGGTATCCTGCTGTACGACACCGCCCATGTAGAAGCCGAGCGGAATGATCTGGTCGCGGTAGTTCAGCGAGCACGCACGAACGCGCACCAGCACTTCGCCCGGACCGGGCTGCGGAATGTCGGTCTCGTCCAGCCGCAGATCATTCAGCGACGTAGAGCCTGCGGCTATCACCCACTGGCGCATCGGCATTTTCTCCCTGTGAGACGATCATCACCGATCCAGCGTCACAAATTAATCAGTTGGACAAACCGATTTCACGGAGTGAAACCTAGTTTGGGTTGGCTTCGAGCGCCGCCGCGATTGCTCGCGCAGTTGCCTTCAAAGCTTCCAGATGTCTCTGGACAACTGCTTCGTCCGCTCCCCGCCTGCCCGGCCAGGTCACGTTGATGGTTGCTATTGGCGATCCACCCACCATGATCGGTACAGCCATCGACCGTCGCCCGTCTCGCAAGACGAGTTGCTTCGACCGATCTGGCCAGGGCAGCAGCGGATCGCGGGTTGCATACCCCCGCTGCTTTACCTGCTGCAGCATCTGCCGAAGCTCAGCCTCGCTGCCGTCAGGTGGATTGGCGGGGCGAAGGCGGTCGATGATCGAGTCGCGCTCGGCATCTCCGCATGCCGCCAAGTATGCTCTCCCAGTCGCGGTATGGATGTAGGATAGCTTGACGCCCACTGGACCGAGAATAGCAGAATCCAGCCGGAAAAGCGGGCTGTTGGTCTCGAGGATCTCCATGTGATCAAGCCGCGGGGCGGCCAGCACGGACGGCCAGGCCACCCTTGTCGAAAGCGCCTTCAGGTGTGGAGAAGCGACTTCGGCAATATGCGCAGCTGAGGTGAAAGACGCGCGTTCGATCCGATCGACATGCGGAAGGTAGGCACCATCTGCCAGACGCTGCCAAACCAGCCCTTTTTGCCCGAGGGTGACAAGCATTCGCAGCAAGGTCGCTTTGGGCAACCCCGTCGCCTGGTGGAGTTCGTGCAGGCTTGCCGCCTTGCGCGTCTGCACCTCAATCAACACGTCCAGTCCACGCTCGAGCGCGCGCACGGTCTTGACCCTGCGTTCCAGCATCCATCCTGCTCCGGCAAATTCTGCGTTTCACCTTATGCAACGCAAAATCACGAAACCCCCGTGCAAAGTCAACCGCGCTGTCGCAGCAATAGGGGACGGAGAGGAAAACCTGACGATGACGAAGCCAAGCGTCCTGTTCATCTGCACGCAGGATACCAAGAAGAGGAAGCCCGCTTCACCCGAGCCGCTTTGGAAGCGGCTGGAGTTGACGTGGTCCATCTCGATCCCAGCGTCCGCCGCACTGTCGGCGGTGCGGAAATCTCGCCCGAGATGGTTGCGGAGGCCGCCGGCATGACGATCGAGGAGGTCCGGGCACTTGGCCACGAAGGCAAGTGCCAGGATGCGATGATTGGCGGTGCAATCGCAGCAGCCCACGCGCGGGACGCCAAGTCGCCCGTCTCGGGCATTCTTGCCGTCGGCGGCTCAATGGGCTCGGCGCTTGCCGGGGCATTGATGCAGAGCTTTCCCTATGGCCTGCCCAAGCTGATCGTCTCGACCATGGCCTCGGGATTCACCAAGCCATACATGGGCGTGAAGGACATCGCGATGATGAACGCGGTGACCGACATATCGGGCATCAACACCATCAGCCGCGACGTCTTCCGCAACGCCGCCAACGCCGTTGCAGGGATGGCCAAAGGCTATGATCGCGACAAGGGCCCGGAAAAGCCGCTGGTCTTGATTACCACTCTCGGCACCACCGAAGTCAGCGTGAAGCGCATCCGACAGGCTCTGGAAAGCGATGGCTGCGAGGTAATGGTATTCCACTCCTCCGGCGCGGGCGGGCCCACCCTTGATGGTCTGGCCACCGACAAGGACGTGGCGCTGGTGCTGGATCTTTCGCAGACCGAGATCCTCGACCATCTCTTCGGCGGGCTGGCAGACTCCGGCCCCGATCGCGGTCGCGCAGCGCTGCGCAAGGGCATACCGACGATCCTGGCACCTGGTAATGCCGACTTCATCATCGGCGGACCGATCGATGCAGCAGAAGTGCAGTTCCCCGGCCGCCGCTACCATCAGCACAACCCGCAGCTGACAGCGGTGCGAACCAAGGTGGATGATCTCAAGAAGCTGGCCGACCACCTTGCCGCAAACGTGCGCGAAGCCAAGGGGCCGGTTCGGGTTTTCACCCCGCTCAGGGGCTTTTCCAGCCACGATAGCGCAGCCGGACATCTGCAGGACCTCAGCGTGCCAGGCCCGTTCGCCGAGTACCTCGCGCAGGTGATGCCCGATCATGTGCCTGTCACCGCGATCGATTCCCACTTCAACGACGAAGCATTCTCGAGTGCGGTGATCGCCGCTGCCCGTGAATTGCTGGCCGCAAAGAACTGATCCGATGATGACCGACAACATTCCCCTGACCCACGAAGACATCGCCGAGATCGCCGAGATCCTGGAGAAGTCAGGCTACCGCGAACTCGACCTTTCGACGCGGCGCTTCCGGCTGCGCGTGGCCAAAGGCGTCGATGCACAGGGCGGCGTGACCCAGGAATGGCAATGGGCCGGATCGGGACCCGAAGTCTCGACCGAAGCAAGCGCGGCAGTCGTCGATCCGAACGCAATCTGCTCGCCCCTGCCCGGCACCTTCTACCATGCCCCACAGCCCGGAGCGCCGCCGTTCGTGCAGCCGGGCGACGAAGTCGGCCCCGAAACAGTGATCGGCATCGTCGAAACGATGAAACTGATGAACCCGGTGCACGCCGGCCGCACCGGCACGATTGCCGCGATCGTCGTCGCGAACGGAACCTTGGTCGCCAAGGGCGAAGCTCTGGTCCGGCTGACCTGAGATGATCCACAAGCTGTTCATCGCCAACCGCGGGGAGATTGCACTCCGCGTGATCCGCACCGCGCGCGCAATGGGGATCGAAACCGTCCTCGGAGCTTCCGAAGCCGACGCTGCATCGCTTCCGGCGCAGCTTGCAGACCATGTCCAGATCGTTGGCCCCGGGCCATCATCGCAAAGCTACCTGGCCATCGATGGCGTGGTTGACGCGATGGTGAAGTCAGGCTGCGACGCGGTGCATCCGGGCTACGGTTTTCTGTCCGAGAACGCCGCGTTTGCGCGCGCAGTGCAGGCCGCAGGCGTCCGCTTTGTCGGACCGGACATCAAGACACTCGAAGGCATGGGCGACAAACTTGCTGCCCGTGCGCTTGCCGTTGAAGCTGGGCTCCCGGTACTTCCGGGCGGCGAGGCGGCAACGCGCGCCGACGTGCACGCTCGCGCAGCGCAGACGGGCTATCCGCTGCTGCTCAAGGCCGTGGCAGGCGGCGGCGGCAAGGGCATGCGCCGCGTGGATCGCGCCGAAGATCTCGACAGCGCTCTCGACATGGCTCAAGCCGAGGCGCAGGCCGCTTTCGGCAATGCAGCAGTCTATGTCGAGCGGTTCGTCGCGCGGGGGCGCCACGTCGAAGTGCAGCTTCTTGGCGATGGCACGCAGGCCATCCACCTTGGTACGCGCGATTGCTCGATCCAGCGCCGCTTCCAGAAGCTGGTAGAGGAAGCACCTGCCCCGGCCATGCCTCCGCAGGCCCGTGAAGGTATCGAACAGGCGGCCGTACGGCTCGCCCGACACATCGGCTATCGCGGCGCGGGAACGGCCGAGTTCCTTGTCGATGCCGAGGACTTCTCGTTCTACTTCCTTGAACTGAACGCACGCATCCAGGTCGAACACCCGGTGACCGAGGCAATTACCGGCGTCGATCTTGTCGAGCAGCAATTGCTGGTCGCCATGGGCAAGCCGCTGTCCCTCACGCAGGCGATGGTGCGTCCGCGCGGCCATGCTATCGAAGTACGCATCAATGCCGAGGACCCGGACGCCGATTTCCGCCCGTCGCCCGGACGTGCGGTCCGCGCCGCGTGGCCGGCCGGCGAGGGTATTCGTGTCGACACTCACATCGGCATCGGGGGCGAGGTGCCACCGTTCTACGATTCGCTGATGGGCAAGCTGATCGTGCACGGCGATACGCGCGAACAGGCCGTGACACGGCTCTCCGACGCGCTGCGCTCGCTTCACATCGAAGGACTGCCAACCACCGCTTCACTCCACCGCCGTATCGTCGCCGATCCGCGCTTTATCGCTGGCGGCGTCGATACCGGCTTCCTCGCGGGACTTGCTCAATGACCGAGATCCGTCTCGTCGACGTCACCATGCGCGACGGCAACCAGAGCCTGTGGGGCGCGACCGGCCTCAACACCGCACACATGCTGCAAGCTGCTGCGCTGACTGAAGCGTGCGGGTTCAGGGCGATTGACTTCACCTCATCGAGCCACATGGCCGTGGCGGTGCGCTACTTCCAGAACAATCCCTGGGAGCGTCTCCGCCGCATGTCGGCTGCCATGCCGACAACGCCGCTTCAGTTCATCACCACCGGCCTCCGGTTCATTGCCTGGCAGCAGGCGGATCCCGAGTTCATGCGCCTTGTATACCGTGCCTTGCAGGCCAACGGGGTCGGGCGCTTTGTCCTGCTTGACCCGATGCACGAAGTGCCCGCGGTGATCGAGGCGGCAAAGCTGGTGAAGGAAGAGGGCAACGCCGAGGTCATGGCAGCCCTCACCTTCACGCTTTCCGAAATACACACAGACCAGTTCTACGCCGATTTTGCCCGCGCGGTGGGGCAGAGCCCGAACATCGACCTGTTCTACATCAAGGACCCGGCAGGCCTGCTATCTATGGACCGTGCGCGCACGCTTGTCCCGGCAGTGAAGGCCGTGATCGGCAATCGCCCGCTCGAGATCCACGCGCACACCACGGTGGGCCAAGGCATGTTGGCGAGTCTCGAAGCCGCCAAGCTCGGCATTTCGGCCATTCACGTTGGCGTCGGTCCAGGCGGTGATGGCTCGTCGCTACCCGAAGCAAACCGTACGGTCGCCAACCTCGAAGAAGCAGGCTTCTCTGTCGGTGTCGACAAGGCCGCGCTCAAGCGCCTGACGGCCTACTGGCAAAGCGTCGCGCTGGCCGAGGGCCTGCCACCGGGCACGCCGCAGAACTTCGACGCCAGCTTCCTTCGTCACCAGATCGCAGGCGGAGTGATGACCACCATCGCACGTCAGCTCGAGGAGCTTGGCCTCTCGGACCGGATGAATGCCGTGATCGAGGAAACCGGTCAGGTCCGAGCCGACCTTGGCTTTCCGATCATGGTCACGCCATTTCCGCAGATGGTCATGACGCAAGCCCTGTTCAACGTGATTGGTGAGCGGCGTTACGCTCAAGTTTCGGATCAGGTTATTCGCTACTGCATGGGCAAGTTCGGCAAGCCCACTTCACCGGTCGACCGCGAGGTGCTCGCCACGATCATGGACCGGCCACGCTCGCGCGAGCTGGAGAAGGAGCCAAACTTCCCTGCTCTGGGGGATCTTCGCCGCCAGTTTGGCTACGACATGCCAGACGAGGAATTCCTTTTGCGCGCGGTAATGCCAGCCGAGCAGGTCGATGCGATGCTTGCCGCGGGACCATCGCGTGCCACTTATTCGCCAAAGGTCGCCCCGATCCTCTCGCTGCTACGCAAGCTTGCCGCCAAGCCCAATGCACGCGACATCGTGATCGAGCGCGGCTCTTTCCGTTTAGCCCTTCATGCGGGAGCTGCGCTTTGACATTGACCTCGGATTTCAAGGCTCGCCTGCGCGATGCAGCCGGCTTCATTTTCGACATGGACGGCACGATTGCGCTGGGGGACTCCAAGAGCGGAGGGCACCGCGCGCTGCCGCACGCAACCGAGGTGCTGGGCGCGCTGAAGGATAGCGGGAAGCCGTTCGTCGTCTTTACCAACGGCACAGCCAAGCCGCCGGCCGCCTACGCAAACTCGCTGCGAAACGCAGGCTTTCCGGTGGACGATGACCAGATGTTGACACCATCATCGTCGGCGGCCGTATGGCTTTCGAAGAACGGGGTGAGCAAAGTGCGGGTTCTCGGCAATGCCGGTTGTGCCGCACCGCTTTCGGATGCAGGCCTCCATGTGGTCGGTCCGTCCGAAGAGGCCGAAGGTGTCGAGGCAGTTTACACCGGCTGGTTCCGAGAGTTTGACTTTGCCGCTCTTGAGGCTGCCTGCCATTCATTGTGGAACGGTGCACGGCTGTTCACGGCCAGCAATGTGCCCTTCTTCGCCACGGAAAATGGCCGGGCAATCGGCGCCAGCTTTCCGATCAATGCCATGCTCACGGCAATGACGCGCAAACGCCCCCGTATCCTCGGCAAGCCTTCGAAGATCGCGTTCGAGACGGCACTGACGATCATGGGCCTGCCGCAAAGCGCAGCGAAAAGTGTTGTCGTGATTGGCGACGATCCGGCACTGGAAATGCGGATGGCAAATGCCGTCGGCGCACATTCGATCGGGCTTGCGACGGGCATAATGGGAACCGATGCCCAGCTTCTCGAGAAGGACCGCCCGTCAGCGCTGTTGAGCGACCTCAAGCCTCTGCTCGACGTCCTCTAGCGCTTTCTCGCCGCAGTGGGCGCATGAAAATCCGGGTCTTTGTCCGCAATCCACACCAGAAACCGGGCAATGTCGGGATTGGCTATGAGAGCCTCCCGGTCTGCGCCGAAGCGCCCTAGTTCCCCGTTCGAAAACGTTGCGTGAAGCGTCCGGTGACAGATCGGGTGGACCGCTTCGGTCTGCCGCCCGCCCCGGCTCTTGGGTACGGGATGATGGAACTCCGCGCGCTTCCCCAAGCGCCGCCCGCAAAGCCAGCAGGGCTTGGCAAGCGCGTCCATCAACGGGTCATGGCCGGTTCTGAAGGCGGCTTGCCAGCGCGCCACAGGTAAAGCCCCGCGCCAACGATGACCAACGCTCCGAAAGCTGCCACGAGATCCGGCCGCTCACCGAAGAGGACCCACCCGAACGTGCCGGCAAGCAGAAGCTGGACATAAGTCATCGGTGCAATCGAGGCCGGTCCGGCCCGCGTAGTCGCAACGTAGATCAGGGCGTGAGCGCAGCTCGCCGAGATCGCGATGACCGCACACTTGATGAGGACAGGCATTGGCAGCGCGGGAACCCGGAAGAAGTGGATGCCGCTTTCGTGGCCCGCCCACGTGCCCAGGCACAGGAAACCAGCGCCGATCAGCGCCACATTGAACTGCATCGACAGCAGGCTGCCCGTGCCGGCAACCTTGCGGTTTGCCACCATGAGCAGGGCCATGCCGCTGGCTGCAACTACCGGCAACAGTGCAACCGGACCCAGCAACGAAAGATTGGGCCGCAAGATCACCAGCACCCCTGAAAACGCCACCACGGTAGCGATCCAGGTTTCCTTGCGCATCGGCTCGCCCAACAGGATCGCGGAAAGAAGGGCCGTAATCATCGGGCTGGTAAAGGAAATGGCCGTTGCCTCACCGATGGGCATCAGGTGGACAGCGCTGAAGAAGCTTACGGCGGACATAGCCACGCTCAAGCCACGCAGAACCTGCCAGCGCAGTTTCGGGAAGGCAAAACCCCGGGGCCCCTCGCGAACGAGCAGGATAATGCCGAGCCCCAGCGCTCCGAACACATAGCGCAAGGCTGCGATTGCGGTACCGGGCCACGCGCCTGCCATGCTCTTAACCAGCACATCGCCCAGCGAAAGTAGAGCAAAACCGCCAAGGGCAAAGAGCAATCCGGACCTGTGACTATCCTGCAAGATGCGAAATCCCGTTGCCCTTGTTGAACCTGTTATTGATCATAACCGAAGTCCTAGCGGGATGGACACGACAGCTCCAGTGCGAAGTGCGGCACTTTACCGGCAGTTAACCATGGCAGCTTAGGAATACGGAGTTGCGGGGCACCGGGGGCGCCCCCACAAGGACGGAAACAGGGCCATGACCAAGCTGATCATCCAGATACCCTGCCTTAACGAGGCTGACAGTCTGCCTGACACGCTGGTCGCCCTGCCCCGGCGAATCCCCGGCATAGACAAGATCGAGATACTGATCATCGATGATGGCAGTACCGACGGCACGGCCGAAGTCGCCCGGCGCTTCGGGGCGCATCATGTTGTCAGTCACCGCCGCAACCGCGGCCTTGCCGCCGCATTCCAGAGCGGTCTGGACGCCGCCCTTGCCGCTGGTGCCGATATCATCGTCAATACCGATGCCGATGGGCAATACGCTGGTGAGGACATCGCCAAGCTCGTAGCACCGATCGTGGCAAACGAGGCCGATCTGGTCATCGGTGATCGAGGCGTGGGTCGGAATGAACATTTCGGACCGATCAAACGCTGCCTGCAGCGCCTTGGCAGTGCCGTCGTGCGAAACCTCTCGGGCACCGAGGTCACTGATGCGGTCAGCGGCTTCCGTGCGATCAGCCGCGCAGCAGCGCAGCGCATCACCATCACCACCGAATTCAGCTACACGACCGACATGCTGATCCAGGCAGGCCGCAAGCGCTTCAAGATAGTCAGTGTCCCGATCCGCACCAATGCGACCGAGCGCCCAAGCCGGCTGTTCAAGTCAATCCCTCAATTCATCATGCGCCAGTTGATGACCATGGGGCGGGCATACGCCACCTACAATCCCCTGCGAACGTTCGCCGTGATTGGTGGTACCATTGCATTAGTCGGCTTGCTCCCGGTCCTGCGCTTCCTGGCCCTGTGGGTCATGGGCGACGGTTCGGGCCACATCCAGTCGCTGGTGCTCGGCGGAGCACTTATCGTCATGGGAACTCTTACGGGACTCCTCGGCGTCCTGGCCGAACTCATCGGCGCCAACCGCAAACTCCTAGAGGCAGCGCTTGGGCATATTCGCAGACTTGAACAGGACATCGCGACGCTCAAGGACGGCAGCTCGCCGCATACTGGTTGGTCTTCGAACAATGGCTCGGACAAGGAAGCGGCATGACTGCCGCATTCCAGGCGGCGACCTCTATCAAACCGACCGTGAACCACGGTGACAGATCGTATCTGATCGCACTATGCTCACTTCTCATTGTATCGGCCCTGCAACTCCAGCTTACGTTCAATCGCGCAATCAATTGGGACGAGTTCTGGCATTACAGCCTGACTGTCCTGGCGATGAAGGGCGAGCTGGACCAGCCACTGCAGACGTTTTTCACGCGGGCATTCATGTGGGTGCCAGCGCTGCCCGGCAATGCGGTGGACCATGTGGTTTTGATCCGCCTGTTCATGTTCGGCTGCGAACTGGTGACTCTGGCCTGCGTTGCCAGCATCGCGATGCGGTTCAGCGACAAGACAACCGGCCTGCTATCCGCGCTTGCCTATCTGTCGGCGGGGTACGTCCTGCAGCACGGCACGTCTTTCCGCTTCGATCCGCAGGCAACCGCCCTCCTGATGGCAAGTCTATGGGTTCTGCTGAGCCGTCCGGCAAGCCTGCCATGGATGCTGTTCGCCGGCGTTCTCGGCGGATTGGCGGGCCTCACCACGATCAAGTCCGTTCTTTACGCACCTGCTTTCGCAGGCGTGTTCTGGCTTCGCTGGACCGAAGCCGGCAAGGATCGCGCCTACCTCAAGGCCGTGGCCGCGATGGTCGCTGCAGCGGCGCTGACCTTTGTGGTTGCCTATGCGTTTCATGCCAGCAACATCAGCGAAGCAAGCGGGCGCGGAGCGAAAGACATCGTCGGCGCATCGGCAGAAAAGATGTTCAGCCTTACGACCCATCCTTACTGGCGGCACAACGTCAAGGGCGCAATATTTTCGCCTGCCACGACGCTTCTGGTGCTTGCGGTGCCCGTTGTCCTGTTGCGCAGCGACCGTCCCGGCGCAGAGCGTGTCGCTCTGGCGGGACTTTGGCTGCCGCTTACGACGCTGGGTTTCTACCATAACACCGCGCCGTACTATCACGTCTTCATGCTGGCACCGGTGACGACATCAGCATGCGTCGGGATCCGGCTTGCCACCCGGCGCTACGGCACGTTGCTGGTCGCCCTGTCCCTGATGGCCGGGGCAGCGATAACCATGAGCCGCGAGGAGACCGGCACGCTGGAAAAGCAGCGCCTGCTGGTTGCTGCAGCGAACGAAATCTTCGGCTCGCCGGTAGGCTACTTCGACAGTTGCGCCATGCTTGGGCAGTTTCCCAAAGCCAACGGCTTCATGACGCCATGGGGCACCGAGCGCTACTTGCGCGGCGAATTGCCGAGCCTTGAGCAGATCCAGCGCGAACGCGTAGTCCCGCTGGTGGTGAACGACGACCAGATGTTTGCGAATGCGTTAAACTCGAAGGCAGACGTTCCGCAACTTCTGCCTTCCGATCTTGCGATGCTGCGCAAAAGCTATTTGCACTTCTGGGGTCCATTCTGGATCGCGGGTTTCGACCTTCCACAAACTACAGCGCCGTCAATCTTCACTGTGGTGGTACCCGGTCTGTACACCGTTGCCTCCGGCAGAAGCATCGTCATCGACGGTGTGCGTCATGAATCCGGTACCGTAGTCGAACTGGAACGGGGGCCGCACAAGGCGTTTACGAACGCCGGAGCCGCGCGCCTTCTCTGGGGACGAGGCCTTCGCATTCCCACGCAACCAGCGCCGTCCGAACCTTACTTCACGTCGTTCTGAAACAATGAAGCCGGCCTCAATCTTTGCCCTCCAGATCGACTGGCTCACCGACCTGCGCGGAAGGATACAGTCCCTTGTTGCGCGCCGAAGAATGCCGCTGCTTCTTGCGGCTACCGGACTTTTCGCCAGCGGCAGCTGGTACGCCTTTCGGACGCTTGGTCTGGCCCCACGCGATCTTGATCCCCAGGCGCTTCTGGCCACTGTGCTGCTCATGCCGCTCTCGCTGCTCTACTCTGGACTGGGGTTTGCCCTGCTTTCACGCTGCGCGGGGGCACGCACCACCCTTAAACAGGCCACGATGATCGCTTCATACGGCACCTTGGCCGAAGCCCTTCCCATACCGGGCGGAGCAATGGTTCGGGTCGGCGCGCTGATGGCGGCTGGAGCCAGCGCGGCGCAAAGTTCGCTATTGGTGCTGATGACGGCGGTGCTCTGGATTGCACTTGCAAGCCTTGGATGTAGCTTTGCCCTATGGCTTCATGAGGCCAATGCCAGCTGGGTGATGGCCGTGGCAGGCCTGATGGGAATGTTACCAACGATCTTGTGGA
The DNA here is from genome assembly GCF_015169775.1 of Novosphingobium sp. ES2-1. Taxonomy (NCBI): domain Bacteria; kingdom Pseudomonadati; phylum Pseudomonadota; class Alphaproteobacteria; order Sphingomonadales; family Sphingomonadaceae; genus Novosphingobium; species Novosphingobium sp. ES2-1. The sequence goes on from NZ_CP063445.1 coordinate 1,746,785, forward strand.
TGCTGCGGCATGTCGGGGTAGTGCTGACTTTGTTGACGGTCGGCCACCGCCTTGCCGGATTGGCTCTGATTGCGCTGCGCCTTCATATTGCACTGCTTTGTCTAGGATTGCACGTACCTCCGATGCATACGCTCCCGTTTGCCCTGGCCAACATTGCTGGCTCTGCTGCTGCCATTGCTCCAGCAGGCCTTGGCATCAGCGAGAGCCTTGCGGCGCTTGTTGCAAATTCCGTCAAAGTTGCGCCAGCGGCGGCGTTCCTTGCCGTGGGGCTTGATCGCCTTGCCTGCCTGACGGCGAGCGCCGTTGCCGTAGTGGCAAATCTGATGTCGAAAGCACCGAACCGATCATCCCTGGGCGATGACATATGAATGGCAGGACGATTGTCTGGGGTACGTTCGATTGCGGCAAGCCACGCGTGCGAATTATGCTGGAAGCCTTGCGCTCGCTTGAGCCAGACCTTGTCATCTGCCACCGCTCCCCATGGAACGAGATCGAAGACAAGTCGATGTTGGGCCCAGGTGCACGCCTGATCGTCTTCCTGCGCTTGCTCGCAGCCTATCCTGCGTTGCTGTTGGCCTATCTGCGCACACCGCAGCATAACCGCGTTGTCGTGCCTTATCCCGGTATACTTGATGTTCTGGTGCTCTACCCCTTCGCGAGATTGCGCGGTGCGCGGATCTGCTGGGACATGTTCCTTTCCGCCTATGACACGATCGTGATCGACCGTCAGATGATTCGGAAAGGCAGCCTGTTCGCCAAGCTTCTCTATTCGACCGAATGGTTGGCCACTCGCGCTGCCGCAACCATACTGCTCGATACCTGCGAACACGCCCGCTACATTGCAGCGCTCTATCGCTTGCCCTTGTCCAGGACAGGAACTGTGTGGGTCGGAGTTGAAGGCGACGTTTTCACGCCGGTCAGCAATCCGCCCGCCGGAATGCCTGTCAAAGTGCTCTTCTACGGCCAGTTCATCCCCCTCCACGGCCTGCCGGTCATCGTGGAGGCCATCTGCGAAATAGCCTCTCGCTCCGAAGCGCCTGCCATGGAATTCACCATAATCGGCACCGGTCAGGAACAGCCCGCCGTCGATGCCATGATAAAGCTGCATCAGCTCAAGAATGTGAAGCGCATTCCATGGGTTGACTACCGGCTCCTCGCGCAGAAAATCGCCGAGGCCTCGATCTGCCTGGGCGTATTTGCCGCCAAAGGGAAAGCTGCTCGCGTGATCCCAAACAAGGTCTTTCAGATCCTTGCAGCAAGGCGGCCACTTGTAACCATGGATTGTCCTGCGATCCGGGAAATCATCGCTCCAGGCAGGTCAATCCGCCTTGTTCGTCCTGGAGATCCCTTCGACCTTGCCAACGCATTGATCACACTGGCACAAGAACTGTGTGATCCGGCAAAGTCCGTCGAAATCCACAAGGCGGCGCAGAAGGAAATGACCACGGTCGGGATGACTGTGGTCAGGGATCAACTTGCAAGTGCGCTGGAGACACAGTGAATACGACTACGATGCTCCACGCCCGGTCTGACACCCACGAAGGCCTGTTTTGCAAGGACAGGCAATACGGCCCGATGCTGGAGGGACTTTGGGTACCCGCCCCACGCTATGTGCTACGACGGGATCGCATCATGGCAGCTCTGGCCGGACATGCGCCGGGACGTGTCCTGGAAGTCGGCTGCGGTGCGGGCGCGTTGCTGCGCGAACTGGCTGATCTCGGACACAAATGTATCGGCCTTGAAGCCGCACCTGCCGCAGCGTCGGTGGCAAGAACGATGACAAATGGCACCGGCGCCACCCAGATCGTGAGCGAACCTGCTCCGGACTGGAAGGAGAGCTTTGACACGCTCCTGGCCTTCGAGGTCCTCGAACATATCGAACAGGACGAGCAAGCTCTTCGGGAATGGCTGACCTGGTTGAAGCCCGGCGGTCTCGTCATGCTTTCGATGCCCGCTCACATGCGCAGCTGGAGCAGGCGCGACGAATGGGCGGGCCATGTACGCAGGTACGACCGTGCCGACATCATGCGACTTACTGCGCGATCCAACCTGCGCCTCGAAGGCCTGGAGTGTTACGGCTATCCGCTGGCAACCTTTACCAACTGGCTCGCAAACAAGCGCTTCCGCAACAAGGACATGGCTGGCGGAGCAGATGATCCGCACACCGCTACGGCAGCCAGCGGAACGGATCGGTCTGTCGACCTCTCCTATTTTGGCATGCAACAGAGCTGGCTCGGTCGCTTCGCAATGGCGCTTGCCTGCCAGACCCAGCGGCTATTCCGCAGGACTGACTTCGGCGACGGATACATTGTCATCGCCCGAAAGTCCGGAAGTGACACAAATTAGGGAATCTTCAAAGTTTCAAGTCTATTCACCATTCCTGAAGACGGATCGCTGACCAGATTGGCCGGATGATCGTCGGGACACTGACGGGAACTGCGAATGAGCGCTTTCGGGCGAAAGAACGGGATTGCAGGCAACGCCGCCGGGGCTCGCCCCTCGTTTGGTGTTGCCCGGCCGATGCGCAGCGGCGAATCTGCGGCGCCGGTGCCCGCAGCACCGACGGCAGTGCCGATGCCCATGGGCGGTGATCAGTTCCCGCCCCTGCCACCGCTCGATCCAGTTGATACCCCGATCAACGCCGCATCGCTCAAGGCTGATGCCCTCACCCGCCTTGCCGACCGTGCGAACGGCGTAAACGAAGGCAACTATCAGGCCGAGGGCTTCGAGGCTTCGGTTCACAAGATCAAGGAACAGGTGCTGCCGCGCCTGCTCGAGCGCGTCGATCCCGAAGCGGCGGCCACGCTGACCAAGGACGAGCTTTCCGAAGAATTCCGCCCGATCATCCTGGAAGTGCTGGCCGAACTCAAGGTCACCCTGAACCGGCGTGAACAGTTCGCGCTGGAGAAGGTGCTGATCGACGAGCTGCTCGGCTTCGGGCCGCTGGAAGAGCTGCTCAACGACCCTGACGTGTCGGACATCATGGTCAACGGCCCGGAGCAGACCTACATTGAAAAGAAGGGCAAACTCCAGCTCGCCCCGATCCGCTTCCGCGATGAAAGCCACCTGTTCCAGATCGCGCAGCGCATCGTCAACCAGGTCGGCCGCCGCGTTGACCAGACGACGCCATTGGCCGACGCCCGCCTCAAGGACGGTAGCCGCGTCAACGTGATCGTCCCGCCGCTGTCGCTTCGTGGCACGGCCATCTCGATCCGTAAGTTTTCCGAAAAGCCGATCACGCTCGACATGCTGCGCGATTTCGGTTCGATGTCGGACAAGATGTGCACTGCGCTGAAGATCGCAGGTGCCTGCCGCATGAACATCGTCATCTCGGGCGGTACCGGTTCGGGCAAGACGACCATGCTCAACGCCCTGTCAAAGATGATCGACCCCGGCGAGCGCGTGCTGACCATCGAAGACGCCGCCGAACTGCGCCTGCAGCAGCCGCACTGGCTGCCGCTCGAAACGCGCCCGCCGAACCTCGAAGGCCAGGGTGCAATCACCATCGGCGACCTCGTTAAGAACGCCCTGCGTATGCGTCCTGACCGCATCATCCTCGGCGAAATTCGTGGCGCGGAGTGCTTCGACCTTCTGGCCGCGATGAACACGGGCCACGATGGCTCGATGTGCACGCTTCACGCCAACTCCCCGCGTGAATGTCTGGGCCGTATGGAAAACATGATCCTGATGGGCGACATCAAGATCCCCAAGGAAGCCATCAGCCGCCAGATCGCGGAATCGGTGGACATCATCGTTCAGGTCAAGCGCCTGCGCGACGGTTCGCGTCGCACTACCAACATCACCGAAGTGATCGGGATGGAAGGCGACGTGATCGTGACCCAGGAACTGTTCAAGTTCGAGTATCTGGACGAGACCGAAGAAGGCAAGATCATCGGCGAATTCCGGCCGTCAGGCCTGCGGCCCTACACGCTCGAAAAGGCACGTCAGTTCGGCTTTGACCAAGCCTACCTGGAAGCCTGCCTCTGATATCGGATCAGGCCGCGAACCACTCCCTCGCGGCCAGGCCGAGGAATACGCACGCTGCCAGAAACGCGATCATATAGATCACGGTCCACGGCATGAAGCCCACCGCGTCAAGATTTACACGACGGAAACGCCGACGTTCAGCCCAGACCGATGTTGTCGCGACAGCGAGCGCAAGTGCGCCGGCGGCGAAGTGATATTGCCAGATATGCGGGAACCAGTCTTCCATTGCTCGCCAGATGGGCAACGAGGGGGTTGATCGCAAGGGGCAATGGCCTATGGCCCGCTCATGGCAAAAGCGATGTCCAGCGCCCACGATCGCCCCATGCTGGCCCTCGGCCTGCGACTGGTTGCGACGGTTCTGTTCTCGGTCATGCTGCTGCTGGTCAAGCTCACTGGCGAGCGAAACATAGCGCTGCCCGAAACGCTTTTCTTCCGGCAAGCCCTGCCGGCGCTATCGATCTTCGGGTGGCTGGCGGCGCGCGGGCAAATCGGGCGGTTGAGGACACAGCGCCCCTGGATTCATGCCCGGCGCGCGTTGATCGGCGGGACAGGCATGTTCCTGACTCTGGGCGTGGTCAGGCTGCTGCCCCTGGCCGAAGCGACCATACTGGGCTTCACGACGCCGATCTTCGCCGTGATCCTTTCTGCGTTGTTCCTCAAGGAAAAGGTCGGCCCGTGGCGCTGGACTGCGGTCATAATGGGCCTGCTCGGGGTCGTGGTCATTGCTGGGCCCGACACTACCAGCCTGCCGCCGTTCGGCGTTGCGGTTGGCATTGGCGCCGCCTTCATGGTCGCGCTGGTGACCATCCAGGTCCGCGATCTTGGCCGCACCGAGGAACCGATTACGGTCGTGTTCTACTTCTCGGCTTTCAGTGCCCCCGTTCTGGCGCTTGGACTGATCGGACAGGATCTTGGCCATGACGCCGTTGGCTGGGCGATGCTGGCAGGGATCGGTATCTCCGGGCTGTTCGCACAGATTGCGATGACTGCTTCGCTCCGCTTCGGCTCGGTGTCGAGCGTCATCGTGGTTGACTACATCCAACTGGCATGGGCGACGTTCTGGGGTTGGCTGATCTTCAATCACCTTCCGCCGGCAACCACCTGGCTGGGCGCGCCGATCATCATCGGGGCTAGCCTCCTGATTGCCTGGCGCGAACATCTCTTGGCCCGCGCTCGGGAACGTGCCCCTCTGGCTGCATGATGGAACCGCGCCGCAATTGCGGCGTTTCGCCTCTTGTCCAGATCGTGAGGTTCCCCCGCCTCACCCCAAAGTTCGAAAGGTGTAAGCCATGATCCGCAAGTTCGTATTTGCCACCATGATGGGTGGTCTTCTGCTCGGCGCCACTGCCTGCAACACCGTGCGCGGTGCGGGCGACGACCTGAAGTCGGCAGCCAATGAAACCGAAGAAGCGATCAACTGATCGGTCTTGTGGTTGAGAAAAAGGGCCGCTCCGGATTTCCGGGGCGGCCCTTTTCGTATCCTCAGTCCTTGTAGACCAGCTTGGGCTTTCGCGCTGCAAGTGTCTCGTCGAGACGACGCCGCGGAGCCAAATGCGGCGCGGACTTCAGCAGCTCATCCCCTGCCTTGGCCCGCTGTGCCAAGGATCGCATCGCGCCAATGAACTGGTCAAGCCCAGCCTTGCTTTCGGTCTCGGTCGGCTCCACGAGCATGGCTCCGTGGACGACCAGCGGGAAGTAGACCGTCATCGGGTGATAGCCCTCGTCGATCAGACCCTTGGCGAGATCGTTGGTCGAGAAGCCTTCAGCAAAGCCATCGTCCGAAAACAGCGCTTCATGCATGCATGGTCCGGCGCCACCGAAGGGCGCATCAAGCACGTCATCAAGGCTGCGCAGAACGTAATTGGCGTTTAGCACCGCATCACCCGAGACCTGCCGCAAGCCATCCGCGCCGTGGCTGAGAATGTAGGCAAGGGCGCGGGTGTACATGCCCATCTGGCCATGGAATGCGCACATCCGGCCGAATGCTTGCGGGTGCTCCTGATGCGCCTGCTCTTCCTCGATGAGCTTGATCGAACCATCGGCCTGCCTCGCGGTAAATGGCAGCGGACCAAATGGCGAAAGCGCTTCGGACAGAACCACCGGCCCCGAACCCGGACCGCCACCACCGTGCGGGGTGGAGAAGGTCTTGTGCAGGTTGATGTGCATGGCGTCGACGCCAAGATCACCGGGACGCACGCGCCCGACGATGGCGTTGAAGTTCGCCCCATCACAATAGACGTAGCCGCCAGCGGCGTGAACCGCGTCGGCAATGATCTTCAGGTCACGCTCGAACAACCCGCAGGTGTTGGGGTTGGTGATCATCACGCCCGCCACATCGGGACCAAGCCGCGCGGTCAGCGCGGCGGTATCGACACGGCCATCCGGAGTGGCCGGGATGTTTTCGACCTTGAACCCGGCGAAGGCCGCCGTTGCGGGATTGGTGCCGTGCGCGCTTTCCGGCACAAGGATGACATCACGCGGATCGCCCTTGGCTTCCAGCGCGGCACGGATGCAGAGCAGCCCGCAGAGTTCGCCGTGAGCCCCGGCCTTGGGCGTCATTGCGACGCCATGCATGCCTGTCAGCTCGATCAGCCAATGCGCCAGTTCGTTGATAACGCCGAGCGCGCCCTGCACTGTTTGGACTGGCTGCAGCGGGTGCACGTCGGCAAAGCCGGGCATGCGCGCCACCTTCTCGTCCAGTCGCGGATTGTGCTTCATCGTGCACGAGCCGAGCGGGAAAAGACCAAGATCGATCGCATAGTTCTGGCGCGAGAGGCGCGTATAATGACGCACCGTTTCCGGCTCCGACAGCCCCGGCAGATCGGGACGTTCGGCACGGGCCATTGGCCCCAATGCCGAGAGATCGATCCCGTCTGTTGCTGGAAAGTCCACGCCCGAGCGATCGGCATTGCCGAGTTCGAACAGGAGCGCTTCCTCCAGCTGCAGCGCGCGGTTGCCGGTGAAGGTCTGGATACCGTTGTCGGGCGCATTCTCGCCCATCGAGGGACGCCATCCGGTGGGGTTGATCGCGTTCATGCCAGCACCTCCTTCAGCGCCGCGACCAGCGCAGCGATGTCTTCATCCGTCGTGCATTCGGTGGCGGCCACGACCATGCCGTTAGCGAGGCTCTCTTCCTGCGGGTAGAGCCGGCCGAGCGAGATGCCGCCAAGTACCTGGCGGTCAGCAAGTTCGCGCACGATCTGGCGCGCATCGCGCGGCAGGGTCACGGTGAATTCATTGAAGTAGTGTCTGTTCACCACCTCCACGCCCGGGACTTCGGCCAGCGCAGCGGCGGTCTTGCGTGCGGCAAGGTGGCTCAACTTCGCCATGTCTGACAGGCCCGAACCGCCCAGCAGGGTCATGTGGATCGAGAAAGCCAACGCGCACAGACCGGAGTTTGTGCAGATGTTGCTGGTCGCCTTCTCGCGGCGAATGTGCTGTTCGCGCGTAGACAGCGTAAGCACGAACCCGCGCTTGCCATCGGCATCGACCGTCTCGCCACAGAGACGGCCTGGGATCTGGCGCAGATACTTTTCGCGGCATCCGAACAGGCCAAGGTAGGGGCCGCCAAATTGCAGGCCGACCCCGAGCGACTGACCCTCGCCCACGACAATGTCCGCGCCCAGGCTACCCGGGCTCTGCAGCACGCCAAGCGCAACCGGTTCGGTCACAACGGCGATCAGCAGCGCGCCTGCGCCTTGCGCGGCGGCTGCAATCTTTGCCAGATCAGGTATGCGGCCCAGAATATCCGGGTACTGCACAACGACGCATGACGTTTCGACATCGATCTTTGCAATCAGTGCATCATCGTCCGGATCCGTCGCAAGATCGGGAACGGTGGTGTCGAGAACGTCACCCGTGAACTTCGCCATCGTGCGCGCGGTTTCGACGTAGTGGGGATGAAGCCCGCCCGAGAGGATCGCTTTGCCGCGCTTTGTGATGCGCCCAGCCATCGCGATCGCTTCCCAGCACGCGGTAGAGCCGTCGTATAGCGAGGCGTTGGCTACGTCCGTGCCGAAGAGCCGTGCGACCTGGGTTTGGAATTCGAACAGGACTTGCAGCGTGCCCTGCGCGATTTCCGGCTGATAGGGCGTGTACGCGGTCAGGAACTCGCCGCGCTGGATCATGTGATCGACGGTGGCCGGCACATGGTGGCGATAGGCACCGGCACCGAGGAAGAATGGCACAGATCCGGCGGTCGTATTGTCTGCCGAAAGTCGCGCCATGTGACGCTCGACCGTCATTTCGCTGGCGTGGTTCGGCAGGCCCGCAATGGGCGCAGAGAGACGCGCTTCGGCAGGCACGTCGGCGAATAGTTCGTCGATCGAGCCGGCACCGATGACCGAAAGCATCGCGCTCCGGTCGGCGTCGGTCAGGGGAAGATAGCGCATAGGATCAAAGCTCCGCGACGTAGGCCTGGTAGGAGGCCTCGTCCATCAGGCCATCGAGTTCGGCGGCTTCGGAAAGGGTCATCTTCCATAGCCAGCCTTCACCTTCGGGGTCGGAGTTGACCAGCTCCGGCTGTTCTTCGAGGGCGGCATTGGCAACCGTGACGGTGCCCGAAACCGGGGCATAGACGTCCGACGCTGCCTTGACGCTGTCGACAACAGAGGCGCTGTCGCCCTTGCCCACCTCACTGCCTGCACCGGGCAGTTCCACGAAGGTGATGTCGCCCAGCTGGCTCTGGGCATAGTCGGTGATCCCGACCGTTGCTTCATCGCCTTCAACCGCGATCCATTCGTGGTCCTTGGTGAAATAGCGGGTCATCAGGCGGCTCCTTTGCGATGGTAGCGATGGGGAACGAAAGGCATGGGCACGACGCTGGCAGCAAGCTTGCGGCCACGAACGTCGATGGAAAGCGGAGTGCCGGCAGCGGCAAGATCGACCGGCAAATAAGCCATGGCGATGGGACGCTCGAGGCTGGGCGAGAAACCGCCGGAGGTGACAGTGCCAACTTCGGTTTCGCCCGAAAGCACCTTGGCGCCCTCACGCGCGGCCATGCGGCCGTCGATGGCGAGGCCCACACGGCGGTTGGCAGCACCAGTGGCGATGCGCGGCAGCACCCTGTCCGCACCGATGAAACCACCTTCGATGCGGCGGCGCTTGTTGATCCCGAACAGCAGGTCGGCGCTGACCGGATCCACCGTCTCGGTCATGTCGTGGCCGTAGAGCGGCAGCCCGGCCTCAAGCCGCAGACTGTCGCGTGCGCCAAGGCCGATCGGTTTTACTTGCGGTTGACCGCAAATCAGATCGGCAAGTTCAGCGGCGCTTTCGGCCGGGACCGCGATCTCGAATCCATCCTCGCCGGTATAGCCCGAGCGGCTGATCCATGCGTCGACGCCGCCAAGCTTGAACTGCCCGCCACGCATGAAAGTGAGCGCCGAGAGTGCGTATTCGCCAGTAACCAGCCGTTCCAGCGCTTCGAACGCCTTCGGCCCCTGCAAGGCAAACAGCGCGCTGTCCTCAAGGTGGTTCAGGGTTACGGCATCGGGCAAGTGCTCGCGCAGGTGGCCAATGTCGTCCCACTTGGTCGCGCCGTTGACGACGAGGTAGAAGCCGGTGCCCCAGCGCGTGACCATCAGGTCGTCGAGAATCCCGCCATCCTCGTTGAGCAGGAGCGAGTAGCGCACGCCGCCCACAGGCAGCGTTGAAAGGTCGATCGGCAGGACTGCTTCCAGCGCCGCCTCAGCACCCTCACCCGAAACATAAAGCTGCCCCATGTGCGAAACATCGAAGAACCCGGCGCTCGTCCGCGTCCAGAGGTGTTCGGCGATGATCCCTTCGAACTGGACCGGCATCCAGTAGCCCGCGAAATCGACCATCCGTCCACCGCGCGCACGGTGCCACGCATCAAGCGGCAAGGTCAGCGGGCCGACAGGTACGTCAGGGTCGATATCGGAAATATCGCCAGAGTTATTGCCAGAGGTATTGTATGTGTCGCTCACAAATATCAGTCCCGTGCAGTTCAGACGCCATGCGGCGCCCCCTCTGTCACGGAAACCTGAGAGCTTTCCCCCGCCCGCCTCTCCAGACGGGTTTGGATGGGGTTACCCCTTCGGCGGCCCTTCCCTTTGCGGGAAGCGGCACTTTCCAGAGTGTCGCTATCGACCAACGCGGTCCATTTGCCTGAGAGATTCCGGGGCGGTTGCTCCTTCGGCGTCTCTCGACCCTGAACGAATCGAGAGAGCTCTCCCGCGCGATCAGCGACGCTTCCTCATCGTTGCAGTGCAGCAGGAAGTCAACTGGAGTGAGACCAGCTTATCCCCTGGGCAGGATGCGCTGCATCTCGTCGTGCTGGTGCACCACACGCCCATGCTGCTTCGTGCCAGCCAACTTCAGGATCACTTTCGCCACGTCGCTGGCCTTGGCGGAACGATATTTGCGCAAACTGCCGAGCATCAGAAGGTCTGTCAGCGGGCTGAGGATCATGCCGATCCTTTCGGCGGGCCTGGGTGAACCATCGCGCTTGCCGCGCAAAAGTCCGGGCCGGATTACGTCGAGCCGATCGAAGTGCAGCTTCGCCAGCTTGTCTTCGACCTCGCCCTTTACAGAAAGGTAGAAGTTCTTCGACGAGAACTGCGCCCCCACCGGGGACACGACGATAAGTTGGCGCGCCCCTGCGGCCTTGGCTGCTGCCGCGCATTCCAGGACAAGGTCATGGTCCACGGCGCGAAAGGCCTGGCGGCTTCCGCCCACGGCATCGATCGTGGTGCCCAGCGCAATGACCACGGTATGCGGGCGTCCCGCCGCTATGGCATCAGGCCAATGGCTGGTATCAGACAGCAGCATTTCCATGCGCGCGCCGGGCGGCAGCGGAACCTCGCGACGCGCAACGGCGACCAGATGGATGTCGGGACGACCGACCGCCTCGACCATGACCGCACGACCGATCAGCCCAGTCGCGCCGACGAGAACCACGCGGGTCTGCTCAGACATTGCGCAAGCCCTCCGGCGCCTGACCGAACAGTCGCGCATAGCTGTCGATCGCGTAGCGGTCGGTCATGCCCGAAATGAAGTCGGCGATGTGCCGCGTCCGTGCCGGTTCCGCATCGGGAAGCGAGGCGCGCCAGCTTTCGGGCATCTGCACAGGGTCCTCGGCATAGGCCCGGAACAGCGCCGCGATCACGCCGCGTGCGCGATCTGCCGTCTGGCACTGCTCCTCGTGCAGGTAGAGCCGGTCATACATGAACTGCTTGAGTGCCCGCTCTTCCTCGCCCATCGCAGGCGAGAACGTGGCCAGCGCAAGCCCAGCCGCGCGCACGTCCTCGACGCTAACGACCCCCGTTTCCGCGATGTTGGCCCGAGCCGTGGTGATGACATCATTGACCATCCGGCCGATCTGTCCACGCACAAGTTCACGCAACAGGCGGTCCTGCGGTGCACCGGGAAACCGACGCTCGATCGCGCGCCACTGCTCTGCCAGCGATGGCAGTTCGAGCAATTGATCGAGACACAGGAACCCCGCCCTGAGGCCATCATCAATGTCGTGATTGTCATAGGCGATATCGTCCGAAATCGCCGCGACCTGCGCCTCGAGCGAGGCGAAGGAAGACAGTTCCAGAGAGAATGCCCTGTCCAGTTCCTCCAGAGCCCAGGTCGGCTTCAGGATCGGCCCGTTGTGCTTTGCCAGGCCCTCCAGCGTTTCCCAGGAAAGGTTCAAGCCTTCGTGCCCGCAATAAGGGCTCTCCAGCCGCATCAATACGCGCAGAGTGTTGGCGTTGTGGTCGAAGCCGCCTGCCCCGGCCATTGCCTCTTCCAGAGCATCCTCTCCGGCATGGCCGAACGGCGGATGACCAATGTCGTGCGCAAGGCAGAGCGCTTCGGTCAGGTCTTCGTCCAGCCCCAGCGCGCGGGCGATCACCCGGCCGATCTGTGCCACCTCAAGGCTATGCGTCAGCCGCACACGGTAATGATCGCCATCCGGCGCGATGAAGACCTGCGTCTTGTGGCGCAGCCGGCGGAACGCGATCGAATGGATGATGCGGTCGCGATCGCGCTGGAACGCGCTGCGCGGCCCGCGCGAGGCCTTGTCGTCCAGCCCGAACTCCCGCCCGCGCGTGCGCGCAGGGTCGCTGGCATAAGAAGCGCGGCCCTCGATCACGCTGCGCTCAACCGAGAATCCAGTCAACTGCGGCCTGCGCGTGGATGCGCGTACCATCGAAGATCGGCAGCACGTTCGCGTCCACGTCGATAACCATGTCCAGTTCGGTGCAGGCCAGCACTGCGCCCTTTGCACCACGCTGGCCCATGTTGGTCAGCATGGTCTTGAACGTCCGCTCGGCCGAGCGCGAGGCCTTGCCCAGCATCAACTCGTCATAGATGATCTTGTCCATCGCTTCGACTTCCTCGACGACGGGTGGCAGCAGGCTCACGCCATGAGCGACGAGGCGCTTGCGATAGAAGCTCTCCATCACGACGTTGCGCGTGCCGATCAGCGTGGCATTCGTTACGCCCGTTTCCTTCATCTTCGCGCCGACAGCATCCGCAATATGGATCACCGGGATCGACACTGCGTCGACCACCTTGTCATAGACCTTGTGCATCGAATTGGCCCCGATCAGCAGCGCGGTGGCCCCCGCCTGCTCCAGCCTGCGGGCGCTGTCGGTCAGCACTTCAGCGGCATGGTCCCACTGCTCCGGCGTCGAAAGGCGGATAAGGTTGGTGAAATCGAGGCTTTCGATCAGCAGCGGCGCGCTGGCCGTCTTCGAGGTGCGCGCCTGCACCAGCTGGTTGATGTCTTCGTAATAAGTGCGGGTCGAAACCCAGCTCATGCCGCCGATAAGGCCGATTTTGCGCAAAACGATAACTCCCCGGGCTTGAATGACAGGCCCCTGTTTGCACCGGCCTTACGAAAGGCGGCGCGGGAGGTCCAGACCGCTAACGCTTCCTCTCTGGCGCCAGACCGCTTGCACAGAGCGCTGCGGCGCTTGTCGTGACACCAAGCAGTTCGGCATCGCCAAGGCGCTTCACCGTGGCGACATAATCGGCCAACCCGCGTTTAGGTGCCTGAAGCGACTGCAACCGCTGCAACTGGCCGATGCTCAGGCGGTCGGTCATGCGCTCCGCCATGCACGAAGCGTTGGAATCGGAAAGGCCCGCATCGACGAGCGCCGAGCGGACCTTTCCATAAGCCAGCTTTGATGGCGAGCAGGCTGCCAGCGTCAAGGCCGTGGCGATGACAGCGGCAGCCTTGCGCATCAGTGCTGCAGCGCCTTGACGATATCCTCGACCATCTTCTTTGCGTCAGCCAAGAGCATCATGGTCTGGTCCATGTAGAACACGTCGTTGTCGACGCCGGCATAGCCCACGCCGCCCATCGAGCGCTTGACGAAGAAGATCGTCTTGGCCTTGTCGACGTCGAACACCGGCATGCCGTAGATCGGCGAGGACTTGTCGGTCTTGGCCGCCGGGTTGACCACGTCGTTGGCGCCGATGATGAAGGCCACGTCCGCCTGCGCGAACTCGCTGTTGATGTCTTCCAGCTCGAACACTTCATCATACGGCACGTTGGCTTCGGCCAGCAGCACGTTCATGTGCCCGGGCATGCGGCCCGCCACAGGGTGGATGGCGTACTTGACGTTGACGCCTTCCTTCTTGAGCACGTCGCCCATCTCGCGCAGCGCGTGCTGCGCCTGGGATACGGCCATGCCGTAGCCCGGGATGATGATGACGTTCTCGGCTTCCCTCATCATGTAGGCCGCATCCTCGGCAGACCCGCGCTTCCACGGGCGCTGCTCGCGGGCAGCGCCACCAGCGGCAGTGGCCTCGGCGCCAAACCCGCCCGCGATAACCGCAAGGAACCCGCGGTTCATCGCCTTGCACATGATGTACGAAAGGATCGCGCCCGAGGAACCGACCAGCGCGCCGGTCACGATCATCGCGGTGTTGTGCAGCGTGAAGCCCATCGCCGCAGCCGCCCAGCCCGAGTACGAGTTGAGCATCGAGACCACGACCGGCATGTCCGCGCCGCCGATCGGGATGATCAGCAGGAAGCCGATGATGAAGCTGAGAACCGTGATCGTCGCGATCACCCAGGACGACTGGTTCTGCGTGAAGTAGGCCACAAGGCCGATGATCGCCACCAGCGTGCCGAGGTTCAGCACGTGGCGTCCCGGCAGCAGGATCGGCGATCCGCTCATCTTGCCCGCAAGCTTGAGGAACGCGATGACCGAGCCCGAGAACGTGATCGCACCGATCGCAATGCCAAGGCCTAGCTCGATGCGGCTGACGGGGTTGATCTGGCCGTCAGGCAGCATGATCCCGAAGGCATCGGGATTGAGGTAGGCGGCAAGGCCCACCAGCACGGCGGCAAGGCCGACCAGCGAGTGGAACGCGGCGACCAGCTGCGGCATGTCGGTCATCGCGATCTTGCGGGCGATGACGAAGCCGATGCCGCCACCGATGGCCAGCGCCACGATGATTTCCGGCAAGCTGGCGATCTCGTGTGTCAGCAGCGTGGTGGCGACCGCGATGGTCATGCCGATCATGCCATAGCGGTTGCCCGCACGGCTCGTCGCCGGGCTGGAAAGCCCGCGCAGCGCGAGGATGAAGAGGACGCCCGAGACCAGATAGGCCAGCGCCACCCAAGGAGAGACAGCGACGTGTTCCATCACTTCTTCTCCTTCTTCTTGTACATCGCCAGCATGCGCGCCGTCACGGCGAACCCGCCGAAGATGTTGACCGAAGCCAGCACCACGGCGCCCAGCCCCAGCCACTTGGCCGATGGGCTACCTGCAGCCGCCGAAGCGACCAGCGCGCCCACCACGATGACCGACGAAATCGCGTTGGTCACCGCCATCAGCGGCGTATGCAAAGCCGGCGTGACCGACCAGACTACGTAGTACCCGACAAAGCAGGCGAGCACGAAAATGCTCAGGATCGATATGAAGTCCATGGCTTTCCCCCTCAGCCGAGCAGTCGTTCGTTCACAACCTTGCCGCCCTGCGTCAGGCGGATGGCGTTGCCGATTTCCTCGTCCAGAACAGGCTTGCCCTGCTCCTTGTCCCAGAAGGCCGAGAGGAAGTTGTAGAGATTGCGCGCGAACAGCGCCGAGGCATCCGCCGGCAGGTGCGCCGGCGTGTTCGAATAGCCGACGATCTTGACGCCGTGCTTTTCGACGACTTGATCGGGCACCGAACCTTCGACGTTACCGCCCTGCGCCACGGCAAGGTCGAAGATCACCGAGCCCGGCTTCATCGTCGCAATCTGCGCATCCGAGATCAGGCGCGGCGCGGCACGGCCCGGGATCAGCGCAGTCGTGATGACGATGTCCTGCTTGGCGATGTGCGCGCTGACCAGCTCGGCCTGCGCCTTCTGGTATTCCTCGCTCATTTCCGTGGCATAGCCGCCGGCGCCCTCGCCTTCGATACCGGCGACGCTTTCCACGAAGATCGGCTTGGCGCCGAGCGACTGGATCTGCTCCTTGGTGGCAGAGCGCACGTCGGTCGCCGAGACCTGCGCACCGAGGCGGCGCGCCGTGGCAATCGCCTGAAGACCGGCAACGCCGACGCCCATGACGAAGCACTTGGCAGCCGAGACCGTGCCTGCCGCCGTCATCATCATCGGGAACGCGCGGCCATAGAGGTTCGCTGCGACCAGCACTGCCTTGTACCCGGCAAGGTTCGACTGCGAAGACAGAATGTCCATGGACTGCGCACGCGTGATGCGCGGCATGAACTCCATCGCCAGCGCTTCGTATCCGGCAGCGGCATAGGCATCCACTCGTGCCCGCTTGCCGAAGGGATCAAGCCCGGCGACGATCCATGCGCCGGGCTTTGCGCCTGCCAGCTGCTCAGGCTCCGGTCCCTGCACGCCAAGCACGATGTCCGCGCCCTGCACCGCATTGTCCGCAACCTCGGCCCCGGCGGCGCGGTAATCATCGTCCGAGATCGAAGCGGTAATCCCCGCCCCGATCTCGACGGCCACTGTGGCCCCGAGGGCAATGAACTTCTTCACGGTCTCGGGCGATGCCGAAACCCTGCTCTCCCCTGTCGCGCGTTCCCGAAGGACGGCGATCTTCATTGCCCCCGCCACGGCGCTCTTACTGGATCACCAGGATGACCACGAAAACCAGCGCGCAGATCGCCGGCGTGGCCCACTTCACCATGTTCACGAAACCTTCGTACGTCGACTTTGCAGCCTTGATGTCGTTTGCCGGAGCCATTTTCTTCCCCAAAAACCATGCGCCACTGGGGCGCGACGTGCATGCTCTAGCGATGGCCGCCCCTGCGCTCAAGTGCGGAGCAGTCTCATCGCGCTTAATCGGCTCTTTACCCTATCGGCCTAGAGCAATGCTCCTGACGTATTTGCGGGGGAGTCAAAAGACTAGGTCATGCAGGAGCCCGAACAGCGCCTTCTCATGCTCATCGACGATGAACCCGCCCAGTGCCGCCTGATTTCGGCGCTGGCTTCGCGGGAGGGCTGGCGCACGGTCATCGCCCGCGACTCGGAAAGCGCGATCGCCACGCTGGGCACCCGCCAGGGTATGCAACTCGGCGCGATCATTCTGGATCAATGGGTTCCGGGCGACGATGCCTGCGCACTCATCGCCGAATTGAAGGCACGCCGTCCCGCACTTCCGATCCTGATGCTGACTACCAGCAACTCGCCCCTGCTCGCTGTGGAGGCAATGCGCGCAGGCGCCACCGATTACCTGATCAAGCCGGTCGCGCCGGAACGCCTGCTCCAGGCCCTGCGCAGCGCGACTTCGCGCGAGACCGACGCCAGTGAACTGCAACCCCTGACCGAGAAATTCGGCGCCGCGCTCGACTTCGATTCGATGATCGGTGCAACCCCGGCCTTCCGCGCGGCGCTGGCCGTGGCGGCAAAGGCCGCGCGCACCCATGGCAGCGTGTTGATCGAAGGCGAAAGCGGCACAGGCAAGGAAATGCTGGTCCGCGCCATGCACGCCGCCAGCCCGCGCAGCCGGGCCGCACTCAAGACCATCAACGTCGGCGGCATGCCTGCCAATCAGGTTGAATCCGCGTTGTTCGGACACGAGAAAGGCGCTTTCGCCGGAGCATTCGAACGTCACGTCGGATTGCTCCAGCACGCCGATGGCGGCACCCTTGTCATCGACGAGGTCGATCGCCTGCCGGATTACGTGCAGGAGCGAATGATCCGCTTTCTCGAACGGGGTGACGTCCAGCCCATCGGAGCTCGGCATTCATTCCGCGTCGATGTTCGAGTGATCGCCTGCGCCAATGCTGGCCTGCGGGACCTTGTCGAGACCCGCGACTTCCGCGCCGAACTCCATGCCTTGCTGAGCCAGACACAGGTCCTGCTGCCCGCCTTGCGCGAGCGCTCCGCCGATATTCCGGCCCTTGCAAGGCATTTCCTGACCCGCATCGGCGAACAGCCAGGGCTCAGGCCGCTCGGCATTACTGATGGAGCGTTGGCACTTCTGTCGGCATATGATTGGCCTGGAAATGTCCGCCAGTTGCAGGCCACCCTGTTCCGCGCCGCCGTATTCTGCGATGGCGAGGCGCTAACGGCACAAGACTTCCCCAGCCTTTCGAACCTGATCGGGGAATCCAGCCGCCGCGCACCGAATGTTACCGATGGCGCCGGCATCACCCTGTTCGCACCCGATGGCAACCTGCGACCTCTCGAAGACATCGAGGCCGACGTCATCCGGCTGGCAATCGGCCACTATCGCGGTCGCATGACCGAAGTTGCCCGCCGCCTTGGTATCGGCCGCTCCACTCTTTACCGCAAGCTTTCGGAACTTGGCATCGACAACGCGGCCTGACCCGCGCTAGCTTCCCGGCATGACGGGAAATAGGGAATTTGCAGGTTGCATCGCGCTTGTCACCGGTGCCGCCGCGGGGATAGGTGCCAGCGCCGCGCGCTGGCTCGATGCGCAGGGGATCGGCGAGCTCGTTCTGGTCGATATTGACAGGCCAGCGCTCGACCGGCTGGGCCTGTCCTGCAAGGTCCATCCTTTTGGCGGCGACGTCTCGGATCCCTCGCTCTGGAAACTGCTGGAGCGCGAAGTGCCTCGGATCGATTACGCCGTGCTCAATGCCGGTATCGCCAGCAACGGCGAGATCACTGACCTCGACATCACCGCCTGGCGCAAGACACTGTCGGTCAATCTCGACGGCATGTTCCTTTCGCTGCGTACCGCCTTGCGCGCCATGAAGAGGGCAAACCGCGGAGCGGTCGTGCTGACGGCCTCGGTCTCCGGCATCAAGGCAGCCGCCGGAACCGCGGCCTATTCCGCATCGAAGGCCGCGACGATCCAGCTGGCAAAGGTCGCGGCTGCCGAAGCCGCAAGGTACGGCGTGCGGGTGAACGCCATCGCACCGGGCGGCGTCGACACTGGCATTTGGGACCGCGCCGAATGGTTCGCACCGCTGATCGAACAGCATGGTGGACGCGCCGAAGCGCTTGCCGCAATGGCAAAGGAGGCTACGCCACTTGGGCGCTTCGCCAGCGCGGATGAGGTTGCGGCGCAGATCGGCTTCCTGCTGTCCGACGCAGCAGCGACCATCACCGGCACCTGCCTGGTCAGCGATGGCGGCGTCTCGCTCTAGGCAAGCTGGCTGAAATCCGTCAGCGCCGCATCGCGCAGGCCGCGCCAGACGTGCATGGCCTGCACGGTTTCGGCCACATCGTGCACGCGCACCATCTGGCAGCCGGCATCCATCGCCTTGAGCGCCAGCATGACCGAACCGGCCATGCGCTGATGGGCTGGCACCTCGTTGGAAAGCGCCCCGATCATCCGCTTGCGACTGGCCCCGAACAGGATCGGCTGACCAAGCGCATGGAACAATGGCAGGGCGTTGATCAGCGCAAGGTTCTCCGCGAGCGACTTGCCAAAGCCTATGCCGGGATCCAGCAGGACCTTCTCCCGCGCAATCCCCGCCGCGACGGCTGCGTCACGGCGTTCGCGCAAGGCATCGAACACATCGAGCACAACGTCGGCGTAGTCGCCATCGGCATGCAGATCGCCGTCGTTGCCAGGCGCATGCATCAGCACCACCGGAGCCCCGGAACGAGCCACGATCTCAGTCGTCCGGGCGTCATGACGCATAGCCGAAACATCGTTGACGATGTGTGCCCCTGCCGCCAGCGCCGCCTCGATTACCGAGGAGCGCCGACTGTCGATGGAAATCGCTGCGCCTGCTGCCGCAAGCTGCTCGATCACCGGCACCACGCGCTTTGCCTCGTCGCCTTCCCACACCGCCGCGGCGCCGGGGCGGGTGGATTCACCACCGACGTCGATCACCCCCGCCCCGGCTGATAGCATCGCGTGGGCGTGCTCAAGCGCGGCGTCAGGCTTGTCGAGGAATTGGCCACCATCGGAAAAGCTGTCGGGCGTCACATTGAGGATACCCATCACCACCGGCTGATCGAACCGCACCATCCGCTGCCCGCAGGCGATGGGCGCGTGCGTGCAGCGCAAGTTGTCCCATTGCTCCGCTGCATCGGCGGCCAAGGCATCGGGCAAGGTGGCAATTGCCTTCTGAACATCGCCCGCGCCAAACCTCTGCCGCGAGACCACCTTTCCGCCCTCGCGCACGATCAGGACAAAGCGGCTGGCGTAGATCAGGCCCCCGCCCAGCCTGATCGTCTCGCCATCTTCCGCTTGCGGACTGTCGGCGAACGCGATCGGACGGATATAGACGCGAGGCATCAATCCTCGACGGCGAGCAGGTACAACTGTCGCAGCGCATCGATCGGCTTCACCTCGCCCTCGTGCTCGACATGCCAGAAGGTCCAGCCATTGCACGATGGCGCGCCCTGCAACTTTGCACCAAGCCCATGGATCGAACCGATCTCCGCGCCTGCCTGAAGCGAACCATCAGCCCGCACCACTGCCTCGAACTTGCCCTTCTTGGCGGTCAGGCGGGTGCCGGGGGCCAGATAGCCACTCTCAACCAGCGCACCGAAGGCAACCTTGGGCGCCGTGCGCTTCGACTGCATCGTAACAAGCGCAGATTCGTCAAGCGGCAGCGCCAGTTCGATGCGCTCCTGCGCCACTTCGATGTAGTCGTCCTCGCGCTCGCAGCCGATCCAGTCGCGACCCAGGCGCTTGGCCACCGCGCCTGTGGTGCCCGTGCCGAAGAATGGGTCAAGCACCACATCGCCCTTGTTGGTCGTTGCCAGCATCACACGATAGAGCAGCGCCTCGGGCTTCTGCGTCGGGTGAGCCTTGGTGCCGTTGCGACGCAGGCGTTCGGGGCCGGAGCAGATCGGCAGGACCCAGTCCGAGCGCATTTGCAGTTCATCATTGAGCGTCTTCATGGCGCGGTAGTTGAAGGTGTACTTCGACTTCTCGCTCTTTGACGCCCAGATCAGCGTCTCGTGCGCATTGGTAAAGCGCGTGCCCTTGAAGTTGGGCATCGGGTTGGCCTTGCGCCAGATGATATCGTTGAGGATCCAGAAGCCGAGGTCCTGCAGGATCGTGCCGACGCGGAAGATGTTGTGATAGCTGCCGATCACCCAGATCGAGCCATCGGGCTTGAGCAGGCGGCGTGCCTCGGTCAGCCACTCGCGCGTGAACTGGTCATAGACGGCAAAGCTCGAGAACTTGTCCCAGTCGTTGGTCACCGCATCGACATGGCTGCCATCGGGCCGCGCCAGATCACCGCCCAATTGGAGATTATAGGGCGGGTCGGCAAAGATCATGTCGATCGAGGCATCGGGCAGCTTGCGCATTTCCGAAATGCAGTCACCGCGCAGGATCTGGTTCACCGGAAGCGCAACATCTGCCTTGAGCACCTTTGCCGGCGCCGCACGCAAAGCCTTCGCGCGTTCCTTGACTGCAACTGCCATATCTTGTCCCTGACCCCTTGTGGATAAGGGCACCGTTTGAGTCATCGGAGACTCGCCGTCAAGCTTCGACTCGCCAGATTCCGGCGAGTCGCGCGCCATCCGGGATGAGAACGAAAAGAGTCTATTTCGACATGTTGAGTCTGGCTGGCGGCGTGGGACTCAACATCTAGTGGTGTGCCCGGACGGACTCACCGGCAAATTTTTTCGTTAGAGCAGCTGCAACTGCGCCACCGGGGCAAAGCTGCGCCGGTGCAATGGCGTCGGCCCATGCTCACGCAATGCCGCCCGATGCTCGGGTGTGCCATAGCCCGCATTGCGCTCCCACCCGTAGTGCGGATGCGTCAGCGCCGCCTCGCGCATGATCCGGTCGCGATGTTCCTTGGCGATGATCGAGGCGGCCGAAATACACGGCTCGAGGGCATCACCGCCGACGATCGGCCGCGCCGGCCAGCACCATTCCGGGCGACGGCCGTGCGGCGTGAGGTTGCCGTCGATCAGCACTTCGCCCACGCCTTCGTCATGCGCGATCTGCTCGCACAGCGCCTGCACCGCAAGCGTCATCGCCAGCATCGTCGCACCGAAGATGTTCAGCCGGTCGATCTCCTCGGGCTCGACCACACCCACCGCCCACCGGCAGCGCCGCTTGATCTTCTCTTCCAGTTCCGCCCGCCGCGCCGCGCTCAGCTTCTTGGAGTCATCCAGCCCCGATGGACGCGGCTTGCACAGCACCACCGCCGCCGCCACGACCGGCCCAGCCAGCGGCCCACGCCCCGCCTCGTCCACGCCGATGGTGACCATGGACGAAAAGGAGGTGGCACAACTGGCGTTCAGAGGCATTGTGGGCTGCATGACGAATCCGATCCTGCGCTCGCTATCGCCTCTCGCCCTGCTCCTCGCAAGCTGCGGCTCATCGATTTCTGCCCAGGGCGCTGACCCTTCCACAGCGGGCATCGCGATCACCGATGTCGCCACGTTCGACGAGCCTTGGGCGATGACCTTCCTTCCCGGCACCAACCAGGCGCTGATCACCGAGAAGAAGGGCAAGCTCAAGCTCTGGACCGAAGGCACCGATAAGACCGTCGAGATCGCGGGCACCCCCACGGTCGATTACGGCGGACAAGGCGGCTTTGGCGATGTCGTCGCCGCGCCCGATTTCGCGCAGAGCGGCATGGTCTATCTGAGTTGGGCGGAAGCGGGTCAGAACGATACGCGCGGCGCAGTCGTCGCTCGCGCCAGACTGGTGATGGGCGATGCCCCCCGCCTCGCCCCACGCCTTGAGGACCTCAGCATCATCTGGCGGCAATTTCCCAAGGTCACCGGGCGCGGCCACTATTCGCATCGCATCGCCTTTTCGCCCGATGGCAAATACTTGTTCATCACCTCCGGCGACCGGCAGAAGTTCACGCCCGCGCAGGACCTGAACGCGAACCTCGGCAAGGTCATCCGCCTGCTGCCCGATGGCACTCCTGCGCCAGGCAACCCGTTTGCGGGCAAGGGCGGCGTTTCGGCACAGATCTGGTCCTACGGTCACCGCAACCTGCTCGGCCTCGCCTTCTCGCCCGATGGCCGGCTATGGGACATCGAGCACGGCCCTGCCGGCGGTGACGAGATCAACCACGTCGAACCGGCCAGGAACTACGGCTGGCCGCTGGTATCGGACGGCGACCATTACGACGGCAAGCCGATCCCTCGCAACAAGACCCGCCCCGACCTCGCCCAGCCCGCGATCAGCTGGAACCCCGTCATCGCGCCGGGCAACATGATCTTCTACACAGGCTCGGCTTTCCCCCAATGGCAAGGCCAGGCCCTGATCGCGGGTCTGGGCTCAGGCGGAATCGTCCGCGTGAAGATCGAAGGCGAAAAAGCCACCGAACTCGAACGCATAGACCTCGGCAACCGCATCCGCGAGATCGAGCAGGCACCGGATGGGACGCTATATGTGCTTGAGGATGGTGAAGGTGCTAAGTTGCGGCATTTGGTGCCGCAGGGGTGAGGATCGTGGCGCCAGTTTAGAAATTTCCGGAGCATACCGGAGTTGTCTAAACGTCTGGTTCGCCAGTTTTTGTTAGTAATCAAACCGGGCGGCACGCGTTGATCGCATCGACAACCATCTGGTCTAACAGCTTGTTACCGGAGGGCTCAGCGAAGGCTTCGAGATCCTCCACCAACGACACATCTGCAACGATTGTCGCCGCTTCAAGTAGTGGCATGTTCACGTGCCAGCCCTTAAGTTCCTTTCTTAAAAGCGGCAGTGCCAACCCGCGATGCATTTGCGCCAAGCCAAGGATGGCCTCGGCACGTACTGCCGAATTTTCATCTTCTGCTGCCTTTACCAAGGCCGCGCGAACATCGGGCCGATCCATCCCCAGCTGCGAAAGCAAAAGAGTTGCCCAGTCGCGGTTCGCCGGATCTGCATCCCGCGTCATTTCGATCAGGCGGGCAAGGTTCTTCTCGCCAAAATCGTGTTCGCCAAATGGCACATCCTCGTTGATGACAGCTTGGAGGAAGTCAGACGGGGGTAAGTAGCGCTCTTCCATCAGTCCCTCATGCTATCAGACACGACAGCCAGCTAACCACCAATAGTGCAAAACACCAATTACCGTGCGTGTGTCGCTTAACCTACTCAAAACCCCCGCGACCACCGCACCGCAACTCCGCCATCCCCCCCCGCTTTGGCAAAATGCCTCGGCTCCTTGCGGAAGAACACGCTGGCCGAGGCGTCCCCACCCCACAGCGCCGTCGCCCAGGCCAGTTCCGCGTCAAGCTCCCGCCCCTTCGGCGCCAGCGACAGCGGCACGCGGGCGAAGGTGGCGCTCTGCGTTGCATAGTCCCACGCCACCGGCAGGTTCAGGTCCAGCCCGCCGCGCTCCACCCGCAAGGGTTGTGAGAGGCGCAAGGCCAGACGGTCGCCGCCCGCCAAGACACCCTCGCGCGAAAGATCGACGCTCCATGAGGACGACACCAGCCGCGAGCCGCTTGTCGCCACCGCCCCGCTGTCGATCCGCGTGAAGCCCAGGCTGCCCGTCGCCCCCAGCGCCCAGCCATCCCCGAAGCGCCAGCCAAGCCCCGGCGATACCGTCGCCGTCGTCGCCCCGCCGCCGCCCAGCGCATCGGCAAAGCGCGCGCCCAGCACCGTGCGCTCCTCACGCATCAGGCCAAGGCCGAGCCGCCAATCCAACGCGCCACCCTGCCCGCCATCCAGCGCCAAGCCAAACTGCGTCATCCGGTCCTCGCGCCGTTCTCGCAGCGGATCGCTGCGCACCAGCACACTGCGCTCCGCCGAAACCGTCAGCCCCATACGCCCCAACCGATAGCGCGCCCCCATGCCCGTCTCGGGCCGCGTGAACACGCCACTCGCCATCCCCGCGACGAGGAACTGCGGCTCGTGCCGCTGCTGCAACCTCGCGGTCAGGCTCTCCGCGCTCACTTTCCAGCCCAGCGCCAGATCGAGCGACCGGTCCAGCCGTGTCACCACCGAGGACGCCAGCACCCGCGCCTGCTGCCCCTCACCCGGCGCCAGTCGCAAGGGCACCGCGCCGAAGCGCCGGTCCACCGTAAACGCCAGCGCAAAGCCCGAAGCATCCATCGCCACCGGCCTGCCGCCCGCCGCCAGCGCTTCATGCAAAGGCAACCTCGCTTGGCCTGACCGCAAGCCCGCCGCAAGGTTCAGCCTGTAAGCCCGCTGGTAGCCATCCAGCATTACCGTGCCGAGCGAGGCTCCCGCCAAGGCATCGCCCATCGCCCCGCTGCTCGTGCCCGCAAGGCTGTCGAGCGACACTGCCACCTGCGTCCCCGCCAACCCGGTCTGCCCCTGCGGCGAGAATGCCCGCGCAATGTCCAGAATGCCGCGGCCATAGATCGTATCCGTCCCCGTCGCCCCCGCATCGCGCGCGGTCCGCAGCAGCAGGTCGACGATCTGGGTGCCGGTCAGGTTCGGGAAAGCCTGCGCCAGAAGCGCGGCCGCGCCTGAAACCTGCGGCGCGGCAAAGCTTGTCCCGCTGACCACTGTCACGAATGTTCCCTGCGCATTCGTCTCGGTCTTTATCTGGCTGCCCTGGTACACGCAGCAGACGTCCTCGCCCTGCGCCATCAGCACCGACGCCGCCGAGCTTCCCGGTTTGTTGCTGAAGGCCGAAGCCACGCCGCTGGCATTGACCGAGCCGACGATGATCACGTTGCTTCCGCCCGCCTGGAGCAGTGATTGCGCAAAGGGATCGGGGTTGTTGGGATCGATCCCGGCATCGGTGCTGTCGCCGTCGTTCCCGGCTGAAACGATGATCACCGCGCCCGCCGCGGCCGCCCGGGCAACAGCCGACCGCAGGGTCGAGTTCGCGGGATCGCCACCGAGCGAAAGATTGATGACCTTTGCGCCCGAGGCGACCGCAGCATTGATGCCCGCCGCTATCGCACTGTCGGCAAAAGTGCAGCCATCCGACGCCGCGCACGAACCCGGCGTATCGGCCCGCAGCATCTGGATCGTTGCGCCCCAGGCGATCCCGACGATCCCTGAATTGTTGCGGGCCGCTGCTGCCGTCAGGGCAACCTGCGTCCCGTGATCATCGTCGGCGTTGTCCAATCCGCGCGATTGCACCACGTCGGTCGATGATGAGGCAATCCTTCCGGCAAACTCGGTATTGGACGTATTTATACCGGAATCGACGATGGCAATCGTGGTCCCTGCCCCACTCGCGCCCGATTGCCAGGCCGTGATCGCGCCATGAAGCGAAGGCCCATCCGACCGGCGATACTCTGCGGTAACGAAATTGACCGGAGTGGGAGTGGGGGTTGGCGTGGGAGTTGGCGTTGGGACTGGGGTGGGCGTCGGGGCCGGCGCAGGCGCGGGCGTGCTGGAGACGCTGCCTCCCCCTCCGCATGCCGCCAATCCAGCAGCCAGCGCGGCCACTGCGGCGTAACCAAACCAGCGAATTTCCGACATCACCGCACCCCGGCTCCGGTAGCTTTGCCCAAGTCTTGCTGATAACCCGTTGGCCGTAAATGCCGAATGACACAGTTCCGGACTGGAATGCGCAAATGCCCTTCGATCCCACGATTGTTGACTGCTGGATCTTCGATCTCGACAACACGCTCTATCCCCCATCGACCCGGCTGTTCGATCAGATCGATGAGCGCATGGGCCTGTTCATCAAGGAACTGCTCGGCTGCGACGAGCTGGAGGCTCGGCGCGTGCAGAAGCTCTACTTCCACGATCACGGCACCACCCTTTCAGGCCTGATGCATTACCACGCCACCGATCCGCACCATTTTCTCGGCTTCGTGCACGACATCGACATTACCCCGCTGGCTGCCGCACCGCGTCTGGCAGACAGGCTGGCGAAACTCCCGGGCCGCAAGATCCTCTTCACCAATGGCGATGATGCCTATGCCGCCAGGGTGCTTGCCGGACTCGATCTTTCCGACAGTTTCGACGGGCTGTGGGACATCCACGCCATGGCCTACAAACCCAAGCCCGAGCCCACGGCATACACCAGCATGATCGAAGCGTTGGGCGTCAATCCCGAGACTTCGGTCTTCGTCGAAGACATGGCGCGCAACCTCGCCCCGGCCAAGGCCCTCGGCATGCAGACGGTCTGGCTCGATCTCGCCACGGACTGGGGCGATCGCGCCAAGGATGATGCCGCAATCGACGTGGTCACAGACGATGTCGTCGCATGGCTGGATCATACGATTGCGGCGCTTGCCGATCAGGCAACGCTCGGCTAGTCGCCACGCAATTTTGTTCCATACCGATCCCGCACGGAGAAACGCCATGACAGACCAGCTGCAAGCTGCCATCGAAGCCGCCTGGGAGGACCGCGCCAATGTCACCCCGGCTAGCGATGCCGTGCGAGAAGTGGTTGAGGCCGCGCTCGAACTGCTCGACAGCGGCAAGGCCCGCGCTGCCGAAAAGGTGGACGGCGAATGGCGCGTCAACCAGTGGCTCAAGAAGGCCGTGCTGCTCTCGTTCCGCCTGAACGACAACGCAGTGATCGAGGCCGGCTCGGGCGGCGCTCCTGCATTTGACAAGGTGCCCTCGAAGTTTGCAGGCTGGGGCGAGAACCGCTTCCGCGAAGCCGGTTTCCGCGTCGTCCCCGGTGCCGTCGCGCGCAAGGGCGCACACATTGCCAAGGGCGTGGTGCTGATGCCAAGCTTCGTCAACATCGGCGCCTTCGTCGATGAAGGCACCATGGTTGATACCTGGGCAACGGTCGGCTCCTGCGCGCAGATCGGCAAGAACGTCCACATCTCGGGCGGCGCCGGCATCGGCGGTGTGCTCGAACCGCTGCAGGCAGGCCCCGTCATCATCGAAGACGGCGCATTCATCGGCGCCCGCTCCGAAGTGGCCGAAGGCGTCATCGTCGGCGAAGGCGCAGTGCTGTCGATGGGCGTCTACCTCGGCGCTTCCACCAAGATCGTCGACCGCGCCACGGGTGAAGTCCACGTTGGCCGCGTGCCGCCCTATGCGGTCGTCGTTCCCGGTGCCATGCCGGGCAAGCCCCTGCCCGACGGCACCCCCGGCCCGTCGCTCTACTGCGCCGTCATCGTCAAGACGGTTGACGCGCAGACCCGTAGCAAGACCGGGATCAACGAACTCCTGCGCGATTGATTGATCTGAATTAATCACCGTTCCGGTCATGTCCATGGGGGCATTGCCGGAACAGGGCGCTTGCCTGCGCGTAGAGTCGCCAAGCACGGTTCTACCGAAGGAGAAGCGCCATGGAACGACGCGGCGAAGAAACGCACATCACCACCGAAGAGGCTCGCGGGGGCGAAGGCCTCAACGTGGTACGCTGGGTCCTGCTGATCAGCCTGGTCCTGGCCATCGGTGCATTGACAGTCATCTGGGTAACCGGGGCGCTCACCACGCCCCAGTAAAATGAACGAGGGGGCGGCATGACACTGGGTTGGAAGCTGGACAGAACCCAGCGCGAAAACCTCCTTGCCGCCCTCCCGCCTCGTTACGAGCGAGCCATTGCTGACCACGTGACTCTGTCAGTCGCAGGAACAATCCCGCCAGAAGCGGTGCATGGTGCTGAAATTGTCGGATATGTCGACGATGCTGAAGGGGTTGAGGCATATATCGTTTCAATTGATGGGACGACTGGCAGACCAGACGGCGGCACTTGGCACATAACCTGGTCGCTCGCTGAACACAGGACTGCCAAGGAAAGCAACTCGGCTATCGCGGCGCTTGGCTGGACCGAAGTTTCTCCTGTTCCCCTTCAACTTACCCCAGCACTGTGGTGATTGACTCAGCGCGTATGTCGGGCAACCGTTTCGTGATGCCCGCGCATGAAATCATTTCCAGCCTGAACCTCGCGCCCCATCCTGAGGGAGGGTGGTTCCGGGAAACTTGGCGTGCGCGTGGAGTCGGCGGCGGACGCGCCTCGAGCACGGCGATCCTGTTCCTGCTGGCAGCTGGCGAAAGATCACACTGGCACCGCGTCGATGCTGACGAGATCTGGATCTGGCAGGCGGGTGATGCTCTTGCACTGCACACTGCAGCGGAATCCACAACTGCACCCTCGACGCTGATCCTCGGAAACGATCTCGCCACGCAAGATCTGCAGGGGATCGTTCCTGCCGGGCACTGGCAAGCCGCCGAACCTGTCGCCGGTGAACATGGCTACGTGCTTGTCTCGTGCATTGTGGCGCCGGGATTTGACTTTGCCGGGTTCACCCTCGCCCCGCCCGGCTGGAAACCCGGCGCATGATCCGCGCCGCTGCCCGTCTGGCGCTGGCACTGTTCTACTTCGCGGCGGGCGTGATCCACATCGTATCGCCCCGCCCGTTCCTGATCATCATGCCGCAATGGGTCCCTGCCCCCGAAGCTGTCGTGCTGTGGACAGGCATTGCCGAACTGCTCGGGGCTGTTGGCCTGGCGCAAGGCGCTTCCCTGCCGATCCGCCGGGCTGCGTCCATAGGTCTCGCACTCTATGCGGTGTGTGTCTTCCCGGCCAACATCAACCACTTTGCGATTGATCTGGCAAAGTCGGATCACGGCGCGGGCCTCGCCTATCATGTCCCTCGCATGTTTGCGCAACCGGTGCTCGTCTGGCTTGCGCTGTGGGCCGGCGGGGTCATCGAATGGCCATGGAAGCCACGGACCCGATAGACAGATGCTCCTTTCCGATCCTGCAACCCTCGCCGCCTGCGCAGTGGCTGTCATTCTCGTTGGCATGGCCAAGGGCGGATTTTCCGGTCTCGGAGCACTTGGCACACCCGTTGCCGCCTTGGCTCTTCCGCCATCGACCGCCGCCGCCATCCT
This sequence comes from Novosphingobium sp. ES2-1, assembly GCF_015169775.1. Taxonomy (NCBI): domain Bacteria; kingdom Pseudomonadati; phylum Pseudomonadota; class Alphaproteobacteria; order Sphingomonadales; family Sphingomonadaceae; genus Novosphingobium; species Novosphingobium sp. ES2-1. The sequence continues at coordinate 1,775,820 of NZ_CP063445.1, forward strand.
CTTGCCCATCCTCATCGTTCAGGACGTCGTCAGCGTCTGGTCCTTCCGGCATGCCTGGGACAAATGGATCGTCGGCTGGATGCTGCCGGGAGCGATGGTCGGCATCGGCATCGGCTGGGCCATTGCTGCCAGTATCGACGAGAAGGCACTCATGGGCGTTCTCGGCGGCATCACGCTCATGTTCGGCCTTTACCGCCTGTGGATCGAGCGTGGCAATCGCGTGGCCGCCGCGTCTGCATCTCCGGGCTGGGTCGGCGCGCTGTTCGGAATGGCCACCGGCTTTACCAGCCAGGTCGCCCATGCGGGCGGTCCGCCCTTCCAGATGTGGGTCACCCCGCGCAAGCTTCCGCACCTGATGTATGCCGGAACCAACGCGATCCTTTTCGCCGCGATCAATTGGCTCAAGGTGCCAAGTTATATCATGCTTGGGGCCTTCACCCACGAAGTGGTGGTGGCCGCCGCTCTGCTCGTCCCGTTGGCGGTCATTACCACACTGATCTCTGTCCGTGTCGTCCGCGCGCTCAAGCCTGATCGGTTCTACACCATCATCTACCTGCTGATGGTCATGCTTGGCGGCAAGCTGATGGTCGATGCCTTCACCTGAACGGCACCGGCCTGGCCATGGTCCAGAATGTCGGGCCCTTTCTGGCGACCGGCCACGTGTCGATCAGTTCGAAACCCATCGAGCGGTAAAGCCCGACATTGCTCTCCGTCGCGGTTTCCAGAACGGCCGGTAGCCCCGCAGCGTCGGCTTCGGCAAGGCCAGCCCGGATGGCAAGGCCGCCAAGGCCCTGCCCCTGCCTGTCAGGTCGAACACCGGCCATGCGCAGATAGAACTGGCGCTCACCCTTCGGCAAATGCTTGCCGATCATCCGGTCCGCGCGCTCCGCCCGCAGCACGGCCGTGCCGAGCATCGCGATAAAGCGCACCAGCGCCGGCGGCGTCAGACTTGCATGCTCATGAACGCTCCCCGGTGGCCGCCACAGCGTGACGACTTCACATCCGGCCGTTCCCAGTACCATACCGTGCCGCAGGTGATCGTGGAACATCCAGCGGATCAACTGCGGCATTCGACGCTCGCGGGATTCATCATTGGCAAACATCCAGTTCATCGCCGGATCTTGACGGAAGGCAGCAGTCAACGTCTCGGTCGCTGCGTCAGCATCGCCAGGTCCCAGGCGAACGATTGTCCGATCCAAGCATATCCTCCCTCGAATGCCGCTTTTGCTGGCAAGCAGCGCCCCCGCGTGCCACGGGGATGCGCGAATGGAGGGAACGATGAGCGAAGATGAAGACTATGTCTACGACGAGGACAGCGGCGAATGGCTGCCAGCATCCGAACTCGCGGCAAAGCGCCAAGCCGCCAGCGCCGTTGAGGTTCGCGACGCCGTCGGCAACCTCCTGGCTGATGGTGACCAGGTTACCCTGATCAAGGATCTCGACGTCAAGGGCGCCGGGCAAACCTTGAAGCAGGGCACGCTGATCAAGTCGATCCGGCTGACGGGCGACCCGCAGGAGATCGACTGCAAGTATCCCGGCATCAAGGGATTGGTCCTGCGGGCCGAATTCGTTCGCAAACGCTGACCGGCCGAGGCGTGGGGTCGGCAAGTTGCCCCCCGCCAGCGCAGCTTTCGATTCGACGGCACCCCTGCGACGAATCGTTATGCATGCTTACGTATGAAGGGGCATGGCGCGGTTGGCGCAACCTCTGGCAAACGCCTGTTTTCGCGGCGAAAAGCACCGAGTTGCAAATCATGCAACTGACAGCACGGCAAATACAATTGCCGCACTGCACACGATTAGTATGCTGCAACGCAACAAGATAAGGGTGCTGAAGGCAATCTTTCCTTATCTTCCAGGAGATATTGCCATGATCAAGACTATCCTCGCTGCCGCTGCTGCCGTCCTCGTCGCCACCCCCGTGTTTGCTGCAGAACCGGAAACCGGCTCGTTCACGTACCAGGGCGTGAAGTACGATTACACCGCCGAACAGCAGGGCGACGTCAAGGTTCTCAAGGGCTCGGCCTATGCCGGCAAGGTTCCCTTCGAACTGAAGGTCACCAAGCGCACCGTCACCGGCCGCTTCAACGGTCGCCCGGTCACCTTCGACGTCAAGGACGTCAAGAAGATCTCCAGCAAGGCTGCTGCCAGCAACGATTGACTGCCCCGCAACACGGGACTGCCCAGAGGCTCGGCGCAAAGTCGCCAGCTTGCAAGCAGCGCCTCACCCGTGAGCAAGGCCAGCTTCGTGCTGCACCGCTGATCCCAGCAAAGGGCGCTTCCCGCAGGAGGCGCCCTTTCTGTTTTGAATCTGGTTGCCTTCCCAAGCACGCGCCGTCAGCACCAGCGCTGTGTTGCCAACGTCAGGACCGCGAGGATCGGTTGCTGGACTCGGCCCCGCCGGGGCTGATCCACTGTCAATTGACGGGCGAACCGGTCGCCCCGGAACCGCCGCAACGCTCCGGCATTCCTTCCCCAAGGGAGGGTTGCAGGAGCCAGGTTCGTGTTGTTCGATCGCTTTGCCACCGTCATGATCGCCATCGGCGCCGGCTTGGGCCTTGCCGCGACCAGCACGATACCGACGCGCATGCCCTCACCGGAGCGACCATACCCTGTTGCGCGACCGGACGCCTATCCCGAAATCACTGCCGTCACCTACGAGAGTTATCCGGTGGCTCCGGCACCTATTTTCCATCGCCCCATGCGTATTGCTTATTGGGAGCAGCCTTGGGAAGAGCCAGAGGACCTGCCTCCGGCAGAGGCGATTCCGGAATATGAGGATTACGAAATTGCGCCTGACCCCCAGGTCATCGAAGACGAAGAGGCGGATCTGCCGGCTCAGGCGGACCGGGAAATGCGACAGGAAGCTATCGTTATGAATATCTTACCAACCGCCTCGTGAAGGCATTGGCGGGCTCAGCCGAGCGTCAAGAAAAATTTCCGCGATCAAAACCCAGCCGTTACCGATCTTGCGCCACTTGGCGGCATAGGTCCCGGCGGCCGTCACTTCGCCGGATTCCTGAACAGTTGCGCTCCAGCGCCCGTGCTCCATGGCGATCGGTTCTACGGCTGAAGCGATCACGCTATCGGTGCTGCGCACGTAGACGGCTCGAGGAGCTTGCGCGAAATCTCGCTTCCAAGCCGCCAGTTGCGCCTTACGCCCAGAAATGACTGCACTGTCGCTGCCGGTGATCAGAACCACATCGGGCGAGAGAAGCGGCGCAATCGCGGCAAGATCCCCCTCCGCCAGCGCGCGGTTGAACGCGGCGCGGCGGAGGCGGACTTGCAGTTCGGCATCGGCAGGGTTGCTCATCGCGTTGCGATGACAGGGCTCAGCCAATTTGCAAAGCCCCGTTGCCTGTCGATGCCGAGGTTGGTTCCGATCAGGCCGAAACGAGGTTCACGGCCGAAGCCTTGCCGTTGCGGCCGGTCTCGACTTCGTAGCTTACGCGCTGGTCCTTATCGAGGCTGGCCATGCCGGCAGCCTGGACGGCCGAGATGTGCACGAAGCTGTCAGCGCCGCCGTTGTCGGGCTGAATGAAGCCGTAGCCCTTTTCGGTGTTGAAGAATTTTACGGTGCCTACTGGCATGGGATGTTCCTTCCAAGAACGAGTGTTGCCCGGAAGCGAAAGTGCCGCCGAGCCGTGCGTGGTTCGTCAATTGAAAGGAAATCGTCGTCGAAGGCCCCGCGAGAACCGAAGCGCCAGCGTGGTAGTCAATGCCGAAGTCCGTCGCAAAATTCGACGTCAGCGATGCTCTTGTAGCACCCCGCCCGCGCTTTGGCGAACTTAATCGGACAGTGGCCATCCCGCTCCGGCAAAGCTACTGGACGATCATGCCTGAAACGCCCACCGACGCCGTGCGCATCCTGGTCGATGGCGATGCATGCCCGGTCAAGGAAGAGATCTACAAGGTCGCCTTCCGCCGGAACGTGCCAGTAACCGTCGTCAGCAACTCACCCTTCCGCGTGCCAGTACATCCTCTTGTCCGCCGCGTGGTGGTCAGCGATGGCTTCGACGCCGCCGACGACTGGATTGCCGAAGCGGCAGGTTCCAAAGCCGTGGTCGTCACCGCCGATATACTCCTGGCAGACCGGTGCCTGAAAGCGGGCGCGGCAGTGATTTCTCCGGCTGGCAAACCCTTTACCACAAGCTCCATCGGCAGTCAGATCGCCACGCGCGCGATCATGGCCGATCTGCGCGCCGGTGGCGACGTGATCGGAGGCCCGGCGCCATTCTCCAAGGCGGATCGCTCGCGCTTTCTGTCTGCGCTGGACGAGACCTTGGCAAGACTGACGCGTTAAAGGTCGCTATTACAGGCCGATGCGTCTAGCGAGGCCTTCGGGCACGCGCCCGCATGGAGAACGATAATGGCGAAGAGCCAGAAAAAGTCGAACCGCGAGGTTCGCAAGCCCAAAGCCGAAAAGCCCAAGAAGCCCAACGCATCGAACCCGTCGATGAAACCCGGTGTGATCGCAGGGCTGGATAACATCAAGAATACCTGACGAACTGGTGGGCTCCCCATGGAGCCCACCGTTCATCCATCACTTACCTGCAGCGCACGTTGCTGCGATTGCGACTGTCGATTGCCGCACCGATCGCCGCGCCACCGATCGCGCCGATGATCGCGCCGAGCGGCTTGCTGTCACCTTCGGCGATGATCGCTCCTGCCGCCGCGCCACCAAGGCCGCCGACGATCAGTCCGGTCGAACCGTCCGAACGGCGGCAGTAATAGCGCCCGTCTCGCCCGCGATAGACCCGGTCATCGTAGGAAAGCTGGCGCTCGCGATAGCGGGCATTATCGCGATAATAGCGGTCGGCATAATAGCCGCCATAGCGCGGATCGGGATTGTTGTAATCATACCGGCCATACTGCTGGTAATACCCTCGATCGTAATAACCCCAATCGCCATAGCCATCCGCATAGCCGGGGCGGTCATAATACCCATTGTTCGTGCATGCTGCAGTCAAAGTCGTCGCAGCAGCCGCTGCCAGCACAATTGCCGCCTTGCGAGCTTTCGTCATGGCCTTCTCCAATGCTTCCCGAAGAGCGAACGTAATCGTCGCCCAGTTGCTCAGCCAATGGATGGTGAAGACGGCAGTTCCCCGGCCAGCATTAAGATTCCGATTACTGCCCCTGCCCTATCCCTCTGCCATGCCATCCGAAATCGTCAGTCTGATAGACAAGCCGCACCTACTTGCCCTCCTCCTCGCCATTGGCGCTGCTATCGGCATCGCGGTCGAACGCTTTGCCGAGGGTTTGGAGCGCGCCGAACGCCGGGCCTTCTGGCGGGGTCGAAAATCGGCTGAACGAAAATACCGTCCACACCAGGCCCCCACGCTCTCCCACAAGAGCCAGACAGAAGTTGCAGCAGAGCAACTCCGCCGAGTCATGGAGGCCGATTTCAAGAGCAGGCCGCCGTTGAACCAGTCGGAAAGGCGCTTACTCGCCGTGCTCGACAAGGCCTTGAGCGAAGAAAAGCCCACCTGGCGCGCAATGGGTCAGGTATCGCTTGGCGAAATCCTGTTGAGTGATGACAAGGATGCCTATTGGGCCATCAATTCCAAGCGCGTCGATTTGCTCATCGTCGACGACAGCTGCCGTCCTGTCCATGCAGTGGAATTTCAAGGCAGCGGTCATCACCTCGGGGCAGAAACTGCAGCAAGAGACGCCGTGAAGAAGGAAGCTCTGCGGCGGGCAGGCATTGGCTATGTCGAGGTCATGAGCAACCAGACGCCAGCACAGGTCAGACTGCTGCTGCAAGGTCTGCTGCGCCAGACCGCCTGAGCGTTCACGCATCTCGCGCCGATCCGGCTTGCCGCATCGGTGACGCAGCAAGCCGGATCGGCATTTGACGATCAATCGTGTTCGCGACCACCCGCGCCGATATAAAGCTCGCGCCCCATTTCGTCGTACTTGGCGCTCATCGCCTTCATGCCGGCTTCCGCCTCGGCTTCGTCAGCCGCGACAAACGTCTCGATCGGCTGGTTCTGCTTGGCGGCAAAATCGCGAACTTCCTGGCTGATCTTCATCGAGCAGAACTTCGGCCCGCACATCGAGCAGAAGTGCGCCGACTTGGCGCCTTCGGCTGGCAGCGTCTGGTCATGATACTGCTCGGCAGTATCGGGATCGAGCGACAGGTTGAACTGGTCGCGCCAGCGGAATTCGAAGCGCGCCTTGCTCAGTGCATCGTCGCGCACCTGCGCTGCCGGGTGGCCCTTGGCAAGGTCGGCCGCGTGGGCCGCCAGCTTGTAGGTGACCACGCCGACCTTGACGTCATCGCGATCCGGCAGGCCGAGGTGTTCCTTGGGCGTCACGTAGCAAAGCATCGCCGTGCCGTACCAGCCGATCTGCGCCGCGCCGATGCCGCTGGTGATGTGGTCGTAACCCGGCGCGATGTCGGTGACGAGCGGCCCGAGCGTGTAGAACGGCGCTTCGCCGCACGCTTCGAGCTGCTTGGTCATGTTCTCCTTGATCTTGTGCATCGGCACGTGGCCAGGGCCCTCGATCATCACCTGCACGTCCTGCGCCCAGGCGCGCTTGGTCAGCTCGCCCAAGGTGTAAAGCTCGGCGAACTGCGCCTCGTCGTTGGCGTCGTAGATCGATCCGGGGCGCAGGCCATCGCCAAGCGAATAGGCCACGTCATAGGCCTTCATGATCTCGGTGATTTCGTCGAAACGCTCGTAGAGGAACGATTCCTTGTGATGCGCCAGGCACCACTTGGCCATGATCGAACCACCACGGCTGACGATCCCGGTCATGCGCTTGGCGGCCAGCGGGATGTAGGGCAGGCGGACGCCCGCATGGATCGTGAAATAGTCGACGCCCTGCTCGGCCTGCTCGATCAGCGTATCGCGGAAGATCTCCCACGTCAGGTCCTCGGCCACGCCGCCGACCTTCTCCAGCGCCTGGTAGATCGGCACCGTGCCGATCGGCACCGGCGAGTTGCGCAGGATCCACTCGCGCGTGTCGTGGATGTTGCGCCCCGTCGAAAGATCCATCACGGTGTCGGCGCCCCAGCGGATCGACCAGACCATCTTGTCGACTTCGCTCGCAACGTCCGATGCCACCGCCGAATTGCCGATGTTCGCATTGATCTTGACGAGGAAGTTGCGCCCGATCGCCATCGGCTCGCTCTCGGGGTGGTTGATGTTGGAAGGAATGATGGCCCGCCCGCGCGCCACTTCATCACGCACGAACTCCGGTGTCACGTAGTCAGGGATCGAAGCGCCCCAGTCCTGCCCATCACGGATCAGCGCTTCCTTGGCCTGCTTGCGACCAAGGTTCTCGCGGACCGCCACGTATTCCATTTCCGGGGTGATGATGCCCTGGCGCGCATAGTGCATCTGGCTGACGTTCTGCCCCGCCTTGGCACGCAGCGGTCGCTTCACCACATTCGGGAAAGGCGGCACGCCCGCCGACCGGTCCGGCCCCTTCAGGCCGTTGTCCTCAGGCTTCACTGCCCGGCCATCGTACTCTTCGACGTCGCCGCGGCCGACGATCCAGTCGCGCCGCAGCTTGGGCAGGCCCGCCGCAATGTCGATCATGACGTTGGTGTCAGTATAAGGGCCGGACGTGTCGTAGACGCGCACCGGCGGTTCGCCGCTCGAAGGCTCCAGCGAAATCTCGCGCATCGCCACGGTCAGCCCCGGAAAGCGCGCGCTTTCCACATGGATCTTGCGGCTGCCGCGGATCGGCCCAGTGGTAACGCCGATTTCCAGCTTGGAGTTGATGTCGGCCATGCAAGCGCTCCTCTCGTCAGGCATCGGGAGCGCGGGTGCCATGGCTCTGACCTCTGGCACTGCCCTTCCCTCCGCCCGTGCTAACGGGTTCAGGTTCGACGGGTCGGGCTGCGTGACCAGCCCCTCTCAGCCACACTGGCTCCCCGGGGTATGGCCGCACTTCTAATGCGGTCTGCCGACACTGGCAACCAGCCAATCCATGAGGGTTCACACATCTTTAATGCGAATGATTCTTACTTGCATTGACTCTTGCGAATGAATCGCACTAAGGCCCGCCCATCACAGACGGGAGCCTAACGTGTCGCATCGCTTGCATTTCCTTTCAGCTACGTCCCTTGCCGCCCTCGTCCTTGGCGGACATCCGGCATATGCCGATGAAGCTGAGGACACCGAAAACCGCATCACCGTGATCGGAGACCGGGCTGAGGGCGTTGCCAGCGGCGCAACCGGCCTCCCTCTGGCCATCATCGACACGCCGCAATCGGTAACCGTCGTCGATCGCACCCTGCTCGATGACTTTGCCTTCGACGAGGTCAACGACGTCCTGCGCTACGTCACCGGCGTGAACGTCGAGGAGGCCGAGACGGACCGCACCTACTACAACGCCCGCGGCTTCGACATCACCGAAGCCATGGTGGACGGGATCCAGTTGCCGAACATCTGGGGGCCTGCGATTGGGTCGCTCGATACCGTGATGTGGGATTCAATCGAGGTCGTGCGAGGCGCCAATGGCCTGCTGTCGGGCGTCGGCAATCCTTCTGGCACGATCAATTACCGCCGTCGCCATTACACCGGCCAGCGCCGCGTCACCGGCGAACTGACTGCCGCCTCGTGGAACCGGGTACGCGGCGAAGTCGATATCGAAATGCCGCTGACGTCGGATGGCAACTGGGGCGTCCGCCTTGTCGGTGCAGCGCAGAATGCGGACTCCTACTTGCGGGACTACCGCTCGAACCGCACGGCATTGCAGGCGGTGGTCGATGGCCGCATTGCCGATAACCTGGCGCTGTCCTTCGGCTACGCCCGCCAGCAGGGCACCTCGCGCGGCGTGCTGTGGGGCGCGCTGCCGTTGCTTGACAGCGAGGGCAACCAGCTCGACTGGGACTTCTCCACGTCGACCACGCAGGACTGGACCTACTGGAAAAGCAAGGACCAGACCGCGTTCGGAGAAGCCACATGGGCTTTCGCTCCTGGCTGGAGCGTCAAAACCCATCTCTCGCGCCGCATCAACGACGAACCCTCGCGGCTGTTCTACGTCTATGGCACGCCCGATGCCGAAACGGGCCTCGGCCTGTTCGGCTACCCCGGCGGCTACCTTTCCACCGCACGCGGCTGGATCTGGGACAATCGCCTCGATGGCACCTTCAAGCTCTTCGGCCGCGACCACAAGCTGACCCTCGGTGTCCAGCGCACCGCAGCGAAGTTCGGCTACCTCACCTACCCCGTCCCCGGCACCGACCCGGCCTGGGGTGCCCTCCCCGCCCTGCAATCAGGCTGGGACGGTACGGAAGTCCCATTCCCGGCCTTTGGCGATGCCGTAGAAAGCGCGCGCATCTCGGACAAGCAATGGCGGGTCCGTGCCGCCACCGATCTCGAGCTGACCGACCGCCTCAGCCTGATCCTTGGCGCCAACTACATTGACGTGCAGACCACCGGCTTCACTTTCGGCGTCAGCGCCGCCCGCAGCGAGAGCGCGGTCAGCCCGTTCGTCGGCGCGACTTTCAGGATCCTGCCGGGCATCAACCTCTACGGCAGCTACAGCGACATCTTCAATCCGCAGAAGGAACTCGGCACAAACCTCAAGCCCGTAGGCTCGGCCAAGGGCAAGAGCTGGGAAGCCGGCCTCAAGGGCGAGACCGCCGACAAGGCCCTGTTCGGCTCGCTCGCCCTGTTCCGCTCCGAACAGTCGAACCTTGCCGAAGCCGCAGGATATGACGTCACTCTCGGCCAGACGCTCTACAACGGCATCTTCGTGCGCAGCCAGGGCGTCGAGGCGGAAGTCGGCGGCCGCATTGCTCCCGGCCTGACCGTGCAGGGCGGCGTCACCCACCTGTCTCTCGAAGGGCGCAACGGCGATCCCGTCCGCACCTATGTTCCGCGCACCACTGCCAACCTGCTGCTTCGCTGGGAGCCGGTCGAGAAGGTCCAACTTGGCGCGGCGATGCGCTGGCAGGATTCGGTGTTCATCACGAACAGCGTAGGCACGATCCGCCAGGACGATTACGCCACCCTGCAGCTCCAGGCCGGCTACAAGCTCAATGACAACGTGAGCTTCAACCTCAACGTCGCCAATGTCACCAATCACAAGCATCTCGCCAGCCTCTATTGGGATCAATCCTTCCTTTCGCCGCCGCGCAGCGTCACCGGTTCTGTCAGGATGACCTTCTGATGGCCACCACCGCCCAACAGTCTGTCCCATCGCCCCGGCGCCTCGCGCTGCCGGGGCGCGCATTCTGGGTCATGGTCCATCGCTGGGCAGGCCTCACCCTTGCACTGTTCCTTGCCGTGGCGGGCCTTACCGGTTCTCTCTTGCCATGGATCGAGGAACTCGAAGCCGCCACCGCGCCCGAACTGCACAATTCAAGCTGGACCGGCACGCCCGATCCCCTGCGCGTGCGCGAAGAGGTGCTGGCGCGCTACCCCGGTGCCGCGCTCGATTTCCTGCCGCTCTCGGTGGAACCGGGCAAGGCGCTGCGCCTCCACCTCCACTGGCTCGATCCGAAGACCGGGCTCGAGCGTGAACACGGGCCGGGCGTGCCCGAATGGGACGACCTGTTCCTCAATCCCGTCACCGGCGAGGAGCAAGGCCGCCGCGAATGGGGCAACATTGCCCAAGGGCAGAAGAACCTGATGCCCTTCCTCTATCGCCTGCACTACAGCCTTGCCCTCGATACATTCGGGACCCTGATCTTCGGGATTGCCGCGCTTGTCTGGACGGTAGACTGTTTCGTCGGCTTCTACCTCACGCTGCCGCCCAAGGCTCCGAAGCCTGCGCGCACATCCTTCCTCGATCGCTGGCGCCCGAGCTGGCGCATCCGCTGGAAGTCCACACCCTACAAGCTCAACTTCGACCTCCACCGCGCCGGCGGCCTGTGGCTATGGCCGCTTCTGCTGGTTTTTGCTTGGTCGAGCGTGTCCTTCAACCTGCCGCAGGTCCATGTGCCCGTGATGCAGGCTCTGGGCGCGCAAGATCCGCGGCTGATCTTGGAGGAAAGCGCCCTGGCTGTTCCTCGGAACAACCCCGTCCTCGATTTCCGCGCCGCAACCGAGCGCGCCAGGCAACTCGCTGAACAGGAGTCCATGAAGCAAGGACTTGTGCCGCTCGAAGAGGGCGAAAGCTGGCTATGGCACGTGCCAACCAGCGGCATGTACGTCTACGGCTTTACCACCGCGGCAGATATCGGCCATCACGGCGGCGGCACAGGTATCGCTTTCGACAGCAACACCGGCGAGATGAAGGCTGTCTACTGGCCCAGCGGCGTCAACGGCACCAATACGTTCAGCAACTGGCTCACGGCGCTGCACATGGCGCAGGTCTTTGGCCTGCCCTACCGGATCTTCGTCAGCATGCTGGGTCTGCTCGTCACCATGCTGTCCGTCACCGGAGTGGTCATCTGGCTGAAAAAGCGCTCGGCGCGTGCGGGTCGTTCCCTCCGCGTCCGCAATACTTGACCGATCACCCGGCCGGCTGGACTTAATCACGCGATTAAGGATATTCCTGCTCCAGGCCCGCAAGCCCGGACGATGGAGCAGGATCATGGCCATGACCGAATTGGTGTCATCACCGCAAATCGCGCCTGTCGCCGCGCCCGAAGCGCCTGGTCCGCTCCCGCGCGTATGCATCATCGGCGCAGGCTGCTCGGGTTTCACTACCGCCAAACGCCTGCAGGATCGTGGCATCCCCTTCGTCGTTTACGAAGCGTCCGACGACATTGGCGGGAACTGGTACTTCAACAATCCCAACGGCATGTCGGCCTGCTACCAGAGCCTGCACATCGACACGTCGAAATGGCGGCTGGCGTTCGAAGATTATCCCGTCCCCACAGAATGGCCGGATTACCCCCATCATGCCCAGCTTCTGCAGTATTTCCACGATTACGTTGATCACTTCGGCCTGCGCCCGCACATCCAGTTCAACACGCGGGTAGAGAGTGCGACGCGACGAGCCGAAGGCGGTTGGAATATCTCCCTTTCCACGGGTGAGACCGAGCGCTTCGATGCACTTGTCGTGGCCAACGGCCATCACTGGGCTGCGCGCATCCCCGATTATCCAGGCCACTTCTCCGGTCCCCAGATCCACAGCCATGCCTATCGCAGTCCGTTCGATCCGGTCGATTGCGTCGGCAGGCGCGTACTCGTTGTCGGAATGGGCAACAGCGCCATGGATATTGCTTCGGAGCTGTCGCAGCGCCCGATCGCCTCGCGGCTGTTCGTTTCCACCCGGCGCGGGGTCTGGGTCCTGCCAAAATACTACCGCGGCCAGCCGCTCGACAAGAATCCCGCCCCATCATGGATGCCCAAGCGGCTGCGCAACTGGCTGGCCACGCGCATGATAAAGAAGCTGGTCGGCCGGATGAGCCAGTACGGCCTGCCCGAACCCGATATCGGTCCGTTCGAGAGCCACGGCACCGTCTCGGGCGAATTCCTGCTCCGCGCCGGCTCGGGCGACATCATCATGAAGCCTGGCATCGAGCGGCTCGACGGCGATGGCGTCGCCTTCAGCGACGGAACCCGCGAGCAGGTGGACGTGATCATCTGGGCCACCGGCTATGACATTCGCTTTCCGTTCTTCGACGATCCCGCATTCACCGCCGATGCAGACAATCGCCCGCCCCCCTTGTTCAAGCGCATCATGAAGCCCGAAGTACCAGATCTGTTCTATGTCGGCCTCGCCCAGCCCCTGCCGACCCTGGTCAATTTCGCCGAACAGCAGTCGAAGCTCGTCGCCGCCTACCTTGCAGGTGACTATGCCCCGCCATCACCAGCCGAAATGCATCGCATCATCGCGGCCGACGAAGCCTACCATACCGGCCAGTACTATGCCGCACGGCGCCATACGATCCAGTTGGACTTCGACGCCTATGTTCGCGCCTTGAACAAGGAACTCGCCGCGGGCGCAAGGCGAGCCCGGGCCGAGGGCAACCGTCGGCCGATCCCCGCCCGATCCTCTCCACCTGTCTGATCAAAGCGCGATCGTCTTGTCCAACCGTGCGCGGCTACTCGGCCGCCTCCGCAAGGGGCGCATCCCGCCGTACCCCGTCGTAGATGAACTCCTGCCCATCCAGGTCGATGGACGGAAAGGCCTCACGCTCCAGCCAGTAGTTCTGGTTGTGCCGCCAGACATCGTTTGACCCGCGCCTTGGCAGCTTGTCCATGTCGCGCATCAGATAGCCGGGATTGAAATTGTCTTCCTCGATCCACGGCAAGATCTCCATGCCCGCATCCTCGTCGCGAAAGGCGACTTCCACCTTCTTCGCACCGCGCTCTGTCATATGGTTCAGCAGGTGGCAGACAAAGTCGGCCATCATGTCGACGCGCAAGGTCCAGCTCGCCCGGAAATAGCCGAAGACCCAAGCCATGTTGGGCACGCCGGTGAACATCATGCCACGGTAGGTCACCGTCTTGCCCCAATCCACGGCCTGGCCATCCACCTCGAAAGGAATATCGCCCAGCACTTTCAGCCGGAAGCCGGTGCAGGCCATGATGATGTCTGCTTCCAGCAATTCGCCACTGCTGGTCAGGACCCCCGTCTCGGTGAACCGGTCGATCGTGTCGGTCACTACCGTCGCATTGCCCGCCACGACCTGCTGGAACAGATCACCGTCAGGCAACTGGGCCAGCCGCTGCTGCCAAACGCGATAGCGCGGGGCGAAGTGCGGCTCGAACTGGAAATCCTCGCCCACGTACCCGCGGATCAGGGCACGCAGGTCCTCGGCCATGGCTTCGGGCTCTTCGCGACTGCGACGGTCCATTTCATGGAAGTTGTAGATGTAGTCCTGCCGCACAACGCGATGGATCGTCGGTTCATCGATCCCGATCGTGCGCAACCGCTCGGCCAGTTCGCTCACGTTAGGCGCAGCATAGAACCAGGTTGGCGAGCGCTGGAGCATCGTGACCTTGGCTCCCAGATCGCACAGCGCCGGGACCACTGTGGCCGCCGTGGCGCCCGATCCGATCACGAGAACCCGCTTGCCCGAAACGTCAGTCGCCGGGTCCCACAGCTGGGCGTGGACGAACAGACCCTTGAAGTCGGAAACGCCCTGCCACTCCTTCGGGATGTAGGGCACCTGGTGGTCATAGTAGCCCTGGCACATCCACAAAAAATTGGCCGTGAACGCGGCCGTGTTTCCGTCCTTGGTCCGTGCTTCCAGCGTCCACCGGTTGCTGGCACTATCCCACTTTGCACTGGTAATCGTGTGGCCATAGCGGATGTGCCGGTCGATCCCGCCTTCCTCGATCACCTCGCCCATGTAGTCGAGAATTGCCTGCGCGCTGGCAATTGGCGCGCCGACCCAGGGCTTGAAGCGATAGCCGAAGGTGTACAGGTCGGAATCCGATCGCACGCCGGGATACTTGTGCGTCTCCCACGTGCCGCCGAACGTGTCCTTGGCTTCGATAATCGCATAAGTCCTGCCCGGGCACTGCTCCTGCAGATGCCAGGCAGAGCCTATGCCGGAAATGCCCGCGCCGACGATCAATACGTCGAAGTCGCCGCCCGATGCTGCGTGCTCGCTCATCATGCCTCTCCATGGTCTGACGCCATTGCGGCCGTTTTCGGCTCACTGCAGAAAGTGACATTGATCGTCGTCAACATGCAACCGGCTGCGCATGAGGATGAAGCGTTCGGTCAAGAAAATGAAACGCTCGAGGACTTTCCGTCAGCCGCCTGCCTGCCACTGCCGCACCACTTCGACCGGCCAAACGAGCATCAGCACGTTGAGCGTCAGGTTGTCGCGGATCATGGCCAGCGTGAACAGCTCGAATGCCACGCCCACCAGTATCGTCACGGTCGCCGGCGCGCGACTGGCAAAGACGAAGCCCAGCGCCATGAACGCCATGTCGCAGAAGGAGTTGAGCACGCTGTCGCCCGAGTAGCCCCACGAAATCGTTACGGCACGATAGCGATCGATGATAATCGGGGAATTCTCGAGGATCTCCCACGAACCCTCCACCAACACCGCCAGCGCCAACGCCCACTGCGGCGAAATCGCCTTGAAACCGGCCCTCCGCCACAGCAAATGCGCCGCGCCGTAGAACAGGAAGCCATGGATGACGTGGCTGAAACTGTACCAGTCGGAGATCTGCTGGCTGTTCTCGGCCGATTCCACCACACCCTGCCACAGCCGGATCGTTCCGCAGGGGCAGATCGGCGGCCTCGCCATGCCAAGCAGGATAATCACGATCCCCAGCGCGACACCTGCGGCCGCAATCCACCCCGCCCTGCCGGGCCGCAATGAAACCTTGCTTGCCATTTGCCGCTACTCCCCCGTTCCATGCCCTTTCTGACGGGTGAAGCTGACAGCGACAAGCCCATGGTTGCACCGGCAACCGCATCCCCCTAAGCGCTATGGTCATGAGCGTGCGACACTGCGACATCGCGATCCTCGGCGGAGGGCTGGCTGGCGGCCTCGTCGCCCTGGCCCTGCGCCAGGCCCGCCCCGAACTCGACCTCGTCCTTGTCGAACAGGGCGAAACGATCGGCGGCAACCACGTCTGGTCGTTTTTCGGCACTGACGTGAACAAGGCCGGGCGCGAACTGCTCGATGGCATGGTCGTTGCGGCCTGGCCCGAATACACCGTCCGCTTCCCGCGCTACGAACGCCGGTTGAAGACCAGCTACTACTCGATCAGCTCCCACCGCTTCGACAAGGTCGTCCGCCAGCGCCTCGGTGAGGCATCGATCATGACCGGCGTCCGCGCCCTCGCCTGCAGCGCCACCAACGCCACCCTGTCCGACGGCACCCGGCTCGAGGCAAAGGGCGTGATCGACGCTCGCGGCCTGCGTAACGTAACAGACCTCACCGGCGGCTGGCAGAAGTTCGTCGGCCGTCGCTTTCGCCTCTCGGCCCCCCACGGCCTCGAAGCGCCGATCGTCAAGGACGCCACGGTCGAGCAAATCGACGGCTACCGCTTCGTCTATTCGCTCCCCTTCACCGCAGACGAAATCTTCGTCGAGGACACCTACTACTCCGACGGCCCCGCCCTCGATGCCGACGCCATTCGCGCCCGCATCGACGCTTACGTTGCCGCCAAGGGCTGGCATGTCGCCGAAGTGCTGGAAGAGGAGCAGGGCGTGCTGCCTGTTGTCGCCGGTGGCAATTTCGACGCCTTCTGGCGCGCCAGCGGCGGCCCTGTCGCCCGCGCCGGAGTCCGCGCCGGGCTGTTCCAGGCCGTCACCAGCTATTCGCTGCCCGATGCCGTGAAGTACGCCTTGGCCCTCGCCCGCCAGCAGGACCTGTCTGGCGAAGCTCTCGCCCAGTTCAGCGAATACTGGGCGCGCGAACACTGGGCCCAGTCCGCCTACCTGCGCCAGCTCTCCGCGCTGCTCTTTGCAGGCGCCGAGCCTGACAAGCGCTACCGCGTACTCGAACGCTTCTACAGCCTGCGCCACGGGCTGATCGAGCGCTTCTACGCCGGCAAGACCACCGTCTTCGACAAGGCCCGCATCCTCGCGGGCAAGCCGCCGCTGCCGATCACCCGCGCCTTGGGCGTGCTCACCGGCCTCGGCGCGCGGCCCAAGCCTCTTACCCTTGCAGGAACCCCACGATGAAGCGCGCTTGCGTAATCGGCTCCGGCTTCGGGGGCCTCGCCCTCGCCATTCGCCTCCAGTCCGGCGGCATCCAGACGACCGTGATCGAAGCGCGCGACAAGCCCGGCGGCCGCGCCTACCACTGGGAGAAGGACGGCTTCACCTTCGACGCCGGCCCCACCGTCGTCACCGATCCTGCCTGCCTGCAAGAACTCTGGGCCCTGAAGGGCCACCGCATGGCCGATGACGTCGAGCTCATGCCGGTGATGCCGTTCTATCGCCTCAACTGGCCCGACGGCACCAACTTCGATTACTCGAACGACGAGACCCACCTCCGCGCCGAGATCGCCAAGCTCAATCCGGCCGACGTCGCCGGATACGACGAGTTCCTGCAATACTCCGCAGGCGTGTTCGAGGAAGGTTACGTGAAACTGGGCTCGATCCCGTTCCTTGATTTTGCGTCCATGCTCAAGGCCGCGCCCGCGCTTGCCCGCTATCAGGCCTGGCGCTCGGTCTATTCGATGGTGTCGTCCTACGTAAAGGACGAACGCCTGCGCGAGGCGTTCAGCTTCCACACCCTGCTCGTCGGCGGCAACCCGATGAACACGAGTTCGATCTATGCCCTGATCCACAAGCTGGAGAAGGACGGCGGCGTGTGGTGGGCCAAGGGCGGCACCAACAAGCTGATCCAAGGCATGCTCACCCACTTCCAGCGCCTTGGCGGCGAAGTGCGCATGAGCGATCCGGTCACCCACATCGAGACGCTGGGCACGCGAGTCACTGGCGTCACCACGAAGAGCGGCTGGTCGGCAAAGTTCGATGCCGTCGCCTCCAACGGCGACATCGTCCATTCCTACCGCGATCTGATGCCTGACAATCCACATGCACAACGTCGCGCAAAGGCTTTGACCAAAAAGAAATTCTCGCCAAGCTTGTTCGTAGTTCACTTCGGTGTCGAAGGGACCTGGCCCGGCATTCCTCACCACATGATCCTGTTCGGCCCGCGCTACAAGGGCCTGCTTGACGACATCTACAAGCACGGCGTCCTGCCTGAGGATTTCTCGATCTACCTCCACCACCCGACCGTGACCGACCCCTCTGTCGCGCCTGAAGGGATGAGCACCTTCTACGCGCTCGTTCCCGTGGCCAACATGGGCAAGCTTCCGGTCGATTGGGACGAGATCGGCCCGATCCTCGAAAAGCGCATCCTCGATGAAGTTGGCCGCCGCCTCATCCCGGACATCCATTCGCGTATCGTAACGAAGTTTCACTACGCGCCGTCGGACTTCAAGACCGACCTGTCCGCCCATCTTGGCAGCGCGTTCAGTCTCGAACCGCTGCTCACGCAAAGCGCATGGTTCCGCGCTCACAACCGTGACGATGCCATTTCCAACATGTATCTGGTTGGCGCGGGAACCCATCCGGGCGCCGGGATTCCCGGAGTGGTGGGCTCGGCCAAGGCCACCGCGAAACTGATGCTGGAGGATCTTGCTTGACCGGCCGCACTTCGATCAAACGTCTCGCCGTCTATTGCGGCTCTGCCTCACCTGCCGACACTCGTTACGTAACACTCGCCCGCCAGATCGGCGCCGAACTCGCCCGGCGCGGCATCGGCGTCGTCTATGGGGGCGGCAAGCTCGGCCTGATGGGCGCAGTGGCTTACGGCGCGCTTGATGCCGGCGGCGAAGTGATCGGCGTGATCCCGGAAGCTCTCGTCGGCGGCGAAGTCGCCAATCACGACTGTACAGAACTGCACGTCGTCCCCGGCATGCATGAACGCAAGAAGGCCTTCACCGACCTGTCGGACGGCTTTCTCACCATTCCCGGCGGCGTCGGCACGATGGATGAGCTGTGGGAAGCGGTCAGCTGGGCGCAGCTGGGCTACCACGCAAAGCCGGTCGGCCTGCTCAACGCCTATGGCTTCTACGACCACCTGCTCGCCTTCAACCGCCACATGATCGAAGTCGGCTTCATCCGCGAAGCCCACGCCGGAATCATCATCGCAGAGCCTGACCTCGATATCCTGCTGGCCCGCATGGAAGCCCACGTTCCGCACAGGCCGATCTTCGCGATGAAGGCCGAAGACCTCTGAGTGATGCAGGATCGCAAGTCTCTCGTTAGTAACGCCCGCAAGTCGATCCTGAAGGGCTCGAAAAGCTTCGCTGCCGCCAGTCACCTGTTCGATCGCGAGACGCGCGAGCGCGTCTGGCTGCTCTACGCCTGGTGTCGTCGCTGCGACGATATCGTCGATGCGCAGGACCATGGCGGCGCACTCGGCCTTCAGGAAGGCGCAGCCGAGCGTCTTGCGCTGGTTCGCGAGAAGACCGCGCTCGCCTTCGCCGGCCGCGAAACCGGCGATCCTGCTTTCGACGCCCTCGGCCTGGTCGCCCGGGAAACCGGCCTGACGATCGAGATGGCTCGCGCCGTGATCGATGGCTTTGCACTCGATGCCGCCGAATGGCAGCCTCACAGCGAGGCCGACCTGATGCGCTACTGCTGGCATGTTGCCGGGGCAGTCGGCGTGATGATGGCCGTGGTCATGGGCGTCTCGCCGGATGACGAAGACACGCTCGACCGCGCCTGCGATCTCGGCCTTGCCTTCCAGCTAGCCAACATCGCCCGCGACATCGAGGAGGATGACGCCGCCGACCGCTGCTACATCCCGCTAGACTGGCTTTCCGAGCTCGATATCCCGCCCGGCGAACAGATGAAGCCGCACTACCGCCCCGCGCTCACCCGGCTCGTCGCGCGGATGTGCGAGACGGCGGAAATTCACGAATGCTCGGCGCGTATTGGCGCCGCCCGCCTCAAGGGCCGCCAGCGCTGGGCCATCCTCGCCGCCGCCGGCATCTACGGCGAGATTGCCCGGGAAGTCGCCAAACGCGGCGACCATGCCTGGGACCATCGCACTGTCGTTACTAACGCTCGCAAGCTCGGCTTCATCGGCAAGGCCGCTTGGTCCGCGCTCCGCCCCGTCCCGCGCTCCTGCATCGCCCGCGCCAGCCAGCGCCGCTTCAGCCGCGCTGATCTGATCGCGCTGGCGGCGCGCCATCCGGCCTAGCCGCACCGTTTCCACGCGCGTCGTTCCAGAGGCTTTTTCCGCGCTGCTGAATGTGGCACTCTGACCACAGGACAGGAGCAGGAACCCCGCCGTGGATGCCGCGCCAGCAATCGTTACGTCACAGGACCCAAGCCCCGCGGCGCAGTCGCAGCCTCTGGTTTATCGCACGCGGTTGCCGGTCAGGATCTGGCACTGGACCAACGCGGTCACGATCTTCGCCATGCTGATGAGCGGGGCGACGATCTTCAACGCTCACCCCCGCCTCTACTGGGGCAAGTACGGCGCCACCTTCGAAACGCCATGGCTGGAGATCGGGCGACAAGGCCAGCAAGGCTTCCTGCGCCTCGGAAACCTCCAGTTCGATACGACCGGCTTCCTGGGATGGACGGAACACTCGACCCGGGCTTTTCCGCCTCTCGTCACGATCCCCAATTACTACAGCTTGGCCGAAGGTCGCCAATGGCACTTCTTCTTCGCATGGGTGCTGGTAATATCTCTTACCCTCTTCGTCATTTATGCATTGTTTTCAAAACACTTGTCACGCGATCTTGCCCTAAAACCTGAAGAGCGCAAGCTCGCGCATCTGTGGCACGACATCAAGGAGCATGCCCGCCTGCGCTTTCCCACCGGCGAAGCGGCCAAAGCCTACAACCCCTTGCAGAAGATCGCTTACCTTGGCGTCATCTTCGTGCTGATCCCGCTGGTCGTGCTCACTGGAATGACCATGTCGCCCACGCTGAATGCTGCCTTCCCGTGGTTGCTCGATATCTTCGGCGGCAGGCAGTCGGCGCGATCGATACATTTCCTTTGTGCGACAGGCTTTTTGGCGTTCATACTCATCCATCTTCTCATGGTTTTGCTGGCCGGTCCATTCAACGAACTTCGCTCGATCGTCACCGGATGGTATCGGCTCCCCACACCGCGAAAGGAACGTCCATGACCCTTGTCACGCGACGCAACGCCATCGTCGGTGCCAGCGGTCTGCTTCTGGCCGGGTGCGAGAAGATCACCGCGTCCCCGACTGTCCGCAAGGTCCTGACATTAGGTGAGAAAGCCACGCTGTCCGGCCAGCGCCTGGTGACGGATCGCAATGCCCTCGCGCCGGAATTCACCCGCGCCGATCTCTCGCCCAGGTTCCGCATGAACGGCAATCGCTTGCCCGCTTCAGCGGAATATCAGGCCCACATGGCCAGCAACTTCGCCGACTGGAAGCTAGAAATCGGCGGCAAGGTCGCCCGCCCGTTCAGCCTCACTCTCGCCCAATTGAAAGCCGCACCGCAGCGTACCCAGATCACCCGGCACGATTGCGTCGAGGGATGGAGCGCGATCGGCGAATGGACTGGCGTGCCGCTCAGCCTGCTGCTGCGTCACGCGCAGATTTCCTCAACTGCTCAATACATTGTCTTCCATTGTGCAGATGATTTCTCAGGAATTCCCTACTATGAGAGCATCGACCTGATCGACGCCATGCACCCGCAGACGATCCTCGCCCACACGATGAACCGCCAGCCCCTTCCGGTCGGCCACGGCGCCCCGATCCGCCTGCGCGTCGAACGTGCGCTCGGCTACAAGCACGCCAAGTACGTCATGCGGATCGAAGCGGTCGAAACTCTTGCCGGCATCCACGGTGGCGGAGGCGGCTACTGGGAGGACCATTCCGGCTACCAGTGGTTCGCCGGGATCTAGACCTTCACCACACCCCGCTCGATCAAGCTGCGAGCGCAATCGAGAATGGAGTCCTCCACCGGCCGGATGGTCCAGCCCAGCCGCGACCGGGCATGGTCCGAACTTGCGCCACGCACATTGCCAAGCTCGCCCGTTACTTGACGGATCACCGGGTTGAACAGCGCAACCGTCCGCACCAGCCAGTCGGGCAGCTTGCGCGTCGGCACCTTGCGCGCCTGCGGCCCCAGGTTTGCCTTGAGCACCTTGGCCACGTCGGCGATCTTAAGGAACGGACCCGAGGCAATGAAACGCTCGCCCGCGATTCCCGGCGCGGTCAATGCCCGCACATGAAGGTCCGCAACGTCACGCACATCGACGATCCCGAAACCCAAGTCCGGGCACCCCGGCAGGGCGCCCGACAGCAGTTGCCGCACGACCTCGATCGATGGCGAGAAGTCGCCGGACCACACCGGCCCCAGCACGGCCGCCGGATTGACCGAGACGAACTCCATTCCCCCGCCTTCCGAGGCCACCCAGTCCCGCGCCGCGCGTTCAGCAATGGTCTTGGACTTCACGTACGCGTAGACATCCGCCCCATCCAGGTTGGTCCAGTCCCGCTCGGTGAACTCGAACACCCCCTTGCCATGGCCATAGGCAATCGCGGCTACCGACGAGGTCTGCACGAACCGCGTCACCCCGGCGTCCCGTGCGTAACGTAACGCACGCAACACCCCCTCGCGCGCCGGGATGATCAGCTCGTCCTCATGTCGTGGCGCATCGGCCCGGAACGGTGAGGCGACATGCGCCACGTGGCTGCACCCGGCCATCGCCTCGGCCCACCCGGCATCGGCCGTGAGGTCCGCGGCGAAGAACCGCAACGTCTCAGCGGTCCCGCCAAGGAGCGGCCGCAATTGCGCCTCGCGCGACAGGGAACGGACCGTGGCGTGGACTGTCCACCCCTCGGCCAGAAGCTGGCGGATGAGGAACCCGGCGATGTAGCCGCTGCCACCCGATACGAGGACCGTGCCCGCCATTTTTCCGCTCTCCCCATCGATCGATTTGAGGAGAGGATAGCGCGGGGGCGTCCGGTTGCAAATCGCTACGGTTCAGCCTGCGGCAGTAGGCCCTGCGTTCGGCAGAGTTGCGGGAGAGTCAGGTGGGAGTTGCCCGTTTGCCTGCGAGAGTTGGAAAACGGGCAATTCTCCGGATTATCGCATCAGAACAAGCTCTTCCGCCATTGACGGGTGCAAAGCCACCGTCGCATCAAAGTCAGCCTTGGTCAGCCCCGCCTTCACCGCAATCGCCGCCGCCTGAAGGATCTCCGGGCTGTCCGGCCCGATCATGTGAATGCCCAGCACCTTCTCGGTCGAGGCATCGACGATCATCTTGTAAAGCCCGCGCTCAGGCCGATGCCCGAAGATGTTCTTCATCGGGCGGAAGTCGGACGAGTAGACCTTGATATTGCTGCCAAATGCTTGACGCGCCTGACTTTCTGTCAGGCCCACGCCCGCCAGCGGTGGCTGCGAAAACACCGCGCTGGGGATGGCATCATAGCTCACCGAAGTGTCTTTGCCGCCGAACACGCGGTCGGCAAAGGCCTGGCCCTCGCGGATCGCGATAGGCGTAAGCTGCACGCGGTTCGTTACGTCACCCACGGCATAGATGCTGTCGCACGCAGTCCTGCCATGATCGTCGACCGGAATCTCGCCCGTCGAACCCAATGTAATTCCGGCGTTTTCCAGGCCAAGGCCATCGGTCTTGGGCCGACGGCCGGTCGCCACCAGCACCACGTCGGCGTGGATCGGATCGGGTTGCTTGCCGACATAGACGTCGAACGATCCATCGTCCCGCTTCTCCACCCGATCGAACGGGCAATTGAATTTGTATTCGATCCCGCGGGCCATGGTTATCTGGAGCAGGCGGTCCCGGAGGGATTCATCGTACCCGCGCAGGATCGTCTCGCTGCGATTGACCACCGTTACGTGACAGCCCAGCGCATTGAAAATCCCGGCGAATTCCATCGCGATATAGCCAGCGCCAGAGATTACGACGCGCTTGGGTAACTTCTCGAGATGGAAAACCTCGTTCGAGGTAATGCAGTGCTCGCTACCCGGAAATTCGGGCATCACCGGCCAGGCGCCGGTTGCGATCAGGATGTACTTCGCGCTGATTTCCCTGCCCGACGCCAGCCGCACGCTGTGCGGCCCCGCCACCTCTGCGCGCTCAAGGAAGCGTTCGACCTTGTTGGTCTCCAGCGTGTTGGTGTAGGCCGTGTTGAGCCGGTCGACATCCCGGAGCACGGCGTCACGTAACGTCGGCCAGTCGAACGTCATCTTCTCGACTGTCCAGCCGTAGTTGGCCGCGTCCTGCAGTTCCTCGGCGAAATGCGATCCATAGACCAGCAGCTTCTTGGGCACGCAGCCGCGGATCACGCAGGTGCCGCCGACGCGGTATTCCTCAGCCACCGCCACCCGCGCGCCATGGCTCGCGGCAATGCGGCTGGCGCGCACACCGCCCGATCCTGCACCAATCACGAAGAGATCGTAGTCGAAGTCCTGCCCGGAAACCTGCTCAGCCATATGCACTCCTGTTGGTGAAGCGCATATGGCCTCTGGTCTCGGCCAAGACCAGAGGCATTTAGGCGATATTGTTAGCCTTGCAAACTATCAGCCGCCAATTCCTGCAGCGGAGAGAAGTGCTTCCGTCGACGGATCGAAGCCAGCGCCGCCGCCAGCCTCGATCTGCTTTGCAATCGCCTTGCCCAGCTCGACGCCGAACTGGTCGAACGGGTTGATTCCCAGCATTGCGGCCGAAACGAACGTGCGGTGCTCGTGGAACGCGATCAGCGCGCCCAGCGTGGCAGGGTTCAGGTCATCGCACAGGATCGTCGCCGAAGGCCGGTCGCCGGGATAGGCACGGGCACCGTCGTCAGACGCCTTGCCCGCCATCAGCGCCGCCCCTTGGGCAAAGCAGTTCGACAGGAGAATCTCATGGTGGGCCGGGTCAAGATCGTGACCAGGCGTTTTCACGGCAAGGAAGTCCACGGGGATCAGGTGCGTGCCCTGATGGAGCAGCTGAAACACCGCATGCTGCGCATCGGTGCCGACGCCGCCCCACGTTACCGGCGCGCTGGCGCGGGTCAGAGGAGAGCCATCGGCGAGCACGCTCTTGCCGTTCGATTCCATTTCGAGTTGCTGGAGATAGTCGGGCAGCAGCTTCAGCCGCTCGTCATAGGCGAATACCGCGCGCGTCTGGCAGCCTCGAACCTGCGTGTAATAAAGGTCGGCGAAGGCCGCGCGCACCACGATGTTCTCGGCAAGGTCGGCGTCGATGAAGTGCCGGTCGATCGCTGCAGCGCCATCGAGGAACTCGGCAAAGCCTTCCCAGCCCAGTGCCATGGCCACCGGGAAGCCGATCGATGACCACAGCGAATAGCGTCCGCCCACCGTTTCCGAAAACGGCAGTACGCGGGTTTCATCCACGCCCCATTCGACTGCCTTTTCGGGAGATGCAGTGAGCGCAATCACGCGTCCGTAGGGATCGGCGACACCGCCCTCACGCAACCACTCCAGCGCCGAATGCGCATTGGTCATGGTCTCGGTCGTCGTGAAAGTCTTGGAGGCCACGGCAATCAGCGTCGTCTCGGGATCGCAGGCCTTGATCGCAGCCTCAAGCGCACAGCCGTCGATGTTGGAAACGACATGAACGGCAACCTTCGCCCCTTCGCGGGTCAGAGCATCGATTGCCAGCGCCGGCCCAAGCGCCGATCCCCCGATGCCGATGTGGATCAGGCTCTTCACTTCGCCCAGCGCGCCTTCGTGGATGGCTTCGACGAGCATCCGCATTCGGGCATGCAACGCCTCGGCCTCCTCGACACTGGTGTCCTTGCCGACCCCGCGTTGCGCGGTGTGCTCGGCAGCGCGGCCTTCGGTGTTGTTGATCTTTTCGCCCGCAATCAGCGCATCGCGCTGCTCCTCAAGGTCCTTCGCGGCTGCAACCGAGCCGAACAAGGCTTCGACTTCCGGCGAAAGGTGCGTCTTGGACCAGTCGAAGATCACCGGGCCGCCGGGCAGATCCAGCGTGGTCGAATAGCGTGTTAGCCGCGCAGCGTCGGAAAACAGAGTCTTCAGGGTTGGCCGCGGCAACTTCTCCAGTGCCGTCCAAAATTGATGTGCGTCGCCTTCCGACATGTCCAACCTCATCCTTTCGCAACTGCGTAATAGCCCTAATGCCCTCTCGGGGACGCCGCGCCAAGCGCGCTGTTCATCGCCGCGCAAGCTGCGCAGACGTATTTCGCCGCTGTATTATACAAACAACACACTTGACGAAGGGCCTTGCTGGCAACATGACCGCGACGATGAACGACACGCCCGAAGCCAGCAGCCCCACTCCGGTAGAGCCGGCCGCGCCCGCACCTGCACCGGCCAAACCGAAGAAGGAAAAGAAGGAGGACAGCTTCCCTGTCTTCCTGATCAAGCTGGTGATCGTCGTCGCGATCTTCCGCAGCTTTATCTTCTCGCCGTTCAACATCCCGTCGGAATCGATGTTGCCGCGGCTCGAGAATGGTGACTATCTCCTCGCCGCCAAATGGCCCTACGGCTACAGCAGCTACTCGCTGCCGTTCAGCGCGCCCCTGCTGCCCAAGCGCATTTTCGCCAGCCAGCCAGAACGTGGCGATATTGCCATCTTCAAGGCGCCTCCCGGCAATGATGTCGACTACATCAAGCGCGTGATCGGCCTGCCCGGCGATACCGTACAGATGATCGACGGCGTGCTGCACCTGAACGGACAGGCCGTGCCCAAGGTGAAGGTTGAGGATTTCGTCATCCCCGTCAGCCCCAACACCGATTGCCTCTCGGCCGAATTTGTCGTGACCGAAGCTGATGGCAGCCAGACCTGCCATTACCCGCAATTCCGCGAGACGCTGCCGAACGGCAAGAGCTACAACGTGCTCGACCTTGGCCAGCGTGATGCCGACAACACCGTGCCGGTCGTGGTGCCAGAGGGCCAGTTGTTCATGATGGGCGACAACCGCGACAACTCGATGGACAGCCGCTTCCCGGCAATGGAAGGCGGCGGCATCGGCCTTGTCCCTCAGGAGAACCTCGTTGGCCGCGCGACGGTGATGATGTGGTCCACCGATGGCAGCGCCAACTGGTTCCTGCCCTGGACCTGGTTCACCGCGGCGCGCTGGAACCGCATCGGGGGCACGTTCTGAGCGCGCTGCCGCCTGAAACGCTGGGCTACCTTACGGACCTTACCGGGGGGGCACCGACACGCGTCGATCTGTGGACCGAAGCCCTCACCCATGGCTCGATGGGCGAGGCACGCGATTACCAGCGCCTGGAGTTTCTTGGCGACAGGGTGCTGGGCCTTGCCATTGCCGAGTGGCTGCATGAAAAGAGCGATGCCGCCGAAGGCAAGCTCTCGCAGCGGCTCAACGCCCTGGTCAGCCGCGAAACCTGCGCCGATGTTGCACGCCATATTGCCCTCCCCAGCCACATCCGGCTCGGCAAGCAGGCGCGCGATGATGGCGGGACGCAGAGCGACAACATCCTGGGCGACGTGATGGAAGCGCTGATCGGCGCTCTCTTCGTCGAACGCGGGTTCGATGCCGCACGCGCTTTCGTGCGCAGGGTGTGGGACAAGCCGATGGCCACAGGGACCGGCCAGCGCAAGCATCCCAAGGCTGCTCTGCAGGAATGGGCAGCAGGCAACCGCCGCAAGCCCCCGGTCTACACTCTGGTCGCGCGCGAAGGACCCGATCATGCGGCCCGGTTCACGGTCTCGGTCGAAGTGAAGGGCGTCGGCACGGCCAGCGCCAGCGGCAGCAGCAAGCAGGAGGCCGAAACCTCCGCCGCCCGCGCCTTCATGCAGGATTTCGGCTAAATCTAGCGGCGCGCGCCCATTTGGCCTAAGATGGCCGCAACTCTTCTGAAGAACTGGAATAATGACCGAAAAATGTGGCCTCGTGGCCGTCCTCGGCGCACCTAACGCCGGCAAGTCGACCCTCGTCAATGCCCTCGTCGGCCAGAAAGTTGCGATCGTATCACCCAAGGCGCAGACCACGCGCGCGCGCCTCATGGGCATTGCCCTTGCGGACATCGGCGAGGACAAGGCGCAGATCATCCTGGCCGATACGCCCGGCCTGTTCGAACCACGTCGCCGCCTCGACCGCGCAATGGTCAGCGCGGCATGGGACGGCGCGCAGGAAGCCGACGCGATCCTGCTGGTGGTCGACGCCCGCAAGAAGAAGCGCGACTATCTCGAACCCATTCTCGAAACACTCAAAGGGCGACCGGAACGCAAGCTCCTGGTGCTGAACAAGGTGGACTCCACGCCAAAGGAACCGCTGCTGGTCATGGCCGAGGCGCTGACCCAGGAAGCCGAGTTCGATGAGGTGTTCTTCGTCTCCGCGCTCACCGGCGATGGCGTGCCCGAACTCAAGCAGCGCCTTGCCGCACTCATGCCCGAAGGCGCGTGGCATTATCCCGAAGACCAGGTGTCGGATGCCAGCGAACGCCTGATGGCTGCAGAGATTACCCGCGAGCAGCTCTATCGCCAGCTTCACGACGAGCTGCCCTATGACAGCACCGTGCGGCCGGAGAAGTATATCCAGCGAAAGGATGGCTCGGTAGAGATCCACCAGCAGATCGTGATCGCCCGCGAAACCCAGCGCGCGATCGTGCTGGGCAAGGGCGGCGCGAAGATCAAGGCAATCGGTGAAGCGGCGCGCAAGGAACTGGCGCAACTGCTGGACACCAAGGTGCATCTCTTCCTTCACGTGAAGGTCGACGAGCGTTGGGCCGACGCCAAGGAAATCTACGAGGAAATCGGACTCGAATGGGTAAAGTGATGCGGCTTGCTCTTGCAGCGCTTGCGCTTGTTGCCAACCCAGCTCTTGCCGGACCCGCCCCGCTTCCGGAAGGCGCGCAGTATGTGGCGCTGGGCAGTTCTTTCGCGGCCGGCCCGGGCGTTGGCCCCAACACGCCCGGCACGCCGGATCGCTGTGGCCGGGGAACCCTGAACTATCCCAACCTGCTGGCGACAAGGCTGAAGCTTTCGCTGGTTGACGCCACTTGCAGCGGCGCAACAACCGAACACGTCCTCGGCCCGTGGAAGGAAATACCGGCGCAGATCGAGAGCGTTACCGCCGATGTCCGGCTTGTCACTGTAACCATCGGCGGCAACGACGTGAACTTCGTCGGCAACATCTTTGCCGCAGCGTGCGAGCTGATGCCGACACCGGATGCGCGCTGCCAGAAGTGGCGCGACATCGGCGAGGACGTGTGGAAGGCCGACGAGGAGCGCATGCGCCGCATCGTCCGCGAAGTGCGCCAGCGGGCTCCGGAAGCACGCGTTGTCTTCGTCGACTACATCACTGTCCTGCCTCCCAGGGGTACATGCGCCTCCCTTCCGATCAGTGTCGAGCGGATGAACCAGAGCCGCCACGCGGCGAAGCGTCTCGCCAAGCTGACTGCCAAGGTCGCGCGTGAGGAAGGCGCCGAACTCTTCCGTTTCTCTGCGATGTCGAAAGATCACGCACCCTGCTCGGCCAATCCCTGGAGCAACGGCCTCAATGCGCCGTCGGGGGACGGCATCCCGATCCATCCCAACCGCGCCGGTCATGAGGCCGCAGCTGAGGGTCTGGCCCGGTTTCTGCGCTGACCGGCGATCGTTACTAACGGTTCGTCGGCCGCACAGGGCAGTTTGTCGCCGTTCTCTGGCTTTGTTGCACTGCAGCACGGAATTGACATCGACAATTGACGTTTGCCCCCTAGCGTCGCCCGCGCGAAGGGAACGGGCAGCTCGCCCGTTAACGTCCCGGGTGCAATGGTGGACGGAGTGCGAGCATGAACGAAACTGGCGGCGTTTTGGCAGCGGCCACAGTAGGCGCGCTGCCCGGCCGGTCTTTCCCATCCGCCATCAGGAACTTGCGCAGGCCCAAGGTATTGCCCGCCTGGCTGCTAGAGGCCGCCGGGTTCGCCCTGATCTTCATGGTCACGCGCAGTTTTCTCTTCGGCAATCCGGTGGTCCATATCGACGAGCAGTTCTACCTGTTCGTCGCGGAACGCATGCGCGATGGGGCGGTGCCCTATGTCGACATCTGGGACCGCAAGCCGATCGGCCTCTTCCTGCTTTACGAAGCGCTGGCTTCGCTACCGTTCGATCCTGTGATTGCCTATCAGGTCGGCGCAGGCATCAGCTTCACGCTGACGGCCATGGTCCTGACCCGGTTGGCGCGCGAAATTGCCTCTCCAAGGGCCGCGTGGCAGGCTGGTGCCGCCTACGTCCTGTTCATGCCGATCTTCAATGCCGGCATGGGACAGGCGCCGGTCTTCTACAACCTGCTCGTCGCCATGGCGGCATGGGGTGTGGTCGACAGCGTCAAGCGCCCTGAGCACCCCCCGCTGATCTGGCGGGGCTGCCTCGTCATGCTGCTGCTGGGGCTTGCCATCCAGATCAAGTACACGGTGATATTCGAAGGTGCCGCGTTCGGCCTGATCCTGCTGGCGCGCGGCTTTGCCGATGTCTGGTCGTTCAAGCGCCTGGCTGCAACCGGCCTGCTCTGGATTGGCGTCGCACTCTTGCCGACGCTTGCCGCGATGGCCTGGTATGCCGGAATCGGACAGCTCGATGCCTTCATCTATGCAAATTTCGTCTCGATCTTTGATCGCGGCTCGGATGGCTGGGTATCGTACTGGCGCCTGCTCAAGGAAGTCGTGGTCCTGACGCCGTTCTGGCTGGCGATCTTCAGAGCACCCAGGATGTTCGATACGTTGGCCGGGGCCAACCTGGTCGGCCACCGCGTGCTCGCTCTCTGGGGTATGGCAGCCTGCACCGGGTTTCTCGCTTTCGGCACGTGGTACGACCATTACGTATCGCCCGTGCTCATGCCGCTTGCGGTCCTGGCCGCTCCGGCCTTGGCGCGTGCGACGCCAGGTGAGCGGTGGTATGGCCGCCTGCTGCTCGGATTTGGCGCAATCGCTGGCGTGGTGGTGATGCTCTATCAGCTTAATCAGCACGGAACTTCCAGGCAGTACCAAGCGATGAACGCGGCAATCGCCCAGGAACTGCACGCGGGCTGCCTATATATCTACGAAGGCGAGATGGCGTTCTATCGGACGACCAACACCTGCCTGCCGACACGGTGGATCTTCCCCAACCACCTCAATACTTATGTCGAAGCCCCCGCAATCGGGGTCGATCCTTCCGCCGAACTCGCGCAAATCCTGGCCAGCAAGCCCGGCGTGATCGTGATGCGCGGCCTGAACAAGAAGCTTTACCTGCCAAACATGGACACGCGGCGCATGATACAGACGGAACTCGCCCGCAAGTATGAACGCTATGCCCGTGTACCTCTGGGCAACAAGGAATACTGGCTCTACCGGCCGCGCCGTTAAGCGCGACCGGTAGAAAGCTTACTCGGCGCTTTTCGCAACCTTCTTCGCCGGCGCTTTCTTTGCCGCTGGCTTCTTGGCCGCTTCCTTTTTCGGCGCGTCCTTCTTTGGGGCCGCCTTCTTGGCCGGGGCCTTCTTCGCGCCCTTCTTGCCCTTGGCCGGGCCCTTGGCAGCCCGCTCGTCGATCAGGGTGATCGCCTCTTCCAGCGTCAGGGCTTCGGGCTGCTTGTCCTTCGGCAAAGTCGCATTGGTGGTGCCATCGGTGACATAGGGACCATAGCGCCCCGCCATCAGCTTGATCTCACCGCCAGACGTCGGGTGTGCACCAAAAACCTTGAGCGGTTCGGCTGCCGTCCGGCCCCCACGCGCACCCGCGCCCGCTGCTGCCGCAGCGAGATGCATGACGGCAGCATTCATTCCGGTCTCGAACACTTCGCTTGTTGACTTCAGCCTCGCGTACTTGCCGTCATGTGCGAGATAGGGCCCGTAGCGGCCAATGCTCGCCGTGATCGGATTGCCGCTTTCAGGATGCTTGCCCACCTCACGCGGCAGAGACAGCAGCTTGAGCGCCCACTCCAGATCGAGTTCGCCAATGTCCTTGGGGATCGACGCACGCTTGGCCTCCTTGCCCTCACCCAACTGGATGTAGGGACCGAAGCGGCCAGCCTTGCGCACGACTTCAAGTCCGGTCTCAGGATCCTTGCCCAGAACGCCGTCCTCGCCACCGTCACCGTCTGATCCGCCGGGCTGCGCAAACTTGCGGGTGTACTTGCACTCCGGATAGTTCGAGCAGGCGACGAACGCCCCGTAACGTCCACCGCGCAGCGAAAGGCGTCCCGCCTCGCACTTGGGACAAAGCCGCGGATCGCTGCCGTCCTCGCGCGGCGGGAAGAGGTAGTCGGAAAGGAATTCGTCCAGCTCGGCCGTCACCTCGCTCGGCTTCTTCTCCATCACCTCGTCGGACTTGGGCTTGAAGTCGCGCCAGAACTCGGCAAGCACCTTCTTCCATTCGGCACGCCCGCCCGACACATCGTCAAGCTCCTCTTCCATGCCCGCAGTGAACTCGTAAGCCACGTAGCGGGTGAAGAAGCGTTCAAGAAACGATGTCAAAAGTCGGCCCGATTCCTCTGCGAAGAAACGGTTTTTCTCGGTCCGAACGTAGTTCCGGTCCTTGAGCACCTGCAGCGTCGCGGCATACGTCGAGGGCCGGCCAATGCCCAGTTCCTCTAGGCGCTTCACCAGGCTGGCTTCCGAATAGCGCGGCGGCGGCTGGGTAAAGTGCTGCGTTGCATCGACACCGCGCTTGGCCGGCGTGTCGCCCTTGTTGAGCGAAGGCAGCAGGCTCCCATCCTCGTCATCGCCATCGGCCTTCTGGTCGCGGCCTTCTTCGTAGACGGCAAGGAAGCCGGGGAACTTCACCACCTGCCCCGTCGCGCGCAGCTCGTGCTTGCCGGTCCCGTCGCGCAGCGTCACGCTGGTCCGTTCAATATTGGCAGAGGCCATCTGGCTCGCCATCGCCCGCTTGTAGATCAGGTCGTAAAGGCGCGCCTCGTCGCCCGAACCATAGCGATCCTTCGAAAAGTCGGTTGGCCGGATGGCTTCATGCGCTTCCTGAGCATTCTTCGCCTTCGTCTCGTAATGACGGGGTTTTTCGGGAAGGTAATGCCCGTCATACCGGTCCGAGATCGCCTTGCGCGCCGCCGAAATCGCGCTCGGGTCCATCTGCACGCCATCGGTACGCATGTAGGTGATCGCGCCCGCTTCATACAGCGTCTGCGCCACACGCATGGTGTGGCTGGCCGAGAAGCCGAGCTTGCGCGCGGCTTCCTGCTGCAAGGTCGATGTGGTGAACGGCGGATAGGGATTGCGGCGCGTCGGCTTCGTCTCGACGTCCTCGACGCGGAACGTGCCAGCCTCGACCACGGCCTTGGCCTTCATCGCGGCCCCTTCGTCACCCAACGTCAGCTTGTCGAGCTTCTGGCCATCGAACTTGACGAGCCGTGCGGCAAATTCCGTCCCGCCCTGCTCGAGCCGAGCAATGACCGACCAGTATTCCTGCGCCTTGAAAACCTCGATCTCGCGCTCGCGCTCGACGATGAGGCGCAGGGCCACCGACTGCACGCGCCCTGCCGACTTCGCGCCGGGCAGCTTGCGCCACAGCACCGGCGAAAGCGTGAAGCCGAACAGGTAATCGAGCGCGCGGCGGGCGAGGTAGGCATCGATCAGGTCCTGGTCGAGCTCGCGCGGGCGCTTCATCGCATCGGTCACCGTCTGCTTGGTGATTGCATTGAAGGTAACCCGCTCCACTTCCTTCGGAAGTGCCTTACGTTTCTTCAGCAACTCCCTGACATGCCAGGAAATTGCCTCGCCTTCACGATCAGGGTCGGTCGCCAGGATAAGGCGATCGGCGTCCTTGGCCGCATCGGTGATGGCTTTCACACGGGACTGCTTGTCCCCGTAGAGTTCCCAATCCATCGCGAAGTCCTCGTCGGGACGGACAGAGCCATCCTTTACCGGAAGATCGCGGATATGACCGTAGGAGGCGAGAACCTTGAAGCCGGGGCCGAGGTACTTCTCGATGGTCTTGGCCTTGGCCGGGGATTCAACAATGACAAGCTGCATGGCGATGAAAAGCAGTCCTTACGTGTACGTACGCGCGAGGGTGGGGATTGGCTTCGCGGTTCGTCAAGCGGATGGTTGGGCAAGGCTCAGGACATTAGGCTTACCCGCCCTGCTGCGTGACGGACCAGCCTGCCCGACAGTTCCAGTTCGAGCAATGCCATTTGGACGGCCCCGGCGCTGGCACCGCTCTGGCGGATGAGTTCATCAACCGCCACCGGGGCAAGTGTCAGCATCGCTGCAATGTCGGCCCTGTCATCGTCCAGGGGGTTGTCGTAATCGGGCGCGTGTTCGCGGAAGCTCGAACGCGGCTGTCCGGTAAAGCCGACCAGCAGTTCCACCACATCTTCAGGCCTTTGCACCAGAATGGCCCCTTCCCGGATCAGCTGGTTGCAGCCGTGCGAACGGCTGTCCAGCGGTGATCCGGGAATGGCCATGACCTCGCGCCCCGCCTCTGCCGCCAGTCGCGCCGTGATCAACGATCCGGATTTCGGCGCGGCTTCCACCACCAGTGTCCCGGTGGCCAGCCCGGCGATGATGCGATTGCGATGCGGAAAGTGGCGGGCGAGCGGTTCGGTGCCCGGCGGCATTTCCGCGATGAGCAGCCCCTCACAGGCCACCTGTTCCTGCAGCTCGGCGTTCTCGGGCGGATAGCTGATGTCGATCCCGCTGGCGATCACGCCGACCGTACCGCCGCCATGCTCCATGCCTGCCAGCGCGCCGCGATGGGCTGCCGCATCGATCCCGCGCGCCAGCCCGGAGATCACGGCGTACCCTTGGCCGGCCAGAGCAGTGGCAAAGTCGCGCGATAGCTTCACCGCGGCGGCCGAGGCATTGCGCGCCCCGACCACGGCAATCGAAGGCCGCTGCAGCAGCGCCACGTCTCCCCGGACCGTCAGGATTGGCGGGGGGCTTTCGAGCTCGGCCAACAGAACGGGATAATCCGGCCCGCCATGGAACAGGTAGCGGGCTCCGGCCTTGCGCACCGAAGCGATCTCGCGCTCAACACGGTCGATGGCAGCCGGACGGTAGGGCGCCCCGCCCCGCGCTGCCAGATCAGGCAAAGCCTCTAGTGCGGCGCTGGCCGTGCCGAAGCGGCGCAGCAACTGGGTGTAGCTGACCGGTCCGATATTGGGCGAACGCAGCAGGCGGATGCGGGCGAAGGCCTCGTCGCGAGAGAGGGTGGCTTCAGCCGCCGCGCTCACTTCTTGCTGCCGACCCTGGGCTCGGTCCCGGCGCGGAGGCGGGCAATGTTCTCGCGGTGCAAAAACAGGACAAGCAGCGCCAGCAGCGCCAGGACGGGAGCGTACGCGGTGTAGCCCAGAAGCAGCGCTGCAGCCGGAGCAGCCAAAGCGGCGCTCATCCCGCCCAGCGACGAGATGCGGCTGGCGAAGAGCACGCCGAGCCAGACCACTGCATAAGCAAGGCCGATAGGCCAGGCGAGCCCCAGCGACACGCCCATCATCGTCGCCACGCCCTTGCCGCCCTTGAACTTCAACCAGACCGGGAAGCAATGGCCGAGCACGGCGGCAAGCGCTGCCAGCGGCTCGCTTCCCGGCCAGAGATGGCGAGCCAGCAGCACCGCCGCCAGCCCCTTGCCCATGTCGAGCAGGAGCGTTGCTGCGGCGACGCCTTTCTTGCCGGTGCGCAGCACGTTCGTCGCCCCGATGTTCCCTGAACCGATGGCGCGCAGATCGCCACCCCCGGTCAATCGCGTAAGGACGAGGCCGAAAGGCACGGAGCCAAGCAGATAGCCGACGAGCAGGGGCATGAGCGTTTCCACGCCCCGCTCATATCCTGTCCCTCCACAAAAGCGAAAGAGGCCACTTTCCATTTTATCGCCATTCCCGATACAAGCCCGCCAGATGACCGCTTCTCCCCAACCCGATGCCGCCGCGCCGCTGCTCCTGTTCGATTCGGGCGTGGGCGGGCTTTCCGTGCTGAAGAAGGTGCGGAGCGTCCTGCCCGCTGCGCCGGTGATCTACGTCGCAGACAATGCCGGTCTGCCCTATGGCGACAAGACCGAGGCCCAGATCGCGGCGCGGGTCTCCGGGCTGCTCGGCAGGCTGACCGAGCGCCTCCGCCCGAGGCTGGTGTGCATCGCCTGCAACACCGCTTCGACCATTGCGCTGGCCGCCGTGCGCGAGGTACTGGAAGTGCCCATCGTCGGCACCGTGCCGGCGATCAAGCCCGCTGCGGCCATGACCAAAACCGGCGTCATCGGCCTGCTCGGCACGGCTGCCACGATCCGGCAGGCCTATGTCGATCGACTGGAGGCAGAGTTCGCCAGCGACAAGCTGCTCCTGCGCCATGGCGCGCCCGAACTGGTCGCTGCAGCGGAGGCCAAGCTGCGCGGCGAGACGGTCGATCCGGCCATCTACCGCCGCGCCGCACGAGCGCTGAAAGAGATGCCCGGCGGCGACCGGATCGATACCGTCGTGCTGGCCTGCACGCATTTTCCACTGGTGCAGGATGAACTTGCCGAGGCCTTCGGGCCTGGCGTTCAATTCGTGGACGGTTCGGATGGCATCGCCCGCCGCATTGCCTACCTGACGCAGGGCCAGTCATGGCATCGCGCCGGGCCGGATCTTGCCCTGTTCACCCGCGATGGCGAAGACGTGGCAGCCCTGCGTCAGGCTCTGGCGCGGCACGGGCTTGATCGGATAGAGACGTTTTGACGCAGGCACGACCGGGAGGACAGGCCTTGGGCAAGATTTCCAAGTTCATGATCGTGCTGCTGGCAGTTCTGGGCTTTGCCTATTACTGGCTTCTGGTGAACGCCGGACCGCAAGTGCCGGCACGCAGGATTGACCTTGGTGCACTGCGCAAGGCGGCCGATGCCATGAAGGGCGACAAGCCCACGGCCATCACCTTTGCCACAGTGGCAATGCGCGATGTTCCCGGTGCCGCGCTGGCTGCCGGCACGGGCCTGCGACAGATCACCAGCGCCATCACGGCATGGCGGATCGAGACTCCCGAGGGCAGCATCGTGATCGATCCGGGCATCTCGGGAGACGACGCCCGCAGCATGGGCTTCGAGGTATACAGGCCCCGGGCACAGCAGTTGGTGAACGGGTGGATGGATCGTGCTGCGATGATCCTGTTCACGCATGCGCACATCGATCATGTGGGTGGATTTCTCGATCACCCCCGCTTCAAGAGCATCGAAGGAAAAGCCGTCGTTTCCGAAGGCATGATGGGCAATATCAACGCACTCTGGCGCGAGAATGCCCGGCTGCTCCACGCCCCGCGCAAGTTCGCCGCGATCGAGGCAGTTGCCCCGGGCGTGGTGCTGATCCAGACCCCGGGGCACACTCCGGCCTCGGAAATGATCTACGTGCGTCTCGCCTCGGGCCGGGAATACATTTTCGCCGGAGACACCGCGTCGCTCGCCGCCAATGTCGAGATTCCAACGCCGCGTTCGCGCCTCCTGGCGGACTGGCTGGTGCCTGAGGACCGCTCCTCCGTCATGGGCTGGCTGAAGGGGTTGAAGGCTCTGAAGAAAGAACATGAAGACCTCGTGATCGTCCCTTCCCACGACGCCGAATGGGTGATGGCCAAGGGGCCGGAGTATGGGATCACGCTTGCGCCGGAACTACGTAAGGCCAGGACAACCAAATAGCTCCGACTTTCGGGCAGTTATGCCAAATGAGGCTGGCAATGCGTTTTGAACAGGCGTAGAAGCCGCCCATTCGCCGGTGGCCCAACGGGATCGGGCCTCGGGAGCGCGGATGCGCTTTCGTTGCAGGAAGGAGCGGCGGGGTGAATTACGATCAGGTTTTTGATTCTGCGATCGAGCGTCTGCACTCCGAAGGTCGCTACCGCGTCTTCATCGACATCCTGCGCAACAAGGGCGCCTATCCCAATGCGCGCTGCTTTGCCGGACACAATGGCCCGAAGCCGATCACGGTGTGGTGCTCGAACGATTACCTCGCCATGGGCCAGCACCCCAAGGTGATCGAGGCGATGGAAGAGGCGCTGCACAATGTCGGCGCCGGCTCGGGCGGCACGCGCAACATCGGTGGCAACACGCACTACCACATCCAGCTTGAGGAAGAGCTGGCCGACCTGCACGGCAAGGAAGGCGCGCTGCTGTTCACCTCGGGCTATGTCTCGAACGACGCCACGCTGTCCACGCTGGCGAAGATCCTGCCCGGCTGCGTGATCTTCTCGGACGAGCTGAACCACGCTTCGATGATCGCGGGCATCCGCAATTCGGGCGCGGAAAAGAAGGTGTTCCGTCACAACGACGTCGAGCATCTCGAACAGCTTCTGGCAGAGACGGACCCCGCCCTGCCCAAGCTGATCGCTTTCGAATCGGTCTATTCGATGGACGGTGACGTCGCCCCGATCCACGCGATCTGCGACCTTGCCGAGAAGTACAACGCACTGACCTACATCGATGAGGTCCACGCTGTCGGCATGTACGGTCCGCGCGGCGGCGGCATCACCGATCGTGACGAAGCTGCCCACCGCATCGACATCATCGAGGGTACGCTGGGCAAGGCCTTCGGCGTCATGGGCGGCTACATTGCGGCTGATCGCAAGATCATCGATGTGATCCGCTCCTATGCCCCCGGCTTCATCTTCACCACCTCGCTTTCCCCGGTGCTGGTCGCAGGCGTCCTCGCCTCGGTCCGCCACCTCAAGGCGTCGAGCGAGGAACGCGAAGGCCAGCAGGCCGCTGCAGCTTATCTGAAGAAGGCTTTTGCCGACGCGGGCCTTCCGGTCATGCCATCGACCACGCATATCGTGCCGCTGATGGTCGGCGATCCGGTCCGTGCCAAGAAGATCAGCGACATCCTGCTCGCCGAATACGGCGTCTACGTCCAGCCGATCAACTTCCCCACCGTCCCCCGCGGCACGGAGCGCCTGCGCTTCACCCCCGGCCCTTCGCACACCGAGGCGATGATGGACGAGCTGACCGAGGCGCTGGTGGAGATCTGGCAGCGCATGGAAATGGAAATCCAGAAGGCGGCCTGATCTTTGCGCTTCTGCAAGTCAAAAAGCCCTCCCCAACCGGGAGGGCTTTTTCGTTGGGCTTGCCTTTCCTGCCCCCGGCGCTAACCTTAACCGATCAATTAAAGACCGGGAGAGTGCATGTCGGTTCTGTCCTACGACGAAGTGGTCCTTGGTCGCCGGTCGATCCGCGGCTATCTCGACAAGCCGGTGCCGCGCGTGTTGATCGAGGAAATCCTTGCGCTGGCGATGCGCGCTCCCAGTTCGATGAACACCCAGCCTTGGCACTTCCATGTCGTCACTGGCGAACCG
Organism: Novosphingobium sp. ES2-1; assembly: GCF_015169775.1. Taxonomy (NCBI): domain Bacteria; kingdom Pseudomonadati; phylum Pseudomonadota; class Alphaproteobacteria; order Sphingomonadales; family Sphingomonadaceae; genus Novosphingobium; species Novosphingobium sp. ES2-1. Next base: position 1,814,328 of record NZ_CP063445.1, read on the forward strand.
CTCAACCAAATTCGCCAGGGCAATACCGAGCGCATCCTCGCAGGCGAGCCTGACAGCCGCGAGTTCCGCAAGGGCAATCCCTTCGCCGGCGTTCATCGTGACCGGCAGGTCGAAGTTGCCAAGCAGCTGTTCGGCGCCATGGGCATTGCCCGCGACGATGCGCCCGCGCGCCAGGACTGGGTGCTGCGCGGCTTCCGCCAGTTCGACGCACCGGTCTGCGTTATCGTCACGTATGACCGTGAGCTATCCGGCAGCGACGATACTGCGTTTGACTGCGGCGCCGTAACCACCGCACTCGTCAACGCGGCATGGTCGCGCGGCCTCGGCTGCGTCATCAACTCGCAAGGCATCATGCAATCCCCGGTCGTGCGCGAACATGCCGGCATCCCTGACGATCAGGTCATCATGAAAGCGGTCGCGCTGGGCTGGCCCGATCCTGAATTCCCCGCCAATGCAGTCGTCAGCAAACGCAAGAGCGTGGAGGAAGCCGCCCGGTTCGTCGGCTTCGACTGAAGCTTGTAACCGCGGCCCGCGCTCCTACTTCGAGCTGGTGGCAGTAAAGGCACTCCAGGATCTCAAGGCATGGGCCCGGCGCATCAAGTGTGATGTGGTGGCCCTGTGGCTTGCCGCGCGCGATCCGCGCGTGCCGGTTGCAGCTAAAGTCGCCGCCGCCATCATCGCCGCCTATGCCCTGTCCCCTATTGACCTCATCCCCGATTTCATCCCGATCCTCGGCTATCTTGACGACGTGATCCTCGTGCCGCTTGGCATCGCGCTTGCCGTCAGGATGATCCCCGCACCGCTCATGCAGGACCTGCGCGAACGTGCCAGCGCAGTCGGCAAGCCACGCTCAACCGGCGGGCTCATCGCTGTCATGGTACTGTGGCTGGTTGCCGCGGCAGTCATCTATCGCGCCGTCTTCGCACAGCCGTAACGAGAAAGGCCCCACCTCGCGGCGGGGCCTTCGTTGTTTGCTCAATCGCGCCGGCAATCAGCGCAGGGAGACCACGTTGTCCGAAACGCGCGGATCGCGACGATCGCCCCGATACTGGCTCGACATCGGCTCGTCAGTCACTTCGAACACTTCCGTGGCGCCGAAGCCGTTGAACGCGGTCTTCATTGCCGCGCCATAGGCGCCGAGCATGCCGATCTCGATGTAATCGCCAACCTTCATGTCCACCGGCAGTTCGAACGGACCTTCCATGTGGTCCATGTCGTCGCAGGTCGGGCCATAGAAGCTGAACGGCTCCAGCTCGATCTCGGTGTCGACATCGTTCGCCACCTCGTCGCGCAGCACGCGCACCGGGAAGCGCCAACCGACATGGGCCGCGTCGAACAGCGCGCCATAAGCGCCATCGTTGATGTACAGCTCGGCGCCGCGGCGACGTTCGACGCGCACGATCATCGAGTTGTATTCCGCGCACAGCGCACGGCCCGGCTCGCACCACAGTTCGGCCGAGTAGGAAACCGGCAGCGATTCATAGGTACGGTCGATCACGCCGAAGTAGTCTTCGAGCGGCGGCGGTTCCATGCCCGGGTAGATCGAGGGGAAGCCACCGCCCACGTCGATGATGTCGACAAGGACCGAAGCATCGACGATCGCGGCACGCACACGCTCCAACGCCTGCACATAGGCATGCGGGCTCATCGACTGGCTGCCGACATGGAAGCACACGCCCAGCGAGTCCGCCACCTGGCGGGTCGCCTGGAGCAGTTCTGCCGCATTGGCCAGATCGCAGCCGAACTTCGAGGCGAGGCTCAGCTCCGAGTATTCCGACGAAACGCGCAGGCGCACGCACAGCGTCAGGTCTTCGGGCACGTTGCCCTCCGAGTCTGCCGTCGCAGCCTTGATCTTCTCCAGCTCCTCGATCGAATCGAGGCTGAACACTCGCACGCCATAGGTGTGATAGGCTTCGCGGATCGCAGCCGGAGCCTTCACCGGATGCATGAAGCACAGCACTGCCTCGGGCAGCGTCTCGCGCACCAGGCGCACTTCCGCGATCGAGGCGACGTCATAGTGCGTTACGCCCGAATCCCACAGGATGCGGATCAGATCGGCCGACGGATTCGCCTTCACCGCATACAGCGACTTGCCCGGAAACTTCTCGACGAAGAAGCGGGCAGCGCGCGCGGCGGCGTGCGGACGGTTCAAAATGGCGGGTTGTTCAGGCGCGGAGGCGCGAACTACAGCCAGTGCGTCAGGATGGATGTGCAACTCAAGGGACCCCCAAACGGAACGTTGAACGAAGCTGCCTTGCGGTTTGGAAGTCCCCATGGGGCAGCGAGAGGGGGGTAAATAAGGCCCTGCGCATGAATCTCAAGTGAAAATAACGCTGCCCAAAAGTCCTGTCAGGAAAATGAAACAAATCCAGACAGATCGCGAAAAATCAGGAACTTAATGCTTCGGCCAGTGCAGCCCATGCCGGGAGTGACAGCGGATCGTTGGCGCCATTGGCAGCTGTGGGGTGCGATGCGAATCGTGCCACCGTCATTTCCGCTGCAGGATCGACCCACAGAGTCTGCCCGTGGATGCCCCGCGCGGAGAAGCAGCCGCGGTTGTTGTTGCTGATCCACCACTGGCTGCCATAGCTCCAACCCGGCAGTTGCGGATAGCGGTTGCGGTCGAAATGCGCCGGCTCTCCGCCATGCGTCGCCCGCTGCACCACGGCTTCGGGAATGACCCCCAGCCCGCCAAGGCGCATCGCCTCACCAAACCGCGCCAGGTCCTCCAGCCTCAGGTTCAGCCCGCCACCGGCAAAGGCCGTTCCCGCCTGATCCACGATGAGGTCGGCATCGCCCCGCATGCCCAGCGGCCGCCAGATCCGCTCCGACAGCACCTCGGCAAAGTGCTTCCGCTCGATCCGCGCAATCATCCACGCCAGCACTTCGGTATTGGGCGTGCGATAGGTGAAGCCTGTCCCGTGCTGCCCCGCCTTGCCGATGCGGGGCAGGTACGACGCAAGATCAATCGGCCCGGCATAGTCCACCGGCCTCGGCGTCAGCCCAAGAGCCGCACTGTAGGCCCCGATGCCAGAGTTGGGATCGGCATAATCCTCGGAGAAATCGAGCGCGGTGGTCATGTCCAGCACCTGGCGCACCGTCGCATCGCCAAACCCGCTCCCGGTCAGTTCCGGCAGGTAATCCGACGCCAGCGCCGCAGGATCAAGCCTGCCCTCCTCGACCAGCATCTCGGCAAGCGTTCCGACGAAGCTCTTGGTTACCGAAAAGGCGATATGCCTCGTCTCCGGCCCGGTCACGCCGAACCAGCGCTCGAACACCACCTTGCCGCGGTGCAGGACCAGAATGCCATCGGTGAAGGCCTGCGTCAGCGACTGTTCCAGCGACATCGGCTCATCCGCATTCAGCGGTACGAAACGGATCTGCCCCAGCCCCTCGTCAATTGCCCGTTCAAGCGCCTTGCTCTCGTCCGCCGCGGCCACACGTCGCGAGGGCACGAACTGGCGCATGTTGGAATAGGACCAGCGGATCATCGGAAACCGCATGTGGTCCGCGCGCGAGGCGAGCAGGATCTTGTCGGCAGGCGGCGGCGAACCTTGCATCCAGCCCATGCGCACCGGATCGCTGGTCACACCATCGAGCAAATCGCCCGCCATTGCCTTCTCCCGCCAACATTGTTGTCAGCAGGCAGCATGCCTCAGGAAAGACGGTCGCGGAAGTCCTCGTAAGTGAAGCCGCGCACCTTCTCGAGCGCATCGCTCTTGCTGTCCCACAGCCAGATCGACGGCAGTGGCACGCCGTTGAAGGTCGTGGTCTTGACCATCGAATAATGCGCCTGATCGAGAAACGCAAAGCGCGTGCCCGGCTGCGCCAACCCGGGCTTGCGGTAATCGCCGATCACATCACCCGCGAGGCACGAAGGCCCGCCAAGACGCACCGGAGCGCCTCCCTCCCCGCCATCCTCGTACTCGTCGATGGGCAGTTCGCCCAGCATTGCCGGACGATAAGGTGCCTCGATCACGTCGGGCATGTGGCAGGTCGCCGAAATGTCGGTAATCCCAAGCTGCATCCCGTTCCAGTGCGTGTCGAGTACGGTGCCGACCAGAATTCCCGCATCCAGCGCCACGGCCTCGCCCGGCTCCAGATAGATCTCGCAACCCGTGCGCGCCTTCACCTCACGCAGGAATGCGATCAGGTCCTCACGCTGGTAATCGGCGCGGGTGATGTGGTGGCCGCCGCCGAAGTTCAGCCACTTGAGCTGCCCGAAGTACGGCGCAATCCGTGCCTCCAGCGCCTCCCACGTGCGCTTCAATGGCTCGAAATCCTGCTCGCACAGCGTGTGGAAATGCAGGCCCGATACGCCTTCCAGGTGTTCTGGCAACAACTGATCCACCGGGAAGCCCAGACGCGAATGCGGCGCGCAAGGGTCATAACGCGGCACCTCGCCCTCGGCGTGCAGTGGATTGATCCTCAGGCCGATGTCGAACTTGTCTCCGACAGCCTGCGCTGCCGCGATCTCGCCCGCAAACCGCGCATGCTGGCCGGGCGAATTGAAGATCACATGATCCGATAGCCGCAGGATCTCGGGCAGATCCTCAGCTTTGTAGGCCGCGCAGTACGTCGCGATCTCGCCCGAATAGTGCTCGGCCGCCAGCTTGGCTTCCCACAGGCCGGACGTGCACACGCCGTCGAGATACTCCCCGACGATTGGCGCCACCTTCCACATCGAAAACGCCTTGAGCGCCGCCAGCACCTTGATCCCGGCGCGGTCCCGCACGTCGGCCAGCACCGCCAGATTGGCCCGCAACTTCGCCGCATCGACCACGAATGCCGGGCTATCCACCCGGTTCAGGTCAAACTGCGCAAAAGCCCCCGGATCGCCCGCTCTGGTTTCCATGCTAAGCCTCACTTCAAAACAATGGACCCCCGCGCAGGCGGGGGCCCCATTCCGTCCAACACGACATCAGACGTGGAACGCCCCCACCTTCGCGGGGACGCAGAAAGATCAGAACGCGAGCGGACCCGCCAGTTCCTTCACCTGCCACGGTAGCCCGTGCTTGTTGAGCATGTCCATGTAGGGATCAGGATCGAACTGTTCCATGTTGAACACGCCGGCGCCCGACCAGATGCCCTGCACCATCATCGCCGCGCCGATCATCGCGGGCACGCCGGTGGTGTAGCTCACCGCCTGGTTGCCGGTCTCGCGATAGGCGTCCTCGTGGTCGCAGATGTTGTAGATGTAGAAGGTCTTCTCTTCTCCATCCTTCAGGCCCGTGGCGATATCGCCGATGTTGGTCTTGCCCTTGGTCGTGGGGCCGAGCGAAGCCGGTTCGGGCAGCACCGCCTTGAGGAACTGCAGCGGGATGATTTCCTTGCCCTCGTAGATCACCGGATCGATCCGGGTCATGCCCACGTTCTGCAGCACGGTCAGGTGCGTGATGTAGGCATCGCCGAACGTCATCCAGAAGCGGATGCGCTCGATCTCGGGCAGGTGATGCGCGAGGCTTTCGAGTTCCTCGTGGTACATCAGGTACATGTTCTTCGGGCCGACTTCCTCGAAGTCGAACTGCTGGCGGATGGTCAGCGCCGGCGTCTCCACCCACTCGCCGTTGAGGTAGTGCCGCGCAGGCGCGGTCACTTCGCGGATGTTGATTTCCGGATTGAAGTTGGTGGCAAAGTGCTGGCCATGATCGCCGCCATTGCAATCGAGGATGTCGAGCGTGCGGATCGTGTCGAGCTTGTGCTTCTTCAGCCAGGTGGCAAAGACGCTGGTCACCCCCGGATCGAAGCCCGATCCCAGCAGCGCCATCAGGCCCGCTTCCTTGAACTTGTCCTGATAGGCCCACTGCCACGAATACTCGAACTTGGCCTCGTCGATCGGCTCGTAGTTCGCGGTGTCCATGTAGTTGACGCCGGCCGCAAGGCAGGCGTCCATGATGTTGAGATCCTGGTACGGCAGCGCGAGGTTGACGACGAGGACGGGCTTGACCTCGTTGATCAGCGCCGTGGTCGCGGCAACGTCATCCGCGTCGATCTGGTAGGTGTCGATCGTGACTCCGGTGCGCTCCTTCACCGAAGCGGCAATGGCATCACACTTGGACTTGGTGCGGCTCGCCAGCGCAATGCCGGTGAAGATATCGGAATTCATCGCCATCTTGTGGACCGCGACCGAGCCGACGCCGCCTGCGCCGATGACGAGAACTTTTGCCATGATTGCTCCAAATGCCATTTGTCCCGTCGCGTTCCGGACCTCTCGATCGAACGCGCAGGACATTCATGGGCAGGCCCTTTAGAGTAGAGCCATGACAAACCCAAGTCCTAACCCGAATGCTTCGTCAGATCAGCGCGCTCCCACCCGCGCAGGGGTCCTCCGCGCCGCGGAAAAGATGGCGCAGCTTCTGCCGCAAACGCCGCTGCTTCCGCTTGAACTGCCGAATGGCGGAACCGTGTGGTGCAAGGCCGAATGCCTCCAGCCCGTCGGCGCCTTCAAGATTCGCGGCGCGTGGCACCGGCTGTCTGACCTGACCGATGACGAGCGCAGCCGCGGCGTCATCGCCGTATCGAGCGGCAACCACGCGCAAGGCGTGGCCTGGGCCGCCCGCCGGCTCGGCATTGCGGCCCGGATCGTGATGCCCAATGACGCGCCGCAAGTGAAACTCGCCGCCACGCGCGAGCTTGGCGCAGACGTCGTGCTCTATGATCGGCCCGGCGGCGAGGATCGCGATGCCGTGGCCGCTACACTTGTTGCGCAAAGCGGGGCAACGCTTGTCCATGCCTTTGGCGATCCATGGGTGATCGAAGGTCAGGGCAGCGCCGGAATCGAACTGGCCGCGCAGATGGAATGTTTCGCCGATGGTGGCCCGACCCGCGTCGTCACGCCCTGCGGCGGCGGCGGCCTTGCTGCCGGTCTCGCCCTTGCCCTGCCCGACGCCGAGATCGTGCCCGTCGAACCCGAAGGCTGGGACGATGTCGCCCGGAGCCTCGTCAGTGGCGCGATCCAGCGCGTCCCTCGCGACGCCCCTCCCACAGCGTGCGACGCGCTGCAGACGCCCGCCACCTTCCCCATCAACTTCGCCGTCCTCTCCGCGCGGGGCCTCAGGGGCTTGAGCGTAACCGAAGCGGAAGTGCGCGCCGCCCAGCGCTATGCCTTCAGCAAGCTGAGGCTGGTCGTCGAGCCGGGCGGAGCAGCAGGCCTCGCCGCGTTGCTCGCCGGCAAGGTGGCAGCAGATGGCCGTACCGCCGTTCTGCTCTCGGGCGGCAACGTCGACCCGGCCGCCTTTGCCCAAGTGATTGCGCACCACGGATAAGTTGCATTTGACAATCTAACTCGCACCTCGCACTCTCCCGGCAATTCTCGGGGGAGATCTGAAGATGCAGGCGCAAATCCTCACGCCCGCCACGGTGCTTGTGCTGTGGTCGATTGTCATGCTGTTCTGGATGGCCGGAACGCGGCTGCCAGCCCTCAAGCAAAAGGGTGGCCTCGGCAAAGCCAAGCCCGGCGGGCGCGGACAGGACCTCGAAGGCGTGCTGCCCGACGAGATCAACTGGAAGGCGCACAACTACAGCCACCTCATGGAACAGCCGACGCTGTTCTACGCCACCGTGATGATCCTTGCGATCATGGGGGCAGCCTCGCTCGATGTCATGCTGGCATGGGGCTACGTTGTCCTGCGCATCGTCCACTCGATCTGGCAGGCAACCGTCAACCGCGTGCCTGTGCGCTTCAGCCTGTTCCTTTTGTCAACGCTGTGCCTGATCGGGCTGGCCCTGCGCGCGCTGGGAGCGACCATGGGCCACGGATAAGCCATAAAAAAGGGGGAAAATGCCAATGAAGATTGCCCATATCCTGCAACCTGCCGTTGCACTTATGGCGTGGACCATGGTCATGTGGCTGTGGATGTACGTCACCCGCATTCCGGCCATGAATGCGGCAAAGCTCGATCCAGACAGTCTCGCCAAGGACCCCACCAGGACGCTCGACGATCTGCTTCCCGCCAGCGTCCAATGGAAGGCCCACAACTACAACCACCTGCACGAAGCGCCGACGCTGTTCTACGCGGTCTGCCTCGTCATCGCTGTCGCAGGAGCCGGCAACGGCACCAGCGCGACCGTGGCATGGGCCTATGTAGCCTTGCGCGTTGTCCACTCACTGGTGCAGGCGACCGTGAACAAGGTCATGGTCCGCTTCATCCTGTTCTCGCTGTCGAGCGTCGCGCTCATGGCGCTGATCTACCACGCCGCGAAGATCGTCTTCGCCGCCTGATTCAATCGCGGACGAACAGGCTGGCGAGCTCCACGTGCGTCGACCAGCGGAACTGGCCGATCGGCCGCAGCTCCGCCAGCCTGTAACCGCCCGCGATCAGCTTGATCGCATCCCGCGCCCAGCTCGCGGGGTTGCAGCTGATATAGACCACGCGCGCAACCTTGCTCAGGGCGATCTGCTCCACCTGCTCCTGCGCGCCCGCCCGTGGTGGATCGAGCACGACGGAAGCAAAGCGATCCAGTTCTTCCACCCGCAGCGGATTGCGAAACAGGTCCCGGTGCAGCGGGTGGACCGGCCGACCGTTCATTCGCGCCGCCGTCTGGCAGGCAAGATGCGCATCGCGCGCCGCTTCGGCTGCCAGCACCTTTGTCTTTGGACCCGCAAGGGCAAAGGCGAAGGTGCCAAGCCCTGAAAACAGATCCGCCACCGTGGGTGCCCCGGCCAGCCATTCGCGCGCCGCACCCACAAGCGCTGCCTCGCCATCGGCAGTCGCCTGCAGGAAAACTCCGGGCGGCAACGAAACCGGCGTCCCGCCAAGGGTGACCGTTACCGGCTCCGGCTCCCACACGCCCTCGGCGCCATAGCCAGAATCCATCGTCAGCCGCGCCAGGCTGTTGGCCCGCGCAAAGTCGAGCAAGGCTTCGGTCTTCGCCAGACCTTCGGCAGTCAGCCCCTTCAAGCCGACGGACACACCCTGATCGGCCAGCGCCAGCTCGACATCGACCGCCAGCTTGCGGTCGCCCCATTGCTCGAGCAGGGCGCGCAAGGGGGCTACCAGTGCAAACAGTTCAGCCGCCAGAACATGGCACTCGCGCATGTCGACGATCTTGTGCGAACCCTGCTCGCGAAACCCGATGACCACGCGCTTGCCGATCGCCTGCGCATGCAAGGTCGCCCTTCTGCGCGAACGTGGCGGGGAGATGTGCGCCGCCGTGGCTACCACGTCCGCGATCCCCTGTCCCTTTGCCGCACCTACGACGCGATCGTGCACGTATTCGGCCAGCGCATTCTCGGACAGGTGCTGCAACTGGCAACCGCCGCAGGCGGGAAAGTGCCGACACGGCGGATCGACGTGGTTGGGACCGTGCACCAGCGAACCATCAGCCTGCAGCACATCGCCGGGAGCCGCCAGCGCCGCGTATCTGCCGTCTGCCGTTGCGCCTTCCCCCTTGGCGGCAACACGCACGATCAGATCTGACTCGCTCATTCAAGAAGTTCCTTCGTAGCCACCTCCGTGGCAGGCCTTCAGCGCTGCCTGCACGGCATGGGCCAGTTCTCCGGCCGTGAACGCAGGCCCGCACAGCCGCGCCGCTTCGCCGTGGAGCCATAGGCCTTCTTCGGCGGCGCGCAAGGCTTGCTCCAAGTCCTGACAATGCGTGGCAAGGCGGCTGGCGATGGCTCCCGCCAGGACGTCACCCGTACCCGCCACCGAAAGCCACGATGAAGCGCGCGGTGCCAGAACAGTCTCGCCACCGGGCGCGGCAATCAGCGTGTCCGGCCCTTTCAGCACCACGACCGCGCCTGAAACCTCAGCCAGAGCGAGCGCGCGATCTCGCCGCAAGCCAGCCCCCGACAGCCCGAAAGCCCGCTCCAGCGCGGTCATCTCGCCCTCGTGCGGGGTCAGAATGCATTGTGCACCAGACAACATCGCCGGTCGCAACAAGACCAGCGCATCGGCATCCACCACTGTCGGTCGGCCAGCATGGAGCGCAGCAGCGAGCAGGCGCGACGCTTCATCAGACCGGCCCAGACCCGGCCCTACCAGTAGCGCCGAGGTCCGCGCGTCGGCCAGCATTCCCGCAGCGTCGCCGGTCACCACCAACTCCGGCGGGACCACCAAGGGCGCTGCCTGCGCTGCAAGCTTCACGTATCCCGCCCCTGCCCGCAGCGCGGCCGTCGCCGCCAGCAAGGCTGCGCCTGGCATCTCTCCGGCGACGATCCCGAGCATCCCGCGCCGGTACTTGTGCGCATCGGCTGCAGGTGCCTCCAGCTTCGGTTTCGCCAGGACCCGCGCCGCGCCCGGCAGTGCCGCCACGCCGATATCAACCAGCCTGACCGCGCCCATCTTCGAACAGGCAGGCATGGCAAAGTGGGCATGCTTCCACGCCCCCAGCGCCACTGTCAACGACCACTCCGGCAAGCCCTCATTCAGCGCGGCGCCGCTGTCACTTTCGATTCCGCTCGGCAGATCAATCGCAATGCGATGGCGATGCAGCGCCGCCAAATCGCACAGCAGGGCAAGAAGATCATCCGGCAAGGCGCGCGTCAGCCCGCTTCCGAACAGGCAGTCGACGAACACGTCCCCCGCCGTCACACTTCCCGCCGAAACGACCGCCCCGCGATACAGGGCCTTGGCATTGCGCGCCGCATCCGTCACCGGCTCGCGCGCCTCCAAGACCTGCACGGCATTGCCATGTTCGCGAAGGTATTCGGCGATGACCCAGCCATCGCCGCCGTTGTTGCCCGGCCCGCACAGCACGGTAACCGAACCGCCGCCCGCGATCCGGCGTACCCACTCGCCCGCCCCGCGCCCGGCCAGTTGCATCAGCGCATCGACAGTCGAGCCCGCCGCAATCAGGTCCTCCTCTGCGGCGCGCATCTGCGCCACTGTGAGTACTTGCGAAAGCAAAGGCTCACGGCTGCGGGGCATCGTCCTTCATCCTTGCCGGAAAGCGATAGCGGTCTCCCGCGACCGAAACTTCGAGCACGCCTTGCGACGACCACTGCGCAGTCGCCTCGTCGGCCCCGTCAGCCGATACCACGCCACGCCCGTCGTTCACCATCTCGAACCGGCGAAAACCCCCGGCCTTGTGCCGCACGGTCAGGAAGCGCTTGTCACCCACGCGCGAGTCCTCGACAAAGCATTCCGGCAGGAACTTCGCCGATCCGCCCACCGCGCAATCGATCACGCGCCCCTGCGGTGCGTCCTCAGCCTTGGAGCAGGCAGCCAGCACCCCGCAGATCAGCAGCGCTGGCAGCCCCTTGCGCATCAGTCGATGCCCAGCTGCTTGAGGTCGCGCACCGCACCGCGCGCCGCGCTGGTGGTCATCGCGGCATAGGCCTTGAGCGCCGTCGAGATCTGGCGCGGCCGCTCCTGCGCCGGCTTCCAGCCCTTGGCGTCCTGGGCCGCACGACGGTGCGACAATTCCTCGTCGCTCACCGCCAGATGGATGGTGCGGTTGGGGATGTCGATCTCGATCATGTCGCCGTTCTCGACCAGCCCGATCTCGCCACCCTCGGCCGCTTCCGGCGAGGCATGGCCGATGGAAAGGCCCGAAGTGCCACCTGAAAAGCGCCCGTCGGTCAGCAGCGCGCAAGCTGCGCCCAGCCCCTTCGACTTGAGGTAGCTGGTGGGATAGAGCATTTCCTGCATGCCCGGGCCGCCCTTCGGCCCTTCGTAGCGGATCACCACCACGTCCCCTGCCACGACCTGCCCGGTCAGGATCGCCGTCACCGCCGCGTCCTGGCTTTCATAGACCTTGGCCGGCCCCGCAAACTTGTGGATCTTCTCATCGACGCCCGCCGTCTTCACGATGCAGCCATCGCGCGCGATGTTGCCATAGAGCACGGCAAGCCCGCCGTCCTTGCTGAAGGCGTGTTCGGCCGAACGGATCACGCCGGTCTCGCGGTCAAGGTCCAGTTCCTTCCAGCGACGGTCCTGCGAGAACGCCACCTGCGTCGGCACGCCGCCCGGCGCCGCCTTGAAGAATTCCTGCACGCTTGGCGAATTGGTGCGCTTGATGTCCCAGCGATCCAGCGCTTCGGCCAGCGTGCGGCTGTGCACCGTCGGCAAGTGCGTGTGGATCAGGCCCGCACGATCCAGCTCTCCAAGAATGGCGTAGATGCCACCCGCACGGTGGACGTCCTCCATATGCACGTCGTTCTTGGCCGGCGCGACCTTCGACAGGCACGGCACCCGGCGGCTCAGCCGATCGATGTCTGACATGGTGAAGTTCACGCCCGCTTCGTGCGCCGCCGCCAACAGGTGCAGCACCGTGTTGGTCGAACCGCCCATCGCGATATCGAGGCAAACCGCATTCTCGAACGCATCGAAACTGGCAATCGAGCGCGGCAGGACGCTGGCATCGTCGTCCTCGTAGTAGCGCTTGCACAGGTCCACGGCGAGGCGCCCCGCTTCGAGGAACAGGCGCTTGCGATCAGCGTGGGTAGCCAGCGTCGAGCCATTGCCCGGCAGCGAAAGACCCAGCGCCTCGGTCAGGCAGTTCATCGAATTGGCCGTGAACATGCCCGAGCACGAACCGCAGGTCGGGCAGGCCGACCGCTCGATCGCAGTCACTTCCTCGTCGGTCATCATGTCGTCGGCCGCGGCCACCATAGCGTCGACCAGATCGAGCGCGTGCTCCTTCCCCTTGAGGATTACCTTGCCCGCTTCCATCGGCCCGCCCGAGACGAACACGACCGGAATGTTGATCCGCATTGCCGCCATCAGCATGCCAGGCGTGATCTTGTCGCAGTTGGAAATGCAGACCATCGCGTCGGCGCAATGGGCGTTGACCATGTATTCCACGCTGTCGGCGATCAGGTCACGGCTCGGCAATGAATAGAGCATGCCGTCGTGGCCCATGGCGATCCCGTCATCGACCGCGATGGTATTGAATTCCTTGGCAACGCCGCCAGCCGCCTCGATCTCGCGCGCCACCATCTGGCCGAGGTCCTTGAGGTGGACATGGCCCGGCACGAACTGCGTGAACGAATTGACCACCGCGATGATCGGTTTGCCGAAGTCCTCGTCCTTCATGCCCGTTGCGCGCCAAAGTCCGCGCGCGCCCGCCATGTTGCGGCCATGGGTGGTGGTGCGTGAACGATAGGGGGGCATTGTGCGAACTCCGGACAGGGAATCAGTTTTTACGAGCGACTTGGGATCGTTCCCTAGCCCACGGAATCAGCCGCTGTCGAAAGTATTAAATACAACTATGTCAGCCAAAAGTGGCAGAAAACCTAACTGATTGCGACCGCAACCTGATTGGCAATCCGCGCCAGCCGCTCGGCCCATTCAGCTTGGCCCTTAGCATCGCTGATCAGGTCTTGCCGCACCTCGATGCCCAGGTAGGGCCTTCCATCCGCCTCGGCATGGCGGTTCATTGTCGCATTAAGCAGCCTGCCCGAATAGGGCAGCTGATCCCCGACGCAGAGCCCTTCGGCCTCAAGCATTGGAATGGCGATCCGCGCTGCGCGATCATCCTCGTTGTAGAGCACGCCCACGTGCCAGGGCCGAGGCTCATCGCTCGAGGCGAGTTGCGGCGTGAAGCTGTGCAAGGACAGGATCAGCGCTTGCGGCACATCGGCCAGAAGGTCGGCCAGCGCATCGTGATAGGGCCGGAAGAACCGCGCCAGCCGCGCCTCATGGCCTGCATGATCGAGCGCGTTGCCGGGGATCGCATGGCCATCGCTGGCAATCGGCACCACGGTCGGCAGATGCTCGTCACGGTTGAAATCGCAGACCAGACGGCTCACCCCGCCCTGAAACGCCGCAATGCCGGGCCGCTGAGCCATCAACGAGCCGACTTCGGCTACGCCGATGTCAACCGCGATATGCTGGTTCAGCAGTTCGGGAGCGATGCCAAGGTCGATGTCATCAGGCACGCGGTTGGAAGCATGGTCCGACACCACCAGAATGCCCCCGAAGCGCGGCTGACCAAGGATCGCAAAGGCCTCGCTCATCGCAGGGCCCCCGCCAAGGTCCACCACCCCGCCGGCATAGCCACCTTGGCGGCATCGCGCAGCTCAGGCCTATCATAGAGCGCGAAGCACGTCGCGCCTGATCCTGACATACGCGTCAACCACGCGCCCGTCTGCTCCAAGGCTCTCAGCACATCGCCAATTTCTGACACGAGCGTCAGTGCCGGAGCTTCCAGATCATTGCGGCCCGCAAGCGCCATTTCCCTGAGGTTGTCACCTTCCATCGGCCCGCGATCAACGCCATCCCAAGCCTTGAACACCGGCCCGGTCGCCAGCGGAATGCGAGGGTTGACCAGCAGCACAGGCGTCCCCGCCAGATCGTTGGCAATCGGCTCCAGCTCGGTTCCGGTTCCGCGTCCGATGCACGCCACGCTCTCGACGCAAGCCGGAACATCCGCCCCCAGCTTCGCCGCCCGCGCATGCCAGTCCTCCGGCAAACCATGGCTGTCCCGAACCATCCGGAATATCGCCCCGGCATCGGCTGATCCGCCACCCAGCCCGGCCGCCACCGGCAGATTCTTCTCCAGCGTCACCGCCCAGCCCGGCCCATGCGGCAGGGATTGCAAGGCTTTGGCCACGATGTTGCCAAACGGACCGTCCAAAGCGCCGCCAAACTCGCCGACAACGCGCAGCGAATCCGCCTGCGCAGACGAAGTGCTCAGCACATCCCCCGCATCCACGAAGGCAAACAGCGTTTCCAGCTCATGATACCCATCCTCCCTGCGCCGCCGCACATGCAGCGCAAGGTTGATCTTGGCGTAGGCGGTCTCTCGCATCATTCCTCCCCGTCCCGGGGAGGGGGACCATCCGCAGGATGGTGGAGGGGCACCGCCAAGTTTCCCGAACGCACCCGGCCAGCCCCCTCCAACCGCAACGCCCGCTCCTCACAGACCTGAACAATCCGCCGCACCACCAACTCGATATCCTCAAACACAGCCTTCGCCGGAACCCTCAGGGTCGCAATCCCCTGTGACCGCAGGAAATGTGACTTTACCGTGTCCCGCCTGATCCCTTCAGCAGTGTCGTGGGCAAAGCCATCGACTTCAATGGCCAGCTTCACCGCCGCACAATAAAAGTCGATCACGAACGCGCCTGCCGGATGTTGACGCCGAAATTTCAGCTCGCCCGGTCGCTTGCGCAACTCGCGCCACAGCAGACCTTCGGGCAAGGTCATCTCGCTCCGCAGCTTGCGGGCGAGCTTGACCGTGCCTTTTGGTCCGGTGATCAGCTTGGGGATCCTTTCAAGGGGTTGGCAAACTTGCGCGTACCCCTCCACCATCTTCGATGGTCCCCCTCCCCGTGCCGGGGAGGAACTCAACCTCACATATTCGGATAGTTCGGCCCGCCGCCGCCCTCAGGCGTGACCCATTCGATGTTCTGGGTCATGTCCTTGATGTCGCAAGTCTTGCAGTGGACGCAGTTCTGGGCGTTGATCTGCAGGCGCGGGTTGCCTTCCTCCACGCCGACGTACTCATAGACGCCCGCCGGGCAGTAGCGCTGCTCGGGGCCCGCATAGAGCGGCAGGTTGATCCGCGTCGGCACCGTCGGGTCTTTCAGCACGAGGTGGCTCGGCTGGTCTTCCTCGTGATTGGTGTACGAGAACGAGACGCTGGTCAGGCGGTCGAAGGTGATGACGCCATCAGGCTTGGGGTACGCGATCGGCTTGTACAGGTCGGCGCGCTGCGTCGCCTCGCTGTCGCGGTGGTGCTTCATCGGCTTCCAGATGCCAAAGCCGCCGATCGTGCGCAGCCACATGTCCGCGCCAGCCAGCACCGTGCCCAGCTCACCGCCGAACTTGGCCACCAGCGGCTGCGCGTTCTGGACCTTCTTCAACTCCTTGGCGATCCAGCTTTCGCGCACGGCCGCATCGTACTCGACCATGTCGTCCTTCTCGCGGCCAGCTGCCATCGCCGCCGCGATGGACTCCGCGGCCAGCATCCCGCTCTTCATCGCGGTGTGGCTGCCCTTGATGCGCGGCACGTTGACGAAGCCGGCCGAGCAGCCGATCAGCGCGCCACCCGGGAACGACAGGCGCGGCACTGATTGCCAGCCGCCTTCATTGATCGCACGCGCGCCGTACGACACGCGGCGTCCGCCTTCCAGGATCGCGCGGATTTCCGGATGCTGCTTCCAGCGCTGGAATTCCTCGAACGGATAGACATAGGGGTTGGCGTAATCGAGCGCGGTAACGAAGCCCAATGCCACCTGGTTGTTGGCCTGATGGTAGAGGAACCCGCCGCCCCACGAATTCGATTCCGAAAGTGGCCAGCCCTGCGTGTGGATCACCCGGCCCGGAACGTGCTTCTCGGGATCGATGTCCCAGAGCTCCTTGATGCCGATGCCATAGACCTGCGGCTCACAATCGCGCTCGAGGTCGAAATGCGCCTTGAGCCGCTTGGTCAGGTGCCCGCGCGCGCCTTCGGCAAACAGCGTGTACTTGGCGTGCAGTTCCATGCCCGGCTGATAATCGGGCTTCTTCGAACCGTCCTTGGCAATGCCCATGTCGCCGGTCGCGACGCCCATGACCGCGCCATTCTCGTCGAACAGGATCTCCGCCGCGGGGAAGCCGGGGAAGATCTCGACGCCCAGTTCCATCGCCTGTTCCGAAAGCCAGCGGCACAGGTTGCCAAGGCTGCCGGTATAATTGCCATCGTTCGACATGAACGGCGGCATCGGCCAGTGCGGGATCGAGACCTTGCCCTTCTTCGACAGCACCCAGTGCCAATTGTCGGTCACCGGCACTTCGGCCATCGGGCAGCCCTGTTCGCGCCATTGCGGAAGCAGTTCGTCGAGCGCTTTCGGGTCTACCACCGCGCCCGAAAGGATGTGCGCGCCGATTTCCGAACCCTTTTCCAGGATGCAGACCGAAATTTCCGGGTTCACCTGCTTAAGCCGGATCGAAGCAGCCAGGCCCGCAGGCCCTCCGCCAACGATGACGACGTCATACGGCATCGATTCCCGTTCGCTCATGCCCCGATATCTCCCGACTGCTGCTAAACGCACGATTGAATTTCGAATGTGCCTTGAAAGAGGGCACAGGCAAGGTCAAGACCGCAAATTGGACTGGAAGGAAAGACAGGTTGCCCGATATCGCTAACGCAGAAAATCATCAGTGGCGCGATGCCGTTACGGCCGCGCTCGATTGGTGGCGCGATGCGGGCGTGGACCATGCCTTCGTTGACGATCCGCAAGACTGGTTGGCCGAAGCGCGCAAGCCAAGGGAAGCTGCACCACCGGCCCCGATGAAGCCGCTGCGCGAACTCACGGCAGAGCGCGATGATTCGCCCAAGGTGGCCAAGGTTAGCGCCAGGGCTGATTGGCCGCAGACCTTTGAAGCCTTCGCACCTTGGTGGTTGGCCGAACCCGCCCTCGCGCCCGCCGGGTTGCATCGCCTGCCTCCGGTCGGCGCGCAAGGTGCGGACCTGATGATCCTGGTGCCGATGCCCTCGGCAGACGATGGCGATACCCTTCTCTCCGGGCGTGCAGGCCGATTGCTCGATGCCATGCTGGCCGCGTTCGGCCTTGACCGGTCCCGAACCTACATCGCCTCTGCCCTTCCAGCCCACGTGCCGATGCCCGATTGGCACCTCCACAAGGAGTCGGGCCTCGGCGAAGTTCTCCTCCACCACATCACTCTTGCCGCTCCGAAACGACTGCTGATCCTGGGCGCATCAGGCATTTCGGCGCTTCTCGGCAACGACCCGCCGAATTTGGCTCAAAGTTTACGGGCAATTAATCAAGAAGGGCCACCACTTCCCGCGCTGCCGGCGTGGGATCTCGAATCCATGCTGCAGCGCCCTGCCCTCAAGGCAGGTCTGTGGAGCCGCTGGCTCGAATGGACGGGGACCGAAACGATTTGAAGCTGGCTCGCGCCAAGACGTTCACGCTGCTCGCGCTCGCGACCTCGTCGCTTGGGCTTTCGGCTGTCCCGGCTCACGCCAACAGCGCCGCGGTCGACTATTTCCGTGGCCGCGCCGATCGCACCGCCGTCCCCTCGCTGCTGAGCGCCGACGATCGCTCCTATTACAAGAGCCTGTTCTCCGCGATTGAGCGCGAGGATTGGACGCAGGTGCAGACGCTGTTCGCCCAGCGGACCGATGGGCCTCTCCATACGGTAGCCCGCGCCCAGTACATGCTGGCCGCAACCTCGCCCAAGGCAGAGCTCGCCCCGATCACTGAAGTGCTGGCCAAGGCTCCGGACTTGCCGTGGGCGGAGCAGCTCGGTCGCCTCGCCCTGAAGCGCGGCGCAACCGACATGCCCGCCCTGCCGCAGGCACAGCGTCTTGTCAGCCTTCCCACCGTCTCCAAGCGCATCAAGCCGCGCCCGATCGATGACGGTACGATGCCGGCCGGCGTCGCCGCCGCGATTCAGGACCGCATCAAGTTTGACGATCCCGTCGGTGCCCGCGTCCTGCTCGATGGGGTCGATGCCACGCTCTCGCCCGCTGCTCGCGCCGAATGGCGGCAGAAGGTCGGCTGGGCCTTCTATATCGAGAACGACGACGCCACCGCCCGCGCTCTTTCGCTCACCGCCGCCGAAGGCACCGGCCCGTGGGTCGCGGAAGCCTACTGGACCGCAGGCCTTGCAAGCTGGCGCCTGAGCGACTGCCTCGCCGCCGCCGACGCCTTTGAAAAGACCGCAGGATCGGCCCAGAACGACGAACTGGCGTCCGCCGCACACTACTGGGCCAGCCGCGCCTGGCTGCGCTGCCGCAAGCCGGAAAAAGTCTCGGCCTCGCTGCGCAACGCCGCCCGCTTCCGCGAAACGCTCTACGGCATGATGGCCTCCGAAGCGCTGGGCATGCGCGAAAGCACGCCGCCGGTCGCGCCGGACTTCTCGCAGAATGACTGGCAGCAGCTGCGCGACGTTCCGAACATCCGCACCGCCGTGCAACTTGCCGAAATCGGCGAAGACGGCCTTGCCGACGAAGTCCTGCGCCATCAGGCCCGCATCGGCGCGCCCGGGCAATATGCCCCGCTCTCGCGCCTTGCCCGCGATCTGGGCCTCCCCTCTACCCAGCTGTGGATGGCCTACAATGCCCCGGCAGGGGCCCGTCCCGATGAATCCGCGCGCTTCCCTGCGCCGAAGTGGACGCCGGCCACGGGCTGGAAGGTCGATCCCGCGCTGCTCTTTGCCCATTCGCTGCAGGAATCGAACTTCCGCACGGCCGTCACCAGCCCGGCCGGGGCCAAGGGTCTGATGCAGGTCCGCCCCGGCACGGCCAAGGACATGGCCCGCGTAGAGCCGGCAATGGCCGGGCGCGATCGCCAGCTCGACCTGCCTGACGTCAACCTTGCCTTCGGCCAGCAGTACCTCCAGCAGTTGCGCGATTCCGATGCGACGCAGGGCCTCCTGCCCAAGGTCATGGCCGCCTACAATGCCGGCCCCCTGCCGATCAGCCGCTGGAACACGGAAATCCGCGGCGGCAGCGATCCGCTGCTGTGGATGGAATCGATCCCCTACTGGGAAACGCGCGGCTACGTTTCCATCGTCATGCGCAATTACTGGATGTACGAAAAGCAGGCCGGCGGCCCGTCGGAAAGCCGCATGGGCCTTGTCCAGGGCATGTGGCCCAAGTTCCCCGGCCTTTCAGGCGCAGATAATGTGAGGATCGCATCGCGTGGCAATTGATACTTCGCGCGAATTCAAGCCGATCAACATTGCTTTGCTGACCGTTTCCGACACTCGCGGCCCGGCCGAGGATACATCGGGCGATATCCTCGCCGAACGCATCAAGGCCAAGGGCCACAAGCTCGCTGCCCGCGCCATGGAAAAGGACGATGCCGACCGCATCGCCAGCCGCCTCAACAACTGGATCGACGATCGCACCGTCGATGCCGTCGTCATCACCGGCGGCACCGGTCTCACCGGCCGCGACGTGACTCCCGAAGCGCTCGAACGCGTCAAGACGCGCGACATCCCGGGCTTTGGCGAACTGTTCCGCTGGCTGTCCTACAAGACCATCGGCACCAGCACGATTCAGTCACGCGCCTGCGCCGTCGTCGCGCGCGGCACCTATATCTTCGCCCTGCCCGGCTCGAATGGCGCGGTGAAGGACGGCTGGGACGGCATCCTCGACGAACAGCTCGACAGCCGCAACCGGCCCTGCAACTTTGTCGAACTGATGCCGAGGCTGCTGGAAAAGTAAGTCTTTCCAATCGCTATTGCATTTTCGTTCCACTTATGTTCCAATCCAGCCATGGCAGTCCATGGCAGAGGCGCACAATCCGCAAATGTCCCGACACGCTTCGGCCTCGCCACGCGCGAGGTTGACGGCGACTGGCTCGACGCTCGCGAGGATATCGACGGTCCCGGTCCCAAGCTGCGCACGACGGTCACCGAAGAACATTCCCGCTCGATCCTCACCTTCAACCGCTCGCCCGACATCCCCTTTGATCGTTCGGTAAACGCCTACAGGGGGTGCGAGCATGGCTGCGTGTACTGCTACGCTCGGCCCACCCACGCCTGGCACGATCTCTCGCCCGGCCTCGATTTCGAAACGAAGCTCTTTGCCAAACCCGATGCGGCAAAGCTGCTGCGTGAAACCCTGGCCAAGCCCGGCTACATGCCCGCTCCCATTGCCATGGGCACAAATACCGATCCCTACCAGCCGATCGAAAGCCGTTACCGCATCACCCGCCAGGTTCTCGAACTCTGCCTCGAATTGCGCCACCCGGTCACCATCACCACAAAGTCCGCGCGCGTACTGGATGATCTGGACCTGCTGGCCGAACTCGCCCGCAGCAATCTGACCGCGGTCGGCATTTCGGTCACCAGCCTCGACCCGCGCCTGTCCGGCCTTCTCGAACCGCGTGCAAGCAGTCCTGCCAAGCGATTGGAAGCCCTTGGAAAGCTTGTTGCCGCCGGCATCCCCACCCATGTTTCGGTCGCCCCGGTCATTCCTTCGATCACCGACCAGTTCATGGAAGGCATCCTTGAGGCCGCCGCAGACCGTGGCGTGCGGTCGGCCAGTTGGATCATGCTGCGCCTTCCACACGAAGTCGCCCCGCTGTTCCGCGAATGGCTCGACACGCACTTCCCGGATCGCGCATCGAAAGTCATGGGGATCGTCCAGTCGGTTCGCGGCGGCAAGGACAACGACGCGCAGTTCTTCACCCGCATGAAGCCGAATGGCATCTGGGCCGACCTCATCCGCACCCGCTTCCGCGTCGCCTGTCGCAAGCACGGCATCGGCAAGGCCCACATCGATCTGGACTGCGCGCAGTTCAGAAAGCCCAGCGCCAACGGCCAGTTGGACCTGTTCTGAGCACACACCAGACATTCTCCAAACCTACCGTCGCCCCGGGCTTGACCCGGGGCCCCGCTTTTCTTCTGCGCTTCCTGTGAACCAAGGAAGCGGGATCCCAGGTCAAGCCCGGGATGACGATGAAGGGTGGTGCTGGAACAACTTGACAAAAAGAACCATATAGGTTATATGCTCCACCCACAGGTCAGGAGAGGGCACAAGGCCAACCCGCTCCTCTCCTTCGGAAGCTGACGCTGTGTGCGGAGGCTTCCGGCGCGATCGGTGCGGCAGGTGCGCAGCGGGTTCAACGAGGGGCGTAAAGCCCAAGGCCCACCGGGCAAACCCTGCCGTTACCCAAGGACAGACAGGACAACCCAGGGCTGATAGCACGGCGCCGAACCCTGAGCGACGCTGCGGATGCGGAACCCGCCATGATTGTGCGACTGTGTCAGCACAAACGACAGGTTCTTTTCACGCAGCCGCTTGCCAGAAGCCAAGGCAGTACGCGAGCCGCTGCCAAGGCTTCGTCCTTTCGCATGTGTCCGACCATCAGGCTGAGCCGACAAGGGGCCCGGAACCGCCCCCGGCCACTCGCAACCGGTCCCGCGCCCCATCCCTTGCGTGCCACAACGGCACCGCACCGGTCGCGCGATCTGTGAACTCCCACAGGCGTTATGGTCCGCATTCGCCAGCGGATGATCTCTCGCGCCACCTCGCGGCGTCCCCGCGAAGGCGGGACCTCGTTGTTCTTACGGAACCTCACAGTAAACCAATGAGGCCCCGCCTTTGCGGGGGCGCACCGGGGTTCCGCGATGCGATGCCCTCCCCCAGGCGGGAGAGCCGTGAGACTTGCTGAACGTAGTGAAGCTAGTCGCAGCGGGGTGGGCACCCGGCTCCACGCCAAGGAAACGCTAAGCCCCGTTGAACCGGATCAACCGGCTGTCCGCCACCGCCGCTGTGCGATGCGGAAGCGCATCGCGGACATAAGCCTCGTCCTTCACCATCGCAAAGAATGCCCCGGCGTCGGGGTAGCCCATCACGAAAGCCTCGTCCCACTCGCCCTGCGGCCCGGTGACAACGCATTCCATCGGCGCGTGCCACACCATCGCCGCCCCGGAATCCCTTACCAGCGCCTGAAACGCGTCCTTGTAGATCGCATAGGCCTCGCGCCCGGTCAGGCCCTTGCCATGGTTGGGGTGCCCTTCCGGGTATTCGGCAAGATCGCGGAACTTGATCAGGTTGAGCATGTGGATCGGCCGGTCGCGCGGCAGCGACTTGAAGACCTCGAAGTTCTCGCGGCTCGGATCGATGTAGACCGGGCGCTCGCTCACGCCACCTTGTCCCACACGAAGTCGCGGAACTGTTCGCGCAGGTCCTTCTTGCTGATCTTGCCGGTGCCCGTGTGCGGGATCTGTTCCACGAAGGCTACCGCATCGGGCACCCACCACTTGGCGACATGTTGCGCAAGGAAGCTGCGGATTTCTTCCTCATTGCACTCGGCGCCCGGCTTTTTCACCACAACCAGCAACGGCCGCTCATCCCATTTCGGGTGGTACACGCCGATCGCTGCCGCCTCGGCCACAGCCGGATGACCGATCGCAGCATTCTCCAGTTCGACCGAGCTGATCCATTCGCCGCCGGACTTGATCACGTCCTTGGTGCGATCGGTCAGTTGCAGGGTTCCGTCC
The DNA here is from genome assembly GCF_015169775.1 of Novosphingobium sp. ES2-1. Classification (NCBI taxonomy): domain Bacteria; kingdom Pseudomonadati; phylum Pseudomonadota; class Alphaproteobacteria; order Sphingomonadales; family Sphingomonadaceae; genus Novosphingobium; species Novosphingobium sp. ES2-1. The sequence continues at coordinate 1,837,184 of NZ_CP063445.1, forward strand.
GGATGGATCAGGCCTACGTCTCCGGTATCGAACCATTGCCCTTCCACCACCGCATCGGCCTCGGCCTTGAAGTAGCGCTTGACGATCCACGGCCCGCGCACCTGCAAGGCTCCCGCCGTCACGCCATCGCGCGGCAGGACCTTCTCCGGATCGCCCAGATCGACACAGCGAATTTCCACGCCGAACGGCGGCCGCCCCTGCATCGCCTTGACCGTCACCTGCTCGTCGAACGAAAGCTCGTCCCAGTTCCAGGTTTCGGCCCCCGTCGTGCCGATCGGTGATGTCTCGGTCATGCCCCAGGCATGGGCCACCCGGCGCCCGGCGCGCATGAAGCGCTCGATCATCGCGCGCGGCATCGCCGAACCGCCGCAGACGATGGTCTGCAAGCTCGGCGGGATTTCGCCACCGTTGTGGGTGTCGACATGCTGCAGCAGGGCCAGCCACACGGTGGGCACCCCGGCCGAACAGGTCACCTTCTCGCGGTTCATCAGCTCGCACAGCACTGCGCCGTCGTTCACCGCCGAATAGACGAACTTGGCCCCTGCCGCCGCGCCGGCCCAGGGCAGGCCCCAGCTGGCGGCATGGAACATCGGCACGATCGGCAGCATGACCGAGCGACAGTCCATCCCGAACACGGGCGGGCTGATCGCGCTCAGCGCATGGAGCATGGTCGAGCGATGCTCATAGAGCACGCCCTTGGGATTACCGGTGGTGCCGCTGGTATAGCACAGCATGCAGGGATCGCGCTCGTCACCGTCGTGCCACTCGGCCACGCCGTCCTCGCCCGAAATCCATTCCTCGAAGTGAAGCGCCGGTTCGCTGCTGTCAAAGCAGATGTAGTGTTCGACCGTCGGCCAGCGCGGCTTCATCCGCTCTATGATCGGCGCCCAGACCTTGTCGAACAGCATCACCCGGTCTTCGGCATGATTGACGATGTATTCGAGCTGATCGTCGAACAGCCGGGGGTTGAGCGTGTGGAGGATGCCGCCAACGCCCACCGCGCCATACCACGAAACCAGATGCCGATGATGGTTCATCGCCAGCGTCGCGATCCGGTCCCCGGGCTGCACGCCAAGCTTGCGCAAGGCCTGCGTCATGCGCAGCGCATCGTGGCGTATGCCGGCCCAGTTGGTCCGCGTCTCGCTGCCATCGGCCCAGCGGCTGACGATCTCGCGCGCACCGTGTTCGCGCGCGGCGTGGTCTATCAGATGTGTGACCCGCAGCTTCCAGTCCTGCATTGCGCCAAGCTGCTGAGTCATCTCTCTCTCCATCCGGTTCTTATTCGACCAGCCGCAGATGCCTTTCCGGTCTTGCGGTCAGGGCGACATTGGCGAGTCCTTCTATCGGAATCAATCGCTCGATTAAGTCGCTGTCCAGTTTAAAATCATTGCCGAGCCGCACGAGCGGCTCCTTGGGTCCGCCAGTCCGAAGGCGCGCCAGCACTTCGCCCGTCCCGCCAGACCCACGCGGCAGGAGCATCGCCAGCTCCGAGATCGCCTCGGGCTTGCTCACCTCGAGCTTGAGCATCATCCGCGACGAGCTTGTCACCGAAGCCAGCGGCCTTGCCCCCCGCACCGTCACGCGCGGCGGCTCGTCGGGATTGGGCCGGTCAAGTTCGACATTGAGAAGCACGCAGGTCCCGTCCTTCGCCCATTGCTGGAACGGCTCGACCAGCGATTCCTCGAAGCACGAGGCCGAGAACAGCCCCGAACTGTCGGAGAAGTCGGCCATGACGAAGTCCTTGCCCTTCTTCGTCTTGCGCTTCTGCACGTTCTCCACCAGCGCCGCCATGACCGCGCCGGAACGCCCGCCCGGCTCGCCACTGCTGGTCATCAGGCTGCCATACGATCTCGCCCCGTTGGCCGAAGCCACGGCGCGATATTCTTCCACCGGATGCGCCGCGAAATAGAACCCGAAGTTCTCGCGCTCCGCCGCCATCTGGTCGGCCCGGCTCCACGGCTTCGTCTCGGCAAGGCGCGTGGCGGGCGTGGCATGATCGTCCCCGCCGAACAGGCCACCCTGCCCCGACGTGCGAGAGCGCGCCGCTTCGTCCGCCACCGCCATCAGCAGTTCGGCATTGGCAATCACCTGCGCGCGGTTGGGTTCAAGGCAATCGAGCGCACCGCCCGCAGCCAGCGCTTCCAGCTGCCGCCGGTTCATCGATCCTGCCGGAATGCGCTTGAACAGGTCGTCGAGCGAAGCAAAGGGCCCGTTCGCTTCGCGCTCCTCGACGATCTGCTCCATCGCCTTCTCGCCCACATTGCGCAGGCCCGCCAGTGCATAGCGCACGGCAAAGCCGTCCTGCGTCCGCTCGACGGTGAACTCGGCCTCGGAATGGTTGATGTCCGGCCCGGCCAGCGCCACGCCATTGCGCCGCATGTCGTCGACGAAGACCGAGAGCTTTTCCGACTGATGCATGTCGAAGCACATCGATGCCGCATAGAACTCGTGCGGATAGTGCGTCTTCAGCCACGCCGTCTGATACGCCAGCAGCGCGTAAGCGGCAGCGTGCGACTTGTTGAAGCCATAGCCTGCGAACTTGTCGATCAAGTCGAACAATTCGTTGGCCTTGGCCGCCGGAATGTCGGACACCGTCTTGCAGCCATCGACGAAGCGCTGGCGCTGCGCGTCCATCTCGGCCTGCACCTTCTTGCCCATCGCGCGGCGCAGAAGGTCTGCATCGCCGAGCGAATAGCCCGCCAGGATCTGCGCGGCCTGCATGACCTGTTCCTGGTAGACGAAGATCCCGTAGGTCTCGGCGAGAATTCCCGCCAGCTTCTCGTGCGGATACTCGATGCTTTCGAGACCGTTCTTGCGCCGCCCGAACAGCGGGATGTTGTCCATCGGGCCCGGACGGTAAAGCGAGACGAGCGCGATGATGTCGCCGAAGTTGGTCGGCTTCACTGCCGCCAGCGTGCGCCGCATGCCTTCGGATTCCAGCTGGAACACGCCCACCGTATCGCCCGACTGCAGCAGCTTGTAGGTCTGCTCGTCATCCCAGGCGAGCGCCGAAAGGTCGATGCTGATGCCGCGCTTGGCCATCAGGTCGACCGCCTTGCGCAGCACCGACAGCGTCTTGAGGCCGAGGAAGTCGAACTTCACGAGGCCCGCATCCTCGACATGCTTCATGTCGAACTGCGTCACCGGCATGTCCGAGCGCGGATCGCGGTAGAGCGGCACCAGCTGCGCCAGCGGGCGGTCGCCGATCACCACGCCGGCCGCATGGGTCGAGCTGTTGCGCGGCAGGCCTTCCAGCTGCATCGCAAGGTCGATCAGGCGCTTGACCTCGGGATCGCGGTCATACTCGCGCTTGAGTTCCACCACCCCGTTCAGCGCGCGCGGCAGCGGCCACGGGTCGGTCGGATGGTTGGGCACCATCTTGCACAGGCGGTCGGTCTGCCCATAGCTCATCTGCAGGATGCGCCCGGTATCGCGCAGCACGGCGCGAGCCTTGAGCTTGCCGAAGGTGATGATCTGCGCCACGTGATCCAGCCCGTACTTGCGCTGGACATAGCGGATCACCTCGCCGCGCCGGGTTTCGCAGAAATCGATATCGAAGTCCGGCATCGAGACGCGTTCCGGGTTGAGGAAGCGCTCGAACAGCAGGCCCAGCTTGATCGGATCAAGGTCGGTGATGGTCAGCGCCCATGCCACAAGGCTGCCCGCGCCCGAACCGCGCCCCGGCCCCACCGGAATGTCGTTCTCCTTGGCCCATTTGATGAAGTCAGCGACGATCAGGAAGTAGCCGCCAAAACCCATGCGGTTGATGATCGCGATCTCGAACTCGAGCCGCTTGCGGTAGTCGAGCACTTCCTCCCACACGCCCGCGACATTGAGCTGCGGATAATCGGCAGCGTCCGGCTCGGCATCCGGGCCAAGGCACAGCACGCGCTCCAGCTCGGCGTGGGCGGCTTCCGGGTAATAGGGCTTCAACCGCAGGACGAGGCCCTTGCGGCTGTCCTCGGCACACATCCGCGCCTCGCCTTCCTGGTCACCGGCAAGGCTCGGCAGGATCGGCTTGCGCTTGGGCGGCATCACCGCGCAGCGCTGTGCTACGACCAGCGTGTTGGCGAGCGCTTCGGGGAGGTCCTTGAAGATTTCCTCCATTACCGGCGCAGGCTTGATCCACCACTCCTTGCTGGAACGCGGACGGTCGGTGCTGTCAACGTGGGTGGAACTGGCGATGCACAGCATGGCATCGTGCGCGTCGTAGAACCCGCGCTCGGCAAAACAGGCGGGATTGGTCGCCACCAGCGGCAGGTTTCGAGCATAGGCCAGATCGATCAGCGCCTCTTCAGACGCCTCTTCCACCGGCTCGTTGCGCCGCGCGATCTCGATGTAGAGCCGCTCGGGGAACAGTTCCTGCAAGCGATCGAGGTAAGCTTCGGCCGCAGACTGCTGCTGCCCCGCAAGCAGCCGCGCCAGCGCGCCCTCGCCCGCCGCGGTCAGGCAGATCAGCCCATCGGTGTGGCCAACGAGGTCCGCCAGCACGACATGCGCCTCGAACTCCAGAGGCCGCTCAAGATGCGCGCGGCTGACGAGGTGGCACAAGTTGTCATAGCCGCGTGCATCCTGCGCATAGAGCGCCAGCCAGTCGACGGTCGGTGCAGCAGGCCCGAACCCCGTCGCCGCGCCATCACGCTCGGGCCGCGCCACCGCCAGCATCGTGCCGATGACGGGCTGCACGCCCATGTCCTTGCATGCCTTGGCATAGGCGACGCTGCCATAGAGCCCGTTGCGATCGGTAATCGCCGCCGCCGGAAAACCCCGCTCCGCCGCCGTCTTGGCAATCGCCTTGGGATCGATCGCTCCGTCGAGCATCGTGTAGGACGAGAAGATGCGCAAGGGAACGAAGGGGGCGTGGGGCATGTCGGCCAAGGTAGGAAAAAGGCCGCCTTCTTGCGAGAGGCGCGGCCTGTTTTTCCCCCGAACCGAATGCTGCTGTCAGAGCAGCTTTTCGATATCCTTCGCGATGCTTTCCGGCTTGTCGGTCGGCGCATAGCGGCGGACGACCTTGCCGTCGCGGCCGATCAGGAACTTGGTGAAGTTCCACTTGATCGCCTTCGTGCCCAGCACACCCGGCGCTTCCTTCTTGAGCCAGTCGTAGAGCGGGTCGGCATTGTCGCCATTGACCTCGATCTTGGCCATGAGCGGGAAGCTCAGGCCGAAGTTGACCTTGCAGAAGCTCTCGATCTCGTCGGCCGAGCCCGGCTCCTGCCCGCCGAACTGGTTGCAGGGGAAGGCCAGCACCTCGAAGCCCCGGTCGCCATAGTCCTTCCACAGCTTCTCGAGCCCGTCGTACTGCGGGGTAAAGCCGCACTTTGACGCGGTGTTGACCACCAGCAAGACCTTGCCCTTCTTCTCGGCCAGATCGATCACTTCGCCATTTGGCTTCTTCGCCTTGAAATCGGCTATCGTGGTCGGTTCGCTCATGTCAGGCCCTCCCGATCCGCAAGTTCGAGGATTTCGCCGACGTTGAGCGACTTGCCTCCCGCCACGTCGATCACCAGGCGGGCACGCTGGGCGGCACCCATGCCAGCCACTTCCGCCACCAGGTCCCGCAAGGGAGCTTTCTTGAGGACGCTGAAATTGTACTGCATCTCAGAGCCGGCATCGTCGCGCTCATGCAACGTGGCTTCGGCATTCCAATCAAGACCGGACATGACTTCTCCCCTTGTCATGCAAATGGTTCGCACGACAAGGGAAGCTGATCAACGGCAAATGGGCTTAGGCGGGAAAATCGATGCGATGGGCCAGTGCCGCAATTTCGGCCGGGGAATACTGCCGGTCGCCCGACTTCTCGATGACCAGGTTCGCCCGCTCGCTTTCCGACATGCGCGCAACCATTCGCACCATGTCGGCGAAGGTTCCGGAATGCAGCGAGGCAAAGCCGTGGAACACGCCGTCTGCAGCCTCACGGCGCAGGACAACGGCGTGGTCGTTCCAGAATGCAGCCGCATCGGCAGCTTCGGCGCGGATCGTGGTGTTCATGGGGTACGATCTCCTTTTGCACACGAAAACGCTTCAGGAGAACGATGTATCCCTATTCGAGCACACCCTCATGCAGCCGCACAACGCGGTCCATGCGCAGGGCGAGGCGCTCGTTGTGCGTGGCGATCAGCGCCGCGCTGCCCTCGCCACGCACCAGCTTGAGAAACTCCTCGAGCACGCGGTCGGCAGTGGCCTCATCAAGGTTGCCGGTTGGCTCGTCGGCCAGCACCATTTCCGGCCGGTTGGCCAGCGCACGCGCCACGGCGACACGCTGTTGCTCGCCGCCCGAAAGCTGGCTGGGCCGGTGATCGAGACGCTTGGCAAGCCCCAGCGCAGTAAGCAACTCGGCCGCCCGGGTTTCTGCCTCGCCCCGCGTCTTGCCTGCCACCATCTGCGGCAGCACCACGTTCTCGATCGCGTTGAAATCGGGCAAAAGATGATGGAACTGGTAGACGAAGCCCAGGTGATCGCGGCGCAGCGCCGTCCGGTCATCGCCCGAAAGCTGCGAGGCATTCGTCCCGGCGATCTCGATCAGCCCCGAAAAACCGCCTTCCAGCAGTCCGATCGCCTGCAGCATGGTCGACTTGCCCGAACCCGAAGGCCCCAGCAGCGCAACGATCTCGCCGGGGCGGATCTCGAGGTTCACGCCGCGCAGCACGTCGATGGTCACCCCGCCCTGGCTGAACGAGCGGCGCAGGTCGCGCAATCGAACCACAGGATTTTTGGCGACGGGATCACTCATAACGCAGCACCTGAACCGGGTCCGTGCTGGCAGCCTTCAGCGCCGGATAAAGCGTGGCAAGGAACGAGAACAGCAAGGCCATCAGGCAGATGGTCGTGATCTCGACCGGGTCCGAACGGCTCGGCAGCTCGGTAAGGAAGCGGATCGACGGGTCCCACAGGTTCTGCCCTGTCACCCACTGGATCGCGTTCACGATGGGCTGGCGGAAGAACAGGAAGACGAAGCCCAGCAGAAGTCCGGAAACGGTGCCAAGAGCACCGATCACGAAGCCGATCGTGACGAAGATCTTGAGCAGGCTTTTCCGCGTTGCCCCCATCGTGCGCAGGATCGCGATGTCCCGCGTCTTGGCGCGCACGAGCATGATCAGCGACGAAAGGATGTTGAACACCGCGACCAGCACGATGATGGAAAGCACGATGAACATCGCCACGCGCTCCACCGCCAGTGCCTCGAACAGGCTGGCGTTGATGGTCTTCCAGTCGGTGACGACCGCCGTGCCTTCGAGTTGCTTGGCAATGGGAGCAAGGGTCTCGGACACGGTATCGGCATTGGTCGTAGTGACCTCGATCATGCCGATTGAGTCACCGGTCAGCAGCAATGTCTGCGCATCCGCGATGGGCATGACCACATAGGCGTTGTCATAATCGTAGATGCCGACTTCGAAGATTGCCGATACGGTATAGGCAATCTCGCGCGGGACAGTGCCGAACGGCGTAGCTCGACCTTGCGGGTTGATGATCGTGATGCTGTCGCCCACCCGCGCACCAAGGTTCTGGGCAAGGCGCGAACCGATGGCAACATTGCCTGACTCTGGCCGCAGCGAGGCGATCACGCCATCGACGCGCTTGTCCTCCAGCCGCTTGATATCGCCCGCAGTATTGCCGCGCACAAGAATCGCCTCGACCCTGCCATTGAAGCTGGCGAGCAGCGGCTGCTCTATCAGCGGCGAGGCATGGGTAACGCCGGGCGTCGCCTCAACCTTCTTGAGGATGTCCTGCCAGTTGTCCAGCCGCCCGCCGTAGGCCTGGATGATCGCATGGCCGTTCAGGCCCACGATCTTGTCGAGCAGTTCGGCGCGGAAACCGTTCATCACGCTCATCACGATGACCAGCGCGGCCACACCGAGCATTACCGCGACAAGGCTGATGCCCGCGACGAGCGCGATGAATGCCTCGCCTCGCCCGGGCAGCATGTAGCGCTTGGCGATGGTCCATTCGAATGGCGACAGGATCAAGCAGAAGTCCCCTGGCAGGAATGCGCCTCCGGGTTCCCGGAGACGGCTGCGGATGTAGGCTGGAGCGCAGCAAACGGCAATGGCTGCAAGAACCGGACGTTCAGAGTGCCGCGCTTGTCCGTTCGAGTTCCGAAATCCGGTGCTGCATCTGCTGCATCTCTATGATGCGCCGATGGCGCTCGCACGAAAGCGGCAGGGCTGCCAGCACCGTCACTCCGACATAGAGCTGGAAGAACTGGATGCGGTCGCCGAACTCGATGTCCATGCCGGCAATCGGCCCGAACCCCAGGATAGTCATCGTGCCGCCGATGGCGATCAGCAGCAGAGGCATCAAGGTTGTGATCGCAGCTGGCACCAGGGCCGAGGAAACCATCAGGAATACCAGCGGGAACACCAGCAGCGCGCGCATGTCGAGCAGGAATACCAGCGCGGTCAGGCCCGTGAACGACCCGAACACGAGCGTTGCCAAGGGCAGTTGGCGCGCTGGCGGCAGGAAGCTTCGTCCGCGTGCGAGGCGATGGTAGACATAGTGGAACACGGGCAGGCACGCGACCAGCCCGAGAGCGTGGCCGATGATCCATCGGGTAAAATTCTCGACCAGCGGCTGACCAAAGGAGAACCAGGCCAGGAACGATGCGATGCAACCGGTCACCAATGGGATGGTCAGACCGATGCCGAGGTAGAAGGACGTCACCCATTCGAGGATGTCGTGCGGCCAGAACGCATCGGTGATCCGCCGCCAGACGAACGCGACGGCGATAGCTTCGGCCATATTTATGAAAGCCAGTGGCACCGCCAGGACCCAGCCAAACCCGAAGTACCCGGTTGCGATGGTACTCGCGAACCAGCACGGGACCACCCACTTCAACCAGAGGCGGAACGGAAGATGCACCAGCCGCCCCGCCAGGAGCGCTGTGGCGATCCAGACCATGGCAACGCCGCCGGTGAACCGACCGAACGCCACTGCGCCATAGGCCAACGCAAAGTATGCGACGGCGGTACAGACCGGATCGGCAAGAGTACGGGCAACGCGCATTGCCGTGCCCTAACACTGCCCTGGTTAATTTTTCCCAGCGCAAATCACGCACAATCATCGACTGCGCAGATCAGTGAAAAACCACGTTGAGCAGGTAGGAAATCGTCCCCCCAATCACGAAAAGCGCCACCAGAGCCAACAGCCCGATACCGATTATCCTCACCAGCCACTCCATGCTCCGCCTGTCCGTGGCCCCAACTACGCCCCAGAAGACTCGCGGTTCCCCGGGCCGGGAACGGCCTCAAGCGATGCATTGCGAACCTTGCCCTTGCCATTGTGCGCAAACGTCGCCATTTGGGCGCCAGAAACCGGCCGGCGCGCACGCGCCCACGCGAGTCCACGGGACCCATGACCACAGATCACGAACTTCTCGATGCAACGCCCTGGGATATCGGGCGGGGCGATATCGGCGCCGATGACGACAAGCTGCGCGAGGAGTGCGGCATCTTCGGCGTACTCGGCGTACGTGACGCTGCGGCGACAGTGGCGCTAGGTCTCCATGCCCTGCAGCACCGCGGGCAGGAAGCCGTGGGCATCACCAGCTTCGACGGACAGGAATTCTACTCGCGCAAGGGCATTGGCCATGTGGCGGCGAATTTCTCGACCGGATCGGCCATTGCCGAACTGCCGGGCATGATGGCCTCTGGCCACGTCCGCTATTCGACGACGGGCGGTGCAGGTCTGCGCAACGTCCAGCCGCTCTTCGCAGACCTTGCCTCGGGCGGGTTCTCGATCGCCCACAACGGCAACATCTCCAACGCGATGTTCCTCAAGCGCGATCTCGTCCGCAAGGGCGCGATCTTCCAGTCGACGTCGGACACCGAGGTGATCATTCACCTCGTTGCGACGAGCCGTTACCCCACCCTGCTCGACCGTTTCGTCGATGCCCTGCGCCTGATCGAGGGCGCCTATTCGCTGATCTGCATGACGCCCGAGGGCATGATCGCCTGCCGCGATCCGCTCGGTATCCGCCCGCTCGTCATGGGCAAGCTCGGTGACGCGGTGGTCTTCGCCAGCGAAACCGTTGCGCTTGACGTCGTCGGCGCAGACTTCGTGCGCGAAGTGGAGCCCGGCGAGCTGATCCAGGTCGATCTCGACGGCAACCTCAGCACGCACAGGCCGTTCGGCAAGCCCAACGCGCGCCCCTGCATCTTCGAACACGTCTATTTCAGCCGCCCGGACTCGGTCATGGGTGGCAGCTCGGTCTACCAGGTACGCAAGGCCATCGGCGCGCAACTGGCGATGGAAAGCCCGGCAGACGCCGATCTCGTCATCCCCGTGCCTGACAGCGGCGTGCCTGCTGCGCTAGGTTACGCCCAGCAGTCCGGCATCCCGTTCGAACTCGGCATCATCCGCTCGCACTATGTCGGCCGCACCTTCATCCAGCCCTCGGACGGTGCCCGCAACGCCGACGTGAAGCGCAAGCACAATGCCAACCGTGCGCTGGTCGCCGGCAAGCGCATTGTCCTGATCGACGATTCGATCGTGCGCGGCACTACCAGCCTCAAGATCGTGCAGATGATGCGCGATGCAGGCGCCGCCGAAGTGCACATGCGAATCGCCAGCCCGCCGACCGAGCATTCGTGTTTCTACGGCGTCGACACGCCCGAACGCTCGAAGCTGCTCGCTGCACGCATGGATGTCGCCGCGATGGCGGAGTTCATCCACGCCGACAGCCTTGCTTTCGTCTCGATCGACGGCCTCTACCGCGCCGTGGGTGAGGCCGAACGCAAGAAGTCTTGCCCGCAGTATTGCGACGCCTGCTTCACTGGCGAATACCCCACACGCCTGACCGATCTTGCCGATCGCGAGAGCCCCGATCAGCTTTCGCTGCCGGTCGGAAAGGTCGCGTAAGATGAGCCTTGCGGGTCAGGTCGCGCTGGTTACCGGCGCAAGCCGCGGCATTGGCGCGGCCACGGCCAAGGCACTGGCCGCTGCCGGAGCGCACGTCGTTCTTGTGGCGCGCAACGCCAAGGACCTCGAGAAGATCGAGGAAGAGATCTTCGAGGCCGGTGGCAGCGCCACGATTGCGCCGGTCGATCTCTCCGAGGCTGACAGCATCGCCCGTCTCGCCACCGCCATCTCGGGCCGCTGGAAGGCACTCGACATTCTGGTGATCAACGCCGCCGTCCTGCCCACCCTCACCCCGGTCTGGCAGATCGACGCGCGCGAGTTCAACCAGGCGCTGACTCTCAACGTGCTGGCAACGCAGGCACTTCTTGCCGGCTTCGACGGCATGCTGCGCAAGAGCCAGGACGCCCGCGTCATCGGCGTGACGAGCAGCGTCGGCGCCACCCCCCGCGCCTACTGGGGTGCCTACGGCGCTTCGAAGGCGGCGTTTGACAACCTGCTGGGCAGCTATGGGCAGGAAGTGCGCAACACCGCGGCCATCCGAGTTGCCGTGGTCGATCCGGGCGCAACCCGCACCAAGATGCGCGCCCGCGCCTACCCCGGAGAAGACCCGCAGACGGTCAAGGCTCCGGAAGTCGTTGCTGACCGGATCGTTACGCTTCTTGGTGAACAGTTTGCCAGTCCGCACCGCATTCGCGTTAACCAGGACTGATAGCGCCTAATTAACGTAGCCGCGCGATTCTTTGCAAAGGTTTGCCGATCCGTCGGCAGACCGGAAACGCAATGGGTCGAGGTCGCCCGGCATGACGACGACGGATTGGAATACCAACATCTATGGGCAGGCCGCGCTCGAGGACCGCAGTGCGCCACGCCAACGTGTCAACATTCCGGCAACGCTCAGGCCATCCGGCGGCAAGGGCTTCCAGACCGTCGTGCTTGACCTTTCGCTAGGCGGCTTCTGCGCAAATGCGCTGCAACGCATGCACGCCGGCAACCGCTGCTGGCTGACCCTGCCCGGCATGGAATCCCTTCAGGCCGAGGTGGTGTGGTGGGATTCCGGCCGCGTCGGCTGCGCCTTCGCCAACCTGCTCAGCCCCATCGTCCACGACAACATCCTCGCGCGATATCGCGGGGACGGAGTTTTCAGGCGTCCCTGAAGCTTACTGCTTTACCAGCGTCACCTGGCTGACGTCGATGCCGCCACCGCGGAACCCGCCTTCGCAATACATCAGGTAATAGCGCCACAGGTTGACGAACCGCTCGTCAAACCCGGCAGGCAGCCTCCCTTCGACTACGGCAAGATCAAGCGCCTCGCGCCACAGCTTGAGCGTGCGGGCATAGTCGAGACCGAAGTCCTGGCGATCCTGCCATGTGAACCCGCGCTCGTGCGCCAGTCGTGCAAACTCCCGCTCGCTGATCAGCAGGCCGCCGGGGAAGACATAGGCCTGGATGAAGTCGGCGCTGGCGGCATAGGCATCGAACAGGTCATCGCGGATGGTGATGTATTGCAGCGCCGCACGCCCTCCGGGCTTCAGACAGCGGGCAAGGCAGTCGAAGTAGGACGGCCAATATTCGCGACCCACGGCCTCGACCATCTCGACGCTGGCGATAGCGTCGAATGTTCCTTCGACATCGCGGTAATCCTGATGACGGTACTCGATCCCGCCCAGCCCTGATGAAGTGAGGGCTTCGCGCGCCCACTCCAGCTGCTCGTCCGATAGGCTGATGCCGGTCACCCGCGCCCCGGTCGTCTCGGCGAGGCGCCGCGCCAGAAAGCCCCAGCCGCAACCGATCTCGAGCACTTCGCTGCGAGGTGTGAGCGCCAGACGCGCCCCCAATCGGTCAACCTTGTTGGCTTGAGCCTCGGCCAAGGGTGAATCTGCCGAAATGCCGTCCCACAACGCGCTCGAGTAACTCATGGTCGAGTCCAGCCACTGGCGGTAAAAGTCATTGCCAAGGTCATAGTGCGCCGCGATGTTGCGCCGCGCCTGCGCTCGCGAATTCTTGCGCAGGAAGTTGAGCGCCCGGCCAGCCAGACGCCACGGACCTTTAGCCCGGCCGACGTCGCCCAAGGTGGCGGCGTTGCGCATGAACAGATCGAAGATCGGCACGGGATCGGGGCTATCCCATTCGCCTTCGACCCAAGCCTCATACCAGCCGATCGAGCCAGCCGTAGCCAGCCGCACAAGCGCATTCCAGCTATGCAGGTGAATTCGCGCGACAGGCCCCTCGCCCCGCCCGCCGACAGTGCGCTGGCTGCCGTCCGGCAAGATAGCGTGGATCGTGCCAAGAACGAGACCGCGGTCGATCCTTTCGACAACGCGCTCGAACGGTCCGGCAAACAGGTGTGCGACCCAGCGGCCGACGGCAGACATGTTCCAGCCACCGGCCACCAGATGCCGTCCCCTCGATGGCGTCTGTGCAGTCATGGGCGGGATATGCGGCTCCGCAGCGTAACGCGCAAGGTCAGCCATGCGCCTTCATTGCATCATGTGCCGCCAAAGCCCGCGCCCGGCCTTGCGCATGGGGCACGATCTTGCGGACATAGCCCGGTGGCGGGAACGTGGGATCGTGGACCTCGGCGTCGGACAGATGGCGCAGTTCCGGCACCCATTTGCGGATATAGCCTGCTGCGTCAAACTTCGCCGACTGGGTGAGTGGTGCCATGATTCGCACGAACATGTTGGAATCTATGCCCGTCCCTGCCGTCCACTGCCAGTTGACCGCGTTGGAACCGTAATCCGCATCAACCAGGGTGTCCCAGAACCAACGCTCGCCTTCACGCCAGTCGATCAGGAGATGCTTCACCAGGAAGCTTGCCGCAATCATCCTCACGCGGTTGTGCATCCACCCGGTGTGCCAAAGCTCGCGCATCCCGGCATCGACGATCGGGTAGCCAGTGCGCCCCTGCTGCCATGCCCGCAGCCCCTCGGGATCGTCACGCCATTGCAGCCGGTCGTAGGCCTCCCGCGCATTCTTCGAGCCATAGTCTGGGAATTGCACGATCACGTTCTGGGCATAGTCGCGCCAGCCCAGCTCGCTGAGGAATACGTCCACCGATCCGCCGGCATCGGCCACCTTCTGCCACACCGTCGCCGGCGAAATCTCGCCGAAGTGGAGATGCGGCGACAGGCGCGAAGTTCCTGCAATCGACGGCAGATTGCGGCATTGCTCGTACCGCGCCGCCCGCACCGCAAAGGCTTCCAGCCGCTTGTGCGCACCCGCTTCGCCGGGGATCCATTCTTTGCGGAACCCGCCCGCCCAGTCCGGCGCAGTGGGCAGCAGTTTCCAGTCGTCGAGCGTGTCGCTCGTCGGCCAGTGCTCCGGCGCGACCAGCTGCTCTAGTGCTTGCGCTGGGTGCGCGGGCGGCATCCGCTCTTTAAGGGCCTGCCAGAATGGCGTGAAGATCTTGTAGGGCGCGCCGCTTCCGGTCTTCACCGCACCGGCCGGGGCCAGGTAGTTGCCATCGTGCAGGACAAGCTGCATACCCTTGGCGACGGCCTTCTCGGCATTGCGCCACCACGGCTCGTAGTGGTGCAGCGCGTGGACGACCCGTGCCCCGGTCTCGCGGCGCACCGCCGCCAGTTCCTCATGCACCTTGCCCCGGCGCAGGATCAGTCGCGATCCCAGCTTGCGAAGCGCGGCATCCAGGCTGGCCAGGCTGTGATGCAGCCACCAGCGCGAGGCACCGCCCATGCGGCAGTGCCGGGGCGTCTCGTCATCAAGCACGTAGACCGGGATAACGGGCCCGGCCTCGGCGGCTGCCAGAAGCGCCGCCTGATCGGCCAGACGAAGATCGCGGCGGAACCAGACAATCGTCGGTTCGGCCTGCGTCGATGCAGACACCAGTTCCCTTTCTCCTGTTATGCGGCCCTTGCAAGCCGGCATCACAAACCGTTGTTCGGGAACAAGGTTTGCGGCAATCTCGTTCCAAGCAACCGATGGTCCAAGCCGCCCCCGAACGCCACCTGCCCCAAAGGGCGCGCAGCTGGAGAATATCTCCGCGCCATGCCCTGATCGCGTCGGCGCTGTGCTGGATCGGCTTTGTCCTGGTCGCCTCGCTCGTGCTGTCAGGGCACGGCAGCGAGATCGACAGTTCCGGCCTGCTGTTCTGGCGACGCGGGGCAGACCTTGTTCCCGCCGGTCCGCAATGGCTTCTCGAGGCGGTGCGGGATCTGACGGCGCTTGGCGGGGTCCTGCTGCGCAACCTCATCCTGATCGGCGTGCTGGCGGCGCTGCTCTTTCTGCGCCTGAAGCGCGAAGCAGTGTTGCTGACGGCCACGGTGATGGGCGGATGGCTGGTCAACTCGCTGGTCAAGATTGCTGTCGGCCGCCCCCGCCCGATGATCGTGCCGCACCTGACCGAGGCGGGCGGGCAGAGCTTTCCCAGTGGGCACAGTTTCAATTCCGCGGTGATCTACATTGCCATCGCGCTGGCCTTCGCGGCCATGAGCCCGCGCCGCTCGATTCGCTGGACCCTGATCATCAGCGCCATCGCCCTGAGCATTGCCATTGCGATCAGCCGGGTCTGGCTCGGCGTCCATTTTCCGACTGACGTTGCAGCGGGATGGCTTGGCGGCGCAGGCTGGGCGTTCCTCGCCTCGGCGCTGCTGCACAAGCCAGCGAAAGCCGTCGCCGAGCAGGCCGACGACATGCTCAAGACACTGACGCCCGGCGCCTAGCAGGTCGGAAGTTCAACCACCGTGTTGAAGTTTCGCGCCATCGTCGGGCCAGTGAACCGCGCATCCGCGAAAGTCACCCTCGCCATGCAGCCGGAGCGCTGCACTTTCGCAACCGGCATCTGCGACCAAGCGAGGAACTTGACCGCCTCGGGCGTTGCGTTCGCTGCCTTGCGGACGAGCGGATCGCTCATGTTGTCAGCGATCGGAGCGCCGAAGCTAAAAAGACCGCCAAGCCGCCGGAGTGGATCGTATTTGCCGAATGTGATCCTGCCGCGCTCACGCCAGACCACATCGCGCCGCCAGAACATCATCGCCTCGGGCGCGGCAAACACGCGGTCGGGAATGGCATAAGGGGCGTCGCTGCGCGGTGCCTGCCAGGCCAGCGCGGATATGCCGACATTGAGCAGGATGAACGCTGCCACCAGTCCCAGGCAAGCCACCGCGATCGCGCCGGAGGCAAAACGCCGCGTTGCCCATATGCCACCACCCAACATCGCGAGAACCCAGGGCGAGACGATAAACAGGCCATCAGAGTGGAACCACCGTTCGCTCCACGGCGACAGCAGCTGGACGGCATAGACAGTCTGCAGATCGAGCAGTGGATGCGTGATCGCACCGAGGTAGCTAAGCAACACCAGCCAGCCCAAGCGCAGCGGCGGCGCCTCCCGCGCGATCTTCCCGCGCGAAGCCTGCCAGCTATCGAACAGCCACAGAAGGCTTACCAGCAACGGCGGCATCAACACCACGCCACCCACCAGCCCATGCGTGAACCCGCGATGCATGGCGAGCGGCGCCCACGGCGCCCAGCCGAAGAACACGTCGATATCCGGCATGTTCGCCGCCAGCACCAGCGCGGCAAGGCCCTTGCGCGACCGGTGCTTCAGACCCGTTTCCGCGAGTGCCCAACCGACAAGGCTGTGCGTCAGGTTGTCCAATCGGTGACCTCAAACAGAAAGGCCGCAAGGGCACGACCCGCGTCGCATCCTTGCGGCCTTGGAAGCCTTTGGGAAACCCGGAAATCAGACCGGATCGGCAGCTGTTCCGCTGACGGTCCAGGTCTGGCCCTTGCCAAGCAGCTTGGCGAGGTTGGCGTCCTTGCCCTTGCGGGCCTGTTCGTCCTGGCCGAGCAGCACGTCCTCATAGGAAGGCCGCGGATCGTCGTAGATCACGCCCAGCGCCATCGGGAACGGGCCGAACGGCATCTCCACGAGCATGTGTGCCAGCGCGCGGTTCTTGACGTTGTGGACGAGCACTCCCGCCGCCTGCCAGTCGCCATCGTTCACGTCGACGACCTTGAGCGTCAGCGTGTCCATGTCGAGCGCAATGCCCTTCACGCCGCCCGACTTCTCCGAACCGAACAGCATCGGCTCGCCATCGGTCAGCCACAGCTGGTTCTGGTCGGCCACGCCCTTGGCGACGAAGTCGTCGAAGCGGTCCTTGTTGTAGACGATGCAGTTCTGGAAGATTTCCACGAAGGCCGCGCCCTTGTGGGCATGAGCCGCCTTGAGCACGCCGGGCAGGTTCTTCGAGACGTCATAGGCCCGCGCGATGAAGCGCGCGCCCGAACCCAGCGCGAAGGCGCAGGGGAGCGCAGGACGGTCAACCGAGCCGAGCGGCGACGTCGGCGAATTGGTGCCTTCGCGGCTCGTCGGCGAGAACTGGCCCTTGGTCAGGCCGTAGATCTCGTTGTTGAACAGCAGGATCTGCACGTTCACGTTACGACGCAGGATGTGCATCGTGTGATTGCCGCCGATCGACATGCCATCGCCATCGCCCGTCACCAGCCAGACGTCGAGTTCCGGATTGGCGAGCTTGATGCCGGTGGCAAAGGCGGGCGCACGGCCGTGGATCGTGTGGAAGCCATAGCTTTCCACATAGTACGGGAAGCGGCTGGAGCAGCCGATGCCCGAAACGAACACGGTGTTCGAAGGATCGGCGCCGATCTCCGGCAGGGTGCGCTGCACCGCCTTGAGGATCGCGTAATCGCCGCAACCCGGGCACCAGCGCACTTCCTGGTCGGTTTCCCAGTCCTTGAGCGTGGTCTGGACCGCGATCTTGGTCATCTCGTTCATGGATTGTCACTCTTGATGCTGGGCAGCTGCGTCTTGTCGGCATCGACCTCGCCTCCGGCGTGGTCGCCAAGCGCATCCACGATCGCGGCTTCGATTTCCGCGATGGTGAAGGGCTGGCCGCTGGTCTTGTTGAGCGGCTGGGCGTCGATCAGGAACTGGTCGCGCAGCACGGTCTTGAACTGGCCGGTGTTCATCTCGGGCACGAGCACCTTGTCATAGCCGCGCAGCAGATCGCCGAGGTTCGACGGCATCGGCCAGATGTGGCGGACGTGGACGTGGCTGACGTCCAGCCCCTTGCGGCGGGCGCGGCGCACGGCCTGATAGATCGGGCCATAGGTGCTGCCCCAGCCGACGACCACGAGCTTGCCCGAGGTCTCGCCGTGGCTGACTTCCTGCAAGGGGATCGAGTTCGCCACGCCTTCGACCTTGGCCTTGCGTGCGTCGGTCATGATCTGGTGGCTCGCCGGGCTGTAGTCGATGTTGCCGGTGCCGGGGTTCTTCTCGATGCCGCCGATGCGGTGCATCAGGCCCGGAGTGCCGGGCTTGATCCACGGACGCGCGCCCTTTTCGTCGCGCGCGAAGGGCAACAGTTCGCCGTTGGGGCCGTTCTTCTCTTCGAGGAACGTCACCGGGAACGGCTTGAAGCTTTCCGGGTCCGGCACCTTCCACGGCTCGGCCGCGTTGGCGATGTAGCCATCGGTCAAAAGCATTACCGGGGTCATGTATTCCACCGCGATGCGGCAGGCCTCGATGGCGACTTCGAAGCAATCGGAAGCGCTGCGCGCGGCGATCACCGGCATCGGCGCGTCGCCGTTGCGGCCATAGACCGCCTGGTAGAGGTCCGACTGCTCGGTCTTGGTCGGAAGGCCCGTGGACGGGCCGCCGCGCTGCGAGTTGACGATGACCAGCGGCAGCTCGGTCATGATGGCAAGGCCCATCGCCTCGCCCTTGAGCGCAATGCCGGGGCCAGACGACGAGGTCACGCCCAGCTGGCCCGCATAGCTCGCGCCGATGGCCGAGGCGATTGCGGCAATCTCGTCTTCCGCCTGGAAGGTGGTGACGCCGTATTCCTTGAGCCGGGCAAGGTTGTGCAGGATCGCCGAGGCAGGCGTGATCGGATAGCCCCCGAAGAACATGTGCAGATCGGCCAGCTGCGCGCCGGCAACAAGCCCAAGGCTGATCGCTTCGGCGCCGGTGACCGTGCGGTAGAGGCCCGGCTCGCTCTCGACCGGAGCGATGTGGTACTGCTTGAGCGGCCCTGCCAGCTCGGCGGTTTCGCCATAGGCGTGGCCGGCGTTCAGCGCGGCGATGTTGGCCTGGGCCAGAACCGGGTTCTTGGCGAACTTGGCGTTCAACCAGTCGACCAGCGGTTGGCGGTCACGATCGAACATCCACAGGGCAAGGCCCAGCGTCCACATGTTCTTGCAGCGCAGCGCTTCCTTGTTGCCAAGGCCGAAGGGCTTCACCGCTTCGAGCGTCAGCGCCGAGATGTCGAACGCCAGCAGCTGCCACTTCTCGAGGCTGCCATCTTCAAGCGGGTTGACCTCGTACTTGGCCTTCTCGAGGTTGCGCTTGTTGAACTCGCCGGTGTCGGCAATGATCAGGCCGCCGGCCTTGAGCGCACCGACGTTGGTCTTGAGCGCTGCCGGGTTCATTGCCACGAGCACGTCGGGCTGGTCGCCCGCAGTGTCGATCTCGGTCGAGCCGAAGTTGATCTGGAAGGCAGAGACGCCGAACAGCGTGCCTTGCGGCGCGCGGATTTCCGCCGGGAAGTCCGGGAAAGTGGCAAGGTCGTTGCCCGCCAGCGCCGTGGAAAGGGTGAACTGACCGCCGGTCAGCTGCATGCCGTCGCCCGAGTCACCAGCAAAGCGCACAACCACCGCCTCGGGGGTCGGTGATTCCTTGCCGCCCGTCAGCGCGTCCGGTCCTTCAACTAGTGTAGCCATATCGTCCTCTGCTGCGCCCGGGAGTTTCACCCAGTGCTGACACGCGCCTATGCCCCTCGTGTTCCGTTCGCAAAGAAGAAAATCTGCGCAGGGCGAAAAATCCTCCTGCGCTCTTGATTCCCATCGCGCTTGCCAGTCAAGTTGCAAAAGCCAACTTACCACGGTGTTTATAACGAATCCTGTTTGCGGGACGAGGAACTGTCATGACCGATCAGAAGACCCACTACGTACGCCCCGACGTTCAAGCCTTCCTGGCTTTCCTCAACAGCACCGATGCCCCGCCGATGAGCCAGATGGGTCTGGAGGCTGCGCGCGCCAGTTACATTGCGATGGGTCAACTTGCCGAAGCAGACCCGCGCGAACTGGCAGTGGTCCGAAACCTGACCTGCCCCGGCCCCGCCGGCGACATCCCGCTTCGTCTCTATGACCTGCGCGAAACGCGCGAGGCAGGTCCGGCGGTGGTGTTCTTCCACGGCGGCGGCTTCGTGATCGGCGATCTCGAAAGCCATCACAGCCTGTGCACCGAAATCGCCGCGGAACTCGATCTGCCGGTCATCGCGGTGGACTATCGCCTGGCGCCCGAACACCCCTTCCCCGCCGCGCCGGACGACTGCGAGGCCGCGGCACGCTGGATCGCTGCGAACTCGGCCACGCTGGGGCGCGAAATCACCGGCCTGATCCCCATGGGCGACAGCGCCGGCGGCAATCTGACGATCGTCGTGACCCAGGCGCTGGTCGAAAGCCCCGCGGCGGTGCCGGTGGTCATGCAGGTGCCGATCTACCCGCTTTCCGACGACAAGCCCGATCACCAGTCTTTCCTCGATTTCGCCGAGGGTTTCCTCCTCACCTCGGATTCGATGAACTGGTTCGCCAATGCCTATCAGGCGGTTACCGGCCACAAGCGCGCCTATCCGATCTATGGCGACCACTCGACCACGCCTCCGACGGTGCTAGTGACGGCAGGGCTCGATCCGATTCGCGACAGCGGGCGGGTCTATGGGGCGGAACTCATCCGGTCTGGAGCAGAAGTCGTCTTTCTTGAAATGAAAGGGACGATCCACGGGTTTACGCAGGTGCGCAAGGCAATCCCGAGCGCGCAGGCCGACATGCAGTCGATCTTCAAGGCGGTCCGGCTGCTACTGGAAAGGTTGAAATGACAGACGAATTTGCCGGGCTTCCGTACCGTCCCTGTGTCGGGGTCATGCTCGTGAACAGCGCCGGGCGCGTGTTCGTGGGCAAGCGGATCGACAACAAGGAGATGGACGCCTGGCAGATGCCGCAGGGCGGGATCGACGACGGCGAGGATCTCCACGCCGCCGCCCTGCGCGAGCTGCAGGAGGAGACCGGCGTCTCCTCCCACCTCGTGCAGATCATCGCGGAAACGCGCGACGAACTGCTTTATGACCTGCCCGATTTCCTGATGGGCAAGATGTGGGGCGGCAAGTTTCGCGGCCAGCGCCAGAAGTGGCTGCTGATGCGCTTTTCAGGCGAGGATACCGACATCGACCTCAACGCCCATGAACATGCCGAGTTCGAGGCATGGCGCTGGGTTGAACCGGAGCAGGTTCCGGAACTGATCGTGCCGTTCAAGAAGCGCGTCTACCGGCAGGTGGTCGAGGAATTCCGCGAACTGATCTGACGTCCGCTGGCGTCAGTTCGTCTCGACCTTCTCGGCTGGGATGACAGCTTCGGCCGACACGACCTTTTTGGCAGGTCCGCGCGCGATGGCGGCCGAGAGTTCGGCGGTTTCCGCGCAAGCTTTGCCACACAGGCCTTCGAGCCGTGTCAGGTTCCGGCGGGCCTTCTCAAGAGCGCCCTTCTCGACCATCGCGCCGCCTTCGCCGGAAATGGCGACGACATTATTGGGATCGCGTTCGAGCACCTGGCGATAATAGTGGATCGCCTTGCCCTGCAGCCCATCGCGCCGAGCGGCATCGGCCAGCGCCAGCAGCGCAGGATTGCTGGCGGGATCAAGGGCGAGCGCCGCTTCGAAACTGTCAGTCGCCGCCGAGACGTCGCCCTTGGCGAGTGATGCACGACCGTCCTTGAGCAAGGCTTCGACGCGCGGGTCGGACGCCGCCGTGTTCTTCGCCACGCCCATGCTGCCGGTCACGCCAACGACAAGTGACAGAGCGAGGGCAATGGGGGCGTAACGCATCAACAGCTCCTTGGTCCGATTACCTTTTGAAGGACCATCATTGAATGAACCCGCGTCCATGACGCTTCAGTTAACACGGCGTACGAGCGTTGCGAAGAAAAACCCGTCGGTGCCATCCCTAAAGGGTGTAAGCCGCCAGCCGCTGCCCCGCGCTTGGCCCGCAGGCAGCGGGGGCAGCGCGACATCCCAGCCGGGATTGGCCGAAAGGAATGCCTCTATCCGGTCTGCACCTTCAGCATCGAGCAGGGAGCAGACCACATAAGTCAGCCGACCGCCCGGCCTTACCAGCGAAGCCCCGATATCGAGCACATTGGCCTGCATCGCGCAGTAGCGCTCGATCGCCTTGGCATCGAGCCGCCAGCGCGCCTCGGGATTGCGGCGCCAGGTGCCTGTGCCCGAACACGGCGCATCGATCATCACCGCTTCGGCCTTGCCCTGCCAGTCGGCCAGCATCTCAGCCTCGCGTCCGGGGTTGAGCAGGCGCGCTTCAACCAGGACCCCTGCCCTGCTGGCGCGCTCCGGAAGGCGGGACAGGCGGGGCCGGTCAATGTCGCAGGCGAGGAGTTTGCCGCGATTGCCCATTGCTGCCCCCAGCGAAAGCGTCTTGCCGCCCGCCCCCGCGCACAGATCGACCACCGCTTCGCCGGGCTGCACGCCAAGCGCCATGCAGGCGATCTGGCTCCCGGCGTCCTGCACTTCGAACAGCCCCTCGGCGAATTCCGGCCACGATTCGACTGCCGTACCCGATGGCAGCCGCAAGCCCTGTGGGGCGATAGCTAGGTCGGCCTCGACAGGCAGGCGCGAACGCAATTCGTCTCGCGTGGTCTTGAGCGTATTGGCCCGGATATCGAGCGGCGCCCTTCCCAGCAGCGCGGCCTGTTCCTGATCATCGAGACCCGAAGCCGCAAGTCGTTCTGCCAGCCACATAGGCGCAACGCCACCGGACGCCACCGGCTCACCTGCCTCAATCGGCGCTGGCCCATAGTTCGATCCATCGAACAACCCGGCCAGAGCCGCGTCCGCTTGCGCCAGACGCAGCATCGCGGCGCGCCCGGACACCGGCACCTCGCCGCATGCCCGGATCGCATTCCATACCAGTTCGCGAATGGCGCGTCGGTCCTTCGAGCCGACATAGCGCCGCGCCCGGAACCAGTCCGCCGCAATCCGGTCTGCCGAAGCCCCTTGCGCCCTGGCTGCCGCAATCACTGCATCAAGCAGATCGATCGCGGCCTGAACCCGCGCCGGAGGCGTCATTCAGCCGCCCTCAGCCGACCTTGTAGTTCGGCGCCTCGCGCGTGATCGTCACGTCGTGGACGTGGCTCTCGCGAAGGCCCGCATTGGTAATGCGCACGAACTGCGCTCGCTTGCGCAGGTCTTCGATCGTGCGGCTGCCAGTGTAGCCCATCGCGGCCTTCACGCCGCCGACGAGCTGGTGGACCACGTCCTTGGCCGGCCCCTTGTAGGGCACCTGGCCTTCGATGCCTTCAGGCACCAGCTTCATCTGGTCCTTGATGTCCTGCTGGAAGTAACGGTCGGCCGAGCCGCGCGCCATTGCGCCGACCGAACCCATGCCGCGATACGACTTGTAGGCGCGGCCTTGGTACAGGAACGTCTCACCCGGCGCTTCCTCGGTGCCGGCCAGCATCGAGCCGATCATCACCGAGCTGGCACCGGCGGCAAGCGCCTTGGCAGCGTCGCCCGAGGTGCGCAGGCCGCCGTCGGCAATCACCGGAACGCCCGACTTCTCGGCTTCCTCGGCGCACTCCATAACGGCCGTCAGCTGCGGCACGCCAACACCCGCGACGATGCGCGTGGTGCAGATGGAGCCGGGACCGATGCCGACCTTCACGCCATCGGCGCCGGCATCGATCAGCGAGCGGGTGGCTTCGGCCGTGGCGACGTTGCCGGCGATCACCTGGACCGAATTCGACAGCTTCTTCGCCGCTTCGACAGCGCGGGCGACGTCACGGTTGTGGCCGTGAGCGGTGTCGATGATGACGACGTCGCATTCGGCCTCGACCAGCGCCTGCGTGCGCAGCAGGCCTTTCTCGCCCACGGTGGTGGCGGCAGCAACGCGCAGGCGACCGGCAGCATCCTTGGTGGCGTCCGGGAAGGTCACGGCCTTTTCGATGTCCTTGACCGTGATCAGGCCGATGCAGTGGAATGCATCATCAACCACCAGCAGCTTCTCGATCCGGCGCTGGTGCAGCAGGCGGCGCGCATCATCGCCGCTGGCGCCGAGCTTTACCGTGGCGAGATTTTCGTGCGTCATCAGTTCCCGCACAGGCTGCTGCGGATTGTCGGCAAAGCGGACGTCGCGGTTGGTGAGGATACCGACAAGCTTGCCCGAAGCCTCGACCACCGGGATGCCGCTGATCTTGTGCTGGCGCATCAGGGCCTGTGCCTCGCCCAGCGGCGCATCGGGCGAAATGGTAATCGGATTGACGACCATGCCACTTTCAAAGCGCTTGACGGCCCGCACCGCGGCGCACTGCTCTTCGATCGAAAGGTTGCGGTGGAGCACGCCGATCCCGCCCAGCTGCGCCATGACGATTGCCATGTCGGCCTCGGTCACGGTGTCCATCGCCGACGACAGGACCGGAATGTTGAGATTGATACCCCGGGTCAGCCGCGTGCGCGTGTCGGCCATTGAAGGCACGATATCCGACTCGGCAGGACGCAACAGCACGTCGTCGAAGGTAAGGCCGAGAGGGATGTCCATGATGCGCGCCACTTCTAAAGGTCCGGGGAGATTCGTGGCGGCCCATGTAAACAGGAAGGGGCAGTTCCGCTAGAGGGTTTGGTTCCCGAAATCAGGGGCGCTTTGCAGACGGGGCCGAAGCGCGCGCCGGGTAGCGTTTCGGATCGGCAAAGGCGCGGATCAGTTCGACCTGCAGGTTCACGTCGTCGGCCATCCCGGCGTAGTCGATCCACGGCCCTGGCTGGTCGCTGGGACGATGATAGGTATCCTCCATGAACCGCTCGGTCCGCTCCATGTCGCCGTAGGAGTTGCTGACCATCACCGCCGGGACATCGTGCTGCATCAGGATGAAGCTGTCCTGCCGCCGGATATAGGCGTTGGGCGCATCACCCGGCGCGAGCTTGCGCTTCATACGCTTGACGACATCGGCAATCAGCGGATCGAGCGGCGTCAGCCCCTTGCCGACCACGCCGATCGGCCCACCCGGCGGGACCAGCCCGGTACTGTCGACATTGAACGCGGCGACGAACCGATCGAGCGGGATCGGCGGGTTTTCGGCAAAGGCCATCGCGCCGAGCAGGCCGAGTTCCTCCCCCGTAGTCGCGAGGAAATAGACGTCGCGCTCCAGAGGCTTGCCGCGCGAGAGAATGCGCGCGGTTTCGGTCATGACCGCAAGGCCCGATGCATTGTCGATCGCGCCGTTGCAGATCAGGTCCTCGGCCGGCGCGCTGCCGCACTCGCCGAAATGGTCCCAGTGCGCCATCATCAGGACGGCCCCCGCCGAAGGATTGCGCCCTTCCAGCTTGCCGATCAGGTTGTGGGTCTTGATCCGCGTTTCGCGGCTAGTTGCCTCGAAATTGCCGGAAATCCCGAGAAGATAAGGCGAAAAGTCTGCTGCCCGGGCATCTGCCTGAAGCCGGGCCACGGTCGGCCGTGCCGTTCCGGCGAGCAGCGTCTCGGCCGTTGCCGACGACAGGAATGCCTCGATCTCATTTCCGATTCTTTCGCCTGCGACCGCATAGCCGGCGCGACGCCGGCGGGCGATCACATCTTCCAGACCCCGCTCATCATCAAGTACGGTGACAACCGCCAGCGCGCCGGCATCCAGCAACCGCCCCGCGCGATCACCTGCCCGATCTCGCGCAAGGCCCTCGGGCAGGCTGTCGAGCATCACGGCAACCCGGCCGGCAAGTTCCGCGCGCGACGTGACGGGTGACGTGGCCTGCCCGACGAACACCAGTGGCGCATCCTGCACAAGGCTGCGCAGGCCAGACGTTACCACGAACACGCTGTCGATCGGCAAGTTCACCCGCTTGCGACCGCGCATGAAGCTGGCACGTGACAGCACCGGTTCACGCTCGACAAGTTCCACTGGGGCGAACCAGCCGTTGCCAGGCATGTTGGTCCCGGCAGACAGCCCGATGTCGAACCACTGACGCGCGAGATAGCGCAGCGTCTTGGTTTCACCCTCGGTGCCCGGTTCGCGTCCATCGAAGGCGTCGCTCGCCAGGGTTTCGACGTGGGCCTTGAGCGCGATCTCCACCGGGCCGGGCTTCTTCGGCGCCGGCCTCGCGGAGACGAGGAGCAGCGCGCCGAGGACCAAGCTTCCCCTTATCGCTACTGTCCACCCCCCGTAACGCTTCATCGCCGACCCCAAACGCCTCGTCGCAGACCCTTGCTCTCAAAAGCGGGAGCGAGGCGCAAGTTCCCAATTGGGGCGTGGATGATGAACAGAACTTTACATAGGAGGTTGGTGGTTGCCCTTTATTGCGCCACCCAGCCACCGTCGACGTTGTAATTCGCCCCGGTAATGTTGCGCGCTTCATGACGGCACAGGAACAACGCGAGCGCCGCGCAATCTTCCGGCTGGACGAATTGCTTGGTGGGTTGCCGCTCCAGCAGGACATCGTTGATGACCTGATCGCGCGTCAGGCCCCTTGCCTTCATCGTATCGGGAATCTGGTTCTCGACCAGCGGCGTCCAGACGTAGCCGGGGCTGATGCAGTTCGCGGTCACGCCGTCGGTTGCCAGCTCCAGGGCAAGCGTCTTGGTCAGCCCGGCAATGCCATGCTTGGCCGCCACATAGGCGGCCTTGTAAGGCGAAGCCGTGAGCGAATGGGCCGAGGCCGTGAACAGGATGCGACCCCATCCCTTGGCCTTCATGCCCGGAATGCACAGGCGGCAGGCGTCGAACGCGGCCGTGAGGTTGAGCGCGATGATCGTGTCCCACTTGTCGACCGGGAATTCCTCGACCGGGGCGACGTGCTGCATTCCCGCGTTGTTGATCAGGATGTCGACCGCGCCAAACTCCGCCAACGCCGTCGCCACCATCGCTTCGGTGCCTTCGCGCTTCGTCAGGTCCCCTGCGGCAAAGATCGCCCGGCCGCCGCTGACAGAGGCAAGTTCTTCGCACAGCGCCTTGATCTGTTCGGCATCACCGAAGCCATTGAGAACAATGTCCGCTCCTTCTGCGGCCAGCGCCCGCGCATAGGCGAGGCCGATGCCCGAGGTGGAGCCGGTGATGAGCGCGCACTTGCCCTTCAGGAACATTCGATTACTCCGGGGTTTCTGGATGGATTGATCGCGCTGGCATCGCGGGCGGCTCGCCGCTTGTCCAGTCGCAAACGCAAAAAAGGGGATTGCCCATGCGGCTCGACGATTTCGACAGTTCCATCAATGTCCAGGATCAACGCGGCGGCGGCGGCTTCCCGTTCGGCGGCGGCGGCAAGGTGGGTTGCGGCTCGATCGTGATCGCATTGATTGCCGCAGTGGTGTTCGGCGTCGACCCGATGCAGATGCTGGGTTCGATGCAGCAGGGCCAGGTTTCGGCACCAGTTGAACAGCAGGGTGGCGCCTCCTTGGCAGAAAGCTGCTCCGTCAACGAATTCAGCAAGGAAAGCTGCAACGCGCTGTCCTCGCTCAACAAGACGTGGGGCCCACTGTTCCAGCAGGCCAATATCCCGTTCGAAGCCCCGACTCTCGTGTTTTACTCGCAGAATGGCCGGTCGGGCTGCGGCGCGGCACAGAGCGCGATGGGGCCGTTCTACTGCCCGAGCGACAGCGGCATCTATATCGACACCGATTTCTACACCGAAATGGACCGTCAGATGGGTGCCGGCGGCGACTTTGCCCGTGTCTATGTGATGGCGCACGAATACGGCCACCATATCCAGAGCCTGCTCGGCACGTCAGCCAAGGTGCGGCAGTTGCAGCAGAGCAGTCCGAGCCAGGCCAACCGCTACTCAGTCGCTCTCGAACTTCAGGCCGACTGTTATGCCGGCGTCTGGGCAGGCCGCAATCGGGATCGCATCGAAGCGGGCGACATCGAGGAAGGCATGCGTGCAGCACACCAGATCGGCGACGATACTTTGATGAAGGCGGCAGGCCGCCGTCCGGTGGAGGATGCGTTCACACACGGCAGCGCCTCGCAGCGGATGCAGTGGCTGCGCAAGGGAATCGAGACAGCGGACGAGGACCAGTGCGACACGTTCGCCGCGCTGTGATGAGTGTTTGTTAACATTAATTCACGGAACCGCGAAGGGCCTGAAGACTTCATCCGTTAAACGGGGAGCAGACAATGAAGTTTACCAAGGCCCTTCGGTTCGCAACGATACTGCCTTGCACGCTTGCCGTTGCCTTCCCTCTCGCCGCACAGACTGCGGTTTCGGAGGAAAAGGTGACGGCGAGTGATGTGGTTACGAAGCCTTTGTCCGACTTGAACATCAAGAAGGACGAAGTGCCGGAAATTCTCGTCGCTGCGCGGCAGAAGCCTTATGATCTTGCCGGCATGCGCAAGTGTCCTGCCATCGCCGCAGAGATCACCAAGCTTGACGCTGTTCTTGGTGACGACATCGACGTGGCACGGGACGATGGCAATTCGACGCTGAAGATGGGCAATATTGCCAAGTCACTCGTTGGCTCACTGATTCCGTTCGGCGGCGTAATCCGCGAAATCAGTGGCGCAAATGCCCAGCAGCGCAAGTGGAACGAGGCGATCTACGCAGGGTCGGTGCGCCGCGCCTATCTTAAGGGCGTCGGCGAACAGCGCGGCTGCAAATACCCGGCGAGCGCGGCAACGCCAAAGGATGTTTCAGCCTTGTGGTCCGCACGCGAAGCAGCAGAGGCCAAGGCGGAACGCGAAAAGAAGGACGACAGCAAGAAGGACGACGACAAGAAGTCCGCAAAATCGAAGCCGGGCAACGCCGATCCGATCCGCTTCGAAAGCAAACCGGTCGTCCAGAAGGCTGACTGAAAGACCTTCTCGGCCAGATACCGCTTATCCCTTCGCCTTGAGCTTGGCCATTTCAGCGTCGAGTTCCTTGAGGACCTGCTTGCGGATGCTGTCTGACAACGATTTGTCGCGGGCGATTTCCTCGCGCGCCTGACGAATGCCGGCGAGCGCTTCGGCCATGGCATGCTTCTCGATGTCTGCCTCGCTGCCGCATGTGCGGATTCGCACGCGAGTGACCTTGCCGTCGTTCTCCTCGGAGGCATCGACGTTGGCGTAGGCATTCTTGCCCCGGCAATGCGGACCGTCCTCGGAAATGATGTCGGTCACGCCTTCGTTCTCGCCGTTGATCACGATCACGCGCTGCATGCGGCGCTCGCCCTTGCCAGGCAGCGGGGGAGCCGGAGGCATGGGCGGGACGGGCGGAATGCCAGCCTCCGCACGGGCGATCTTCGCCTCGACGTCCGCGTCAGACAATGGCTTGTCGCTCTTGAACACGAAGGTCTTGCCATCGCGGGTGACGGTGCGGACGTGCTCTTGCCCATCTGCGCCGCCATGCTTTTCGATGATGACGGTTTGCTGCCCCATGCTTGGCGCAGGCGGCGCTGGCGGTGCGGGAGGTGACGGGGGAGCCGGAGGTGCGGGCGGCGCGGGCGGAGCAGGTGGCGGCGGCATGTCCGTAATGCCTTGTGCCATGGCCCCCGCAGCGCTGATGACCAGCGCGGCTCCTGCAATAAGCGTCAGCTTCGAATGCTTCCAACCGCTTTTCATCGAACTGCCTCCCCAGGCTGCCCGTCTCACCGGGCCGAAAATGACTGATGCCGGAGTATTCCTACCCCGGCATCAGATCATCTCACGTTCGACAAACCGCCAGTCCGCATGGACCAGTGTCGAGGAATTGGCGTCAGGTCAGTACACGCGCTTCTTCGGCTTGATGTACTCGACGTCGTCGGTCAGCGTGTATTCGTGGACCGGGCGATAGTCGAGACGGACTTCGCCGCCCTTGCCGCCCCAGCCGTTGAACCAGGCTGCGGTGTGCTTCATCCATTCGGCATCGTTGCGCTCGGGGAAATCCTCGTGCGCGTGGGCGCCGCGGCTTTCCTTGCGGTTGTAGGCCGAATGCATGGTGACCGAGGCCTGGCTGATCAGGTTGTCGAGTTCGAGCGTCTCGACGAGATCCGAGTTCCAGATCAGCGAACGGTCGGACACATGGATGTCCTCCATGCGCTTGTAGGTGTTGGCGAGCTTGACCTTGCCTTCAGCCATCAGTTCGTCGGTGCGGAACACTGCGGCGTGGGCCGACATCGTGCGCTGCATTTCGACGCGAACCTCGGCCGTGGGCGAGCCGCCCTTGGCGTGGCGGAAGTGATCTAGGCGGGTCAGCGCAAGGTCGGCGCTGTCCTTGGGCAGCGAGTTGTGCGAGGTGCCCGGCTTGATCAGTTCCTTGAGGCGCAGGCCAGTGGCACGACCGAACACGACAAGGTCGATCAGCGAGTTCGAGCCGAGGCGATTGGCGCCGTGGACCGAAACGCAGGCGGCTTCACCCACTGCGAACAGGCCGGGGACGACCGTCTCGGGGTTGCCGTCGGCACCGATGGTGACGACTTCGCCGTGGTAGTTACAGGGGATGCCGCCCATGTTGTAGTGGACGGTCGGCACGACCGGCAGCGGCTGGCGCGTAAGGTCGACGCCTGCGAAGATCTTGCCGCTTTCGGTGATGCCCGGCAGACGTTCAGCCAGGACGCCTGCATCGATGTGATCGAGGTGCAGGTAGATGTGGTCCTTGTGCGGGCCGACGCCGCGCCCTTCGCGGATTTCCATTGCCATCGAACGCGAGACGACGTCACGCGAGGCGAGGTCCTTGGCCGACGGGGCATAGCGCTCCATGAAGCGCTCGCCCTCGGAGTTGGTGAGGTAGCCGCCCTCACCACGTGCACCTTCGGTGATGAGCACGCCGGCGCCGTAGATGCCGGTCGGGTGGAACTGGACGAATTCCATGTCCTGCAGAGGAAGGCCCGCACGCAGGACCATGCCGCCGCCGTCACCGGTGCAGGTGTGGGCCGAGGTGGCCGTGAAGTACGAACGGCCATAGCCGCCAGTGGCCAGCACGACCGCATGGCTGCGGAAGCGGTGGATCGAGCCATCGTCCATGCACAGCGCGATCACGCCCCGGCATTCGCCGTTTTCCATGATCAGGTCGATCGCGAAGTATTCGATGAAGAAGTCCGCGTCGTACTTCAGCGACTGCTGGTACAGCGCGTGAAGCATGGCGTGGCCGGTACGATCAGCCGCGGCGCAGGTGCGCTGCACCGGCGGGCCTTCACCCATGTTCTGCATGTGGCCACCGAACGGACGCTGGTAGATCGTGCCCTCCGGGTTGCGGCTGAACGGCACGCCGGCGTGCTCGAGTTCATAGACCGCAGCCGGAGCTTCGCGCACCATGTATTCGATGGCGTCCTGGTCACCCAGCCAGTCCGACCCCTTGACGGTGTCGTACATGTGCCAGGTCCAGTGATCGGGCGAATTGTTGCCGAGCGAGGCGGCGATACCGCCCTGCGCTGCCACGGTATGCGAGCGCGTCGGGAAGACCTTGGTGATGCAGGCGGTGCGCAGGCCGGCCTGGGCCGAGCCCATGGTGGCGCGCAGGCCCGAACCGCCGGCACCGACGACGACGGTGTCGTAGGTGTGGTCGATGATCTTGTAGGCAGGCTGAGTCGAAGTCATGTCTTATGCGCCCCCGAGCGCAATGCGCAGAACCGAAAGGATGCCGAAGGCAGCGGCCGCGAAGGGCACTGCATTGACCAGAAGCCAGGCGACAACCTTGCCGCCTTCTTCATGGACATAATCTTCGAGCATGACCTGCACGCCCATACGGGCATGGGTGAAGGTGTTGATCATGATCAGGATGAGCGCGATCGACGGCAGCGGCCGCGCGACCCAACCGCGCACAGTGGCATAGGTGTAGTCCGGCAGCAGCGCGAGACTGACGATCAGGAACGTGATCAGGACGAGGTTGCCCACCGCCGTGAGGCGCTGCGTGAGCCAGTGATGGGTGCCTTCGTGGCTGGAGCCCAGCCCGCGCACGCGACCGATGGAGGTGCCGTTACCCATGGGAGTAAGCCTTCCTTGCTTGACGGTTCGTGCCGGCGCTCAGCGCAGCAGCACGAAAGCCCAGAATGCGATGGTGAGGAGGACCGAGATGACGATTGTCAGGCTCGACCAGCGGGCATTGGTTTCCAGTTCGTATCCCGCGCCGATATCGAGGATCAGGTGGCGGATGCCCGAAGCGGCGTGCTGGAAGAAGGCCCAGGTCAGGCCGACAAGCACGATCTTGCCGAGGATCGCGGTAACCGTCTGCAGGCCACCGCCAGTGCCGAGCCACACGTAGTCCAGGAACGTCTGATAGGCCCCTGCCCCGCTTGCCAGCGCACCGATCCACCACAGCAGAAGCCCCAGACCTGCAAACGCAAGGCCGTTGCCGGTGATGCGGTGCAGGATCGAAACCAGCATGGCCGGGCCCCAGCGCCAGATCTGGAGATGCGGAGAAATCGGCCGTGCCTTGCGCGCCTGCGCCATGAACATACCCCCTCGACTAGGTACAAGGATCGCGGAAAGGACAGCCCCCGCGACGGATTGCGAGTCCTATTAGTCGAAAAGACCGCCTGCGCAAGCGTATGCGGGATGTAAAAAAGGACAGCCGGTTGCGCTTGTCCAGCGCGGTCCCTAGACGACCCTCATGAGCATGACACTCGCCGTCCTGGCCGCAGCGACTGCGGTGACGCCCGCCCCGGCCGATACTGCCGCAGCCCGTGCAATCATTCGCCAGTGCGAGGGCAAGGAGAACTTCTCCGATCCCGCCCCGCCTGCCCAGATCTTCGGCAATGTCTGGTATGTCGGCACCTGCAACGTCTCGGTCCTGCTGATCACCGGCCCGCAGGGGCACATCCTGGTCGATGCAGCGGTGGAAGAGGCAGTGCCGCAAATCCTTGCCAATATCCGCAAGCTGGGATTCAACCCGAAGGACATCGGCCTGATCGTCTCAAGCCATGAGCATTTCGACCACGTTGGCGGTCTCGCCGCGTTGGAGAAGGCAACCGGTGCGCGCTTCGTCGCCACGGCAGAAGCGGCCAAGGTAATACGCAGCGGCAAAGTCAGCCCCGCTGACCCGCAAGTGCAGGAAATTCATGGCAGTCGCCCTGCAAGAGTAGACTTCGCATTGAAGACCGGGGACGTGTTCAGCGTCGGGCCGCTCAAGATCACGGCTTTCCAGACTCCCGGCCACACCGAGGGTTCGACCAGCTGGCATTGGAAATCGTGCGAGGGGACTGACTGCCGCACGATCACATACGTCGACAGCCTGACCGCTCTCCCGCTCGGCACCTATCGTTTTGCCGATCATCCCGAGCGCGTGGCGATGTTCCGCAAGACCTTCGCGCAAGTGGAGGCGCTGGAATGCGGCGTCCTGCTGACGCCGCATCCTTCGGCCAGCGCCATGTTTGAGCGGATGAGTGGATCCGAACCGCTTGCCGACCCCGATGCCTGCAAGGCGCTGGCGGCAGGCGCGCGGGATCGTCTGGAAAAGGCACTGCGTAAATGAGCTGGAAAGTCACTATCTACGCCCCGCGCGATGTGATTCAGGCCGCCCTGATCGCGCATGAGGATGCCTGGGACTGGGACCACGACATCGTCATTGCTGGCAGCGAAATCGCCGAGGACAAGCCCGAGGACTGGCAGCTGGAAGCCTGGCTTGACCGCAAGCCGACCAAGGCTGATCAGAACGCCATTGCCGATCTGTTCGAAGGGGCGCCGCCCACGCTGCAGATCGAGAAGCTGCCCGATACCGACTGGGTGACGCTGAGCCAGCAAGGCGTCGAACCCATCCGCGAGGGCGTCTTTCATGTTCACACGCCCGAATATCCGCCGCTCCTCGAGCGTGGCGTTCGAGACTTCGTTATCCCTGCAAGCCAGGCGTTCGGCACCGGCCAGCATGCAACTACCGCAGGCTGCCTCGCCATGTTGAGCCACATGAAGCGGCAAGGCGTGACCGTGCGCAACCTGGCTGACATCGGCACCGGCACCGGTCTGCTCGGCTTCGCCGGGCTGCATCTGTGGCCGACCGCCCGGGCCATCGCCAGTGACATCGATGCTGTTTGCGGCCCGGTCGTGGCAGAGAACGCGGCCAACAACGGCATTCCGCTGGGCGATGGCGTTGGACGCATGGCCATGGTCATCGCCGCCGGAATGGACCATCCCCTGCTCCAGGCGGCCGGGCCCTATGACCTGCTGATCGCCAACATCCTTGCCGGGCCGCTGGTCGAACTGGCACCGGAATTCGCCCGCGCCGTTGTGCCGGGTGGCAGCGTGCTGCTGGCCGGACTGCTTGAAACGCAGGAAGCCACTGTCCGGGCAGCCTATCGCAAGGCGGGCCTGAGGCTGGCGGCGCGGATGGTGCGCGGCGACTGGTCGATCCTGTGGTTGCGACGGCGCGCGGCAGGCGGTGTGCGCGCAAGCCGGGTTGGCACTCTGCCGGAGTGGTCGAAGCGCTGGTAGCGCGCTACGGGGCTTGTGCATCGCCCGCGCTCGATTGATCATTCGGTTAAGGCGGGAGATGCGCGATGACCTACGAGACCTTCACCATCGAAAAGCGGGGCGCAGCGGACTGGGTAACGCTGAACCGGCCGAAGGTGCTCAACGCGATCTCGCTGCAGATGGTGCGCGAGCTATCCGACTACTTTGGCAAGCTGTTCCACGACCGTGATACCCGCGTCGTTGTGATGCGCGGCGCGGGCAAGGCCTTCTGCGCAGGGCTGGATATCAAGGAACGCGCCGAGAACCGCGAGGATATCCCGTTTGCGGGCGGGTTCAGCTTTCAGGGCTATCTGGCCGACGTCTATATAAAGATGCGGCGCAGCCCACAGCCGATTGTCAGCCTAGTCCATGGTGCGGCCTGTGGCGGTGGCTTCTCGTTCGTGCTGGCCTCGGACATTCGCATTGCGGGGACAAGCGCGAGGATGAACGCCGCCTACATCAAGCTCGGACTCTCGGCCTGCGACATGGGCTGCAGCTATTTCCTGCCACGTCTGGTCGGCACTTCGGTAGCGAGCGAACTGATGCTGACGGGGCGTTTCATCCACGCCCCTCGCGCCCTGGCGACCGGGCTCGTTTCGGAAGTCGTACCCGACGAGCAACTTGAAGCGGTCGGCCAGACGTATGTCGATGACCTGCTTGCCGCCTCGCCTATGGGTCTGCGGATGACCAAGGAGGGCCTCAACCTTGCCATCGACGCGCCAAGCCTGGAGGCGGCAATGGCGATCGAGAACCGCAATCAGTTGATGACGGCGGCCAGCCCCAATTTCCGCGAGGGAATGCAGGCGTTTCTGGAGAAGCGAAAGCCGAACTACGTGCCGGAGTGAGCGGCCAAGGTATCACGCAACAGGATCAGCGCGGCGCGGGTGAAAGCCTGCATGTTGGCAAGACGGTCGTCACTGTTGGTCATAACCCGCACTGACGCCTCGATCCCGTCCGGCCCGACGACGCCAATCGCGCTGGTGCCGGAAGCGACGCCCAAGGGATGTGAGCTACCGCCGGAAGCGCCGGTTTCGGCGATGGCCCAATCGGAACTGTAGCGTTCGCGCATCAGCCGCGCTTGCGCCAGAGCATAGTCCTCCTGCGCCGAAGTGTAGCCGCGTAGCGAGCCTGGCGGGTGGCCGAGCACCATGCGCCGCCCCTTGAGCGTGTAGATCACCCCGCCGCCAAGGTAAAACGCCGATGCGCCGGGCATGGCGAGCAAGCTCGCAGAGATGAGGCCTCCGGTGGAGCCATCGACGACGGCAATGGTCTGGTTGCGCGCCTTGAGCAGGGTTCCTGCCGCAGCGGCTATGGCGGCCAAGTCGTGGAGCATCAACCTGCGCTCCGCACGATCTCGGCCCAAGCCGCTTCATCTATAACGTCGATGCCCAGCGCGGCCGCTTGCTTCAGTTTGGAACCTGCGCCGGGTCCTGCCACTACAAGATCAGTCTTGGCAGAGACGGAACCGGCCGCGCGCGCGCCCAGGGCTTCAGCCTGGGCCTTGGCCTCGTCACGGCTCATCGTTTCGAGCTTGCCGGTAAAGACGATGGTCTTGCCGGCCACGGCGCTGTCCTTTGTCTCGACCACGTAGGGTGGCGGGGTGACTTCCGAGAGCAGGTCCTCCCACACCGCGATGTTATGCGGTTCGTGGAAGAAGTCGCCCAACGCTTCGACTACCACTGGGCCGACGCCCTCGATGGAGAGGAGGTCTGCAGTCGCATCGCCGCCTTCCCGCGCAGCAATGGCGGCGTCGCGCAAGTGGGGAAGCGTAACGAAGCGCTTCATCAGATCGCGTGCCGTGACAGCACCGACGTGGCGAATCCCCAAGCCGAAGAGCAGGCGCGCCGCGTCGGGCTGGCGCTTGGCCTCGATGGCTGCCAACAGGTTGTCCACAGACTTGTCCTTCCAGCCTTCGCGCCCGACGATGTCGCTGCGGCGCTTTCTCAGGCGGAAAATGTCGGCCGGGCTTTCAAGCCAGCCGAGCTGAAAGAACTCGATGATCGTCTTTTCCCCCAACCCTTCGATGTCGAGCGCGGCGCGGCTGACGAAGTGCTTGAGGCGTTCGACTCGCTGGGCGGGGCAGATGAGGCCACCGGTGCAGCGAACGTCGACCTCCCCCTCCTCCGCCACCGCTTCGGACTGGCACTCGGGGCAATGGTCCGGGAAGTGGTATGATTCGCGCGGCTCGTCGCGCGTGAGGTTCTCGACCACCTGCGGAATCACGTCGCCCGCGCGCTGGAGCACGATGCGATCGCCGACGCGAAGCCCCAACCTCCCGATCTCGTCGCGGTTGTGCAGGGTGACGTTGGTAACGGT
Organism: Novosphingobium sp. ES2-1; assembly: GCF_015169775.1. Taxonomy (NCBI): domain Bacteria; kingdom Pseudomonadati; phylum Pseudomonadota; class Alphaproteobacteria; order Sphingomonadales; family Sphingomonadaceae; genus Novosphingobium; species Novosphingobium sp. ES2-1. The sequence continues at coordinate 1,873,709 of NZ_CP063445.1, forward strand.
GACGCCGCCGACAAGTACCGGCTTGAGACGGCCCACCGGCGTCAGCTTGCCCGTGCGGCCGACCTGGATGTCGATAGCCTCGAGAGTCGTCTCGGCCTTTTCGGCGGGGAACTTGTGGGCGATGCCCCAGCGCGGGGCCTTGGCGACGAAGCCGAGACGCTCCTGCCAGTCGAGCCGGTCAACCTTGTAGACGACGCCGTCGATGTCATAGGGCAGATCGGCGCGCTGTTGGCCGATCGTGCGGTAATGCGCGACCATCTCGGCAGCCGACGAGCACCGCACCAGCAGTGGCGAAACCGGCACACCCCACTGTGCAATCTTGCGCATCATCTCGAATTGCGTGGGCGCGGGCACCTCGCTCGTCGCACCCCAACCGTGGGCGAGAAAGCGCAATGGCCTGGCGGCGGTGACACTCGCATCCTTCTGGCGCAGCGAACCCGCAGCGGCATTGCGCGGGTTGGCGAAGACCTTGTCGCCTGCTTCGGCCTGCCGGGCATTGAGCGCGAGGAAGTCGGCCTTGGCCATGTAGACCTCGCCGCGAATCTCGAAGACTGCGGGCACGTCGAAAAGACCTGCACCCTTCAGCTCCTGCGGGATATCGGCGATATGCGCCACGTTCGCGGTCACGTCCTCGCCGACCTGCCCGTCACCGCGCGTCGCTGCTCGGACCAGCCTGCCGTTCTCGTAGCGCAGCGAGCAGGACAGGCCGTCGATCTTGTCCTCGGCGGTCATAACCACTTCGGCGCTTTCCGGCAGCGCGAGGAAGCGGCGGACGCGGGCGACGAATTCCTCGACTTCCTCATCGGTGAAGGCGTTGTCGAGGCTCATCATGCGAACCTCGTGGGTGACCTTGCCCAGCGGCGAGGCTGCAACTTCGTGCCCGACTTGCGCGCTGGGACTATCGGGCCGGATCAGATGCGGGAATGCGGCTTCAAGCTCGGCATTGCGGCGCACCAGCGCGTCGTACTCGGCGTCGGAAATCTCGGGCGAATCCTCCGCATGGTAAAGGCGGTTATGCTTTGCAATCTGCCGCGCCAGCCGCATGAGTTCGTTGGCGGCTTCGGCTTCGGTTATCTCGATCATCATGCTGGTCCAAGGAGCGTGGCAACCATCGGGCGACGGGCGCGGAAGCCCAGGCTTTCATAAAGTCGGATCGCCGAGACGTTGCTGGCGTAGCTGTGCAGATACGGCACTTCGCCCCGCGCTGCCATGCCGGCCATGACCTTCCGGATCAGACGCGCGGCAAGGCCCCTGCCCCGGAATTCCGGCCAGGTACAGACACCGCTGAGTTCGGCAAGGTGAGCTGCGGGGCGCATGCGTTCGCCTGCCATCGCGGCGAGGCGGCCATCGATGCGGATGCCGTGAAACTGGCCATAGCGCCAAGTCTGCGGTGCCCAAGGTCCCGGCTCGGTCGCAAGAGCCAGTTCCGCCATCTCGGCTGCATCGGCTTCGCCCAGTGCCACGATCTCGGCATCTTGGATCGGGGCGATGGGAGCATCGGCGATCATCTGCAGGAGCGGCGCCTCGCGCAAGACCTGCAGGCCCACGGGCGCAGGCAAGGCTTCGGGCTCGACAAGCCAGATCTCACCCCCGTGCAGATGCTGCGCCAGGTCTCCCTCATTGCCGGGATCTGCTGCGGCAAACGGTCCATAAGCAGGATTAAGACGACGCACCGACCCCGTCCCCACGTCGAGTGCGTTCTGTGGCCCGCCAAGCGAGTGCCAGACAGGGCGGTCGAGCAAATTGAGTTGCACCATTTGCGAAATTTCGATCACGCCCGCTCCAGCAGGCGATCGGCTTGTGCCCGAGCTTCGGCAGTAACCTCAGCGCCCGAAAGCATGCGCGCGATTTCCTCCTTGCGCGCCGCTGCATCGAGCAACGCGACCGACGTGCGGGTGACGGTGCCATCCGAGCTTTTGGCGATCATGTAGTGGCGGTCGCCGCGCGCGGCGACCTGCGGGCTGTGCGTGACGGCAAGTAACTGCCCGCCACTGGCGAGGCGCGCCAGCCGGTCGCCGATCGCGCTCGCCACCGCACCGCCGACGCCACGGTCAATCTCGTCGAAGATGATCGTTGCCGCGCCGCCCTCTTCAGCAAGCGCGACCTTAAGCGCGAGGATGAAACGCGAAAGTTCGCCGCCCGAGGCGATCTTGCCGAGTGGGGCGAAATCCGCGCCGGGGTTGGTCGAGATCAGGAACTCGACAGCATCGATTCCGCCAGCGCCCCAGCGATCATCGGGCAGTCGTAGGACCGCTGTGTGGAACTTGGCAGCATCAAGCTTAAGCGGGGCCAGTTCAGCCGCCACTGCCTTGTCGAGCCTGCGGGCAGCTTCGGCGCGCTGGACCGAGAGCGTCTCGGCCTTCGCCTGATAGTCCAGCGCCGCATCGCGCGCGGTCCGTTCGAGACCTGCGATCTGGGCCTCTCCCCCTTCGATGGCGTCAAGCGCAGCGCGCATCTCGGTCATCTTGTGGGGGAGTTCATCGACGGTGCAGCCGTGCTTGCGGGCAGCCGCGCGCAGGTCGAACAGCCGCGTCTCGATGCGGTCGAGCAGAGCGGGATCGTGGGCCAGGACCTCGGCGGCGCGTGCCAGCTTGTCCTCGGCCTCGCTCGCCTCGATGACCGCCCGGTCAAGCGCTTCGAGCGCTTCGGCCAGCAGGGGGTGCTCGGTGGCGATGCGGTCAAGCCGGCGGGCGGCGCTGCGCAGCGTGGCAAGGGCGGAGTCGGAGCCCTCCCACAGGCGCTGCAGTTCGACGAGGTCGCCAGAAAGCCGCTCACCCTTCTGCATATCGGCGCGCTGACCAGCGAGTTCGTCCTCCTCGCCGATGATCGGAGCGAGGGCATTGAGTTCGGCCAAGTGGGCGAGCAGAAGGTCCTGTTCTTCGGCAGCGCGCGAGACTGCGGCACGGGCCGACTGAAGCGCATCCTCTGCCTTGCGCCACTTGATCCATGCGCTGTCCACGCCTGCGACATCGGCCCCGGCATAACGGTCAAGCAGGGCACGATGGCCGCGCGCGTTTACGAGGCCGCGATCATCGTGTTGGCCGTGAAGTTCGACAAGGCTGCGGGCCAGTTCGCGAAGCAGAGCAACGCCGACGGGCTGATCGTTGACGAACGCCTTCGACCCACCATCGGCACGGACGCGGCGCTTGATGATCAAAGGCTCACCCGGTTCAATGTCGACTTCTGCGTCATTCAGAGCCGAGCGAATGGCTACGGGCATCCGGTCAAACTCGAACGTGGCGGTGACGCTGGCCTGATCTTCGCCAGCCCGGACGAGCCCGCTGTCCGCCCGATCGCCCAGAACTAGACCCAGCGCATCGAGCAGGATCGACTTGCCGGCGCCGGTTTCGCCCGTCAGCACGCCAAGCCCGCTGGCAAAGCTGAGATCGAGCGCCTCGATGAGCACGACATTGCGGATCGACAGGCTGGTGAGCATCGCGCGATTCTCTAGCCGGTTGTGGCGCGCTCGTCCACGCACGGAGAAGCCTTTCGTTCTCCACTTGTTTCATTCGAGTGACAGCATGCCACACGCCCGCAATGCGAATCCGCCATTGGCGGCTCCAGATGGAGAAAGGTTCGCTCATGGCATCGCATGCGAAACTCGAGGGCTCGAGGCCGTTCAAATCCGCCGCAGATCTGATTTCGTCTGCTCCAGCGTGGCTCGACCTGCCCGAACCGCGCGGCTTTCGACCCAAGCGCCGCCTGCGCACCGTGTGGATTTCCGATGTCCACCTCGGCACGCGCGGCTGCAACGCACCAATGCTCCTCGATTTCCTCGCAGCCATCGAATGCGAGACGCTGTACCTTGTCGGTGACATTGTCGACGGCTGGCGGTTGAGCAAGGGCTGGTACTGGCCCGATGCGCACAACGAAGTGATCCGGCGCATCCTCAAGATGGCGCACCGGGGCACGCGCGTGATCCTGATAGCCGGCAATCACGACGAGATGCTGCGCCCCTATGCCGGCATGAGCTTTGGCGGGGTGGAACTGGCGCTCGAGACCATTCATGAAACCGCTGACGGACGCCGCCTGCTGGTGACCCATGGTGACGGGTTCGATGGCGTGGTGCTCTATGCGCGCTGGCTGGCGTTTTTGGGCGACAAGGCCTATTCGCTGCTGCTGCGCGCCAACGTGCTGTTCAACATCGCGCGTCGGCACCTCAAGATGCCTTACTGGTCCCTGTCGGCCTACCTGAAGAAGAAGGTCAAGAACGCAGTCCAGTTCGTCTGCGACTTCGAGGAGGCGGTTGCCCATGCCGCGCGCGACATAGGCGTGGATGGTGTGGTTTGCGGCCATATCCACTGCGCCGAGATCCGCCAGATCGGCGACGTGACATATTACAACGATGGTGACTGGGTGGAGAGTTGCACGGCGCTTGCCGAAGAGTTCGACGGCAGCATGTCGATCATCGACTGGGCCGAGGACACGCGGCGCGCGGCTGCAGTCAAGGCAGCGCTCAAGCCCATTCCGCAGTTGGAGGAGCAACCGGCATGAGGATTGCGATCTGCACGGACGCCTGGCATCCGCAGGTGAACGGTGTCGTCCGGACCCTTGCTGCAACTGTCGACCGCCTGATCAGGCGAGGTCACGAAATCGAACTGGTCACGCCGAGCCAGTTCCTGACGATGCCGCTGCTTGGCTACAGCGAGATACGCCTCGCCATGCTGCCCCGGTTCGGCACGCGGCGCACCCTGGCAGACTTCGCTCCCGACGTTGTGCACATTGCCACGGAAGGCCCGATCGGATGGAGCGCAAGGAGCTGGTGCAAAGCCAATAACGTGCCGTTCACCAGCGCTTTTCATACCCGTTTTCCCGAGTATGCGGCTGTCCGTACCGGCTTGAAACCCGAGCGCTTCTGGCCAGTCATGCGCCGCTTTCATGGTGCGAGCCGAGCGGTATTGGTGTCGACGCGAACGCTGGCGGGTGAACTGGCGAGCCACGGCGTGACGCAAACCCGGATCTGGACGCGCGGCATCGATCGGGACCTGTTCCATCCTGATCATGATCCATTGCCTGAACTGGCAGATCTGCCACGCCCGATCATGCTTAATATCGGTCGCGTGGCGATCGAGAAGAACCTGACCGCCTTCCTCGATGCAAATGTGCCCGGCACGAAAGTGGTCGTGGGAGACGGCCCCGCTCTGGCAAGACTGCAGACCCAGTATCCCGCAGCGATCTTCCTGGGCGCGTGCCATGGCGAGCAATTGGCGCGAGCCTATGTTTCGGCCGATGTCTTCGTCTTTCCGAGCAGGACCGACACATTCGGTCTTGTCATGATCGAAGCTCTTGCCTGCGGAGTTCCGGTTGCAGCCTATCCCGTGCCGGGTCCACTCGACATCATCGGGCGTGAGGGGCGCGGCCCGTCCGGTGACCTGCCCATGCAAATCGGCGCTCTGGACGAAGAACTTGGCCTGGCGATCCAGAAGGCCTTGCGCTGCGATCGGATCGGCGCGGCCGTCCAAGGCGCGCGATACAACTGGGATCGCGCGACCGATCAGTTCCTCGAGGCCGTGGGCGACGCCATACGCGAGCCCGCTGCACGCGAGTTCGCCTGAAGTCATGTAATCAGACAAAAGGCGGTGGCATCTATCCGGAGTGCCATGCTATGGGCGCGGCCACGGAGACCCGCCCCAATGCTTGCAGATGCCCCGCCCCAACCTGTTGTAATCGCATCGGAAACGAACGAAGCCGCAGCCTCGCGGGAGTTGCCGGCCGGTGTGGCAGATCTGATTGACGCAACACTGGCATCAGGCAATCGCGCCGATGCCGAAGCTGTTATTCGTTCTGCCAAGCTTGCGTTCCCAAATGCCGCAGAAGCGATCGACAAGAGGGTCGCCACACGCAAATCGTCCGGCTTCGCCCTGGTTCCGGCACAAGCGAGGAACGCCAGCGAACCCAAAAGGCCAGAAGCCGCAGGCACACCCGCGAAAGAACCGAAAGTTACCGGCGAAGGGGAAGCAGGAGCATTTGCCAACACCGGCAATGCCCCGGGCATTGGTCTGGTGGGCGGCTTCAAGCTGCTGGCGGAAGGCGCAAACTGGCGCATCGCCACGACTGCCCGTGCAGATTACCAGGAAACGGCTGACGTGGTCACCCGCGAACAATATCGCTTCTCTGCAGAGCCGAACTACAAGTTCGACAGCCGAGGCTATCTCTACGGTCTCGGGCAGTTCGAGCAGGACCGCTTTCAGGGTTTTGCATCGCGCTACAGCATCTCGGGCGGGTTGGGCTACAGCCTGCTGAAAGCCGATCATGCCAAGCTGAGCGTCAAGGCCGGACCAGCATGGCGCGTGACGAACCCGGTGGATGGCGATCGCGAATCCGTCGTGGCAGGGCTGGCATCGTTGGAAGCCAAGATCAAGCTGACACCGAGCCTGGAATACAGTCAGGATGCCAGCGCCTATTTCGATGCGCAGGGCAGCACGTTCTATACCCTTGCGGCTCTCGATTCACGACTGATCGGCAAGCTGAAGGCCCGGCTTTCGTACATGGTGCAGCACGAAACTGCACCTGAACTCGGCCGACTCGGCACGGATACGACGAGTCGGCTGACGCTGGTCTACGGGTTCTGAAGCGCGTTCAGGCGGCAGTTGTGCCCGGCGCGTACTTGTTCATCAGATCGTAGGAGCGCTCGTACCATTTGCTGCCCGGGTAATTGGTACCCAGCACTGACGCAGCCTTCTGTGCCTCCTGCGGCAAGCCAAGCGAGAGATAGCTCTCGACCAGGCGGTATAGCGCCTCGGGCGTGTGGCTGGTGCTCTGATACTTTTCAACCACGGTGCGGAAGCGGAGCGTACCGGCCAGCCACTTGCCGCTACGCTGGTACATGCGGCCGATCTCCATTTCCTTGCCGGCAAGGTGATCGTTGATCAGGTCGATCTTGAGCCGTGCGTCGGCAGCATAATCGGTATTGGGATAGCGGCGAACCAGCTCGTTCATCGCGGTCAGCGCCTGCTGCGTGATCTTCTGGTCGCGCGTGACGTCAGAGATCTGCTCGTAATAGCAGAGCGCGACGAGGTAATAGGCGTATGGCGCATCCTTGTTGCCGGGGTGGATCGACAGGAAGCGCTGGGCTGACTGGACCGACTTCGAATAGTCGCGGGCGACATAATAGCTGAATGCGCTCATCAGCTGAGCGCGGCGGGCCCAGGGCGAATAGGGATGCTGACGCTCGACCTCGTCGAACAGTGCGGCGGCCTGCTTCGAATCGCCGCGATCGAGCCGGTCCTTGGCCGCCGTGTAGAGCGTATCGACGTCGCGCGCGACGTAGGCCACGTCCTTCTTCTTGTTTCCTCCGCCCGCACAACCGGCAGTCACGCCCATGGCGACGGTAGCGGCGGCGAGGACGGCGAAGCGCAGCGGGCGGCGCATATCGAGGACGGTCATGCCGACCCTATAGCCAGCCGGTTCCTGAACGCCAAGTGAAGTTGCGGTGTTTTACGCCTCGGTGAAAGGAGGCTCGACCGCAATCGGATCGGCCAGGGTCATGCGATCGAGAATGGCGGCCGTTTCGTCACGCAATTGCAGCATCAATCCGCGCAAGCGGCACTCCGCCTCGGGCAGGCAGTTGTTGCAGGTTTCATGAGCATTGCGCGCTGCGCAAGGCACCAGCGCAAGGCTTCCGCGTGTCAACCGGATGATGTCACCATAGCGAATATCGACAGGCGGAAGCGCCAGTTCGTATCCGCCGTCCCGCCCCCGGTGCGAGATGACAATCCCTTCCCTCGCCATTTCAGAAAGGATGACGGTGAGAAACTTGCGCGGGATGTTCTGCGCCTCGGCAATCGCATCCAGGCGCACGGGGCCTTGTCCGAATAGGTCGGAGAGATGCTGAAGCGCCCGGATTGTATATCGCGTCTTTTGCGAGAGCATGAGAAAGACATGAACACTCGAACGCGAATGTCAACGCGCTTGGTAGAATTACTGGTGGGGTCTCTTGCACTTTGCCGATAGTCCGGCCCGGTTCCCCGCGGGAACCGGGCCAGCCTGACTCAAGCCCGCCAATACGTCAGCGCGAAGTTCACTTTGCTTCGGCAGTGCTTTCCACGAAATCGAGGCGGGCGCGGTAGGGGTCCTCGACGTGATTGGCGCCCCCTTCAGCAATAAGCATGACCTTGGTATCGTCAAAGGTGGCGGCCGGCCACGCCGGCCCCGGCGTTCCATGCGTTGCGAAATCGATCCACAGCTTGTGCGTGGTGGTTGCGACCGCTTGCTCGCCAGGGGCCATCTTCCACTGCGTGCGGGCTGCAACGGTGTCGAAGACATAGGGCAGTTCGCTGGCGTGCGGCGCGCCCCCCATTGCCTTGCGGAAATCCGGATGGGCATAGTCGAAGCGATACAGAAAAGCCGCCTGTCCCCGCTTTGATAGGGCCCTTGCCACGGCACGTGCCGGTTCGATGAACGTGCGATCGGCGCTGGTCATGACCGCAACCTGCAAAGGTGCACCATCGCCAGTCGGATCATATAGCTTTCGCGCTTCTGCTTCCCGTTCGCCATAGCTGGCAAAGATCTTGGCCTTGTCGGTCCCAAACGGAAGTCCGTCGGCAGAGTTTGCGCCGACCATGATCGGAACCTTGGCATAAAGTCCGGCGGCGATTGCCTCGACCGGGCTGCCGAAAATCGTACGGGCATCGACCATCGGTCCGGAATAGGACGGCTGCGCCATCGTCATCATGGAGAGATCGCCGGTCACCTTCTCCGCCGGCAAGGCGCGCAGCCCTGCTGCGTCGAGACCGGCTGCGAAAGTTTCCCCGGCCTTTGCTGCACCGGCTATGGTTGGCGTAGGCAAGGAGCGTTCGCGCCCGGCACCACTTTCGATGATCACCTTCTGGAACAGCCCACGCGCCTCTGGAGCCTGCAACAGCATGTGCATCGACATGCCGCCCGCGCTTTCCCCGAAGACAGTGACGTTCGCCGGGTCACCGCCAAATCTCTCGGCGTTGGCCTTTACCCAGCGGAGCGCCGCGATCTGGTCGAGATAGCCGAAGTTGCCGCCGTACCCCTCTGCCGCCAAGGCCGGATGGGCAAAGAAGCCAAAGCGACCCAGGCGATAGTTCAGGCTGATCAGCACGACGCCATCGCGCGCAAAGTTTTCGCCCGAATAGACCGCAGGGGACGAGCCACCGTTGACGAACCCTCCACCGTGGACCCACACCATCACTGGCAATTTGGCCCCCGGCTTGGCCGATGAGGGTTTCCAGACGTTGACGAAGAGGCAGTCTTCCGATGGCGTGGTGCGGATCGGCGCTGCATCGGGCGGGAATGGTGCCTGAAGGCAATCCGCCCCATACTTGGTGGCATCGCGCACCGAGCTCCATGTCGCCACCGGCTGTGGCTCGCGCCAGCGGTTTTCTCCTACCGGAGGTGCGGCATAAGGAATGCCAAGAAAGGCCGAGACGCCGTTTGCCGCCTGAACGCCGCGAACTGGGCCCAAAGCGGTTTCAACGACCACTTCAGCGTCATGTCTGAAGACCCGGCTCGCGGCTTGGCAGCATGGCCGACACCTGATGACAGGGCGAAAATTCCGGCACCCAATGCGAGCGTTGCAATGACACGCATCCTCAATCCTTCCACGTCTTGGCCGGCATTCTGACCTTCACCGGCGTTCCCAGCGTTTCGGCGTCCTTGCCTAGGGCGAAGGTGTATTCGCCAGCCGGCATTGTCCAGCCGCCGTTCTTCCAGTCAGCGAGGATGCGCGGATCGATGGTCAGGCTGACGTTTTGCGATGCGCCTGCAGCGAGATTCACCCGCTGGAACCCGGCAAGGCGGCGCTTGGCCTGTCCTGCACGGTCGACAAGGTAAAGCTGCGCCACGTCGGCGCCCTCGCGCTTGCCGGTGTTCTTCACCGTGAAGCTTGCGGTCAGGCCCTTCACCTTCAGACCGGTGCTCTCGAAGGTCGTGTACGAAAGGCCGTGGCCAAACGGGAACAGCGGCTTCGCCCCTTGCCTCGCGAACCAGCGGTAGCCGACGTCCGAACCCTCGATGTCATAGTCGGCAGTCAGCTTGTCGCTGCCCGAAGATGGCCCGCCGGAAAAGTCGGGCTCGACCCAATCGCTGCCATCTAGCTTGGGCCGTGGCAATTGCGCTTCGCTGGCCGGGAAGGTCAGAGGCAGGCGGCCCGAAGGGTTGGTATCGCCGAACAGCACCGAAGCGATCGCTGGCCCGCCGCGTGCGCCGGGATACCACGCCTCGATCACGCCTGCGACCTTGTCCAGCCACGGCATCTTCACCGGCCCGCCGGTTTCCAGGACAACGATGGTGTTGGGATTGGCGGCGGCGACCGCTGCGATGAGTTCATCCTGACCGTCAGGCAGCGACAGGTCGGGCACGTCGAGGCCTTCCGTGGTCCACTGCGTCGCAAAGACGATGGCGACTTCCGACTGCTTGGCCTTCTCCACTGCATCGGCAATGTAGCGCCCGTCACGGAAGGTCACCTTGGCGTCCTTGGCCAGGGCCTGGATCGCGTCCATCGGGCTGGAGCGGTGGTACTGCTGGGCAATGAAACCGGCCCACACACCCTTGCCGCCAATAGGACGGGTCACGGCAGGGCCGCCTTCGCCATGCACCTGGCTCGAACCTGCGCCCGAAAGCACGCCGCCATCGGCATAGCCACCGATGATCGCGATCGACTTTGCCGACTTGGCCAGCGGGAGTGCGCCGTTGTTCTTGAGCAGCACGATACCCTGTTTGGCAACTTCCTCCGCCACCGCGCCATTGGCTGCGAAATCGATCTTGCCGCCGGCCTTGACCGGGCTCCTGTCGAGGCCCGAGGCATAAATCGCGGTAAGCACGCGGCGGTTCATGTCATCGAGCCGCGCTTTCCACGCGGGGTCTGCCGCCGCCTTGTCCTTGAGCTTGTCACCGAAGAACACGGCCGGATCGAGCTGCTCGCCCGACTGCTGGTCAAGCCCCTTCAGCGCCGCGTCGATATTCGGCACCGCGCCCCAGTCGGACATCACGAAGCCCTTGTAGCCCCACGACCCTTTCAGCACCTTGTTGAGCAGCCAGTCGTTGGCGCAAGCCTGTTCGCCCCACACGCGGTTGTAGGCGCACATCACCGAGCCGGGCTGGCCCTGTTCGATACCGATCTGGAAGGCGAGCAAGTCGCTCTCGCGCGCGGCGCCTTCGCTGATCTTGACGTCAACATACTTGCGCCCGGTCTCCTGCCCGTTCAGCGCGAAGTGCTTGATCGTCGAGATGATGTTGTTCGACTGGATGCCGCGGATCGCTGCGCCTACCAGAATGCCCGAAAGCAGCGGATCTTCGGCAAGATATTCGAAAGTCCGGCCATTGCGCGGATCGCGCATCAGGTTGACACCGCCGGCCAGCAGCACGTTGAAGCCCTTGGCCCGCGCCTCCGATCCAATCATCGCGCCGCCGCGATACATCAGGTCCGGGTTCCACGAAGCCGCCTGCGCGACGCCAGACGGCAGCGCCGTCGCCCCGTCTTTGCGGATGCCCATGACGTAGGACACGCCAAGGCTGGCATCGGTTTCCTTCAGCGCCGGCACGCCAAGGCGTTCGATCCCCGGAATATAGCCGGCACCGGCAATCGCATCGGAAGGGATCGGAGGGGTCGGCCCACCCAAGGGCAGCGGCATGATGCCATGCGTCAGCACCACCTTCTCGTCCGCCGTCATCTGCTTCACCGTCGCCGCAGCGCGCGCGTCGGCCGCCTTCATGTCCACGGCTGGCGCCTGCTGGGCCCGGGTGTCCGTCGTGCCAGCAACCACCATCGTGCTCGCCGCCACCAAGAGGCGCCACACCTTCGACATCCATTGTCTCCTGAATTTCACAGCGGATTGACCACTCGATAGCCGTGGACGTGCCAGAGTATTGGCAGCGCTGTCAAGCGGCTCACGTAGAAACCTCGATGCGTAAAATAGGGTCCTTGTGATGCGCACACGCACAGACTAGGTTTCAAATTGAGAATGTTCGCAGAGCGGTTTCCATCCCTCTATTGTCACAAAGAGAAGCATGACCCCCCTGACCTTTCCGGCGAATTCCGCGCGGGCCACCATGGACGATGTGGCACGTCTTTCAGGCGTGTCGTTGAAAAGCGTGTCTCGCGTCATCAATGGCGAGCCTCACGTGTCGGCAAACCTGCGCGCCAAGGTCGAGGCTGCAATTGCAGAACTGAACTATGTCCCTGATGCCGCTGCTCGTTCGCTGGCCGGATCACGCACCTTCATCATTGGCCTGCTGCTGGACAATCCGAGCCCGCACTACACCATGAAAATCCAGAAGGGCGTCTACGACGTCGTACGGTCCCACCAGTATCACCTGCGCATCGACAATGTCGATTCCACCGTACCGGACGAACAATTTTCCGCGCAGTTGGAAGCCCTTATTCGTAACAATCGCTGCGATGGGTTCGTATTGACGCCCCCGCTGTCGGACAATCTGCTTCTCCTGGACTTTCTTGAGGCGCGCAAGATCCGCTATGTCCGGATCGCCCCCGCGCTCGACAATGCTCGTGGCCCTGGAATTGCCATCGACGACGCTGCTGCGGCGGCGGCAATGGCCCAGCATCTGTGGGATCTTGGCCACCGCCGCTTCGCAGTCATGCGGGGCCCCGCATCGCACATGGCCGCTGCCCGGAGACGCGACGGTTTCATCGCGGAACTGGAACGGCTGGGCAGCGCCACCCCGATCATCGACGCCGATGGCGGGTTTTCTTTTGAAGGCGGTATTGCTGCAGGCGAAACCTTGATCGCTCAGAGCCCCAGGCCAACCGCCGTCTTCGCCTGCAATGACGACAGCGCTGCTGGCGTGATGGCCGCATGTTCGAAGGCAGGATTGAAGGTGCCGGACGACATCTCTGTCTGCGGCTTCGACGACAGCTGGATTGCGCGGTCAGTCTGGCCCTATCTGACGACCGTGTATCAGCCGATCGAGGAAATGGGCCAGGCTGCCGCAGCCCTCCTGCTCAGGAGAGATGAGCAGGAAGGCAAGATTTCCCAGCTTGGGTTCCAGCTGGTGATCAGGGATTCGACTGCGCCTCCCCGGCAGACTCAAGGGTAACCGGGCCGATCAGGCCCGAAGGGCGGAGCGCGGTGTCGGCACGATAGGTTGGGAACGACGTCCACGTCACCTTTTCCGCACCGGGTTGCGCATCGCCGATCAGGCGATTGACCCAGAGGTTTGCGACCTTCACCTCCACCGAATTCACGCCCTTCCTCACCACACCTGACAGGTCGACGCGATAGGGCTTGTGCCAGGCATAGCCAACGTGCTTGCCATTGACTGACACCTCAGCGATCTCGCCCACTTCGCCGAGATTAAGCCAAAGTGGCGCGCCAGCGTTCACGCTCTTGGGCAAGGTGAAGCTGCTGGTGTAGGTCGCCATGCCCGAGAAGTACCTGACACCCGGTTCAGCCTGATCGCTCAGCGATGCCAGTCTCGGCAAGGTGATGCCTGCCGGTGCGCCACGGCCTGCCTGGAAAGCGATCTGCCACGGGCTGTCCAGCGTCGCCGCAGCCGCGGGCACCACCTTCTTGATCATCAGCGAGTTGGCCTTGGCGGGCTTACGGAACACGACAAAGACGGAACTCTCTGCGCCGAGCGTCAGCGGGACGATCGTCTCACCGTTCTCGATGCGGTAGGATACAGGTTCGGAACGCCCGCTATCCGCGTGCCACAACTCTGGTTGCTTTCCAGTGACGCGGAAACGCGCCTCTACGCGCTCATCCACCGTCTTGCGGTTGTTCAGAAACCACAGATCGCCGTCACCCAGGGCGCGATGAACGAACAGTACCTGAGCATCCGCACTTGCTCCGGACATTCTGAAATCGGGCGACACACCTGCTTTCGCAAGCGCAGCGTCGATATCGGCAGAGGCGATGACCTGCCCTGCCCCAAGCCGCGTCACCGGTGCCCCGGACCACAGCTTCGCGACCAGCGCGGCGAAGTCCGCCTTGCCGTCAGCCAGTGCAGGCGAGCTTTCGGGTGCGTGGCCGACGACGGTTGCGCCCGCTTCGACAAGCGTGGCGAGGCGCCGCAAGGTTGCGACGGTCATGCGCCGGGTCGATCCGCCAAGCTGGATCGCCTTGTAACGCGCCCCGCCCTTGGCGACGATTTCTCCATCCTGCACTTCGATCGCATCGAAAAGCGCATCGCGGTTGATGAAATCATAGGCATGTGCCAATGGTGCGTCACCGATCGGCTTGCGCCCATAAAGCGCAGTGAGCGGTCCTTCCTCGCCGTAGAAATAGGCGACGTCTGCAACGTTGCGGCCTGCCTGCAACAGCAGAGAGGACCGCGCCATGTAATCAACCCAAGGCCGGGCAAGTTCAGCCCACGCCTCATGGCGGTTGAAGAACTGGCCGAAGAAGGCCAACGAAAGGCCCGGCACCTTGTCGTCAACCGGTTGATGCACCGAGGTGTGCACGACCGGGCGGTTGACGCCGCTGGCGAATTCCAGATCGATGATGCGGCGCAATTCGTTGGGAGCGTAGGCCCAAGGCGCCAAGGCTGACGTCATCGATTCTGCCGCGACGATGTTCTGGCCATAGACATGCGCCACCGAGGCAGCGCCTTTCATGTCGGCAAGGTAGCTGGGGTTGGGCCCGGCCTTGCGGCCGAAGGTCCACAAGGCGGACATCGGCACATCTGCATGACTGCGCATTGCCATGTCGTCGCCAAGCGAAGGACGGTTGTCCTCGAGAGCCTCCCCATAGACCTTCAGGCCATTCTCGTGCGCCACTTGCGCAACTGTTCCGTAGTGTTCCGATGCCATGAGATCGGCGAGAGTCTGGCGGTAATCGCGCAGGAACTTGTCCGACTGCTCGCGCGTGCCGACCAATACGCCGGCAAGCGTCGGCAGGTAAGGCATCGGGTCATAGCCGCGCAGGCGCTTGAACTGCTCGATCATGCGCGGCGTCCAATTGGCCGCCCCCACTTCGATGGAATCCGTCAGCAGAGCGCGAACACCGCGCTTGCCGACGAGATCCCCGCCCGCCGCATCCTTATACGTGCCGATGTAGTGCTCGAGATAGCGACGAACGGCAGCACCGTCGAACTTGTCGACTTCGAGGCCCGTCGCCTCGGGCGGCGCGGGATGATTGGTTGTGCCAAGCAGGCTAGATCCAAGACGGATCACGCGCCATTTCCCCTTGGGCGGTGTCCAATCGAGTGAGCCGTCAGGACGCATCTTGCCTGTCAGGTCGACGATCCTCGAAGGGTCAACGCCAACGGCCGCCCTATCTGGTTCGCCGAGCGCGTCGTAATCCCGTGCGATCGCATAGCCTGCCTTGGCTTCAAACTGATCGATTATGGTTTCGGAGGTCAGGCGGAATTGCTTGATCTCGAGCGGCGCCTTCGCGCTAGCCGCGATCATGTCGACAAAACCGCCAACGACGACACCGGGTGTGGGATCGCCCAAATTGGAGCCATTGAATGGCAGGGGTACGAAAACCAGACGGAAATGCCGCGCGGTTACCGGCTCGAAACTGACTGTGGACGGGGCGCCGGTGACCGGCATGCTTGCAACAGGCTGCCATGTGGTGCCGTCGTTGCTGGCCTCGAGGCGAATGTGGAGAGTCGGCCCGGCAAACATGCTTTTCGCACCGGGAATGGCGATCGTCGCAGAGCGTATCGCCTGTGGCTTGGCGTAGCTCGCCACCAGAGTGGTTGGCGCCTCCGCCGGACCGCGCGGCAAGGTCACGCCAGTCTGCAGGCTGGCATCCGCCAGTGCCGCGGCGGAGATCGGCTTGCCATCCGAACTGAAGGAAGGAAGCACATCTTCCGCTGCCGTATCCGGCAGCGCGAGCACTGCAATATCGCTATATAGCTCGGGGGCCTCGAAGCCATGTTCGCCGGTGATCGAAGCCAGCGGGTCTGAATCGGGCATGTCGAGGAAAGGGCCGGTCGTGACCGGGGGCATAGGCAACTTGCCCGTGAAACGCTTTCCACCCTTGAGCCGCGTTTCAGCCCAAACGACCTTTTTCAGACCGTCTTCCGGCTTTACCCAAGGACCACCCGTTTCCGACCAGCCCGGCGAGGCTGCGATAGCAAGTTCAAGGCCCAATCGGTCGGCCTCGCTGGCGGCGAAGCGGAAGGCGTCCTTCCATTCCGGCGTCATGTATACGAGACGCTTGCCCACGACCTGTGGGGTCTGGAGTCCTGCATCGAAGTTCTGCAGGCCGCCAATGCCGACGCGCTTCATCCAATCGAGATCCTTGGCGATCCCGTCCTTGGTGACATTGCCGTTCATCCAGTGCCACCATACGCGCGGGCGCGCTTCCATTGGCGGATCCTGGAATTGCTGGGCAAGCGGATCAGGATTCGTTGCCCCCTGCTCGGCCGTAGGCGCCTCGGCAAAGGCAACCGGAGAGAGCAGCGTGCTGCAGGCAAGGATCGATGCGACCGAAATGCGCCGGCGAATGTTCATCATGTTCTCTCCAGACCTTTTCTTTTTATGGAATAGCAAATCAGACGATGCCGGCGCCCAGCCCCACGGCCTTGCGCTCCTGCGCCTTGCGGCCCCGGTACTGGCTGAGGCGATAGGCTTCGAGCACATCGATGGCGCCACCGGCTTCCATCCGCGCCTTTGCCAGGATCGGCGCAACGTCGACATTGTAGGCGCGGCGCAGGGCCTGGAAGGCCATCATCGTGTCGTTGGCTTCCTGCGCCGCATGGAGCGCCTCGCGGTCCACCAGTTGCGCCTTGGCGAAGCACTGGGTGATCGTCTCGGCGCTCGAAAGCATGGACTCGATCGGGTCAGTCACATTGTGCGACTGGTCGATCATGTAGCTGGGGTTGAAGCCATCACGCGGATTCAGCTCAGCCTCGACCAGTTCGTTGAACACCAGGAACAGCTGGTGCGGGTTGATCGAGCCGCTGTCGAGGTCGTCGTCGCCATACTTGCTGTCATTGAAGTGAAATCCGCCGAGTTTGCCGAAGCGGTGCAGACGGGCAACGATCTGTTCGATGTTCACGTTTGGCGCATGATGGCCGAGGTCGACAAGGCACTTTGCCTTCGGGCCCAGTTCCTGCGCGGCAAGGATCGAGGAACCCCAGTCGCTGATCACGGTCGAATAGAATGCCGGCTCGAACATCTTGTGCTCGAGCAGCATCCGCCAGTCATCGGGAAGCGCCGCATAGATCTTCGAGGCGGCTTCCAGATAGCGGTCGAGGCTGCGGCCAAGATCCTGCTGGCCGGGGAAGTTGGTGCCATCGCCGACCCACACGGTGAGGTCAGTCGAGCCGAGCTGCTGGCCAATCTCGATGCACTCGATGTTGTGATCGACTGCCTGCTGGCGCGTGGCGGCGTCCTGCGCGGCAAGCGATCCGTTGACGTAAGTATGCGCCTGACCGACCTGATCCTGAAAGGTGTTCGAATTTACCGCGTCCCAGCCAAGGCCGAGCGCAGCAGCCTCTTCACGCAGTGCCTTGTAATCGCTGACCTTGTCCCACGGGAAGTGCGGGGAGACGCGAGGAGTGACGCGGCTGAGCTGCTGGATGACCGCGCAGTCTTCCAGCTTTTCGTGGATGTTGGTCGGCTCACCGGCGATCGGGAACTTGGCAAAGCGCGTGCCGCCGCGCCCTGCGCCCCACGACGGCACGGCGACCGAGAAGCCCGCCACGCGGTCCTTGATTGCATCGATGTCGATCCCGGTACGGGAAAGCTTGCGGCCAAGTGCTGCGTAATCCTCCTCCAGCGCCTCGGCGTGAAGGGCATTGCGTTCGGCGATCAGGTCCGCCGAGATGGGCAGTTCGGTCATCTCTTCATCCTCTCCCGGAGACTTAGCGCGTGAAGGCCTGCGCGTTGCCCGCGTCGACATTGATCATGTTGCCGGTGGACTTTGCGCTCATGTCCGAACCGAGGAAATAGACCGCTTCGGCAATGTCTTCAGGCAGCACGTCGCGCTTTAGCATCGAGCGCTGGCGGTAGTGTTCTTCCAGTTCCTTGCCGCTGTCGATGCCGTGAGCTCCGGCGCGCTCCTTGCGCCAGTCGCCGTCCCAGATCTTGCTGCCCTTGATGACGGCGTCCGGGTTCACGGTGTTGACGCGAATGCCGTGAGGCGCACCTTCCAGCGCAAGGCAGCGCGCGAGGTGGTTCGCGGCGGCCTTGGCCGAGGCATAGGCGCTGGCATTTGTCGCCGCAGCAACGCCGTTCTTCGAACCGATGAAGACGACCGACGCACCGCCCTGCTCCTTCATCCGCTTCATCAGCGGCCAAGCCGCCTTGGCGGTAAGGAAGTAGCCCTGCGCCAGCACATCGTAGTTGCGGTTCCACAACTCGATAGTGGTTTCCTCGATCGGTGCGGACGAGGCGATGCCGGCATTGGCGACGAGAATGTCGAGACCACCGAACTCGCGCGCCGCCACATCGATTGCAGCTTTGACCTGCGCTTCATCGGTCACGTCACATACCGCCGCTCGTACGACGTCCTTGCCGAACTGCCTGGCAAAACCGGCGCGCACTTCCTCCACCGCATCGGCCGCGCGATCCGCCAGCACCACGCAGGCACCTTCGCGCAGCAGGCGAGCGGCAGAGGCGGCGCCGATGCCCCCTGCCCCGCCGGTGACCAGCGCGATCTTGCCGACCAGAGGCTTGGGCGCCGGCATGCGCTGCAGCTTGGCTTCCTCGAGAAGCCAGTACTCGATATCGAAGGCTTCCTGCTCATCGAGCGCGATGTAGTCGCCGATCGCCTCGGCGCCGCGCATCACGTTGATGGCATTGCCGTAGAATTCACCCGCGAGGCGGGCAGTCGTCTTGTCGGTGGCAAAGGTGATGCGGCCGACGCCGGGCACGAGCACGACAACCGGGTTGGAATCACGCATCGCAGGCGAGTTGGACCGCTTGCAGCGCTCATAATACGCCGCATACATCTCGCGATAGTCGGTGATCTTCTGCGCCAGATAGGCATCGTCCTGCAGGCGCGCCGGATCGAGCGTGAGCGGTGCGATCTTGGTGCGCAGGAAGTGGTCGGGGCACGACGTGCCAAGCGCGGCGAGGCGCTCGAAGTCGACCGAGCCTGTGAACTCCAGCGCCTCGGCGTCGTCCGAAAAGTGGCCGAGCTTCTGGCGCGCACCGGTCATGAAGCCGCGCAGGCGGGGCATGAGGTCGGCGGCAATGGCAGCGCGATCCGGGTTCGGCGCAACCTTCTGGCCGCCGAAAGCAGGTGCGCTGCCAAGCTTGGCGTTCAGATAGTTCGCAGCGTCTGCAATCAGTCGCACGGTATGCTCGTAGCAGGCCTTCGCGCTATCGGCCCAGCAGATGATCCCGTGGCCTGCCAGCATCACGCCTTCGACATGCGGATTGGCCTTCACGTAATCGCGCAGCATCACGCCCAGGGTATAACCGGGCCGCTTCCACGGCAGCCAGCCGATCTTGCCGCCCCAGATTTCCTGTGTAGCTGCTTCGCCGCCCGAAGAAGCGGCCAAGGCAATGATCGCGTCCGGGTGGACGTGATCGACGTGGGCAAACGGCAGCAACGAATGCAGCGGCGTGTCGATGCTGGCCGCGCGGCCGTTCAGATTGAAGGTGCAGTGCGGCAGGAAGCCGACCATCTTGTCGTCATCGTCAGGACCAGAATAGTGCGCCTCCAGCCCCAGCAGCTTGGCCTGATAGAGCGTGGCAAAGCCATCGAGCTTCATCGACCCGATATCGCCGCCCGAACCCTTGACCCACAAAACTTCAACCTTCTCGCCCGTAAGCGGATCGACCTCCTCGAGCTTGGCCGAGGTATTCCCGCCGCCGAAGTTCGTCACCGTCAGGTCGCTGCCGAGCAGGTTCGAGCGATAGAGCAGCAGTTCGGCCGGGCTGAGCTTTGCCGCTATCGCGTCGTCCCAGCGGCTGGCAGGCACGGCGAATGGAAGGGCGGCGGTAATCTGGGTGTGGGCGTTCATGGCATCCTGCAGACTGTTGCGCGATCTCGCGGTCGGCGACTCAGTAGCACTTTGCGCAAAAACGATCAAGAATGATCATTTATGATTGTTTTTAATGCTGGGCACAGAAAAGCCCCGCACCGATGAGTGCGAGGCTCTTTGCGGTTAAGTTGCAATCAGCGCGCTGACTGCTCCAGGAATGCGATGAGATCGGCGCGGTCCTGCGCATTTGCCAGCGGAGGAAAGGCCATTCGGTTGCCCGGTGCGAACTTCGCCGGACCAGCCAGAAACGCGTCCAGCGACTGCGCATTCCAGACGACGGCCTTGTCCTTGAGGGCCTGCGAATAATTGAAGTTCGGCATGGTGCCAGACGTGCGACCCACCACGCCCTTGAGCGACGGGCCAAGACGCGTCGCACCGGTGTTCAGGTCATGACATGCGGCGCAACGGGCGTACACGGTCTTGCCCCTGACCGGATCCCCAGATGCCTGCTGTGCCATCGCGCTGCCGGCAATGGCGAACGAAGCGGCGGCGATTAGTGCGACTGGCTTCATGAAGCGGAATCCTTTGGTCATCATGGCATTATGCCTGCCAAGGCATGTCCCGCTGCTGAACGATCAATCCTTGGCCGGCGCCGTCAGATACAGCTTCATCAATATCCGGAAAAGCTCGGACTTTTCACGCGCTGTGAGCTTCGAGGTCAGTTCCATCTCGTGCTCGGCAATGGCCAGACGCGAACGGGCAAGCACCTCGCGACCTTCATCGGTCAACCACAGGCCTCCGGCTCTTCTGTCCAGCTTCGAAGGCTCGTTCACCACAAAGCCGTTCTTGATCAACTGGCGCACGAACTGATGCACGGTGGGGCGTTCGATCTGGAAGAACTTTGAAAGATCGGTCTGCTTCAAACCGGGATTGGCATTGACCAGCCAAAGGATGGCCACCTGCTTCGGCGTCACGCTCATCGTGTCCAGCCGCTTTTCCAGCCGCGTGACGAATAGCGTGTTGACGGTGCCGATGTGCAGACCGAGAACGGAGTCGAGATCGTCGAGATCCAGTTCAGGTACGACGGATTGTCGGTTGATCACTGCCGTAGCCACGGATATTCCTTCCAACGCTGGCGCACAAAGCCCCTGTAAAGGGCCGAATTGCAGGCAGAGATCGCGCTGCGTCCGGCTCCTTCCATTAGTAACACAAACAAATTCTGCAATGCCTTTTGTGCAATGCACATTGCGGCATGGCGCCCGATTGGAGGATGACAATCGCATAAAATGCGACCAACAACAATTACGGCGATTGCACATGACTGGAGCGATGGTGGTGTCCCGAAAAACCTTTCTCGCAAGCATGGCTGCACTCTTTGCGAATCCGGCCGCTTACGCCGATGCGGGGTCCAGCGCCCCTGCCCCGACTCTCGCGTACGCGTTCACTGTTCAGGCCTCCCTCGCTCCTCCGGTTGAGCAAGGTGAAATCGATACCGGGCGCAAGCGCTTCATCCCGATAACAGGCGGCACGGTGAGTGGGCCGGCGCTTGCCGGGCAGGTACTGCCTGGCGATGGAGATTGGCAGGAAATCCTCCCTGGCGGTCTCACTTCGATAGAGGCGCGCTATTTTCTGAAGGCTACGGACGGAACGGTAATCGAAGTGACCAATCCGGGAGTCCGTACGGCAGCGCCGGAGATTATCGAAAAGCTCGCCAACGGAGAAAAGGTCGATCCTTCCGCCTACTATTTCCGCACAACGCCGCGCTTCTCCGTGCGCTCAGGTCCGCACGAATGGATGCGACGCAGGGTGTTCGTCGCTCGCGGCATTCGCAAGCCTGATGGCGTTGTGATCGACTTTTACACGGTGGAATAGCGAAAGACGGCAGCGCCTCAGGCTTCGACCGGCGCCGTGGTCATTCCCAATGCGGGGATGCCGACCGAGCGCCTGCCCCCGTAATCGGTCCGGACGACGATCAGATTGCCCTTTTCAAGATGCTCCAACAGGCGCCGTATGCGCCCGGAAGAGCGTGTTCCGTAGATTTCCGCGAGTCTTTCATCATCGGGGCAAGGCGCCCCCTCCATCGCTGCACGGGCCAATGTCAGGAAGGGGGCCAGCAAGTCATCGGGCACATCCTTGCCTATCCGGAGCAGATCCTGCCACTGCGCCGCCTTGTCGTCATGGATCCCTGCAACCGCCATCGCGAGCCGGCGCCGGAACACGCCGAGGTCCATGCCTGGCAATATCCGCAACATGCGGCAGCGGACGGTGAAGTCCTGATAGAGCTGCGACGCCGGCTGGAACGTGCAATCTGGTTCGGCCGCCATCTCGGCAAGAATCGACGCGATACTGGCCGCTGTTTCCTCCGCCTCGAACAGGCTGGGCGCTGCGGGCGGTTCGACCTGCTCGGCCGCGGGAACGTAGCCTGCGATCTGCTCAAGCAGTTCGCCGCTCTCAGGCACTGGCGCTTCCGGTTCGGGCGCGCGCGGCGGCAGTTCCATTGCTAGTGGCTCTGACAGCAGGATCGATTCCATCTCAGCACCGGCCGCATTGGGCAATGGCATCAGGCCCTGCACCACGTTGCGCGCGCGGGTCTGGACATCGGCGATGCGGACGCTGACCGGACGGCGGGCAATGGCTGGCCCAAGACCAAGGAAATGTCCCCGTTCCAGATCGCGGATCTTCTCGGCCTCGCGCCGCTCCATGCCGAGCAGGTCGGCCG
This sequence comes from Novosphingobium sp. ES2-1, assembly GCF_015169775.1. NCBI lineage: Bacteria > Pseudomonadati > Pseudomonadota > Alphaproteobacteria > Sphingomonadales > Sphingomonadaceae > Novosphingobium > Novosphingobium sp. ES2-1. The sequence continues at coordinate 1,896,243 of NZ_CP063445.1, forward strand.
CACGCGCCATGTCGATATCCAGGAAAGTGCGGCCCATCAGGAAGTTCGATGCTTCAGCCGCGACGTTCTTGGCCAGTTTGGCGAGGCGCTGGGTGGCGATGACCCCCGCGAGTCCGCGCTTGCGCCCGCGGCACATCAGGTTGGTCATTGCCGAAAGGCTGAGGCGGCGCACTTCGTCGGTCACATCCCCGGCAGCGGCCGGTGCGAACATCTGCGCCTCGTCGACCACCACCAGTGCCGGGTACCACTCGTCGCGCGGGGCATCGAACAGAGTGTTCAGGAAAACCGCCGCGCACCGCATCTGCGCTTCGAGCTCGAGTCCATCGAGGGCGAGGATCACCGAAGCCCGGTGCTTGCGAATGCGCGCTGCAAGCTTGGCAATTTCCGGGCCATCGTAGGCCGCACCATCAACGACGACGTGGCCGAACGGTTCGGCCAGCGTGACGAAATCACCCTCCGGGTCGATTACCACCTGCTGCACGATGCTCGCGCTCTCTTCCAGCAAGCGGCGCAGCAGATGCGACTTGCCCGACCCGCTGTTGCCCTGCACGAGCAGGCGGGTTGCAAGAAGTTCCTCGACGTCGATCCTGACAGACGCGCCGGACCGGTCGGCGCCGATGACGATTGATGCGCTCACGCCTGTCGCTCTGGCGAAGGCGGGGAGAGTCGGCAAGGCCGTGGCCTTGTGATTTCCCCCGCCTTCAACGCCTTTTACGGCAGGATGATGCCATCACCGCGCTTGTACAGCGGCGCGGCACTATCATCGGGCCGCCCGGGATGCTGCTCTTCCACCGCCTTTGCCGATGAGGGCAGTTCGAACGGCAGACGCCCCTGCGACTTTGCCTTGCCGGTCACGAGATCGACGAGCACAGCATCGCTGGCTCCGAACAGACCGTAGAGTGCTGCGGCCTTGGCCTGGAATGCGGTCAGAACGGCAGGACGATCAAGGTCCACCGCCACGATCGTGGGCACTTTGGCAGACGCCATCGCAACCACCTTCGTTGGTTCGTCGTCAGCACGGAAATCGAGCCTGCCCTCATGTTGACGCGAGCCGAAGAAGTGGTGGGGGTGAAGCACCTCGAACGGCGTGGCGACACGCACCAGAGCGACATCGGCCTGATCCAGCGTATCCACAACCGTCAGCCCTCCGGCGCGCGCCGCTTCAGCACCCACGCCTGACAGCCAAACCTTGCGGCCCGGCGCCAAGGGGAGCAGTGCATTCCTGTTCTCAAGCAGGACCTGCGCGGCGCGCTGCGCCTTGTCGGCTTCGGCCTGGGTCGCCTGATTGCCGATTACCTTCCCGGCTTGGGCCACATCTACATAGGGATTGTCAAACAAGCCGAGGTCGAACTTGAGCTTGAGCACGCGCCGCGCCGCTTCATCGACCCGGGCGAGGCTGACCTTACCGTGCTTCACTGCAGCAAGCAGCGGCGCTGGATCATCGACGCCGCCGAACTGGTCGATCCCGGCATTGGCCCCCATGGCGTAGCGGTCTTCCTCGGAAAGATCCTCCACTCCCCAAGGCATCGCGATGTTATAGCCCTGCGGCTTTTCCGCCGTGGGCGCCTTGCAAGGTTCCAGGCAGGTGTTGGTGATCGCCCAGTCGGAAATCACGATGCCACCGAACTTCTTGGCCTTGCGCAAAAGACCGTCGATCAGCGGCTTGCTGAAACCCGCGCCGACCTGTGGCAGCGGCATGCCTTCGATACTTACGCCGTTGGCGATGACGTAGGTCGGCATCACGCCAGCGGACTTCGCGGAGAGCGCGCCGTCGAATGCGGCCACGTGCTGGGCAAAGCTCTCGTTGTCGAGGCGGGCGATGCGGCCGTAGTAGTTGTGCCCGTCGAAGCCTTCCGGCTCGGCGCCATAACCGACCCAGTGCTTGACCACGGTGGCGACGCCAGAACGGACGAGACCCGTAGAGCTGCCCTGAAAACCGCGCACATAAGCCCCTGCAAGCCGGGACACCGTCGCAGCGTCCGAACCAAAGGTCGCCACGCCGCGAGGCCAGCGTGGCTCGGTGTAAAGATCGGCTTGCGGGCTCAGTGCCATGTGGATGCCGACTGCCCGGTACTCGGCAGCGACAAGGCGACCAAACCGTTCGACCAGCTTCTCGTCGCCGATTGCTGCCATCCCCAGCGTCTCCGGCCATTGCGAGAAGCCACCAGAATCCGAACTCACGCCCACTGTCACCTGGAAGTGGTTGCGCGGATCCGTACTGATCGTCACAGGGATGCCGAGGCGCGTGGCTTCTGCCAACCGCTGGATGGCATTATTCTCTTCCGCAAAAGTCCTGGCGTCGGGCGAAAGGCGGGTGATCGCACTGTTCACGCCTCGAGTGAGTTGCGCCTGCGCTGCCGATTTGTCGTAAGCCGATCCAACCCCGATGGCCGACCCTTTCTCAGCCGACAGCGTGCCATGGAGCATGAGCGCGACCTTCTCCTCCAGCGTCATCTGCCGCAGCAGATCCTCTACGCGACGAGCCGTCGGGGCTGCCGGGTTCTCGTAGACGTCCTGTCGACCGTTGTGATTGAGATCGCGATAAGTTCCGCCTGCGCTGGCTGGCTGGTGGACAAGCATGGCCGCCCCAAGGGCCGGCAAGATTACGGAACCCGCAAGAAGCGACGTCAACGAACGCGACATGAATCTCTCCCGCCTGCGGATTGACAGCGCAGGACATCGGGACGTTAGTAAAAGGATGCGGATCGGGCAACGCCTCAAGACAGAAAAAGCGGCGACGCAATGCTCGCGCCGCCGCCTCTGCGACCCGTCGGGCTAAAAGGGGAAAGCCCTTCGGAAACCGAGTGTTATGCTTAGCTCTGTCGGATCAGGTAGTCGAAGGCAGAAAGCGCAGCTTTGGAACCTTCGCCCATGGCGATGATGATCTGCTTGTAGGGCACGGTGGTGGCGTCACCCGCCGCAAAGATGCCCGGAACGCTGGTCGCACCACCGGCATCGACCTCGATTTCGCCTCGCGCCGACAGATCGATTGCGCCCTTGATCCATTCCGTATTGGGCACAAGCCCGATCTGCACGAAGATGCCTTCAAGCTCGACCGTATGCAGTTCCTCGCTCGTACGGTCCCGGTAGACCAGTCCGGTTACCTTTGCACCGTCGCCCAGTACCTCGGTGGTCAGAGCCGAGGTCACAATCGTGACGTTGGGCAAGGACCTCAGCTTGGCCTGCAGCACCGCGTCAGCTCGAAGCTGGCTGTCGAATTCGATCAGCGTCACATGAGCAACGATGCCGGCAAGGTCGATCGCCGCTTCGACGCCCGAATTGCCGCCGCCGATCACTGCCGTGCGCTTGCCCTTGAACAGCGGACCATCGCAGTGCGGGCAATAGGCCACACCCTTGTTGCGGTACTCGTCCTCGCCGGGAACACCCATCTGCCGCCAACGCGCGCCGGTCGAGAGGATCAGCGTCTTCGCCTTGAGGCTTGCGCCATTCTCGAGCTGTACCTCATGCAGTGCACCTTCGCTGCCTGGCAACAGCGCCGTCGCCTTCTGCAGGTTCATCACGTCGACGTCGTATTCCTTGACGTGGCTTTCCAGCTGGGCGGCAAGCTTCGGACCTTCGGTGTGCTGGACCGAGATGAAGTTCTCGATCCCCATGGTGTCGAGCACCTGCCCGCCGAAGCGCTCTGCCACCACGCCGGTCCGGATGCCCTTGCGTGCGGCATAGATCGCAGCAGCTGCACCGGCCGGACCACCGCCGACGACGAGCACGTCGAACGGCTCCTTGGCGGCAATCTTTTCGGCGGCGCGGGCAGAAGCATTGGTATCCAGCTTGGCGACGATCTGCGCCAGGTCCATGCGGCCCGAGCCGAAGGGCTGTCCGTTCAGGAACACGGTCGGCACGGCCATGATCTGGCGCCGCTCGACCTCTTGCTTGAACAGCGCGCCGTCAATGGCGACATGCGTCACGTTGGGATTGAGCGCTGCCATGATGTTGAGCGCCTGTACCACGTCGGGGCAGTTCTGGCAGGTCAGCGAGAAGAACGTCTCGAAGTGTAGCGGACCGTCAAGGTCGCGCACCTGGTCGAGAAGCTCGGCGTCTTCCTTCGGCGGGTGCCCGCCAACGTGGAGCAGCGCTAGGATCAGAGAGGTGAACTCATGCCCCATCGGCAGACCGGCAAACACGGCTTCCGCCCTGCCCTCGTCTGACCGGATGGCGAAGCTGGGCGCCCGCTCGTCCGTTCCGTCGAAGCGGGCGCTGACCTTGTCCGACTGCGCAGCAATTTCCTCGACAAGCGACCGCATCTCGGCGGACTTGGCGCTATCGTCCAGAGTTGCAACCAGCTCGATCGGACGGCGCAGGTTGCCGAGATAGGACTTGAGCTGGGCAGTGGTGGCGGCGTCAAGAACGGGCATGGTCATTTCCTTTGGACATTACAGACCGCGCGTCACCGAATGGTCGGCGCACGGGGGATCAGTTCGAATTTGATCGGGATCGTGGAGCCGGCGGGCCGCCCACAAGCGGCACGGCCCGTCCGGTGGCTATGGCAGGACGTTCAACCCCACGCGGTGAGCGCCCTGCCAGAACAATCAGATCTTGCCGACGAGGTCGATCGACGGAGCCAGCGTTTCGGCGCCTTCTTCCCACTTGGCCGGGCAGACCTGGCCGGGATTTTCGCGCCAGTACTTGGCAGCCTTGATCTTGCGCAGCAGTTCCGCAGCGTTGCGGCCCACGCCCTCGGGGGTGATCTCGACCAGCTGGATGGTGCCGTCCGGATCGGTCACGAAAGTGCCACGGTCAGCAAGGCCGACGCCTTCGCGCAAGATGCCGAAGTTGTTCGAGATCGTGTGGTTCTGGTCGCCGAGCATGTAGTAGTTGATCTTGCCGACAGCCGGCGAGGTTTCATGCCATGCCTTGTGGCTGAAGTGCGTATCGGTCGAAACCGAGTAGACTTCGACGCCGAGGCCCTGGAGTTCGCCATAGATGTCGGCAAGGTCTTCCAGTTCGGTTGGGCAGACGAAAGTGAAGTCGGCCGGGTAGAAGAAGAACACGCCCCACTTGCCGAGTACGTCCGCATCGCTGACGTCGACGAACTTGCCCTGGTGGAAAGCGGTTGCCTGGAATGGCTTCAGCTTGCTTCCGACGATCGACATAGACTCAAATCCTTCTCGTTGTGGATTGGTGAACCGGGATACGAATGGTGAGGTAGGGCATGAGCAGTCGAATTTCCAATGAGCAAATTCGCCTTGTTTGATTGATTGGATCGATCAATAGCGGAAATTATATTGCACTTTCCGGATGTCTATGAAGCCGTGACCTAAAGTGCAGGTCCTGATGAATCCCAGGAACGCCGCAATGGCGAGAGCGTTGCGCCGTGCGCGTGCACTTTTTGCACTGCCTGCCGCAATTTCAGCACTTGAAATCCTTTCGCGCCTGAACCAAGTGGCATTTCGCAACGGAACGATTTCGTTCAATTACTGCCGAATGGATCAAAAATGGCCGCCTCGACCGACACGACACCTGCAGCTGATTCCCATCATACCGGCGAGGGCCGCAAGAAGCTGATCGGTCGTATCGCGCTCGGCGCTCTGGCAGCCGGTGCCTTATACGGTGCCTATGCGCTGTATGAATACGAGACTGTCGGCAAGTTCATGCAGGATACGGAAGACGCCTATGTGAAAGCAGACGGCGTCACCATCAGTTCCAAGCTTGGCGGTTACGTGCGCCGTGTTGCAGTGAGCGACAATCAGGCGGTCGATCAGGGTACTCTGCTGGTCCAGATCGATCCGACCGATTACAGCACCCGCCTCGCGCAGAGCAGCGCACAGGTCGACGTCGCCCGGGCCACGGAGACGGCCGCCGTTGCAGCCATTCAGGAAGCACAGTCCGCAGTGGGTCAGGCCCGCGCAGCGCTGCAGGCGTCCCAGCGCGAACTCGCTTACCTGAACGGCGAAGTTGCCCGGATGCGGCCCCTGGTGGCTAGCGGTGCCGAACCGAAGCAGGCGTTCGACCAGCTCGTCGCCAACCGCGACAAGGCTGCGGCAGACGTTGCTGCGAAACAGGCCGGGCTGTCGGCCGCAAGCGATCGCGTGACAAGCGCGCGTGCCCAGGCCGGCCAGAGCGCGGCGCAAATCAAGGCAGCACAAGCCCAGCGCGAGGCTGCCAGCACGGATCTGGAGACGACCCGCATTGCGGCCCCGATCGGGGGCAAGATCGGCAACTCCACCGTGCGCGTCGGCCAGTTCGTGCAGCCCGGCCAGCGACTGATGACGATCGTGCCGACCGAAGCGATCTACGTCGAAGCCAATTTCAAGGAAACGCAGATTGGCCTTATGCGTCCGGGGCAGCCGGTAACTGTCCACGTCGACGCGCTGCCCGACGTCGACTTCCACGGCACGGTGGAAAGCATCACGCCGGGCACCGGCGCCAATTTCTCGCTGATCCCGCCACAGAATGCGACCGGCAACTTCACCAAGATCGTCCAGCGAGTCCCAGTCCGCATCCGCATTAATGCCGGGCCGGAATCACGCAAGGTGCTGGTTCCCGGCCTTTCGCTCTCGGTCGAAGTCGACACGCGTTCGGCAAAGTCGGCAATCGAGACGATCCGTAACGAGCAGGATCGGGTTGCGTCGAAGTGAGCCAGTCGGCAGCCATGGATGAGGCGGCAATGCCGCCGGCCGCCGCAAGCGGCGAAAAGGCCGACATCACCGCCTGGCTGGCGGTGGCTGCAGGCGCCATCGGCTCGCTGATGGCGACGCTCGACATTTCCATCGTCAACGCATCGTTGCCCACGATCCAGGGTGAGATCGGTGCTTCGTCGAGCGAAGGCACCTGGATCGCCACCGCCTATCTCGTGGCCGAAATCATCATCATTCCCCTTACGGGCTGGCTTGAACGCGTGTTCGGCCTGCGCCGCTTCCTGCTGATCGCGGCGATCCTGTTCACCGGCTTTTCGGTGATGTGCGGGCTGTCCTCTTCGCTGACAATGATGATCCTCGGTCGTGTCGGCCAGGGCTTCACCGCCGGTGCGATGATCCCGACCGCCTTGACCATCATTGCCACCCGCCTGCCGCCCAACCAGCAGCCGGTGGGAACGGCCCTGTTCGGCCTGACCGTTATCATGGGCCCGGTCCTGGGCCCCTTGGTAGGCGGCTGGCTGACCGAGACGTTCAGCTGGCACTATGCCTTCTTCGTCAACGTGCCGATCAGCCTGATCCTGATCACGCTGTTGCTGGTTGGTCTGCCCAAGGGGAAGATGCAGTTGGGCGAGCTGGTGAACGCTGACTGGTTCGGCGTGATCGGCTTGATCCTTGGCCTGGGCGGCATCACCGTGGTGCTCGAGGAAGGCCATCGCGAGCAGTGGTTCGAATCCGCCCTGATCTGGAAACTCAGCGCAGTCACGCTGCTGGGCTTCATTTTCATAGCCATTGGCCAGTTCAAGGCAACGCGCCCGGTAATCAAGCTGGCCCTGCTTCGCAACAGATCCTTCGCGGCGGTGTTCGTGCTGGCTTTCGTGCTCGGCGCCGTGATGTTTGGCACTGCTTACGTCATCCCGCAGTTCCTGGCGGCGATTGCCGACTACAACGCCATGCAGGCAGGGCGCATCGTTTTCATATCCGGCATTCCCGCAATGATGATGATGCCGCTGTTTCCGATCCTGATTTCGCGCGTCGATCTGCGCGTGATCGTCGGCACCGGGATCGCTCTGCTGGCGATGTCCTGCTACCTCGACGTCACGCTCACTGCGCAATCGCGCGGCGGCGATTTCGTCGAGACGCAGTTGATGCGTGGCCTTGGCACCGTGTTCTGCATGATGTTTTTGAACCAGGCGGCAATCAGTTCCGTTTCCCGGGAGGACGCCGGTGACGCAGCGGGCCTGTTCAATGCAGCGCGCAACCTCGGTGGTTCGGTCGGCCTTGCCCTTCTCGCCACGCTGCAAGATCAGCGCTGGGAGTTCCATCGCTGGACCCTGCACAGTGCGCTCGGCGCGAACGACCTCAACGTTCAGGACTGGGTCGGCCAGCAGGCGATGACCTACGGCGGCGGCCCCGATGGAATGGCGGCCGCACTCCGTTCGCTCGACGGGATGATCCTGCGCGATGCACTCGTCATGGCCTTCAACGATGATTTCATGGCGCTGACGCTGGGTATTCTGCTCGTGTCCCCGCTCGTTCTTCTTCTGCGCCCGCTTCCCAAGGGCTATCACGCAAAGGCTGCGCACTGATGACTGCCTCGCTATCCCTTCGCCGCATCGGCAGCGCCCCGATCCTCGCCGCGTTACTGGCAGGCTGCACGACTGTCGGCCCGAACTACAATGGCGCTCCCGAAGCCGCCCCCGTCGCCGCTTCGCGCGGCAAGTTCGTCCGCGCCGGAGAGGCCATGCAACAGACAACGCCTTCATCAAGGTGGTGGGAGAGCCTGGGCGATCCGGTCCTGAACCAGCTGGTCATCTCCGCTCTTGAAGACAGTCCGGGAATCGCCGTGGCCAATGCCCGCATCGCCCAATCACGCGCGGCTCTTGCTGCCAACCGAACTGCCGCACTGCCGACGGTGAACACATCGTTTGCCGCCCCGTACCTCAACGTTCCGGGCAACATTGCCGGAAACGGTGGCGGGAGGGACGAGATCAACGCCTACAACCTCGGCTTCGATGCCTCATGGGAAATTGATCTCTTCGGCGGCACGCGCCGAAAGGTGGAAGCCGCGCTGGCGCGCGCAGAGGCCGCAGAGGCAGCCTCGGCAGACGCGCGGGTGACACTATCCGCCGAAATCGCCCGTGCCTATGTCGGCCTGCGCGCGCGGCAGGCGATGTTGGCGCTCCAAGATCGGCAGGTGGGCATCGATCGGGAACTGGTCGCGCTGGCGCAACAGCGCTACGCCGCCGGGACGATCCCGCAACAGCCCGTAAACGCAGCCGAGGCTCAGGCGTTCGCCAGCGAGGCGGACGTTGCCAAGTCTCGCGCCGAAATCGCCGTGCTGATGGACCAGATTGCAGTGCTGACAGGCAAGGAGCCTGGAGCACTCGACGCTCTTCTGCAAACTCCGGCACCGGTGCCCCTGCCGCCTGCCGAAGTATCCATCGGCGACCCGGCCAGCCTGTTGCGAAGCCGCCCCGACATTCGCTTGGCAGAGCGCCAACTCGCTGCGGCCAATGCCGATGTCGGTGTGAAGATTGCCGACAAGTTCCCCAAAATATCATTCCTCGGGCTGCTGGGTCTTGGCGGCCAAAACATCGGCGACATCTTCGACCCTGCGAACATCGTCGGCATTGCCCTGCCGCAGATCAAGTGGAACCTTTTCGATGGCGGGCGCGCTGACCGCCAGGTCGAAGCCGCCAAGGGCGCCTATGCCGAAGCCGAAGCGAATTACCGTAGGACAGTGCTGACCGCGCTACAGGATGCCGAAGGCTCGCTCGCGCGCTTTGGCGCGCAGCGCGTCGCTTTCGGCAAGGCGCTTGATGCGGAAGGGCGGGCTCGCAAGAACGTCGATCTGCAGCAGCAACGCGTGCAGGCAGGGACCATCGGCAAGCCCGACCGTCTTGATGCAGAGCGGCAAGCGCTGCAGTTGGCGATGGCAACCGCGGCCGCTCGAGCAGAGCTTACGACAGGGTTTATTGCGGTAGAAAAGGCACTTGGCCTTGGCTGGACCGCCGATGCAGCGGCGTCAGGGGTCAATAAATGAAACGAATTCGCCCATTTTATAGTATATTGACTCCAGCCATGCCTGAGGCACTCTATCCACCAGAAACGCCGCAAAGGCGAGAAAGTGGGAAAGATGCGCTGGATTACCGATGCGGGCCTCCGCTTCTGGCAGGCCTATCGCGAAGGACTCGAAATGTCCTGCCCGGTTCACAACCGGATCGCCGAAGCTCTGGCCGACCGGCTGTGCGACCGGGATCAGCCGCATGACACTGCCGCCCTCGCCGCAATCGCCGAGCAGCAAATCACCGTCCACTGATCTTTCAGGCAGTAAGACGGCCACCAAGCGCGGCCGTCCTTCGCTGGAGGAAGCGCAACGTCTCCCCGCGCGAATCCTTGAAGCCGGTTGGGAAGTCCTGCGGGACCACGGCTTCGAAGCCTTCACCTTTGATCGCGTCGCGCGCCATGCGCACATTGGCAAGGCAACGATCTACACGCGCTTTGCCGGCAAACGCGAATTTCTCGAAGCGCTCCTGGCTCACAAGACCATCGAGCGTCGGCTCCAGATCATGAAGCTCGGCGCCGGCCTGCCCATCGTCGAAGCGTTCTGCATTCGCGCCGCGGCTGTAATACGGGTGCTTCATTCGGCGGAAGGCCGGATGATGGAGCGGCTGGTCGATTGGTGCGACCAGGAATTCGGGACTGACGAAGTGAACTACCGCCAGGCGATGTACGCCGATGCCCTTGTCAGTATCTCGGAAGAGATCCGCGAGGCCGCGCGAGTGCAGAACCTCGAACTGGTCGATCCTGCACTGGCTGCGGGTTTCTGGCTGGAGGGCCTGCTCGGCCATGCCCGTCTTACAGGCTCGGTCAAGGAGATCGACGACAGTGCCAACGAAAAATGGGCTCGAGCCTATTCCGAATTCTTCTTTGGCGGCCTGCGCCACACTGGCGCGATCAAGGGGCCTGCCGCGCAGCCTTGAGATTGAAGCTGACGCCGACCGCATCCTTCAGTTGATCGGTCGCGGACCATTCTGCTTCACCGACTCCGAAGGATAGCCGCTGCAGGGTTGCATTGCCGGTGGCGGTTGCCTTGTCGCCGCTGATCTTGAGGGCAAACCGCAACGCCATCGGCTTGCGCTGTCCATGCAGCGAAAGCGTTCCATTGGCGACGTAGCGGCCTTGGCCCGCCTCCTTAATGTTGGTCGAGACGAACTGCGCCTTGGGATGTGCGCCGACGGCGAAGAAGCTGTCGCTACGCAGCATATCATCGCGCTGGCTGTCGCCGCTGTCGACCGAGGCGAGATCGATTGTCGCACGGATGGATGAGCCCGGCAGGTCTTCGGGATCGAAGACGATCGTCGCATCCCAGCGCGAGAACGATCCATTGATGGCCTCTCCGCTGTATTCTGCCGCAAAGCCCAAGCGTCCGCCCTTCTCCAGTTTCCACGGGCTCGCCTTGGCCGCTGTCGCTGCCGCGCTCTCGGCAACGGCGGGTTCGGAACTCGCGGGTGCTGAGGGCTCTTCGATCGGCACATCGGCAGCACTTCCAGAAGCCACTTCGCCTGGCGGCTTAGCACCCGGACTCTTGTTCCCGGAAAACGAAAGGAACAGGCCGCAGATCAGCGCCCCGGCCCCAAGAGCAATTGCTGCAAATCCGGCAATACCTATCGCGCCGTGCGAGCGGATCGCCGCAGGCAGCATCCGGCCAATCACGTCCTCGCGCTTGAAGTGGTGATACAAGGCGCCAGCGACGTGCAGCACGATCAGTGCCATGCCGACGGTTCCCAAGGCTCCGTGCAGAACTTCGGCAGGCTCATGGAAGGCCTGGCCAACCGGCAGGTCAGGCCATGGCACCTTGCCGAACAACATCGTCTGCAACCGCACCTTGGCCGTCGAAACAATGATCCACCCGGTCAGTGGCCCGAGGATCATCACCGCATACAGCAGGACGTGCACAGCAGAAGCGAGCAACATCTGCGCCTTGCCATCCTGCACGGGTGCAGGACGCGCCTTGAACAGTCGCACCACCAGCCGCGCAAGGCTCAGCAGCAGGATCGCGATGCCCACCGACTTGTGGAACTGGTAGCCCGAAAACTGCACCGCGCCCTTGGGAAGGTCTTCCAGCGCCCAGCCCAGCCCGATCTGGAACAGCAGCAACAAGGCGATCGCCCAGTGCAGGATGATGGCAAGCGCAGAATACCGTTCGGGCTGCAGCGTCGTCATTGTCAAAATACCCCTCGATCCGACAAGCGTCATAACAGCGCCGACGAAGACATGATATGCCCTCTCGTATCGGCGTAGTGGATTGCTACATCTATGCACATCAATCCTTGGGAGACCTCAATGTCCAACAGTCCGTGGGCCCATCACCGTAGCGCAAGCATTGCTGACGACATCGATTTCGAGATCAAGGGGCAGGAACTCCAGTTTCTCGAGATCGAGCTCGATCCCGGCGAAAGCGCGGTCGCCGAAGCTGGTGCCCTCGTCTGGAAGGACGGCTCAGTCGGGATGACCACCGTATTCGGCGATGGCAGTGCCGATCAGCAGGGCGGCTTCATGGGCAAGCTGCTCGGTGCGGGCAAGAGGCTCGTGACCGGCGAAAGCCTGTTCACCACCGTTTTTACGCACAATGGTTCGGGCAAGGCGCGCGTGGCCTTCGCCTCGCCCACTCCTGGCGCGATCCTTCCGATCAAGCTGTCGGAAGTGGGCGGCACGCTGATCTGTCAGAAGGACAGCTTCCTCGCCGCCGCGCGCGGCGTCTCCATCGGCGTTGCCTTCCAGCGCCGCGTGATGACCGGCCTCTTCGGCGGCGAAGGCTTCATCATGCAGAAGCTCGACGGGGATGGCTGGGTCTTCGTGCAGATGGGCGGCACGCTGGTGGAGAAGGAACTGCGCCCCGGCGAGGAACTCCACGTCGATACCGGCTGCCTTGCCGCCTATACGCCTGGCATCGATTTCGACCTCGTTACCGCAGGCGGCGTGAAATCTGTCCTGTTCGGCGGAGAAGGCCTGTTCTTCGCCCGCCTTCGCGGTCCCGGCAAGGTCTGGATCCAGTCCCTGCCCTTCTCCCGCCTGGCCGGCCGGATGCTCGCCGCAGCCGGTTCGCGTGGTGGACAGAACCGGGGCGAAGGTTCGATTCTGGGCGAACTGGGCGATTTCATCGGCGGCAACAACTGACGATCCGAAAAGAGGCCGGTGGAATGCTCCACCGGCCCTTGATTACCGAATGCGCTGCGGGGTGTTTCGGCCTCAGAAGCTCTTGCGCAAGGTTACGCCCCAAGTGCGCGGATCGCCCGGGAGTCCCGCGATCAGGCCGGTATTGCCTGGGCCGACGAAGAGCTGGTCGATGTAATTCTGGTCGAATGCATTGCGCACCCAGCCATAAATGTCGAACCCGTCGTCAGTGCGGAAGCCAACGCGGAAGTTCGACAGCGAATAACCATCAACCCAAGTGTAGATCGAGGGCGTCGGGTTCGACGAGAAGTTCGAGCGATAGCTGCCGTCATAGCCGAAGTAGACCTGCCCCTCCTGCTCGAGAAACGTGACTGGAGCATTGGCTTCAAGCCCGAAGGACAGTGACCACTTCGATACACCAGGCAGGCGCTGGCCCGAAATGTCGCAGTTGGCGGGGCTACTGGCTCCGCCCGAAAGCTCCGGCGGGCACGGAGCGTCGACGAACTTGCGGTAAGTGGCGTCGGTGTAGGCTCCGTTCACATAGACATTGAAGCGCTCGCTCGGCCGGACCGAGAAATCGGCCTCGACTCCCTGTGAGCGAACCGCTCCGGCGTTGGCGAGATAGCCGCGCAGAACGCCGAACTGGCCGTTGTTCACGTTGGCCTGATAGTCCTTGATGTCCGTGCGGTAGGCCGACAGATTGAGGATGGCCCGCCGGTCCCTGAACTCGGTCTTGAGGCCTGCTTCGTAGTGCTGCACCGATTCCGGCTTGACCGTAGCCGCCCCGAGGATCGGGTTGTTCGCGGCATCCGTGGGCACCCCGTTCTGGTTGATGCCGCCTGACTTGAAGGTCTTGGCGAACGTAGCATAGAACAGGATGCCGGGTGCGACCTTGTAGCTGGCGGTAAAATCGTAGCTGAAGTTCCAGTCGCTGAACTTGGGGGAGATGGTCTGCGGCGTGAAGATGCCGAGTTGCGCCGTCTTCACCGGGCTGGTCGTTCCGTCGATCAGGATTTCGCTGCCCGAGGCCGTGAAGACGCGCCGCTGGTAGAAGCCGTCCTTCTTGTCATAGTTCACGCGCACGCCCGGCTGCAGGGTCAGTTCCGGCGTCACTTTCCAGCTCGCCTGCCCGTAAACCGCCACGCTGGTATTCTTGAGATACTGCGTGTTGAGCGCCGTCAGCCCGTTCAGCACGTTGGAGTTATAGAGGGCATTGCTTGGCGCAAGGTTCCATTTGGTCGACGCGCTGCCATGCTGCTCGGTGCCCTGCGTGTCGATACGCTGGTAGAACCCGAAGGCTCCCAGCACAAAATCAAGGCGATCGCCGCTGTAGTTGTAGCGCAGCTCCTGCGTGTATTGATCCTGTTGCGACGGGTTCTGCGACTTTGTGACGATCGGCAGACCGGTAAAGTCACGGTCGTTCTGAGGCTGCCAGTCCCAGAAGCGCCAGGCAGTGACCGAGGTCAGCGTACCCGGCCCGATGTCCCACTTGGCCTTGAGCGAGACGCCACCGATCTTGTTGCCCGCCTGAAGGGTGGCGTCGAGGTCGGTCAGCCGGTCATACGGATTGGTGCTCGGCACGGTATAGCCTTGTGCCGCGGCAAGCGCTGCAAACTGACGATCGGCAGCGCGCTGCGTGGTTCCGGTCCGGACATAGACCGAACCGCAGCATGCGGCGTCCTGTTCGCTATAGTCACCGGCGAGCGTGATGCTCAGCGCGTCGCTCGGCTTGAACAGCAGCTGGCCCCGCAGGCCGAGGTTGTCCTGCCCCTGAACCCACTGCTTCGACGTCACATTGTAGATCGTACCTCTGCGGTTGGTTGAGGACACCGCCAAGCGCGCTGCCAGAGTATCCGTGATCGGCCCAGACACCGCAGCCTTCGCCTGCACGAAATTCAGGTTGCCGAAACTTACTTCCGCCTTGCCTTCAAAGTCGAAGGTCGGCTGGTTGGTGGTGATGTTGATCGCGCCGGCTGTAGTGTTCTTGCCGTAGAGCGTGCCCTGTGGCCCGCGCAGGACCTCAATCTGCTTCACGTCCAGGAAGTCGAACGTCGCCGAGGCGACCCGCGCGTTGTAGACGTCGTCGATATAGATGCCGACGCCTTGCTCGATGCCGTCGTTGGTCAAGCCGAACGGCGCGCCAAGGCCACGGATGTTCACCGCAGTGTTGCGCGGGTTCGATGAGTAGAACTGCAGCGTTGGCGTCAACTGCTGCAAACGGCCGACGTTGAAGGCGCCGGTATTGTCGATATGCTCGCCCCCGACGACAGAAATTGCCAGCGGCACATCCTGCGCTGTTTCCTGGCGCCGACGCGCGGTAACGACAATCTCGCCGCTGTCACTGGCCCCCGTTCCGACGGAAGTCGTCTGGGCGTCCTCGGGTGCGGGCACTGCGGCGTTGGTGGTGGTGGCAGGCGCTTCGGCAGCGTAGACGCCATGCGAAGCCAGGGCGAGCGGCGCAACGCCACCCGCAAGAAGGACGCGGAAATTCATCGTAGGACCTCATGTGTTCCCGAACGATGCTTCCGGTGGTCCGGTCAGCGGTGCGGTAGTTCTGCTTGTTTATTGGTATTGGGTGCGTGGAACGATCAGTTCGGCTTGAGCCGTCGCTTCTCGGTCACGTCAATCTGGACGACACGCCCTTCATGGACGGTCAGTTGCACGGCCCCGTAGCGCAGCCCGGTCAGGGCTTCGCGCACGCTTGCAATGCTTTCTTCGAGATGGCGTTCGGACTCACCCTGGTTGCCAGCTCCTGGTTTGGTGGGTTCGGTCATCTCCCGTTCGATCCTGTTGGCGCGAAGGGTGCCCGTCGATTGTGTTCGCATGATTGCCTTGCCCCTTTCCTGCGCGGTTTCCGGCGAATCGTCGCCGTTGCTCAGCTTCTATACTCAAGTTTTTTAGTAGACATTAAACTTCGTCTGTTACGGCTCAAAGCTTTCCTTTTGCCGATGCGATAGGCTGTCGCGCACTTGGCGCCGTCCAGTTCGATTAACTCTATCGAAGAGATAGACAATGCTCATGCGACGAACGGGCGTCAGCGCGCGACAGTTCGCGCGGCAGCCCTGCTGGAGTTTTCGACACCCCGCCCCGGCGGCTCAGTCGTTCTTGATCAGACGCAGTATCGGCGGCGCCCTCCGCGGAGCGTGCGGTTCGTCGTCCTCTAGCCTGTGAGCGAGGCATTCCACTGCCATGGCAAGATGGAGGGCGGCCATAGCCTCACCGTGCGTGTCGAGTTCGTCGAGCGCAGTCGACAGGGCTTCGAAAACTTCGACTAGTGGCTTGGCTGCTACCTGCATGGCGTAGACTGTTCCTGTTGCCCCGCACAACCGGACGGACCCTGTTGCATGCCAACTCCTAACCGCGAATTTGCAGGCAGAAAGGGAAGATTGCACCGGAAATGAACAACCGGAAACCGAGGTGGAAACAGATGGAGGACGTTGCCACGGAGATTTACTTACCTCTCTGACAGTTAGTCAGCCCCCTCCTTTGCGCTGCAGCATGCCGGCGACCTGCCGCCGCCAGAATCAATCGCCTCCGCTTTGGCAGTATCGACAGGCCCGGCACCTCCGCGCTTTTGCACCTGCTTTCCAGTATGCATCGGCCGCCGAATCAGCAGCGGGTTTTCCCCACAAGAGCGACAAAGCAAACATGCGCTCGACGGACGAAAGGATCGGCGCAGACCGCAAATCACCAAGAACTGTTAAGGTTCGGATTCGAACCAATCACCTACCGGCAGCGCTCCATGGCTTCTCTCGCCAGCCGCGCGAGTACCGGAAATGCCTCCGCACGGTCCTTGGCATGCGCTGATGCGGCAGTACCCCGAAGGTAGCGCCCCTTGATGCCGTGGAAAATCGCGGCGAGCCGGAAGTAGTTGAAGGCGACATAGAAATCCCACGACGCAATCGAGTCTCGCCCTGTCCGGCGGCAATAGGCAGCGACGTACTCGGCCTCGCCGGGAATGTTCAGTTTTGCCAGGTCCGCCCCTTCCAGCCCGGCCACGATACTGGGCGGCATGTGGTACATCATCGCGTGATAGGCGAAATCGGCCAATGGGTGCCCCAGCGTCGACAGCTCCCAGTCGAGCACGGCAATCACACGCGGTTCGGTGGGGTGAAAGATCATGTTGTCACAGCGGAAGTCCCCGTGAACGATGCTGGTCTCGTCGCCTTCGGGAATGGCTGTCGGCAGCCAATCGACCAGGGCATCCATGTTCGGATCCCGCCCGGCAAGTTCGTCCTCGAGGTACTGCTTCGACCAGCGGCCGACCTGGCGCACGAAGTAGTTGCCAGGCTTGCCGTAGTCGCCCAACCCCACAGATTCATGGTCGATCGAGTGCAATTGCGCGATCGTTGCGTTCATCGCGTCGAAATAGGCCGGCCGCTCTTCGCGGGAAACGTCAGGAAAGGTCGCATCCCAAAAGATGCGGCCCTCGACCATCTCCATCACGTAGAACCAGCTGCCAATGACACTTTCATCGGTGCACAATCCATGGACATGCGCCACCGGAAAGCCAACGGACCCGAGAGCCAAGAGGACCTTGGCCTCCCGCTCGACCGCGTGTGCCCCCTTCAGCACTGGCCCTGGTGGCTTGCGGCGCAGGACATAGGCGCGGCCTGGCGTGATCAGCTTGTAGGTCGGGTTCGATTGCCCGCCCTTGAACTGCTCCACCTCAAGCGGCCCCGAAAAGCCCTCGACATTGGCCTCCATCCACTTCGCAAGCGCGGCCTCATCGAAGCGGTAGCCCTCGCGAACCGGCGTGGTGCCGGCATTTGCCTCCTGCGCCGTGCCGCCCATCAGTGTGCCGTCCCCGCCTGTGCGTGGCGCCAGTCGCGGCGGATCTTCTTGGCAAGGCTCCACTTGTGGACCTCGGTCGGGCCATCATAGATGCGGAACGCGCGCACTTCACGGAACATCTGCTCGACGATCGTGTCGGAGGTGACGCCCGTTCCGCCCATCACCTGCACGCACTTGTCGGCCACGCGCATCAGCGCCTCGGACACAGCAACCTTGGCCATCGAGCTTTCGACCGTGCCGAGCGAGCCGGTATCAAGGACGCCTGCGCACCAGTCGATCATCAGTTCGGCCTGCTTCAGGTCGATCATGTTCTCGGCCAGCATGAAGCCCACGCCTTCGTGATCGATCAACTGCTTGCCGAACGCCATGCGCCTGTTGGCATAATCGGAAGCGATCTCCTGCGCGCGGATGCAGCCGCCGAGCCAACGCATGCAGTGCGATAGGCGCGCCGGGCTCAGGCGAACCTGGGCATACTTGAAGCCCTCGCCCGGCTCGCCCAGCATCTGGTCTGCCGAAACGCGAAGGTCCTTGATGTCGATCACCGCATGGCCGCCGGGCATGTTGCTGTCGATGGTGTTCGGCACGCGCACGATCTCGATCGCCGGATCGGGCAGGTCGACAAGGAACATGCACGCCCCGCCCTCCTCGTCCTTCGCCATGACGATGCCGACCTTGGCACCCTTGGCACCGGTAATGAACGCCTTGCGCCCGTTGATCACCCAGTGGTTGCCGTCGCGGCGGCAGGTTGTCTGCATCATCGAAGGGTCGGAACCCGCTCCGCCGGTCTCCGCAGGCTCTGTCATGAAGAACGCCGACCGCGCCTTGCCCGACACCAGCGGCTTGAGGAACCGTTCCTTCAGTTCGGGGCTGCCAACCTTGCCGAGCAGGTACATGTTGCCCTCGTCCGGCGCCTGCGTGTTCACTGCCAGCATGCCGAGCGGCGAGAGGCCCGAACGGATCAGCACGACCGCCGTCTCGCGCTGGCTGAGGTGGCGACCATCGGCCAGGATGTGGGGCGTAAGCACGCCCGCCGCGCGGGCCTTCTCGCGCATTTCCATGACCATCTCGTCAAGCGGCGCGCCGTGATCGTCACGACGTGGATCGCTCTCGTACGGGATCACTTCCTCGCGAACGAACCGCTCTACCCGATCCGCGATTTCCAATGCGGCGTCCATGCCGATGCCAGTTGCCATTTGCTTCACTCCTCAATCGCGGGATCGTTTGATGATCGTATCAGCGCGGCGCCATGCGGATTGCGCCGTCAAGGCGGATGACCTCGGCGTTGAGCATCGGATTCGTCACGATGCTTTCGACCATGCGCGCGTATTCTTCGGGCTTGCCGAGACGGCTCGGGAACGGGACTTGGCTCCCCAGCGAATCCTGCGCTTCCTGCGGCAGAGACTGCAGCAGGGGCGTCAGGAACAGACCCGGCGCGATCGTGTTCACGCGGATGCCGTAGCGCGCAAACTCCCGCGCAATCGGCAGCGCCATGCCGACAACGCCGCCCTTTGACGCAGAATAGGCGGCCTGCCCGATCTGCCCTTCGAACGCTGCGACGCTGGCGGTGTTGATGATGACACCGCGCTCCTCGCCAACCTGTTCGGCATCGAAGATGCGGGCCGAGAACTTCGAAAGCACGTTGAACGTGCCGACCAGATTGATCTGGATGATCTTGCTGAAATCCTTGAGAGGTATGGCCCTGCCATCGCGGCCGATGACCTTGGCGGGTGGGCCGATCCCGGCGCAATTCACCAGAATGCGTGCCTTGCCGTTCATCGCCTCAGCTTCAAGAATGGCGTTGTCGACCGCGTCTTCGTCGGTCACGTCAACCTTGAAGAAGCTGCCTCCGATGGTTGCCGCGTGCGCCCGGCCCAGGTCTTCATTCAGGTCAAAGATCGAAACTTTCGCGCCAAGTTCAGCGAGTCGCGCCGCAGTCGCTCCGCCGAGACCGGAAGCACCACCAGTTACGATCGCAGCCAGACCATTGATTTCCATAGCCAATCCAATCCTATCAGCAGCAAGCCAGAAGCTTTTCCCGACCCACTGGAACAATATATACTCACGAGTAGGTATTGTTCTTTTGGGTATGGTGTCAGTCGCAAGACTGCCCTACCCTGCGCGCGACAAAAGCGCCGCTCGCGTCGAGTTTCCAACTGGCAGAACACGCAGGTAACCGTCCTTGGCCCCACGATCGCCCTTCAAGACCGCCGCAGAACGCAGCGAAGAACGTGAAGCCAAGCGCATGGCCGTGCTGACCGCTGCAGTGCGCATGTTCAACGCGCGCGGCTATCACCAGACTTCGCTGGACGACGTGGCCGCCAGCCTCGGCATCTCCAAGCCGACGATCTACCACTACCTCGGCAACAAGGAGCAGGTGTTGATCGAATGCCTCACCATTGGCATGAACCAGTTGCTAGCCGCAGCCGAACAGGCGCGATTGATCCATGGCCTCGGCCTGGAGCGTCTGCGCGCGTTCCTGATCGACTATGCCGAGATCAACATGAACGACTTTGGCCGCTGCAACATCCTGACGGCCAACGAAGCCCTGTCGCCAGACGCCCGTGAGACGATACGCCTTCGCAAGCGCCGCATCGACGCAACACTGCGCGAGCTTGTCGCCGAGGCGATAGCCGATGGATCCGCCGCCCCGTGCGACCCCAAGCTCGCGTCGCTTACCTTGGCGAGCGCACTTAATGGCCCCTCCCGCTGGCATCGCCCCGATGGCGAACTGCCCGAGCGCGAGATTGCCGTAAAGCTGGTCGACTTCCTCACAGCGGGCCTTGCTCCGCGCTGATCAATTGCCGTTGTAGAAGTTGCGGAACGAGGCAGGTGCGCCGCACTTGCCGATCGCCGTTTCCACATGCCGCTTGCGCTCACGCACCAGCGAGGCCGAGGTCAGCGCGAACTGACGCTCATAGCCGACCTCCGCCGCCGTGAAAGGCTTCGTGCCCGCTAGGACGCTCGTGCCGCCAAGGCCGAAGACCATGAAGTTGAGCATGTCAGCCAGTTGCTGGTTGTCGCTGATCCGGCTCTTGGCGATGTTTGGCAGCCGCAGCAGATAGGCGCGGGTATCAGCCGTGCACATCATGTAGCCTACGCGCTCGCGCAATTCCGGCAGCCTGGCTGGCGCAGAAAGGCCCTGCACCCCGTGGCACCCGGCGCAATGTTCGACATAATCGGCCTTGGCCAGCTCAGGATCGCCGATCGCCGCCAGTCCATTCGCAACCGTCTCGGCGCGCGGATCGCCCGCAGATACCGCAGGAATCGCAATTGCCAGCGCCGCGATAACTCCGGCCAAGGCCAACACGCGCATCGCCCGATCCTCAGGCCGCGCCGATCATCATCGCGGTGGAGCAGTGATACTCCATGCTGCTCGTACCGAAGCACCAGATGATATTGTTGTTGAGCTGCGGCAGATAGAGCTGCGTCTCGCGATCGATATTGTCACAATTGCACTGGCCGCAGGCGGGCTTTCCGCAACAATCGCGATAGGCGATCATGTAGGCCTTGCCGTCATCCGGATTGATGCACGAACCCACCCACGAAACCGGCGATGGTTCGGCGCCTGCCGGGCAAGTATGGATGCCCCCGCCACAGCAGGTGCACAGCGCGCCATCGATGGCGCAATAACGCCAGTAGTTGCACTTGGTCTGGTCGGTCGTCTGCGCGCTGCGCGCAAACGCGGTCTTGGCCTCGGGCGAACGATCAGGCTTGGCCGCTTCGGCGCGGCTCACCGGCAGCAACGGGAAGACCGGTGCAGCCACCAGCGCCGCCCCCATCCGCGCAAGGATGCCACGACGCGATGTTCCGCCAGCAAAGCGCCGCAAAAGCTTCTCGCCCATCGCATCGGGATTGAAACGCTTCATCGAATGCCCCCTATGATCCTTTGGATGCGCGTGACCGATCAGGCCGCAGCGACGGTCTTCAGCTTGCCGATGTAATCCTGCACCGTGGCGATCCCCATTTCATGCGCCACCACCAGGCTCTCTAGATGCTCGCGGCTGTTTACCAGGCCCTTTGACAGGATCGTGCCGTCCGCATCGAGCAGCACCGCGTAAGGCAGCTTGCCCACTTCGAACGCCTGCCCCACCTCGGGACCGTTGATGAAGCGGTAGCTTTCCAGCCCCTGCGCCGCAATCAGCCCGCGCTGCACCTGCGCGTCGTCGTCGCCGACGAAGGTCAATTCGACCCGCTCGTCCTTGGCAAAGGAGCGCGCCGCCGGGATCAGGCCCTTGCACAGCGGGCACGTTGCCGAGACGAACATCAACAGCCGAAGCGGCACGTTTTTAGCAGGTCCACCAACGATCACGTCCTTGCCATCCAATGTTTGCGCCGGAACCGCAGGAGCCTTGCCCCCGACCGCAGGCCCGCCGCTGGTCTGCAAGGCGCCCGCCGGAGCCACCCGCATGTGCAGCACGCCCACCTGCCGCGCCAGCGCCAGCAGCGCCACCACCAGGGCTATGATCACCAGCCATGACAGGACCTGCCCAACGATCAGTGCCGTTATCATCGCGAATTCCTTTCCATGGCGAGAGGCCCTTGGGCCAGCGCCGCCAATGTGTTGGCCAGAAGGGTTATAAGATAAAGTGCCGTGCCAGCGGCTAGACCGATCAGCCATTGTGCCGAAGCGAACTGCGGCTGTGGCAGCAGCGCGGGAACCAGCAGCAGAGCCAGCACGAGGTTGCGTGTCACGAGCGCGCGACTGAGGGGCTGGCGAAGTTCTGACCGGCCGCACCCGCAATCGATGTGCGAACGGCCCCGGCCGATGTTGATCGCCATGGCCGCCGCAAAGACCAGCAGCAACAGACCGGCCGGCACTGCTGCAAGGCGAACGCCGCAGATCAGCGCAACCCCAACCGCCACTTCGGCAAAAGGCAGCGTCGCCGCGACCACCGGAACCAATGCCTCCGGCAGCAAGCGATAGTTGGCGACGACGCCGGGAAATATCCGCCGGCTGCGCAACTTTGCAATGCCAGCGCCAACGAACACCGCGCCAACACCGATCGCGCCTGCCGTGCCGGCGATCCCCATTGCTGTCTGCATGCTCAAGGCGTCGCCGGTGATCACATCGGCTCCACGACGGTGATCAAGCCGCCACCGGCGTTTTCGATCTCGTGCTTCACCTCGCCTGTCTTGGAATCAATGACCTGCGCATCGCCCTTGTAGCCGTTGACCATGATCATGGCCGCATCGTCCTGCGTGATCTGGATGTTGCCCGGCTTGCCTTCCACGGGAATGCGCTTGACCAGCTTCCTGGCCGCCAGATCCACGCCCCAGATTTCCTCGGCGCCTTCCTTGTGGCTCCAGTATTCGCCTTTGTGCATCAGTACCCACAGCGTGCCGCTGGGCCTGTGCAGCGCAACCGGCTGCATCCCGCCGGGATACCAGGCAATATCGAGCGGCTTGACATCGGCGGACTTCATCCCGCCCGCTTCCTGGATCGAAAACGGCGTGCTGACCTCGACCTTGGCACCGATCGAAGCCGTGCGGATCAGGCCGGTATAGCTGACCATCACCGCCTGCTTCTTCTTGCGATCATAGACGGTGTTCGAAAAGATCGGGTCTGCCGCAGCGTCGAAGAACGGCTCGGTCCGCGTGATGTCCTGCGTTGTGCCCTTGATGGCCACGGTCGCGATCGTGCCGTCTGCGCAGAGCGAGGAAAACCCCACGCCCGGATTGGGAATCATCCCCGCGCACCCCGGCAGTTCCACCGCACGCACGAACTTGCGCTTCACCATGTCGATGATGTTCACCGACGAGGCCGGATCGAAGTTGTAGTCGTAGGCGGTCTTGCCATCGTCAGTCAGCACGAAGTTGGTCGTAAACCCGCCGACGATCAGGCGCCCCGGCGTGGGGATTTCGCTTACCAGCTTCAGAGTCTTGCTGTCGTAGACCGAAACCAGATCCTGGCGCGTGCCACGGTTGACCTTGGACCAGATTGTTTCGGCAACGTAGTAGAACTTGCCCGATGGGTCGATCGCCATATCGGAATCGCGGCTGGTGTTGACCATGCCGACCATCTTGCCCGTGCCAGCGTCGAAGATGCTCGAACCTGCCGATCCCCAGCCGCCACGGACGTAGAACCAGCTTGCCTTGGGCGGCTCCAAGGTCATCACGCCAGGCTCTTCGGCCTCCGGCACCACGGTTTCGGCGAATGCCGGCATGGCATGAAGACCTGCCAGCGCTCCGGTCAGCATCGAACCCAGAACAACTCGCGCCACCTTGCGTTGAAGCGTCATCTCGGCCCCCTTTGCCAGTCCGCAGGGCAGAGACTTGACGCATGTCCAGATTCGGTCAACGCCTTTTTTGCGTGTGCGAAACGATGCGCTACCTGCGGTTGGTCAAGCCCGCAATTTCTGCCGAAGTTATCGACTTGGCAAGCGATACCAGCGCATGTGTCGCAATTGCGGTATAGGCGCTCATCCGGGAGGCCCAAGGCTTTTGGTATCCGAGGAAAGGCGTCGCCCCCTCCATGGACGCACTGATGTACAGCGCGACATCGCGGACCTCCTGCGCGCTCAGTGACGGGTTCAGTTCAGCGATATACTCCGCGATGAATTCGTGCACGCGCTGATAGAACAGGCGTACACGGTCGGCCACGAATTCGTTGTGGTTGGCCAGAGCCCACAGCTCCGTGAACAGCCTGGTGGTTCGCTTGCCCGCGATGTCGTCGAGGCACATGACGACGATCAGTCGCAGCCGCTCCTCGGCGTCGAGACCAGGCTGACGGACGGTGCGCTCGAGAAGCTTGTCATAGTTCCCGATGATGTCATCGAGCAGCGTCTGGATCAGCAGTTCCTTCTTGGGAAAGTGGTAGCTGACATTCCCCACTTTCATCCCGCATTCCGCAGCGATCCGCCGAATGGTAAAGGCCCCTGCCCCCTCATCGATCAGGACGCGCAGCGCCGCCTTGATGATCGCGTCGACCGTCTCCGTCCCACGAGCGTAGGTTCCCGGCCGCCGGGCGGATGGCAAGTCGGTGTCTAAGGTCTCGGGAAGCGCAGCCATTACGCACCGCGCATAACACCGCGCCGCCCAGAGACCAAGGTCGCGCTTGCACCGATTGCCGCCCAACGGTTACTTGCCCAACAAGGCGCTTGACCCACACCGGATGCCTGTCCAGATTCCGGAAGTCACAAGCCGGTGCCATCAGGCGTCCCGCTTTGCCCTTCCGGATCATCCAGGGATTTCAGGCGATGAGCATTACCCTCACCGTAAACGGCCGCAAACGCGTTGTCGAAGCCGAGGCAGACAAGCCCTTGCTCTGGGTACTACGCGAAGATCTCGACATGCCGGGGACCAAGTTCGGCTGCGGCGCTGGCCTGTGTGGTGCCTGCACCGTTCACCTCGATGGCGATGCCGTTCGCTCGTGCCAGACGCCGATTGCCGATGCCGCCGGCAAGTCGATCACCACGATCGAGGGCATCGGCCTCAATGCGCTCGGCAAGCGCGTGCAGGACGCATGGGTCGCGCTCGACGTGCCGCAGTGCGGCTATTGCCAGGCCGGGCAGATCATGTCCGCCACCGCACTGCTCAAGCAGAACCCGAAACCTACACCGGCCGATATCGACGGCTGGATGAGCGGCAACATCTGCCGCTGCGCAACCTATATGCGCATTCGAGCCGCCATCCGCACCGCCGCAGGCCTTCCGGCTGAGGAGACCGCAGCATGAGCGACCAGTTGACCCTCTCCCGCCGCTCGTTCATCGCCGCCTCGCTGGCTGGCGGCACGGCACTCACTCTCGACGCATCGGTCGTCCTCGCCGCTGCAACGGCCACTGCACCCGCCGACGTCCTCAACGCCTTCGTCCGCATCAATGCCGACAACACCGTGACCATCGGTGCCAAGAACCCGGAGATCGGACAGGGCGTAAAGGTCATGCTGCCCATGCTGATCGCCGAGGAAATGGACATTGCGTGGGAGCAGGTTCGCATCGAGCAGACCGATGCAAACGAAAAGATCTATGGCGTACAGACCGCAGGAGGCAGCACGGCAACACCGCGCAATTGGCTACCCATGCGCCAGGTCGGCGCCGCAGCCCGCGCCATGCTTGTTTCCGCTGCAGCAAAGAAGTGGGGTGTCGATCCCGCCAGCCTCACCACGGCCAGGGGTGCCGTGATCCAGCCGTCCTCCGGCAAGAGCCTGACCTACGCCTCTCTGGCCAGGGCCGCCGCTGCCGAAACCCCGCCCGATCTCGCCAAGGTCCAGTTGAAGGACGAGAAAACCTTCACGATCATCGGCAAATCCAAGCCCGGTGTCGACGTGCCGAAGATCGTCAAGGGCGAGCCCCTTTACGGCATCGACACCAGCCTCCCGGGCATGGTTCACGCCGCCATCGTCAAGTGCCCGGCCCACGGCGGCACGGTCGCCTCGTTCGATGACGCGGCGGCAAAAGCCATCCCCGGCGTGCTCGGCGTCGTCGCCGTCAACAGCGGCTTCGTTCCACAGGGCAAGTCCGACACGGTGGTCGTCATCGCCGACAGCTGGTGGAAAGCCAGCAAGGCACGCGAAAAGCTCGCCGTGAAATGGGACGACGCTGCCGTCACAGGCTTCTCAACCGCCAAATACGAAGCCGACGCCGCGAAGATCGTCGGCAACGCCCCGCAAGCCAGCCTGTTCAAGGTCGGCGATCCGGACGCCACGCTCGCCAAGGCGGCAAAGGTGGTCAAGGCGGACTACGAATACCCCTTCCTCGCCCACGCATCGCTCGAACCACAAAACTGCACTGCGATGTTCCAGAACGGCAAGCTCGAGATCTGGGCGCCCAGCCAGGCGCCCGCGGGCGGCCGCGAGGAAACCGCCAAGCTATGCGGCCTGAACGCCGATGACCTTACCATCCACCTGACACGGATCGGTGGCGGCTTCGGACGTCGCCTGATGAATGACTACATGGTGATCGCCGGCCAGGTCGCGAAGGCCATGCCCGGAAAGCCGGTCAAGGTCCTCTACGACCGCACCGACGATTTCCGCCACGATTTCTACCGCCCCGCCGGCCGGCACCGCTTCACCGCCGGTCTCGATGCCAACGGGGCGCTCATTGCCCTCAAGGACCACTTCGTGACGTTCGGCGCTGATGGCAAGCCGATCCGCGCCGCGCAGATGGCGCCGAGCGAGTTCCCCGCGCCGGTCGTGCCCAACGTCGACCTCGGCGCCAGCTACATGGCGACCAACCTCGCCACCGGCTGGCTGCGCGCGCCGACCTCGAACGCCATGTCGTTCGTGTGGCAGTCGTTCATGGACGAGGTTGCCGAAGTCGCAGGGCTCGATCTCCCCGAGTTCATGCGCCGCACCCTCGGGGCACCGCGCGAGATCCCGGGCGAGCGCGTGAAGTTCCACACCGGCCGGGCGCGCGGCGTGATCGACGCGGTGTGCAAGTCCGCTGGATGGCAAGGCCGCAAAAAGGGCCGCGGCTTCGGCTTCTACTTCAGCCACCTTGGCTATTTCGCTGAAATTGTTGATCTTTCGATGAAGGACGGCAACATCCAGATCGATAAGGTCTGGGTGGCAGGCG
Organism: Novosphingobium sp. ES2-1; assembly: GCF_015169775.1. NCBI lineage: Bacteria > Pseudomonadati > Pseudomonadota > Alphaproteobacteria > Sphingomonadales > Sphingomonadaceae > Novosphingobium > Novosphingobium sp. ES2-1. The sequence continues at coordinate 1,923,322 of NZ_CP063445.1, forward strand.
ACATCGGCGCCCACGTCATCAATCCGATCAACGCGCTGAACCAGGCGCAAGGCTGCGTGATCGATGGAATTGGCCAGGCGCTCGTTGGACAGAAGATCGTGCAAGAGAACGGCGCAATCACCGCCGAGAATTTCGGGGACTTCGCCCTCATGCGGATTGATGCGGCGCCTCGAGAAATCGTGGTCGAATTCGTTAAGACAGACTTCCCGCCGACCGGTCTTGGCGAACCGGCTCTTCCTCCGGTCATTCCTGCCCTGGCGAACGCAATCTACTCGCTCACAGGAAAACGGCATCGCCGCCTTCCGTTGGAGATGATATAGCCCGCGGCGCATGGTCGCGACGACTCCCTTAGACATTCTTCGCTTCTTGTCCGCTCGTGCGGATGAAGGCGTGGAGACCGTGCTCGTCACTCTGGTTGCGGTGATCGGCGGATCCTCGCGCGGCATTGGCACGCAAATGGCCGTCGCGGCAGACGGTCGACGGGTTGGTTCGTTCTCAGGCGGTTGTATCGAAGACGCCGTGGCGGCGGAGGCACTGGAAACGCTGGCCGACGGCTGGGGGCATGTGGTCCGTTACGGTATCGGTTCACCCTATATCGACATTCGCCTGCCGTGCGGTGGGGGAATAGATCTCCTGTTCACGCCTCGCCCGGATACTGCGTCGATCCGCAAGGCTCTCGATTTGCTGGGAGAACGCCAGCCAGCCGCGCTTCGGTTGGAATGCGATCGGGTCACAGTGGTGACAGACACGCAGGATGCGCCATGGAATGGCGAATGTCTGACCCACTGCTACCAGCCGGCATTGCGCATTCATGCATTGGGCCAAGGCGAAGATCTTACGGCTTTTGCCAGATTGGCCAAAGCCTTCGGCGCACAAGTTCATGCACTATCCCCCGACGTCGGCACTTGCATGGACCTTGCCGCTCTCGAGATCGCGACCACCCGCATCCAGGTGCGCTCAACCTTACCATTGACCGCGTCCGATCACTGGTCCGCTATCGTGTTCCTGTTTCACGGGCGCGATTGGGAAGAGCATCTGCTGCCGCAGGCGCTTGCGCTCCCGGCATTCTACCACGGCGCCATCGGCAGTCGGCGCACACATCGCGCAAGGCTTGATGCCTTGCAGGCAAGCGGCGTCCCCTTGGAACAGATCGCGCGTCTGCGCGGCCATATCGGGCTTATTCCTTCCACCCGCGATCCGGCAACGCTTGCCGTTTCCCTGCTCGCCGAACTCGTTGCCGAATACAACACTCTCGCGCATTGGACCTACTGGACAGGCGAATCCCTGGCCGACGCAGAGCAATGACAGTTGCCGACATCGTCGTCGTTCTCCTCGCTGCCGGGCGCGGAAGTCGCTTCGGCGGCAGCAAGCTTGCCGCGACGCTTGCAGGCCGGCCACTGGCCCGGCACCTCGGTGACCGTCTGGCAGCCTTGCCGTTCAAGCGAAAGCTGATCATCTGCTCCGAAGCTACGCCCGAGGTCGAAGGCTTCGAGAGGATCGCGCTCGAACCAATCGGCGCTCCACTGTCCCGCTCGATTGCCACTGGCATTGGCGAAATTCCCGATGCCTGCGCTGCCTTGATTGCCCTCGCAGACATGCCGCTCGTGCCGACCAGCCATTTTGAGAATCTCATTCAGGCGTTCGATGGCGATCACATTGGCACCAGCGTGGCCGATCGCACGATGGTTCCTGCCATCTTCGGCGCGCGGCATTTTCCGGCTCTGCGCTCGCTCCAAGGTGATCGCGGAGCCGCTGCCCTGCTGCGCAATGCACCAGCAATCCCGCTGGATCAGCATCTTGCCCTTGATATCGACACGCCCGAAGACCTGGCGCGCGCTGAAGCGATCATTCAGGGGCGATAGGTCTTCTCGACATGCCCCTTGATGTCTTCGGGGTAGAAGTAGACCGCCTTCATCTTTCCTGCCGCATATAGCTCCGCCTGATCGTTGAAATGGAGTGACCCTTCGCGGCCACTGGCCCCGCCCGACGATACCGCCATGGCTTTCACTTTCGGGCCGAACTCGACCACGGCCACAAAGCTGTTCCCGCTCGTGCCGTACCACCGCCTGGTTCCCGGATATTGCTTCGTCCCAAACGATGCCAACGAACCCCAGCGGGCTGAAGAGAATGCCACGGGCAAACTGGGCTTGTCGTCAGCGAACGGCTGGATGATGTCCGAAGTGGTGCGCTGATAGCGGTTGACCTCGCTCCAAGGCACTTGCCACCCGCCAAAGTCGGCCTGCAAGCGCGCAACCGCGCGTGCAAGCGCCGCCCTGCGCTGCTGCTCCGTCGTCGCCCGCATCGCGGCGAAGACGTTGCCGGTGCGCGGCAGCGACTTGCGCACGTCAGCCTCCAGTTCGTCGCCCCAATAGTGTGCAAGGCTCATGGCCTGTGAACCTGCCGACCATCGCCGGTCCCAGCCCTTGAGTAGCGCAACCGGCCCGCTCAGCGGATCTGTTGCAGCCACCTGCGCCAGCCCCGTAATCAGGTCTTCGAACAGCGGCATGTGCGGATCGTAGGCGAGCGCCCGCAGGCTTTCCAGATCGAGCCCCTGCGCCTTGCCCAGCAGCTCAAGCGCATGGTCGCCGCGTGGATTGGCCCCGACCTGGTCGAACGTCGCTGGCCAGCGCGCCGCATTCAGCGTGCCTTCCCCTGCCGCGCGCCACGGCGCATCGTTGGAATTGTAGACCCAGCCTGACTGCGGATTGACCACGTCAGGCCGCTCTGCCGGCCCATATAGCCCCTTCCAATCGGCTCCAGGATCGCTCCCATCCACCGGTTCGCGATAGTCGAACCTCGCATCCCGACGGGGCGCGAATTGCGGCATGAGCAGCGCGATATTGCCGGCACGATCGGCGTACAGGGTGTTGTTCGACGAATTGGCGCGATACTCGGCGATCCTGAGAAATTCCGCCTTATCGCGGGCCTTTGTGCGCAACCATGACTGGCTGAGCGCAGCTATTGGCCGGTGCATCAAGGAAAGGGCAATCCACTTGCGGCTCTTTCCCTCACCGCTCTGTCGCACTATTGGTCCATGGTCGCTGGCGTAAGTCCGGAAGGTTCGCTCGGCCAGGCTTCCATCCGGTTTGCGGAAGCGCAGAACGATCGGCTTCACCGCGAACGGCTTGAATGCAGATCCGCGCTTGTAAAGCCACTTGCCCCGCCTTCGCGCGATTGTCTCGACGAATTCGTCGACGTTGTCGGCACCGCTGGTGGTGTGCATCCAGCCAAGCTTCTCGTTGAAGCCCTGATAGATGAAGAACTGCCCCCAGGTTGAGGCGCCATAGGCATGCAGCCCTTCCCCGCTCTTCATCTCCAGCTCGGATCGGAAGAAGAGCGAGGTATGCGGGTTTATAAGCAGCAAAGCATTGCCATTCGCCGTGCGCTTGGGCGCTATCGCGATCCCATTCGAACCGCGCGGCTCGTCGTCCCGCAGCATTTCCCTTGCCAGCGCCAGGGGGCTTGCTTCGCCACCGTAGAACGCGGCGAGAGGCTTGAGCGCTGCCTTCTCGATGTCCCCACCGATCGATCCTTCGGTAAATGAGAGCGCCATCCATGGCTCGAAGCGGGTCAGGACTTTCGGCGTGTCTTGCGGGTGGGTCGCGATGTAATGGTTCAGGCCGGCCGCCCAGGCATCCATGAGCTTGCGCAGCCAAGCCGGCGAAGCCGCATAGTCGCGCTTGAGAGCGTCCGGATCGATCCACAACCGCTGTCGCAGGTCCTGCCACAGAAAGTCCTCGCCCTCGGTCTCCGCCCGTCGCCCCAGCGCAGTCAGCAGGTTCGCCTCGATGCGCGGGAAATCATCCTCCGCCTGCGCATAGATTGCGCCGAATACGGCATCGGCATCGGTCCTGCCATCGACATGGGCAATGCCCCAGTCATCGCGGGTTATCTTGACGTCATGGCTGCTTGCGTGCGCAGGTCGGGCAGCCATAAGAAGGGCCAGCAAGGCGCTGCGGGAAAGGGCTCCGAAGGTCATCGACCTGTCCTAGCGCCTTTCCCGCAGCATGGCGAAGGAAGAGAGCGGGACCCTTCGCCAATTCGGTAACCGGGCACGGCCTCAGGCAATTGTCCGCACCGCGAAAGCCGCCGCCGCCGCTCGTGTCTCGACGCCCAGCTTCTCGAAAACCTGCTCCAGATGCTTGTTCACCGTGCGCGGGCTGATCCCCAGGATCTCGCTGATCACCCGGTTGGGCTTGCCATAGCTGATCCACAGCAGAACCTCGGCCTCCCGCTGGGTCAGCCCATAACGGTCTCGCAGGCGCTCCAGGTCGGCGCCTTCGCGGATGAGATTCAACCGCACCAGCACCTCCCGCCCCTCGCCCTCGTCGCGACGTACGGGTCCGACGAGGACCAGTTCGACGACCTGCGCCCCGGCCTCGAAACGCAAGGTCGCGTCCGGATTGTCACGCAGGGCCATCAAGCGGGCAACCGGCCCGGCAAAGTCCGGTGGCAACCGATCCCCGCCGCCCATCGACGCCATCAGGTGCTCCACTTGCGGCGTTGCCCAAAGCAGCTGCCCCGCACGGTCCACCGCGAAAAGATGCCTGCCGGTTGCGTCGAGAGCGGACCTTCCCGCCTGCGAGACCCGCGCGCCCGCAAGATGCACCCGCATCCGCGCCAGCAGTTCCTCGATCGCAATGGGTTTGCGGACATAGTCCACTCCGCCCGCGTCCAGCGCCCGGACTGCATGTTCGGTCTCGGTAAGACCGGTCATGAAGATCACCGGGATGTCCGCCAGCCGCGGCTGCTTCTTGATCGCTCGCGTCGTGTCGAACCCGTCCAGTCCCGGCATGATCGCATCGATCAGGATCAGATCCGGAGCAACGTGCTCCAGCAGCTCGAGGGCATTCTCACCATTCGTGGCGATCAGCACGGTCATCCCGGCCCGTTCGATCGTGTCGATCAGGAAATGCAGGGATTCCGGATTGTCGTCGACGACAAGCACTGTGTCGCGCCCGGCCTGCCCGGCAATGGTATCACTGAACATTGACGACGCCTCGTCGGAGGGCTTCGCGCAGGCCCTTGAAATCGAAGCATTCGAGACTGGAACGAAGGTGTGCGACGAAGCGGGCTGCATCGGGGACGGCATCCTCAAGCTCTGAGAGGCGGGTCTGGATCGCGCGGACATTGCCGATCCGCGCGAGGCTTTCGATCTCGGGTACAAAAGGCAGTGCTGCAGCCGGCAAGTGCAGTTCCACCGTCGCGGCCGCGGGCGATTTTCGCGGACTGCCATCCTGCACGGTCCAGGTCAGGTCCAACTGCCAGGAAAGCGCATCGAGCAGGCTGTCGAGTTCAATCGGCTTGGTCAGGAACATGTCGTGCGGATCGTGCCCGTCTCCGCCCCGCCTGAACTGGTGCGCGTCGGCCGAAACCATGACAATCCGCAAGGAACCGCCGTGCGCCGCTCGTAGCAGGCCGGCCGTCTCCCACCCGGTCTTGCCGGGCATCGAGATGTCCATGAACACGATGTCGGGCCGCGTCGCCGCAGCCAGCGCGATCGCGGTGTCCCCGTCGCGCGCACCGGTAACAACAAAGCCCAGTGGCCGCAGCAGGTTCTCGATGACCGAAGCCTGCGCTGCATCGTCGTCAACCACCAGCACCCGGCGCCGCTCGCCTTCATACCCGGTGATGACATCCGCGCGATGGCTCTGCACCGGTTGCGTAACCGGCCGGGAAAGCATCAGCCGCAACGCAAACCGCGTGCCCTCCCCCAGCGTGCTGTCGACGGTCAGGTCTCCGCCCATCACGTGCACCAGCGTCGAGGTGATCGCGAGGCCAAGACCTATCCCCGGCTGCCCCGCCACGGAATTGCTGTTCCCTCGCTCGAACGCGCCGAAGATACGGTCCATGTCCTCGGGCGCGATGCCGATGCCGGTGTCGATCACCTCGAACGTCGCGATCTCGCCGCGCCAGCCGATGCGGAAGGTCACCGAGCCGGCCGGCGTGAACTTGATCGCGTTCGAGATCAGGTTGATCAGCACCTGCCGCAACCGCTTCTGGTCGCCCCGCACGAACTCGGGCAGTTGCCTGGGCGTCTCCAGGCGGAACGTCAGCCCCTTGGCCTGCGCCTGCGGCCGGAACATGTTGGCGATTTGCTCGACGAACGCCGGAAGGCGGATCGTATCGCGCGACAAGCGCAGCACGCCAGCCTCGACCTGTGCAATGTCCAGCAGCCCGTCGACCAGATTGGAAAGGTGCTCGCTCGACCGGCAGATGACCTTGCCCACCTCGCCCGGATTCAGGTCGCTCCCGCGCTCCAGCAGTTGGGCATAGCCATAGATCGAATTGAGCGGCGAGCGGATTTCGTGGCTCACCGAAACGAGGTAACGGCTCTTGGCAGCATTGGCATTCTCGGCCACCTCGCGCGCCTTTTGCAGCGCGGCGTCGGTCGCTTCATGCGCGACGATCTCCTGCTCCAGTTCCCCCAGATGCCGCCGTGTCTCGTCCAGCGCGGCCCGCCGGCTTTCATGCGCCAGCACGATGAACCAGGAGCCCACGCCCGACATGAAGAAGAACACCAGGAACACCGCAAACAGGATCGACCAGACGTGGGTCGAAAGTGCCGGATAGTAGCGCGCATACTCGCGTCCGATCAGGCCCAGCACCAGCATGTTGGCCAGCGTGAACGCTCCGGCCACGCCAACGAAATGCCCGGTGGTGGTGTGGACATGGCGCGCCAGGACGCGCGGCAGCAGGCGCTCGGCGATGTTGGTGAACTGCTCGGTGGCGCGGGCACCCTGCTTGCAGGCATCGTGGCACCGCGTCTCCAGCGTGCAGCACAGCGAACAGATCGCGCCGGAATAGAACGGACAATGTGCAGTATCGGCTCGCTCGAACCTATTCTCGCAGATCACGCAGGCGACCCGCGCCGGAGCCCCGGCCTCTCTCCTGCGGGCAAGATAATAGCGCCCGTGCGTAAGCCCGGCGAGCAGCGGCGCGGCAAGGCATGCCACGACGAGCCCGATGACCGGCGAAAAGGCCTGCGCCACTTCCCCCGCAAACCCGAGCTGGCATACCGCCGAAGCGATCAGCGACAACAGCATCGCCCCGATGCCGACAGGGTTCACATCATAGAGGTAAGCCCGCTGAAACTCGGGGTCGGCCGGGTTGAGCCGCAAGGCCCGTGACACCACAAGGTCCGCCGCGAGTGGTCCGATCCAGCTTGCTGCAAGGCTTGCATAGAGGATCATCACCACGTCGAACGAACGGGTGATGCCAAAGAACAGCAGCATGGCTGCCAGCCCGACATTGAACAGCAGCCAGACATGGCGGGAAGAGTACCCCTGCGTCAGCCGCGCAAACAGGTTCGACCACGCAACCGACCCGGCAAAGGCGTTGGTCAGGTTCGCACGCGTCTGACAGACCACCGCGAACAGCAGCACCAGCAGCACCCCCGCCTCGCGGCCACCTCCGATGGCGGCGAAAGCCTGCACGTGGATGCGACTGACTGATGCCGCGGCATCGGGCGCAATTCCCCGGCCAATCGTCCAGGCTGCCAGCACCCCGCCGATGGCCATTTTCAGGCCGCCAATCACGACCCAGCCCGAACCGCCGAGCAGCACCGCGCTCCACCATCGCTGCACTCCGATCTGCTCTGGCGGAGGCAGGAAGCGCAGGTGCCCGGCCTGTTCACCGATCCGCGGCAGCAGCGAGAGCATGACCGAAAGCGCAAAACCGAACGAAACGAGGGCAGAGCGTGGCGCGTATACCCCGTTGAACCCGCTCCACACGTCTCCGACGTCGCCAATGTTCCAGGCAATGTAGGCAACCGGCACCAGTTGCAGCGCAATCCAAATGGGCTGCGTCCACGCCTGAAAACGTGCGATGAAACGCATGCCCTGGAGCGCCAGCGGCACTACGACGAAAGTCGCGACAAAGTAACCGAGCTCGAGCGGAAAGCCCGTCGCCTGCCGCAGCGCGTCAGCAAGGATGCTCGCTTCGAGCGCGAGCAACAGGAAGGTGAAGGTGGCGTAGATCAGCGTGCTGATGGTCGAACCGAGGTAGCCAAAGCCATTCCCGCGCGAGATCAGATCGACATCGATCCCTCGCCGCGCAGCATTCAGGGTTATCGGAAGACCGATCAGGAGCAGGATCAGGCAACCCGTAACAATCGCCGCAATGCCGACCTTGAGGCCGTACAGCACGGTGATGGCCGCTCCGATTGCCTCGTAGACCAGCGAGGAACTCGTCCCCAGCGCTGCTGCCACGACGCGCGAAGCCGGGCCTTGTCGCGCTTCCTCACCGGTATGGCGATGTGCGAAGTCATCGAGCGTCTGGACCGCCGCCCACTGATTGTAGGAGCGACGCTCGGGAACGATCGTGGTGGAGCGAGACATGCCCGATGCAGCCGCCCGTCCCGCAGAATCCAGCCTGGCTCGTTCCATGCAGGCGATAGTGGCCAAGACCGCGCCGTCAGAGGATGGGCCGATCTACGTACACCCAAAGGTGCGAACCCGCCCCGAAGGCCGCTGCAGTACGTCAAATGACCCATAGTCGCGCGGCATGCAGCGGTTAGCTTCGCCCCATTCCGGATCGAATACCGGGGAGAAATGCATCGGCGCCGCGAACAGAGCTCAAGCCAGAGCCAGCGCTGCACCGATGGCGAGGGTGACTGAAGCCACAAGAGACAAAACAACAAAGTGAGGGTTTCATGACGTTTTCCCTGAAGCGCGCAGCGCTCCTTTCAGCCAGCGCGCTGGCCAGCATCGCGGCTCTTCCTGCTGTCGCACAGGAAGCCCCGGCCGCCGACGGCGCGGAAGTTTCAGCCGAAGCTGACGCTGCAAGCGAGGGCGGCACCATCGTCGTCACTGCCACGCGCCGGGCCGTTTCTCTCCAGGATGTTCCGATCAACATCACTGCAGTCGGTGGTGCCGAACTGACGGAAAAGCGCATCGACGATGTCCGTGGCCTCGCAGCCTTCACTCCCGGCCTCACGATCCTCGACACCGGTCCGCGTTCTACCGGCTCGATCGTGATGCGCGGCCTTTCTGCCGCGGACGTCGGTGTGACCGGGAACAACTCCGACAACGCCGTCGCCATCTATCTTGGCGAGGTGCCGCTCTACCAGGATTTCAAGCTCCTCGACATTGCGCGCGTTGAAACGCTGCTTGGCCCGCAAGGCACCCTGTACGGCGTCGGAACCCTTGCCGGTGCCATCCGCTACATCCCCAACCGGCCGGACCCGACACGCTGGTCGGCCAGCTTCCACGGCCGTGTCTATGACGTGGCGCAGGCTGACGATCCCGGCTTCCAGGCCGACGCCACGATCAACATTCCGATCATTACCGACAAGATCGCATTGCGCTCGACGGTCGGGTACTACAACGATCCGGGCTTCATCGATTATGTCGCGCTGTTGCGCGAACCGGGCGTCTCACTACCCCAGCCTGGCGGCCCGACCACGTCGCGCACCGATCCGCTCGGAACCCCGGAGCAGATTGCGGCCAACCTCTATACCTACAAGGATGCCAACTTCGAGCATACCTTCACCACCCGCAACACGCTCGCACTGTTTCCCTCGGAAACCATTGGCATCTACATCAACTATGCTTTCCAGGACACGTCGACCAACGGTCGTCAGGTCAATGGCGCCGGCGTCTTCGGGACCGGTCGATACGAAGCGGTTTCGCGCTATCTGGAACCGTCAAGGCGCAAGGTCCACCTGGTCAGCGGCGAAGTCCAGATCGAGTTGGGCGACATTGCCCAGATGGTCTCGGCAACCGCCTATTCGCATCAGAAAATCCGCAGTTCAGCAGACGTTACCGACCTTCTGCTCGACCTCGATTATGGCTATGAACTGTTTCCGCAGTTCTCGGGCTTCACCCGCTCGGCAACAGACATCAAGCAGTTCAACCAGGAAGTGCGCTTCGTCTCGACGCACGGCGGACCGTTCAGCTGGGTGGTCGGCGGCTTCTACAACGAGCGCAAGACCAGGGGCACATACCGAGAAGTGACCCCCGGCCTGCCCGAATTCTACTTTGGCCCGGTAACCTATTCGCCCGCCTATCCCGAGCCGATCGAGTACGCGAGCTTCAACAACAGCAAGATCATCGAAAAGGCCATATTCGGCGAAGGTACCTTCGAGATCACGCCGCAGTGGCAGGTTACCGCCGGTGGCCGCTATTTTGATTATGATGCAAAGACGGACGGTGGCATTTCACTGCCTCTGCTCGAACCGGTACCGGTGCTGCGCTTTGATACGGGCGGCGGTGACTCCGGCCAGGACGGCGTGGTGTGGAAGTTCAACACGTCATTCAAGATCACGCCAGACCTGATGGTCTACGGGACCTACAGCGAAGGGTATCGCATCGGCGGTCCAAACAGCGTCCCGCCTTGCCCTGAAGACCTTGAAGACGTCCAGAACGCCTGCGCCTTGCCGAACGAACAGTTCTACGGTCCGGACAAGACCCAGAACAAGGAAATCGGCATCCGCGCCACGCTGTTTGGCGGCAAGCTTCAGACCACGATTTCCGGCTACCACATCAAGTGGGAAGGCATCCAGCTCGCCTCGCAAACGCAATACGGCATCGCCGGAATCACTGCCAACGGGGGCTCTGCGGTATCGAAGGGCATCGAAGCCACTTTCAACGCAAAGCCGGACGACGGGGTGACCATCACCGGCAGCTACTCCTACAATGACTCACGGTTGACCGAGGACGTGGTCGGCCTGCTGACAATCCGCAACCAGAACCTCAATCGGCGGCCCAAGAACATTCGCGTCACCGTCTTCGATGGCGATCGCCTGCCGGGCACGGCACGGCATACCGCAAGCCTCGGCATGACTTACGACATGAACCTCGGTTCTGACGCGGTTCTTTCGACCAACTTTACCGCCACCTACCAGGGCGAAGTCCTTTCGCGCATCGGTGGCCGCGCCGGGGGCGAAACCATTCCCGATTACCTCCTGGCCCGAGCGTCGATCGGCTACCGCCGCGACAAGTACGAGGTCCGCATCTACGCAGACAATCTGTTCAACACTTACGCAATATCGTCGGTCGGCGAAGACCGTTCGCGCCGCATCATCAACGATGGCATCGTCTCGCGCTATTACAGCAACTCGGTCATCGCCCCCCGCAAGGTCGGCATCGAGTACTTCCTGAGGTTCTGAATATCGGGCCGGTCTGTTTCAGCAGACCGGCCGCTTGTCCTGCCATGGACGCCAAGAGTTCCTGCGAAGACTGGGCCGCCCGTCGCAAGACAGGCGGCCCTTTTTTCGTCATCAACTCTGTCTGGTCAATCGAGCGGTATGCCATTCGCGGCGAAGAATTCCATGACCTCGCCAAGGTGCCTTTCATGGTCCCGCCACCGGCCAACCGATCCCGTATTGATCGGCTGGCGCACCTGTTGCGCGCTTGGCGTGGACACGGCTGCTTCGTTCCGGTGGAAGTCGAGGCAGGCCGGATCCCATTCAAGCCCGCAGTGAGTCAGCAGCTTGCGGGTCTCAGTCTCCTGATCCGCAACCAGCCATTCATAGGTAACCTCATGAATTCGGCCCGGAAAGCGCTGGCGCCAGAACGCCATCAAGCGCTGGAACAGAAGCACATAGCGCGCCGTGTCCATCAGATCGTAGGACCAGCGATAGTAGGGCGAACCCAAGGCGAACAGGTGCTTGTAGTTGCTCCACACACTGTCCATCGCCCCGCGCCGCAGACAGAAGATGCTCGCATGCGGCAGCGCCTGGAGGATGTATCCTATGTACATGAAATTCAGAGGAAACTTGTCGGTAAACCGGGGCCCGGAGGCCCCGGCATTCTGACGCGCACGAGCGAGATAGAGCTCCCCCATCTTCTGCGCCGAAACGCCCCGGCTCGCCTCCACTGTCGCCGGGTCGAGGACCAGCCGCGATGATGTCCCGGACAATTGCTTCACCGCCAGCGGCATGGCCTGAAGCTCCCCCGCAGAAGTCACGTCGCCATGCGAGGACAGGATCCTGTCAACCAGGGTCGTGCCGGTGCGAGGCAGTCCGACGACGAAGATCGGTGCGTCGTCGAGGCGGCTGTCGGAGGTCAGTGGCAGGTCGCGAACGAAGGTGCGGCGGATGATCTCGAACAGCGCCTGATCGGTCTCGAACTGGTAGCCGAGGTTGGCCCTGTGCCTCACGTTGGCCAGGGAGAGTTGTGCGTTTGCCTCGTCGAGTTGCCCTTCTGCCTCGTAGAGTTGGAAAGCGGCATAGCGCAGCCTGACTTCCTCTTCGGGATCGGGATTTTGCGACAAGGCAGCCGCAATCCGGGCGATTCCAGCCCCGGCGGAGGCTCGGCGCAGTCCTGCAAGGGCAAGATGCGCCCGGCCATGACCGGGCTGGCGCGCAAGTATGGCCTCATAAGCGCGGGCAGCTTCGTCAACTCGGCCGAAGAACCCCAGCGTGCTGCCAAGATTGAACTGGAATTCAATCACTTCCGGGGCAGACGCCACGGCCTTTTCGAACAAGGGCAGCGCCTCGTCATGCGCGCCAAGGCGGGCAAACACGCAGCCGATCGTGTCCAGCACCAGCGGCTCCGAACTCCCTGCATCTACTGCCCGCCGCGCCGCGGCAAGTGCATCGGCCTCCCGCCGGGCCAGAAGAAAAAATCTCGCCTGTTGAGCAAGATACTCGGCGTTGCTGGGTTCGGCTCTGAGCACTGCCCCAATCGCCTTCAGCGCATCGGCAACGCGCCCGCTCTCCGCCAGAGCAACTGCGGCAACGAACCCGGCCTCGACGTCGTGCGGATTGGCCGCAAGCGCCTCTCCCGCCTTGACCAGAGCCTCGGAAATTCGCCCCGAGCCAAGCAGTTGTCGCAATGATGAACCCGCCGCCATAGTTGAAGCCTAGCTCCACGCACGACGGCAGGCGCTACGCAAATCGGCGCAGTTGCGGGCCGGGATTTCGGAACGGCAAACCTGCCCGAACGTTCACGTCGGGAACAATTCGGAGAACGACGATGCCAGCCAAATCAGCTGCCCAACAGAAAGCCGCCGGCGCTGCACTGTCGGCCAAACGTGGCGAGACCGACAAGGACGACCTCAAAGGTGCATCTCGATCGATGGAAAAATCGATGACCGAGAAGGAGTTGGAGGAGCTGGCCGCGACAAGTCGCAAAGGCAAGCCAGAGCACGTGCGCAAGGATTGATCGGTGGATCAGGCTTTCACCGCCGTCGCCAACCGGGTTTCCGGATGGGCCGGACGCCCCGCAACCTTCGTCATCGCGCTCGCCATCATCATCGGCTGGGGCTTGAGCGGCCCATTGTTCCAGTGGAGCGATACGTGGCAGCTCGTGGTCAACACCGGCACCACGATCATCACCTTCCTCATGGTTTTTCTGATCCAGAACAGCCAGAACCGCGATGCTGCCGCCATGCAGGCGAAGCTGGACGAGCTGATCCGTGCGGTAGACAAGGCCCGCGAAGGCTTTGTCGGCATCGAACATCTCACCGATGACGAGATCTGCCGACTGCGATCTGCGCTTGAACGCGAAGTTGGTGCATCGACCGACAAGCAGGGTACAGCAGACGAGACAGTGGAGCGACTGCTCGACCGAACCTGACCGGAGATGCGAATGCAGCGTATCGAGAGCGACAGCCTGGGCGAAGTGCGCGTGCCGGCCGAGGCCTACTGGGGCGCACAAACGCAACGCAGCATCGACAATTTCCCGTTCGGTTCAATGGAGCGGATGCCCTTGGGGGTGGTGCATGCGCTGGGTATCATCAAGCAAGCCGCGGCCCGGGTGAACCGTCGGCATGGGCTTGCCAGCAATCTTGCCGGCGCCATCGAGCAGGCTGCGGCCGAAGTCGCATCCGGAAAACTTGATGACCATTTCCCCCTGGTGATCTGGCAAACCGGCAGCGGAACACAGACCAACATGAATGCGAACGAGGTCATCGCGGGTCGTGCCAACGAGATGCTTTGCGGTGAGCGCGGCGGCAAGAGTCCGGTGCACCCCAACGATCACGTGAACATGGGGCAATCCTCGAACGATACCTTTCCCACCGCGCTGCATGTGGCGGCGGTGCAAGCGCTGAACGCCGAATTGGTCCCCGCCCTGAACAAGCTTTCCGGTGCGCTCGCTGGATGTGCGATAGCGTGGAAGGGTCTGGTCAAGATCGGACGCACCCACCTGCAGGATGCCACGCCACTGACTCTCGGACAGGAGTTTTCGGGCTACGCACAGCAGCTCCGCAATGCGCACGATCATCTGCGACACATCGAGCTGCACCTGCTTCGACTGGCACAAGGCGGAACGGCGGTTGGCACCGGGCTGAACGCACCTGCTGGCTTTGCCGAAGAGATCGCTGCGGAAATAGCCGACCTTACGGGAAAACCCTTCAGCACGGCGCCCAACAAGTTCGAGGCGCTGGCTTCGAACGATGCGCTGGTCCAGCTTTCAGGAACCCTGTCGACGCTGGCGGTGGCGCTGACCAAGATTGCCAATGACATCCGTCTGCTTGCCTCCGGTCCACGCTCGGGCCTCGGTGAACTGGAGCTTCCGGCCAACGAGCCGGGCAGTTCCATCATGCCCGGCAAGGTCAATCCGACACAGGCAGAGATGCTGACAATGGTTTGCGCGCAAGTGATCGGGAACCATCAAGCCGTGACCGTTGGGGGAATGCAGGGGCACCTGGAGCTCAACGTCTTCAAGCCCATGATCGGGGCTGCGGTGCTGCGCTCGATGCACCTTCTGGCGGTCGGAATGGAAAGCTTTGCCAAACGCTGTGTCGAAGGGATCGAACCGAACCGACAGCGCATTGCGGAACTGGTCGAACGCTCGCTCATGCTGGTGACCGCGCTTGCCCCCGAAATCGGCTACGACAATGCCGCGAAGATCGCCAAGCACGCGCACCAGGAGAATCTGAGCCTGAGAGAAGCTGCGCTGGCCCTAAACCTGATCGACGAACCGACGTTCGATCGCCTGATACGTCCAGAGAACATGGTGTAACGGATTATTACCGCGCGCGGGAAAGCCTCACACGTCAGGAAGTGATTGCTCTGCGACTCCCCATCCTCGCAGCAGCTTGCCCTCGCTTCGCTTCAGCAGGGCGGCTGCGTCCGAAATAGTGAAAGTGCTGGCCTTGTCGAAATCGTCGAGTTCGTTCCAATCGATCGGCGCTGCAACCGGAGCATTGGCGCGTGCCCGGGCGGAATAGGGCATCACTGCCGTGCTGCCGCGCTGGTTGCGCAACCAGTCGACAAAAATTCGGCCCTTGCGCTTGGCCTTGCTCATGTTGGCAACGTAGTGCTCAGGGTCGGCCATACCGAGCGCCTTGGCAAAACGCTCGGCAAAGCTGGCGTGTGCCTCCCAGGAATGATCGCGACGCAGGGGAACGACGACGTGAACGCCCTTCCCGCCCGAAAGCATCGCAAAGCTTACCAGACCGAGATCAGACAGGCGTGACCGGATATCATTCGCCGCACGTTTGACGTCCGCAAAATCAAGTCCCTCGTCAGGGTCCAGATCGATGACCATGCGGTCCGGCGCTTCGACATCATCGGTTCGTGCGCACCACCCGTGGAATTCAATGGTGCCCATCTGGACGCAGGTGAGAATGCCCGCAGCATCGTCGACATAAAGATAGTCTTCGCTATCGCCATCCTTCTCGCGGATCGGGACATGATGGACATGTTCGCCGAACGAGCCGCTATCATGCTTCTGGAAGAAGCACTGCTTTGCCCTCCCCTGCGGGCAACGCACGAGGCTGACCGGACGATTGGCGAGAAACGGGAGCATCGCTGGAGCAAGCTGAGCGTAGTAGTCTGCAAGATTGCCCTTGGTCTGCCCGCTCTCGGGAAAGATCACCCGCGAGCGGTTGCTTATCGCGATGATCTCCGTCGGGCTCTCGATCCGGACAGGTTTCTCTGGCGTCACGTCCTCGGCCTTCTTGTCTTCGCGCAAACCGACGAAGCTGGCATGGCGGACCCTGCCTTCGCCGGTGAACTCGGCAAAGGCAATTTCGGCAACGAGCACCGGTTCGAGCCACGACGCCCCGCGAGCTTCGGCCTTGGGCACTTCGAGCGCGCGGTCTTCTCGCCTCAGCGGTTCAAAACGGACGGCCAGTTCGTCAAGCAGTTCTTCATTGAACCCCGTGCCGACCTTTCCCTTGTAGACCAATACGTCAGCTTCTCGCTGCGCCAGCAGGAGCGACGCGAAGGGCCGACGGCGGGCATTCGATTTCGTCATGCCGACGATGATGAATTCCTGGCGGAGGATGCACTTGACCTTCAGCCAGTTTTGCGTCCGCTTTGGCAGATAGGGTGCGTCAGCCCGCTTGGCGATGATGCCCTCTTGCCCGGCGCGGCACATTGCCTCCAGCAGCTTCTCGCCCCCGCCAATGATGTGATCGGCGATGTGAATTGGCGGAGGAGCGTCGGCCAAGAGGCCGGCAAGCCGTTGCTTGCGCTCCACATTGGACAGCGGTTTCAGGTCCTCGCCGTCAAGTTCAAGGAGATCGAATGCATGGAAGGAAAGAGCATCTTCTTCGCCCTGTTCGCCATGGCCACGCTTCAGCACGGCTTGCAGGCGCGAGAAATCCGGGTTGCCTTCGGCGTCCGAGGCCGTGATCTCGCCATCGAGCAGGCATGAAGGCAGATCGAGGCTTGCGAAGTGGCAGATCAGTGGGGAGAACTTCTCGGACCAATCGAGGCCACTGCGGGTGAACACCCTTACATTCTTGCCTTTTGCAGCGATGAGGGCCCGATAGCCGTCGAACTTGATTTCATGGAGCCACTGGCGTCCTTCAGGCACACTGTCGACCAATGTTGCAAGCTGGACTGGTTGAAACGCTGACAGTGGTGCGTTGCTGCGCTTCTTGCGCGGTGACTTGGCCTTGGACATCCGCGCATTGTGCTTGCTTGCTGCTTGCATCTCGGCCGCGAAGTCCGCTCCCCGCTTCCCCTTCAGCGAATGACTCGAACGTTTGTCGGCGGCGATTTCGGCCATGGTCCGCCCGGTAAGCACGCTGGTGAGCGCGCGTTCCACGAGGATATCTCCCTCTGCAGCAAACGCGTCATCGATCTTGCGCAGCAGCCAGTTTTCGCGCTTCTCGTTGCCCCGCTTCTTCAGGCGGATGAGAAGCCATTCGCCTTTCATCCGCTCGCCATCAAGACGGAAATGCAGATGTCCGTCTTCAAGGTCCTTCGCGCTTTTGCCCTCGATCGGTGCCCAGGTCCCGCGATCCCACAACATCACGGTTCCGCCGCCATACTCGCTTTCGGGTATGGTCCCTTCGAACTCGGCGTAGCTCAGCGGGTGATCCTCGGTCTGCACGGCAAGGCGCTTGTCCTCCGGATCTGGACTGGGGCCGCGCGTTACCGCCCAGCTCTTCAGTACCCCGTCAACTTCGATGCGGAAGTCCCAGTGAAGCCGCGTGGCGTCGTGCTTCTGAACGATGAAGAGGTTGCCAGTCTTGCTTGATGCCTTTTTGCCCGGAGGTTCTCCCGTGCGGGTAAAATCGCGCTTGGCGTTGTAGGCTGCGAGGGGATCGCGGGCGGCCATCACTCAAGCCCGCTTGCGGCGCGGTGGAGATGCGCGTTTGCGGGGTCTGCCCTCGTCGGCGTCTTCGTCGTCGTGTCCCAGCGATTGCTTGAGCGCTGCCATCAGGTCGATAACGTTGCCACCACGCGGAGCCTCGTCAGCATCGGGATCCTCGATAATGCGCTCCCCCTTCGCCTTGATCTTTTTTTCGATCAGCGCGTGGAGTGCATCGACATAGCGGTCATGGAACTTGTCGGGCGCAAACTTCGCCGTCTTCTTCTCGATCAGGCTGGCTGCCAGATCGAGAAGCTCGGGGTCGGCGTCACGTGCGGGAATATCGCGGAACCAGTTGTGCGCGCGCTGTACCTCGTCAGCATAGCGCAGAACCTCGAGGATAAGTCCGCGCCCGCACGGTTTGAGCGAAACGAACTGCTCGCGCCCACGGACCGAGAGTTGTCCCAGCCCGACAGTTCTCGTCTTTCTGAGCGCCTCACGAAGGACAATGTAGGCATCCTCTGCAAGGTCATCGGCCGGCACGACAAAATAGGGCTTTTCATAATAGAGCACATCGATTTCGTCCGAACCGACAAACTGGACGAGTTCGAGCGTCTTGCGGCTTTCGATGCGCACGGATTCGATCTCCTCGTCATCGAGCAGAACGTAATTGCCGCGTGATACCTCGTAGCCCTTCACGATCTCCTCGCGATCGACTGGACCGACGCCGGGCGCCACTTTCTCGTAGCGGATGCGCTTGCCGCTGGGTTCGTGGATCTGGTGAAATGAAATGGCCGCACCGCTTCGCGTGGCCGGATAGATTTCGACCGGGATCGAAACCAGGGCAAGGCGCAATTGCCCTTGCCAGTATGCGCGAGCGGCCATGGCGGGCTTCCTTCCGGATCCTGACTGACGCGCGATGATGCGACAGCTTCGCTGGCTCTATGCGCGAATGGCGGATGCGGTTCCCGGAGAGAAGGAAGGGACGTTCAGACTTTTCGAGCGGCTTAGGTAATGAAACTTAGGCAGGTCGCGGAGAAAAAACGCCGGAATCCCGCCATTCCTAAAGCTTTTCCGGAAATTGTTAACCAGAAACCGGAACCCGACGTTGGCGGGCACCGATGCATGATGCCTGAGTGTTAATGGAGATTGTATCATGATTTCTGGCAGGATGGCGGCCTTGGCGCTCGCCGCGTTGGGTACGGTTGCCGCAGGCAGTGCGGTGCAAGCATCGCAAGGGTCCGCTTCGATCACGATCACCGGACAAGTGCCGTTGGTTTGCCGCGTTGCGGTGGACAACAGCGCCAGCGCAATGCTCAGCGCCAATGGCAACAAGAGCGAACTGCGCGAGTTCTGCAACAACGGTGCAGGTTACCGGGTGGTAGCGACCTATTCCAAGCAGCTTGCTGCGGGCCGACTGATCGTTGATGGCCGCACAATTGCCCTCGACGGTTCAGGCGAAGTCGTCATCAGTGACGTGAGCCACGCCGCCGCAACGACGCGCTCGATAGCGATTGAAGCTGACGGCAAGGCTGCTGGCTCGATCCGCTTCCGCATCGAGCCACGCTGACTTTCAGAGCGGGATGCTGCCGCAGTCCGTTGGTGCAACTGATCCAGCAACGAGCGGAGTGATCGTGACGACCAGGTTCTCCGAATAGTTCGGGGAGATCGCCTTGGTCGCTCCGCCATCGATCAGGGTTCCTTGCACTGGCAGACGGTCTTCGATCGCATCGCCAATCCCGGCGCGGGCGCATGTCTGGCTGAAGGCCGTCGTCCGTTGCTGGATCGCTGCAGGGTTGCTTGCCGAAGCGGTGCTGAAGCTGGCGGGAACTGTCGTCCAGCCGGCCGCCGTCGCCGTAAAATCAACGCTGCGTGAGAAACCCGTCGGCGCAGTGGCGGTGAATGTCTGCGCAACTACGGGCGTGGCAGTAACCGCGATCGAACTGCGTGACGAACAGAAACTCCCCGCCAGCACTTGGGAAGGTGCACTGAGATCGGAGCGGAGGAGACCTGTGGTCGTATCGACGAGAATGCCCAGGTCGAAAATGCCACCGGCTTCCGTCACCGAGCCACCGACACAGATTGCCGGAACAGTTCCGACAACCGCGAAGTCTGCCGAGTCACTGGTACTCTGGGCTTGGACCGGAGCCGAAACGACAACGGAAGAGATAGCTGTGAAAAGCTTAAGCCTGTTCATGGCCGCTTACTCCGTTACCGGTACGGGACCGAGGGTTACAGTGACCAGGCCGCTGTAATTTCCCGCAACGAGCAGCGCGTTCTGAGGCGCCGAGAACGAAGACAGCGCGACTTCGATGTCACCAAGTTTCGGGCTGGGCTGCGTGCTTCCCGTCGCGGCAGAATCGGGAGAGGCCCCGTCGGCCGCAGCATTGGTTGTCGCAGCAGTACCGCTATTGCCCCATCCGGTTGCGGTAGCTATGTAGTTCACGGCACGGGAAAATCCGGGCGGCGGCGCAATTGTTGAATCGCCAAGCAATGCGGTCGCGCTTACACCGAGCACCGAGCCGGCAAAGTTGCAGAAGCTTCCGGGTAGCGAGACCGACTGCGTGGCGAGCGCGGCAATCCGTCCGACGGATGTACCAGAAGTCTGCACCATCTGGCCGAGATCGACTACCGCGCGCGAAGGTTCACCCAGAATGCACAACCGTGCGACGGATCCCGTCACAGCGACCTGACCCGACGCTGTGTCGGAAGCCGTTTCCTGCGCAGACGCAGGCGCAGCCATCCCATATAGAGGCAGCAAAAGCAGGCTGGACTTGAACAGTGCGGATTTCATCGTCGTGCTCCTGGATGAACTTTTCACGCGCAATGCAGATCAGACGGTGGGTGAGAGGAAGACCTCGACCTTGCCCGTGTAGGCACCAGCGACGAGCTTCTTGCTTGCGGCCGTGGACGAGCCCAAAGTGACGGCGATGTTGCCGGAAAACATGTCGACGTTGGCGGCAGTGCTGGCGACAGCATCGGTGCTGATGTCTGAGAAGCTCTTGCCGTTCGCAGAGACCGATGCAGTGTAGTTGACGGTGTCGGTGAACGCCGCCTCGGCGCCGGAGGTGACCGGCTGGTCTCCGGTCAACGCGGTCGCCTTGACAGAGAGGGTGGCTGCAGAATTGTTGCACCAACCGGTGAGCGTGCGGGTCTGACCATCAACCTTGCTGGTGTCGAGGCCGCCGTCTGCGTCAGCCAGTTCGCCCAGCGGCAGGTCCTGCGAGGACGTCACGAACTTGCACTTGGCGGCTACGGAGCCGGTGATGTTGACAGTGCCGGTAACGCTTTGACCAGAAGCAGGCATTGCCGAGAAGGTTGCTGCGGCGGTCGCCGCGAGAAGGATCTTACGCATTTCATTTCTCCTGGAAAAAGGCTCGATCAATTCAGGCCACGGGTTGGATGTTTACGGTGATGGTGGAGGTGTAATTGCCGGCGACGAGCAGGTTCGACGCGCCACCTCTGGTCGCGAAGCCATAGGCCTTGACGGCTATGTTGTTCCCCGAAGCTGCGAGACGGCCGACAGTCGCTGAATTGACTGCGGTGGCGCCGGTGGCGGTGCTGTATGTCACGGTGCCATTTCCGCCGGCCGCGAGCGCGACCTGCATTTCGGCGGTATAGTCTATCTCGTTGGAGTAGCCCGAAACGGCGGCGGCAGCTGTGCTGAGACGGTCAGCCACTATCGCAAGAGAGACGCTAGCCGAAGTGCAGACCACGCGCGTGGCGACCGGGGTTCCGCCCGAGGCTGCACTGGTGGTGGTGGTGAAGCCGGTCGCCAAGGTGCCGTCCGAGGCGTCCAGCGCGCCTAGCGCGATCGTGCCGGTGAAGGCCTGGGTCCCCGAGCCGCCCGGTGCAACAACGGAGCACCTTCCCAGGACGCTGCCAGTGACATTGACCGTGCCAGTCGTCACCGTCTGCGCCTGTGCGGAAGCGGTTGTGATTGCAATTGCGGTAGTTGCGGCGAGCAAGGACAGCACGGTCTTCATGGCAATCGGCCTTTCAGTCTGCCGCCACAGGCGGCGTGAATTGGTGCCGGGACAAGCGCGGCTGGAATCGTCAGGTTACAAAGCGGCGGAAACCGTCACGGTCAGGGTGTCAGAGTAGGTCCCCTGAACCAGAACGGACGGGCCCGTGTATGCCGGGGCGCTTATCTGGAGGTAGGCACCAGCAAGGTTCTGGGAACTGGGAGCGACACGAAGCCCTTGGCTTTGCGTGGCAGGTCCTATGAACGAGCAAGGCGTGCCCGCCGTGATGGAAAGGGTGGCTGCCTCGCACTGATCGGTCACGCTGCCACCTCCGGTGCCAACCAGGTTGAGTGTCACCAGATAGGGGGCGATCCCCGTATATCCTGGCTCCGAGGGTTGAGTACCGCTGCGCAATCCACCGTTTGCGGACGTGACAGCAACGCGCGCGGCGCCATTGCAATTCAATGTAAAGGGAAACTGATTGGACCAACCTGACTGGTCAATTTGCCCGGCATCGAAGCTGCCGGATGGTGCACCGCCAATAGCGAAGCCGCACCGGCCACCAACAGATGCGGTGACAGGTAGGGTCAGCGACACGGGAGTACCACCGGCGTATGCCGTCGGCCCCGCGATGGTTGACTGTGCCAGAACGGCAGACGGGCACGTGGCCGCAATCGCCGTCAAGCCGATCCTGATCTTGTGCATCAACATGCGCACTGCTCCCTGCTGCCTTACGGCAACTCGGCGCGCTTGCCTTGCGATGGAAACACTTGCCCTTTTACGGGCGCAATTCTTCAACCTTGGAAATGTAGGTCGACATCTCCAAGCGGATGAAATTGGCTTCAGTGTTCGTCTTCGGTGGCAATGCGCCTGAATTGGTTAACTTGCAGGTAACCTTTTACGCTCGACACAACGCCTGCCGTGACTCACGATGCATCCAAATCCGACAGAATTTGCCCCAGATGCGTCGCATCTGGAGAATTAAAAAATAGAGTAAACAGGCTTCACCTGGCCCCGTCGCTTGAAACAGGGAACAGCTGGTAAAACCGAAAATTCCTTTTGTTTTCGTATCTTGGTGATTTTTTACCGCCACTCGCCGAGAGCTTATCTACACTCAGAAGAGCGAAGAAACTGATAATATTAAAGAATATAGTTAATTACCGGCAGACGCCGATCCGTTAGGAATGACAAGAATCAATCAAAATCTCAGAGAATTTGCACCTGTTCGCTTCCGATTCGCAGCGTCTACCGGCGAGATGACTGAAGCTCTGCCTCCATCATCTTCCGCATCTCGAATTTCTGGGCCTTGCCAGTCACGGTCATGGCGAAAGCCTCGACTATGCGGATGTGACTGGGGACCTTGTAGTGCGCGATGCGCCCCTTGCAGTGCGCCAGCACATCATCCGGGCCGAGGTCTTCCCCTGCCCGGGCGATGACCCACGCGCAGACTTCCTCGCCAAACTTCTCGTCCGCAACACCAAACACTTGCGCGTCTTGAACGCCCGGGTGGGTGAGCAGGAACTCCTCGATCTCGCGCGGGTAGATGTTTTCACCACCGCGGATGATCATGTCCTTTATACGGCCGGTAATCCGGATGTATCCATTCTCGTCCATGGTAGCCAGATCGCCGGAATGCATCCAGCCGTCAGCATCGATGGCTTCGGCAGTCTTGGCAGGATCATCCCAGTAACCAAGCATGACGGCATAACCGCGCGAACAATACTCGCCCTGTTCGCCAATCGGAAGGACCTCGCCATCGAGCCCCACGATCTTGGCCTCGGCATGGGGATGGACGCGGCCGACGGTGCCAACGCGCTCCTCAATTGGATCGTCGGTAGCCGTCTGCGTGGTCAGCGGACTGGTCTCGGTCATGCCATAACCAATCGTGACCTCCGTCATGTTGAGGCGATCCATGACCTGGCGCATCGTGGTAACTGGACAAGGCGAGCCCGCCATGATTCCGGTACGCAATGTGCTGACGTCGTAATCATCGAGGTCGGGCTGTGCGAGGATGGTGATGAACATCGTGGGGACGCCGTACAGCGCAGTGCAACCTTCAGCCTGCACCGCCTCAAGCGCCGTCTTGGGATCGTATGCCTCACCGGGATAGACCATGGCCGCGCCACTCGCCAAGGCGGCGAGGTTGCCCAAGACCATACCAAAGCAGTGATACAGCGGGACCGGAATGCAGATGCGGTCGCTCACCCCGAGCTTGATTGTCCGCGCCGTAAAGTAGCCATTGTTGAGGATGTTGCGATGGGTGAGCGTTGCGCCCTTGGGGAAGCCGGTCGTGCCGCTGGTGAACTGGATATTGATCGGATCGTTCTGACTAAGCGTGGCGTCTACGGCCGTTAGCCGACCATGATCAGGTTCGGCGCGCAAGGCGTCCCACGGTTCGAAGCCGTCATGTACCGCATCACCAAGAGCAACCATGCCGCGCAGCATCGGCAACTTGGCGTGTCCCAGTTCGCGCAGCATCGCAATGTAGTCGCTGGTCTTGAAGCTGGCTGCGGTGACGAGAAAGGTACAGCCGACCTTGTTGAGCGCATATTCCACCTCGCTGGTGCGGTAGGCAGGATTGATAGTGACCAGAATCGCGCCAATCCGGGCCGTGGCAAACTGCAGCACGGTCCATTCAGCGCAATTGGGTGCCCAGATGCCGACGCGATCGCCCTTTGCCACCCCACGATCAAGCAGGCCGGTGGCAATCCGATCGACCTCGATGTCCAATTCCGCCCACGTCCAGCGAATGCGTTGATGGCGAGAGACGAGAGCCAGTTCCCCTCCCCATGATTGCGCCGCGTCGCGCAAAGCCTGTCCGATCGTCTTTTCCAGGAGCGGCTCTTCCGTGGCGCCCTTGCTGTAGGAAAAATGCGTCATCGTTTGATATTCACCACTTGGGTCTGTGTGTATTCGGCAAGGCCCTCGACCGATTGTTCCACGCCAAGGCCACTGGACTTGAAACCGGCCATCGGAATGTGGGGGCCAATCGCGATGTGCTGATTGACCCACACCTGCCCGCTTTCGATCCGCGAAGCAATGTCCGCCGCACGCGCTACATCCTTTGACCATACCGAACCGCCAAGACCATAGTCCGATGCGTTGGCGCGTGCGATCACATCTTCGACATCATTGAATTCGATTACTGGAAGAATGGGGCCAAACTGCTCTTCATCGACAATCCTGTCACCGTCGGTCACGTCACGGACGATGGTAGGGCGGATAAAGTACCCCGCACGCTCCATCACTTCGCCGCCCGCAACGATCGTGCCATCGGCTCGTGCCGCCGCGATGAAATCCTTGACCTTCTCGAACTGCATCGCGTTCTGGATCGGCCCGATCTGGGTGCCTTGCTGCAGCCCGTCGTCCACGACGGCAGCTTCGGCAAGGCGGGCGAGCTCCTCGCACATGGCGTCATATATGTCAGCGTGGACGTAGGCGCGCTTCACGGCAAGGCAGACCTGCCCGTTGTTGAAGAAGGCGTTGCCGAAGATCGCCTGCGCCGTCTCGCGAACATCCACATCTTCCAGTACAATAGCAGGGTCGTTACCGCCCAGCTCCAGAGTAACGCGCTTCAACGTGTCGGCACCGCTTGCAGCGATGCGCTTGCCAGTGGCCGTAGAACCGGTGAAGCCGACCTTGGCGACGTCCGGATGAGCTGTCAGGTGCGGTCCGAGGTCATTGGCATCTGTAATGATATTGACCACGCCAGCGGGGAATACGTCCCGGCAGATCTCGCCAAGGATCAGCGCACAGACCGGCGTTGTCGGCGCGGGCTTGAGCACAATGGCATTGCCCGCCAGAACCGCAGGACCAATCTTCCAGCAGGCGACGAGCAGCGGAAAATTCCAGGCGATAATTCCGACCACCACGCCCAACGGACGGTGCTTGACCGCGATGTAACCCGCTTCATCGTCTTGGATGACACGATCGGGCAGCTCCAGCGTGGCATAATGGCGCAGATAGCTATCGGTCATGGCCAGTTCGCCCATGGCCTCGGCAAGCGGCTTGCCTTGTTCCATGGTCAAGGTCCGAGCCAGTTCGTCCTTGCGAGCAGCAATTGCGTCCGCGAGCTCAAGGAGCTTTGCCTGCCGGTCGGCCCAAGGCACGGCTGACCAAGAGGGGACGGCCATCTTGGCTGCTGCGATAGCCGCATCTGCCTGAGCGACGGAGGCTCGGGGAACCGTACAGAACGGCTCCCCTGTTGCGGGATTGATCACATCCATCGTCATATCGCCATCGACGAGGTTGCCGCCGATCAGCAGCTTGTAGTCAGCCATGGTCCTCTCCTGGCGGCTTTGCCGCCTTGCAATGTCAGAACGTCAGAATTTTGCGCCCAGCGTGACCCCGTACATGCGAGGGATGCCGATGTGGTTGTAGTCGAACCCGAAGCCTGCCAGCAGATCAACCCGAGAGGTGAAGTAGAACTTGTCGGTCAAGTTCTTACCCCAGATCGAGGCATTGAACCGCCCGTCCGCGCTTTCCCAGTCGATGTGCCCGCCGACCAGAGCGTAGGAGGACTGGCGCAAGCGGGGAACATTGAGGACTTCGAAGAACTGGCTCGATTGGTATGCGACGTCAGGATGCAGCGAGAGCTTGCCCATTCCGCCGTCGAAAACCGTCAGGTCGATGGTCGCGTTGAAGGTCAGCGTCGGCGCATTTGAAAGGCGGTTGCCTGCCACGTTCACGCCGCTCACGCTGCCACGCTGAATCTTGGTCGCCAGCAGGCCCATGCCGCCATGGAAAGTCAGCCGGTCGCTCGCACGGATGGTCAGCTCGGCCTCACCGCCATAGATACGGGATTTGGGAATGTTGAGCAGTGTCTGTGCAGCCGACGCCGGATCGACATTGATGAACTGCTGGTTGCGATAGTCGTAATAGAAGCCAGCGACATTGAGCGTGACCTTGCGGTCAGCGAATTGTGTCTTGGCTCCCACCTCGTAGGACGTGACCTGCTCCGGCTTGGCGATCGACAACTCGGACGGATCGAAAAAGGCCTGAGCGTTGAAACTCGGCGCACGATAGCCCCGGCTGATGCTTGCATAGACAAGGTTGCCGTCGGCCAGCTTGTAATCGAGACCAATCTTGCCCGAGAGGTTGTCCTGCGAATACCCCAGCCAGCGCGATCCCACGGAAAAGACGTTCCCTCATTGTCTTTGCTCCCAAGTTCAGGGTGATTGCGTTTGTGTTCTTTCCTGCTCGAACCCTGCGACAAGCCGCGCCCTCATCGGCGCTCTTTCCAGTCTCAGGGGGTGGCGCCGCAGGCTGCCGATTTCCTGAGCCGTGTATGGTCTGAAATCGGCCGGCATGTGCGCCGGGTCGTAAGTGTAGAGTGTCCAGTTCAGGAGGTTTGCCAGACGCACGTCATCGAGATCGACGGTCGAGACACCCGGCACCCTACCGAGAAATTCTCGCCCGCCCGGGACCTGTAGAAATCGGGCGACAACATTCTTCATCGGCGGATTGGAGCGATCATCGCCGCCGCCATCGGGGCGATGGCACCCCTGGCACTTCAGTATGTAATCGATCCGAGCCTGCTGTGGATTGCTGACGCCACGCATTACCGGCTCGCCCGCCTCGACGCCGGCCCCCGCTGCCAGCGCAGCGAGGACGGCAACCAGAGCGAGCGCCAGGCGCTTCATTTCCCGCCGGCTCCCGAATGAAGCCTTGCGACATCCGCTGCAGAGAGCGAAGCGCCGGAATCGCGATGGGCAGCAACCTCCCTATCGCTGTACGGCGTGAATTTCGGCCCGGTCTTTGCGACCTGCGTACCAATATGGTTTAACACCGCGGCCACCGCAGCATCGTCCAGCACTTGAGCGGGCATGACACCGCGATAGGGTTTTCCCTCGACCGTGATCGGGCCTGACAGACCGCGCAGCACTGCAAGCGCAAGATAGCGGCGCCCTGCCGGCTTGGTTGCCAAGGCCCGAAAATCCGCCCCGAGCGGAGGGTAGGCACCCGGCACGCCCGCACCAGTCTTGGTGTGGCACGCAGCGCAGCGCTGGAACACTGCCGCGCCATCGGGGGCGGCAGTGGCAGGCAGCGCCACTGCCGCCATCACCATGACCGGGATCAGACCGACAAGCGCTCTCATTTCGGTGCGTCCAACGCTACGCCGACGATCACTGCGGTCGAGCAGTTGTAGATGCTGCTTTCCGTGCCCAAGCACCAATTGTAGTCGTTGTTCGATTGCGGGCGGACTTGTGGACGGTCCCCTTCGTTACGGTTGCACAGGCACTGTCCGCACGAGGAAATGCCGCAGCAATCGTTGTAGCTGATCACGTAGGCGCGGTTGTCGGCCGGGTTGGTGCACGTGCCGATCCACGTAATCGGCGACATTTCGGTGCCGGGAGGGCAGGAGCTGACAGTCCCGCCGCAGCACGAGCACAAGAACCCGTCGATCGCGCAGTAGCGCCAGTAATCGCACGAAGACTGATCGCCCGGATCCTGCGGATTGCCGGATGAGATGGGAGCGTGTTTGCCGCCATCGGCATGCGATGATCCGCTTGCCGCCCGGGCAACGGGCAGGACCGGAAACACTGCCGCACCGGTAATCGTCGCTCCCAGCCAGGCGAGAGTGCTGCGCCGCGATGTTCCCCGTGCAATGCTGCGGGTCAGGCGCTCAGTCCACTTGTCGAAGCCAGCCATTGATCAGGCCTCCTTTCGGCGTGCGAGAAATTCCTGGATCGAGGCAACACCGCGCTCCTTCGCCTCGAACAGGCTTTCCAGATGCTCGCGGCTGTTGACGAGACCGAGCGAGGCAACGCGGCCATTTTCGTCCAGCAGGACCGCATAAGGCAGTTTGGAGACACCGAATGCCCTGCCGACCGCTTCGGAAAGGACAATGGGAACACGCTCGAGACCATGCGTGCCGCGGAGCCGCAGGTATTCAGCCTTGGTTCCATCTCCAGCGATTACGACATCAAGCCAATCGGCTTCGGCGCTCGCCGCCGATCGCACAACTGGTAGCAAGGTCTTGCAAACCGGGCAGTCAGGCGAGGCGAAGAACAGCAATTGGCTGCGCCCTTCCCGCTTGCCACCAATCTCGATGGGCGCGTCCTCAATCGTGGTGACGGTCATCGGACTGGCGACTTCTCCGACCTCTACCTTCTGGTGCAGCGTCAACGCGCCAGCAGGGGCAATGCGTTCGTGAAGGATGCCAACCTGGCGAGCGAGGGCCGCGATCAACAAAGCCTGCACGACCACAGCGGTCCACAAGAGAATCTGGGACGTCAACATCACGATTTCCTCCAGCGTGGAAGGGGAATGGCCAGCAGTTCCGAAGCGGCGAGATAGAGCGCCAAAAGGCCGGCGGCAGCAAATGGAGCGTCAACTCCGATCGATGCCGCCGGCAGGGTGGAAGCGATAGCGACAAGCATGGCGAGCGCTGTGGGACGAGCGATAGTCAGCCAGCCAACTGGCCTCTCGCGACCGACAAGATCGCAACCGCAGTCGAGACTCTGTCCGCGATGCGCCAGCAGGGCTGCAGCATAAGCCAGCCACACGACCATACCCAGCATCGCACCGGTCTTCTGAAGCGGCGCAACCAGCAGGCAAACAGCAGCGGCTACTTCCAGCGTGCCGGCGATGATGAGAAACAGCTGACCCTGCGACGGCATGCCCACCAATCGTGCTGCGGCAATGGCCAGACGCCGATGAGAAACTGCCTTGTGCACGGCTGATCCGGCAAGCAGCATGGCGAGAAAGATAATGACCGGGGCCATATCAGGGCGCCGTGATCAAGATGGGATTTGCGCCACCTGCAGTGCCGAGGGAGCGCACGAACGAGCCGGTGGCGGCATCGTGAATATCGATGACCCCGTCACCGCGAGCGACAACAAGTTGTGGCTTGCTTTCCCTTGTCAGCGCAATTGCCGATGCCACTGCGCGCAGGGGAATTCGAGCCACGCGTGCCTTGGACGCCGTATCGACAACCCAGACTTCCGTCCCGCCATCCTTATGGCTTCCCTCGCGGCCATTGGGACTCATCAGGACAAACAGCTTGCCTGCGCCATCGGCTGCGATCACTTGCCAGCCGCCCGGCCGCCATTCCGGCGCGCCACCGTCTGCGGTCCCGACGTTGAAGGATCCGCCGAGCGCGCGCGCAACATCCCCCGAAAAATCGAAAGCCTTGATCTGTCCACGGTAGCTGACAAACCATGCTGTGCGCCCGACCCATGCCGGGGTGCTGAACAGCGGCTGATTGTCGATATCCTGAACCTTCTCGAGCGTCTTCGACGACACGGCCTGTCCGTCAGCGCCAAGCGTCACGCTCAAGATTGAACCATCCGCACAGAAGCTTGAGAACCCGCGCTCACCAGTGGGATAAACCTGTGCGCAGCCAGGGAGATCGACTTCCGCCAGGACTTTACGCGAGTCGAGATCGACAACGCTAACTGACTGAGCAGGTGTGAAATTTGCGACAAGTGCCCACTTGTCCGCATTGGTGAACTGGAACAGCTGCGGATAGGTGACCGACTGCTGGCGCTTGCCGCCCGGCAACACAATTTCACCTTTCGGCTGAAGCGTGGCCATGTCCCAGATGGTAATCGCATCTGTCCGATCGCCACGCGTCAAGCGCGAGTAAAAGGTCTCTGCAGTCAAGACCTCTCCGCGCCGAGGGGAGACGAGCATGTTCGCGAACTGCGCAGCGCGCACGATGCCTTTCAGGGGCTGGTCTTCGGACGAGGTGTCCACGAGCATGACCCGACCATCAACGATCGAGCTGAAATGGAAATCGTGGATAAGCACCCATGCTGCTGGCCAAGCTGTTGGCAGGCCTCTGACCGAAGGAATGGGCTCTTCAGGTAGCGGCTCGGGAAACCGGGAAGTGGCTTTTACGGGGTTAGCAGCAGCACCCGCTGCAACACTGGCTGCCAGGGTAAAAGCCATGGTCAATCCAACAATTCTCATGCCGGCACTCCCCTTGTCCGCCGAGCCCGCTCATCGGCTGCGAACCATAGTCTCAGAGGAGCAACAAATCTGTCAAGTGACCTAAATATCCTTTGTGACAGGGGTCCGAAGTGGCGATATGTTAGAATTGAGTTGAAGGGTTATTGTGATGAATCAGGCTGATGATGCGCCGAAGTACGTGACGGACATGGTCATGCCGGAGCGAGAAGGCGGCTACGTCAAAGGTAATGAAACTCGCGAACACATTCTCCGCACGGCGCTATCCATCCTGATTGATGAGGGATATCGGGCTATGTCGATGCGCCGAGTCGCAGCTGCCAGCGGTATGAAGTTCGGCAACCTGACGTACCATTATAGAAGTCGGGAAGACCTGGTTCGGGAGCTGCTCGAAGCCGTGATCCGCAGTTACGAACTCGAGTTTGTCGAGATCGTGCACATGCCGGGAGTACCGGCAGAGGAGCGGCTATGCCGGATCTGCAACCTCATCCTGGACGACATCCGATCGAAGAAGACAACCAATTTCTTTCCGGAACTTTGGGCGCTGTCGAACCACGACACGTTCGTTCTGGAACGCGTTCAGGAACTCTACGTCCGGGCTCGCGCCCCCCTTCTCGAGATCATCGCCGAAATGCGTCCCGATCTGGATGAGGCCAGCCGGGAAACGGTGGCTCTCTTCATTTCGGGATCGATGGAGGGAATGACCATCTTCGCTGGGCACGGCAAGCCGTTCGAACGCCGGATGCCGCAGATCGAACGTATTGCAGCGCGTTCGTTTGTACTGCTGGTCAAGACGATAAGCGAAAGCGAAATCAAGGGGCTTGGCCACTCCTGATTGCGCCAATCCTGACGGGATAGCCCCGCATCTGCTTTATCCGGCGCAAGGAAAAGCTGGATCTCATCGCAGAAACACCGGGCAGGCGAGCAAGGCACTCGCGGTGCACCCAATCGTATTGCTCCAGATCCTTTGCTGCTACGCGCAGAATGTAGTCCGCTGCACCGGACATCAAATGACATTCGAGAATTTCATCGAAATCGCAAACCGACCTTTCGAAGCGGTCCATCGCCTCGCGGCTCTGGCTAGTCAGCGTGATCTCCACGAATACCTCGACCGACAGGCCAAGTGCACCTGGATCCAATACTGCGCCATACCGCGCAATGACGCCGCTCTGCTCCAGCGCCTTGATGCGACGATGGCAGGCGGAAGAGGACAGAGCGACCTTCTCCGCAAGGTCGGACACGGACAAGGACGAGTCGTTTTGCAAGGCTTCAAGCAGGGCGAGGTCTGCACGGTCCAAAGGACAATATCCCACTGATCTCCGACTATGCGAAGAATATCACCACCACGATGCTGTTCAACGCGAAAATTAGGCAAAAACTGCCGGCCATACCGCGATACTCTGCCCGCACTGAATAGACCTGCTTCTGGGAGCGATTCAATGCGCGTCGGCACCGTCAAGGAAATCAAGAATCACGAATATCGCGTCGGCCTGACGCCGGAAAGCGTTCGGGAATTGGCCGCACACGGACACGAGGTGTGGGTGGAGACCGGCGCTGGGAACGGCATTGGGGCCAGTGATGCGGACTACGAAGCCGCCGGCGCTATGATCAAAGCTGACGCCAAGATCGTCTTCGACGGCTGCGAGATGATCGTGAAGGTCAAGGAACCGCAGGCGGTCGAGCGGGCAATGCTCCGCAAGGGCCAGATCCTCTACACCTATCTCCACCTCGCTCCGGATCCCGAGCAGACTGCCGATCTGGTAAAGTCCGGCGTCACGGCCATCGCCTACGAGACGGTTACGGGCACGGGCAACACCCTGCCTCTTCTCAAGCCGATGAGCCAGGTTGCAGGCCGCATGGCAATTCAGGCGGGCGCGACGGCTCTTGAAAAGGCACATGGCGGACGCGGCGTGCTCCTCGGTGGCGTACCCGGCGTATTGCCCGGAAAGGTCGTCGTGATCGGCGGTGGCGTCGTCGGCTTCAACGCGGCACAAATGGCCGTTGGGCTTGGCGCGGACGTAACGATCCTTGATCGTGACCCGGACGTGCTCGAGCGCCTCGACAACCACTTCGAAGGCCGCGCCCGCACGCTTTATTCAGGCAAGGCTGCGCTTGCCTCTCTCATTGCCGATGCCGATCTGGTCATCGGCGCAGTGCTCATCCCCGGAGCAGCCGCGCCGAAGCTCGTTACGCGCGACATGCTGTCGACCATGAAGCCAGGCGCCGTTCTGGTGGACGTTGCCATCGATCAAGGCGGGTGCTTCGAGACCTCGAAGGCGACAACTCATGCCGAGCCGACATACATCGTCGATGGCGTCGTTCACTATTGCGTGGCGAACATGCCTGGCGCTGTGGCACGCACCAGCACTTATGCCCTGAACAACGTCACCCTTCCCCACGCGCTGCGGATTGCCAACATGGGCTGGATGGCAGCGTTGAAGGCCGACCTCAATCTCGCCGAGGGTCTCAACGTTCACGAAGGCAAGGTTACATATCAAGCCGTTGCCCGTGAACTCGGGTACGACTTCGTTCCGGTTGGAGAGGTCCTCGCCTGATCAGACGGCGTTGATATCAACCACGGTAGGGATCGTGTCGTTGAGAAGAGTGATCTTCTTGCGTGCGATCCGCCACCGCCCGTCGGAGATGACCAGACGGTACTCGTATCGGCCAAAAAAGCAGTCCGACCGGTTCATGCGCACGTCATGGCGGTGGCAGTTAAATGCTGCGCACACTTCGGCATATCCGTCCCCTGCGTCAGTCAACAGAACGTTCGTTACCTGGTGAACCACGCGGGGCAAAGGCGAAGAAGCGGTAGACAAACCGGACGTAAGCCGCATGACCCGATCCTCAAGGTTGCGGCGCCCCCTGTAGTAGATCAGCGACAACTCTCGATCCGGGTCATCGGTAAGCGTCACTTCATCACGCCACGCCGGCATCCAGAATTCCACGTCTCCAGTAAACAGGTCGAGCCACTCGTCGAAGCGACCAGTATCGATCAGCAGGGCCTCCAGATAAAGGAGTTCCTCGGCCTGCTCTCGCGTCATCGCTGGCGTCATTCCGCAAACTCCGCGCTCATGCGCTTTGCCCACGCACGGTAGTAGCTGTGATACAGCGTCTCGTCGCAAAGCTGGGAATCAGCCAAAACACTGCGTTCCGGGTAGAGATCAATTCTGTCCGAGAAGCGATTTCCCCCTATGGCGGACGCCGTCATCCCTCGTGCGTAACCCTGTAGCCAAGGTTCGATTTCTGCAGCAAAGCCGATCTGGCAGTTCTCGTACGATACCGTGTCGTCGGGCGTGGCCATGCCGGTGGGATTGAAGAAATCCTCGTACTGGCGAATGCGTTGACGCCTGGCGGCATCGCTCTCCCCTTTCGGCGCGATGCACCACGTTCGCATTTCCGTTAAGCCCGGCCCGAGCGGACGTATCACGCGCAGCTGGCTTGAAGCATTCTCCGCAATCTGTAGGTTCGGAAAGATGGTGAGGTTGCGCATGTTGAACATCCAGTCACGCCTAGCCTCGCCATGTTGCGCAGCAAGCGCTTCCGCCCGTTCATACAGGGGTATGGCTGGCGTCACGCCAAACACGCCCCAGTTCAGCACGTGCCCGTTGGCGAAGCTGAAACTGCCACCGCCGATACCTTTCGTATCCTCCTTCCAGTAATCGCTGTTTTCCCAGACCGAAGCGACGACGTCCGCGCTCAACTCCTTCTGCCGCTGCTCGAGAACTCGGATGTAGGACGGGTGAGCAGAGGTGAAGTGATAAGCGTCCGAACAGTTCTCCAATTGCAATTTCCAGTTGGCCTCGAAGGTAAAGGTGACCTGACCGGGTACAAGCTCCAAGCCATCGGCGCTCTGGTCGGCAACGAGATCGAGCAACTTGGCGGCCTCGCCAAGGTATTCCACCAGAGGCGGGACGTCTGCCGCCAGACTACCAAACAGGAAACCGCGATAGTTGGAAAACTGCGCCAAAGGCACGAGCCCGTGATTGTCCTGATCGAAGGCCTCCGAATAGCACCCGGCCGCCTTCCATTTCACCGCCTTGTTCCTGCCCGCGCTGTCGAACGACCAGCTGTGGTAAGGACAGACGTGCAGGCGCGCGTTGCCCTGTCGCACCTGCGCCAGGCGCGCTCCCTTGTGAGGACAGGAGTTTATGAAGCCTCGCAGGATGCCCTCACCATCTCGCTGGACGAGGACCGGCACCCGCCCGGCGAAAGTCGTGAAAAAGTCGTGTGCCCCGCTCGCCTGGCTTTCCAGTCCGAGGAATATCCAGCCGCCCTCGAACAATCGCCGGATCTCGGCGTCGAAAACGCGTTGATCGGCGAAGATCGCACGGCTCACGCGGAACACGCCTTCATCAGGTCTGTCGTCAATGAGGTCTGTAAGACGCAGCGTCATGCCACAATTGCTTCGACAAGCGTGGGCGCCTTCGAAGCCAGCGACCATGAAAGCGCGCCATCAAGCGAGGCTGCGTCAACAGCCCTCCGCGCCGTCAAGCCATGGCCTTCGGCAATCTTGCAGAAATCGAGTTCCGGAAACTTGGTCCCGACGAGCTCCTGCATTCCGAAGTGATGCCCGAAATGGTGTAATGCTTCGTAGCGGTTGTTCTTGATTATGATGAAGCTGACTGGAAGCCCATGCTGCACCGCTGCGTGCAAGCCCTGGATTGCATACATGGCAGAGCCATCCCCAAGTACGGCAACCACCTTCTCCTCAGGACGCGCCATCGCCATTCCCACTGCGGCCGGCAGGCCATGCCCCAAACCGCCGCTGGCCGTGGTGTAGAAGGTATCCTTGTGCACGATCGGCAAGCGGTCATGCATTGCGCCACGACTTGACGGAGCCTCCTCAACGATAATGCTGTGCGGATCACGCAAGGCCGCAAGTCGTTGCAGGACGAACGCGTCCGACATGACCGCACCATCGAGCGGTTCAGGGTGCAGTCGCGACATGGGTGCCGTTCGCGGCGCAAGGCCGCCTTTGGCAAGCAGCGAGACAATCGCATCTCTGCAATTGCCAACTATTGCCGTTCCCGCTGGCGCCCATGCTGCGTGCACATGATTATCGCCGATCAGCCAGACTTCACAGCTTTCGGGAACATGGAGCCCGCCTCCCTCGACATGATACAGATTCATGGGTCCGCCGAGGGCCAGAACGAAGTCATATGGAGCAAGTGCAGAAACGATGGCTTCGCGGGCCGCCGTGAGAAAGCCGGCGAAGAGCGGATGATTTTCGGGAAAGCTGCACCGTGCGGACATCGGCGCAACCCAGACCGCGGCATTGTGCCTTTCGGCCAGCGCGACGACCTCATCCCACACCCCGTCGCGCGCAACACCTGCTCCGACAACGAACGCAGGGCGATCGGAACGTGCTAGGGCATTGGCGCATTCGGCCAGTGCAATGCTGTCCGGAGCGCGGGCGGGATGGACTTTGCGTAATACAAATGGCTCGCACTCGCGATCCCAGTCGTCGATCGGGATCGAAACGAACGTGGGGCCTCGGGGTGGCTCCATCGCCACCAACCAAGCGCGGTGAAGGGCTGCAGGAACATCTTCCGCGCGCGCCGGCTCGCACGACCATTTAACGAATGGCCGAGGAAACTCGCTGGCGCGCTCTGCGAACAGGAATGGCTCATATGGCAGTAAGGACCGAGCCTGCTGCCCAGCCGTCACCACCAGCGGCGTCTGGTTCTTGTACGCGGTAAACAGGTTTCCCAAAGCATGCCCGACCCCGGCCGAGCTATGGAGATTGACGAGCGCCGCACGGCCCGTTCCTTGTGCATATCCATCGGCCATGCCGAGAACGATGCTTTCCTGCAGCCCCATCACATAGCGAAAGTCCGCCGGAAAATCCCGGAACATCGGCAATTCGGTAGAGCCCGGATTTCCGAAAACCGTCGTCATCCCAACTTCGCGCATCACCTCTAGCGAAATTTCTCGAACTCTCGGCATCTCGCTCCTCTAGGTTCACCCGGTGCAAAGCATGGTGCGTCATTGGCATGCGCACAATTGTTATATCTTGCTGCCCCCCGTAAGTGAAACAGAGTTGGGCACACTTTGTAAGCCCACCCCGCCTGGGAGGGAACATGGAACGAGTGGTGGTGGTAGGTGCGGGAGCCATGGGATGTCTTTTCGCCGGACGTCTGGCCCGTGCAGGAAAAATGGTCACCTTGGTGGACATCGATGCGGACCGCCTCGAGACGATTGCAAAAAGGGGCGTCGAACTCCACGACGAATGCGGCAACTGCGTGATGGCCGTAGGCACTGCCCTGGCAGCCGGCGCACCCAACGCAGATCTGTTGCTGCTTTTCACAAAGGCCATGCACAGTCGTGCTGCGATTCAATCCGTTGCCCACCTTGCAGACGGGCATTGCTGTGCATTGACCCTTCAAAATGGCTTGGGAAATGCCGAGGCCATTTCGGAGGTGTTCACGCCAGACCGTACGCTTGTCGGCGTGACAGACTGGCCAGCGGACCTGTCCCCTCCCAACGCCGTGGCGGCGCACGGGACGGGCCACGTCTGGCTTGGATCGTTCACGGCAGGTGGACAAAGCTCGGCAGTCGAAGCTGTCAAATGTCTCAATGCTGCAGCAATGCAGGCGCAGCATGATCCCCTCGTGCTTGCAGCAATCTGGGAGAAGGCAGCCTTCAATGCCGCACTGAACGCGCTTGCGACCATCCTCGAACGTCCTGTTGGTGGCCTCGATTCCCCGGAAGGCCGAAGAGTTGCCACAGCAGTAATCGACGAGACGATCGCAGTGGCGAACGCGCAGGGCATCCGGATGGATAGGGACCGCCTCCTGGCCAAGACCGATTTCGCGCTCACCAACCACCGGGCGCACAAGCCGTCCATGCTACAAGACAGACAGGCAGGTCGCACAACGGAGATAGAGGCGATCAACGGTCAGATCATTGCAGCAGCAAAACGAGCAGGACTTGCCGCCCCGGTTACCGAGACGCTCGCCGAACTTGTCAGGATGGGCGAGCCCGGCCGGATTTGATCCCGACCGGGCGGCGCATTGTCAGAACTTTGCGCCGGCCCGCAGCCCGAACATGCGCGGCGTTGTAGGCACGATGTAGGGACGCTGCGTGCAGGCGCCGCACTGAACGAAGCGCGACAATTGGCCACGTTCGTCGGTCAAATTGCGTACAAAGGCTTCGATCGAATAACTCGACCACTCACCCCCGATCGCAAGATTGACTTGGCCAAAGCCCTCTAGCCGCCCCTGCGCCGCTGCAAAATCAACGCGAAGGTCCGAGCTTGCGGAACTTTGGTACGTCGCGTTGACCTGTCCGTAGACCTTGCCCTCGCCCATCGGCACCGCGTAGCGAGCGGTTCCGCTCATCTTCCACTGCGGAGTAATCGGAAGGCGGGTTCCTGCCGGCGCCTGCAGCGAATTATCGGGGTCGGAGCAGGTGAAGGTAGGATCAATGGCTGCGCAAAGATTGTTGCGGATTTTCGCGTCGGTATAGGCACCGGACAGATTGATGCTCAGGCGATCCAGCGAAATCGCTGCATCTAAGTCAAAGCCACGAATCCGCGCATTCGGACCATTGGTGATGATTGTGAAGCTGTTTGGGCCAAGGTAAGAGAACTGGAAATTCTTCCAGTCCTGCTGATAAACCGCACCATTCAGGCGTAGCAGGCCGTTCGCCAGCGTCGTTTTGAAGCCAAGTTCGTAGTTGGTAAGGTAATCGGGCTGATAAGCGCCGAAGTCGCCTCTGCGGTTGATGCCGCCCGGACGAAATCCGCGTGACACCGTAGCGTAAGCCAGCACGTCGCTGTTCGGCTTCCAAGTTGCATTGAAGCGGTATGTACCGCCCGAACCGATCGCCCTGACCGGCTTGACCTCACCATTGATGACGCGCCCGAGATTGTTGCAGGGACTACCCGCAACGACAGCCGGCAACAATGTGCCCGAGCCGGTACGCTGCCAATCACCGTTCTCGTCCTTGGTGAACAGGCGTTCGCCGTTGCTTGTGAAGCAACTACCTACGCCTGTGGCGAAGCTGCCGGCACCATTGAACGGAGTGTCGTTGAAGTCGCTGCCGGGATTCCTGCCGAAGCCGAAGAAACCGATCAACGAGTTGTCATAGATAAAGGCGCGGCCACCTGCTGTCAGCGTCACCGTCGGTGACAAGTCCAGACTGAACTCCCCGAACATCGCATAGTCTTTGTCGACGCGCTTCTGTTGCGTGAGCCAGAGCGTGCCCGGGAAGCCATTCACCGAAACAAGCGGACCAAGATTGTTGATCTTGTAGTCCTGATGAATGAGGTTGGACTGATACTGATAGAACAGGCCCCCAACGAAACGAAAGGCCTCTGCCGAAGGGGAAGCGACCCGAAACTCCTGACTGAATTTCTTGAAGTGATCGGTGCCGATCACGTTCTGCCGAGGATCAATCGTGTTTCCGAGAGAGTCCTGATAATAGAAGTAGTTGGCCAAGCCGCCAACGGATTCATACAGCGAATCGTAAGCTTCCGAATAGTCGGTATAATCGCTTGACTGGAAGGTCTTGCGATCAAGATACGCGCCTGCGTAAGTCACGTCCCAGTTGCCAAACTTGCCCTCGATCGTCAGCGCAGCCTGCCAGAACTTGTCGTTGCGGAACTCCGGGAAGAAGTGCTGCACCTGAAGATCACCGACCGACGGATCATATCCATAAGACCCGCGGCTCTTGGTTTCCTGGTACATGAACTGCGGCGTGACGGTCCAATTTTCGTCCAGATCGACCTTGAGCGCAGCGCGGCCACCGTAGATGTCGGTGTAATTGTAGTCCTTCTTGACGAAGGCCGCGTTGTTGACGCTGACGCCATCCTTGATGCAGCCGTTGATATTATCTTCGTCGTCGAATGTCGGCGTGCCGCAGAACGTGCGCGTGCCTGGCACATTATCGATGAAGCCGGCATCGCGCTGATACCAGCCCACCACACGCAAAGCCGCGTTGGAGGACAGCGGCGCGTTGATCATGCCTTCGAGCTTGTAGCCCTGTCCGCCCTTGCGGACCGTGTTCACCTCGCCGTCGACGCTGCCGTAGAAGCCGGACGTATCGGGCTTGTTGGTGATGATGCGAATTGTCCCGGCCTCGGACGATGCCCCGTAAAGCGTGCCCTGCGGGCCAGAGAGGCTTTCGATGCGGGCGATGTCATAGACATGCACGTCAAGGTTGCCGCCGATGGTGGTAACCGGTTGCTCGTCGAGATAGACCCCGACCGACGGCAGCGAGCCAGAGTGATTGCCATCGCCGCCCGAGGCCACACCGCGCATGTAGACAACGTTCGTACCTGGCGTTCCGCCGAGCGCCTGGAACGTGACCGATGGCAGCTGCTGCGCATAGTCGGTGAAGCTGGCGACCCCGAGCTGCTCCAGCTTCTGCGTGCCAAGCGCCTGGATCGAAATGGGCACGTTTTGCAGGTTCTCGCTGCGCTTTTGCGCGGTAACGATGATGACGTTGGGGTCGGATTCCGCAGCATCCGTCTGTGCTTCCTGCGCCATCGCCGGGAAACTAACTGCCGCCCCCGCCAACATGAGAACCTTGGCCAACTGCGTACGACGATTGATCTTGGTGTGCCCGCGCATAGCAGAATTTACCCTCATGTTTCTGTTTTGCGCGACGATGCTGCTCTTCCGCGATCCTTATCGTCAAGCAGGATACTGCACGAAGCGAGCGTTAACCCTGCAAGCGTGGCTAATTTACAACGATGTCGGTTCCGAAGTCTGCCGGCGCATCCGGATAGGCCTCGAGAACGTCACCCAACACCGATCTGAGAGGCTCCAACCATTGCTCGAAAGGCTTCCATGCCTCTGTTCCATCGCGAAAAATCGGGCGACGCACCTGTTCCGAACTTGCAGTCCTCACTGCGCGTTCGGTCTCATGGAACGCGAGACAGGACTCCTCGAATGGCAAGCCACAATGGGCCAGCAGAGCCCTAACTTCGGCTTCCGTCTGCTCTACCATCCGCTCGTATATCACTCTGTGCACGACGCCCGGGAGCACCTGATCAAAGTGCGCCATCGCCCGCACATAGTCGCGGTAATAGCGGCCCATGTCATCCAGCGAATAACTGAAGCCCTGCCCCCGCGCGAAATGCTGCTTGAAGTTCGAGAAGCAGCAGGCGAGCGGATGACGACGGGCATCGATAATCCTGGCGTTCGGCAGGATCGCATGGATAAAGGGCACATGCAGCCAGTTGTTCGGCATCTTGTCGATGAACAATGGCCGTGCCGTATGCCGTTGCACCCGGGTTCGCGAAAGATAGGCTTCGCCAAGCTTGCGCAGTTCGTCACCATCGAGAGCTGACAGCGCTTCGGGATAGCCTTCGACACTGCGTGCAAGGAAGCCGATGTCGGAGAGTTCGCTCGTACCTTCCACCTGCGAGTGACTGGACAGGATCTGCTCGACCAGCGTCGAGCCCGCGCGGGGCATGCCAAGAACGAAGATTGGATCAGGCGCTGTGCACCCCTTCCCCTGCAATCCAGCGACGACAGCCGGCGTGAAAGCTGCGATCGCAGCATTCACGTTCTGGGTCGCATCTTCCGCTCGATATGGTATCCGACGACGACGCAACTCGTTGCCTGCCGCGTAGTGCGCAAACGACGCCTCTGCCTCTCCTCGATCCTCGAAAGCCTTGCCCAGCGCGAAATCGAGATGCCAGCGATCTTCCGCAGTGAGGTCCGTCCGCGCCAGTGCCTGCTGCATGGCCGCTATGTCGTCATTGCTAAACTTCACCGTCTTCAAATTTGCAAGGCTCCACCAGGCCTCTCCAAGCACTGGCAGAAGTTCGATGGCCTTGCGGTAGGCGGCGATACCCTCCGCCTGCCGCCCAACGGTCTTGAGCATATGGCCATAGCTCATCCAGACGCGGGGCTGGTTGGGCGCTTGCCGCAGCACTTGTTGGTAGAGCGCAAGAGCCTCGTCGAACTCGCCTATGCGGCCATAGGCAGCTGCCTGCAAGTTGGCGTGCCCGGCGTTGTCCGGATCGTCAGCCGTGACTTTTGCCAGCTCTTCCAGCGCCTCCGGTGCCCGGTTTGTGCGGTAGAGGACCAGCGCGAGATTCGCCCTTGCTGCCGTGAACTGCGGAGCAAGCTCGATTGCCCTGCGCAACAGGTTCTCTGCGTCATTATAGCGCCCGATACGTCCCGCCAGTTCGGCAAACAGTCGGATGGCGCGGACATCGAAGGGATCGTCCTTCAGCAGCGACCGCAGAAGCGGCTCGGCCGTTGGCAAGTCGTTCTCGTTCATGGCGACTGCCGCACGGACAAGCCGGGGATCGTAGACCGGTGCAGCAATGCGCGGCGAAGACGTGGTCACATTGGTCATCAACTGCATCACAAACATGGTGACGCCTCGCGATCAAGCGCTAGTCTTCACCCAAGCACAATGAAGGGAACCAGTTGCCAATGATCGCGACGCGCAAGCTGGGCTTCTGGATGACGCTGGCGCTGGTCGTTGGCAACATGATCGGTTCGGGAATCTACATCCTGCCCGCAACGCTTGCACCCCTGGGTCAAAACCAGTTGATTGGCTGGGCGGTGACGATCACCGGTGCGCTGTGCCTTGCTTTCACCTTTGCCCGCCTTGGGGCACGCCTGCCGTTGGCGGGAGGACCCTATGCGTATGCGCAGGCCGCATTCGGACCGGTTGGAGGCTTTGTAACTGCCTGGTCGTATTGGACAATGATCTGGGCGGGCAACGGCGCCGTAGCAGTCGCGGTCGTATCCAACCTGAGCCTGATCTTTCCCGTCATGGGCCGCGTTCCCGGGCTTCCTGCGATCATCTCCGTCGGGTGCGTGTGGTTGCTCACCGCGGTCAACATTCGGGGTGTCCGCGCCGCTGGCGATGTATCGGTTGTCACCACGGTACTCAAACTGGTGCCGCTGGTTGGCCTTATTGGCCTGACTCTGTGGTTGCTGCTTACTGGCGCCCCCCGTGCAGTGCAGCCTGCGGTGCCGCTGTCAGGCACGGTGGTTGCAGCGGCAGCTGGCCTCACCTTCTGGGGCTTCCTCGGCCTTGAGTCAGCAACCGTCCCTGCTGACAAGGTGGAGAACGCCGCCTCGGTCGTCCCGCGCGCCACACTAATCGGCGTCGCACTGACCGGGTTCGTCTACATCGGCATTTCCACCGCCTTCGCACTTTACATGCCCATGCAAGCTGCCGCCGCATCTCCTGCGCCAGTGGCCGATTTTCTCGCGCGGTTCTTCGGGTCCGGTGTGGGTCAGATCGTCGCAGTCTTCGCCGCGATCAGCGCGTTCGGCACGCTCAATGGTTTCATCCTTCTTCAAGGCGAAGTGCCTTGGGCTATGGCGAAGGGCGGCGTCTTCCCGCGCTGGTTCGCAACAGAAGGGTCCCGCGGCACACCGGTACGCTCGCACCTGGTTTCAAGTGTCTTGCTGAGCATCGTGACCTTGCTGAACTTCGGTCGCGGGATGGGAGACCTCTTCGCATTCATCGCCTCCGTAAGCCTCGCCGCCGGCATGCTGTCCTATTTCCTCGCCATGCTCTCGGCCGTGCGCCTGCTACCGGGCGAGCGCATTCTGGCCGTCGCAGCTCTCATCGGAGCAGGCTTCATTGCCTGGGCGGCATGGGGCCTCGGCGGCGAAGCCCTTTCTTATGGCGCGGGCTTCATTGCGCTCGGATTGCCGGTCTATCTCTGGGTCAGGAGCGATGCAGCAGCTTCCACAGCACTGAACGGTCACGGATGATCTCGTGCGCCGCGTTGTGGCCGGGCGCTCCGGTCACGCCGCCCCCAGGATGGGTTCCCGATCCGCACATGTAGAGGCCCTTGATCGGCGAACGATAGTCACCATGACCAAGCACCGGGCGCGCAGCCCAAAGCTGATCGAGGCCCATGGTGCCGTGGAAGATGTCGCCCCCGATAAGCCCGAACTTGCGCTCCAGGTCCAAAGGCGAATGTATCTGCCGTGCGATGACTGCACCCTTGAAGTTCGGCGCATGCTCGGTGACGGTATCGATGATCAGGTCCGCCACTTCTTCGCGATGCGCATCCCAATCGATGTTCGGATCGAACTGCTGGCAGAACAGGCTCGCTACGTGCTGCCCCGGAGGCGCCAGACTGTCGTCGACGGTGCTCGGGATCTTGATCTCCACGATCGGCTTCT
The DNA here is from genome assembly GCF_015169775.1 of Novosphingobium sp. ES2-1. NCBI lineage: Bacteria > Pseudomonadati > Pseudomonadota > Alphaproteobacteria > Sphingomonadales > Sphingomonadaceae > Novosphingobium > Novosphingobium sp. ES2-1. The sequence goes on from NZ_CP063445.1 coordinate 1,966,756, forward strand.
TCGACCAGCCGTGCTGCTGGGCATCGATGAAGGCCTGATCCATGTAATCCATGCCTGGCGCGATGATGATTCCGGCCGTGTGATGTTCGGCCTGTTCCTTGCCGGGCAGCACAGTGAAATCCGGCAGTTCGGATAACGCGACATTCATGCGGAAGGTGCCGGAACCGGTCTTGTAGCCCTTTATCCGGCGGTTGAAGTCCTCTTCGAGATCCGAGGAGTCGACCAGTTGCCGGTAAAGCAGCGCGGGGCCGACATTGGCAGCGACGATCGGCGCGTAAAGCTCTTCGCCACCTTCCAGCTTCACGCCCGCAGCCTTGCCGTTGCTGACCAGCACCTTGGAAACCGGTGCTTCAAGGCTGATTTCGACGCCGACCTCGGCACAGGCCTTGGCCATCGCCTGCGTGATCGCGCCCATGCCGCCGACAGAATGGCCCCATGCGCCCAGCTTGCCGTTTACCTCGCCAAAGACATGGTGGAGCAGCACATAGGCAGAGCCGGGCGTCGAAACGCCAGCATAGTTGCCCACCACCGCGTCAAACGCGAATGCCGACTTGACGTGATCGTCCTCGAACCAGCCATCAAGGAAATCGCGCGCCGACTTGGTGAAGATATCCAGCAGGTCACGCTGCGTTGCCATGTCGAGCTTGGCGATCGGCCACCCCTGCATTGCAGCAGACTTCAGCGCAGCAATGCCGCCACCAACATTCGGCGGCGTCTGCAGCGAAATGTCGCGCAGCACGTTGGCGACCTTTTCCAGCGCGGCGTCGTATCTGGGATAGGCCTCGGCATCCTTCTTGGAAAAGCGCGCGAACTCCGCCTCCGTGCGCCCCGGCCCGCCACCCAGCTTGAGGTACGTATCGGGAAACGGAAAGAAGTTGCTGATTGTCCGCTCGATCACGCGATAGCCATGATCGTGGAGCTTCATGTCTGCGATCACCTTGGGCCGCAGCAGGCTGACAGTGTAGCTCGCGGTCGAGTTGCGGAAGCCGGGGTGGAATTCCTCGGTGACTGCTGCGCCACCGACAATGTCGCGACGTTCCAGCACGCGCACCTTCATTCCCGCCCTGGCGAGATAGAATGCGCAGACCAGGCCATTGTGGCCGCCGCCGATGATCAGTGCGTCGTAACGGTTGGACATGCGATTATTCCCCGAAACCATCGTGATTACTTCTTCGACCAGCCAGCCGACGGAGCCCTGTGCAGTCGCGCCTCGGGCGTGATCGCGCGGATTTTGCGGGCGAAGCTGCGCAGGCACACTTCGCTCTTGCCAATCGGCCCTGCCCCGTAGGAGTTCGACGCCATGCCCTGCTGAATCCGTTCGATCAGCCAGGTATCTTCTGCATTGACCACCCGGTTGATCCGCCAATTTGCATAGCGCACCAGCTTCATCTCTCGGCGTTCGTCCGGTAGCGCAAAACACATCTCGCGCAGCACCGAAGTCGTGGGCGTCAACGGCAACCACTGCATGAAATCAATCTGGTCGGCATAGATATCGAACGCCATGTTCGGCCAGAGCTTGTAATACAGCCACCGGCGCTGCGATTGCTGCGGAAGATGCGGCACTTCTGGCAGGTGCGTCTGATAGAACCGTTCCCAGAAATTCGCCGAAGGCTTGTCGACAAGATCGCCCTTCATCCGGTCAACCCAGCCGTGGTCGGAGATCTCGTACGATTTCCCGAAAATGCGCGTCAGGCCATCGTGCGCAACCGGGATGTGCAAGTTGTCGGAATAATTATCGCCAACGTTCTTCCAGTTCACCTGCCTCTCGCGCAGGCGCACGTCGCCGATGCGGCGCATATCCTCAAACCGATAAGGCTCAACCTCTTCCTCGAACGGCGCCATCATTTCAGCGACGCTCGGGAAGCCTGCATCAACCAGACGCACGAACACAAAACCACGCCAGATCTCGACCGCAACCGGCACTAGGCCATTATCTTCGAGTTTCAGCGCCGGGTAATCCGACTTCATGGGCACGCCCGAAAGCCGTCCGTCAGGCTCGAATGTCCAGGCGTGATAGGGGCAGACCAGCTTTCTGGCACAACCTGCAGGGCCCTCGACAAGACGCATGGCGCGGTGGCGGCAGACGTTGGTGAAGGCGCGGATGACGCCATCGTCTCCTCGGATCGCGATTACGCTTTCGTTCAGGTAATCCAGCGTCCGGTATTCTCCGGCAGCGGCAAGGTCGCCTACATGGCAGACGATCTGCCACGACGGCCGGATCACCCGCTCCATCTCGACGGCAAAGTACTCCGGATCGGTATAAAGCCAGCCCGGCAGGCTCCAGTCCGCGTCAGGATCGACTTCGTCCGATGAGATATGGCGGAATGCGCCGGATAGATCGCCCATGAACCCGAATCCAGATTGTCTGTTGAACAATCGTACAACAACGGGCAGATTGTTCAAGAGATGAGCGAAGCAGCAGCATCCCCCGCGTTCCGTCGCACAGAACCCGACGTCCGGCGCTTGAGCCTTATCGAAGCTTGTGCCCGCGTGCTTGCCCGCAACGGGGCAGCCGGGGCGAGCGTCCGTGCCATTGCGCAGGAAGCAGGTGCCTCGGTCGGCCTCGTGGGTCACTACTTCGGTGGCGTTGATGCGCTTGTTGCCGCAACGTACGAACATGTCGATCGCCGTGTTGCCGAAGCGCTCGACCTTGCAGTCGCCGAGGCCGGCCCCGCGCCTCAGGACAGGTTGGAAGCTTTCGTCACGGCCTCCTTTGCGCCGCCGATTGCAGATACGGCCCTGCTGGCCACGTGGATCGCGTTCTGGAGCCTTGTCACGGCACGCAAGGACATTGCTCGTCAGCATGACGAGCAATACGCCCTTTACCGCGCCCGGCTCGAAGCCCTGTTAGGAGATTGCGGCGTGCCTGTCTCGGCACGCCGTCGACACGCCATCGCGGTCACGGCGCTGGTGGACGGGCTCTGGCTCGAACTGTGCCTGTCGCCCGGGTGTTTCACAGCCGGAGAAGCGCGGGACATCGCCCGCGGCTTCCTCGCATCCATCACTTCGTCAGGTCGGTGATCAGGCTCAAGTAATAGGTGATCCCCGGACGGATGTTGGAGAGGCGGGTCCGCTCATTGAGGCCATGGGCGAACGACTCCGAGTCCTTCGCAAACGTCGGACTCAGGCCGTAGCTCGGCACGCCGACAGCGCGGAACCACATTGAATCAGATGCCCCAGATGATTGCGAGGGGATCAACGGCACACCGGGATAGGCCTTGGCCATCGCCTTCGCCACTGCGGCCATAACATCAGGCCGTAGCGGCGATGCCGGCGAAGCCACCGACCCGACCGTGACATCGGTGACCTTTACCACCGGATCACCAATGACCTTGACCAGTTCCGCCATGATCTCTTCCTTGGAATGGCCCGGGAAGATGCGGCAGTTGATGTTGGCGAAGGCCCGCTGCGGCAGGGCATTTTCCGCGTGCCCACCGCCCAGCATCGTCGGCACACATGTAGTGCCAACCAGTCCGACCATGGCCGGATCGGCCCGCAGAGTAGCCAAGGCCGTCTCGTCGGCAGGATTGGCCGCAAAGGCGCGCATCGCAGCAGCTACCTCCGGCTTTTCGGTAAATGGCGCTGCCTTCTCGAACGCGGCCTTGGTGATTTCGTTCTGCTCGGCCTTGAACTTGTAGGCACCAACTTTCACCAATGCTTGCGAGAGTTGCACGATCGCATTGTCCGGCCGGGGCGCGGAACTGTGCCCGCCTGGATTGGTCACCTCCAGCCGATAGTCGGCATAGGTCTTCTCCGCGCCCTGCCAGGTCCAGAACAGAGGCTTGGCAGTCGCCTCGTCGAGGAGTCCGCCACCGCCATCAACATTGATGACCAATTCCGCGTTCTTCAGCTTCTCGGCTATGATCGCGCTGGTCTTCATCGTCGTTTCCTCGTCTCCGGAAAACTCGATGACGATGGTGCGCCTGGGCTTAAAGCCCTGTCGGCGCAGTTCGATGAGCGTCGAAAGGGCCAGCGCCCCGTCGAACTTCATATCGCTCGCGCCACGGCCATAGAGGATGCCGTCCTCAACCACTGGCACGAAAGGATCGCGCTCCCAATCCTCGCGCCTGGCCTCGACCACGTCCATGTGACCCGAGATCACCAGAGGTTTGAGCGCCGGATTGCTGCCCTTCCACGTCGCGATGATATAGGCGGTATCGTCCACCGGCGTGATCTCGATATCCGAGGTGCTCCAGCCGCCCGCCACCAGCGCGTCACCGAAAAGCCTGGCGACATCGATGGTCTTGTTGCCGTCCCCCCGCACCGAGCGAATGGCAATGGCCTTCTGCGACAGGTCGAGTACCTGAGCCTCGGCCTTTGGATAAGTGGGCTCCTTCGCGACGGCAGGCATGGAGCACGCAATTGAAGCGGCAAGGACAATTCGGAACTTGGGCGGCATGTACAAGACTCCTCTTCCGCCAAGCTGACCTCTTGCGAGACTACAGGCAACCGCTTTTACTGGGCATATCAAATCAGAAAGGCCCCGGACGCGATTGCGTCCGGGGCCTTCCGAAACCCGTCTAGATGATCAGGCCTTGACCTTGCTCGTGTCGAACGTGCCGAGGCCGGGCTTGAAGCTCTTTTCATCCAGGAACTGGCGCGTGGCTTCCTTGCGAGCAGCGGCGCCGCCAAAGCTGTGCAGCGCTTCCTGCGCACGGATCTGGTACTCCAGACCGTTGTCGTAGGTCATGTCGACCATGCGGCGCATCGTCCACTTGGTTGCACGCAGAGCATGCGTGTCCTTCTTCTTGAGCGCTTCGCAAATCTCCAGAACGCGCGCCTTCAGCCTGTCAGCAGGGACGGCTTCGGTGACGAGACCCTGTTCTTCGGCCTGCTTGCCGGTAAGATTCTCGCCCATCATGGCGTGGTACATGGCCTTGCGGAACGGCATCAGTTCCTGGGCGACCTTCGATGCTCCGCCACCGGGCAGAATACCCCAGTTGATCTCGGAAAGACCGAACTGGGCATCTTCAGCTGCGATCGCGATGTCGCAGCCAAACAGAGGGCCGTAACCGCCGCCAAAGCACCAGCCATTGATCATCGCAATAGTTGGCTTCTCGTACCAGCGCAGACGCTCGAACCAGCCATAGCTCTCGCGCTGTGACTTGCGCACCGCTCCAAGCCCCTGAGCCTCGGTCTCGCGGAAGTACTCCTTGAGATCCATTCCTGCGGTCCAGGCATCACCCTCGCCGGTCAGCACCAGAACCTTCACATCGTCGCGGAACTCAAGTTCCTCAAGCACCGCCTTCATCCGGCGATTAAGCTTAGGGCTCATGCAGTTGCGCTTTTCCGGGCGGTTGAATTTCACCCAGGCAATGCCGTCTTCCACGGTGAAAGCGACGGTATCTTCTTCCGCACGCTCGATCTTCTGCTGTTCGGTCATGGTCTTTCCTCTAGGGCAATCGTGCAAATTCAGATGGGATAATGGCCGGGCTGCGTCTCCATCGTGATCCAGCGCAGCTCGGTGAAACTGTCGATGCCGGCTTTGCCACCGAAGCGCCCGTATCCAGACGCCCCGACGCCGCCGAAAGGCATTTGCGCCTCGTCATGCACGGTGGGGCCGTTCACATGGCAGATGCCAGACTTGATCTGCCGCGCCACGCGCAGGCCGCGTGCCGTGTCGCGGGTGAAGACTGCGGCCGACAACCCATACTCGGTGTCGTTTGCCAGTTCGATGGCATGGGCTTCATCGCGCGCACGGATAACGCCAACGACCGGACCAAAGCTTTCGTCGCGGAACAGCTTCATGTCCTGGGTAACGCCCGCGACGACATGCGCCGGCATCAAGACATTGTGCGTGGTCTCGCCCCCGGTCAGCAGTTGCGCTCCCTTGGCAAGCGCATCGTCGATCAGGCTCTTGCAGTGTGCGACTGTCTTTGCGTCCACCACCGCACCCAGCGGGGTCGTCCCCTCGCGCGGATCACCTACCGGCATGGCGGCTACCTTTGCCTTGAACTTCTCGGCGAAGGCGTCCGCAACAGCATCAACCACGATGATGCGTTCGGTCGACATGCAGATCTGACCCTGGTTCATGAACGCGCCGAACGCAGCTGCCTTTACGGCTTCATCAAGGTCGGCATCGTCCAGAACGATCAACGGGGCCTTCCCGCCCAATTCCAGCAGGCAGGGCTTGAGATGCTGCGCCGCGCGAACCGCGATGATCCTGCCCACAGCCGTAGACCCGGTAAAGTTGATGCGCTTCACCTGCGGCGCGTCGATCAGTGCCCCGACGACGTCGGCCGCATCCTTCGGGGCATTGGTGACGACATTGACCACACCTTCAGGGAAGCCAGCCTCGGCAAAGGCTTCGATGATCAGGGCGTGCGTCCGCGGGCACTGCTCCGAGGCCTTGAGGATCACGGCGTTGCCGCAGGCGAGGGGCACGGCGATGGCGCGAACGCCCAGAATGATCGGCGCATTCCACGGTGCGATGCCGAGGATCACCCCGACCGGTTCGCGCAAGGCCATGGCCACGCAGCCAGGTTTGTCCGAAGGGATGACCTCACCCGAAATCTGCGTCGTCAGGGCGGCGGCTTCACGCACCATGCTTGCGGCCAGCCCGAGGTTGAAGAGCGCCCAGCCCTTGGTCGCCCCGATCTCGCCCATCATCGCCTCGACGAAGGCATCGGCGCGGCTCTCGAGCGCAGCAGCCGCCTTCATCAATACAGCGCGCCGGGCATTGGGTCCCATGGCCGCCCAAGCTGGAAATGCTGAAGCTGCACGCGCGGTGATTGCAGGAATATCCGACGCCTGCATGGCTTCGGCCGTCGAAGCTACCGCGCCAGTCATTGGATTGATGCGCTCAAACAGCATGTGCTCTCTCCCATTTCTGTTATGGGTTATAGCAATCAATGTCTGTGGTCGCAACAGGTCATTTGCAAAACCCCGCACCTGATCTTTTGTGCAGGGAATGCATCGTCAGCGGTCGGGGGAAGGATGAACAGCTTGGAGACGACGCAGCGAAATCCCCAGGAAATCCGGGCTTTTGACGCCGGGCAATCCCACACACAAATGCGCGCACTCACACACTCAATTGCAATAAACGCAACTAGATATGTGGCTTTCGCACTTGCACACAGAGCGCAGTTTCCCCATTTCGGAAAGGCCTTTCAGGCATCCTCTCCCAAACTTTTCAGGGCCGCGCCGGCAACGGTGCGGCCCATTTTTTGTCTTTGTGCAGCCCTCGCGCGACGTGTCCGCGTCAGCCGTGTGGCAGGACGACACTCCGCCCGATGACACTGCGTTGCTCCATGCCCTGGAACGCGAGCTTCCAGTCATCCAAGGGGAAGGCGGCGTGGACGTGGGGTTTGATCCTGCCTTGATCCGCAAATTCCAGGATATGCGCGATGTTCTCCCTGCCTCGATCGGGGAAGCGGCGCCCATATTCCCCTGCCCTTACGCCGACCACCGAGAACCCCTTGATGAGAGGAATGTTCGCACCGATCTGCGGAATCCGGCCGGCCGCAAAGCCGACAACCAGCAACCGACCGTCGAACGCGATGCAGCGCGTCGATTCATCGAACACGCCTCCACCGACGGGATCGTAGACGAGGTCCGCGCCTCTGCCGCCTGTAATGGTCAGCACCTGCTCACGGAAGCCCGCGCTGCCGTCGATAACGTGGGCGGGCTTGTAGAGCCCGCCGATCGCTTCCCGCTTTTCCTGCGTGGAGGCCACGGCAATGACCTTCAGGCCAAGAGCCACCCCAAGATCGACGGCAGCCAGTCCCACGCCGCCAGCCGCCCCGTGCACCAACAACCATTCGCCTGCCTGCGCCACTCCACGACATACTAGTGCCACCCAGGCAGTCAGGTAGGCAGCCCGCAAGGCCGCGCCCTGGGCCATCGACAGCCGGTCTGGCAGCCTGAGGAGAGCTCCTTCGGGAAAACACCCGAATTGGGCGACCCCACCGGTGAGCATCCCTGCAATCACACGGTCGCCTTCGCGCCAAGGCCCATCGCTTTTCGCCCGAACCACTACGCCCGCAGCTTCCATGCCCGGAATGAATGGCAAGGCCGGTTTTGCCTGATACTCCCCGCGGGTCATCAGAAGATCGGGAAATCCAAGCGCTGCGGCTTCGATCCGTACCAGGACCTCGTCCGACTGCGGCTCCGGAATCGCGGTATCCACAATGCTAACACCGGACAGGTCGGCGCTCAGATTCTGGACCTGCAGCGCTCGCATCATTCTGGTCATCTCCATCTCCCCCGCAGAGCGTGACGCATTCCGATGGGCTCTCCAACTGCCACTTCTTGACCGATCACCAATAAAATTTCCTGCGCCATTGCTGCAGCGCACAAAGCAAATGGCCTAATGCGCATGGGTCCAGCGCCTTTCTGCAATCTTGATGAAGCCCATCCGCCAAATGGCTGACTTCTGCCAAGAATTTTGAACAAGCGTCCTAACTCGGCCTTCTCAGGTGGAGGAATCGTGCATGAAATCTCCGTTGCAGCCGCCGCCTAGATGCTGCGTGGCAACAGCGAAAACCCCGTAAATCCAAGGGTTTTGCAATAAAAATGGCTTGTCCGACGTGTGCCCTCAGCCTATTTTATGCACGGATCAACAAGCCGGGCAAAACCGCACGGTCCACCAAAATAAGCGAGGCCGAAAAACGGTACCCGCACATAAAGACAGTACGCAGGAGAATGCTCATGAAGACCCTTATCGCCGCCACTTTGGCGGTCGGCTTGCTGTCTGCGCCGCAGATCGCTCTTGCCGCACCTGCCCCACAGACCGTCAACATTGCCATCTCGGCCGACGGCCTCGACCTGTCGCGCGCCTCGGACATGCGCCGTCTTCGGAACCGCATTGCCGACGCCGCTGCAGAAGCCTGTGATCCGGCTGACCGCATGATCGTCACACCGATGCCTGATTATCAGTGCCGCCGTGCCGCGATTGCGAGTGTCGAACCGATGGTTCAGGAGCTTGCGCTCGCCGCCCGCAGCGGGAAGATGGCTCGCCGCTGATCGACCTTGGACCAGCCTCACGCTGGCGTGAAGTTTGGCCAGGGGCGCAACGCCGCCTGGAGGAGTGTTTCCCCTTCCGGCGGCGTGAGCGCCTTCAGGTGCCGAGCACCTTGATCGCGACCGCTGCCGCGGCAGCCCGTGTCTCTACGCCCAGCTTCTCGTAGATGCGTTCGAGGTGTTTCTGCACGGTACGCGGGCTGATCGCCAGCACCTCCGAAATCATCCCGTTGGACTTGCCGTAGCTTATCCAGAGCAGCACTTCGGCCTCGCGGTCGGTCAACCCCAGCTTGAGCTGCAATTGGGACACGTCAGCCTTGGGATTGAGTTCGTTAAGCCGGATCAGCACTTCACTGTCGCGGTATTGTGCAATCACGACCAGTTCGAGCGCGCTTTCCCCTTGCTCGATCCGGACCGATGCCCCCGTGGCATTTCGCGCCAGCACGCGAAGCAAAGGCAGGCGGATCGCATCGGGCAACTGCCGCTCCTCCCGGCTCCATTCCGGGCTTACCCGAAGGATGGCGCGTTCGGCGAGTGGCGTGCACCAGAGGCAACCGCCTTGGGGATCAACGGACATCATCAGCCGTCCGGTTGCATCGAGGCCGGTAGCGCTCGCCTGCATCGCACGCGCATTGCCCAGATGCACTCGAACCCGCGCCAGCAGTTCGTGCACGTTGACCGGCTTGCGCAGATAATCGACGCCACCAGCTTCGAAGCCTTCGATCACATGCTCGCTCTCGGTAAGCCCGGTCATGAACATCACCGGCACGTGCGAAAGCTGCGAGCGTGCCTTGATCTGCCTGGTTGCGGCGAACCCATCGATTCCCGGCATCACGGCATCCATCAGGATCAGGTCGGGCACGACATGCTCAAGCAGGTCCAGCGCGGCGCCCCCCGATATGGCAACCAGCACCGTGATTCCCGCCCCTTCAAGTGCATCGGTCAGGAAACGGAGCGAATCCGGCTCGTCGTCGACGACCAGAACCGTATCACGACGCAAGTTATCGCCACTCATCGGGCAGGTCCTCCAGTATCCTTCCGATCCCGGCGAGATCAAAGCGGTCGAGATGATCGAACAGCCGCGTGGCTAGCGCTTCTGCAGCAGGATCAGCGGTCGCCAGCGACTTGATCTCTCCTTCAAGAGCCCTGACGTGACCGATCTGGACCAGCGCCCTCAACCTGTCGACGTGTTCGCGCGTTGCGGCCGAAACCTGAACGCTGTCACGCGCGCCAGTGCCAGTTTCCCGCACTTCAGGCATGATCCATTCCAGCTGAAGATGGCGCCCCAATGCGTCGAGCAGCGACCCCAGATCCACTGGCTTGAGCAGAAATGCATCGTGGCTGGCTTGTTGACCGGACAGACCGTGGCGCTCGAACGCGTTGGCGGACAACATCAGGATCTTGAGATCGCGTCCGCACATGGCGCGCAGACGTTCGGCGACATCCCAACCCGACATGCCGGGCATGCTGACATCGCAGATTATGGCGTCGAAAGGCTGCGCATCGGCCAGTGCCAGCGCCGTGGCTCCATCACCCGCCTCTGCGACGTCGAAGCCGACCTCGGTAAGAACGGTGCGCAAGACACACAGGTGATCAGCGTCGTCGTCGACCAGCAGGATCGCGCGCCGGTCCCCCTTGTATCCGGCAGGGCGGACCTTGTCGGCCGCATGATCGACCATTCCCGCAACCTGCGGCGCCATGAGCTTGACCCTGAAGCAGCTCCCACGGCCAACCGCACTGTCCAGCTTGAGGTCGCCACCCAGCATGTTCACGACAGCGCGCGTGATGGCGAGACCAAGGCCCGCCCCTGTCTTCTCGGCCTCGGATGCAGCATCGGCACGTTCGTAGGGCGCAAAGATCTGCTCCTGCCGATCAAGCGCAATGCCGGGACCGGTGTCATGAACTTCGATCGTGGCGATCTGGCCCGACCACCGCAGCACGAGCCGGATTTCCCCACGCTGCGTGAACTTTACCGCGTTCGACACCAGATTGATTAATGCCTGTCGTACGCGCCGTTCATCAAGCCGCACGAACTCGGGCAGCCGGCCCTGTATGCTGCAGACGAACGACAGGCCCTTATGCGCCGCCAGTGGCGAAAACATCTCGGCTACCTGTTCAACCAGCGCCCCGAGCCGGATCACCCCGTTATCGACCCGGACCACACCCTGTTCGACCGAGGCGATATCCAGCAGGCCCTCGACGAGGTTGGTCAAATGTTCGGCGCTGCGGCGAATGACTCGCGCAGCCGCCAATGGATCGACCTGGGCGCCCCGCTCGACGAGCTGGGCATAGCCATAGATTGCGTTGAGCGGCGATCGTATTTCGTGGCTGACATTGGCAAGAAACCGGCTTTTCGCCTCGTTGGCCGCTTCGGCCGCAGCCAAGCGTGCGCGAAGCTCTGCCACCTGATCCTGCGTTTCCACTCGCGACTGCCGGGGCAGCCGTCGACCTGCCTGTGCCCCTTGTCTGCTCCGGCCGCGCCGGGAAGTCTGCATTTCAATGACCCCGCGTGCCTGTGTCGTTGTATGAGGCACGCGGCGATTGTGCACTGCAACCAGCTTGAACTCAAGCCCTGTCAAGCTGTGCCCGGCAGGGCAGATTGTCCCTTCAGATCAGTTGGTCTCGCTGCAACCGTTGCAGCAGGCGCACCGCGACGGAGTGGCGGATTGCCTTCCCCTCGCGCAGCTTTACCCATGTGTTGAGCCCGATACCGAAATGGTTCTGGATAACCTCTGGCTTCTGGCTCTTGAGGACGGACGCCATCTTGTGGACGACAGCGGGCTCGACTTGGGTGAGACGCGGCGTTGACATGTTCCCTCACGGACTATGGTTTCTGCCGACACCATATTTTTTGCAGGGGCGAACAGGCATACGTCATTTGCCGCATCCCATTACTTGACATCTGTCATATTTTGGCGAGCCGGCCACCTTAGGTATCCTGCTACAATCGGATACGTGACGAGCGAAAGACTGCGCACTATCGTGGCTCCAGATCAAGTCGAGGGGAATGGTCATGGCCACGTTATCTGGCACGCACGATCTCGTCCGGTACAATGCAGTTGCGCGCCTGTTTCACGCCGTCATTGCGGCATTGGTTCTGTTCAATATCCTGACCGGGATCTTCGGCGAGGCCATCGAAGATATCTGGCAGCCCTTCCCTGCACACAAGGCCACCGGCATCCTCATCCTGTTTCTCTCGCTCGCCCGGCTCGCCTGGCGCTTCACCTGGACCATGCCGGCATGGCCGGCAAGCATGGGGAAGCTCCAGCAAAGCGTGGCGCGCCTGACGCATGGTGCGCTTTACGCCCTGATGATCGTCGTGCCGTTTACGGGCTGGATCTTTTCCTCGGCGGGCAAGTATCCCCTTTCGATCTACGGCCTGTTTGACTGGCCGAAGCTTCCGGTCGCCAAGGGGTCTGCCCTCGCCGAAGCCGCGCATGAAGGGCACGAAGTTCTCGGCTTCCTGATGGCAGGCCTTGTGATTCTGCATATTGCCGCAGCGCTGCATCATCATTTTGTCATCAAGGACAATGTCTTGCGCCGCATGCTCTGAAGCGCAGACGTATTCTGACCGACAAACCGAGGCAGAATACGTACTAGCCCCATCGAAACGTGCATTGGGGGCGACGGATTTCTGCCATGACTGACTTGGCTCACACTCCACGCTTGCCCTTGCGCCCAAGCCTCGCCTACCGTCCTGCTCGAGAGTGTGATGCAAGGCGCTGCGACAGTCATCCTCCGCGGCAAGGTGGAGCGCGGCACGCTGTCCTGACAGGTCGGTACAACAGACGCTCGGCGCTCGCTGTCCCCAGCAGCGCGCATCTGGCGTCAATCAGGGTGGGACTTGTGCGATGAGCATCATGAGACAATCAGGCGCAAGCGAGATCGACGCAAAGATCATCGACGTGCTGCGCCACCGCGTCGGCAAGGATGAACGCGCCGCCAAGCCGCATGACTGGTACACCGCGACTGTCCTGACCCTTCGCGATGCAATCATCGACCAGTGGATGGATTCCACCCGCAAGACCTATGAGCAGGGCGGCAAGCGGGTTTACTACCTGAGCCTGGAATTCCTGATCGGACGCCTGCTGCGTGATGCCCTATCCAACATGGGCCTCACGCGCGAAATGGAAAAGGCCCTGCGCGATCACGGATTCGACCTCTCGGCGCTGGAGAACCTTGAGCCCGACGCGGCGCTCGGCAATGGCGGTCTTGGCCGCCTCGCCGCCTGCTTCATGGAGAGCCTCGCCAGCCTCGACATTCCCGCCTATGGCTACGGCATCCGCTACGTGAACGGCATGTTCCGCCAGCGGATCGACGATGGCTGGCAGGTCGAACTGCCCGAAACCTGGCTCAGCCACGGCAACCCTTGGGAATTCGATCGCCGCGAAAGCGCCTACATCATCGGCTTCGGCGGCGAAGTCGTCGCCAATGGCGATGCGGTCGAATGGCGCCCGGCCGAGAAGGTCGAAGCCAGCGCGGTCGACACCCCGGTCGTCGGCTGGCGCGGCAAGCGCGTGAATACCCTGCGCCTGTGGACCGCCCACGCCTTCGATCCCCTGCGGCTCGATGCCTTCAACGCCGGCGACCATTTCGGTGCGCTTGCCGAACAGGTCCGTGCCGACAGCCTCGTGCGCGTGCTCTACCCCGCTGACTCCACGCCCGCCGGCCAGGAACTGCGTCTGCGGCAGGAGTACTTCTTCACCTCCGCCTCGATCCAGGACATCGTCCGCCGCCATGTCCAATATCATGGCGACATCCGCAGCCTGCCCGAAAAGGCCGCGATCCAGCTCAACGACACGCACCCTGCGGTTGCCGTCGCCGAACTCATGCGCCTGATGGTCGACGTGCACGGGCTCGAGTTCAGCGAGGCGTGGGAAGTCACCAAGGCGACCGTCGCCTACACCAACCACACGCTCCTTCCCGAAGCATTGGAATCCTGGCCGCTGCCGCTGTTCGAGCGCCTGCTGCCGCGTCACATGCAGATCGTCTACGCCATCAACAGCCGCGTCCTGCGTGAAGCTCGCAAGGCCGGGATGGACGATGCCGCAATCGCCGCGATCAGCCTGATCGACGAGGGCGGCGAAAGGCGGGTGCGCATGGCCAACCTCGCCTTCACCGGCGCGCACAGCGTCAACGGGGTGGCGGCGCTCCATACCGATCTGATGAAGACCACCGTCTTCTCCGATCTGCACAAGCTCTACCCCACCCGCATCAACAACAAGACCAACGGCGTCACCCCGCGCCGCTGGTTGCAGCAGTGCAACCCGGGCCTGACGTCAGTGCTCAAGGACGCGATCGGGCCGGCCTTCCTCGACGATGCCGAAAAGCTTGCCGATCTCAACGCCCTGGCTGACGATGCCGCGCTCGGCGAACGCATTGCCGAGGTCAAGCGCACCAACAAGATCGCGCTCGCCAAGCACATCAAGGACCTGATGGGCGTCCGCCTCGATCCTGATGCCCTGTTCGACGTCCAGATCAAGCGCATCCATGAGTACAAGCGCCAGCTGCTCAACCTGATCGAGACGGTTGCTCTCTACGACCAGATCCGCAGCCACCCGGAACGCGACTGGGTGCCGCGCGTGAAGATCTTCGGCGGCAAGGCAGCTTCAAGTTACCACAATGCCAAGCTGATAATCAAACTGGCGAACGACATCGCCCGCCGCGTCAATTCCGATCCTTCCGTCGGCGGATTGCTCAAGGTGGTGTTCGTCCCGAACTACAATGTCAGCCTCGCCGAGAGGATCATTCCGGCGGCCGATCTGTCCGAGCAGATCTCCACCGCCGGCATGGAGGCCTCGGGCACTGGCAACATGAAGTTTGCACTGAATGGCGCTCTCACCATCGGCACGCTCGATGGTGCGAACATCGAGATCAAGGATCGCGTCGGCGATCCCAACATCGAGATTTTCGGCCTGACCGCGCAAGAGGTCGAGGATAAGCGCGCCAACGGCTATAACCCGCGTGAAGTCATCGAAGCCTCGCGCGAGTTGCAGCAGGCCATCGCCGCCATCGCCACCGGGGTATTCTCGCCTGACGATCCGCAGCGCTACGCCGGGCTCATGGGCGGGATCTATGACCACGACTGGTTCATGGTCGCGGCCGACTTCGACGCCTACCATTCCGCCCAACGCAACATCGACCGCCGCTGGGAACAGCAGGCATCGTGGCGCGCTTCGGCAATCCGCAACATTGCCAACGTAGGCTGGTTCTCGTCCGATCGCACGATCGGCGAATACGCCCGCGATATCTGGGGGGTCCGAGAGCCAGCATGAAGCCACCGGCGAGCGCCATCGATGCCCTGCTTGACGGGACGCACGCCGATCCTTTCTCGCTTCTCGGCATCCACGAAGGACCAGAGGGCGCATTCGCCCGCGCGGTCCTGCCCGGTGCCGAAGATGCGGTGGCATGGTCACTCTCCGGCAAGAGGCTCGGCAAACTGACGCGGGTCGACGGGCGCGGCCTGTTCGAAGGGAAGGTCAAGGGCCCGCGGCAGCCGGTTCGGTACGCCTGCACGGCAGGCACGCACGAATGGCTGGTAACCGATCCTTACTCCTTCGGCCCTGTCCTAGGCCCGCTCGACGATTTCCTTATTGCCGAGGGCACCCATCACCGCCTGTTCGACAAGTTGGGCGCCCACCTGATCGACCATGAGGGCGCCAGCGGTGTCCACTTCGCCGTCTGGGCGCCGAATGCGCAGGTCGTCAGCGTTGTCGGTGACTTCAATGATTGGGACCAGCGTCGCCACCCGATGCGGCGTCGTGCCGACATCGGCGTGTGGGAAATCTTCATCCCCGACATCGGCGAACACTGCGCCTACAAATACCACGTGATCGGCGCCGACGGCACAGTGCTGCCCCTGAAAGCGGACCCCTTCGCCCAGGCCGCAGAATTCCGCCCCAGCACGGCCTCGATCACAACGCACCCGGTCAAGGTGGATTGGGGCGACGCCGATCACCGCGCCCACTGGGCCAGCGTCGATGCTCGTCGCCAGCCGATGTCCATCTACGAGGTCCATCCGGGTTCCTGGCAGAAGCCGCATGACGAGGGCTTCTACACCTGGGACGAACTGGCCGACCGACTGATCCCCTACGTCGCGGAGATGGGTTTCACCCACATCGAATTCCTTCCCGTCTCGGAACACCCCTACGATCCGTCATGGGGTTACCAGACCACCGGCCTGTATGCCCCTTCTGCCCGCTTCGGCCCACCAGAGGGCTTCGCTCGCTTCGTGGACGGTGCGCACCGCGCCGGCGTTTCGGTGCTGATTGACTGGGTACCCGCCCACTTCCCCACCGATGAACACGGCCTCGTCCGCTTCGATGGCACTGCACTCTACGAACATGAAGACCCTCGCCTCGGTTTTCATCCTGACTGGAACACGCTGATCTACAACTTCGGCCGCCACGAAGTCGTCAGCTTCCTCGTCAACAATGCGCTCTTCTGGGCCGAGCGTTACCACGTCGACGGCTTGCGCGTGGATGCCGTCGCCTCGATGCTCTACCGCGATTACTCGCGCAAGGCGGGCGAATGGATCCCCAATGCCGAAGGCGGGCGTGAGAACTGGGAAGCGGTCGAATTCCTAAAGGCGATGAATCGCGCGGTCTATGCCAGCCACGCCGGCTTCCTCACGATCGCCGAGGAATCCACCTCCTGGCCCGGCGTCAGCAAACCAGCGTTCGACGAGGCCCCGCGTGAGCACCTTGGCTTCGGCTTCAAGTGGAACATGGGCTTCATGCACGACACGCTGCAGTACATGGCGCGTGACCCGATCCACCGGCAGTACCACCACAACGAGATCACCTTCGGGCTGACCTACGCCTTCAGCGAAAACTTCGTCCTCCCGCTCAGCCATGACGAAGTCGTCCACGGCAAGGGTTCGCTCCTGAACAAGATGAGCGGCGATGACTGGCAGAAATTCGCCAACCTTCGCGCCTATTACGGCTTGATGTGGGGCTATCCCGGCAAGAAGCTGCTGTTCATGGGGCAGGAATTCGCGCAGCGAAGGGAATGGAGCGAGGCCCGCTCGCTCGACTGGGACCTTCTGAATGCCCCGGCCCACGAAGGCGTCCGCCGCTGGGTCCGCGATCTCAATCGCGTCTATACAACCCGCCCCGCCCTCCATGCCCGCGATTGCGAGCCGGATGGCTTCGAATGGCTGGTCGTCGACGATGCACAGGCCTCGGTTTTCGCCTGGCTGCGCAAGGCTCCCGATGCCAGGCCCATCGCGGTGATCTGCAACATGACGCCGCAGGTGCACGACCACTACCGCCTGCCGCTGCCGAACGACGGCGAATGGCGTGAAGTGCTCAACAGCGATGCGCAGGACTACGGCGGCAGCGGGATCGGCAATCTCGGGCAGGTCACGGCCGAAGGCGGTGCCGCCTTCGTGGTGCTGCCACCACTGGCCACGCTGATACTCGAATTCCAGGGATAAGAACGGAGAACAGGGGATGCGCGAAACTTACTCTCAGCCACTGGCCCGCGATGCGATGGCCTATGTCCTGGCTGGCGGCAGGGGCAGCCGATTGAAGGAACTGACCGACAACCGCGCCAAGCCTGCGGTCTACTTCGGCGGCAAATCACGCATCATCGACTTTGCCCTCTCCAACGCGATCAACTCGGGCATCCGCCGCATCGGCGTCGCCACGCAATACAAGGCGCACTCGCTGATCCGCCACATGCAGCGCGCGTGGAACTTCATGCGTCCCGAACGCAACGAGAGCTTCGACATCCTGCCCGCCTCGCAGCGCGTCTCGGAAGATCACTGGTACGAAGGCACTGCCGATGCCGTGTTCCAGAACATCGACATCATCGCCTCCTATGCGCCCAAGTACATGGTCATCCTCGCTGGCGACCACATCTACAAGATGGACTACGAGCTGATGCTCCGCCAGCACGTCGACAGCGGCGCAGACGTCACCATCGGCTGCCTCGTGGTGCCGCGGATGGAAGCCACCGGCTTCGGCGTGATGGCCGTGGACAAGCACGACACGATCACCGACTTCATTGAAAAGCCTGCCGATCCTCCCGGCATTCCCGGCAACGGGGAAATGGCGCTGGCTTCGATGGGCATTTATGTCTTCGAGACGAAGTTCTTGTTCCAGATGCTGCAGGAAGACGCTGACGACCCGAACTCAAGCCGCGATTTCGGCAATGACATCATCCCCAAGATCGTGAAGAACGGCAAGGCGGTGGCACATCGCTTCACCAATTCCTGCATCCGTGCGGCCGAGGAAATCGAGGAATACTGGCGCGATGTCGGCACGATCGACGCCTATTTCGAGGCCAATCTCGATCTTACCGACACGGTGCCCAAGCTCAACATGTACGACCGCGACTGGCCGATCTGGACCGACCAGATCATCGCCGCGCCGGCCAAGTTCGTGCACGACGAAGATGGCCGTCGAGGCATGGCGATCTCCTCGCTGATCTCACAGGATTGTATCGTCTCCGGCGCCATCGCCCGGCGCAGCCTGTTGTTTACAGGGGTAAAAATGGGCTCGTTCTCTTCCTGCGAGGAAGCGGTGATCCTGCCCTATTGCAACATCGGTCGTGGCGCCAGGCTCAGCCGCGTGATCCTCGATTCCGGCGTGCGCATTCCCGAAGGCCTCGTCGTGGGTGAGGATCCGGAACTCGATGCCCGCCGCTTCCGCCGCTCCGAAAGCGGGGTTTGCCTCATCACCAAGCGGATGATCGACCGGCTGGCATGACGATCAGGGTCCTGTCCGTTGCCTCCGAGGCGGTGCCGCTGGTCAAGACCGGCGGCCTTGCCGACGTGGCAGGAGCGCTGCCTGCTGCGGTTGCGCCGCATGGCGTTGAAATGACGACGTTTCTTCCGGGCTATCCGGCAGTGATGAAGGCGCTTTCCCGCCCTCGAGCGCTGCATACCTGGGACAACCTGCTGGGCGAAAAGGCGCGGCTGGTCGGCGGCAAGATCGACGGCCACCCGTTGTTAGCCCTTGATGCACCAGCCTTTTTTCAGCGCGATGGCAACCCGTACGTCGACTCTTCGGGCCGCGACTGGGCCGACAACTGGCGTCGCTTTGCCGCATTCGGTCGGGCGGCGGCGGATGTTGGTGGGTGCATGGTCAAGGGACGCGAGTTTGACCTGGTCCACGCGCATGACTGGCAGGCGGCCATGGCATTGGCATACCTGCGTTTTTCGCCGCCCGACGGTGGCAAGCGCGTGCCCTCGGTAATGACCATTCACAACATGGCGTTCCAGGGGCACTACGGCGCGGACGTTTTCCCGGCGCTCGGTTTGCCGCCCCATGCCTGGGCAATGGACGGGGTCGAATATCACGGCGGCGTCGGCTTCCTGAAGGCAGGACTCGAGGCGGCGAGCATGATCACCACGGTCAGCCCGACTTATGCGCGCGAGATCCGCACCGCCCAATTTGGCATGGGATTGGAAGGACTTATCGTCAGTCGAGCCGATCGGGTGATAGGCATCGTCAACGGCATCGACACCGTGCAATGGAACCCGGCAACCGATATCCAACTCCCGCAGGCATACGGGCAACTCTCCCTGGGCAAACGGGTAGCCAACAAGCGCGCACTTGAGGCAGAATTCGGACTTGAAGCGAGCGACGGTCCTCTCTTCATCGCCGTCACCCGCCTCACCTGGCAGAAGGGCATCGACGTCCTTCTCGAGTGCATCGACCACCTCGTCGGCACCGGCGGGCGCCTCGCCCTCCTCGGCTCCGGCGACAAGGCGATGGAGAACGCCTTCGACGCCGCGGCCATGCGCCACCCCGGCAAGGTCGGTGTGCGGATCGGCTATGACGAAGGCCTTTCGCACCGCATGCAGGGTGGTGGCGATGCGATCCTCGTGCCTTCGCGCTTCGAGCCCTGCGGCCTGACGCAGCTTTATGGCCTTGCCTATGGGTGCGTGCCGGTGGTGGCGCGGACTGGGGGGCTTGCGGACACCGTGATCGACGCCAATCTGGCGGCCGTGATGGGCGGCGTGGCGACGGGGGTGCAGTTCGATGGCGTGAATTATGCGAGCCTTGCCGATGCCATCAGCCGCACTGTCACACTCTACTGGCAACGCGATACCTGGCGTGCCATGCAGCGCGCCGGAATGAAGACCGACTTCTCCTGGAACCGCTCCGGCAGGGCCTATGCGGACCTCTATGCCGCCCTCATCGCGGAGGACCAATGACCCGTACCGTACTGTCGACGCCCTACTCCGACCAGAAGCCCGGCACTTCCGGCCTGCGCAAGAAGGTGAAGGTTTTTCAGCAGCCGGGCTACGCTGAAAACTTCATCCAGGCAGTGTTCGATGTGGTCGAGCGGGAGCCGGGCAGTACATTGGTCCTCGGCGGTGACGGTCGCTTCCACAATCGCACCGTGATCCAGCAAGTGATCCGCATCGCCGCGGCCAATGGCTATGGCAAGGTGCTGGTCGGCCAACGCGGCATCCTCTCCACCCCCGCCGCATCGAACGTGATCCGCAAGTACGGCGCCAGCGGTGGCCTGATCCTTTCGGCAAGCCACAACCCTGGCGGGCCCGACGAAGACTTCGGCATCAAGTACAACATTGCCAACGGCGGCCCTGCCCCCGAAGGCGTGACCGAGGCGATCTATGCCCGCACCCGGACCATCGACCGCTGGCTGACCGTCGATGCCCCCGATGTCGATCTCGACACGCTGGGCACGACGCAGGTTGGCAACCTCACTGTCGAGGTGATCGATTCCGTTGCCGACTATGCCGAGCTGATGGAAGAGCTATTCGACTTCGCCGCCATCCGCGCCAATGTCAGCGCCGGTTTCACCATGGCGTTCGATGCGATGAGCGCCGTAACCGGCCCCTATGCCACTGAAATCCTAGAAGGCCGTCTGGGATTTCCCAAGGGCACGGTGCGCAATGGCGTTCCGCTGGAGGACTTCGGCGGGCATCACCCCGATCCGAACATGGTCCATGCCCACGAACTGTTCGAGACGATGTTCGGTGCTGACGCGCCCGATTTCGGCGCAGCATCGGACGGCGATGGCGACCGTAACCTGATCGTCGGGCGTCACCGCTTCGTCACGCCTTCGGACAGCCTCGCCATGCTTGCGGCGAACGCACATCTCGCACCGGGCTATGCGAGCGGCCTCAAGGGGATTGCCCGGTCGATGCCCACCAGCGCCGCGGCTGATCGCGTTGCCGAAGCGCTTGGTCTGCCTTGTTTCGAGACGCCGACCGGCTGGAAGTTTTTCGGCAACCTGCTGGATGCCGGCATGGCCACGATCTGCGGCGAAGAAAGCGCCGGGACCGGCAGCGATCACGTGCGCGAGAAGGATGGCCTGTGGGCCGTGCTGCTCTGGCTCAACATCCTTGCCGTCCGCAAGATCAGCGTCGACCAGCTTGCGCGCGAGCACTGGGCGAAGTTCGGCCGCAACTATTACGCCCGCCACGATTACGAAGCGCTGCCAACCGACAAGGCCGACGCGCTGATGGCGGAACTGAAAGCTGCACTCGAAAGCCTTCCGGGCCAGACTTTCGGATCGCTCGCAGTCGCCCAGGCCGACAACTTCTCCTACCTCGATCCGGTCGACGGCTCTACCAGCAGCAACCAGGGCGTGCGCGTGATGTTCGCGGGCGGCTCGCGCGTGGTCTTCCGCCTCTCCGGCACCGGTACCGAAGGGGCGATCTTGCGCGTCTACCTCGAACGCTATGAACCGGTTGGCGGCGACCTCGATCGCGAAACGCCCGACATGCTGGCCGACCTGATCGCGGCAGCCGATGCCATCGCCGGGATTGCGCGGCACACCGGACGGACTGCGCCCGACGTGGTGACGTGACGCCCGGCGTCGAGATCACGGACGGCAAGACCCGCTTCACCGTCCGCTCGCCGCATGCCGAAGCCCTGACGCTCTGCCTGTTTGACGGCGAGCCTGAACAGCGCGTGGCCATGACGCGCGTGGGCGAGAACTGGACGGCCGAACTGCCCGGCGCGTTGTGCGGCATGGGTTATGGCTACCGCGCTTCGGGAGCGTGGAATCCGGCGGCCGGCCAGTGGTTCGATCCCGCCAAGCTCCTGGTCGATCCTTACGCCATCGAACTCGACCGCCCCTTCACCTACGACGCCAGCTTATCAGTCTATGGCGTGGATACGGCGGCGATTGTGCCGAAGGCGGTGATAGGCCTCTACGAACCGGCTACCCCTGCACCGCCGCTATTCCGGCACGGAGGCCTGATTTACGAGCTCAACGTGCGCGGCTTTACCAAGCTGCACCCAGATGTGCCCGAGGCATTGCGCGGCACTGTCGCCGCGCTCGCGCATCCGGCGGTGATCGCGCACCTCAAGCGCCTGCACGTTTCCGCCGTGGAACTCATGCCGGTGGTCGCCTGGATCGATGAGCGGCATCTCCCGCCGCTCGGCCTCAGCAATGCATGGGGCTATAACCCGGTGGCGATGATGGCGCTGGACCCGCGGCTGTGCCCCGGCGGCGTTGCCGAACTGCGCAAAACCGTTGCCGCACTGCGCGCCGAAGGGATCGGCGTGATCCTCGACATCGTGCTCAATCACAGCGGCGAGTCCGACGTGCTCGGGCCGGTCCTGTCGCTGCGCGGGCTGGACGACGGAGCCTATGCCAAAGCGTCTGACGGCAGACTGATCAACGACACTGGATGCGGCAACACCCTTGACTTCGGCAATCCCGCGGTGCGCCAACTGGCGCTCGATAGCCTGCGGCACTTCGTCCGCCACTGCGGCGTTGACGGCTTCCGCTTCGATCTCGCCCCGATCCTCGCAAGAAGCCCGGGCTTTGCCGCCGATGCTCCGATCTTTGCCGAGATTGCCGCCGATCCACTCCTGGCCGACCGCGTCATGATCGCCGAGCCTTGGGACGTTGGCCCCGGCGGGTACCAACTGGGGAGTTTCCCCCCGGGCTGGCTCGAATGGAACGACAGGTATCGCGATGACGTGCGCCGGTTCTGGAAAGGCGAGGCTGGCGTTGACGTGCTGGCCACGCGCGTTGCCGGTTCCTCCGATCTGTTCGGGAAAGACTGCCGCTCGGTCAACTTCCTGGCCGCGCACGACGGCTTCACGCTGGCCGACACCTTGGCCTACGAGCACCGCCACAACGACGCCAACGGCGAGGACAATCGCGACGGACACGGCGAGAACTTCAGCTGGAACAACGGCGCCGAGGGCGTGACCGAAGATCCGGAAGTCCTCGCCCGGCGCTCTGCCTTTGCCAGCACCATGCTCGGCACGCTGTTCGTTTCGACCGGAACGATCATGCTGACCGCCGGGGACGAGTTCGGCCGCAGCCAGCTCGGCAACAACAACGCCTATGCGCAGGACAATGCGATCACCTGGATCGACTGGGAAGGCCGTGACCGCGACCTCGAGAGCTTTGTCTTCGGATTGGCCGCGTGGCGCAACGAACGATCGAGCGCATTTGTGCGCTTCTCAGAAAACGGCCAATGGCGTCGGCTGGATGGGGCGCCCATGCATCCGGGAGACTGGGAATGGCCGCAGACCCGCGGATTCTCGTGGGAAGGCCCGGACTATTGCCTTCTTATAGACCGGACCGGACCGAACGCCGGTCCGGCCTGATCATCATGCCCCCAGACGGCGCAATGCGCGGTCGGGGTGAAAGGAGCCGAGCGGCACGCGCTCACCGCTTTCCAGCGTGACCGGCCTGGGCAGGAGCTGGTTCAGCAGCAGCCGACCAAACGTCCATTCACCGAGGCGGGATTCAGCATTGATGTGCCCGACCTCACCCGCGTCGGCGAAGCGGCTGCCCCACGCCTGGGCGAGCTGGCGGGCCTGCCCGATGCCCATGTAAGGATCGTTCCTGCTGGCGACGAGGATCGACGGGAACGGCAGCTCTCCATGCGGGAACGGCGCAAAACGGGTAAGCCGACGGTCGATCGGGCGCACTTCGACATCGGGCGGGGCAACGAGCAATGCGCCCAGAACCCTTCCGTCTGCAGGTTTTTCGAACTCGGCCCACCAGGCGACCGCCAGGCAGCCCAGGCTGTGAGCGACTAGCACGACCGGACGATCGGCCTTGTGCACGGCGAGGTTGATCTTGTTGACCCAGGTATTGCGATGCGGGTCGTCCCACAGGCCGAGATCAATGCGCTCGCAATCGGGCAGGTCCTGCTCCCACTGCGATTGCCAGTGGCCGGGGCCGCTGTTGCCGAGGCCGGGAACGGTAAGGACAAGCGGGTCCTGCCCCGCGAACGAGCGTTGGTGAGTCATGTGCTGTCTCCAGAAAAGGAAGGCCGGTCGACTCGGATTACGTCCCGACATTCAGCAGAGATAACTCAACTAATTTGATAGACAAGAGGTGTGCGCCGGATTGCAGGCCGTTTGCGTCAGACTGATTACGCGCCTTTGGAGCTTCGTGCGCGGCGGAAGGCTGTGGTGGTCTGCCCGGTCCGCGCCTTGAAGAAGCGGGCGAAATAGGCCGGGTCGGCAAAGCCCAAGGCATAGGCGATCTGCGCCGCACTGGCCCCCGAGAAGGCAAGATTGCGGCGAGCTTCGAGGACCAGGCGATCATGCACGATCTCGGCAGGCGGCTTTCCGATCAGCGCTCGCGTGGCGCGGGTCAAGGTTGACGTGGTCGTGCCCAATCGGGCGGCGTAGTCGGCAACAGGCAGATGCTCGCGATAGTGCCGCTCGACCAGTGCCCTGAAGCGGGCGACAAGGGGTTCGCGCCCATCGGCCGGCGCATCGAGGTTGCCTGTGCCCGCTTCGATGGCCGTGGCAAGGATAAGCGCGACCTGGGCCAGCAGTGTCGGGCCGACCTGATCCTCCTGCCCCAGGCGCTGGCCAAGATCCCCCAGCAACCATGCAAGGCGCTGGAGTATCAGCGGGTGGGCGGCGAGTGATATAGCCAAGGCACTGCCGCCAAGCGCTTCCATGCTGCCGAGCAAGCCCCTGAGACGCGGATCGTTGGCGAGGTCGGCAGCGACGGACAACACCCAGCCTTCGGCACCTGCATCAAAGCGGAAGGCGTGCACGCAGGCGGGCGGGACGATCACCAGAACCGGAGCTGCGAAGCTCTGGACAGAACGCTCCCCATGCAATTCGCTGCCGCCGTTCTCCACCACCAGCAATTGCAGGATGTGGGGATGCGCGTGGGGATCGATTGTCCAATCGTGCAAGGTGGCACGATCGCGGATGCGTTCGAGATGGACGAACTCCGGCGGCAGGGAAATCCCCTCCTCACCGTAGAGCGTGTAGCGACTGAAGCCTTCCTTCCGCATCTGCCGCAATCTCGCAGGCTGCGCGAAAAGTGCAAGTTTTTGCGCGCGCGGTGCGTCGCGCCATTTGCGCTTCGCGTGCAGCATCAATCGAGAGAGGAGACCTGTCATGGCTACCGTCATCGAGCGGCCCGCGTTTCGCTTTGACCCATATTCCCCGGCAACCGATGCCGATCCGTTCCCGGCCTACAAGACGTTGCGCGATGAATACCCTTGCTTCTGGTCCGAAGAGGCCGGGAAGTGGGTGCTTTCGCGCTATTCCGACGTGCTCAATGCGCTGCAGGACTGGCGGACCTATTCCTCCGCGCAGGGCAATCTGGTGGACGAGTTTCCGGGCCGCGCCGGATCGACGCTGGGCTCCAGCGATCCGCCGCGCCACGACCGCCTGCGGGCGCTGATCCAGTCGGCAGTGACCAAGCGCGCGCTGGAGCACATCGTCGAGCCTGCGAGGGCAGCGGCCCGCGCGCATCTGGCCGCGATTGCCGACAAGCCGGTGTTCGACCTTGTCGGAGACTATACCTCGAAGCTGACGGTGGACCTGCTTTTCTACCTGTTCGCACTGCCCGAGGAGAACGCGGACCTCGTGCGGCACAACGCCGTGCTGATGGTGCAGACCGATCCAGTGACGCGCAAGAAGGGACCGGAACACCTCGCCGCGTTCCACTGGATGGCGGACTATGCGGAAAAGCTGGTGGCGGCGCGCAAGGCCAACCCGGGCGACGACTTGCTTTCGAACTTCATCACCGCCGAGATCGATGGCGAGAAGCTGCTCGACAAGGAAGTGCAGCTGACGGTCACCACGCTGATCATGGCCGGGATCGAGAGCCTTTCGGGCTTCATGGCGATGTTCGGGTTGAACCTCGCCGATTACCCGGAGGCGCGGCGCGCGCTGGTCGCGGATCCTTCGCTGATCCCGGATGCGATCGAGGAATCGCTGCGGTTCAATACATCGGCGCAGCGCTTCAAGCGGACGCTGACGCGGGACGTGGAACTGCATGGGCAGGTCATGAAGGCGGGCGATGCGGTGATCCTCGCCTATGGTTCGGCCAATCGCGACGAACGGATGTTCGACAATCCGGACGTCTACGACATTACCCGCAAGGCGAAGCGGCACCTCGGGTTCGGCGGCGGCGTCCATGCCTGCCTAGGTTCGATGATCGGGCGGCTGGCGACGCAGATTGCCTACGAAGAACTGCTCAAGGTCGTGCCGGACTTCACCCGGGTGGATGAGAAGCTCGACTGGGTTTCATCCTCGAACTTCCGCAGTCCGAAAGCGCTGCGGCTGAAGAAGGCGGGCTAAGCTAACCCGGCGGCTCGGCAGGTGGCGGGTCATGCACGACTCGTCGCAAGCCCGGGCCGCCCCTCTTGCAGATGTGATGTACCGCATACATTTTGAGGCCCAATGGACGATAACCGGGGTCTCGCATAATGGTTCCTGATCGGCGCCAATTTTTGGGCGCCATGGTTGCAACGCTGGGTAGCATGGCGGTTTCGGGCCAGCCGGCGATGGCAGTAACACCTGTGAAAGAGCCGGAAGTCTCGCCGTTCGCCCGGCCGACGCCGCCGTTGCTAGTGCAACGCGCGATTGCCGCGCTCGATGCGCATGGCGCGCATATCCGCCATCGTGATCTCGTCGGTCTGGTCGATTTCGGCAAGGCCTCGCGCGAGGCTCGCTTCCATCTGGTCGATGTCGCAGGCGGCAAGCTCGTCTCCTCGCACCTCGTCTCGCACGGCAGCGGATCGGATCCGGCGAACAGCGGCTGGGTACAGCGGTTTTCGAACGCCTATGGCTCCAACGCCTCGAGCCCCGGCGCTTTCCTCACCGGCGTGACCTATTACGGCAAGCATGGCCGTTCGCGCCGCCTGATCGGGCTTGAGGACGCCAACAGCGCCGCGCTCGAGCGCGGTATCGTGATCCACGCGGCGAGCTATGTCAGCGAGGACATGGCCGCAACGCAAGGCCGCATCGGACGGAGCCAGGGCTGCTTCGCGTTTTCGAACAGCGACATCAACGGCGTGCTCGAGCGGCTGGGCGAAGGCCGCCTGCTCTACGCCGTCAAGTGAACGCGGCGCGCGCGGCTTCGGCCAGCGCACTGCCTTCTTCGACCAGGTCCGGACGCTCGCGCGCAGCGATCAGCACGATGGTGCGCCGGAAATCGTAATCGGCCAGCGGCACCGCGACGACGCCGTCGCGCGCGAGTGATTGCGGCGCGGTCGTCACGCCCATTCCGACCCTCACCATCTCGATGCAGCGATCGTCGTTGGACGAGCGCAGGAAGAAGGGCGGGCGCACGCCGCGCTGGGTGAACCAGCGGCTGGTCTCGCCGAGGATTTCGCAGGAGCGGCGGGCGATCATGGTTTCCGCGGCAACGTCGCTGGCGTCGAGCAAACTCGCTCCGGCAAGGGCATGTCCTTCGGGCAGGAGCAGGCGATAGCCTTCCTCCAGCAGCGGCAGCGAAGGCCTGTCCGCGTCTTCCGGCCGCATCAGCGTCAGAATGGCGTCGACCTGCCCCTCGCCCAGCTTGCGGCGCAGTTCCGCATCAGTGCCTTCGGCCATGGTCAGCGGCTGCGGTCCGGCATGGCGGCGGGCAAGACTGGAAAGCGCAAGCGTGGCGATCGAGGGCAGGACTCCGAGCCGCAAGGGGCTGAGCGGCACGGGCGCCTCGGCAAAGGCGGCTTCGGCTGCGCGGAATTCCCGCTCGATGGCACGCGCGTGATTGACCAGCCGCGCGCCTGCTTCGGTCAGGCGGACCTGCCGCCGCTCGCGCAGGAACAGCCGCGTTCCGGCAAGGCGCTCAAGCTCGGCAATGGCGGCGGACAATGTCGGCTGCGAGATTGCCAGCCGCTCGGCCGCACGGGTAAAATTCCCGGTCTCGACCACGGCCAGGAACTGCCGGAGATGGGCGCGCTTCATCATAGGAAAAACCTATCGCAAACCCCGATGTAAATCAATTTTGAGCGATGGTTCTACGATGGTATCCTTCGCCCCGACAAGTTTGCAGAGGATGCCCAAGATGCGCGCCACGCCCGATTTCGACTTCGGCCTGACCGAAAGCGCCCTGATGATCCGCGAGGCTGCGGGTCGCTTTGCCGACGAGCAGATTGCGCCTCTCGCCGCCGAGATCGACCGTAACGACCGCTTCCCGCGCGAGCTGTGGGAGCCGATGGGTGCGCTGGGCCTGCACGGCATCACGGTCGAGGAAGAGTTCGGCGGACTGGGCCTCGGCTATCTGGATCACGTCATCGCGGTCGAGGAAGTCAGCCGCGCATCGGGCTCGGTCGGCCTGTCCTATGGCGCGCACTCGAACCTGTGCGTCAACCAGATCCGCCGCTGGGGCAATGACGAGCAGAAGGCGAAGTACCTGCCCAAGCTGATCTCCGGTGAACATGTCGGCAGCCTCGCGATGTCGGAAGCGGGCGCCGGGTCGGACGTCGTTTCGATGAAGCTGCGTGCCGAACCGGTTGCAGGCGGCTTCCGCCTCAACGGCACCAAGTTCTGGATCACCAACGGCACTTATGCCGATACGCTGGTGGTCTATGCCAAGACCTCGCCCGAAGCTGGCAGTCGCGGCATAACCGCATTCCTTATCGAGAAGGAGATGGCCGGATTCTCGATCGGGCAGAAGATCGACAAGATGGGCCTGCGCGGGTCGCCCACCTGCGAACTGGTGTTCGACGACTGCTTTGTACCGGAAGAGAACGTGATGGGTCCGCTCCACGGTGGTGTCGGCGTCCTCATGAGCGGGCTCGATTACGAGCGCGTGGTGCTGGCGGGCATGCAGATCGGCATTATGCAGGCCTGTCTCGACACGGTCATCCCCTATGTGCGCGAGCGCAAGCAGTTCGGCCAGCCGATCGGCACCTTCCAGCTGATGCAGGCGAAAGTCGCCGACATGTACGTCGCCATCCAGTCGGCTCGCGCTTATGTCTATGCCGTGGCCAAGGCTTGCGACGCCGGGCAGACCACGCGCTTTGACGCTGCGGGCGCGATCCTGCTCGCCAGCGAGAATGCCTTCCGCGTTTCGGGCGAAGCGGTACAGGCGCTGGGCGGCGCGGGCTATACCAAGGACTGGCCGGTGGAACGTTACCTGCGCGACGCCAAGTTACTGGACATTGGTGCCGGAACCAATGAAATCCGCAGGATGCTGATCGGTCGTGAGCTTATTGGAGCGCGCTGATCTGCAGACGATAACAATCTTGCGGAGAGAACCATGCGCCTGAGAGCTTTCCTTGCCTGTGCTGCCCTGCTCGGGATCGCCAACCCGGCGATGGCCCGGATGGAGAAGGCGACCGTTCACAGCGCCGCAGTCGAAAGCAATCTAGAGGGCAATTCGGCCGATCGCACGGTCTACGTGTTCCTGCCGGACAGCTATGACAAGTCCAAGGGCCGGCGCTATCCGGTCGTCTATTTCCTGCATGGGTATAATTCGACCGCAGACCAGTACGTCGAGCGCAATGACTTCGATGCCGCGCTGAAGGCCTCTGGCACGGAAGCAATCATTGTCGTGCCCGACAGCATGACCAAGTGGGGCGGTTCGATGTATTCGAACTCTCCCACGGTCGGAAACTTCGAGGACTTCATCGCCGAAGACCTGGTGGCGTGGACCGACAAGCACTTTCGCACGATCCCTTCGCGCGAGGCGCGCGGCCTTTCCGGGCATTCCATGGGCGGCTACGGCACGCTGAAGCTCGGCATGAAGCGCGCAGACGTGTTCGGCGCGCTTTACGCGATGAACCCGTGCTGCCAGATTCCGCGCCCGACATCTTCAGCCGATCCGAAGTACGAAGGCTGGTCGGTCGATCAGGCACTGACGGCGGACTGGATGAGCCGGGGCAACTTCGCGGTGGCCACGGCCTGGTCACCCAATCCCGCCAAGCCTCCGTTCTATGCCGATTTGGGCACCAGCGATGGCAAGGTGAACGATCTGGTCATCGCCAAATGGGCCGCAAATTCGCCCGTAGCGATGGCTTCGCAGTACCTCCCCTCGCTGCGCCGCATGAGTGGCATCGCCATCGATACCGGCGATACCGACTTCGTGCGCGCTGACGATGAACTGATCCACGAAACCCTGACCCGGTTCGGCATTGCGCACGACTGGGAAATCTATGTGGGCGACCACGGCAACCGGGTGAAGGAGCGTTTCCGCACGCATGTGCTGCCCTTCTTCTCCAAGCACCTGAAAGGCAGCACGCGTTGAGCGCACCGGTCCTCTCCAGCAACGTCGATCTGAACTCTGACCAAGCCAAAGCCCGCGCGTCGCACAACCGGGCCTTGGCTCGGGAGCTGCGTGAGCGGGTGGCAAAGGCCGCGCTGGGTGGTGACGAGCGCAGCCGAGAACGCCACGTATCGCGCGGGAAACTGCTCCCGCGCGACCGCGTTGAGCGCCTGCTCGATCCGGGCTCGCCGTTCCTCGAAATCGGCCAGCTTGCCGCCAACGGGATGTACGGAGACGAGGTGCCCGGCGCAGGCATCATCGCGGGCATTGGCCGCGTCTCAGGCCGCAATTGCATGGTCTTCGCGAATGACGCGACGGTAAAGGGTGGTACCTACTTCCCGATGACGGTAAAGAAGCACCTGCGCGCGCAAGAGATTGCGCAGGAGAACCACCTGCCCTGCATCTATCTGGTCGACAGTGGCGGCGCCAACCTGCCCAACCAGGCCGAGGTCTTCCCTGACCGCGACCATTTCGGCCGGTTCTTCTACAATCAGGCGAACATGAGCGCGCGGGGCATCCCGCAGATTGCCAGCGTGATGGGGTCCTGCACCGCCGGCGGCGCCTATGTGCCGGCCATGTCCGACGAAACGGTGATCGTGCGCGAACAGGGGACGATCTTTCTTGCCGGGCCTCCGCTGGTAAAGGCTGCGACAGGCGAGGAAATCACCGCCGAAGCGCTGGGTGGCGGAGACCTCCACGCACGCAAGTCCGGTGTGGTCGATCATCTTGCCGACAATGACGAGCATGCGCTGACAATCGTGCGCGACATCGTATCGCACATTGGCCCCGCAAGAGATGCGGGCGTTGCGCGGCGTGATCCGGTGCCGCCGAAGTACGATCCGGAAGAGCTGTACTCGATCATCCCCGAGGACGTGCGCGCGCCTTACGACGTGCATGAGGTGATCGCACGGGTCGTCGACGGTAGCGAGTTTCACGAGTTCAAGGCGCTCTATGGCACCACGTTGGTCTGCGGCTTTGCCCATATCCACGGGGCACCGGTGGCGATCCTTGCCAACAACGGCGTGCTGTTTTCGGAAAGCGCGCAGAAGGGGGCGCACTTCATCGAACTGGCCTGCCAACGCCGGATCCCGCTGCTATTCCTGCAGAATATCTCTGGCTTCATGGTCGGCGGCAAGTACGAGGCGGAGGGCATCGCCAAGCACGGCGCCAAGCTGGTAACAGCGGTGGCGACAGCGCAGGTGCCCAAGATCACCGTGCTGATCGGCGGCAGCTTCGGCGCAGGCAACTACGGCATGTGTGGCCGAGCCTATCAGCCGCGCTTCCTGTTCACCTGGCCCAATGCGCGCATCAGCGTGATGGGTGGCGAGCAGGCGGCAAGCGTTCTGGCGACGGTGCACCGCGATGCGGACAAGTGGACGCCTGAGGAAGCCGAAGCCTTCAAGGCGCCGATCCGCCAGAAGTACGAGGACGAGGGCAATCCCTACTACGCCACGGCACGGCTGTGGGACGATGGCGTGATCGACCCGGTGCAGACGCGCGACGTGGTGGGGCTGGCGCTGGAGGCTTGTCTGGAAGCGCCGATTGCCGATGCTCCGCGCTTTGGCGTGTTCAGGATGTGATGGAGGCGAATGCAATGATCAAATCCCTCCTCATCGCCAATCGCGGCGAAATCGCCTGTCGGGTTATCCGGACTGCACGCCGCTTGGGCATTCGCACGGTGGCGGTCTATTCCGATGCGGATGCCAAGGCGCTGCATGTTCGCTCGGCAGACGAAGCCGTGCACATCGGCCCGTCGCCTGCGCGCGAGAGCTACCTTCTGGCTGAGAAGATCATCGCGGCGGCCAAGGCTACCGGAGCCGAGGCGATCCATCCCGGCTATGGCTTCCTTTCGGAGAATGCCGAGTTCGCGCAGGCGGTGCTGGATGCGGGGCTGGTCTGGGTCGGGCCGAAGCCTGCCTCGATTACGGCGATGGGCCTCAAGGATGCGGCCAAGGCGCGCATGATCGCGGCGGGCGTGCCGGTGACGCCGGGGTATCTCGGCGAGGACCAGACGCCTGAGCGCCTGCAGGCCGAGGCTGATGCCATCGGCTATCCGGTGCTGATCAAGGCCGTCGCCGGTGGCGGCGGCAAGGGCATGCGGCGGGTTGAAAGCTCTGCCGACTTTGCCGAGGCGCTGGCCTCGTGTCGGCGTGAGGCGGCGTCCTCGTTCGGCGATGATCGCGTGCTGATCGAGAAGTACATCCTCTCGCCCCGGCACCTCGAAGTGCAGGTCTTCGGCGATGCCCATGGCAATGTCGTCCACCTGTTCGAGCGCGATTGTTCACTGCAGCGGCGGCACCAGAAGGTGATCGAGGAAGCACCTGCCCCCGGCATGGACGAGACCACGCGCGAAGCGGTCTGCGCTGCCGCCGTCCGCGCGGCCAAGGCCGTGGACTACGAGGGCGCGGGCACCATCGAGTTTATCGCCGATGGCAGTGAAGGCCTGCGCGCCGACCGCATCTGGTTCATGGAAATGAACACGCGCCTGCAGGTCGAGCATCCGGTGACCGAAGAAATCACCGGCGTCGATCTGGTCGAATGGCAACTGCGTGTTGCCAGCGGCGAGCCGCTGCCCAAGCGACAGGACGAACTCTCGATAAACGGTTGGGCCATGGAAGCGCGGCTCTATGCCGAAGATGCCACCAAGGGCTTTCTGCCCAGTATCGGCCGCGTGGAGGACTTCCACTTCAATCAGTATCAGGCGCGCATTGACACCGGTGCTGAAGCCGGGGCGGAGATTTCGCCGTTCTACGACCCCATGATCGCCAAGGTGATCGTGCACCGCGAGACGCGTGCCGAGGCCATAGCGGGCCTGCGCGAGACGCTGGACGAGGGCGTGGTCGGCCCGCTGATCACCAATAGCGGGTTCCTGTGGCGCTTGCTGGGGCACGCCGCGTTCCAAGCCGGGGTGGTCGATACCGGGCTGATCGAACGCAACCTCGAAAGCCTCACCACCCGTCCGGAACCGACGTCCGAAGCGCTTGGGCTTGCGGCAATGCGGCTGGTTGGCACGCCGGGCGGCAGTCCCTGGACCAGCCAGTCAGGCTTTCGCATGAATGCCGCCGCACGGCGCGAAGTGCATCTGGCAGACCAGTTCGGACGGGCGTTCATTGTCGAAATGCCTGAGGAGCCGGCGGTCGACTACTGGCCGGGGGAACCCGTCACAAGCATCGACGAAGGTGGCGAGCGCTTCCTTGTGCAACTTGCCAGAACTGAAGGCGGCGCTGGGGGCGCCGCATCGGATGGCGCGATTATCGCCCCCATGCCCGGCAAGGTCATTTCGGTGGACGTCGCGCCCGGTGAGTCCGTCACCAAGGGCCAGAAGCTCATGGTGCTCGAAGCGATGAAGATGGAGCATGCCCTGACCGCGCCGTTCGATGGCGTGGTGGAGGAGCTGAACGCCGTGGCCGGGGCGCAGGTTCAGGTCGAGGCGCCGCTGGCGCAGATCAAGAAGGCGGAAGGCTGATGGCGGGCAAGTACTTCGACGAGTGGCGAATCGGCGACCGAATCGAGCACGAGATTCGCAGGACCGTGACCGAGACGGATAACCTGCTGTTTTCAACCATGACCCACAACCCGCAGCCTCTCCACATCGATGTGGAAGCGGCCAAGGAAAGCGAGTTCGGGCAGATTCTCGTGAACGGTACTTTCACTTTCGCCCTAATGGTTGGCCTGTCGGTCGGTGACACCACGCTCGGAACGCTGGTGGCCAATCTGGGCTACGACAAACTGGTGATGCCGGCGCCGGTGTTCATCGGCGACACGATGCGCGCAACCAGTGAAGTTGTTGATTTGCGAGAAAGTAAATCGCGACCGGAGGCCGGCATCACCACGTTCAGGCATGAACTCTTGAACCAGCGCGGCGAGGTTGTCTGCCGCTGCCTGCGCTCTGCGCTGCTCAAGAAACGGCCGTAATCTGCAGATCCATTTGGTCATTTTGGAGCCAATAATCGTGGTAAATATCAATTTAATTAAGAATATTTCATTTCAGTAAACCGGCTGCCCCCAAATCATGAACAAGGGCAGCGGTTTTCGGGACCGATGAAAACTGCCTGTCCAGGGACAAACTTCGGGGGCATTCACAAATGATGGACGGAAAGAAGTGGCTTCTTGCCACAGGAATTGCTGCGGGCTTGATTCTGCCGACTGCAGCCAGCGCAGGAACACGTGCGAGCCCGCCGATTGTGGTGGCGGCCTCACCCAGCAACGGAAATCCGGCGCCGGGACCGAAGAACGGCTTCCCGCCCAGCCCTGGCCTTGAGATTGCCAAGATCAAGGCCAACGAGAACGCGGCCTTCAAGCGCAAGAGCGCGGGCACCTGAATCAAATCGAAAAGTATCTTTCGGCGCCCCGTCAGTCAGTCTGGCGGGGCGCTTTTGCATCGGGGCAACGTGAAAGCCGCTCACGCAGGGCGTCCAGCACCCAGGCGCGCGCTGGGCCGATTGGACAATCTCGCCGCCACAAGGCGTGAAAGCGATAGGCCATGCCTGGTGCTTCCGGCAGGGCCAGTCGCTTGAGCTTTCCACTGGCGAGATCAGCATTGATCAAGTGGCGAGGCATGTTGCCCCAGCCAATTCCTTCACGGAGCAAGGCATGGCGCGCACCAAGGTCTCCCAACCGCCATGTGCTCGCCGCGAAAACCGAGAAGTCCCTCCCCTGCGTCAGGTTCGACCGATCGGTCAGTACCAGCTGGCGATGCTTGCGCACTTCGCCTGGCGGGATTTTGGCCATGCGGGCCAAGGGGTGATCGGGCGCTGCGACGGGAAGCAGTTCAACCTCTCCGATCGCTTCGCGCTCAAGGTCAGGCAAGGCCACAAGATCCGGCCCCGAGATGCCTAGTTCCGCGCGCCCATCCACCACCAGCGCTGCAATCGCACCCAATGTCTCCACAAAAAGCCGCATTTGCACCGTAGGAAAAAGCGCCTGAAACTCGCGAAGCACTTCCGCAATGAGATGCGTCGGGAACATCACGTCGATGGCCAAGCCGAGTTCGGCTTCGAGGCCCTGGTTGAAGTTGCGAACCCCCGCGATCAACGCATCGACATCGTCGGTTACGGCACGCGCGTGGGCCAGCATCGCTTTCCCCGCGGGCGTCAGCACCGGCTTCTTCGATCCTTCGCGATCGAACAGCGTCACGCCGAGCTGCGACTCCAGCGTGACGATGCCGTAGCTCACCACGGAGATCGCCCGCCCAAGCTTGCGCGCGGCGCCATTGAAGCTGCCCTCGTCGACCACGGCGAGGAACAGGCGCAGCTGGTCAAGGGTTGGCTGGCCGACGTCCAAGAGAAACCCTTTCAAGGAATTCGAACATTCTGATTTATCTTATCGGGATATTCCGAATGACCTGCAAGGCCTATCTACACCCCAACAGGACGGACCCCAAGCCGCCCGTTTGGAGAAATCGCCATGACCCAGACTGCCAACACGACCGCTACAAAGGCTCACATCGAACTGCGCCCCTTCGCCTCGATCGGCGCGGCGAACCACGGCTGGCTCGATGCCCACCACCACTTCTCGTTCGGCGGATACCACGATCCGGCACGCGTCCAATGGGGTGCGTTGCGCGTATGGAACGACGACCGCATCGCGCCGAAGAGCGGCTTCCCCACCCATCCGCACAGCGACATGGAAATCATCACCTACGTGACCAGGGGCGCGATCACCCATCGCGACAGCCTGGGCAACGAAGGCCGCACCGAAGCGGGCGACGTGCAGGTCATGTCGGCAGGCACGGGCATCGCCCACTCGGAATTCAATCTGGAAGACGAGGAAACCCGCCTGTTCCAGATCTGGATCATCCCCGATCGCCGGGGCCACGCGCCAAGCTGGGGTGCCCGGCCGTTCCCCAAGGATAGCCGGGAAGGCAAGTTCGTTCCCCTCGCCTCGGGCATCGCTGGTGACACCGATGTGCTGACGATCAATGCGAACGCCCGCGTTCTGGGCGCGACGGTGAAGGCCGGCGAAACGGTCCGCTACGAACTGACCGAAGACCGCCACACCTATCTTGTTCCTGCCAAGGGCAAGATTCGCATCGGCGAAATCGAAGCCAATGCCCGTGATGGCGTTGCCATTACCGGGGTGACCGAGATCGTCATTACCGCTCTCGAGGAAGCCGAGTTGGTGCTCGTCGACGCGGCCTGACCGTGACCGAACTGTTTTCTCACATTCCCCAATTACGACTGTTGCAAAGGACCGATCCCATGACTTCCCTCGCTCTCGAGACGCGCGGCGGCTCATCCACCACTTCTGACCTGCTGGCGGCAGCCGGCCGCGTCTTTCTCGCGGCGATCTTCGTGCTGAGCGGTGTTTCCAAGCTTGCCGATCCGACTGGCACGATCGCCTACATCACCAGCGCGGGCCTGCCTGCCCCCAGCCTTGCCTATGGCGCTGCCGTGGCGGTGGAACTTGTCGGCGGCCTGCTGTTGATCGCCGGCATCCGCACCCGCATCGTTGCTTCGGCCATAGCTGCATTCAGCCTTGCCGCCGCCTTCGGCTTCCACGCCAACCTGGCTGACCAGAACCAGTTCATCCACTTTTTCAAGAACGTGGCGCTGGCCGGTGGCCTTTTGCAGGTGACCGCTTTCGGCTCGGGCCGCTTCGGCTTCGACCGCCGCTGAAACCTACCCCCCGCGGGCCGGAGTGCAGTTGCGCTCCGGCCCTACCCCCTTATCTCTCTCCAACCTCTCCCAAGGAGCATTCAATGACCCGTACCGCTTCCCCCAGCGTCCTGCCGATCATCGTCGATCGTTGGAGCCCCCGCGCATTCGACGGCTCGGCCGTGCCGCAGTCTGACCTTGACGTGATCTTCGAAGCCGCAGGTCTTGCCGCCAGCGCCTACAATTACCAGCCCTGGCGCTTTGCCTATGCCCACAAGGGCGATGCAAACTTCGACGCGTTCCTCTCGGCACTGGTGCCCTTCAACCAGAGTTGGGCCAAGGATGCGGGCGTGCTCGTTTTCGCCGTGTCCGACGAATTCATGCGCAGCGACAAGGGCAACAACCCCAACCACAGCCACAGCTTCGATACCGGTGCGGCATGGGCCAATGCGGCACTGCAGGCCCTGCACCTTGGTTATCACACCCACGGCATGACCGGCGTCGACTTTGCCAAGGCTGCCGAAGTGCTCAACCTGCCGGAAGGCTATCGCGTGGAAATGGCTTTCGTGATCGGCAAGCAGGGCGACAAGTCGCAGTTGCCCGAAATGCTCCAAGAGCGCGAAGTGGTGAGCGACCGCAAGCCGGTGAGCGAAATCGCTTTCGCCGGGCCGTTCACGGCATAAGCACAAGTGGCGCCGCCCGCGCGATTTCGCTAGGGCGGCGCCATGCTTCGTATCAATGAACTGAAACTGCCCCTCGATCACGCTGCCGAAGATCTTCCGGCGGCGATCTGCGCACGTCTGGACATCGCGCCAGCAGACCTCACG
The DNA here is from genome assembly GCF_015169775.1 of Novosphingobium sp. ES2-1. Classification (NCBI taxonomy): domain Bacteria; kingdom Pseudomonadati; phylum Pseudomonadota; class Alphaproteobacteria; order Sphingomonadales; family Sphingomonadaceae; genus Novosphingobium; species Novosphingobium sp. ES2-1. The sequence continues at coordinate 2,004,569 of NZ_CP063445.1, forward strand.
CGATACCAGATCTTCCGTCGTGGCAACGATGCCCGCAAGAAGCACGCGATCCTGCTGACCTACGTGGTCGATTGCGTCGTGGCGAACGAGGGCGAAGTGCTCGCCCGCTTTGCGGACGACCAGAACGTGAAGCCCACGCCTGACACCTCCTACAAGTTCCCGGTCATGGCCCCCGAAGGCTGGGATGGTGAGCGCCCGGTTGTCATCGGGGCGGGCCCGTGCGGATTGCTGGCTGCGCTGATCCTCGCGCAGATGGGCCTGAAGCCGATCATCATCGAGCGCGGCAAGGCGGTGCGCGAACGCACGAAGGACACTTGGGGCTTGTGGCGGCGCTCGGTGCTGGAGCCGGAATCGAACGTGCAGTTCGGCGAAGGTGGCGCTGGTACGTTTTCCGACGGCAAACTCTACAGCCGCATCAAGGACCCGCGCCATCTCGGGCGCAAGGTGCTGGTGGAGTTCGTAAAGGCCGGCGCGCCGGAGGATATCCTTACCGAAGCCCACCCGCACATCGGCACCTTCCGCCTCGTCACCATGGTCATGTCGATGCGCGAGACGATCGAAAGCCTTGGCGGTGAATACCGCTTCCAGACCCGCGTGGAAGACTTCGAGATCGAGACCGGCGCCGATGGGACACGCCGGATTGCGGGCCTTCACCTGTCGGACGGCTCGTTCCTGCCCGCGCGCTACGTCATCATGGCAGTCGGCCATTCCGCGCGCGACACCTTCCAGGTACTGTACGATCGTGGCGTCCACATCGAAGCCAAGCCGTTCGCCATCGGCGTGCGTATCGAGCACCCGCAAAGCTGGATCGACACTGCGCGCTATGGACCGAGTGCGGGCAACAAGATCCTCGGCCCTGCCGCCTATTCGATCTCGCACAAGTGCAAGAACGGGCGCACGGTCTACTCCTTCTGCATGTGCCCGGGCGGGCGCGTCGTTGCCGCGACCAGCGAAGAGGGCCGCGTCGTCACCAACGGCATGAGCCAGTATTCGCGCGCCGAGTTCAATGCGAACTCGGGCATTGTCGTCGATATCGATCCGAGCAAGGATTACCCCGGCGGACCGATGGCGGGCATGGCTTTCCAGCGTCACTGGGAAAGCCTCGCCTTCGAAGCGGGTGGGCGCAACTACATGGCGCCGGGCCAGAAGCTGGGCGACTTCCTTGCCGACCGTCCTTCCACGGAGTTCGGCAGCGTTATCCCGAGCTACAAGCCCGGCGTGCACCTGACCGAACTCAAAAAGTGCCTGCCCGACTACGTGATCGAATCCATTCGTGAGGCCCTGCCCGCGTTCGGTCGCATGGTCCCGGGCTATGACCACCCTGACGTGGTGATGACCGGTGTGGAAACGCGCACGTCTTCCCCGGTGCGCATAAAGCGCGGCAAGGATTGCCAGAGCCTAAACACACGCGGCCTCTACCCTGCCGGCGAAGGCGCAGGCTATGCCGGCGGCATCCTTTCGGCCGCGGTCGACGGGATCAAGGTCGCCGAGGCCCTCGCCACCGAACTCCTCGCGTGAACGCCGCCAACTACGACGCGATCATCCTCGGCGCGGGCGCGGCGGGGCTGATGGCTGCGCTGACCGCAGGCCAACGCGGGCGGCGCGTGCTGCTTGTCGATCATGCCGACGAGCCAGGCAAGAAGATCCTGATCTCGGGCGGCGGGCGGTGCAACTTCACCAACATCCACACTGCCGCCGACCGCTACATTTCCGAAAACCCGCACTTCGCGCGATCGGCCTTGGCTCGCTACACGCCTGCAGACTTCATCGGGATGGTCAATCGCCACGGCATCGCATGGCATGAGAAGACGCTGGGCCAATTGTTCTGCGACGGCTCAGCGCGGCAGATCGTGGACATGCTGATGGCAGAGTGCCGCGATGGCGGGGTGACGTTCGCCTTTGGCCAGAGCGTGAGCACGGTCGATCATGCCGACGGCCTGTACCGCGTGACCATCGATGGCCGTGATCATCACGCCCCTGCCCTGATCCTGGCAACAGGGGGCCTGTCCATCCCGAAGATGGGGGCGACGGGTTTCGCTTTCGAGATCGCGCGCAAGTTCGGCTTGCAGGTGGTGCAGACCCGCCCCGCCCTCGTGCCCTTCACCCTGGGTGAGGACGAGGCGCTGTTCCGTTCGCTCTCGGGCGTTTCGACCGATGTCGTCACGCACTGGGGCAAGACAGCGTTTCGCGAAGCGGCGTTGTTCACGCACAAGGGCCTGTCTGGCCCTGCCATGCTGCAGATTTCCTCATACTGGCAGCACCGCACGCCAATCGCCGTCAACTTCCTGCCTGAAGAGGGCGCCGACTGGCTGATCGAGGAAAAGCGCAATCGCCCCCGCGCGGCTTTCCGCTCGGCTCTTGCCCGCCGACTGCCGGAACGGCTTGCAGAAGCGCTTGGCAGCCGGCTTGGCCTGGAGGGCGAGCTTTCTGGCATGAAAGACGCTGACTTGCGCAAGGCCCAGCAGCAACTCGCGCGCTGGCCGTTCAATCCAAACGGCACCGAAGGCTATGCCAAGGCGGAAGTCACCGCCGGCGGCGTTTCCACCCGCGCGCTCAATCAGAAGACCATGGCTGCAGCAAAAGTGCCCGGCCTTCACGCCATTGGCGAGGCCGTGGATGTAACCGGGTGGCTGGGAGGATACAATTTCCAATGGGCATGGGCCAGCGGCCGCGCTGCAGGCGAAGCTGTGTGAACACCAGACTTCAGCCCTCGATCAGGTCGAGATAAGCCACGACATCATTGTCGGTCGCGATGAAGAGTCCTTCCTGAAGTTCAAGTGGCTGCTCCGCCGCGATCCGCAGGGCTTCGCTCAGCGGCCCATAGAACAGCGTGTCGGCCGAACCGCCCTCCGGCCCATCTCCCAGATGGTAAAGGCGAACGCTTGCGTGATCGTGAGTGGTGCGCATCCGACTGCGATGCCATGGACGCAGCGCATTGTCATCCATCAGCATGTCGAACCAGATGTGGCGTCTGCCGCATTCATGGAAATTTAATCGGTCAATTCGTTGATCGGAAAGCGTTGTCAGGACAATGTGAGTGAGAGGTCAGGGCGTGTGCCGTTACTTGAGCTCGAAGCAGCGGCACAGGCAGGGGAACACCATTTCTATGTTACGATTGAAGCGAGGCGTGTCATCGCCCGACGCCAGGCATAGTGCCCGCAATCGCTTCGCCATGCTGCGGGCGATGTGCGCATGAACGCGCTGCGCCTGAAGCTGTGGGTCTCGTTGGTGTTCATGCTGTTCATCGTGGCAGTGCCGGGCGTGATTGCCAACCATGCAGTGAAAGTCATCCGTGCGCAGCAGGCAAGGTCCGAAGCCTCGTCGCAATCACTCAGCGCGTTCCAGCGGCTCGCGGTTCTAGGATATACCCTGCAGCAGGAGCGCTACACCGATCCAAGCGCGTTCGTCCAGGATCGCGAACTCTACATCGATGGCGTCCGTTCCCACGTCACAAATGCGGAGCGTTACATCAACGCCGAAATCAAGATGATCAGCGTGACACCGCTCAAGCGCAAGCAGCGCGCCTCGGAGATAGAAGAGGAAGTCAAACAACGGGAAACCCTGAAGAAGATCGGTGCCAGCCTCGAGCGCTCGTTGAAGGGCGATAAGCCAGACACGGTCTGGGAAGACCTCGTGTTCGAAGCGATCAAGATCGAGGAGCGCGAGGCGAAAGAGTACCACCGCAGCTCGATCGAGACGTTCCAGGGCGTCATCGACACGATGACGCTGACGGTGACGGTCGTGACCATTTGCGGTCTGCTCGCCGTCTTCTGGGGACAGCGCCAGCTGATCCGCCCGCTCGGAAACCTGCTGCAAGGCACGCGCGCCATGGCCGAAGGCGATTACACACAGCGCGTGCCGATTGTCGGCACGACGGAATTCCGTGCGATCGCAGAAAGCTTCAACATCATGGCCTCTCGCGTGGGCGAAAGTGCCGATACGCTGCGCAGGTCCAACGAAGAGCTCGAGCGTGCCGTTGCCCGGCGCACCAGTGAACTTGCCGCAACCAACCGTTCGCTGGAGCGATCGAACCGCCTGCGTCAGCAGTTTCTGGCCGATGCCAGCCATGAACTGCGTACCCCCCTATCCATCATGCGCAGCGAGGCGGAGATCACGCTGCGCGATGCCTCGGCGCAATCGGTTGACCTGCGAGGCGCGCTGGATCGGGTGGTCCGCCTGTCAGAACTCATGGCCGAAATGATCGAAGACATGTTGAACCTGGCGCGTGCAGAAGAGCCGATGCTGCATACCACCATCGAACCGGTCGACGCGGTGGCGGCAGTGACCGACAGCATCGCCGACTTCCACCGCGTCATCGAAGCAGACGGCGGGAAGATCGTGCTTCACGAGGGACCCTCCAGCATCATCGTTGAAGGCGACGAAGCCCGCCTCAAGCAGGTCATCCGCATCGTCGTTGACAACGCCGTGTGCTATTCCACGCACGCTCCCAATGTCGAAGCATCGGTCAGCGTGGAAGAGGATCATGCCGTCATAACCATCACCGACCACGGCGATGGCATACCGGCCGAAGACCTGCCCTATCTTTTCCAGCGGTTCCGCAGGGGCAGCAAGCGCAGCGGCAGCGGGCAAGGTCTAGGACTGTCGATTGCCCGTTCGATCACCGAAGCCATGGGCGGAACAATCAGCCTGACCAGCCGGGTCAATGTCGGCACGGTCGTCACCATACGCCTCCCTCTAATGTCGCCCGCATCGGCGATAGATGGTGCAAGCACATGAAACTGCTTCTCATTGAAGACGAAGTCGAACTCGCCGCAACCCTGCATCGCGGCCTCGCGCAGGAGGGCCACAAGGTCACGCTGGCAACCGACGGTGCAACTGGTCTTGAGTTGGCGACAAACCTTGCGTTCGACTTCATTCTTCTCGACGTAAATCTGCCAGACATGAGCGGATTTGATATCTGCTCGGCACTGCGCGAAGCTGCCGTGACGACACCGATCATCATGGTCACCGCTCGCGACGACGTGGCGGACCGGATTCGCGGTCTCAAGGGGGGTGCGGATGACTACTTGCCAAAGCCCTTCGCATTCGAGGAATTGCTGGCCCGGATGGACGCGGTCAAGCGCCGGATGGAGCGGCCGCAATTCAGCCCGATCCAGCCGGACGGAAGCCTTACCGTGGGCGATCTCCACTTTGATCCCCGGACCATGACCCTCACTCGCGCCGGTTCGCCGGTCCAGTTGACCGTCAAGGAAATGGGCGTGCTGCGGCTGCTGATGGAATCCCCCGGCACGGTGATTTCACGAACCGAAATCCTGCGTGCGGTGTGGGGAATCGAGGACGATCCGCTGACCAATATCGTCGAAGTCTACCTCAGCCGCCTGCGCCGCAAGCTTCACGCGCTGGGCCCGCCCATCGTCGAAAACGTCCGCGGATTCGGCTACCGACTGACGGCCTGAAGGCGCACTGTCTGAAGTGACGATTGCTACACGAGCGCGTCACAGCGAGGCGCGCTCTCCCGCGTCACCGTAGACTGCAGGCCGCCGTCACCCAACGAAAATTGGATACCCCCAAAGCCATACCCCCGCTCTTACCCCCATTTTTTTACCCCGTTTTTCAGGTTCAGGTCCTGCAAGGCACCAGCAGAGCGTGTGCTGGTTGTCCACCTCGGTCGACTTTCTACACTTTGAACTGGCTTATCTGTGAGGATATCCACATCCGCGCATCTGCCCGCAGCATGAACACGAAATCGTTGATTCTCCCACCTCTTGTTCAAGCCAGCGTTCTAGCGTCAGTCGCGTTTCAGTCCTGACTTAAAACTGGACAGGTCGGTCCCTCTTTTGCTGGATCACGGTTGCGCGATTTCTGATGTGTCTGCCGCTCACAAGGTCCTCTAATGCGGAATTTCATCAAATCGCAGCCTCTCAGCTGGCTATCGATGGCGTGGTCGTACAACGCGCGCTCACGACTGCGTATGCGTGCGTCGTGATAAAGCGAATTGCCCTGATGTCTCGCCTGCGCGAAGTGCATTTCGGGCCAACATTCTGCCCTGCATTCGATGGCGGCCGATCGTGCATGGCAGCATCAAGATCTGAATGTCCCACGACGATTCTCCTTCGGCAAAAACGGGCACAGGAAGACTGCGAGATCCCATTCGACAAATTCAGGCCCTCGCGGAGATCTGGCCAAGCCGCAGCAGCGACCGATTTTCATGCGCTCATCAGGAATGCGGCCCCCGGCACAATGACATCGCAGAGGACATTGCCTACAGATGCGTCGATCGAGGAAACTGTTCCATCTTTTTCGTGAGCTGCCACAAGGTGCTTGTTCACTCTCGCGAGATGGCGTGGCGATTGGCCACCACTGGGAAAGCAAGCAACTTGGTGCAGCGCGCCTTGCATCACTCGGAAAGCCACCAACGTGTCGGCTCCGCGGTTGCTTGTCCAAATCAGCTCGTCCTCAACCAACAGATGCCCACCGAGATTGCCAGGCTTGTTCGACGGGTCAGTTCGCAGGGAGTCCATTGGTATGAAAGTGCCGTCCGTTTTTGCGAGTGCCACCAGACCGCTTGACAATTCGCCGTTGACCATGACCTCGTCTGCCAATGCCACAAGGTGTCGGGGCCCGAATCCTGGCGGTGCGCAAAACATCACGCGCTTGTCTTGCAGTTCGCCTCCACTATCCACCGAGGCTGCAAATACCCGGTCAAGGCCGAGATCAGTGAAATATAGCGTACCTCCTTTATCGGCAAAGCGTGCGCAATGTACATGCGGACCAGCTTGCCGATCGGGATCAGGTCCTTTGCCGCTGTTTTGCAGGAACCCGCTACGGTGCAACGGCGCTCCCGTCGCAGCATCGAGCACGATGGTGGCCACGGAACCGCTTTCGTAGTTTGCCACGGCAAGAAGTGAGTGGTCCGGAGAGATATCGAGAAAGCACGGCGCGGCACCGCCCGTCGAGACGCTCCCCAAGGGCACCCACCGATCGTTTTCCAGACGCCAACCGGAGACTTGCCCGGCCTCTTGTTCGCAGACGAACCAAGCAGTCTGCAGGTCAGCACACCATAAGCCGTAAACACCTGCTACGACCGCTTGACGATAGCTGCCTGTGGCTCCGCTGGAAGCGCTGGCGACTACGACGATTTCGGCTTGTGCGCAGGCTATGGGATCGACCAGTCCCTACCTCTCTGTAATCCGTCCTTCCCGGCGTTCGAGCCCGTTCCCGACCTCATGCCATCGGGGAGGCCCGACGCATGAAATACAAGATCGACACCGACGAGGCCCGCAAGCTTCACGCACAGGGCAAGAGTGATGGCGACATTGCCCGACACTTCGGAGTTACCCAGAGCGGCGCAACACGATGGCGACAACGGGAGGGATTGCCGCCGAATGTCATTGTCAACGTGCAGCCGCACCTATCCGCCGAACGCCGAAAACGTGGACGCAAGATGCTGCGGGAGGGCGCAACCGTCAGGCAGGTCGCCAGAGCCATAGGGTGCGGAAGGAACGCCGCCGCAGGACTCCGTAAGGGCCTCAAGGGCGACGAGCGCTTGCGTGGGCATGGCATTACACTCCGAGGCACGAGAAACGCCGCTAGAAGGGACGCAGCGGCAATTCTGGCAGAACTGAAGGCTGCAACCCGACACGTGCCCGACGCGTCCATCCGTGACGACGTGATGGGCGACATGTTCCTCGACATGATGGAAGGTCGGCTTGCGCGCGATCGCATCAAGATCGAAGCGCGCCGGTACACCGGCAGGGCGATCGACATGTGGCAGTCGAAGTGGGCTCCGGTTTCGATCGACGAGGATTTGACCGGTGATGGCTTCCGTCTGGTCGACCTCATTGAATGCCCAAGTGCTGCTGCATGGGTGGAGAGCGTCGGCGCATGAAGCCCTCTGTTGTCCAGCATCTGCATACAACGGGCCGCGATTCAAACGGCGTGGTCATCATGCTCAACATGGCGAAACCGAACCTTGGAGTTCCAGCCATGGAAATGATGACTGCGCCCGAAGCGGCCCGTTACATCGGCGTTCACGAACGCACCCTCGCTGCGATGCGTGCGCGTGGTAACGGCCCGACCTTCACCCGCAAGTATCTGTGTGGTCGCGGCGTTCGCTACTGCCGTGCGGATCTAGATGCGTGGATCAATGCGCGGGAGGCGGCTGCGTGAAGCAGGCACGAAAACGCCCGCACGAAGCGGGCGCTGTTCTCAGCTGGCAGGCGTCGGAACGGCACGGATTCTACCGCATCGGCAGACTCGGCGCAAGGTTGGCTGCACGCCGACTGCGCCCCATGGTGGGCGTGCGCGTCGGATGATCCTGGCATTTCCTCATTGCGCTGTCCGGGCGTGGGTTGTCGTGCCGATTGACGACGGGTTCCGTGGCGAACTCGTAGGCGGGCGCGATCTTCTCGACGACGGCCCCGACAGGACCGCGATCGGCCCCCTTTCGCTCGTCATGGATGCGCTGGTGCGCCGTGACGTGCGCCAGGGCCTGCCCATTATCCAGATGCTGCACCTGCAGCGGGAGGCTGCGGCATGACCGGGCACGGGCCAGATTTGGCACCGATGATGCACGACGTCGCCAAGGCGTTGTTGGGCAAGCCTAACGATAGGCTCTCTCGTCCGCGCGATGGAGTGTTCCGCTTCGGCTCGCAGGGCTCAATGGAAGTGAACACCCGCGAGGGCTGGTTCTCCGACTACGAAAGCGACGTAAGGGGCGGCGTGCTCGAACTGATCAAGCACAAAGGCGGCGTTAAAGACGACGCGGGCGCTTTCCAGTGGCTTGAGGCCAAGGGCATCAAGGAAACGTCTGGGCCTGCAGACGCGAGGCCTTCATCGACGTTTTACGATTATCGGGATGAGGTTGGGCGCGTTGTTTTCCGCGTGGAACGCAAGCAGCGCGGCAATAGCAAGACGTTCCTGCAGCACGGTCCAGACGGAAATGGAGGCTTTGCCTGCAAAACCGGCTGTATGGCGGGCGTTAAGCGCATCCTGTACCGCTTGCCTGAATTGGTCGCAGCCGACCCCGGCGAACCGGTATTCTATTGTGAAGGCGAGAAAGACGCTGACCGCTTGGCGCAGCTTGGACTTGTCGCCACAACCCACCCGGGAGGAGCTGGCAAGTTCGACGCTGTAGCCGAGTGCATCAGTCAGCATTTGCGCGGTCGGCGCGTAGTTGTTCTGCAAGACAATGACGAGGCGGGCGCATCTCATGCGATCGCTGGCCTTGCCATGATCGGACCTGTTGCAACGGAAGTTGCGCGGCTCTGTTTGCCTCACCTGCCTGAAAAGGGGGACGTGTCCGACTGGCTAGATGCGGGTGGTTCGGCTTTTGAGCTGCAGTCACTGGCCGAATCTGCATTGCTGCCGATCGAGTCTGACCCTGCGCTGCCACCTAAGATCACAGCCACGCCTTATCAGTGGCGTGATCCGGAAACGATACCTCTGCGGCCTTGGGTGCTTGGGCGTTGGCTGCTGCGTCGCACTGTGGCCGCTGTGGTTGCTCCTGGCGGCGTTGGTAAGACGACGTTCCTCGCCAGTGCTGCTCTGTCATTGATCACGGGCCGCGAACTTCTCGGTAAGACGGTATGGGATGGGCCTCAAAAGGTCTGGATCTGGAACCTTGAAGACGGCCTTGAAGATATGGAGCGGTCAATACAGGCTGCGGCAATGCATCACGGCCTACGCCGGGAGGATGTAGAAGGGCAGCTCTTCGTCGATTGCGCCATGGAAGGTGCCGGCCTGTGTACGGCCATCGACGGCGCAGACGGCTTCAAGCTGCTGGCTCCCGTGTACGAGCAGATTACTGCAGAGATTACCAAACGGGGTATCGACGTCCTCGTGATTGACCCGTTCGTGTCGAGCCACGAGATCGAAGAGAACGCGAACTCGCTGGTAGACAAGGTGGCAAAAGCTTGGGCGCGGGTTGCAAACGATGCGAACTGCGTCGTTGTCCTTGTACACCACACCAGCAAGCAGGGTGCAGGGACGGTTACAACACACTCATCGCGAGGCGCTGTGTCCCTCACAGATGCGACCCGCTCGGCGCTCGTCCTGAACCGCTTGGAGGAAAAGAAGGCCCAGGAACTCGGCTTCGATGAAGGCGAGCGCAAGCGGTACTTCAGCGTCGGTGACGATAAGCACAATCGCGCTCCGGCAGAAAAAGCCGACTGGTTCTATCTTACTTCAGTAAGCCTCGGAAATGGCCCTAACGGCGGCGATAGTGTCGGCGTGGCGGTACAGGCGAAACTGCCGGACCCATTCGAAGACATCACGGTCGATCATCTCCGCGCGGTGCAGAGCAAGGTCGCGGATGGTCAATGGCGCGAGAACAACCAGGCGTCGGATTGGGTCGGCAAAGCAGTTGCAGAGGCCATCGGCCTCGACCTCACGCGGGTCTCAGACAAGGCGAAGGTCAAGGCGCTCCTCAAGACTTGGATAGCCAACGGTGCGCTGGTCGTGGTCGAGCGTAAGGACCACCGAAGCGAGGTTCGCAAGTTCATTGAAGTGGGCTCCCCGGCATGATTTCCGCACCTTGCAAGGTTGGTGCGGAAAGGTGCGGAGGTACGGACGCCCGCACTCCGCACCCCCACCTCTATAGGGGTGCGGGGTGTGGTGCGGGGAAGCAGGTAAGGATTTGCAGGTGCGGAAGATCGCATCGGATTTCGGGGTGAGATATGAAGGACGGTAAGGTGCATCTCTTCGACCTTCGCGAACGGACCAGCGCGAACGGCAATCGCTACCTCTCAGGGTGGCTGGGCAAGGCTTCGGTCGTCGCGTTCCTCGATCGGGAGGCAGACGATCCGACGTGGCAGGTCTACGTCTCGCAACCCAAGCAACAGGACGCGGCACCTCGGCGTGCGGCAAGGCAGGACCGGGGGCCAAGGCCCTCTCGCTCATCGCGGCTCGCTCCGGGTGAGTTGGATGACGACATCAGCGATATCGGGGGTGCATCGTGACCGGTCCATTGGACGGCGCTGCAGAGCGCATGATCAACGAAACGCAAGCCTGGCTTTCGACATTCCAGTCGCTCGGCGGTGTGGTGTCGGCTGTTTTTGGCGAAAGCGGCGATGTCGAGGACTACACGCTTCTCCATCCTGACAAGGCGCGGCTCACACCGAAGGGGCGTTACGAGCTTCTGTGTCTGCAACGGGCCTTGCCTGAGCCGTATTGGATGAAGGCAACGCTCAAGTTTGAGGCGGTCGTTATGCCAACGGAAGGGGGCCTACAGTGACGCAATCGGAGCATGACCCGCGCGTGCCCGCGCGCGTGCGCGAGGAAGACGACCTGACAGACGTGCAAATGGAGATCTGTCAGCGCCTCATGCTGGGCGAAAGTGTGCGACGGATTTGCAAGGACGAACACATGCCTGCGCAGTCCACCGTGTTCCAATGGCTGGTATCCAATGACCGCTTCCGCTCGGCCTATGAACTGGCAAAGCGGTTGCTCGCTGAGACGCTGTCGGAAGACATCCTCGACATCAGCGACGATAGCAGCGGTGACTTCTCGGAAGGACCGAACGGCAAGGCCTTCAACCCTGAGCATGTGCAGCGGTCAAAGCTTCGCGTCGATAGTCGCAAGTGGCTCGCGGCCAAGCTGGCCCCAAAGCGCTACGGAGATTCAACTGCAGTGCGCCTGGGCGGCATGGATGAACTCGGCGGCGAGAAAGTCCAGATGACCACTGAAGAACGGGCAGTGAGAATTGCGGCAATCATGCACGCAGTTCAAAAAAGGAAAGGCGGATAACATGCACATACTGGAAGCCCTCAAGCGCACCACATCAGAGGAGCGCCGCGAGATCGGCGAAATCTTCCTGGCATTCGCTGACGGAAAAGAGCGGCCTAACCTCACAGCCGAGATAGACCTTGTGCTGTCGAAGTTTCGCGATCCCAAGGAGGCCGACCGCGCGGCACTGCTTGAGGCAGGACGCAAGCGGGTGCACGCGTTGTCAGATGGTCTGCGTGCTGACGGCATGGGGCATGAACAGTTGATCGAAGCTGAGCTTAAGCGGCGCGGCGATGGTAGGACGGTCAATGAGTACTGCAAGGCTGTCTGTGATGGCTCGTCACTTCCTCACAGCGACATCAGCGTGACCGATGTGTTCTCGTAACGTCTGCGGTGCGCGTCGGCGTGATGGCGGCGTCTGTGGTGCGAGAGCCATGCGCAACGGTCGCTGTCACCGTCATGGCGGTAAGGCACCTGGCGCGGCTCGTGGTCGGGACAATCCCAACTGGAAGCACGGTCGATATTCAGTTGTTCCGGCCAGCCTCGACCAGCTTTGATACTTCATTGCTGGCTTGCCGGAATACCGAGAGTTCAGAACCTTCGGTGATAACGTCGGCATCAGCACTAGGGTTCTTGGCCTTCACGAAACCGCGCAAGATGTAGCGGAAGATGGATAGTTTGGTAGCGCAATGCACTCGCGCAGCTGCAATCAGGTCATCCACTGGCGCGGAGCCGTCATCAACACGCACGGCATGATAAACGACGCATTCGCGCAGCTTTTCGGACGCGATTGGAAGCATATCACCGGAGGCGAGCAGAGCATCAGCCGGTTCACCAGTCCCCAGCAACATAGCCAATACGAAAGCAGACATCGCGGTTCCCCTTGCTCGTGGCGACCTTACCGCGATTCAAACCGGCTGAATATCCCTGCACCTTTGGTGCAGACGGTTGATCGCGGGGCAAAGGGCACTGCAGCCGTCACGGGGGATTTACCCATGACCGCCGATGAATACGCAAAGCAGCGTGGCGAACTCGAACGAGGGATTTCTTACGCCGAACGGGACTACAATTCGGCTGCATTCCGTCTGCAGACTGGCGCGGCCACGGGCGCAGCACTCGCCCTCGGTGGTTTGCAGTCCAGTATGATCGTCGGCAATCGTGGATTCTTCGATCAACTATCCGCCGAAGAGCGCGAACAGCGCTTTGCCGAACAGTTGCGCGGTAGCCTTCGTCACCTCGCGCCGAAGGAGGTCTAAGCCATGGCAACCCATCGCATACTCGTGACAATGCAGCGCCCTGACAGCACGTTTTGGTATCGTGGGCAGACTGTCGATTACGACGGCGCTCCGGACTGGAAGCTTGAACCTCTCGACATAGAGGCGCGCGCTACGTGGGAGGAAACGACGGCACAGCCCGAACGTGTCGACGCCGAACGCCAACGCCACAACATCAGCGGGGTATTTGAAGACGCTGAAGAGGCGCTGCCTCCGGGAACTTTGCCGGTCAACACCCCGACCTATCCGCCCTCTGGTTGGGGTGCGACCAATGTGTGACCCCGGTACGCTCCTGCTGGTCGGCGCGGGTTTGTCTGCCGTCTCGACCGGCTTCAGCGCGGTGATGGCGTCGCAACAGGCCCATGCGCAGGCCAAGATTGCTGACCGCAATGCAGCCATGGAACGCAATGCTGCCCGTGATGAAATGGAGAACACGCGCACTGCGGCGTTGGCGCGCTATCGCGAGATGTCGAAGGTGCAGGGACAACAGCGCCTCGCAGCGGCGGCGAACGGGGTTGGTCTTGATTTCGGGACCGCCTCCGATGTGGTCGCGGATACCCAGATGCTCGGGCGCGAAGATGTGCAGCGTATCTACACCGCTGGCGATCGTGCGGTGAAGTCACGTGACATCAACGCCTCGAACTTCACGGCGCAGGCGAACATGGCTCGATCGCAGGCAACCGGCGCGCTCATCGGCGGCGCGCTGGATATGGGTTCAACGGTCTTGAGTGCGGCCTCACAGTACGGCCAAATGAAGCAGGACAAGATGTGGCGCAACGTGCCTCGGCTAACGCCAAGCGCGCGCGACACGATCGGCTCTAACCCGGTGATTTTCTGATGCCTCGCGCGCCGGTCTATAACCCGACGACGCAGGGTGTTGCGCCGATCGAAGCGCGGTTCCGTGCGCCCTCGGGGCCTACGGGTGGTGAGATGGTCGCCCGCGCCTTGGATGGCGTCGGACAGGCCCTGCAGCATCATGCCCAAGTCAAGAACGCGCTGACGATCGAACAGGACAAAGCCGACGCAGGAAACAATGCCGTCGCGTTTCAGGATGCGGCGGGGCAGATACTGGCGAAGGCCAAGGCATCGCGCGGCGTGGATGCCGGGGCTGCATACAAGGCGGCGGAAGAGCAACTGCTGTCGACACGGGAACAGATGCTTGGGCAGTCTCGCAGCCCTCGGGCGCGCGACCTCCTCAAGATGCGCACCGATGGATTCCTTGCGTCGTATCGGGCCGAACTCGCCGAACACGAAATCAGCCAGACCCGTGCGGCGGCGGAAGAAAGCTACATCTCCCAGGCAGCGAAAGCCCGCGAGGAAGCGGCACGGCAATGGCTGTCCGCCGATGCGGTGGCTGCGCAGATTGAGCTTGGTCGTGGTGCGATCCGAGACAAGGAACGCCTGCTCGGGCGCGATGAAACCTCGATTGCGCAGGCCGAACAGGAATACGAAAGCTCGGTGCATCGTGGCATTGTCGAGGAACGCAATGCGCAGGGCGATATCGATGGTGCGCTGGATTACGGCAGGGCTCATCTCACGCGCATGACGCTGGGCGACAAGACGGCTGTCTCTGCCACGCTGCGCGGTGCAATTGAGACCAGACAGGCGGCGGGCGATGCGCAGTGGGCTATCTCGCAGGGTGGGCCTGTTCCCGCCTCGACGCCGGGGGCGAAGTACTCAGCGCCCGTTCGCAATGGTCGCGTCACCTCGGGCTTCGGCGTGGATCGCGGCAAGGGGCGGTCGCATAACGGGACGGACTTTGCTGCTCCGGAAGGTTCAGCCGTTACGCCTATCGCGAGCGGTGTAGTCGTTGGCGTCGGCTCTGACGCGAAGTCCGGCAACTATGTGATGATCGATCACGGCAACGGCCTGACCACCAGCTACGCGCACCTCGGGGGCCATAGCGTCAAACAGGGCGACCGTGTGACTGCTACCACAACTCTCGGCCCTGTCGGCATGACAGGCCATACCACCGGCCCTCACGTCCACGTCGTTGCCCGCCAGAACGGCAAGCCGGTCGATCCGTTGCAGTTCATCGGGCAGAACGCACCATCGGCGAAAGCTGCGGGCGAGTGGGACAAGCGCTCTGCCTATGCGGCGATAGATGCCAATGCGGATTGGACCTTCGAGCGCAAGCAGCGGGCGAAGGAATGGGTCGATCGTGAATTCTCACGGAAGGATTCGATCGATGCGCGCGAAGAGCGGGAGGCCGACGACGAAGCCAAGAGGGTCGTGCTGGGCCTTGGCGACAACTTCCGGTCACTGGATCAGATACCGAAGACCGTTCGCGACCGCATGAGCATCGATGCCACCGCCTCCTTCTCGGACATGGCGAAGGCCAATGCGGCTCCCAAGCCGGTCGCGGCAAACGGTGCCGAATTCCTGCGCCTGCAGCGTCTGGCGATTGAAGCGCCGGAACAGTTCGCGGGTCTCGATCTGACGCGCTCGGCCTCGTACCTTACGCCGGGGGAACTGGCGCGCCTCGATGCGGACCAAGCGAAGCTGCAGCGCGGCGGAAACGAAGTTAGCATCCGGTCGGCCATCGCGGGGCACATCAACACCTTCTCGACGCCTGACATGCACCTGACTGGCGACAAGAACAAAGAGGACTTCATCGAAACCTTCGGCCTCATGCAGGCAAGCGTTCTGCAGGCAACGGGCGGCAAGCGCATGCCGACTGATAAGGAACTCGAAGACGCCTTCTCGCTCGCGACCCGCACTGTCGTGGCCAAGCGTCCGGGGCTGCTGTGGGGCACGAACGACAAGTCCATTCCCGCCCATGACCTTACCGTGTCGGATATCCCGCAAGCGATCCTTGGGCAGATAGATGCCGCGCTCCGGCGCAATGGTCTCGCGGTCACGGATGCCAACCGCATTGTGCTTTACGTCGAGGGAGTGTCCGGAAAGTGAGCGAAAACCCCTTCGATGAAATCGTTCGCCGCAAGCGCGATCGGCCCTTCAACACCTATCGACCTGAACCTGACCCGGTTACCACCATCAAGGCGGAAGCGGACGGGAACGAATTCGACGCGATCATTCAGCGGCGGCGCGGGCGCGTGCTGGGTGCGACCCTGCGAGCATCCCCTGCTCCGGACCAAGCGGCACAAGCCAATCGCATAGCCCGCGAGAAAGGACTGCCAGCGGCGGCGGTTGATCCGAAGTTGCAGGTGCTGCAGATTGCAGACCGCGCGACCAGCTTCATCAACATGACCCGGCTGTTTCCGCGCATTGGAACATGGGCAGAGGCCAATCCGCGCGATGCGGCTGTGGCGGCAGATGACACTCGCGCCCTCAGCATGTTGGGTCGTGCGTTCGCTGACCAAGACCTTTCGCGGGGCTGGCGGATAAGTGCGCCTGAACCTGTCGAGCCTACCTTGTGGAACAGCGCGAAAGGCGTCTGGTCCAGCTTGGTCGGTGGCTGGAAGCAAATGGACACCGCGCTCTCGATGATGATCGACGATCGCGTGACCGCACCAAAATGGATGCAGGGCGGGAAGGCCTACTCCGACCGGCTGCGATCTGACTTTGTGCAGGCACAGGACGACGTCGAGAAAGCTACGCCTGCATTCAAGACCGAAACAGGTCGCGGGCTATACGGTGGCTTTTCGTCACTGGCGCAGATGGCTCCGGCAATTGGTGCATCGATCCTGACCCGCTCTCCTGTGCCTGCAATGGCTGTGGCGGGCACTCAGGTCGGGACAACTGCTTACGGCAAGTATCGAGTGCGCGGCGGCACGGTGGCAGAGGCTACCACGGGCGGGCTGCTTGAAGGTACGATCGAAGCGGGATTTGAGGCTATCCCGATGGGCGCAGTCGTGTCCAAGTTCGGCAAAGGCGCGACAAGCAAATTTCTCGCAGAGATCTTCGTAAAGGAGATGGCGACGGAACAGGCGACGACCATTGCCCAAGATGCGGTCGACACCGCCATCGCCAACCCGAACAAGACTTGGGGCGAGTATTTCGCGGAAAGGCCCGCTGCGGCCTACCAGACGGCGCTAGGGGTGTTGGTGATGTCTGGTGCCCTTGGTGGCGCTTCGGCGCTTGCCAGCAGGGCACAGACGCCTGAGACGGCCCGTGCGACGGCTCGTGTCGAACGCCAGTTGAGAGAGGCAGAGGACGCGACCAGGACAGCCAGCTTCCTCGATCAGGTCGAGAAGGCTGCGAATGCCAGCAAGTTCCGTCAGCGTGATCCTGAGGGCTTTGCAAAGCTCGTGGGGCAGACGGCTGAAGCGCATGGCATTGAGGCTGCATATATCCCGTGTGCGCCTTGTGAGGACTACATCGGGCAGAGTGAGGCCTACGCTTGAGCATCGCAAACCTGCTGGTCCAGCCTGACGCAGCTTACATCGTGACGGACTCCGGCTTCTTCGGTCCAGACGGGCGGTTGCTTGGGACTGCGCCGAAGTCGATCGTGCTACCAGATGTGCCGATCGCTCTGGCATGCGTGGGAAGCGGCAACACGTTGATCGATGTGTTCCGGCTCAATCCATGGGCGAAGTCTTCTGACGGCTTTTCGCTGGATGCCTTCCGTGATTTTGTCCGTGGCGTTCACGAAGGCGCGGGGCTTGATGAGGATGCGCACTATTCCCGGTGGGTCGCTGCCTACTATTCTCGCAAACTCGGTCGACCGCTTGGCTTCACAATGTTTACGCATGCCAAGGATGGGGAAGCATCGGGCCGGGAGCCTTGGACCTGGTATCCTGCCCGAACGGTCATCATGCCTATGGTGCCGCCGTCTGAGGTTTGGGGAGCGGACATCAAGCGCAACCTGCCTGATCCGTCACAGTTCAATCCTCACACCGACTTCATGGATTTCGTCCATGCGCAGCGTCAGCACAAGTTTGACGCCTTTGATTGCGCGGTGGCGGGAGAGATATTGCTGACCAAAGTGAACGCTGACGGCGTCGCAGATTTTCCTCTGCATGATTTTGGGGGCGTGGTCGGAAACCTGGCTGGCGATTAGCATCGCGGTTGAGACCCTATCTGGACTGTCTCGCCAGCAGTGATAGCTTGAAGCCATGCAGCTCCAAAAATTTACGCCGCCTGTGTGCAGACATGAAGGTGTATCTGGCCCCCAATGTGACCAACTTGTGCAATGGACATCTGTTGATGCTTCACTGCGCAGCGCGAACGCGGCTGAAAACGCAAACCTAATAAGTGGGATCGGAGCCGGAATCTCATTTCTGGCGCTCGCGGCAGCTGCCTTTGCATTTCGCGAGGCTCGACGCGCCTCCAATGCTGCTGAACGGCAAGCAGAAGAGGCAGTCAAATCCTCTGCAGCTGCCATTCAGGGTGTCGAAGATGCTCGACGAATAGCCCAGGCCCAATGGCGTGCACAGGCCGCGTCGATGCGTCCTAAATTATCGCTGGGCCGGGTGTCGTTGGAGACGAGGCCAGACGCCATACAGTTTCTCTTACCCTTCACACTGGAGGGGGCTAGCGATGCGGCGGACATCCGCGTCGGAATTGTCTCTCAGATCTATCTACCCGATGATAGCGTAATGCCCGAAGCGCCTCGCGAGATACCTCTAGAGGATGGTGCGTTCAGCTTGAAACCCGGCGACGGAGCGGACATCACTCGATTTGCCTCGATCGATGGTGAAGCGCTTCGAGCGATTTGGACTGACAGCTGGGTCACGGTCAGGTCCTACATTCGCGTAGTCTGGCGAGACACTTTGGGCTTCACGATCGATGAAGTTTTCACGGCGCAAGCACGCATAGTGGAGTCACAGGCCGGAACATCTACCCCAGCAGTCTATCAAAGTTCACGCGTTTCGATGGCTGCAGACGCGGACTTTCTGTCACGTAATGTGACATGAGATCCTTCTCGCTGATGGGTTTCATCTCCAGTTGCAGAATCTCCGGGCTGTGGATAACGTCGTAATGTCGCTCTAG
Source organism: Novosphingobium sp. ES2-1 (assembly GCF_015169775.1). Taxonomy (NCBI): domain Bacteria; kingdom Pseudomonadati; phylum Pseudomonadota; class Alphaproteobacteria; order Sphingomonadales; family Sphingomonadaceae; genus Novosphingobium; species Novosphingobium sp. ES2-1. Next base: position 2,023,423 of record NZ_CP063445.1, read on the forward strand.
GTTGGTTCAGCAGTCGGTCATCAACTTTTTGTTGTAAGATGCGACCTAAACCGCCAATTGGGCGTTTATGAGTTGAGGCCGGACAATCGGCCACCCCTCAGACTAGGAGACGACATGCGACATCCAAGAAAGCGAGCCGGTTCGGCAATCGCCTTCGCGTCGCCTAAAATTCGGATGCAACCCGGTTATCACACCGAGGTAAGCGATGCCTATTTGGAGGCAATGCAGAAGGCGGTAGACGACAAGAAACCCGCCAATTTCAGCCTTGAACCGCTCAGTGACGCGGGTTGGTGAGTGACAGGCTGGACCTTTTATCCCCTATCAATGGCACCGGCACCATACGACACGGTATGGTGCCGGTTTCCGTATGCGGAAGAGCCGGACCTACCCGCGCCTAAAGCTCGTCCTGGCCTGATTCGACAAGCGTTCGCCGATCAGGACGGTAATCCATGGGTTCGAGTCGTCTACGGAACATCCGTCGACCCCTATCGTGGTGGGAATGCAAACTTCACCATCGCGAAGTTAGACGACATGGATATGTGCGGGCTCAAGTGCGCCACCCGCTTTTGCCTGACGCGGACTGTCGAGCTTCCCTATTGCGAAGAATTCTTCGAAACAGCACCCGGCTGCAAAAGCCCGATCTTGGGCCACCTGAGCCAGTATCAGCAACGTATTCTTCAAATTCAGGTCAGCTACCTGCAGAGCAAGTGATATGCTTACGCGGCTGCTCTGGCGCACGCCTTCGCTAACATTTACGCTAGGCACATGAAGCCAATCTGCTCTGCCTTGCTCGACGCCGTTCAAATGCCCTCAGAAATTGGCGCTGCGTGGATACAAGCGGGAAGCACATTGGTCGCGGCTGCTTTGGCAGTCTTGGGTATTGGCTGGCAGATTAGGGCTCAGGCCGGACTATCGCGCCAAGCAATCATCGACGGTGAATCCCGTAAGATCAAAGCCGCAATGTATGATGATGGACTGAGGCTTGCGCGTCAGGTCTCGAACTCCTCCATTGAACTCTCAACCAAGCTGCGCGTTGCTTCAGTAAGCTTAGGACACGAGCTCCAGGCTGGAGGACCGCATCCGGCCATTCCGACACCGAATCGCACCCTCCAACAGCTCTCGGATCTCCATGCGCAGATTAGCAGCGATTGCCTTGCCTTAGTCTTCTTGATCGAAGAGCGGCGATTTGTTGACCCAGAGATTATCATCTTCCGAGATTACCTCGTCTCCAAGCTGTATGATCTGTCTAGCGTGTTCACGCAGGAGTTTCCCAGCCATCTCATGTATGTGGTGCCAACACCGATGGGTGAAGTGGTTCACCGCGCGCCCTTTTCCCGCCAGTTGTGGGCAGAGGCGATCGCGTCTGTCGAACGAGCGCTGCAGACGCTTTCTGACATCGAGACGGTGGTTGAAGACTTCAATGTTGAAATGCAGAACCTGCTTCTTTCCGACGTGTTCGGTCACAAGGTCGCACATCGCGCTCCGATAGATCCAAAGTGCCAAGTCGTAAGCATTGAGAATGCTGCGGCAGTCAGAGCGGCACTGGATGAATCAGCGTGGGCAAAGACATGCCGAGAGGCAGAGGAGCAAGAGCGCGAGCGACAGCGGCAAATCTCAGCACTCGCCCGAAAATGATTGCTCTAAATGCGCTCATTCCATGTCGCATCCATGTTGCACGGAACTGCCGGAATCTCTGGAAATGCCCGGATTTATGGGGATTTTATGGTAAACGAAAACAGCACCCACGTTAACGATTGCCCCGAGGGGCTTTTGTTAAGTTACTGATTTCATTGTAAAAAGGATGGTAGCGGAGGAGGGACTCGAACCCCCGACACGCGGATTATGATTCCGCTGCTCTAACCTGCTGAGCTACTCCGCCCCGGTGCGCGAAACTGAAGTCCGCTGGGCAGGTCGGGCCTCTAGCTGTGGCTGCCTGTCCGGTCAACCGGGTAAGCAGGATTTTTTACAGCCCTTGTGGCTGCGCTCCTCCGATCGGCACCGACGTGGCTAAACCACTCCATTGCTGCCCGTTTGCGCATTGGCGCGCCGTGACTGCCACGCCTTGAACAGCGGCACGAAGGGGAAGACCCACTGCTCGCGGATAGACAGCCGCCTGCGATCGTCCTGCCCGACCACACTGGCCTCCCCTTCCTTGTAGGTGCCGAAGATGCGGTCGCACAGGATCAGCGAATTGCCATAGTTGCAGCGCGTGTCCTCGTAAGGCACCGAGTGGTGCAGGCTGTGGTGGCAGATCGTGGTGAAGAAGAACGAGTAGAACTTCGGCGGGTCCGACCGCACATTGGCGTGCGCAAAGGTGGAGATCACCCCCGTTGCGCCGAATGCGCCCAGCACTGCTGCCTGCGATACGTCGAACAGCACGACGATGCTGAGGCTGATCAGCACCAGCTCGATCGGGTTGCCCACCGCGCCTTTCATTGCGTTGAGCTGCGTGATGTGGTGGTGCGGCGCATGGGTCAGCCAGAACGGCATCGAATTGTGCATCAGGCGATGCATCCAGTACTGGCCAAACTCATAGACGAACAAGACCAGCGCCACTTGCGCCAGAAACGGCATCTCTGCCGCCCAAGGCGTCTCGATGCCCGCTGCCTTCTTAAAAGTCATCAGCGGGGCTTCCCCAACAAGCTGCGAAACGTTCGAGATCAGCGTCGCGTTCAACACCATGTAGAACAGGTCGGTGAAGAACTCCTGGCGATTCATCCGCCACCCGGCATGACGCTCGAACACCATCTCGAGTCCCAGCACCCATGTCGTCACAAGCGCGGTCATGATGATTGCGGTCCAGGTGTTTTCCACCCAGGCTTTCGGAGCAAGTCCCCAGAAGGAAACGACAATCGCCAGCGTCACCGGCGGCAGCATATCGACTGCAAATTTCCTGATGTTCATGTCGCTTGCCCGCAAAACCCCTGAACGAAGCAGATATAACGCACTTAGGCCCAACCCGCCAAACCGGGCGCTACGTCAATCGACGTATCCGCACTTTCGGCAGGGCGGGTATTACCAAAGCAGCTGATCGTAATACCAGGGACCAGCCGGTCCGGGGCTGCGACAACGCTTCACTCCATCAAGGGGAATGGCTGGTGCTACATGCCTTCGCGACGCGCTTGCGGACTCATATCGGAAAAGTCGGCAAGACCGCGCTGATCGGTGCGGCACTCGCCCTCGCCTCGTGCTCGGGCGGTGAGAAGGCCGCCGAAAAGCGCACCGAATTCAGCATCGGCTGGTCGATCTATGCGGGCTGGATGCCATGGCCCTATGCCCAGCAGGCCGGCATCGTGAAGAAGTGGGCCGACAAGTACCACATCAAGATCAACGTGGTGCAGGTGAACGACTACGTCGAGTCTGTGAACCAGTACACGGCCGGCAAGTTCGACGGCGTGACGGTTGCCAACATGGATGCACTCACCATCCCCGCCGCCGGCGGCAAGGACACCAGCGCGATCATCGTCGGCGATTACTCCAACGGCAATGACGGCATCCTGCTCAAAGGCGCAAACGCTCTGGCCGCGATCAAGGGCCGCCAGGTCTACCTCGCCGAACTCTCGGTCTCGCATTACCTGCTCGCCCGCGCGCTCGGCAAAAACGGCATGGCGCTGACCGACGTCAAGACAATCAACACGTCCGATGCGGACATCGTTGCCGCCTTCGCTTCGCCCGATGCAACGGCCGCTGTCGCCTGGAACCCGCAACTCTCGGTCATGGCCGCGCAGCCCGGCGTGTCGAAGGTCTTCACCTCGGCGGACATCCCGGGTGAGATCCTCGACCTCCTCGTCGTGGATACCGCAACGCTCAAGGCCAACCCCGATCTCGGCAAGGCCCTCGCCGGCATCTGGTACGATACGATGAAGGTGATGACCGCGCAGGACGAGCAGGGTAAGCAGGCCCGTGCCGCGATGGCCAAGCTCGCCGGAACGACGCCGGACGTCTTCGAAGCCCAGCTCAAGACCACCTACCTCTACGCCCAGGCCAAGGACGCGGTAGCCGCCACGCAGGACGCAAAGCTCATCGAGACGATGACCCGCGTGCGCGACTTCAGCTTCTCCAAGGGCCTCTTCCCCGGCGCATCCTCCGCCGATGCAGTGGGCATGGCCTTCCCCGGCGGCAAGACACTGGGCGATCCGGCTCGCGTCACCCTGCGCTTCGACGACAGCTTCATGAAGCTTGCCGCCGACGGAAAGCTCTGATCTCCTAGATACTTCGGGACAACTCTTCATGCGCTGGGTAAACCGCGAACCGGACCGCAGACAGCGCCTCGCGCTCGGCGCCGTGCCGATCCTGCTGCTGGTCATCGTCTACCTCTTCGCTGCCTATGGCCGGCATGCGGGGAACCCGGCAGACAAGATCCTGCCGCTGCCTTCGGGTATGGCGACGGCGCTCTGGGCGCAGATGACCAAGGTCGACGTGCTAACGGGCAGCGTGGTGTTCTGGGCCGATACCCTCGCCAGCCTCCAGCGTCTGGGCCTTGGCCTTGCCATCGCCACGCTCATGGCCCTGCTGGTCGGCCTTGCCCTGGGCGCGCTGCCCCCGGTGCGCGCCACCTTCGGACCACTCGTAACAGGTATTGCGGTGATCCCGCCGATCGCGCTCCTGCCCATCCTGTTCGTCGCGCTGGGCCTCGGTGAAACAGCCAAGGTCGCCCTGATCGTCATCGGCATTGCGCCGGTGATGATCCGCGACGTCGCCGGCCATGTCGGCACCCTCCCGCGCGAAATGCTGGCCAAGGCACAGACGTTGGGCGCAGGCTCATGGCAAATCCTCATCCGCGTCGCTCTGCCTCAGGCGATGCCGCGCCTAATCCTTGCGCTGCGCCTTGCGCTCGGCCCGGCTTGGGTATTCCTGATCTCGGCCGAGGCCATCGCGTCCGATGTCGGCCTTGGCTACCGCATCTTCCTCGTCCGCCGCTACCTCGCGATGGACGTGATCATCCCCTACGTCGCGTGGATTGCCCTGCTCGCCATCGCCATGGACTGGGGCCTCAAGACCCTGAGCCAGAGGGCGTTCCCCTGGGCACACGGAGCAAGCCATTGAGCGCGCTCCTTTCTCTCCGCAACGTCTGGGTCGAATACGGCGACCGGGTCGTCCTCGAAAAGGTCGATCTCGACGTCGCAGAAGGCTCGTTCGTCTCGGTCGTCGGTCCGTCCGGCGCGGGCAAGAGCACGTTCCTGCGCGTCGTTCTCGGCCAGGAAGTGCCCACTTCCGGCACGATCACCCTAGATGGACAGCCCCTCGCCCGCGAATGCGGCCCCGATCGCGGCGTGGTGTTCCAGCGCTACTCGGTCTTCCCGCACCTCACCGTCCTTCAGAACGTGATGTTCGGCCTCGAATGCACCAAGGCCCCGCTGCTCGCGCGTCTCTTCGGCGATGCAAAGAAGCGTGCCGCCGAGGAAGCCGCGGCGATGCTGCAGGCGGTCGGCCTTGGCGACAGCCTGAACCTTTACCCCAGCCAGATGTCGGGCGGCATGCAGCAGCGCCTGGCCATCGCGCAGGCCCTGATCATGCGCCCGCGCATCCTCCTGCTCGATGAACCCTTCGGCGCGCTCGATCCCGGCATCCGTGCCGACATGCACGTGCTGATCCGCCAGCTCTGGAAGGACTTCGGCTTGACCATCATCATGGTCACGCACGACATCAAGGAAGCCTTCTCGCTCGGCACCCGCGTTCTCGCGCTCGACAAGCGCCGGCACGATCCCCACGCCCCGCACCGCTTCGGCGCGACGGCAGTCTACGATCTGGCACTGCGCAAGGACGAGCCTGCGCCTGAACCAGAACCGGAAGCGGCGTGATGTCGACCGAACCCGCCAGCCTCGCCCGCCTCAGCATGAGCCTGCCGGCCGACCTGTTCCGCAAGCTCGACATGATGGTCGAGGAACGCCAGCTCCCCTCGCGCTCGCAGCTGATTGCGGAGCTGATCCGCCACGCCCTTGCAGCGCACGAGGCACTGACTCGCCCGGACGAGATCCTCGCCGGCACCATCACCCTCGTCTACCGTGGAGACCGCGGCCGCGTGCGCCAGCAACTCGCAAGCACGCAGGCCGATTTTCAGACCGAAGTGATCTCCACCCAGCACGTCTTTCTGAAGGACGACCAGTCGCTGGAAGTCCTGCTGGTGCAAGGCCCCGCCGCCCGGCTCAAGGGTCTTGCCGACGCTCTGCGCCGTGTGCGCGGAGTCCAGCAACTCCAGCTTGTCACCACCACCGCCTTGTTGCCGCCTCTGTCCGAGGCTGGCCCCGGATCGAAGAAAGGAGCGGCCGCATGACCGACGCCCCAACCAGCACACTGGCAAACCCCAACGCCGCCCGCGATCACGCCCGCTCGATGGCGGGAACGGTCGTGGAAGCCATGCCGATCCTTCCCCCAATCGCGGCAGACCTTCCCGATGGCGTCAGCGCTGACGACCTGCTCTGGGAAGAAACCGTTGCCCCCGGCGGGTACGCCACGCGCCGCATCGCTCGCGGCACCCGTCTGCGGCTGATCGACGTAAAGGGTGATGCCTGCGCCTCGCTCAACATCTTCAACGCCGAAATGCCGACGGAGCGGCTGAACTTCGCCGATACGGTCAAGGTCCAATGGAATGCCTACCTTGGCACCGGCAAGCTTCTCCTGTCGGATATGGGCCGCGTGCTGATGAGCATCGAGGCGGATGATGCCGGCACGCACGATTGCTTCTGCGGCACCTCGAATGCCGCCACCAATGCCGCCAAATACGGCGAAGGCTGCAATAGCGGCAGCTATCCCAACGGGCGCGACCGTTTCCTGCTGGGCGCTGCCAAGCACGGCCTCGGTCGCCGTGATGTTCACCCCTGCGTCACCCTGTTCAAGGGCACCCGCATTGAGGATGACGGCACGATCACGCCGCAGGTTGGCCCCTATGCGCCCGGACGCAGCGTGGTTTTACGCGCAGAGATGGACATCATCGTTGTTGTCACGAACTGCCCGCATGTCCTTGATCCAAGGCCGGAATACAGTGTCACTCCGCTGCGCCTCACCGCATGGCGCGGACCTGTGACAACCCAAAGCGACCCCATCCGCAACGCGACGCCGGAGGGCCAGCGGGCCTTCCTCAATGTCGAAGACTACTACCGCCGCTGAAAAGGACAGGACCGATGACCGATCCCCACATCTCCGGCCTTTCCGGCAAGATCGTCCACGACGAGATCGTCCCCGCCCGCGCGCCGTGGGCGCACCACGTGAAGCAGGGCGAGACGCTGCGCATCGTCGATCTCGAAGGCAACCAGGCGGTCGACTTCCTGATCTACAGCGCCGCCGATGATTCCGAACGCTACAGCGCGCAGGATACTGTCGCCGCACAGGGGAACCTGTTCCTGCGCGAAGGCACCGTGCTGCTTTCCAACGAAGGCCGCCCGCTGATGACCATCACCGGCAGCGCGGTCGAGTATCACGACACCATCGGCGGCGCGTGTTCGTGCGAATCCAATACCTTGCGCTATGGACATCACACCAAATCGCAACATGCCTGCGTCGAGAACTTTCTTGAGGCCAACCTCTGGGAAGGCCGCGGCAAGCGCGACATCGTCTCCAACATCAACTTCTTCATGAACGTGCCGGTCGAGGCTGACGGGGCGCTTGGCATCGTTGACGGCATTTCCGCCCCTGGCCTCACAGTGGACCTGCGCGCAGAGATGGACGTGATCGTCGTCGTTTCCAACTGCCCGCAGATCAACAACCCCTGCAACGCCTTCAACCCCACCCCCGTCCGCATGATCGTCGCGGCATGAGCATGGCCCCCGCATTCGACACGGTACTGATCGCCAATCGCGGCGCCATCGCCACACGCATCATCCGCACCTTGCGAAAGATGGGCCTGCGCTCGGTCGCGGTCTATTCGGAGGCCGACGAAGCCTCGCTCCATGTTGCCCATGCTGACGAGGCCGTGTGCATTGGCGGCGCGAGACCTTCGGAAAGCTACCTCAACATCGCCGCGATCATCGAAGCGGCCAAGCGCACCGGCGCCGGTGCAATCCATCCGGGCTACGGCTTCCTCTCCGAAAACACCGAGTTTGCCGCCGCCTGTGCCGAAGCCGGCGTCGTCTTCATCGGCCCCACGCCCGACAACATCCGCACTTTCGGCCTAAAGCACAGCGCCCGCGAGCTTGCCGCTGCCCATGGCGTCCCCCTTGCGCCGGGCAGCAACCTGCTGACCAGCGAGGACGAAGCGCTCGCCGCAGCAGACGCCATCGGTTTCCCGATCATGCTCAAGGCCACGGCAGGCGGTGGCGGCATCGGCATGCGCGTGTGCGAAACCCCTAACGACATCCGCGAAGGCTTTGCCGCCGTTGCCCGCCTCGGCCAAAGCAATTTTGGCGACGCCGGTGTCTTCCTCGAACGCTTCGTCCGCCGCGCCCGCCATGTCGAAGTTCAGATCTTCGGCGATGGCGAGGGCCGCGTTGTCGCCTTGGGCGAGCGCGACTGCTCGCTCCAGCGCCGCAACCAGAAAGTCGTCGAGGAAGCCCCCGCCCCGCTCCTGCCCGAAGAGGTCCGTCAGGCGCTTTACGCAGCCGCCATCCGCCTCGGCGAAGCAGCCCGCTATCGTTCGGCGGGCACCGTAGAATTCCTCTACGATTCCGAGCGCAAGGAATTCTTTTTCCTCGAAATGAACACCAGGCTGCAGGTCGAACACGGCGTGACCGAAATGGTCATGGGTGTCGATCTGGTGGAATGGATGATCCGCGGCGCGGCTGGGGACTACAGCTTCCTCGATAGAGCCCCCACCACCCCCAGCGGCCATTCGGTTCAGATCCGCCTCTACGCCGAAGACCCCGCGCTCGATTACCGCCCCACCTCGGGCACCCTGACCTGTGTCGAGTTTCCAGCCGACATCCGCGCCGAAACCTGGGTCATGGCGGGCACCGAGGTCAGCGCCTGGTACGATCCGATGCTTGCCAAGCTGATCGTCCACGCGCCCACCCGCGCCGAGGCCGTCTCTGCCATGCAGGAAGCGCTGGTCAAGTCCCGCGTCGATGGCATCGAAACCAACCTGCGCTGGCTGCGCAGCGTCGTCGCCGCGCCTGCCTTCACTTCAGGTGAAGTCTCAACACGCGCACTCGAAGACGTTGTTTTCAGAACCCAATCAATCCGCGTGCTGAGTGGCGGAACGGCCACCACCGTGCAGGACTGGCCCGGCCGCCAGCACCTCTGGGCCGTGGGCGTGCCGCCCTCTGGCCCGATGGACGACCAGTCCTTCCGCCTCGGCAACCGCCTGCTCGGCAACCCCGAAGGTACGGCCGGGCTGGAAATGACCGTCACCGGCCCCACGCTCCTGTTCGGCGCCGATGCAACCCTGTGCCTCACTGGTGCGGACTTCGGCGCAACTCTCGAAGGCAAACCGGTAACTCCAGGGCAACTCTTCGAGGCAAAGGCAGGGCAAACGCTGGTCGTCGGCAGGGCAAAGGGTGGCGGCATGCGCGGCTACCTGCTCGTCGCCGGAGGGCTCGACATCGCCCCCTACCTCGGCAGCCGCAGCACCTTCGAACTCGGCCAGTTCGGCGGCCACGCGGCGCGCCGCCTCGTCGCCGGGGATGTCCTTCACCTCGCCCATGAACCGACTGGCAAACCACTCGCTCCTGCCGCGCTCCCCGCTCTCCCCAATGAATGGTGCGTTCGCGTGCTTTACGGTCCCCATGGCGCGCCGGACTTCTTTACCGAAGCCGACATCGACATGGTGGTCACCGCCGAGTGGCAGGTGCACTACAATTCCAATCGCACTGGCGTGCGCCTTGTCGGCCCCAAGCCCGAATGGGCGCGGCGTGATGGGGGGGAAGCGGGCCTGCACCCGTCCAATATCCACGACAACGCCTATGCCATTGGTGCGGTGGACTTTACCGGCGACATGCCGATCATCCTCGGCCCCGATGGTCCCTCGCTTGGCGGCTTCGTCTGCCCCTTCGTGGTGATCGCGGCTGATCGGTGGAAGATCGGCCAGCTCGTTCCAGGTGACCGGGTGCGCTTCGTGCCCGTAACAATGGAGGAGGCGACTGCCGCCGACCGTGCCCAGCAGGAATACCTCGCAACTGGCGCCAAGCCCGCCTCCAGCCGCCCCTGCGATGCCGCCACCCAGACTCCGATCCTCGGGGCAATCGAGGCCGCGCCCGGACGCCCCGGCGTCGTCTATCGCCAGCAGGGCGATCGCAACATCCTCGTCGAATACGGGCCGCTCGTCCTCGATCTGGAACTGCGCATCCGCGTCCACGCACTGATGACGGAGTTGGAGCGCATGGCCCTGCCCGGCGTGATCGACGTCGTGCCGGGCATCCGCTCGCTCCAGCTGCATTTCGACGGCCGGAACCTTACGCAGACCCAAGCCCTGTCCGCGCTCATGGCGGCAGAGGAGCGCCTCGGCGATCTCGAGGACTTCGCCATCCCCTCGCGCATTGTCCACCTGCCGCTCAGCTGGCGCGATCCGGCCACGATCGAGACCATCGAGAAGTACATGAGCGCGGTCCGCGACGATGCGCCATGGTGTCCGGACAACATCGAGTTCATCCGCCGCATCAACGGCTTGCCCGACGTGGCGGCGGTGGAGAACCTGATCTTCGAGGCGAGCTATCTCGTCATGGGGCTGGGCGATGTCTACCTCGGCGCGCCGGTTGCCACGCCGGTCGATCCGCGCCACCGCCTCGTCACCACCAAGTACAACCCCGCGCGCACCTGGACGCCGCCCAATGTCGTCGGCATCGGCGGCGCCTACATGTGCATCTATGGCATGGAGGGACCCGGCGGCTACCAGTTGTTCGGCCGCACCGTGCAGGTATGGAACACGCACCGGCAGACGGCAGACTTCATCGAGGGCAAGCCCTGGCTCCTGCGCTTCTTCGACCAGATCCGCTTCTATCCGGTCAGCGCCGAGGAACTGGCCGAGTGGCGCCGCGATTTCCCCAGCGGCAAGCGCTCCCTGAAGATCGAACCGTCGGAATTTCGCCTGTCGGACTACCGCAAGTTCCTGTCCGACAACGCCGATGACATCGCCGCGTTCGAAGCGCGCCGCACGGCCGCCTTCGATGCCGAGCGCGCCGAGTGGGAGCGCCGGGGCGAGTTCGACCGGGTCAGTGCGCTTGCCGAAAGCGAGGCTCCGGCAGAAAACGCGGTGGACGTGCCCGAGGGCGCGGACCTGATCGAAGCACCCTTCGGCGGCAGCGTGTGGAAGCTGCTCGTTCAGCCCGGCGACACGGTTCAGGCGGGCGAGACCATCGCGGTGATCGAGGCAATGAAGATGGAATGCCCGGTCGAAAGCCCCGGCGCCGGCACGGTGGCTGCGCTCTACATCAAGGAACGACAGCCGCTACAGCCCGGCACGCCGATGCTGGCCCTGCGGAGGAGCGCATGACCGTGCTCGACCGCCGCAGCGCCGCAGCCATCGCTGCCGGGGTCAATGCCGGCACGACGCCCGCCGTCTCCGTCATGGAGGAAACGCTCGCCCGCATTGCCACCTACGATGCGGTCCAGCCGCAAGTGTGGATCAGCCGCGCCACGGCGGAGGACTTGCTTGCGCAGGCCCGAGCAGTCGACGCCCGGATTGCAGCCGGCGAAGTCCTCCCCCTCGCCGGTGTGCCCTATGCCGCAAAGGACAACATCGACGTGGCGGGGCTCCAGACCACCGCGGCCTGCCCGGCCTTCGCCTATGCGCCCGCGGAAAACGCCACGGTCATTGCCAGGCTCAAGGCCGCAGGCGCGATCTGCGTGGGCAAGACCAACCTCGATCAGTTCGCTACCGGCCTTGTCGGTACGCGCAGCCCCTATGGCATTCCGCGCAATGCCTATAACCGGGACTACGTCAGCGGTGGGTCCAGCTCCGGCTCAGCCATCGCGGTTGCCGCTGGCCTGGTGCCCATCGCGCTTGGCACCGATACCGCAGGTTCGGGCCGCGTGCCCGCCGCGTTCAACCACTTGATCGGCTTCAAGCCGACCAAGGGCCGCTGGAGCACCAGGGGCCTTGTTCCGGCCTGCCGCTCGATCGACTGCATCACCGTGTTCGCCTGCGACACCATCGACGCGCGTCTCGTCGACCATGCGCTGGCCGGATTTGACGTTGGCGATCCATGGTCGCGCCAACTCACCGAAGCCCCGCTCAACCCCAGGCGCATCGGCGTGCCTCGCCGCGATCAGCGGGCATTCTTTGGCGATGGCGAGTCCGAGTTCTTCTATGATCTGGTTCTCGCCACGCTGGCGCAAGGTGCAGAAGTGGTCGAGATCGATATCGCCCCGCTGCTCGAAGCCGCGCAACTGCTCTATGGCGGATCGTGGGTGGCCGAACGCACCGCTGCCATCGCCGCACTGCTCAAGGACAACCCCGAAGCTGTCGACCCCACCGTGCGCACCGTGGTCGAGGCAGGGTGGGACAAGACCGCCGTCGAACTGTGGAACGGCGTGTACCGCATGGCCGAGCTGAAACGCCATGCGGATCAGTTGTGGCAAAGCGTCGATATGTTGGCCTTCCCCACCACCGGCACGACCTATCGCGTGGCCGAACTGGCGGTCGCCCCTGTCGCCTTGAACAGCAACCTCGGGTTCTACACCAACTTCGTGAACCTGCTCGACATGGCCGCCGTCGCCGTGCCGGCCGGCACCCGCCACAACGGCACCGGCTTTGGCATCACCCTGATCGGCCCGGCCGCCACAGATCGCGCCCTGCTCGATGCCGCCGATGCGTGGCTCGCTGCCGCCAACCTTTCTCCCCCACCCCCGCTCGATCTGGAGGGCAAGATGCAGACCGTGAAACTGGCCGTTGTTGGCGCACACCTCGAAGGCATGCCGCTGCACTGGCAGTTGACCTCCCGGAATGCGAAGTTCGTCGGCGCCTTTGAAACCGCACCGACGTACAGGCTCTACGCGATCGCCAACAGCGTGCCGCCGAAGCCCGCGCTAGTATTCGATGAAGGTGGGGCGGCAATCAAGTTGGAGGTCTACGAGTTGGGCGTCGCCGAGTTCGGCAGCTTCACCGTCGAGGTTCCGCCGCCGCTCGCCATCGGCACCGTCACGCTGGCGGACGGCAGCAGCGTAAAGGGCTTCGTCGCCGAACCGCGCGCCCTTACCGGAGCCGAAGACATTACGCACCTTGGCGGATGGCGCGCCTATATCGCCTCGCGTAGCTAAGCCCCAAAGTCCACGTCGTTTGCCAAAACAGGCGTCGTAAACCCACCCCCACCCCTCCCTTGAGGGAGGGGAGCGAGACTTATTGAGCCAAAGGCGAAATTAGTCGCAGCGGGGAGGGTTTCCGGAGCTGTCAGGAAGAAAACAGATGCTTCGCAAACTGCTTCTCGCCGCCGCCGCCCTCGTCCCCACCCTCGCCCACGCGCAGGTCGAGCAGGCGCAGACCGTTCCCGGTTTCGCCGATTTCCTCGCCGTCGATGGCGACGCTGTGTGGGCGACCAATCGCGGCAAGGTCGAAAAGTGGTCACGCACCGGCAAACTTGCGGAAGTTGCCGTCGCCCGCCCCTGCGGTGCGCTGACCGTGGCGTTCGGTTCACTGTGGGTCGCCAACTGCGCCGATGGCTCGCTGGTGCGGATCGATCTCGAAACCGCGAAGATCACCGCCACGATCCCCACCGGAATTGCCAACCAGAAGCAGGGCGAGCTGATCGTCGCCAATGGTGCCGGCTCGATCTGGCTGGCGAGCAAGCCCGAAGGCGCGGTCGCTCGTGTCGATCCCGAGACCAACACCGTCGTCGCCTCCATCCCGGTCGATCCCGATACCTGGTACGTGACCTTCGGTTATGACGCCGTCTGGGCGGTCAGCGCCACGAAGCAGACGCTGCAGAAGATCGATCCCGCCACCAACACCGTCGTCGCCCGCGCTGCGCTCGGCACGATGCCGGGCTTCCTCGCTGCGGGCGAAGGTGGCGTGTGGGTGCAGGAACAGGGTGATGGCACGCTCGTTCGCGCCGATCCGGCCACGGGCCAGGTCGTCGGACGGGTCAAGGTCGGGGCCAACCTCAAATGGGGTGATATCGACACCGGCGGCGGCAAGGTCTGGCTGCGCACCACCGACGATCAGGTCTGGGCGGCAATCGATCCGGTGACCATGACCGTCGCCCAGCGTGGTGGAAAGCCAGCGGGCAGCGGCGCACTGCGTTATACGCCCAAGGGCATCTGGACCTCGGCGCACGATGTGCACACGCTGTCTTGGTGGCCTGCAAACGGATTGGCGACCGCGGCCAAGCCATGACCTGTCGCAGCTCATCGCAGGTTCGCTAACCTATGTTGTGACATGCGCGCCAGCCGCGTTTCACTTTGCCATAATTGACGCTTTTTCAAGGGTTCAGCATCGCGCAGGGATTGCCACGCAGGCAAACTCGGGCAAGATGAGCATACGCAGTCATCCGGCTGCGCGTGCACCTGCCGAAAGGGTGATGGGGGATGCAATCGGGTCGCCAGCAAGGCGAAGCGCACCTGTTTGGTCGATGGCCGTTCTCACTGTGCCATGTTTTTCTCGGCCGCCCCGTTCCTGGCGTACTGTCCGCCATCGGCGTGATCGCATTCGCTCTCGTGGTTCGGCTCGCCATGGGCACGCCGCCACCTGCGCCGCTTCTGCCCTTCTATCCGTCAATTGTCATCGCGACTTTTCTCGGAGGCCGCTTACCAGGCTATATCGCGGCGACTCTGGCATGGATATGCGCTGGCTATCTGTTCCTGAATTCCGGGACGGGCCTTGGCATGCAGCCGGGCGCGCCGGTGGCCATGCTGGTCTATATTCCCAGCACCATAATCGTGCTCGAAGTCGTCCACTCGCTCTGCACCAGCGCGATGAACCTCATCGCCGCAAAAGAGGCGCTTGAACGCGAAGGCCGCGATCAGGCCGAACAGAAAGCCCATCTTCTTGGCGTGATCGACGAGTTGCAGGCAATCTATGACGAGGCTCCTGTCGGCCTTGGCCTGCTCGATGGCGATCTCAAATTCGCGCGCATCAACGCGGCTCTTGCGGATATGAACGGGTTTTCAGCCGAGGATCATCTAGGGCAAAGCGTGTGGGATCTTCTCCCCGACTTGCGCTCCTCGGCGGAACCGCTCTTGGGCAAGGTCCTGGAAAGCGGCGAAGTGCTGCGCGGGGTGGAGATCACCGGCGAGACACCGGCAAAGCCAGGCGTGAAGCGCACTTGGTCGGAAGTGTTCTACCCCGTTCACGGCCCAGACGGATTTCGGCGGGGCGTAGGTATTTTCTGCGTCGAGATCACCGACCTCAAGCAAGCGCGCGAACGTGAGGATCTGCTCACGCGTGAAGTCGATCACCGCGCCAAGAACCTGCTCGCCGTGGTCCAGTCGATCGTCCAGATGATGAAAGCGCAGGGCACAGTCAGCGAATTCAAGGATGCCCTGATCGGTCGCATTTCCGCCATCAGCCGCGCCCACAGTCACCTGTCGGAAAACCGCTGGAACGGCGTGCCATTGCAGGCGCTCATCTCAGACGAACTGACGCCTTACGGAATCGAGTTTGCACTTGGGGACGAAACCTCCAACCTCATTCTGACGTCTGCCACGGCCCAGGCGCTGGGCATGGTTCTTCACGAATTGGCGACGAACTCGGCGAAGTATGGCGCGCTCTCGACCGAGGGCAGCGTCGAGGTTACCTGCAGCAGTTCGTCCGAGGACGACGCGGCGCTGGTGCTGAGATGGGCAGAAGCGGGCGGCCCCGCCGTTGCAGAGCCTTCCGCAAAAGGCTTTGGTACAAGGCTGATAGAACGGTCGGTCACCCACGGCATCGGGGGGAAACTGGATTACCAGTTCCGCCCCGAAGGTGTATTCTGCGCCATCAGCATTCCGCGCACGGCACTGCGTTAAGGTCAGATCATCCGGGGCGTGGTCGCGTTGTGGCCGCCATTGCGGTGCAGGATTTCCGTTACTTGATTACTGTCGGCGAAGTCGTCCTCGACCGTCACAAGAACGGCTCCGTCCTTCATCCGGTCATTGTAGTAGGTCGCGTCGGCCTCATCGATGCCGTGCTTGGTCAGCACCTCGTTCAACGAACCGCCAATCGCGCCAAGCGCCGCGCCGATGCCGATAGCCTCGGGCACCGCCGAAGCCGCGATCGCGCCAGCCGCAGCCAAGGGTCCCACGCCGGGTATTGCCAAGGCTGCAACGCCCAACCCTGCGCCCAATGCGCCGCCGCCGATTATGCCGCGCAACACATTGCGGTGATGTTCGTCCGTCACCTCGCCATCGCCAGAGCGTGTCGTGGTCGTGCCTCCGTGGTGCGCGATGACTGACATCTGGCTGTCGCGCACGCCAAGGCCGCGGAGATCTCCGACGGCGCGTTCCGCTTGTGCGTGGTTGTCGAAAATGGCGGATGCGGGCATTGCTGTCTCTCCTCAGGGTTTGAGCCGAGAGAAGCTTCTGTTCATCCACCAGTTCCGCCCCGAAGGACCAAGCGGTCACCCTGTGCGATGGCCATGCTGGCAAGCACGCCGCAAGCCAACATGGATCAATGGTTGGAGATGTGCGAACCGAGATGCTTGCCCGCCAGATAGCCGAAGGTCAGCCCCGGCCCCAGCGTACCGCCGGCACCGCCGTAGACCTCGCCCAGCACGGCCGCCATGGCATTGCCCGCCGCGTATAGTCCGGGAATGGGATTGCCGCTCCAGTCCAACACTTGCGCATCGGCGTTGGTCTTCGGGCCGCCTGCCGTACCCAAGGCTCCCGCCTCCATCTTCACCGCATAGAACGGTCCCTGATCGATCACCCCGAGCGTGCGGTAGGGAGGGTCGAACGCCATGTCGCCCCACATGTAGAAGTTGTCATAGGTGGTATCGCCGCGGTTGAAATCGTCGTCATGACCGTTGCGAACCATCTGATTGAAGCGCGCAACTTCGGCCTCCAGCCCTGCCGGATCGATGCCGGCCTTCTCCGCCAGTTCGGCCAGCGTTGCAGCCTCGATGGCGTAGCTCGGTGTCGGGCTTCCCGGCTGCGAATTGAACAGCGGGTACTTGTCGCGGTAACGCTGGTCGATGATCAGCCAGTAAGGCAGGTTGGCATACTCATGCGTGCCGCCCTCGAAGGCATGGAGCGACTTGCCCAGCGCGTTGTAATTCGCCGCCTCGTTGACAAAGCGCTTGCCCTTGCGGTTGACGAGGATCGCCCCGGGGCGTGCGCGCTCATCGGATCCCAGCATGTAATTCGGCTTGGCATTGCGGTGCTGTGGCTTGAATTCCAGCGCGCTTTGCATCCAGAAGGCGTTCTGCATGTTGCCAAGCTGCGCCCCGGCTTCGATTGCCATGAGCAGCCCATCGCCTTCATTTTCGGGCACGCTCACCGGGCCGGTCAGCGGTCCGCGAATGAAGGCCTTCACCAGCGTCTCGTTCCATTCGAACCCGCCAGTGGCGATGACCACGCCGCGCCGCGCCCGCACGCGAAAGTCCTTGCCGTTTGCGTCCTCGGCCACGACGCCGATTACCCGCTCACCATCCTTGACCAGCTTGCGCGCGCGCTTCTCGAATTCGACCGGAATGCCGCGCTCGATCACGCCGAGGAACAGCGCGCCGACCAGCGCCTGTCCCAGCCCGCGATAGTCGCCTGCCTCGCGCTCGGCCAGCGTCGCCTCGTCGAGCGTGCCGCGCGTCGCCTCGATCAGGCTGCCGCGCAAGGGGTAGGCCATCTTGCTCGGGTTGACCCGCGCCGCCCACTTCCCCAGCCGCGCAAAGCTGAACGCCTCGTTGTCGAGCGAGCGTCCGCCATCGGGCTTCGCGCCCGGGGAATAGGGCTGATAGTCCGGGAAGTCTGAAAAGGAACACATCCGCACTGGCGAATTCTCTTCCAGATAGCGCAACATCTCAGGCCCGCCCTGCATGAATGCCCATAGGGTTTCAGGGTCAAGCGCCCCCGGCGCAAGACCGTCAAGGTAGGCAACGACGTCCTCGTCCGAATCTTCGATCCCTGCGGCGAGCTGGTGATGATTGCCCGGAATCCACAGCATACCACCGGACATCGCAGTGGTGCCACCGACCATTCCGGAGCGCTCGAGGATCACCACCTCCTTCGCGCCGTGGTCATGCGCCGCAATCGCCGCCGTCAGTGCTGCACCGCCCGAACCGAGCACGACAACATCCGCCTCGCGATCCCACGTCATCTCATCACCACTCATCGGGTCTCTCTCCGGGAAATTCTTCTTTGCTTGATGGTGTCAGCGACCTTGCCGCCCTTCGATCCAGTCGTTCAGCACTTCGTGGAAGAACCGGATGCGGGTCTCCTGATCGGAGAGATAGGCGTCCGCATACCCGCGCGAATGCATGCCCGCCTGCATCGCCTCGGCCAGTTCCATATCCTGATAGACGATCTGCCCGGCAAGTTCCGGAACCCCGCGCCCGCTATCGAACACGCGGTGCTCGCACTCGGCCACCTCACGCAAGGGCTTCATGCCGGCCATGATCGACTGCACCTCGGTCTGCCCCTCCACCGGAAAGGCCATGCACCACAGGTCGAAGTAGCACTTCTCCGGATCGGTCGCGTGCGGTTCGCTGCGGAACAGGATCAGGTTGTCGGGCAGGAAGCTGATCGTCACGTTGGGGAACATCACCGTATGCGGGCTGTCGGTGATCTCCTCGTCATCCATGTGCTCGTAGTGGAGATAGCCCTTCTCGCGCCACAGCTTCTGCTTGGCCGCCTTGAGGTCGAGCCAGCCCTGCAGCGCGAAGTCCTCGTAACTTGCGTAGGACGCAGGATCGATGTCCCACTTGGCCAGCTCCGCCTCGAACATGGCATTGCCGCCGCCCTCAGGCCGGTCAGTCAGCGACGGGCGCATCGGCTGCACCGTGCGGCCATGGCCCCTGGGCCACATCTCATGCCGCGCCGAATCCACGTCCTGGTCGATCCACGGCGGCACCTGCGGGTGCGCGGTGCGGGTGTGGTAGCTTTCCGAGAAGTTGTCGGTGACGAATTTCCAGTTGGCGTTGATCTCGATCCGGTACCACGCCACCCGCACGGCCTTGTCCATCGGGTAGTTGCGGTAAAGCTCGGGCATCGGCTCGAGGAATTCCATCAACGACGGGCTGTCGTCCGCCATCGAATACCACACGAAGCCGCCCCAGGTGTCGCAGCGCAGTTCCTTCAGCTTCAGCTTTCCGCAGGGGTTGCCCACCCTGAAATCGACGTCGGCGTCCTGCGCGTGCCTGAGCACGCCGTCGATGCCCCACTTCCAGCCGTGGTAGGGGCAGTGGAACGCCTCGACCGAGCTTGAATCATGGACCATCCGCATCCCGCGATGGCCGCAGGAATTGTAGAAGGCCCGGACCGTGCCATCTTCCTGGCGAACCGCGATCACCGATTCCTTCATGAAGTTGTGGACGAGGAAATCCCCGGCTTCGGGAATGTCAGCGGTGCGCCCGGCAATATGCCAGGTGCGCGTCCACATGTGGTCCCATTCCTTCTTCGCAAACTCGGCGGAGAAGTAGCGCTCACCGGTGATCGGATCGCCGCGCAGGTGCGAAGGATCGCGCCCGTCCATCGGCAGGGGAACGTGTCCGCGAATGCTCATCATGCGTCCTTCCTCAAGCCGCCCAGTGGGCATAGACAGGGTCCTGCCGACCGAAGCAGCCCCGGTCGGTCAGCGCCTCGTAGAAGCCGTCGCGCTGCATCGTGGATTCGTGCGAATGGCTCCAGTCGGCCACGAAAGTCCGGCTCTGGATCAGCCAGCGCCCGTCGCGGCGGACATAGCGGTCGATGTAGCGCCCGCCGGTCAGCACCTCGGTCCCGGCCTGGACCATTTGCGCGATGACGTAGTGCTCGCCCACCGCCTCGTCGCCGCGCACCTCGACCCATTCGTTCGCCACCGAATGGAAGCACATCTCGAGATTGGCAGAGACGAACGCGGTGATCTCGCGGGCAAAGTCCTTACCCGAACCGTTGACCACGCCTGAAATCACCGTCGAATCCTCGGTGAAGATCGAGGCGAGCAGTTCGGCATCGGCCCGGTCCACCCCCCGCGCATAGGCCATGCATAGATCGTGGATCTCGGCGCGGGCGAGCGCCGCATCCAGCGCGGCTTCCTTGTTCGGTGACGTGGACATCGTTGTATTCCTTGCACTTGCGGCGTGGAAGGCTAGCAGCGCCCGGCCTGGATCGGCGGCACCCTTGCCGCCAGCGGGGACGAAATGTTCAAAGCCCGTCGGCGGATCGGCGCGCGCGGCGCTGTTGGGGCGGTTCACATTGCCGTCGAGCACATAGGTTCGATGGCTCAGCCGCCATTCCCCGTCGCGGCACTCGAGCCGGTCAAGATAGCGGCCCAGCACGAAGCGCTGCAGTTCCGCTTCCTCGACATAGGCAATCACATAGGATTCCGCAGTGGCCCGCTCACCCCGGACCCTGGTCCAGCAGTTGGACGTGCGATGCAGCGTCGGCAGCGCCCCCTTCTGCGCGCCCGCCAGAATCTCCACCAGCGTCGCGGCAGGCCCGGCATAGAACCCGTAGTCCACAGTGGCATCGGCATGATAAGCAGACCCGAGCAGGTTCGCATCCGCCCGGTCGACGCCCCGGCTGTGACTGGCCAGTGCATTGAGAACGCCATGGCGCGCGATCAGATCATCGGCAGTCAACACCCGGCCAATTCCCCGCTCTCCCGGCCCTGCAAAAACAAGACCTTGCGTTATGGCCACCTGTGAATCCGGCAGCCTTGCCGGTTTCATCGCAGAGTGGTGTGCGCGATGCCTACTGGCCCTTTTGGCAGGAGGGGATGGAGCGAGCTCGGATCCTCCGCTAAATCCTCCCCATTTGTGCTCCGCAAAAACAGGGAGGATCAGCGGCGGCTTCCGGGCAATCTGATCCATAAAGCAGTCAGTCAGGACACGACGCCATTGCGGACATTGTTCAACCCACGAAATTGGTGATTAGGTTTTGATTTTTATGGCGTTGTGACCGAATATGAGTTTACGCAAGTCTCAGTCTCAGCCTCGCTAAATGCTGCAAATCCTAAGCGAGTTCTGGTGGGAACGAACTTATCATTGTAAAAAGACCAAACAGCGCGTCTGCTGCCCTCGTAGGTATTGTGACTTTGCGGATTGTCGTTTGCCAACTCTAATGCGAAGTTTGCAGTAAGACCTTGGCAGATACCGTCAAACTTACGATCCCAAGCGATTTGCTTGGACGCCTCGAAGTCCCAATCTTTCATTGACTTGATTAATTTTAGGCGGGCTCGGCCACTTTTACATTCAACTGCGAAAAGGCAGGCACCGTTGCCCGGTGCGCGGTTCGCGATATACGAGTTCGCGGATTGGATGAGTTTATCTTTGGAAAGCTGAGACCAGCTTTGGTAGCGCAGCCCCCAATTAACTGGTCCAGCTATTAACAGCAAAATCGCAAATGGAAGGGCAAGAGCCAGCATGCATCCGTGTTGCGTGACGTTGAAGCGCATATTCTCAAAAACCATGCTTATTGTCGGCGCACAAGGAGATTGGAGCGTATACTGGCAGCTAACCACCCCAAACCAGCCATTCAGCCCGCAACAGTGAGTACCGAAAACCCGTCGTCCCGGACTTGATCCGGGACTTGGCTTTTCTTGCGTCCGCGCGCCCGCTCAAATCGCAAACGCGCCTCCTGCGCCGCCAAAAGCCCCTTCACCCGATCATCATCAAGCTCGCATTCCCGCCCGCCGCAGTCGTGTTGATCGAGGTCGAGACTTCCTCCAGCAGCCAGTCGCAGTTCCACACCAGCGGCGCCCCCGCATCGCCCGCATGGACGGTAACGATCGGCCCCTCCATCCCGGCAACTTGCGCCAGCACCGCCCGCACCCGCTCCGCCCCGCCCTCGACCAGCGCGACCGAAAAGCCCTCGCCCCCGGCAGCAAACCGCCGCGCCACGCTCTCCGGCAGCCCTTCCGGAAGGGCCATCCCCTGCACCACGCCGCGGTTGCCGGTGGCAAGCACCGCCGCCATCTGCTCGATCAGCCCGCCGCGCGTCTCCGGCACCAGCAGCACACTCCCGCGCGGATGCAGCGCATAGAGATTGCGCTCACCCACCGGCCCCGCCAGCTCCAGCTCCGCCCCCAGCGCCGAGGCTTGGGCATAGCGTCGCGCCTTGCGCGCAAGGTCAGCTTCGCACTGCGCGTCGAGCCAGTCGGCAAGGTCCTGCGCTGCGCCCGGCACGCGCCCCCCGCGCCCGGCAAACACTGGCGCGCGGCTGACCAACCGCCCGAGATAGAGCGGCCCGCCCGCCTTCGGTCCCGTTCCCGAAAGCCCGCGCCCGCCGAACGGCTGCACGCCGACAATCGCGCCGATCACGTTGCGGTTGATGTAGATATTGCCGACGCGAATGCGCGCGGTGACGTTCGCCACCGTCTCGTCCAGCCGCGTGTGCAGGCCGAAGGTCAGGCCATAGCCGGTGGCGTTGATCTCATCGATCAGCCGGTTCAGCCCTTCGCGCCGGAAGCGCAATACGTGCAGCACCGGCCCGAACACCTCGCGGCCAAGGTCTGCCATGGAGCCGATCTCGATGATCGTCGGCGCTACGAACGTCCCTTGCGCGCACTCGTCCGGCAGCGCCAGCTGGCTCACCGCAAGTCCCTTTGCCCGCATCATCTCAATGTGTCGCTCGATATGGCCCTTCGCCTCAGCGGTGATGACCGGCCCGATATCGACATCGAGCGCATCGGTCCGCCCGATCCGCAATTCCTGCAACGCCCCCTTCAGCATGGCGAGCGTCCGGTCGGCCACCTCTTCCTGAAGACAGAGCACCCGCAGCGCCGAGCAGCGCTGGCCGGCGCTGTCGAAGGCCGAAGCGATGACATCGGCCACAACCTGTTCGGCGAGCGCCGAACTGTCGACCACCATCGCGTTCTGTCCGCCCGTCTCGGCGATCAGCGGGATCGGCCTGCCATCCGCCGAGAGCCTGCCCGCCAATTGCCGCTGGATCAGCCGGGCCACTTCGGTCGATCCGGTGAACATCACCCCAGCCGTCTGCTCTGCGCCCACCAGCGCCGCCCCGATCGCACCATCTCCGCAGACCAGCTGCAGCGCATCCTCCGGCACGCCCGCCTCGTGCAGCAGGCGCACGGCTTCGGCAGCGATAAGCGGCGTCTCCTCGGCGGGCTTGGCCAGTACCGCATTGCCCGCCACCAGTGCCGCCGCGACTTGGCCGGTGAAGATGGCCAGCGGGAAGTTCCACGGGCTGATGCACACCACCGGCCCCAGCGGCACTTGCGCCGCGCCGAACGTGGCCCTCGCCTGCGCGGCATAATAGCGCAGGAAATCGATCGCCTCGCGCACTTCGGCAATCGCGTTGGGCAACGACTTGCCCGCCTCACGCATGATCAGGCCGAGCATCACCGGCATCCGCGCCTGCATCGCACTCGCCGCCCGCTCCAGCTTCGCCGCCCGGCTCGCCACCGGTTCCTGCCACCATCGCGAAGCCGCCGCCCGCGCCACGGCGGCGACCGCCTGGTCGGGCGAGACTTCGGCTACATGCCCCACAACGTCGCGGTGATCCGCAGGGTTGAGCACTGCCCGCCCTTCTCCCTCACCCGCGCGCCAGTCCACCGCCGCGCTCGCTTGCAGATCCCGCGTCAACTTTTCCAGCACTGCTTCGGAGGCCAGATCCAACCCCGCCGAATTGCGCCGGTCGGGATAGATGGCCGTGGGCAGTTCAATCCCGTCATGGCGCGCCCCGGGGTGCGGCATCGCCTGCACCACCTCAACCGGGTCGGCGACAAGCTCGGCCACCGGCACTAACGGGTCGCCGATGCGGTTGACGAAGCTGCTGTTTGCCCCGTTCTCCAGCAATCGGCGCACCAGGTACGCCAGAAGCGTCTCGTGCGTCCCCACCGGTGCATAGATGCGGCACGGCCGGTTCAGCTTGTCGGCGCCGACGACTTGGGCGTAGAGCGGCTCGCCCATGCCGTGCAGGCACTGAAACTCATAGTCTTCCGGTCGATAGTCCGGCCCAGCCAAATGATAGATCGTCGCCAGCGTCTGCGCGTTGTGCGTCGCGAACTGCGGGAACACCGCATCGGGCGCGGCCAGCAATTTGCGCGCGCATGCCACATAGGCAACATCGGTGTGGACCTTGCGGGTATAGACCGGGAAGTCCTCCAGCCCTTCCACCTGCGCGCGCTTGATTTCGGCGTCCCAGTAGGCGCCCTTGACCAGCCGCACCATCATCCGACGTGCCGACCGCCGCGCCAGATCGACGATCCAGTCGATCACCGCCGGGCAGCGCTTGCCATAAGCCTGGATCACGAAGCCCAGGCCATTCCAGCCCGCCAGCTCCGGATCGGTCGCCAGGCTTTCCAGCAAGTCAAGCGACAGCTCCAGCCGGTCGGCTTCCTCGGCATCGATGTTCAGCCCGATGTCATAGCCCATGCACAGCTTCGCCAGCGTTTTCACCCGCGGCAGCAGCTCGTCCATCACCCTTCCTGCCTGCGCCCGCGAATAGCGCGGATGCAGCGCCGAAAGCTTGATCGAGATCCCCGGCCCCTCGATAATGCCGCGCCCGGCCGAAGCCGCGCCTATCACGTGGATCGCCTTCTCGTAATCGGCATAATAGCGTGCCGCATCCGCCGCCGTCGTCGCCGCCTCGCCCAGCATGTCATAGCTGTAGCGGAAGCCCTTCGCTTCCAGTTCACGCGCGCGGCACACCGCCTGCTCGATGGTCTCGCCGGTCACGAACTGCTCACCCATCATGCGCATGGCCAGGTCCACGCCGCGCCGGATCACCGGCTCACCGGCCCGCGCCACCAGCCGTGTCAGCGCCGCTCCAAGGCCGCGATCGTCGACGCTGCTCACCAGCTTGCCCGTCACCGCCAACCCCCACGAGGCTGCGTTGACAAACAGCGAGCGCCCGCCGCCAAGATGCGCGCTCCAGTCGCCATCGGCGATCTTGTCACGGATCAGCGCATCGCGCGTCGCCGTATCCGGAATGCGCAGCAGCGCCTCGGCCAAGCACATCAGCGCCACGCCCTCTTCGCTCGACAGCGAGTATTCCTGCACCAGCCCTTCAACGCCTGTGCCGCGATGCTCGCTGCGCAGCGCCGTCACAAGCCGGCTCGCCGTCGTTCGAATGGCCGCGCGCATGTCCTCGGGCAACGTCGCCGCGCGCAACAGCGGCGCGAGAGCCTCGGCCTCATCGATCCGCGCCGCAGACGTAATCTCACGGCGCAGCGGCGTGGCAGGGCGGACAGGCGGGGCGAACGAGGCGAAGGGCGTTATCATGGCAATTGACATACCACGAGGCCACACGGCAATCTGACCGAACTGGCTCCATAAGCAAGCTATATTGCCTTTTGATGCGGCATATGAAGGACGATAATGCACAAATCCGGCCTATTGTCGGTCGATCTGGACGATCACGACCGCAAGATCCTGAAGGTCCTGCAGGCTGACGGCCGCATTCCCGTCACCGCGCTTGCCGAAAAGGTGGGCCTGTCCAAGACTCCCTGCCAAGTCCGCCTCAAACGCCTCGTCGAAGGCGGCGTGATCCGCGGCTTCGCCGCCCAGGTCGATTACGCGCGCCTCGGCATGGACCACGTCGCCTTTGCCGAAGTGAAGCTGTCCGACACGCGCGACAAGGCGCTGGCCGAATTCAACGCCGGCGTCCTGCGCATCCCCGAGATCGAGGAATGCCACATGATCGCCAGCAGCTTCGACTACCTCCTGAAAGTTCGCACCCCCGACATCCGCCGTTATCGGACCGTGCTGGGCGAAAAGATCTCGAGCCTGCCGCACGTGGCAAGCACCTCGACCTTCGTGGCGATGGAGACGGTGAAGGAGTAGCCCGGCGCAAGGCGGATCAATAAGGAGCGCGCGCTTTATCACTCATTGTTCCGCAGCGGCCAAGGCCTGCGACAAGTCGGCAACGATATCGTCGCGGTTCTCGATCCCGATCGACAACCGGACCGTTGCATCGCGCACGCCGAACTTGTCGCGCAACTCCACCGGCACGCCGGAATGGGTTGTCGTCGCTGGGTGGCTTGCCAGCGATTCTGTACCGCCGAGGCTGACCGCCAGCTTGAAGATCTGCAGTGCGTTGAGGAAGCGGAACGCCGCCGGCTGCCCGCCACGAATGTCGAAGGAGAAGGTCGATCCCGCCCCGCCGCATTGCCGCGCGAACACCTCCGCCTCCATGGAACCTGCGTCGGCGAACATGGGTGTGGCCACGCTTTCCACCGCCGGATGATCCTTTAGGAATTCTGCTGCCGCGACGGCATTGGCATTGGCCCGCTCCATCCGAAGCCCTAGCGTCTCGAGCGAGCGCCCGAGCATCCAGCAACTGTGAGCGTCGAGCTGCGTTCCGATTGCGCTGCGCAGCAATCGGACGTCGCGCATCAGCTTGGCGGAGCCCAGGGCCGCACCCGCGACAAGGTCCGAATGCCCACCGACGTACTTGGTCAGCGAATAGACCGAAATGTCCGCACCATGCTGCAGCGGCTGCTGGTAGACTGGGCCAAGCAACGTGTTGTCGCAAACCAGCAGCGGCCGCTTCTCCTGACGCTGCCCGATCTCTTCGCAAACCCGCGCCACCATCGCGATATCGACTAGCGCATTGGTCGGATTGGCCGGGCTCTCGATCATCACCAGCGGAACTGGGCCGCGCGCCAAGGCGCGCTCCGCTGCTGCCCAGACCGCGCTCTCGCTGAGACCATCAGAAAAGCCTTCGGCCCCGATGCCGAGGTTGGCAAACGTCTTCGCCAGCAGGGTCTCGGTCCCGCCATAGAGCGGCTGGGAATGCAGGATCACTTCGCATGGCCGTACGAAGGCAAGCAACGTCGTGGTGATCGCAGCCATGCCGGATGAGAAAACCACCCCGGCATCGGCCCCTTCGTAGACCGCCAGCCGGTCCTCCACGATTTCACTGTTGGGATGGTTGAAGCGCGAATAGACTAGGCCGCGGCCCTGCCCCGGCGGCGGCTCCTTGCGCCCCGCAACGTAGTCGAAGAAGTCGCGTCCTTCCTCGGCCGTGGGGAACACGAAGGTGGAAGTCAGGAACACCGGCGGCTTGACCGCGCCTTCGGACAGGAACGGGTCGTATCCGTAGTTCAGCATCAGCGTTTCGGGATGCAGTTCGTGATTGCCGATAGCGGTCTTGCTCTCACGCGGTGCGTTCATGGCGTCCTCCTCCTGCCTTGTCGATCTTGTGCGTACAACGCCTGAGGCAACGCCCGGTTGCATCCTGGCGACAAGGCCTTCGCATGGGTCTTGCCTTTGCCCCGCACCACCGCCAATCAGCCGCCATGCGCATTGCCCTGTTCGAACCCGAAATCGCTGGAAACGTCGGCGCCGTCATGCGGACCGGCGCCTGCCTCGGCGTGGAGATCCACCTGATCGAGCCGCTGGGCTTTCAGTGGGAGGACAAGCGTGTACGCCGCGCCGCAATGGACTATATCGACCACGTGCGCGTGATCCGGCACCCCAGCTTCGCGTTCTTCCGCGAGGCGGCTGGACCCGGCCGTCTAGTACTCTTCACAACCAAGAGCAGCGCCTCGATCTACGACTTCACCTTCGCGCCCAGCGATATCCTGCTGTTCGGCAAGGAAAGCGCTGGCGTCCCTGCAGAGATTTCGGACATCGCCGACGCCCGGGTGCGCATCCCGATGCGGCCAGAGGTCCGCTCGATGAACCTCGCGACCTCCGCCTCGATCGCCGTAGCAGAGGCCCTGCGACAGACAGGCGGCCTTCCCTAGAAGATGAGCGAAAGGGTAAAGGGCTCGCCCTCGACCAATCCCTCAGCCTTGCGCACCGCTGACTTGATCGGCACCATCCATCCTAGCGCCTTCGAGGGAAATGCCGAGGTTCGCCACTCGGTCTGGCCAACCTTTGCCACGACCTTGACCGACCCCCACCCCGAACGCCGCCCGCTTTCCAGCCTGTGCATCACTGCGGTCCCCGAAAGCGCCTCACCCACCGGGTCGTCGATGGTGGCAAAGAACCAGTCGCCGCCATTTGCGCCGCCCACCCAGCGCCACAACGTCGTAGCCAGGCTGTAGACTTCGTCGTTCATTTGCGGCGACGCACCGGCACCTTGAGATTGCAGATGTCCACCCCGCCGGCTGGCTGCACGTAGAACGGCTCGCGATGGTTGGCGCTCGCCTCGGCATAGCTGCGGAACGATGCGCTTTCGGTTGACAGGAACTCGTAAACCGGCAGGTCCGCCACCTCGCTCGCCGGACGGACCGAGACAATCGGGGTGCGCTCTGCCGGATCGGCATAGACGCCCATCGGCGCAGGCCCGCGCGGCAGCGAGGACATGAACTGCATTCCCTCGATCACCCGCCCGACCACCGCCAGGTTGCGATCCAGCTGGCGCGGCGCATGCCCGATGGCGACATATAGCTCGGCCCCGGTCCCGGTATCGGGCGGCATGTCGCGCGCAACGCCAATGCTGCCATAGCAGTGCACCGGCCACGCGCTCGGTCCCGCTTGCGATGCCGCCACCGGCCAGCCGCGATAGAAGAAGGTCTCGTCGGCGTAAGGATCGGAATCCTTGACCTTCGACCCCTTCCGCGCCAGCGCATGCCACGCCGCATGCGTGCCCTCGATCGTCGCCAGCCACGTATCCAGTTCTTCGTGGGTGGCGCTGCGCTCGGGCCCTTCAGGCCGCACGACATAGCGCGCCTGCGGCACCTGCTCGATACCTGCGGGCAGAAGCTTGGCCTTGGTCTTGTCCTCGCCATCGGCATCGCCCCATTGCGACACCCAGTTGTCCTGCACACGGTAGACGGTCAGCCCGTCCCACCAGTGCGCCGCCGCAAGCTTGCGCACGTTACCTACCCAGCCTTGCGAGAAAGGCTCTGGCATCAGCTGGATCACCACGCGTCGGGGTCTGCCGTTGGAAGCGGGTGCGAGGTCCATCACCAGCAGGTCATCGGGCGAAATCGCTTGCCAGTCCGGGGCCGGAGAAGCCGCCACGACCTCCCCCGGCGACAGCGCGGCGGCAGGCTTGGCAGACACAGGCGAAGCCGCAACGGCGGCCAAAGCAAGAAGAAACGACATAACTTCATCATTGCAGGAAGCCACGCCTTGCGAAAGCGATCTTGTGCGGCTAGTGGGCGCCTTCCAGAGCAATGCGGAGCGGTGGCCGAGTGGTCGAAGGCGCTCGCCTGGAAAGTGAGTATACGTCAAAAGCGTATCGAGGGTTCGAATCCCTCCCGCTCCGCCAACATCTCAATACGAATCAATGAGATGGGCCTCCTAGGGCCAGAAAATCCCCAGCTTCCGCGCCGTTTTGCCAATGGCGACCGAACTCCAGAGACTGCCGAAACCGGTAAATTCGGTCTCTGATCGGCTTTCGTCTCTTTTCACCCGAACCTCATCTGAAAAGGTTCTGGTCATAATTATCTCATCCAATCAGTGGCTTGAATGTTTCGTCTGACTGGCAGTTCCCTGAGCAATCATGGTTGTCGCTGCATTCAAAGAACCTAAAGTGGACGTGTTGCAACGTAACTGGGATGAAGGACACCCGATTGTAGCGAGCTGCATTGCGCTAGTCTTTGTGCATCCATACCCTTGGCGTATGCGATGCGCATAGCGAACTATCCCTGCGCGGATCTTAGTGAACACAGTAATACGATGGCGCCGGAAGCGGAGAAGGATCAGGCGTGGGTGAATCAAGCATCAAGACTGTTCAAGAGATAACGAGGGAGATGATTAATAAGGGGACACAAACAGCCCGAGATATATTCCGTCAGTGCATAAGGCCGATCTACGGCGCAACCAAAGATGGCCGGCCCGAACACCTCGGTAGCGCTATTCTGCTCCAGCTAGCGGAAGGCCCCTTCATGCTCACCGCTGCCCATAATCTCGACTGGAATTCCACAACCAGCCTCTATCTAGGTGTCCGTAAGGCTGAGAAATTGGAGTTGACTGCGATCTTGAGCGCAACAGTTGACGGCAGCCGGGATGACGATGTTTACGATTTTGCTTTTGCTAGGCTGCCCGACCCGCTTGTCGCTGAGATCGGACTCGAACGCTTCATCGGCGAGGATTACATCAGCAAATCGGTGGCCGACACCCCAGGTCGAACTTACACTTGCCTCGGCTATCCGAATTCGAAGAACCGAACGCCTCCCCATTTTGACACAAGCGTTAGCCCCGTCATGGCAGCCTACACGAGCAACGGCGTGCCAATGGACCGGCTCGGTCAGAAATATAGGAATGAGACGCATATTCTGATCGACTTCAACTTCAAATATTCGCGCGACGAGGCAGGAAAGCGGGTGTGCTCGATTAAACCGAATGGCTTTAGCGGCGGCGCGGTGATCGACATTGGCCGACTGTCAGATCCCCAGAGCATTGCAGAGCCTCCCTCTCCAATGCTGATAGGGCTGTTTATCGAAGCGCACCGCGACAAACGAGCCATAGTCGCAACTCGGATCGCGCCCGCATTGGAGGCAGTCCGTCGGAAAGGGTTAATCCGCTAAATCCCTGTGGTCAGTCGTTTTCCGATCACAGACATTCTCACTGTCGCGTCGAACGTTTTAGCCGAAGTAGGCTAGAGCAACGTGCTATAAACAAACCCAAAGTTCATTGGCGTAGCTGTCCGTTTCCAAACACCGTCGCAACCTGTTCGGGCCATGGCAGCTCGGTGGCTGCAGCCATATCCTTGACTGACACGGTGGGTGGCATTCGCCCTACCAGCAGCCTGTCCATCACCGCCGGTGCCAAATAGGCCAGCCGCAGCATTCGGCCGACATAACGGTCTGAGATGCCCTCCGCCTGCGCGATATCCTGAATGGTCGCCGCATCCCCGCTCTCCAGCTTCCGCCGCCAGCTCCACGCCTTGGCGATCGCCTTCAGCACATGCGGATCCACGCCGTCGGTGTCGGGCGCCATGTCGGCGGGCGGCACGATCTTCGGTCGCCCGTTGCGTTTGCGGATGGTGAGCGGGATGAACACCCTCATGGTGGTTGGGGCGCTCATGCTGCCAACTCCTGTTTCGGCGTGATCATTTCCCGGACAACCGACCCGAGGCCTTCGGTGCGCAGGTCGACTGCAAGGCCATCGGCGCTGACGGTGACCCGCTCGATTAGCAGTCGCGCGATGCGGGCCTGCTCGGCCGGGAACAGCGACTCCCATAGCCCATCAAAACCCGCCAGCGCGCTGACCACATCGTTTTCGGTCATGTCGGGATCGGGCCGGCGCACTGCCTCCATCGCCCGTGCCGCGATTTCCGGTGCGCGCAGCAGCGACCGGATGTGCTGGACCACGGCCGTTTCCACCATGCCGGCATTGAGACGGACAAAGCTGTCACGCCCTTCGCAGGCCCGGTTCCGGATCGCATCCATCGAGGTGTAGTAGCGGTAGTGCCGGCTGCCCTTTTTCGTCACTGTCGGCGTCATGGCGATGCCGCGATCCGTGAAGATCAGACCTTTCAGCAGCGCCGGAGTCTGGGTGCGGGTGTTGGCCGCGCGCTGGCGCGGGCTTTCCTGCAGGATGGCATGGACCTGATCCCAGAGCGGCTCGTCGATGATGGCCTGATGCTCGCCGGGATAGCTCGTGCCTTTGTGGACGGCCTCGCCGAGGTAGAGCCGGTTGCGGAACAGCTTGTACAGGAACCCCTTGTCGATCGGCTTGCCGCGCTTGTTCAGGGTGCCGCCCGCCACCAGCTCCCGGGTCAGCAGGGTGGCCGATCCCAGCTCGACAAACCGCTGGAAGATGTGGCGGACCGTAGCGGCCTCGGCCTCGTTGATCACTAGCTTGCGGTCGACGATGTCGTACCCCATCGGCACGAACCCGCCCATCCACATGCCCTTGGCGCGTCTGGCAGCGAACTTGTCGCGGATGCGTTCGCCGGTGACCTCACGTTCGAACTGGGCGAATGACAGCAGGATGTTCAGCGTCAGCCGCCCCATGGAGGTCGTGGTGTTGAACGCCTGCGTCACCGACACGAAGGTCACGTTGTTGCGGTCGAAGGCCTCGACCAGCTTGGCGAAGTCCATCAGCGATCGTGACAGGCGGTCGATCTTGTAGACGACGATGACGTCGACCAGCCCGGCCTCGATGTCTTCAAGCAGGGTTTTCAGCCCCGGCCGTTCGAGCGATCCGCCGGAATACCCGCCGTCGTCGTAACGTTCACGCATGCAGACCCAGCCCTCGGCGCGCTGGCTGGCGATATAGGCCTCGCAGGACTCGCGCTGGGCATCGAGGCTGTTGAACTCCATGTCCAACCCTTCCTCGCTGGATTTGCGGGTGTAGACGGCGCAACGCAGGCGCCGCATCGGTGCCGTGATGTTTGTCATGCAGCGTCCTTTCGTTCCCGCAGGCCAAAGAAGCGGTAGCCGTTCCACTGCGTGCCGGTGATGTCGCGGGCGATGGCCGACAGGGACTTGTAGCGGCGGCCCTGCCAGTCGAACCCGTCCTTCAGCACGGTGATGACGTGCTCGGCCCCGTTCCATTCGCGCACCAGCCGCGTGCCGATGACCGGGTTGCGAGGGTCGCTGATCACTGACTTCCGGACCTTCTTGCCCTCGACCTCGTCGGCCAGGGCATCGAGCAGCTGGCGCACGGGCTTCGACAGACCGCCCAAGGTCAGCTCTTGAATCCTGTAGGCCAAGCGTTGCTCCAGGAACGAGCGGCTGTTGTTCGGCGCCTCTGTCTCGAACAGCTTTTCCCACTCGGCCTTGAGCTCTTTGACCGACATGGCCTTCAGCGCCGCCAACCTGGCCAGCACCTGCGCATTGTCATCCTGTTTGTGCATCATTGTCCTCCATTCCGAGCCTTTGCCCGGGGACGACTGACGCTCCTGGTGGGCAGGATTGCGAGTGAACTATCTCCGCTCGCGGCAGATAAAGGACTGGACTGTTCGCGTATGCGCAGCACGCCGGCGGCCACGATGCGCCCCAACTCGGAGAGCCGGGCGTCTGACGACATCTTGGAGGGGCAAAGCCCATTTGGATTGGAGGTAACGGAGGACATGAGAACGTTCGCAATAGTGGGTGGCTGGCGACACGGTAGGTCCGAAAAGTCTCACAAAACAATATATTTCAAATGTTTATCGCAGTCTTGCGAAATCATGAGCATTGCTTGGTGGTCACGATCCACATCTATGAGGTGTCGGTCGGAACGCCTGCGAAATTCTTCGCAATTTGATTCGCGGAGGGTCGCTGATCGGCTACATTCTGACATCGGCTCCCGGGTGTGCGGCCGGAGTTCACGGCAATGCGTTCTTGACCCTGGAACCCCTCGCAACTACGCTAATCCGCATAGAAGCGTGATTTTGAGGGTTGGCCCAAGCCATGATGAACCGATGACCACTGACGGGACGAGTTTTGGACGTCAGATTTCCAAAGCCAGGAAGGCCAAGGCTCTCAGCCAGAAGGAGCTGGCTGCGAAAATCATGAAAGAGGAAGACGGCACAGCGATTTCACCGCAGTACCTTAACGATATCGAGCATGATCGGCGCAGCCCCACTTCGGATCATCTGATCCGGCAGTTTGCGGAGGTGTTGAACATCGACGAAGGCGTTCTGTTCTTGCTGGCAGGGAAGATACCCGACGACCTCCGCAGCAAAGTCAGTGACCCGGCCAAGGCGGCCGAGGCATTCGTCAATTTCCGTCGCGCCATCACCAACTGACGGAGCGACGGCGATGAGGATGATACGGGACCCAAAAGGCCGATTTCCAGAGCGCCCCTATTACACGAACGACGAACTCGATCGGGAGTGTGAGCGGCTTGTCAGGGATCTGCACCGCAAGCGGAACCAGGAAGCACGTCCACGTATCACGACCGATGAACTCCATCTGCTGATCGAGCTCAACGACGCCAGCCTGGATTCCTCTGCCGACCTGACAATCTACGGGGACGATGTCGAGGGCGTCACGGCCTTCCATCCAGATGGAGAACCCGAAGTCGCAATCTCCGATCGGCTGGCTAACGATCCTCGCCGTGAGAACCGTTTGCGAACGACCTTGGCCCATGAGTTCGGCCATGTGCATTTCCACCGGCACCTATGGGCGGGCAAGTTTCAGCATGGCCAGCTGTTCGACCGCAGCAGTCATGAAAACAAGGCGATCTGCAAGCGCGACACGATCATTCAAGCCGCAAACTATGACTGGATGGAGTGGCAGGCCGGTTATGTCAGCGGCGCGATACTGATGCCGGTCACATCGATCCGCCGATTGGTGTCCGATTATTGCCAGGAACGCGATCTCCACGCGGCCGTGGCAGTGCGGTCAGACCATGGCCGACAGATCGTTGGCGCAGTGATGGAGACGTTTCAGGTTTCCGAGGAAGCTGCTCAGGTCAGGCTCAAGGTGCTCAAACTATTGGGGGAATCTGATCGTCAGGGATCGCTGTTCGGTTAATCCACAGCAAATCCGCTAATCTGCGTAGATTTTCGACTGACCCGCCACATGGGCGTAAATACGCTCTTTAGCAGATCGGCGTGCAAGGGCGCCTGATTCTGCTCAAGGAGTCCCCCATGACCTCGATTGCCACCATCATTCGCAAAACCTCCACCCCCACCCTCCGTGCCTATTTTGAGCACAGCGGCATTGGCCTGCCTGCAAATATCGACTGGGCGGTCCCCGAGCCGGAAATCCTGCCGCCCCTTCTGAAGGCGGTCGATGAACTGACGGATACTGAAAAGGCCCGTCTGGCGCTCGACGCGGGTCGGATTGGCGACTTGGTCAATGAAGTTGGCCAGATCGCACTTTACAGCGTTGCCGAAGACAAGGCCGTTCTCGATAGCCTTGGCGGCGCGCACGACCGCGCATTCTGGATGTTTCTCAATCATCCGGACCGCTTCCGCCGCGCCGAGGAGGTCCGCTACACCGACGAACGTCGCCGTGGGCGTTCGTGGGCGGGTTTCATTGTCGCCGCCGATCAGCCGTTGAACAAGGATCCGGCCGCTCTCGACGCATTCAAGACGGCGCTGCGCGAATGTTTCGCCTCGTCTAACATCCACATCGATATCTTTGACCGCCGTCGCCCCACCTTCGACGGTGAGGATTGCGAACTGATCCAGATCGCGGTGTACCGCGAGGGCTTGCCGGATGATGTTCTGGAGTTTGACGCAGGCGATCTGGTTCGCCGGGTGCGCAGCCCGGTATTCGAGGCCGCCCTGACCTATGAACCCGCCACCGGCGTGGTTGAGGTGGTCGCGAACGACAGCAAGAGCCGTGAAGCCATGGCCCGGATCATGGTGCGTGATCTGCTCCAGATCGAATTCACCAGCGAGAAATTGCCGTCCCGCAACTATGATCTCAGTTCGCTTCAACAGCACCATGCTTTCCCGCGGGACGCTGCCGACGGAATCGAGTCCGTCACCTTGAAGCAGCTGCGCCTGATGCCGATGGACAATCAGGGTCAGCGCGTGACGCTGGAATGCATGCGCGGCAGCGAGGAGACCATCTGGGAAATGGCCGCGGGGCATTTTGGCGATCGTAATCCGCTCCTTGGCGGCTGGGTGGTCACGCAGGCAAAGCTCACGATCGCTTTCCTTCCCAAGGGAGAAGCGCGGCGTGGACGTGTTCTGTCGTTGACGATCACGATGCCGCATGGCTGCAATCTCAAGGATCTGACCCCGGAAGAGCAGCTGATTGGCGAAAAGTACCTGCGCCGTTGGGGCATCCTGTCCGGGGACACTGGCAGCGATGATTGATCAGGCGGCCGCCCGATTGATGCTGACGATTGCCGAAACGCCCGGTGCGAGGATCGCGGGATCGGTGCTCAGCGATTTCCATCCCAGGCACGGCAGGCAGCTGATGGAAGCCAATCTGCTGATGCCACAAGGGGAGACGCTCGCGGCGCCGCTGGATCTCGATCATGACGATGAGCCGGTGCGGCTGATCTGGTCCGGCGAACATGGTGGCTATGGCTATTACAGCCCGGGTGCGGACTGGGTGGCGGTGACCCCCGACCGTCTGAGCATGTTCGGGGTCAACATGCCGGCGCTGCTGGTGCGGATGCTGGCGCAGTTGGAGATCGTGGGCGGGGCCGAGCCCCTTGCACTGGTTCCGGATGCGGTATGGGAAATCGGCAATGTCCGTTTGCCCGGGCGCAGCAAGCCCGTTCCGCTGTGGGTCGCGCGGCGCCTGTCTGATCCAGATTGCTGGTCCGCGTTCGTGACCGCCACGCGCGTGCGTCCGGCGCCGGGGCTGAGGATCGTGCTGAGTACGACGCCGACCGGCCGTCTGCCAAAGCAGATGTTCGCGGGTCATGAGATCGTCGGCGTCGGCGATGTGGCCGACCACGCGGCCGGTATTGCCGTGGATCCTGCGCTGTTAGCAGTTCGGATCAGGACCGGCACGTTGCCGGCGGATGTGCCGATTTCCATGTCTGCTGACGGAGGATCTGTCACGGTGCGCGGGAAACGCTACACTTTCACCGGCCCGAAGCAGCGGGCCATTATCCGACATCTCTATGAAGCCTGGGAGAACGGGGAGCCCGAATGCCTGACCGACGCGGTGCTGGAGGCGGCCGACTGCGCCAATAGCGTGAACACGCTGACCAAGGCCTTTTCCGGCCGAAAGGACTGGCAGGAGTTCATCAAGGTCGAGGGTGGTCGCTGCTGGATCCAGTGCTGACCACTCCGGTTATCCTGCAACGAAAGCCGCCTTCGGGCGGCTTTTTTTTGTCCTGCCCGCTCAATCGTTGATTCCTACCCTGAGTCCTACCTCGCTCCTTCCCGGCTCCTACCTTCGCCAGCGCCAATGTCTCCGCAGGTTTTCGAACCGAACCCAAGGAGACGCCAATGGCTACCAGACACCTTTCCCAGATCGAGCTTGCCGCTCGCTGGAACCTTTCCCACCGCACGCTCGAGCGCTGGCGGTGGACGGGCGAAGGCCCGCAATTCATCAAGCTCGGCGGTCGCGTCGTTTATCGCCTCGAAGATGTCGAGGCGTTCGAAGCCGCCCAGGCCCGGCACAACACCTCCCGCGCTGATGCGCAGGCCGTGGCGTGAGGGCGGCCGATATGACCATCCCCAACCACATCAGCGTGGACGATTTCGTTCACATGGCCGTGGGCGAGATCGTCGCCCTGCCGGCCGAGATGCTCGCCAATCTCCAGCAGGAGATCGAGGAGCGCCTGCGTTTTACCAAGACGGCCAGCGAGTGGCTCAATGGCGCACTCGCTCTCAAATATGCCGATCGCGCCCAGCAGGTGCGTGCCGACGCTGGTAAGGATTTTGGCGCTGCGCGCTTCACCGACGGCGATGTGACGATCGTCGCGGACCTGCCGAAGAAGGTCGACTGGGATCAGTTCGAACTGGCCCAGCTGGTCGAGCGCATCAAAGCCGACGGCGAAGACCCCCGCGAATATGTCGACATCAGCTTCAAGGTCTCCGAGCGCAAGTTCGCGGCCTGGCCCAGCCATATCCGCAGCGCCTTCACTACCGCCCGCACGGTGCGCAGCGGCTCCCCCAGCTTCAAACTCAAGCTGGAGGGCGCAGCATGACTCTTCCGATTATTTCGGCAGATCAGCGTCTCGCGGAAAACCGCGGCATCAAGGGCGTGATCTTCGGCAAATCCGGCATCGGCAAGACCAGCCTGCTCTGGACGCTCCCGGCCTCGACCGCGCTTTTCTTCGACCTCGAGGCGGGTGATCTCGCGATCGAAGGCTGGACCGGCGACAGCATTCGTCCCCGCACCTGGGAGGAATGCCGTGACTTTGCGGTGTTCATTGGCGGGCCGAACCCGGCGCTGCGCGACGATCAGGTCTACAGCCAGGCGCATTACAATGCAGTGTGCGCCCGGTTCGGCGATGCCGCGGCGATCGACCGGTACGAGACGGTCTTCATCGACTCGATCACGGTTGCCGGGCGCCTGTGCTTCCAGTGGTGCAAGGGCCAGCCCGAGGCGTTTTCCGACAAGACCGGCAAGCCCGACATGCGCGGTGCCTATGGTCTGCACGGCCGGGAAATGATCGCCTGGCTGACCCATCTCCAGCACACCCGGACGAAGAATGTCTGGTTCGTCGGCATCCTCGACGAGAAGCTGGACGACTTCAATCGCAAGGTTTTTCAGCCGCAGATCGACGGTTCCAAGACCGGACTCGAGCTGCCGGGCATCGTCGATGAAGTCCTGACGATGGCCGAGGTGAAGGACGAGGCCGGAAACGCTTCGCGTGCCTTCATCTGCCAGACGATCAACCCCTGGTCCTACCCGGCCAAGGACCGGTCCGGCCGTCTCGCACTGGTCGAGGAACCGCACTTGGGGCGGCTGATGGCCAAGATCCGTGGCCCCGTTACGCCCGCCAGCGACCGGCTGGAATTCGGCCTGCCCGACGTGTCGGCAGCCAACACCCAATCCCCCCAAAACTGACCTGAACAAGGAGACCCATCGTGGGTAGCTGGAACGATTTCAACGACGCCAAGCAGACCTCGAATATCATCCCGAAGGGCACTCTCGCCAAGGTCCGGATGACCATCCGGCCCGGCGGTCACGACGATCCCAGCCAGGGCTGGACTGGTGGCTACGCCACCCGTGGTACCGCTGGTTCGGTCTATCTGAACATTGAATACACGGTGCTCGAGGGCCCCTTTGCCAAGCGCAAGGTGTTCGGCATGATCGGTCTCTACAGCCCGAAGGGTCCCGACTGGGCCAATATGGGGCGCGGCCTGGTGCGCTCCATGCTGAACTCGGCGCGCGGGATTTCCGACAAGGACAACAGCCCGCAGGCCCAGGCGTCTCGCCGCATCAGCGGCTTCGGAGACCTCGACGGACTGGAGTTCGTCGCCCGCATTGATGTCGGCACCGACAGCAATGGCGATGACAAGAATGACATCCGCACCGCCGTCACTCCGGACCACCGCGAGTACTCGGCGCTGATGGGATCGGTCGCGGCCACGCCGGCGGCTGCATCGCCTCAGTTCTCCTCGGCACCTGCAACCGGCGGGCGCCCCGCTTGGGCACAGTGAGGAGCGCGCCATGATCCTTCGTCCACGACAGTCCCTTTTCGTTGAGCGCAGCCTGTCTGCGCTCGACACCCACGGCAACACGCTCGGTGTGGCTCCGACCGGCACCGGCAAGACGATTATCCTGTCCGCAGTCGCGGGCCAGATGATCGGCAACAGCCGCGCCAAAGCCTGTGTCCTGGCCCACCGCGATGAACTGACTGACCAGAACCGGGACAAATTCTCCCGGGTCAATCCCGGCATTTCGACATCGGTCGTCGATGCCGGGACCAAGAACTGGGATGGGCAGGTCACCTTCGCGATGGTGCCGACGCTTTCCCGGCCTGCCAATCTCGACGCCATGCCGGCGGTCGACCTGCTGGTGATCGACGAGGCGCATCACGCGGTCGCCGACAGCTACCGCCGCATCATCGATCGTGTCCTCCATCTTAATCCGATGGCGCGCATCTTCGGAGTGACCGCCACGCCCAATCGCGGAGACCGCAAAGGCCTGCGCGAGGTCTTCACTAACGTTGCGGACCAGATCCGCATGGGGGAACTGATCGCCTCCGGGCATCTCGTGCGGCCGCGCACCTTCGTTATCGACGTCGGGGTTCGTGAAGATCTCGGCAAGGTTCGCAAGACGGCTGCCGATTTCGACATGGGCCAGGTCGATGCCATCATGAACAAGGCACCCGTGACCGACCAGGTCATTGCGCATTGGCGGGAAAAGGCCGGCGACCGCCAGACGGTCGTATTCTGCTCGACCGTCAGTCATGCCGAGAACGTGGCGGACGCCTTCAACGCAAACGGCATTCCCGCGGCAGTCGTACATGGCGATCTGGATGAGGCGACCCGTGGTGCCACCCTGGCCGCCTACGATGCCGGTGACATTCAGGTGGTCGTTAATGTCGCGGTGCTGACCGAAGGCTGGGATCACCCCCCGACATCCTGCGTCGTCCTGCTGCGCCCCAGCTCGTTCAAATCGACCATGATCCAGATGATCGGGCGTGGCCTGCGCACCGTGAACCCAGAAGAGTATCCCAGCATTGTCAAGACCGACTGCGTCGTCCTCGACTTCGGGACGTCGACCTTGATCCATGGCTCGCTTGAGCAGGACGTCGATCTGGATGGCAAGCAGACCATCGGTGACGCGCCGACCAAGGAATGCCCTGAATGCGGCGCTGTCGTCCCGGCAGCCGTTACCGAATGCCCTTTGTGCGGTCACATCTGGGAAGGCTCGGCGCGCGATCCCGCCGAACCGCTCGGCCAGTTCATCATGGCCGAAATTGACCTGTTGAAGCGGTCGAGCTTCGAGTGGGTGGATCTGTTCGGGGACGATGCTGCGCTCGTCGCCAACGGCTTTCACGCATGGGCCGGCGTCTTTTTCCTGAACGGTCGCTGGTACGGCATCGGCGGCCAGCCCAAAAAGTCCGCACATCTTCTGGCCATGGGTGAGCGCAGCATTTGCCTCGCTGCCGCAGACGACTGGCTCAACACCCATGAGAGCGATGAATCTGCCCACAAAAGCCGTGGCTGGCTGCGGCAACCGCCGACCGACAAGCAGTTGGCCGTCCTGCCGCCGTCTTATCGGACCGACTACGGCCTGACGCGTTACCACGCTTCGGCGCTGCTCTCCTTCCGCTTCAACCAGTCAGCCATCCGCGGCCTCGTGATGGGCGCGGATCCGCATGCTCTGCGGGAGGCGGCGTGATGGACACCACCCATGGAAAAATCGCCCTCTGCCGACAAGCGACTGCGGTGCTGGCATCCACGCGGATTGCTGTGTGCAGTCTGCCTTCGTCCAACCTCTGGCTTCGGCTGGTCGGGCCCGCAACGTACGAAACGATCGGGCCCCTCTGTGTGGTTCTGCTCAATCAGCTGCCAGCGCTTCTTCTGGCTGCGGGCGCGCAAGGTGCAGGACATGGTTGATCTGACCGCCCAGGAAGGGGCCGCGATCCGCGCCACGCTGCAACCTGTCGCAGCCTTGATCGACACGATCGGCTGGCAGTCCCCGCCATCCGCATGGTCGCAGGAGCAGATGCTCCAGCTGATCACCGTCGCGATCGGCTGGCAGTCCCCGCCATCCGCATGGTCGCAGGAGCAGATGCTCCAGCTGATCACCGTCGCGATCGATGGCTTCCAGACCGCGATGCATCAGGCAGCCGTGGACGATCCCATGGAGGTGCCGTTCTGATGCTGGACTTCAATCACCGTCCCGCATTTGGCGAACGTCTGAACGCCCTCGTCGATAGCCATCTCGTGGCAGACAACGCCGCGCGCAGCCCCCGGGATTATCTCGGCGGCTCGCGGGTCGGCGCTTCCTGCGAACGCGCGCTCCAGTTCGAGTTCACGGCCACGCCCAAGGACGAAAATGCGGACTTCTCGGGCCGAACCCTGAGGATTTTCGCGATGGGTCACGCCCTGGAGGACCTCGCCATAGCCTGGCTTCGCGGTGCCGGCCTCGATCTGTTCACCCGCACAGGCAATCGTCCGGACGGGGAGCAGTTCGGCTTCTCGTCCGCTGGCGGACGACTGCGCGGTCACGTCGACGGGATCATCGCCGGCGCTCCTGCAGCACTTGGACTTCGTGTCCCCGCGCTCTGGGAATGCAAGACCATGAACGCGAAGAACTGGCGGGAGACTGTGTCGAAGGGCGTTGTGCTGTCGAAGCCGGTCTATGCAGCCCAGATCGCGCTCTACCAGGCCTATATGGAAGCCAGCGTGCCGAGCATCTCGGCAGCCCCAGCGCTGTTCACGGCGATCAACAAGGACACGGCCGAACTCCACCACGAACTGGTCCCGTTCGATGCAGAACTGGCCCAGCGCATGAGTGACAAGGCCGTGCGGATCCTGTCGGCCACCGATGCCGAGGAATTGCTGCCGCGCTTCACCCGAACACGTGAGCATTTCGAGTGCCGCTTCTGCTCGTGGGCTACCCGTTGCTGGGAGATGCCCCAGTGACCGAAGACAACATCATCCACTTCAACCCCTGGCGGGATTTCAATGATGCCGCATCGCTGGAAGAGCTGCTCCTCGAGCCAGATCCGGCCCAGATCGCTGCCTTTTTTGATGTCGTTTTCGACTATTGCGACGGCCTGATCCCGGTCCGCAGCTTCATCGACAAGGGTCAGGGCATCGAGGGCAAGCCCCATAATATCTGGATTGATGCGGATGCATCCGCACCGGAAAAGCTCACGACCTTTGCCCATTGGGCAGGACGCGAGGGCGCGGCGGTTTACGTGATCCCCGGCACGGTGGCGGAGAGCGGCCAGGCAAAGTCGGCCGACATCACTGCGATGCAGGCGATCGTCGTCGACATCGACACGGGCGATATCGGAGCCAAGCTCACCCATCTGACCCAACATCTGGGCGACCCCACTCTGATCGTGGAAAGCGGCGGGCGAACGCCTGAGGGTGCGCACAAGCTCCATGTCTGGTGGAAGCTCTCGGAGCCTGCGACCGATGCCGACGTCGACCAGGTTTGCGCTCTGCGCGGTGCCATTGCCGCCAAGGTAGCCGGCGACACCCATTTCCGCTCCGCGCACCAGCCGATCCGTGTCCCTGGCACCATCTACCACAAGGGTGGTAGCCAGCGCATGGTGCAGATCCTGCAGCACGCCGCCAAACGTGAAGTTGACCTTGCTGATTTTGCCGAGATGGTCTCGGCCATGCCGCCCATGCCCGGGATTGGCGCGGCTTCTGCCTCATCGCCCGAAAAGCCCGCTCTTGCCGATGTGCTGACGACGCCGGTCCATGAAGGCGGGGCTGATGCCTGGTCGCGGTTCGAGGGCGCGAGCGCCGCCATCGGTCACTTTATCCGTCAGGTCCATGATGGTCGCATCAGTCCGGACGAAGGCTGGGAAGCGATCTGTCAGTACAATGCCGCAATGCTGCGGCCGAGCTGGCCGCTCGATCGCCTGAAGGCGGAATCCGATCGGCTGTGGCGCTTGCATGTCGAGCGCAATGGCCCGCCGCTGCTCCGTTCTGCTGAAGCCGCACGCAGGGCAGACATGCCCGCCTTCACCTTTGGCGCGTTGTTGGATGACGCCAGCCCGATGCCCGCTGACATCGTCGCACCCCGGCTTCTGACACCCAGCGGTCTGCTCGTGCTCGGCGGCGCACCCAAGGTCGGCAAGAGCGATTTCCTGATCTGCTTTCTCGCGCACATGGCTGCGGGCGTGGCGTTTCTTGGCTTCACACCGCCGCGCCCCCTGCGGATCTTCTACCTCCAGGCAGAGATCCAGTACCATTATCTGCGCGAGCGGTTGCAGGCCATCCGGCTCGATCCTGCCGTCATTGCCGCCGCCCGCGACAACCTGGTGGTCACTCCCAAGCTGCGTCTTCTGCTCGACGAGCGCGGCGTGGCGCTGGCGGTCGATGCCATCAAATCCCATTTCCCGGGCGATCCGCCAGACATCATCTGCATCGATCCGATCCGCAACGTGTTTGACGGCGGGCCTGACGGCGGCGGCGAAAACGACAACAACGCCATGATGTTCTTCCTGCAGCAGCGGGTCGAGCAGCTGCGCGACGCCGTCGCCCCTGATGCCGGCGTGATCCTCGCTCACCACACCAAGAAGCTGAACAAGAAGCAGGTCGCCGAGGACCCGTTCCAGGCGCTGTCAGGCGCCAGTGCGCTGCGCGGTTTCTATACGTCCGGCATCATCATGTACCGGCCGGACGAGGACATGCCGGCGCGCAAGCTTGAGATCGAGCTGCGTAATGGTCCAGCGATCGGCCCGATGCTGGTGGACAAACGCAGCGGGCAATGGGTCGAACTCGACGCAAGCAGCGAACGGCTGATCCGCAAGGATGTCGGCGCCAGGCTCGATGCTGAGCGTGTGCGCAAGCATGATGTCATTCTCGGCATCCTGCTCGACGAGGCCGCTGCCGGGCGGCTCTATACGTCGCTGCAGTTCGCGGAGAAGTTCGAGAACAAAGGCGGCCTTGGCGGGACCTATACCATCAGGGACCGCATCTCGGTCCTGGCGACCAAGGGCTACATCAAGTTTGTCCGCGATGGCTCGCCCTACGGCATGGCCAGAACGACATCGAAGTTCGGCTACCTCTGCACCGAAGGCATGGTCATTCCCGGGAATGGCGAAACGGCGGATCCCGACACCGGTGAAATATCCCCCACGATGCTGGAGGTGCTGCCCAGCCACTTCAAATGCCCCCAGTCAGGCGGGTCCCTGCCGGTCGAGAACCCCCGGGTCTGGGTCTATCCGGAGGACGAGCAATGATCCTCGGGCCGGCCATTCTGGGCTACGCATGGGCACGCACAATCCAGTTGGGGAAGCTGCGGACGATTTCCGCAACTGGGTCCGCACAAACACCCGTGCGCCCGCGCGGATACGCACAATCCAGTTGCGGACGATTTTTCCAACTACCCCCGCATGACTTCGCACGGGCACGCTGTGCCGCCCGCAATCCAGTTGCGGAGGGATCGACCATTCCCAACTGCCACAACTTGAATTTCTGGCAGTTTTCCAAGGCGTTGAGATCAACCCCAAGTTGTGGGTGTGAAACCCCCATCCTAA
Organism: Novosphingobium sp. ES2-1; assembly: GCF_015169775.1. Classification (NCBI taxonomy): domain Bacteria; kingdom Pseudomonadati; phylum Pseudomonadota; class Alphaproteobacteria; order Sphingomonadales; family Sphingomonadaceae; genus Novosphingobium; species Novosphingobium sp. ES2-1. The sequence goes on from NZ_CP063445.1 coordinate 2,067,738, forward strand.
AGGATGGGGACGCACCCCGTAGGGTGTGCGTCCACCTTCAGCATGGGAACCCGCGGGCCGTCGCTCCAAGGCAGCAGCGCGCACCACCCTGATCCCTGATCCCGATCTTCCGCAAACATCATTCAGACATTTCCGAACGGAGACCATCATGGCTTCGAATACCCTCGCTTTGCCTTCAGGTATTGCACCCCCTGCAACAACTGCGGGGCTGATCGCCCCGTCTGCCACCATGCTTGCGCTGGATCTGGGGACCACCACCGGTTGGGCCATGCGCCCGACAGCAGGTCCGATCGTCAGTGGCACCCTCAGCCTCAAGCCTTCCCGCTACGACGGTGGCGGCATGCGTTTCGTGCGGTTTCGCAAATGGCTCGATCAACTGGATGTTGATGCCGGGCCGATTGCGACCGTCCATTTTGAGGAGGTCCGACGCCACCTCGGGACCGATGCCGCCCACATCTACGGCGGCCTGCTTGCAGTTCTTACTGCCTGGGGCGAGGAATTGGGAATTGCCTACCAAGGCGTTCCTGTCGGCACGATCAAGCGGTTCATCGCCGGCAAAGGCAATGCCGACAAGGCAGCCGTGATCGCGGCCGTTCGCGCCAAGGGTTTTACCCCTGCCGATGACAATGAGGCTGATGCCATCGCCATCCTGCTCTGGGCTATTGAGACCCGTGGAGGTGTCCGGTGAGCGCGGCCAATTTCCTGAAGCGCGTGGCGCAGGTTCTGGAAGATCGCGGTGCTGCCTACGGCGATCCCAAGACCCAGATGGAGGCTATTGCCCGGCGCTGGTCGATCACCCTGGGAACGCCCGTAACGGCGCAGCAGGTTGCGCTGTGCATGATCGACCTGAAGTTGGCTCGGCTCGCCCACGACCCCAATTATGCTGACGGTCCGATCGACGTGATCGGCTACGCGGCGCTCATTCCGGAGATTGTCCGTGGCCCGCGGTCGTAAGCGAAAGGCGGGCCGCCGCCACCCCTGCGGAAAACTGGCCCCTGCCAGCGTGGGCGAGACCCAGCGTGAAGTCGTTGCAACTGTGCTCGAAGCCCGGCAGCGCCATTACGGCGTGACGGAGAGGCAGGCGAAGGACGACCGGCTGGGCACGGCTCTTGGCCGGGTCGCCTTCGCGGGCAAGATCACTTTAGACCAATATGCGGCAGGCGAGATGTACGGTGAAATCATGGCCCGCAACCGTGCGGTAATGGGCCTGCCCATGGATCAGCCGCGCTCTGTCACAGCCCTGCTTATCAACGAGGGTATCTTCGGTGGTAGCGCGCCTGACCATGACCCAGATTTGGTCGATAAGGTTCGCCGCCGCGCTGCTGCCGCAATCATGATGCTGCGCACAGCTGACCACGATGCGCTTGGTGCGGTTGGTCGCAAGCCCAGCGCTCTTGTACATGCAGTGGTTTGCCACGAGGCCGAAGCATCGAACTGGTCGGCAGCCGACATCATCAACCTTGGCCATGGTCTGGATGCCTTGCGTCGCCTGTTTCGCATTGGAAGCGACAGTTCGTGATCAGATTCACTTGCCTATCAAGTGAAGTAACAAACTGAATCTATTGTGTTATTCATGAATTTCATATTGACCAGAATTGCGCGATACTGTAGACCTTCCGAAATAGAGAATTGAGAACTGCGCCTGGAGCCCACCAGTTTCCGGGCGTTGTTCGTTTCAGGCGTTGCGCATGGCTGAACGGCAACGGGGACGTCGGGCAGTTGCGCAGCGTCTGCGACGATTACGTGCCGAACCGCTTTGCCGGGACTGCGCCGCCAAGGGCATCGTCCGGGAAGCCACCGTCCCCGACCACATCGTGCCGCTCACCAAGGGTGGCAGCGATGACGACAGCAACATCCGCTGCCTGTGCCCCGACTGCCACAAGGCCCGCACGGCTCAGCAGTTCGGGCTTCGCCGGACGGTCGGCACCGGCCCCGATGGCTGGCCGATCGGCTGATCCCCCCGGGGGGCGGGTCGAAACTCTGGGGCCTTGGGCAAGGAAACCGCGCCTGGCCCAAACTTTTCACGCCCGCGAGTTAGCGACCGGGGGTGGAACCCGGGAAAGTGACGGAAAACCGTCTTTTTGACTGGATAGTGCCTGCGAACAGAGCGTTAGTCGTCTCCGCCAACCACGGAGACTGACATGCCCAACTCGCACCTTTCGACCCGCAACGAAGCCTGGGGTTTCTACGGCTCGACCGCCGGGTTCACGGATGCGGACGCAGCGTGGGCCATCGCCTTTCCGGCGGTTGCCAAGGCGGCGAGAGCCACCGCCGAAGGGGTTCGGGACTTTCTCGACAGCCGCCACGGCCGCCACTTCGCCGACGACGTGCACAACGGGATCCACGCCGGCCTCGATCCCGAGGCGGCGATCGACGCAGCCATCACCCGCTGGATGGGCTGGACCATCAGCCGCAACACCGCTCGCGAAACCGGCATCCCCAACGGACAGCCCTACCTGACCGGCTTCGTGACCCACTTTGCAATCGAGGCCGAACAGGCCGACTGACAGCGCCGGCAGCGGCGCTCACCCAAGGGAGCGCCATGTCGCAGGCAGCCGATGACCGGCAGATCGAAATCCGTTCGATCGATGCCGTCACCCCCTACGCACGCAATTCCCGCACGCACTCGGATGAGCAGGTTGCGCAGATTGCCGCATCGATCCGCGAGTTTGGCTGGACCAACCCGATCCTGATCGACGAGGATGGCGGCGTAATTTGCGGCCACGGCAGACTTATGGCCGCCCGTAAGCTTGGGCAAACTGAAGTCGAGGTAATCGTTGCTCGCGGCTGGTCCGAGGCGAAGAAGCGGGCCTACGTTATCGCGGACAACAAGCTGGCGCTGAACGCCGGCTGGGATGTCGAACTGCTGGCCGTCGAACTGGCGGATCTACAAGCGTTCGATTTCGACCTCGGCCTGACTGGCTTCTCGGACGATGAACTCTCCAAGCTGCTGACCGAAAAGACCGACGGCCTGACCGATCCCGACGAGGCTCCCAACCCACCGGAAATTCCGGTGAGTTGCCCGGGCGACGTCTGGTTGCTCGGCAAACACCGGCTGATGTGCGGCGACAGCACCAGTGTCGATAACATGGAAAAGCTGACCGCCGGGCAGATGGTCGACATGTGGCTCACTGATCCGCCGTACAATGTCGCCTATGAGGGCGGCACCAAGGACAAGCTGACCATCCAGAATGACAACATGGCGGACGACCAGTTCCGCCAGTTCCTGCGCGATGCCTATGTAACCGCCAGCACGGTGATGAAGCCGGGCGCAGTGTTCTACATCTGGCATGCGGACAGCGAAGGCTACAATTTCCGTGGCGCAGCGCGCGATGCCGGTTGGACAGTACGTCAGTGCCTGATCTGGAAAAAGTCGTCCCAGGTGATGGGGCGACAGGACTATCACTGGCGGCACGAGCCCTGCCTCTATGGCTGGAAGGACGGCGCCGGGCACCTGTGGGCCAGCGACCGCAAGCAGACGACCATTCTCGAGTTCGACAAGCCGTCGCGCAATGGCGAACACCCGACCATGAAACCGGTCGCCCTGTTCGAATATCAGATGCTCAACAACACCAAGGGCGGCGACATCGTGCTCGACAGCTTCGGCGGATCGGGCACCACCCTGATCGCAGCCGAGAAGAACGGCCGCATTGCGCGTCTGATGGAACTCGATCCGCGCTATTGCGACGTGATCATCAAGCGCTGGCAGGACTTTACCGGCCAGGCCGCCACCCTCGAAGCCGACGGGCGAACCTTCGCCGACGTCTGCGAACAACCACGGTAACAACGTGCATGACATGGCTCTATCTCCCCCCGGATACGCTCCGGGGCGCGATGACGCATGCCTGCACGGACTTTCCCTGTGCGCCGGAGTCGGCGGGCTCGACCTCGGCCTCCACATCGCCTGTCCCGGATATCGCACTGTGGGTTACATCGAGCGGGAAGCCTTCGCAGCAGCCGCTCTCGTGGCGCGGATGGAAGACAAGACCCTGGATCCGGCACCTGTCTGGGACGACATTAACACCTTCGACGGCCGACCATGGCGCGGACTCGTGGATGTCCTCACTGCGGGCTACCCGTGCCAGCCATTCTCGGTTGCCGGGCGGCGTCTCGGCGAAGCTGATCCGCGCCATCTCTGGCCCCATGTCGCGCGCATCATCCGGGAATGCGATCCCCCGATCGTTTTCCTCGAAAATGTCGCCCATCATCTGCGCCTCGGATTTCTCGAGGTCGCCCGAGAGCTGGTCGGCATGGGCTACGTCCTTGCGGCAGGACTGTTTACGGCGGCGGAAGTCGGCGCACCGCACCGACGCGAGCGCCTGTTCATCCTTGCAATGCGCGAGGGTGACGAGCTGGCCGACGCCGCAAACCGACAGCTTTCGCAGTCGTGGCGGAGACCGGAAACACGAGAAAGGTCTGGACCGCATGGCGCGGGACTGGCCGACGCCCAAGGCAATTACGGGCGGTGCGAATTCGAAACGCGCGGAACGGGGAGCCGGTGGCCCGGACCTGCAGGAGGTTGCGGCCCAGTGGCCAACGCCGATGGCCAGCGACGGGAGCAAACCGAGTGCGGGCAACCGCAGGACGGCGGACCTTACCCATGTGGCGGCCATATGGATGACCCCGACGGCCCGGGACTACAAGGATGGGTCGACCAGTCTTGCCAATGTGCCGGTGAACGGCCTGCTTGGCCGCCAGGTCCTGACGACACCGCCGCGTGGGACAGATACCTCGGATACGCGCCGGACCTTGAACCCGCTGTTCGTCGAGGCACTGATGGGCTGGCCCACCGGGTGGACCGGCTTCGACTTTGCGGAAACGGAGTGGTCCCCCTGGTTGCGGCGCATGCGCTGCGAACTCTCGCATCTGAACTCGTCCGGCATCGGGAAACCCAAGGTGTGACGGATGAAACCCGGAACGAAACCCAAACCGACCCATCTGAAGCTGGTCACGGGTAACCCCGGCAAGCGGACGCTGAACCGCAAGGAGGCCAAGGCCAAGGCAGCCATCCCGGCACCGCCCCACCACCTGACCGCTGATGCGGTCGAGGAATGGAACCGGGTGGCGACCGAGCTCTACAACCTCGGGATCCTCTCCGAGATCGATCGGGCGGCGCTCGCCGCCTACGCCATGGCCTATGGTCGCTGGGTCCAGGCCGAACGGGCAATCGCGAAGATGGCCGAGAAGGACCAGCTGACCGGCGGCCTCATGATCAAGACATCGAACGGCAACGCGATCCAGAACCCGCTGGTGGGCACCGCCAACAAGGCGGCGGCGGACATGATGCGTTACGCCGCAGAATTCGGGATGACGCCGAGTGCCAGGAGCAGGATCGCGGCCCAGCCGCCAGAAGAAGGCGCGGACCCCGCCGACCGCTTCTTCGCCTGACCGGACACTGGCTTATGCCAAGGCGGTGACTTCAGGCGAGATCGTCGCCGGGCCACACGTTCGCAACGCTTGCAAACGGCACATCGCCGATTTGAAGCGCAAGGACGGCATCTGGTTCGACCAGGATGCTGCCAATCACGCCTTCGCCTTCTTCGAAGAGGTGCTGAAGCTTTCCGAGGGCCAGTTCGAAGGCGAGCCTTTCCGGCTTGAACCGAGCCAGGCCTTCATTGTCGGCTCGCTGTTCGGCTGGAAGCGCAAGGACGGTCGCCGCCGTTTCCGCCGCGCCTATATCGAGCAGGGCAAGGGCAACGGCAAGTCGCCGGTTGCAGGCGGCATCGGCATTTACGGGATGACCGCCTGCAAGGAAGCTGGTGCCCAGATCTATGCAGCTGCGGCCAAAAAGGAGCAGGCCAACATCCTGTTTCGCGACGCTGTGCGGATGGTCCGGCAATCGCCAGCGCTGGCACGGCGGCTGGAGTTCTCGGGCGGCCCGGGACGCGAGTTCAACATTGCGCATCTGTCCTCGGGCAGTTTCTTCCGCCCGGTCTCGCGCGATACCGGCAAGACTGGCTCGGGGCCACGCCCCTATTTCGTGCTGGCGGATGAGGTCCACGAACTGCCCGACCGCTCGATCATCGAGATGCTGGAGCGCGGCTTCAAGTTCCGCCGCGACCCGCTGCTGTTCACGATCACCAACTCAGGCTCGGACCGCAATTCCGTCGCATGGGAGGAACACGAACACGCGATCCGGGTGGCAGCTGGCAATTCCGATGCGGTGACCGATCCGACTTTCTTGGGCCAAGTCCTCGACGACACGACGTTCAGCTATGTTTGCGGGCTTGATGAAGACGACGACCCGCTGACCGACCCCAGTTGCTGGATAAAGGCGAACCCGCTGCTCGGCGTCACGATCACCGAGCAATACCTCTCAGAAGTCGTGGCGCAGGCCAAGGCCATCCCGGGGCAATTGAACGGGATCCTGCGACTGCACTTTTGCGTGTGGACCGACGCTGAAACCGCCTGGATGGCGCGCTCGACGATCGAGCCGCTCTTGGCAGAGTTCGAACCCAAGGCTGGTGGGGCCGTTTGGCTCGGGCTCGATTTAAGCCAGAACAGGGATTTGACCGCGCTGGCTGCCGTTCAGCGCAATGGCGAGAAGGACTGCAAACCCTGCTTTGACGCATGGGTAGAGGTCTGGACGCCGGGCGATACGCTGGCTGCCCGGGTACTGCGGGACAAACAGCCCTACGACCTCTGGGTCGCCGACGGGTTTCTGAACGCACCGGCCGGCGAGAACATCAGCTTTCGCCATGTAGCCCAGGCCTTGGCCGAAATGGCCTCGGACTACCGGGTCGAGGCCGTGGCCTATGACCGTTATGCGTTCCGGCGGTTCGAGGAAGAGGTCGCCGAACTCGGGCTCGACCTTGCCTTTGTTGAACACCCGCAGGGCGGCACCAAGCGGGCCAAGCCTGTGGGCGAAATGACCGAAGGCCTCTGGATGCCGGGTTCGCTCCGGCATCTGGAAGAACTGATCCTTGAGGGCCGCATCCGGCTCAAACGCAATCCGGTCCTTATCTCGGCAATGATGTCGGCGGTCACCGAGACCGACCGCTGGGACAACAAGTGGCTCTCCAAGCAGCGGGCCATCAACAAGATCGACGCAGCCGTCGCGCTGTGCATGGCAGTGGGGGCAGCGATGGCAGGCGACACCTCCGGCTCCATCGATGACTGGCTGAAGAGCCTAGCATCATGAACCTGCTGCAAAAGGCGCTCGGCTACATCGCGCGCTCGATCGGCCTTACCGACCTGCGGCTGGTGCAGGCGGTCGGCGGCCGCACGACAACAACCGGTGAAGTGGTTTCGACCAGCTCGGTGTTGGGGCTCGCCTCAGCATGGGCCTGCGTCAACCTGCTGGCCGGCACGATCGCCTCGCTTCCGCTCATGGTCTATCGGACCAAAGGCGGCGCGCGGATGATCGCGACCGACCATCCACTTTACCGGATCCTGCACGACAGCCCGAATGCCGACCAGACTGCGGTCGACTTCTGGGAGTTCATTTGCGCTTCGATTGAACTGAGCGGCAATGCCTATGCCGAGATCATCCGGGGCAGCAATGGCCGGGTCGTGGCGCTCAGTGTTCCGATCGCGCCTGAGCTCATGACGGTGCGCCGTCTCCGCGATGGCGGCCTCGAATATGAGTGGTCGGACAGCGGCGTTCGCTCCATCGTCAGTCAGGACAATATGCTCCATATCCGGGGCTTCGGCGGCAATCCTCTGGGCGGTCTTTCGACCCTCAGTTTCGGCCGCCAGACCTTCGGGTTGGCGCAGGCCATCGAGCGGGCCTCGGGCGACACCTTCCGCAATGGGGTCCGGCCATCAGGACTTCTGAAGACTGCCGACAGCCTGACCCTCGATCAGCGCAAACAGGCCGAGGAACTGCTGCAGGAGAAGTTTGCCGGCGCGATCAATGCTGGGCGGCCGATGTTGCTCGACCGGGGCATGGACTGGGTCCAACTCTCGATCAGCCCGGAAGATGCGCAGATGCTCCAGAGCCGGGCTTTTTCGGTCGAGGAGGTCTGCCGCTTCTTTGGCGTTCCGCCCTTCATGGTCGGCCACACCGAGAAGACCACCAGCTGGGGCACCGGCCTCGAACAGCAGACGCTGGGGTTCCAGAAGTTCACGTTGCGCAGGCGTTTGAAGCGCATCGAACAGGCGCTGGCCAAGCAGCTGCTCTCGCCTGCTGACCGGCAGGCGGGACTCGTCATTGAGTTCAACCTCGAAGGCCTGCTGCGCGGTGACAGCGCGGCGCGCGCCTCCTTCTACCAGTCGATGCTGGGGAGTGGCGTGATGACCATCAACGAGGTCCGCGCGCTTGAAAACCTGCCGCCCGTCGAAGGCGGCGATGTCCCCCGCATGCAGATGCAGAACGTCCCCATCACGCAGGCCGATGCCCCTGCCGGAATCTTCCCGCCAACCGGAGCGAATGCCCCATCGGAGCCCCCTAGATGAAACATCTCACCCTGACCCTCAAATCCAGTGACCTGCAGGACACCGGGCAGTTCGAGGGCTACGCCTCGACCTTCGGCAATGTCGACCAAGGCGGCGATCTCATCGAACCGGGCGCTTTCCGGGAGAGTGTCGCCAAGGCTCGCGCCGAAGGCTGGGGCATCCCGATGCTCTGGCAGCACGACCAACGCGAACCGATCGGCGTATGGCGCGATATCTTCGAGGATGACCGCGGCCTGTTTGTGCGCGGCCAGTTGATCCTCGACGGCGATCCCGTCGCCCAGCGTGCCTATGGCAAGCTGAAGCATGGGGCGCTTGGCGGTCTCTCGATTGGCTACACCATCCCCAAGGGCGGTGCGGCTCCTGACCCGTACAAGGCCGGTGTCCTGCGCCTCAAGAAGATTGATCTTCGCGAAATCAGCCTCGTCACCATGCCCATGAACACCGAGGCCAAAGTGACAGCGGTCAAGACCGTCACCGACGGGCAGACGATGCCGTCGCTCTCCGATTTTGAGAATTTCCTGCGCGAGGCAGGGTTCTCGAAAAGCCAGGCCACCGCAATTGCGGGGAAAGGCCTCAAATCGCTGCTCCGGAGTGAGTCCGGCAGTGAGTCCAACACCGACTTTCTGTCGGCTCTTGCCGCGCAAATCCGCGGCTGAACCCACCTCCTACGGAGCAATCCCATGACCGAGACCAAGAGCGCCGACCAGTTGGCGCAAGAAGTGAAGGCTGCGTTCGATACGCGCCATGACCAGGTGAAAGCCATCGCCGAAGAGGCGCTGGGCAAGGCTGCCAAGGGTGAAGAGCTCTCGGCTGCGACCAAGCAGCTGGCCGACGAGGCGCTAACCGCGCTCAATGAAGCCAAGGCTCGCCTCGACGAAGTCGAGCAGAAGCTCGCCCGCAAAAAGCAGGACGACGAACGCTCCGACTATCGGACCATCGGTGAACGCGTCGTTTCGTCCGACACCATCAAGCCGTTCCTGAACAGCAAGACCGCCCGCGGCCGCGCCAGTGTCGAGGTCAAGGCGATTGTCTCTGCCCTCACGACCGATGCCAACGGCTCGGCCGGCGACCTCATCGTGCCCGATCGTCAGCCGGGGATCATCACCCCAGGCCAGCGCCGCCTGACTGTTCGCGACCTGCTGACCCCGGGTCGCACCAACAGCAATGCGGTGCAGTATGTGAAGGAAACCGGCTTCACGAATGCAGCGGCCACCGTTTCGGAAACGGCCGGCGCCTCCAAGCCGCAGACCGACATCAAGTTCGATGTCGTGACCAGCAGCGTCACCACGATCGCTCACTGGGTTCTGGCCACCCGCCAGATCCTCGACGACGTGCCGATGCTGCAGTCCTACATCGACGGCCGCCTGACCTATGGCCTGGCGCTCGTTGAAGAGAACCAGCTGCTGAACGGCGGCGGCACCGGCACCGACCTGCACGGCGTTTACACTCAGGCGACTGCATTCGCGCCGCCGATCACGATCCCGGCACCTGTCACCCGCATTGATGTCCTGCGCCTCGCCATGCTGCAGACGGCTCTTTCCGAGCTCATGTCGACGGTAGTCGTGCTGCATCCGTCGGATTGGGCGGCGATCGAACTGCTCAAGGACACGACCGGCCAGTTCATCATCGGCAATCCGCAGGGCAACCTCTCGCCGACTCTCTGGGGCCAGCCGGTGGTGGCAACGCAGTCGATGGCGACGGGCAAGTTCCTGACCGGCGCCTTCCAGCTCGGTGCGCAGATCTTCGACCGCATGGATGCCATGGTCGAAATCTCGACCGAGGACGACCAGAACTTCCGCAAGAACCTCGTGACGGTCCTGGCCGAAGAGCGTCTCGCGCTCGCGGTCTACCGGCCCGAGGCTTTCGTGAAGGGCGACTTCGCGGCAGCTGCCACCGCGGCAACGGCCGCCTGATGATGATGATGGGGCCGGCTCGTTCCGGCCCCTCTCATCCACCGGAAGGGATAACCCATGATCCTCAAAGCCCTTGATACCCTGCACATCAGCTCGGTCAGCTCCAACAACATCTTGGCCGGCCAGAGCTTCGAGCTCGACGACCACTTCGGCCGCCAGCTGATCGAACGCGGGCTCGCGGTGGAAGTTGCATCCGACGAACCTGCACCGGCGGTCACGCGCAAATCGGGATCCACGCACCGCACCAAGGCGGAATAATGTCCGAGATTGTAACGATCGAGCCGCCCCAGGACCGTCCCGTGACGCTTGAGGAAGCACGCCAGCAGCTGCGTCTCGATACCCATGACGAGGACATGCTGCTGGCCATCCACCTTGATGCGGCCCAGGCCGAGCTTGAATGGCTCGCCGATCTGCGGGTGTGTCCGCAGACACTGGCCATGGTGCTGGACGCCTGGCCCGATGAAATCACCGTGCCGGTCCGGCCGGTGACCATTGCGGCCATCACCTACACTGCCACCAGCGGTGCGACGGTTAGCTTGCCTGAGGCCGACTATGTTGCCCGGGCACGCCATGGATTCATGCGGATCCGGCCAGCAGCCGGTAAATCATGGCCTGAGCTCGCTCCAGATGGGCAGATCACCATTACCCTGTCGGCCGGTTTTGCCGAGGATCACCCGAATCTGGAGATCTCCCGGGCCGCGGTCCTCGTGAAAACCGCCTCCCTGTTCGAAAACCGCGAGGGTGCTTCCTGCCTAGCCTTCGATACCCTCGTGAACCAGCTGGCCGCGCGATGGGTCTAGCATCCAGGCTCGACACCCGGATCCGGATCGAGCGCAAATCCGTCACCTCTGACCCTTTGTATGGCACCGAAGCCGTCACCTGGGTGGAATTCGCAACGGTCTGGGCCGAGGTCGAGGACGTTCTGCCCAGCAGGGCCGAACGCCTGGCCGACAGAATTGTCATCGCCAACCGGCCGGCGCGGATCCGGATGCGCCATCTCGCCGGGATCACCCCGGACATGCGGGTGATCATCGGCGATCGGACTCTCCAGATCGTGTCAGGCCCGGCCGAAATCGGTCGCCGCGAGGGCATCGAGCTCATTGTCGAGCAGCACACCAGCGAAGGAGCCGCACCATGACGATCTGGCTCAAGGGCGGTCCCGAACTGCTGCGCCTGCTCGATGAACTGCCCAAGAACCTCGAGCGCAACGTCATCCGTGGCGGCCTGCGCGCGGGCGCCAAGGTCATCCAGCAGCAGGCCAAGGCCAATGTGCCGGTGAAGACCGGGCAGTTGAAGCGCGCAATCGGGATCGGCACCCGCACCCACGGCAGTCGGCTCAGTTCGTACGTCAAGCTGCGTGGGTCTGGCTCCTATCTCGGCCTGTTCATCGAATATGGCGTCGCGCCGCACCTCATTTCGGTTTCCGAGGCCGACAAGCCCGAGCGCAACACCCGCCACGGTCCCCGCAAGGTCAGCATCGGCACGATCAACAAGATGGTGAAGCGCGGCAGCCTGAAGATCGGCGAACATTTTGTCGGCCCGATGGTCATGCATCCCGGGCATGCCGCAAAGCCGTTCCTCCGCCCGGCACTCGACCAGAAGGCCGAAGAAGCCGTCAACGCCATGGGCGCCTACATCGCGCACCGGGTTCAGATCGGGAACCTGAAGGCGCCCAGCCTCGAGGTCGATGACGAATGAACGGGGTCATCGCGGTCCGTTCGCTCTTGGTGGCTGACACCGGGGTGACGGCGCTTGTGCCCGCAGTGCGGATTGCCGCTGGAATGCTGCCGCAGGGCACTGCGCTGCCGGCGATCTCACTCATGTCGGTCAGCAGCACGGACCGGAATATTCCCGCTCCGGGTCCGAAACGCCGGGTGATCGAGCGGGTGCAGGTCACGGTGCTGGCTGCCAGCTATCCGGCCGCCAAGGCCATTATGCGCGCGGTCAGGGCGGCCGCAGCCGACAGCATGCCCGCAACCGACGGGCTCACCGACGTGACCGTCCACACCGACTCCGCCGGACCAGACTTCCTCGACGAGGAGACCGGCATCCACATGCAGACGCAGGATTTCCGCGTCTCATTCAACGAGGCGCGCTGAGCCTCCCACCTTCAATAAGGAACCACTGCCATGACCGTTCGGACTTCCGCCGGCACCACGTTGAAGGTGTCGGCCTCCATTCCTGCGACCTTCGATCCCACCGGATACAATGCGCTCGTGATGACGCTGGTCGGCGAGGTATCGGACCTCGGTGAGTTCGGCCGGGAATACAATCTTGTCGCCTTCAATCCGGTCGGCAGCCGCGGCGTCGTCAAGAAGAAGGGCAGCTTCAACCAGGGCACGATGACCATCCAGATGGGCCTCGATACCGACGATGCCGGTCAGATCCTGCTGAAATCCGCTTCGACCTCGGACAGCGACCACAGCTTCTGCGTCACCACCCAGAACGGCGACAAATACTACTTCCAGGCGCAGGTCATGAGTTTCAAGGTCAACGTCGGCTCGGTTGACCAGATCACCACGGCCAGCGTCACCCTCGAACTCACCACGAACTCCGCCGGTGTCGGCGTGGTTGAAGTTCTCGCGCCCTGATCCCTGACATTTTCTGACGGAGACCACCCATGTTCGACATTACCAAGCTCGCCGCCACCGAGACCTCCACCGTGGAACTGGTGGGCGGCGATGACGCGCCGCTCCATGATGCAGACGGCAACCGTCTCTCGATCACGGTCTATGGGCCGGGCACGCGGATCTACCAGCGCGCCCAGGCCCGCCAGCAGAACCTGCTGGTCGACAAGATCAAGAAGCGTGGGCGCATGGATCAGACGGCCGAGGAAAAGCTCGGCGAACAGGCCGAGTTCCTCGCTGCCTGCACGGTCAGCTTCAACCATTTCACCTATCCGCCGGCCGAAGGGCTGGAAGGCGCCGCCCTGTTCCGCAAGGCCTACGAGGATCCCTCGATCGGCTTCATCGCGGCCCAGGTCGCGACCCACATCAATGACTGGGCAAATTTTACGACGAGCTCGGCCGCGAGCTGAGCCTCTACGTCCGGCAGCTGGCCTGGCTCGGCACCGCGCCGAAGCCGCGCCAGTCCGGCAGCAAGGCAACGGAAGATCCTGATACGCAGACCCGGCTCCAGCGCATGACAGCGGACGGTATCGTCCCTGACATGCCGCCGGTCCGGGCCCCATGGATCATCGATACCCTGATGGACATCGGCGCATCCGAACCCGGCGCCATGGGACCGGTGCCGCTGTCGTGGGCGACTATCACCCATTGGCAGTCGTGCATGGGCGTTGACCTCGCGCCCTGGCTCTGCCGGTTGCTCCGCCGTCTCTCGGTCGAGTTCGTCACCGAAAGCCAGAATGCGCGCGAACCCGATTGCCCAGCGCCATGGACCGACATTGCCGAAGGTCACAACCGAACCACCATCTCCCGGAAAGTCTCCCAGGCCTTCCGGGCGCTGATCCTGTCGAAGGAGGATGCCTCATGAAAGCCGGCACCCTCGAAATCGAGATGATCACCAATGTTGCCCGGCTCCAGAAGGAGATGGCCGACATGAAGCGTGCGGTTGGCGGCGCCATGGGCGATATCGCGGCGACCTCCGGTCGCGCTGACCGGGCTATTGAGGCAGTCGGTACGCGCGGCATGACCCGCATGGGCGGGTCTGCAAAGCTTGCCGGTCACCAGATGCAGAACCTCGTCTACCAGTTGAACGATGTGGTTGTGAGCCTGGCCTCGGGCCAGAAGCCGATGACCGTGTTCATGCAGCAGGGCTCGCAGATCGGCCAGATCGCGATGCAGGCCGGTGTCGGCATTGGCGGCATGGCCCGGGCGGTGCTGGGACTTGCTGCCAGTGCAGCGGCTGCCGCGCTCACCAATCCCTATCTGTTGGCTGCAGCAGCGGCAGCCGGGATTGCGTTCGGCGCGTTCAAGATGTTCCAGTCGAGCGTCAAGCAGTCGGGCGAACTCGACCGCTATGCCCAGAGCCTTGGCCTCACCGCCAAGGAGATGGAAAAGCTGGGGCCGGTCGGGATCACGGCCGGCGACGTCGTGCGCGGGCTTTGGCGCACGATCAGCGACGGGCTCAACCTCGGCGCAGTCTTCTCCAGCCTCAAGGACTGGGCAGTCTGGGCATTCCAGAAGGTGCTCGAGGTCGGCAAGATCAGCATCGCAGTGATCTATGCCGGGTGGGTCGGCGGGTTCAGCGCGATCCGCACCGTCTGGCAGGCGCTGCCCGGCGTGATCGGCGAAGCCGCCGTTGGGGCCGCCAACCTGGCCATCAGCGGGATCGAGTATCTTGCCAACAAGGCCATCGCCGCGCTCAACTGGCTGGCCAGCTGGGTCAATCCGGTGCTCGATCGGGTCGGCCTTGCCACCATCAGCCAGATCGAGACGGTTGCCCTGCCGCGCATGGAAAACAGCTTTGCCGGCTCGACCGCCCGCATGGGGGCCACGGTGCGCGACGAGTTCACCTCGGCCTTTGGCGACGCCATGACCATGATGGATGCGTTTTCGGCACAGTGGCGCGAGAACACGCTGCAGGCGGCCCGCGATCGGCTCGCTGCCGATGCGGCAGGGATCCGCGCTGATCGCTCGGACCGGGCCGGCCGCACCGGAACCGGCCGCAGCAGCCGCGAGGAAAGCGAAGCCGAGCGCGCCCTCCAGGCCGCTCAGGAGTTTGCCGCCAATCTTGCCCTGGAAACCGCCAAGATCGGCAAGACGCCGATCGAGATCAAGCGGATGGAAGTCGCCATGGCGGCACTGAAAGCCCCGACTGACGCCGCGCGCATTGCCATTCTCGAAGCCGGCGAAGCCTGGGAGCAGGCCACCCGCGCTTTCGCGACCTCGGAGTTCCTGCGCCAGACGGTGGCCCCGCTCGAACTGCAGGTCTCGCTGCTCGGCCAGTCGGCCCGCGCGCAGGCGCTGGCCAATCTCGAGGCCGAACGCGAGCAGATCGTGCTCGAGCGCGGGGTCGAGGCGTGGGAACGCTATCGCGCCGCGCGCAACCAGCTGATCGAGCATGATTTCGGCCTGAAGGAACAGGAGCAGTATCTCGATACGCTCCAGGAGATGGCGGACCAGACCCAGACCGCCGCGCAGGGCATGGCCGAAGCCTTCGGCAGTGTCGGCGGTGCCATCGGGGCAGTCGCTGCAGAGTTTGCGCGCTATGCTGCTGACCAGGAGGCCGCCACCCGGCGCATTGCCGAGGCCGAGCGCGAATATGGCCGGTCTTCGTTTCAGTATGCCGCAGCCCGCACTGCGCAGGCAGCGGCCGAGATCAACCACTACGGCAATCTCGCCAGCGCCGCGAAGGGCTTCTTCAAGGCGGGGTCCAAGGGGTTCCAGGCGCTGGAAGCGGCCGAGAAGGCCTTCCGGGCCTATGAACTGGCCGTCGCGATCAAGAACGCCGCGGTAAAGATCGGGCTGATCGGTGCGCAGACGACCGCCAAGGTTGCCTCCGACACTGCCATGGACGCGTCCGATACGGCGCGGGCCGGTGTCGAACAGGGCAACTCGATCATCACCACCGGCATCAAGGCGGTGGAGGCCGTCGTAAATGCGATCCGCTCGCTGCCGTTCCCGCTCAACATTGCGGCCGGCGCGGTCACGGCCGGGGTCATTGCCTCGCTCGGTGTCGCGATCGGGGGGGCCTTTGGCGGTGGTGGACCGAAACTTGAACCTGCCAACGACGGCACCGGCACGGTGTTCGGGGATGCGGAAGCCAAGTCCGAAAGCATCGCCAAAGCCATCGATCACCTGCGCGAGGTCGACACGCTGACCATGCGCTATTCGGCGGCCATGCTGGCGTCGCTGCGAAGCATCGAGGCCAATATAGGCGGGCTCACCAATCTCATCATCCGCACCAATGGCGCCGAAGACCTTGCTGCCGGCGTGCAGACCGGGTTCAAGCCGACCGGCGTCACCGCCATCCTGGGCGGTGCGATGCAGAAAGTGGGCTCGGTCCTCGACAAGATCCCGGTGATCGGCGGTATCCTCGGCGGTGTCGTGGGCGCGATCGGCAAGCTGATCGGTTCGCTGTTCGGCACCAAGACCAGCGTTGTCGGCCAGGGTATTTATGGCGGTGCCCAGTCGCTCGGCGGCATCATGGCCGGCGGGTTCCAGGGCCAGTATTACACCGACATCCAGAAAAAGAAGAAGTTCCTCGGGATCACGACCAGCACCCGCTACAGCACGCAATATTCCGAGGCCAGCGCCGAACTGGAACGTCAGTTCAGCCTGATCTTCACCGGCTTCTACGATGCCATCTCGGCCGCTGCCGGACCGCTGGGTCTGTCGCTCGACGAGGTGCAGGCTCGGCTCGACAGCTTCGTCATCAACATCGGCAAGATTGACCTCAAGGGCCTGACCGGCGCGCAGATCCAGGAGAAACTGGCGGCCGTGTTCGGCGCGGCGGCCGACAACCTGGCCCGCTACGCCATTGCCGGTCTCGACCAGTTCCAGAAGGTTGGCGAAGGCTATTTCGAGACCCTGATCCGGGTCGCCTCGAGCGTCGAGGCGGTCACCAGCGCCATGACCATGCTGGGCCGGTCCACACAGCTGACGATCGCCGCGTCGATGGATCTGGTCGAAATGTTCGGCACGGTCAGCGACATGACCGCGGCTACGGCTGAGTATTTTGCGCTCTATTACACCGGCACCGAACAGGCCGCCGCCCGCACGGCCCAAATGACGAAGGCGCTGGCCAGCATGGGGCTTGCCATGCCCGACAGCATCGCCGGTTTCCGGGCGCTGGTCGAAGCGCAGGACCTCACCACTGAGGCCGGGCGCGCTGCCTATGTCGCCCTGGTCCAGCTAGCCCCGGCGTTCGCGGACCTGGTGGGCGCAGCACAGGATGCGGCCAGCGCGGCCGCCATTGCTGACGAACGCCTGTCGCTCGAGCGCCGCCTGCTGGAACTGCAGGGCGATACCGCGGCGCTGCGGGCGCTCGACCTTGCCCAGCTCGACGCATCCAACCGGGCGCTGCAGCAGCAGATCTGGGCGCTCGAGGACCAGCGGCAGGCAGCTGAAGCGGCAGCCAGTGCCGCCGAGAAGCTGCGCTCGGCATGGGCGGCGATCACCGATGCCCTGATGGCCGAGATCGAGCGGATCCGCGGCGTCATGGGCACGAAGTCCGGCAGCTATGCCGAGGCGCTGGCGAAGTTCAACAATGCTTCCATGCTGGCTCGCGGTGGTGACCAGGAGGCCGCCAAGGCGCTGCCGGGTCTGAGCCAGGCGCTGCTGTCACAGGCTGCCGAAACCGCCCGGTCGTCCGAGGATCTTGCGCGCCTGCAGGGCCTGACGGCGGTCAGTCTGGAACAGACGCTGGCGATCATCAGTCAGGCTGCCGGGAGCGGCACGGCCACCGATACAGGCGCGGCCGCATCCAGCGCACCCGGCTGGTGGGAGCAGTTCGCGGCCAACCAGATGGGCACGGCATCCGTTCCAGGGAATGGTGGCCAGTCGGCGCTGCTCGATGAACTTCGGGCGCTGCGGCAGGAAGTGGCGGACCTGCGCGGTGAACAGCGCATTGCCTCGGCCGCGATCGCTTCGGGGACGAGCAAGACCGCTCGCATCCTCGAACGGGTGACCCCGGATGGCGACGCCCTGTCGACGAGGACGGCGGCATGAAGCTGCTACGTCCCGTCACGATCACCGATGCCATGCTGACCAGCAGCACCGTGCCCGAAAATGACCATCCGGCCTGGAGTGTCGGCACAGCCTACGTGACCGGCAACCGGGTGATCCTTGCCTCAACCCACCGGCGCTACGAGGCACTGGCGGCCTCGACCGGGGTCAACCCGGCGACCGATCCGACGAAGTGGCTGGACCTTGGTCCCACCAACCGCTGGGCGATGTTTGATGCGCGGGTCGGCACGGCCAGCACCCGGGCGGCGTCACTCCAGGCCGTCCTGGCGCCAGGCGCGGTCGATGCCGTGGCGCTGATCGATACCGATGCCGAAAGCGCCACCGTCACGCTGACCGTCGATGGGGTGACCAACTACACAAGCACGCTGAGCTTCAACCTCGGCGGCAATGCCATCGACAACTGGTTCTCCTGGTTCTTCGAGCCGATCGGGCGCAAGTCGACGCTGCTGTTCCTCGATGTGCCGGTCTACGCCAATGGCGTCGTCACCGTCACCATCACCCGCGATAATCCGGCCGACATCGTGTCGTGCGGGTCGTTGCTGCTGGGGCGTCAGCTCTCGCTGGGAGACACCGAACACGGCGTAGACATCGGCATCATCGATTACAGCCGCAAGGAAGCCGACCAGTTTGGCGTCATCTCGGTTGTGGAGCGCGCCTTTGCCAAGCGCATGACCGCTCGGGTCGTCATGCTGTTGATTTCCGCTGAGAGTTGACCCGGGAAGGTCCAAAGTTTCCACTGAGAAGTGACCCATGTTCTGAGCTTCCCCCTGGCATTTGCGTCGGGGGATCAAGGAGTGATCGACATGGCGTTATTGAGCGTAATCCGGCGCTGGCATTTCCGCGAAGGGATGCCGATCCGGGAGATTGAGCGACGTACCGGATTGTCGCGCAACACGATCCGCAAGTACCTGCGCGCCGGCACGGTAGAGCCCAAGTTCAAGGTTCCCGAGCGGCCAAGCAAGCTCGACCCGTTCGCCGAGAAGCTGTCAGCATGGCTACGGATCGAGGTCGGCAGGTCGCGCAAGCAGCGGCGCACGGCCAAGCAGATGCACGCCGATCTGGTAACACTCGGCTATGACGGTTCCTACAACCGCGTCGCCGCGTTCGTGCGAGCCTGGAAGGCCGAGCGGCAGCGTGATGCCCAGACCAGCGGCCGCGGCACTTTCGTCCCGCTGGCGTTCGCGCCGGGCGAGGCGTTCCAGTTCGACTGGAGCGAGGACTGGGCGATCATTGCCGGCGAGCGGACCAAGCTGCAGGTGGCGCACAGCAAGCTGTCGCACAGCCGCGCGTTCATCGTCAGGGCATATCTGCTGCAGACCCACGAGATGCTGTTCGACGCGCTGACCCAGGCATTCCGGGTTCTAGGCGGCGTCCCCCGGCGCGGGATCTTTGATAATATGAAGACCGCGGTCGACCGGATCGGCGCCGGCAAGGTCCGACAGGTCAACGCCCGGTTCGCAGCGATGGCCAGCCACTACCTGTTCGAGCCGGATTTCTGCAACCCGGCCGCCGGTTGGGAGAAGGGACAGGTCGAGAAGAACGTCCAGGATGCCCGGCGCAGGTTGTGGCAGCCACTGCCCAGCTTCCCCGATCTGGCGGCGCTCAACGCCTGGCTCGAACAGCGCTGCATCGAACAATGGGGCCAGATCCAGCATGGCGTCCTGCCCGGCACGATCGCCGATGCCTGGGCCGACGAGGTAGTCAGCCTGATGCCGCTGGGGCGGAGCTTCGACGGCTTCGTCGAGCACGCCAAGCGGGTCTCGCCGACCTGCCTCATACACTTCGAGCGCAACCGCTACAGCGTGCCGGCATCCTTCGCCAACCGGCCGGTCAGCCTGCGCGTCTATCCCGACCGGATCGTCATTGCCGCCGAAGGCCAGATCCTGTGCGAGCATGACCGGATCATCGAACGCTCGCACCACCTGCCGGGGCGGACGGTCTACGACTGGCGGCACTATCTGGCGGTGATCCAGCGCAAGCCTGGCGCCCTGCGCAATGGCGCGCCCTTCGCCGAACTGCCCGATGCGTTTCGGCGGCTGCAGGGCCATCTGCTCAAACGTCCCGGCGGTGACCGGGAGATGGTCGAGATCCTCGCGCTCGTCCTGCAGTACGATGAGCAGGCGGTGCTTTGCGCCGTCGAGCTGGCGCTCGAGGCCGGCGTTCCGACCAAGACCCACATCCTCAACATCCTGCACCGGCTGACCGACGGCAAGGCCGGTACTCCGCCGAGGATCGACGCTCCACAGGCGCTGAGCCTGGTCCGCGAGCCCAGGGCCAACGTCGAGCGCTACGACGCGCTCCGCAACAAGGAGACCGCCCGTGCGTCATGATCCTGCCAGTGCTGCCGTCGTGGTCATGCTACGCGGCCTCAAGATGTACGGCATGGCCCAGGCCGTCAGCGAACTCGTCGAGCAGGGCGCACCGGCCTTCGATACCGCGGTGCCGATCCTGTCACAGCTGCTCAAGGCCGAGGTCGCCGAGCGTGAGGTCCGTTCGATCGCCTACCAGATCAAGGCCGCCCGCTTCCCCGCCTACAAGGACCTCGCCGGCTTCGACTTCGCTTCCAGCGAGATCAATGAGGCCATGGTCCGCCAACTGCACCGCGGCGAGTTCATCGACGGCGCACACAACGTCGTGCTGATCGGCGGGCCGGGCACCGGCAAGACCCACATCGCCACCGCGCTCGGCATCCAGGCGGTCGAGCATCATCGCAAGAAGGTCCGCTTCTTCGCCACCGTCGACCTGGTCAACGCGCTCGAGCAGGAAAAGGCCATGAACAGGGCGGGCCAGCTGGCCGAACGGCTGCTGCGCCTCGACCTCGTCATCCTCGACGAGCTCGGCTACCTGCCGTTCAGCTCGTCAGGCGGTGCATTGCTGTTCCACCTGCTCAGCAAACTCTACGAGCGCACCAGCGTCGTCATTACCACCAACCTCAGCTTCAGCGAGTGGGCTGGCGTGTTCGGCGATGCCAAGATGACCACCGCGCTGCTCGATCGGCTTACCCATCACTGCCACATCCTGGAGACCGGAAACGACAGCTTCCGCTTCAGAGCCAGCACCGCCGCCGCGCCCAAAACACGAAAGGAAAAATCACCCGCTTGACCCCATCCCCGCATCGCGGGACATAACTTCAACCCGGGTCACTTCTCGATGAAAATCCCGGGTCAACTCTCAGCGGAAATCAACACCTTGATGACGCCTTCGATTGGGCGGTCGACGGGCTTCTCGAATATGTCGCGCAAAATGGTCATATCGGCCCCCTCAGACCTCGTAATTGAAGATGTTGAAAGCACGATAATATTTGTCGTCGTGCAGAATTCCGAAAAGATCCAGCGAGGCCCCGCTGGCCAAGGCGTGCGTGTAGTTTCCAGGGAAAAACATCAGAGTTGGCTTTTCCTTGGCCGTGCTCTGCAGATTGTTCAGCACGTTATGCGAACGGATATAGGGGAATACTTCACCCACGCCGGAAAGGAACAGGACGTCAAACGATTGGCTTGCCAGCCTCTTGCCGATTTCGGGGATGAGGTGCGTCTCGGGATCAAGGACGTTCTGCAAAAGCTCCTGTAGCTCGTCCTTTGTGACACCCGGCTCGGCAGCGATCAGCTCATCCCAGATCCCGCGCTCGCGCAGCATTTCGATTGCCAGATCATAGAGATTGATATCCAGCACCGTGACGCCGCGATTGGCCAGCTGCCTGACCAGCTGGCCCCGCACCTGTTCCATGTCCACAGCGTCGCCAGCCGGGAAAGGGCAGATGAAGAAAGGAACCTCGTTCCCCAGGCCCAGCTTCCTGAGAAAGCGCTGGCTTGAAACGACTTCCAGCAAATGGTCCTGACGCTCTCGGGGCGTCATCGTGTTTGTATCTCTTGTCATCAGGCACCCCTTTGCCTGCCGAGCTCCGCGCCCGGGAAATATCGCAGTTCATGCGGGTCGGATTGCGCCATCAGGGCCATGAAGCTCGGCGAGAGCAGCGCCCGACAAATATGATCCTCCTGGTTAAGGATCCCCGCCTCTCTCATGAGCCTAAACAGAATCTGACGCAGTTTTTCGCGGGTCGAAGTGCTGATGGCTTCAAGCTCGGGCTCCCATTCAGCCTTGGCCGCATAGAACGCATCGAAGTCGTCGTAGGTGATGTGGGTGCGGAAACTGAGGAAACGCTCGGACAGGAGTTCAACCGCGAACTCACCAATGAACCGATAGCCTCGGCACAGTGCCAGCCAGAGGACCGAAAGCTGATCGGCGTAATCACCATGACAAAGAAGATCGATCTCGTCCGCCTTGAGAACTTCGAGGCGATTGGCGATCTCCCGGACCGAGCGGGTCACCGATGACTGTTTGCGGAATGGGATGACTCCCTTTTCACCTGCGGCCTTTTTGACCGCAGTCCAGTCTCCTAGCTCCTGATAGAGGCGTGCGATCGCAACGCTCTCGTTCAGGAACAGGCCGCCGGTGCCGAAGGACATCCGATATTTTGAGGTGCTCGCCTTCTGAATCATGAGTTGGCGCCATTCCCGTTCAGGAACGCCACCTTGTCCGCGTTCAGCAGCACGATCTGTTGATCCTGAGGGCGCCTGGCTGTGGGATCCGTGTCCAGCCCCAAACGCTTCAATGCATAGTACAACAAGGCACGCCGCACCGGGATAGTCACTTGCCCATCGGTCATCCCGTAATCGAGCTCGATAGCGCGACGCTGACCATCACTGAGTGCTGGATGAGCCCCGATTTCCAGATGCACCAACTCATGCCACGCCGTGTCATTTGTCGCCCGCGCATCCGCCGGGCGACTTTGCTTGGTTTCCGCGATGCGGGACAGAACAAAGTCTTTGAACTGCCCGCTTTGCTCGCAAAACGCGCGTGCATGCCAGCGGAAGCCATCGAACCCAAGGGCGTGGGGAATGATCCAGCGCCATTGCGGCTCTGGTGAGGACATCGACTGGTAGCAAACTTCGACCGCCTCATGACGACGGATGGCAATTACGATCGTGCGAAGAACCGTCGGAAGCACGCCTCTGGCCGGGAAAGGGATGCTCCCGAAATCCGGGATGTTTCCGATCCATGCCTCATGCTTATCGAGGAGGCCATCCGACAGCGAACGCACTTGCGACAGGTAGAGGCTGGCATCGGGTTTCAGGAAAAGCGGTTTGAATGCTGATGTTCGGACATAGGTTCGGGCACTCTTATCGTAACTCATGTTGTCCGGTGCCAGGCCGAGGTAACGGTTCAGGTCCGTAGACGCCTGATTGACTGACACGTTGAAGGTGTCGATGATATCTCCGCGATTGACGTAGCCTTCCCAGAAAAGCCTGAATTCGATGAACTCGAGCTTGCGCTCGACGCCCCATCTCAAATTCGGTTTCTCGTCCACGGCCAATCCCCTTGCCTGCGAATCAATTTTTGGACCCGCCCAGAAAGTTGACTCTCAAATCGTCTAACTGGGAATGGCTTCAGCAGCAATCAGCTTGTTGCCACCAAGGCCATCCTGCATGGCCAATCGGGATGCCCGTCCGTCCTGCAACGATTGATGTGCGGCCCGCGATCAGACCATATCCTTATCGATCATCCGAAAGGTTTGAACAGGAAGCGGCGGAATGTCGTCTATCTCTGATGGGAGCCGTAATTCGTGAAGCTCGGTGACGTCACGGGTCAATCCGTAGGCGAGCAGGAGACGCGACTGATCTCCGTTCTCTCGAAGGATCTTCGATGGTGGAGCTGGGCGCTTCAACGGGATGGCCCCAAGCACCTGGTCTTGAGGGAGCAAATTTATATAGCGGGTGTGGAGGTCGGTGTCGCACCCGCCTCCGGTAATCACCAATTGGACCGGCATCCGCCTGCGGCCTGGCTTGAACAAGCTGGGCGCTCGCGTGTCGGCCTTGGCCTTCCCATACACATCTTCGAAAAGGTAATCGCATGCCCGCGCGAAGGTGGTGTCATCGATCCCAGCAGATCGGGCGACTTCAAGAGCACCTGCTCCGAACAGATCCACGCCCGCTGTGAACACTGACGCCCTGAGCTGGGCCTGCAAATTGAACGAGACGATATCCAGCGTCGATGCCCCCACATCGATCAGAATATGGGCGCCGTGCTGGACCATGGGGTCTGCTGCATATCCAGCGATCGCTGCGGTCAGTTCAGGCACAAGCTGCAAGTAGGGAGGCAGGGTGGACGGCGCAGCCGCCAGCTCTGCCTTCAATGCCTGCAGGTTCAACGAGCGAACTTTCGGCGCCAGCGCATAGGCTGCTGTTACCAGGCGGGAAAACTCCGTGAAAGCTCTCTTGTCATCACGAACAGCGACTGGAATTCCGATGTTGATGAGTACGAAATGATCCGCGCCGACCGGGTGCAGTGGCTGCTCAAGAGCGTAGGCCCCGACCATATAGGCGAACTGCAGAGCCAGAAATGCCGTTGCGGCTTCAGCTCTTGTGACCTGAGGCACCTGTGGCATAGGGTTCGAGCCATGACCGGCAATCAACCCTGTTTTGAAACCGTCGAGCGCAATCGCGCCATCCACCGGATATAGCGAGAATTCCTCGTTTCCTGGGTGATACCAGATGACGCTCTGCCACAGGCCAGGATGCTGTGCGGATCGAAGTTCATCTGGTACAGGTATCACGGCCACAGGATCGTCGGCCACATAAGGCTGACGATAGGCTACCTTGAGCGAGCTTGTGCCAAAATCGAAGCCAATGATGTAACCGTCTTCGTCTGGTTCTGGACGATCCCGCAAGATGGCTGATCCAGCAGCAACGGCGCGGTCAATAATTGCTTTGCTCGCATTGGAAATCGAATGCGGCCGCTCCTCGACCGAAGGTGTGGAACCGCCGACCAGCGCCCGCACACGATCCGCAGCGGATTTTCGCAACTTCGCGGGATCGTCGGCCACGGCAGGCTTGGGCTTTTGCGCAGGTGCTGGCCGAGCAACCGGTTTTGCGGCCTCGACAGGTTTGTGGGGCGTTGGAGACGCGGTCGGCTGCCATCCCTCCGCTGCGTCTTCCTTGGCTTCGCCTGGTAACGGCGTGTTTAGGCGTTCCAAGGCTGCCGCCGTCAATTTCGGCTTGGGACCTGTCGGCTGCTGAACCGGCCTTGCCGGTTGCGAGGCCGCGCGCCGTTTCTCTTCGGCCTCTTGCTGACGTCTGGCTTCAGCAGCTGCGGCTTCAGATTTGATCAACGTGCGTTTCAGATCCCCAAGCGCGGACCCGAGATCACCGAGCGTAGCCTTCGGAAAGCGGTGATTTCGGCTCATCGGATCAGCCCGCCACTTCAATGATCGCCACGCCGACGAGTTGCGGCTGGGCGATCTCAAAGGCATCCTCCTTGACCTTCAGATCGTCCAGTTTGACGTCCATCCGGGCAAGAAATTTATCGAGCTTCCCTTGGAGCATCTTGGCAGATCGCAGTTTCTTGTCCTTCTGTTGGACATCGCCGCCTGACAGTTCCAGATCGAGAATCCGGGATTTCATGTCGGTGCGTTTTCGTTCCCGGTGTTCCTGGACCAGTGCAATTTGGGTTTCGATCTGGTCATAATGCCGAGCAGCCTCAGCATTCTCGAAATCGTCCCGAGCGTTGGCAATGAGCGGGATGATCCTGTTTTCGACAGCATCGATCGCGCTGTTCAGTTCCGCCGGAGTAAGTGCCGAGAGGCTGGGATCAGAGGTCAGGGCCTGAATGAGCAGCTTTTCGGCATCGTCAGGTCCGACAACCTCGCCCGTCCGGATTTCGGATGCGAGATAAAACAGCTTGTCGACGGGAACGAGGCCATCGATCGACCAGCGTTCTACCGCGACTGCGTATCGCCCCTGCTTCAGACCGCCGGCTTCCTGTCGGGAAATCTTAAGCGATGTGACAGGCCGAATGGCGAGACCGGCGAGGCGGCGTTGGCGGATCTCGGATGCGAACCGTGCCAACGGGTGTGTCATGGGTACGGTATCGATCGCGCGAAAGCGGCCCGGGTCGGGATTGCTGCCGAATACGACACGGACACCAGATCCAGCATCTCTTCTGAAGCGCGTCGGGTAACGCTTGGCCGAACTGTCCAGAAACCGTGCGAATTCTGCCTGTGCGCGCGAGGACAGACGCGCTTCATAGATTTCCACCGACGCGCCCGGCACCCGATCAAATCTGGTGTCGGGGAAATTCTCCACGAGCGTGCTGACGATGTAGTCCCGAAGGTCGCTGCTCGAGAGCATTTTGTGAGGTGCGTTGGCCTCCTTGATGCGGTTGAGGATGTTTTCTCCGTGGGCGATGAGCCCAGGCGCCTCACGCTCCAGTTGATCCGCCTGCTGCTTGCGGGCTTCGGCCGCTTGGGTCGCGCGGTCGATCTCTGCTGCTCGCTCAGCGAGACTCAGCGTGGGGTCAGACAGGATGATGTCGAGATCCTTGACGATCTCGCCCAGAATCGGCTCGAAATCGCCTAGGGCGTATCGAATGATGTCGAGGCGCTGATAGAGGCGATCATAGACGATCTCCTCGATGGTATTGCTGGCAATAAGATTGATGATGTCCACGGATTCGGACTGCTGACCAATACGATCGACGCGGCCGATCCGCTGTTCAACTTTCATGGGATTCCAGGGCAGATCCCAATTGAGCACGATGCGGCAGAATTGCAGGTCAAGACCTTCGCCGCCGACTTCTGAGGTCAGGAGCACGGTGCCGCCTGGCGCATCCGCGAACCGTTCAACGGTCTGCTGGCGGTCCTCTTTGATCCCGCCGTGGAGTTCCACGACATTAATCCCCTGGGATTCCAATCGCCCCTTGAGATAGCTGATGACGCGCCTGAAGCTTGAAAAGACTATCAGCTTCTGGTCGCCATCTGCAGACTTGAGGTCTTTGATCGCAGCGCTCAGCCTCTCGAACTTGGTATCGTTCCGTTCCAGCTCAGCAAGGACCGTGCGGTCATTGCAGATTTCGCCAAGAGCACTGACAAGCGGACCTGGGACCGATTTCGGCGCGTCGTCGTCCTCTTCATCCAGCGAAAGATTGCCGGTCTTCTCCCCCCAATGGCGATAAGCCGACGCCAGGCTGGACGCCAGAAGACGCTGTGTCTGAGCTAGCAGGAACCGTTCATTGAGATCCCGGTCATAGGCGTAACGCTCGATCGCATGCGTAATTCGATCATAGAATTTGCGTTCGTCCGCTGACATTTCCCAAGGAATGGTCTTGGGCCGCCGCTCGACCTTGAACTCAGCCACATCCCGGCGTCGTGTTCGGTTCACAATCGAACCAAGCAGCGACATCTCCTCTAGCCGGGCGGCCAAACGCACCCTGGTTTCAGGGGTATCTTCTACGCCAGACTTCAGTTCAGCGCGAAGGCGCTTGAGACGCCCCCCGGTTTTGAGAATCCGCCCAGGCGGCAGCTCATCTATCAATTTTGCCACTGAGGCTATGGGAACACCCGGATTTCTGGCTGCTTCGCAGGCGGCGACCAGGGGCGCGTTTTCATCCTGCAGGATTGCAAACTGCCATTCGTTTTCAAACGTGTCCGGATCAAGCAGTTTCAGCAGCACCCGCAGGTCGTTCGAGCGCAGGTTGATGGGGGTGGCGGATAGCAAAAGGCTATAGTCTGCAGCCTCGGTGACCAGCTGTCCGAGTTTATGATTGGCGGTATCGGCATTGCGCATGTGGTGGGCTTCATCGAAGATCACCAGGTCGAACAGCTCATCATCTCGTTCATCAGCCAGGTAGCGAGCCAGTTGCCCCCTCGCGGACTGGTCAGGCTCCACATCGTCATTCCATTTCGCTGGAGGCCGCAGCGACGAAAGTGATGCGATGGCGGCGAAGCCCTGCTTGCGCTCGGCATCGTCGCGCAGCAGGTCCATCAGCTCCGCCGCATTGCACGCCTTGGCTTCCACGTTGAACTTTGAGCGCAGCTCAGCCCGCCATTTTTCCACGAGGGGCTTGGGACACACGACCAGCAGCCGCCGAGCGTCGAAGCGGGCAACCAGTTCGGTCCAGATCAGCCCTGCTTCAATGGTCTTACCCAGACCGACTTCGTCCGCAATCAAAAGCCCTCGCGCCGGAGCGTTGAGCAGCTTCAACAGGGGTTTGAACTGATATGCATGAAACTGGGTGTTGGTGGCACCCATGGCGTAGATCATGTCTGCTAGCTTGCCGGTCATCCTCAGGTGATTGATCGTACGCCGCAGATCAATCGGTGAGGAAAGCTTGCCATTGCGAAGATCCTCGAGCGCGTCGACTTCTGCCTCCACGCGTTCAAGCTGGCTGGCTGGGCGGCGGGCGCGACCGGTGGGAAATTCCACCTCTATCATGAGGCGACCGGTCATCTCTTGCGGGGGCGTGTCCGTAACGACCCCCACTGCGGAAGGATCGCGCTTAAGGCGCACTCGTTCTCCAGGCTTGAAGTTCATCGGTTCAAGCGCCCCCCGTTCCCCTATCAACCGCGCAGATGCGAATCAGTTAATTGACCCGCACAGAAAGTTGACCCTCAAATTATCTAACTGGGAATACCGTAAGCAGCAACCGGCTTGTTTCCGCTGGGCTCTTATGCATGGTCAGGTCCTGCCTGGTCAAAGCCCGTTGAGCCGATTACCATCGCTTGATGTCCGAAGCCTGGAGCGAAACTGAAATCGACCTGATCGTCGCCGATTACTTCGCGATGCTCGGCGCGGAAATTTCTGGTAAACTCTTCAAAAAGGCTGAACGCAATCGCGCGCTGCAAGAACTCATCCCTCGCAGTCGGGGCTCAATCGAATTCAAGCACCAGAACATCAGCGCCGTCATGCTCGGCCTCGGGCAACCGTGGATCACTGGTTACAAACCGGCAGCCAATTTCCAGAATGCTTTGGTAGACGGGGTCCTCCGATGGCTCGACGCCCATCCGGATTGGCTGGCACCCTCTAGTCGCCCATCTCGGACTGTGCCGATAAATGCGCCGCTTCTGCAGTTCGGTCCACCGCCGACCCAGCGCAACGAACCATCTCCTGTCGATCCGGAGTTCATTGCAGCGATGGGGCGGAAGTTCGATGTCGCGGAGCGCGACGCACGCAACCGAGCTCTTGGAAAGGCTGGTGAAGAACTCGTCCTGCACAGCGAAAGGCAGGCACTGCAATTCGCCGGCCGTGAGGATCTGGCGGAAAGGGTACGTTGGACATCAGTCCAAGACGGGGACGGCTACGGCTTCGACATTGCCAGCTTCGAATCTGACGGTCGTGACCGCCTGATCGAGGTCAAGACGACCAATGGATGGGAACGCACCCCTTTCCATATTTCCCGAAATGAACTGGCCGTCGCCGATGCTCGCCGTGACGAATGGCATCTCATTCGGGTCTGGAGCTTTGCCCGTGTGCCACATGCCTATATGCTGCGTCCTCCGCTCGAGGCGCATCTCGAGCTGACCGCTACCAGTTTTCTGGCGGGGCTGCGATAGAAGGCGGTGAGATCGCCTTGGGCGGTTGGGCGTGCCGACAGTCCCGGATATGCCGACACGCCCTTGCCTGACATGCGCAATACTGCGGCATGCAGCCGGTCCATATGACGGCCGGCCTAGTGGGCTCCATGCGGGTTCGCCGCCATTCCCACCACCATGCTCGATCCGCCCCACGGTGCGGCGTCTCCCATGGTCCCCGCGCTTATCGGGTCCGGGTCCCCATCACATTCATTCCTGCCCCAGTGCGGGCGGTGGCACTGGCGCGATCGTTTCGATCTCGGCGATGCGCTGGAATTCGCCGAGGTATTCGTGTCGGTTCTGAGAGAGCCATCGGACAATCAGGGCGTTACCCAGCAACTTGGCGATGTAGCCCCGGGCTACCGTGAAATGCAGGTTGTTGATGCCGTAGCTGTCCTCGACCGATTTCACCTGGGTCTGCAGCGCCGCCAGTTCGCGCTCCATACGGGCAATCTGCTGGGTGGTCGGGCCATTCGCGTCACCCTTGCGGCCCTTCCTCGCCTGCTTGACGAGCTGATCATCTGGCGTTGCAGCCAGGAGTGCCTTCGCAAAAATCAGGGAGAAGTTGTTTTGCCCAACCATGAGGTCGGCGGCCTCAATCTGGCGCATCGTCGACATGCGACGCAGCACCTCGAACACGTTCATCGGGCAGGTGGTGTCTTTGAGAATGTCCACCGCTTCCGGGCAGATCCCATCCAGCAGACGAAACTTGCGGTGCACCGAACCGACCTCCAACCCCAAAGCCTCGGCGATGACGGCCGGAGCCACCCCTCGCTCTACGGCCCTCGCAATCATGCGATGCTCCTGCACAGGCGGCAGGCGGTTGACCCGCTTGTTGTAGGTGTAGGTCTCGTCGTCCGTTGCAACCAGGCAATCGACGATCTCGGTCCCGAGCTGTTTCAGGGCCTCAATGCGCAGATGGCCATCGAGCAGGAAATACTGCCCGGGATGCTGGGTGTCGGCGATGACGACCGGCGCCTCGACCAGTCCGATCGCCTCGATGGAACTGACAATCTGGGCGTACTTCTTGCTCTCGCGCACGCCCTCGCGAAGTGATTTCAGAGGGACGAGTGCCGATATCGCAATCGTGATGGTCTGGCGCTCGAAGGCCAGATGAACGTGCGGATCGCCTCCCGGCTCGATTACGTGTTCGGGTTGCCAGTCAGCCATCCAGGCCTCCGGCGATCTTGATCGCGAGGGCACGCGGCATGGTTTCCAACCCCTCGGCCCGCAGCAGGGTGACGAACCCTTCGTCGCCAAGGAGGTCCTTGATCGCCTCGACAACGAACAGCAGGCGCGTCTGGGTAAAATCCGACTTCTTGACAAGGATGCGCTGTTTCTCCGCCTCGCGTTGATAGACCTGAAGCAGGTCGTTTGCCGTGATGCGGCGATTGCCCGCGCGGGGTCCCATGCGGCTGGAGCCGATGCCCTTACTCCGGCTCCGAAGGCGATGATCGAGCAGGCGGCGGACGGAGGCGAGCTTCTTTCCCTTCAGCTTACCGGTCTCGTAAGCCTCCAGCAGCAGGTTCTGGGCTTCCTCGGTTTCGGCGCGAGCGACCTCGATCGCCATGGTGACGGGGATCAGGCCGGTTTCGACCGCGGCCAACAGCCGTTCCTCGCCGCGTTCGAGCAACGACACCACCATGCTGACCCACGAGTTATGGACACCGATCTTCCGGGCGATGTCCGCCTCACTGTACCCGCGTTTCCGGAGCTCACCGATCTCGCGCATGACGTCGATGGGGCGCTGCACCCGGCGCGCTATATTCTCGACCAGGCTCATGACCAGGCATTCGTTCTCTGCCGCCTCGATGACGACGGCCGGGATCTCCGTCTGCCCGAGCATCTGAAAGGCCTCGAGGCGGCCTTGCCCGCAGACCAAGTCGTACCGGGGCCCGCCTGGCCCCTGGCGCCGGCTTACGGTAATGGGGCGCTTAAGGCCGATCGCCTCGATGTTGTTCACGATCTCCCGGTGCTGTCGCTTGTTGCGCGAACGCGGGTTGAGCACGGTGATCCGGGATATCGGGATCATTTCGATCTGCTGGGGGCGTGATTCCGTCATCAGGCGGCCTCCGCGATGCGCACTGGGGCGGCGATGTCATAAAGGTAGTCGAGGGTATCGAAGCGGTAGGCGTCGAGACTGAGGCCATTGTCTTCGGCCAATCGCACCCGGTCGGACGCGACATCAAGGCGGGGGAACAGGTAGAAATCGAGCGGTGCCCGGTTGTCAGTGTCCATGCGCACGACGATGGTGATGTCGGGCATGACCGAGGTATCGAACCGCAGCTTCCAGCGCAGCAGCCCAGTCGACGTAGTCTGGCACCTGGCGATGACGACCGACAGGCTGAATTCGCCGTTGACGATCACCCGGTCGGTCTCGAGATCCTGCCAGGCTTCGCTGCCCTGTTCGCGCAAACCGTCGAGCACTTGCCGCAGGACATCGGGATGTAGCTTGCGCAGGTCCCGGTTGATCGCAACGTAGCGGTAGTCCCGGTCGGGCGTGAACCCCACCAGGCTGTAGGCGCGCAGGAGGCTGCCGAACCGGGAACTGTACGCGCTGCTCGACGGCAGACCGTCGCATTCGTCGATGATGATGCCGGACAGCAGGCCCTTGCTGGCGTAGAGCCCCCGAAGCGCTTCCAGCATTTCCTCGTCAGAAAGGCGGAACGAGCGCGCCGAGATGATCGAATGGGCCGCCTCGAACAGTTCCCGTTCGACGATCCCCTCGAATGCGCCCTGTGACCGGATCCACATGTCCGGGGCGTTGCGGACCCGTTTCTTCTTCAGCTTGAACGAGCGGCGGTTCCAGACATTGTCGCCGACATACTTCTCGTTGATCAGGAGCTGGTGGACGGTGCCGCGCGTCCATGGGCGTTCAAGATCGGTGAGGATGCCGCGGGCGTTGAGCGCCTCGGCGATCTCGCGCTCGGTCTGCCCATCATGGACGAAGGCTCGGTAGACCTCTTGCACGACGGCAATTTCCTCGTCCGGCCCGGGTGTCAGGATCACCCGGTCGGTCTGCAGGCTCTTTTGCTCACCGCGGCCGAGTACCGCCTTGGTCGCGCCGTGTTCATCGATCAGCGTCCTGCGCAGCCCGAAGCCAGCGGGGCCGCCCTGGCGGTAGCCTTTCTCGATGAGCCGCCCCTGGCCGGCAAAAACCTTGACCGAGAGCTCTCGGCTATATTCGCCAGCCATGGCCCGCTTGAAGCCCTTGAACATGGTGCTCATCGGTGAGCCGTCATTCTCGAACTGCTCGGCGCAATAGGCGATCTGGATCCCGGCCCGGCGGCAGATGTACTCGTAGTAGGCGCTCTCGTCCGCATCCTGGAAGCGGCCCCAGCGGCTGACATCATAGACCAGGATCATCTCGAAATCGGCAGCGCCGGATTCGACATCGGCAATCAGGCGCTGCAGCGAAGCGCGTCCGTCGATCGACAGGCCGCTTTTGCCGTCGTCAGCATAGGTGCTGACGATCTCGATGCCCCGCGATGACGCATAATGACGGATCGCATCGGCCTGGTTCTCGGTCGAGTATTTCTGGTGATCGGTGGACATGCGGACGTATTCGGCGGCCCGTACGACGCGGGCTGTCGGGTCATGGTGGGGTTGGTCCTTTTCGTTCTGCCAATCCTTCAAGCGTCGCCCTTTCCGGTTCAGCCGCTGCAGCAGTCCAGGGCATCCACCAACTGCAGCCCGAAGAGCACCTCTGCCTACCGTTCCGCTCACACGTGAATGTAGCGGCGGAAGGAGCGGAGGATGTTGCCGAAAAAGGGCAGAATGTTGCACCCATGGAACGGGCTGGCGAAGTCGGCGAAGGACTATGCGGAACTGATCGCGGACGCTTTGCGCCGCGAGCATGATGAGACCCACCGAACGGTCAAGACCGTCATGCGCTGGACCGGCGCCAGCGAGCGTAGCGTAAAGAACTGGGTGGGCGGTGTTTCCGGTCCAAGCGGTTATTTTCTAATGAGACTTTGCATGAAGTCTCCGGCAGTTCGCGAGCTGGTTCGGCAGTTCCTGGCCGATATGGATCCGTCAACGGCACCGGCAGAAGCACTCCCGAATGGCACGGCTGCGTCTTTCGCGCATGGACCGGCCGGGTCAGAATCGGGAGCACAATTGGGCCTCTTCAACGGCGTTAATGGTGACACGAATGGTGACATTAATGGTGACATCCATGTCACCATTAATTTGCCGCTGAACGAGCGTCAGGAGTGGCTGCTGGCGCGAGTCGCGCAGGGCGACCGATGTACGTTTGAAGACATTGTGGTGCACTGGCAGGTCAGCAGCCGTACCGCTAAACGCGACATTGCCAGCCTGAAGGACAGAGGGCTGATACGATATCTGGGCCGCCATCGGCGCGGTTTCTATGTGGAAAGCCGGCCAACTTAGACGTGCGCGACAGTCGGCGGACTGACGGAATCGGCCCTATTGAAAAAACACCACAGTGGTGTTATCAAGGGTGATGACCGAGAAGCGAAAGCCGACCTATGACATTGAAGCGGTCAAAGCCGTTTTCTCGACGGTCGAGAAGCTCAATGTCACAGGTTCCGCTCTGAGAGGAGCGGCTTCGCTTGGTTTTGGCCGAAGCGAAATCGTCGCAACCATCCAGACGATCGAGCGACGCCATTTTTATAAGTCCATGACATCCTTTGCCGATCACCGTGTCTGGCAGGATGTCTACCACGTTCCCTCCGAGCAGGGGGCTTTGTACGTCAAATTCACGGCCGATGCCGTGACCGAGTTTTTGCTTCTGTCGTTCAAGGAGAAGGGCGATGACTAACCCCACCTGCCCAGAAACGGGCCAGCCGATGTTCCGTGACGTTCGGCCGATGACCATCACCTACAAGGGGCACGAATCCACCTTCGACATGCCCGGCTGGTATTGTGATGCAAGCGACGAGAGCATTCACACCGGTGACGACATGAAGGTTTCGGATCGGGCTCTGAACCGGCTCAAGGCCCAGGTGGAGGGCTTGCTCGATCCCGAGGCGGTGCGCCGCATTAGGAAGCGCCTGCATCTCACCCAGAAGGATGCCGGTCGCCTGATCGGGGGCGGGCCCAACGCCTTCCAGAAGTACGAGAGCGGTGACGTGGTTGTCAGTCATGCGGTGATGAGTGCCCTGCTGCTGCTCGACAGGGATCCGTCCGGGCTCTCTGTTCTGAAGCAGCGGGTCCACCGGAAGGAAGCGGCATAGGCCTCTTGCGATTGCTTATCCGCAAGAGCCGACCGCAACTTTTCGCAGGCTTACTGCCTGCTTAGATGCCCTTCGACGAGAGAGTTCGTCCGCAAGCTCTCTCCCACCGCCACTTCATACGATGGGACGCCGACCCTCGAATGACCTCGTGGCATCGTTTACCTGACCCGACGTAGCGCGGCGAGACGTGACAGGTTAGCCGTAAGGCACTAGCGCGATTGTATTGCCCGCTCCTCGATGGTCTCGTCGAGACAATTCGATGGACAGTCAGTTCGGGGACGGGGGCTCGCAGATCACTGTGACCTTGACGATGACGATGTTCGGGTTCCCCGGCACCCTCAGCGTACCCTGAGGACCTTCTCCACCTCGTCGCAGATCTGCTGGACGGAGAAAGGCTTGGCGAGAAAATGCATGTTCGGGATATCGATCTCGCGGCGTAGCTGCTCCTCGGCATAGCCCGACATGAAGAGGAACGGCATGTCCGGGCGGAGTGCCCGAATCTCACGGGCCATGGCCGGGCCATCCATCGTCGGCATGACTACGTCGGACACGACCAGATCGAACTGCCCCCGGCCGATCGCCTCGAGCCCTTCCTCGCCGTCCGCCGCCGTGGTCACCTCATAGCCCTGGCGCACGAGCGCACGCTCGGCAACGGCACGAACGGTGTCCTCGTCCTCAACCAGCAGGATCCGGCCGCCGCCTGACCATTCCCGCTTCGGTTCGGGGCTTGCTAACTGGCGCGCGGGCGCTTCGCTGGCATCGGGTACATGGACCGGGAGATAGATGCTGAAGCGGGTAAACTTGCCCACCTCGCTTTCGGCAAAGATGAAACCGCCGGACTGCTTCACGATGCCGTACACGGTGGAAAGACCAAGGCCGGTGCCCTTGCCTTTCTCCTTGGTGGTGAAGAACGGCTCGAAGATCTTGCCGATCTGCGACGGCTTTATGCCGTGACCATTATCTTCGACGACAAGCGCAGTGTAATCCCCGAGCGGCAGGATCTCGCTTTTCATCGCGCGCACGTCAGCCGCCGTCACCCGCCGGGTCATCAACTTGACCACGCCACCGCCCTTGGCCCCCGTAGCGGCAAGCTTGTCATTGATGGCGTCACGCGCGTTGACGGCCAGGTTCAGCAGCACCTGTTCAAGCTGTGTGGGGTCTGCACGAACAAAGCCGAGGTCGCGATCGTGCACGACCTCGAGCGTGATCTTCTCGCCGATCAGACGCTTCAGCAGTGCGGAGACTTCGGCGACCACGTCGGGCAACTGCAGCACCTGCGGCCGCAATGTCTGCTGACGTGAGAACGCAAGAAGCTGCCGCGTGAGCGATGCTGCGCGGTTCGAGTTGGCCTTGATCTGCTGGATATCGTCGTAATCGCTGTCGCCAGGCGTGTGGCGCATCAGCATCAGATCGCAGTAGCCGATGATCGCGGTAAGCACGTTGTTGAAATCGTGCGCAACGCCACCGGCAAGCTGGCCAACGGCCTGCATCTTCGTCGCCTGCGCGATCTCACGCTTGAGCCGGGTTTCTTCCGAGGAATCCTTGAGGCTGAGAAGGACGGCCCCTTCCCCAAGCCCGCGCACACCCGCAAGGCTGAGCGAGACCGGCTCGTCCGGTGCGGCACGCAAGCGCACGGCCACGTCGCCTGCGGTTGCCTGCCCTTGCGCATAGCGGCGCACGGCATCGACCAGCGCGCCCTTGTCTTCCCGGATGACAAGGTCCGACGGATATGGCGGCGGGATCGTATCGTCAAGCCCGGCAGCGCGCAGGAATGCGGCGTTGGCGAAAAGGAAGCGCCCGTCACGGTCGGTCATCGCCAGACCCAGCGGCAGGCGGGCAAGCAGCGCCTCGATCTGCGGAAGGCCCGCCGTGACATCGCCGATGCCCTGCCCGAAACCGCCATTGTCAATGAGCAGGAACAACGAGGTTGTGCGTGATGGATCGGTGTTGGCGACGCCATCGGGGTCGGCCACCGGCACGTGGACGAGCTTGACCGGCGTGCCCTTGCCGCCCTCGCGGGCGTAGTAGATGCGGTCGCTTTCGTCGCTGGCGAGGAAGGAGACGAAATCGGCGCCTGCCATCTGGGCGCTGACCGAACCCGTCGCGCGCTGGGCGAAGGCTGCGTTGGCCGCGAGGATCACGCCTTCGGGCGAGACCACGGCTGCCTGCAACCCTTCGCGGGCGAGAGCGCGGCCGACCTTGCCGGCGATGTGCCCTGCCATGTCTGCCACAAGATCCTGCGTGACGACCGGCACGAAACGCCAGACGAGGTAGTCCTCGCCCCGGCCGACGCGCTGAATCTCTGCCGTCCACGTGCCTTGGCTGGACGCAACGCCGTCGGCCTTTGCAGAGCCATCTCGCCACGCAGCTCGCGTTGCAGCTTCGAGCAGCTCGACCGAGCCGCGCTCGACTGGAAGACGTGGCGGTGCGGCGGTGATACCGAACCAGGCCCCCATCAGGCCATTGGCGCAGACCAGCCGCCCTGCCCTGTCGGTGATGGCGATGCCCACATCGTCGCGCGCGATCGCGGCATTGGTGACCGTCCAATCCGGAACGGCGAAATCCTCGGTAACTGCATCCTGGCGGGGGCGAAGCAAAACGCGCAAGGCTGCGCCGATGACAGTGACCCCTCCTGCAAACCCGGCGGCGAGCAGCGGTTGGCCGGAGATCCCCCAAAGCGCTGCAGCGCTTACCGCAACCGCGCCTGATAGCATGAGCCAATCGCGCAAGGGTACGGTCGGCGTGACCACAGCCGCCCCTTCGCTGGCCACGTTCGCCATCAGTCGGGAAAGTCCCGCGCGGCGGCCCGCATGTTGCGCACCTTGCGCTTGTGCGCGGTCCACCAGCGCCAACCGAACGCTGCAAGGACATAGCCGATTGCGGCCGAAACAATCGAGATCAGGAAAAGCCCGATGACAAGGGACGGCGCCGCATCCGATCCAAGCCAGACGAGCCATTCGCCGATGCCCGCGCCTTTGGTAACCATGGCCTGCACGGTGGAGAAGTCCGCGTGGAAACCGAAGCTGTTGCCCACGGCAATGGCGCCTGGAAGGAACACGAACAGCGTTGTCGGCGGGATCGAGATGAAGGTCATCAGCACGGCAAGCGGGATGTTGCCCCGGCACGGCACGCACATCAAGGCCGCACCGATGATCTGGATGCCGGGAATCAGCGCGAAGATGCCTATGAAAAGTCCGGCGGCGACTCCGCGTGGCACCGAACGGCGCGTGAAGCGCCACAGTTCATGCCGGGCGGCAAGCGGGCGCGCGAAGCGGTTCTGCTCCATCTGCTCGCGCGTTGGCATGTTGGCCCGCGCCCAGTTGACGATCCGCTCGAACATTGCGCGTCTGTTGTATCCGTTTCCCGTCCGCCCCGCCACGGGCCCGTTTGTTCGCTTAGACCGGATTTCCTTGCCGGTCGGTGAAGTGCCTCACCCCGGATCGACCTAGCCGTGGTCCTTCATGATCCGCGCCTTGTCACGCTTCCAGTCGCGGTCCTTCATCGTCGCGCGCTTGTCGGCGACGTTCTTGCCCTTGCACAGCGCGAGCTCGACTTTCGCGCGACCACGGCTGTTGAAGTAGATCGAAAGCGGAACCAGCGTCATGCCCTTGCGCTCGACCGCGCCGGTGAACTTGGCGATCTGCCGTTCCTTCAGCAGCAACTTGCGCGGGCGCTTGGGCACGTGGTTGAAGCGGTTGCCGTGGCTGAATTCGGGCACGTTCGAATTGACCAGCCAGACTTCGCCGCCCTTCACCTCGGCATAGCTTTCGGCAATCGAGCCCTCACCGAAACGGAGGGATTTGACCTCGGTCCCAGTCAGCACGATGCCGGCCTCGTACTTCTCCTCGATGAAGTATTCGAAGCGGGCGCGCCGGTTTTCGGCGACGATTTTCTTCTTGTCGAATTCTGGATGAACGGGACGAGCCATGATGCGGCTGCATGTAGGCGCTGACCCGACAAAGCGGAAGGGGAACTTCGCACTTTGTCGGACAGCAGTTTTCCGGACGCGACGCGTCAGATCAGGCCGGCATGCTCCAGCGCCGCGTCGACCGCCTTGCGGGCCGCGTCGTTGCAGGGAACCATGGGCAGGCGCAGTTCGTCCGAGATATCCGGGAAGACGCGGCTGAGCGCGTACTTGACCGGGCCGGGCGAGGCATCCTCGAACATCGCGTAGTGGAGCGGATAGAGCTTGTCGTTAAGCTCGCGCGCCTTTTCGAGATCGTTGGCGGCGCAAGCGGCCTGGAACTCGGCGCAGAGCTTCGGCGCGACGTTGGCGGTGACCGAGATGCAGCCCACGGCACCGGCAGCGTTGGCCGGGAGCGCCAGTTCATCGTCGCCCGAAAGCTGGCAAAAATGCTTGCCGATGCCCATGCGGTGATCGGTGACGCGCGACAGGTCGCCGCTGGCGTCCTTGATCCCGATGATCTTCTCGGGATAGCGCTTCGCCAGCTCGCAGACCGTTTCGGGCAGGATGTCGGTCACCGTACGGCCAGGCACGTTGTAAAGCACAATCGGCAGGTCGTTGTGCTCTGCAAGATAGCTGAAGTGGGCAATGATGCCCGCCTGGCTTGGCCGATTGTAATAGGGCGCGACGCAGAGCGCCGCCTGGGCTCCACACTTCTTCGAGAAGTTCATGTGCAGCAGCGCGTTCATCGTATCGTTGCTGCCGCAGCCGGCAATCACCGGAACGCGACCGGCGGCCTGTTCGACGCAGACTTCGATGACGCGGTGGTGTTCGGCATTGGACAGGGTCGAAGCCTCACCGGTGGTGCCGCAAGGGACCAGCGCCGACGATCCGTTCTCGATCTGCCAGTCGACGAGGCGGCGAAACGCTTTCTCGTCAAACGCTCCATCGCGAAATGGAGTCACTAGGGCCGGAATCGAGCCGGAAAACATGGACAATACCCCTCAATTTGCCCCATGATGCAGTTCGGTTCATCGTGATCCGAACCCGCTGGGGGCCTGTTCAGCGCGTGATAAGGAGCCGCTCCATAGTATGTCCGGCATGGACGTGAAAGCCTTGATGTTGCGCTGGGGATTTGCCGGGGTTCTGCTCCAGACGGTGGTCGCCTCGAGCGCAGTGCACGCGAGCGGCGCCGACGGCGCCGATGGATCCGACTGGGACCGCGCCCGCGCCAATCTCACCGCCAGTCAGGGTGGGCCGATGATGGCTGCTGTGGAACGATGGAAGCTGCTGTCCAGTTCCAACCGCTTCGGCTTTTCCGATTACTCGAATTTCGTGCTGTCGTATCCCGGCTTTCCCGACGAGGAGAAGCTGCGGCGCTATGCCGAGCTTTCGCTGGAGCGCGATTTTGCCGAGCCTTCGCGGCTGGTTGCCTATTTCAGCCAGAAGCCGCCGCTGACCAACCTTGGCCGCGCCCAATATGCGCTGGCGTTAACGCAGCTCGGTCGGCCCGAAGCGCGGGAAGCCGCGCGGGCGGCTTGGCGCGGTGGGGCGATGACCGATGCGGCCGAGGCCGCTCTGCTCGCCGCATGGGGCACCAGCTTCACGCCCGACGATCACGATGCGCGGATGGATGCGTTGCTGTGGTCTGGATCGACTGATCAGGCGGCACGGCAGATCGTCTGGGTCAGCCCGGCGCGCGAGGGCATCGACAGCGCGCGGCTGGCGGCGATGCAGGGGGGCGATCCCTATGGCCTGTTGGCAGGGGTTCCCGCGCAGCAGTTCAATGCCGATCCCGGTTTCATTTTTCAGCGCGTGCGCCAGTTGCGCAAATCTGGCCAGGGCGCAGCAGCGCGCGATCTGCTGTCCAACCGTCCATTGCTCTCTCGCAAGCCGCTTGATCGCGACAAATGGGTCGAGGAACTTCTGGTCAACGCGCGTGGCGCGGCGACGTCGGGCGATGCCCGCGCGGCCATGCGCATCGCAGCGGGGATCGACGATGCCTTTGCTCCTGGCGAGGATGTCAGCCAGCTCAACTATGGCCTGCGTGACGATTATACCTCGCTGATGTGGCTGGGCGGCACGCAGGGGTACTTCAATACTGGCGACTATGCGGGCGCAGCGCCGCTGTTCTGGCGCTATGGTGCGGCGGCGCGGACGCCGGGGACGCGCTCGAAGGGGTTCTACTGGGCCGGAAAGGCAGCGGCGCGGGCCGGCCGGCAGGCCGAGGCGCGGCGCTATTTCGAGATGGCGGCGCAGTATGGCGACCAGTTCTATGGGTTGCTGGCACTGGAGCGGCTGGGACGTCCGGTGCCGCAATATGCCAAGGATTCGGATGTGCAGGTCCCGGCGGACGAGCGCAGCCGGTTCTACAACCAGCCGCTGACGCTCGCCGTGCGCGAGGTGGCCCGCAATGGCGACTGGAAGACGACCGTGCGCTTCTTCAAGGAAGTGGCCGAGCAGCAGCAGACCGAAGCGCAGCACATGATGGTGGCGAACCTGGCGCGCGAGCTGGGGCGGCGCGACCTCGGCGTGATCGTCGGGCAGGCAGCGGCGGCGCGCGGCTACCTCGATTTCCAGCATATCGCTTTCCCGCTGATCCCCGTGCCGCCGGGCTATGAGAGCAAGTGGACCGGCATTCACGCGATCAGCCGCCAGGAAAGCCAGTTCGCGCAGAACGCGGTCAGCCATGCCGGCGCGCGGGGTTTGATGCAGCTGATGCCGGGCACGGCGAACGAGCAGGCGGGCAAGCTGGGCCTTTCGTACAACGCCTCGTCGCTGACGCAGGATGCGGGGTACAACATCCAGTTGGGGTCAGGCTATTTCCAGCGCATGCTCGATTACTACGGCGGCTCGTGGCCGCTGGCGGTGGCGGCCTACAACGCTGGCCCCGGCAACGTGAACAAGTTCCTGCGCGCCAATGGCGACCCCCGCAACGGCGGGATCGACTGGGTGGAATGGATCGAGAAGATCCCCCTCTCCGAAACCCGCAACTACGTCCAGCGCGTGCTGGAAAACGCGGTGGTCTATGAGGCGATGAACCCGCAATATGCGAGCTATCGGGGAAGCAATCCGATGAGCTACTTTATCGGGAAGCGGGAGCCGGGGTGAGTGCGACCTAACCCACCGTCACGTAGCGCTATTACGCAACCATTTGGCTTGGCATCCGCCCTGACGGAGATTTTCAGCGACTTCTGGGATGACGAAACTCAAGAGAACTATCTCGATGGAGATTGCACACTCCACACGGTTATGTTTGAATTTTCATCTTACTTTGTTGCGGCTTCCGCCAATCCTGCACAGCTTCAATGGCTTGCGCGGTTGATCGAGGAATGCATCGCTATCGATGACAGTCTCGAGAACGCCATTGGCACGTGCTTTCTGGAACACCTCCCCGCGATCGATCGTGAAGGGCATTTGACAAGACACTTTTCACCGGCAGTGAAGCATTACATCCGCAACAGGTGCTAAATTCTAGACAAATACCCAACTCATCGTCACCCCGGACTTAATCCGGGGTCCCGCTTTCTTCTGGCGAGCGCGTGAAAAAAGAAGCGGGATCCCGGGTCAAGCCCGGGATGACGGATAGAGGAGGCGGAAGTTTGCGGCAAACTCGACACTTGCCCTGCCGTTCCGCCCAACCCTAAAGCCATCTCATGAAACCTGACGGTCATCCCATTACCCCCGCCGGATTTGCCGCCCTGCGCGCGCGTTACGATCATCTGCTCGGCACAGAGCGCCCGGCCATTGTCGAGATCGTCTCTTGGGCTGCGGGCAATGGCGACCGTAGCGAGAACGGTGATTATCTCTATGGGCGCAAGCGGATGCGGGAGATTGATCGGGAGCTGGCGTTCCTCGCGCGGCGCATGAAGGCGGCGCGGGTGGTTGATCCCGCGCGGCAGGAAGATCGGTCGCGGGTGCTGTTCGGGGCCTGCGTCGAGATTGCGGACGAGGATGACAACCGCAAGGTGCTGACCTTGGTCGGCGATGACGAGCAGGATGCTTCGAAGGGGCTGATCGGCTGGAGCGCGCCGATTGCCAAGGCCTTGCGCGGGGCGCGGGTCGGGGATTTGCGCGTCGTGCGGTTGCCTTCGGGCGAGAAGGAGTGGGAAATCATGAGCGTTTCCTATCCCGAAGCCTAGCGCTATGAGCGTTCCCATGAAACGGGGTCGCTTCTACATCATGCGCCACGGCGAGACGGTCTATAATGCGACGCGTCGGCTGCAGGCGAACCACATCCACACGCCGCTTACGCGGCAGGGCTTCGAGCAGGCGGTGGCGATGGGCTGCGCGCTGCGGGCCGAACTGGGCGAGCGACCACAAGTGACGCTGCATATCTCCGACACCGGGCGCGCCTTGCAGACGGCGGCGCTGATTGCCGAGGAACTGGGGCTAGACTGGTTCGCCGGGCAGCGGACGATGGATCTCAAGGAGATCGACATGGGATCGTGGTGCGGCCGATCCTACAGTGATGTCGAGGACGAGGTCGGCCCGATCGTGATCGAAGACCACCTGCTGCGTCCGGCGCCCGATGGCGAGGACTACCCGATGATTGCGGCGCGGCTGAACCGCTGGCTCGAGGGGTTGACCGCCGAGAGCGGCGATCACATCGTCGTGATGCACGGCATCTCCAGCCGCGTGTTGCGCGGGATCATGGCGGGCTATCCGGTGCATCCCCTTCACGGCGCACCAATTGCGCCGTCGCTCGTGCAAGGTTCAATTGCGCTGATCCAGGACGGCGAAGAATCGGTCCTGT
Organism: Novosphingobium sp. ES2-1; assembly: GCF_015169775.1. Taxonomy (NCBI): domain Bacteria; kingdom Pseudomonadati; phylum Pseudomonadota; class Alphaproteobacteria; order Sphingomonadales; family Sphingomonadaceae; genus Novosphingobium; species Novosphingobium sp. ES2-1. The sequence goes on from NZ_CP063445.1 coordinate 2,110,956, forward strand.
TCGGCTCGGAACGCGGGATCGAGCACGCCTGATGGGCGATGTCGTCAATCTCCGAGCAGCGCGCAAGGCCAAGGCGCGGGTTTCGCGCGAGGTTGAGGCGCAGGCCAACCGGGCCAAGTTCGGGCGGACCAAGGGCGAAAAGCCGCGCGAGGCGCAAGAAGCGGAACGAGCAGCAAGACAGCTCGATGGCGCGAAACGGGAGGAGCCGTGAGGCGGCTGCTGGTTCTGGCAGCACTGGTGCTTGGCGGGACCGCCGTCGCGCGCGACAGCTTGGGCGTGTTCGGCACTTGGGGCGCGTTTCGCGATCCGGGTGTGCCGCGCTGTTATGCGATTGCCATGGCGGAGAAGGTCAACGGGCGGGAGCAGACTTTCCAGCCCTACTTCACCGTGGGCTACTGGCCCAAGCGCGGCATTCGCGGTGCAGTGCATTTGCGCCTTGCAAGGCGCCTGGCGCCGGGGTCGTCGGTCAACGTCTCGTTTCCCGAAGCCAACTTCACGCTGCAGGCGGGACAGGCCGATGCCTGGCCGATGGACCAGCGCGCCAACGCCGGGATCGTAGCCGCCTTGCGCAGCGCGCCGCGCGTGGTGGTGACGGCGCAAGGGGCAGACGGACGGAAGTTCCGCGATGTATACACGCTTGGCGGTGCAGCCTCTGCCATGGATGCCGCGGCGTTGGGGTGTGCCGGATAGGAAAAGGGCGAGCCTTGGCGGCCCGCCCTTCCCTTTGTCTTCAAGCTTGACGCTTAGAAGCGGATGCCGACGCCAGCAGTCACCGAGTGACGGTCGGTGTCGATGTTGAAGCGGCTCGAGTCCGGCGTGTCGCCGTTGAAGTCGAATTCGCCTTCGCTGTAGTTGGCGTACTTGTATTCGAGCTTCACGAAGGCGTTGGTACCGATGTTCTGCTCGACGCCCGCGCCGACGCGATAGCCATCGGTGTCGAGGCGCTGGCGCAGATTGGTCGTGCCGTTCGTGCCCTGCAGGTTGTAACGGGCGTTGCTGTAACCACCCTTGACGTAGACCATGGTGCTCGGGCTCATCGCGTAACCAAGACGGGCGCCGACATAGTACTGGCGACCGGCTTCGACGCGGCCAAGATTGAACACGTTCGGCTGGTCGTTATTGTTGTCCCAGCTGGCGCTGCTGTCGGTGATTTCGGCTTCGGCGCCGGCGACCAGGTTGGTGCCTAGCGGGATATCGTAACCGATGGCGGCACCGTATTCGACGCCGTCGATCGACTGCTTCAGATCACGGTCGCCGTCGACGTCCTCAGTGCTGCCCGAGCGGTTGTGGTCGTAGCCGACGAGAGCTTCAGCGCGGAAGCCGCTGAACGCCTCGGCAGGGGTAGCGTCCTGCGCGTACGCAGGGGCGGCGGCGATGGCGGTGCCGGCGGCGAGAATTGCGCAGATCTTCTTCATGTCTCACTCCATTCGAAAACTTCCTGCCGGTCCTGTTGTCGTTGCGACCCGACAGTGACCGGTGGAATGAGTGGAACTGCATCCGGTTTCCTGAACCTCACACAACAGGAAACCGTGACATTTCAGACACATAAAATTCGATGAAGTGCAGCACACGGGCGATGAAATACTGGAACACCGACGCCCCCAAGGCGTTCGCGCGAGCCTTCGGTTTGCGCCCGGGGCCTCGAATCACTATATGCGCGCGATGCAGAGCCAGATCGATCCCAGCCCCTCGCTTCCCGCCAACATGCCCATCGCCGGGCACGTTGATCCCGTTCCGGTGCCGCGCGAGGTGACGCCGCGCGAGGATGGACGGGTGGACCTCATCGGCCTGCCGAAGAAGCAGATCGCCTCGCTATTCGAAGCCGCGGGTCTTGATGCCAAGGCGGCCAAGCTGCGCGCGAAGCAGGTGTTTCACTGGCTTTATCATCGCGGCGTGACCGACTTCGAAGCGATGACCGACATCGCCAAGACGATGCGTCCATGGCTGGCGGAGCGCTTCGTCATCGGCCGCCCCGATATTGTCGAGGCGCAGGTTTCGACCGATGGCACGCGCAAGTGGCTGCTGCGCACGGCAGACAAGCACGATTTCGAGATGGTGTTCATCCCCGATGCGGATCGCGGCACGCTTTGCGTTTCGAGCCAGGTCGGCTGCACGCTCAACTGCCGCTTCTGCCACACTGGCACGATGCGCCTGGTGCGCAACCTGACACCGGGCGAGATCGTCGGCCAGGTCATGCTCGCGCGCGATGCGCTGGGCGAATGGCCCAAGGCTGGCGGTACGATGGCGGGGCTCGACTTCGACGATGAGGACGAGGAAGCTGCCAGCGCCTACACCCCCGATGGTCGCCTGCTGACGAACATCGTGATGATGGGCATGGGGGAGCCGCTCTACAATTTCGACAATGTGCGCGATGCGCTCAAGCTGGTCATGGACGGTGACGGGCTTGCCCTGTCGAAGCGTCGCATCACGCTCTCGACCAGCGGCGTCGTGCCGATGATGGAGCGCTGCGGCGAGGAGATCGGGGTGAACCTCGCGGTCTCTCTCCACGCGGTGACCAAGGACGTGCGCGACGAGATCGTGCCGATCAACCGCAAGTACGGCATCAACGAACTGCTGCAGGCCTGCTCCGACTATCCCGGCGCTTCGAACGCCCGCCGCATCACCTTCGAGTACGTGATGCTCAAGGACAAGAACGACAGCGACGATGACGCGCGCGAACTGGTGCGCCTGATCCGTCAGTACAAGTTGCCGGCCAAGGTCAACCTGATCCCTTTCAACCCCTGGCCCGGCGCACCCTACGAGTGCTCCAGCCCGGAGCGGATCAAAAGCTTCGCGAACATCGTGTTCGAAGCAGGGATCAGCGCACCGGTGCGCACGCCACGCGGGCGCGACATCGACGCAGCTTGCGGGCAGTTGAAGACGGCAGCGGAGAAGAAGAGCCGCGCCGAACTCGACCGTCTTGCTGAAGAGAAGATGGCCGCGCTCGGTTGAGCAGTCATCCCACCTTGCGCTGAACGACCGGTTCGGGCTCGTTTCTGACCGGCGGAATGCCCGATACGGCAGCGATGCGCCCGCCCTCGTCGAGCCGCAGCGGCATGGAGAATTCCACGCCCATGCGGTCATCGCTTGACCAGCGGCAGGTTGCCGTAACCACGTGGTTCTCTGCCAACAGCACCCGGAAGATCGTTCCCGGAGGCACGTTCCACAAGCCTTCGATCAGCGCCCCGGTCTGGCTGATATTGCGGACCATCGCGTTGTAGCGATGGCCGCCGTGATCGAGCACGACCTTGCGCAGCATGGACTGGCGCGCGGCGCGCGCGGAACGTGGCCCTTGCGCGATAGCCATGAGGCCGGTCGAAAGACGGGCAGCGGCGTTCATCGCCGACAGCGGACGCTCGTAGATATAGCCCTGCACGTGGCTGCAGCCGAGCATGCGGACCAGATCCAGTTCGTCCAGCGTCTCGACACCTTCGGCCGTCGTTTCCATGCCCAGTGCCTCGGCAAGGCTGACGATCGAGGCGATGATCGCGCCGTTGCGGCTGCCGGGTTGCGTCGCGCCGCGCACGAAGCTCTGGTCGATCTTGATCTTGTCGAACGGCGCAGACCGCAAGTAGCCGAGCGAGGAATAGCCTGTGCCGAAATCGTCCAGCGCCAGGCGCACGCCGATGGCTTTCAACGACTTGAACATCTGGTCGGTGCCCTCGTCGTCATTGAGGAACACGCTTTCGGTGATCTCCAGTTCGAGGCGTTCTGCTGCCACCTGCGAACTTGCCAGCGCGTTGGTGACGATCACTGGAAGCGACGGATTGGCGAACTGTAGCGGTGACACGTTTACGGCTACGCGCACGTTATCGGGCCAGCGCGCCAAGTCCTGACAAGCGGTGCGCAGCGCCCACTCGCCAATCGGCGCAATCAGACCGGTATCTTCTGCGATGGGTATGAACCGGCTCGGGCTGATCCAGCCGTGCTCGGGATGGTTCCAGCGCAGCAGCGCCTCGAATCCGGTAATCTTCTCGGTCGCTGTCTGCACGACTGGCTGATAGTAAAGCTCAAGACCACCATTCGAGACCGCATCGCGCAGGTCTTCTTCCATCTGGCGGCGCTCTTCGGCATCGCTGTGCAGGTCCGGCGCATAGAAGTGGAACCGTCCGCGACCGCCATCCTTGGCTGCATAAAGCGCCAGGTCGGCATTGCGGATCAGCGCCTCGCTGGTCACGCCATCGTCCGGCGCCAGCGCGATGCCGACCGAGGCGCCGATCATCACGCGGCTGCCCTCGATTGAGTACGGTTGCGACAGGCTCTCGATGATGCGCTGGGCCAGATGGCCAAGTTGCTCGCGCTCGATCTTGCCAGGCAAAATCACCTGGAATTCATCGCCACCGAGGCGGCCGACACGGCCCATCTTGCCCACGACCCGCTCCAGACGCTGCGCGACCTGCTTGAGCAGCGCATCGCCGGCGGGATGGCCTAGCGTATCGTTCACCTGCTTGAAGCGATCAAGGTCGAGCAGGAAGACCGTGCAGGCGCGCTGATGCAGTTGCGGAGCGAGAAGGATCTTCTCCAGCGTCTGCGACATGCGGAAGCGGTTGGACAAGCCTGTCAGCGAATCAAAGTGCGCCAACCGCGAAGCATGCTCCTGCGAACGACGCTTTTCGGTAAGGTCCGTGCCCGAGCCGCGGAAACCGGTGAAGTTGTTGAACGTGTCGTAGGTCGGCCGGCCGGTAATCGACCACCAGCGTTCCTCTTCCGCTGTCGCTGCCCGCACCGCAAGTTCGCCGAAGCTGGATCGCGCGGAGAGGTGAAAGGCCAGCGTACGTTCGCCTTCGCCCGATTGCTCGGACAGGTTGAACAGCTCGGCAAAGGGACGGCCGATCAGATCGTCGACCTTGCGACCGAGAATCTCGGCAACGGGTGTGGAAAGATATGTCAGCTGACCACGACGATCAGTTTCCCAGAACCAGCCCTGCCCCGTCTCTTCATAATCGGAAAGAATTTCCTGTGCGCGGGTGGAAGCGCGCTGGTCGTTCTCCAGCTTCTCGCGAAGCAGCAGGTCGATCTTGCGCTGGTGCAGGTAGGCTGCGACGGCAATCGCAACACCTACCAGCAAAGAGAAGTAGCCGCCGAACGTGCTGGCTACGCAGGTGACACCCGACCACACGGAGATCTGAGCCGCCAGTACGCCCACCAACCGGCCCGAGAGCACCACTGTCGCCAGCAACGAAACAGTTGCCACTGCGACGAGGCAGTAGAACCAATCGATCTGACCCGAAGTGCCCCAGACGCCCATGGCAGAGCCAAACAGAAACATGGGCAAGGCAACTGCCACGCCCATCAGCGCCATCCGCTGCCCGGTCTCCATCTCGCTTTGCGCTTCACGGCGCACCGCGAGCTTCGAAAGGTGCGCCGCAATAGCGGCGACAACCGCCAAGAGTGCTGCAAGCGGGTTCGGGATTACCAGGTTGAAACCGGCAACCAGCAGCGGAAGCACCAGCATGACATAGGCCATTTGCGGCCATTCCGGCGCTATCAGGCGGTTCGCCGAATCGCTGCCAAACAGAAAACTGGCCCCTGCTTCGGGCGCTGCCGGGACGACAGGACGCTCGCGCCGGCGCGTACGCGCGAAGTCGCGCGTGGCAGTTTGCCTGTTTGGTTGAGTTTCAGCGTCTCCCGGCATGCCGCGTGTTTGCACGACGGTGCTTTGAGAAAGCGTTAAGCGATCCGCATTCGTGTACTTTTGCTGCGAGTGCGAAGGTGCTAGTCAGCGGCTGTAGCGTGGGGTCATAGTGAACAGTACACCGAAACAATCAAAGATCGGCGTTGCCGGACGTCGTCTCAACATTGCGCGCTGGCACGAAGGGGCCGGAAGAGGCCAATTTCGCCCTCTGCTCATGCTCAACGGTATCGGCATGAACCTCGAACTGCTTGCCCCCGTCGCCCGGGCGCTGCCAGAGCGCGAGGTGATCTGCTTCGACATGCCGGGCATCGGTGGCTCGCCCGATCCAGTACTGCCCTATACGATTCCGAGCATGGCGCTAACCACGGCGTCGCTGCTCGATCTTCTGGGCATCGAACAGGTCGATATCCTCGGGATCAGTTGGGGCGGCGCGCTGACCCAGCAATTCGCCTTCCAGCACCGCGCACGGACCGGGCGGATCGTTCTTGCGGCCACGGCATCCGGCGGCGCGACCATGGTGCCCGGCAATAGCTCCATGCTCGCCCACCTGTCCGATCCACGTGAGTACACGGTAGAGCGGACACTGCGCCGAAACCTCGCCTCGATCTATAATGGTGGGGGCAGCGGAAAGGTCTCGCTCAATGCGGCCAAGGCGCCCTCGCCGCTTGGCTTCTCATATCAGATGATGGCGTTTGCGACATGGAGCAGCGTGCCGTTCCTGCCGCTTCTGTCCATGCCGGTGATGATCATGGCCGACGAGGAGGACCAGCTGGTTCCGGCCTCTAATGCCCATTTCCTTCACAATGCCATTCCCCACAGCCGGATCGAGATGTTCCACGGCGGTGGTCACCTGTTCATGCTGTCCCAGCGTGACCGCTTCATCGAAAAGCTGCGCGCCTTCCTGGACGAGGATATCCACCGCGGCTGATCGTGAACCTCGCTGGCCCGCTTTCCTTTTGCTGTCTTGACGATAGCATCGAAGAAAGACTCGAAAGGCTGAGGAGAGGCCATGCGGCATATCGCGATCGTCGGTTCGGGACCGGCCGGGTACTACACCGCGGAAGCCGCGCAAAAGCAGTGGGGCGATGACGTCCGCATCGACATCTTCGACATGCTGCCGGTGCCCTACGGCCTCATTCGCTTCGGGGTCGCGCCGGATCACCAGTCGATCAAGGGCGTAACCCGGCGCTATGAACAGACCGCGCTTGCCGACAACGTGCGCTTCGTCGGTAACGTCAAGGTTGGCCAGGACGTCTCGATTGCCGAACTGCAGGGCCTGTACGACGCGGTCGTGCTTGCCACTGGCGCGCCACGTGACAAGGACATCGGCGTTCCGGGCGACCATCTGAAAAACGTCTTCGGCAGCGCGGCCTTTGTCGGATGGTACAATGGCCACCCGGAATTCGCCGCGCTCGATCCCGATTTGTCCGGCCACACCGCCGTAGTCATCGGCATGGGCAACGTCGCACTCGACGTGACGCGCATCCTTTCCAAGACGCGCGAGGAGTTTGCCGGAAGCGACATCGTGGCGCACGCGCTTGAACGGCTGATGGCCTCGAAGATCAAGCGAATTGTCATTCTCGGGCGGCGCGGACCTCACCAGATCATGATGACGCCCAAGGAACTGGGTGAGCTTGGCCACCTTTCCCGAACCGCCCCGTGGGTGGATCCGCGCGACTTGCCCGAAGAAGTGGAAGACGCGCTGCTTGAACCGGGCATCCGCAAGTCCGTGACACATTTGCGCTCTTTCGCGGCCATCCCGGAAAGCCATCGCGCCGACCTTCCGCTGGAGGTGGAATTCGATTTCTTCGCCTCGCCCCGGGGGCTGATGGGCGAAGGCCAGGTGCAGGCGATTTCCGTTGAGCGCACGCGTATCGAGGCGGGCCGCGCGGTCGGCACAGGCGAGTTCTACGAGATACCGGCGAACCTGGTGATCTCGTGCATCGGCTACCAGACTTCGCCGATCGAAGGCGTGCCCTTCGATGATCGCGCCGGCCGCTTTGCCAATGACGAAGGGCGCATCCTCCCCGGCCTTTATTGCGCGGGCTGGGCGCGGCGGGGGCCTTCGGGCACGATCGGTACCAACCGTCCGGATGGCTTCGGCATCGTCGAAATGATCGCTGAGGACTTTCCCCAGAGCCAACGCAAGACCGGGCGCGTTGGCTTCGATGCCCTCGCAGCGGCCCGCAAGCTGGACGTGGTCAGCTTCGACGACTGGAAGAAGATTGAGGAAGCCGAAACGTTGCGCGCACGGGACGATGCTCCGCGCGAGAAATTCGTGGACGTCGAAGAGATGATTAGGGCCAGCGGCCATGATTGATGCAACGCTCCGCCCGCATAGTTGACCGTCGGGCAAACCTCTGACTTAATCGCCCGGTTAACGCGACAGGCGACCAGCTTGAGTCGGCCTGCGCGGGGAGAAGGAGCCAGCTTATGCCAGCCTATGACCTGATCATCCGCAATGGAACGATCGTCGACGGAACCGGCGCGCCGCGCTTTACCGGCGACGTTGCCGTGAAGAATGGCCTCATTGCCGCCGTCGGCACTGTGCGCGGCGATGCTGCCGAGGAGATCGATGCCACCGGCCGTGTCGTTGCGCCGGGGTGGGTGGACGTACACACGCACTACGATGGTCAGGCGACTTGGGACGCCGAAATGGCGCCTTCTTCCTGGCATGGTGTGACCACCGTGGTCATGGGCAACTGCGGCGTCGGCTTCGCCCCCGCCGCGCCTGATCGCCACGATTGGCTGATCGGCCTGATGGAAGGCGTGGAAGACATTCCGGGCACTGCGCTGGCCGAGGGCATGACCTGGGACTGGGAGACTTTCCCCGAGTACCTCGATGCGCTGGAGAAGATGCCGCGCGCGGTCGATATCGGCACGCACGTGCCGCACGGGGCGGTACGCGCATATGTGCTGGGTGATCGCGAGAAACCGGGTGCAATCCCGACCGAGGACGACATCCGCAAGATGGCAGAGATCGTCGAGGAAGGTGTCCGTGCCGGCGCGCTCGGCTTTTCGACCAGCCGCACGGTGATCCACAAGTCGGTCGACGGTGAAGTGGTCCCCGGCACCACGGCCACGGCGGAAGAGCTGATCGAGATCGGGCGCGCGATGGGCCGTGTTGGCCATGGCGTGTTCGAAATGGCTTCCGACATGCGCCGCGAATGGGATGAATTCGGCTGGATGGGGGCGCTCAGCCGTGAGACCGGGCTGCCCGTCACCTATGCGGCGCTGCAGTCCATCGCCAAGGAAATGCCGCTCGAGGAACAGATTGCGGAAATGCGCCGCCAGAACGCGCAAGGGGCAAACATCGTCGCCCAGATCGCTCTGCGCGGAAACGGCGTGATCATGGCCTGGCAGGGCACGATCCACCCCTTCCGCTTCCGGCCAAGCTATGTGGCGATTGCCGACCTGCCATGGAAAGAGCAACTCGCCCACCTCAAGGACCCGGCCTTCCGCGAGAAAGTCCTGTCCGAAGCAAACGAGTACCCGGAAAGCGACATCATCGGCCTGCTGATGATGATCTCGCAAGGCTGGCACAACCAATTCATCATGGACGACGGCTTCGATTACGAGCCGCAGGCCGAAGCCAGCGTGCTCGCCCGTGCAAAGTCGGCAGGCGTTGCGCCGGACGCCTATGCTTACGACAAGCTGATGGAGAATGACGGAACCGGCTTCATCTACCTGCCGATCCTGAATTACGCCGATGGCAACCTCGATTTCCTGGAGGCATTGCAAGCATCCGAAGATACCGTGAACTCGCTCTCCGATGGCGGAGCGCATTGCGGAACGATCTGCGACGCGGCCAGTCCGACGTTCATGCTACAGCATTGGGTCCGGGATCGCCAGCGTGGCGGCAGGATCAGCCTGGAACATGCCGTGAAGCGCCAGTGCCACGACACGGCGAGGCTCTACGGGCTGGACGATCGCGGCATATTGGCACCGGGATACCTGGCCGATATCAACATCATCGACTTCGACAACATCAAGTTGCTCAAGCCTTGGTTGGCGTTTGACCTGCCTGCGGGCGGCAAGCGCCTGCTTCAGAAAGCCGAGGGGTATGACTACACCATCAAGGGCGGCAAGGTGACGTTCCGCAAGGGAGAATGGACCGGGGCGACGCCGGGCGTGCTGATCCGCGGCCCGCAGCGGGCGGATCTGCTCGAAGCAGCAGAATGACGCAAGCAGGCCCGCCCCTTCATTCGGGGGCGGGCCTGCCGGCTTTCACGTTAATTCAGGCAGCGTTGCGGAACGTTGCATTCGCAGAATGGCCGAAGTTGCCCTCAAGCCTGAATTGCGAAACCAGCGAAGACAGGCGGTTGGCCTCGCCCGCAAGGCTTCGTGCCGCTGCCGTGGCTTCCTCGACCATCGCAGCGTTTTGCTGGGTCATGGTGTCCATCTCACGCACGGTCTCGCGAACCTGGCCAATGCTGCCAGCCTGATCCTGCGCCATCGCGGCGATGCTGCTGGCAAGCTGGGCGACATGGCCGACCTGCTCCACGATAAGGGCAAAGGTATCCCCGGTCTGCCCCACAAGGCTCACCCCGCGCTCTACCTGCGTCGAACTGGCCGTTATCAGGTGCTTGATATCCCGGGCGGCGTCTGCAGTGCGCTGCGCCAGCGCGCGAACCTCGGTGGCCACGACCGCGAACCCCCGGCCAGCATCTCCGGCACGGGCCGCCTCTACGCCCGCGTTCAACGCAAGCAGGTTTGTCTGGAACGCGATGCCATCGATGACAGAAATGATCTTGCCGATCTCCTGCGCCGAATTGTGAATATCGTTCATGGCCTGGACCGCTTCGCTGACGACTTCGCCGCCGCGCATCGCCTCGACATGCGCCTGCTGCACCGAATCGTGCATGTGCGCCGCATCGCCTGCCGTCGTATTGACGGTTGAGGCCAGCGCAGTGACCGCCGCCGATGCTTCCTCCAGGCTCGCCGCCTGCTGTTCGGTACGGCGCGCCAGATCGTCGGAAGCCTGGCGGATCTGCTTGGCCCCGACGTCAACCGAGCCGGATGTGTCGGCCACGTTGCGCAACACGCCTGAAACCTGGACCCGCATGCCGTCGAGATGCTTCTGCAGTTCCGCAAACGCGGTTGGCAAATCCGGCACCGGAGTGGCAAAATCACCTTCCGCCATCGCGCGCAAGGTTGCGCTCACTTCGTCGATGACCGCAACTCGCGCAGCTTCCTCGGCCTTGAAGTACGTCGAAAGCGCCACCTCCATGTCCAGCAGCGCCATCTTGATCATGGAACCGACAGACTTGGCCACCTGCCGCCGACGGAAGATTGCCGTGAAGCCTGTGAACATCTTGTTTACGATGTTCTCGAGCACGGAGGCATAGGCGCCAATATACCAGCCCGGCTCAAGTCCGATCCGGGCATGCACGTTGCCAATCCGCTCCGCGCTGTCGAAATAGGCTTTGTCGACAGAGCCGCCAAACATCCCGGCCCAATGCTCGATCTGCTTGTCGCGAGCATGGTTCATCGCAGCGCGCGAACCGAAGAAGCGGGATGTCTCCGGGGTTGCGGAAATCTGGTCGTAAAGATTGTCCAGTGCAGGCGGTGCGTGCTTGCGCAACGCCGATGCGATCTCAGGGAAGCGGGCCAGATCCTCGCTGCCGATGTTAAAGAAAGCCAGCTTCTTGGCCACCGCCTGGGGATCGTGGGAACTCTGCATGCTCGATACTCCTGTTCGAGCACGCTATTCTACCTTGCAATTCAAATACGGTAATTGGCACTACAGTGGCACTACCAGAGGCAAAACTTACTTTCGTTAACCCAACATCGTGTCTTGTAACGATGGTGATCAGACCGGTGCCGGCCGCCGGTCCGTGCATCGCACGGACCGTAGTAGCATCAGACGCGCATCGGCATCAGCACATAAAGCGCAGGTGACTTATCATCGCGGCGGATGAGCGTCGGCGCTCCGGCATCGGCAAGGTGCAGTTCGACCGTGTCGCCGTCGATCTGGCTGAGGATGTCCTTCAGATAATTGGCGTTGAAGCCGATCTCGAAGCCGGAGGCAGCATAGCTTGCCGGGAGTTCTTCGGCAGCAGTGCCGTTGTCCGGACTGGTGACCGAAAGCGTCACGCGGTCATTCTCCAAGGCCATCTTCACGGCGCGGGTCTTCTCGGTGGCGATCGTCGCCACGCGATCGACGCCTTCGAAGAACGAGCGCGGATCAAGCTTGAGCAGCTTGTCGTTGCCGGTCGGGATGACTCGGCTATAATCCGGGAAGGTGCCGTCGATCAGCTTGCTGGTGAGCACTACGCCGTTTTCACCGCCAAGGGTGAAGCGGACCTTGCTGGCGGAAAGGTCGATCAGCACGGCCGAATCGAGCACTTCTTCCAGCAGCTTGCGCAGCTCGCCCACGCATTTGCGCGGCACGATCACGTCGGGCATGCCCTCTGCGCCTTCGGGGCGAGCGATGGTGAAGCGGGCAAGGCGGTGGCCATCGGTGGCGGCGGCCTTGAGCACGGGCTGCGCATCGTCCGAAACGTGGAGGAAGATACCGTTGAGGTAATAGCGCGTCTCTTCGGTCGAGATCGCAAAGCGGGTGCGGTCGATCAGTTCGGCCAGCGTGCGCGCGGGAACTTCGAAGCTGGTGGGCAAGTCACCCTCGACGATCACCGGGAAATCATCGCGCGGCAGCGTCGGCAGTTGGAAGCGGCTGCGGCCAGCCTTCACGATCATGCGATTGTCCGACGTCTCAAGGCTGACCTGCGAGCCATCCGGCAACTTGCGCGCGATATCGAACAGCAGGTGCGCCGAAACGGTAATGGCCCCCGGGCTCTCGACCGAGACGGCAGCCATGGTCTCGACGATCTGGAGATCGAGGTCGGTCGCCATCAGACGGACCGTGTTGTCGGGCGCGGCCTCGATCAGCACGTTGGACAGGATCGGAATCGTGTTCCGGCGCTCGACCACCGACTGGACGTGGGACAGGCAGCGCAGGAGCGTCGCGCGTTCGATCGTCGCCTTCATTCTCGTCTCGATCCCCCCGGGAGCGGCCGGATGGCCCTGCCCCGTGAATATGGCTGAACCGGGGAATCACGCTCCCCGGCGTTTGGTTCGGACTACCTGTCTTAACGCAGAGGCGGGACTCGGCAAGCACCGGCCCCGCCCTTGTCCCCTAAGTTGGGGATAAAACCGCCAGAATCAGCCTGTGGCGGGGCTCAGGAGAGCATTACGACATCATCGCCATGCCGCCATTGACGTGCAGCGTCTGGCCGGTGACGTAGCCCGCCTCCTTCGAGGCGAGATAGGCGACGGCAGCGCCGATGTCCGAACCCTCGCCCATGCGCCCCATCGGGATGCGGGCGTTGAGCGCGTCCTTCTGGCCATCGGGCAGCACATCGGTCATCGCCGTGCGGATGAAACCGGGCGCGACGCAGTTCACAGTCACCCCACGGCTGGCGAGTTCCTGACCCAGCGACTTGGACATGCCGACCAGTCCGGCCTTGGCCGCTGCATAGTTGACCTGGCCGGGATTGCCGGTCGCACCGACAACGCTGGTGATGGTGACGATGCGGCCGAAGCGGGCCTTCATCATCGGCTTGGTCGCGGCGCGCATCAGGCGGAACGCGGCTTCGAGGTTGACGCGGATGACCGCGTCCCATTCCTCGTCCTTCATCCGCATGGCCAGGTTGTCACGGGTGATGCCGGCGTTGTTCACCAGAATGTCGAGCTTGCCCAGCGTGTCCATCGCCGCCGGGACGAGATGCTCGACCTGCTCGGTGTTCGAAAGATCGCAGGTGATCTCGACGTGGTCATGACCGTATGTGTCGTTCAGTTCCTCGCGGAAGGCGCGCAGCTTGGCGGGATTGGTGCCCGACAGGGCGATGCGGGCACCCTGCTTTGCCAGTGCATGGCAGATCGAGGAGCCGATGCCTCCGGCAGCGCCGGTGACGAGGGCGGTCATGCCGCTAAGGTCAAAAAGACGATTTTCCATGGGCTCAGAGCTCCTTGAGGATGGCTTCGATGTCGGCCATGCCGATGACGCTGGTGACGGACACATCGGCGACCGAGCGGTTGATCATGGGCCCAAGGACCTTGCCGCCAAGTTCGACGAACTGCTCCACACCCGCATCCTTCATCGCCATCGCGCTTTCGCGCCAGCGGACGCGGCCGGTGACCTGTTCGACCAGAAGACGCTTCACTTCCGCAGGATCGGTCACCACTGCGGCGGTGACATTGGCGAAAAGCGCGACGCGCAGCGCGGACGGCGGAGTCTTCTCGAACGCCTCGGCCATGGCATCGGCCGCAGGCTGCATCAGCGGGCAGTGGAACGGCGCGGACACCGGCAGCAGCACGCCGCGCTTGATGCCATGATCCTTGACCATCGCCACCGCGCGCTCAATCGCCGCCTTGTGGCCGGAAAGCACGACCTGCGTCGGATCATTGTCGTTGGCGACAGTGCAGACTTCTCCTTCGGCTGCAGCTTCAGCCAAGGCAGTCGCCTTCTCGATGTCGGCCCCCAGCAACGCGCACATCGCGCCCTGTCCGACAGGTACCGCAGCCTGCATCGACTGGCCGCGCAGCTTCAGCAAGCGTGCGGTATCGGCAAGGCTGAATGCGCCCGCAGCGCAAAGCGCAGTGTATTCGCCAAGGCTGTGCCCGGCCACGAAATCGGCCTTCTCGGCCAAGGTGATGCCACCTTCACGCTCCAGCACGCGCAGCACGGCGATCGCGTTGGCCATGATCGCGGGCTGGGCGTTTTCGGTAAGGGTCAGAGCGTCTTCCGGGCCTTCCTTCATGTTCTGGAAAAGCTTCTGGCCAAGCGCGTCGTCAACTTCCTCGAACACTTCGCGCGCCACGGCGCTGGCTTCGGCGAGTTCGAGGCCCATGCCGACCTTCTGGCTGCCCTGCCCCGGAAAAACGAAAGCTCGCATTGCAACTCTCCTCAATCGCGCCCGAATTGGTTGCCGTCACTACTGTGGCGCGCGCCCTATTGCCGCCGTTCTCTTCAGGCAAGCCCGAACGGGACGATCTTGTTGTCGATATCGTGGCCGATGTCGGCCTGCCCGAGATAGGCGATCCCGGTGCGCGAGCACCAGTGTCGCGCCATGTCCTCGACCTCGCAACCGAAGGGGCGGTCGTTTTCAGGCACGTCGCTGACGCGGCCAAGGCGAAGCCCTGCCACGCCAACCAAGGAAAGGCTGCCGGTGACATGGAACAGCAGCCGGTCCACCGCATAGAGGTACTCGGCAACCTCCTCGACCATCACGACGTGCCCGGAAAGATTCGGCATCAGTGGCGTTCCGCACAGCATTGCGAGCGTCATCAGGTTGAATGCGACGGCGGGCTTCCCGCCGGCAAGCGAAGGTTCAAGGCCGGCACGACCTCCGTTTAGCCAATCCAGCGTGCGCAGGACAGCAGCCTCGCCGCCCGGCCGGCGCAGATCGACCGGCATAGGTGCATGGACCTGCCGGCCAATGCCGGCGCGGTACAGTAGTCCGAGCAAAGTCCCGCCGTCCGAGTAGCCCAGATACTGCTTGTCATAGGCCGACGCGCTGAGCTCGGGCAACGCATCCATGGCGATGCGATTGGCGCCGTAACCACCGCGCACGAACCAAACCGCCTCGAACGCGGGATCATTGGCGCATTCGACGAATGCTGCGCGCCGCAGTGCGTCCGATCCGGCGAAGTGCCCATCGCTGACAAAGCACTGTTCGTGGAAAACAAGTTCGAGTTCGGGGGATTCCGCCTCGGCCAAGGCAATCACGCGCGCGGCGTCTTCCCGTGTGAACGGCGTCGAAGGCGCGCAGATGGCGATGCGTCTGGTCACCCGCATTCCCTAGCCGGTTTCTCCGCTGCGGTAAAAGCGGCAATCGGATGGTTGTCACCAGCCGCGCGGGCGCATACCGCAAGGGCATGACCACGACCGATCCTGAAGCCCCTTCCGATCTCACCACGCGCAACTGGTTCTTTTGCGGGATCGGCGGCTCGGGGATGTTGCCGCTCGCGCTGATCCTGCGGGGAATGGGGGCCCAGGTTGCAGGGTCTGACCGCAGCCGCGATCAGGGCAGGACGCCGGAGAAGTTCGCATGGCTGGAAACGCTCGGCTTTAAGCTGTATGCGCAGGATGGTTCAGGCCTGACCTCGGCAGGCCAAGTGCTCGTAGCCTCGGCGGCTGTCGAGGATACTGTCCCCGAAGTCGTCCAAGCCAAGGCGCTCGGCTGTGAGCGTATGAGCCGCGCAGAGTTGCTGTCGAGACTGTTCAACGCGAGTGCGCATAGCATTGCGGTGGGCGGCACCAGCGGCAAATCCACCGTGACGGGGATGATCGGGTGGATCCTCACCGCCGCAGGGCGGGATCCCACGATCATGAACGGCGCGGTGATGAAGAACTTTGTTGCGGCGGATGCACCGTTCGCCTCAGCAAGAGTCGGCTCTGGCGGCATTTTTGTTTCGGAGGTTGACGAGAGCGATGGCTCCATCGCGCTCTACGAACCTTCGATTGCAGTGCTGAACAACGTCAGTCTCGATCACAAGAGCCTTGAGGAACTGCACGAGTTGTTTGGCGATTTCCTCGGCCGGGCGGCGATTGCAGTAATCAACGCCGATGACCCGGAAAGCCTTGCACTGGTACATCGCGCCAACAAGGCAGTGACGTTCGGGTTTGCAGGCAATGCGCGCATCTTCGTAGAACCAGGCACGATTGCGGAAGGGCCCACTTCAATCTCCGCGACGGTCATCGACCGCAACGACGGCGCCGCCTATCCGCTCACGCTCAAGGTGCCGGGCCGCCACAACCTTGCCAATGCGCTGGCGGCCCTTGCTGCAGCGCAGGCCGCCGGAGTACCGCTGAACGACGGTGTTCGGCACCTTGCAGGCTTTTCCGGCTTGGCCCGCCGCTTCGACATCGTCGGCACCAGCGCCGGCGGGATCACGGTCATCGACGATTTCGGTCATAACCCTGAAAAGGTCGCGGCCACTCTCGCCACCCTCAAGGCCCACCCGGGCCGGGTGATCACGTTCTTCCAGCCGCACGGCTATGGTCCGCTGCGACAGATGGGCCACGAACTCGCAGAAGTCCTGGCGACCCGACTGTCTCCGGAAGACGTCACGATCCTGTGCGATCCTGTCTACTTCGGTGGAACGGTGGATCGCTCGGTCGGGTCAGAGCGCATCGTCGGCATGATCCGCGAGCATGGCGGGCAGGCCGAATACCTCCCCTCGCGCGATGATTGCGCCGACCGGATCGTTGCCCTTGCCCGCCCGGGCGACCGGATCGTAATCATGGGCGCGCGCGACGACACGCTTTCGCTGTTTGCGCGGGATATGCTCGCCCGATTACCCTGAGTAACAAAAGCCGGAGCAGGCCTTCCCCTGCCCCGGCTGCAGCCTCGATGCGACCCGAGGAACTGCGTCAGTCGAAGCGCTTTTCCAGCAGCACGAGGCGCGGGTCCCCATCGATGGCACGGGGCACGAAGCCGCGTTCGCGCTCAAGTTCGATGGCGGCATGGTTGTCACGATCCTCGATCGAGATCACGCGCCGCAGCCCGCGCTTGCGCGCTTCTTCACCAAGCAGGTCGAGCATCGCCCAGCCGATGCCGCGACCGCGCCAGTCGTTGCGGATCGAGACGGCGATTTCCCCGGTCTCCATCTTGGCGTCGCAGGCGAGTACCGCCGAGGCTACGAGCACCCCGCTCTCATGATCAAATGCCAGGAAGCTTTCAGTGCGCCAGTGATCGCAATGGGTCAGTGGATAGAGCTGGTCGTGTCCGACATGGCGGCTTGCTGCGAGAAAACGGAAGCGGCGGTCCTCAGCGCTGACGTTTTCGAAGAAGCTTTCCAGCACCGCCTCGTCTTCGGAAAAGGCCGCACGCACATCCAGGCGCGTGCCGTCGCGCGTTGCAAAGGGACGAAGCGGGGCGAGTTCGGCAAGGCTTGCGGCGGTCATGAGGATCTCCTTGGCATCCTGTGAAGCTGATGCGTGATTAATGCCCTCAACAGTCGGAGCCTTGATCCAGCGCAAGCTGGCCTCGCGTTACACTTGCAAATCAAGCTGTGCCGCTTGCAACTGACGCACGGGTCTTGTGGCAAACACGTACCGCCCTGAAATCCTGTCCCGACGCTCCGTCCTTATCCATGTGGTTAATACCAGAGGAGGACCTGTCATGTGGCTGGATACCAGTTCCGAAGAACTCGATGTAAAGCGCCGCGCCTCACGCGTGGGAATCGAGCTTCCGGTTCGCTGCAAGCACGGCGCAACACGGTCAACGGTTATGCTTAAGGATCTCAATCCTTACGGCGCGAGGATCGAGGGACTCGAGAAGCTGCGGATCGACGAACCGCTCTACCTGATGCTGCCGGGCCTCCAGCCCAAGCTGGCGTTCGTGGTGTGGAGCCGGGATCGGGTCTCGGGGCTGGAGTTCGAACATCGCCTGCACGACGCTGTGTTCGAACGCCTGGTGAGCGAGTTTGCCATCCGCCACTATCGCGAGGGGCATTCGCCGAAGCAGGCGCCCGTCCGCCGCGCAGCCTGAAGCGTCAGTGCTTTCCGCGCGCCTTGCCTATGGCATGCACGACAAAGGCGACGATCGTACCAAGCACCACGCCGACCAAGGCAGAAAGCACCGCGTAGGTGAGCCAGCCCAGCACTCCACCAAGTGCGCCCGTTGCATGCTCCACCCAATGCTGCGCCTCGTGTGCAAGGTGTGCCGGCCCCGAGATGCCCAGAACCTCCAGCCCATGGAGGATGATGCCGCCGCCGACCCAAAGCATCGCCGCCGTGCCGACCGTGGCCAGCACTGCCAGCAACACTGGCATCGCTCGCAGAAGAAACCCGCCGATGGCCTTGGCCGTGGCCGAGGTCCGCTTCACAAGATGCAGTCCGATATCGTCCATCTTCACGATGAAGCCGACGGTGCCATAAACCGCGATGGTGATGACCACACCGACGAGCGCCAGAATCAGCGCCTGCTGAATGATGCCCTGATCAGCCACTTCGGCCAGGGCGATCGCCATGATCTCGGCCGACAGGATCAGGTCTGTCCGCACCGCACCGGAAACGCGTTCATTCTCGAATGACGCTGCATCGGCTGGCTGGTCTTCCAGGGTCTGGCCATGTTTCTCAGCCCCCAGCTTTTCCAGAAGCTTCTCCGCCCCCTCGAAGCAGAGGAACAGCCCCCCGGCCATCAGCAAGGGCGTGATCGCCCATGGCAGGAACGCGCTGAGCAACAGAGCTGCAGGCAGCAGGATCACCAGCTTGTTGAACAGACTGCCCTTTGCGATGCGCGCGATCACCGGCAATTCGCGATCCGGGGTGAACTCGGTCACGTATGAGGGGGTCACCGCCGCGTCGTCGATGACCACGCCTGCGGCCTTGGTCCCGGCCTTAGCTGCGGCGGCACTCACATCGTCAAGCGAGGCAGCAGCGGCACGGGCGATGACGGACACGTCGTCAAGCAGGGCGACAAGGCCGGTAGGCATTCTGGGTGGGATCCTTGCAGAGGCGGAAAATCGAAAGTGCGATGTGCGGGAACGATGAGACGAGTGCAAGGGTCCCGTTCAGCGCAATTTTGTCAGGTTCTCTCGCGCGAGCCCGGCACGGCAACCTGGATGAAGCGTGGTTTGCCTTTCGGTTCGGCAGCAGCGCCCGCAGCTTGTAACGTCGATGGCGGCACCCGGTGACGTGTGCACAAGCCACCAGCGCCATCGCTGGTCAGGGGCTGTTCGAATTCGACGCCGATCACCGCCTCCTCCGAACGCACCACCATAGAGACGACCAGCTGCCCCCCGCCCAGGTCGACGACAAGGCTGGTCCCTACCGGCACGCCGAGCAAGCCGTCGATCCGCGCACCGGTACGAGAAAGGTCGCGCATGACGGCTTCGTAGCGGTGGTCCTCATGGATCACTGTCACGCGGCGGAATACCGACCTTCTTTCCGGGCGATGCCGCTTCGGACCGTTGGGCTCTAGCTTCAGATCGCCGCTCTCGAGTTTTGCCTCCACCTCGGCCAGAGGCATGGCACGGGCAAACAGGTGTCCCTGCACGAGCTTGGCCCCCCGCTTCTTCACCACGTCGAGCTGGTCGAACGCCTCGACGCCTTCAACCGTCGTCTCCATGCCGAGCGCCTCGGCCAGACCGATGATCGCGGAGATGATCTTGGCGCTGTTGTTGTCCTTAGCCGCACAAGTCTCGACAAAGCTGCGGTCGATCTTGAGCTTGTCGAACGGAGCCGAACGCAGATAGCTGAGCGAGGAGTAGCCCGTTCCGAAGTCATCGAGGGCAAGGCGCACACCCAGCCCTTTCAGCGACGCAAGCACCTCGTCAACCGCTTCGCTGTCCCGCATGAACACGGTTTCGGTCAGTTCGAGCTCCAGACGCTCCGGATCGATCCCGCTCGCCGCCACTGCAGACGCCACTGCATTGACGAAACCGGACACGGCAAACTGCACGGCCGAGACGTTGACCGACAAGCGCACATTGTCCGGCCACTGGGCTGCATCGGCGCAAGCCTGCCGCAAGGCCCATTCCCCCAAGGGAACGATGAGGTTGCTCTCTTCGGCGATCGGAATGAACACCGAAGGCGCGATGGGTCCCCGTTCGGGATGATTCCAGCGCATCAGCGCCTCGAATCCCACCACGTAGTTGTCGGCAATCCGGACGACAGGCTGGTAATGCAGTTCCAGTTCACCGCGCCCCAGTGCTTCCCGCAGATCTTCGGTGAGGATCGTGCGCTCCTGCGCCTCGTCCTTGAGCTCGGCCGAAAAGAAGCGGAATTGCCCCCGACCGCCGTTCTTGGCGGCATAGAGCGCAAGGTCGGCCGATGCCACCAGCGCTTCGCGGTCCTCGCCATCGTGCGGCGCCACGGCAACACCAACCGAAGTGCCGATGACTGCACGCTTGCCTTCGATGACATAGGGCTGCGAGATCATCTGGATCAGCTTGGAGGCAATCTCGCCCAAACGGCCACGATCTTCGATGTCGGGCAGGATGACCTCGAACTCGTCACCGCCGAGGCGGCCGATATCGCCACGATCCCCGACTACCTTGCGCAGGCGTTCGGCCACCTGGCGCAGCAGTTCGTCCCCGGCGGGATGGCCCATCGTATCGTTGACGTGCTTGAACTTGTCGAGATCGAGCATCAACAAGCTGCAGCAGCGGCCGGAAGCGCGGTAGGCCGCCAGTATGGCATCAAGCTTGCGCGTCATGCGGTGCCGGTTGAAAAGACCGGTGAGTGAATCGAATTCGGCGGCGCGTTCATCCTCGCGTTGCCGCGCATATTCCTGCGTCACGTCACGGGCAAAGCCCACGTAACCGGTGAATGTGCCTTCCGGCGTGTACCTTGGCTGTCCGGACAAGGACCACCAACGCTGGTCATCACGGCGGACGGCAAAGCGCACGATGACATCCGATATCCGGCTGTGGGCAGAGAACTGGAAAGCCAGGGAACGCGATGGCTGGCCTGCGGCGGCGCTGTTGTCGGTTTCGACCACGCTCGGAAAAGGGCGCCCGATATACGACTGTGCATGGTCGAGAATCGTCTGCGTGATATAGCTCAACCGGCCTTCGCCGTCCGTGGCCCAAAGCCAGCCCAGACCGCCCTCTTCGAACCCGTCCAGAACCGCAAGCCGGACCGCTGAATCGACATGATCCATGGCCGGAGAGCCGGCAGGGGGCTTCGCGGAAGGGCAGTCAGCGCTTGCTACTACCCCCGGCTTTACCAGCCCCCTGAATATGCCTCTGACCATCAGACAGTTTCGTTCAAGCAAAAGTTGCAGGATTTTCAGCGTCTCAGACTAAACGGCGGTGGTTACTTTCACCCTAACGCCGTCCGCCCATCGACGATGCCACCGATAGGAATGCCTATCTCGCTTAGACGGGCGGGAACCGCTAGAGCGCGACGATGTCCTCGCCCGCGAAACGCCTGCACCATCTCGATGCCGCCCGTGCCTTGCTGCTGCTGCTGGGCCTGCCTTTTCACGTCGCGACCAAGGCGATCTTCGAGAGCGCACCGCCCGCAACAGACTTCCAGCAATCGCTGGTGATCGGTGGCTGGGCCTCGCTGACACACGTGTTCCGCATGTTCGCCTTCTTCATGCTGGCCGGGTATTTTGCTGGCATGATCCGCGAACGGAAAGGCACGAAAGCGTGGCTGGCGGAGCGGGCCCGGCGGCTTGGCCTGCCATTCGCGGCGAGCCTTATCACACTCGGCGCGGTGCAGTTCCGCTTGCAGGACCTGCTACTGCACAAGGCATCGCCGACCTTTCTCGGACTGCCCCTGGCGCTCGATCACCTTTGGTTTCTGGTCGTGCTGCTGGGCTTCTGCGTCACCTATGCCGCCATGCCGATGCAGCGCTTGAAGCCCGGCTCCGGTGTCCGGCGCGCCATGCTGCTCGAAGGCCCCGGAGGGCTGGTCTTGCTGGCCTCGCTCGCGCTGTGGGGCCTGTTGCGTTACGCAATCGAACAGGTCCCGCCGATCCCGAACGCGCCGAGCGAGACCCTGCTGTGGCAGCAATACGTGTTCCACGCCGCGGGGTTCGCGCTTGGTGTGGTGGCCTGGCACGGCCAGCTTGGCGAGCATATCTTCGCGCTGCGCAGCCGCTGGATCATTCCCGGCATCGCAGTGCTGCTGGTACCCTACGTCCCGCTCGATCCGCTTATCCGACCTGCGCTGGGCAAGGAAATCTATCCTGACCTCGCCGGGACGCTGGCGCTGCGCGCGCTCGAACTGCCGCTGGCCTATCTTATGTCGCTTGCGCTGTTTCGCCTGCTGGCCTGGGCAGTGAGAGGACCGAGCAAGGTCGTGACCTTCTTCGTCAACGGCGCACTGGCGATCTATCTCTTCCACTTGGTCTGGGCGATGATCGTCCTGCCGCAGGCACGGTCACTACCCCTGCCGACCGAGGCCCAATGGCTGGTCAGCGCCGGCGCTGTCCTGCTGCTGGCGGTCTTGAGCTACCTCGCCGTCCGCACCACAAACCTGACCTCGATCCTGTTCTGTGGCGCCCCATTGAAGCAGACCGCCTCTGCTGCCCCGCCGGTTTCGCCTGCGCGCTTCTGACGAGCATGGCCGGCGGCCCCCTTACCCCTGCGCGCGGCCCCGCTCCATTACCTCGCGGCGGCGCGCTTCGACTTGCCTCGCATCGACCTTCCCGTTCATTGCTCGGGAGACCTGGCCTTCAAGCGCCAGTGCCTCAGCGAAGGCCAAGGCGTAGCCGTCGTCGATCAAGGCCTTGTAAGCCGTTGTCATACGCGGCTCGATGCTTGCCATGTCCTGCGCCAGCGCAATGCATGTGGACAGGAGGTCTGCTGTCGGAACCACGCGGTTCACCAGCCCCCAGGCGCAGGCCTGATCTGCACTGATGAAGTTGCCCGTCAGCGACAGCTCTTTCGCTCGCGAAATGCCAATCATCCGCGAGAGCTTCTGCGAGAGCCCCCAGCCGGGCATGATTCCGACGCGCCCATGGGTATCGGCAAAGCGCGCATTCTGGCTGGCGATCAGCACATCACATGCCAGCGCCAGTTCGAAGCCACCGGTGATGGCCACACCATTGATCGCACCGATCACCGGTTTGCGGCACTGCTCCACCGCCTTGACCGGATTGCGTTCGGCCTCACCGGCGTTGGCATCGCCCAGCTTCGAGGTATCGGACCCAAGCTCCTTGAGATCGAGCCCAGCCGTGAACGCACGCTCCCCTTCTCCCGTCAGCACAACCGCGCGGATGCTTTCGTCCGCATCGACATCGCGCATCACCTGCGCCAGTTTGGCGCGCATAGCCGAAGACAAGGCGTTCATCGCTTCCGGGCGGTTGAGCGTAACCACGGCCACGGCATCGTGGCGTTCGACTTTGACCAGCATCCTGCATCTCCCTTAAGGGGGCGATTAAAGGCAAGTCATCAGGCCTTGGCAAGCCACTGCCGACCAAGTTCAGGCTTGCTTTCCACGCCAGAATCGCTATGCGCCGCCCCTTCGCGGGATGTCCCGTGAAAACCGAAGAAAGCCGGAGGGGCCCCGCAATCCCGCGGACAAGCCAGCGATCGGTTAGTTAGATAAGGAAGCACGAAGCATGCCGCTTTACGAGCATGTCTTTCTCGCGCGCCAGGATCTGAGCCAGGCTCAGGTTGATACGCTCGCGGCCGCCGCCACCGAAATCGTCGAGAGCAACAACGGCAAGGTCACCAAGACCGAGACCTGGGGCCTCCGTTCGCTGGCATACAAGATCCAGAAGAACCGCAAGGCGCACTTCGTGCTGCTGAACATCGAAGCTTCGGGCGACGTGATCGCCGAGCTCGAGCGTCAAACGCAGATCAACGAAGACGTGATCCGCTACATGACCGTCCGCGTTGACGAGCATGAAGCCGGCCCGTCCGTGATGATGCGCAAGAACGATCGCGAGCGCAGCCGTCGCCGCGAACGCGAAGGGGAATAAGACATGGCTCGTCCGTTTTTCCGTCGCCGCAAGAGCTGCCCGTTCTCGGGCAAGAACGCGCCGAAGATCGACTACAAGGACGTGCGCCTGCTGCAGGGCTTCATGTCCGAGCGTGGCAAGATCGTTCCGTCGCGCATCACCGCCGTTTCGGCGAAGAAGCAGCGTGAGCTGAGCCAGGCGATCAAGCGCGCCCGGCACATCGGCCTCCTGCCCTACATCGTGAAGTAAGGAGCGCTATCCATGCAGATCATCCTGCTCGAGCGCATCGAGAAGCTGGGTTCGATCGGTGACGAAGTCACCGTGAAGGACGGCTACGCCCGCAACTTCCTTCTTCCCAACAAGAAGGCCCTGCGCGCCAACGAAGCCAACCGCAAGGTCTTCGAAGCCAACCGCGCCCGCATCGAAGCCGAAAACGCCGCCCGCCGCGAAGACGCCCAGAATGAATCGGGCAACGTCGAAGGCAAGGAAGTCGTGCTCATCCGCGCCGCTTCGAACGCTGGCCAGCTTTACGGCTCGGTCTCGGTTCGCGACATCGCCGACGCTCTGGTCGAACAGGGCGCCAAGGTCAGCAAGGCCATGATCGTGCTCGAACGCCCGATCAAGACCCTCGGCGTCTACGACGTCAAGGTCTCGCTGCACCCGGAAGTCTCGGTGAACGTCAAGGTCAACGTCGCGCGTTCGCCCGACGAAGCCGAACTGCAGTCGAAGGGCGTCAACGTCATCGACGCGATGTTCGACAACGAGACCGGCGGCTTCACCGAAGCCTACGATCCGAACGCAGAACCGGGCGAAATCCCGGCCGAGCTGCTGGAAGGCGGCGAGGAAGCGACCGAAGCCTGAGGCTTCATCGCTTTTCGGCAACAGAATTGGGGGCGTCCTTCGGGGCGCCCCTTTTTCTTTGGCCTTACTTCGCAGGTTCCAGCCGCAGGAAGCGCGCGGCATTGTTGTAGAGAATGTCGCGCTTCTGCTCTGGGCTCAGATAGTCCGCGTTCTGGATCAGCCCGATCGAGTAAGCCATCAGCCCAGGCCATGCGAGCTGGTCCGTCCCGTACATCACGCGGTCGCCAAAGCCGGCATCGACAAGCCGCTCGATGTAGCGGTTCACGTCCTTGCGCGGGTAGCTCCAGATCAGTCCGGCAATATCGACATAGACGTGGCTGTTGGCCTGCAGCAGCGTCAGCATGTTGTCGATCATCGGATACCCGGCATGCATCACCTGCACCCGCAGCTTCGGGTGTCGCGCCAGCAATTCCTCCAGCAACAGCGGGTTGCCCATCGAGCCGCGATACGTCGGCATCGCAATGTTGGCGCGGCCAGAACCGCCCGTGCCCATGTGTATCGCCACCGGAATGTCCAGCTTCTCTGCCAGCGCGAAGTACTGATCGACGCGCATGTCCGATGGCGATATGCCTTCGTACTGCAAGCCGATCTCGCCCATGACCTTGAAGCCCTCCTTGGTGAAGGCAACCTCCAGCATCTTGAGCTGCTTGGCTGGATCCCCGCCTTCAACCCGGCCGAACGCAGTTCCTGGAATGACGCGCGCCGGCGCCGCCGCCTGCCACGTCTTCACCGCCTCGACATCGCCGAAGACGACGCCGCGCACATTGAGGCGCTCCATCTCGGCCAGGACTGCCTTCATGTACTCGCCCTTGGGTGCCGGATAGAGCTTGGGCGAACACTCCTCGCTGGACCAGCCGAACGGTGCTTCGGGTCCATTCTTCGGATCCGAGGCTTCGAAGCGCGCCTGATTCGGGCAAACGGGCGTGGCCCAGGGCGCGTCGGCCATGGCGTGCATGTGAACATCAATTATCGGTGCCACGGCGGCAGTGGTGTTCTGGGCCGAGGCCGAGCCGGCTCCCACCAGCGCGATTATCGCAAGCGAACTCAATCCAAGGCGCATCTTCGTGGTTCTCCCAATATTTGACAGCGTTATCATTCGAACGCCTGCAAGGCGCAAGATCTGTTTGGATTGCTGACTTCGTGCGCATGGCTGTGTCTTTGCAGGGACACGCAGCCGCGCTAGACAAGTGGGGATGGAAACAACTGAAACGATCGTCGCCGAACTTTCCCGCATCTACGACAACGCCGTCGCCACGCTCAGGGCCGACATAGCGGACTACGCCAACCACGGCACCCTGCCCCCCTCGCAGCGGCGGACCGACGGCAGCTACTGCTACCCCGAACTGCACGTCCGCCTCAATGCGGAGCCAAGCCATGAATCGACAGGGAGGGCGTTCGGACGTCTCACCCAGCGTGGTGACTATTCGTGCACGGTCACGCGGCCCGCGCTGTTCGACGATTACCTGAAGGAGCAGATCGACCTGATCCGCGAAGGCTTCGAGGTCGAGATCGCGGTCCGCCCCTCGCGGCAGGAAATACCCTTCCCCTATGTGCTCGACGGTGCCTATGGCGCCCAGATCGGCCGTATAAACCCGCAGGAACTGGCGCAGCACTTCCCCGCCACCGACCTCGCCCACATCGGCGACGAAATCGCGGATGCCGATTATGATGTGGGCGATGGCCCGCTGCCGCTGTCACTGTTTGACGGCTTGCGCACCGATTTCAGTCTCGCCCGCCTGGCGCATTATACCGGGACGCAGATCGACGATTTCCAGCGCTACATTCTGTTCACCAACTATCACCGCTATGTCGACGAGTTCGTCGATTGGGCCGCGCAGCAGATCAATGGCGAGAATTTCATCGCCCTCACCGGCGCGGGCGGCCTTTCCCTGGATGCACGAACCGAGAACGCCCGCGCCCGCCTGTCCGACACCGCCTGGCGGCGTCACCAGATGCCGGCCTACCACCTCGTGGCGCCGGACAAGTCGGGCATCACGCTGGTGAACATCGGCGTCGGCCCCTCCAACGCCAAGACGATTTGCGACCACCTCGCGGTGCTGCGCCCCGAGGCTTGGCTGATGATCGGTCATTGCGGCGGCTTGCGGCCGACCCAGAAGATCGGCGACTACGTCCTCGCCCACGCCTATCTGCGCGATGACCACGTGCTTGATCCCGTCCTCCCGCCCGAAATCCCTATTCCCGCAATTGCCGAAGTGCAGGTGGCACTGCAGAAGGCGGCGGAGCTCGTGTCAGGCGAAGGCGGCACCGATCTCAAGAAGCGCATGCGCACCGGCACGATCGTCACCACCGACGATCGCAATTGGGAACTGCGCTACACCCACTCCGCCCGTCGCCTGTCACTCAGCCGCGCGGTCGGCATCGACATGGAGAGCGCCACGATCGCCGCGCAGGGCTATCGCTTCCGCGTGCCCTACGGCACCCTGTTGTGCGTCTCGGACAAGCCTCTGCACGGGGAGATCAAACTGCCGGGCCAGGCGAACCGCTTCTACGAGGAAGCCATCGCCGCCCATCTCGCCATCGGCACGACCGCTTGTGACCTGCTACGACAGGAAGGCCCCCGCCTCCACAGCCGCAAGCTGCGCGCCTTTAACGAACCGCCGTTTCGTTAAGTCACAAAAGAAAAGGCAATCCGAAGCAGCTAGCCCTGCTTGCGGATTGCCGAGGTTGCGTCCCTTCGCTTCGGGGTGGCCGAAGCGGGGTCCTGATTACTTGAAGACTTCCGCGCCCAGCGTATCCATGGCGCTGCGGAACATATCGACCGAGTTGGAGAAAACCTCGAAGTCTATGCCCTTCCCGGTGACCATGTCCCATGTCATCATCACGGCATCGTCCTTGCCCAGTGAGACCGAGGCAAAACGGGTATTGCGGTTGAAGCGCACGGCGTCTTCGGCAGTGAACTTCTTCTCGGGCGTGAAATTCGCCACGAATTGCAGCGACTGGCACCCGTCATGGGTCTTTTCGTTGCATTCGTAAAACAGCAGCGCTGCCTGCCAGCCCCCGATCTCTGTGTTGATCAGTGGATCGCCGTTGGCGTCTTTGGCGAGTTCGGCAGTATACCCGAGGTTCTTCAACGCTTCAGCCACACCTTCGGGCTTTACCGCGCTGACGGTGGCAGTTGCCGCCTCAGCTGCCGAAGGGGCAAGAACGCTGACGGCAGCCGCCGCCAGCAGGCTCTTCCAGATCATTCGCATTCTCAATCCCGAAAAGGGCTCTTGCCGGCCCGTTCGTTTGTGGGATCGAAGCTGCCATCATTGCACGCTGTCGGCAAGAGGGCTCTGACAACCTTTTTTGCGTCCCCTCAGGCGAGGAATTCGGCCAGACGCTCCCCCATTTCCGGACGTGTCACGCAACTCATATGCGTGCCGGGGATGAACGTCAGCGTCGCATCGGGCAGGGCTTCGGCCAACCGTTCGGCCGATCCGTTGTCATTGTCCTGATCGCCGCACAGCACCTGTGTCGGCATGGTAATCGCGGACAGCTCTGCCGGATCGGTGTCCGCCATGGTGCCGAGCAGCATCCGCGCCGCCAGCCGGTCAACGCCCATGGTCTTGAGGAACTGCTGCGAGAAGTATGCCGGATCGTCGCGCTTGATGGTGCCGAACCGGTTGATGACGTCGAGGAAGAAGTCCTGCCGCCGCGCCCAGCCGGCAAGCCCTTCGAGTCCCATGCCCGAAAGCACCAACTTGCGCGGTCTCATGCCACCAATCACTGCGCGCGCTGCGGTTCGCGAGCCCAGCGAAAAACCGACCAGATCGAAGTCTGTCAGGCCAAGATGCGCCACCAAAGCCTCAAGATCGCGCACCAGCACGTCCTGGGGATAGGCGGCCGGGTCATGCGGTGCAGCGCTGCGCCCATGCACGCGCAGGTCGGGCATGAAGCATTCGAAGCCCGCCTCGGCCAGCTTCGCCGCCGTTCCGAACTTGATCCAGTTGACCTCGGCGGAGGAAAACAGGCCATGCAGAAGCACCACCGGTCTTCCCGCGCCTAAGCGATGCAGCGCCAATTGCGCTCCGCCAAAGCCTGGGAAGAACTCGGTGGTTGCTTCCGTCATGCGATGATCAGCCCTTCTTGAGGTGGCGACGGCCGAGCAGTTCGGCGATCTGCACCGCGTTCAGTGCCGCACCCTTGCGCAGGTTGTCCGAAACGCACCAGATGTTCAGGCCGTTGTCGATGGTCGAATCCTCGCGCACGCGCGAAACGAAAGTGGCGAAATCGCCCACGCATTCGACCGGCGTCACGTATCCGCCGTTCTCGCGCTTGTCGATCAGCATCACCCCCGGCGCTTCGCGCAGGATGTTCTGCGCTTCCTCGGCCGAAATCTCGTTCTCGAACTCGATATTCAGCGATTCCGAGTGACCGATGAACACCGGCACGCGCACGCAGGTGGCCGTGACCTTGACCTTGGGATCGAGGATCTTCTTGGTTTCGGCGACCATCTTCCACTCTTCCTTGGTCGAACCATCGTCAAGGAAGACGTCGATGTGCGGGATCACGTTGAAGGCGATCTGCTTGGTGAACTTCCTGGGCTCGACCGGGTCGCCGACGAAGATCGCACGGCTCTGTTCGAACAGCTCGTCCATGCCTTCCTTGCCCGCGCCGGAAACCGACTGATAGGTCGAGACGACGACGCGCTTGATCTTCGCAGCATCGTGCAGCGGCTTCAATGCAACGACCATCTGCGCGGTCGAGCAGTTCGGATTGGCGATGATGTTCTTCGCGGTATAGCCGTCGATTGCATCCGGGTTAACCTCGGGCACGATCAGCGGCACGTCCGGGTCCATGCGGTAGAGCGACGAGTTGTCGATCACTACGCAGCCTGCGGCGGCAGCGCGGGGGGCATGAACCTGCGTCGGGCCCGAACCCGCTGCGAACAGGGCAATGTCCCAGCCGGTGAAATCGAAATTGTCGACGTTCTGGACTTTCAGCATCCTGCCCGTTTCGCCGAACTCGATCTCGGTGCCCTGCGAACGCGACGAAGCAACCGCCGCGATCTCGTCGCAGGGAAACTCGCGCTCGGCCAGAATGTTGAGCATCTCGCGGCCCACATTCCCCGTCGCACCGACCACTACAACCCGGTAACCCATTTCCATTCCCTTCCTGCGGCCCGCCCTTCAACAGCGGACGGGCCGTTCCCTAGCGGCTGGTTCCGACCAGCCAAGTGTTTTGGGCTTTAGGCCCATGAAGTGAGGCTACTTGCCACTCCCTGCGCCATTACGGTCAAGGAAGCGGAAAATCGTCTCGTACAAGTGCTGGCTCACCTTCGGCCCGCTGATGCGGTGCGTGTAGCCGGGATAGAGCATCATCTCGAACGGCACCGCCTCGGCCTGCATCTTGGCGATGATCGCCGACGCATTCTCGAACACCACGTTGTCGTCGGCCATGCCGTGGATGACGAGCAGCGGATCGCTTATCTTGCCGGTGTCGGCCAGCGCGTTCGACTTCTCGTAAACTTGCGGCAGCTTGTTCGGATCGCCCAGGTAACGCTCGGTATAGGTCGTGTCGTACATCTGCCACTTGGTCACCGGCGCAACGGCAATGCCCGCCGCATAGGCGCCTGGATTGGCCTCGAGCATCTTGATCGACATGTAGCCGCCATAAGACCAGCCGAAGGTGCTGATCTTGTCGGCATCGACGAAGTTCTGCTTCTTCAGCCAGTTGGCGCCTGCCAGCTGGTCCTCGACCTCGACCGTGCCCATCGCGTGGTGCAGCGCCGAGGCGAACTTCACGCCGCGGTTCTCCGACCCGCGATTGTCGATCGCGAAGTAGATGTAGCCCTTGTCGACAATCGCCTGTGCCAGCGCGCCCTGGAAGCCCTTGGCTACCACTTGCGCGGTCGGCCCGCCGTAGTGGTAGGTGAACACCGGGTACTTCTTGCCGGGTTCCAGCGGTGGCGTGATCATCATGTAGTGCAGCGGCGTGCCATCAGCCGCTGGGATGGTGCCGAATTGCGCGGGACGATGGCTGGCAAGGTAGGGCGCATAGGGGTGCGAGCCAGTGACCTTGTTCTCCTCGATCCACGCCAGGCGCTTGCCCGTGGTGTCCGCAATATAGGACTGCGCCGGCTGTGCGTCCGACGATCGCGTGATCATCAGCGTCTGGCCGCTCTTGTCCATGCCCGCGCTGTTGACCCAGCCGAGTTCGGTAAGACGGGTCAACTTGCCCGGCGCCTTGAGGTCCATCGCATAGACCTGTTGCGCCAGAACGTCGTCCTTGGTGCCCGTCAGGTAAAGCTTGCCGCCCTTCTCGTCGACGCCGACCAGGCCGGTGACGACCCACTCACCCTTGGTCAGCTGGCTCCACTTGCCCTTGTTGAAGCGGTACAGATGCCCGAAGCCATCGCGCTGCGACCACCAGACAAGGCTGCCGTCCGAAAGAAAGCGATAGCTGTCCGAAAGATCGATCCAGTGCCTGTCCGCCGCCTTCTCGCTGAACAGCACGCTCGACTTACCGGTCGCAGGATCGACCTTGAGCATGTCGAGCACGGTCTGCTCACGGTTCATGCGCTGGACGTAGAGCGTCTTGCCATCGGGCGCCCAGTCGACGCGGGCGAGGTAGATGTCCTTGTCCTTGCCCAGATCGACCTGCACGCGGTTCGAGCCATCCGGCCCCATCACGTAGAGCGAGACTTCGGCGTTGGGCGTGCCCGCAGCCGGATAGCGCTGATCGAAAGTCTTGGTGCCTTCCGCACCGATAGCGGCGCGCGTGACCACGCCGACCATGCTTTCGTCAAAGCGCTCTACCGCGATGCGGCTTTCATCGGGAGACCACCAGAAGCCGTTGAAGCGGTTCATTTCCTCCTGTGCGACAAACTCCGCCTCGCCCCAATGGACGTCGGCATTCGCCTCTTCCGGCGTGATCGCCTGCGCTGCCCCACCGGTCACCGGCCCTGCCCACAGACGGCGGTCGCGCACAAAGGCGATGTGCTCGCCCTTCGGCCCCAGCTTCGGCGTCAGCTCGCCCCCCTTGGTTCCTTCAACCTTGCGCACCGATCCGTCGAGCCCTGCCAGCAGCAGATCGCCGTCCACCGGCACCAGCACAGACTTGCCGTCCGCGCTCCACTCGTACGACACGATGCCCTTGAGATCGCCGATGCGCTGGCGTTCGCGCTGCATCTTCTCGGCCTCGCTCAACTGGCGGCCGGACGAGAGCTTGAGCGAATCCACCAGCATCTTCCACTCAGCCGTCTGGCGGTCGAAGCCCCACAGGTCATAGCGCTCGCGGTCGTCGGCGCGGTTGCGCAGCAGCGTCAGGTAGCGACCATCGGGCGATAGCTTCACCGCCCGCGGCGCCGGGCCATTGAGGCTCGGACTGGCGAACACGCGCTCGAACGTCAGGTCTTTCGCTTCGGCCGGGGCTGGAGCGGACGCGGCAGTGGTCATCGGGGTTCCCTGTTGGGCAAGCGCAGGCGCAGCGACGAAAGAGACAAGCGCGCAGGCGGCGAGCAGGCGGAAGTGACGCATGGGTTTTCGGTATCCTCTGGCCCGGCTCCAAGTCCGGGGCGTGTTTGCGATGCGCCTAGGTGGCCCGAAATGGTTGCGTATGAAAGCAGAAAAGGCGCCCTGGCTCTGAGCCAGGACGCCTTTCTGAACACGTTATCCGCGTCGGGGCGTTGCTCAGGCCTTGGTGACCTTACGCTCAGCAATACGCGCCGATTTACCCGTGCGGCCACGAAGATAGTAAAGCTTCGCACGACGCACGACACCACGACGCACCACGGTAATCGAATCGATGTTGGGCGAGTAGAGCGGGAACACGCGCTCCACGCCTTCGCCGAACGAAATCTTGCGAACGGTGAAGTTCGAGCCGAGGCCACGGTTCGAACGCGCGATGCACACGCCTTCGTAGGCCTGGACGCGGGTACGCTCGCCTTCGACGACGCGCACGCCAACGCGGACAGTATCGCCAGCGCGGAAGTCCGGAATTTCCTTCTTCGCCTTGAATTCGGCGATGGCTTCAGCTTCAAGCTGCTGAATCAGGTTCATTTTCAATCATCCTGCACTTCATGCTGCGCGCCAGAGGCAGACTGGACCCGAACGCCGATGTGGCGCTCCCAAAGGTCCGGCCTGCGTAACCGTGTATCGATCTCGGACTGTGACTTGCGCCAAGCCGCGATCTTCGCATGATCCCCCGATCGCAGCACTTCAGGGATCGTGCGCCCTTCCCATTCCTGGGGTCGGGTATAGTGCGGGTATTCGAGGAGGCCGTTCTCGAACGACTCCTCATGCCCGCTAGAAGCCGCGCCCATTACGCCGGGAAGCAGCCGAATGCAAGCGTCCAGCAGCATCAGCGCGGCACATTCGCCGCCGGACAAAACAATATCGCCGACCGAGACTTCCTCGACGTCGCGGCCTTCGAAAATGCGCTCGTCGAAGCCCTCGAAACGGCCACACAGGACGATCACGCCCGGCCCCTCGGCAAGCTCCCGCACCCGCTCCTGCGTCAGCGGCTTGCCGCGCGGCGTCATGGCGATCACCGGGCAGCCGGGATGCTCTTCCCGCGCATGGTCGATCGCCTTGGCGAGCACATCCACCCGCAACACCATCCCCGCCCCGCCGCCTGCCGGCGTGTCGTCAACGGTCTTGTGCCTGTCGATGGCAAAGTCCCGGATCTGCACCGCATCCATCGCCCACGTCCCCTCACGCAACGCGCGTCCGGCAAGGCTGACGCCGAGCGGACCGGGGAACATCTCGGGGTAGAGAGTCAGGACGGTGGCGGCGAAGGTCATTTGAATCTACTGAATTTGGAGGTCAGGAAGAATGCCCCGTAGATCGAGACTGGGCCCAACAGAAGCGCCAACAGCGGATAGACAATGACATCGGTAGATGCGCACTCTTCTACGCCGGGCACGATCATGGAGACTACGACAGCTAGCGCGATGGTCAATCCAATGGGAGTAGGACAGCCCAGCCCGAAGCCGGATAAGGACATCGCCTCAATCGGTGGACCGAGCCAAACGAGGGACGGCAAGACCTTCGCTCCCGCCCCTAAAACAGCGCCAATGAACGCCGTACATGCGGCAACGAGTAACTCGTCGGCTCCAGATACATCACAGAGGGAGCTGAGATCGAACATCAAACCGTCCAGTTCTCAACCACCAACCCCGGCACATCCCGGAAGTCCGCCTCGTTGTCCGTCACCACGATCAACCCGTGTGACAGTGCATGCGCCGCGACCAGCCGGTCATAGCTCGCGCGCTTGAACGGGAGTGTGGCATAAGCCTGCGCCGCCTTGAAATCGAAGTCCAGTATGGGCACTTCCTCGACAAGCGCGCGAAGCTGTTCAGTCGCAGGCGGCTTCTCGTTTGCAGAACCGTAGGCGACTTCGGCATAGCAAACGGCGGACGTCACCATCTCACCCGCCTCGCATTGCGATGCACGTGCATAGACGCCCGAATCCTGGTTCATGACCAGTGCGATGATGATGTTGCTGTCGAGCAGGTACTTCACTGCTCGTCCTTTGAAGAGTCACGACTGCGCAGCGGGCGGTCTTCGAAAATACGATCCTCGCGCCGGATCGGCTTCAGGCTCGTAGCCGACCCCGCCACCTTGTCGATATTGAACATCCGCTTGGGCTGCTCGACAGGCTCGTAGGACAGGAACTGCCCATCCTCGACCAAAAGGTCCATCTCCATTCCGGCGGAAAGCTTGGTGCCAGCCGGGATGCGGACGGCAAGAGAGTTACCCGACCTGAACACCTTGGTGCGGTGACGCTGCTTCTCGATGGCTTTCAGCCAAGGGGCAGAACCGAACACCCGCATGTTGAATTTCTTGCGTTCTTCGCGGACCTTGTCGTCTTGTGCCATCACGGCCTCCGTATATACGCGACGTATATACTACTCGACCCAGCCCGCCTCAATCACAATCCGCTCGTCGGTCCATTCCGGAACCGCTTGCGGTTTCATCGGCACCATGAACTTCTTGCCATCGGCCTTGCGAATCTCGATCACGTCGCCCGCGCCGAAGTTCTCGACCGCGATGCATTCGCCAAGCGCCTCGCCATCGGTCGAGACTGCCGGCAGGCCGATCAGGTCGGCGTGATAGTACTCGCCCTCGGGCAGGGGCGGCATTTCCGAGCGGCGCACGGTCAGCGCCGTGCCGCGCAGCTTCTCCGCCGCTGTGCGATCGGGCACTTCGGCAAAGCGGGCGATCGCGCCGCCCTTGCCGTCGTCCTTCAGCTTTACGACGGTCAGCCCAGAACCATCGCCAGAATCGTTGAAGGCGCGGTAGCGCTTGAGCGCCGCCACGCCTTCACCGAACAGCTTCAAGCGGACCTCGCCCGTCACCCCATGTGCGCCAGTGATGGCGGCGAGCGTGACGGGCCGGTCGCGCAAGATCAGGCTTCCGTCTGCTCTTCAGCAGCAGCTTCGGCAGCCGGAGCTTCCTCGGCCGGAGCAGCCGAGGCGGCAGCAGCGGCTTCAGCAGCTTCACGAGCCTTCTCGGCCTTTTCCTCGGCGCGCTCCTTGGCCTTCTTGCCGGGTTCGCCAGCCTGCGGGTTGTTGGTGGGCTTGCGCTCCTTGATGCCAGCCTTGTCGAGCATGCGGGCAACGCGATCGGTCGGCTGCGCGCCAACGCCGATCCAGTAACGCACGCGGTCTTCGACCAGGCGCACGCGGTTCTCGTCGTCCTTGGCGAGCAGCGGGTTGTAGGTGCCGACCTGCTCGAGGTACTTGCCGTCACGCGGGGCGCGGCTGTTGGAAACGACGATCTTGTAATACGGGCGCTTCTTCGAACCACCGCGCGAAAGACGCATAGAAACGGACATTTGAACTACCTTTCAATCAAACTGTGTGAACTGCGAAACTCGAAATCACTTCTTCTTGAGCAGGTCGCCGAGATTGCCCGGCAAGCCGCCCGAACCCAGACCGGGCAGGCCGCCCCCACCCAGACCGCCGAGACCGCCGCCCAAGCCCCCGGGCCCCATCTGCTGGTCCAGCCCCGGCATCGCGGCGCCAAGGCCACCCTTGCCGAAAAGCGCGCCCAGCCCCTTGAGGCCGCCCATCTTCTTGATCTGCTTCATGGCCTTGGCCATTTCCTGGTGCATCTTCAGAAGCTTGTTGACGTCCTGCACCTGCGTGCCGGAACCCTTGGCGACGCGGATCTTGCGCTTGGCGTTGAGCAGTTCGGGCTTCTCGCGTTCCTTGGGCGTCATCGAACCGATGATCGCGTCCATCCGCAGCAGCACCTTGTCGTCCATGCCGGACTGCGCCATCGCCGCCTTGGCCTTCTTCATGCCCGGCATCATGCCCGCCAGCACACCAAGACCGCCCATGTTCTGCATCTGGCGCAACTGGGTGCGCAGGTCGTTCATGTCGAACTGACCCTTGGCCATGCGCTGGGCGAGCTTCTCGGCGTCTTCCGCCTGTATCGTCGCCGCCGCCTTCTCGACGATGGACACGATGTCGCCCATGCCGAGGATACGGCCAGCGACGCGCTCCGGATGGAACGGCTCGATCGCGTCCAGCTTTTCGCCGGTTGCGGCAAACTTGATCGGCTTGCCGGTAACGGCCCGCATCGACAGCGCCGCACCGCCACGCGCATCACCGTCCATGCGGGTGAGGATCACGCCGGTAAGATCGACTTCGCCCGAGAACGACTGTGCAACGTTGACCGCATCCTGGCCCGTCAGCGAGTCGACGACGAGCAGCGTTTCCTTCGGGGCCGAGACAGTGGCAACCGCCTTCATCTCGTCCATCAGCGCCTGATCGACGTGGAGTCGGCCTGCGGTGTCGAGCAGAAGGACGTCGACCGCCTGCAGCTTGGCCGCGTTCACGGCGCGGGTGGCGATGTCGACCGGCTGCTGCCCGGTGATGATCGGCAGCGTGGCAACGCCCGCCTGTTCGCCCAGAACGCGAAGCTGTTCCTGCGCCGCCGGACGATTGACGTCCAGCGAGGCCATCAGGACCTTCTTGCCCTGCTTTTCCTTCAGCAACTTGCCGATCTTGGCCGTGCTGGTGGTCTTGCCCGACCCCTGCAGGCCGACCATCATGATCACAACGGGCGGCGCGGCGTTCAGGTCAAGCTCGGCCGTGCCGCCACCAAGCATCTCGACCAGCGCATCGTTGACGATCTTGACGACCTGCTGGCCGGGCGTGACCGACTTCAGGACCGACTGGCCAACGGCTTGCTCCGAAACGGAGTCAATAAATCGGCGAACGACGGGAAGGGCAACGTCGGCCTCAAGCAACGCGATCCGCACTTCGCGCATCGCCGCAAGGACATCTTCCTCACGCAGCGCGCCGCGGCCACGCAGGCGATCGAATACGCCTCCAAGCCGGTCTGAAAGACTGTCGAACACGCGCGATTCCCATCATCATGCCCTTGATCGGGAACCACTTTCGCGTAACGCGAAAAACGCCGGTGGGCGAAACCTCGCCGACCAGCGTGTGGCATCCTGAACAGGGGCCGTTGTCGAATCCGCAAGACGCAATGGCGCTCGCAGGCCTGCCCCTTAGCCTCGCTTTGCCCGCAAGGCAAGCAGCTTGGGCCGATTGGCCACCCGGCCTGCTGTCCGCCCGCAACGCCTGCCCTGCGTAAGAAACAGTCCTTAACCAAAATTTCAGGACGTTCCCTTAGCCATGGCCCTGACGGAATCGGGCCGCAGGACATGCGGCAGAGATGAAAGCGGGGGCATGGCGACAGCGCCTATCAAGTTCAACGAGCCGGATGCCACAAGCATCGCGCTCAAGGACCGGCGAGATCACGACATCGTGGGTCTCGGCGTCATCATTGCAGCCGTGCTGCTCTTCGTGGCGAACGGCTCATCCGTGCTGCGCGATTTCCTGCATTCACTCGCGACGGGCGCAAGGCCGCAAGAACCGATGCTCGGCACCGCGCTTGTGCTCAATATCGCCCTCCTCCTGTTCGGTTGGCGGCGCTATGTCGATCTCACCCGCGAAGTCGGCCAGCGCCGAGTTGCCGAGGAAGTGGCCCACAGACTGGCCCATACCGACCCCCTCACCGGCTGCCTCAACCGCCGGAGTATCGGCCCTGCCCTGCAGGACATGATCCACACCGCCCGGGCCACCGGTCATGAGGTGGTGGCGATGATGATGGATCTCGACAACTTCAAGAAGTCGAACGATGCGCACGGCCACCAGGCTGGCGATGCCGTGCTGCTGCAGACCGCCGAACGGATTCGCGCGCTGTTGCCCGAGAAATCGATCATGGCGCGCCTTGGCGGCGACGAATTCGCCTTTGCCACCATTTACGATCCGGATCATGTCGAAGCCATCGACCGCCTGATGATCCGCCTGAACGCTTCGATCGCGCGCCCGGTGGAAATCGACGGACTCGCACTTGAAGTGACAGCCTCCATTGGCCTTGCCAACACGGGACCGGCCGACCCGAACGACGCCGGCACCCTGGCGGAACTGCTGATCCACCGCGCCGACCTGGCCATGTACCAGGCAAAGAAGGGCGGACGGAACCGCTACTACTGGTTCGAACAGAACATGGAGAGCGAACTGCGCTTCCGCAGCGAACTCGAACGCGGCATCCGCGAAGGTATTCCTCGCGGCGAATTCGTGCCCTATTACGAAAAGCAAGTCGATCTCGACACCGGCGAGCTGACCGGCTTCGAAATGCTTGCCCGCTGGAAGAGCCCCAGGCATGGCCTGCTCTCGCCCGAACTTTTCATTCCGATCGCAGAAGAAATCGGCCTGATCTCGGAGCTGTCGGAAAGCCTGATCCGTCAGGCGCTGCGCGATGCGCGCGAATGGGATCCTCGCCTCACTCTCTCGGTCAACATCTCGCCGCTGCAGCTGCGCGATCCGTGGTTTGCCCAGAAGCTGCTCAAACTGCTGGTCGAAGCCAACTTCCCGCCGCACCGGCTCGACATCGAGATTACCGAGACATGCCTGCATGAAAACGTCGGCGTCGTGCGCACCCTGATCACCAGCCTGAAGAATCAAGGCATCCGCATCAGCCTCGACGATTTCGGCACCGGTTATTCGTCATTGGCGCAGCTGCGCACCCTGCCCTTCGACCGGATCAAGATCGACCGCTTCTTCGTCTCGACGCTCGGCAAGAGCAAGGACAGCGGTACCATCATCGAAGCGATCTCGTCGCTCGGGAAGGGCATGGACCTGCCGATCACTGCCGAAGGCATCGAAAGCCCGGAAGTGCTCGACGAACTGCGCAAATACGGCTCCTTCAAGGGCCAGGGCTATCTCTACGGTCAGCCTGAAGACGCAGACGCCGTACGGGCCCTGCTGGCCAGCTACAACCTGTTGCCCAGCGCCCCCGCGATCTCGGTCAACGAACTGCCCGAAATGCCGCGAGCGGCCACGGCCTGATTTTCGGCGAAATGATTGCCACGAGGCGCGGCAATCCCTAAGTCGCGCGCCATGCGCATTCCCTTCCGCAAGATGCATGGCCTCGGCAACGATTTCGTGGTGATCGACGCACGCGAGACGCCGGTGGCAATGACCACCCGCCGCGCCGCCGCGCTGGCCGACCGCCGCACCGGCGTTGGCTGCGACCAGCTCATCGTGCTCGAACCATCGCAGGTCGCCGACGTGCGCATGCGCATCTTCAACAACGACGGCGGCGAGGTCGAGGCTTGCGGCAATGCCAGCCGGGCTGTTGGACTTCTGCTCGGGGGCACGAACTCGATCGAGACCCTGGGTGGCCTGATCCGCTCCGAGGCGGGCGAGGATGGCGTGACCGTGGACATGGGCCTGCCCCGGTTTGGCTGGCAGGAGATACCCCTGAGTTATGCCATGGATACCTTGGAGTTGCCGCTTGGCTGGGAAGAGTTGGAAAATCCCGTCGGCGTCAATGTCGGCAACCCCCATGCGGTATTCTTCGTGCCTGATGCCGATGCGGTAGAGCTCGAAAGACTGGGCCCCATCATTGAAAACGATGCGGTTTTTCCCGAGCGCGTGAACGTCAATGTTGCCAGCGTGGTCGGCTCCGATCACCTCAGACTGCGCGTGTGGGAGCGCGGTGCAGGCCTGACCCGCGCCTGCGGCACCGGCGCCTGCGCGACCGCCGTGGCAGCCATGCGTCGCAAGCTGACCGGCCGCAAGGTCCGCGTCGACCTGCCCGGCGGCCCCCTCACCATCGCCTGGCCGGAAGGCGGCTCGATCGAAATGACCGGTCCTGCCGCGCTGAGCTTCGAAGGCTCCTTCGAGGACGCTGATTTCCCCACATGAGCGGACAGGTCGTCTCTCTCGGCTGCCGCCTCAACATTGCCGAAAGCGAGGCGATCAGCGGGTTTCTCGCTGATGGACCGCCGACCGTGGTCGTCAACTCCTGCGCCGTGACTGCCGAAGCCGTGCGCCAGTCACGCCGCGCAGTGCGCAGGCTGCGGCGAGAAAATCCCGATGCCCGGCTCGTGGTGACCGGCTGCGCCGCCACGATCGAGCAGGACGCCTTCGCCGGAATGGCCGAGGTCGATGCGGTGGTGCCGAATGCCGACAAGCTGAAGCCCGCCACATGGCGTCCCCGCGAAGGCGGGGACCTCGGTGTTGCGACGGAACCTTCCGTAAACCGGCTGCGGCCCCTGCCTTCGCGGGGAAGCGGCACGTCTCACACACGCGCCTTTGTGCCGGTGCAGA
The DNA here is from genome assembly GCF_015169775.1 of Novosphingobium sp. ES2-1. NCBI lineage: Bacteria > Pseudomonadati > Pseudomonadota > Alphaproteobacteria > Sphingomonadales > Sphingomonadaceae > Novosphingobium > Novosphingobium sp. ES2-1. The sequence continues at coordinate 2,151,400 of NZ_CP063445.1, forward strand.
ACGGATGCGATCACGCCTGCACCTTCTGCATCATCCCGCAAGGCCGGGGGACCAGCGTTTCGCTCGCGACAGCAGCAGTCATCGAAGCGATCGCGCGGCTCGAGGGCGTCAACGAGGTGGTTCTGACGGGTGTCGATGTCACTTCATGGGGCGCGGACCTGCCCGGTAGCCCGCGGCTTGGTGATCTTGTCGCGGCGATCCTGCACGCTTTTCCCGCCCTGCCCCGTTTGCGGCTGTCCTCTCTCGACGGCGTGGAGATCGATCCGCTATTGTTCGAACTGATCACGCAGGAGGCGCGCGTGATGCCGCACGTCCACCTGTCCTTGCAGTCCGGCAACGACATGGTGCTCAAGCGGATGAAGCGGCGGCACTCGCGCCATGACGCGATCGATCTGGTGCAGCGCTTGAAGGCGCGACGCCCAGGCATAGCAATCGGCGCCGACCTGATCGCAGGTTTTCCGACCGAGACGCCCGAAATGCACGCCGACAATGTCTCGATCGTGCGCGACTGCTCGGTCGTCCACGGCCACGTCTTCCCCTACTCCCCTCGTCCCGGCACGCCGGCAGCGCGCATGCCGCAAGTCGATCCCGTGCTCGTCAGGGAACGCGCGGCCGAAGTCCGGGCCGAAGTGGCCAGGCAACGCCGGGATTGGCTGCAGTCGCTCCTCGGCACGCCTGCGCAAGTCCTTGCCGAGCGCGACGGAACCGGCCATGCGGGACACTTTGCGACCTACCGCGTTCCGGAAGGCACTCCCGTCGGGAGCCTCGTCACGGTAACGCCGACCAGGATTTTTGAAGGAATACTCGAATGAGTGCCGAAACCGCCAGCCCCAGCTGGTCCGACCGCATCCTCGGCGGATTCCGCAAGACGTCCGAGCGGCTTGCCGAAAATCTCGGCGGGATCGTCGGCAGCAGCCGCCTGAGCGACGAGCAACTCGATGATATCGAGGACGCGCTGATCCTGTCCGACCTCGGCCCCCGTGCCGCCGACCGCATCCGCGAACGCCTGAAAAGCGCCCGGTTCGAGAACGGCGTGGACGAACGGGGACTGAAGGAAGCAGTGGCCGAAGAGATCGCCGCGATCCTCCGCCCGGTTGCCAAGCCGCTGGAAATCGTGGCGTTTCCTCGTCCGCAGGTGATCCTGGTGATCGGCGTCAACGGATCGGGCAAGACAACCACCATCGCCAAGCTCGCCCACCTGTTCCAGGAGCAGGACTACGGCGTGATGCTGGCAGCGGGCGACACCTTCCGCGCGGCGGCGATAGGCCAGCTCAAGGTATGGGCCGATCGCCTCGGCGTGCCCATCGTCACCGGCCCCGAGGGCGGCGACCCGGCTGCCATCGTGTTCGATGCGGTAAAGACCGCCACCGACACCGGCATCGACACCCTGATCGTCGATACCGCCGGCCGCCTCCAGAACAAGCGCGAGCTGATGGACGAACTGGCAAAGGTGCGCCGCGTGCTCGGCCGCCTCAATCCGGAAGCCCCGCATGACGTGGTGCTGGTGCTGGATGCCACCAACGGACAGAATGCGCTGCAGCAGATCGAGATCTTCAAGGAAGTGGCAGGGGTGACCGGCCTGATCATGACCAAGCTTGACGGCACCGCGCGCGGCGGCGTGCTGGTGGCGGCGGCGGAGCAGTACGGCTTGCCGATCCACGCGATCGGCGTGGGCGAAAAGATCGACGATCTGCGCCCGTTCGATCCCGACCTTGTCGCCAAGGTCATCGCAGGAGTGTTCCGGTGAGCGAGGCCCAAAAGAAGCCCAAATCGTCCTGGCTGAACCTGCTGGTCGATTACGGTCCGCTGCTCGTGTTCTTCCTCGCCTATCGCTACTTCAAGCGCGACAGTGGTGATGCCGGGCTGGCCGAGGTGGTGGCCGTTACCAAAGGCACTGCAGCCTTCATGGTCGCAACCGTCGTGGCTTTGATCGTCTCGAAGCTGCGGCTCGGCAAGATTTCGCCGATGCTGTGGCTGTCGACCGTGCTGATCCTCGGGTTCGGGACGCTGACTGTCCTGCTGGGCGATCCCTTCTGGATCCAGGTCAAGCCAACGGCGATATATCTGCTCTTTGCTGGCGTGCTGTTCGCTGGCCTTGCCAAGGGCAAGGCCATGCTGCGCTACCTGCTCGAAGCCGCATTCGATGGTCTGAACGAGGAAGGCTGGCTGAAGCTGTCGCGGAACTGGGCGTTCTTTTTCCTGTTCCTGGCCGGGCTGAATGAAGTCCTGCGGTACTTCTTCAATACGGCCAACGGCAACTTCGAAATCTGGCTGCAGGCAAAGCTTTGGGGTGTGACCTCACTGTCGTTCCTGTTCACGTTCGCCCAGATACCCATGCTGATGAAGCACGGGTTGGCAATGGACGAACAGACCGAGGTGGAACAGAACCCTCCGCACGACTGAGGCGCGCCTGTCCTTCCCGAAGAGGCTGGCAGCCCAACCCTAATTTTGTGTGACATTTGCGGCACGCTGCCTAATATGCGCGGCAACCGTGGGGGCATGGTCGTGCTCCTGCCATATGACGGTTGCACATAGGGGGAAATCACATGGCCAAATTCTTTGGCAATCTTCATCTCGTACTCGTAGTCGGTCTCGTCGCTGCCATTGCGGTGATGGTGGGCTACGGCGCATCCGCTCCGGTCGACGCCAACTCGGTGTTCCGCTGGCTCCACGCCTTCTTCGGCATCCTGTGGATCGGCCTGCTCTACTACCTGAACTTCGTGCAGGTGCCGACCATGCCGAAGATCCCGACCGAACAGAAGGGCGCGATCACGGGTCACATCGCACCCAAGGTGTTCTTCTTCTTCCGCTATGCCGCGCTGCTTACGGTCATCACCGGCCTCGTCATCGCGTTCGTGAACGGATACGGCCATCAGGCGATGACCTTCTCGGGCGAAGGCAACGTCAACATGATCGGCCTTGGCATGTGGCTGGCGCTGATCATGGCGTTCAACGTATGGTTCATCATCTGGCCCGCCCAGAAGAAGATTCTCGGCATCGTCGAGGCATCGGCTGAGGAAAAGGCTGCCGCCGCACCGCGCGCGCTGGCCGCAAGCCGCACCAATCTGCTGCTGTCGCTGCCGATGCTGTACTGCATGGTGAGCGCAAACCTTGGCTGATGGCTCTAGCCTTTGATGCGCTGGAACTGGGGGCGCGGCATTCTCGGATGCCGCGCCCTTTTTCTGCGACGGGATACTAATGCGTGTTCATGCGTTGCCCCCTCAACCCGCACTGCGGGTACGACACCAAGGGGAGTAATTCACCACATGCGCAAGTTCACGATCCTCGCTGCCGCCGCGGCGACCGCCCTGACGCTTTCCGCTTGCTCGGAAAAGACGCAGGAAGCTGCCGAGACGACGGCGGAATCGGCCGGTAATGACGTTGCCAACGCTGCCGACAACGCGGCGGCCGCTACTGACGAGCTGGGTGACAAGGCCGCTGCTGCCGTCGACAACGCGGCCGCAAAGACCGACGAAATGGCCGACAAGGCAGCTGCGGCTACCAAGCAGGAAGCCGCCGAAGCCGAAGCCAGCCTTCACAACGAATCCGTGGCGGAAGCCAAGAAGGACTGATCTGAATTCCCGGGGCGGCAATGCCGCTCCGGGGTTCAACGGTTTTGCAAATCAGCCGGTGAAAAGACCGGAAAGCTTTTCAATGAGATGAGCCGACACGTACGGCTTGCTCAGAATTGGCCGCTCGTTGAACGGCGCATCGACCGAACCATAACCCGTGGCGATGATGAACGGAACGTCTCGCGCAGCCAGCGCTTCTGCCAGTGACGAACCGGATTCCCCGGCAAGGTTCCAATCAAGTACCGCAGCGTCAATGCCGCCTGCGGCGATCACCTCCAGCCCCTCGCTCACCCTGCCGACCGGACCCACAGGCATGGCGCCATGATCCTCCAGGGTATCGCAAAGCATTGCCGCGACAATGAACTCGTCTTCAACGACCAGTATGCGTTTCCCGTCAATCATCTTGCGTCCCAGGAAATGGCCGGAAATGCGGCACTGCGATACGGCATCGTAACCCGGCCCTGTCATAGTCCAGATCGACGCGACCACCAAGCTGGCGAGGTATCGCTTCGGCCAACAGGCGCGAGCCGAAACCCTTGCGTTCCGGCATATTCACCTCAGGGCCACCGCTTTCGACCCAATCTATTACAACCATTTCGGAGTCATCGAGCGCCAACGCACCGTCACTCGGCCGGTAAGGCCCGACAGCGCGCCGTATTTCATGGCGTTGGTAGCCAGTTCATGCAGGACCATGACCAGCGAAACAGTGGCATTCGCAGGCATGATCACTTCCGGCCCCGACACATCGATCCGCATGTCATCGGCTCTGCATATCAACAGCCCATGGTTCACGATATCGGCCAGCCGCGCTCCGGCCCAGTTTGTCCGGCTCAGGGCGTCGTGGGCACCGGATAGCGCGGCAAGCCTGTCGCTGAATGTGCTGATGCGACCATCGGCTGCGCCTTCGCCACGAAACGTCTGATGAGCCATCGCCTGAACCACCATGAGCGTGTTCTTCACGCGATGATTCAGCTCGTCGACGAGCAGCTTGAGTTGCTCTTCCAGTTGCTTGCGCTCGGTAATGTCGATGCCGGTCGATTGGGCAACCGACCATGCGCCCGCATCATCGAATTCGAGGGCGTGATTGCGCCACAGCATCCACCGGGTCCCGCCCGCAGCTTCGAAACGGTTCTCTATGGTCAGTTCAGGCTGCGCAGGGGTCAGGTTGAGCAACATGGCGCGGACATGCGCCTGATCTTCACCCGTGACGAAATCCCACAGGTTCCGCCCCGTCAGTTCGTGCGGCTCGCGCCCCAAGGTTGCTGCGTAGGCGCGATTGACGAACAGGATCGTGCCGTCCGCCCGAAAACGGCAGACGGTTTCAAGCTGAGCATCGAGAATCTCGCGCAGAAGCGCGCTATCGGCCATGTGGGCGTCCCTGTTGCCACGTTGGGCAAGAAGTAACGGAATTCTCCCGAATTCCAATATCCGCTACTGAAAACCGGACGAACCGAAGCGGACCGTTCAAATCTTCAACTGACTGCCCAGTTCGACAACGCGGTTGGTGGGAAGCCGGAAGAACTCCATGGCGCTTGCCGCATTACGCAACATCCAGGCAAACAACTTCTCGCGCCACAAAGCCATGCCGGGCTTTTCCGAGGGGATGAGCGTCTGGCGCGAGAGGAAGAAGCTGGTCTTCATCATGTTGAACGGCTCGCCACACATGCTCACGCCCTTCAATGCGCCGGGCACGTCCGTCTCTTCGAGGAAGCCAAATCGAAGGTTCAGCCGGTAAAAGCCGTTGCCGAAGTCCTTGACCGAATAGCGATCGCCCTCGTCAACGTAGGGCACATCCTCGATCGAGACCGTGAGGATCACGACGCGCTCGTGCAGGACCTTGTTGTGCTTGATGTTGTGTAGCAAGGCCGAAGGGACGCCAGCGGCAGTCGACGCCATGAAGATCGCCGTGCCGGACACGCGCGCCGCGCTCGAATGGGCAGACTTTGTGAACACCTCAAGCGGGATCGTGCCTTCGGCCATGTTCTCCCGCATCAGGGCACGGCCACGCGACCATGTCGTCAACAGGGTGAAGATGGCAATGCCCATCACCAGCGGAACCCAGCCACCGTCGGGGATCTTGGTCATGTTCGCGCCAAGGTATGCCCCGTCGATCGCGAAGAACAAGGCCAGCATGACGACGGCCGCAGGAGCCTTCCAATGCCACAGCTTGAACAGCACAACGGCAAGAAGGAAGTTGTCGATCAGCATCGCGCCGGTGACCGCGATGCCATAGGCGGCCGTGAGGTTCGATGAGCGCTGGAACACCAGCACCAGCAGGATCACCGCAATCATCAGCGCCCAGTTGATCACGGGGATGTAGATCTGGCCGGCCGCAGTGGAGGTGTGCTTGATCGTCATGCGCGGGATGAAACCAAGCTGGATCGCCTGCTGCGTCACCGAAAATGCGCCGGAGATCACTGCTTGCGAGGCGATCACGGCAGCGCAGGAGGCAATGAACAGCAGCGGCCACTGGAACCACTCCGGCGCAAGATAATAGAACGGGCTTTCGAGCGCCGCGGGATTGCGGATCAGCAGCGATGCCTGGCCGAGATAGTTGAGCACCAGCGCCGGAAGGACGAAGACCAGCCACGACATCCGGATCGGGCTGCGGCCAAAGTGGCCCATGTCTGCGTAAAGCGCCTCGGCACCGGTCACTGCGAGTACGGCGGCGCCCATGGCCAGGAAGCCTCGCCATGGGTCGGAGATGAACATGGTGACCGCGTGGTGGGGGCTGAGCGCGGTGATGACCTGAGGGTATTCAGCGATGCTGAAGCTCCCGAGCACCGCAATCGTGCCGAAATAGACCAGCATGATCGGCCCGAAGAACGCAGCAACCTTCTCGGTCCCGCGGCTCTGGATAAAGAACAGGCCAATCAGGATACCGACGACCAGCGGCACGATCAGCGGATGCATGTCAGGTCGGTAAACCGCGACGCCTTCGATTGCGCCCATTACCGAAACCGCCGGGGTGATCATGGAGTCGCCATAGAACAGCGCGGTGGCGAACACCCCCAGAAGGATGATCCCCTTGCCCCAGCGCTTTCCGTCAGTGTGCTGGTTGATCAGCGCAAGCAGTGCAAGGCTGCCGCCTTCGCCCTTGTTGTCGGCGCGCATGATGATCGAGACGTACTTGAACGTTACGATGATCATCATCGACCAGAACATCAGGCTGATGATGCCGTAGATGTGCAGCAGGTCGAGCGGGAGCTTGTGATGGCCGGCAAACGTATCGCGCAGCGCGTAAAGCGGGCTGGTACCGATATCGCCGAACACGACCCCGATGGCGCCGACGGCAAGCTTCAGCAGGGGGCCGTGCGAATGGCCGGGATGACCGTGCCCTGCGGAATGCGCAGGTGCGCTTCCACGGGCTGGTTCGGCATTGCTGACAGCATTACTCATGGCAACAGTGCCCCCGGCCTCATAGCCTTGATCGCGACCGCCGAAAGGGCGGCGCGGCGCGGCGCTTTAGCACTGCCCCAATGCCCCCGCAATGGGCTGGAACACGGGCGCGCGGGAGCCTAACGAACGGCATACGGGGCCGTTCCTAATCAGAAAATTCTGATTTTTATTCAGCAGCTTGATCAGATTCGCCAGCCTCTCCTGAGGGCACCGCAACCGGCGCTCCGGCAGTCGACGCGCCCGAGGTTGCGCCAAGCATCGAGTCGATGCGCTGGATTCGCTCCGAGAGATCGGCGCGATAGGGAGCGTCTGCAGGAGAGCGCCGGAGCAGTTCGGCCCACATCGCGCGAGCATCGGCAAGCCTGCCCGACTGAGCGAGTGCCAGCCCCATGAAGAACGGTGGGCCGGGATGATCCGGCGCAATCGCCGCGGCCTTCTGGAACGCGAACTGCGCTGCGGGAGTGATTATGCCATCGCTGTGACCGACCAGCGCATTGCCGAGCGATACCCACAAGTCGGCGTCCTGGGGGAACTGTTGCGTCCCCTTGCGCAAAACCTCCGCGGCCGCGCCGTATTGCCCCTGCCGGGCAAGTCCGTCTGCCAGGATCATCCAGCTCTGCCCCTGGGCAAACTGGTCACCCATCTGCTGGCGCTGCTTGACCAGAGCCTCGTCTGCGGCGCGCTTGTTCTCGATCGGCGCCTTGGGCGCGCCGGGCGCGCCCGGGTGGCCTTGCAGCGCATAGCCTGCGATCCCCACGAGCAACGCCGCGCCTGACAGTTCCCAGCCGGCACGCGGCATCTTCAACACGAAAGCCAACAGCACGAAGACGATCGCGGCAATCAGCAGGATCAGGACCCAGGTCATTGGCCGTCCTCCGGCTTGATGCTCCTGCGGAAGCGCCCCCGCAGCAGAACGGCAGCGAGGAGCAGAATGACGAGCGGTGCCGCAAACAGCGGCCACATGATCGGTTTGTTCTGCGGCGCGTAGCTGACGTAATCGCCATAGCGTTCAACCAGCCAGGCGCGAATGGCCTCGGGATCCTCGCCCGCCTTGATGCGGGTGCGGACCTGATGCCGCATGTCACCGGCCATCGGCGCATCGGAATCCGAAATGGCCTGGCTCTGGCACTTGAGGCAGCGCAGCGTTTCCATCAGCCGTTGTGCTTTGGCCTCCAGCGTCGGGTCTTCAAGCTGCTTGTAGGCATAAGGCGCAGGTGGCAGCTGATCCTGAGCGAACAGGGGCTGAGACGCCAGCAACGCCACGATCATGAGGAACAGGCGCTTCACGATTGCGCCTCCTTCAGCTTTTCAAGGATCAGCGGCACATCCTCGGGGCGAATCTCGCCAATGTGCTGGTACCGGATCACCCCTTTGGCATCGATGACGAACGTCTCCGGCACGCCGGATGAGCCAATGGCGAGCTGCACTTCGGAGAGGTCGTCCTTGCCGATGCGGGCAAAGGGATTGCCGTTTCTGGCAAGAAAATCCTCAAGGTCCTGCTTGCGATCACGCAAGGCAACACCGTCAATTTCGATGCCCTGCTGGCGCAGCGCTTCCAACTGTGGGGCTTCCACGGCGCAAGGAATGCACCAGCTCGCAAAGACGTTGAGCAGCCTTGGCTTGCCCTTCATCTCTGCAGTGTTCAGCCCAGGCCTGTCATCGGTTGCTGCCGGGAGATCGAAACTCGGCAGAGGCTTGCCGATGAAGGTGCTTGCGACTTCGCGGTCAGCCGGGCGAACAAGGCCCCAGATCACGAGGGCGAAGAACGCGCCGAACAGGATCAGTGGCAGCCAGATGGCGAGTCTGGAGCGCTTTGGCGCGGGCTCGGTCACTTGAGCTGCTCCTGCTGCGACTTGCGCCAGGCAATCTTCCCTTCAGCGCGCAGGCGACGGACGTCGTGCGCCACGCGACCAATCAAGGCGAGCAGGCCGCCAAAGGCCACGAGCAGGCCACCCAGCCATAGCAGTGGCACGAAGGGCTTCCACCAGAAGCGCATCTGCCAGCGGCCGTCCTCACCCTCGTTGCCCAAGACTGCGTAGAGCTGGCCGTTCCACCGCGTGTGCAGCGCGGATTCGGTGCGCTCGCCCGGCGGCGAGGTGAAAGTGCGCGCCTGCGGGTGCAGCGTTACCGGCGTACCGCCATTGTACGATGCGCTGACGGTGGCCTCCAGCGCGGTCCAGTTCGGACCCGCCACCGGCTCGACGCTTTGCAGCTTGAGCGAGATCGGCCCAACGGTCTGCGTATCGCCCACGTTCATGGCGGCGAGGCGCTCGGTCGAGAATGCACTTTCCGCCGCCGCGCCAAGCAGCGCCACGGCAATGCCGAAGTGCCCGAAAACCATGCCATAGACCGCCAGCGGCGTGCGGCGCAGATTGCGGCCACGCAGCGGGAACCAGCTCGCCACTGCGAGCCCTGCGCCCACGGCGATGCCCAGCATCGGCAGCACACGAATGCCCGGCGCCATGACCGCAACGGCCAGCAGCACCAATGCCGCCAGCAATGCGGGCACCGCGACGGTGGCGGTTATCCGCCCCGGCTTGTCCTTGCGCCAGCGCAGCAATGGTCCGACCGCCATGACCATCATCATCGGGATCGCGAAAATGGCCGAGACCGGATTGAAATACGGCGGACCGACCGAGACCTTGGCTCCGAACGCCTCGGTCAGCAGGGGGTAAAGCGTGCCCAGAAGCACGATGCCGAGAATGCCGCACAGCATCACGTTGTTGAACACCAGGCTGGATTCGCGGCTGAACACGCTGAACCGCTCACCTTCGGTGACGGTCGAGGCGCGAACGCCGAACAGAGCCAATGCACCGCCGATGTAAATCGCCAGCAGCGCAAGGATGAACGAGCCGCGCTCAGGATCGACTGCGAAGGCGTGAACCGAGGTCAGAATGCCAGAGCGGACAAGGAACGTGCCCACCATCGACATCGAGAAAGCAATCACGCCGAGCATCACGGTCCAGGCCCGCAAGGCATTGCGGCTCGCCAGCACCGAAGCCGAATGCAGCAGCGCCGTCGCCGCCAACCAGGGCATCAGCGAAGCGTTCTCGACCGGGTCCCAGAACCACCAGCCGCCCCAGCCGAGCGTGTAGTATGCCCAGTAGGAACCGGCAGTGATGCCGATGGTAAGGAAAATCCACGCACCAAGTACCCAGGGACGCATCGCCCGGGCAAACGCGGGACCAACATCGCGCGTGATCAGCGCGCCAATGGCGAAGCTGAAGGCGACCGAAAGACCGACATAGCCGACGTATAGCGTCGGCGGGTGGAACGCGAGGCCGATATCCTGGAGAAGCGGGTTGAGCCCTGCCCCTTCCGGTGCCGGTTCCGGCAGTCGTTCGAACGGGTTCGACGACAGGAGCAGGAAGGCATAGAAGCCAAGGCTGACGAAGGCTTGCCCCGCCAGCGTGGCCAGCAGCGTTTCCTCGCGCAGGCGCTTCTCGACCAGGGCAACGATGCCGCCCGAAACCGCCATGATCGTCACCCACAGCAGCATCGAGCCTTCGTGGTTGCCCCAGGTCCCAGCCAGCTTGAAGATGAATGGCTTCATCGAATGGCTGTTCTCGGCGACGAGCTTCACCGAAAGATCGGTCTCGAGAAACAGGTCGATCAGGCAGAGGAAGGACACCGCAACCAGTGCCCCCTGCATCACTGCAAGCGGCCGAACCACGCCGGCCAGCACCTTGCCGCCCGGCCGAAGCGCCGAGAACCCGGCAAACAGCTGCAACACGGCAAGAGCTGCCGCCATCCACAATACGGCAAGACCGAGTTCTGCGATCATTTGGTTTCGGCCACCACTTGCTTGGCCTGTGCGGCGGTCATGTCGCCCATCTGGCGGGGAACGTACTTCTCGTCATGCTTGGCGAGAAGATTGTCAGCGACGAAGGTGTCGCCCTCCATCCGGCCCTCGGCGACGACGCCCGATCCCTCGACGAAGAGGTCCGGAGTGATGCCGGTATAACGGACCGGCACGCGGGCCTTGCCATCGCCGACGATGAAATCGATCGTTACGCCATCCGCCTGCGTCTTGAGCGAGCCCTGCTCGACCATGCCGCCGAGGCGGATGGCGCGGCCCTGCTCCGGCTTGTCCTTCACCAGGTCGCTCGGCACGTAGAAGTAGCTGGCTTGGTTGGACAAGGCATAGGCCGCAAGGAGCCCCGCCCCGATCAGCGCAGCAAGTGCAATGACCAGCAGGACGAGCCGCTGATGCTTCGGCTTGATGCCGCCGGTTGGCCCGCCGCTGGAAATGCTGCTCACTTGCCTCTCACCTTGTCACGACGGCGTTCCGCCCGGATCATCGCCACCAGCGTCCAGCCGACCAGCACCAGCGTGCCGATCACGCCGATTGCCAGGGCTGCTGCCACGTAATCCCACTGCTGAAGACCTTCGCGCATCGTACGTTTACGCCATCGCTTTCCGGCGCAGCCGCGCCTCGGCCTGGATATCGGCCAGAAGAGTGCGCATCCGCGCAAGGACCACGCCGCCGAACACGAGGCTGAAGCCGAGTGCGGCAATCAGCAGGGGCCACAGAAAGGTTCCATCAATTGCAGACTTGCCGGCCGTGATCGATGGAGGTTGATGCAGACTGTTCCACCACACCACTGAACGATTGATGATCGGGATGTTGATGGCACCGACCAGCCCGAAGATAGCCGTGATGCGACTGCCGCCACCTCCGCCTGCCATGTCGCGCTGCGCCGCGCCGGACAGTGCGATATAGCCAAAGTAAAGAAACAGCAGGACGAGGAAACTGGTAAGGCGCCCATCCCAGACCCACCACGTGCCCCACGTAGGCCGCGCCCAGATCGAGCCGGTGGCGAGGCAGATTGCCGTGAACGTCGCGCCGGGAACCGCGGCCGCCCGCCCTGCAATGGCTGCCAACGGGTGCCGCCAGACGAGCTCGACGAGACTGGCGATGGCAATGGTGGACCAGCCAGCCATCCCGAGCCAGGCTGCCGGAACATGAATGAACAGGATGCGGACCGTATCGCCCATGAGCCGATCGGGCGGCACAACGATTGCGCCATAGAGTACCGCCCCCATCGACAGGAGCAGGCCGGACACCAGAAGCAACGGCATCATCCAGCGGGCAAGGCGCAGGAAACGGGCGGGATTGGCAAATCCGTGCATGGGCGCGGGGAATCTGATCCTTCTCCCGGCGACCCCCGCCGCCGGTCCATTATCGCTCTGCCACTTGCCGCGCCACGGGGCAAGCGCAATGGCGCCGAGCCGTACCAAAAGGCGATACGACATGGCGAAAATGCCTTTGATGTCAGGAGAGAATGGGGCGACCGATGGGGTTCGAACCCACGACCTCCGGTACCACAAACCGGCGCTCTAACCAACTGAGCTACGGTCGCCACATTGCTGCGCAGGTTTGCTCTGCGCGGGGTGGCCCCTTTGCAGAAAGGCGGGACAAATGGAAGCGGAAATTTGCGGGTGGCGACGATTCAGCGGCTGAACCTGTCCCCCCAGCTGCGGAAAGCGACGCGCGGCGGGTTCACGCCGACATCGATCAATGCCTGCTCCTCCACGCTGACCGAATCGACCGTCACTGTCTGCATAAGCAGGAACCAGCGGCTGCGCACCTGCAACTGGTTGAGAGGAACGGCAGCGCCCTCCCCTCCCACGCCACGCAAGGCCTCATCGGGACTTTTCCAGCCAAGCGCAGGTCGTGCCGCCAACATGGCGCGGGCGCGCTGCGCGGGAATCGCCTGGGGTGCAATCATCGTCAGCAGGAGGGCCTGATCCGGGCGCAGCGTGTTGACGTTGATCGGCGACAGGTCCGCCCCGGGCAAGGCACAGAGCCATGGGCGCAAACGCTCATAGAATTGCGGCGTCATCCCCCGCACCGCGCGAATCTCGCTGACGTCGCTGATCAACCGGCCGGCCGTGCGGTACGGGACAGCCCGGCCCTGATAGCTGTCGTCCTCGGCACCATTTGGAGCCGGCGCATTGTCACTGTCGATCCAATCGGCAACCGAATCGCTTATGATGGCCGCTTCCGCTTCGGGAATGGCCAGACCCTTCATCAATGCCCGCATCTGGCCCAGCCCGACCAGCCTGAGGCGCAAGGCGCCTTGCACATCGGCTTCGACGAGCGAATTGAGATTGAAGCAGTTCCCCGCATCATCAACGCGCGCCATCACGGTGCCGCGCGGCAAGGGCAGCGGAAAGTCTCGACCGAGCAGACCGCTGCGATCTACCGTTCTTTCCTGGGAGGTTTCGACCAGCGCCTTGATCCGCGCCATCGCCAGCGTCTCGGCGCTTGCCGCATAGAGCCTCGCTTGCGTCATGGCCTGGCCATTGGCGGCAAGGCGCGTGGCCAGATTGAGACGGTCGAGCATCAACGCCGCAATGACTGCCATCATGGCGACCAGCAGCAGGACGGAGAGCAACGCTGCGCCACGCTCGCGAGGGTCATCCTGCCTCACTGATAGTTCACCCCGACAAGGGAGACCACCCGCAACGGCGGCACGCCCTTTTGCGGGATCAGCAGCTCGATCGCCACGGGCAGTTCGGTCGACAGTTGCGGGTCCCAGCGATCGCGCCAATTGCCGTCTTTCGCCCGGAAACGCACCGTGGCCGGCGCGCTGAGGGAGAGAACATCCGCACCGGCTTCTGCGACAGAGCCATCGGGAAAGGGATAGCCTGCGCGAACCAGTGCTCCTGCGGCGATTCGGTACTCGACCTTCTGCAAGCTCGGACGCGGCGCGCCATCGACATTGTCCCAGCCGCTCCGGGTAAAACGGATCATCACGCCATCGGTATCGGCTTCGAAGGCCGGGTGGCTCGTGCCGGATGCGTCACGCGAAGGGCGCGGCACCGCCTGAGCCAGATCCGCTGTCCAAACTGACAGGAACCGTCGCTGGCTGGCGATGCTTTCCGTCTTGTCCCGGCTCGCAAGCTCCGCGTCCACCGAGAACCGCAGCAGTCCCAGTGCGCCGACCGCGATTACCGCGAACAGGGCAAGCGCCACCAGCATCTCCACCAAGGTGAAGCCGTTGGGCGAGGGTTCCTGCCTCATGCTCCCGGCAGCCTGGTGAAATCGAGAGTGAAAGCCTGGCTCTGCGCGCCCGGAGTCGTCTCGCGGACCGACAGAGCAATGCGCAACACGCCGTAATCTTGCTGCATCTCGACGGTGCGGGTCCACTGGAAGCGGCGTCCCGCATTCTCTATGGTGCCCGAAGCCGATCCGACAGGCGGCGGCGCTGGATCGGTCAGTATCTCGGCCGCCATGTTCTGCGCCACGATTTCCCGGAGCAGGCGCTGGTCCAGATCTGCGGTGCGGGAGATACTCGCGCCTTCCATCTGCAGCAGGGCAAGCGCCGCGATCGCAAACACGGCAAGTGCAACGAGCAGTTCGAGCAAGGTGAAGCCATTGCGCTCAGCCGCCATCGACGATCACGCTCCCGTCGCGGCGCAGGTGGATTGAAAGCGCCGCTTCAGCACGCCGCAAGCGGATAAGGGCTTCGCTGCTGGCAAGCCCCAGCGAATCGAACACGATGCGTTGCCGCTGGCCGTCGACAATGGTCTCGGCATTCCACCCCGTAAGTTCAAAGCCCCGGCCCGGCAAGGGCTGCCAACGACCTTCGCGGCGCCCTTCGAAGTAGTATCCCCTCTCGCTCACTACCAGCGACACAGGTCGCGCGCCGATAATGGCCTCGTCCCGCGCCGCGAGCGTTCGCGCTGCAAAGCGCTCGGCCTCGTCGCGAAGTTTGCGCCCATCGCCGGGGATCGTCAGCACTGCAGCGGTCGCCAGCAGCCCCATCACGAGCAGGACCACCATCATCTCGACCAACGAGAAGCCGTTGCGGACAGCGCAGGATGGACTCTGACAGGGCACGGTAGCTCGCATGCGGCAGGAACGTGACGGTTTTACGACCAAGACACCAGAGGCTTCAAGTTGCAGTCTGGCATGTCGCTGGAGTAGAGAACCGGCGATGACGCCCGCCAATGAAGCTTCTGCCGACCGCTTGCTGACCTTGCCGGGAATGATGCGCGTGCCAACGCCCAGACTCGAGATGTTCATGCTGCGCGGATTTCTAAGCGATCGGGAATGCGCTTCGCTCATCGCTAGGATCGATCGTGACCGCCGGCCTTCCACAATCGCAGATGCCAACGGTGACCACTATTTCCGGACGAGCGAAACCTGCGATCTGCCGATGCAGGAGCCGGAGATCGTTGCGCTGGACGAAAAGATCTCGGCAATCTCGGGAATTGATCGACAGTTCGGCGAACCCATTCAGGGTCAGCGGTACGAACCGGGGCAGGAATTCAAATCGCACACGGATTACTTCGATCCTCATGGCGCAGACTTCCAGCGATATTGCCACGTAGCAGGTCAGCGCACGTGGACCTTCATGGTCTATCTCAACGATGTCGAGGCGGGCGGTGCAACGCGGTTCAAGGTGATCGACAAGATCATCCAGCCCGAAAAAGGCAAGCTGGTGTGCTGGAACAATCGTCGTCCCGATGGTTCGGTGAACCCGGCCACGCTTCACCATGCCATGAAGGTGCGCAAGGGCCTCAAGTACGTGATAACCAAATGGTATCGTGAAAGACCCTGGGGTTGACGGTCAGCTTTCCTCTTCACCACTCCGCGCGCTTCGGATGGTCGGAAGGCACCGAAACAGAACGCCCGTGTCCGCATCCCCAAGCAAGGCGGTAAATCGGGTTTCATGCTTGTCGATCCGCGCCACGGCATCGTCTGCCATCCTGCGGCCAGCGTCCGTCAACGTCAGTGCGTGACTGCGCCCATCCAGACGCCGACGTTCGACCAGGCCTCGTTCCATCAGCCGGGATATGATCGGAACCATGTTGGCCCGCTTGATCGCCAGCACTTGCCCGACCTCGGTCTGCGAACAGTCGGGATTTTCGGCGATGACCAACAGCGTCGTCACTTCGGCCGGACGCAGGTCAAGATCGGAAAGCTCGCGCCCCAGGTCTGCCATCATCACGGCGGATGCGCGGCGGAGCTGATAGCCGAGGCGGCTCTCGAGGGAATTGGTCAGCGTCATGGCCTGATCTTTAGGACGGCTATCGGTGATAGCAATATGCCATGGCAAACCGTTCACGCAAAAGAAAAGGGCGACCGAAGCCGCCCTTCCCGTCAATGTCCTGTTGCCAGCGCTCAGCGCTTGAGCGAAAGACCACCAAAGCGCTTGTTGAACTGGGCAACGCGGCCACCCTGGTCCAGCTGGCGCGTACCACCAGTCCATGCCGGGTGCGAGGTCGGGTCGATTTCGAGAGCGAGCGTGTCTCCTTCCTTGCCCCAGGTGGAGCGAGTCTCGAAAACGGTGCCGTCGGTCATCTGCACCTTGATCATGTGGTAGTCGGGGTGAATGCCAGTCTTCATGGGTCTTGCTCCGGTGCGCAGCCGGTTCCGACCGGCCGCTAGAATCTGTAAGGGCGCGCGCCTAGCGGAAAGCCGCAAGGTTGTCCAGCGGCTGCAGCCTCAGCTGTCTGCGATCATCGCGGTAAAGCCGACCTCGCAGGTCACCTTGTCACCGACCATCGCCTTGCCAGCGAACTTGCACACGCGCGAACGCTTCTGGGTGAACTCGACATGCAGGTCGAGCAGGACGCCGGGCTCCACGGGATTGCGGAACTTGGCATCCTCGATCGCCATGAAGTAGACCAGCTTGCCGGAACCTGCGAGGCCGAGCGATTCCACCGCGAGCACGCCAGCCGCCTGGGCCAGCGCCTCGATCTGGAGGACGCCGGGCATGATCGGGCGTCCGGGGAAATGCCCCTGGAAGAACTGCTCGTTTATCGACACGGCCTTAACCGCGTGGATACGCTCGTTCAGGGTGAGCGAAGCGACACGATCGACCAGCAAGAGCGGATAGCGGTGCGGAAGCGCCGCCATAACCTTGCGCACGTCATAGTCGGTGATCACGCCCTGCGGCGCGTTCTGATCCTTGGACATTACCCGGCCCCCAAACCGAAGACCTCAGCGGCCTTCGGGTGCCTTCTTCGCAGGCTGCGCGGCGGTTCCCGGCTGCTGTGCGGCCTGAGCCTGAGCCTGCTGCTCACGCTGCGCGCGCGGCATCCAGCCAGCCGGCGGCACCAGCTGTGCCGAAGGAATGGCCTTGTTGAGCTCGGTCAGGATGTCCTGGTTGAGATTGTAGACCTGGCCAGCCTTGATGACCGACTGCGAATCGATCACCAGCGTGATCTTCTTCTTGTCCATCGCGGCCTGGGTGGCAGCGTCAAGCTTGTCGCCGATCTGCTCGAGCACGTACTGCTGCGAAAGGTTCAGCGGCTCGAGAATCTTCTGGATCTCTGCCTGGCCGGCCTGTTCGATCTGCTGGATCTGCTCGTACTGGGCCTGAAGCGCCGCACGGTTGGGGTTGGCCGCCTTCGAATCCGCCTGAAGCTTGTCGATCAGAGGCTTGAGCTGCGCTTCGATCTGGCCCTTGCGTGCATTGGCCTGGTCGATCTGCGGCTTGTAGGTCGTCGGACGCTGCTGCTGGGCGGTCTGATATGCAGCAGATGCGGCGACCACCGCCGAGGGATTGGCGATGGCGATACCGGGCGTGACCGTGCCCGAGGTGGCCTGCGCCACGGCAGCGGTCGGCGAAACGGAAAGAACAGCGAGGCCCGCGAGAAGCGCGGAAGCGTAACGGATTTTCATCAGAACTGGGTTCCCACGTTGAAAGTGAAAGTCTTGGGGTCGTCGCCATTGGCCTTCTTGAGAACCTTGGCGAAATCGAGGCGGAACGGGCCGAACGGCGAATTCCAGTTCACGCCGATGCCGACGGAGACGCGCGGCGACAGCGTATCGCCAACGTACTCTTCGATATAGCGCGTGGCAGTGTTTGCCGTACCATCCGATGCGGTCGGGCTGTTCGTGATCTTCCCGGTCAGCGCATCAGTGTAATAGACGACGTTGTTCGGGTTCTGCGTGAGCGGGTTGGCAATGCCCCAGACGGCACCGGCGTCGACATAGATCGACGGACGCAGACCGAGTTCGCGTGCGCCCGATCCCAGCGGAATCTCAAGCTCGGCGCGGGTCAGGTAATAATACTTGCCGCCCAGAGCGTCATCGACCCACTGGTTGCGGTCAGTCGATGCCGTGTCGGGAATGTTGTCGTTGTTGGTATCGATCGTCAGGAACTTGCGCAGGACGCGGGGTCCGACACCGCGAATGTCGAAGCCGCGGATCTGGGGTTCGCCCAGGAAGAAGCGGTCCGTCAGGCGCACGTCGTCGATGGTGGGATCGCTGGAACGGCTCGAAAGCGCCTTGATCGCGCCGCCTTCGGCGCGGACGGAGAAGATGAATCCTCCACCCACGGGCCAGAACTTGGCTGCGTTGGCAGTAATGCGTGCATAGCGGACCGAACCGCCCAGCCCGGCAACGTCGGCGCCGACGACGAACTGCGTGCCCCGGCTCGGACGCAGGCGGTTATCCAGCGTGTCGTAGACCAGCGAAGCGCCAAGAATGGAGCTTGTCCGCTTGCCGATGGCATCGCACAGGTAACGCCCTGCCAGCAGAATGCTGCACTGGCCGTTCACATAGAACGTGCTCTGGTCCAGAGTGACGTCATCGAGATTGAACGTGTAGCGTCCTATCAGCGACATGTACTCCGACAGCGGCACGCCGATACGCGCCGAAAAGCCCGTGGTTGCCTGCTTGTAGGTCGTGTTGCGATTGGAGTTGAACTGGTTGAAGCTGTTGAGGTCGCGCCGATAGACATCAACGCCCAGCGAGATGTTCTTGTCGAAGAGGTACGGTTCCGTGAAGCTCACCTGAACCGAACGCGTAAAGCGAGAGTAGTCGACCGAGAGGCCAATCGTCTGGCCACGCCCGCGGAAGTTGTTCTGGCGGATCGAGCCTTGGAAGATGAAACTCTCGAGGCTTGAGAAACCGGCAGAGAGCTGAAGTTCGCCGGTGGGCCGCTCTTCCACGTTAGCTTCAAGCACGATGCGGTCGGGCGCGCTGCCCGGCTTCTGCTCGATCTCGAACTTTTCCTGGAAGTAGCCCAGCGACTTGATGCGGTTGGTCGAACGCTTGACCTGGAACGTGTTGAACGCGTCGCCCTCGGCCAGACGGAACTCGCGGCGCACGACCTTGTCCTGCGTCAGCGTATTGCCGTTGACGTCGACCCTTTCGACATAGACGCGAGGCGCTTCGGCGATGCGGAAGGTGACCGACATCGTCAGGTCATCCTTGTTGCGCGAAAAGTCCGGGCGGACGTCGGCAAAGGCATAGCCGAACGCGCCTGCGGTTTCGGTCAACGCGTCGACCTGGTCCTCGACCATCTTGGCGTTGTACCAGTCACCCGCCTTGATCGGCAGGCGCTTGGACATCGCATCGCTGTCGAAATCGCGCAGCTGGCTGTCAACCTTCACGTCGCCGAACTTGTAGCGATCGCCTTCCTCCACCACGTAGGTGATGATGAAGTCACGCTTGTCCGGAGTCAGTTCGGCCACGGCCGAAACCACGCGGAAGTCGGCATAGCCTTCGGTCAGATAGAACTGGCGCAGCTTCTGCTGATCGAAGGCCAGACGGTCGGGGTCGTAGCTGGTGCCCGAGGAGAACAGGCGGAAGAAACGCGCCTGCTTGGTCACCATCTCGCCGCGAAGCTTCCCGTCCGAAAACTTCTCGTTGCCGATAATGTTGATCTGACGAACCTTGGACTTCGGCCCCTCGCTGATCTCGAACACGATGTCGACGCGGTTCTGGTCAAGCATGACCATCTTCGGCTCGACCGTCGCGGCAAAGCGGCCCTGCCGCTTGTAGAGTTCGATGATGCGCGCAACGTCGGCCCGGACCTTTGATCGCGTGAAGATCTGGCGAGCCGCCAACTTGATCTCGGGGAGGATCTTGTCTTCCTTGAGGCGCTTGTTGCCTTCAAGGATGATGCGGTTGATGACCGGGTTTTCCTTGACCTGAACCACAACGTCACCGCCGTTGTTGCGGATCGAGACGTCGGCGAAGAGTTCAGTCGCGTAAAGGTCCTTCAGCGCCTGGTCACCCAGCGCCTGCGTATATGTCTGGCCCGGACGCAGGCGGATGTACGAAAGGATCGTGTCCGGCTCAAGGCGCTGCGAGCCCTGCACAGTCACAGTGCGAATGACGTCTCCGGCAGGTACCGGCGCCTGCACCACCGGAGCCGGGGCTGCAGGTTGCGAAACAGGAGCCACGGCCTGCGCCGAGGCAATTCCTGGAACAGCCACCAAGGCGCTGGTGGCCAGAAGGCCTGCGCACAGCGGGGAAGTCCTGGCGTTCCGATTCTCTGCCCGGCCCGCGTTACGTCCAATCATCACCAAGCGCCATCCCGTAATAAAGTGGCAGCAGGACGCCCCCGAGGAAGTCCGGCCACGGCAAGCAATGTAGCCCTCTGCCCGATGCCACAAGGCCAATCAAGCAAACATTGCCCCGCATTTCTGTGGAAAGACATTATGTGGAAATCCGCCTGCCACCCCTGACCGCCGAATACCACGCGTCCCCGCACCGGACGCAGTCAAACTCGCCTCACCCTCCAAACAGCTTGAGCGACGCCACGTCGTTGATCGTGACGAACAGCATCAATGCCATGACGAACGCCAGGCCGGTGCGGAATGCCCACTCCTGCCCGCGCTGGCCAACCGGCTTCCGGCGGATTGCCTCGGCCGCGTAGAAAGCGAGGTGGCCCCCGTCGAGAACCGGAATTGGCAGGAGGTTAATGAACCCCAAGTTAATCGAGATAAGTGCCACGAAGCCGACGAACGATTGCCAACCGGAAACCAGCTGCTCACCCGAATATTTGGCAATCTTGATCGGTCCGCCGAGTTCCTTGACCTCGCGTTTGCCCATGACAATCTGGCCAATGCCGTTGACCATCATCGCGATGATGTTGCCGGTTTGCCTGACGCCGTCCACTACCGCCTCAACTGGCCCGACCCTGACGATCTCGTAACTTTTGGGACCGATGCCAAGAAAGCCGATCTTCTGCGTGTTGCCGAACCGGTCGCTTTCGACCTTCACAGCGGCGCTGACTGGCACGTCAATCTGGCGACCTTCCCGCAACACGACCAGATCGAGTGGTTCCCCCGGATTCTGGCCAACCTCGAGACGGATATCGAGGAAAGACTCGATCGCACGACCTCGGATGGAAACCACGCGGTCGCCTACCTTCACCCCTGCACGCTCAGCAACGGAACCCGCCTGAACTTCGCCCACCACAGGAGGAACGACCGATTTGCCGTAGGCGAGGGTAAACCCGGCCAGGATCAGCACCGCGAACAGAAGGTTTGTAACCGGCCCCGCCAGCACGATCAGCGCCCGTTGCCACAGCGGCTTCGCCTGGAAGGTGCGATTGCGTTCCTCGGCCGGGAGAGCAAGCCATTCGGGGCTGGGCTGGCTCGCCGCATTCATGTCCCCGGCGAACTGGACATAGCCGCCCAGCGGCAAGGCAGAGAGCTTCCATCGCGTGCCGCGCTTGTCGGTCCAGCCCGCGATTTCCTTGCCGAATCCTATGGAGAAGACGTCGGCCTTTACCCCGAACCAGCGGCCAACAAGATAATGGCCCAGTTCGTGGATGAACACCAAAGGCCCCAGCACCAGCACGAAACCGAGCAAAGTGACGAGAATTCCGGGGCTTTCCATCGGCGACATCAGCGTACGGGTTCCATCAGTTCGCGCGCCCTTGCCCGCGCCTCGGCATCGATCGCGATGACATCGTCAAGGCAGGTGGGCGCCGGCATGGCGCTGCGCGAAAGCACATCCTCAACCGATTGCACGATCCGGGTGAATGCAATCTGACCATCCAGAAACGCTGCCACGGCGATCTCGTTGGCCGCGTTCATAGTGGCAGGGGCCGCCCCGCCCTCGATCACAGCATTACGAGCAAGGCGCGTAGCCGGAAAGCGGATCTCATCCGGCGTGCGGAAGGTCAGTTGTCCAATGGCGGCGAGATCGAGCGGAGCACAGGGTGTGTCCATCCGCTCGGGCCAGGCGAGCGCTGAAGCAATCGGCACCCGCATGTCCGAGGGGCCAAGCTGGGCGAGAGTCGATCCGTCGCGATACTCGACCATCGAATGCACGATCGATTGCGGGTGGACGATGATGCGCAGGCGTTCCACCCCGACGGGGAACAGATGAAACGCCTCGATGAACTCAAGGCCCTTGTTCATCATCGTGGCGGAATCCACGCTGATCTTGGCGCCCATGGACCAGTTGGGATGCTTGACCGCTTCGGCCGGGGTTGCGCGCTGCAACTGTTCGAGCGCCCAATCGCGGAAAGGCCCGCCACTCGCCGTCAGCGTGATCGCGTGGACGTGCTCAAGGCTATTGCCAGCCAGGCACTGAAAGATGGCATTGTGCTCGGAATCGACCGGAAGCAGCGTTGCGCCGTGCCGCGCGACGGCCGCAGTCATCACGTCTCCTGCGGAAACCAGCGCTTCCTTGTTGGCCAAGGCGATCACACCGCCGCGCTCGATTGCCGCCATCGTCGGGGCAAGCCCGGCACATCCCACAATCGCTGCCACGGTAATGTCGGCCCCACGCGAGGCCGCCTCGATCAGGGCTGCCGGTCCCGCTGCTGCGTGAATGCTGGTCCCGTCAAGAGCTTCGCGGAGAGCGGGCAGCGCAACCTCATCGGCCACCACCGCAACTTCGGCACCGAACTCGCGGGCCAGCCTGGCCAGACCCTCGGCGTCACCATTGGCGGTCAAGGCAACGACGCGCCAGTCATTGCGATTGCGTCTGATCAGGTCGAGCGTGGAGGCACCGATCGAGCCGGTTGCGCCCAGAACGGAAATGGAGCGCGCCATCTGCCTCTAAAGTCCTGCCTTCGTTGCGGCCCAAGCCGTGCCGACGATGATGGCAACCGGGAGCAGTCCGTCAACCCTGTCGAACAGACCACCGTGTCCTGGAATCAGTCGCGATGAATCCTTCATCCCTGCCCGGCGCTTCAACCACGATTCGTAAAAGTCTCCGACTTGGGCAAAAACGGCCAGCACCGCGCCCGCGATGGCAGCCATGCCAAGGTTGGCGACTTCCAGCGCCGCCGCCACGCTTGGCCCCGTGGGCCCGATAGCAGAGACGAGATAGCTTGCGGAAAGCACCACCAACGATGCCCAGATGCCTGCTGCCGCCATACCCCCGAGCAGCCCGGCCCATGTCTTTGATGGGCTGATCCTGGGAGCGATCTTCGGCCCGCCGAGCGAACGGCCGGTGAAGTAGGCGCCCGTATCGGTGCAGATCACCAGGCCCAGCACCGCCAGCATCAACGGCTCGGGCATGACGGCAAGGGCAAGCCCGCCCCAGCCGACGTAGACCGCACCGAAGATCACCATCGACGAGAGGCGCGCTGCATTGTCAGCGATCTTGCCGACCAGTCGCACGTACTCCACGAATACACCGAAAGCCACGACGGCCACGAACAGGTCCAGCCACAGGCCGCCCGCCCAGAAGGCGGCACCGGCGATCGTGAGCATCACCACAGCGGAAGCAACACGCACGCCGAGATCGGATTTTCTGGGAGCTTCTGCCGCGCTCGGTGCGACTTGGGGTTCAGCGTCCACCGAAGCGCCTCTCGCGCGATCCGAACTGCTCAAGTGCCTCCCGCAGGTGCGCCGCGGTAAAGTCCGGCCAGAGCACGTCCGTGAACCACATCTCGGCATATGCCGCCTGCCACAGCAGGAAGTTCGAAAGGCGAACCTCGCCCGAAGTCCGGATCAGCAGGTCAAGGGGTGGCAGGCACGCGGTGTCCAGTTCCGCCTCGATAGCTTCGGGCGTGACCGGCCCCTTCGCTGCGGCCTTGGCCGCCGCCCGGGCGATTTCCTGTTGCGAGCCGTAATTCAGCGCGATTGCCAGCGTCGTGCCAGTATTGCCCGCTGTCCGCGCCATCGCATCTTCGATCAATTCCACCATATCGGGCGCAAGCGCCTGATAATCGCCGATGATCTTCAGTCGCGTGTTGTTGCCAACGAGTTCCGCCAAGTCATTGCGGATGAATGTCCGCAACAGCCCCATCAGGTCGGCAATCTCGTCCGCCGGACGCTTCCAGTTCTCCGACGAGAAAGCATAGAGCGTCAGCGCCTCAAGCCCCATGTCGCGCGCGGCGCGGGCAATGTCCCGCACCGTGTCTACACCGCGCTTGTGGCCGAAGGCGCGCGGCATCATCCGCTTCTTCGCCCACCGGCCATTGCCGTCCATGATGATCGCGACGTGCCGCGCGCCATGGGACGCGCTGCCGCCCGTCGAGGCGGGGACCGCCGTCACTTGCCGAGGATTTCCTTTTCCTTGGCCACAGCCGCTTCATCGGCCTGCTTGATGATATCGTCAGTCAGCTTCTGCAGGTCGGTCTCGGCGCGCTTGCGCTCATCTTCCGAGATTTCCTTCTTGTTCTCGTCGGCCTTGAGAGCATCCATGCCATCGCGGCGCACATTGCGGATCGCGATGCGGGCGTTCTCGGCATACTTGCTCGCAAGCTTGGCCAGTTCCTTGCGGCGCTCCTCGGTGAGGTCCGGGATCGGGAGGCGCAGGGTCTGTCCATCACTGATCGGATTAAGGCCCAGGCCTGCCGAGCGGATGGCCTTCTCGACCGGAGTCACGTTCGACTTGTCCCACACCTGTACCGAAAGCATGCGCGGTTCCGGCGCGGAGACGCTGGCCACCTGGCTGAGCGGCATGTGGCTGCCGTAAACCTCGACCATGATCGGATCGAGCAGCGCGGTATTGGCGCGACCGGTGCGCAGGCCGGAAAGATCGCCCTTGAGCGATTCAACAGCGCCCTTCATGCGGCGTTCGAGATCGGCCTTGTCGTACTTTGCCATGGCTCAGGCTCCTTGCTTGACGATCGTCTGCGTCCCCTCGCCCGCAAGCACGCGGGCAAGATTGCCGCGCTCGCGGATCGAAAAGACGACGATCGGAATGTTGTTGTCACGGCACAGCGCCACTGCGCTTGCGTCCATGACCTTCAGGTTGTCTGCCAGCACCGTGTCATAATCCACGGTTTCATAACGCTTTGCCGTGGCATCCTTCTTCGGGTCAGCATCATAGACGCCGTCCACGCTGGTCCCCTTGAGCAAGGCGTCGCACTTCATTTCGGCAGCGCGCAGCGCAGCGCCGGAGTCAGTGGTGAAATAGGGTGCGCCTACGCCGGCTGCGAAAATCACGATGCGGCCCTTTTCCAGGTGACGCTCGGCACGACGACGGATCACCGGCTCGCACACCTTGTCCATCTCGATCGCTGATTGCACGCGGGTCGGGACGCCAAGCTGTTCCAGCGCCGACTGCATCGCCAGCGCGTTCATCACCGTAGCCAGCATGCCCATGTAGTCGGCCTGCGCCCGATCCATGCCCTTGGCAGCTCCGGCCATGCCGCGGAAGATGTTGCCGCCACCGATGACCAGGCATATCTCGAGGCCGCTGTCCCGCGCGTCCTTCACTTCCTGCGCCACGCGGGCGACGTAGTCCGTGTCGATCCCGAACTGCTGTTCCCCCATCAGCACTTCGCCCGAGAGCTTCAGAAGAATGCGCTTGTAGCTGGGGACACTCATGGATCGGATGCACTCGTAACCAAAGGGAAGTGGCCGCCCTTATAGCCCTGTGAAGGGGCCTGCCAAGGGCGCAGGCATAACAATCCCCGCACCGACGGGCCAGATATCCGGCCCGTCCATGCGGGGATCGTTCAACGCAGACTTACTTGATGCCGGCGGCAGCAGCCACTTCGGCAGCGAAGTCGGTCTCTTCCTTCTCGATGCCTTCGCCGAGCTGGAAGCGGACATAGTCCTTCAGCACGATCTTCGTGCCAGCTTCCTTGCCAGCGGCGTCGACGACCTGCTGGATGGTCGACTTGTTGTCCATCACGAAGATTTGCGACAGCAGTGCGTTTTCCTTGGCGTACTTGGCGACGGCACCGTCCACCATCTTGGCCTGGACTTCGGCGGGCTTGCCGCTCTCCGCAGCCTTCTCGGCGGCGATCTTGCGCTCGCGAGCGATCAGTTCGGCGTCGAGCTGGTCGGCAGTGAGAGCCTGCGGGAAGGCAGCGGCGATGTGCATCGCGATCTGCTTGCCGAGCGCCTCGAGCTTGTCGGCAGCAGCATCCGATTCGAGCGCGACGAGCACGCCGATCTTGCCAAGGTTGGTGGCGGCCGCATTGTGCATGTAGGGCACGACGACGCCGTTCGAGACTTCGACATGCTTGATGCGACGCAGCTGCTGGTTCTCGCCGATGGTGGCGACGTTGTTGGTCAGCTTGTCAGCAACCGAACCGCCGTCCGGATAGGCTGCGGCCTTCAGCGTCTCGACGTCCGAAGCGCCGGTGTTCAGCGCAACTTCGGTGGCCTTGCGGACAAAGTCCTGGAACTGGTCGTTCTTGGCGACGAAGTCGGTTTCCGAGTTTACTTCGACAGCAACGCCCTTGGTGCCCGAAACAGCAACACCGACAAGCCCTTCGGCGGCGGTGCGGCTCGACTTCTTGGCAGCAGCGGCCAGACCCTTGGCGCGCAGTGCGTCAACGGCGGCTTCAAAATCGCCGCCGGCCTCGTCGAGAGCCTTCTTGCAGTCCATCATGCCGGCGCCGGTGCGCTCGCGCAGGTTCTTCACGTCAGCGGCGGTGTAAGCCATTGCGTTGATCCTTTATCTTGAAAACACAGGAAGCCGCAGCACTGCCGCGGCTCGTAAATCGTACCCGGGTCAGTTCGGTGACGGCCCGCCATTGCAAGGCAAGGCCGCCACACGAAAATCCGGATCAGGCTTCAGCCGTGGCTTCTTCTGCCAGCGGCTCGGCCATGGCGCCAAGGTCGGCACCCGAAGCGATCGCCGCGTCACGGCCACCCTTGGTGGCAGCAGCAGCAACGGCTTCGCAGTAAAGACGGATGGCGCGGCTTGCGTCGTCGTTTGCCGGAACCGGGAATGCGATGCCATCGGGCGAGACGTTCGAATCGAGAATCGCGACGACCGGGATACCGAGGACGTTCGCTTCCTTGATCGCCAGCTCTTCCTTGTTGGCGTCGATCACGAACATCACGTCCGGAATGCCGCCCATGTCGCGGATGCCGCCCAGGGACAGCTCGAGCTTGTCACGCTCGCGGGTCAGCTGAAGGACTTCCTTCTTGGTCAGACCGGCAGTATCGCCTGCGAGCTGCTCTTCAAGAGCCTTGAAGCGCTTGATCGACCCCGAGATGGTCTTCCAGTTGGTGAGCATGCCGCCCAGCCAGCGGTGGTTGACGTAGTGCTGACCGGCAGCGCGCGCAGCCTGCGCGATCGGCTCCTGCGCCTGGCGCTTGGTGCCAACGAACAGGACCTTTCCGCCAGCCTGGACCGTCGCCGAGATGAACTCGAGCGCACGGGCAAACAGGGGAACGGTCTGCGACAGATCAAGGATGTGGATGCCATTGCGGGCGCCGAAGATGTACGGCTTCATCCGCGGGTTCCAGCGGTGGGTCTGGTGGCCGAAATGAGCCCCGGCTTCGATAAGCTGATGCATCGTGACGACTGGTGCCGCCATGGGTAATTCCTTTCCGGTTGTGCCTCCGGGACGCTGGAACCGCTGCGGAGCTCCCGCTGGCGGCACCGGTGAAAGTGCATCCCGTGTGGATTGTTCGCCTTGTTCCGCCAGCACCATGCCGAACGGACTCATGCGATCGCGCCGCCGATAGATGAGGAATGCGGGAAAATCCAGCATTGAATCGCGCCGCTGGTCCCTAGGCGAACGCCGTGCTTGATCGAGATTAATCCGATCACGCTGCAATAAACATCCGTTTCAAATCAAGGATATGGGTCGTTTGGCAGCAATTTGGCTGTTGGCACGCCTGTTCCAGCTTGACGGATCGGAACAAAACAGGAACATTAGCTCCATATCCGAATCAGTCTTCGGACAGTCAGGAACGATAGCTCAATCCACAGGTTATCCACAGGTGAATCGTAAATGGATTCTTAACCAGGTGGATCTGGCAGAACGCAGGGAATGGTCCAATGCTCGCTCTTGTTTGCACACTCGTCTTCGCAGCTGCAGCCACCTTCGCCGTGGGCGCGGTCTTCGTGACGATGCAGGGGCGAAAAGGGCAGATCACTGCTCTTCTGGCAGAATACCGCTCGCTGGAGCGTGACCGCGAATTTCTGGTCCATGTCACCAGCCACGAAGCCGAGGCGCCCCGGGCTTTCGCCGCGCCTCAGCTCCGTCGCACGCCGCGCCGCGCGTTCAAGCAGGCGGATGCGGTTCGCTCCGCACGCTCGCGGCGCGCTGCCGCCTGACTCTGGCGTAGCGCACCACGCCTACGGGGATCAGCAGCAGGTAGACGATGCAGATCCCCGACAAGGTCAGCCAAGGCTCGCTCAGCAGCGCCGCAATCACCAGACCGAACAGTGCAATCAGTTCCA
This sequence comes from Novosphingobium sp. ES2-1, assembly GCF_015169775.1. Taxonomy (NCBI): domain Bacteria; kingdom Pseudomonadati; phylum Pseudomonadota; class Alphaproteobacteria; order Sphingomonadales; family Sphingomonadaceae; genus Novosphingobium; species Novosphingobium sp. ES2-1. The sequence continues at coordinate 2,179,693 of NZ_CP063445.1, forward strand.
ACCGTACGCTGCGACGGGGTCGGAGTGACGACCAGCTCAGCGTAGCGATGTTGGAAATCATCAGGAACGCCACCAGAACGAGCCACGGCCCGACCAGCCAGGGTTCGCGGAACATCGGGTTGTCCGTGGCAATCCAGAGGTAGAGCGGCAGAAACGCCAGCCCCGCCCCAACCGGCGCAGGTACACCTGTCAGGAAACCTGCCGACTTGTGGGGTTGTTCCTCCATGTCGATGCGAGCGTTGAATCGGGCAAGCCGAAGCGCGCAAGCGATCGCTACCGCAAGTGCGGCAAACCAGCCGACGCGGGGCGCCTCCTGCAGAGACCATAGGAATAGGATGAGAGCGGGCGCTACGCCGAACGAGACGTTGTCCGCCAGACTGTCGAGCTCCGCGCCAAAGCGCGACTGCGCCTTCAGCAGGCGGGCGATGCGGCCATCGATGCCGTCGAGCAGGCCTGCGATGATGACGGCAGCAACTGCCTTGCGCCAATCCTCGGCCACCTGCACGGGATCGGTGCCGGACGCTGCAGTAACCGCGAACCGTATCCCGGTCAGGCCCGAGCAAAGCGCGGCAGTGGTAATCGCATTCGGGGCCATCGCCCGCAACGTCAGCCCCCCGGGCAGGCGCCCGCGACGGAGGCGAGCCGCCCTGCCCTCGTCGATCATTGGCCGATGCCTTCGATCATCGGAGCTTCACCGATCTCGGCAAGGATCGTCTCCCCGGCGACGCACTTCTGGCCCATGAGCACCTTCGGCTCGGTCCCGGCAGGCAGATAAACGTCAACACGGCTGCCGAAACGGATAAGTCCCACGCGCTGCCCCACCGCCACGATGTCTCCACCCTTGACGAACGGCACGATGCGGCGCGCTACAAGCCCTGCGATCTGCGTAAAGCCGATCTGTACGCCATCACCACGTTCGACGAGGAAGTGCTGTCGTTCGTTCTCGTCGCTCGCCTTGTCGAGGTCGGCGTTCACGAACTTGCCGGGAATATAGACGACACGGCGAATCGTCCCGGCGATCGGGGTGCGGTTGATGTGCACGTCGAATACCGACATGAAGATCGACACGCGGGTGACCGGCTCGGGGTTCATGCCGCGGACGCCAGAACCATCGTCGGCGCACAGTTCGCGCGGCGGCGGCACCTTCTGGATCAGCGTGATCAGACCGTCGGCGGGCGATACGACGAACCTGTCGTCCCGCGGCGTAACGCGCACGGGATCGCGGAAGAAGGCCAGCACGCCCAGCGTCAGAAAGGCGAGCGGCCAGGCGATGGTCTCCCACGCCATGAAGGCGGCGCCCGCGCTCAACGCAGCAGCGATCAGGCCAAACTTGCGCCCTTCGGGATGGATGGATGGCCATGACCAACCGGCGGAACCGCGACCACGGTTATCGAGAATTTCTCCGGACATGCTTCCCATCTAGGCGCTGCCTCGCGCCGGGACAAGCAATCATCCCGGCTCGCGCAGCGCTTCGCCCGTCACAGGCGGCATCACACGCGCCAGAAAGCCGATGACCGCCTCGTTGAAAAGGTCGTTGCGATCGCCGGCAACCATGTGTCCCGCGCCGCCAATGTCGACGACCTCGAGCCGCGCAATCCGTTCTGCGAGATGCGCCACGCCTTCGTCGGTAACGATGTCCGACTTCATGCCGCGGACCAGCAATGTCGGCACAGTCGCGGTCCAACCCGCGTTCTCGATCAGGTCTTCGAGTGCGCCGTGAGGCCGCCCTCCGATCAGGAACTTCGGGTCCCAGTGCCAGTAGAACCGCCCATCGGAACCCTCGCGCAGGTTCTTGCGCAAGCCATCGAGCCGCGCCGGGCGTTTCCTGTCCGGATAATAGGCCGAGATCGCATCTGCAGCTTCCTCAAGCGAACCGAAACCACGCGGATTGGCCGACATGAACTCGACGATGCGGTCCACCCCGGATTCGGACAGACGCACCACCACGTCCACCAGCACCATCGCTGCCGGCATCGTCCCAAGGCTTGCCGCCGCCATCGACGAAAGTCCCCCCAGGGAAGCACCGACGAACGCGAATGGTCCCCGCGCCCGCGCTGCGATGGCTGTGAGGTCAGCAGCACGGCGGGCATAGGAATAATCGCCATCAGGCTCCCAGTCGCTCTCACCGTGGCCCAGCAGATCGTAGTTGATGACATGATAGCCGGCCTCGGCCAGTTCATGCCCGGCGCGGTCCCAGCTGTGCCGCGTCTGCCCACCGCCGTGCCCGAGGATCACGGTAGGCGCATCCGGGTTGCCCAGTTCGTCGGCCACGATGGCCAAACCGCCAGCTGCGGGAATGCGGATCGTCGTCATGCTGCGCAGCGTTGCGCAACATCCCGCGCCATGCAACAGGAATTAATTGGCCGATTAAGGCCTGGAATTCTCTCGTAATCGAGAAGCAGCGGTGGTGGACAGGGCTAGATTCGAACTAGCGTACGCTTGCGCGGGCAGATTTACAGTCTGCTGCCTTTAACCACTCGGCCACCTGTCCACACCAGTGCTGCCGGTGCCGGTTCCTCCCGAAGGAAGAGCCGATTTTCGAAGTCTCCGAGGAGACCGTCCGGCCGAGTGGCGGCCCCTTTGGCGAAGCTGGACTTGCCTGTCAATGGGCAGGCTGGCATGCGCGACACGAAATTTTTCAACAAGCTTGCAGAGAAGGTCTCCTGATGCCCCGCAATGACGATCAACCGAAGGGCCGTGCGCTGCGCGGCCGCGCCGGCCGCAACAAGGGCGGACGCGGTTCGGGCCGGGGCAGCGCGGGCTCGATCCGCCTGTGGGGCCGCCACGCGATCGAGGCTGCGCTGACCAATCCCAACCGCGACGCCAAGAAGCTTTGGGGCACGCGCGAGGCAATCCAGGCCATGCTCGACGATCACGATGCCGAACTGCCCGCCTCGTTGCCGGTGGAATACGCTCAGGCCGCCGACCTTGCGCGCCTTGTTGCCAAGGATGCACCCCACCAGGGCCTCGTGCTCGATTGTGCCCCACTCGACGATGTCGCTCTCGACGATGTTCTCGACGAATCCGATGGCCGCACGATTGTCGTGCTCGATTCGGTAACCGATCCGCACAACGTCGGCGCGATTCTCCGCTCCTGCGCTGCGTTCAATGTCGCCGCGCTCGTCACGCAGGACCGCCATGCCCCGCCCGAATCGGGCACGCTCGCCAAATCTGCCTCAGGCGCGCTGGAAATCGTGCCGTGGGTCCGAGTGGTGAACCTGTCGCGCGCGCTCGAGCGGATGAGCGAGGAAGGCTACTGGCGCATCGGGCTCGACGGTGATGGCAAGGCAGTATTCCCCTCCGCCGTCCCCGCAGGTCCGGTTGCACTGGTCCTCGGTGCCGAGGGCGAAGGGCTGCGCCACAATGTTGCCCAGCACTGCGATGCGATCGCGCGCCTGCCGATTGCGTCCGCGATTGAAAGCCTTAACGTATCGAACGCGGCGGCGATCGCGCTCTACGCGGTGGCCACGCGCGAGGGGTAAGCGCGACAGGAGGGGCAGATGCAGCGTTCTTGGGCTTTGGCGGCGGCAACGCTCGCCACACTCCTGCTGGCAGGCTGCCTGCTTCTCCCCAGCAAGTTCACTTCCACCATCGACCTGCGCAGGGACGGCAGCTTCAGCTTCACCTACAAGGGTGAAATCCATGTCCTCGCCCTGTCGAAGCTCGCTGCCGAAGAGCGCAACCGCAAGAACGAGACCGCCCCTTTCGAACCTTCGAGCTGTTTCGACGATGAGAAGGGCGAGGAACGGGCCTGCACGGACGGCGAGATCGCGGAGCAGAAGAAAGCCTGGGAAGAGGATGTCGCCGCCAGCAAGGCTGCCGCGGCTGAGAAGCAGAAATCCGACGAGCAGATGGCCAAGGCCATGCTCGGTGGCATCGATCCTTCAGACCCGCGCGCAGCGCAGGAATTCGCCGAACGCCTGCGCCGCCAGAAGGGCTGGAAGTCAGTCATCGACAAGGGCGACGGCAAGTTCGAAGTGGAATACGCGATCACCGGCAAGCTGACCCACGATTTCAGCTTCCCGATGATCGAAAAGCTGCCGATGGTCATGCCCTTCGTCACCTTCATCCGTCGCGCCGATGGCAGCGTGCGCATCGATGCCCCTGCGTTTGCCTCCGGTGCGGCAAGCTCTCCGATCATGGGCATGGCTGCCATGGCTGCCGATGAAAAGAGCGGAAAGGCCGGCGGCGATGGCATGCCTGTGCTCGACGGCGTGCTGATGCTCAGCACAGACGGCGAAATTCTCGCCAACAATACCGACGAAGGGCCCGTCGCCTCCCCTTCCGGCAAGACGCTGCAGTGGAAGGTAAACGAGCGCACCAAGGAAGCGCCCACCGCGCTCATCCGCATCGCACCATGAAAAAAGCCGCGCCGGTCTGCCTGACCGACGCGGCTCCGAAACTCACCAGGCAGTAGGCCCGGTCAGGCTGCGATCAGTTGACCGCATCCTTGAGGCCCTTGCCAGCCTTGAACTTGGGTTGCGCCGAGGCTTTGATCGACATCGGCTCTCCGGTGCGCGGGTTGCGACCGGTCGACGCCTTGCGCTTGGCTACCGAGAAGGTGCCAAAACCGACCAGGCGCACTTCGTCGCCCTTGGCCAGCGCACCGGAGATCGATTCGAAGACGGCCTCGACGGCCTTGGTCGCATCGCCCTTCGACAGGCCGCTGACATCGGCGACGGCGCCGATGAGATCGTTCTTGTTCATTGCGGAACCCCCTAAGTCTTTTGTCTTGGGTTGAATGGAATTGAGTCGCCTTTCGGGTGCACGGAAACAAGCCGAGAAACAATCACCTGTCAAAGCCTAATCGGCTCAGTCCAGCCCGGAATCACCTTATTTTTAGGCACTTTTCAGAACACGAAAGGGCTGCGCGCAACAAATGTGCGCACACCCCTTCCGAACTTGCAGTTGAGAACTGTCAGTGGGCAGTCGGCGCAGCGCCTGCCGCTCCGGCCGGCGCGGTCGGCTGAGAGGCGAGATCGTCCGCTTCAGTCCACTCGATCGCCTGCGGCACAGATGCCAGCGCACGTGCCAGCACCTGGTCGACATGGCTTACCGGGACGATTTCCAGACCTTCCTTGATGTTGGCCGGGATCTCGGCAAGATCCTTGCGGTTCTCCTCGGGGATCAGCACCGTCTTGATCCCGCCACGCAGTGCCGCGAGGAGCTTTTCCTTCAAGCCACCAATGGCCAGCACGCGGCCACGCAGCGTCACTTCGCCCGTCATCGCCACGTCCGCCCGCACCGGAATGCCGGTCAGCGTCGAGACCATGGCGGTCACCATGCCGATGCCAGCGCTCGGGCCATCCTTGGGCACGGCACCCTCGGGCAAGTGGATGTGCAGGTCCTTGCGGTTGAAGATCGAAGGCCGGATGCCATAGGCCGGACTGCGCGCCTTGACGAAGCTGAACGCCATCTGGACGCTCTCGCTCATCACCTCGCCCAATTTGCCCGTAGTCTTGACCGCGCCCTTGCCGGGCACCGTCACGCTCTCGATCGTCAGCAGTTCGCCACCAACCTCGGTCCAGGCAAGGCCGGTAACCGCGCCGACCTGGTTCTCCTCGTCAGAGACGCCGTGGCGGAACTTCCGAACACCGGCAAAGTCGGAAAGGTTCTCGGGCGTGATCGTCACGCTCTTGGCCTTGCCTTCCAGGATCTGGCGCAGCGACTTCCTCGCCAGACGCGCTACCTCGCGCTCCAGCGTGCGCACGCCGGCCTCGCGGGTGTAATAGCGGATCAGATCGCGCAGTGCTTCGGTCTCGAGCGTGAACTCGCCCTTCTTGAGACCATGCGCCTCCACCTGCTTGCGCACCAGATGGCGCTCGGCGATCTCGACCTTCTCGTCCTCGGTGTAACCCTCGAGACGGATGATCTCCATGCGATCGAGCAGCGGCTGCGGCAGGTTCAGGCTGTTCGCCGTGCAGACGAACATCACGTCCGAAAGATCGAAGTCGAGCTCAAGGTAATGGTCCTGGAACTTCGCATTCTGTTCGGGATCGAGCACTTCCAGCAGCGCTGAAGCCGGATCGCCCCGGAAGTCCTGGCCGAGCTTGTCGATCTCGTCGAGGAGGAACAGCGGGTTCGCGGTGCCTGCCTTCTTGAGGTTGGTCACGATCTTGCCCGGCAGCGAGCCGATGTAGGTCCGGCGGTGACCGCGGATCTCGGCCTCGTCGCGCACGCCGCCAAGCGACTGGCGCACGAACTGGCGGCCGGTCGCCTTGGCGATCGACTTGCCGAGCGAGGTCTTGCCGACGCCCGGAGGGCCGACGAGGCACAGGATCGGCCCCTTCAGCTTGTTGGTGCGCGCCTGCACCGCAAGGTATTCGACGATGCGGTCCTTGACCTTGTCCAGCGCGTAGTGATCGGCGTCGAGGATCGCCTGCGCCGCGGGAATGTCCTTCTTGAGCTTGCTGCGCTTGCCCCATGGCAGACCCAGCAACACGTCGAGGTAATTGCGGATGACAGTCGCCTCGGCGCTCATCGGCTGCATGGTCTTGAGCTTCTTCAGCTCAGCCGTCGCCTTGGCCTTGGCCTCCTTGGAAAGCTTGAGAGTGTCGATCTTCTCCTGAAGCTCGGCGATCTCGTTGGCTTCCTCGCCATCGCCACCGCCCAGCTCGGACTGGATCGCCTTCAACTGCTCGTTCAGGTAGTATTCGCGCTGCGTCTTTTCCATCTGGCGCTTCACGCGGCCACGGATCTTGCGCTCCACCTGCAGCACGCCCAGTTCGCCCTCCATGAAGGAAAGCACCATCTCGAGCCGCTTCATCGGATCGGATTCGGAAAGCACCGCCTGCTTGTCAGCCACCTTGGCAGCAAGGTTCGCGGCAACCGAATCCGCCAGCTTGCCAGCATCCTCGATATCGCCAAGCTGGCCGCCGGCGTCCTGCGGCAGCTTCTTCGAAAGCTTCGCATACTCGGCGAACTGATCGACGACCGACCGCATCATCGCAGAAATCTCGGTGCTCTCGGCCACCACGGCTTCCTGCGGCTCGACCTGCGCAACGAGCATCGCGCCATGCGTCGTCGTTTCCTCGCGCAGGCCCTCAAGCACCGCGCGGTCCCGTCCTTCGACGAGCACGCGGACCGTGCCATCCGGCAACTTCAGCAGTTGCAGGACGCTGGCAATCACGCCGGTATCATAAAGATCGTCGCGATCCGGATCGTCGCAGCCCGGATCGAGCTGGGCGAGCAGGAAGATATCCTTGTTGCCGGCCATGGCCGCTTCCAGCGCCGCTACCGATTTCTCGCGCCCGACAAAGAGGGGCACGACCATGCCGGGAAACACGACGATGTCGCGAAGGGGAAGCAGGGGATAGAGATTCATGGGCACTTCGTTTCCGTCCTGCCGGGCACGCCGCCCGGCGCTTTCCCGGGATATGGGGAGACCGCGCGCCTGTCGCAATGGCTTTTGCCATATCGGCTGTGGATCACGACATCTCCTGGCCAGTTTGACCCACTTGTCGGCGAGAGCCGTAAACCGAATGTTAGGTATAAATACGCATTGGACGTGAAGGACTGGGAGGCTGCCACATCGCATGCTGCGTACACGAACAACGCTGATCGTCGGCGCAGGGGCGAGCGCAGAATTGCAGTTTCCGACCAACGCGGAACTGCTGGCTCGCATCATCCAGGGCTATGATTTCAAGCGCACCAACTCGGAGACCTCGACACGCGACGGCCAGTTGCTTCTGCGCAATATCTACAAGCTTGCTGAAAAGCTGAACAAGAAGGTCGAGGATGTTGCCGCTGCCGCCGAGCGCCTGCGCAACGCCTGCCGCCTCGGTCGCTCGATCGATACCGTGCTTGAACAGTACGATCATGACCCGCTCGTTGTCGCCTGCGGCAAGCTGGCGATCACATTCTTCATGGGCCAGGCTGAATCGCGCAGCAACCTGAAGGATATCCCGCGCGTGGAAGGTGAGCTGCCGCTTCAAGGGAAGATTGCCGAATACTGGATTTATCAGCTCGGCCAGCTGATCAACTCTGGCGTTCCCCGGAGCAAGATCGGACAGACGCTCGAACAGCTGACCATCATAAACTTCAACTACGATCGGTCAGTCGAACACTTCCTGCCTTACGCGCTGGTCATGGCTTATGGGATCGAGCTCAAGGAGGCGCAGCAAGTCATTGCAGAGAAGCTCGACATCGTGCACCCGCATGGCTCCGTTGGCCGTCTGCCATGGCAGAAGGGTGAGGCACCCCAGGCCGAATGGGGTGTCGAGCAGCCATGGAACATCCATGCGATCGCTGCCCAGTTGAAGTCGCTCAACGAACGCAGCGCCGATCGCAATGCATTGCGCGACATCCGCCTGTCGGTCGCCAGCGCAAAACGCCTCGTGTTCCTCGGCTTCGGCTTCCAGCCCCAGAATGTCGACTTGCTTTTCGAGAACACACTTTCGCATAATCCCGAAGTGCTCATCTCCACTTACGGCATGAGCAGCGGCAACGCCGCCACCGTCGCCCAGATGATTCGCCGCCTCGCAGGTCTGGAGAGCGCCGACCAGTTGATGATCTCGCCGGGCAAGGCCTGGGAAGTCCTGCGCGATTATTCGCTGCTGCTGGAAAGCTGAGTCCCCGCGCAGGCGGGGACCTCGGTGTTGTTACGGAACCAGCCCAAACCGGGCCGCGCATCTCTGATCAGGGAAGCGGCTGCACCACCGGCTCCGAGACGAATATCGGCGCGGGCGGCGTAGCAGGAACGGGTTCGCTGGCCGCAGGAGGCATCGCCGGCGGTGGTGTCGGCGTGATCGCCGGCAGGGTGATCGACCCTTCCTTCTGGAAATCCGCCTTGCCCTTCAGTGCGTCGATCTCCGCCTGCCGGGTCTTCAGATAAAGCTCGCGATAGGAAGCGTAAGGGTTCGATTCCTCACGGATGCGCTTGAACAGTTCGTCATTGGCCACGCGCTCGTCGAGAGAGCGGATGACGAAGCTGCCATAGACATAGCCCGGATTGCGCAGCGGTCCGCCAACGGCAAAAGGCAAAAGGAAACGGTCGAGCCCCAGCCCGATCACGTCGCGCAGCGTCGTCGGGCCAACCAGCGGCAGGAACATGTAGGGTCCCGGCCCGATACCGTAGTATCCGAAGGTATAGGCAAAGCCGTTGCGCCGATACGGCAGGTTGAAGGGCTTGTTCTTGGCGACGTCGATCACACCGCCGACGCCGATCGTCGAATTGATCGCGAACCGCCCGACCGTCTCGGCCGCCTTGCCCGGCTTCAGTTGCAGCAGATAGTTCAGCGCAACAATCGGCTCGGTCAGGTTGCGCAGGAAGTTCCTGAGGCCCATGCGGATCGGGCGCGGCACGCCCTTTTCATAGACGTTGGCAACCGGCGCGATGACTGCATCATCGACGGCCTGCACCGCATCATAGCTGGCCTGATTGACCGCCTGCATGGGGTCCTGCCGCGGAGTTTTCTCGCCCGATACGACGATCGCCTGCTCGTCCTGCTCGATCTGGTCGAGCGATGGCGCGGGTGCCTGTGGCAAGGCGACAGGTGTTGTGGGCTGCGGCTCAGACGGGGTTTCGTCAGGAAGCGGCGTTGCTGCACCGGCAGGGGCGGCTTGTGCGTCCTGCACCAGCGCAACCTCCGGCACCGCTGGTCCGTCCGCAACAGGAACGGCAAGCAGGGCAGCGCTGGCAAGCAAGGTCACACTCAAGCAGGAATTCCCGTCCGGTTCATCAGTTTACCGCACAGCCTTGGCCCGCCCCCAGCCACGCCGCAAGTCCTACACCATCAATTCATCGCCAGCCCACACCGGCCTGACCGGTCAAGCCACCGGTCAGAACGGCAGCTTGAACCCCGGCGGAATGCCGGCCGCCATCTGCACCTTCTGCATTTCTTCCGCAGCCGCAGCATCGGCCTTGCCGCGCGCGTCGTTGAAAGCTGCCGCAACCAGATCCTCGAGGATGCCCTTCTCGGACGGAACCAACAAGCTCTCGTCGATGTTGACACCGATCACGCGGCCCTTGGCCGAAGCCTTGATCTTCACCAGCCCGCCACCAGCCGCGCCCTCGACCTCGATGTTGTCCAAGGTCGCCTGCGCGTCCTCCATCTGCTTCTGGATGGTCTGCGCCGCTTTCTGGGCGGCCTGGATCATCTCTTCCATCGACTTCATGCGCGTTTGCTCCAGGGTCTCTTTTCGTGCTCTCGCGAGCTTTCCTCATCAATGATCACCGCGCCCGGAAAGGCTTCGAGCGCCGCCTTGACCAAGGGATCTTCCTTCATCGCCGCGTCCGCCGCCGCCACCTTCTCGGCCTTGGCTTCCTCGAGGCTGGGCAGGGCATCGCCCTCCCCGCGCTCGACGATCCATGCCTCGCCGGTCACGTGGTTCAACGCGCGGCGGATATCCGCCGCCGGATCGTTCGGCAATCCCGGCGCCAGTTGATAGCGCAGCAAACCGGCCTTGAGTTCAACCACCCGCACGCCCAGCCGCATCGTCGATCCGACCAATGGCGAGACATGCTCGACTTGCTCGACCAGCGCTTCCCAGTCCATCGCGGGCGCCGCGGTCGCTTGCGCCACGGGAGCCGCGACAGCGCCCGGTTCGGCGGTCTGCGCCATGACCACGGGCCGGGAAGCAATCTCTTCCAGCTTCTTCACCAGCCCGCTGGGATCGGGCAGGTCCGCCGCGTGCATCACCCGCAACAGCGCCATCTGCGCCGCCACCAGCGGATCAGGCGCCACCTTCACTTCCTCGTAACCCTTGAGCAGCAGCTGCCACAACCGGTGCAACTGCCCCGCCGAAAGCGCCTTGGCCCAGCCCTCGAGAGCCTCCCGCTCCTCGGTCGAGCGGATGTCCGGCCCCACGCCGCCGATCTGCGTAACCGTCACCCGATGGACCACATCCATCTGCGCCCGCATCATCGCGATCGGCTCGATCCCCAGCGCATACTGCTGCGCCACTTCCTCCAGCACCGTCCCGCCCTTGCCCGAAAGCACGGCGTCGAGCAGCCGGCGCTGCATGGTCTTGTCGGCAAGGCCCAGCATCTGCCGGACCTGCTCGGCCGTTACCCGGGTCTTGCCATCCTCGCTGCCAACCAGATCGGCATGGCTGATCGCCTGATCAAGGATCGAAAGGCCATCGCGCACCGAACCTTCGGCGGCAGCGGCGATCATCGCCAGCGCCTCGTCCTCGGCCTCGACACCTTCCTTGCCGCAGATCATGCCGAAGTGGCTGGCGAGCAGCGGCGCCGGAATGCGCTTGAGATCGAACCGCTGGCAGCGCGACAAGACCGTGACCGGCAGCTTGTCCACTTCGGTCGTCGCAAAGAGGAACTTCACATGCGCCGGCGGTTCCTCAAGCGTCTTGAGCAAGGCGTTGAAAGCATTGCGCGACAGCATGTGGACTTCGTCGACGATGTAGATCTTGTAGCGCGCCGAAACCGCCGCATAGCGAACCGCCTCGATGATCTCGCGCACGTCGTCGACGCCAGTGTTCGACGCCGCGTCCATCTCGATCACGTCGATGTGTCGGCCTTCGGCAATCGCCCGGCATGGTTCGCAAGACCCGCACGGATCGATCGTAGGCCCGCCCTGCCCGTCCGGGCCAATGCAGTTGAGCGCCTTGGCGATCAGGCGCGCGGTGGAAGTCTTGCCAACACCGCGTACGCCGGTCATCAGGAAGGCATGGGCCAGCCGGTCACGCTTGATCGCGTTGGCCAGCGTCTGCACCATCGCGTCCTGCCCGATCAGTTCGGCAAAGGTCTGCGACCGGTACTTGCGCGCCAGCACGCGATAGGGTTGCGCAGCAGATGCCGCTGCGGGCGCGACCGGTGGCGGTGGCGCCGTCTCCCGCACCACTTCTGCAGGAGCCGGAGCAGGCGCTACAGGCGCTGCGACCGGCGCCGGATCGCCGAACATCGAACTTTGGCCCGCCGCCTCGAGCTCGGCAGCAGAGGGCTTGTTCTCCTCCTCTTGCGGAGGATCGCCAAACATGTCGGTGGAATCGGCCATTGCTGCCTTAGGTAAGCACTCCCGGCCCGATTGTCGAATGCCCCGAGGGGGAGAATCGGTGGATTGAATCATAGGTTGCAAAATGCAACCTTAACTTCATGAGCAAGGTTCTTCCCGGTCGCCTCACCGCCGATTTCGATCGCTCGTTGGTGGTATTCGTCATCGGCATGCGCATCAATCACTTCCACAAGGTGGGAAAGTGGCTCCCAGTCGCTCGCGCCATGGGGCCGATGCTCGCCGAACTCGCGCGAAATCCGCAAAGCGGCTTTCTCGGCACGGAAACGATGCTGCGCGATCTGCGCACCATCGTGCTCCTGCAATACTGGCGTGATTTCGACAGTCTCGAAGCCTATGCCCGCGATCGGGACCAGAAACACTGGCCAGCCTGGACCGCGTTCAACAAGGCCGTGGGCGCCGACGGCACCGTCGGCATCTTTCACGAGACCTATGCCGTATCAGCCGGGGCCCATGAAACGATCTATGGCAACATGCCACCCTTCGGCCTCGGCAAGGTCGCCGGACTCATCCCCGCCACCGGAAAGCGCAACGAGGCCCGCTCGCGCATGAAAACAGCAACGGAGGGGTAAAAAGGAGCCGGCCGACCCGCCGCAACCCGTTGTGGCTGCTTCCTTCCGGACCTGACCAGGTTGGCGGACGCAAGCGTCCGACCGACTCCCGGCGCGGCATATGGAGAGGAAGCGGAGGCTTGTCCAGCCCTCGCCGAACTCTGCTTACTTAAAATTATCAGCGTAGCTCTGCAGCTTCAGCTTGCGCGGCGGCGTCGGGATCACGCGCGCATCGATGCCATAGCGATCGGCATAGGCCTGCGCATCTTCCTGCGAATTGAACGCAAGCGTCACCTGGCTCTGCGTGTCGCCCGAACCAGCCCAGCCCATCAGCGGGTCGGGGCGGCGTGCTTCGGCGGGTTCGAACTCGAGCAGCCAGTCGCTGGTCCGGGCCTTGCCGGACTGCATGGCATTCTTCGGGCGCTGATAGATGCGTGCTGACATGGCTTCGCGCTTGCACACGAATCAGGTCGCAAATCAAGTCCGCTTTTGCGCGTTAAAGGCGTTCTTGGTCTTGAGGCTCGGGTCTTCGGCCCAGGGCTCGTCTGGCCAGCGGTGCTTGGGGTAGCGCCCCTTCATGTCCTTCACCACATCGCGCCACGATCCGCGCCAGAAGCCGGGCAGATCTCCCGTCGTCTGGATCGGCTTGCCACCGGGGCTGGTGAGGCTCAGCAGCAGCGGCTTGGGCGGATGGCCCACGCACGGATGCCGCTCCAGCCCGAACAGTGCCTGCACCCGCAGTTCCACGCACGGCCCGCCCTCGTGGCCATAGTCGATCGCGTGGCTGGTCCCGGCGGGCGAGCGGAACTCCGCTGGGGCCAGCTTGTCGAGCGCCTGCCGCTCGTTCCAGTCGAGCCGGTTCAGTAGCGCCTCGTGCAGCCTGCCCGCGCCGATCTGCAGATCGCGCCGCCCCGCCAGCAATGGCCCGAGCCAGTCCTCAAGCGCGCCAAGCAGAGCCTCTTCGGACAGCGCCTCAAGCCCCGCATACCCCGCCCGCACGATCAGAGCCTTGGCGGCCTCGCCCAGCGGGAGCAGCGCCAACCCGCCATCGCGCACCACCTCGATCAGCTTCGCCACAACAGCCTCGGCGTCCGGCTTCGGGTCGGGCACCCGCGCCAGCACGATGGCCCCCAGCTTGCGCTCCAGTCGCGCTTCGACGCGACCCTCGATCGCGTTCCAGGTGAGGGAATGCCGCTCCTCGATCCGATGCGCGAGGTGTCGGACAACGTCTTCCTCCTCCAGCGCCACCGCCGCCGTGATCCGCGCGCCCTTGGCCTCGCCTTGCGCGTCTCCGATCACCAGCCACTCCGCCGTTGCCAGCGGCGATGCCGGATCAAGCCGATAGCCGCGGCCACCCGAAGCCAGCCAGTCCTCGCCCGAAGCCCCCCGCGCCCGCGCGATCCGGTCGGGAAACGCCTCCGCAAGCAACACGCCCAGCGGCACCTCGCCAGCCTTCCCGCGCGCACCCAGCCTGCCTGCCATCTGCGCCCACCGCGCCGCCAGCTTGCGCGATCCTTCGGCCCTGCTCCCGCGCTCACCCGCCCAGCGATCAAGCCGCCGCGCCAGATCCTCACCGCGACCGCCCAGCCCGCGTTCCTGCAACAGCAAGGCCAGTTGCGCCGCTTCGTCCGCCTGCCCGCGCTCGGCTGCAAACAACAGCATGTGCGCCAGCGCCGGCTCCATCGGCAGGCGCGCCATCGCCCGCCCGTGTGCCGTGATCCGCCCTTCGCCGTCCAGTGCGCCTAAGGCCTGCAAGGCCCCCCGTGCCGCCGCCATCGCTGCCGTCGGTGGCGCATCGAGCCACGCCATCCCCGCCGGGTCACCCGCCCCCCACTGCGCTAGCGTCAACGCCAGCGGCGCAAGATCACTCGTAACCACCTCTGGTGGATCGAAAGCGGGCCGCCCCGCGTGCGCCGCCTCTTCCCACAGGCGATAGGCGACGCCCGGTCCCTGTCGCGCCGCGCGCCCTGCACGCTGGGCTGCCGAAGCCTGGCTCGCCCGCGTCGTCACCAGCCGCGTCACCCCGGCCGCCTTGTCGAACTCCGCCCGTCGCGAAAGGCCTGCATCGACCACCACCGAAACGCCATCCAGCGTCAGCGAAGTCTCGGCAATGCTGGTCGCCAGAACCACGCGCCGGCGCCCTTGCGGATCGCGCCGGATGGCCGCAAGCTGCCCTGCCGGCTCAACCTGTCCATGCAGCGGCAGCACCAGCGCCTGCGGCAAGCGCTCGGCCAGAAGATCCGCCGTCCGCTCGATCTGCGCCACGCCCGGCAGAAAAGCGAGAATGTCGCCGCTCTCATCGCGCCACGCCGTCTGGATTGCCGAAGCCATCGCAGCCTCGATCTTCAGGTCCGGCCGCGCGCCCAGCCACTTGACCGTCAGCGGGTGCGCCTTGCCCTCGCTCTCTACAACCGGTGCGTCACCGAGCAGCGCGGCAAAGCGCGAACCGTCAATCGTGGCCGACATCACCACGATGCGCAGATCCTCCCGCAGCACGCCTTGCGCTTCAACCGCCAGCGCCAGCCCGAGGTCACTGTCGAGATGCCGCTCATGCGCCTCGTCGAAAAGTACGGCGGAAATGCCCTGCAATTCGGGATCGTTCAGGATGGTCGAGACAAAGATCGCCTCGGTCATCACGATCACCCGCGTTCGGGATGAGCGCCTGGCATCGAGGCGCGTGACATAGCCAATGGTCTGCCCCGCTTCCTCGCCCAGCAGCTCGGCCATTCGTTCGGCTGCGGCACGTGCCGCAACACGCCGCGGTGACAGCACGATGACCTGCCCGCCACACCACTTCTCGCCCAGCAGCGCCGGCGCGACCGCTGTCGTCTTGCCCGCACCCGGCGGCGCGATCAGGACGGCGCTTGGCCCCTCACGCAAGGCTGCAAGCAGGTCGGGCAGGACGGCATGGATCGGCAGGTCGCTCACGCCATGCGCCTTAACGGCCTTTGCCCGCCCAAGGCAATGTTCCGGGAAACGCAGACCCTTACAGAACGTTCATGGTCCAGACTGCACAAGCATGCTAGGCGGGGAGAGATGAAGAGCACGCTGGAATTCGTCGTGGCGCTGACCACCGGCCTGCTGTTCAGCGGTGTGATGATCGGCGCCATCATGCTGAGCATCGGAGCGGTCTGCGGCGGCAGCTGCTACTGGCTCTGGCGCCGCTTCGGCAGGCGCAAGTAAGGTCAGCCCATCGGATAGGGGATCTCGCGGCTCACCTTGTTGATCGCCTTCATCACTTCGTCGCTCAGCACGAGGTCGGCCGCGGCAAGAATCGGGTCGAGCTGACCTTCGGCACCGACGCCGACAATGGTCGAAGCCACGAAGTCGTGTTGCTTTGACCATGCCACCGCCATCGTTACGGGATCGAGCCCGGCCTCCGCCGCAATGGCCATGAACCGCTCGGTCGCGGCAATGCTGCGATCGTTGACGAAGCGCTTGCCCATCTGCGCCTGCCGCCCTTCCATTGCCAGGTAGCGCGAGAACCGCGCGCCCTCAGGCCGTGCTCCACCGTTGTACTTGCCCGAAAGCACGCCGCCCGCAATTGGCGAGTAAGGGATCAGGCTCACGCCTTCCTGTCGGCAGACCTGTGCCAGTTCGTCCTCGAAGCGACGGTTGTTCAGGCTGAAGTTGTTCTGAATCGTCTGGTAGCGCACCGTGCCGAGACGCTCGGCAGTCGCAAGGGACTTCATCAGGCCCCAGCTGGTCTCGTTCGAACAGCCGGTAATCCGCACCTTGCCCGCCTGCACCAGCTCGTGCAGCACTTCCATGGTCTCGTCATAAGGCGTGTCGTGATCAGGCCAGTGGGTCTGGTAAAGATCGATGTAGTCAGTACCGAGCCTCTTCAGGCTGGCCTCGATTGCCGTCTCGATATTGCGCCGGTCCAGTGCGGTCATGCCGTTGCGACAGGGTGAGCGGAACCAGACATGGCTCGGCCCCGAAACCTTCGTCGCCAGCACGATCGCATCGCGCGGCTTGGTCTTGAGCCATTTGCCGACGATCTCTTCCGTCCGCCCCACCCACTTGACGTCCGGCGGCACGGGATAGCCTTCGGCGGTATCGTAGAAATTGATCCCTGCGTCATGGCAGCGATCCAGCACCCGCAGCGCTTCGGCTTCATCCACCTGGCTGCCGAAGGTCATCGTCCCCATGCAGATATCGGAAACGACAATGGCCGACCGGCCGAGGCGACGATGCTGCATCAGGCTCTCCCGCTATACGTATGAAACTGGATCAGAATCTCCGCGCGACGGCGAACAGCGCGGCCTCGGTCATGGCGACCTTGGCAGCACTGGCCGGGAAGCCGGCAATGGCGTCGATTGCCCGCTGCGCATACATCCGCGCCCGTTCGCGCGTGGCGTTCACCGCATCGTGCCGGCGGATCAGCTCGATCGCGTGGGCAAGGTCTTCGTCCGAAGACCGGTCGCCCGCAATCGCCTCCTGCCAGAACTTGCGCTCTTCGGCGTCGCCCCGCGCATAGGCGAGGATCACCGGCAGGGTCATCTTGCCTTCGCGGAAGTCGTCGCCCTGGTCCTTGCCCATTTCGGCAACTTCGGAATCATAGTCGATCGCATCGTCAGCCAGCTGGAACGCGATGCCGAGGTTCCGACCATAGGAATCGAGCGCCAGCTCGTCCGCCTCGTCACGCTCGGCCACCACCGCCGCGATCCGGCATGCCGCAGAGAACAGCGCCGCCGTCTTTGCCGCGATGATGTCGAGGTACATTTCCTCGGTCGTCTCGATCTGACGCTGCGCGACCAACTGGTCGACCTCGCCCTCGGAGATCACCGCCGAGGCGTTCGAGAGGATGCGCAGCACCTTGAGGCTGCCGTCCTCGACCATCAGTTCGAAGCTGCGACTGAACAGGAAGTCGCCCACCAGCACCGTCGCCGGGTTGCCGTAGACAATGTTGGCGGTCTTCTTGCCGCGCCGCATGTCCGAGCCATCGACCACGTCATCATGCAGCAGCGTTGCGGTGTGGATGAATTCCACCGCCGCCGCCAGCTTGTAATGGCGCGATCCGCCGTACCCCAGCAGCGAGGCGCTCGCCAGGGTCAGCATCGGGCGCATGCGCTTGCCACCGCCCGCGATCAGGTGCCCGGCCAGCGTCGGGATCAGCGGAATGCGCGATTGCATCCGATCGAGGATCACGGCGTTGACGCTGTTCATGCCCTCGGCAACGAGGGCCATCATCGGCGCCAGCGAAGGTTCGGCCTTGCGCGGCAGGGTATGGATGGTCGCAGTCATCGGATTGACCGCTTGGCGGCAAGGGCAGCGCTTGGCAAGACGCAACTTGCACTGTAGCGGCCCAGACACGAACGCGCAGACCAAAAGACGGGGTAAGGGAATGAGCGAAGATCCGGTTCTGGCAGGTTATCGCCAGTCCATCGACAACATCGATGCGGCGATGATCCACATCCTCGCCGAACGCTTCCGCATCACCCAGGCCGTCGGCGCCTACAAGGCCGCGAACAAGCTTCCCGCCTCCGACCCCGGCCGCGAGGAGCGCCAGATCGCACGCCTGCGCAAGCTTGCCGAAGACGCGAAGCTCGATCCGGAATTTTCCGAAAAGTTCCTGCGCTTCATCATCCAGGAAGTGATCCGCCACCACGAGAAAGCGGCCGGATCTGCCGATTGAAGCCCTGGAGGGGATGGTCGGGGCTTAGCCGACCTGATCTTCCAGCGGCACCCCCGGCACCTGCTTGGCAGTGCGGATCGTCAGCGAGGTCTTGACGCTTGCCACGTTGGGCGCAGGCGTCAGCTTGCTGGTAAGGAATTCCTGGAAGCTCTGCAGATCGCGGCTGACGATCTTGAGGATGAAGTCGATCTCGCCGTTGAGCATGTGGCATTCACGCACCTCGGGCAGGGTGCGCATATGGTCCTCGAACTGACGCAGCGATTCCTCGGCCTGGCTCTTGAGGCTGACAAGAGCGAACACGGTGATCGCAAAGCCGAGCTTCGAGGCGTCGAGATCAGCGTGGTAACCGCGGATCACTCCGGCATCTTCCAGAGCGCGCACCCGGCGCAGGCATGGGGGTGCGGTAAGTCCGACGCGCTGCGCCAATTCCACGTTGGTCACGCGGCCCTCGGCCTGCAGTTCGGCAAGCAGGCGCCGGTCGATACCATCAAGGGTTGCCATTCTTCGTGTTCGTCCGTTTCGCAAAGCCCCGGTCGGGGAATTCGGAAAGAAGCGGGAGTCGCAACTTTCCGCACAAAATCCGCCGTCCAAGATAATTTTATTGTTTCATAGTGCAACCGTCCCACATTGCAACGCAGTGGATAGTCACCTTCCCGCAACCGGCACGATTTGTTAGCCTTCTCCGGGCTAGTTCAGCGGATTAGCAACCTGTCCGGAGCTTCACGCTACGGTGCACGAAAGGCCACACGCGGAGCTCTGATGATCGTTGACGACCGCCTTGAGACCGTGCTGCGCACCCACGCGGCCGGCAAGACGGCAGCCAGAACGCAGCTGCGCCAGTTGGTTGACCTGCTCGGCCCCGTCCCGCTCGCCGCGTGGAATCGGCAGCACGCTGGCGCGCTCCAGCGCATGGATTCGCTTTGCGCCATGTTGACCGACGAGGAATGCGCCGCAGTTCTTCGCTCGGCCCCGCACCGCTCTGCCGTGCTGGTTTACCATTTTGCCCAAGGCGGTCCCCGTACCGCGGCGGCTGCAGTATCGGCCGCCCGGCTGACCGACGAGGACTGGCTCGCCGTTATCCCGCGCCTCCCGGTACAGGCGCGCGGCTTCGTGCGCCATCGCGCCGATCTGGGAGAGCCGGTCCGCCAGCTGCTATCACGCCTTGGCATCAACGATTTCCTGCTGCCCCAGCCCGAACCTGCGGTCGCAATCGAACAGGGCCGAGCTGACAGACAGGCGGCCCCCCTGCCCGAGCCCGAGCCCGAGCCCGAGCCCGAGCCTGTGCCCGAGCCCATCCCGGCCGACGACGGCATCGGCGCGATCGTCCGCCGCATCGAGGCCTTCCGGCGCAAGCGCGAGGAACGCGAGGCCACTGCGCCTCAGGCCGCTCGCGGCGATGGTCTTGCCCCGCTCCTGCCCTTCGGCGAGGAGAACGCCGCACCGCGCAAGCCGGTCGCGACGATTGATCTGCGCACGGATGCGCTTGGGCTTGTCGTTCACGCAGGCATCGACCCGCCGGGGGTCCTGCTCGGCAGCCAAATGTTCTGTGCCGATGCCGCCGCACCGATGCGGTGCGATGAAACCACCGCTCGCGCATTCCGACAGCGCCAGCCGATCGAGGCCGGTTTCTTGTCGATCGAGGGCGCCGATCTCGTGGCTGGCCACTGGCAGGCCGATGGCACGCCAATCTTCACGCGCGATGGTGGTCGCTTCGCCGGCTACCTTTTGCGCCTGCGCCGCCATGTCCAAGTGCCAGCTGCGGAACTGGCTCCGGAAACGCCCTCCGTCTCGGCCGAGGCAGACCGTCTGCGGCAGCTGCTGCACGAGCTGCGCACGCCGATCAACGCGATCCAAGGCTTTGCCGAGATGATCCAGTCCCAGGTCTTCGGCACCACGCCGCACCAGTACCGCGCCATGGCTGCCAGCATTGCGGCAGATGCGGCACAGATGCTCGCCGGCTTCGAAGAGATCGAGCGGCTGGTGAAGCTGGAATCGCGCGCGCTTGCAATCGACACCGGCCTTGCCGATGCGGCTGCGCTGGTCGCCGGGCTTGTCGAACAGATTTCCCCCGTTCTTGCAGCCCGCAACGTCCGGCTTTCCGTCAGCATGCCACAAGGCCCGCTTGCAGTGGCATTCGCTGCCGATGAAATCGAACGCAGCGTGTGGCGGCTGCTCTCGGTCATCGCGACCAGCGTCGCGCCCGGCGAACGCATCGCCATCGCGCTTGAACAGCGCGAACGCTGCGCCAGACTGTCAGTCACGCTGCCTGCCGCGCTCGACCGGCTTGACGATGCGGCCCTCTTTGCGCCCGAAGCGCCGACGGGCAGTGGCGTGCTGGCCGCTTCGGCAATGCTTGGCAACGGCTTTGCCTTGCGCCTTGCCCGGGCAGAGTTTGAATCCGGCGGCGGATCCCTGCTGCGGGAGCATTCGCAGTTCGTCGCCACAATTCCGCTGGCGGACGAACCGCCGAGCGATGCCGCGCCGATGCAGGCCCGCGCATGACAGCCTCGGCTTCTCCTCAGATCCTTCGCCTGCCGTCGCCGGAAGACTTCGTCACTTTCGCGCCCGAATTTGGCACCCGGTTCATCCTGACGGTCGATACGGAAGAGGAGTTTGACTGGTCCAAGCCGCTGGATCGCACCAGCCACGGCCTTGATCACATTCCCCGCCTCGCCAAGTTCCAGCAGTTCTGCGAGGGCCTCGGTGTTGTCCCGGTCTACCTTGTCGATTACCCGGTGGCGAGCGACCCGCGCGCTGCCGAAGTCCTCGGCGCCGCCGTTTCCGCCGGGCGTGCCGAAATCGGCGTGCAGTTGCACCCATGGGTCAACCCGCCCTACGATGAACTCGTCAATGTCCACAACAGCTTCGCCGGCAACCTTCCGGCCGATCTGGAACGTGCCAAGTTCCGCAAGCTGCGCGACACGATCGAGCAGGCCTTCGGGGTCGGCCCGCTGATCTACCGCGCAGGGCGGTACGGTGTCGGCCCGAATACCGCAGCCATCTTGTCAGATTGCGCCATCGCGATCGACACCTCGGTCCGCTCGCGCTTCGATTACAGCTCCACCGGCGGCCCCAACTTCCGCGACCACCCCTTGCGCCCCTGGTGGATCGACCGCCGCAACGGGCTGATGGAAATGCCGCTCACCACGGTTTTCGCCGGGCACCTTCGCCGCCACGGACCGGCAGTCTACCCCGCCCTGTGGCGCGTGCCACGCCTTCGCGGGGCGCTCGCCCGGCTCGGCCTGCTCGATCGGATCCCGTTGACTCCCGAAGGTGTCACGCTGCTCGAAGCGCTGACTGGCATCGACATGGCGCTGGAAAGCCGCCTGCCCCTGCTCGTTTTCTCCTTCCACAGCCCCTCGCTTCGGCCGGGCTACACGCCCTACGTCCGCAGCGAGGATGACCTCGACCAGTTCTATGACTGGTGGCGCGGCGTCTTCGCCCATCTCGCCCGCCACCGCGTCCGTCCGACCTGCGTCAGCGAGATCATCACCGCCGCGCAAGTCTGACGAGTGATCTTGCCAAGCCGCGACTGCGCCGCTAGCGGGATCAGCGATGGGCCTGTAGCTCAGTTGGTTAGAGCTGGCCGCTCATAACGGCTAGGTCGCGGGTTCAAGTCCTGCCGGGCCCACCATCATTCCCACCGATAGAGTCGGACAAATGACCCTGCTCCCCGCGCGCGGGCGGGGGCCTCGGTGTTGTCACGGAATCCTCACGTGAACCGGCTGCGGCCCCTGCCAGCTCAGGCGCGCGGATGAATTGCCTTGGCTGCCCGCCGCCTCCACCGTAGCATCCATCCCGGCAACTGGTTGGAGGGGGCAGCACTGATGCGAATGCTTTTGGGGATTGTCCCGTTGCTCGTGGGGCTTGGCGCGAGTTCGGCAATTGCGCAGTCGGCGGGCCTCGGCGAGGTGCTGGTCAGCGCCAGCCGCAACGATGCCCGCTTCTGGCAGAAGGACCGCCCGGTCGTCGGTTTGCGGCGCCAGGCAGATGGCATGGTCATGAACCTCACAATTGTCTCCGATACCCGCGACGCCGCTACCCGCCGCAGCGAGATCGACGCAGCTCTGCTCGCCGCCATTGATCGCGCCGTCGCGTCGGGCTTCCAGCTTGTGACCGGGACCGTGCAGCTCGAACCCGTGACCAAGGCGAACTACCGCAGCCTTCCGCAATTGCCCGCCGGCCGGGTGGATACCAGCAGGGTCGAACTGATGGTCAGGGGCAAGTTCGAGGGTTCGTCCCGCGCCACGCAGGACAAGCTGAAGGTGTTCATCGCCTCGCTCAAAGGCAATGGCCGCGCGACGATCGAGACGACTTCGGTAACTTCGCTCAGCGTCGACAATCCCGACCAGTACCGCGAAAGGATCCTTGCCCTCGTCGCCCAGGATGCGCGCACCACCGCCGGGATCTTCGGGTCTGACTTCACGTTCAGCGTAACAGGCGTGGATGGGCAGGTGATCTGGACCCAGGCAAGCCCCAGCGATGTCTTCCTGTATATTCCATACCGCTACGCAATAACGCCAAGGCAGTCCGACGGGAGGACCGCACCATGATCGAGCGCACGTTGTCACGCCTTGTCGCGCTCGCGATGCTCGCTGCGCCCCTGCAGGTGTCGGCGCAAGAGGATGAGGGCATGGGCGAAGTCATCGTCACCGCCACTCGGCGCAGCGAGCGGCTTCCCTCGGTGATGACCAGCCTGCCCTATCTCGATCGCCGCCCTGCCATCGGCCTGCGCCGCGCCGCCGACGGCGTCGTGCGCCGGATCGAGATCGGCTCGGACTCCCGCAGCGAGGACATGCGCCGCAGCGAAGTGCAGGCCATGCTGCTCGCCGCACTCGACCGCGCCAGCCGCGAAGGCCTCAGCCTCGTCACCGGCGAACTCGAGGTTAAGGAAGTCACGCGCGAGAACTGGCGCGCCCTGTTCCCCGCTCTCGCCAGCCCCTCCACCACCTCGGATGACGAGGATGATGACGACAGTCAAGACGACGATGAGGACGAAGGTAACGGCAAGGTCCAGCCCGGTTTCGAGGACGACGGAAGTACCGCCACCGCACGGCTGATGATCAAGGCCAAGCTCACCGGCACGATCGACGAGGCGCAGCGCAAGGTTTCGGCCTTCGTCCAGTCCGTCCCCGCCACGGGCCGCTCCGAAATTCGCCAGCTCGGCACGATGGCGCTGACCATCGTCAACCCCGAGCAGTACCGCGAGGAAATCAATGCCCGCATCGCCAGAAGCGCGCTTCAGGCAGCCAGCCCTTACGGCCCGGGTTACGGCGTCGAAGTGACCGGGCTCGATCGCGCCATCGCCTGGGCGCAGGTCAGCAATACGGAGGTTTACCTCTACATACCCTATGCCTACACGGTACGACGCTGATCGGCTGACGACAGCCTGATGGGTTTCAACTCCGCTTGCCTACACCGGGGGAGTGTGACAGGGACTCGCGCGCCCGATTTTCCCTGACTTTTCCAACCGGACGCCTGTCTCTCCCCATGCTTACCATCAACGGCATCACCGTGCGCCTCGGCGGACGCGACATCATTTCCCGCGCCTCAGTCGCCGTGCCGCCGCGCGCGCGCGTCGGTCTGGTCGGGCGCAACGGGGCGGGCAAGTCCACGCTGGTCAAGGCAATCATCGGCGAGATCGAGCCTGACGAAGGCGCGATCGAAATGCCTCGCCGCACTCGCCTTGGCTACCTCGCACAGGAAGCCCCCGCAGGCAGCGCCACGCCGTTCGAAACCGTGCTCGCCGCCGATGTCGAGCGCACCCAGCTGCTCGCCGAGGCCGAGACCTGCAGCGATCCCGATCGCCTCGGCGATGTCCACGATCGCCTGCTCGCCATCGATGCCTACAGCGCCGACGCCCGCGCCGCGCGCATCCTGATCGGTCTCGGCTTCGACGAGGCGATGCAAGGCAGCCCGCTCGACAGCTTCTCCGGCGGCTGGCGGATGCGCGTCGCGCTCGCCTCGCTGCTCTTCTCCGCGCCCGACGTGCTGCTGCTCGACGAGCCCTCGAACCACCTCGACCTTGAAGCGACGCTGTGGCTGGAGAACTTCCTCAAGGCCTATCCCGGCACGCTGCTGCTGATCAGCCACGAGCGTGATCTGCTCAACAACGTGGCCGACCACATCGTCCACCTCCACGCCGGCAAGCTCACGCTCTATCCGGGCGGGTACGACAGCTTCGAGCGCCAGCGCAACGAACGGCTTGCCCAGCAGGCCGCCGCGCGCGCCGCGCAGGAAGCGCAGGCGGATCGGCTCCGCGACTACATCGCCCGCAACTCCGCCCGCGCCTCGACCGCCAAGCAGGCGCAGTCGCGCGCCAAGATGCTGGCCAAGATGCAGCCGATCGCGGCGGTGGTCGAGGACCCCTCGCTCAGCTTCGACTTCCCCGACCCCGAGGAACTGCGCCCGCCGCTGATCACGCTCGATCTTGCCAGCGTCGGATACGCGCCGGGCAAGCCGGTGCTGCAGCGGCTGAACCTGCGCATCGATCCGGATGACCGCATCGCACTGCTCGGCCGCAACGGCAACGGCAAGACCACGCTCGCCCGCCTGCTCGCCGCGCAGCTCGCGCCGATGGACGGGGCGATGACGGCGACGGGGAAGATGCAGGTCGGCTACTTCACCCAGTACCAGGTCGAGGAGATCGCCGATGGCGGCACCCCGCTCGAACTGATGACGCGGGCGATGGAGGGCAAGAGCCCCGCCGCCATCCGCGCGCAGCTCGGGCGCTTCGGCTTCTCCGGCAACCGCGCCACCGCGCAGGTCGGCACGCTGTCGGGCGGTGAACGCGCGCGGCTTGCCCTCGCCCTCGTCACCCGCGACGCGCCGCACATGCTGGTGCTCGACGAGCCGACCAACCACCTCGATATCGATGCGCGCGAGGCGCTGGTGCAGGCATTGAATGCCTACAAGGGCGCGGTGATCCTGATCAGCCACGACCGGCACATGGCCGAACTGGTGGCCGACCGGCTGGTCCTCGTCGACGGCGGCACCGCCAAGCCGTTCGACGGCAGCATCGAGGACTACATCGACTTCATCCTCGGCCGCAACCAGCCCAAGACCGAGAGCGGCAGCAGCGACACGCCAGCCAAGGGCGGCGCGCAGCAGGACCGCAAGGCCCGCGCCGCGGCGCGCGAGACGTACAAGGCGCTGCAGAAAGCACAGACCGAAGCGGAAAAGCGCGTGGCCAAACTGCAGGCCGAACTGGCGCAGATCGACCGCGCGATGTTCGAGCCGGGCAGCGCCGCGCCGGAATTCGCCAAGCTCACCATGAGTGACCTGTCACAGCGGCGAAGCAAGGTTGCGCAGGCGCTGGAGGAAGCGGAACTGGCGTGGCTGGAAGCTGGCGAGGCGCTAGAGGGGGCCAACTGAGGCCCGCCGACAGCAGCGCCGAGGGCGACGTTCCGCACCGCAGCAGCCCGAGGGGTTTACGCGGTTTACACGGTTCAGGGGCGCTTTGCTCTCCGCGTTCCTCCTCCGGCGTCGCCGCGCAGGCGGGGACCTCGGTCGGTTTACGGACCGCTTCGGGTTTCTCGCTTTCGTTCCGTAACGACAACGAGGCCCCCGCCTGCGCGGGGGAGCAGGCTTCCCTGATTTCGGTCTGATCTTCCTCATCCTCTTCCCCGAACAGGGCGTGGAGCGTGGCTTCGCGGCGGTTCTGGGCGGCGGACCAGCTTTCGCGGGCGAGCTGGCGGGCGCTTTCCATGTGGGCGTCGTGGGCTTCCTGCCAGTCGTCCCAGGCCTCGTCGGGCTCGTCGTCGGCGGGATAGGGGAAGGCGCGCTTGAAGTCCTGTTCGGCCTGCTTCTCGCAAGCCTTCAGGAAGCGGTCCTGCGCCGGGTCGGCAAAGCCGGTGGCGGCGGCGACGTCGGCGCCCTCGGCCAGAGCAAGCAGCATGCGGTCGAAGTCCTCGGCAAGGTGGTGGATTTCCCTCGGCGCCTGCGCCGCGCGGGCGTCGAGCCGGGCGAGGTGCGCAAGGAGCAGGCGCGCGTCGAAGCGCCGCCGCTCGCCCACCGCCTCGCCCCGGAACCAGATCGTCTCGGTAGTGCCGTGGAGCGCACGGGTGGCGAGCACCTGCTCGGCCGCCTCGCGCGCATGGAGCAGCGCAGCGTCCCACGCGGCGGCAAAGGCCGGATCGCGGCGACGGCGGACATAGGCCGTCTGCGAGGACACCCCCGCCACCTGCGCCGCCGCGCGCACCTGCCCGTGGCGGCTGAGATGCTCGAGAAACAGCGCGATGCGCGTGGGCGTGAACTGGTTGGGGTGGAGAAGTGCTGAAGCATTCTCCCCTCCCGCAAGCGGGAGGGGCCGGGGGTGGGCCCTTCCTTCTTCTTCCCTGAACGCGAAAGCCCCTTCGCCTACCGGCGAATGCCCACCACACCCTTGTTCGCCTACCGGCGAATGCCCACCCCTAACCCCTCCCGCCTGCGGGAGGGGAATTGAAGCCACGCGCCCCCGCCCCTTCGCGCCAACCGCAGGCAAAGCATCATCAGGCAGCCCGATATCCCGGCTCGCGGGAATCCACCCGCGCCCAAAGGAGGAAGGCTGATGCGGATCGGCTGCGTGCGGCATGGGCGGCTCCCGTTTAGAACGAAACGGGAACTTCTAGGCGAGGATGGGGGGTGTAGGAAAATGGTTTTACGCAAGGATGTAGCTCGAAGCCATGGCAAAGAAGAAACGCTTCAGTCTCAGAACAACCCACGAGTGCACCCATCACCATTAGACTTTGCTTGAAACCAAATGCCTCGCTATAAATCTGAAGAAACGAAACAGGTGAATTTTATGACCTATGAAGCAATGCTCATGGCTGGTGGAAAAGCGCTCTGGGAAGCCTCAAAAACGCCACTAAGCAACATGATGAAAGTTAAAATAGACGAGCTAAGAGTCGATCTAACGAACATTTTTTCAGGCAGTATCAATGTAGCTAAAAATCGATGCTCTTCTGTAAAGAATATTATATATCGTGGAACTCCTGCTAACCTGCGCGATCTATATGTCAACATAAATTTTGCTATCGATGAGAATGAAGTAACAGACGATACTTTGCAGGACGCAATTTTAAATAGAAAAAAAATAATTATATCTGGCAGAGCCGGCTTTCGAAAAACAATGTTCATGAAATGGTCTACACTTAATATAATTGAATCCCATGAACAACATCAACTTTATCCTATATTTTTCGAACTTAGGAATATCGATGAAAAGCATGCGGAAATGCCGTTCGAAAGCATACTATTTGACAATTCCGCCTCGTCGAAGGACAAATCAACTTTTCAGCAATTCATAATTGGATTGCAAAGAGGTTTCTTTTTAATTACCTTGGATGCCTTTGATGAGATAAATCCAAAATTCCGCGAAAGAGTTCTGCAGAACCTAACAAGGTTTATTAGGGATTACCCCGAATGCGGAATAGTTTTGTCTACAAGGCCAGATGACCAGATAGAAAGCATCCAGGAGTTTTCTGTTTACCGTAGTCTATCGATGAATCAGGCCCAGATTATTGAAGTTATCTCGAAAATTGACTTTGATGACACGATCAAAACTAATCTTATTTCAAAATTAAATTCCGGATACTTTGAGCGCAACAAAGACTTCCTCATAAGCCCCCTTATGGCGACAATCATGCTTCTTTCCTTCAGCAATAGTGCGGATATTCCGAATCGCCAAACTTTATTCTACAAAGAAGCCTTTGAGTCGCTGTACCTACGTCATGACGTCCATAAAGGTTCATTCCGTCGTGAATACCATTCAAAGCTACAGATCGATCAATTCGAAAAAGTTTTCTCTGTTTTTTGCTATAATACTCTTCGGGAGAACGAGCTGGAGTTTGATTACACAAAGCTCATCGCTAGGTTTCGTCAGGCACTCGGCTACTTTGGGCACGAAGTAGACCCAGAGGAATTTGCAAAAGATGTCATTCACGTAGCAAGCTTAATAGTAAAGGATGGAAATCAATATGAATTTTCACACAAAAGCTTTCAAGAATATTTTGCAGCGCGCTTTCTACAGGACTATAGGGGACCAGATATCTTCGAAAAGATAGACGGAGTCAGCAGAGGAATTTATAATAGAAATCTGATGGGATTCTTAGCTGAACTTAGCGAAGACCTTTTTGAAAGAGAATGGCTCTTAAAGCGGTGCAACTTATGGCTTGATTCAGTCGGTCGCGTTAGGTTAAATACCAAAAGCGGCTTAAGGACCTATTTTGAGAATACATATCAAAGTTTAGGATACTCTTATTCCGGTCGCATCCTTAATTATGGACTGGGTTGGGGCAAGGAGTCTTGTGGATGGCTTTCGCTGATAGAAAGTGTTTACACGGACCTTGTTTTTGCGAATTCCGTATTTTTAAGAACATTTAGATCTTTGGATGTCATCGCTGATTTGATCCCCCCCGATGACCGGAAAGCGAGTATTCTATACAACGAGTTTGTCGCGAGATCTAAGCTGGTCCAGGAGAGGGAGGGAAGCTCTATCGAAAACGATTGTGCTGACGTAAAAGCTAAGGACGCGCCTTGGCTTATTTACAGTGGATTGCATGAGGCATTTCAAGAGACCCGTCAGAGCGTTAAAGCTCTCGTCAAGCAGATTTACGCGAACCAAGAACGGCGCGCCCAGTCCTTCAGCAGAATTGAGAATTCTAAACGGAAATGGGAATTGCAGTGAGACGTGCAAAATCCCCAATTAGCCCTCACTATAAGTATTCCCGAGGCCAAGCGTCCGCGAGTAGCGGCGTTGCGCCGACATCCTTGGACAGACTCAGGATGAGCGGGGCTTGGGCGGTGATGTGGTTTTCACCTGCTTGGTCATCCTGAACTTGGTTCAGGATCCATTTTGCCGATTATGCCTCCGCTTGTGGGCAAGGATGGACCCTGAGCCGCGTTCAGGGTGACGGGGTTTGTGTTTCGACGTGGTGGTGTTGCGAGGGTGCCCCTCGACCATCCTGCGGATGGTCCCCCTCCCTCCTTCGACAGGCTCAGGATGAGCGGACGGGGAGGAACTGGGGTCCCCCTCCCTCCTTCGACAGGCCCAGGATGAGCGGGTGAGGGAGGAATTAGCGTTTCAGCAACGGGGCCATGTATTGGCCGGTGAAGCTGCGGGGGTTCTGGGCCACCTGCTCCGGGGTGCCTTCCGCCACGATTTCGCCGCCTCTCACGCCGCCTTCGGGGCCGAGGTCGATGATCCAGTCGGCGGTCTTGATGACGTCGAGGTTGTGTTCGATCACGACGACCGAGTTGCCCTGTTCGACGAGGCGGTGGAGGACTTCGAGGAGCTTGCGCACGTCTTCGAAGTGGAGGCCGGTGGTGGGCTCGTCGAGGATGTAGAGCGTCTGCCCGGTGCTGCGGCGGGCGAGTTCCTTGGCGAGCTTGACGCGCTGGGCTTCGCCGCCCGATAGCGTCGTCGCCTGCTGGCCGACCTTGACGTAGCCCAGACCCACTTCGTTGAGCATGTGCATGCGGTCCCGGATCGGGGGCACGGCCTTGAAGAACTCCTCGGCGTCCTCGATCGTCATGTCGAGCACGTCGGCGATGGAGAGGCCCTTGAACTTCACCTCGAGCGTTTCGCGGTTGTAGCGCTTGCCGTCACACTCCTCGCACGTGACGTAAACGTCGGGCAGGAAGTGCATCTCGATCTTGATCAGGCCATCGCCCTGGCACTTCTCGCAGCGGCCGCCTTTCACATTGAAGCTGAAGCGGCCGGCCTTGTAGCCGCGCGCGGCGCTTTCGGGGAGGCCGGCGAACCAGTCACGGATGAGGGTGAAGGCGCCGGTGTACGTCGCGGGGTTGGAGCGCGGGGTGCGGCCGATGGGCGACTGGTCGATCTCGATCACCTTGTCGCAGTGTTCAAGCCCGGTGACGCGATCGTGCGCGCCGGCGATCACGCGCGCGCCATTGAGCGTGCGGGCGGCGACGGCGTGGAGCGTGTCGATGGTGAAGCTCGACTTGCCCGAGCCGGAGACGCCGGTGACGCAGGTGAAGGTGCCCAAGGGGATCCTGGCGCTGACGTTCTGGAGGTTGTTGGCGCGGGCGCCCTCCACGCCGATGAACAGGCCGTTGCCCTTGCGGCGGGTCTTGGGGACCTCGATCTTCCGCGCGCCGGTGAGGTACTGGCCGGTGAGGCTGTTGGGGTTGTTGAGGATATCGTCCAGCGTGCCCTGCGCGACGATCTCGCCACCATGGACGCCCGCGCCGGGGCCAAGATCGACGACGTGGTCAGCCGTGCGGATGGCGTCCTCGTCATGCTCGACCACGATCACGGTGTTGCCGAGATCGCGCAGGCGCTTGAGGGTTTCGAGGAGGCGGTCATTGTCGCGCTGGTGGAGGCCGATGGAGGGTTCGTCGAGCACGTAGAGCACGCCCGAGAGGCCCGAGCCGATCTGGCTGGCGAGGCGGATGCGCTGGCTCTCGCCGCCCGAGAGGGTGCCCGAGGTGCGATCGAGGTTGAGGTAATCGAGGCCGACGTTGTTGAGGAAGCCGAGACGCTCGTTGATTTCCTTGAGGATGGCCCTGGCGATCTGGCTCTGCTGGCTGGTGAGCTGGCTATCGAGATTGGCGTACCATTCGACCGCAGCGGCGACGGAAAGGCGGGTGACCGAGGAAATGTCGCGCCCGGCGACCTTGACCGACAGCGCCTCGGGCTTGAGGCGCTTGCCTTCGCAGGTCTCGCACGGTTGCGCGGTCTGGAACTTGCCCAGCTCCTCGCGCATCCAGGCGCTTTCGGTTTGCAGCATGCGGCGGTTGAGGTTGCCGATCACGCCTTCGAAGGCCTTGTTGACGGTGTAGCTCTTCTTCCCGTCGATGAAGGTCAGCGGCACGGCCTTGCCGGCGGTGCCATAGAGGATGACGATCTTGACCTCGGCCGGCAGCGCGTCCCATGGCGTATCGAGGCTGAAGCCGAAATGCGCGGCGAGGCTGGCGAGGACCTGCATGTAATAGGGCGACGGCGGGTTGGACTTCGCCCAGGGGACGACGGCGCCCTGCTTCAAGGAGAGGTTCTCGTTCGGCACGACGAGTTGCGGATCGAACAGCAGCTTTTCGCCGAGGCCGTCGCAGGCGGGGCATGCGCCCTGGGGGGCGTTGAACGAGAACAGGCGCGGTTCGATGGACTCGATGGTGAAGCCGCTGACGGGGCAGGCGAACTTTTCGGAGAAGACGATGCGGTTGGCGGCAAGGCCGGTCTTCTTCATTCCCGTCTTCTGGGCGCCCTTCTTGCCATTGGCGTCCGATTCTTCCTCGCGGCCGGGGACGACGCCATCGGCGAGATCGACGTAGGCAAGGCCGTCGGCCAGCTTGAGGGCCTGTTCGAAGCTGTCGGCCAGGCGGGTCTGGATGCCGTCGCGGACGGCAATACGGTCAACCACCACCTCGATGTCGTGCTTGAGCTTCTTGTCGAGCGCAGGCGCGTCCTCGATCGGCATGATCTCGCCGTTGATGCGGACGCGGGTGTAGCCGGCCTTCTGCCATTCGGCGAGCTCGCGGCGGTATTCGCCCTTGCGGCCGCGCACGACCGGGGCGAGCAGGTAGGCGCGGGTGCCTTCGGGCAGGGCCATGACGCGGTCGACCATCTGGCTGACGGTCTGCGCGCTGATCGGCTCGCCGGTGGCGGGGCTGTAGGGCACGCCGATGCGCGCCCAGAGCAGGCGCATGTAGTCGTAGACCTCGGTGACGGTGGCGACGGTCGAGCGCGGGTTGCGGCTGGTGGTCTTCTGCTCGATGGAGATGGCAGGGGAGAGGCCGTCGATATGCTCGACATCGGGCTTCTGCATCATCTCGAGGAACTGGCGCGCATAGGCGCTGAGCGATTCCACGTAGCGGCGCTGGCCCTCGGCATAGATCGTGTCGAACGCGAGGCTCGACTTGCCCGAGCCCGAGAGGCCGGTGATGACGATCAGGCTATCGCGGGGGAGATCGACGTCGATCCCCTTGAGATTGTGTTCACGGGCGCCGCGGACGGAAATGGTAGTGAGAGACATGCGCGGCGGTGTTCCATATTTGTTCGGGTTTCGCAAGGGATTCGGACGCGAGTGCCGGCCCGGTTGCAAGCGCCATGTGGGGAGCGGACCATTGCAGTGCAATATGGGCTTTCGGGGGCACGGTTTCGCTTCCCCATCCCCGGTCGCGACGAAAGGGACGGTGGCTGCGACCGGGTGCCAACGGTTCGGCGCAAGGTGGATTGCGCGGGTGCCGCGGCCGCGGGATGAAGCAGCGATAACATGAGGGTCTCGGGAATGAACGTGCGGATGATGTGCAGCGCGCTGGCGCTTGGGGTTGTGGCTCTGCCGGGCGTGGCGCTGGCCGACGATCCCCATGACCCGCAGATGCGCACGCAGGCCGCGCGCGAACGCGACCGGGCGATCATCCGCAAGCTCAACCAGCAGGAACTAGCCCGCGTGCGCGAGCGCGATGCCCGCTATGCGAAAGACTGGGCGGCGTGGCGCCAGCACAACGCCCGCAGTGGCCGTGGAGGCCGCGATGCCGACCGCGGCTATGCCCAGGCCCAGGACGATTACGAGCAGCGCATGGCCGAATGGCGCCGCGCGGTGGCGGCGTGCCGTGCGGGGCGCTACGAATACTGCGCGCGTTGATTGGGACGCGGTGGATCAGGGCACTGTCTGGCCAAGCAGTACGCCAGCCAGATCGTATCTCGCTCCGGACGAGAGAGGCTGCTGAATCAGCCAGTTAGCGCCGACTTCGTTGGCCGAAGGTCCATAGAAACGTCCATCGATAGTGCCGGTCGATCCACCGGAGTTGCCGCTGCCGACAAAGTGGACGCCGGTCAGCTTCGACGTGAAATCGTAGCTGCCGAAATCGACTGTCTGGCTGGTCCCGACCTGCTGACCTGATAGAGCCAGACGGGTCGTGATCGCGCCGGTCGCGAAGTTTGCGGCGAGATCGGCGGTGCCAATGACGTCGAACAGCTTGCGCAAGTTGTTGCTTCCAGTCTGCGCCCCGGTACCGTAGGCCAGCCCCCGGTAATTGGCTGATCCGGTACGCGGCATCGCGGTAGCCGCGGTTTCACTGCCGAACAGGAAAAAGACGCGACGATCGACGTCGGAGAGGAGTGACGTGGGATCGCTTGCCGGCGCGCCGCTATGATCGTTGATCGCAAAGCGCGCGAAGCTGGCATAAGACAACGGCAGTTCGTTCTGCCCGTATTTGTAGACATGGAGCGTGTTGGTGACCGCCCCTTGTGTGATCCGATAGACGTCGAACCTCGCGTTGCTTTCGGCAGCGATCTTCTCGGCTCCGGTAAACGTGTAGCGCACCGGATCAACGCTGTATTCGATGGTCGTGGTGAGGATCGAGTAAGTTGATTTGACCGGATTCCAGGTGATGGCCAGTTTCGCTGTTACCGGATCGAGATCGAATATCGAGTTTCTGGCCGCGCCGCCCAGCCCAGCCTTGCCGAGATCGCTGATCACTCCATAAGACCATGTTGACGGGGTAGCATAGGCAGACAGCGGATCCTGGCCACCAGAGAGGCTGGAATCCTTGACGCCGAGAATGGTGCCGGTGAATTGTCCTCCAGCGCCCTTGGCGGAGAAGGCAAGGCCAAGTTCGACGCCCTTCGGTCCGTAAAACGCGCCGGTGATTGCGCCGGTGCTTCGGTCCTGCGTGTAATTGATGGAAATCGAACCGCTGATGCTGTTCGTCGTGGACGACAAAGTGCCGGCGCCTGAGAAAGCGCCGCCCAAACGGTCTGGCTGATTTTCGGGATAGAAGCTTCCCTTATAGCTAACCGTGCCCGAGCCGAGATCTACGTTCAGCTTGCCGACGCCAAAGATTGCTCGCTCTGATTCAGCAAACGAGGTGCCGAACAGATCGAGGCGGTAAGATGCAGTCCCGGTTCGGACAAGCTCGGCATCGGGGGTCTGAAAGCCGAAGACCACGGAATCGATCTTGCTGACCGTTGGCGTTCCGGGCGTGATCCGCAACCATTCGGCACCCTGCACGTAGTCGTTCGCCGCGGTGACGTGATAATCGCTGCCACCGAGGTAGGAATTGTTGATGATGTCCGTGGACGGGAACGTCCCGGAAGCCTCCGGAACTGTCCAGCTATAGGTGTTGTCAGCCGGGTTCCGGCTGATCGAAACCGTGGCGATGCTCCGGGACGGCGCGGTTGCCGATATCTGTGTGCGAAAGCCGGTACCCTTGAATATCGTGGTCGAGGTCTGCGTCGAAAAAGATGCTGCCGCTGCCTGGTCGTTCCGGCGGCCGGTGATGGTGCCCGCGACAACCTCGCCAGAGCCGGTGATGGAACCGTCACTGGCACTCCACGCACCGCCGACTTCCGTAGCCGAGGGGCCAAAGAACTGGCCATTGATCGTGCCGGTGTAGCGTACGGTCGGACTCTGAATCGACACGCGACCGGTGTAGCTGTTGGCCGTCGATGACAGCCTGCCGTCCGCAACGAAGGATATCAGTGCCCCGCCTTCCTCAGCCATCGTGCCACTGGCAGCAAAGGCGCCAAGAGCGAAATCGATGGTGAAGGTGCCGTCGCCCACCATGGCGGTGAGCTTCCCGATATCGGTGCGCACACCGAGCATATCGACGTCGTACCGCGCTGCGCCGCTTCTGGGCAGTGAGGCATCGGGCGTTGTCACCCCATAGACGAAAGCGTCGACCGAACCGCGGATGCTGCCGTCGCCAACGGAGGTAGCGCGCTCCCAGTAACCGGCGCCGACATACTGGTATGTGAAGCGTCCGGAGGTGTCCGCCTTGGTCAACGTGAGTGTATCCTGCGAGGTGGCAGTCTTCTTCACATAGACGACGACGGCAGCATTGCCTTGGGCGGCATCGATGTCACCAGGACCGAACACCTGGGTCCGACCGGCTGCAGTTAACGTATATGTTCTGTTGGTGGCGTTATAGGCAAGCGTGATCGCGCCCGAGGTGGCCGACGTTTCAGTTGGCGGGGCACTGCTGGAGCTGAAGCGCCCGTCGGCTGTCCCGCGCTTACCTGTGAAGGTTTCACTTGCCAACGGGGCGATAAGATCCGGATTGCTAGTCGGCGTAGGCGTGGGGCTCGGCGTAGGCGTCGGAGTGGGCGTGGGCGTCGGCGTCGGAGTGGGAACAGGCGTTGGCGTGCTGCTCACACCGCCGCCACTACCACCGCCACATGAGGCCAGCAGGAGGGCGAGCGTTGTCGTGGCTGTTGTGGCGAAAATCTTGCGGTTCACGGCTGCCCCCGTTGCTGGCCCGAATCCCTGTATTCAGACACCAATTCGGAGGAAGAACTAGCCAGAACCGATGTTAATCGCGAACATCTATTTGGATCAATTGTGTGATTTTAATCACGTTTTGGAGACTTCTAGTCGTGGGACCGCGTGCGAGGAAGGCTCACCCCAACCCCTCCCGCTTTCCGGAGGGGGCAAAGAGGTTGGTTTTCGCCCTTTTCTGCAAGGCGCTGTCCCATTCGGGCCGCTCCACCAACCTGCGGATGCCCCCCACCTTGTTGAAAGCAGGGAACGGGCTCAGTTCTTCTTGCCGAACAAAGCGCCCTGAATGCTGAGCGTGGTGTCGGTGGTGCCATTGAGGAAGAAGGTGTAGCCAGCCTCGATCCCGCGCGGGCCGAAGAATGCACCACTGAAGGCGCCCGAAGCGTTGCTTCCCGAAAGCGTGCCGGTGAAGCCCGGGCCGGAACTGCTGATCGTGCCGGTGCCGTTGAAATTGCCAAACGAGGTGACCACGGTGCTATTGGGTGCCTTGCCCGCGAGCGTCAGGCTGGTGCTGACCGAATTGCTGCCGAAATTGGCCGAGAATGTGCCGGTCGATTCATCAATCAGGTAGTAGCCCTGCCCGCTTCTGGCGGCGAGCCCGACGACTTGGGTCGCATAAGTGGCGCTGCCGCTACGCGGCACATCGGTGGCCTGGGTGGGCACGCCGCCGACAAGGCTGTAAGATCGGTCCGCTCCCGGCTGATAATGCGTCCAGTTGCCGAACAGCGCGTAGCTGAGCTTCACACCGTTGATGCTGGGATTGGAGATTGAAAGAAAATCGACAGCGCCGTTGCCGGCAGGCTTCTGCCAGGTGACGGTCGTATCGTTACGATTGACGACCTGCGCGGGCGCAAATTCGACAACTAGGCCACTGCCGTTGTTGAGGTTGTAGGAATCGGTCGCGGCCGAATACCTGATCTCCACGCCTTGGCCGAAAGCAAGGGTGCTTTGGTTCCTGAGTTCCGGGCCGACGGGCACGCCGGTAATTCCGCCCGACTGGAAGGTCTGATCGCCGGACAGTTCGGCAAGCGTCTTGTATGTGACCGGCGGAGGCGTGGATGCCATGCCGCCGCCACCATCGCCACCGCCGCATGAGGCCAGCAAGGTTGCAAGCGAAAGGGTGGCGGTGGCGTTGCGCAGCGTCGTGATCATGTTGCCCTCTGTTGCTGCCCGAATCTCCGCACCGGGCAACCCGATGACTAGAACTAGAGGCAAACCCGTAAGGGCGCGAACGTAAAGACGGGCCAAGCATGTGATTTTCATCACAATCCTTGCGTGCGCAAAGGTGCATGATGGCTACTCTGAGGGGAAATTTCGTCGGTCAACTACGTAACTTTGTCGAAACCATACAATCGCGCGTGACGAAACTTTGCTAGGTCCTGCTAACCAAAGATAGGGTTTCAGGGCCACCAAGCATGAGCGCCGACCGTACATTGCCAGCAATTCCGGCAGCATCCGGCAACCCACCGGCGCAGAGCCTGTTCTGCCGCAGCGCTGGCGCGCGCGAGGATCGTCCGGCGATCTCGATGCGGGTGCGCGAGAGCTTTGCCGCCTATTTCGCAGCCGACTTTGCCGCCGCGATGACCGAGCATCGTCACGAAAACGACCAGATCGCCCCGACCGCGGCGTAAGACTTTTTACATCGCCAGCGCCATGTGGCCGGGCTCACCCAGCCAGCGCGCATCGAGATTCCAGACGCGGGCGATGACCTCCTGCGAGAGAGCATCGCGTGGCTTGCCCTGTCCAGCGATGCGGCCCCTGTCGAGCACGACCACGTGATGGGCATGGTTCATCGCCAGGGCGAGATCGTGGACGACGAGCACGACTCCCCTGCCCTCTTCCGCGAGCCCGCGCAGGCGCTGGATCAAGGCCTGCTGGTGGGCCAGATCGAGCGCGGCGAGCGGTTCGTCGGCCAGAATCCAGTGCGGCTTCGTGGCGAGCACCCGGGCAAGCAGGGCGCGGGCGCGCTCGCCCCCTGACAGGGTGGACAGCGAGCGCTCGGCCAGAGGTTCGAGCTGCATCGTCGCGATGGCCTGGGCGACGGCTTCGGCGTCCTCGGCGGGACTTGCGCGGTGCGGCAGGCGGCCAAGTCCGACGAGCGTGCGGACCGAGAGGTTCCACGCGACCTCGCCCGATTGCGGAAGATAGCCGATGCGGCGCGCGCGCTCCTGCGGCAGCATCTGCGCCAGCGGCTGGCTGGCAAGGGTGACGGTGCCGGTTGCGGGCTGGATCAGGCCGGCAAGCGCGGCAAGCAGCGTGGACTTGCCTGCACCGTTGGGACCGACAATGGCAGTGACACCGCCAGCTCGCAGTTGCGCGGTGACGCCCTGCAGGCGGTGGGGGATGGTCAGCCCAAGCGCTTCTAGCATCATGCCAGTTCCCTCCGCAGCTTGAGGAGCAGGCGCAGGAAGAACGGCGCGCCGGCAAGGCTGAGCGCTATGCCGAGGCGCAGCTCGCCGCCTTGCAGGGGAAGGACGCGGCACAGGCAATCGGCGACGAGCAGCAGCAGCGCTCCGGCCAGGGCGGAGGGGAGGAGCGTGGCCGAGGGGCGCTGGTCGGTGAACGGGCGGACGAAGTGCGGGACCATCAGGCCGACAAAACCGATCATGCCCGCCACCGCGACCCCGCTGCCGACGATCAGGCCGATGGCGACGATCATGATGCCAAGAAGGCGCGCAGGTTCGACTCCCAGAGAGCGGGCGGCGGCCTCGCCCAAGGCAAGGGCATCGAGCGCGGGGCCGGCGCGCCACAGGGCAGCGAGGCCCAGCACGGTCAGCGGGGCAGCCAGGCGCACCTCGTGCCAGCCGCGATCGGCCAGCGCCCCCATCAGCCAGGTGACGATCTCGGACAGGGCGAAGGGATTGGGCGAAAGGCTGATGGCGAGGCTGGTCATGGCCCCGGCAAGGCTGGCGATCATCATGCCCGCCAGCGTGAACAGTGCAATGCCGCCACTTCGCCCGGCGATCAGGGCAAGCAGGGCCATGGCTCCGGCGGCTCCGACGAGGGCGAAGAGCGGGAGCGTGAGCGCTTGCGTTTCGTAGCCGGTGTAGAACGAGAGGACCGCGCCGAGCGCTGCAGCCGGGGCGATGCCGAAGAGGCCGGGGTCGGCCAGCGGGTTGCGCAGGTAGCCTTGCATGGCCGCGCCGGCAGCGCCGAGGCCCCCGCCGAGCGTCAGGGCAAGAAGCGCGCGCGGCAGGCGCAATTCCATGAGGATCGCGGTGGCGTTGGGGACGGGGGCGCCGAAGGGGTCGATCCACACTTGCCCGGCGAGGAGCGAGAGCGGGAGGGCCAGTGCCAGGGCGGCGCAAAGGGAAATGACGGGGCGGGTCACCGCGAGTGCCCCTTCACCACCTTCGATGGTCCCCCTCCCCCTGCCGGGGAGGAATTGCGGACTTGCGCCAGCCTTTGCGCGGCGGCGATCAGGGTGGGGCCGCCGCAGTAGAGGAGTTTCGGATCGAGGCGCTCGCGGCGGGTGGACTTGAGCGCCTTCAGCGCGGGATGTGACAGGACGCGGTCGTCGCCTTTTCCGGTCTCGGCGCTCTGCCCGGCGACGAGGATCAGTTCGGGCGGGTCGGCCAGCATCTTTTCGAGCGGGAGCAGGTCGGCCTGGCCGAGCCCGCGGGCAGCGGCGAAATTGGTGTAGCCAGTGCGACGCAGGAGATCGGCGATCAGCGTTCCATCACCGGGGACCATGCCGCCCGACTGCCATACGACGGTCTCGACAGGGCGCACTCCGGCTGGCGGTGCTGCGGCGGCAAGTGCGGCGTCGATCCGGGCGATCAGCGCCTCGCCGCGCTCCGGATGGCCGGAGAGCGTGGCGATCTGGCGGATCTGCTCCTGGCTGGCCTCGATGGTGCTGGCCATGCCGAGGGTTTCGAGGCGCAGGCCAAGGCGCTGGTAGGCGCTGGCCGTGGCGGGGTCGATGAACGTGCTGCCGAGCACGAGATCGGGCTTGAGTGCCAGCACTTCCTCGACCGTGCCGCGCGTGGCCGGGAGGACGCTTGCGAGGCGCGCGTCCATCGAGGCGGAACGGGGGTCCTTGCTGTAGTGCGAAATGGCGAGGATCTGCGCCGGATCTGCCACTTCGGCGAGGATCGCGTCGGTGCAGGGATTGAGACTGACGATGGTCGGGTGCGCGGTTGCGCGGGATTCGGGAGTGGCCTTGCCTTGGGGGATGCAGCTGTTCAAGGCGGCGGCAGTGAGGAGGAGGGCCGTTCTGGCGAGGGGGGTTCGGGAGAACATGCCCTCCCCCACCCCCTCCCGCATGCGGGAGGGGAGCAGAAGGCGTTTCGCCAGCGAGACGAAACGCCTCGCCATCAGTACTTCGCGCGGATGCCGATATAGGCAGAGCGGCCCCAGGTGCCGTAGTCGGCGACGGTCTGGTAATTCACGTCGAACACGTTCTCGACACGGCCGTAGAGTTCCACCTTCTCGGTCAGGGGGAAGCTGGCGCGCACGGTGGTCAACGCGTAGCCATCGAGGCGGCGGGTGTTCGACGCGTTGTCAAAGCTGTCTCCGACGAGGCGCAAGTCGGCACCGAGGGTGAGGCCTGCGAGGGGAGATGTCCAGTCGCTCGAGAGGGTCAGCGCGTGGGCAGGACGGCGCGCGAGGTCCTTTCCGAAGTTGGCGGTGCCGCGCGTGCGGTTCTCGGTTTCGAGGTAGGTGTATGCGGCCTGCAGGTGGAGCGTGTCGGTAGGACGCGCGCCGAGTTCGGCTTCGACGCCCTGTGCGCGGGCAAGGCCGACGTTGTCGTAGAGGCCGAAAGGACGCGTGGCACAGGCGTTGAGGCTGGCGCAAGATACGAAGGTGATCAGGTTGCGGCTATCGCGGCGGAAGACCGTGACCGCAGCGTGAAGCTTGCCGTAGGGCGCGCCCCATTCGAGGCCGGCGTCGTAGCTCTTGCTGCGTTCGGGGTTGAGCGCGGCGTTGCCATAGTTTGAAAGCAGCTGGTAGAGCGTCGGGGCCTTGAAGCCCTCGCCATAGCTGGCGCGCAGGCGGAGGTTATCGACCAATTCGAACGCGCCGTTGGCACCGAAGGTCCAGGCCGTGCCGAACCGGCTGTGATCGTCAATGCGGACACCGGCGGCGAGGCTGGCGCGATCGCTGCTCCAGCCAAGCAGGGCGTGGCCCGAGGTGAGGTTGGCCTTGGCCTGTGCATCGAAAGTGCTCGAGAAGCGCGTCCATTCGCTGTCACCGCCGAAATCGAGCGTGAAATCGGCAGGCAGGTTGACGCGGCCCGTCAGGTCAACGCGCTCCGAGCGGCCCTTGTAGCCGTAGGACGGATCAGTGCCGAAGGTCGGGTCGTAGTAGTCGCGCTTGGTATCCGAGATCGCGAAGCCGGTGTTGAGCGTGAGATTGCTGCCGGTGAAGCGCAGTCCGATGCGGCCCGAGGCCTGTCGCGTGTCCTGATACTCAGGGGTATCGCCGAAGCTGTAGGTTGGCGGGGCGAAGCCGTCGATGTCGGTGCGGGTGTCGGCATAGCGGGCGGTGGCGACGATTGCGAGGTCTTGCGAGAGGTTGATGCGCCCGCGCCCGCCGACGCGCCACTGGCGGAAGCCATCGGGCTCGGTGCCGACCGCTGCGGCCGAGACGCCATCACTGCGGCTGTAGCCGCCGTTGACGGTGAGCGCACCGAAGTCTGACGCGATGCCTGCTGCAGCATCGGCGAGATAGCTGTCGTTCGCGCCCAGTTCGGCACTGGCTTCAATGCCGTTGAGATCGCGCGACTGGACCGCGATCACGCCGCCGATGGCCGCGCTGCCCCAGACGATGGAGTTGGAGCCGCGCAGCACGTCGATCCGCTCGACGCCGCCGGGGGTCAGCGTACCGAAGTCAAAGCCGCCCGAGGGGGCCGAGACGTCTTCGAGGCGAACGCCATCGACGAGGACGAGGACCTGCTCGGCATCCGAGCCGCGCAGACGCACGCCGGTGAAGCTGCCGGGGCCGCCGTTGCGGGTAATTGTCAGGCCGGGGACGCGTTCGAGGACGCGGGTGATGTCGGGACCCTGGATCGACTGGATTTCGTCGGCGGTGATGACGGTGACGGGCTGGCCGGTCTTGCTGAGCGGGGTTTCGCTGCCGGTGGCAATGACGGTGATGGTTGCCGGGTCGATCTTGTAGTCAGCGACAACGACATCGTCGGCCTCTTGCGCAAATGCCGGGGCGGCAAACGCGCCAAGAAATGCGGAAGCGGAAACGGAAAGCAGGTACTTCTTCACAGGACGCAACTCCGGCCACGAACGGTTGATGCCGTCCATGGCGAGAGGTGCGCTGGGCCATGAATCTGGCGCGCCTCGTCGCGTGCGCCCGGTACACCCCGCCCGGCCGCGGAACGACTACCATCGGCAGGTTTCCTGGCTCCCGGGTCATCGCCCGCTGCCCGCCTTCCCAGTACCGGGGATCGAATCCGGCACCAGTGGCATCACTGGACAGCGCGCTCTCCGGTTACAGTTGCGGGGGCAGCGCCGGATTGGAACCGGCTTCCCTCTTAGCCCGTGTTACCGGGCACCGTTGGCGTCGGCGCGGGGAACTAGCGGGAACTTTGCTGCGCTGCAAGAGGAACTACGTACTTGGGGGCAAGTCGGCGGTGGAGGTTAACCGGATCGCAGGAGCTTGTGCCGCATCGGGACAGCGGGAAATGCGGCCGTGCGCGAGGGGGCGCAAAAGGTTAGCGCAATTGAGGATTTTCAGGATTCAGCCCAGC
The DNA here is from genome assembly GCF_015169775.1 of Novosphingobium sp. ES2-1. NCBI lineage: Bacteria > Pseudomonadati > Pseudomonadota > Alphaproteobacteria > Sphingomonadales > Sphingomonadaceae > Novosphingobium > Novosphingobium sp. ES2-1. The sequence continues at coordinate 2,221,773 of NZ_CP063445.1, forward strand.
CCCATGCCTCTCGAGCTTGCCTATCGCCCGATCGAACTGCCCGGCGTGGCAGCGACGGCTTATGGCGAGCAGCGTCCGCGCGATTTTGCGGCGCGGATCCGGCGCCGGGATATGCGCTCGATCCGTAACGCCTTGCGCGCGCCTTCGCTTATGCGGCAGCGGCTGGGCGGCGTGGCGATGTTCGGCGTGCTGGGTCTGCTGCTCGGGCCGACCGGGTGGGGCGAACCGGGCGGCGTTCAAGCGGCTGTCGCGCGCGCGCAGATGGCGGGACTGCAACCGTTTGAGCGCGGGGGTGACAGCTTTCCGGGCTCGGCGTTCTACTGGCTCGACACCAGCGACAGCGGGCTGATCGCGCCGACAGAAGCGCAGGCGAAATGGGACCAGAGCCATTCGGATGCCGAGATCCTCTCGGCCCGTCCGGTGTCGGCGGCCGGGTCGAGCGAGGACCGCTGGCGGGCTCTGCAGTGCCTGACCGCAGCAATCTATTATGAGGCGGCGAGCGAGCCTGACGGCGGGCAACGCGCGGTGGCGCAAGTGGTGCTCAACCGCGTGGCGCATCCGGCATGGCCGAACACGGTGTGCGGCGTAGTCTACCAGGGGTCGGAGCGGCCGGGGTGCCAGTTCTCGTTCGCGTGCGATGGCTCGCTGGCGCGCAAGCCGATGAAGGCATTCTGGGACCGGGCGCGGCGCGTGGCCGCCGATGCGCTGGCTGGGTACGTCTACGCGCCGGTGGGGCTGGCGACACACTATCATACGACGGCGGTGCATCCCTACTGGGCGCCGAGCCTTTCGTTCATCGGCACGATCGGGGCGCATCGCTTCTATCGCTGGGCAGGGGCAGCGGGGCGTCCGGCGGCGTTCACCGCGCGCTATCTCGGCGGCGAGCCGATTGCCGCGCCGCATCCGCGCACATGGACGCCCTCGCCCGTCGACATCGCCGATCCGCTGGCGCTGGAGAAGGCGTTCGAGGAAGGACGGATCGTGGCGCCGGGTGCTGCCGCGACACTTGCTCCGGTGGCGGCGGTTCCGCAAGCTGCGGCGCAGCAGAACCTCGTCCGCCCGCAAGTGCTGCCGGGGGTGAAGGCGGGCGCGACCAGCGCGCCGGTTTCGGGAAGCGGGTCGGTGCTGCCGGGGTACGAGAACGCCAACAAGTGGATCGCGCAGCCGGGGGCTTGAGCAGACGGTGAAGTCCGCTCATGCTGAGCTTGTGGAGACATCTGATGCTGCGCCTGCGTCCTTCGACAGGCTCAGGACGAGCGGGTTCGGGATTCCGCAGACCTGTTCCATTCCGCTCGTCGCAAAACCGTTTCAGGACGGATGGTTATTCGTTCCTTTACCGTGTCGTCACACACACTCTTAGCGCAGGTGGGTCTAGGGCGGGGTCGTGGAGAACGGCACCGATTGTCCCCGGCGCCGTCAGAGAGTTGAGGCACCATGCTGCGATTTGCCCCCCGTTACGGCATCATTTCCCCCTGTCTTTCGCGACGGATCCAGGCGCGGCACCTGCGGGCGGTAAACGACAATGGGGCAGGCTCGATCTGTCAGGATGAGGCGCTGGACGCCGCGCTGCGCCTGTTTGCCGCCCATGGCTTCTCGGCGGCGGCGCGCGCACGAGACGCTGCGGTCATTGCCGAACGCAGCGGCGAGCCGAGCCGCGTGGAATTCTGGGTCGAGGTCTGCGCGACGCTCGACCGGCGGATGGCGCGTGACTTCCTGAAGCGCAAGCGCAGCTGATCCGCGCAAGAGTTTGCGGAGAGGAAAAACAAAATGGAGCCCCGGCGGAGACGCCGGGGCTTTTTGCTGGTCGGATAGATTGCCCGCCGACGTTGCATTGCGAGGTTGCGCAACACCTCGGAAACAGACCTTTTGCTATTGCGAACTGATATCACAAAAACCCCGGATATAGCGGGTTTTCGCGGTTGCATTCGTGTGCGCGCGGGCCTAGGGCCCGATTCATTCTGCCAGAACCTTCCTGTCTCGCGGGGCACGGGAGGGACCTGGGCGAAAGCTCTGCTGGCATTTGTATGCTTGTCCCCGCGAACGGGAAAGGACCGTAGAGCATGGCACGCAAGAAGATCGCGCTTATCGGCGCAGGCAATATCGGGGGCACGCTGGCCCACCTCGCCGCCCAGAAGGAACTGGGTGACATCGTCCTGTTCGACGTGGTCGAAGGCGTGCCGCAGGGCAAGGCGCTCGACCTTTCGCAGTGCGGCCCGGTCGAAGGCTTCGACGCCAAGATCACCGGCACCAACGACTATGCCGACATTGCCGGTGCCGACGTGATCATCGTGACCGCAGGCGTTGCCCGCAAGCCGGGCATGAGCCGCGACGACCTGCTCGGCATCAACCTCAAGGTGATGAAGGCTGTTGGCGAAGGCATCCGTGACAACGCGCCCGACGCTTTCGTCATCTGCATCACCAACCCGCTCGACGCGATGGTCTGGGCGCTGCGCGAATTCTCCGGCCTGCCGCACAACAAGGTCGTCGGCATGGCCGGCGTGCTCGACTCGGCGCGCTTCAGCACGTTCCTCGCCTGGGAATTCGGCGTCTCGATCCGCGACGTGAACACGTTCGTGCTTGGTGGCCACGGCGACACCATGGTGCCCGTCACCCAGTACTCGACGGTCAACGGCATTCCGGTGCCCGACCTCGTCAAGATGGGCCTGTCCACCCAGGAGAAGATCGACGCGATCGTGCAGCGCACCCGTTCGGGCGGCGGCGAGATCGTCGGCCTGCTCAAGACCGGCTCGGCGTTCTACGCCCCGGCCGCTTCGGGCATCGCCATGGCCGAAGCCTACCTCAATGACCAGAAGCGCATCCTGCCCTGCGCTGCCTACGTCGATGGCCAGTACGGCGTTGACGGCCTCTACGTTGGCGTGCCGGTGCTGATCGGCGCGAACGGCGTTGAGCAGGTGATCGAGATCGAGCTGGACGACGAAGCCAAGTCGAACCTCCAGGTCTCGGTCGACGCGGTCAAGGAACTGCTGGAAGCCTGCAAGGGCATCGATAGCTCGCTGGCTTAATTTGGTAGGATGACGTGCGCCCCCGCGCAGGCGGGGGCCTCAGTCGGTTTACGCAGGTGTTGCGTAACAACACCGAGGTCCCCGCCTTCGCGGGGACGCAATATCCGGAAGTGATTGATGTCCATTCTCGTCGACAAGAACACCAAGGTCATCACGCAGGGGATGACCGGCAAGACCGGCAGCTTCCACACGCAGGCTGCGCTTGACTACGGCACGCAGATGGTTGGCGGCGTGACCCCCGGCAAGGGCGGCACGACCCACATCGGCCTGCCGCAGTTCGATACCGTGGCCGAGGCCAAGGCCGTCACCGGTGCGACCGCTTCGTGCGTCTACGTGCCGCCTTCGGGCTGCGCCGACGCCATCCTCGAGGCGATCGATGCCGAGATGGAACTGATCGTGGCGATCACCGAGGGCGTGCCCGTGCTCGACATGGTCAAGGTCAAGCGCGCGCTGTCGGGTTCGAAGAGCCGCCTGATCGGTCCGAACTGCCCCGGCGTGCTGACGCCCAACCAGTGCAAGATCGGCATCATGCCCGGTTCGATCTTCAAGGAAGGCTCGGTCGGCGTGGTCTCGCGCTCGGGCACGCTGACCTATGAGGCGGTGTTCCAGACCTCGGCCATCGGCCTTGGCCAGACCACCGCTGTCGGCATCGGCGGCGACCCGGTCAACGGCACCAACTTCATCGACGTGCTCGAACTGTTCCTGGCCGACGAAGCCACCAAGTCGATCATCATGATCGGCGAGATCGGCGGCGATGCCGAGGAGCAGGCCGCACAGTTCCTGATCGACGAGGCCAAGCGTGGCCGCAAGAAGCCGATGGCCGGCTTCATCGCGGGCCGCACCGCGCCTCCGGGCCGCCGCATGGGCCATGCCGGCGCCATCGTCTCGGGCGGCAAGGGCGATGCTGAAAGCAAGATCGCGGCCATGGAAGCCGCCGGCATCAAGGTCTCCGCCTCGCCCTCGCTGCTGGGTGAGACGCTGGCCGAGGTGCTGAAGGGCTGAGGCCAAAAGCTACCGCCCGGATAGGTTACCTTGCGTAAGGTGCCACCGGGCGGATGCTTGAAGATTTCAGGGTAGACACCGCAACGGAAGCGGCCTGCCTCAGTTATGGATTTTTGCGCAAGTCTTTCGAGGCGAGCGCCAGAAGGGTCGGTTCCACGGTCAGTGGAGCGGAAGAAGTCCGAAGCCCCCAACCTCCCCGGGGGGACCAGGAGTTGATGATGGGTTCTGAACTGCACGATTTCGACGTGGATCCGGCACAGGAAGGTCCGCAGCCCGGCCCTTCGTGGGCCAACAAGCGCTGGCCGATCACCGATGCCGCGGCGGGCGACGACCTGACCCAGGCGATGGACCCGATGGCGCTGAAACTCGTCATCGAGAAGTCGGCCAAGAAGGGCGGCGTAGCGCTGGACGAAGCGGCGCTGCAGCAGGCGGCGATGGATTCGATCCGCGCGATGACGCTGATCCGCACCTATCGCGTGCGCGGTCATCTGGCGGCAGACCTCGATCCCCTCGGCCTTGCTCGTCAGAAGCTCCCGGCCGACATCTCGCCCGAGTATCACGGCTTCACGGCCGCCGATGCCAAGCGCAAGATCTATCTCGGTGGCGTGCTGGGCCTCGAGTGGGCGACGCTTGAGGAACTCGTCGCGATCCTGCGTGCGAATTACTGCGGACATGTCGGCTTCGAATACATGCACATCGCCGACGTGGAAGAACGCAAGTTCATCCAGGACCGCATCGAGGGCGGCGACAAGTCGATCGACTTCACGCCTGCAGGCAAGAAGGCGATCCTCGCTGCCGTCGTGCGTGGCGAGCAGTACGAGAAGTTCCTGGGCAAGAAGTACGTCGGCACGAAGCGTTTCGGCCTGGACGGCGGGGAATCGATGATCCCGGCGCTGGAAGCGGTGATCAAGTACGGCGGCCAGCTGGGCGTCAAGGAAATCGTCTACGGGATGGCCCACCGCGGCCGGCTCAACGTGCTCGCCAACGTGATGGCCAAGCCCTATCGCGTGATCTTCCACGAGTTCTCAGGGGGTTCGGCCAACCCGGAGGACGTCGGCGGTTCGGGCGACGTGAAGTACCACCTTGGCACCTCGACCGACCGCGAGTTTGACGGGACCAAGGTTCACATGAGCCTTGTGCCGAACCCCTCGCACCTTGAAACGGTCGATCCGATCGTGCTCGGCAAGGTGCGTGCGCAGCAGGTGTTCCGCGACGACATCGGCGACGATGTGGGGCCCAATGCCCGCCACAAGCAGGTGCTGCCCGTCCTGATCCATGGTGACGCAGCCTTTGCAGGTCAGGGCATCGTGTGGGAGTGCTTCGGCCTTTCGGGCGTGCGCGGCTACAATACGGGCGGCTGCATCCACTTCATCATCAACAACCAGATCGGCTTCACCACGAGCCCACAGTTCTCGCGCGGGTCCCCGTACCCGTCGGACGTGGCCAAGGGCGTGCAGGCTCCGATCCTGCACGTGAACGGCGACGATCCGGAAGCGGTGACCTTCGCCTGCAAGCTGGCAATCGACTACCGCCAGAAGTTCGGCCGCGACATCGTCGTCGACATGTGGTGCTATCGCCGCTTCGGCCACAACGAGGGTGACGAGCCTTCATTCACGCAGCCGCTGATGTACGCGAAGATCCGCCAGCATCCGGGCGTGAGCGACATCTATGCCAAGCGCCTGGTCGCCGAAGGCGTGATCGACGCCAACTACAAGGGCGAGATCGAAAGCCACTTCGTGGCGACGCTCGAGACCGAGTTCGAGGCGGCCAAGGGCTACAAGGCCAACGAAGCCGACTGGTTCGGCGGACGCTGGTCGGGCCTGAACAAGCCGGCCGATCCTGTGACCGCGCGCCGCAACGTGGCAACCGGCATCGACCAGAAGCTGTTTGACAGCCTCGGCCGCACGCTGACGACCGTTCCTGAGGACCTCACGGTCCACAAGACGCTCTCACGCGTGATTGATGCAAAGCGCGAGATGTTCAGCTCGGGCCAGGGCTTCGACTGGGCGACTGGTGAGGCACTGGCATTCGGCAGCCTCGTCTCCGAGGGCTATGGCGTGCGCCTTTCGGGGCAGGACTGCGGCCGCGGGACCTTCAGCCAGCGCCACGCGGTGTGGGTGGACCAGAAGGACGAGCGCAAGTACGTTCCGCTGAAGACGCTGCCGCACGGCTCGTTCGAAGTGCTGGATTCGACGCTTTCGGAATATGGCGTGCTCGGCTTCGAGTATGGCTATGCCAGCGCCGACCCCAAGAGCCTCGTGCTGTGGGAAGCGCAGTTCGGCGACTTTGCCAACGGTGCGCAGATCGTGATCGACCAGTACATCGCCGCATCCGAAGCCAAGTGGCTGCGCGCCAACGGCCTCGTGATGCTGCTGCCGCACGGGTACGAAGGCCAGGGTCCGGAGCACTCGTCGGCGCGCATGGAGCGTTATCTGCAGCTTTGCGCCGAAGACAACATCCAGGTGTGCAACATCACCACGCCGGCCAACTACTTCCACGTGCTGCGCCGGCAGATGCACCGTCCGTTCCGCAAGCCGCTGATCATCATGACGCCCAAGAGCCTGCTGCGCCATCCGCTGGCAAAGTCGGTCGCTTCGGACTTCATCGGCGACGGGCACTTCATGCGCATCCTGTCGGACATCAACCCGGCAGCCGACAAGGACACCCGCAAGGTCATCCTGTGTTCGGGCAAGGTCGCCTATGACCTGATCGAAGCGCGCGACTCCGCCGGAATCACCGACACGCAGATCATCCGCCTCGAACAGCTCTATCCCTTCCCCGGCGAGCCGCTGGCCTTGCGCCTTTCGCGCATGACCAACCTCGAGGAAGTGGTGTGGTGCCAGGAAGAGCCGCGCAACAACGGTTCGTGGTTCTTCGTCGAGCCCATGATCGAGGACGCGCTCAAGGCTGCCAAGAGCAAGGTTGCCCGTGCCCGTTATGCAGGCCGTGCCGCAGCGGCATCGCCCGCCACGGGTCTCGCCAGCCGTCACACCAGCGAGCAGGGCGCGCTGGTGGCCGATGCGCTGGGCCTTTCGGTTCGTGGCGAGATCCGCCGCCAAAAGAAGCACTGATTTTCCTTCTCCCCGAGGAACGTGAATTATGTCGATTGAAGTGAAGGTTCCGACGCTGGGTGAAAGCGTCAGCGAAGCAACCGTTGGCCAGTGGCTGAAGAAGCCGGGTGAAGCCGTGGCGCTGGACGAGCCGATCGTCAGCCTCGAGACCGACAAGGTCGCGGTCGAGGTTCCGGCTCCGGCGGCAGGCGTGCTTGGCGCGCTGGTGGCCAACGAGGGCGATACGGTGAACGTCGGCGCGCTGCTGGCGCTGATCGAGGACAGCGTGGCGGCTGCGGGCGCACAGGCCCCTGCCCCGCGCACCGAAGCGCCGGTTCCGCCCGCTTCGGCCTCGGAAGCGCCTGCTGCCCCGATCGCTGCTGCTGCGCCATCGGGCGATGCTGCTGCACTTTCGCCGGCAGTGCGCCGCGCGGTGCTGGAATACGGCATCGACCCCTCGACCGTGAAGGGCACCGGCAAGGACGGGCGCCTGACCAAGGAAGACGTGATGGCAGCGGCTGCGGCCAAGCAGGCCTCGCCCGCACCGGCCGTTTCGGCTCCTGCGGCAGCACCAGCGGCTGCAGTTTCCGGTGGTCGCAACGAAGAACGCGTCAAGATGACCCGCCTTCGCCAGACCATTGCCAAGCGCCTGAAGAGCGCGCAGGAAACCGCCGCCCTGCTGACCACGTTCAACGACGTGGACATGAGCGCGGTGATGGAAGCGCGCGCCAAGTACAAGGACGTGTTCGAGAAGAAGCACGGCGTGAAGCTCGGCCTCATGTCGTTCTTCGCCAAGGCCTCGGTGCTGGCGCTGAAGGACATCCCTTCGGTCAACGCACAGATCCAGGGCGATGAGATCGTCTACTTCGACTATGTCGACATCTCGGTCGCGGTTTCGGCTCCGAACGGGCTGGTCGTGCCGGTGGTGCGCGATGTCGACAAGCTGAGCTTTGCCGACATCGAGAAGTCGATCGCGGGCTACGGCAAGGCGGCGCGCGACGGCACGCTGACCATGGCGGACATGGCGGGCGGCACCTTCACCATCTCGAACGGCGGCGTGTTCGGCGGTCTGATGTCGACCCCGATCATCAACCCGCCGCAGTCCGCCGTGCTCGGCCTGCACCGCATCGAGGACCGCCCGGTGGTCCGCAATGGCGAGATCGTGGTGCGCCCGATGATGTACATCGCCCTGTCTTACGACCACCGTATCATCGACGGTCGCGAGGCGGTGACCGCGCTCAAGACGATCAAGGAAGCGATCGAGGATCCGACGCGGCTGCTGATCGATCTGTGATTGATGTTTCGCGACTGACTTGATTCTGACGCCGATCATGCTGAGCTTGTCGAAGCATGACCGCGCAACGGAGGCCGAAAATGGCTGAATACGATTACGACGTCCTTGTCATCGGTGGTGGCCCCGGCGGTTACGTCGCGGCGATCCGCGCGGCGCAGCTGGGGCTGAAGACCGCTTGCGCCGAAGGGCGCGAGACGCTGGGCGGGACCTGCCTCAACGTCGGGTGCATTCCGTCGAAGGCGCTGCTGCACGGGTCGGAGAAATTCGACGAGGCGAAGAACGGCACGTTCGCCAGCTATGGGATCAAGACCGGCGCTGTCGAGCTGGATCTGGATGCGATGCAGGCGCAGAAGGCGGATTCGGTCAAGGGCCTCACCGGCGGCATCGAGTTTCTGTTCAAGAAGAACAAGGTGACCTGGCTCAAGGGCTACGCCACGTTCGAGGACGCGCACAGCGTGACCGTGGCGGGCCAGAAGGTGACCGCGAAGAACATCGTGATCGCCACCGGTTCGAGCGTGACGCCACTGCCGGGCGTGACAGTGGACAACGATGCGGGCGTGATTGTCGACAGCACCGGTGCACTGGCGCTGAACCGCGTACCGAACCACATGGTGGTCATCGGTGGCGGCGTGATCGGGCTCGAGCTTGGTTCGGTGTGGCGCCGCCTTGGCGCGAAGGTCACGGTCGTCGAATTCCTCGACCAGTTGCTGCCCGGCATGGACGGCGACGTGCGCAAGGAAGCGGCCAAGATCTTCAAGAAGCAGGGCATGGACATCAAGCTCGGCACGAAGGTGACCGGCGTTGCAGTGGAAGGCGGAAAGGCCACGCTGACAGTCGAGCCTGCAAAGGGTGGCGAGGCGGCGACCATCGAGGCCGACTGCGTGCTGGTGGCAATCGGGCGCCGTCCCAATGTCGATGGCCTCGGCCTCGACAAGATTGGGCTGGAGCTGAACGCGCGCGGCCAGATCGAGACCGACCACGACTTTGCCACCAAGGTTCCGGGCGTATGGGCCGTGGGCGACGTGATCCCCGGTCCGATGCTGGCGCACAAGGCCGAGGACGAAGGCATTGCCGTGGCCGAGAACATTGCCGGGCTCACGGGCATCGTGAACCACGACGTGATCCCGGGCGTGGTCTACACCATGCCGGAGTTCGCGGGCGTGGGGCTCACGGAAGAGGCGGCGAAGGAAAAGGGCGAGATAAAGGTCGGCAAGTTCCCGATGCTCGCCAACAGCCGTGCCAAGACCAACCACGAGCCGGACGGCTTCGTGAAGGTCATCTCGGACGCCAAGACGGACCGCGTGCTGGGCGTATGGTGCATCGCCTCGGTTGCCGGCACGATGATCGCGCAGGCCGCGCAGGCGATGGAGTTTGGTGCGACCAGCGAGGACATCGCCTATACCTGCCACGCGCACCCGACCCATTCGGAAGCGCTGAAGGAAGCGGCGATGGCCGTGACGGGCAAGCCGATCCACATGTGATCGCGCCGGGTCATGTTGATGAACGGGGCCGTCCTTCGGGGCGGCCCTTTTCGTTTGCCGGGAACGACTGCGGCGTTGCAGCGTGACATCCTTGGCCTGCGCTGCTAGCGGCCAAGCAAGAATTGAGAAAGCAGACGAATATCATGGCAGGATACAAGGAACCCGGTCTCGGCGACCGCCGTAACGCTTCGGCCGAGGCACGCGCCAAGGCTATCGAGGCGCTGAAGGCCAAGGCGAAGGCTCCGGTAGACCCGGCGGTGCTGGCCGAGAAGCTTGCCCGCGCCGAGGCCAAGGAGAAGGCCGAGGCCGAAAAGCGCGAGGCGGCCCGCCTGAAGCGCGAGGAAGAGAAGGCGGAAAAGGCGCGGATCGCGGCCGAGAAGGCCAACGTGCCGCCTCCACCGAGCAAGGAAGAGCTGGAAGCCGCGCAGAAGGCGGCCCGCGATGCCCGCTATGCCGCCCGCAAGGCGCGGAAGAAGTAGGCGTTGGACGCCACCCTCCCGGTTCAAGGAACCTCGCCTGTAGCCCCTCCCCCGATGTGGGAGCTCGAAGACGGTGACGAATTGATCGACACGTGTTGCGTGCCGGATGGCGCGCGGCTGCGGCTGGTGCGGAACGGCGAGGACTTCGTCATCCTGCTAGACCGTAACGAGCTGATGAGCACTGACGTTTGCGCTTCGGAAGTGCAACTGGCGGAAATGACCTGCGCACGGCTGGCAGGACGTTCAAACCTGCAGATGCTGATCGGTGGCTATGGCCTGGGCTTCACGCTGCGGGCGGCGCTGGAAGTGCTGGACGAGACGGCACACGTCACCGTGGCCGAGATCGTGCCCGAGATCGTGAAGTGGGCGCGCGGGCCGATGGCGGTGCTGACCGCCGGGTGCCTTGACGATAGCCGCGTGCAACTGGTCCATGACGACGTTGCCATGCTGATCGATGCAGCGCGCAACGCCTATGACACGATCCTGCTCGATGTCGACAATGGCCCCGAAGGGCTGACCCGGGCGCTCAACGGCTGGCTCTATTCGCCCGACGGGCTGCAGGCAGCTGCGCGGGCCTTGCGGCCGGGCGGAATTCTGGCGGTGTGGTCGGCATTTCAGGACCCGGCTTTCGTCGAGTTGCTGGAGCACGCGGGATTTACCGTCGACGTGGCCAGCGTCGATGCGGGAGAAGAACCGCGCGAAGGGCGCAAGCCGCTGCACCACGTGATCTTCTTCGCGACGAAAGCCTGAACCTTTTGTTTGTGCCCTGCGGCTGCTGACGGTAACCGCAGGGTTTGAATCGAAGGAGTGCCACGATGGCCATCAAGCTGACCCTGACCGAAGACGAGACCGAAATCCTGATCGATGCGCTCGAAGCCGATCTTGAGGGCTATGTCGAAGCGGCGAAGGAAGCGCGCGGCAACAACAACCGCGAGGACGTCAAGACCTTCACCGAAGCAGCCGAACGCATCCAGGCGCTGAAGGGCAAACTGGAAGCGCTGCTGGGCAACTGAGCCCGTGCCCACCGCTCTGCCCACAGCAGACCTTTCTGCCCTCATTGGGCTGCTGGATCTCGTTGGCATCGCCGTGTTCGCGCTGACGGGAGCGCTGCTGGCGGCGCAGTTGCGACAGACGTTCGTGACGATGGCGTTCTTCGCGCTGGTGACAGGCGTGGGCGGCGGATCTGTGCGCGATCTGCTGATCGGCGCGCCTGTCTTCTGGGTGCGCGATCCGTGGGTGGCGCCGGTGTGCCTTGGCGTGGCGCTGGTGGCGTGGTTCACGCCGCACCGCTGGTGGGTGCAACCAGTCGGAAATTGGCCGGTTCTGGAATGGGCCGACGCGGCAGGGCTCGGCGCCTATGCGGTGCTGGGGACGGCGAAGGCGCTGGCCTTTGGCGTGACTCCGGTGCCAGCGGTGCTGATGGGGGTGATTACCGGCTGCGTCGGGGGGATCATCCGCGACGTGCTGGCAGGCAGACCCTCCATCCTGATGCGACCCGAGCTTTATGTGACGGCCGCGGCCCTGTCTGCAGGCATTTGCGCAGGGGGGGCAGTACTCGGGCTGGAAAGAGGGATGGTCTGGCCGCTGGCTGCGCTGGCCGGGTTCGCACTGAGGGGGGCGGCGATCTGGTGGAAGCTGGGTTTGCCGGTCTATTCCTCGGGCGAGCGCGAGGGCTGAGCAGGCACAGCCCCAACCCCTCCCGCATGCGGGAGGGGAGAAAACAGATTGTCAGCCGATCATTTCGACGACGACCTTGCCCATGGCCTGGCGGTTTTCGAGGAGGGCGATGGCTTCGCGCCCCTGATCGAGCGTGTAGCGCTGGGAGACGCGGGGGTTGATCTTGCCCGCCTTGAGCAGCGCGAAGAGTTCCTCGACCTCCGCCTTGAAGGCGGCGGGTTCGCGGGCCGTCCACGCCCCCCAGAAAACGCCACAGACGTCGCAGGACTTCAGCAGCGTCAGGTTCAGCGGGAGCCTGGCGATGCCGGCGGGGAAACCAACGACGAGGAAACGGCCTTCCCAGGCAATCGCGCGCAGGGCCGGTTCGGAATAGTCGCCGCCGACGATATCGTAGACGATATCCGCGCCGTCGGGGCCGCAGGCTGCCTTGAATTGCTCGGCCAGTGCCTTGGATTGGGCCTTGTCGAAGGGCGGACGGCCATAGATCACGACGTCGTCTGCGCCTGCATCGCGCGCGACCTGTGCCTTCTCTTCGCTGGAAACGGCGGCGATCACGCGGGCGCCGAAGGCCTTGGCGAGTTCGACTGCCGAAAGTCCGACACCGCCCGCAGCGCCGAGCACGAGAACCGTATCGCCAGCCTTGATGTGTCCGCGATCCTTGAGGCCGTGGATGGTGGTGCCGTAAGTCATCAGCAGAGATGCCCCGGTGGCGTAGTCGACGCCATCAGGCAGCGGGAACAGGCGCGCGACCGGAGCAACGACCTTTTCGGCAAGGCCACCGTTACCGATCATCGCGATCACGCGATCGCCGACGTTCCAGCCGGTGACGCCCTCGCCCAGCGCCTCGATCTCACCAGCCAGTTCGCTGCCGGGCGCATAGGGACGCTCGGGCCTGAACTGGTAGAGATCGCGGATCATCAGCGTGTCGGGGAAATTGATCGAGCAGGCGTGGACCCGCACCAGCACTTCGCCCTTGCCCGGCACGGGATCGGGCAATTCGTCCATGACCAGCGTTTCAGGGCCGCCCGCGGCGTGGGTGCGCAGAGCCTTCATTCAACTTCTCCCAATAGTTGCGGATTCGATCCGCTCCGCATCAGGGAAGCAAGTTTTGCGCGGCTTGGGAAGCCCTGTTAAGCGTACGATTAAGCTGCCGCTACGGCATCCGTGCCGCGTGCCAGGAAGGGCAGGCTGTCGCGCATCTTCGCCTCGTGCGTGGAGATAGCGTCCCCACGCGCCATCGTCAGGCCGACTTCGTCCAGGCCATTGAGCAGGCAGTGCTTGCGGAACGGGTCGATCTCGAAGGTGAAGCGGTCCTGGAAAGGGGTCGTCACGGTCTGGGTTTCAAGATCGATCGAGACGGGATCGGTCTGCGCGACTTCCATCAGACGGTCGATCGCTTCCTGCGGCAGGACGACGGTGAGAATGCCGTTCTTGAAGGCGTTGCCCGAGAAGATGTCGGAGAACGAAGGTGCGATCACGGCCTTGATGCCCATGTCACCCAAGGCCCAGGCGGCGTGTTCACGGCTGGAGCCGCAGCCGAAGTTGTCGCCGGCAATCAGGATCGGCGAGCCGGAAAATTCCGCGCTGTCGAAGATGTTGTCAGGATCTGCGCGCAAGGCCTCGAACGCACCCTTGCCGAGGCCCTGACGGGTGATCGTCTTGAGCCACTTGGCAGGGATGATCACGTCGGTATCGACGTTCTTGCGGCCGAACGGGATGGCCCGTCCTTCGATCTGGTTCACCGGTTCCATGACCGTCGCTATAGCTTGCGCGTTAGGTGATGCAATGCCCGTTTTGGGGGAGCTTTGGCGCAAGATTATTGCGTGGCGGACATTCCGAAATCAGTCGGTCTCGGGTGCGTCGGCGGGCGGGGCCTTGGGTTCGGTCTTTTCGGCCCGTTCCTTGCGGCGCGACGCATAGAGCAAGGCGGCGGCGAGTGCTGCCGAGCCGATTGCCGCGCCCGCCATGGCTGCCTTGCCGGTCCAGTCCGTCTTCTTGGTCACGCTTGAGAACTCCTTGAAACGTGACGCCAAGATTGGCCGGGCGTTCTGCGATTGCAAGGCTCAGGCGAGGAATTTCCGCAGCTTCGTCCACTCGCCAAGCTTTGCCTCGAAGGTGAGCGAGGCATGGGCCGGGCTGCTGGAAGGCAGGCGCAGGAGCGCGAATGCCCCGGCCCCGACCAGTTGCGGCGTGCCGACGCTGGCGGACTTGGCACCGTTGAAGGCGATACATCGCAGATGCGAGAGCGAGGCGGCTAGAGCGGCCAGCGCATTGGGCGCGACATCGCGAATGGCGGTATCGAGGCTGCCCGAACGCGTGGCCGACCCGATCGAATCCCACAGGCCGATGCGATGTGCGAGCAGGGTTTCGAGGCGGCTTTCATAGTCCTGCGCGACAAGATCGACGTCGATCACCGCTCCGACCAACCGCCAGAACTGGTTGCGCGGGTTGGCATAGTAGCGCGCGGCGGCGAGGCTGGCTTCACCCGGGAGACTTCCAAGGATAAGCACCCGCGTGTGTGGATCGGCAACGGGCGCGAAGGACGACTTGCGGTCGGTCACGCGGGCGCTGGAGTGAGGTCGTTCCTGGCCACCTCATCCTTCGCAGGCGTGCCGCACGTCATGCAGAAGCGGAAGAAGGCCATCTTGCGGGTGTTGCAGCTGTGGCAGTGGTCGAACAGGGTCATGCCACAGTGAACGCAGAAGTTGGCTTCGGCATCGCCGGTGGTCGAAATCGGGCGATCACAGCCGGGGCAGACCTTCGCGGCCATTTTCTTGAAGGCCTCGTCATGGCTGACGCGGGCGCGGCGCTCCTTCTCGGCTTGCGCCTCCACTTCCTGACGGTGGGCAAGATAGGCCCGCATGTTCTTGATCAGGAAGTGACCCGCCGCGAAGGTCAGGACGATGCCCACGGCGTAACGGATGTAGCCGCCGTAGCTGGGCAGGTAGGGCACGAGTTCCACGAAGAACACGAAGACTGCAGCGAGGACGAAGCCGCGCATCAGTGGCCAGTGATCGCTCTTGCGCTTCTTCACCACCATCCACGCGGCGACCGCCAGCATCGGCAGGGTGATGAGCAGCCGCAGGCCGAAGACCCGCAGTTCCTGCCAGAACATCGCGCGCTCCTGCGCCGGAATGGCGTCGGAGATCAGCTGGTTTTCGCGCAGCCGCAGCGTGCTTTCGCGCTGGTCAAGCGGGGCGCGCTCATTCTCGAGATTGGCGATTGCCTGCTGGATGCTGCGTTCGTTGGCCTTGAGCTGCTCAAGTTCGCGGGTGCGGGCGAGGACTTCAGGGTCCTGCGCCGGATTGGTCGTGGCGGTACGGGCGGCGATCCAGGCCTTGAACGTCTCGTTCGCGGTGCCCGAGGCACGCTGCGCCTGTTCGAGCTGGAGGCGCTGTATCTCGAGCTTGTCGTCGATGGCGGTCTTGCTGTCGCCAATCCTGCGAATCTCGTCGCGCACCGCGCGAATGGCCGGAGTGTCATCAGCGGGCGCGGTGTAGACCTGGCCTTCGACCATCGGCAGATCGCCGATGACGAGGTTGCCAAAGCCGATGATGAAGCCGGCGAAGACGATGGAAACGGCCCAAAGCACGCCGCGATAGACGCGTTCCGGCACGCGCACGCCCTTGATCATGTCCATGGATCACCCCTCCTTGGTTTGGAGTGAGGCTAAGCTTCGAGCGGGGCGATGTAAATTGGGCGCAGGATTGCGTTACAACACGATGTCATGCTGAACTTGTTTCAGCATCCATCTTTCGGCAACCACGGTCCGTTCGTGGGGAGAGATGGACCCTGAAACAAGTTCAGGGTGACGGGCTCATGATTGGGGCGATGGCGTGGTTACTTCTGGACCAGCGGGCTCACCGGGTCGCGCCCTGCTTCCCATTGCTGCCACTTGTCGCCGAGGCCGGTGTGATCGAGCGCGCCTTCGCGCATGGCGGCGGCGGCCTGGGCGGCGGGGAGCGGCGGGAGCGGGCCGTTATCGCCGAGCATGAGTTCGTCACCCAGCAAGCGGAAGTCCTGCGGGCCGGGACGGAAGGCCTGCACGACGGTCATCACGCTGCCGCCGTACTGGACGACGTCTATCACCAGGGCATCGACTTCGCCCGTGGGCGTGTCGACCTTGACCTGCCGGGCAATGGCGCAATCGGGCCACTGGGCTGCACCGCCACCGATGAAGGCCCGGGCGGCAGCGTCCTGATCCCTGGGGCTGGCGCCGTCGAAGGTCTGGAGCTGGCGGCTGCCATCGGCGCGTATGCACAGCGATTGCGGCTGGTAATGGCCGCCGGGCGGCAGGTCCGACGCCGTCCAGAACGCGTGGGCCATGAGGAACCCGGCGAGCTGGAGCGCGGCTGTCGGAAGGCCTGCCACGGGCTGCGTCAGCCGATCAGCTTGCGCACGTCGGTCAACCGGCCGGTGACGGCAGCGGCAGCGGCCATCGCGGGGCTGACAAGGTGCGTGCGGGCGCCAGGGCCCTGGCGGCCGACGAAGTTGCGGTTCGAGGTCGAGGCGCAGCGTTCGCCTGCTGGCACCTTGTCCGGGTTCATGCCGAGACAGGCCGAACAGCCCGGTTCACGCCATTCGAAGCCCGCTTCGGTGAAGATGCGATCAAGCCCTTCGTCCTCGGCCTGCTTCTTGACGAGGCCGGAACCGGGGACGACGATCGCCCACTTGACGTTGTCGGCCTTCTTGCGACCTTTCAGGATCGCGGCGGCGGCACGCATGTCCTCGATGCGGCTGTTGGTGCATGAGCCGATGAAGATGTTCTGCACCTCGACGTCTTCCATCCGCTGGCCCGGGGTCAGCCCCATGTAGGCGAGGCTGGCCTTGGCGGCTTCCTGCTTGGATGGATCGGCGAAGCTTTCAGGCGCCGGGACGAAGCCGCTGATCGGCAGGACGTCTTCCGGGCTGGTGCCCCAGGTGACGGACGGCGCAATGTCCTTGGCGTCGATCACCACGACCTTGTCGTAACTGGCGCCAGGGTCGGTCGCGAGGCTCTTCCACCAGGCGACGGCCTTGTCCCAATCCTCGCCCTTCGGCGCATAAGGCCGGCCCTTGAGGTAGGCGAAGGTCTTTTCATCGGGCGCGCACAGGCCGGCACGGGCGCCGTGCTCGATCGCCATGTTGGAGATGGTCAGGCGGCCTTCGATGGAAAGGTCGCGGATGACCTGGCCCGTGTATTCGATGACCGAACCGGTGCCGCCAGCCGCACCCAGCACGCCGGTGATGTGCAGGACAACATCCTTGGCAGTAACGCCGGGCATCAGCGTGCCTTCGACGCGGACTTCCATCGACTTCGACTGCTTGAGCAACAGGGTTTGCGTGGCGAGCACATGCTCGACCTCGCTGGTGCCGATGCCGAAGGCCAGCGCGCCGAGGCCGCCGTGGCAGGCGGTATGGCTGTCACCGCAGACAATGGTGGCGCCGGGGAGCGAGAAGCCCTGCTCCGGCCCGACGACGTGGACGATGCCCTGTTCCGCATCAGCATCGCCGATGTAGCGGATGCCGAAAGCGGGTGCGTTGCGCTCGAGCGCTTCGAGCTGCTGCGCGCTTTCCGGATCGGCAATGGGCACGCGCTGGCCATCGGCGGTGCGGCGCGCGGTGGTGGGCAGGTTATGGTCAGGAACGGCGAGCGTAAGATCGGGGCGGCGCACCTTGCGGCCTGCCGCGCGCAGGGCCTCGAACGCCTGCGGGCTCGTCACTTCGTGGACGAGGTGGCGGTCGATGTAGATGAGCGCGGTGCCATCGTCGCGCTGTTCGACAACGTGGGCGTCCCAGATCTTCTGGTAGAGCGTGCGGGGTGCTGCGGTGTTCGACATGGTGCAAGCGGTTAGGCCCGCCCTTCCCGCAATTCAAGCAGGAAAGGGCGGGCCAAGAGGCGCGTCGGCGTAATTTTGTTACGCCTTCTGGGCATTATCCGCCACTCGATCAGCCCCGGCGACCATCACGGTCCCATTTTTCGGCACGCAGGCGCTGGTTGATCGTCGCCACGCGGCGATCGAGTTCGCGGTATTCGCGGATCGAGAGGCCACGATTGGCGGAATTGTTATAGGCAACCTTGAGATTGCGGGCATCGCGGCGCAAGCCTTCTGCTTCGCGCGGGGAAATCGTCCGGTTGACCTGAGCGCGGTAGATGCGGTTGTCGAGCTGGTATATCTCTCGACGGATTTCGGCATTGCGCGCAGGGGTCAGGTAGGCCGCTTCGGCGCGGTTGTTGCCGGGATAGCGGTCACCGCCATGAGCCAGAGCCCGAGTGGCAACGCCTGCGACGAGGCTGGAAAGGACTACGGCGAGAACGGTCTTGCGCATGGGAAAAGCTCCTCATTGGTCTGTGAGGACAAACTGCCCGCCAGCGCCTGAACACCAGAAAAACGAGCCGTCGCGACTTTCGGGCAAAGTGTAAGAATGTGTCGCGGGCGCGCCGAAGCGAGTGTATGGGAGCGCCATGCAGACGCTTGTTGCCATTCTGATCATCGTTGCCACCGTGCTGGTCATGGAATTCGTGGCGTGGTCCAGCCACAAGTACGTGATGCACGGGTTCGGCTGGGGCTGGCATCGCGATCACCATGAACCGCACAATGGGTTTTTCGAGAAGAACGATCTTTATGCGGTGGTCGGTGCCGCCATCTCGATCAGCTTCTTCATGATCGGCAGCCCGCTGGTGATGGGCACCGAGGCCTGGTGGCCGGCGACGTTCATCGGCCTTGGCGTGATGGCCTATGGCGCAATCTACACGCTGGTGCATGATGGGCTGGTTCACCAGCGCTGGTTCCGATGGGTTCCGAAGAAAGGCTATGCCAAGCGGCTGGTGCAGGCCCACAAGCTGCACCACGCAACCATAGGCAAGGAAGGCGGAGTAAGCTTCGGCTTCATCTTCGCGCGCGATCCCCAAGTGCTGAAAAAGGAACTGCGGGCGCAGCGCGAGCAGGGGATTGCGGTGCTGAGGGAAGCGGTGGATTGAGGCGCTAGCTAGCCCAAATAAATCGTACCAGCGCCATTGAGAACGCAAACAGGTAAGCATAGCCAAAGCGGTCAAGCCGGACGAGCAATTGGCCACGCTTGTTTCGAGCCCTGCCGAGCATCGCCATGATGGCAGCGATCACTAGCGGTGTGACCACTAGATTGATTGTGCGGAAAGCGGGATTCCGGATTGCCGACGCCGGAAACAGAAACAGGCTGATTGCGCCAGCAATCAAACCCCAGAGTGTGTAGCCGACCATCGAGTAAACAGGCGTGCGGGGTTCGCGCACGGGATCGGCCAATGACCGGATGCCGAACTCTGCAAGTAGCTCGGCAAGCACCTGCACGATAATCTCGCCAAAAAACTGCAAAAAGATTTCGAAGAAAAACTCCATGGTCCAGTCGAATACTTCAATCACGATATCTCGCAAAGCCTTGTGGTTATAAATTAGGCCAGCCTGATCTCGTTCAGCACACCCTTGGCCAGGTTGCGGAAGCGCAGGGCGTCGGAGACGGAGATGGCCTGATCGTGCGCGGCGGCGTTGCGAAGCGCGCGCATGTCCTCGATCATGCCAACGGTGCGCGCGGGAAGGACGCCGCGCTTCTGCAGGGTTCGGCCCGCCTCTGACACATCGGGGGTGGCAAGGGCATGCTCGATGGCGAGCGATTGCAGCGCGTCCTCTACCCCCGCCCAGGAATCGAGCACGGCCGCTCCGGGCGAGAGATCGAGCAGCTTGAGGAAGCGGGCGTGATCGCCGGTCAGGGCGATCTCGGGGCCTTCAGGCCCGGGCGGCGCGGGGCTGGCTTCGGATTCGAGGCGGTCCAGCCGCTGTGCGAAACGGGCAGACTTGTCGCCCCAGCTCAGTTCGTCGAGACGGGCTAGCAGCGCCAGCAGGGGGCGGCGGAAAATCAGGGCGATCACCAGCGCCGAGACTGGCCATGCCAAGGCAGCGAGCACCGAGGCGGTCCAGTCAAGCCAACCGATGTCAGATCCAGCTGGGCCGACAGTCAGGGAAATCATCGTTCACATCCAATCCGTTCGAGTCCACCACAACTCTATCGGATTTGGAACAAAAGTGGAACAGATGGCAGTGACTATTCGGCGCGCGTCCAGATCCAGGTGCCGGTCACACCCATGACCACAGCCGGGATCAGGACCCAGGGCCACCCTGCGGTCACCCCGGTCAGCACCACCCCTGCACCCATCGCGATCAGCGCGCCCGTCTTGGCCTTGCGCGAGATCGCGCGGCGGTCCCGCCATTGGCGCAAGGGCGGGCCATAGCGCGGGTGATTTAGCAGGCGCTGCTCCCACTCGGGATTCGAGCGGGCAAAGCAGAAGGTGGCAAGGAGCAGGAAGGGGACTGTTGGCAGGATCGGAAGGAATGCCCCGACCGCGCCCAAGGCCACGCTGATCACGCCGCCAGCGAGATAGAGGTGGCGGCGCAAGTTCCCTGCCCTGCCGTCAGGCCGTGGCGGCGATGCGCGCGGCGTGCTCGCGAACCAGCGCGATCATGTTGGGTACGCCTTGGGTGCGGTTGGACGAGAGCTGCCTTTTCAGATCGAAGGGCGCGAGTTCCTCGGCAATATCCGTCGCGGCGACGTCTGCCGCGGGCTTGTCCTGCACAGCAGCGAGAACAAGCGCGACGATGCCCTTGGTGATTGCGGCGTTGCTATCGGCAAGAAAGTGGAGCTTCCCGCCCTCACCCTGCGTGGGGTAGACCCAGACGCTGGCCGAGCAGCCGCGCACCAGCGTGGCGTCGGTCTTGAGGGCATCGGGCATGTCCTCAAGCTCGCGCCCAAGCTCGATCAGGAGCCGATAGCGCTCGTCGCCATCCAGGAATTCGTACTCTTCGAGAATGTCTTCAAGGCTGCGCATGGGCACGCATTAGCGGGCGCGGCGGGGGGCGTCCATGGCCTGATTGGGCAGGCGGGCGATCCAGCCACGAACCCTCGTCATCCCGGCGAAGGCCGGGATCCATGACGCTCCGATCGGTCCCACTTGAGAAGTCATGGGGCCCGGCCTTCGCCGGGGTGACGAGGGTGTGCGATGTCAGCCCGAAAGGCCGCCCGGACGCGTAAGCGCATACCAGATCACGTAGATCCACGAGAGCACGCCGTGAATCAGTGCCCAGACGATGGACTTGTGCAGACTCCACGAAATGGTGATGGCAATCGCCGAGCCGAGGCCGATGCCGGCCTTGGCTGCACCTTCCGTGTGACGGCTCACAGGTCGACGCCCGAGGCAATGGCTTCAAGCTTGCGCAGGCGCTCGCGCATGTCGGCAAGTTCGATGAGGCTGCCGGCGTCTCCCGTATCGGCGCGTTCAAGTTCCATACGCTTGAGGGCGAGCCAGCCGTCCCAGCCGCGAAGGGCGGCCAGGGCGACCATGGCAAGCCCTGTGAGGCCGGAGAGGGAAAGGACGAGATCCGGGGTCATGTCAGCAACTCCCTTATAATTACCTTTCGCAAATCAACGGTCGCGCAGGGATTCGATCTCGCGCGACAGGCGGCGGGTTTCACCCTCGTCGGTAGCGATGCGTTCGAGGACTTCGAGCCGCTTGCGCAAGTCCGAGACTTCGCGTTCGAGGCTGGCGGTGTAAGCGGGATCGAACGGCGGTTGCTGCATGCTGCCGGCACGATAGCGATCCCGGTTGGTGCGGATGATGACGAAGGCGATGATCGCGATGATCGCGACGATGGTTGATCCGGGGCCCACTTGTTGCGTCCTCAGTTGACCTTGACTTCGCGCAGGTTCTCGATCTGCAGCGCGAGGTCGGAATTGTTTTCGGTGGCGATGCGTTCGAGCACGCGGACGCGCTGTTCAAGGCGTTCGGCCTGGGCAGCGTACTGTGCGGCTTTCTCGGCCGTCTGCTTCGAGAGCAGTTCCAGTTCGCGTTCCCGGAAAGCGAGGCGACGCTTGTAGATGTCGGCCCCGACGCCGAGCACGATCGGCACGACGATGACCATGAACACCAGCACCATGATGACGTCTTCGTTCATTGCGCTTTCTCCTGAGCGGGGCGCAGTGCCTCGATCTGGCGGGAGACGTCGAAGCCGCTGTCGGTGACGATGGCTTCGACGTTGGCAAGGCGCTGGTGCGTCTTGTCCAGTTGGTCGCGCAGGAAGGCGTTCTCCTCGCGCAGCTTGGCGTAGGCTTCCTGATCGGCGCGATCGGTCTTGCCGCCCCATTCGTCCTCAAGGGCATAGCCGTGGCGTGCGCGGATCCAGTTGTTGATCACCCAGCCGCCAGTGGAGATGGCGATGATCGCCAGGACGAATTCGGGACCACCCCAGTTCATTGCGCCCTCCGGTCTTCCAGTGCGGCGCTGTCGCGGCGGAGCGCCTCGATCTGCGCGGCGGTGTCGAAGCCCTTGTCGGTGACGATGCGTTCCAGAACGCGGACGCGTTCTTCGAGTTCGCGGGTGTGCTGGGCGTATTGGGCCGCCTTTTCGGCGCTCAGTTCGGCCGTCGCATTGATCTGCATCTCCGCAATCTTGGTGCGGTGCTTGGTCCAGATCGCGACGATCGGGATCATCAGAGCCGCGATTGGGATCAGCGGCCCCAGTGTGTCAGGTCCCATGGTTCAGTCCCCCTCAGGACGGTTGTGTTCTCAGCGCAGCTTCTCGATTTCGGCCGAGAGGCGCGGGTTCGAATTGACGTAGAAGCTCTCGACGTCGGCCAGGCGGCGGTCGATGTCGCGGAATTCGGCGCGGACCTCGCGGGCGGTGCGGGCGGGCGACTGGCGGACACGTTGCCAGAACTGCTGCTCCTGACGATCGCCGTAGAGGTTTGCCGGCTTCTTGTTGGCAAGGAAGCCCAAGGCAAAGTAGACCAGGAACGGCCAGCCCATCGAACATGCCAGGATCAGAAACCCGAGGCGGACCCAGAGCACGTCGACCCCGGTGTAATCGGCAACTCCGGCGCAGACGCCCATGAACTTGCCATTGACCTTGTCGCGATAAAAGCGGGTGCGGGGGCTGTTCACTTCGAGGTCCTTCCCTGTTCGGCGAAAAGGCGATCCAGTTCGCGCAGTTTCTGATTGTCGGTTTCGCGGTCGTGCACGATGCGTGCAGGCCTGAATTCGGGATTGTCGGCAGCGACGAGGCGCTCGACAGTATCCATGCGTTCATCGAGGCGGCGGGCGAGTTGGTAGAGCTCTTCCAGCAGCGCCTCATCGCCATTGGTCAGCGTGGCGGCAGTTTTCCATTTGGTGATGTAGTGGAAAATGATCCACGGCAGACCAAGGAAAATGGCAGCAATTGCAACGACGTCTTCCATGGCTCAGCCTTCCTTTCCAAGCTGGCGCTTCATCGCTTCAAGCTCCTCGTCGATCTTGTCCTGCCCAGCGAGCGCGGCGATCTCGTCCGCGAGGCTGGGCTTGGAGTTGTCGGCAAGGCTCAGTGCATCGGCGCGGCCTTCGGCGTAATCGACGCGGCGTTCCAGCTGGTCGAACCGTGCCATGGCTTCATCGACGCGCTCGCTGGCGAGCAAGGACCGCAGGCGGACGCGATTCTCGGCACTTTCAAGGCGCGCTGCGATCGCGGTCTGGCGGCTGCGGGCTTCGCGCAGGCGGGTCTGCAGCTTTTCGATGTCCTGCTCGTAGGCGCGCATCGCATCGTCGAGCACGGTGATCTCGGTCTTGAGCTGGTCAGCCATGTCTGCGGCCTTCTTCTTCTCGACCAGAGCGGCACGGGCGAGGTCCTCGCGGTCCTTCGACAGCGCGAGCTGGGCCTTTTCAGACCAATCGGCCTGAAGGCGTTCCAGCTTGGACACGTGACGGCCCATCTCCTTCTGATCGGCGATGGTCCGGGCAGCCGAGGCGCGGACTTCGACCAGCGTCTCCTCCATCTCCATGATGATCATCCGGATCATCTTGGCAGGATCGTCAGCCTTATCAAGCAAGTCGTTGAAATTGGCTGCAATGATGTCGCGCGTCCGCGAAAAGATACCCATCAGGTTTGCTCCGGGAGTGAAGAGGGGGCGGGATTGGCCATTGCCGCCACCATTGCTGAAATTGCGCAGGCGATCCAGTTCCGCATCGAGGCGGGTGGTGCGACCACCTTCGTCGCGTGCGGAGCGGATCGGGGTGAGTTCGTCGGTCATCATGCCAGCTCACCAGTGATGGCGGCGGTGGAAGCCACGACGGTCGGAACCGCGTTCACCTGCTGCGTCAGGGCAAAACAGCACATCACGACCATCGCACCAATGCTGGCGAGGCTGGCGCGGCCGAGCGAGGTGGAGAAAAAGCGGGCGGTGTACATTTTCGTGACCTTTCGGCAGGTTACTTGTCAGTTCGGGCCGGCTCGGTGCCGGATGTTCATGTTAGAGCAAGGGGTGTGCCAAACTGCGATTTGCCCGGAATTCCGCCACTCTTGGTGCGTCACCTATCTTTAATGTTGGGAATTCTTGCCGAGACTTGGGAAAATGCGCTAAACCTGTGGCATGGACAGGGAAGTTCAGTTCATCGGCCAATCGGGCGCGTTCCTCGACGCGGTCGAACGCGCCAGCCGCGCGGCGCCAATGCGCCGCCCGGTGCTGGTCATCGGCGAGCGCGGGACCGGCAAGGAACTGATCGCCGAGCGCCTCCACCGCCTGTCGACGCGCTGGCAGGAACCGCTGGTGACGATGAACTGCGCGGCGCTTCCCGAAACCCTGATCGAGGCCGAACTGTTCGGACACGAGGCAGGCGCCTTTACCGGCGCGACGCGGGCGCGGACCGGGCGGTTCGAAGAAGCCGACAGGGGCACGCTGTTCCTTGACGAACTCGGCACGCTGTCGATGGGGGCGCAGGAGCGGCTGCTGCGCGCGGTCGAATATGGCGAAGTGACGCGGATCGGGTCGAGCAAGCCGGTCCGCGTGGACGTGCGCATTGTCGCGGCAACGAACGAGGACCTGCCGAAGCTGGCGGACCAGGGCCGCTTCCGCGCCGACCTGCTTGACCGGCTGAGCTTCGAGGTGATCACCCTCCCCCCATTGCGTGTGCGCGAAGGGGATATTGCAGTTCTCGCCGACTACTTCGGGCGACGCATGGCGGCGGAACTGCACTGGGATTCCTGGCCCGGCTTTGCAGGTCCAGTCCAGAAGGCCATGGAGGAGTACCTCTGGCCCGGCAACGTGCGCGAATTGCGCAACGTGGTGGAGCGCGCCGTCTATCGCTGGGACGACTGGAGCCAGCCCATCGGGCATGTGCAGTTCGATCCGTTCGAGAGCCCGTGGAAGCCGGTGGCATCGATGCGGTCGGAAGTGGCGGAGAGCGAGGGGGCAGTGCCGGTGCGGAGCGCCATGCCGTCAGCAGATTTCGATAGCGTGGCGGACTTGCGTGCGGCGGTAGATGCGCACGAGCGCGCGATCGTGGAGCACCATCTCGGCCGCAACCGCTACAATCAGCGCCAGACAGCCAAGGCGCTGGGCCTGACCTACGACCAGTTGCGCCATTGCATGAAGAAACATGGCCTGAGCGACAAGACTTGAGCGAGAGGGCCTGAGCGACAAGACTGGAGGTTTCGCTTGTCGCGCAAACCCACTAACGCCTCAAAGCAATGTCCCTCACCCGCCTGACCCTGCGCGACTTTCGCAACCATGCCGCGACACGGCTGGAAGGGATGCGCGCGTTCAACGTGCTGGTGGGAGAGAACGGCGCGGGCAAGACCAACGTGCTCGAAGCCATCAGCCTGCTGGCGCCGGGGCGCGGCCTCAGACGTGCGCAGCCGGCCGAGATGGCGGGACGCGATGGGTCTGGCGGGTTCGCAGTGGCGGCAGAAATCGAGGACGGGGCAGTGCAGATCGGCACGTCGACCGCGCACGAGGCTCCCAATCGCCGGCTGGTGCGGATCAATGGTGCGGAAGGGCCGGCGGCGCGGCTGGGGGAATGGCTTTCGATCACCTGGCTGACGCCGGCGATGGACCGGCTTTTCGCCGAAAGTGCCGGATCACGCCGACGGTTTCTCGATCGGCTGGTGCTGGCGCGCGAGCCGGGCCATGCGCGCAATGCGACCCGCTATGAAACGGCGCTGCGCGAGCGCAACCGGCTGCTGGGCGACCCGACGGAACCCGATCCGCTGTGGCTTGACGGGATCGAGGCGCAGATGGCCGAGAGCGGTGCGGCCATGGCAGCGGCGCGGGCCGCACTCGTGGCAGCCCTCGGGCGCGTGCTGGAGACTGTGCCGGAGCAGCCGTTCGCGCGGCCTTCACTGGTCTATGCCAGCGCTGTGCCGATCGAGGCGGACGCGCTGCGTAGCATGCTGCGCGAAGGGCGGCGTCGGGATCGCGCGGCAGGGCGATCACTGATCGGGCCGCATCGCGATGACCTGGCCGTGACGCTGGCGGCGAAGAACGCGCCCGCCGCCGATTGTTCGACGGGTGAGCAGAAGGCGATGCTTATCGCCATTGTCCTCGCCCATGCGGAACTGACGGCGGGCGAGCGCCCGCGCCTGCTGCTGCTCGACGAGATTGCCGCGCACCTCGATCCGGTGCGGCGCACGGCGCTGTTCGAGCGGCTGGAATCAAGCGGGGCGCAAGTGTGGATGACGGGCACCGAGATGGCGCCATTTGCTGAAGTTTCCGGGTCCAGCGCCGTGTGGGCGGTGCGCGACGGATTGGTCGAACCGCTCTGATCGCTACTCGGCCGTGGCCGCTTTCAGCGCCTTTGCCACCTGATCCCTTGTCTCTGCGACGATCTTGTCGACGCCTCGGGCGTTCGGGTGGACATTGTCTTCCAGCATCAGATCCTTTTTGCCGAGGACGGGCGCAAGGAAGAACGGGACCAGGCCAGCCTTGTGCTTCTTCGCGAGATCGGGCCAGATCGGGTTGAATTGCTTCTGGTAGTCCGCGCCCAGATTTGGAGCGGCGAGCATTCCCGTCAGCACCACCGGAATGTCTCGGCTGTCGAACTCGGTCAGGATCGCATCAAGGTTGGCGCGCGTCTCGGCCGGGGGCAGCCCGCGCAGCATGTCGTTGCCGCCGAGGCCGACGAGCGCGAGGGTGGGTTTGACCGGCTGGTTATCGAGCGTGAACTGCAGGCGCTGGAGGGCCGCTGCAGTCGTATCGCCCGAGACGCCCGCATTGACGACCTTGGCGGGCACGCCCCCTGCATTGAGCGCCGCTTCCAGCCGCGGCGGATAGCCCTCACCCGGGTTGAGCTGGTAGCCGGCGTAAAGGCTGTCGCCGAATGCCAGTATGACAGGGGCATCGGCCGGGACCGGTGCCGGCGCCTGTGCGGATGCCGATGCGGTAGGGGTGGCAGCTGGTTCGGGGGCCTTCTCTGGCGAGCAGGCGGCGAGAACAAGGGTGGCGGCATGAGCGAAGCGGCGCATTGAAACTCCATTAGCGCGCCCCCAAGTGCCGGTTGCACGCTGCAACCAATCTATGCCACGTGAGGCCTGTGACAAGCACCCCCCTTTCAAGTTCATCGGCGCCGGTAATCGCCGCATCCGCCCTCACCCTCTCTCTCGGCACCGGGGACGCGCAGGTGCAAATCCTCCGTGGCATCGACCTGACCGTGGCAGCAGGCGAGACCTTGGCGCTGCTGGGGCCATCGGGTTCAGGCAAGTCATCGCTGCTTGCGATCCTGTCCGGGCTGGAGCGGGCAAGCGGCGGGTCGCTCAATGTGGCCGGTGCTGATTTCACTTTACTGGACGAGGACGGCCTGGCCGCCGCGCGGCGCGGGCGGATTGGCATCGTGCTTCAGGCCTTCCACCTTCTGCCGACAATGACCGCGCTGGAAAACGTGGCGACGCCGCTGGAGCTGGCGGGTCAGGCCGATGCCATGGCGCGGGCCGAAGCCGAATTGGTGGCTGTCGGGCTGGGCCATCGCCTGCACCACTATCCGGCGCAGCTTTCGGGCGGAGAGCAGCAGCGCGTGGCGATTGCACGGGCACTCGCGCCGAGCCCTGCCATCCTGTTTGCCGACGAGCCGACCGGCAATCTCGATCATGCGACCGGCGAGGCGGTGGCCGACCTGCTGTTCGCGCGCGCGGCGCAGGCCGGTGCGACCTTCATCATGGTCACCCATGACGAAGCCCTGGCGGCACGGTGCAGGCGGATCGTGCGGCTGGCCGATGGGCAGATCGCTTCGGACAAGGCTTCGTGAACCTTTCGTGGGGCGCCGCATGGGCGTTGGCGCGACGCGGATTGGATTGGCGATTCAAGGGCTTGCGGCTGTTGCTGGTCTGCCTGGTGCTGGGCACGGCGGCGCTCTCGGCGATAGGCACCCTGACGGGCGCGATCGAGCGCGAACTGGCGACGCGCGGGCGGGAGATGCTGGGCGCGGATCTCGAATTCACCCTGGCGGCGCGCCAGCCCTCGGCGGAGGAGCGGGCCGCCATCGCCGCGATGGGCGACCTTTCCGAAGGCGCGCGATTGCAGGCAATGGCGCGGGTGCCGGATGACGATACGCGCACGACGCCTGTCGAATTGAAGGCGGTCGATGCCAAGTGGCCGCTCTACGGGCGGTTCACGCTGGAAGGCGGCAAGGTGGCGGGCGCGCCGCAAGGCATGGCGGCATGGATTGCGCCGGGCGTGGCGGACCGGCTCGGCGTAAAGATCGGTGACAAGCTGCGCGTGGGAGAGGTCGAGCTTCGTGTCGGCGGGGTCATCGGGTCCGAGCCGGATCGGCTGGCAGAAGGCTTTTCGCTGGGGCCGACGGTGATTGTCAGCAAGGCAGCGCTCGATGCTTCGAAGCTGGTGCAGCCGGGATCGATGGTGCGGACCAAGCTGCGCGTGAAGCTTCCTGCCAGTGCCGACGCGGTGGCAATGGGGGAGCGGATAAAGGCGCAGTTTCCGCTGGCCGGGTATGAGGTGCGGACGCGCGACAAGGCCTCGCCGGGGTTGGACCGCTTCGTCTCGCGCATGGGGCAGTTTCTGGTGCTGGTGGCGCTGGCGGCGCTGGCGATTGCCGGGATCGGCATCGGCAATGGGGTGAACTCCTACCTCGAAGCGCGGCGCGGGAGCATAGCGACGCTCAAGATCCTCGGCGCTTCGAGCCGGGACATTGCGCGGATCTATCTGCTGCAGCTGGCCGCCGCTGCGTCTCTGGCGATTCTTGGCGGACTGGTGATCGGGGTGAGCATCACGCCGTTGATCGGCAAGGCGCTGGAAGGCCTTCTGCCGATCGAGGCCGGCTTCGTACTTGATTGGGGCGCTCTGGCGATCGCAGCGGCCTATGGCGCCTTGATTGCGCTGACTTTCGCCGCGCCGCCCTTGGCCCGGGCCAAGGCCTTTCCGGCGATGGCGCTGATGCGGGCGCGGGTCAGTCCGTTGGCGGGCGGCTGGAAGGGCGCGGCGCTGCCGGTCGCGCTCGGGCTTGGCGGGATCGTGGCGCTGGCGGTGCTGACCGCACCGCAGAAGCTGCTCGCCGCCGGATTTCTGGCCGGCGCGGCGGCGCTGTTCCTCCTGCTGTCCGCCCTCGGTTGGGGGCTGCAACGGCTGGCGGCAAAGCTGCCCCGGCCCAGGGGTGCGATTGCGCGGATGGCGCTGGCCAATCTGCATCGGCCGGGAGCGCAGACTTCGGCGCTGGTTGTCGCACTGGGCTTCGGGCTTGCCGCCTTCGTTCTGCTGGCAGGCGTACAGACCAGTCTGGACGGCAACATCGCACTGCGGGTGCCGAACCGGGCGCCCGACTACTTCGTGCTCGACTTGCCCCAGGGAAGGACTGCGGAGTTCGACCGGATCGTGCAGCGCGCCGCGCCTGATGCGGCAGTCCGCAAGGTCCCTGCCCTGCGCGGGTCGATCGTTGCCTATGGACCAGCGGATGCGATGACTCGGGTCGCCGATCTCAAGGAAATTCCGGAGAATGCCTGGCCCCTGCGCGGCGACCGCGGGCTGACCTATGCCGACGAAGTGCCCGAAGGCAATGTGCTCACCGCAGGTGAATGGTGGCCCAAGGCCTATTCTGGCGAGCCATTGGTGTCGGTTGACGACGACCTGCGCGAGGCGCTCGGGCTGAAGCTGGGCGACCGTATCGCGGTCTCGATCCTTGGCGTTGAGCGCAGTGCGAAGATCGCCTCGTTCCGCCGGATCGACTGGGAGAATATGGGCTTCAACTATGTGCTGGTGTTCAGCCCCAACGCCATTGCCGATGCTCCGCACAATCTGGCTGCCACGATCAGCCTGCCGGAAGGCGCGAAGACACCGGACGTGCGCCGAGCGATCCTTGGCGGGTTGGTCAAGGCCCTGCCTTCAAGCTCGGTGATCGAAATCGGGCCGGTGCTGGGTCAGGCGCGCGAGATCCTGTCGCAGATGGGAGCGGCCATCCTTGCTGCGGCGAGCGTGGCGATCCTTGCCGGGATGGCCGTGCTGGCAGGCGCAATTGCCGCCGCGCGCGAACGCAAGACCTACGACAACGTCATCCTGCGCGTGCTGGGAGCAAGCCGCAGGCAATTGCTGGTGCTTCTCGTGGCCGAATACGGGCTGCTCAGCGCGCTTCTGGCGGGCGTGGCGCTGGTGCTGGGCACAGGGGTGGCCTGGGGCGTGATCGTGCTGCTGTTCGAGTTCGACTGGCTGCCCGACTGGCCGCGTATCCTTGGCGTGCTGGGCGCTGGCGTGGCGCTGGTGATGGTGCTGGCGATCACCGGCTCGGTCGGGCTGCTGCGAACCCGACCGGCACAAGTGCTGCGCGAGCTTTAGGAGAATACGTCCGCTGGCGTCGGGTTCTTGGGATCAGGTCCGAAGCGGTTGGGGCCACGCGTGCCCTCGAGGCACATCAGGACGACCAGCGCGAACCAGCCCAGGAACGGAATGAGCCAAAGCAGCAGGAGCCAACCCGTGCGGTCCTGATCGTGAAGGCGCCGCACCGACACGGCAAGGCCCGGAACGATGGAGGCGAGCCAGAACAACCCGCCGATCCATTCCCCGGCCCCCACGAGCCGGGAACCATAGACAAACGCCCCCTCGCCTCGCGTCACCTCATTGGTGCCGAAAACCGCGTTCAGCACGATCATCACCAACACATAGAACAGCGCGAAGCTCCAGTACTCCCTGCGCCGAGAGCGCCCCGAGAATTCGGCATAGCGGCGATAGGGCAGGATCATCCAGTTCATCGCGAAAGCCCCTTGCGTTGGGTCAGCCGAACACGTCGTAACCAGCCGGGTTCTTCGGATCATCGCCAAAGCGGTTCAAGCCTGCGGTGCCCGGCAGGCACAGGATGACGAGAAACGCGATGCTGGCAATCCAACCCACGAACGGGATCATGCCCAGCACGATGAAACCGAGATACCACCAGCCAGACATGTCGCGATCATGCAAGCGGCGCACGATCACTGCGATGCCCGGCACAAGAGTACCGAGAAAGAACACCACCATCAGGACGGCGCCGATCCAGAACGAAACTCCGAACTGAGGGTCCTCGACGCCGGAAAGCGCTGTACCAAGGCCGCCGGCAAACATGAAAGCCCCAATCAAGGCATAGACGATCACCGTGAACAGGGTGAACATCCAGTATTCCTTTCGCCGGGACCGACCGGAAAATTCCGCGTAACGGCGATACGGCATCAGCATCCATTCCATGATTTTCCCCCAAGTCTTTCCGCGTGACCAACGCGAGATGACAAGTGACCATTATTTCGCGGAGACTGCAAGCGCAGTGCGATATCCGTCTCGTCAATTGGCCACGCGCAGGAAAGATGCCGGGGTGGTCTTTGGCGCAGATCCCGGTTCGGAAACGAGGGTCAGACCAAACTTGTCAAACAGTGCGCACGGGCCCCGACATTCATTTGAGCCAGCCGGCCTCGCGATACCACGCGGCGGTGGCATGCAAGCCCATTGCCGTTTCGACCTGTGGCAGCCAGAGTCCGGGAGGCGGCTGATTGCCCTCGCCGGCGCGCCAATCGGGGTGACACATGTAGCCGACGCGATCGAGCGTGAGCTTGGCGCCCTTTCCACGGAACGTGGCGTCAAGCTTGGCGCCAAGGCGCAGGATGCTGGCGGGGAGGTTTACCGCGGTGGCGCGCCTGCCTACCGCCATGCCGATGGCCTTGGCGAGATCGTTGTGGGTCCAGCCTCCCGGGGTGCCGTCATCGGGCTCGAAGGTCAGGTGCGTGACGTCCTCGCCGCCCGGAATCAGCGCGAGCAGCAGGCGCGCAAGGTCGTTGACGTGGATGATCGAGAGATGCCCTTGCGGCGGAAGCGGCACGATGCCCCGGCGGGCGAGCTTGAACAGCTCGAACATCTCGGTATCGCGCGGGCCGTAGACGGCGGGCGGCCGTACCACCGTCCAGTCGAGACTGCTGGCCTTGACGATCTTTTCGCCCCGCAACTTGGACCGGCCGTAGATCGACAGGTCCGGCTCGCGCGCAGAGAGCGATGAGACGTGGACGAAGCGCGGGACGCCGGCTTCCAGCGCCGCATTGACCACATTCAGCGTGCCCCAGACGTTGCCGTCCTCGAAGCCCTGCTCATCCGGCGCGCT
This sequence comes from Novosphingobium sp. ES2-1, assembly GCF_015169775.1. Lineage (NCBI taxonomy): Bacteria > Pseudomonadati > Pseudomonadota > Alphaproteobacteria > Sphingomonadales > Sphingomonadaceae > Novosphingobium > Novosphingobium sp. ES2-1. The sequence continues at coordinate 2,254,140 of NZ_CP063445.1, forward strand.
GACCACCCCGGCAATATGCAGGACCACGCTCGCACGTCCGACGAGACGCTGCAGCGCGCGCTTGTCGCCCAGATCACCCTGAACCCACTCGACGCCGACGCGGGCATCCTGCGGGCGGCGGGCGAGCGCGCGGACCTCGATCCCGGCGCGGGCGGCGTAGTCGAGCACGGCTTGGCCGACGAAGCCGGTGGCTCCGGTAATCGCCAGCAGTTCCGCCGCCATTACAGCAGCACCATCTGGTCGCGATGGATCAGTGCCGAGCGGGGAGCGTAGCCAAGAATCTGCTCATGCTCGCGGCTGTGATGGCCCTTGAGGCGGAGGCATTCGGCTGCGTCATATTCCGACAGCCCCCGCGCCAGCGTTTGGCCATCGGGTGCGATCACGGCAATGGCATCGCCACGCTGAAAATCGCCTTCGACTTGCAGAATGCCGGCAGCAAGCAGGCTGGAGCCGCGCGCGAGAGCGGCAGCGGCACCGGCATCGACATGGACGCTCCCGCGCATGCGCATGCGTCCGCCCAGCCATGCCTTCCGCGCCTGCTTGCGGCCGCGCGGCAGGAAAAGCGTACCGCGATCGGCGCTCAGGGCAGCGTGGATCGGCGAAACGGGCTGACCGTCGATGATGGCGAGTGCCATGCCTGCGAGTTCGGCAATCTCTGCCGCCTGCAGCTTGGACGTCATGCCACCCGATCCGAGGCCGGAGGAGGAACCGCCTGTCGCCATGGCATGAATTTCGGGCGTCACGCCCTTCACCACTGGAATGCGCACGGCTCCGGGTTGGCGGGGATCGCGGTCATACAGCCCGTCGATATCGGACAGCAGCAGGACACCCGAAGCCCCGGCTGCCTGCCCGACGCGCGCGGCAAGGCGGTCGTTATCGCCGAAGCGGATTTCCTGCGTGGCGACAGAATCGTTCTCGTTGATCACCGGCACCGCGCCTGCGGCCAGCAGCGTCCCGAGCGTAGCGGTGACGTTAAGGTAGCGGCGACGGTCTTCGAGATCCTCAAGCGTCAGCAGGATTTGTGCCGCAGCAAGCCCGTGTGCGGCAAGCAATTCGGCCCACAGGCCTGCAAGCGCGATCTGGCCGACCGAGGCCGCAGCCTGCGCATCGGAAAGACTTCCGCGCCCACCCTTGGCAAGGCCGAGCCTGCGGGCGCCCAGGGCAATTGCGCCGGAGGAGACGACGATGACTTCCTGACCGGCAGCGCGGGCCGCCGCTATTTCGGCAACCAGCGCGGACAGCCATTCACGCCGCGGCGCACCGTCCTTGCCCACGAGCAGCGCCGAACCGACCTTGACCACCAGGCGCGGACAGGCAGAGGCGTCGGTCAGGTGGGCAAGCTGGCTGATCTTCATGAGGGCCGCTTAGGGCAATTGTGACGGATCGTGAAGGGCTGTCAGTCCCGCTGGCGGAGCGCTTGGGCGATCAGATCGGCGACCACGGCTTCTGGTCAGCCTCTTCCTCCACCTCGCCCGTCGGCCGCTCGGTTGCCGTGGCGAGCGGCAGGTGTTCGAGGACTGCATCGAGCAAGGCGTCCATGCCCTTCCCGGTCGCGCCGGAGATCGGATAGACCTTGCTTGCGCCTGCCTCGCGCAGTTCCTTGGTGAAGGCCTTGACCAGTTCGGCATCGACAAGATCGATCTTGTTGAGTGCGATCAGGCGGGGCTTTTCATCGAGCCCGGCACCGTAGGCTTCGAGTTCCCCTTCGACGATCTGCATGGCTTCGACAGGATCGGTTTCACTGTGGATGTCGATAAGGTGGATCAGCACGCGGCAACGTTCAATATGACCGAGGAAGCGGTCGCCAATCCCTGCACCATCGGCCGCGCCTTCGATCAGGCCGGGAATGTCCGCCAACACGAACTCGCGGTTGCGATGGCGCACGACGCCCAGTTGCGGACGCAGCGTGGTGAAGGCGTAATCGCCAACCTTGGCCTTGGTGTTGGTGATCTGGTTGATGAAGGTCGACTTGCCCGCATTGGGCAGGCCGACAAGGCCAGCGTCTGCGAGAAGCTTCAGGCGGAGCCAGACGTACATTTCCTCACCCGGCCAACCGGGACCGTGCTGGCGGGGCGCACGATTGGTGGACGACTTGTACGAGGCATTGCCCCGGCCGCCATCGCCGCCGCGCAGAAGAACCTTCTGGACACCCACTTCGGTCATGTCGAGCAGGACGGTCTCGCGATCGTCGTCGAGAACCTGCGTGCCGACCGGCACCTTGATGACGAGGTCGTTGCCGCCCGCACCAGTACGGTTCTGGCCCGCGCCGCCGCCGCCTCGCTGCGCCTTGAAGTGCTGGGTATAGCGGAAGTCGATCAGGGTGTTGAGGCTGGTGACGGCTTCGAAGATGATGTCGCCGCCCTTGCCGCCGTTGCCGCCGTCGGGACCGCCGTATTCGACATACTTCTCGCGCCGGAAGCTGACCGCGCCTGGGCCGCCCTGCCCTGAACGGATGAAGATCTTGGCCTGATCGAGAAAATGCATGCGGGTAACTGTTTCCAATGACAGGCCCGGAGCAAATGCAACACGCCGCCCCGGAAGCGAGCCTTTTACCCGTTCATGGAGAGCTTGTAACGCCGAACCGCGAGGCGCCTGCCATATCAGGCGGTTCGGTGATACCTGGTGGAGCCGAGGGGGATCGAACCCCTGACCTCGTCATTGCGAACGACGCGCTCTCCCATCTGAGCTACGGCCCCGTTCCCGGTATCGCCCCACGGTGTGCTCACCGCAGGGAGCGCCGCCATTAGCGCAGCGCCTCCCCACTGAAAAGAAATTTTTTGCCTGTCCAGTCCGGCTCAGTGCCCGGCGGCAGTACCGTCCGGAACAGGCGCCGCGGTGATCTTCACCGCCTGCTGCGGCGGATTGACAAGGCTGCCGTACTGGGCCTGCCAGATGGCAAGATCCGTGCGATAGACCTCATAACGACGATAGAAGTCGTCGAACACGACTTCGATATTGGGCAGGCTGCGCACGGCGAAGGCCTCAAGATCGGCCGACTTGACGGCCGCACCATCGCGGCTGACCGCCATCACGGCATCGCAGAAGTCCGAAAGCGTCGGTGGCAGGGCATAGTGGTTATACACCTGCGTGATGTAAGCCTCACGCGGAGCGATGAACTTGGCACCGTACTTGGCCTTGAATTCGACATCGAGGCGCTTGTTAATCGCGTTCAGCACCTTGTTGTGCGTGGTCAGGAAAGCCTTGTAGCGGGGCAGGATGTCGGCATGGACCGGGGCGTTGCAGTTCAGCGCGGCCACATTGTAGGCCGAGCGAAGGTTCCACACCATCTGGGCCGACGAGATGTTGCGGTTCAGCGATTGGCGCAGTCCATTTGCATCGGCTGGCGGAACCGCGATGTTGTCCGAAGCGCCATTGGGTGCCTTGGGCTTTGGCGGAATGACCACGACCTTGGGTGGCGGGGGTGGCGGGGGTGGCGGAGGCGGCGGCGGCTTGGGCGCGCACGAAGCAAGGCCGATGGCCAACCCTGCAGTAACAAGACTTGGCGCGACGATACGCCGGAAACGAAACATTGGCATTCCCCCAATTCCGATCCCGAAAAGGACCGTGACAGGCAGACGGTCCCTTGCTGCAGCGTGTCAAAATGCTGCACGAACCATCCTGTATGCAAGATGAAGGTAAGCGTAGCGCCCGCGCGGGCAAATGAGAATCCCCCAGACAATAAAAACCCGGCGAACCGTTGCGGTCCGCCGGGTCAATCTGGTTCGGTTCGGGTGCTTTTCAGATCAGCGGCGCTCGCCCATGAACTGCAGCAGGAACTGGAACATATTGATGAAGTCGAGGTAGAGGCTCAGCGCGCCGAGAACGACGGCCTTGCCGGCGAATTCGGTTCCGGCGACGTAGGCATACTGCTCCTTGAGGCGCTGGGTATCATAGGCGGTCAGGCCCGCGAAGATCAGCACGCCGAGGAAGCTGATAGCCCAGCCCAGACCCGACGACTTCAGGAAGATGTTAAGCAGCGACGCGATCAGGATGCCGAAGACACCCATGATCAGGAAGCTGCCCATGCCCGACAGGTCCTTCTTGGTGGTGTAGCCGTAAAGGCTCAGACCCGCGAAAGCGCCGGCCGTGGCGAAGAACGTCGTCGCGATCGAAGCGCCCGTGTAGACGAGGAAGATCGTCGACAGCGAAAGGCCCATGGCAACCGCAAAGCCCCAGAACATGCCCTGAAGAGCCGTGGTCGAGAACTTGTTCGCCCCAAAGCTCATGAACATGACGAAGGCGAGCGGCGAAAGCATCACCAGCCAGATCAGCGGGGTGCCGAGCAGCGTCAGCGTGAAGCCGGTGGTTGCCGACAGCAGCGCCACGATGCCAGAGAGCATCACGCCCGAGGCCATGTAATTGTAGATCGACAGCATGTGACGGCGCAGACCCGCGTCGAACACTTCGCCGCGAGCGGAAACGCCGGAAAGGCTCGGAGACGCGCCGAAGCCCGTTCCGGTGGGCCGAGGGTCGTTCCAGTTTGCCATTTTCAAAGCTCCGTTCTGTGGCCCCAATGGCCACGTACGCGGAATATCGGCGCTTTCGCCTGTGCTTTCAAGGGAAACCGGACCAACCGACAGGTCGCCGACTGTAACGAATTGTTGCCGCGTTCAGCGCGCCTTCCGCGCCATCTCTGTCATCTCGGCACTGCGATCACGCGCGCCGCGCAATGTATCCTCGATGAGGCGAACCAGGCGATCATCGGCATCAAGCACGTCGATGCCGACCTGGGTGACTCCTCCCGGGCTGGCGACCCGGCGGGCGAGTTCAGCGGGCGAATGCTCGGACCTGGCCGCAAGCATCGCCGCGCCCTCGACCATCGACAGCGCCAGCCGGTCCGCCTGCTGCCGCGCCAGGCCCAGTGCAGCCGCGCCTTGGGCGAGCGCATCGATGAAACGGTAGACGAACGCAGGGCCTGAGCCCGCAAGTGCGGTGACGAGATCCATCTGATCCTCGCCAGACAGCCATTCGGCCTGTCCCAGAGGGGTCATCAGGGCATCGGTCTCGGCACGCGCAGCATCGTCCGCATCACCGACCAGCGCAATTGGCGACTTGCCGAGAGCGGCGGCAAGGTTCGGCATGACGCGGACGATTGCGCGGGCAGCAGGAAAACTGGCGCGCAAGGTGGCGAGATCGACGCCTGCCAGAATCGAGAGCAGGAGCGTGTTCGTGCCGACGTAGGGCCGGACCGAGGCGACCGCATCGGGCAACTGCTGCGGCTTGAAGCCAAGCAGCACCACATCAAACGCGCCTTCACCCTCAGGCGCGGAGCCCAGCAGGCGCGTGCCTTCCGGCGCGACCTCCAGGTAGGGATCGACAATCGTGAAAATCTCGGGCGCGTAGCCGCCTGCGAGCCAGCCTTTGAGCATGGCTCCACCCATGTTGCCGCAGCCGAACTGGAGGATGGTTTTGGTCATGGGGGATTTCCTTGAGTCGCGTTTGCGCGGTCAATGCCGGGACGGTGGGCTTATCGCAATGGCTTAAGCCCTGCTCCCCCGCGAAGGCGGGGCCTCAGTCGTTTTACGCTGACGCTCCGAGAGACCACCGAGGCCCCGCCTGCGCGGGGACGCATCAGCGTCGAGCAGGTTCAGGCCTCGCCCGCCGCATCCACCATGGCGCTGGCAAGCGCGTCGGCCGGGCTCTTGTCGCCCCACAGGATGAACTGGAACGCCGGATAGAACCGGTCGCACTCGTCCACCGCTGCTTCGATCGCCGCCTGGGCCTGACTGATGCTGAGCAGACCCTCGTCACCGAGCATCAGGCCATGGCGGTACAGCAGGACAGAACCATTGGACCAGATGTCGAAGTGACCGATCCACACTTGCTCATTGATCAGGGCCATCAATTCATAGACGGCCCCCTTCTTGTCGTCGGGAATGCGGATATCGGGCAGGCAGAGAATCTGGAGGACGTGATCCTCGACGCGCCAGATGGCCCGTAACTGATAATTGGCCCAGGAGCCTTGAATTTCGCCGGTAACCTCGTCGTCCGAGACAAATTCGCATGGCCAGCCGCGCGCTTCGAAAAGCGAGGCGATCATGTCGACAGGCGCTGCCTCCTCGCGCTCGTTGTCGTCATGGCCGGTCCGCATGGTACGTCCCCTGAACACTTGATCGGGCCTCCTCGGCTGGTTGGCCCGGCAGGGCGATCTGCCCTGACTGCTGCTCGAAACGTCAATGGCGGTTCACACCCCCGCCCGACAATCGCGGGTTAACAGGCGGTTGGGCAAAACTCGACAACCTTGTGGGAAAGCTGTGGACAAGGAGTGAACAGCAAACTCCGCCCGAGGTTCCGCCTCCCACCCTATTTGAGAGAGAGAGTATCGACCGGTTGACCCGCCGGGCTGGTCCACTGGTAACTCGAAACCCCGTCCTTCTTGAGCTTCGTGACGAAATCCTGCGCCTCAGCCTCGCTAGCGAAGGGGCCGGTCAGCAGGCGGAAATTGCTGCGCCAGGGCGACAGATAAGGCTTGCGCGAGCGCAGGAGCGCAGGTGCTTCCTTCAAGAGACGGCGCCACTCGGTGTCCATGACGTCCTTGTTCGCCCCTGTCAGCACTTGCACCCAGATCCGGCTTGGATGGCTGGGGCCGGCCTTCTTGGCCTTGGCCTCTTGCGCCTCTTTCGCTGCAGCCTTGGGATCCTTGACCGGCTTGCCGTCCTTGCCCAGTTTCACCGCGTCCTTGGCCGAGGGCTTCTGTGGCTCTTTCGTGGGCACGCGCGAAACGTCCGTTGGTCCATCGGGCCGTTCGCCGCGTGGGTCGGGCTTGATGGCCTTGGCGGCGGATGCCGGAGCAATCCGCGTTATGTCGACTGCAGGGACCGAAGTGGCGCGCTCCTCTGGAGGAGGAGCGAAGGATTTGAACAAGGTTGCGAGGTCGCGCGCAGGAGGCGGCGTGTTGGCCGCTGCCGTCTGCACCTCGGGTGATGATGACACGGGCGCGACCGCAGCGGGCATTGCAACCTGAGCACCAACCGGGGCAGGCGCAGCGCCTGGCGCTGTTGCGGATGCCGTTGTCGGAGAAGCAGCAGTCGCAGGCGGGGGGACAGAAGCCGGTCCGACCTTGGCCAGATCAAACCCGCCCGCCGGCGTGAGCGATGGTGCTGGCCGGCTATTGGCAGCACCAACGGGCGAAGCTGGTTGGGTAGTGGCCGTGGGACCCGCTCTCACCGGCGCAGCGGATGCAATTGCTAAGCTGCTTGCCTGAGCAGGGGGCGAGGCCGTTGCTCGGGCAGGATTATTCGCTGGCGCAGCGGTCGGGTCCTGTTGGAAGCCGGGCCTTGCAATCGGGTTTGCCGATGGCGCGATCGTCGTCGTCGGTGCCGGAGTTGTCAGCGGCCTCGCAACCGGCGACTGGGCGGGTGCCGATGGCGCCGGGCGAATGGGTGGAACTGCGGGGCGCACCGATCCGGGTGGTACATCGAGCGCCGAAAGCACCGTCGGTCGGGGAACGACCGGAGTCGTGCTTGACGGAGGATCCGGCCGCACTGCTGGCGCGGCGCTCGCATAAGTCTGGACCGGCGGCAGTTCAGCCGGCGGCGAGGTGCGCACTGCAGGACGGACAACGACCGTGGCAGATGCGGCACTGTCGCTCTTGCCGGGGCGGCGGCGTTTTTCGCGACTGGGCTTTTCGCTGGCCGCGACGGAAGGGCCAAGAGGCGCACCTGCCGGAATAAGGCCCGCTTCCGCCGTGCGCGGGGCACGCGGGTTGAGCGCAGCATATTGCACCACTCGAGGATCATCGCGCCCGATGTCTGCTGCGCGGGGAAAGCGCCCGAAGTTTGCTGCAGCCGCCTGCTGCGCCGGAGTTAGGCGCGGCATATAGCGCAAGTAGGGCGCGATGCCCGATGCCAGATCCTGCGGCATCGAGGCGTAGGCAATGGCCACTGCCTCGTCCGGACCACCCGTCACCGCCATCGCGAAGGTGCGGGTGCGCCACGCTGCACGATCCTGCTTTTCAATCAGCGGGGCCAGCAGGGCCTCGGCCCCGCGCCGATCGCCCGATATGGCAAGACTCATTGCATAGCGGCGCGTGATCTCGTCATCCCCGCCCCGGCTCAGCGCAACCTGATACCAACGCTGTGCGCGTCCATTGTCCCCGACGAGATCGTAGGCGAGCGCCCGATCCGCAGCCATGGCAAAGGTATCGGCACCGGTTCGCTCTGCCTCGTCAAAGGCGCGGATGGCCTCAACGGGATTTTCCGCGACAAGCTGGGCCTTGCCAAGCAGGGCCTTGGTTCGGACATTGCCCGGCTGGACCTCGTCAGCCCGGGCAAGGAACCCGATCGCGGCATCGCTGTCACCCAGCTTCAACGCGGCGCTTGCCGCATCGAATAGGGCGGTAACATTCCTCGGATCGGCGCCGAGCCGAGCCAAAGCGGCATTGAGTTCGCGGCTGGGACTGGGGGCAGTAGACTGCACCACCGGGCGCGATACCGTCGCGGGGCCATCAGGATCGTCGTCCGCTTGGGCTAACGCCCGCGGCGACGCAGCGCAAAGCAGGAGCGCCAGAGCAAGCCTTAGACGCGATGAGCCCGAGAACTGCGCGATGGGGAGCCGATTCGTCATCCTGCCGCGCTCTTTACCGTCTTGAAGATGAAGCGGCGGCAACAAGGGCCGCCGCTTCGCAACTGGTTACTGGTTGTTCTGGCGACCGAGGAAGCGCGGAATGTTGAGCGAGCCGCCTTCATCGCCATCGTCGTCGCCGGTGGGCGCGCGGTTACCGCGCGAAAGATTGGCCATGCGCTCGAACAGGGTGCTGCCACCGGCAGGCTTTGCAGGCTCTTGCTCCGGCGCGCGGCCAAGGCGGGGCATCTGGGGCGCAGGATCGGGCGCGGGCGCGGGTGCCGGCGCGGCCACTGGCGGTTCGGCAGGAGCCTCCAGGCCACCCAGAAGCAACTCTTCCGAAGCGGGTTCTTCCTGCGCGGCAGAAAGATCCAGCGTAAGATCCAGCGGTTCCGGCTCAGGCGCCGCTGGCACTTCGGGCTGGACCTGCTCGGCCGCCGGCGTCCATGCCGGTTGAGCAGGCTCCGGGGCGGCGGGTGGCGGTGGCGTGTAGACCGGTGCAGCCGGCGCAGCCGTTGGCACGGCAGGACCGCGCGCACTGCTCGGAATCGAGACCGGACGCGACGCGATTTCGGCCTGCTCCTGGCTTTGTTCGATGCCGGTTGCGACAACCGAAACCCGGATCTTGCCATCGAGATCGGGATTGAAGGCCGAACCCCAGATGATGTTCGCGTTCGGATCGACCAGTTCGCGAATGTGGTTGGCGGCTTCGTCAACCTCGAGCAGCTTCATGTCGTCGCCGCCGATAATCGAGATGATCACGCCCTTGGCGCCCTGCATCGACACGCCATCGAGCAGCGGATTGGCGATGGCGCGTTCGGCAGCTTCGAGCGCACGGTTCGGACCTTCGCCCTCGCCCGTACCCATCATCGCCTTGCCCATCTCGCCCATGACCGACCGCACGTCGGCAAAGTCGAGGTTGATCAGGCCCGGCATGACCATGAGGTCGGTGATCGAGCGGACGCCCTGCTGCAGCACTTCGTCAGCCAGCTGGAACGCTTCCTTGAAGGTCGTTTCGGCCTTGGCCACCAGGAACAGGTTCTGGTTGGGGATGACGATCAGCGTATCGACGTGCTTCTGCAGCTCCTCGATGCCGCTTTCGGCCGAGCGCATGCGGCGCGTGCCTTCGAACAGGAACGGCTTGGTCACCACGCCCACCGTCAGCACGCCCTTGCGACGCGCCGCTTCAGCAATCACAGGAGCCGCGCCCGTGCCGGTGCCGCCGCCCATGCCGGCCGCGATGAACACCATGTGCACGCCTTCAAGCGCGCGCTCGAGTTCCTCGATCGTCTCTTCCGCAGCAGCGCGGCCCACTTCGGGACGGGCGCCTGCACCAAGGCCCTGCGTGATGTCCGGCCCGAGCTGGATGCGGTTCTCGGCGATCGAATTGTTGAGCGCCTGCGCGTCGGTATTGACGACGATGAACTCGACGCCCTCGATCTGCGCGTTGATCATGTTGGCGATGGCATTGCCGCCTGCACCACCAACCCCGATCACCGTGATCCGGGGACGAAGTTCGTCAATTGCCGGCGGTCCGATGTTGATGCTCATAGTCGGTCTCCCAATCGGGTCATATGTCTCGCTGCTGGCCGGAACGCGCACCAAACGAGATTGGAAAGCTTCACATTAACCTGTTGCACAAGGCTGCGCGGCGAATCAAAGGCGCAGCAACCTTTTCCACAGGTTGCAACACCATGACGGGCCAACTTCGCGCCCCGAGAGCGCTGAACCGGGCCGAAAGGCCGTTCAGAAGTAATCCCTTACCGCCCGCATGAGGCGAATCAGCAGCTTCTTGCCGCCATATGCTCCGCCAACCGGATCGTTGGCTGGACCGATGGCGCGAATGTCCACCGGATCGGCCGCAGCGAACAGGACGAGCCCTACAAGGGTGGAGGAACTTGGCGTGGCATGGCCCGGCGGAAGGCCGAGCATCGTCGGCGGCGAACCAATGCGTACCGGCCGACCGAGCGCCGATTGCGCATAGTCGGCAAGCCCGGGAAGCTGCGCGCCACCTCCGGTCAGCACGACCTGCTGCCCGGTCTGGCCAACAAAGCCCATCGACTTCAGGGACTTGCCCACTTCCTCGGTGAAGAAGCCCAGTTGCTGGGTAATGACCGAGATCAGCTCTGCCCGCGGAATGCGGTTCTTGTCATCGGCATGACGAGCAACCGGACCGCCTTCGGGATCTCCCGGCGCGTTGACCGGGATCATCTCGCGATGGTCAGCAGGGCTGGCAATTGCCGAGCCGGACATGCACTTGAGCCGTTCGGCCTGATAGCGACGAATGCCGAAGGCCGAGGCGATCGCGTCGGTGATATCGCCCGAGCCGTACTGGATCACCTGCATGCCGAGCAGCATGCCCGCCGCATAGACCGATACCGTCGTGACCTCCGCCCCGAACTCGACCAGCGCCACGCCCAGTTCCCGCTCTTCCGGCGTGAGGCATGCGTGCCCGGCTGCGACCGGCGATCCGACGACAGCCTCGACCTCAAGATGGGCGTTCTGCACTGCCTCGCGAAGATTGCGAACCGGCGCGCCATCGGCAAGCATCACGTGGATGTCGACGGCAAGCCGTTCGGCATGAAGGCCCTTGGGGTTGGGCACGCCGTGGGCGCCATCGAGCGTGTAGTGCGCAGGCTGGGCGTGAAGCACGGTGCGTCCGTCTGGCTGGATCACGCCACGTCCGGCCACCAGCAGATGCTCGATGTCGTCCTGTTCGATCCGCCGTCCGCCGACCTCGACCTCGACCCGCGCAGTGGTGCTGGCAAGGCCCGCTCCTGCGCAGCCGATCCAGACCTTCTGGATATCGACATTGGCCATCTTCTCGGCACGCTCGATCGCGTCGCGCACTGAATGGGTCGCCGCTTGCATGTCGGTGACATAGCCGCGCTTGATCCCTTGGGCGGCGCGGTGCCCGGAACCAAGAACGACCATCTCGCCCGTTTCCGAAAGCCCCGCGATCATCGCGGAAACGCGGAACGAGCCGATGTTTACGGCAGCAAAGACCTTGGTGATGCGGGGCGTTGCCATTGCGGTGGATCAGCCCTCGTCGCTCTTGGCCGCAGCCGCGATGTGCTTGGCTTCGGCCTTGGCCTGATCGGCAGCGCGCTTTTCCGCCGCAACTTCGTCGGCGTGCCCCGGCACGCGCATGTAGATGCGGTCGGGCGCGCGCATGTCGAACGCGGCGACCTTGCCTCCGAGCAGCCGGTTCACCCCGTCCATCCGGGCGAAACTCAGCAGCGCTCCGGCAGACTTCTCGTCGCCTTCAGGCAGGGCAAGAACCTGCCCCGTCTTGAACGTGAGGTTCCAGCGGCGATTGCCAACCCATTCGGCTTCCGAAACCTGCGGCTTCAAGGCAGGCGCGGCATCCAGCAGCCGCGTGAGGTCCTGAACACGCTGGCCGACGCCTAGGCCCGACAGCACGAGCATACCCTTGGCCTTGTCGAACTTCACGGTCTCGAGCTCCACGCCGGAATCGTCAATCAGCACCATGCGGTCGGGCTTGCGCAGCACGGCATGCGGATTGCGCTCGACGATGTCGATCACCAACGTGTCGGGCAGCTTGCGCGAAACGCGGGCATCCTTGACCCACGGCAACTGGTTCAGTTCGTCGCGCAAAGCCGCGAGATCGAGCGTGGTCATCGCGCGGTCATTCTGACCCAGCACACGCTCGTAAATACGCTGCTCGTTCATGCGGTTGACGCCGCGAACTTCGAGATGGCTGACCTTGAACCCGGCATCGGACGCGATCAGCGCCGCCTGTTCGGACGCAAGCGTCGGGATTCCAGCCATGACCGCCACGGTCCACACGATTGCGGCTGCAGCCGCCAGAATCAGCGTCATGAGGATGCGGTGCAGCGTCTCCTCGCTGAACGGCAGCCAGTGCATCACGGTGTCGAGCACTGAACCGGTCTGCTGGCGCGCAGCCTGGACCTTGCGCTGCGTCGTCCGTGCGGCCGCTGCCCGCCGCACGCCCTTTCCGCCACGCTTGATCGTCTGCGCCATGGTTCAGGCCTTCCCCATTGCCTTGCCGGAGTCCTTCAGGGCCTCGGCGATGATCGCCTCGACCAGATCGGGATAGTCCATGCCCAGTGCCCTGGCCTGCTCGGGTACGAGGCTGAGCGGAGTCATGCCGGGCTGAGTGTTGACCTCCAGCAGGAACAGGCCTTCCACCCCCTGCTCGTCGTCCCAGCGGAAGTCGGAGCGGCTGGTGCCCTTGCAGCCGAGCAACTGGTGCGCGCGCAGGGCGATCTGCTTGCATGCCTCGGTGATTTCGTCCGGGATCTCGGCCGGGCAGATGTGATCGGTCATGCCGTCGGTGTACTTTGCATCGAAATCGTAGAAACCGGACTTGGGGCGCAGTTCGGTGACGAGCAGCGCACGGTCGCCGATCACCGCCGTGGTCAATTCGCGGCCGCGAATGAAGGGTTCCGCAAGAAGCTCGTCGAACTCCTGCCATGGCCCGCGCGCGTCGGCGCTGATCGGATTGCCGTAATTGCCGTCTGCCGTGACGATCGCGACGCCAACCGACGAGCCTTCGTTCACTGGCTTGAGCACATAGGGACGCGGCAGGGGATCGGCCTTGTAGAGCTCCTCCGTGTGCACGATTCGTCCGCCCGGCATGGGGATGCCATGCGGCACCAGCGCCTGCTTGGTGAGTTCCTTGTCGATCGCGATGACCGAGGTGGCGAGGCCGGAATGGGTATAGGTCAGCCCCATGATATCCATCAGACCCTGGATCGAGCCATCCTCGCCGGGCGTGCCGTGAAGCGCATTGAACACGACATCGGGCTTGGCTTCAGCCAAGCGCAGGGCAACCTCGCGATCCATGTCGATCCGCGAGACCTTGTGGCCCTTCGACTCAAGCGCCTTGGCCACGCCTTCGCCCGACATGAGGCTGACGGGGCGCTCGCTCGACCAGCCGCCCATCAGCACCGCGACGTGGAGTTTTGAAAGCGTCACGGTCTGCCAATCCTCTTGATTTCCCATTCGAGCTCCACGCCCGACATATTCTTCACGCGCTTGCGCACTTCCTCGCCCAGCGCTTCGATCTCGGCACTGGTGGCCTCGCCGGTGTTGATCAGGAAGTTGGTGTGCTTTTCGCTAACCTGTGCGCCGCCCATCGTGAGCCCACGGCAACCGGCCTTGTCGACCAGTTCCCACGCCTTCGCGCCATCAGGGTTCTTGAAGGTGGAGCCACCAGTCTTGGAGCGCAGCGGCTGCGAAGCTTCGCGCGCCGCGCTGATACGGTCCATTTCAGCCTGGATCGCTGCGGGCTCGCCCGGATGCCCGCGGAAACGCGCGGCGACGACAATGGAGCCATCGGTCAAGTCGGAGTGGCGATAGGTATAGCCGAGTTCGGAGACCGGCAGCGTCGCCACCTCGCCCGAACGGATCACCACATCGCAATCGATCAGCACGTCCTTGACCTCGCGGCCATAGGCGCCGCCGTTCATGCGCACGAAGCCGCCGACAGTGCCGGGGATCGAGCGCAGGAATTCGAGGCCCGCGATGCCGTTGTCACGCGCAGTGGAAGATACGAGAATGCCGCTGGCTCCGCCGCCGCAGTTGAGCGTGACCTCGTCGACCTTCTGGACCTTGGCGAAAGCCTTGCCCAGACGAATTACGACGCCCGGAACGCCTCCATCGCGAACGATCAGGTTGGAGCCCAGGCCCAGCGCCATGACGGGCACGTCCGGCGCCAGACCCGCGAGAAACTCCTTCAGGTCGGCAATGTCCTTGGGCTCGAACAGCCAATCGGCCGTGCCGCCGGACTTGAACCATACCAACGGGGCAAGTGGGGCATTCGGTGTCAGCTTGCCGCGAACCGAAGGCAGCGCAAGAGTGGTCACCCCTGCCCCCTTTCACGCGCAATCGCGTCGGCAAGACCCGCTGCCCACTTGGTGATGTCGCCCGCGCCGAGGCAGACGACCATGTCACCGGGCTGCGCCGTTGCGGCGAGTTCCTTTGCCAGCGCGTCGGCCCCGGCTGTCAGATGCGCCGAGCGGTGGCCGCGCGCCTTGATGCCTTCGACCATCGCGGCGCTGTCCACGCCCTCGATCGGCTGTTCGCCAGCGGGATAGACCGGCGCGGCATAGACGACGTCGGCATCGTTGAAGGCGCCCTGGAAGTCATCCATGTGGTCGCGAAGGCGAGTGAAGCGGTGCGGCTGAACCACGGCGATGACCCGGCCCTGCACGCCTTCACGCGCGGCAGCAAGAACGGCGCGGATTTCCACAGGATGGTGGCCGTAATCGTCGATCACCGTAACGCCATCGACTTCGCCAACCTTGGTGAAGCGGCGCTTGACCCCGCCGAACTTGCCGAAGCCGGTGCGGATGAGTTCGTCGGAAACGCCCATTTCCACTGCGACCGCGACCGCAGCGAGTGCGTTCTGGACGTTGTGGCGGCCCGGCATCGGCAGTTCGATGCCCTCGATGCGGCGGAACGAGCCATCGCGCTGGCGCAGCACGGCAGTAAAGCGATTGCCGCCAGGGATCGGCGTGACGGCTTCGCCGCGCACGTCGGCTTGCGCAGAGAAGCCGTAGGTCACGACGCGGCGGTCCCGTACCTGGGGGATGATCGCCTGCACTTCAGGGTGATCAATGCACAGCATGGCTGCGCCGTAGAACGGCACGTTCTCGATGAACTCGACGAAGGCCGACTTCACCTTGTCGAAGCTGCCGTAGTGATCGAGGTGTTCCGGGTCGATGTTGGTGACGACCGCCAGCGTGCCATCGAGCCGCAGGAACGAGCCGTCGCTCTCGTCCGCCTCGACCACCATCCACTCGCTGTCGCCCAGACGCGCGTTGGAGCCATAGGAATTGATGATGCCGCCGTTGATCACCGTGGGGTCTATGCCCCCGGCATCGAGCAGGCAGGCGACCATCGAGGTCGTCGTCGTCTTGCCGTGCGTGCCAGCAACCGCGACCGTGCTCTTCAGCCGCATCAGTTCGGCCAGCATTTCGGCGCGGCGTACAACCGGGATGCGGTTTTCCAGCGCAGCGACGACTTCGGGATTGTCGCGCTTCACGGCGGTTGAAGTCACAACCACAGCCACGCCATCAACGTTCTCGGACTTCTGCCCGATCATCACCTTGATGCCACGCGAGCGCAGGCCATCGACGACATAGCTTTCGGCCATGTCGGAACCCTGCACCGAATAGCCCATGTTGTGCATGACTTCGGCAATGCCCGACATGCCGATGCCGCCGATGCCGACGAAGTGGATCGTCCCGATCTCGGTGCCGACGCCCTTCATGCCAGTTGCTCCTGCCCCGCAGGCGCAGCACTGCGCGTATCAACGCGGATCACGTCCATGATCGGCTCGCCCCCGAAGCTCTCGACCAGATCGGCAAGATCGCTGACGGCGTTGGGCAGGCCACAGTTCCACGCGGCATGCGCGGCATTCACCAACGCCTGCGGATGTTGCGCAATTGCCTGGATTTGCAAGCAGATGTCCTTGGAAAGCTTTTGTATTGCATCAGCGCGCTGACGAAGCACTGCGTTTCGCTTTTCGCCTGAAAATGTGTCCGGCTCCAGCATAGTCGGCGCAGGCTGGCGAATGGCACGGGCACCGCCCGCAGTAACCATTTCACGCGTGTTCGCCGCTTGATGGTCGTCAGTTGCAATGGGGAGAGGCAACAGTATGGCAGGCCGGCCTACTGCAGTTAACTCCGCAATTGTTGAAGCCCCCGCGCGACCAATAAACAGATGCGTGCCCGCAAGCCGACTAGCCATGTCTTCGAAATACGTGCCGAGCTCCGCAGGAATCTCATGCGTTGCATAGCGTGCGCGCACTGTTTCCAGGTCTTCCGGGCGGCACTGCTGCGTTACCTGCAAGCGGTGACGCAAGCTTGGTGGCAACATCGCAAGAGCATCGGGTACGACTTCCGAAAGAACCGAAGCGCCCTGGCTGCCACCGGTCACCAGCACGCGAAACAGGCTGTCCTCGGTGAACTCGGGGAACGGTTCGCCGCGCAGTGCCAGCACCTCTGGACGCACCGGATTGCCGACGCGGTGGACCTTGCCCCAAAGCTTGGGATCAAGCCGATCCACTTCTCCGTAAGCCGTCGCAATGGCGTCCACACGCTTGGCAAGGAAGCGGTTGACCCGGCCCAGCACCGCGTTCTGTTCGTGGATCACCGTGGGGATCTTCGCCGAATGAGCCGCCAGCAGCGCTGGCAGTGCGGGGTAACCGCCAAAGCCGATCACGCACGACGGCTCGAAGCTTTCGAACAGGCGCAGAGCCATCGCTCTGCCCTGCCAGATCGCGCTCAGGCCCTTGAGCAGCGCCACCGGACTTTTTGCCAGACGCCCGGCCGGAAGAACGTGCGCCGGCATGAAATCAGGCTTGCCGGGGATCTTCGCGCCGCGCTCGTCCGTAACCAGAGCCACGTGGTGGCCGCGGCGTTCCAGCTCGACCGCCAACGCGAAGGCCGGAATAAGGTGTCCGCCCGTGCCGCCCGCAGCGAGCACATAATGCCGAGAAGCGCCACTCATTTGCGCACCAGTTCCGTAACGTCGAACTTCTCGCGCGAAAGGTAGGGGTTGCGCCGCGTGATCGTGAGCAGCAGCCCGACGCCCATGAGCAGCGCGATGGTGGACGATCCGCCGTAGCTGATCAGCGGCAAGGTCATGCCTTTCGAAGGGAAAAGTTGCAGGTTCACAAGAATGTTGATGAACGCCTGCCCGACCAGCTGTGCGGTCAGCCCGGCTGCCGCAAGGATGGTGAACAGATCGTCCTCATCGAGCAGGCGCATCAGCACGCGCAGCGCGATCGCGCAATAGATCGTGACGATCACCGCGCAGGCGATCAGCCCGAATTCCTCTCCGACCACCGAAAAGATGTAATCGGTGTGCGCTTCGGGCAGCGCATTCTTGCGACTGCCGAGCCACAGGCCGGTCCCGCTCCACCCGCCGTTCATCAGCGTGCGCATGGCAAGGTCGACCTGGTCAAACTCGCTGCCACCCGAAATGAAGTTGTCGATGCGGTGCGTTGCGTTCGGGTAGAAGAAGTACGCGGCAATGACCACCAGGATCAGCCCGCCCATGGCGTAAAGGATTTTGTTGACCGACAGGCCCGAAAGCAGCGCCAGCACGAACCACACGCCGCCGAACAGCATGGTGGAACCGAAGTCCGGCTGGGCCATTAGCAGGATGCCGACCAGCCCCATGATCGCCACGGTGATGGGTATGACGGGAATGTTCGGATCGCGCACCCGCCACGACAGGATCCAGGCGAGGGCAATGGCGAAACCGGGCTTGAGAAATTCCGAAGGCTGCAGGCTGAAGCCGATCCACAGCCAGCGTTTCGCACCCTTAACCTCGCTGCCGACAAGCGGCACCAGCACCAGCGCAAAAATCATCGCCGCCGCGAGCAGGATGGCCCCGCGTCGAGCCGCCTCCTTGGGCAGGACAGACGCAAAGAACATCGCGACCAGCCCCACCGCGACCCAACGCAGGTGAATCCAGAAGAAGTAAAGATCACCGAGCGACTTCTGGTTCGTGGAAAGGCGATGCGCCGAAGCAGGGGAAGCAGCAGCGACGGCGATACAGCCGATCGTCACCAGCGAGAGGATCAGCGTCAACAGCACCCGATCGATCTCGCGCCACCAGATCAGCAGTTCGCTGCGACGGCTGCGGCGAAAGCGCGCACCGTGGCCGACCACGCGCACGCCGCCATCGGGCATGGTGGTGGTCACAAGGCGTGTCGGAGTTGGCGTCGTGCTCATGACCCGGTTCCTGGCGGACAGGGTGCCTCGCGATCCTCGATCAGCGCTTCGACGATCTGGCGGAAGCTGTCGCCCCGCGCCTCGAAATCGCGGAACTGATCGAAGCTGGCACACGCTGGAGAGAGCATTACCACGTCTCCGGGTTGCGCAGCTTCCATCGCCTGGCGAACCGCATCGCACATCATCTCGCTGCGGGTGACGGGCATGAGCGGTTCAAGAAGTTGCGCAAACATCGGACCGGCCTCGCCGATCGTATAGGCTGCGACGACATGGTCGAAGTAGGGCGCGCACTCGTCGAGATTATCGCTCTTGGGCAGGCCACCAAGTATCCAGTGGATACGCGGGTAGGCGCCAAGCGCAGGCGCGGTCGAGGCGGGATTGGTGGCCTTGCTGTCGTTTACGAAAAGGACGCCGTTGGCCTCGGCCACGCGCTCCATGCGGTGCGGCAGGCCGACAAAGCTGGCCAGCGCCGGACGCCATACGTCTTCGCCGATGCCGAGCTGGCGGGCGATCTCAACCGCAATCGCAGCATTCTGCAGGTTGTGCGGCCCCTGCAGCGAAGGCCATGCCGCCTGTCCTTCCAGCGCATCGGGCTGAACCACATGGACGAAGCCCACGTCGTGCGTGGCCGAAGTCTCGCGCGCGATCTTCAGGGTGTGCTCGTCCCCGCAACCGAACACCGCGTGATGGCGCGACGACTGCATCCGGAACAGCCGCGCCTTGGACGCAGCGTAGCCATCGAAGCCATCGTAGCGGTCGAGGTGATCAGGGCTGAGGTTGATCAGCGCGGCGACATCGCAATCGAGGCTCTGCGTCAGGTCGATCTGGTAGCTGGAAAGCTCGAGCACATAGACGCCGCCTTCGGGCAGCGGCTCCTGCCCAAGGACCGGCAGGCCGATATTGCCACCAAGCCGGGCCTGCAGACCTGCCGCCTGGCAGATGTGATGGACCAGCATCGTGGTGGTCGACTTGCCGTTGGTGCCGGTGATGCCGACGACGCGATGCGGCGGCAGGTCGGCGCGGGCT
Source organism: Novosphingobium sp. ES2-1 (assembly GCF_015169775.1). NCBI lineage: Bacteria > Pseudomonadati > Pseudomonadota > Alphaproteobacteria > Sphingomonadales > Sphingomonadaceae > Novosphingobium > Novosphingobium sp. ES2-1. Next base: position 2,273,462 of record NZ_CP063445.1, read on the forward strand.
TGCGCGAAAAGCTCGATGTCGCCGATCACTGGCACGCCGAATGAAGCGGCATGGGCAGCAATCGGATGACGGTTAAGCGGCACGCCGGGACTGACCACCACGCCCGCAAATCCGGTCAGGTCGATCGACAGTGGATCGGCAATGGTGCAGCGCCCTTCGTAGGCGGCGCGCGGTTCCTCACGGCTGTCCCACACGGTGACCTCCGCCCCGCCTGCCAGCAGCGCCTCGACGCTCGCCTGCCCCGAACGGGCAAGGCCGAGCACGGCGAAGCGCTTGGCCGTGAAGGCGGGCGAGACGATCATCGCACCTTCAGCGTGGCAAGGCCGATCAGCGCAAGCACGATCGACACGATCCAGAAGCGGATCACGACAGTCGATTCCTTCCAGCCGAGCTGCTCGAAGTGGTGGTGGATGGGTGCCATGCGAAACACGCGCTTGCCGGTACGCTTGTAGACCGCCACCTGCACGATGACCGAGACGGCTTCCATGACGAACAGTCCGCCGACAATGGCCAGCACGATCTCGTGATGCGCCGCGACCGCGATCACGCCCAGCGCGCCACCAAGCGCAAGGCTGCCGGTGTCACCCATGAACACAGCCGCCGGGGGCGCATTGAACCACAGGAAGGCAAGACCCGCCCCCATCATAGCGGCGCAGAAGATGGCAAGTTCGCCGGCGCCCTTCACGTGCGGAATGCCGAGGTAGGTGGAGTAGTCCACACGGCCGGCAAGATAGGCGATAATTGCGAAAGTGCCGGCCGCGATGATCACAGGCATGGTGGCAAGGCCGTCCAGACCGTCAGTAAGGTTCACCGCATTGCCCGCGCCAACGATCACGAAAATCGCAAACAGATAGTAAAACGGCCCGAGCGGCACATAGAGATTGCTGAACAGCGGAACGTAAAGGTGCGTTTCACCAACCGCCAGCCACGCGGCGATCCCGGCCACGACGAACTCACCGGCGAGGCGCACCTTGGCAGGAACGCCCTTGTGCGCATACTTGGTCACCTTGTCGTAGTCGTCGAGAAAGCCGATCAGGCCGAAGCCGAGCGTCACGACCACGCAGGACCAGACGAGGCGGCTGGTCACATCCATCCACAGCAGCAACGACAGCGTGAGCGATGTGACGATCATCAGACCGCCCATGGTCGGCGTACCACGCTTGGCGAGGTGTGACTGCGGGCCGTCCTCGCGGATCGGCTGCCCCTTCCCCTGGCGCACGCGCAGCATGTTGATGAAGCGCGGACCGATGATCAGGCCGATCATCAGCGCGGTCAGCAACGTCGCGCCCGCGCGGAACGTCTGGTAGCGGATGAGGTTGCTGAATCCCTCAAAATGCAGCCACTCGGCCAGCTGGTAGAGCATTCACCGTTCCCTGGTGGTGAGCGAACGCACGATCGCGCCCAGCCCCACCGAATTCGACCCCTTCACGAGGATCGCATCACCCCCGCGCACACCGTCGGCAGCCAGACATTCCGCCGCTTCCGAAGCCGTCTGCACATGCGCCACATCGATTTTACCGGCAAGCGACAACGCCCCGCTTTTCCCCAGCGCGTGAGCCAACGCCGCCATTTCGGCGCCTACCAGCACCAGCCTGTCGACCTTGCCCTCAGAAACGGGGCCTGCCAGCTCTGCGTGATAGCGTGCCTCGGCCTCGCCCAGCTCCTTCATCGCGCCGAGAATGGCAACGCGGCGGGTGGCGGGCGTCGCGCCCAGTTGGCGCAGGGTGACGGCCATGGAGGCAGGATTGGCGTTGTAGCTTTCGTCGATCAACAGGGCCTTGCCAGAGCCATCGCCACCAGTAGCGGCAATCTCGTGGCGGGCACCGCGCCCGGCGAGGCCTTCCATCTCGGCCAACGCCAGTCCGGCAGCGCCCAGGTCGCCGCCGATCGCTTCGACAGCAGCCATTATGGCCAGCGAATTGGCGACCCAGTGGTCGCCCGGTTGCGAGATCGTGTAGCAGACCTTGCGTCCAGAAAGGTCCGCCGTCACCAAGGTTCCACCGCCCGGCGCCGCCACGGCATCGACAAGGCGCGCGCCTGCATCGGGATGTTGTCCGAAGCTGACCACCCGTCCCGCATGCCTTGTCGCCTTGGCATGGAGACGTTCGTAGTGGCGGTTGTCGCGCGGGATGATGGCGACGCCGCCGTGTTCGAGACCTTCGAAAATCTCCGCCTTGGCATCGGCAATCGCTTCTTCACCCGAAAAGTGCCCGATGTGGGCAGGCGCTATGGTGGTGACGATGGCGACGTGGGGACGGACCAGCCGGGTAAGTGCGGCCAGTTCCCCTGCGTGGTTCATGCCCATCTCGAAGACGCCGAAGCTGGTCCGCGCGGGCATCCGCGCAAGGCTCAGCGGAACACCGACGTGATTGTTGTAGCTCTTTACAGAGCGGTGGGCGCGGCCCCTGCTGGCACGGTCGAGTGCCGCATAGAGCGCTTCCTTGACGCCGGTCTTGCCTGCGGAACCCGTGACGCCGATGATGCCGGCATCGACGCGTGCACGCGCCGCTCGGCCAAGGTCCTCGAGCGCGGCCATCGTATTACCGACCAGCACGTGCGAGCCGAACGTCGCATGTTCGACGACCGTGCCTGCCGCGCCGCGCCCGTATGCGCCCTCGAGGTAGCGGTGACCGTCCGAAGCTTCGCCCTTCAAGGCAAAGAACAGGTCGCCTTCCACCACCTCGCGGCTATCGATCTCGACACCGGAAACCGCGAATTTCGCGCTGGCCCGGCCACCTGTCGCCGCAGCGATTTCCTCGCTCGTCCAAAGCGCAAGACCCGCCGCGTCGGACGGGTCCTCTGGCCATGCGATCAAAGCGGGGTGGGCGGTCATGTGGTGCACTCCCTGGCGACCTGAACATCGTCAAACGGCAGGATGCGGACAGCATCGCCCCTGCCCACGATCTGTCCCTGTTCGTGCCCCTTCCCTGCAACAAGGACAATGTCTTCACGGCCTGCCTCGGCAATGGCCGCAGCAATGGCGGCGCGACGATCCCCGATCTCGCGGGCCTTGCCATCGCAGCCGGCCATGACTGCGCGGCGGATATCCGCCGGATCTTCGCCGCGCGGATTGTCGTCGGTGACAATCACCAGATCCGAGCCGGCACAGGCTGCACGGCCCATCTCCGGACGCTTGCCGCCGTCACGATCGCCACCGGCACCGAACACCGTGATCAGGCGGCCCGAGGTATGCGGCCGCAATGCGGCTATCGCGGCCTCGATGGCGTCCGGCGTATGGGCATAGTCGACATAGACCGGCGCCCCGGCTCGATTGATCGCCGCGCGCTCCAGCCGCCCGCGTACGGGCTGCAACCGTCCAAGCGCGTCGAATACCTTCGCCGCATCGGTCCCTGAAGCAATTGCCAGCCCTGCCGAGACCAGTGCGTTCGCGGCCTGATAGGCCCCGATCAGCGGCAGGTTGATCTTGCGCGCCTGGCCTTCGAACGCGATTTCGAGCGTTTGCCCCAGTTGCGTAGGGGTACGGGCGAGGAGGCGGATGTCGGTCCCCTGCTCGCCCACCGAGAGCAGCCGCAGACCCCTTGCTCGGACGTGCTCCACTGCCCGTCCCGACCATTCGTCGTCCATCCAGACGACCGCCGTGCCGCTCTCTTCCACGACATGGTCGAACAGGCGCATCTTGGCCGCGAAATAATCGTCCATCGTCGCGTGGTAATCGAGGTGGTCGCGGCTGAGGTTCGTGAAGGCGCCTGCACCGACACGCAGGCCCTCGTTGCGGTACTGCGAGAGGCCGTGGCTGGACGCTTCATAGGCAACATGCGTCACGCCCTCGCGGGCAAGGCCGGTCATGTTCGACAGGAACGTCACGATGTCCGGCGTGGTCAGCCCGGTGGAGACGCTTTCGTCCGCCGTTGTCACGCCGAGCGTGCCAATCGATGCAGCAGAATGGCCGGCCATGCGCCAGATCTGGCGCGTCATTTCGACCGTGGACGTCTTCCCGTTGGTCCCGGTGACGGCAACCACCGTCTCGGGCACGGGCTGGAAGAAGCGCGCGGCAAGCGCGGCAAACGCGCGGCGCGGCTCTACATCGGCAACGTGCACCGCCCCTTCGACTTTCGCCCCCGGACGCGCGACCACGGCGACGGCGCCTGCCTTCACGGCGTCCGCAATGAAGTCCTCGCCATTGAAGCGGGTGCCGGGGAACGCGCCGAAGATCGTGCCCGGCGCGACCTTGCGATGGTCGATAGCAAAGCCGGTGACGTTCGCATCACCGTTCTCACCTGCGAAACCCGCTGCTTCGAGGATCGCGCCGAGCTTCATTCACCATCTCCGTTGCCGACCAGCGGCGACAAGTCCGAAATGTCGATATCGCGTGTATCGTCGGGAACGACGCCGAGGAACGGCCCGATGCGCGGAACGACGCGGCCGACGATTGGCGCGGCGTTCCATGCGGCAGTGCGCTGGTACGATGTCGCCGCCGTTCCCTTCGGCTCGTCGAGCATGGCAATCACCACATAGCGCGGCTTGTCCATCGGGAAGGCCGCAGCGAATGTCGCGACGAGCGAAGTGCGGTTATAGCCGCCCTTCCCGCCGGGCTTTTCCGCCGAGCCGGTCTTTCCTCCGACGCGATAGCCCGAGGCATTGGCGCTCTTGCCGGTGCCGTCCACGACGATCATGCGCAGAAGCTGGCGCATGCGGGCGCTGGTCGAAGCCTTGTAGACGCGGCGGCCTTCAGGGATCTGCGTCGGCTCACGCTTGAACAGCGTTGCCGGTCGCCAGATGCCGCCGTTGACCATTGCAGCATAGGCTGCTGCCAGGTGCAGCGGCGTCACCGCGATGCCATGGCCATAGCTGACCGTCATCGTGGTGATGCGCGCCCAGTCGCCGTTCTTGTTGGTGCCGCGCGGCCAGAGCGGGAAGCCGCGCGCCGGCAGTTCGATATAAGGCCGCTCGTTCATGCCGAGAGCAGCCATGGTCTTCTTCAAACCCGGCCCGCCAAGCTTGTCGGCTACCTGCGCGGTGACGATGTTCGAGGAATGGATCAGCGCCTCGGGCACGTTCAGCGAAGCGCCGAAGCTGTGGCTGTCGCGGATATGAAAGCCTCCGATCGCCAGCGGCTTGTCCGACGGGTAGCGCACTGAAAGGTCGGTCACCACACCTGCGTCAATTGCCGCAGCGATGCTCAACGGCTTGAAGGTGGACCCAAGTTCGTAGACCTGATTGGTCACCTTGTTGAACACGAGGTTGTTGAGCGCTTGGTCAGAACGGTTCGGATTGAACGAAGGCAGCGATGCCAAGGCCACGATTTCCCCGGTGTCGACGTCAAGCACAATGCCTGCCGCGCCCTTGGCCTCGGTCTCCAGCATGCCGCGACCAAGTTCGTCCTCAAGTGCGCCCTGTGCCCGCATATCGATGGAAAGCGCCACCGGCTTGCCACGCCGGGCAGGATCGAGCAGCTGCTTCTCAAGCACCTGCTCCATGCCGACATGGCCATGGCCTTCACTGTCGACATAGCCGAGCACGTGTGCGCCAAGCGATCCTTGCGGGTAATAGCGTTGGTTCTCGCGCGGGAATTCCAGCGCAGGCTCGCCCAAGGCAAAGATGCGGTTGGCATCCTCCGGCATCACACGCTGGCGCAGATAGCTCGGCTTGTCAGACTTCAGCCGCCGGAGCAGGTCGTTGTAGTCGGCGTCGGGGAAGATGGCGACAAGCGCCTTGGCCACCTCTTCGGGCGACTTGACGAGCGGAGTGCCGTTTTCGCCGAATGCCTTGGGATTGTACCACAGCGCATAGGCCGGGAACGCCCGCGCCAGCGGAACGCCATTGCGATCGGTGATCTCGCCTCGCGGGGGGAGCAGCGCTTCGGCCCGTGAACGACGCTCAGGGGAGCCTTCGAAAAAGCCGAGTTGGGCGATCCTTGCGAGCGCCGCGAAGCCAAAGAACAGGATGAAGCCCGCCACCACCAGCGCACGGACCTTGGCCTCGACCAGCGAGCGCTGACGGACGTTGGCCAGCAGGACGCGGCCGGAAGCGATGGCGGCTGAGGCGGTGAGTGCGTTCACCGGGCTGCCTTAGCCTCCTTGCCCTTGGCAGCGCGAGGGGCCGAACTGGACTTGGCCTTGCTTGCGCCTGACTTTTCCGCAGTTGCGACAGCTTTGACCTTGGCAGCAGGCTTGCTGGCCGGTCGCGCGTCAGATTTCGCAGTCTTTGCCCTCTCCTTGGAAACAACGCCCTTGGCAGCAGCCTTCTGCGCCACCTTGGGCTTGGCCGACGTCGCGGACTCGGACTTGTCCTTCTTGACCGGGCGCTCCTTGTCCGAAGCCGTTTCCTTCCGCACCGGCCCGCGCGGGCGGGCGTCAACGACCTTGCCAAGGCGGTCTTTCAGCGTCTCGACCGCTTCAGCATGATCGACAGTGCGCGCCGGACGGTCCTCGTCGGCATCGTCGGCAACGGCCTTGCTATCATTGCTGGCCAAGGCCTTGCCCGAAAGCGGCGAAACCATCGCCGGGAACGCGGCCGAAGCGATCACGCTGTCATCCACGCTGGCGACGCGGATCGGTGCGGGCGCATCCGGCGTGGCGGGGACGCTCAGTGCGGCAAGCTGGCGCTCGCCTTCGAGGTACTGGCTGGCGTTGGGCGCGGCATAGCCGAACTCGACGTCGTTCCAGGCTTTCAACTGCTGCTGATTGGAGCGCGTCTCGAATTCCGTCTCGAGATACATCTTCTCCTGCTTCAATGCGACGATGCGCGCTTCGGCATGATGGATCTGGCTCCGCAAGGCATTGACCCGGAATGCCAGCGCCACGACCAGCGCCAGACACAAGCCCAGCAAGACCACCCAGCCAACCGAGCGAAGACGGCTTGTCGTCGAGATCATGCCGCAGCCCTCCCGGCACGATTGCGTGCTGGCGCGGAAGTGCGCACGGCCCAGCGCAGCGTGGCGGAACGGGCGCGCGGGTTGCGCTCCTCTTCCTCGGGCGTCGGACGGATGGCAGCCGAGGGCTTTTCAAAGACCGGTTCAACCTTCGAAGCCATTTGCGGCATGTGGCGTGAGCTGGCCGGCACGGCGCCCGCGGCCTCGCGCAGGAACTGCTTGACGATGCGGTCCTCGAGGCTGTGGAAGCTCACCACCGCGATGCGTCCACCGGGGACCAGCACCTTCTCCGCCGCAGCGAGGCCCTCGATCAGTTCGTCCAGTTCGCCATTCACGTGGATGCGCACCGCCTGGAAACTGCGGGTCGCCGGGTCCTTCTGCGCCTTGGGGCCCTTGATGTCCGGACGATAGCCAAGCGCCTTGCGTACGACCGCGGCAAACTGGCCGGTGGTGGTGAGAGGACGGGCGCCCACGATGGCGCGGGCAATCCGGCGCGATTGGCGTTCCTCGCCGTAGCGATAGAGAACGTCTGCTATTTCCCCCTCGTCCGCTTCATTCAGGAAATCCGCCGCACTTGGACCGTCCTGTGACATCCGCATGTCTAACGGTCCGTCCGACGAGAACGCAAATCCGCGCCCCGCCTGATCGAGCTGCATCGAGCTCACGCCGATGTCGAACACGACGCCCTGAACGCCCGCAATTCCGGCCTCTGCAAGTCCTTCCGCAAGTTCGGAAAAGCGACGGGGATGCAGAACGAGGCGCGGATCTTTTCCACAGGTTTCTCCCCAGAGCCTTCCCGCCGCAATCGCATCGGGATCGCGGTCGAAGGCGTGAACCGTCGCGCCCGATTCCAGCAGGCACCGGGTGTAGCCGCCCGCGCCGAAAGTCGCGTCGACGATCAGATCGCCCGGCTTTGCATCAAGGGCCGCCACGACCTCTTCGAGCAGCACGGGAATATGCGGGGCTTTTGGCGCTGCGGCGGTCACTTGCGCTTCCCCTTTGCAGCTTCGGCCATCTTCGCTCGGCAGCCAGCCTTGGCGCTGGCCCAGCCATCGCCCTGCTCGAACAGGATTTGCGGGTTCCAGATCGTGATCTGGCGGCCGCCACCATGGAAATAGAGGCCATCCTCCACCTGACCGAGTTCGGACAGGTACTCGGGCAGGACGAAACGGCCGCTTTCATCGAAGCTGACGCGGGTAAAGCCGTAGGCCTGCGCTTCGGCCATATCGCGGTCGAAATCGAGGCCCAGCCGGAGCTTCTTCTCTTCCTCGCGATCGATCTCTGCAGCCAGTTCGTCCAGGCGGGAAAGGCCAAATCCGGTCAGACAAGGCAGGCGGGGGTGCTTGTCGAGGCAGAGAACGCGCTGGTTGGCGGAAGCTGCGTAGATGTCGGAGCGGAAGTCGGCAGGCAGGACGAAGCGGCCCTTTTCGCCACGCGGCGAAAAGCCCTGTCCCACCAGATTTACCGGCCCTCCCGCCACGCTGGACACCCCGCTCGCGGACAAAGCTCCATCGCTCGACCCCGCGCCATCGCGCGTTGCCGACTCATCCCCCGCGGATGCGATTGGAGTTCGTCCCGATAACCACACCACTAACGCGGGACGGGGCGGGCGAAAAGGGGAAAATGCGGGAAAATGCGGACTAGCTATGATTCCGTAGCATTTTCTCTACATCTTACCGCTTGAGTAACCATCACCTGCTGCAAAAGTAATCGCCCAGATGCGGGCATTTTGCCGAAGTCCTCGGCCGTGCCTGGCACCTTGCCCATAGTTTCCCGCGAACAAAAAGGGATCACTCCGCCATTGCCCCTTCGAGCAGGCGTTGAAGCTGGACCGCCCGCCGATCCCCCACAGCTTCCGGCTCCAGAAGCGCGGCGTCGGCCACCAGCGTTGCTTGGCCCTGGCCGACCGTGCAACGCGCAATCAGACCGTCCCTTGCAATCGCGCAGTTCGCTTCGTGCCCGCCCGGGATTGCCTTGAAAGTGCCTGCCAGATTGATCGGCAGCCCCTCGCCCGCACTTTCCCGCAGACCACCGGGTTGCCTGTCGTCGAATTGCAGTTCCAACCCCCAACGCGCCAGGATCGGCGAAACCAGCGCCACGTCCTGCGGGCGGCGTCGGTCACCCAGCGCAAATGCGCTCTCCTGCGTCAGCATGGGATCAACGAACATCAGCAGGTGACCGCCTGCCCGCAGCCAGGCATCAAGCGCAAGATTCTCCTCCGGCACCAACGGGCGCGGCTGCGCCACGACCAGCAAGTCGACTTGTTCGAGCTGAAGCAGCGTATCGAGCGCGATCACCTTGCCCTTGGACTCCAGCACGGCGCGCGCCCAGTGCGGCGCGGCTGGCGGGTCGATCATGCCCTTGATATCGTCCGCCTCGTTCCACACGATCGGCAGGCTGGTAAACAGGCCCACGGTCCTGTCAGGGGCAGGCTCGGCGGAGAACGCCCACCAGCCCGCCAGCGCGACAACCGCTGCCAGCACGGCAAGAGCGATCCGGCGATGCACTCAGTTCTTCGGCGCGTTAACCGAAGGGGCCGGGACCGAAGGGGCCGGAGTCGGCGCGGGCGGAGCGGGCGAGATCGTGACGGTCGGCTTTTCCTTGGCCGTGACCGGCAGTTGCGGAGCCACCCCCATGTCGGCCAACGGGTCCTTCGCCGATGTCTCGCTCGCCTCGACCTTCGGCGCAGCGGTATTGACCGCGCTGGCGTCGATGAACTTGGCCCGATCCATGATCACGTTGGCAAGGCTGACCAGCAGCAGCATCCCGGCCAGCCCGAACAGCCCGACCTGCAGCCGATGAACCGCCTGCGCCCGCAATTCGCGCGTGGTCGGCGGCACATGGGCCAGTGCGCTGGCAGCGGCAATTTCCGCCTCGGTCGGGGCGGATGCCTGCTTGCCTGCGGGGAAACCGAACAGTGCCATGACCGCAGCCTAGCCTATTGATCCAGCCAAGGGAACACCGGCAGCCCCTTGGCCTTGAGCCACTCGGGATTGTAGAGCGACGAAAGGTAGCGGAAGCCAGTATCGCACAGGATCGTCGCCACGCGGCTGCCCTTGCCAAGCTGCCTGGCCAGCGCCACGGCACCCGCCACGTTGATCCCGCTCGACAGGCCAAGGCACAGCCCCTCATCGGCCAGCAGGCGCTCGACCCAGTAAAGCCCTTCCTCGTCCGAAATGCGGAACTGCGTGTCGATCGGTGCGCCTTCGAGGTTCGCGGTGATGCGCCCCTGGCCAATGCCCTCGGCCACCGAGGAGCCCTCGGCCTTCAGCTCACCATTGGCGTAATAGTTGTAGAGCGCCGCGCCGTGCGGATCGGTCAGGGCGATCGTGATGTTCTCGTCGAAAGCCTTGAGCCCCAGGCCCACGCCCGCGATCGTCCCGCCCGTGCCCGCAGCACAGGTGAAGCCGTCGATGCGGTGCTCCATCTGCTCCCAGATCTCGGGCGCGGTGCTTTCGATGTGAGCGCGGCGATTGGCGATATTGTCGAACTGGTTGGCCCAGACCGCCCCTTCGGTTTCCTCGGCAATCCGGCGCGAGGTGTGGACGAAGTGGCCGGGGTTGGAAAACGGCGCCGCCGGCACCAGCACGAGTTCTGCCCGCAGCGCCCGCAGGGTGTCCATCTTCTCGCGCGATTGCGTTTCGGGCATGACGATGACCGACTTGTACCCGCGAGCGTTGGCCACCAGCGCAAGGCCGATGCCGGTATTGCCCGCCGTGCCTTCGACGATCGTCCCGCCGGGCTGCAGCACGCCCCGCTCCTCGGCATCGCGCACGATCCACAGCGCAGCGCGGTCCTTCACCGAAGCACCGGGATTGGCGAACTCGCACTTGCCGTAGATCTCGGCGCCTGCCGCCTCGCTCGGCCCCTTCAGCAGGACGAGCGGCGTGTTGCCGATGAGCGAAATGGTATCGGGTGTAATCGAAGGTGCAGTCATGGTCCCCGAGTTAGGGAGACTTTGCACGATTGCCAACGAATTTGCGCTTTGCGACGTGCAAGCCCTGCTCGCTGCGTTATTCGCGCCCGGCCCGGATAGCGGCACCGCCCGCAAACGGCGCAACGGCCAGCGCCACAAGGCTGCACGCGCCCAGCAGCAGCAAGCCCCCCTCGCCCCCCGGTTGCAGCGATCCCGCGCCGAAGATCAGGAGCGGCACAGCCAGAGGGATCGCGAGCAATCCGCCCAGCGCCGAACCTGCCCGCAACCCTGCCGTCAGCGCCGCGATGGTAACGCCGATCGCCGCCAGACCGGGCGTGCCGAGCAGCAGCCCGACTTCCACCGTCCACAACTGTTGGCCATCAAGGCCGAGCAGCCCTGCCGAGATCGGTGCTGCCAGCATCAGCGGCACGCCAAAGCTCAGCCAGTGCGCCAGGATGCGCACCAGGAGCAGCGCCTCCTCGGCAATGCCGCGCAAGGCCCACTGGTCGAACATGCCGGCTTCAACGTCCGGCTCGACCAGGCGGTCCAGCGGGAGGATCGCCGCAAGCAGCGCCGCAACCCAGATCACGCCCGCACCGGTCCGTGCCAGCAACCGGGCATCGGGGCCGACGGCAAAGGGAAACAGCATCGCCACAGCAAGGAAGAACAGCAGCGGCAGAACCGCTCCACCGCGCCCTTGGCTCCCTCGCGTCAGCAGCACCAGATCGCGCAGGAAGATCGGAAGAAGCTTGGCGATCACGGTTGGAAATCCAGCAATTCGATCACCTTTACCGCGTCGAGCGAAAGCGGCTGGTGCGATGCAATGATCACCGCCCCACCGGCATTGCAATGCGCCTTGATCGCCGCCTGCGCGATGCACGACCAGTGGGTGTCGAGCCCGTTGAGCGGCTCGTCCAGCAACCAGATCGGCGCACCGCTTCCCGCCACGCGGGCAAGGGCCGCCCGCTTGCGCTGCCCCGTGGAAAGATAGCGCACCGGAACGTCAAGCAGGTCGGCCAGCCCGAAATCGGCGTTGCCCTGCGGTGCGCGGTCGATCCGCTGCCAGAACGCCAGCGCGTTCTCGAGCGGTTCGTGGCCGTCCAGCGCCAGCCGCTCATCCGAAAGCGCAAGCGCACCATGACGCTCAACCGACCCCATGAACGGCCGCAGCAATCCGGCAAGGATGCGGATGAGGCTCGACTTGCCGATGCCGTTGGGGCCGGCAAGATGGACGACTTCACGCGGCGCAAGATCGAACGACAGCCCCCGGAACAGAACCCGGTCCCCGCGCCGGCAGGCAATATCCATGGCGACGAGACCGCACTCTTGCATGGCGTGGGACTGCATGGGAGGGGCTTGCATGAAATCGGGCGATAGGGGAAACGGCGGCAACTGCCAAGGATGCCAAAGGACCAAGCATGACCGTCGCCCGCCTGACCGATTCCGAACGCGTTTCCCTGCTGGTCGAGCTCCCGGAATGGCAATTGCGTGAAGACGGCCTAGCCATCGTGCGCACCTTCCGCTTTGCCGATTTCTCCGAGGCCTGGGCCTTCATGAACCGCGTCGCCCTCTACGCCGAAAAGGCTGACCACCACCCCGAATGGTTCAACGTCTACAACCGCGTCGAGGTGACGTTGACGACGCACGATGCCGATGGCCTCTCGACACGGGATGCGGCGATGGCGCGGGCGATGGAAGGCTTTCTGTGAAGCTCACCTCACCGAGCAATTGGTTACGGCATGGCTCGGCCGCGCTACTCATCTTGCTATCGGTACAAGTTGCCCGTGCCGAACCTCCCACTTGCGCTGAGAATGTCGCCTCATTTCAGCCCAAGACGGGTGTTGTAGGGTCGGCAGAGACGGCAAAGTCAGTGGCCATGATTTACCTGAAGCCCGTTTATGGCACCAAACAGATTGAAGGGCAGCGACCCTTTAAGGCTACACTGCGCGACGGTGTCTGGATAGTGACAGGCTCGCTACCAAGAGGCTTGGATGGCGGCGTCGCACACATCTCGATTTGCCGCCGGAACGGCAAAGTTTTGCGCATTTTTCACGACAAGTGAGCAATGCAGTATCAGAAGGGACGTAACGCCGCTACTTCCCCAAAGGCCTCCCGCCAGACCGCATCTGCTTGCGCAAAGTACCCGGCATCCAGCGCGAGGCGAACGCGAGCCGCCGCGCGGTCTTGCCGACCAAAGTGTGCACCTTGTCTCCATGCGCCGCCGCCCACGCCGCCTCGGCGACTTCGCTCACCGGCGTGATTTCCAGGCCCGCGCCGCGCACGCGCGTGCGGATGTCCTCGTTGCTGGCGCGGTTGGGGGCGTGGTCGAGCAAAGGCGTTTCGATGAATCCCGGCATCAGGCTGCGTACCTTTATGCCGTACTCGGCCCATTCCCCGTCGAGCGATTCTGTCAGCGCCCTGACGCCGAACTTCGTGGCGGAATAGACCGATGCGCCGGGTGAGCCATAGATCCCAGCCGCGCTGGCGGTGTTGAGCAGGCACGAACCCGGCGCGCTCGCCCTGAGCCAAGGGAACGCCGCCTGTGCGCCGAAGATCACGCCCTTGAGGTTGATGTCGAGCGTGCGCTCGATCTCCTCGGCCGTCAGATCGACAATGCCACCGCCGATAGGGATGCCGGCATTGTTGAACACCACCTCGATCTGCCCGCCAGCCGCCTTTGCACAATTCGATAGCGCCATGTCCCATGCCGCGCGGTCACGCACGTCGAGACGGTGGCAAGAACTAAGCCCGGCGGGAAGCTGCGCTGCGGTTTCGGCCATGCCAGCCTCGTTGATATCCGCGATGCCGACAAACCACCCGCCTTGTGCAAAGCGCTGCGCCACGGCCCGGCCGATGCCCGAAGCGCCGCCGGTGATGAAGATCGTCTTGCGCGCCATTGGCACCCCCTGCTCACATTGTTGTCAGCAAGACATTACAGCGCCGGATTGTTATAGCAATGCCAGGTGAAGATCGCCGCCGCGCCGCGATGCGGCCGCCAGTCCTCGGCCAGAGCGCGCGTCTCCTTCTCGCTCGGCCGTTCCGCAAGGCCGAGCAGCTTGCCAAGGCCCACCTGCACCGCCAGATCGCCCGCAGGCCAGATATCGGGGCGCCCTTCGGCGAACAGCAGGTAGATCTCGGCCGACCAGCGACCGATGCCCTTGATCTTGACCAGTTCCGCAATCGCTTCTTCGTCGTCCGCTGGCAGCGCATCAAGATCGAGTTCGCCCGATATCACCAGTTCGCACAAGGACCGCGCATAGCCCTGTTTCTGGCGCGATAGCCCACAGGCGCGCAAGGCGTCGAAGTCAGCGGCAAGCAGGTCGTGCGGAGGAATATCCTCCCCCAGCAGTGCCTCGAGCTTGTTCCACACCGAAGCAGCGGCGGCCACGCTGACTTGCTGGCCGACGATGGTGCGCAGCAAGGTGCCATAGCCGGTCGAACGAATGCGTGGCTCGGGATATCCGACGCGGCCAATGGCACTCGCCATGGCGGGGCTGCGGGCGGCGATGTAGTCGAGTCCTTCGCGTAGCGCCTCTGCCGTCAGTCCCACCCTAGTTCTCCGCAACAGTGTTTTGGCCGGATCGACAGTTGCCAAAGCCGAAATGGCGCGATAGCAGCCCCGTCCAAAGGCGAACAGGGGACGCGGGTCTTGCGTTGGTGCCCGTCGCCGCATTTGGAGAACGAACGATGCCGAAGATCGTGGTTGTCAATCGTGCGGGTGAAGAGAAGACGGTAGAGGCCGATGCCGGCCTTTCGGTGATGGAAGCGATCCGCGACAATGGCTTCGACGAGCTGCTCGCCCTGTGCGGCGGCTGCTGCTCCTGCGCCACCTGCCACGTCTACATCGACCCTGCATTCGCCGACAAGGTCGCGCCGATGAGCGAGGACGAGAACGACCTGCTCGACAGCTCGGACCACCGCAACGAAACCTCGCGCCTTTCCTGCCAGGTGCAGATCACCGGCGACCTCGACGGTCTTCGCGTCACGATCGCGCCGGAAGACTGATCTATCCAGCCTTTGCGCCGCTTGAAGGGCCCGCCTCCAGCAGGAGCGCGGGCCTTTTTCGTGTCAGCCGCACCGGTGAACGGCAATGTTGGGCCACCCTTTTGCAGAAAGTGGATCGCTTCGTCGATTTTTTGGGGAACGGTTTCGCGCCTCAGGCGTACCGCGGCGCTTCTGCGCCTGCCTGGCGGCCTTTGTGGCATGCGGCAACGCATCATCCATGCGATTTGGGTAGTTACAGAGGAAATTAAATTACTCCATATCGAAAGTTATTGGCATACAATTCCAGTTTGTAACAAAATGTTTCAATTCGAAATTTCTCTAGGTTTTTCATTGCGTTGTCACATGAACACCACACTAACTATCGTTTAATGTGAAACTACGTGTTTCTGGTTTGAAAGCGCAGCTTGGCCTCGTCAGACAGGCGCCTCTCTCGCATCCATACCCCGGCTGACCGCAAATGCGGCGGCATATGGACTGGGCGCGCGGGCCTGTCGCCGTTCCCCACGGCGGCAGACGTTCAGGACAAGAGGACTGCCACGTGAACATCAAGTATCTCTCCGCGCTCCGTTCGGGCGCGACCCCTCTGGCGATCGGCATGGCGCTGGTCTCCACCGCAGCCTTTGCGCAGGATGCGGCAACGACGGCTGCACCGCAGAGCGTCGACTGCAGCACCACACCGGATGATCCCAGCTGCGGCGACACCCAGGCGATCGTCGTCACCGGTTCGATCTTGCGCCGCACAGACACCGAGACCGTCTCGCCGGTCACCACGGTGACGCAGGAGAACCTTGACCAGCGCGGCATCTCGACCGTGCAGGAAGGCCTGCAGACGCTCGCCGCCAACAACGGCCCGGCGCTGACCAACTCGTTCACCGCCAACGGCGCGTTCGCGGCCGGTGCCTCGGCGATCTCGCTGCGCGGCCTTTCGACCAACTCGACGCTCGTGCTGTTCGACGGTATGCGGGCGGCCTATTACCCGCTGGCCGATGACGGTTCGCGCAACTTCGTCGATCTCAACACCATTCCGGACGACATTGTCGACCGCGTGCAGATCCTGCGTGACGGCGCCTCGGCGGCTTATGGTGCCGACGCCATCGCAGGCGTGGTCAACATCATCACCAAGCGCGAATTCAAGGGCGTGCGCGCCCGTGGCGAAGCCGGCCTTTCCGATCGCGGCGATGCCTCGCAGTATCGCCTGTCGCTGACCGCCGGCGTGGGCGACATCGACGAGAACGGCTACAATGCCTACGTCTCCGGGTTCTACTACAAGAGCAACAAGCTCATGAACCGCGACCGTCCCTATCCGTTCAACACGGATGACCTGCGCGGCGTGTGTTCGCCCGATGGCGAGTGCGGCAGCGACGACCGCATCAATTCACCCACCGCCACCAGCTTTACCGGTGCCGGCGGCCCGCTTGTCGTGCGTCCTTACGATCCCACCAACACCACTGCACTCGGCCGCTTCCAGTTGCTCAACAACGTCGGCTGCGACAGTGCTTACACACTGACGGCTGCGCAGCTTGCCGCCAGCGCGGCAGCTCCCTTGCAGACCTGCACCGTAGACCTCACCCGCAAGTACGGCGTGATCCAGCCGGAAATCGAGCGCTGGGGCGTCTCTGCCCGCGTCACGGCGGCCCTCAGCGACAGCATCGAAGGCTATGCCGAATTCAACTTCCTGCAGAGCAAATCGGCCTACACAGGCCTGCCCGAAGCGATCTCGCGCAATGCTAACGCTGGTATCCTGTTCCCGGGCTTTTCGACGTCGAACAATGCAGCCAGCCGCGCGCCCGGTTCGTTCGCGCTGACCCTGCCGGTCTATGTCTGCGCCAACGGTGTGGGCGACGCTAGCGGCCTCAACACGGGCTGCAACGCCACCAACGGCACGCTCAACCCGAACAACCCGTTCGCCGGTGCCGGACAGCTTGCCCGCATCCAGGGCCGTCTGTTCGACCAGCCCACCTACAATGAAACCCGCAACCGCGCCTATCGCGGTGCGATCGGCGTCAAAGGCGACCTTACCGATAACATCAACTTCGACTTCGGCGCGACCGCGATGCATGACGATCTTCGTCGTACGCAGAAGGGCTATGTCTACATAGCCAACCTGCTGACGGCCATCGCGCGTGGCACGTACAACTTCGTTGACCCGACGCAGAACACGCAGGAGCAGAATGACTTCCTGCGTCCTACCCAGATCCTGAACGCCACCTCCGATCAGGTCCAGTTCCAGGGCACGCTCGGTGCGGATCTGTTCGAACTTCCGGGCGGCAAGTTGCAGGTCGCAGTGGGCGCAGGCGCCCGTTACGAAGCGGTCGACGCGCCTTCGGGTAACCCTGACTACTTCGGCCCGACGCAGCGCTACTTCACCCTGAACGCTTTCGGCACCAAGGGCAGCCGCTGGGTCTATTCGGGCTTTGCCGAAATCAACGCGCCGGTTCTCGACAAGGTCGAGATCAACCTTGCCGGTCGTTACGACAAGTATTCGAGCGGTCAGAACGCATTCAGCCCCAAGGCCGGCATCAAGTTCAAGCCGGTCGACGAACTGCTGATCCGCGGCACGTGGTCGAAGGGCTTCCGCATCCCTTCGTTCGGTGAGGCCAACGCCCTTCCGACCACGGGCTTCGTGACCAACAGCGCAGGCATCTTCAACGATGCCTATCTCAGCCAGTATGGCTGCACGGTTGCCACGTTCAGCGACTGCCCGACCTACCTTCGCTCCGCTTCCTACGGCCAGACCACGCTGGCCTCGCCGGACCTGAAGCCGGAGCGGTCGCGCAGCTTCACCGCCGGGTTCGTGTTCGAACCGGTCCGCAACTTCACGCTGTCGGTCGACTACTACAACATCAAGAAGACCGGCGTGATCACGCAGCCTTCGAACGCACCCGCGCTCGAGGCTTACTACACTGGCCAGCCGATCCCGGCGGGCTACACCGTGATCGCCGATGCCGTCAGCCCCGACTTCCCGAATGCGACGCCACGCCTCGCCTTCATCCAGTCGCAGCTGATCAACGCCAACACGCAGACCGTGTCAGGCCTTGATTTCCAGATCGACGGCCGGATCAACCTGACCGACAACATCCGCTTCACCAGTCACCTTGAAGCCAGCTACATCATCAAGCTGGAATCGGACCTGACCAACAGCGGCGGTGGCTTGGAGCGCTATGACGGTACGCTGGGCAACTTCAACCTGACCGCAGGTTCGGGCACGCCGAAGTGGCATGGCTACTGGCTGAATGGCCTGCAGTTCGATGACAACCTGGAGATCAACACCACCGTCAACTACTTTGGTGGCTACAACCTCTCGGCGATGGATCAGGGCGATCTCTACAAGGACTGCGGCCAGAACCCGGGCTACAGTCCGACCGGCTGCGACATTCCGCGTTACATCACATTCGACCTGCAGACGCGCTTCAAGGTCAACGACCGTTTCACGCTGTCACTCACCGCGCTGAACCTGTTCGACAACATGCCGCCAGTGGATGTCGTGACCTACGGCGCGCACCTCTACAATCCGATCCAGGGCGGCCAGGGCATTCTGGGCCGTTACTTCAAGGTTGGTTTCCAGGCTGATTTCTAAAGGTCTGGTGCCACGTGTCCGACTTGGGGGCAGCATCGCAAGATGCTGCCCCTTTTTTTGCTCCCGAAGGGCACGCGCAAGAACGCCCCCGCTTTCGCGGAGGCGTTTTTGGAAGTCGGCGCTAATGGAATTAGAGGCGCAGGCCTGCGGTTTCGTCGAGGCCGGCCATCAGGTTCAGCGACTGCACTGCTGCACCGCTGGCGCCCTTGCCCAGATTATCGAGCAAGGCAACCAGGCGGGCCTGTTCGCCGTCGGCGCTGCCCATGACGCGAAGGGCAAGACCGTCCCATGGTTCCATCGCAGCGCGCAGCAGCATCTCGCCGTCGGCAGGAAGATCCTGCGCCACGGTGACCACCCGCGAGCCGTCATAGAACTGCGTAAGAGCAGCGCGCAGCAATTCGGCTGGCACGTTGCCGGGCATGACGCCCAGCGGCAGCGGAATCTCGACGACCATCCCGCGATGGGCATTGACCACGGCCGGGCTGAACAACGGGGCGATTGCCGTGCCGGTGTAGCGCTGCATTTCGGGAATGTGCTTGTGCCCGAAAGTCAGGCCGTACCCTCGCCAGGCGATGTCGGCCTCAGCCTCGAAGCGGCCGATCAGCGCCTTGCCGCCACCCGAATAACCGGTGACCGCATTGCAGCTGTATGGCCAGGCGGCGGGCAGCAGGCCGTTGTGAACAAGCGGGGCGAGCAGGCCGATGAACCCCGTCGGATAGCATCCCGGATTTGACACCCGCTTCGATTCAGCGACGGTCTCGCGGCCGACGATTTCAGGGAATCCGTAAGTCCAGCCGTCAGCCACGCGGTGTGCGGTCGAAGCGTCGATCACCTTTGTCCGGTCATTGCGGATCATCGCCACGGCATCGCGCGCAGCGTCATCTGGCAGGCACAGGATCACCACGTCGGCGTCATTGATCGCTTCGGCGCGCGCGGCATCGTCCTTGCGGCGGGCATCATCGAGTGCGATCATGGCGAATTCGCTGCGCCCGGCAAGCCGCTCGGCGATTTCGAGGCCGGTGGTGCCCGCAGCACCGTCGATGAAGACCGATGTGGTCATGCGCAGGCCTCCAACTGGCTCATCTCGACATAGCCGACGAGCAGATCGGATTTCGCCTGCCCCCAGGCCCAGCCTCCTGCCATGTCGAGAACATCGAAGACTTCGCCGGCCACCAGGGCGCGCAATTCCGCCCCATCCTGCTTGCCCGCAGCACGCAGCGCCGTTTCGGCCTTCACGCCATGCGCCATCGGCACCGCGTAGTGCGGCACGAAGTATTTTCCGGCGAGCCCGATATGCGCAAGATCGCCGCGCACCGGCAGGTGCGGCTTGTCCGAACGGTCAGCAGCGCGCGAAAGCTGGAGCTGGCCGGTGGGCAGTTCGGTGGAAAGAGGCATGGCTTCGACGGTCAATTCAGGGTGTCCCCGCAGCAGGAAAGCCGGGCGATTAGCGGCGCTCGCGTCATCAGGCAAGCTATGGTGCACTTGCCCGCCCCCTCAGCCGTAGCGCGCCTTGAGCAGCCCCCACGCCGCACGCAGCCCCAGGGCATCGCCGCCCTTCGGTCGGCCGGGCTTTCCAACAGGGCGCCAGGCGAAGGTATCGAAATGCACCCAGTCGATCCCCTCGCCGACAAATCGGTCGAGAAACAGTGCGGCGACACTCGCGCCCGCAAATCCGTTGGCCGGCGAATTCTGCAGGTCGGCAACGTCGGATTTGAGGTACTCGCGGTAGCCTTCATGCAGGGGGAGTTGCCAGCAAGGGTCGTCGAGTTGCCGCCCTGCCTCGAGGAGTTGGGTGGCAGTTGGACATTGCCGCGCGAACATCGCCGGGAGGTCCGGCCCCAGCGCGACACGGGCTGCGCCGGTCAAGGTCGCGAAGTCGATGACGAGTTCGGGCTTCATTTCAGTAGCGCGAGTCAGCGCGTCGCCGAGCACGAGCCGCCCCTCGGCGTCGGTATTGGTGATCTCGACCGAAAGCCCGGCGCGCGACCGGAGGATATCGCCGGGACGGAACGCGTTGCCGGAGATCGCGTTTTCGACTGCAGGAACAAGCACGTGCAGCCGGACCTTCAAGCCCATTGTCATGATCAGACCGGCCAGGGCCAGCGCGTGAGCCGCCCCGCCCATGTCCTTCTTCATCAGCGCCATGCCGGAGGAAGGCTTGATGTCGAGCCCGCCCGAATCGAAGCAAACCCCCTTGCCGACGATGGCGACGCGCGGGTGCCTGGCATCGCCCCACGTCATTTCGATCAGGCGCGGAGCATGGCTGCGCGCCGCGGCACGGCCGACGGCGTGGACCATCGGGTAGTCGTGCTCGAGCGCATCGCCCGAGACAACGTGGACTTCGGCATGGTGGCGCTTGGCCAGCGCGCGGGCCTCGGCTTCAAGTTGCAGCGGCCCCATGTCCTCGGCGGGCGTGTTGACGAGGTCACGGACCATGAGGACGGCCGTTGCCTCGGCGGTCGCCGGCTCGATCAACGCAACGTCCTTGGTCAGCAGGATGCGCGGTTCGGCGTCCTTCGCGTCCTTGCGGTAGCGGTCGAAGCGGTACTGACCGGTGATCCAGCCGTGGAGCGCCTTGCCGGGCTCCCCTCCTGCGCGGCGATAGGTACCGCCGGGGAGAACGTCGGCGAGCTTGGCCATGCACCACGAGGACAGGTCATCGATATTGGCGACGCCCGCCACGGCGAACCATGCGTCGCCATCGGGGACAATCGCGTGCTCGTATCCGCCGCCTTCGAACTTCTGCGCGGAAAGGGCAGCGCGCTGTCCGGCGTTAAGCCCTTTGAGAAAGTCGGGCAGCGTTGCCTTGTCGACGAGGTGGAGCGCCGTTGCCGGCTGGCCGCGATCGTGCTGGATCAGTGCTTGTCTGTCGGTCATGCTGCACAAGGACATGCCGCAGAGCGCGGCACGTTGCGAGAGGAAATTGCCTGATGCGTGTGCTGTTTCTGACCCCACTGGTGCTACTGGCCGCCTGTTCGGGCGAGAAGCCCCCTGCCCCGGCGCCGAGCACCAATGCTCCCGTCGCCCTGCCGATGCCGCCGGGGCCGCCTGTACAGACGCCGGTCACCGCGCGCGAGGTGCACGAGAAGAACGAGCTCTATGAATTCGACTATTCCTATCCGGCGGTCGCGGGGGCGGTGCCGGAACTGAAGGCGCTGCTCGACAAGGAACTGGAAGAAGCGCGCCGCGAGCTCAAGGCGCAGGCGACCGAAGGACGCAAGGCGGCAAAGGAGAGCGGCTTTCCGTACCATCCCTATACGCATACCGTCGAATGGAAGGTGGTCACCGACTTGCCGGCCTGGATCAGCCTTTCGACGCTGGTCGGATTCTACAGCGGCGGGGCACACCCGAACTACGTTTACGACACGGTGCTGTGGGACAGGATCGCCGCCAAGCGCCGTGCGCCGGTGGACCTGTTCACATCGAAGGAGGCGCTGCGCGGGGCGATCCGGGCGCGGTTCTGCGAGGAGCTCGATCGCCAGCGCGCCAGGAAGCGCGCTGGTTCAGGCAGGGGAGATATCCCGGAGTTCAGCGACTGCATCGATCCCACCGAGCAGACCGTGATCCTCGGCTCCTCGAACGGCAAGGCGTTCGACCGGATCGGCATTCTCGTCGCGCCTTATGCTGCAGGTCCCTATGCCGAGGGGGACTATGAAGTGACCCTCCCGGTGACACAGAAGGTACTCGATGCTGTCAGGCCCGAATTCAAGGCCGCGTTCGTCGCAAGATGAAATGCCCTTAGTCCGGTTCTCGCAATTTGCCGGTTTTGTCGCTACATGGACGGCATGACCGAATATCTGACTGTTGAAGACCACGACGTTTTGCTGCGCGACGGCACGATCAAGCTCCACGGCCCCGCGGGCTTCGATGGCATGCGCAAGGCCGGCCGGCTCGCGGCCGAGATCCTCGATGCGCTGGCCCCGCTGGTGGTGCCCGGCGTACGGACCGACTACCTTGATGATGTGGTGCGGAAGATGACACTCGATGGCGGCGCCGTGCCGGCGACGCTTGGCTATCGGGGCTATACCCATTCGTGCTGCATCTCGATCAACCACGTGGTCTGCCACGGCATCCCTTCGGACAAGACGCTGAAGGACGGAGACATCGTCAACATCGACGTCACGCCCCTGCTCGATGGCTGGCACGGCGATACGAGCCGGATGTACCTCGTCGGCGACGTGCCGTTGAAGGCAAAGCGCCTGGTCGACGTCACCTACGAGTGTCTGATGATCGGCATCGAGCAGGCAAAGCCCGGTGCGCGGCTTGGCGACATTGGCGCGGCGATCCAGGCCCATGCCGAAAAGCAGCGTTACGGCGTGGTGAGGGAATTCTGCGGTCATGGCCTCGGCCGGCTCTTCCACGACGCACCGGAAGTTGTCCACGCCGCGCGCGCCGGGACTGGGCCGGAGCTGAAGCCCGGCATGTTCTTCACGATCGAGCCGATGATCAACCTGGGCAAGCCGGGCGTGAAGATCCTCGACGATGGCTGGACGGCTGTGACGCGAGACCGCTCGCTCTCGGCCCAGTTCGAGCATTCTATCGGCATCACCGAGGACGGCTGCGAGATCTTTACCGCAAGTCCGAAAGGCTTGGACAAGCCGCCTTACGCAGCTTGACGATATAGGGCCTGCCCAAAAATAAGGCAGCCCCTGCGTAAAAAATGTGCATGATTTGAACAATGCTGCGCAATCTTGCGCATGGAAGCCTTGCGCATTCGATTCAAATCTTGCCGAGCCCCTGATTTTACGGCTTTCGCGTTGCAGCGCGATAGCCTAGTGCTTGCCCTCAGCGCGTGGCACGATTCTTGTAACGTCGTTGCCACACACGGGATAAATTGCCGGAACGCCGACCTTGGCGGTCCGGCCCGCGTTGCAGGGGTCTGAACGACGTGAAAAAGGTCGAAGCGATCATCAAGCCCTTCAAGCTCGATGAAGTGAAGGAAGCGCTGCACGAGATTGGCGTATCGGGCATCACCGTGACCGAAGCGAAGGGCTTCGGCCGCCAGAAGGGCCACACCGAGCTCTATCGCGGTGCCGAATACGTCGTCGATTTCCTGCCCAAGGTGAAGCTCGAGGTCGTGGTTGGCGATGCGCTGGTCGACCGCGTGGTCGAAGCGATCGCTGCCGCAGCACAGACCGGCCGCATCGGCGATGGCAAGATCTTCGTGATCCCGATCGAGAGCGCCCTGCGCATCCGTACCGGTGAGCGCAACGACGACGCTATCTGATCAGAACGACATGACAAGTTTGATGCCGCGGCGGGCCTGACCCGCCGGGCAGCATAGCGGGGGTGGGCCTGTGGACGGGCAAGCCTCCAGACGACAACCACCCCAGATACCCTCCGGAGCTCTCCACCGGAGGCAATGAAGAAGAAGGACCAGCGATGGCAACTGCAAAGGACATCCTCGCCCGCATCAAGGACGAGGAAATCGAATGGGTCGACCTGCGCTTCACTGACCCGAAGGGCAAGTGGCAGCACCTGACCATGGTCTCGACCGTTCTCGGCGAAGACGAACTGGAAGACGGCCTGATGTTCGACGGTTCGTCGATCGAAGGCTGGAAGGCCATCAACGAGTCGGACATGATCCTCAAGCCCGACCTCGACTCGGTCTATGTCGATCCGTTCTCGGCCTCGCCGATGCTGATCATCAACTGCGACATCGTCGAACCTTCGACCGGCGAACTCTATGGCCGTGACCCGCGTTCGACCGCCAAGCGCGCAGAAGCCTTCGTCAAGTCGGCCGGTTTCGGCGACACTGTCTACGTCGGTCCGGAAGCCGAGTTCTTCCTGTTCGACGACGTGAAGTTCTACGACGGCTACGACGGCAACGGCTTCCGCATCGATGACATCGAGCTGCCGACCAACTCGAACAAGGACTACGAAGGCGGCAACCTCGCCCACCGTCCGCGCGCCAAGGGTGGCTACTTCCCGGTCGCTCCGGTCGACAGCTGCGTCGACATCCGTGGCGAAATGGTCCGCACCATGATCGAGATGGGCCTGCCCTGCGACAAGCATCACCACGAAGTGGCCTCGGCCCAGCACGAACTCGGCCTGACCTTCGGCACCCTGGTCCAGACCGCCGACCGCATGCAGGTCTACAAGTACGTCGTGCAGCAGGTCGCCCATGCCTATGGCAAGACCGCGACGTTCATGCCGAAGCCGATCAAGACCGACAACGGCTCGGGCATGCACACCCACATCTCGATCTGGGAAGCTGGCAAGCCGCTCTTCGCCGGCAACGGCTATGCTGGCCTGTCGGAAATGTGCCTGTACTTCATCGGCGGCGTCATCAAGCACGCCAAGGCGCTCAACGCCTTCACCAACCCGACCACCAACAGCTACAAGCGTCTGGTGCCGGGCTATGAAGCCCCCGTTCTGCTGGCCTACTCGGCCCGCAACCGTTCGGCCTCGTGCCGCATCCCCTATGGCGCCGGTGCCAAGGCGAAGCGCGTCGAGTTCCGCTTCCCCGACGCGATGGCCAACCCTTACCTGTGCTACTCGGCACTGCTCATGGCCGGCCTCGACGGGATCAAGAACAAGATCCACCCGGGCGAAGCCATGGACAAGAACCTGTACGACCTGCCGCCGGCAGAGCTCGCCCAGGTTCCGACCGTATGCGGCAGCCTGCGTGAAGCGCTGGAAAGCCTCGAAGCCGACCACGACTTCCTGCTCCAGGGTGGCGTGTTCACCAAGGACCAGATCGAAGCCTACATCGAACTGAAGTGGCCGGAAGTGATGCGCTGGGAAACCACGCCGTCGGCCGTCGAGTTCGACATGTACTACTCGCTCTGATCCACACGATCGGCGAAGATACGAAGGGGCGTCCGGGAAACCGGGCGCCCTTTTGGTTTGAAGCACCGCCTGCAGCGGGAAACGCACGAGTTTGTGATTTTATCCACAGCGCACGAACTTTTTGCGACGAAGCGAGACGAGCTGTGATTGCGGCAGGATGAACGGAAGGGCGCAGGACTCCTCGAATCCGCCGAAATCCTTAGTGATGCTGCCCATGATAAAGAACGCGGTCGCAGCATTCCTGGCATTCTTCGCAGTCGTCGCTCTGCCGACCGCTGCCCAGGCCCGCCTCCAGTGCGTGACCTACGCCCGCCAGATTTCCGACGTTCAGATCAGCGGCAATGCCCGTGACTGGTGGAGCAATGCTGCGGGCACCTATGACCGTGGCCAGCAGCCAAAAGCCGGCGCCGTCCTCGCCTTCAGCGGCACGCGTGCAATGCCCTACGGACACGTTGCCGTTGTCCGCAAGGTCGTCGATGACCGCCACATCCTGATCGACCACGCGAACTGGTCCGGCCCGGGCATGGTCGAAAAGGGCGTAATGGCGGTTGACGTTTCGGCCGCTGGCGACTGGAGCGAAGTGCGCGTGTGGTACGCTCCGACCAAGTCGGTCGGCCTGCGCGCCAGCCCGGCCCACGGTTTCATCTATCCCCGCACCATGACGGCAGACGCGACGAAGGCCACCTCGGCCAAGGGCTGACCTCCCCTGAACCCGAAAAGAGATTGCCGCCGTCGAGGCGGGAATTGCATTTGCAAGTTCAGCGGCGGGACTGCACTCTTCCCAGAAAGGGAGAGCTGCCCATGCCGTTCCGCCGTACCATCATCGCCTCGGCAGTTTGCCTGATCGCGACGCCCGCCGCAGCGGCCGATCTGATGACCGACGCACAGGTCGAGCAGCTTTCCTCGGCCATCTTCAATGACATCGTTGCAGGCAAACCTGCCTCGGCCATCGACAAGGCTGATGAGCTGATCGCTGCGTTCAATGTCCGCCAGGCAAAGCGCGCCCACGCATGCGCCGAATCGCAGGAACAGGCCGAGGCACTGGCGAAGAAGAACGATGCCGAAGTCACGATGGAGCTCACGATCGTCGGCCCCGCATGGTGCGACGGATATTTCTACAAGGGCTATGCGCTGATCGATCTCGGCCGTGGACGCGAAGCGCTGCCGTGGCTGCAGCTGGCGCATGACCGTGCGCCGCTCAATGCGCACTACACCAACGAGCTGGCGGAATGGTTCAAGGCCCAGAAGGACTGGAAGCGTTCCTTCGGCTTGTTCGAAGAAGCGTTGAGGTCGGCTGAGACAGCACCGGACGGCCAGCGCGCATTATACAAGGCACGAGCGCTGCGCGGCATGGGCTTCAACAAGATCGAGATGGGCCAGCTCGACGAGGCAGAGACCCTTTTCAACGAATCCCTGACCTATCAGCCTGACAGCCCTGCAGCCGCCAACGAGCTCAAGTACATCAAACAGATACGCGGCGAGCCCAACACCTGATCAGGCAGTTCGGCGCTTTTCCATTGCTGCTGGCTCCAGCAGGGCACGCGCTTCGTGCAAAGGCATGGCCTGCCAGAACAGGTGGCCCTGGATCATCTGGCATCCGGCAGCCTGCACCAGCGCGCGCTGCATCGGGGTTTCAACGCCCTCGGCGACGACTTTCATGCGCAAGGTGTGCCCGAGCGAAACGATTGCACGCAGAATCGAATGGGCATCAAGATCGGCTTCGATGTTCTGCACGAACGAGCGGTCGATCTTGATCCGGTCAAACTGGAACGAGCGCAGATAGCTCAGCGATGAGTAGCCGATCCCGAAATCGTCGAGAGCAATGCGGAAACCGCGATATTTCAAACCCTTGAGCACGTCGACCACGTGCTCGCTGCGATCCAGCATCACCCCCTCGGTCACCTCGAGCACGAACCGGCGCGGATCGGCGCCAGTTTCGCGCACCAGTCGGTCGATTTCCGGCAGGAAGTCGCTCGCCATGATCTGCAGCGGCGAGAGGTTTACCGAGATGTCGCAGTCCGGCCAGTCGCGGCAATCCTCGAAGACACGGCGCAGGACCCATTGCCCCAGCGGCATCATCAGTCCCGCCTGCTCTGCAATCGGCACGAACAGGCCGGGACGGATCGGCCCGCGCTCGGGATGTGTCCAGCGCAATAGCGCCTCGAAGCCCTCCACGGCACCGTCCGCGGCATTGACGATCGGCTGATAGGCCAGGGCCAACTCATCGCGATTGATCGCGCGGCGCAGCTCCATCTCCATGTCGCGCCGCAGCTTGACCGAAGCATCCATGTCGCGAGTAAACCGGCGATAGCGCGCCCGGCCCCGCTGTTTCGCCCGATATAGCGCGATGTCGGCGCGACGCAGCAGCTCGCCCGGGTCTTCGCTCTGCTCCGGCCCCCAGCTTATCCCGCAAGACAGGCTGACTTCGTGATTGTTG
The DNA here is from genome assembly GCF_015169775.1 of Novosphingobium sp. ES2-1. Classification (NCBI taxonomy): domain Bacteria; kingdom Pseudomonadati; phylum Pseudomonadota; class Alphaproteobacteria; order Sphingomonadales; family Sphingomonadaceae; genus Novosphingobium; species Novosphingobium sp. ES2-1. The sequence continues at coordinate 2,301,021 of NZ_CP063445.1, forward strand.
CCCGAAATCACGAAAGGCTCGAGGGCCAGCGCCATCAGTTGCCGCCCGAGCATGTCGGCCGCAGCGCGCCCGCCTGTGGAGCGCCGCAACAGCACGAATTCGTCCCCCCCGAAGCGCGAAAGGAAATCGCCGGGTGGAAGCGAACGACGCAGGCGCAGGGCGACCTGCCGGACCAGTTCATCGCCGACATGGTGACCCAGCGTATCGTTCACCACCTTGAAACGGTCGATATCCAGATAGGCGATGAAGACATCGCCGAGCTCAGGCCGCTCGATGCAGGCAGACAATTCCTGTCGCAGCCTCTGCATGAAATGGGCGCGGTTCGGCAATCCCGACATCGCATCGTGCAAGGCATTGTGTTGAGCCTGCGCTTCACTGGCAATGAGTTCGCTGGTCGTCCGCCGCATCCGGCGGACGATGATCGCTCCACCGGCCACGACACCCATGAAGAAGAGGATATAGACTGCCAGCAGCGGTGCCGTCTGGCGCAGGATCGCCGGGCCCGGTGGCTTTGCAATCCACGAGAACCATCCGATGCGCTCTCCGCTCAGGTTCGTGACCGCGAGCGAGTTGCGCTTCTCGTCTGCATCAGGCGCCTGATCGAACCGGACATCGTCGAGCAACAGCGCAGACTGCAAATCGGCAATCATGCGCGCGTCGACGTAGCGTACGAGGACGATGTAATCGGGCGGTCCCTTGAGCAACGAAGCAGTCACGTCCGGCACTATCGACGCCGCCGCTATCAGCGCCGGCTTACCGTCGAAATTGTCCATCGAAGCTGCAGCACGGCCAACAGGCAGACCCTTCGCACTGTACGGCCAGCGTACATCACCCAATTTCCGCCATTCGCCGACTTTCTCCGATCCCGGATCGTCCTTCAGGGATTGCCGGATCAGGTCTGCAACCTTTCCCCCGATCTGGTTGTAGCGGCACTCTTGCGTGATCTTGCCGCCCTTCCAGCAGCGCACCAGCGTGCCATCGAACCTGACATGGTAGATGCGGTCGATGCGGTGGCTGCCCCAGAAGTAGCCCGCCAGATAGTTGCGCGCCCATCCCTCTGCGTCGGGCGCGTTGAGCTTCACGACGGCATCGTCCCACGTGATCTGAAGCCGATCGGCCTCCATGATCTGTCGCTCGCTCCGCTCGAGAAAGCGATGGACCAGCCGCTGCTCCTCCTGGCGGGTGAAAACATCGGCAATGCTGGTCGAATTGACGAAAGCCGCAACCAGTGCGGTTGTCAGCGCCACAAGCGCAAGAAACGTGCCCACGACGATCCATACGGCGCCGCGTGCCCCGGTGTGGTGGCGCCGCGACGCGGCGCGACTGAGGGTAGGTCCCGTCCCCATCCGGCCTTGTCTAGAGGCCGCTTCCGAAGAAATCGTTATCAATCCGGATGTTCGTATTCGTAGATGCAATCTGAACAGATATCCGGAACCCCGAAGGAATTGGCGGATTGAGAAATCAGACGGGCGCGGGCGGGAGGAACGCAGCGGAGATCGTCACATGCTTCTCACTCTTGCCTTGATTCTCTTTGTCCTTTGGGCGCTGGGCGTGTTTGCCTTCAAGGTTACCGCAGCCTTCATCCATGTCGTTCTGGTCATCGCCATCCTGATCGGACTGGTCCACCTCTTTCGCGGGCGCCGGATTTGACGCGGCAATATGACATGATCCGGCAGGCCTGACCGGTTGCGGAATGCAACGCACGCACCTACTTTTCCGAAGGCAAAGGGCCGGACGGTCGGTTCGGCGCACTCACTTCGGGAGAGACGGCAATGCGCGAGAGGCTGCAGCACTACATCGATGGCAAATGGGTCGATAGCGAAGGTGGTACGCGCCACGAAGTGATCAACCCGGCAACCGAAGAACCCGTCTGCGCCATTACGCTTGGCACGCAGGCCGATGTCGACAAGGCTGTGGCCGCTGCCCAGCGTGCGTTCAAGACCTTCAGCAAGACCACTCGTGAAGAGCGCCTTGCCCTGATGGATCGCATCGTCGCCGAGTTCAAGAAACGTGCGCCGGAACTTGCGGTCGCCATGGCCGAGGAAATGGGCGCCCCGGTGAGCTTCGCCGGCACGGCTCAGGTCGGTGCCGGTATCGGCGGATTCCTGGGCACGATGGCCGCGCTCAAGAACTTCAACTTCATGGAAGACAACGGCGCCTACAAGGTCGCTTACGAGCCGATCGGCGTTGTCGGGATGATCACGCCCTGGAACTGGCCTCTCAACCAGATCGCACTGAAGGTCGCACCTGCACTGGCTGCTGGCAACACGATGATCCTCAAGCCTTCCGAAGAGTGCCCGACCAATGCGGCGATCTTTGCCGAGATCCTTGATGCGGCAGGCGTTCCGCCTGGCGTCTTCAACCTCGTTCAGGGCGATGGACCGGGCGTTGGCACGGCGATCAGTTCGCACCCCGGTATCGACATGGTCAGCTTCACGGGTTCGACCCGCGCGGGCATTCTCGTTGCCAAGGCCGCTGCTGACACGGTGAAGCGCGTCCATCAGGAATTGGGCGGCAAGTCACCCAACCTTGTCCTGCCCGATGCGGACTTTGCCAAGCACTTGCCGTCGACGGCTTCCGGTCCGCTGGTCAACTCGGGCCAATCCTGCATTTCGCCGACCCGCATCCTTGTGCCCAAGGAGCGCGAGGCCGAAGCTGCAGCGTTCGTTTCGGCAATGTATGCCGCGACGCCCGTTGGCGATCCTCTGCAGGAAGGCCAGCATCTCGGCCCGGTGGTGAACAAGGCACAGTTCGACAAGATCCGCGGACTGATTCAATCCGCCATCGACGAGGGCGCCAAGCTGGAGACCGGTGGTCCCGACCTGCCGTCCAACGTCAATCGCGGCTACTACATCAAGCCGACGGTGTTTTCAGGCGTGACACCGGACATGCGCATCGCGCAGGAAGAGATCTTCGGTCCCGTTGCCACGATCATGACCTACGACGATCTCGAACAGGCTATCGAGATTGCCAACGACACCGCGTATGGCCTTTCTGCCTGCATCACCGGTGATCCGGCCAAGGCTGCGGAAGTAGCCCCTGCCCTGCGGGCCGGCATGGTGGCAATCAACAACTGGGGCCCGACGCCGGGTGCGCCGTTTGGCGGCTACAAGCAATCGGGCAATGGCCGTGAAGGCGGGCTCTATGGCCTCAAGGACTTCATGGAAATGAAGGCGATCAGCGGCCTGCCCGCCTGATCCACGACGAAAAGCAGAAAGCCGGAGGGGCCGCTCGCAAGAGTGGCCCCTTTCGCTTTTGCGCAATCAGTAGTCCTTGCTGACCTTGAGGTTGAGGCTTTCATCGCCAATCGTCGAAACCGTACCGAGCAGCGCAAGCCAGCGGGTTATGCGGAACTCGACGGAGGTCGCATTGTAGCCCGCGCCATCAGTCACGAGTTCGACGAAGAAGCGGCGCCCGATATATTTGCCCACGGCAATGCTGGTCCCCGATCCCACTGTCGGGTCCGCCCCGACGATGCGCAAGCGATCGAGACCGATCGCAGCACGCAGCTTGTTGATCGGATCGAGCCCGCCGCCGCCGCGCAGGCTGGCCAGGGCCGATGCCAGCTGCACAGCTTCGGGCGCGGAGATCTGCGAAATCGAGCTGCCGAAGAGGATACGGCTGAGCAGTTCTTCCTCAGGCAGCGAGGGCGTTGAGGAGAATGCGATGATCGGCTTGTTACCGGTGCCGGTGATCGAAATCTTGGCGTTGATGTTGTTGGCATCGCCCTCGGCGACAATGTCCAGTTGCGGGTCGACCGGGACTTCGCCGGTAAAGCGTATGCGTCCGCGCGTCAGTTCAAAGCGCTTGCCGGCAAATTCGTAGCCGCCTCGCACCAGGTCGGCGGTGCCGATGATCTGCGGAGCGGCGGTCGTACCGCGCAGGCGAATATCGGCGCCCCACTCGCTTTCAAGGCCCAGGCCCCGCACATCGATGCGGTTGGCGCCCGATGCGTCGATCAGAAAGCGCCACGGCGCTGCGGCGGCCCTGGCGGGCGCAGCATCGGCAGGGGCATTGATCTCGCGCGTGGCAATGACCGGCAGTTCCTGCACCGCGCTGGCCCGGCCCAGTGCCCAGCGCGCACTTTCGATCCTCACCCGGCCGGCGATGGTTCCGCCCACGCCATTGCTCACAATGCGCAAGGGGCCGGTCACGGTCGCGGCCATGTCATCGCGCGAGATCAGCTGTGCATTGCGAGCAGAGAGCTTGAGATCGATGGTCGGGCCATGTTCGGACAATTCCGCAAGCCCGATCGAGCCGCTCCCACTGACCCTGCCACCATTCGTGGTCACGCCGGAGAATCGGGCCAGTTGCAGGCGGGAATCGGTGAAGGTTCCTGCCAGTTCCACCTGCCGCAGATCGGTGCCGGTAAGCGTGCTCTGCACACGCAACCCTTTCGAGGCGACCGCGCCCTGCAGTACCGGAGCGGTGATGGAACCCGAGATATCGGCCCGCACGCCCAATGGCCCGGTAAGATCGAATATCTCCACGCCTGATAGGCGCCAGAGCGATTCTGCGGGACCGGAATAGCGCAGTTGCCCGGCAAGCCGTCCGCTTTCGAGCCGGTCCATGAAGCCGCCGCCGCGCGGCAGGCCGTTTACCACGGCCTGGAGCCGACCGCGAATGTCGTTGCCCTCGCGAAGCACGGTTCGCATCTGCAGGGCGTCGGGATCAAGCTTTGCGACAAGTGCCACATCGATGGGACGCGATGTGAGGACCAGCCCCGACCGCGACAGCCCCCGCACCATCAGCGCAGCATTGCCCGAAGGCGCACCCTGCCCGTCGTTGTTGTACTCGACGATGCCTGAGGCAACGCCGCCGAGGCCAAGGTCAGCCACGACAATGTCCGCCACCGAAAGCGGCATGCGCGAAAGCAGAAGACGCAGCTGTGTAGGCCCGCCCAGAACATGGCCTTCGGCAATCAGGATGCCTCGCCCGAAGCCGATCTGGGTGGGCGACAGGCGCCAGCCCTCCCCCTCGCGCGTCAGGATCGCGCGGCGGGGCATTCTGACTTGCCGTCCGGCGTACTCCCCCGAGACGTAGGTCACGATCTGTTCGGGCGAGAAGGCCGCGGTCCCTTGCAGCGCGAATTGCGTACCTCTCCGGCCCGAGACCGAAGCGGTCACCGATCCGCTGCCGTCCTGCAGATAGGCAGAAGCGGCAAGTTTGCCGATGAATACCTTGCCCATGCCGATGCCTTCGGCGAGCAGCGTGCCTTCGATGGTCGAGTGCCCATCCTTGATCAGGCCGGTTGCGTCGATCTTGGCATTGCCGATGGACAGCGGCCGCGCCCCACCGAACCGGGCGTTGCGGGCGATGACATTGGCATCGAAGCCCTGACCGCCCTCACGCGGGCTGAGCAATACCGTGCCATTCAAGCCACCCCCGGCCAGCGCGATCTGACCGGCAACGCCATCTTTGCCAAGCGTCACTCCGCCCGTCACGTCCGTCTGCCAGACGCGGAACTGCTGGATATCGATCCGGGTGCCCTGCCCCGGAGGCATGAACAGGCCCAGTGTCCCCGTAAACGGCCCGAGCGTGGAATCGCCCGCCGTCTCGATGCGGAATCCGTCGGCAATGGGCGAGAGCGCCACGCGAACGTCCTTCAGTCCTGCTGCGGGAAGCGGGCTGGCGAATACCAGCACTGCATTCGGACCTTCGTTGGTCATCGCCGCCTGCACCGTGAAGGCGCCATAGTCGGCATGACGGCCACTACCGCGCAGCGATGCGGCACCACCGGGCAACACCTTGCCATCCAGCGCCATCTGCAGCTTGGCCGAGCTTATCCGTGCCTTGCGGAATGTGACGGGAATGCGCTCACCAAGAGCAAGTCCGCCAGTAAACCGCACGCCACCGCCCGTCAGCGACTGCAAGGTGGCGTTGTCGATCCGCGTCATGCGCCCGGCAAGGTTTGCCTGCAGGGTCCACGGCACGCCATTGCCGATCTTGAACAGGATCTTGGCCGTACCGTCGACCGCACCGAGGTTCTCGATCGCAAATCCTCGTGCCACCACCGGCCCCGCCAGAGCATAACCTCCGCGCGCCATGTCGCCGCTCAGGGCAAGGCGCGCGGCCAGGCCTTTCATCGTCAGCGCGAGGTTGTCTGAAGTGAGACGATTACCGGCGAAAACCAGGTCTCCATTTACGCGCGCACCGGGAAAGCGTGGATCGATCATTGCGTTGCCAGTGACGACCCTTTGCGCGCTGACATTCAGCGGCAGGACAAACCGCTTGCCGTCCCATGCCGCCGTGCCGGACGAGCGCAGGCCCTGCGCATCAAGAGTGCCCAGCTTGAGCCGTTGCACCGCCACCTGATGTTCGATGGAGAGATCGGAGAACGCGCCGTTGAAAGTAGCATCGATCGCGACACCGGAAAGCTGCGGCGCAGTCATCAGCCGTTCGGGCCTGAGCACCAGTGCCCGCACCTTGAGATCCTCGGCTTCGTTGTTCGCAAGATCGAGCTTGCCCTCGGCCCTTACCTTGAAAGCATCGCCCGCCGCACGGAGCGTGCCGTCGAACGCCCTGTCAACAAAGGTCCCGTCGTAAAGCAGCGATAGCGTTTGCCCGACTGCCTGCCCTGCCGTGCCCTTCAGCATCTTGCCCGGCCACACTTGGCCGCCAAGGCTGTAGGCACCAGCGCGATTTGCCAGCTGAAATGCGGCCAATCGTTCTTCACCGATGGTCGCATACGCCACGCCGTCCCAGCGCGTCCAGCCGCCCTTGCCGCCAACACGCACGCGAATGTCGCCATCGGCGCCCAACATCTTGGACATCATGCCATCGCGTGGCGCATCATAGGCGAGTTGGAGATCGAACTTGTTGCGATCGGGTTCGCTGTCCAGCCTGAAAACGACGCGATCGCCTGCGACCCGACCGTTGACGTCCACGATGGCGTGGCCCCCACGAATATCCGCCTTGGCAACCACGTCCACCCGGCGCTTCTGCCCTGCCATGGCCGGAGATACCGTCAGGTTGTCGATGACCAGTCTGTCGACGCGAATGTCGAAATTCGGGAGAATCGGCGCATCAGGGTCTTCGCTTGGTCGCAGGCGGGGCGCCCGGCGCAGTACGCCGCGATGAAGGGCCAGCAACCGTACATCGAGCCCCGTCCTGAGCCAGGCAAGCGGCCGCCAATCCAGCTCCGCCTCGGGCACTGTCAGGAAAACCCCTTCCGGATCGCTCACCCTGATGTCGCGCAGCTTCGCGGCTCCGTAGATGGACCCATCGATCCGGCCGATCTCGATCCGCAGGCCCGACCCCGGCGTGATCGCGGCAATGCGATCTGCCAGCAGACGGTGACCGAGCGAGGAGTCAAGGACCACCAGGGCAGCCAGCACCAGCGCGATGCCCGCCACGAACAGGATCGCCACCCGTCGCGCCGCGCCACGCACGAAGCGCGACCTGCGCGACCGCACCGGCCTTGCAGGCTCGGCTGCAGGCTGCTCTGGCAAAGGCACATCGTCCGCCATCAGAAAGCCTGACCCAGCGCGACATAGACGCCGATGCGACTGTCGCCCTTGGACGGGTTCAGCGGCGTTCCCAGATCGATGCGGATGGGTCCGAAGTTGGTTTCATAACGCAGGCCGATGCCCGCGCCGACCTTGATATCGCGCAGGCGCGGGGTCGTCGTGGTGTCCACCGCGCCGGCATCGACGAACGGCACCAGGCTCACTGCGCCTCCCAGCAGCCCGGTCTTCACGCGCGCCTCGAGCGAGAATTCGCTCAGGGCGCGGCCGCCGCTCGGCTCGCCTGCGGTGTCGCGCGGGCCGATCAGCTGATAGCCATACCCACGCACCGATCCACCACCGCCGGCATAGAACCGGCGCGACGGCGCGATGTTGGTGATGTCTGTGCCCAGAATCGTGCCGAACCGTACGCGGCCCGCCACGACCAGCTTCTCGCCCACCGGCTGGTAATAGCTCGCGTCGAGCTGTGCCTTGCCATAACTCGACTTCACGCCGTTCTGCACCGAGATCTCCGGTGAGACGCGCAGACCCACCCGGAAACCCCGTGTCGGGTCGAGCAGGTCATCGCTGCCGTCGTAGGCAGCGCGCATCGGCAGTGCGCCGATGAAATAGGTCTTGCGCGCCTGGCGGGCGAGGATCGCCGCCGCATCGCGCTCGCCCGTGGCCAATATCTCGACCCCTGCCGAGAACACCCACGGCTTCTGGAACAGCAGCGTCTGCTGCCGCTCGATCCCGGCAGTGAACGAAACCGTGCGCGCCTCGAAGGCGCTGCTTGTCTGGTTGCGCGCATAGAGATCGGCATTGAGCACGAGGTCGCGCGTCAGGAAATTGTTGCGGCGGAAGGTGAGGCCGGCAAGTTGCTCCTGCGTTCCGGCAACTCCGCGTACGCGCACCATACCTTCGGGCGGGAAGAAGTTGCGGTGCTCCCAGCTGGCCTCGACACGGAAGCCTTCACCGCTGGAGTAACCGATCAGCCCGGCTATGGTCCTCAGGGGTGCAGGGGTGAGCGTTACGTCGACATCGACCGTGCCTGGCGTTCGCCCGTCAGGCTTTGCCACCTCGCGTGCCTCGACGGTCAGCGAGGAAACAAGTCCGGTCGCCAGGATTGCCTGACGCAGATCGTCCACTTCCGAACGCTTGAAGCGATCGCCCGGATCGAATCGCGCGATCCGCTGCAGATGCCGCGCACTCAGGAAGCGGTCGCGCGAAGAGTTGATCTTGCCGAACTGATAGACCCCGCCCGGCGTTACCGGCACCGTCAGGTCGCCCTCGCGCCGTTCGTGGTCGATCAGCAGGTCGGGATCGCCAAGCTTGGCAAAGGCGTAGCCTGTCTCGCCCAATGCCGTTTGCAACGAGAGGCGCTCGGCCACGATCCTGTCGCCATTGATCGCGTCCCCGGGCTGTATCTTGAAGGCCCCGCGCAAAGCCTCATAGTCCGGCCCGGTCGCGGAGAGATCGCCAAGCGCGATCTGGCCAACCTTGTATTGTGGGCCGGGTTGCACGTCGAAGCGCACGACCACCTTCTCGACATCGATCGGCCCTGTGGCTTCGCCCTCGGCGCGATCCTCGAGTCCCCCGAGGGTCTGGTAGATCTGCGCATCGTAATAGCCGTAAACGCGCATGACCTCGGCCAGCGTCTCGCGATCGGTTCTGGCGCGCCGGACGATCTGGGCAAGGTTGTCTTCATCGTCGTCGAAGGATTTGAGGCTCGAAAGTCCGGCGAACCGGTCGACGATGTCGCCCGCATCGGCAATGGCGTCCTTGCCGCTGGGAAACGCGACCTCCACCTGTTTGCCCACGCGCGAAACGTCGGCATCAGCCAGCCGCACGCCGGCGGGCAAGTCACCCTCTTCCTGCCCGGGAAGGGCATCGACTGCCGCATCGGTGGACTGTTCGGCCACGTCGATATCGGGATCGGGCGTGAGGGGCTGGATATCGGGAATCTCGCTCCCGTCCGGCCACGGAATGGTCATGCCGGGAATATCCGGCATGGCGGTATCGGCCTCAATCTGCTCGATCACGGTCGCAGCCGGCGCGCCGGTGCGAGCAGCCTCGGTATCAAGCGCCCATGTATCCGCATTATCGAGGGCCGAGTCGGGGATCAGGGCCTCAAGCTCCTGATCCGCATCACGCGACTGTGCCAAGGCCTGCGTCGGCAGAGCAAGCAGCAAGACCGCCGCCAGAATGCGCGCGAGCGGGAGGTCAGGTGTGGGCGTAGCGCTCCTGCGCCCCATGAACCCCGTCCTTGAGGCTCCCTTCGATGCCGCTTCGCGGCAGATCGGCATCAGCGCCCTGCCGTGCAGTGACGGCGCGCTCGATGGCGCTGGCCTGTTCAGCAGGTTCGAACCGTTCCCAGCCATCGCGGCCCAGTTTCTCCATCGGGCGGAAGCGCACCTTGTATTGCATGCGCTCCGATCCTTCGACCCAGTAGCCGAGATAGACATACGGCAAGCCGACCTGGCCTGCTCGCTGGATATGGTCGAGGATGATGAAAGTGCCAAGCCCGGACCGCGTCTCGTGTTGTGGATCGTAGAAACTGTAGATCATCGAGAGACCATCGCCCTGCTCGTCGGTCAGACAGGCCCCTACCAGTCTGCCCTGCGAACCATCGGTGGTCGGCTCCCTGTATTCGATGACGTAACTCTTGACCGGGGTGTGTTCCACCATGTCCGCGAAATCCATCTCGTCCATGGCGGCCATCCCCCCGCCCGGGTGACGCACGGCGAGATAACGCTGCAACAGCTCGAACTGTTCCGGAGTTGACCAAGGTTTGCACACACTTACGACAAGATCGCGGTTGCGCTTCCAGATCCGCTTCTGCGTTGATGAGGCCTGAAACGCATTGGCGACCACCCGCACCGAGATGCAGGCAGTGCATTCGACGCAGCTGGGGCGGTAGGCAACAGTCTGGCTGCGGCGGAATCCGATGCGGCCCAGCGCATCGTTCAGCTCGTCCGCGTTGGGGCCTTTGAGCTCGGTGAACACCTTTCGCTCGCTCCGCCCCGGCAGGTACGGACACGGCGCGGGACTGGTGACGAAAAAGCGCGGGAAGCGAACGGGCGCGGTCACGGCGGGGCTTGTGCTCCTGAGGCCGGACTATCCGGCGTGTCAGCAACAAACATGCCTCAGCCAGGCAAATCCTAAAAGCCCGTTAACTACCTTTCATGCACAAATTCGCGCCATTTCCTGACCGGAATGGCGATTTGGCCATGGCCGACGGCACGAGTCCCTTCGCAGGACAGTCCTCGCCCCGAAGGTTAACGCCGAGCGAGGCGGCTTGGCTGTATCAGCCCAGCTCAACCTGCTCCAGATCGTAGCCCTTGGCACGCAGCCCTGCGACCAGCCTGTCGATCTGCTCACGGTCCCGCGCCTCGCACTCGATCTCAGCCGTCAGCCCCTTGGCGGGAAGCGAGGTGAAGATGCGCTGGTGCCAGACTTCGAGGATGTTGACCTGGTGCCGGTTGAACTCCTCGACCACCTTGAACAGTGCGCCTGGGCGATCCTGCAACGTGATGCGCAGGCGGCCAAGCCGGCCCGAGCGGGCCAGATCGCGCAGGAGCACATTGGCCAGCAGGCGCGTATCGATATTGCCGCCGCACAGCACGATGCCGACCTTGCGCCCGGCAAACCGCTTCTTGTGTGTCATCACGGCGGCCAGCCCTGCTGCGCCCGCACCTTCGACAACAGTCTTCTCGATCTGCAGCAGCACCGCAACCGCACTCTCCAGAGCGGCTTCGCTGACCAGCACGACATCATCGACGATGTTGGCGAGAACCTTCGAGGTAAACTCGCCCGGCTCCTTCACGGCAATGCCTTCAGCCAGCGTATCGCCACCGCAAGGCAGATCGAGATGCTTGAGCTTGGCATACATCGACGGGAACAGTTGCGCCTGAACGCCGACAAGCCCGATGCCCGGCTTTATGCCGCGCGCAGCGGTGCCCATGCCCGACAGCAAGCCACCGCCGCCGATCGGAACCACCAGCGTCTCGATCTCCGGCGCGTCTTCCAGCATTTCGAGCGCGACAGTGCCCTGCCCGGCTGCCACGCGCGGATCATCGAACGGGTGGACGAAGGTCAGGCCCAGTTCGCCTTCGAGCTTGCGCGCATGTGCATAGGCTTCATCGAAGGTTTCGCCCTCGAGAACGACCTTGCCCCCCACGGATTCGGTCTGCATCACCTTCACTGTCGGCGTCGTGCGCGGCATCACGATGGTAACGGGCATTCCCAGCCGCGTGCCATGATAGCTCAGGCCTTGGGCATGGTTCCCGGCCGACGCCGCGATCACCCCGCGCGACCGCTGCTCCTCGGTCAGCTGCAGCAGCGCATTGAGCGCGCCGCGCTCCTTGTAGGCGGCAGTGAACTGCAGGTTCTCGAACTTGAGCCAGATGTCGGCCCCGGTGATGTTGCTGAGCGTCTTGCTGTAAAGCGTGGGCGTCCGCACAACCTGACCCGAAATACGCTCCGCCGCGGCACGAACATCGGCGAGGGTCAGCAGGGAATCTCCCTGCATGGCGGGCTTGAGCGCTACGTTTTCCATGGCCGCGCCCTAACGGAAAGCGGCCCCCAAGAAAACCTCAAGCTTTACCGGATTCGGCGCGGGAGACAGCGAACCAGCGAAAACCGGTCACCGGAACCATCGCCACGAGTATGGCCGCGCTATCCGCCACCCAGTCACGCCAGTCCGAGTCGCGGTGGAGGAACGGGATCAGTTGCACCACTTCGATGCCAGCCCCGACAACTGAAAGCCACAACGCAGCACGCAGCAACGATGCCCTCGGCCAGCCGACGCCAGCAAGCAGCGAGAGCGTGAAGAACGCCAGCATGTGCGCAAACTTGTCGCCCAGACTGTCGATCGGCAGGCTCGGAGGCTTGGGCAGGACAGCCATGATGAGCGCAAATGCGAAAGCCGGCCAGAACGCAAACCGTGCGACGCGGGAGGTAAGGTCGATCAAGCGCTGCATCGCTAACCGCTATGCTTTGCCCCTGTTCTGCAGGCAAGCGGCTACTGGCACGGAGCTACTGGCACTCGGCAGCAAACCGGATATGAATGCGCATCATGAGCGACCAGACACCAGCATCGACCGGGCCAGCAGCTGCCCCCGCAAACGTTTCCTTCCTTGGCCTTGGCGTAATGGGCGGCGCGATGGCGCGGCATCTCGGCAAGGCGGGACACACTCTCACGATCTACAACCGCACCACGGCGCGTGCCGAAGCCTGGGCGGCGGCCAATCCCGGTATTTCCGTCCGCATCGCCACCAGCCCTGCCGAAGCCGCTGACGGAGCCGATGCCGTCATCACTTGCGTCGGCAACGACGACGATCTTGCCGATGTCGTGCTCAGCCCTAACGGCGTGTTCTCGACGCTGAAGCGCGGCGCGCTTTACATCGATCACACCACGGTATCGGCCCGCATCGCCCGGCAGATCGCGGTCGAGGGCCGCGACAAGGAGCTGCTCTGCGTCGACGCCCCCGTGACCGGCGGCCAATCAGGCGCGGAAGCTGGCACCCTTGCCATCATGTGCGGCGGCAGCGCCAAGGCTGTCGATGCCGCGCGCCCGATCCTTGCTGCCTATGCCAAACGCGTCGTCCATGTCGGCAAGTCCGGTGCCGGGCAAACCGCGAAGATGGCCAACCAGATGTGCATTGCCGGCACGCTGGCCGGGCTGTCTGAAGCGATCCGCTTTGCCCAGATCGCCCATCTCGATCTCGACAAGGTCTTCGAGGCGATCTCGGGAGGAGCTGCGCAGTCCTGGCAGATGGACAACCGTTTCCACACCATGGCCAAGGACGAATTCGACTTCGGCTTCGCGGTCGACTGGATGCGCAAGGATCTCGGCCTGGCCATGGACGAGGCACGAAACCTTGGCGCGAGCGTGCCGGTTACGGCCTTGGTCGATCAGTTCTATGTCGACGTGCAGGCCATGGGCCATGGGCGTGAAGATACCTCGGCGCTTATCCGTCGCCTGCCGCGCCGGGCGAAGAAGGCATGAAGCGCTTCACCCTCGCTGCACTGCTTCTCGCCACCGCTCCAGCCGCCTATGCAGATACCCTGGTCGACAATGTGCGCGGCACGACAATCGGCGCCAATGGCCAGGTGGAGCAATTCACCGGCCTGCTGTTCGACAGCGCGGGCGTCGTCAAGCGCGTGATCCATACCGGCGAAAAGAAGCCTAAACCGCGCAAGGATTACCAGTACCACATCGATGGCAAGGGCCGCGTCATGCTCCCGGGTATGATCGATGCGCACGTTCACGTGATGGACATCGGCTTCGCCGCCTTGAGCCTCGATCTATCCGGCACTACCTCGCTTGCCGATGCGCTGAACCGCATCGCCAAGTTCAGCGCCGAGCACCCGGACCGTCCGTGGATCATCGGGCGAGGCTGGAATCAGGAAGCTTGGAAACTCGGCCGCTTCCCCACCGCTGCCGAACTCGACGCGGTCACTGGTGGCCGCCCGGTCTGGCTGGAGCGGGTTGACGGCCACGCCGGCTGGGCCAACAGCGCAGCCCTCAAGGCTGCAGGGGTCTCGTCTTCGACCAAGGACCCGGCAGGCGGCAAGGTCGAACGCACCCCCGATGGCAGCCCGCAAGGCGTGCTGGTCGATGCCGCAATGGAGCTCGTCGGCAGCAAGGTCCCGGCGCCTCGCCCCGAAGACCGCGATCTCGCGCTCGCCAATGCCCAGCAGATCCTGTTCAAGCGGGGTGTCACCGCCGTGGCCGACATGGGCACCGCAATCGAGGACTGGCAGGCCTATCGCCGCGCCGGCGATGCCAACAAGCTCTATGTCCGCATCATGGCCTATGCCCGCGGCACCGAGCAGATGGTTCTCATCGGCGGCCCCGGCCCCTCGCCTTGGCTTTATCAAGACCGGCTCCGGCTCAACGGCGTAAAGCTCTACGTCGATGGCGCCCTGGGATCGCGCGGTGCCTGGCTGAAAGCGCCCTATGCCGATGCGCCTGCCACGCGCGGGCTCCCGCAACTTAACCAGACCCAGCTCGGCAACCTGATGAGCCGCGCGGCGATGGACAACTTCCAGGTCGCGATCCACGCTATCGGCGATCAGGCCAATGCCACCGTCATCGGCGCAATCGCCGACCTTTCCGAGACCTACAAGGGCGATCGCCGCTGGCGCATCGAACATGCCCAGATCGTCGATCCGAACGACATCGCCCGTTTCGCGGCGAGCGGTGCCATCGCCTCGATGCAGCCGATACACCAGACTTCTGACCGCGTGATGGCCGAAGCGAGGCTCGGTCCGGACCGCCTTGCCGGCGCCTATCCCTGGAAATCGCTCAAGTCCGCTGGCGTGCGTCTTGCCTTCGGGTCCGACGCTCCGGTCGAAGTGGCCGACCCCTGGTCGGGGATTGCCGCTGCTGTCAGTCGCAAGGGACCGGACGATCAGCCCGCGGGTGGCTGGCAGCCGCAGGAGCGCGTGACGCCCGCCGAAGCACTGGCGGCCTATACTGTCGATGCTGCCTATGCCGGATTTGCCGAAAGCCGGTTCGGCCGCCTTGCGCCCGGTCTTAGGGCAGACTTCGTGCTGGTCGACACCGGTCCACTCACCGCAAATCCTGCACAGCTCAGGGAGACGAAAGTCCTGGAAACGTGGATTGGCGGGGGCAAGGTCTGGTCCGCCGAAAAAGGGGTGGAAACCGAAACGCCTTCAAAGCGTTAGGGTGGCGACGCGGAAGGCTTGGGGGCGCTCTTTCCGGATGCTGCCCAACGGCTGCGTCGCGGAACCCGCCCTCTCACCTGAGGTTTCGCGAGCTTTGCGAGGCTCTGACTTATAAGTACCGAAACGGGGGCCTGTGTGCCCCCGTTTCCTTTTACGGAAGAAGGGGTGGCGTCTCGCCAGCCGCAAGTGCAGCGGCTTCGGCTTCTTCCTCAGCCTTGCGCTTTGCATCGGCTTTTTCGGTGAAGCGCATGAGCAGCAGCGTTCCCTCGAACAGGATCAGCAGCGGAATCGCCAGCATCAGCTGCGAAACGACGTCAGGCGGCGTCGCCACCGTCGCCACGGCAAAGATCACCACGATCGCATAGCGCCGCGCCTTGACCAGCTGGTCGCGGCTGACGATCCCCGCGCGATTCAGCAACATCAGCAGCACAGGCAGCAGGAAACTGATCCCGAAGGCGAGGATGAACTGCATGACCAGACTGAGGTAATCGCCCGTTCCCGGCAGTGCCTCCAACTGCAGGCCGCCCTTGTTACCCTCGAACCCGAGGAACCATTTGAACGCTGTCGGCATCACCACGAAGTAGGCAAGGCTCGCACCTGCGGTGAACAGCACCGGTGTCGCGAACAGGAAAGGCAGGAACGCGCGCTTCTCACGCGCATAGAGCCCCGGCGCGACGAACGCCCAGAGCTGGTTGGCGATCACCGGAAAGCTGACGAAGAACGCCGCGAACATGGAAACCTTCAGTTCCACGAAGAAGGCTTCGTAAAGCTTGGTATAGATCAGCTTGCCCTGCCCCGGCGGAAAGGCATGGACCAGCGGCTGCGCCAGCAGCGCAAAGATCTGGTCAGCAAAGTAGAAGCTGACGGCAAAGGCAATCGCCAGCGCATAGACACAGCGCAGCAGGCGCGTGCGCAACTCCAGCAGGTGGTCGAGCAGCGGGGCCTGCGTCTCGTCGATGTCCGAGATCATGGCAGCGGAGCTTCCGGTCTGGCGGTCTTTTCCTCAGGCGGCATCGGCCCGATCATCACCGGATCTGCGGCAGAGGGTGGCGCATCCGAAGGCAGCGGGTTCGGGAACGGATCGTTCTGGTCCTCTGCGGCAGCCACGGTCTGGCCTTGCGCTTCGGCGGCGGCTTCCTGAGCCGCAGTCTCGCGCATGATCCGCTCGTTCTGTTCCTTCCACTTGCGCTCCATCTCCTCCATTTCCGCCTCGCGGATCATGGTTTCGATGCCCGACTTGAAGTGGTTGGAAACGCGACGCATCTTCGCCACCCACCGCCCTGCGGTGCGCAGTGCCATAGGCAGGTCCTTCGGGCCGATCACGACGATTGCCACGATGACCAGCACCAGAAGTTCGGACGCGCCGATGTCGAACACGGCCCTGTCGCCTTGTCTTACAGCAGCTTACTGAGCCTGATCGGTCGAGGTCGGCGCAGGCGCCGGTGCCGGAGGCGGCACCTGCTGCTGCTGGATCTGCGCAGGCGGCGGCGTGACCGGCTTGTTGTCCTCGTCGTTCATGCCCTGCTTGAAGCTTTTGATGCCCTTGCCGAAATCGCCCATCATTTCGGAAATGCGACCACGGCCGAACAGGATCAGCACGACCAGCGCAAGCACGATCAGGTGCGGAAGGGAAAGACCACCCATGTCACTAACTCCTTTGCGTTCCCTAGATAGGGACCGCGCGCCCCACATGCCAGTTTTTCCGTCGCGTCAGTCGGCGTCTTCCCCGCCTGACGGATCAATCGCCCCCGTGTCCCCATCCTCGCCCCCCGTCAAGACGGCAAACGCCTCTTCGACCGGGTCGAGCAGCCCCGCAGCGCGCAATTCCTCGATTCCCGGCAGGTCGCGCCGCGAAGCCAGGCCGAAATGCGTGAGAAATTCAGGGGTCGTCGCATAGATCGTCGGCCTGCCCGGCACTTCGCGACGCCCGGCAATGCGAATCCAGCCCGCTTCCAGCAGCACGTCCAGCGTGCCCTTGGCCGTCTGCACTCCGCGAATCGCCTCGATCTCGGCGCGGCTGACGGGTTCATGGTAGGCAACGATCGCCAAGGCCTCGGTCGCCGCGCGCGACAGGCGGCGTGGCTCTTCCTTCTCGCGCCGCAACAGATGGGCAAGATCGGCCGCCGTCTGGAAGTGCCAGCGTCCGCCTCGTTCGACGAGATTGATCCCTCTTTCCGCATAGGCCTGCGTGAGCGACACCAGCGTATCGTCCACCGCTGCTCCGCCCAGATGCGCCGAGATTTCCAGCGCGGTCAGCGGCTGCTCTGCGGCAAACAGCGTAGCCTCCACCGCACGCTCGAGATCGCCCGCCCGCTCCGTCATGCCCGCGAAGCCCTCAGCATGACCGGCCCGAATGCCTCGTCCTGCGCAAGTTCGGCACGACCCTGCTTGGCCAGCTCAAGCGCGGCCAGGAAGCTTGAAGCCAATGCAGACTTGCGCAACGCCGGATCGGCATCCAGCGGGAGAAACGCCCGCAGATCGGTCCATTCCACCGCGATGCCCAGCATTTGCGAGACCCGTGCCAGAGCTGCATCCAACGTCACGACGGCACGCTCGCGTACCATATGGACGACCGGTTGGCTGCGCAGCTTGATCGCCCCATAGGCCTGGATCAACGAGAACAGATCGGACTTCCACAGCGCCTTGCGGTCAACGCGAAGGCCTTCAGGGCGCCCGCGCAGGAACACGTCGCGGCCGGTGCGGTCCCGCCCCATAAGCCGCGCGCCTGCCTCGCGCATCGCGCCCAGCCGCTGCAGCCGCAATTGCAGCTTGAGCGCCAGTTCTTCAGGACTCGGCTGCACTTCGGGATCGCGCGGCAGCAGCAGCAATGACTTGAGATAGGCCAGCCACGCCGCCATCACCAGATAATCGGCCGCAAGCTCCAGCTTCAGCGCCTTGGCACGATCGATGTAGTCGAGATACTGGGCGACCAGCTCAAGGATCGAGATGGTGCGCAGGTCAACCTTCTGCCGCCGCGCCAGTTCCAGCAGCAGGTCAAGCGGTCCCTCCCAGCCATCAAGCTCTAGATAGAGCGCCGCATCGCCGGTTGGTGCAGTGGCAATGCCGTCCCACGCCTCATCTCCGTCAAACAGCGCAGGAACGACATCGCCTGTCATCACGCAAGTTCCAGCAGCCGGTCGCGCGTGGCGAGGAGTTCGGCCTGGGCCGAAATGTCGGCAGGTCCATCGAACGCCGCCGTGCCCCGCAGGGCGCGCTCCAGCCGCTCCGCCGTCGTCGCACTCATCGGCGTGAGACCTTCAGCAATGCCGATCATGTCGTCCATCTTCGCCCAGCAATTGAGGGCAAGATCGCATCCGGCGGCCTGCGCGCGGACCGCCCGTTCGGGGACAGTCCCACCAAGTGCCTGCATATCGAGATCATCGGTCAGCAGCAGGCCGTCAAAGCCGATGGCCTGGCGGATCACCGTTTCGATCACATAAGGCGAAAGCGTTGCCGGGTTCTCGGCATCCCACGCGGTGAAGCGCAAATGTCCGGTCATCGCGATCGGCGCATCCTTCAGCGCGCGGAACGGCGCGAGGTCCAGTTCCAGCTCCTCGGCACTCGCCGTAACAACCGGAGTTTCCTTGTGGCTGTCGACCATCGACCGACCATGGCCGGGCATATGCTTGACCACGCCTGCAACGCCTGCCCGCGCCAGTCCGTCGAGCGTGGCCCGGCCAAGCGCGGCAACGCGCATCGGCTCGGCCCCCAACGCACGGTCGCCGATAACGTCATGCGCCCCGGGCTGGCGCACGTCGAGCAGCGGAAGGCAGTCCACGCTGATGCCCACTTCTGCCAGATCGAGCCCCAGCGCATGGGCGTTGGCCCGTGCCGCCTCGATCGCGCTGGCGGGCGCCACGTCGTAAAGCCGGTCAAAGCGTTCGCCCGGCGGGTAGGCCGCCCAGACCGGGGGTTTCATCCGCGCGACGCGCCCGCCTTCCTGATCGATGCAGATGAAGGTGCGGTCCCGCCCATGCAATGCCCGCAATTCGTCGGTCAACGCACGCACCTGCGCGCGACTTTCGACGTTGCGCCCGAACAGGATGTACCCCGCCGGATCCGCGTCGCGGAAAAAGGCGCGTTCGTCTTCAGTCAGGGTTAGGCCGGAAAGCCCGAAAATTGCAGGCAACATGGCTTGGAGGTGCGCGAAAAGGCGCGTGCTTGGCAAGGGGCTGTGCGGCGAAGGCGGGGGAAAACAAGCCCCCTCGCCCATGCCGGATCAGGTCAGCGCTTCACCTGGCACTTCAGGCCATTGGCCTGCAACCGTGAACAGAGCGCGTTGGCCGAAGCCAGATCACCCGCCACCGCCTGAAGGCGGTAGACAGTGCCGATATCGGCCTTGCCCTCGATCACGCGGTGCGAGAGGCCCTTCAAGGCTTCATGGTTGGCAATGAGCTTCTGCCAGCCCGCTTCCGCCGCTGCATTGGACGAGAAGGCGCCGACCTGCACGCCGACACCGCCGGTCGCAGCGGCCTGGTTCGGCTTCGGCGCAGAGGTCGCGCCGGCGCTCGGCTTGGCCGAAGGTGTTGGCGACAGGGCAGCTGCAGGGGCTGGCGCCGGGGTTGGCGAGGCGGAACCGGCAAGGTTGGCGACAGGCTTTTCCCCTTCGCTGACCTTGAAGCTGGAATCCCCGGTGCCTTCGAAAGTCTTCCCGCCGGGATCCTTTGGCGCGACCTTGTAGGGTTCGCGACTTGCCTCGATCAGGCTCCCGTCGGCCCCGGCAGGCCCTGCCGTGCGGTTGCTGGCGTACCAGATCCCGCCAACCAGCGCCGCAAGCACGACAAGGCCCATCACGGCAAAGCCGATCAGACGGCCATTGCCGCTATCTTCGTCCTCACCATCGATATCGTCAGCGCTTTCGAGCCAGGGCAGGCGTTCCTCGTCGCCGAGCGCAAGCCGGTCCCCTGCGGGTTCCGCCATCTCGGCAGCGACGTCAAACGGCTTGCCCGGCTCTTCGTCCCACGAATTCTGCCTGTTTTCCCCGTTCATGCCAGACCCGTTCATGAGTGCCCTGCCCCGATTGACGTCAAAGTTCTTGCGCTGCCTCAACGCCCAATAGCGCAAGACCGTTACGAATTACCTGCCCGATTTGTTGGGCGAGGAAAAGGCGGGCTGCAGTCATTGCGGAGTCTTGTGCCACAATGAAGCGCTTCTCGGGCCGGTCGTTGCCGAGATTGTAGTAGGAGTGGAACGCCGAGGCGAGATCGTGGAGGAAGAAGGCGATGCGGTGCGGCTCACGCGCCACGGCAGCGGCTTCGACCGTGCGTGGGAATTGCGCGGCGAGCTTGACCAGTGCCAGCTCCTCCTCGCCCAGCAGCGAGAGATTTTCCCCTGACGGGGCAAAGCCTTCGTCGGCGCCCTTGCGAATGTTCCTGCAGATGCGCGCGTGGGCGTACTGCACGTAGAACACCGGGTTGTCCTTGCTGGCTTCGACCACCTTGTCGAAATCGAAGTCCATCTGCGCGTCGGGCTTGCGTGTGAGCATGGTGAAGCGCACCACGTCCTTGCCGACCATCTCGACGACATCGGCCAGCGTGACGAAGTTGCCGGAACGCTTGGACATCTTGAAGGGCTGGCCGCCCTTCATCAACTGCACCATCTGCACCAGCTTGACCTCGAACGGCTTGGGCTCACCACCCTCCGCGCTGGTCAGCGCGGCAACCGCGGCCTTGATCCGCTTGACGGTGCCAGCATGGTCAGCGCCCCAGATATCCACGAGGGCATCGGCCGACTGCGCCTTCTGGAAGTGGTAGGCGAGGTCTGCGCCGAAGTAGGTCCAGGCGCCGTTCGACTTCTTGATCGGACGATCCTGATCGTCGCCGAACTTTGTCGAACGGAACAGCGGCAGCTCAACCGGTTCCCAGTCTTCCGGCGTCTTGCCCTTGGGCGCTTCGAGCAGGCCATCATAGACAAGATCGTGGGCGCGCAGCCACTGTTCGGCCGCGTCCACCTTGCCCGAAGCCTGAAGCTCCGCTTCGGATGAGAAAAGGTCATGGTGAATGCCGAGCGTGGCAAGATCGGCGCGGATCATGTCCATCATCGCGGCAACGGCGCGGGTGCGGAAGAGGATCAGCCAGTCAGCTTCGGGCGCACCGACGTACTTGTCGCCGAACTCGTCCGCGAGCGCCTTGCCCACGGGAACGAGATAGTCGCCGGGGTAGAGGCCTTCGGGGATTTCGATGCTTTCGCCCAGCGCCTCGCGGTAGCGCATGTGCACCGAGCGGGCGAGGACATCGACTTGTGCCCCTGCATCGTTGACGTAGTATTCCTTGATAACCTTGTGCCCGCTGAACACGAGCAGGTCCGCCAGCGCATCGCCGACCACCGCTCCACGGCAGTGGCCCATGTGCATCGGCCCGGTCGGATTGGCCGAGACGTACTCGACGTTGACGATCTTGCCGCCGCCCATGTTCGAGCGGCCATAGTCCGCCCCCGCCGACGCAATCAGCGCAAGTTCACCGCGCCAGGCATCGTCGGTCAGCCGCAGGTTGATGAAGCCGGGCCCGGCAATCTCGGCCGAAACGACGCGCGGCTCCTTTTCAAGTTCGGCCACCAGCGCAGTCGCCAGCGCGCGCGGATTGGTGCCCGCGGGCTTGGCCAGCACCATCGCCGCGTTGGTCGCCAGATCGCCATGCGAAGGATCGCGGGGCGGCTCGCACGTCACCGCGCCTCGGTTCAGACCGGCAGGGAGGGTTCCTGCGGCTTCGAGCGCAGTCAGCGCGGTGTCGATTACCGAGGCGAAGTCGGCGTGGAGGTTGATCCGGGCGTCAGTCATGGGCGGGCGGTTAGCCCAATCACGGACAAAGCGAAAGGGCATCGATCTACCTGCCCTTCACTCCGGCGAGTTGCCGCTCTGCCTGCGAGAGTTGCAGGTGAGTTGCCCCTCTGCCCCCGAGAGTTGGAGACTTACTTGCGGACGTTGTACTGGAGCTGCGCGTCGGTCAGCTGGAAGCCGACGAGCAGTTCGAAGTTGGCCTTGGAGAGAGCTGCCTTGACATCGGGCTGCGAAAGCGGATCGACTGCTGCGTCTTCGTCGCCCGCGCGCCGCTTGCGCGAGATGCGCTTGACGATGTCTTCCGGAAGCGATGCCTCGGCCTTGTCCACATCGGCTCCGGCCTGCGCCCGACCCGTGGCGCGATCCTGCCCGTCGGCGAAATCGATCACGACCTTGCCCACGCGCTTGGCCACGACGATGTTACCGCCGCGCACGACAGTGGAGAAATAGGGCAGTTCGACGCGGCGTGCGCCGACCTTGCTCGACCGGCGGGCCAGCACGTCGAAGCTGGCGACAGAGTGCAGCTTCGAACCGTCGGTGCACTGTGCGCGCAGGTTGGTGATCGTCGCCTCGATATCGATCGCCGCCGAATCGGTGCGAGACGGATCGCTGAAAACGGTGACGTCGCCGGTGTAATCAGGGATGCCCACGCGCGGACACGGATCGCGCAGCGCCGTGACGCCCACCGCGTCATCAACGACAAGCTCGCCCTTCTTGCCGCCGCAGGCCGAAAGCGCGAGGGCTGCCACGAGCGGGGCGCCCAGAATTGCGATACGGCGGGCACTTGCGTTCATGGGCACTCGATCCTCGATACTTGCAGCGTCTGATCGACCGGAAACCGAACTCCGGCCAACATTTCGGCCACCTCTACCCACCGCAGCCGCTTTCGGCAATGGCGGTACGCCGCGCTTGCTGCTAAGGGCCGCAGGATGAACGCCAGCTTGCCAGACGTCGCTGCCGAAACGGCTCCATTACGCCTTCTCATTGCTGCTCCGCGCGGCTTCTGCGCCGGGGTCGACCGGGCGATAGAGATCGTCGAACGCGCGCTGCAGCGCTATGGCGCGCCGGTCTATGTCCGGCACGAGATCGTGCATAACCGCTTCGTCGTGGACGGCCTGAAGGCCAAGGGCGCGATCTTCGTGGAGGAACTGGATCAGGTCCCGGATGGCGCGCCGGTGGTGTTCTCGGCGCATGGCGTGCCCAAGGTCGTGCCGCAGGATGCGACCGCGCGCGGGCTCGACTGGCTCGATGCCACTTGCCCACTCGTGTCCAAGGTCCACCGCCAAGCCGAGCGCCAGGTCGAGGCCGGGCGCCACATCCTGTTCGTCGGCCACAAGGGTCATCCCGAAGTGATCGGCACGATGGGCCAGGTCCCCGAAGGTTCGATCTCGCTGGTCGAGACCGTGGATGACGTCGCCAAGCTGTCATTCCCGGCCGACGCGCCGCTTGCGTTCCTGACGCAGACGACCCTTTCGGTGGACGATACTGCCGAAATCGTGGCGGCGCTGCGTGCGAAGTTCCCGCAGATCGCCGGGCCAAAGGCCGAAGATATCTGCTATGCCACTTCGAACCGGCAGGAAGCGGTCAAGGCCATTGCCGGGGAATGCGACCTGCTGCTGGTAATCGGTGCGCCGAACAGCTCCAATTCGCTGCGTCTGGTCGAGGTGGCCGAGCGCATGGGCACGCGTTCGCGCCTGATCCAGCGCGCGAACGAGATCGATCCCGAATGGCTAGAAGGCGTGAACACGCTGGGGCTCACCGCGGGGGCCTCCGCGCCCGAAGTGCTGGTGCGGGAAGTGGTGGCGAAGATCGGAGAGCTGCGCCCCATCTCGGAAGAGACGGTGACCACCGCCGAGGAAAAGATGGTGTTCAAGCTGCCGCGCCAGCTGCTCGACTAAGGCGCAAGCAACATGGCGGTCTATACCCAGATCGGCGCGGAAGAGATGGCCGCGCTTGTCAACGAATTCGACGTGGGCGCACTGGTCTCGGCCAAGGGCATCGCCGAGGGCGTCTCGAACTCCAACTGGTTGCTGGAAACGACGGGCCGGGATGGCAGCGGTGCGCGCTTCATCCTGACGATGTACGAGTTCCGCATCGAGCTGGAGGACCTGCCCTACTTCCTCTCGCTGCTCGATCACCTGGCTGCAAAGGGCTGCCCGGTGCCGCGCACCATCCACGATCGCGAGGGGGCGCTGTTCCGCAGGCGGGGCGAAAAGGCGCTGGCGCTGATTGAATTCCTCCCCGGCGTTTCGGTGAGCGAACCGACGGTGGGACAGGCCCGAGCGGTAGGTGCTGCGCTGGCGCAGATGCATCAGGCGTCGGCGGACTTTGCCGGCACGCGTGAGAACGGGATGGGCCTCGCCGAATGGCAGCGGCTGTTCGACGCCTGCGGACCCGAAGGGCTGGCCGCGATCGATCCCGAACTGGCCGGGCTGGTTGCCGAACACATGCCGAAGATCGCTGCAGGCTGGCCGCAGGACCTGCCGTGTGCGGTCATCCACGCCGACCTGTTTCCCGACAACGTGCTGATGCTGGGCGACAAGGTTACCGGGCTGATCGACTTCTATTTCGCCTGCAACGACCTGATGGCCTACGACGTCGCGGTGACGCATGCGGCGTGGTGCTTCGACGCGACGGGCCGGAACTTCAGCACCGAGCTCTCGGCAGCACTGCTCGATGGGTACGAGGCGGTACGGCCACTGTCGGCGAAGGAGCGGGCTGCCCTGCCCCTGCTGGCGCAAGGGGCGGCAATGCGCTTCACTTCGAGCCGCGCCTACGACTGGCTCAATACACCCGCCGACGCGCTGGTGGTGCGCAAGGACCCGATGGCATTCGCCCGGCGCTTGCAGTTCTATGCGGCGAACCCGGGGGTATTCGCGTGAAGCACGTCGAGATCTTCACCGACGGCGCGTGCAAGGGCAATCCCGGCAAGGGTGGCTGGGGTGCGCTTCTGCGCATGGGCGAGCACGAGAAGGAAATGGCTGGCTCTGAAAAGGAGACGACCAACAACCGCATGGAGCTGATGGGCGCGATCATGGCGCTGCAGGCCTTGAAGCAGCCGTGCCGGGTGACGCTCCATACGGACAGCAAATACGTGCTCGACGGCATCACCAAGTGGGTGTTCGGCTGGCAGAAGAAGGGCTGGAAGACGGCCGACAACAAGCCGGTCAAGAACGAAGACCTGTGGCGCGCGCTGGTGGAAGCCGTGCGTCCGCACAAGGTCGAATGGGTCTGGGTCAAGGGCCACGACGGCCACCCCGAGAACGAGCGGGTCGACAAGCTGGCAAGCGACGCGGCAGTGGCGGCCTGACGGCGGCTGTCGCCGCCAAGGCGGCTGGCAGCATACGCAGACTTGCTATCGACAGGCCGTTGCCGGAATGAAGCATCCGACTTCACGGATCTGAGGCGCTGGAGGGTAGCCCGTCACGGGGAGGCCCGCCGCCTCGAGCCAGGCATGAGCCATGAACTTCCGGTCCGTGTCCCGGCCTGAGCCCAGATGCAGGACCGACGGAATATGCCGGCGACGGAGCATGGCGTGGCCCGCCAGTGCCTGCTGAAGGCAGACCGCCCGGAACGGCACCCATCGGGCAACGGTTTCAAGCGTTCGCCCGATCCGGGCTGCGGTGTCTGCATTCGCCGAGGGTGCCACAGAAGCTGCCGCGATGGCGCGAGGGTCGTCCGGTGCTACAAGGTCGCCGAGGTGTTCCGCCACCTTGCGAAACGGCATGACCATCAAGATCAGGCGGGCAAGGGCAAGACAAAGAACGGCTTCGAGCACCAGGCCTGATGCGCGGACAGGCTTGCCTGTCCTTTCCCATTTATCCCGCAGTATTGCGAGAGCAGATCGGCGGCGTACTGGCGCCGCCGTTTCCAGCCATCGATCGAGCGTTGCAGCGAGCGGCCTGACCTGCGCCCCATATCGACCGACCAGATTTGCGATGATCCAGTTCCCGTTGCCATTGCCTTCCAGAAATACTGGTCCCATCGGTGTCAGGACGATATCCCAATGAATCGCGGGAACGGCAGGAACAGTCGACATCGCGAGAAGCGCGTCCCGAACCGCTTCGGCAAAGAACGGGACCCTCCTGCCCGAGATGCGAGGTCCATCCACCTTCCGGAAATCCAGCATCGTGTCGGGGCTTTCGAGCACGACTCCGCCTTTGGCAATGCCGGTGTCCGGATCGATCGGGGCGTAAATCTGGCCGTTCAGGAAGTTCCGAGGCTTGAACCCGGGGCGAGGCAGTATCAGCAAGGCAGAGTCCAACTGCGGCGGGCCAGCGGGTATGCGCGACGTTGCCAGACGCAGGACTGGCGCGCGGCCGCGCCATGACAGATCGGCGAGGCCATCAGCGGACACCAGCCGGTCCTGCACAATCAACTCGTGCCCTGCGCTCAATTGCGTCAGGTGTTCACTCAACCTGCCTGCATCGACATCGAGGCCATCGATCTGCCAACGATCGCCGCTTCGGGTGATCGCCGATACGTTGCGACCGCCAGAACCATAACGGGGTTTGAGGACCAGCCCGGTCGGCCCGATGACGCGCGCCAGTTCTTCGATGCACAGCGGATTGCGTACCGTGTGCGTACCCGGCACACACACGCCGGCCGCTTTCAGGCGCTCGGCCAGCGCCCGCTTGTCTGAAAGAAGCGCCTGTCCGTCGGGAGAGCCAAGTTCTCGCACCAGCAATGCTGCGGAGCGTGCCGACATGAGGGGAGCGCGACGATACAGCCGCCGCCACACAAAAGCGTCGACAGGGTCGGCGCCTGTGAGAAGGCAATCCCGGTAAAGCGAAAGGAATGCGCGAAGTTCCAGCCTTCGCAAACGCGCAAAGCGTGCTGCCCGAACCAAAGCCGCAATGGGCCAGGCAATGCGATTTGCGCAGAACAGAACGGGACGCAGAACAACCGGAAACCTGCCGTACCACCTGGCCGACGCCCACTGGCGACATCGACCGACGTCACGATCGGCGCAACGTCCCCAGCCAAGCCCGTCAAAAGGGAGGCTTCGCCAGACACTCATCCCTTGAGGACTCTGTAGGGACGCGGCTTTCCGGGTGCTGAGGATACCCAGCGCACACGCCCCATCAGTGATGGCTCGACTTCAGGAACCTGTCTTGAGGAACGGCGTACCTTCGATGCCCGAAGTGCCGCCGCCCGCGGTCAGTGCGCTGATGTCTGCATCTTCGATGCGCGGTGACTGCCAAGCCTTGCGAGCGGGGGCCTGAACTTCTGCACCAGCTTCGATCGTTAACTTTTGGTTAGGCATAAGGAGACCTCCAAACTCTTTCACGCAACGCATAGCAGTGCAGAAATAATGTGATTAGATCAATGATTGTTTTGGATTTTTAATCTGCATTGCGACTTGCATATGTCTGCTTGTCGGCGATAGTTCAGCATGATCGAGCCTGTTGGTCCCCCACCGTATACCTATCGAATGTCAGGACTGAATGTCCGATCCATGATCGCTTTGCCGATGCGAGCGGATACGGGGGCCGTCGAGGTAGCCGAGGCGGATGTGACAATGCATGTCGAGGATGTCCCCGAGCACCTTGAAGACATCCTGCACAGCGGCGCCAACTGGGAAATCAACCGGAACAGCTTCCTGCTGAACCTGCCGGATACCGGCCGCTTCATGGCTACGGACGGTAACCGCATCAGCATCTGCCCAGCGCCGGACATGCCGGTCGAGGATGTGCTGATATTCGCGACCGGGACGGGCCTTTCGGCCATTCTGTACCAGCGCGGTGGGTTGCTGCTTCATGCCTCGTCAGTGGTTCACGAAGGTCGCGCCTACCTCTTCTGCGGGCCGAGCGGCGCCGGCAAACCCACTCTTTCAGCGGCTTTATGCCGCGCCGGATGCGATTTTCTGTCCGATGACATGTGTGCCATCATCCAGCCAGACCAAGGGCCGGCGATGGTGGAGCGCGATGGACGGGCGCTCCGCCTGTACGCTGACAGCATTGAACGCCTGGCACTGGGGAGCTCGACAGGCCCTCGCGTACGACACCTCGTCGAGAAGTTTCACGTTGCTCCGCCGACGACAGCGGACCAAGGCGGAGCCGTGCCGATCGGGGCAATCTACATGTTGACAGCTTCCGATCCGGGACAGGCTCCTGCCATAACCCGGATGACACCCCTGAATGCGGCTCAAGCTCTCCTGCGGCAATCATACCGGCGTCAGATCGCGCTTTCCTATGCCAACCAGAGCGGGCTGGCGGGCCGCATCGGCGCGCTTGCAGCCGGGATCGGAGTCTATCACCTGAGCAGGCCTCGCGACCTGGAGCGTCTGGACGAGACGACTGCAGCATTGATGAAGCACTGGCAAAGTCCGAGCGTGGCGTAGCGACCGTGGCGACCCTACCGGCCGGACTGATCTGGCTCGCATCCTATCCCAAGTCCGGCAACACCTGGATGCGCGTCCTGTTTGCCAACTTGCTGACTGGCAGCGAACAACCTTGCAACATCAACCGGCTGTCCGAGGAAGAACTGCTGATAAGCCGCTGGCGGTTCTGCGACGAGCTTCTGGTGGAACCGGACAGCCTCTATTCGGCAGAGCTGGCGAAACTTCGCGCGATGCAAGGCGCGTTCGTCGCAAGGCGTCTTGGAACACCTTTCATCTGCAAGACCCATGACAGGTTTGATACCGAAGTAACCGGACTGCCAGGAAGCCGCGGCCTGTACCTTGTCCGCGATCCCCGCGATGTCGCGATCTCGCTTTCGCATCACGCCGGCATTTCGATCGATGCAGCCATTGCACAGATGCTCGATGCGACGGCCCACTCAGACGGACCGATGCAGTTGCGCTACGCCTTGGGGGACTGGGCTTCGCATGTGACGGGCTGGACCACGCAAGAGGAAATTCCGGTTCAGGTCGTGCGATATGAGGATCTGCGGCAGGACACCAAAGCCGAATTTACCAGAATCATCGGGTGGTTGAATGGCACCGCCAGTTCTGCGGAAGTGGATCGAGCGATCGACCATTCGTCTCTTAGAGAACTGCAGCGCCAGGAGGCAACGCACGGCTTTCGCGAAAGCCTGCCGCAGCAAGAGCGCTTTTTCCGGTCGGGCAAGGCCGGGGAATGGCGCCAGGCGCTGACCCCTGGTCAGATCCGCAGGATCGAAGACGCATTTGGGCCGGTGATGGAACAGTGGGGCTATTCCCAGGTGCACCATGTCTGATCGCAGGCCGCACGTCTGATCGGCCGTACATTCCAAGGGAGTTACAGATGGGAAAATTGGTTCAGCGCGCGCGGGGCATGTTGGGCTCGGCTCAGGAGAACTCCACCTTGCTGCTCAATGTGCAGGCTGGGCGCTACCACGAATTGAACGAGGTGGCCTCGCGGATCTGGGAACTCCTCGCACAGCCTATCGACGAAGACGATATCGTTGCAACGCTTGAGGCCGAGTATGATGTGCCGGCTGCCGATTGCCGGGATCAGGTGATAGCATTTCTCCGCGAACTGAGGGAGCGCGGGATGCTGGAAGTGGTGTAACGGCGTGAAACTGATCTGCGGTATTGTGCGCCTGGATGATGCCTGCCCGCCAGAGCAAATGCTCGACGGCATGATTGAGGCGATGATTCCCGAGGGGCTGTCCCCCGCCGTCAGCCGCCAGACACATGGTCGCCTGAGCATGGCCATCCTGGATTTCTCGCATGAAGGCGCGCGTCCGGTCGAGAAGGAGGCGTGGATCGTAGCGGCAGATGTGCGACTGGATGTCTTCTCGGATTGTCCGGAGCAGATCTTTCTGACCAGCCTTGCCACGCATGGCGCGGACTTTCCCGATCGCATCAATGGCGACTTCGCCGTGGCGATGTGGGAGCAGAAGCAAAACGTCCTCTGGCTGGCCCGCGATTTCATCGGGGCAAGGCCCTTGGCCTGGACTCTGCGCGCGGGACGCTGGTTCGCGTTCGCCAGCCTGCCGAAAGGTCTTCACAAAGCCGGTGTGGCATCCGCGATTCCGGACCAGCCTGCCCATGCAATCAGACTGCGCCAGTCATTCTTTCGGGGCAGCGACAGTGGCTTTGCCGAAATCGCCTATCTCCCTGCCGGTCACAGCCTGCGGTTCAGTGTCGAGGACCAAGCTCCGCAGATTCATCGGGCATACCGCCCGGATGAAAGCGCCGTCGGCAAATGGACAGGAACCCGGGACGCTGCCGCCCGAAAGCTGAAAACGCTGCTCGACGAAGCCGTTCGGCGGCGTCTGCCAACGGACAAGCCCGTCGCCTGCCACCTCAGCGGAGGGCTCGACAGTTCGGCGATAACGGCGCTGGCAGCCAAGGCCGCGCGCGGGCGCGGCGCGGGCGTCATCGCGTTAAGCATGACAACACTCAAGCCGATCGGCCCAGCGCAACTCGATGAGCGCCCCTTGATCGAAGCTCTCCTGAAGCAATATCCGGACGTTGAACACCACGTGGTCCACGATTGCCTGCATATGCCCGGCCAGCCGGAGGATACGGACTGGCCGGGCGGTGTGATCGGCGGGCATGACGATCAGATGATGGCGCTGGCGGCCAAAGCCGGCGCAGATCGGGTCCTCAGCGGCGTCGGTGGCGACGAAGGAGCGACCTACAACGGCGCCAACCTTTACGCTGCCCTGTTCCTGAAGGGGGATATGCGAACTCTCGCCCGGGAACTCCGGTCGCGCGCCAGGACCGATGGCAAATCGCTGAAAGCCACGATCCGCGCTCGCCTTCTGAAACCCCTGCTTGCCAAGCTTCCGATGACGCGTCGCGGACCATCCCGTTCACCGATGGATGCAGCTTCAGGCATTCTCCGCTTCGTGAAACCCGCATTCAGGAGCGAAATCCTCGACAGAAGCATGCAGCCGATTCTCCAGGCGAATACGCCAAGGGAGCGAGTCACGGCCTTTGCGGATCATCATATCCCATCGCGTTGCACCTACTTCTCGATAATGGCTGCCCGCCATGGACTGGCGGTAACCTTTCCGATGCTTGATCGAACGGTCGTGGACTTCATGTTGTCTTTGCCGCTGCATCACTTCGTGCACGACGGGTACAGTCGACAACCCTTCCGCACCGCCATGGAGGGCATCCTGCCCGACGAAGTCCGCTTGGCGCAGGTCAAGGTCGGATTATTCGACGAGCGCTTCATGGGCTACGCAGAGCTGAAAGAGAAACTGCTGCTGTCGCTTGATCTGCTGCGCGCCTCTGTCGATGGACAGTCGACGATCTTCGATCTGGACGCGATCGGCGCCGGGCTCCGGCTTTTACCCGATGCAGCAAGGCTGGATGATATTTCACAGCTGGGTCGTGCAGCGCTGGACAGGGACACGCCGCCCTGGTTGCCATTGATGGCCGTGGAGTGCCTCATTGCTGCCCACCGACTTGGTTTCCGGCCCGAGATGAGCATTCCATCGGTCTAGCCTGGCCGAGCTCGTGTCCTGCAGCTTTTGTACTACGCAAGGCTGGACGCCATTCTGCTTCTGTCTGCAACGCGGCCAGTGATGATTTCGAATGCGCGGGCCGCCTGTCCGATGACCATGCCGATACCATTGATCGTGCGACACCCGCGCTGCCTGGCAAGGCAAAGCAGTTCCGTTTCGGGCGGGAAGTAGATGATATCGGCGACCCAGTGCCGCGCTTCGACGGCATCTTCGGCAATCGGCATACCGGGTTTGCCGTTCATGCCGATCGGCGTGGCGTTGACGATACCGTCAGCAACCGCCATCTCGACCGCATC
This sequence comes from Novosphingobium sp. ES2-1, assembly GCF_015169775.1. Classification (NCBI taxonomy): domain Bacteria; kingdom Pseudomonadati; phylum Pseudomonadota; class Alphaproteobacteria; order Sphingomonadales; family Sphingomonadaceae; genus Novosphingobium; species Novosphingobium sp. ES2-1. The sequence goes on from NZ_CP063445.1 coordinate 2,332,637, forward strand.
GGGAGTAAGGGCGATGATCCGGGCATTGGTGAAACGCGCAGCAAGATCGTCTGCCAGGAGCCTTGCGCGGTTCTCGTCCACATCGACCAGTTGCAGCGTGCCGACCCCCAGCGAGAGCAGGGCATTGGCGACGGCAGCCCCCGCCCCTCCTGCACCGAGCTGGACCACATTGTTCAAGGCGACGCCCGGCAATCCTTCGGCAATGGAGTCCCGGAAGCCGGCCATGTCGGTATTGAAGCCGCACAGCTTGCCATCGCGGATGGATACGGTGTTGACTGCGCCCACGGAGAGCGCGGTCTCGTCGAGTTCATCAAGCAGCGATACCACGGCCTGCTTGAACGGATAGGTCACGTTGAAGCCGCTGTAGCCCTGGTCCAGCAGGCGCTTCAGGACCAGTGGAAGATCACTGTCGGCCCAGCCTCGCGCGGAAAAATCATAAAGGTCGTAACGCAAGGCGATACCCTGCGCCTGCGCTTCCTTCTCGTGCAACTCGGGCGAGCGCGAGGCGAGGATCGAACGTCCAAGAAGGCCGGATAGGATCATTTGTGCCTTCGAAAAGCGTCCCGGCACCACGGGGATGCCGGGACATAGGGTGGATCAGAAGTTTACGCGTGCGCCAAGATAGAACGAGCGACCGATCGGATCGTAGAGCGCAACGTCCGTGCCATTCTGCGAGCTCGCCACGAAGGGCAGGCCGCGATCGAACAGGTTGTTCACGCCGGCGCGAAACTCGATCGACTTGTTGACGCGAACAGTGCCGAACATGTCCCACAGCGCATAGGCACCCACGCCAACCTGGGCGGTGGCAGGAGTAAGGACCGAGGTCGTGTCCTTCATCGCGCTCTGGTAACGCCAGCGAAGGCCGAGCGTGGTGGCGTCCGAACGGTAGCCGAAGCTGGTGACCGACTTCCATTTCGGCGTGGCGCGCGGCGGAAGGCTGCTGACACCTGCCGCACCGTTGCTGATGCCCGTGTAGTCGAGCTCTGCCGCGCCAGGGATCAGCTGCAGCTTGTACTTGTGCAGCCAGCCCACGGCCGCGTTCACGAACAGACGACCGCTGTCTCCACGCAGGATCGGTGACGGCACTGTCCAGTTCACCTGCGCCTCGACGCCATCGGTCTTGACCGATCCAAGGTTGAGGAACGGCGTGGCGACGTTGACCAGCTGCCCCGAGTTATCGCGCGAGAGCAGGCCGCAATAGAGGTTGGTCTTGTCGTAGCTGGGGTTCGAGCCATCGAGGTTGAAGCACTTCGACAGCACGGTCAGGCCGGGCACGGTCGAGATCACGTTCTTGACCGCGATATTGTAGTAGTCGACCGAAAGCGTGAAGTCCGACAGAAGCCCGCTCTGGAAGGGCGAATTGAGCACGAAGCCGAAATTGTAGGTATCGGCGCGTTCGGCCGTCAGGTTGGTGTTGCCCGAGACGAGCTGGCCGGTGGCCGTGGTCGGGAAGGTGTAGCTGGAGATTGCAGCCTGCGGAATGCCCTGTGCAACGCAGAGTTCTGCAACCTTGGCACCGTTGGCACCCGTGCGCGCGGTCGAGCGGATATCGCAAGGATCGCCCAGTGCGCTTGGCGGCGTGCCGATCACCAGCTGGTTGCCCTGCTGCGGCGAGAACAGTTCGCCGATGTTCGGCGCACGCACCGCGCGCTGGTAGCTGCCACGGAACAGCAGCGGCTCCACCGGCTTCCAGCGGGCGTCGACTTCGTAGCTGGTGACCCCGCCGGTGACCGAATAGTCGGAGTAGCGGATCGCGCCGCCGATGCCGAATTCCTCGATGAACGGCTTGTCGGCGATCAGCGGTACGTCAACCTGCGCAGCAAATTCCTTCACGGAGATGCGACCCGAGGCGGGCTGCGAGGCAATCACGGATTCGATGTTCTGGGCGCGAAGATCGCTGTCTGGAATGTAGTTGTAGCTGTTCCTGCGATAGCCTGCGACGAAGGCGATCTGGGCAGGGCCAGCGCCAAGATCGAACAGCTTGCCGTTGACCTGCAACTGGGCCTGCGTCTGGGACAGCTTCTCCTTCGAGAATGCGGTCTTGGTGATGTAGTCCACGCAGGCCTGCGACAGCGAGCGGGCGTTGGCATCACCGAAGATGTTGAAGCCGCCGGTGCAAAGCGAACGGCCACCGTCAGCCGCGTTCAGCAAGGTCTGGACGCGGCTCTTGACCACGGCGTCGTTGAGCTGCTGGTCATGGACCGACTGGTCGTAGGATGCATAGAGATCGAACGACCAGCCCGAGGTGATGTCCCCCTTCAGGCCGGCCATGTACTGCTGGACGACGTAGTTCTCGTCCCAGTTCTTGTAAGGCACGCCAACGTAGCGGCCATTCCAAGTGAACGGCGCATTAGGGTTGGGGCGCGAAGCGAGGATCGTGCGAAGGTCCTGCGGGATGAACGGATTGGTGACCGGGATCGTGGTCAGTGAACCGAACTGGGTGAGGCTGCCGCCTGACGCAGTCTTGACCGAAAGGTCGACGTACATGAACTGGCCATAGGCGGTGAGGCCCGGCGCAAGGTCGTAGTCGGCCTTGACGAAGGCAGTCTTGCGCTTGAGGCCATTGGCGAAATCGATCTGCTGGCCGACCGGCATGCGCACGTTGTTGCCGACGATCAGGTAGCCGTTTGAGCCGTTGGGACCCTTGTAGTTGCGCGCACCGGTCTGCGTGAACAACGTCCCATCATTGTTGAAACCGAGGTTCAGCAGCTGGAAATTGGCGGGCAGATTGCTGATGCCGTATCCCGAAAATACGGCCGACACGACTGCCGCGTCAGGAGCATTGGTCGCGCTCGGCACGAAGGTGCCGTTGCCGATGAACGACGAGGGCGTCTTGTCGAAGAAGAAGTCGCGGGTCGAGCCGTTCACCTGGTCCTGATGAGCATAGCTGAACGCCGCCATGACGTGACCACGATCCTCGGCAAAGCTCGATCCGAAAGCGAGCGAGCCGTTGAACTTGTAGGCATCGCCGCGGTCGCTGATCGAGTTCTGCACGTCGATGCGCACGCCGTCGAAAGCGCGCTGGGTCTTGAAGTTGACGACACCCGAGATGGCATCGGAACCGTAGATAGCCGACGCGCCGCCCGTGATGATGTCGACACCACCCATGATCGATTCAGGCAGGATGTTGATGTCCACGTTGCCATTGATATCCGACAGCGGCAGGCGCTTGCCATCAAGCAGCACGAGATTGCGGTTGGTGCCAAGGCCATGGAGGTTGACCGATGCGCGGCCACCCGTGCCCTGCCCGCCGGTGTTGGCGTTGCCCGCGGTCGTGAAGCTCGGAAACTGGTTCAGCGCGTCCTGCAGGTTGACCTGTCCGGTCTCCTTGAGCGCGGTCTCGCCCACCGAGACGATCGGGCTGACGGCGGTGTTGTTCGGTCGCGCGATCAGCGAGCCGGTAACGATGATTTCCTTGGTGTCGCCCGGCGCTTCAGCAGCTTGGTCCTCTGCACCATTCTGGGCCGCATCCTGAGCGAGCGCGGGCGCAGAGAGCGCGGCAGCTACGGTCAACAGGGACGCGGAAAACGCAAGGCGAGTGCCCCTCAAATTCATGGTCATCCTCCTCCAGGGGCAGCTGGATTCGCCGCCCTTCACCGAGGGTTCATTTATGTGACGAACTAGTCCCTGTCAAATAACTTGTTACTGGTTAGTTACACTTTGTGGCGTTCCACCAGAAACGCTGCTGCCGCACAGATGAGCAAGGGCGCGCAGTAGGCTCCGAAAAGCGCCGGTAACGGTGCGTTTGCCGCCATCAGGTAGCCGCCCAGCATCGGGCCGATCACCGCCCCGCCCCGGCCCACGCCAATGGCCCAACCCACGCCGGTGGCGCGCACCTCGCCGGGATAGGCGCCCGCCGCGATCGGCCAGACGCCATTGTATCCCCCCTGCAGGGTCACGCCGATCACGAAGGCGACGACCAGCGTCAGCCACACCGGCATTGCGATCGATCCGAAAACCACCATCGCCACGCCCGCGCCGGTCAGCATCACGGGAACCAGCTTTCCCAGCGGCACGCGCAAGGCAAGGACGCTCATCGCCATCGTGCCGACGAAGGCACCAAGGTTGTAGAGCGCGCCAGCGTAAATACCGTTGGTCTCCGAAAGGCCCGCCGCGATCGACAGCTTCGGGATCCAGCTGACGATGAAGTAGAGCACCATCAGTCCGAAGAACACGGCACACCACAGGGCGATGGTCCGTGCGCGCAGGGCCGGAGCAAACAACTGGCCTACCTTGCCCGCCGAGGCGCGCCCCTGGCTCGCCTCAGGTTTCACATGAGGCAGGACCAGCCACGCTGCCGGCAACAGCGCCACCGTCAGCACCGCAGCGCCCAGCAGCATGGCCTGCCAGCCATGGATCGGAAGCGCATGCGCCACGATCAGCCCGGTGAACACCGCCGCGAAGGGATACCCTGCCTGTACCACGCCCACCGCCAGATTGCGCTGTGCGGGAGGCGCGCTCTCCGCGGCAAGCGCCGCCATCGCCGCGAGCACCGTTCCGATGCCCGAGCCCACGATTACCCGCATCGCGAACAGGAATGGCACGTTCGGAGCGATACTGCTGGCGAACATGCCGACCGACATCAGGCACAGCGCCGCAAGGATAACCGCGCGCCGCCCAAGCCGATCAGCCAGCGGGGCAATGAACATGCCGCCGATGGCCATGCCGAGAAGGCCAGCGCTGAACAGGTTGCCCATCGTTGCTGCGCCAATGCCCCATTCCGCCTGCAGTCGCGGAGCAATAAACGACAGGATCGTCACGTCCACGCCGTCGGCCATGTTGATCGCGAAGCACAGAGCAACGATGCCCAAGGCCTTGCGCGACCACTCCGTGGGGCCGTCGGCCATGGAATCGGGTGCGGGAAGTGCCATTCGTCCTCTCCTTTTGGCGCAAGGGCAGACGTCCGGCCGATCCATGGACGAGCAGCAATAGCTGCCCGGCCGGTCAGTCCTTCTTCGTCACCCAGGCCAGAATGATGTCCGCCACCTGCCCTGCCCGTCGCTCGATCGCCTCGGGGCTGGTCATGTCCACCCCGAAGTTGTGCGCGAAGGTGAACTGGTTGGAGACGTTGTAGAAACTCAATGCGGTCAGATTGAGATGCAGGTCCACCGGGTCGATGCCATCGCGGAAAGTACCTTCCGCCTGTCCCCGGGCGATGATGCTTTCGAGGATGCCGATGACCCGGCGGTTGCCTTGGGGCAGGCCCTCGATCTGCTTGAGATGTTCGGCGCGGTGGATGTTCTCGTTCATCACCAGTCGCACCAGTTCAGGATGGCGCGCGTGATAGCGCACGTCATGCTCGATCAGACGGCGCAGCGCGTCGGTAGCGCTGCCGCTCTCGATGTCGACTTCGGCCTCGCTCTCGCGGACGCGAGCATAAGCGCGTTGCAGGACGGCACGATAAAGCTCGTCCTTGCCTTCGAAGTAATAGTAGATCTTGCGCTTGGTCGCCTTGCCCGCGATCTCGTCGATCCTCGCCCCGGCCAGGCCCTTCTCGACAAATTCGTTGGTGGCGATGTCGATGATCTGGTTGATCGCCTGCTCGCGGCTTTCCGCGCGACTCCGGCGTTCCGGCTTCTTCGCTATTTCGCTCTCGGGCAAGATGGTGGTCTCCGCGACTGGCACGAGGTCCTCTCGCTCGCCATCGAGCGCCTGCCCCGTTGGCAGCGATGCTAGCGGGATTTTCGGCTGCGGTCTGCCCGTGACACAGCGCGCGCGCAGGTTTTCCCCGCCCATAAGCGCCGTTCCGGCCACCGCATCAGAAATTCCCTTCACATTCCTCCCCTTGCGCCCGCACTCCATTTATGTAACGAACTAGTCCCTAACATTTATAGATGTCAACCTCGCAAGAGCCGAGGCGACGGAGAGCCTGCAGTGCCCATCAAGACGTCCATCGCCACCGTTTCGATCAGTGGTACGCTCGATGCCAAGCTGCAGGCCATCGCTGCTGCCGGATACGACGGGGCCGAGATCTTCGAGAACGACCTTCTTTCGACGCACCTCTCGGCACGCGACATTTCAAGCATGATGGCTGATCTCGGCCTTGTCTGCACGATGTTCCAGCCGTTCCGCGATCTCGACGGATTGCCCGAACCGCAGCGCACCCGGGCGTTCGACCGGCTCGAGCGCAAGTTCGACGTCATGCAGGAACTTGGCACCGATCTGCTCCTGCTCTGCTCAAGCTGCTCACCCATCGCTTCAGCCGATCGCGCCCACACCATCGCCGATCTTCACGAAGCCGGGGAACGCGCCGCCGCACGCGGCCTGCGCATCGGCTACGAAGCGCTTGCTTGGGGCCGCCACGTCAACGATCACCGCGATGCCTGGAGCATCGTGCGCGACGTGGATCACCCGGCCATCGGCCTCGTGCTCGATAGCTTCCACTCGCTCTCGCGCCGCATCCCCTCCTCCAGCATTGGCGATATCCGCGCCGACAAGCTGTTCATTGTGCAAGTAGCCGACGCCCCGGTGCTCGACATGGACCTTCTGCAGTGGAGCCGCCACTTCCGCTCGATGCCGGGCCAAGGCGACTTTCCACTCGATGATTGGGCGCAGGCGATCCGCAAGATCGGCTACGACGGGTATTGGAGCCTCGAGATCTTCAACGACCGCTTCCGCGCAGGTTCGGCCAGCGGCGTGGCGCTCGATGGCTATCGCTCACTGCGCCTTCTGGAGGGCGGAATTGCGAAGCCCTCTGCCGCTGCCCCCACGTTGCCGCCGCGGGCCACCACCACGGGCGTCGAGTTCATCGAATTTGCCGCCAGCCACGAAGAAGCCGAGGCACTTGGCGCGATGCTCCGCCCGCTCGGCTTCCGACCCACCGCGCGCCATCGCAGCAAGGACGTTACCCGCTGGACGCAAGGCGCGGCGAGCATCGTCGTGAATTGCGAGCCCGAAGGCCTCGCCCACAGCTTTGACATGGTCCACGGCGCCGCCGTCTGCGCGCTCGGACTTACCGTGCCGGACGTTCCCGCAGCGCTTTCTCGCGCCGACTTTCTGCGCGTCCCGCGGTTCGAGCAGGCAGTCGGCCCCGACGAATGGCCGATCCCGAGCGTGCGCGGCGTCGGAGGCAGCCTGATCTACCTCGTCGATGCAGCCAGCCGCGAGGCGATGTGGGCTCATGAGTTCCCTCACGCTCTCGAACCCGAAGCCGCGCCACTGCTGAACGGCGTCGACCACATTGCGCAGACCATGCAGTACGAGGAATTCCTCAGCTGGCTGCTGTTCTACGTCGCCCTGCTGGACGTTGAAAAGACGCCCCAGCTCGAGATCGCCGACCCGATGGGCCTCGTGCAGAGTCAGGCGGTTGAAAACGCCGATCGTTCGGTACGTTTCACGCTCAACGGCTCGCTCGCCAGCCAGTCGCTGACTTCGCGATTCGTGCAGAACTATTTCGGTGCGGGGGTGCAGCATATCGCGTTTGCCACGTCCGATGTCTTCGCCGTAGCCGAAGCTGCCCGCGCCGATGGCCTGCCCGTCCTCGAAATTCCGCGCAACTACTATGACGATCTCGAAGCGCGCTGGGGACTGGATCCCGGACTGATCGAGCGGATGGCTCGGCTCGGCATCCTCTACGACTGCGACGGCGAGGCGGAATACTTCCAGTTCTACAGTCGCGCCTTCGCCCGACGCGTCTTCTTCGAAGTGGTCGAGCGACGCGGATACGCCGGATACGGTGCAGCCAATGCCCCGATCCGCCTTGCCGCGCAGGCCAGACACAAACCCGAATATCTCGATTGAAGAAGCTCATGCGCCTGATCGCCACGATAGCCACCGCCGCGCTGGCAACTGCCACAAGCGCGCACGCCGCTGAACCCGCGCTCGAATTCGCCTTCGAGGAAACGGTCACGCTCGATGCCGATGTGACTGTCGGCCAGACCTCGCTTGGCACCCGCAACATCGTGCCCATTACCGGCGGCACCTTCGAAGGCCCCGGCATTCGCGGCACGATAATGGGCGGTGGCTGGGACTGGCAATTGCGGCGCGCCGATGGCTGCCTGCAGATCAAGGCTGATTACATGCTGCGCACCGATGACGGTGCCGTGATCAACGTCGTCAACACCGGCGTCAGTTGCCGCGCCAAGGACCCCAAGGCAGTCGTCCGTACCCACCCCGTCTTCGAAGCGCCGCAGGGCAAGTACGACTGGCTCTCGCAAGGCTGCTTCATCGGCACGCTCGATCCGGTGAGCCTGCCCGGTGGCAAGCGCGCGGTGCGCATCCGCTTCTACCGCGCCAGCTGAACGCGCAACGAGAACAGACAAAGGAGAGGACAAGATGGCCCGTTTCACCCCACTGGCGGCGTTCGCCTGCGCTGCCCTGGTCGCCGCGCCCACCAGCGCCAAGACACCCGCTGAGCGCTCCGTCCCGGTCAATCCCGAACCGTCGATGGCCGACAAGTTCCCGCAGGTGGCGGTCGCCTTTCCCGGCGGGGTCAAGGCGTGGCGGGACGTGACCTATCAGGTCAACCCCGGCTACCGCCCGCAGATCGTCGACATCTATGTGCCCGCCGGCAAAGGCCCGCATCCGCTTGTGCTCTATATTCACGGCGGTGGCTGGATGGGAGGCCATACCCGCCAGTCAGGTGCCTTCGACAATTTCCCGAAGATGCTCGCCGCCTTTGCCGCCGAGGGCTTCACCGTCGCCAGCGTCGAATATCGCCTGTCGGGCGAGGCCACCTTCCCGGCGCAGGCCAAGGATATCTTTGCCGCCCTGCGCTTCCTGCGCCAGAATGCAGCGCAATATCACATCGACCCATCGCGCGTCGGCGTGTTCGGCGGTTCGGCGGGGGGCCAGCTCGCTGCACTTACGGGCCTTGCCTGCACCGACGGCAAGATCGACGCCACGCTCGATCCCGCCTCGGCCAATGATGGCTGCGTGCAAGCCACCGCCGCTTGGTATGGCATCCACGATTTCGCCACGATGCCGCGCATAACGCAGAAGGATTCTGCCGAGCAGCGCCTGCTCGGCTGCAAGGACAGCACCTGCACGCCCGAAGCCATCCGCGCCGCCAGCCCGATCAGCTATGTCGATGTCAAGGACGCACCGGTTCTCCTGCTCCACGGCGTGGACGACAAGGTCGTGCCCGTTGGCCAGTCGCAACAGCTCGAAGCCGCGCTGAAGGCCGCAGGCGTTCCTGTGAGCGCCACCTACTACCCCGGCATCGACCACAGCTTCATGGGAGCGACGCCCGACGATACCCGCCGCACCTCGCTCAAGGCGATGAACGCGACCTTCGATTTCTTCCACGACAAGCTGGGGGTGCCGCGCAAGTGATCCGCAAGCTGATCGCGGCACTGTCCCTCGCCGCCGCACAGTCGGCGCTGGCCGAGCCAATCGAAGTCGACGGCGGTCAGATCGAAGGCGTCACCCTCCCCTCCGGAATCGAAGCATGGCTCGGCGTGCCCTTTGCCGCGCCGCCCCTGCGTGAACTGCGCTGGAAGTCACCACAGCCGGTGGAGCCCTGGTCGGGCCTTCGCCACGCCGACCGCTTCGCCCCCGAATGCCTCCAGCCCCTGCGCGGTTCGCTCCAGAACCATTACTTCGGCAACGAGGCGACCAGCGAGGACTGCCTCTACCTCAACATCTGGGCCCCGAAGAATGCCGCCAAGGCCCCCGTCGTGGTGTGGATCTACGGCGGCGGTTTCAACATCGGCTCGGCCTCGATGGCAAACTATTCGGGCGCACCACTGGCGCGCGATGGAGTGGTCCGGGTCAACCTCGCCTATCGCGTCGGTGCGCTGGGCTTTCTTGCCCACCCAGACCTTACCGGCGAAGCGGGCACTTCGGGCAACTATGGCTTGATGGACCAAATCGCCGCGCTGCAATGGGTTCAGCGCAATATCGCCAGGTTCGGTGGAGATCCTGCCAATGTCACCATTGTCGGCCAATCGGCAGGGGCAATGTCAGTCTCGCTGCTGCAGGCATCTCCGCTCGCCAAGGGCCTGTTTGCAAAGGCCGTTGCCATGAGCGGCAGCGCGTTCGGTGGCATGCTCGGCCCCATCTCGCTGGCCACGGCGGAAGAGCAGGGCCTTGCCCTGCAAAAGGAACTTGGTGCAGCCTCGCTAACCGAAATGCGCGGCCTCCCCGGTGACCGCATCATTTCCGCAACAACGCCCCGAAGTCCTATCGTCCGCGACGGCAAGGTCGTCACCGGCTCCAACGAAGAGGTTTTCGCTGCGCGCCAACAGTCCGACGTTCCGATACTGATCGGCTACACCCGCGACGAGAGCTTTCGCCCCTTCGCACCTGCGGACAACAGCCTCGGCCTCGCTGCCGCCGTCCGCGAACGCTATCCAGCGAGCGCCGACGCGATCCTGAAGGCATATGCTTCAAGCGGCCCGCGCGCCGCTACCGACATCGCGCGCGATGGCTCGGTGGGCCTGCAGATGGGTGACTGGGCGCTGGCGCAGCGCAAGTATGGAAGAGCACCCACCTATGCCTATCTGTTCACCCGACGCCAGCCCTATGCGCCGGGTATCAGGTTCAGCGATCACGATCCGGCCACGGTCGGGGCCTACCACACCGGCGACGTGCCCTACTGGCTGCGCACGCGAGATTCGCTCAACCTGTTCCGCCAGACCCGCATCTGGGAGCCAACCGATGAGTCGCTCGAGAACGAGATGGCAGGGGCGCTGCTCTCGTTCGCCCGCACCGGCGTTCCTGCCAGCACCACGGTCGGCTCATGGCCCGCGTTCAGGCCGGAAAAGCCGCAACTCGTCTGGCTTGGGGAAAAATCGTCGGTGGTAACCTGGCCGCATCTTAGCGACTTTGCCCTGCTGCGGGATGGCAAAGCGCCAACCCGACCGGCATCCTCACGGCCGCGAGACTGATGCGCCCATTCTACAGGCTTATCTGCGCGGGACTTGTGGCACTGCTCGCCTCTGCGCCGGGACGTGGTCAGCCCGCCGAATGCAGTCCCGATGCAGAGCTTACCTATCTCTGCGGCCTGCAGAAGCCGGAAGATTTGCTTGCCGTGCCCGGCACGTCATGGTTGGTCGTAAGCGGATTTGCGAAAGGCGCCGGCCTGAAACTGGTCGACGCCCGTACACGATCCTACCGACAATGGTATACTGGCGAGGAAAGCCAGCTTGCCCCCGACGCGGAAGCCTTCCCTGATTGCCCAGGCCCGCCAGACCCTGCCTTGTTCAACACCCGCGGGCTGTCGCTGCGCCCCTCGCCGCCGGCCATTTCCGACTGTTCGTCGTCAACCATGGCGGGCGGGAATCGATCGAGGCGTTCGATGTAACGCTGGAACAAGGCAAGGAGCCGAACCTCCTGTGGCGCGGCTGCGTCGTCATGCCCGCAGGACAAATCGGCAACAGCGTCGCGCAATTCGCGGATGGGACCATGCTGGTCACGGTGCTCACCCGCCCGGGCACCACGATCGGCGATTTCATGCTGGGCCGGAAGACAGGTGCCGTCTGGCAACGCGGTCCCGCAGACCACCAATTTCGGCTCTTGCCCGGCACTGAACTCCCCGGCAACAACGGCATCGAAGTCGATCCCGACCAGCGCCGCTTCTATGTGGTGGCGTTTGGCTGGCATGCCGTCGTCGTCTTCGAACGAAAGGACACGCGCCGCCCGCTAGCTCGCATCACCGCGCCGGACTTCATGCCGGACAATATCCACTGAACGGGCGGACACCTTCTGCTGGCCGGCATGCGGCTCGACGAACCGGCCTGCGGCGGCCTTCGCAAGGTCGTGAAGGGAGAAGCGGACCCGATGCTCTGCAAGCGAGGCTGGATCGTCGGCGAACTCGACACGGGCACGGGACGCATCGCAACTTTCGCCTATGGCACCCCGCGCCAGCAATTTAACGGCCTGTCGGCAGCCGCCTTGGTGGGGCGTGAACTGTGGCTCGGTTTTTTCCAAAGCGAACGGTTGGGAATCGCAGGAGGTCCCGAGGCCCGAGATGAATAGTGGCGGCCCTTCCCATAGCAGGCCCGACCGCAGCGCATGGTGCTAACGCCCGTTGGTAGGAAGCCGATGATTTTCCTTGGAAAGCACCTTAAAGAAGGTGGTGCCGCTTACGTGACTCGAACACGTGACCCCATCATTACGAATGATGTGCTCTACCAACTGAGCTAAAGCGGCGTGCCTCTTGGGCAGGGGCGCCGTTTAGCCAGCACCCGGGTGCTAGGCAACCCTTTTTCGCCTCGCGCCGGAGCGATTCACGTTGCCCGGTCGGCGCTCCATTCGCTGACAGCCGCAACCATGGCATTTGCGATGTGCGCAACATCCTCCTCTTGGGCGACAAGCGGGGGCGTGGTGTACAGGATATCTCGGAACGGGCGAAGCCAGACACCACTTGCGATGCAGCTTTCGGAAAGGCGGTCGGCGGGCGCAGGACCATCCAGCTGGATCACGCCGATCGCACCGCGCACGCGCACGTCCCTTACCCCAGGCAATTCCCGGGCAGGTTCGAGCAACGCCTGAAGCTGACGACCGATTGCGCGGGCCTGGGCAAGACGCGGTTCCTGTTCGAAAAGATCAAGCGAAGCATTGGCCGCTGCACAACCCAGGGCATTGCCCATATAGGTCGGCCCATGCATCAAAGCATGCATCGGATCGTCGGACAGGAAGCCTTCGTGGATACGGCGACTGGCGATCGTGGCCGCAAGTGGCAGCGTCCCGCCGGTCAAGGCTTTGGACAACGTGACGATGTCAGGCTGCACGCCCGCGATCTCACAGGCAAACATCGCGTCGCCAAGCCGTCCAAGCCCCACGAAAATCTCGTCGAAGATCAGCAGGAGTTCGTGGGTATCTGCAAGGCGCCGAAGAGCCTGCAATGTAAACGGATCGTGAAAGACCATGCCGCCCGCACCCTGCACTAGGGGCTCGACAACAATGCCGGCAAGATCCTTGCCATGCTGCTCCAGCAGTTCGCCGAGCGCAGCCTCTTGCGCAGCGTTCGTGGGGAGGTTGACCACGATCTGTTCAAGCAATGCGCCCTTGAACAGGCTGTGCATGCCTTCGTCGGGATCGCAAACGCTCATCGTTGCGAAGGTATCGCCGTGATAGCCGCCCTTGAAGCAGAGGAACTTCACTCGGCGCCGTCCGCGATTGAGCCAATATTGCGAAGCCATTTTCATTGCGACTTCGACGGCGACCGAACCGGAGTCGCTGAAAAAGACGTGGTCCAGATCGCCGGGCAGCAATGCAGCGAGCCGTTGTGCCAAGGTATAGGCCTGCTCATGGGCCAGACCGCCAAGCATGACATGGGGCAACGTCTCAAGCTGGCGACGTACCGCAGCCTCGATATGCGGGTGGCGGTAGCCATGAACACAGGCCCACCAGCTGGAAATGCCGTCTATCAGCTCCCTTCCGTCGGAGAGACGAAGCCGAGTACCGGCCGCAGATGCCACCGGCAGGGGAGCTCTGGCAGTCTGCATCTGGGTGTACGGGAGCCACACATGCTTCCGGCCCTTGTCGAACCAGTCTGGCGCGGTCATGTGACTGTCCTTATCCTGCGTGGCTTGTGCTGAAGGGCCGCACGAAACGGCCAGCGTCCGATCGCTTCCCATGGTCCGCCCAGATAGCGGTGTAGCGCCAGCCCGGCAAAGGCAAAGCGGGAAGGCTCGAAATTGCGCGCCAGCAGTTCTTGCAATGCACGCGCTTCGCCTTGCGAGACCTTGTTCTGTATGGTCACGTGGAGACGGGGGCGATGGCTGTCCTGCACCGTCAGCATTCCATGAAAGTGCTCGGCAATAGAATCGCGCAGGGCGATCATTGCAGGACTTTCGATCAGGAACGCGGTGCCCGTGCCAAGATCCATGACGCGCCGCAACTGCGCATCGACCGGGGGCGTGGCGCTCGCCATCCCAGACAGCAGATCGCGCGCCTCCGCCTCAACCTGCGGGGGCAGCGAATGGAACAGCGTGACATGGGCCGAGATCCAGTTGCGCTCCGCGGGGAAGTGGGCGCGGCGCAGACGATCAAGCCGGGCCTGCAATTCTGGCGGAAGGCTAGCCGTCACCACCAGCGGCGCTGTTCGGGAAGGATGCGATACCACCGCATCTGCCTGAGCAGCATTCACAGCGATTTCAAGAGAAATGGAGAAGTGGGAACATTCGGCAAAGTCGAGACGGCGGCACGCGTCCGCTGCCCGGCACAGCCGGAATGTTCCCTGGATACTGGAGAAGCAAGCTCCTCCCGTGCCTCCGGGGCAGAGGTTTAAGCGATGTTACTTAATAATGGAAGAACCTGCGCTTATCGGAAATCCTGCCGAATCGGTTCCAGGTCACAGGTCGCCGCGCGCCTTGCGCAGCGCGAACCATTTGGCAACATTAGCGTTATGCTGTTGCAAGGTGTCTGCGAAGACGTGGCCACCGGTCCCATCGGCAACCATGAATAATGCTTCCGTTTCGGCAGGATCAAGCACCGCGGCAATCGAGTCGCGGCCCGGATTGGTGATCGGGCCTTTCGGCAGTCCAACCATCGTGTAGGTGTTGTATCCGTTCACGGCCTGGATTTCGGACTGGCGAATGCGCCGCCCGAGCGGCTTGCCCTTGGTGATAGGGTAGATGATCGTCGGATCGGCCTGCAGCAGCATGCCCTTGCGCAAGCGATTGGAGTAAAGCCCGGCCACCATGCGGCGCTCCTCGGGCTTGCCGGTTTCCTTTTCGACGATGGAGGCGAGGATCAGAGCCTCCTGTGGCGTCTTGGCGACGGTGCGAGGGCTGCGCTTGGCCCAAAGCTCGGCCAGCGTCTTGTCCATTGCTGCCTGCATGCGTTTGAGCACTGCGGCACGTGGTTCGCCCTTCTGCCAGTCGTAGCTGTCCGGCAGGACGGAGCCTTCCTCGGGAGCGGAGATCTCGCCAGTCAGATCCTTGTTGGCCGACAGGCGCTCGGCGACGAGGATAGACGGCATGCCCTCGGGAACGGTAATCAGGCGGCGGATGACCTTGTCACCCTTCAGGATTTCAAGAACGGTCGCTTCGCTGGCCCGTCTGGGAATCAGGAACGAGCCTGCCTTGATGTCGGTGCCTCCGCCAAGCAGCTTCGCCCGCAACTTGAACAATGTGGCCGAGCCGATCGCACCCTGCCCTTGCAGATCGTCAGCCAGAGCACTCAGGCCCTCGCCTTCGCCAACATCAAATTCGATCTGCTGCTCAAGGGGGCCGGAAGCGTACCAGCCACCCACGAGCCAGCCGGCGAGAGCAAGCAAGATGACGGCTGCCGCAAGCAACGGCAGCCGGGATGGACGACGGCGGGCCATCGCTTGCGTCCTTAGTCTTCGATCGCCTTGACGATCACGCTGGCATTGGTGCCGCCAAAACCGAACGAATTGTTCAGCGCCGCACGCACCTTGCGCTGGCGGGCCTTGAGCGGGACAAGGTCTACGCCCTCGGTGCCTTCGTCGGGGTTGTGCAGGTTGAGCGTCGGCGGAACGATCTGGTCGCGGATGGCGAGGATGCAGAATATCGTCTCGACCGCGCCGGCACCGCCAAGCAGGTGGCCGATGGCCGACTTGGTGCTGCTCATCGAAGCGCCCGAAAGATCATCGCCGAGCACGCGCTTGACCGCAGCCAGTTCGATCGTGTCGGCCATGGTCGAAGTGCCGTGAGCGTTGACGTAATCAATGTCGCCCGGCTCCATACCCGCCTTGCGCATCGCCATGCGCATCGCGAGTTCGGCGCCCTTGCCTTCAGGGTGGGGTGCAGTGACGTGGTAGGCGTCGCCGGAGAGGCCGTAACCGACGACTTCGGCGTAGATCTTCGCCCCACGCGCCTTGGCATGCTCGTATTCCTCGAGCACGACAACGCCTGCGCCTTCCCCCATCACGAAGCCATCGCGGTCCTTATCGTAAGGACGGCTCGCCTCTTCGGGACGGTCGTTGTAGCTGCAGTTCAGTGCGCGGGCCTGCGCGAATCCGGCCACGCCCAAGGGGTTGATGGTGCTTTCCGCACCACCTGCCAGCATCACGTCGGCATCGCCGTCCTTGATCATGCGCGCGGCATCGCCGATCGAGTGCGCGCCGGTCGAGCAGGCAGTGACCACAGCGTGGTTTGGACCCATCAGGCCGTACTTGATCGAAACCTGGCCGGAGATCAGGTTGATCAGGCGGCCGTGGACGAAGTGCGGAGAGACGCGGCCCGGGCCCTTCTCGTGCAGGACAATCGATTCGCTTTCGATGCCCGGAAGGCCACCGATGCCCGAACCGATCGAGCAGCCGGTGCGCATCTTGAGATCGTCGTCCATGTCGGCAAGGCCGGCGTCTTCGAGCGCCTGTCCAGCGGCATCGATGCCGAACACGATGAATGGATCGACCTGACGCTGGATCTTGTGATCGACACGCTTTCCGGCATCAAAGCCGTATTCGTGGTCAGCAGGCTTTACCTCGCAGGCGATCTTGCACTTCTGGTCGCTGGTGTCGAACTTGGTAATCAGGCCCGCGCCGCTCTTGCCGGCGAGCAGGTTCTTCCACACGGTCTCCACGTCTGCGCCCAGCGGGGTGACGAGGCCAAGTCCGGTTACGACGACACGACGCATTGAAATCTCCGGAAAATAAGCAAACAGGCCCAGCCCCTGAATTAGGGCTGAGCCTGCCGAAGTCCTCCCCTGCCCGACATCGAGTGCCTTGGCAGCCCTTCGACACGCTCAGGGCAATAGGGGGATGTGGGCGATCAGCCCTTGTTTTCGTCGATGTACTTGATCGCGTCCGAAACAGTCGAGATCTTCTCGGCCGCATCGTCGGGGATCTCGACGCCGAATTCTTCTTCGAACGCCATCACCAGCTCAACGATGTCGAGCGAGTCAGCGCCCAGATCGTCGATGAAGCTGGCTTCTTCGGTGACCTTGTCAGCCTCGACGCCGAGGTGCTCGACAACGATCTTCTTAACGCGGTCGGCGGTATCGCTCATGAAATGCCCCTTCGAAGGAAAGCGGTTGGTTATCTGTTTCGGACTTCGCCCTAATCAACGCAAAGGGCGCTGGCAAGAGGCGCGCTGTGGATCACCTCAGCGCACGCCCTGTCCGTCTCAGCCTTTTGTCTGCTCGACGACGCGGATGTTCAGCTCGCGCAGCTGCTTGAGTGCGGCAGGAGACGGTGCACCCATCAGCAGATCCTCGGCGCGCTGGTTCATCGGGAACAGCGTGATCTCGCGCAGATTCTGCGCACCGCAGATCAGCATGACGATGCGATCGACGCCAGCGGCCATGCCACCATGCGGCGGCGCGCCATACTGGAAGGCGCGATAGAGGCCGCCGAAGCGCTCTTCCACGTCAGCCTTGGACAGACCGACGATCTCGAATGCCTTGACCATCGTTTCGGGCGACTGGTTGCGGATCGAACCCGAGGCGATCTCGAAGCCGTTGCAGACGAGGTCGTACTGGAAGGCGTTGATCGTCAGCGGGTCCTGGGTGTTCAGCGCCTCGATCCCGCCCTGCGGCATCGAGAACGGGTTGTGGCTGAACTCGACCTTCTTGTTCTCCTCATCCCACTCGTAGAACGGAAAGTCGACGATCCAGCACAGCTCGAACCGGTCCTTGTCGATCAAGCCAAGCTGATCGGCGACGCGGGTGCGGGCGGCACCGGCAAGCTTGGCGGCCTGGCCCTCCTTGCCGGCAGCGAAGAAGCAGCCATCATCCGGGCCGAGACCGAGCTTGTCGAACAGCGCGGCCATCTTGTCGGCGCCGTGGTTCTTGGCGATCGGCCCGCCAAATTCGCCACCCTTGCGAGTGACATAGCCCAGACCTGCGTGACCTTCGGACCGCGCCCAGTCATTCATGTCGTCGAAGAACTTGCGGCTCTTGTCTGCCGTGCCCGGTGCCGGGATCAGACGCACGACGCCACCGGTGCCGACGATCTTCTCGAACAGGCCAAAGCCCGACTGGGTGAATTCTTCCGAAACATCCGAGATGATGATCGGGTTGCGCAGATCCGGCTTGTCCGAACCGTACTTGAGCATCGCTTCGGCATAGGGAATGCGCGGAAAGCTGCCAGTCGGCGTCACCGAGCGTCCGTTGGCAAATGCTTCGAATACGCCGCCGATGACCGGCTCCATCGTCTCCCAGACCTCTTCCTGGGTCACGAAGCTCATCTCGAGGTCCAGCTGGTAGAATTCGCCCGGCAGACGGTCGGCGCGCGGATCCTCGTCGCGGAAGCAAGGGGCGATCTGGAAATAGCGGTCGAAGCCCGCCACCATCAGCAGCTGCTTGTACTGCTGCGGCGCCTGCGGCAGTGCATAGAACTTGCCGGGATGGATGCGGCTCGGCACGAGGAAGTCGCGCGCACCTTCGGGCGAGGATGCGGTGAGGATCGGCGTCGAGTATTCCGTGAACCCTGCGCCTTCCATGCGGTGGCGCATGTCCGAGATGACCTTGGTGCGCGTGACGATGTTTGCGTGCAGCGTCTCGCGGCGCAGGTCGAGGAAGCGATAGCGCAAGCGAATGTCTTCAGGGTACTCCTGCTCGCCAGCCACCGGCATCGGCAATTCCTCGGCGGCGGAAAGCACCGTTGCACCACGCGCGAAGACTTCGATCTCGCCGGTCGGCAGGTTGGCATTGATAGTGCCTTCCGAGCGCGCCTTGACCTCCCCGTCGATGGTGACGACCGATTCCACGCGCAGCGCTTCCAGGATCGGCAGCGCCGGGCTGTCGGCATCGGCGACGATCTGCGTCATGCCATAGTGGTCGCGCAGGTCGACGAACAGCACGCCGCCGTGATCGCGCTTGCGGTGCACCCAGCCCGAAAGGCGGACGGTCTGCCCGACATCACCGCGCGTGAGGGCGCCGCAGGTATGGGAACGGTAAAGGTGCATCGAAACTCTTTCCAATCGGTCTGCAATCGGGCAGGGGGAATGGGCGGCTAACAGGCGATGGCCGCGCTTTTGTCAAGCCGCGCTCCCTGACGGGAGCACCACCGGGTCGCCCTTACCGGCGCGCCATACAGAAAAGACCGATGAAGATACATCCCCTGATCACGACGACCGACGCTCTGGCTGACTTGTGCGAGCGTCTGGCAAAAGCCGATTTCATCACGGTCGACACCGAATTCATGCGCGAGAACACCTACTGGCCGGAACTGTGCCTGGTGCAGATCGCCGATGACAAGGAAGCCGCAGCGATCGATCCGCTGGCGCCTGGGCTGGACATGACGCCGCTGCTCGACCTGCTGGTGGACAACGAGGATGTGCTCAAGGTCTTCCACGCTGGCGGACAGGACGTGGAGATCATCTACAACCTCACCGGCAAGACACCTCATCCCATCTTCGACACCCAGATCGCAATGATGGCGGTCAGCCAGTCGGAACAGATCGGCTATTCCAACCTCGTCGAATCCTGGCTCGGCTTCTCGATCGACAAGGGCGCCCGCTTCACCGACTGGTCGCGCCGTCCGCTGACCGACCGACAGATCGAATATGCCATCGGCGACGTCACCCATCTGTCCAAGATCTTCCCCAAGCTGCTCAAACGCCTGATCAAGACCGGTCGTGGCGAGTGGCTGGACATCGAGATGGAGAAGCTCGCCGATCCGGAGAATTACCGGACCGACATGGACACCGTCTGGCAGAAGATCCGCGCGCCCAGCCGCAACCCGGCCGTGCTTGGTCGGCTCAAGGCGCTGGCTGCATGGCGCGAGCGCGAGGCGATGGACAAGAACATCCCGCGTGGCCGCATCATGCGCGATGAAACGCTGGCGGATATCGCCAGCCACCCGCCCAAGGAGCAGCAGGACCTTGCCAAGGTGCGCGGGCTCTCGACGGGATGGAAGGATAACGACATCGGGCGCCGACTGATGCAGACGCTGGCCGAATCCAAGCCCCTGACCGACGCCGAGATGCCGCCCAAGGCGCCCCGCGGCGCCCCGCTCGGCAAGGAAGGCGCGCTGGTCGCCGATCTGCTCAAGCTCCTGCTCAAGATCCGCAGCCGCGAGATCGATATCGCTGCGCGCCTCCTCGCGCGGACGGACGATCTCGAACTGCTTGCAGCTGGTCAGCGCAAGAACCTGCCGATCCTCGAAGGCTGGCGCTTCGAGCAGTTCGGTCGCGACGCCCTTGAACTGGTAGAGGGCAAGCTGGCGTTCGCGGTGGTGAACGGCCGGCTCAAGATGGCGCATATCGACGATATCGGCGGTTCCGCAGACAAGCCCGAAGTCGTCGTTCACGTGGACGAATAGATCAAGATGAGCACATACCTGCCCACGCTCAAGCAATTGCAGTACCTCGTGGCCTTGCACGAGCATGGGCATTTCGGGCGTGCGGCGGACTCGTGCTTCGTCTCGCAATCGACGCTGTCAGCCGGTCTGCGCGAGCTGGAATCGCTGCTGGGCGTCGTGCTGGTCGAACGCACTCGCCGCGTGGTCCGCTTCACGCCGCTGGGAAATCAGGTGGTGGCCAAGGCGCATCGTCTGCTGCGCGAGGCCGAGGAGCTTTCCGAACTGGTGCAGAGCCACGGCGCGCCCCTCGCCGGCGAGTTGCGCATGAGCGTGATCCCGACGATCGCGCCGTTCCTGCTGCCGCGCATACTGCCGCGCCTGCGCAAGGAGCGCCCGCAGCTCAAGCTCTTCCTGCGCGAGGAGCCGAGCGCCGCGGCAATCGAATCGCTCCACCATGGCCGGGCTGACTGCGTGCTGCTGGCTCTCCCCTACGCCACTGGCGAAGTCGAAACCGAAGTCCTGTTCAAAGACGAATTGCTGGTCGCCTTCCCCAAGGACGATCCGCGCGATCCGCCTGCAACGATCACCGCAGACCTGATCGACGAGAACCGCCTGCTCCTGCTCGAAGACGGCCACTGCCTGAAAGAGCACGCACTGGCCGCCTGCAACCGCCCCGAAATGCGCGCCAGTGCCACGATGATCGGCACATCGCTCCACACGCTGGTGCAGATGGTCGACAACGGGCTTGGCCTCACCATGCTGCCAAAGATGGCGATCGATGCGGGCATCCTGCACGATACCCAGATCGTCGCCCGCCCGCTGAAGGCCGACCACGCCTGGCGCGACATTGCGTTGGTCTGGCGCCGCAACAGCCCCCGCGCCGAGGAGTTCCACATGCTGGCGCAGGAACTCCGGGCGGGTTGAGCGCTCTAAATTCCCGCTAGCACGAGACCCGCCAACGCGCAGACACCAAGCGTCGTGATGATGCCCAGGCGCAGACGAAAGATCATCACCGCGCTTCCAAGCGCGATGACCAGCACTCTCCAGTCAAGGGAAGCTAGGTCGGGCAGATCCAGCGTGATGGCCCCCAAGCTAGTCGGCGTAAGACGCGCGAACAGCACGTGCAGGGCAAACCACAGCGTCAGGTTCGCTATCACGCCCACCACGGCCGCGGTGATAGCCGCCAATCCACCCTTCAGACGCGGCGCATTCTCCAGCCGGTCCAACCAAGGGCTGAACGCGAATATCCACATGAAGCAAGGCACGAAGGTCACCCAAGTCGTCAGGATTGCGCCCAAGAGTCCGGCAAGGTAGGGGCCGAACGGCTCTGGCGCGCGAAACGCGGCAAGGTAGCCCACGAACTGCGTAACCATGATCAGCGGCCCGGGCGTCGTTTCGGCAAGGCCCAGTCCATCGGCCATTTCACCGGGCCGCAGCCAGCCGAACCCGTCGACCGCCTGCTGCGCCATGTAGGCAAGCACGGCATAGGCCCCGCCGAAGGTCACGACTGCCAGCTGGGAAAAGAACACGCCGATCTTCCACAGCACGTGGTCGGCGCCCAGAGTTGTCAGCACCAGAGCCAGGGGCAACACCCAGATCATCGCGCCCACCGCAATGGCGCGCATCGTGGCACCCCAGGGTCGCGGCCCGCTGGTTTCAGCCGGCGCGCTGGACTTGACCCCGAGCATGTCGGGTCGCCGCGCTGCGAGCACCATGCCGAGTGCCCCTGCTCCGAGAACGACCGCAGGGAACGGTACGGCAAATAACGCCAGCCCGATGAAGGCCGCGAGCGCTATGATCTTCTTGGTCGGCGTGCCAAGCGCCCGCCCGGCAATCCGCAGGAGCGCCTGCACGACAATCGCCAGAACGGCCGCCTTGATGCCGAGAAACAGTGCGGAAAACCAGCCAAGACCTGCCGCGGCCGCATAGAGGATCGACAGGGCGAGGATCACCGCGGCCCCCGGCAGGACGAAGAGCAGCCCCATGGCCAGCCCACCGCGATTGCCGTGCAGCTTCCAGCCGATCCACGTCGCCAGCTGCTGCGCTTCAGGGCCAGGCAGAAGATGGCAGAAATTCAGCGCGTGCAGGAACTGGTCCTCGCTGACCCAGCGGCGTTCGTCCACCAGTTCGCGATGCATCAGGGCGATCTGTCCGGCCGGACCGCCGAAACTGAGGCAGCCGATCCGCGCGCCCACGCGAACCAGCTCGGAGAAATCGGGTTTATTCAGCAAATCTGTACGTTCACTCATGATCAGCCCAACTACCTGCGGCCCGCAAAGCGGGCCGTGCAGGCAACGCTTGGGCTTCTGCCATGGCAGAACGCCTGACCGGGAGGTTGCATCGCCCCGGACATCCAGTAGTGCTCATTTAACTGCCGCTATCCAGAACCGCAAGCGCGCTCAATCCATGTGCTTGAGGCCGACGCGCAAGTAGTCCCAGCCCGTGACCACGGTCAGCACCGCTGCGCCCCACAGCGTGGTGAGGCCAACGGTATGCGGGACGTTCACCGTCAAACCTCCAGCTGTCAGCACCCAATCGGGCAGGGCCTGACCGAGGATCAACGCGCCGAGCGAGATCATCTGGAACGTCGTCTTCCATTTGGCGAGGCGGCTGACCGGCACGGAGACACGCAGGCCCCCGAGAAACTCCCGCAAACCAGACACCGCGATCTCGCGCAGCAGAATCACCAACCCGGCGATCACGTGCATGTCGCCAACGTACGGTCCGCGCAGCACGCCCTGCGCTGTCAGCACCAGGATAACGGCGGCGACCATGATCTTGTCGGCTATCGGATCAAGGAAGACGCCCAGCTTGCTGACGGTCCCCTGGGCGCGAGCAAGATAGCCATCGAAATAATCGGTGATCCCCATCAGGCAATAGACGCCAAAGGCGAGCCCATAACCGAGGTGCCATTCCGGCCACCAAAGCAGCGCTGCCAGCAAGGGCACCGTAACGATCCGTGACAGGGTGAGCAGATTGGGCAGCGTCAGCATGGAAAAGGCATAGCCTGCATTCGCGCCAAACGGAATCGCAACATTCACCGCTTAAGACAGCCACCGCAAAACCTCTTGCCCGCAATCCTCACCGGGCTAAGGGTGCGCTCAAGAAGCGATGTCGGCAAAGGGTTCATGACAACATCGACGCATCTGGTGCGCACGCGCCGTTTCCTGCCGCTGTTCGTCACCCAGCTGCTGGGGGCCTTCAACGACAATCTCTACAAGAACGCGATGGTCCTGTACGTTGTGTACAGCGTCTACAATTCGGAAGCTGCCGAAGCGCGCTTCTCCGCCATCGCTTCGGGCCTGTTCATCCTGCCCTTCTTCCTGCTCTCAGCCTTGGCAGGCCAGTTGGCCGACATGCGTGACAAGGCGAAGATCATCCGCGTCGTGAAAGCGTGTGAGATCGCGATCATGCTTGTCGGTGGGACGGGCCTTGTCCTGGCCTGGCTGGGGCTTGAGGTGGAACAGGTCGCCATTCCGCTGATGCTTGCCGCCCTGCTTGCAATGGGCGTGCATTCCACGTTCTTCGGCCCGATCAAGTACGCCATCCTGCCACAGCACCTGCATGACGGCGAGGTTCTGGCAGGCACCGGGCTCGTCGAGGCAGGCACCTATATCGCCATCCTCGCCGGCACGATCCTGGCAGGCTGGATTCCGGTGGAAGTGGCGGCAGGTGGCGTAGTCGTGACGGCGCTCATCGGCTACTTCTCCGGTCGACAGGTCCCCCCTGCCCCGCCGATGATCGAGGCACAGAAGATCGATTTCAACGTCTTCACGTCATCGTGGAGACTGATCCGCAACACGACGCGACACCGACAGGTGTTCATGGCAATCGTGGCGATCAGCTTCTTCTGGACCGTCGGCACCGTGCTGTTCATCCAGTTCCCGCCCCTTGCCAAGAACGTCCTTTCTGCCAGCAAGGAGGTGGCAAGCCTCTTTCTGGTGATGTTCTCGATCGGCATTGCCATCGGTTCGATGTCGATCAACGCGCTGCTCAAGGGGACCGTCTCGGCGCGTTATTCGCCCGCGTCGGTGATCGTGATGGGCCTGTTCATCGCCGCGTTCCATCAGGTTTGCGATTACTGGCCCGCACATCCCGGCATGCCATTGATGGACGTTGCCACCTTCATCGCTCAGCCCCTCGCCATCCCCCTGCTGCTTTGCCTGCTCGGCATCGCAGTGGCAGGCGGCATGTTCGTCGTGCCGCTCTACGCATTCCTGACGACCGTGGTCGACAAGTCCGAGACAGCCCGCACGATCGCTGCCAATAACATTGTCAATTCAGGAGCCATGGTGGTGGGGTCGCTGCTCGCGGTTGGCCTCAGCGCAGCAGGGGTCGCCATTGTCGACCAGTTGCTGCTCGGCGCAGCGATGTGCGTGGTCTCGGCCTGGCTCGGCTATCTGCTGTACCGCGCGGAGAAGGCTGCCAAGGCAGTCTGATCAGGCGATAAACACCATGATTGCCAGGAAGCAGGCGCAATAGGCGATCAGGAAATCGCGGATATCCTGCATGGATATGCGCCGCAGGTTGACTGGTTCAGACCGTATGTCTGCTTCGCGCAGCAGAGCCTCTGCCCGCTTCATCGCCGCCAGCACTTCCGGCTCATGGCGCGGCAACTCGCGCAACGCGTGCCGCGGCAACTGGGCGCGGAACGGGTGGCGTGCGGTGCCATAGGCGGTGCTGGGCGACATGGTCATGACCTGACCTTAACGCTTTTTTCACCCTTCGGTATCCCGGCATTCTGCGCTTTTTGCAGTCGTGCCTGTTCGGGACAGTCTGGCGCAGACAGAAAGAGAGGCCGCCCCATCCGGGACGGCCTCCTGTGACCGGCCTGCCGGTCAAAACTGGTCCTGAATTGAATCAGACGTCGTCGCCGAGTGCGCCCTTGACCTTCCCGGCCGCCTGTTGCGCTTCACCCTTGCGCTCCTGCGCCACGCCTTCACCATGGAGGCTGGCATTGTCGGTTGCCTTGCCCGCTGCCTGCTTGGTGTTGCCAATGGCTTCGTTGGCAAGGCCCTTGGCGCGATCGGTCAGCTCACCCATCTTTGATCTCCTTGAATTTACGGCGAAGTTGCATCGCCTTCACGAAGATCAATACGCACTGAATCCGCCGCGGTTCCGGCTTAGAGCACTCCTGCCATGCGCAGGATAAGGTTCCATTCGACTGGTCGCACGGCACCCACGGAAAGGCGCGAAAGCCGGATCAGATCCATCTCCTGAAGGTCCGGCGTGGCCTTTATCTGCTTCAGGGTCACTGTCTGCGGCAACTTCTCGACCGGCTTAACCTTCACCGCCGCCCACTTGCCTTCCGGATCGGTAGGATCAGTCAGTCCGCCCTCGCTGATCACGATCACGCCAACCACCTCGACACCGATGTTGGAATGATAAAAGAACGCCAGATCGCCAGCCTGCATTGTGCGCAGGTTGCGCGCGGCGAGGTGGTTGCGCACGCCGTCCCACGTCCCCTCCCCTTCTGCGACGAGGTCATCCCAGCCATAGACGTCCGGTTCGGACTTCATCAGCCACAGGTTGCGGCCAGTCGTGTCGGTGATGTTGATTTTGGTCATGAAACCCCACGCGAATCCCGTTACAGGCGGTTTCCATAGCGACAATTTTCCGAACTGGAACACCATGCCCCTGCAAACCCTGCCGGTGATCTCGCTGAACAGCGAGCCCGCAACGCTTTCCCGTGACCTTGGCGAATCCTTCCAGACCTTCGGCTTTGCCATGGTCCGCGACCACGGTATCGATGCCGACCTGATCGCGCGCGCCTGGACTCTCACCGCCGAGTTCTTCGCCCTGCCCGAGGACGAGAAGCGCAGCTACTACATCGAGGGCCTTGGCGGTGCCCGTGGCTACACCCCATTCGGCACTGAAATCGCCAAGGGTGCAAAGCGCCACGACCTCAAGGAATTCTGGCACGTCGGCCGCGATCTGCCAGCAGACCATCCGCTTGCCGCGATGTCGATGTTCCCCAACCTCTGGCCGACCCGCCCCACAGGCTTCCGCGAGACTTTCGAAGCGCTCTATGCCGAGTTCGACCGCGTCGGCGCGCGCATCCTGTCGCGCATTGCGGTGTGGCTGGGGCTTGACGAGCACTGGTTCGACCCGGCGATCGAGGATGGCAACTCGGTCATGCGCCTGCTGCACTATCCCCCCCTGCCCGCCGATGCCGAACCCGGCGCGATTCGCGCCGGTGCGCACGAGGACATCAACCTGATCACGCTGCTGCTGGGCGCAGAGGAAGCAGGCCTTGAACTGCTGACGAAGCAGGGCGAATGGATTGGCGTCTCGCCGCCTGAAGGCGCGCTGGTGGTCAACATCGGCGACATGCTGCAGCGCCTGACCAACCACGTCCTGCCCTCGACGACGCATCGCGTGCGCAATCCCGAAGGCGAGCGCGCCCGCCACAGCCGGTATTCGATGCCTTTCTTCCTGCACCTGCGCAGCGACTTCCCCTTCAGGACGCTGGACCAGTGCATCACCCCGGAAAACCCCGACCGTTACCCGGTTTCGATCACGGCCGATGATTACCTGCAGGAACGCCTGCGCGAGATCGGGCTGAAGAAGTAACCTCGGAATTCCGTGCCCTCGCCCGAGCGGGGGCGCGGCATTGCAGATTCAGCCCGCCGGCCGCTCCACCGGGACGACGTTGTACTTGCGCACCTCATCCTGGCTCAGGCAATAGCGTGTCGACGGGTTCTCCTTCGTCGCCACGGCCTGCTGCTTGTACATCACCTCGGTCAGCAACTTTCGGCTGATGCCCATGCGGATCAGGAAATCGTTGTCCTCGCTTGCCAACAAGGCGCTGGCCTGTTCGATCTCGCCGATCAACCGAGTGGTCTCCTCGGTGCCTTCATCGACCGATATCTCGATGACGTCGCGGTCGCCGGTGTGGGTGAACATGTGGACCATGAACATTCCACCGGGCTCCACAAACCGGCGATCGCCGCCCATGAACACGAAATTGCAGGCCGAAAAGCACGTCCATCCCGCAGGAATGCGGGTGACCATGCCGGGATAGGACCGAATCACCTTCCCCGCGCGATTGCCGGCAGCGGCATCTCCCCCTCGGGATTTCAGCCAGACCTCCTCGATCCGCTCGTCGGCGTCGATCGCCGCTTTCAGGCGTTCAGGCAAACGCGAATCGATGATGCCGTCGGCAATCAGCACGCGCTTGCCGCCCTTGTCGACAGGGGTCAGCTTCATGGCCTGGGCAAGGCCCCATTCCGGTTTCTCAGGGCATGTCGGGTTCCTGGGGTCCATCGCGACCGGCTTTGTTGCCCCTGTGGCCAGCAGCAGGGCCAGAAACGGGAAAGCCAGCCGCATCAGGCCGCCAGCGAATAGCGTGCGGAACCCGGAGCACGGCACATGCGCTTGTTGGCAGTCGTCTCCTCACCGTTGACGATGATGACGTCGGTCACGGTTATGCATTGGCGTCCCACCGCTCCGTTCGATGCCAGCTCATCATTGCGCGCGGTGATGGTCGAAGTGCCCGAGACGTTCTCGCGGGTGTTCGACGTCCACGACGAGGTGCTGCCAACCTCTTCGCCCCGCGTCGCTTCAACCGTGGCTTCGGCTGCCTGCTTCTGCTCCTCGGGATCGAGACGGCAGGCAATCGCGTTTGTCAGCGTGTCGGCGAACTCGGCCGAAGGGAAGAAGCTGCCGACACCTGCCGAACTTGCGGCCCGGCCCACGCCCTGTCCGATCAGCCCGCCGAGGATCGAAGACCCGGCACTCTTGCTCTTGCCCTTGGGGCAGCCGTCCGCGCTTTTTTGCGTGGACGACGAACTGCGCGGGATCGACGGAATGCTGAAACCGCCGAACTGCGCCGAGGCCTGGCCACCGACCAGGGCCATGGCTGCGAGAGTCGCCGCAATACGGCAGGAAATGGCAAGAGGCTTTGGCGCGCGGCGCATGACAGGTCTTTCCGGCAATGTGACTTGTGCGGCCCTTTAGGTGACCGGAGGCTAGCAAGGCTGTGATCTTCGTCAATCGCGGCGCGACAGGCTGATCACATCACCCACCTCAGATGCTACGCGCACCAACGCAAAAGGCCGCCCGGAGGCGGCCCTTCAAGGAGGGGATGGTGGAGCCTAGCGGGATCGAACCGCTGACCTCCTGCATGCCATGCAGGCGCTCTCCCAGCTGAGCTAAGGCCCCATTTCCCATCAGGCTCGCCCTGGGAGGCGAACCGTTCCGGCGGTGTCTCTCGCCGGGAGCCGCGCCTCTAAGGGAGGTTGCCTTGGCTGGCAAGACGAAAAAATCGCCCCCGGAAATTTTTTGGAGCCGGTCCGAAAACCGGCCCCGAAACCATTACACTTCGTCGTCGTCGCCGTCGTGACCGGCAACGCCAAGATCATCGTCGCCTCCGAGATCGACGTCGTTGTCCGGCGAATCACCGTCCTCATCGATGTCGAGATCCTCGTCGGCCAGATCGACGTCAGGTGCGACATCAACCTTGTCCTTCTGGATCTCCTCGTACGGGATCGGCTGCTTCGATTTGAGCACCGGCTCGGCGGTCCAGGTGTACTTGCACTCGACGCAGGTGATCGGGTCGGCATTGCCCAGATCGTAGAAGCGGGTGCCGCACTTCGGACAGCTGTGCTTGGCGCCCCATTCCGGCTTGACCATGAAACTTCCTCAAGACTGGCCCGGCAGGACAGAACATCGCCGGGCGGAGAACTGCACGCTTGATGGGTCCGCTCGTGCGCGGAATCAAGAGAGCGCGCGCCTTGCCATAGCGGCGCGCTGCTGTCAAAAGCCGCGCGCTTTATCAGCCCTCCCCGCTTCGAAAGTAGAGATTCCGTGTCCTCTCACGATCCGGCGCAGATGCGCCCCCGCCGTTTCACTGCCAACGGACCTCTCAAGGGCCGGATCCGCGTGCCCGGCGACAAGTCGATCAGCCACCGCTCGATCATGCTCGGCGCATTGGCCGTGGGCGAGACGCGAGTGACAGGGCTGCTCGAAGGCGAGGACGTGCTCTCGACCGCTGCTGCCATGCGCGCGATGGGTGCGACGATCGAGCGTGATGCCGATGGCATGTGGCACGTCCATGGCGTCGGCGTCGGCGGCCTGCTGCAGCCTCAGGCCGCGCTCGACATGGGCAATTCCGGCACCTCGACTCGCCTGCTCATGGGCCTTGTCGCCACGCATCCGATCACCGCGACATTCGTGGGCGACGCATCGCTGTCGAAGCGCCCGATGGGGCGCGTGATCGATCCGCTCTCGACCATGGGCGCGGAATTCACCGCGAGCCCCGGCGGCCGCCTGCCCCTCACGCTGCGCGGCATCTCGCCCGCAGTCCCGATCGAATACCGACTGCCAGTCGCCTCGGCGCAGGTGAAGAGCGCGATCCTTCTCGCAGGCCTCAACACCCCCGGCATCACCACGGTGATCGAGCCGATCCCCACGCGCGACCATTCCGAACGCATGCTGCGCGGCTTCGGCGCCGAGCTGACGGTCGACATCGCCGATGACGGCGCGCGCGTAATCAAGGTGCGGGGCGAGGCCGAGTTCAAGCCACAGGACATCGTCGTGCCCGGCGACCCCTCCTCAGCCGCGTTCTTCGTGGTCGCCGCGCTTCTGATCGAAGGCTCGGACCTCGTGGTCGAGAACGTCGGCCTCAACCCCACGCGCGCTGCGCTGTTCGATGTGCTGCGCCTGATGGGCGGCAGCATCGAGGAGCTTGACCGTCGCGATGTCGGCGGCGAGCCCGTGGCTGACCTGCGCGTGCGGCATTCGCTGCTCACCGGCATCGACGTCGATCCCGCCGTGGTGCCCAGCATGGTCGACGAATTCCCGATCCTGTTCGTCGCCGCTGCGCTGGCCAAGGGCCGCACGGTAACGACCGGTCTCGAGGAACTGCGCGTCAAGGAGAGCGACCGCATCAGCGCCATGCGCGCCGCACTGGAACTGGCCGGTGCTACCGTCACCGAAACCGAGGACGGGCTGATCATAGATGGCACCGGCGGCGATCCGCTTCCCGGCACTGCGGAAGGTGCCAGCGTCGTCACCCACCTCGATCACCGCATTGCCATGTCGATGGCCATTGCCGGCATCGCCAGCAAGCGCGGCGTCGAGGTTGACGACACCCGCCCCATCGCCACCAGTTTCCCGGTCTTCGAAAGCCTGCTGGAGGGCGCGACGCGTTGACCAGTCACGATCTGGCCAACATCATCGGCTTCTGCGGCACCGCCTGCATTATCTTCGCCTACGGCTATGCCACCCGGCAGGACCGCCCCGACCCCTTCGTCCAGCACGGCGTCAACCTGCTCGGCGCGGTGCTGCTGACGATCTCGCTGCTGTTCAACATGAACCCCGCCTCGTTCGTGCTGGAGTTCTTCTGGGCGGCAATTGCGATATGGGGGCTGGTCAAGGCCTTCCGCAACCGGAGTTCCAACCCGTGATCATCGCTGTCGACGGCCCGACCGCTTCGGGCAAGGGCACCATCGCCAGGGCGCTGGCCGCACATTACGGGTTGCCTCACCTCGATACCGGCCTGCTCTATCGCGCCGTGGGCCGACAGGTATTTCTGAGCGAAGGCAACCCGGATGACGCGGGCGCCGCCCTTGCTGCCTGCGCCTTCCCGGAAAGCCTGCTGGCTGACCCTGAACTGCGCAGCGAAGAGACCGGCGGTTACGCCAGCCGCGTGTCAGTCCACCCTGCCGTCCGCGCCGCGCTGCTTGAACGCCAGCAAGCCTTTGCCAACCAGCCCGGCGGCGCGGTCCTAGACGGCCGCGACATCGCCACCGTCATCGCCCCCCACGCCGACGCCAAGCTCTTTGTCACCGCCAGCGTAAGCGCCCGCGCGATGCGCCGCTGGGTGGAAATGAAGCAGCTTGGCAAGGACGTGGAGCGCGCCGAGATCGAAGCCGACCTCGAAGCCCGGGACGAACGCGACCGCAACCGCGCCGAGGCTCCGCTTCGCCAGGCCGCAGGCGCGGCGCTGCTCGATACATCAAATCTGACCAAGGAAATGGCAGTGGCGACAGCGATTGCGCTTGTCGAAAAACAGCTAGGGGAAAAGGCCTAGGCCGCAGCTGGACGCATCTTCAGATCGGCCTCTTCGACCACCGCTTGAAAAACGCAGGTCTCGCCGATTCCTTTCAACGTCATCATCATGGGCGGACCAAACGCGCCACGGTCATTTGCGCGCAGCCATGTGCTTTCCGAGATCGCGATCCCATTTGCCGCCGCGGTCCCTTCGAGGCGTGCTGCAATGTTCACCGTGTCGCCCCAATAATCGTATGCCATGCGGGTCGCGCCGATCACGCCGCCAACCACAGGTCCGGAGTGGATGCCGGCTCGCAGGCCTACTTCATCGACGCCGGCAACGCGCTTGAGCTCCTCGACACCGGAGAGCACCGCGCGTGCAAACGCGATGGCGGCATCGGCGCTGTTACCGCTCGGTATGTTCCCGCCGGCGATCGCGAGGTAGGCATCGCCCACCGTCTTGACCTTTTCGACTCCAAACTCGCGGGCGCAGGCGTCAGCATGATTGAAGAAGCTGTTGAGCAACTCCACCAGATGGCCCGGCGAAACCCGCTTCGTCAGCTTCGAGAAACCGACCATGTCGATGAAGATCACGCTGGCATCGGCGTACGAATCCGCAACCATCTGCCCTGTCCGTATCCGCTCCACCGCCGTGGTGGGCAGCATGTTGAGCACCAGCTCCTCGTTGCGGGCACGCTCTGCGTCCAGCGAATCCGCCAGCATGAAGGCAGCGCGGCTCGTCCGTCCTACCGCCAGATTTATCGCCGCCATGACCAGGGCTCCACTCAAGTAGCTCAGCAAGGCATAGACCACCGCGGCATCGACAGTCTGTTCCGGAATGACTTGACCCAGCCAGCCAAGAAGGTCGCATCCAAGCCATCCCAGAAAAAGGTGCGGACGGCCGGCCAGGGTCACTGCCGCAAATGCCGTGATCGCCAGCCTGTTGATGACGCCGACGGCATGAAGGTTGGTATGGATGTGCAGCAGGTGGTCGAACAGAACGAAATTGATCCGCGCCACGATCAGCGAAATCACCAGCAGGGCGGTGAAATCGACCATCGGATGACGGACGTAGTCCTGCCAGAATGTGGCGCCGATATAGGCCCCGATGCACATCAGGCCGATGCCCAGCCAGAAGGCCAGACGCGCATTCTCGACCGGATCGAGATAGAGCGGATTGATGACGGAATAGGCCAGCATCACTGCCATGAACAGGACAGCGTAAAGCCGGACGAACGGCGTCCGCAAAGTACGCGCCGTCTCGTTGTAGCGGGCTTCGGTCGCCGCGTCATGGAACGTGCTGAACACCCCCGGCTGCTCCATCGCGGATCTCCTTGAAGATGCAGACTATCACGAGAAGTTTAACAGGTTCTGCGAACGGCCACACGATATCTTGAATACCCCATTTTTCTTGCTTTTCTCGGGCCATGAGCCTAAGCGCCGCCCGTCCGCGCAGGTCTTTGCCTGAGCGGGTGCCTTCGGCAGCATTCGGCTCCGGGGGCGGTTCGGCCCTTTTTGGCCCACGGCCCGCATGGGGCGGTACGTGGAGGAAAGACCGGCGGAAACAACCGCCTGGCCGGAATACCTAGAAACAGGAAGCTTTGATAATGGCTACCAACCCGTCGCGCGACGATTTCGCCGCGCTGCTTGACGAATCGCTTGGCGGAGCCGCCAACGGTGGCTTCGAAGGCCGCGTCGTCAAGGGCACCATCACCGCCATCGAAAACGACAAGGCCGTCATCGACGTGGGCCTGAAGAGCGAGGGCCGCGTTGCCCTGCGCGAATTCGCTGCCCCGGGCCAGGCGCACGGCCTCAAGGTCGGCGACGAAGTCGAAGTCTACGTCGACCGCGTAGAGAACGCCGATGGCGAAGCCATGCTGTCGCGTGACCGCGCCCGCCGCGAAGCCGCGTGGGACAAGCTCGAGAACGAATTCGGCGAAGGCAAGCGCGTTGAAGGCGTGATTTTCGGCCGCGTGAAGGGCGGCTTCACCGTCGACCTTGACGGCGCCGTTGCCTTCCTCCCCGGCAGCCAAGTCGACATCCGTCCGGTCCGCGACGTGACCCCGCTGATGGACATGCCGCAGCCGTTCCAGATCCTCAAGATGGACCGCCGCCGCGGCAACATCGTCGTCTCGCGCCGTGCGGTGCTGGAAGAAACCCGCGCCGAACAGCGCTCGGGCCTGATCCAGAACCTCAAGGAAGGCCAGATCATCGACGGCGTCGTCAAGAACATCACAGATTACGGTGCGTTCGTGGACCTCGGCGGCATCGACGGCCTGCTCCATGTCACCGACATGAGCTACAAGCGCGTCAACCACCCGTCGGAAGTCATCGCCATTGGCGATACCGTCAAGGTGCAGATCATCCGCATCAATCAGGATACGCAGCGCATCAGCCTCGGCATGAAGCAGCTTGAAAGCGATCCGTGGGATGGCGTTGCCGCCAAGTACCCGGTCGGCGCGAAGCTCTCGGGCACTGTCACCAACATCACCGAATACGGTGCGTTCGTGGAACTCGAAGCCGGCATCGAAGGCCTCGTCCATGTTTCGGAAATGTCCTGGACCAAGAAGAACGTCCACCCCGGCAAGATCGTCTCGACCTCGCAGGAAGTCGACGTGCTGGTTCTGGAAGTCGACAGCGACAAGCGCCGCATCAGCCTCGGCCTCAAGCAGGCCCAGCAGAACCCCTGGGAAGCCTTCGCCGAAAAGCACCCGGTCGGTTCGACCGTGGAAGGCGAAGTCAAGAACGCGACCGAATTCGGCCTGTTCATCGGCCTCGATGGCGACGTGGACGGCATGGTCCACATGTCCGACATCGCCTGGGGCATCTCGGGCGAAGACGCGCTGGCTCTGCACCGCAAGGGCGAGCAGGTTTCGGCCGTGGTTCTCGATGTCGACGTCGAGAAGGAACGCATCAGCCTCGGCATGAAGCAGCTTGAAAAGGGCGCTCCGGCTGCTGGTGGCGTTTCGGCTGCTGGCGCTGGCTCGCTGCGTCGCGGCGAAGTCGTCACCGTCACCGTTCTCGAAGTCCGCGACGGCGGCCTCGAAGTGCAGGCTGGCGAAGACGGCGCAACCGGCTTCATCAAGCGCTCGGATCTGGGCCGCGACCGTGACGAACAGCGTCCGGACCGCTTCCAGGTCGGCCAGAAGCTCGACGCCATGGTCACCGGCTTCGATCGTTCGAAGAAGCCGAACTTCTCGGTCAAGGCCCGCCAGCTGGCCGAAGAGAAGGAAGCCGTGGAACAGTACGGCTCGTCGGATGCCGGCGCATCGCTGGGCGACATCCTCGGCGCCGCTCTGAAGGCGAAGCAGTAAGCGCGACCGAAGGTTGCGCCCCCGCGAAGGCGGGGGCCCCCCTCGGCCAAGCGCTGCGCTTCCTCGAAGTGAGCAAAAAGCAAGGCCCGTCCGGAGAAATCCGGGCGGGCTTTTGCTTTGTCCGGAACGCGGCGCTAAGCTGCAGCCATGACGCTACAGATCCACCAATTCCCCTGCCTGTCCGACAACTACGGCTTCCTCGCCCACGATCCGGCAAGCGGCGAAACCGCGTGCATCGACACGCCCGACGCGCCAGCCTACCTGCGCGAGGCCGAGGCGAAGGGCTGGCGCATCACTCAGATCTGGAACACACACTGGCACCCCGACCATGCCGGCGGCAACGAGGCGATCAAGGCCGCCACCGGCTGCACCGTCATCGCCCCCGAAGATGACGCCGGAAAGATCGCCGCCGTGGACCGCACTGTGGCTCAAGGCGACACCGTGCAACTCGGCAGCTTTACCGCGACGGTCATCGACGTCGGCGGTCACACCATGGGTCACTGCGCCTACCACCTGCCCACAGCTTCGGTGGCTTTTGTCGGTGACGCCCTCTTCCCGCTGGGCTGCGGCCGCATGTTCGAAGGCACCCCGCCGCAATTCTGGGCGAGTCTCACGCGCCTCAAGGCCCTGCCCCACGAAACAACGCTCTACAGCGCGCACGAATACACCCAGTCCAACGCCCGCTTTGCGCTCTTCGCCGATCCGGACAACGCAGCCCTCGCCGGCTATGCCCGAGGCGTGGATGAAAAGCGCTCGCGCGGCGAATGGACCGTGCCCACCACCCTCGCCGCAGAGCTCGCCGCCAACCCCTTCCTGCGCGCGGACGACGCGGAGATGGCCTCGCGCTGGGGCGGATCATCGCCCGAAGAGACATTTGCCGCCCTGCGCAAGGCCAAGGACACTTTCCGCTGACGCCGATCCTGCTAAAGCGATAGTTGACTTGGGGGTAGCATGGCCGGCGAGAGAAAGATCATCCGCGTAACGTCGTTCGACGTGGCCGAGGCGGCGGGCGTCAGCCAGTCGACCGTCAGCCGTGCCCTTGCCGGTGACACATCGATCAGCGAACCCACCCGCCAGCGTGTCATGGAAGCCGCCCGCCGCCTGAACTATCAGGTCGACGAAAACGCCGCTCGCCTGCGTCGGGGCCGCACCGGCACACTGGCCGTCGTGATGATCTGTCGCGAGGCGCAGGACCGCAAGGATATCAACCCCTTCTACTTCTCGCTGCTCGGCTCCACTTGCGCCGCCGCCTCGGCCAAGGGCTACGAAACCCTTGTCTCCTTCCAGGATGCGCCCGAGAACTTCTGGGGCCACTTTCAGGAGCGCCGCAAGGCCGACGGCATGATCGTGATCGGCACGACCACCAACACCAAGGCCTGGGACTATTTCCGCGACATGCCGGAAGGCACGCACTGGACTTGCTGGGGCTCGCCCGACAACGACATGCCATGGGTGCGCAGCGACAACCTCTCGGGCGCAACGCTCGCAACCCGCCATCTGCTGGTGCGCGGCTACCGCCAGATCGTCTGCATCGGCTCAGCCACCTCGCCCCAGCGCCAGTTCCAGGAGCGCTATGAAGGCTATGCCGAGGCAATGCGCTCGGCAGGCCTGGAACCTGTCCTGCAACAGGTCGAAAGCGGCCTCGCCCGCGAAGAACAGGGCCGCCGCGCCGCGATTGCCCTGGCCGAGAGCGGCACCCCGTTCGACGCCATCTTCGCCGTCTGCGACGACATGGCCCTGGGCGCGCTCAAGGAACTGACCGCGCGCGGCTACGCTATCCCAGACCAGGTCGGCATCATCGGCTTCGACGGCATCCGCGCCGGCGCGTGGTCCACCCCGCCCCTCACCTCGATCGAACCGGACTTCCAGATGGCAGGGGCCCTGCTGGTCGAGCAACTCTTGGCGAAGATAAACGGCACCGAAGGGTCGGGACGGCGCGTACCGGTCAAGCTGGTGATCCGGGGATCGACACGGGCATGAAGTGGAATCGACAGGATTCCAAAGACGCGTTGACGCTTGCCGGTATCATCGCAGCCTTGCTCTCATTGCCGCTGCTGGGTGCTCTTCTTTTCGCCTTCAACCCACACCACTGAAGGGCGGAATTGAGGACACAAACAAAAACCCCTCCCGGCTCACACCGAGAGGGGCTTTCATGTTTTGTTGGCCGTGAAGCGGCTTGAAGCCGATCAGTTCACCAGCCCGGCAATCGCTCCATCCACCAGAGCCTTGTCGGCACCTGCGGAGTGGTTCTTCGCGATCAGGTCGCGCGCGGCAGCAGTTGCAGCCTGTGCAGCCTTGGCGCGCAGGTCGTCGACCGCAGCGCGTTCGGCAGCAGCGATCTTGTCCGAGGCCATCTTCTCGCGGCGGGCGATCACGGCCGCAGTGTCAGCTTCGGCCTTGGCGACGATGGCAGCAGCTTCGGTCTTGGCGTGCTCGACCATGGCCGCCGCGTCCTTCTCGGCGTTGGCGATCTTTGCGGCGTATTCGGCGCGCAGCTTCTCGGCTTCGGCGCGGAGCACCTTGGCTTCATCGAGTTGCTTGCGGATCGCGTCGATCTGCTTGTCGAGACCGCCGACGATCGCGCCGGGGACCTTCTTCGACACGAGGATCGCGAGGAAGATGGCCATCGACAGGGCAACCCATGCACCAGGCCCAAGGCCGAGTGCCGAAGGTTCGACGTGGTGTTCGCCGCCCGCAGCTTCGTGCTCGACGACAGCGGTCGTCTCTACAGCGTTAGCCATTTGCGAGAACTCCCTTCACGGCGGCCTGCGCTTCGGCAGCGGGGATCGACAGGCCGGCAATGCGGCTTGCGATGTCCTGCGCGGCTTCGGCGGCAACGCCTTCCACTTCACCCAGCGCGGCAGCGCGGGCAGCGGCAATGCGGGCTTCGGCAGCCGTCACGGTCTCGTCGATGCGAGCCGAAGCGGCGGAAAGCTTGGCGTCGGTGGCCTTGGCGGCGTCAGCCTTGGCGGCCGCAATCACGGCCTGGGCTTCGGCGCGCTGCTTGTTCGCCTGGACGCGCCATGCCTCTTCCTCGGCATCGGCGGCGGCCCGTGCGGCTTCGGCAGCGGCAAGGTCGTCGGCGATCTGCTTGTCGCGGCCGTCCATCGTGGAGACGACCTTGGGCAGCATGCCCCGGCCGATCACGAAGAAGACGATGCCGAAAAACACCAGCAGCCAGAAGACCTGGCTGGAATAGGTGGTGGCAAGCTGTTCAATCTGAGGCATCGCGGGTGTCCGGGCGTCAGGCGGCCGGGGCGGACCCCGGCCAGCATTTCAACAATCAGTGAGCTTCGCGTGCCTTAGGCAACGAAGATCAGGATCATCGCGACGACGAACGAGAGCAGGCCCAGAAGTTCGGCGGCGGCGAAGCCGATGAACAGGCGGCCCTGCTGACCGTCAGCAGCACCCGGATTGCGCAGCGCGCCTTCGAGGAACTTGGCAAACACGTTGCCCACGCCGAGCGAGGCGAGACCGGCGCCAACAGCGGCGAGACCAGCACCGAGCAGCTTTGCGCTTTCTGCGTCCATGTCAAAAACTCCTTTTTCTCAATTCCGTATGGGAAAATGTTGCGGGTATCAGTGAAGGTTCTCGGCGTCGTTCAGATAGACGCAAGTGAGCAGGGCAAAGACGTAAGCCTGGATGCCAGCCACCAGAAGTTCCAGCGCGCAGATGCCGATCATCAGCACGAAGCTGGGAACGGCGGCGAGGAAGAAGGTCCCCACCCCGGCGTTGGTGCCGGAGATGACGAAGCCCGAGAGCACTTCGAGCAGCACGTGCCCGGCCATCATCGCCACGAAGAGACGCAGGCCAAGGCTGAACGGACGCACCATGAACGAGATCAGCTCGATCGGGAAAATGATCGGGATCATCGGAACGGGCGTGCCGTGCGGCACGAACAGGGAGAAGAAGTGAAGGCCATGCTTGGCAAAGCCGACGCCGAGCACGATGGCAAAGCTCATGATCGCGAGCACGCCGGTGACGGTGAAGTGGCTGGTTGCCGTGAACGGATGCACGCCGACCAGAGCCAGCGGCAGCAGGCCGAGCATGTTGGCAAACAGGATGAAGCCGAACAGCGAGAACACGTAAGGCAGGTACTTGCGACCGGCCTTGCCGATGTTGGCCTGAAGCAGGTTGTCGACGAAACCGGTCAGGCCTTCGACAGCCATCTGCCAGCGCCCCGGAACCAGTTCGCGCTTGGCGCCACCGGCGACGAACGCAACCAGCACGACCGTGGTGATCGCCATCCACAGCGACGAGTTGGTGAACGCGATGTTGTAACCGCCGATAGACCAGTGATCGGTCCCGAAAAGGGTCTCGATCGTGAACTGGTGAACCGGATCGACCTTGCCTTCGGCCACGCGCTTAACCCCGTATCACTCGAATACAACAACAGCGCCCTATTCGGGGCGCCGGCTCGAAATTCGGATGATGTTCCGGAATGCCACGACGACCCCCATGAACAGCATCACCAAGAGACCCCAAGGGCTCGTCCCGGCAAACTGGTCGATGACCCAGCCGATGAACGCGCCGCCCACGAGGCCGCCTATCAGTTCCGCCAGCACGCGGTTTCCCATGCGGTAATTCGCATCGGTTTCCCCACCTGCCTTTGGCCGGTTGCGCTCCTCTTCCCGCTCGCGAAGGGCTTTCAGCCGCTTGTCGAGCGCGTCGATCCGCGCATCCTCGCCGATTGGCTCCGTCCCGCCGGGTTCGTCATTCATGCTTGTTCCCCTGATCAGTCGCCCGACCGAAAGTGCAGCACAAACGACGGATGACCGCCGAGAGCGCCGCCCCCTTAGGCGGGGGGTATTCTTGAGTCAACCGTCACGAACCGTGTCTGATCCCCAGTCTGACCCAAGGTATCATCGCAAATGCGAACGCCCTCCCCCGCAAGTGCGAGGAAGGGCGTGAAAGTGGCTGAAACCGGGCAGCGATTCGTATGCGGAATTTTGCGTCAGGGGCAGCGCGAATCACGCAACGGGGCGCCCGCACCGCGGGTCTGCCAGGAACCGTCGGGCGCCTGGTACTTCTCGCCGGGCTTGGTCTGGGCGATCAGCAGGCAGCCCGAGGTGAGCGCATATTCTTCCACGGTTGCCTTGTTGGCCTGGGCCTTCTCGGCATAGACGGCCTTGCGCTTGATGTTGATGTCCTCGACCACCGCGCGCAGCGCCGGAGAGGGCGGCGTGACATACCCGAGATAGCCGTCCATCTTTTCGCCAACTTGGCCGGCAGACCGCGCCGCAGCATAAGCCGGATCGCGGCTCTGCGCGAAGGCGGGCACCGCGATCGTGCCGAGCACGAGCCCGGTTGCAGCGATAATTGCGAAAGGCCTGCGCATCGAAACCTTGGTCATCGTCTTCGTCCTTAGAACGCGCCTGACATCAGAAGATGTCCGGGTTGCTTTCGATCGTGTTATTCGCATCCTGCGCGAGCCGGTACACGACCTCCTGCTTGATGTTGATGTTGAGCTCGATCACGATCGGCTTGTCCGGCGCCTTCACCGAAATGCAGCCGCCCAATGCCAGGCCCCCCATCAATGGCAACGCCAGCAGAAGGCGCGACCAGAACTGAAATCCGTCTTTCCCCATGACGGTTCTCGTCGCAGGCTTCGCGGATCGGGTCAATTCCAGGTTCCTCATGGCATTTTTCCGCTTTCTGCAGGCTGAATGTTTTCAGTGTTTCCGGGAAGGACGATCACCGGCACCCCGCCGGGGCGCACGCCGTATGCCGAACGGTAGAGCGGTCGTCCCTGCGCATCGACCAGGCCCAGGGTTCTGGGATCCTTGACGAAGGCGGGATCGTACATCGCCTTGAACGAGGTAATGAGCTGGTAGAATGGCGCGCGGATGTTCACGTTGAACTGGATCGGCAGGTTGGCAACCTGCTTGGTGATGAAGTTCCGCTTCGTGCCAGCACCCTGCTTTACACCGCCGAACTTGACGTTGGTGACGATCTCGCCTTCCAGATCGCCCCGCATGGCGATGGTCATCGTCTTGTAATCCAATGATTTCAGCGCATCGAACGCGAAGTTCGCCATCGCCCCCATGTTCTCGTAGGTCAACGCGCCGATGTATGAGACGTTGCCGCCGGGCGCGCGGGAGACCAGCGTCCCTTCCTCGATCCGCCCGCCGTTCGCGTCGAAAATCAGCGGGAACTGTCCGTCGAAAGTGCCTGTCGCAGCAAGATTTCCCAGTTCCATCTTCTCGATGAACTTGGCGGCATCAATGCCGATGACCGTCAGGGTGTAACGACGGGCTTCGGCCAGGCCGAGGCGCAAGTCGGTTGGCTCCAGCACCAGCGTGCCCCCGAGGAACGGCCAGCGCGCATCGTGCAGTCTAAGCACCTGATCCGGCAGGAGACTTATGTCGACCACACCCTCGGTCACCTCGATGCCGGGGTTGATCGAGGCAACAGTCAGCTTTTGATGCGGGGCGGTGACCATGCCGAGCAGGTCGGTGAACACAAGCTTGCCCTTCAGGCCCTTCACCGGACCGAAAGCTGCTGCAAGATCAAGGTTTTCGGTGCCGAACGTGCCGGAACTTGTCACCCCGCGCGCATTCCAGTCGATGACCCCGTCGCCGGTCACCTTGCCGTTGACATTGGCGACCACGCCGAGGGCAAGGCGGGTCAGTTGCGCAGGCTGGAAGCCCTTGTCGAAGACGAGGTTGTCGACGCTGATGTCGGCGTGGCCGCTGGCGGTTGCGAGATCATGGCGCACCTTCACCGCTCCAACCTCGCGCGAGGTCTTTGCTTCACGCAGCAAGGCATTGGCCGTAATGCGATTATCCGCCAGCGTGAGCGTCGCGCCCGTGGCATGGAGCCTTTCGAACCGCGCTGGGTCCAGGCGGTCGGTGAGGTCAAACTCGGTGCCGGAAAGCACAAGCTTTTCATCGACATAGCGCCAATGCCCTGAGGCATTGGAGATATCGAGCGGGACGGCTGCGAGCGTGGCTCCAACTCCCCCGTAACTCCCCCCCAACTCTCCCCCAACTCTCGCGTCCAGATTGGCAACTGTGAGGTGCGTTGCGGTAGCAGGCGGGCCCAGCGTGACATGCACGGCCGACGCCTTGAGCACGCCCGGCCAGGCAAATCCAACAGCGCCGGTGCGCAGGGCAAGTTGCGTGTCAGCAAGCTTGCCGGTGAGGTCGAGTCCGGGCGTGCCGGCTGCCACCTGCAGCCCCCTCGCCCCATTGCGAACGATCGCGCTGCCACCGGGCGGGCAGAGCTGAAGGGCATTGCCATCCACCGCCATCTGGCCGAGTTCCAACCGGTCGAAGCGGGCGGTGACGCAGTGGCGCCAGAGTGCGAGTTCGCCTCGCGCACCGTAGGCACCGCTGACGGGGAGCACGAGGTTCTGCACCGAACCGCCCGGAATTGCGCCGGACAGTTGCGTGGTTCCTGAAAAGCCCAGCGATCCATCGGCGATCTGGGCGACCATCATTTCGGGGATTGCCAGCGAGCCGCCGGCTGCACGCCACGGCGCCATGGTCAGACGGAACAGCGCCTGCCCGGCCCGCCCGCGCTCCATCCGTCCGACGATTCGCGGCAGACCCGCGCCACCGGTTGCAAAACTGCCCGCCAGCAGCGGTGGCCCGCCCTTGGTGCCACTGGCCATCTGGAAGCGCGAAAGCGTGAGCAGGGTCTGCCCGGTTCCGCCGGTCAGCCGTGCCTGCGGAACAACCACCGAAATCGCCTCGCCATTGCGGCGCAGCGCGATCTCGCCGCCGAGGCGGCTGCCACGTTCCTCGCGCTTGAGGCTGGCGCGCAGTTGGGCGAGCATCGGGGCGAGGAGCGTGCCGCTGGCACTCCGCTCACCCGAGGCCAAGGCGTTGTCGAGGGCCGCCCCCTGCCGCAGGCCCTGCCCGTCGATCGTTCCGCGGAATTCGGCCTTGCGGAAAGCCTCGCGAGTGCGGACCGAACCTTCCAGCCCGAGCAGGCCAAAGCGAACGCCGCCGCTGCTGACCCCGCCAGCATTGGCATCGACCCGACCGGTCAATGCGCCATCACGGAAAGCGAGGCGCGTATCAAGCGCCAGCGTTTCGGCAGAGAGGCCGGGGAAGACCAGCTTGTTGCCGCGCACCGTGGCGGCACCGGCGATTCCTGCAAAACCCTTGTCGGCCCGTGCATCAAGATCCGCCACCAGTGGCCCGCTGCTCGCACCGCTGTCGCACGCAATGCGATCCAGCCGGAGCGGCCCGGTCAGCGATGGGCGCTCCTCGCGCACCGCGATTCTGCCGACAAAGCGAGCGCCGTCCGCCTTGCAGCCGCCCCCCATCAGCGACGGCGCAACCGCAGCCAGTGTCCCGGCAAAGCCGTTCTGCAAGCCGCCCTTGCCTTCCACCGAAAGGCCGATCTTCCCCGAATCGGTGAGGATCAGGCCGCGACCGTCCCGGACCTGCAGGTCGAGCCTGGGCAGCGCGAAAGGCTGGTTGTCGGTCTTGGGCGCGTAGATCACCTTGTCGAGCGAGCCAAAACTGACCCTGCCATCCCGGTACTGGCCATAAAGACGCGGGGCGACCAGCTTGACCGAACCGAGATAGGGCGCACCAAGGCCGTAGCGGATACCCACCTCGACCCGCTCTATCGTGAGATCCGGGCGGCGGGGATCCCCCACAACCACGTTGCGGAGAACCTGCCTGCCAGGACCGATGCTTTCTATCTCATAAGTCGCGGGCAAACCGTAGGATTTGAGCTGGCCGACAATGATGCGGTCAGCGATCGAATTGCGGGCAATCCACAGCCCCCCCAGACCTGCCACGGCAAGGACAAGCACAGATACGCTGACGCGCCGAAGCCCCTTTCGCGAACGCGCAGGGTCTGGCGGCGCATCCGGTTCCGCCAATTCGAAACTATCTGCCATCTGCCCCCTTCTTGCGCACTCCCACCGCTTGGGCAATGCACGGCATCTACATCTTGCGTGTACGAACTGTTTGTACCGATTGGCGAACACTTGAGCGCCGAAGTGGTGCCCGGATAGGATCAATGACGGATCAAACCGGACTCTTTCCTGAACGGAACGGCGAAAGCGGCAGCAAGACAAGCTTCGATGGCGGCGATGCCAGCGGCCATCGCGCGCGTCTGCGCAAGCGTCTGATGAGCGGCGGGGAAGACGCCCTCGCCGACCACGAGGTGATCGAATACCTGCTGATGGTGGCGCGGCCGAGGATCGACACCAAGCCGATTGCACGTTCGCTGATCCAGCGTTTCGGCAGTCTGGCAGGCGTGCTCACCGCCGATCCACAAGCCTTGGCGCTGCATCCCAACATGGGCGAGACCAGCGCGGCCGCGCTGCGGATCGTCGCGCTTGCCGCACGCAGGTTGGCGAGGACGGTCGTCCGCGAACAGCCGGTGCTTTCGAACTGGCAGGCTCTCCTCGATTACCTGCATATCGACATGG
Source organism: Novosphingobium sp. ES2-1 (assembly GCF_015169775.1). Classification (NCBI taxonomy): domain Bacteria; kingdom Pseudomonadati; phylum Pseudomonadota; class Alphaproteobacteria; order Sphingomonadales; family Sphingomonadaceae; genus Novosphingobium; species Novosphingobium sp. ES2-1. The sequence goes on from NZ_CP063445.1 coordinate 2,376,441, forward strand.
CCCATCTCAACGTGGAGCGGGTGCGGGTGCTCTATCTCAACACCCAGAACATGCTGATACTCGACCATCTGGTCGGCGATGGCACGCTCGACGAAAGTCCGATCTATACACGCGAGGTGGTAAAGAAGGGGCTCGACGTGGGGGCGGCGGCGATGATCCTCGTCCACAACCACCCTTCGGGCAGCCCCAAACCCAGCCGGGCCGACATTCAGGTTACGCAGAAGATCACGGAAGCCGCGCGCCTTATGGGCATGACCGTGCACGACCACATCGTCATCGGGCGCGAAGGCTATACCTCGCTCAAGGCACAGGGCCTGATCTAGCGGATCAGATCGCCTTCTCGCCTGCCTTGCCGACCGATTCGATGTCGCGACCGATGCCCTGGACGGTGTTGCAGGCCGCGAGGGCCAGTGAACAGCCAAGTGCGACGAGGACCAGAACCTTGCGAGCCATGTGCATTCTCCGTGCAATATGCGCTGACGCGGATATAGCGCGGCCGCCGTCGATGCAATCTCGTGCATGGCCATGGCGACGGGTCCGGCAATCTTCACCACGACACCTCCACTACGACACCGGCACCACGACACCGGCACCACGACACCGGCAGCGTAACAGGAATTGCGTGATCGGCCGGGTTTGGCCATCGTGGTCCTCAGGACGGTTGGGCGGGCAGTTTTGCAATACAGGCGTGAAATCGAAGGGCTGAGAGCGCTTGCCGTGATTCCGGTGGTGCTGTTCCATGCCGGCACGCCGGGATTCGGTGGCGGCTTCGTGGGCGTCGACGTGTTCTTCGTGATCAGCGGCTACCTGATCTCCGGCGTGATCCTGGCCGATCTGAAGCAAGGGCGCTTCAGCCTTGCAGACTTCTATGAACGCCGCGCCCGCCGCATCCTGCCTGCGCTGATTCCGGTGCTGCTGACAAGTGCACTGGCGGCGTGGGCCGTGATGATCCCCGATGATTTTCGCCGGTTCGCCAAAGGACTGGGTGCGAGCGCAGTCTTCGCCTCGAACATGATGTTCGCTCGGGGCTCGGGCTACTTCGACGATGACGAGGGGTTCGAGCCCCTGCTCCACACCTGGAGCCTGTCGGTCGAAGAGCAGTTCTACATCCTGTTTCCCGCGCTGGTGATGCTGCTATGGTGGGCAGGCCAAAGGCGCCTGCATCCCTGGTTTGCCGGGGCGGCGGCCGTATCGCTGACCGGTTGCCTCGCCCTTGCGGGCAGCCACCAGACGATCGCCTTCTATTATCTGCCGACGCGCGCATGGGAACTTCTGCTCGGTGCATTCTGCATGGCCTTGCCGCAAGGTCGGACGAACCCGTGGCTGGCCCTTTCCGGCCTGTCACTGGTTCTGGCGGGGCTAGCCTTCGTCGAGGCGGCGAGCGCACCGGACTGGCGGCTGATGCTGCCCGTTCTGGGCACCGCACTCCTCCTCCGCCATGCGCGGCCGGACAATGCTTTCGGCAGCATGCTGTCGCTCCGCCCGCTGGTGGCGATCGGCAGTGCCTCCTTCGGCCTCTATCTCTGGCACAATCCGCTTCTGGCATTTGCGCGCTATCAATGGCTGGGGACGCCGCCGATCTGGCTGACGGCAGCTGCGGTCGCCTTTTCGGTCCTGCTGGGGTTCGGATCGCTGCACCTTGTCGAGCGTCCGGTGCGCGAGCGTCGGATGCTGGCTTCACGCAAGGCGCTGGCCGCGTTCTGCATTGCCGGGTTGGCGCTTTGCCTCGGCATTGGTGCAGCTGGCGCTTTCGGGAAACTGGAACCGGCCAGCGCTGCCCGGCGCGATGCCCTGCTGGCTTACCCGGCTGCACTGCCCCAGCCGGTCGAACACATGCCGCCGGCAGGGGTGCCTGTTCCATACATCCTGTTCGGCGACAGCCATGCCCGCCAATATGTTCACGTACTGGCGGCACGCGCGGGCGAAGGGGCAATGCTGACCCAGGCAGGCTGTTTCTCCCTGCCGGGCGTGACCAACTACAGCTATGCATCCAGCGAGGCTTCGGCTTGCGTCGAGCATTACACAGCTCTGGCCGGCCTGGTGCGCCAGCGGGCTATTCCCGTGGTGATAATCGCGAATCGGTGGGACCGCGCGCTGTTCGACCCTTCGGATTTTCATCGCTTCGGTCGCGCTTCAAGGGACGGATGGCCCCGCCTCGAGGCAGCGCTGGACCAGCTGCGGGCCAGCCTGCCTGCAGCAACGCGAATCGTGATCATCGGCAGCGTGCCGACCGCTGCTTCTGCGGGCCCCGAGATGGTTGGCGGGTACATGCGGTGCCTGGCCTTCGTGAACGCGCGCTGCCCGCAGCATTTGCCGCGCGAAGATGCGGAAGGGTACCGGATCAACCCCCTGCTTTCGCGCTACGCCGCAACGCACCCGGGCGTCAGATTCTTCGATCCGCAAGAGGTGCTGTGCGGGCCGCAGGCCTGCGACATCGTGCAGCACGGCAAAGCGCTCTACTTTGACGACACCCACCTCACCCCGCATGGAGCAGACCGGGTGATTGCCCGGATGCTGGAGCGGATCGGGCCGATTTGACGCCTCGCCCCTTGCGTTCCGGCCCCCTTGCCCCTAGCGGCCCCGGCGAAGCCTGCCGCGCCAAGATTCACGGAGTCGAACATGGTCCCCCGTTACGCCCGCCCCGCAATGACCGCGATCTGGGAGCCCGAAGCCCGCTACCGCATCTGGTTCGAGATCGAAGCGCACGCCACCGAAAAGCTGGGCGAACTGGGCGTGGTGCCGCCTTCGGGCGCCAAGGCACTGTGGGACTGGTGGGCGACCAACCCCGCCATCGACGTCGCCGCGATCGACGCGATCGAGGCCGTGACCAAGCACGACGTCATCGCCTTTCTTGACTGGGTGGCGCAGCAGGTCGGCCCCGAAGCCCGCTTCATGCACCAGGGCATGACCAGCTCGGACGTGCTCGACACCACGCTGAGCGTGCAGCTCGCCCGCGCCTCGGACCTGCTGCTGGCCGATCTGGACGCCCTCCTCGAGGCGATCAAGCGCCGCGCGTTCGAACACAAGTACACCCCAACCATCGGCCGCAGCCACGGCATCCATGCCGAGCCGACCACCTTCGGCAAGAAGCTCGCCGAAGCCTATGCCGAGTTCACCCGCTGCCGTGCGCGCCTTGTCGCCGCGCGGGCGGAAGTCGCGACTTGCGCAATCTCGGGCGCGGTCGGCACGTTCGCCAACATCGATCCCTCGGTCGAGGAATACGTCGCCGATAAGCTCGGCCTTGCGGTCGAGCCGGTTTCGACGCAGGTGATCCCGCGCGATCGTCATGCGATGTTCTTTGCGACGCTCGGCGTCATCGCCTCGTCGATCGAACGCCTTGCCGTGGAAATCCGCCACCTGCAGCGCACCGAAGTGCTCGAGGCGGAGGAATACTTCTCGCCCGGCCAGAAGGGCTCGTCGGCGATGCCGCACAAGCGCAACCCGGTGCTGACCGAGAACCTCACCGGCCTTGCCCGCATGGTCCGCTCGGCCGTCACCCCGGCGCTGGAGAACGTGGCACTGTGGCACGAGCGTGACATCTCGCACTCCTCGGTCGAGCGCTTCATCGGCCCGGACGCGACGATCACGCTCGATTTCGCACTCGCCCGCTTGACCTCGGTGGTCGACAAGCTCGTGATCTACCCCGAGCGGATGCAGAAGAATCTCGACAAGATGGGCGGCCTTGTCCACTCGCAGCGCGTGCTGCTGGCGCTGACCCAGGCCGGGTTGGAGCGCGACGCTTCTTACCGTCTGGTGCAGCGCAATGCGATGAAGGTGTGGGAATCGGACGGCCAGCTTTCGCTGATGGAACTGCTCAAGGCGGACCCTGAGGTCGCTGCGGTGCTGAGCGCGGAGCAGATCGAGGAGAAGTTCAACCTCGATTACCACTTCAAGGCCATCGACACGATCTTCGCGCGGGTGTTCGGGGAAGCCTGAGCCCCTTCCTGCCGGGACTCGCCAAGAGACTTAACCTGTCCTAATCATCGGGGCAGGACGGGTGGCTCACGGAGCGAAAGGCATGAGGATGCTGCGCACGATTTTCTGGGTACTCGTCGTTGGCGTGCTGGCTGCGTTCACCGCAGCCAACTGGCAACCGGTCGAGGTCCGCATCTGGGAAGGCCTGCTGCTGGAGACCCGCCTGCCCGCGCTGGTGATCCTTGCTTTCCTGCTCGGTCTCGTGCCGACCTGGCTGCTGTACCGGACGACGCGCTGGCGGCTGACGCGGCGCATTGCCAACCTCGAGGCATCGCTTGGCGCCAAGGCCGCGCCTTCGCTGTCGTCGACCAATCTCGAAACCGCGCGTGACGCGGATACACTCAAGAGCGAGACCCCGTGAGCAACCCGATCTACCTTGCCCTCGACCTGCCCCGGCTCGACGCCGCCATCGCGCTTGCCAAGAAGGTCAAGGGCCACGTCGGCGGGCTGAAGCTGGGGCTCGAGTTCTTCTGTGCGCACGGCCATCATGGCGTGCACGAGGTGGCCAAGGTGGGCCTGCCGATCTTCCTCGACCTGAAACTGCACGACATCCCGAACACGGTGGCGGGCGCGATGCAGTCGATCCATGTGCTCGAACCGGCGATTGTGACGATCCATGCCGGCGGTGGCCGCGCGATGATGGAGGATGCCAAGGCGGCGGCAGGGGAGCATACCAAGGTCGTCGCCGTGACCGTGCTGACCAGCCTGGACGACAGCGACATGGCGGCGATGGGCGTTGGCGGCTCGGCCCATGACCAGGCGCTTCGCCTTGCCGACCTCGCCCATGAAGCTGGGCTCGATGGCATCGTCTGTTCGGGGCATGAGGTCGGAGCGATCCACAAGCGCTGGAAGAACGGTTATTTCGTGGTGCCGGGCCTGCGCCCTGCCGACGGCAAGCTGGGCGACCAGAAGCGCGCCGTCACCCCTCGCGCCGCACGCGATGCGGGCGCCAGCGTGCTGGTGATCGGCCGCCCGATCAGCCGCGCGGAAGACCCGGTCGCCGCCGCGCGCGCGATCGAGGCAACGCTCTGACCCCATGATCCGCTTTCGGTTGGCCAAGGCTGGGGACGTGCCAGCGCTGCGGGCGCTGGTCGAGAAAGCCTATCGCGGTGACACCGCCAAGCGCGGTTGGACGCACGAGGCCGACCTGCTCGACGACGAACGCACGAGCGACGCGGAACTCGCCGAGACCATTGCCTCGACATCATCGAGGGTGCTGCTCGCCGAGATCGACGGAGCGCTGGCAGGCACGGTAACGATCACCGATGTGGGCCAGGACCGCGCCTATCTCGGCATGCTTTGCGTCGATCCCGACCTTCAGGCCGAAGGCCTGGGCCGCGCACTGATTGCCGATGCCGAGGATATGGCAAGCGAAGTGTTCGGCGCGCGGCTCATGGAAATGACCGTCATCGACGCGCGGCCCGAACTGATCGCCTGGTACGAACGCCGCGGGTATGCGCGCAGCGGCGAGACGCGGCCGTTCCCCAATGACGAGGCCGTGCCGTTCCGCATGGTTGTGCTTGAGAAAGACCTTAGCTGAGCGGTCTATTCGGGCGACGGTTCCGAACCGGCAGCCGAATCGCCATAATCGCTCGGCACTTCGGCCTGTGCCTCGCTCGCAGCCTGCTCGGCCTCAGCAATGTCGCGGTGCATTTCGGCATCCTGCTTGAGCGCCTTGCCTGCAGCCCCTGCAAAGCTGCCATCAACACCGTCGCTTGGCCAGCGGTAGGCAGTCGAGCCCCCGGCAAGCTCCGGGTTGAATGGACGGTCCTTCAGCGTGGCATCGACCAGTTCGATCACGCGGTTGCGGATCATGTTGTGGGCCATGCCTGCCGCTGCGCCTTCCCCGGCGCCGCCGCCTTCGCAGGTCACCTTGACCTTGGTCAGCTCGGGCTCAAGCTCGGTCAGGTGCATGTGGCAAACGCGGTGGGCCATGTCGCCCAGGGCATCATAGGTGACTTCGGAGCCGCCATTGCCGGTGATGGTCGTCCGCAACCGGAAGAACGGCCCGTCTCCGGACGACGCGATGCGGGCAGAGAGCAGCTTGTCGTATGCCTGCTTGCGGCTGAGCGGATATTCGTCAGGCTTGGCGACGCATCCAGCAAGCAGACTGGCCAGTGCAACTCCAAGAATCAGTCCCGAACGCTTCATGTATTCCCCCCGCCCAACATGAACATCACATAACCGCGAAGGATTAATCCGGGGTTTCGCGTTTAACCGGGCACCAGTTCAGGTGTGCGACAGTTGGACTGGGCAAGTCTTGCCGCAATCCATCAGGAGACAAGCCCCGTGAAGTTCTTCAAATCCGCAACCGTTCTTGCCGCACTGCCGCTGGTCGCGCTCGCCGGCGCAGGCCTTGCGCAGAGTGCGCACGCGCAGGCCGTCTCGTCCGGGCCCGTCGTCGCCGCTGGAAACACCCTGCTCAACATCTCGGCAGAGGGCAAATCCGCCCGCACTCCTGACCTCGCAGTGTTCAACGCCGGCGTCACCACGCAGGGCAAGACAGCGGGCGAAGCGCTGACCGAGAATGCGCAGCGGATGACCGCTGTCATCGCCGCCCTGAAGAAAGCCGGCATCGCCGAGCGCGACATCCAGACCAGCAACCTCTCGGTGAACCCGGTTTACGGCCAGCCCAAGCGCCTGCCCGACGGCTCCTTTGAACAGCAGGATCCGGTCATCATCGGCTATCAGGCGACCAACCAGGTCTCGGTCCGCCAGCGCAAGCTCGACCAGTACGGCAAGGTCATCGATACGCTGGTTTCGGCCGGTGCCAACCAGGTCAACGGCCCCACCTTCCAGATCGACAGCCCCGATGGTGCACTCGACGAGGCGCGGCTCGAAGCCATGAAGAAGGCGCGGGCGCGGGCCGATCTCTATGCCAGGGCCGCAGGGCTGCGCGTTATCCGCGTGCTCTCGATCAGCGAAAACGGTGGCTGGGCGCCGCCGCAGCCGCCCGTGATGTTCGCCCGGGCAGAAAAGGCCATGGTGCAAAGCGCTTCGCCAGTGGCCGCAGGCGAGCTTGAAATGACCGTGACCGTCAACGTCAGCTACGAACTGGCGCCCTGAGGCCTGATTGACATGGGCGGCGCGCCTCTCCTAACGCGCCGCTCATGCCTGGACCGTCCATCAAGATCTGCGGGGTGACCACCCGCGACGCGCTTTCCGCCACGATCGAGGCGCGGGCAAGCCATGTCGGGTTCAACTTTTTCCCGCCCTCCCCGCGCTTTCTTGCGCTGGCCGATGCTCAGGCCTTGGCCATGCAGGCCGAAGGCCGGTTGACCCGCGTCGGCGTGTTCGTCGATGCCGATGATGCGGCTCTGGGCGATGCCGTGGCCGCGGCCCGGCTCGACGCAATCCAATTGCACGGCAAGGAAGACCCGGCGCGGGCGGCGGCAATTCGCACCCGTTTCGGCAAGCCGGTGTGGAAGGTGATTTCGGTGGCAGGCCCGGGCGACGTGGCCAAGGCCGATGCCTATGCCGGGGTTGCCGATTTCATCTTGTTCGATGCCAAGACGCCAAAGGGCGCGGCGCTACCCGGTGGCCTTGGCCTTGCGTTCGATTGGGACCTGCTGCGTGCCTACAAGGGCCCGCTGCCATGGGGGCTTGCCGGGGGGCTTTCGCCCGCGAACGTGGCAGAAGCCGTGCGCGGCACCGGCACGTCGCTGATCGATGTGTCGTCGGGCGTGGAAAGCGCTCCGGGCGTCAAGGATGCCGACCGTATCCGCACATTCTGCTTCAACGCGCGGGCCGCCTGATTCTCCGCTGAGAGCCGACACGTCGCAAGCCCACCCATGCGGGATGGAAGTGACAACGACCTCCATGTGCTGATCGCCCAAACGAAAACGGGCGACCTCTTTTGAGGCCGCCCGCTTCATTTCGCTTGTGGCGAAGTTCGATCAGAACTTCACGCCGAGGCCGACAGCAACTGCGTCGACGTCGATCGTGCTGTCCTTCACGAAGAAGTGACGGTACTCGACCTTGCCATAGAGCTTGCCGAACGAGTGCTGGTAGCCAGCGCCGGCAGTCCAGGTGCCGTCGCACAGGTCGCAGAATTCGGTGTTGTAACCGCCAACAGCGTAGAGCTTGCCAGCTTCGGCGATCTTCGCACCGACGCGGCCGTTGAAGCCGAACGAAACCTTGGTGCCTTCGGTCAGCAGCTTGTCAGCCGAAACTTCGGCGCCGACGAAAGCGGTTTCACCGAGGTCGTAGTCGTAACCGGCAGCGATACCTGCGAGGGCTTCGCTTTCACCATCGCTCCATGCAACGCCGCCACGTGCTTCGACGCGGGTTTCGTTGGCGAGAGCCGGGGTAGCCGCAACAAGCGAGGCGGCGAGAGAGATAAGAACCAGACGCATAGATTTTACTCCTGACTTTTTGGCCCCTTCTGTGAAGGTGGCGAGGCGGCAGGTAGAACCGGTCCAGTTCGGAGACAATGACGAAAGTCACAAGAAATTCAAATCCATCCGAGGATGTGACATAGCTGCAACATTCGGCAGCCTAACAATCGCAGATACTTTCGAGAATTACTTGGCCATTATTATAACGCCAAAAGGCGACCCCTTTCGGAGCCGCCTTCACGACGTTGCAAGGACGCCCTAGTCTGATCAAGATTGCCCGCACATGAACGGATCGTGCAGGTTGCCGCAATGCAGCATGGAATCCTTGCACCGCCCCTGCCCCAAAGGCGCAGGCATTGCAAATCTGGACTTTCCGCAAAGGCTCTGCCAAGCGCGAGCCCATGAACGCGCAGACTCCCAACAGCTTCCGCAACCAGCCCGACGAACGCGGCCACTTCGGCCAGTTCGGTGGCCGCTACGTTGCCGAAACGCTGATGCCGCTGATCCTCGATCTCGAGCAGGAATATCGCAAGGCCAAGGCCGACCCGGCGTTCCAGGCCGAGTTCGATGACCTGCTCGAACACTATGTCGGCCGCCCGAGCCCGCTCTATTTCGCGCCCCGGCTGACCGAGGAATTGGGCGGCGCCCAGGTCTGGTTCAAGCGCGATGAGCTGAACCACACCGGCGCGCACAAGATCAACAACTGCATCGGCCAGATTCTGCTCGCCATGCGCATGGGCAAGACGCGGATCATCGCCGAGACCGGCGCGGGCCAGCACGGCGTCGCCACCGCCACGGTCTGCGCGCGCTTCGGCCTGCCTTGCGTGATCTTCATGGGCGCAACCGACGTGGAGCGGCAGAAGCCCAACGTGTTCCGCATGAAGCTGCTGGGCGCCGAAGTCGTGCCCGTCACCGCGGGCGCGGGCACGCTGAAGGATGCGATGAACGAGGCGCTGCGCGACTGGGTGGCGAACGTGCACAACACGTTCTATATCATCGGCACTGCCGCAGGTCCCCACCCCTATCCGGAACTCGTCCGCGATTTCCAGAGCGTGATCGGCAAGGAAGCGCGCGCGCAAATGCTCGCCCGCACCGGACGCCTGCCTGACGTGCTGGTCGCGGCCATCGGCGGCGGTTCGAACGCCATCGGCCTTTTCCACCCGTTCCTCGATGATGCCAGCGTCAAGATGCTCGGCGTGGAAGCGGCGGGCCACGGGCTGGACAAGGAGCACGCCGCCAGCCTCGCAGGCGGACGCCCCGGCATCCTCCACGGCAACAAGACCTACCTGCTGCAGGACGAGGACGGCCAGATCACCGAAGGCCACTCGATCTCGGCGGGCCTCGACTATCCCGGCATCGGCCCTGAGCACTCGTGGCTCAAGGAAATCGGACGCGTGGACTATACCTCGGTGACCGACAAGGAAGCCCTGGACGCCTTCCAGCTGCTCTGCCGCACCGAAGGCATCATCCCGGCGCTGGAACCTGCCCACGCGATTGCGGCGGTCAAGAAGGTTGCGCCGACGATGGGCAAGGACCAGATCATCCTCGCCAACCTGTGCGGTCGGGGGATAAGGATATCTTCTCGGTGGCGGAGCATCTGGGAGTTTCGTTGTGACCCGCCTCTCCTCCGCCTTCGCCAAGGGCCGACCTGCCCTCGTCACGTTCGTCACAGGCGGCGATCCGACGCCTGACGCCACTGCTTCCATCCTCGACGCTCTCGTCGAAGGGGGCGCGGACGTGATCGAACTGGGCATGCCGTTCACCGATCCGATGGCCGATGGTCCGGCGATCCAGCTGGCCAACCTGCGTTCGCTCGGCGCCGGCACCAAGACGGCCGATATCCTGCGCATCGCCAGCGAATTCCGCGCGCGTCACCCGGACGTGCCGCTGGTGCTGATGGGCTATGCCAATCCGATGACCATCCGTGGCGCCGACTGGTTCGCCGCTGAATGCGTCAGGGCGGGCGTCGATGGCGTGATCTGCGTCGACATTCCGCCAGAGGAAGACGCCGAACTTGGCCCTGCCCTGCGCGCGGCCGGCGTTTCACTGATCCGCCTCGCCACGCCGACAACCGACCATGCGCGGCTGCCCGCTGTTCTCGAAGGTTCGTCCGGCTTTCTCTACTACGTCTCCGTCGCCGGGATCACCGGGATGCAGCAGGCTGCGCAATCGTCCATCGAAGAGGCCGTGGCGCGGATCAAGGCTTCGGCGACGATTCCGGTTGCCGTCGGCTTCGGCGTGCGCACGCCCGAACAGGCCGGGGCCATTGCCAAGGTTGCCGATGGCGTTGTCGTCGGATCGGCCTTCATCGATCTCGTCGCCAAGCATGGTGCGGATGCCGCTGGCCCGGTGAAGGAACTCACCGCTGCGCTTGCCGCCGCCGTCCACTCTGCCCGCAAGGAACTCGTATGAGCTGGCTCAACAAGGTCCGTAACGCCCTCCCCTTCACGCCGAAGCGGGACACGCCGGACAACCTGTGGATCAAGTGCCCTTCGTGCAGCGAAATGCTGTTCACGAAGGACTATGAGGACAACCTCTCGGTCTGCTCCTATTGCGACCACCACGGCCGCATTGGTGCCGACGCACGGTTCGACCAGTTGCTCGACGCTGGCTACGAGCTGCTGCCCGCGCCCAAGGTCAAGGAAGACCCGCTCAAATTCCGCGACAGCAAGAAGTACGTCGATCGCCTGAAGGCCGCCCGCGCTGCCAATCCCCATGCCGATGCGCTGACCAATGCCTTCGGCAGGATCGAAGGGCAGAAAGCCGTGGTCGGCGTGCAGGAATTCGCGTTCATGGGCGGCTCGATGGGCATGGCCGTGGGCAATGCCTTCGTCGCCGGATGCGAGCGCGCGATCAAGGAGAAGTGCCCCTACGTGGCCGTAACCGCAGCAGGCGGCGCGCGCATGCAGGAGGGCATCCTCAGCCTGATGCAGATGCCGCGTTCGACCGTGGCCATCGCCCGCCTGCGTGCGGCAGGCCTGCCCTACATCGTGGTGCTGACCGATCCGACCACCGGCGGCGTGACCGCGTCCTACGCGATGCTGGGCGACGTGCAGATTGCCGAACCCGGTGCGCTCATCGGCTTTGCGGGGCAGCGCGTCATCCAGGACACGATCCGCGAGAAGCTGCCCGAAGGCTTCCAGCGCGCCGAATACCTCCACGCCCACGGCATGGTCGACATGGTCACCCACCGCCGCGACCTGAAGGTGACGCTGGCGCAGGTGATCGATTACCTGATGGCGGGCAAGGCGGCGGCTTAAGGGCCCTTCCACCAACAGCAAAGTTCCTCCCCGTTTTCACGAAGTGCAAATGGGGAGGTGGCATTGGCAACGCCAATGACGGAGGGGTTGCTTGAAGGACTTCGCGATCTCCGAGAACCCGGCGGTGCAGGCGCAGCTTGACCGCCTCGGGGCACTGTCGCTGCCATCGGGGCGCCTTGGCCTGGATACCGTGCGCGAACTCTGCGCGCGGCTTGGCAATCCGCAGGACCGCCTGCCGCCGGTGTTCCATGTTGCCGGAACCAACGGCAAGGGTTCGACCTGCACCTACCTGCGATACATCCTCGAGGCCGAAGGGCTGACGGTTCACTCCGCCACCAAGCCGCATCTGGTCCGCTACAACGAACGCATCCGCATCGCCGGCAAGCTGATCGAGGACGATCTGCTCGCCGCGCTGCTCAAGGAAGTGATGGACGCGGGCGAAGGGCTTGAGCCGAGCTTCTTCGAGGTGACCACGGTCGCCACTTTCCTGGCCTATGCGCGCACGCCTGCGGACGCCTGCGTGATCGAAACCGGGCTTGGCGGCAGGCTCGATGCCACCAACGTGATGCCGACCGCTGCGGTATGCGGGATTGCGACGCTGGGCATGGACCATGAAGCGTTCCTGCTCGCGCCCGAAGAGGGCGTGCCGACCGATCCGCTTGCCCGGATCGCGTTCGAAAAGGCCAGCATCGCGAAGCCCGGCGTGCCGCTCGTGACGATGGCCTATAGCCAAGTCGCCGCCGATTCGGTGGCCGAGACGGCGGCTCGAATCGGTGCGCCGTTGATCATGCGTGGGCGCGACTGGGATGCCGAGATTGCCAGCTCGATCCTCTATCGCGACGAGCGTGGCGAGTTGCCGCTGCCCCTCCCCGCCCTGCCCGGGACGCACCAGGCAGAGAATGCGGCACTGGCCGTCGCAATGATCCGGCACCAGCATGCCGTGCAGGTGACGCTGGGCGCGCTCGGCAAGGGCATCGTCGATGCGCGGTGGCCTGCGCGCTTGCAGCGTCTGGGCGCGGGGCCGCTGACAGATCTGGCAGGCAGGCGCACCGTCTGGCTCGACGGTGGGCACAATCCCGATGCGGGGCGTGCCATTGCGCGGCATCTTGAAGGCCAGCCACCGGTGCACCTGATCATGGGCATGCTGGCCAACAAGGACCCCTCGGCGATACTCGCGCCGCTGGCGGACCGCGCCCTGTCAATCTCCGTCGTACCGGCCCCCGGGCACGATGCGCACAAGCCTGCGGACTTCGCGCCGTTCACCAGCCTGCCCGTCGGCAGTTTTGCCACCGTGCCTGAAGCGCTGGCGGCCTTGCCACCCGAGGGTGACGTGCTGATCGTCGGTTCGCTCTATCTCGCGGGCGAAGTGCTGCGGCTGAACGACGAGATTCCGGACTGATCAGGCGAAAGGATCGGCGTCAGATCCCTCCTCGCCCGCCGTGCCCATCGCCGCATCGACAAGGCCGCTGCGGCTCATCCACCAGAACAGCACGATGCCCGGCAGCGCCAGCACCGTGGTGAGCAGGTAGAAGTTCACGTAGCCCATGCCCTCGATCAGAGCGCCTGCGGTGGTGCCGGTGGCAAAGCGGCCGACGATGCTCGCAGCAGCGGAGATCAGCGCATATTGGGCCGCCGTGTAGCGCAAGTCGCACAGCGCCGAGAAGTACGCGACGACAACGACGCCGCCATAGCCCGAGGCGACGTTCTCGAATCCGATCGCACCGGCCATGCCCAGGTTGGAATGGCCAGCCGCCGCAAGCGCCGCGAAGGAAAGATTCGACACCGCCATCAGCACCAGCGCCAGCAGGACCGAGCGCTTCAGGCCCATCTTCGCATAAGCCACGCCGCCGATGAACACGCCGATCAGGTAGGCCCAGAAGCCGACGCCAACGTCCCAGATCGCGATTTCGTCGTTGGTGAAGCCGAGATCGTCGAACAGTAGCCGGAAGGTGAGGTTCGCCAGCGTGTCGCCCACTTTGTGAACAAGGATAAACAGCAGCACCAGCCAGGCGCCGTGCCGATGGAAGAACTCGCCAAACGGCCCGATGATCGAAGCAATGACTTCGCCCACGCCCTTGCGCGCGGTGGGCTCGCGGTGGCGTTCGGGTTCACCCAGGATCAGCGCCGTCAGCATGGCCGGCAGGGCGAAGAGTGCACAGGCGAGATAGGCCGCGCTCCAGCCGGAACGCGCCGCCATGAACAGCGCCAGCGCCCCTGCCCCTGCCGAGCCGATGCGCCAGCCATACTGGCTCATGCCCGAGCCGGTGCCGAGCTGGTAGGGCTTCAAGGTCTCGATGCGGTAGGCGTCGATCACGATGTCGAAAGTCGCCCCCGCGACGCCGACCAGCACGGCCGCCAGCACCGTCGCGCCAAGATCTGCCGAGGGATCGACCAGCGCCAGGTTGGCGACTGCGGCCATGACCAGAGATCCGGCCAGCAGCATCCATGATACACGCTGCCCCAGCCGCCCAAGCAGCGGCAAATGCACGCCGTCGACCAGCCATGCCCAGAAGATCTTCAGGTTGTAGACGAGAAACGCGAGCGTAAAGGCGGTGACCGTCTTCTTGTCGATCCCGTCCTGCGCCAGCCTGGTCGTCAGCGTCGCGCCGATCATTGCATAGGGAAAGCCCGAGGACACGCCGAGGAAGAACGCGGCCAGCGATTCCTTCTCAAGATAGGGACGCACCGAGTCCCACAGGTTCCGGTCACTGGCCTCGGTGCTCATCGACGACTGCGCTCCCTCAAATGTTGCTGGCAGACTAGCGGCCAATTCCAGCGGCGCTAGGGGTGACGGAAGAGGCGTTCTCGCGTAAGGGCTGCCCCATGACTTTTCCCCCAAGAAACGGTGGCGACAGGCCGAAGCGGTTCAGCCCTCGGCCCGGTACCACTGAAAAGAAGCCTTTCTCCATGCGCAGCGGTGCGCCGCGCACGTCGCAGCCTGTCGTTCCCGCCAAGCGCGCGCCGAACGCCGATGGCTCCGAGCGCGAGGGCGATCGCATCGCCAAGCTGCTGGCCCGCGCAGGAATTGCCAGCCGCCGCGAGGTGGAGCGCATGATCGAGGAAGGCCGCGTCAAGATCGGCGACGAGGTCGTGACCACGCCCGCCACGCTGCTGACCAGCCTCAAGGGGGTGAGCGTCGATGGCAAGATGGTCGGCCCGATAGCTGCTCCGCGCCTGTTTCGCTTCCACAAGCCTGCAGGCCTGATCACAGCCGAGCGCGACCCCACCGGTCGCCCCACGATCTACACCGCTTTGCGCAATGCCATGCCCAAGGACGCGCCGCGCGTCATGCCGGTCGGCCGCCTCGACGTGAATACCGAGGGGCTGCTGCTGATGACCAACGATGGCGAATTGAAGCGCGCGCTGGAACTGCCCTCCACCGGCATTCCCCGCACCTACCGCGCCCGCACTTTCGGGGACATCACGCAGGCGCGGCTCGAAGAACTTATGGAAGGCATCGAAATCGACGGCGTGCGTTATGGCCCGATCAACGCCAATCTTGAGCGCAGCGCCAACCGCAACAAGTGGATCGAGCTGACCCTGACCGAAGGCAAGAACCGCGAAGTGCGTCGCGTGCTCGAACATCTCGGCTTGGAAGTTTCGCGTCTGCTGCGCACCAGCTATGGCCCGTTTGAACTGGCTGACCTGCAACGCGGCTCGGTCGAGGAGATCCCGCAGGTCATGGTCGAACGCTTCCGCAAGACACTGAAAGCCAAATGAGAATTATAGCCGGAGAATGGCGCGGACGGCCCCTGCGCGCGCCCGAGGGTGACACCACCCGCCCCACTGCAGACCGCACGCGCGAGACGCTGTTCTCGATGCTGGCCAGCCGCCTCGGCAGCTTCGAGGACCTGACCGTCGCCGACCTGTTTGCAGGGTCGGGCGCGCTCGGCCTCGAAGCGCTGTCACGCGGAGCGGCGTCGGCAATCTTCGTGGAGCAGGACGCAGGCGCAATCCGCACCATCCGCGCCAACATCGCGGCCCTGCGCTGCGCCCCGCAATGTGATGTGCGCGCCTCGTCGGTGCTCAGCCTCGGCCCGGTGAAGCAGCCGCTCGACCTCGTCATGCTTGATCCGCCCTATGGTACCGGCGCAGGTGCCGTCGCGATCGACCGGCTGACCCGGCTTGGCTGGATCGGCGAGGCGACCTGGATCTGCCTTGAAACGGCTGCCAAGGAAGTGCCCGACGTGCGCGTGTGCGAGGTCGATGCCGAGCGCAAGGTCGGCAAGGCGCTGATCACGCTGATGCGGTTGAAGTCCTAATCCGCCTGTCGGGGCGAGAACTGCACGCCTGCCAGAGTCATCGCGCCAGCCAGCGTCAGGAACAGCCCGACATAGGCCGTGCCGCCTATGCCGGCGAGCCACGCCGCCGCGAACGGGGCCAATGCGCCACCGATGATCCCACCCATGTTGAACGCCACCGAAATGCCGGTGTAGCGGACTTCGACCGGATAGAGCGTCGGCAGCCAGGCGCCCAGCGGTCCATAGGCCAGTCCCATCACGAACAGCGCGCTTGCCAGCGTGGCGAAGACCACCCAAGGCGATGCCGCGCCAAGGCCGGTGCCGAACATCATGCCGACGATGATCGTCAGCGCCGCCCCGGTGCCAAGGACAAGCCGCGCCGAGGCCTTGTCCGCCCAGTACCCCGCAACCAGAATGCCGAGCGCAAGGAAGCTGTTGGCGCCAAGCTGGAGCCCTAGAAACTCCTGCTTGGCATAACCGAGCCTGGTCGTGGCGAAGGACAGCGAAAATGTCGTCGCGAGGTAGAAGATCGCAAAGCACGCGACCACGCCCGCGATCCCCGCCAGCACGGCGCCAAGATGATTGCGGAACAGCAGACCGACCGGCACCTTGGGCGGCTCTGCCTTCTCGAGCGCTTCCTTGAACGCAGGTGTTTCGCCGATCTTGAGGCGCACCCACAGGCCAAGACCAACCAGCAGCGCGCTCGCCAGGAACGGCACCCGCCATCCCCAGGCGGCGAAGTCGGCATCCGACAGCCCCTTGCCGAGCAACAGGAACAGCCCGTTGGCACAGAGAAAGCCCAGTGGGGCGCCCAGCTGCGGCGCACTGCCAAAGCGGGCTTCCCACCCCTTCGGCGCGTTTTCCACTGCAAGCAGCGAGGCTCCGCCCCACTCGCCGCCAAGGCCGAAGCCTTGGCCGAAGCGCAAGCAGCACAGCAGTGCAGGTGCGACCCAGCCGATCATCGCGTAAGTCGGCAGAAAGGCGATCAGGAAGGTCGAGCCGCCCATCAGCATCAGCGAGGCAACCAGCGTTGACTTCCGCCCGATCCGGTCGCCGAAGTGGCCGAAGGCAATGGCGCCCACCGGCCGTGCAAAGAACGCGAGGCCAAAGGTCATGAAGGACAGCAACGTCTGTGCTGCCTCCGATTCGGTGGGGAAGAACAATGGCCCTATGACCAGCGCCGCGGCCGTGGCGTAGATGTAGAAGTCGTAGAACTCTACCGCCGTCCCGACCAGACTGGCAGTCAGAACGCGACCATGCTGGCGAATCGGATTCATCGTGGCGCTTCTCCCCTCGTACGCGGGGCGGGTTGTTCCGTCTCAAGCGATCCGGGTCAACCGCTGCGCACACGCAATGGGGCGCCGGTTTCCCGACGCCCCATTGCGCGACGATGGTCAGTAGCCCTTAGATGCCGCCACGATTGCGGCAGCTGTCAGTTACAGTCTTGCTGCAGACCGGATACTTCTTGTTCATGGCCGATGCGGGCGGCGGGGTCATGTTGCCGGTAGTGCTGCTGTCCATGCTGCTCATCCCGCCTGAGGGAGGCGTTGCAGGCTCTGCGGGAGTGGCTGGCGTTGCGGGCGTACCCATGCCGGGATTGGGCTGGGCTGGCGTCGCACCGGATGAAGGCACTGCCTTGCCGGAAACCTGCGCCACGATCGAGGGCCAGACCTGCGTGCGTTGTTCCGGCGTCATGGCATAGATCTGCGCCTTCTGCTCGTCGGTCAGCGCCCACCAGCCCTTCTGCTGATCAGCATCGAGGCTCCAGAAGTACTCCTGGTACGTGGAGGGCCATGCCGCATACCTGCTCTTCTGTTCGGCGGCCCAGGCGTCGATCTGAAGCTGCTGGTCGGGCGTCGGCGAGAAGGTGCCGGTCGCCGTGGTTGCAGCGGTGGTGTCTGACGTGGTTGCGGTTGCTGTCGTGGAGGTCGACTGGGCGGCCACGAACGAAGGGCTCGAAGCGACGGCAAGCGCCAGCGCGCTCCCGGCAAGAAGGTTTCGCATATGGAATCTCCTGAATTTATTTTTGTACCCGAATTACAACGGCGAAGCTTCGACACCGGAACCGGTTCCCGCAGGTGGGACGGACCGGGCGTTTGATGAGATCGCTGGAAATGGTCTCCGTTAACCTGCGTTGCATTATTTCAGCGTTGCATTGTGCATCGGGGGCCTAGCGACTGACGTAATTCGCAACGTGCTGATGGGGTTGGGCTGCCTTGGCCTGCTTTGGCTGGGGTCTTGCGCGATGATCGGCGCGGGCACTGCAGTCGTGGTGTCCAAATCGTCGGAGAAGGTCGGGAAAATGGTACGAGAAGGAAGAGCTCAAGGCGCATAACGAGCGCGACAACAACGCCGCCGCCTATCACGAGCATTCCGATTACAACGCGGACTATTACGAGAACTACGAAGACTGAGCGAACCGTAACGGCCTTGTCGGGCGGGCCGATGTTCTCTAACCGTTCCCAAGTGTCCCAGATTGCGAATCAAGATCAGAGCTGGCTCGATGGCCTGAACCCGCCCCAGCGCGAGGCTGTGACGACGACCGAAGGGCCGGTGCTGATGCTGGCAGGCGCAGGCACGGGCAAGACCGCCGCGCTGACCGCACGCCTTGCCAACCTGCTGCGCCAGCGGCTCGCCTGGCCGAGCGAGATCCTCTGCGTCACCTTCACCAACAAGGCCGCGCGCGAGATGCGCGAGCGTGTGGGGCATCTGATCGGCCCGGCGGTGGAGGGCATGCCCTGGCTCGGCACGTTCCACGCCATCGCCGCCAAGATGCTACGCCGCCATGCCGAACTGGTGGGGCTGCAAAGCAACTTCACGATCATCGACACCGACGACCAGTTGCGCCTGCTCAAGCAGCTGATCGTGGCCGAAGGCGTCGACGACAAGCGCTGGCCCGCCAAGCAGCTCGCCGGGCTGATCGACAAGTGGAAGAACCGCGGCCTCAACCCCGGCGATCTCGATGCGCTGGAGAACGAGGCCTATGCCAATGGCAAGGGCCAACGCCTCTACGCGCTCTACCAGAACCGCCTGCGCGAGCTGAACGCCTGCGATTTCGGCGACCTGCTGATGCACATGCTCAACATCTTCCGGCGCGAGCGCGACGTGCTGGAATCATGGCAGCAGCGCTTCAAGTACGTGATGGTGGACGAATACCAGGACACCAACGCGGTGCAGTACCTGTGGCTGCGCCTGCTCGCCCAGAACCGCAAGAACATCTGCGTGGTGGGGGACGACGACCAGTCGATCTATTCCTGGCGCGGCGCGGAAGTCGCCAATATCCTGCGGTTCGAGAAGGATTTTCCCGGCGCCAAGGTCATCCGCCTCGAACAGAACTACCGCTCCACCCCGCACATCCTCGGCGCGGCCTCGGGCCTGATCGCGGAGAACTCAGAACGCCTCGGCAAGACGCTGTGGACCGAGGTTGACGGCGGCGACAAGGTCCGCGTGATCGGCGTGTGGGACGCTCCCGAAGAAGCGCGGCGGATCGGCGAGGACATCGAACGATTGGAGCGCGAGGGCGCGCCGCTCGATCGCGTCGCCATTCTCGTCCGCGCGCAGTTCCAGACGCGCACCATCGAGGACCGCTTCATCCAGATCGGCCTTGGCTACCGCATCGTCGGCGGTTTCCGCTTCTACGAGCGCGCCGAGATCCGCGATGCGCTGGCCTATCTGCGCCAGATCGCCAGCCCGCAGGACGACCTTGCGTTCGAGCGGATCTACAACACTCCCAAGCGCGGCCTTGGCGACAAGACGCTGGAAAAGCTGCACCGCCATGCCCGAGCGCGGGGAATACCGCTGTCAATGGCGGCGGTCGAAATCCTCGATACCGACGAACTGCCTGCCCGCGCGCGCAACACCCTCGCCGCGCTGATGCGCGATTTCGCGCGCTGGCGCGATGCCGCCAAGCAATTGGTGCCAGCCGAGCTCGCCCGCACGATCCTCGACGAAAGCGGCTATACTGCCGCGCTTCAGGCCGAAAAGACCGCCGAAGCCGCAGGCCGCCTCGAAAACCTCACCGAACTCGCCCGCGCGATGGAGGAATACGAGACGCTGGGCGACTTCCTCGAACACGTCAGCCTCGTCATGGACAACGAGAACACCGCCGACGAGGACAAGGTCACGATCATGACCATCCACGCCGCCAAGGGCCTCGAATTCGACAACGTGTTCCTGCCGGGGTGGGAAGAAGGCGTGTTCCCCTCGCAGCGCTCACTGGATGAGGGTGGGCTGGCGTCACTGGAGGAGGAACGCCGCCTCGCCTACGTCGCGATCACCCGCGCGCGCCGTCGCTGCACAATCCTCCACGCCGCCAATCGCCAGATCTACGGCCAGTGGACCAGCTCGATCCCCTCGCGCTTCATTGGCGAGCTGCCCGCCGAGCATATCGAGGAGGAAACCACTCTCTCGGGCGGCGCATCGATGTGGCGCGCCAGCTGGAGCGAGCGCGAAGACCCCTTCGCCCACGTCGCACAGGCCAACGCCAACCGCGCCGCCTCGCGCGGCCCGGGTTGGCAACGCGCCGCAGCGCAGACCTTCAACCCCGCCCCCCGCCGCATCGCCGAACCCACCCGCAGCGCCGCCAGCTTCGCCGCCAAACCCCGCGGCGACATCACCGTGGGCGCGCGCGTCTTCCACGAAAAGTTCGGCTACGGCACCGTGGCCGAGCAGGAAGGCAACAAGCTGGAGATCGATTTCGAAAGCGCGGGGCGCAAGCGGGTGATTGATAGCTTTGTTAAGGTGGCTTGAGAGCGTTGGCTTTGTCGGTTGCTATTGTTTAACGATCTAATACGCCCAGTTTCCGCGAGTCTGGAATAAGGCAAAACTTCCTGTCTACCGGCAACGATTGCCCGTTTCGGAGCGCAGGCTTGTGAGTGGACCAGTTCCAATTCTGAAGGACGAAGAGCGGGAACATCCTGTCCCGTCATTATGGAGGAGTAAGCTTCGGGACATCGCGGAGGCGCTGAAAGATGGCAACTTCAACCTGTTTCGTGTCGCCGATGTCGCACCGCAAGACGATGACGCAGCTTCTGCAATTGCCCGAAATATCAAACACTATGGATTCACGTTAACTTCGCTCCCGGACGCAACCTGGGCAACCTCGGTCTGCCAGTGGCAACTGGATTACTGGGAGGTGCTGGTGGACTTATTCACCGTCGAGGAGGGATGTAGTGATCTAGTTTTGCATGTTCACATTTTCGAGCGATCTGGCGGTTTCGATTTCAAAGTGCACTTCGTTTATGTGCCTTAACGCGAACTAAAATTGCGTTTGGCAATGACCGGTTTTGCCCATTTGCCGCCTTCCGATAAGCTTGCCCTGATCTACCTCCCGTCACCCCGTGCTTGACACGGGGTTGGGCTATTCTTCCGGCGCAGCGTCCGAAGAGAAAAGCCAAGGCCCGGATCAAGTCCGGGCCGACGACTTCATCAGGGGGCGTCCTGTCTCAATCGCCCAACATCCGTTCGTGTCGCCTGATTAAAGCGCCGAAACCGCCAGAAATTCCGGAATCGGTCCGTTCCACTCACCCGGCTTTGACGGCGGTTCGGAGTGGTCGCGGTAGCTGGGCTGTTCGCGCCGTGGAGCGCGTTCCTGGCGGGCTTCTGCACGCGGTTCGCGTTCGGCGCGGGGCTTGCGTTCCTCGCGAGCGGGACGTTCGCGGCGGCTTTCGCGCTTCGGCTCTTCCTCGCGGCGCTCGGTCTCGCGGGGTTTGCGCTCTTCCTTCTCGGCGATCTCGAGCTTGAACTCGGGGATCTTGGTCCCCTGCAGCTTCTCGACATTGTCGATCGCCTCGGCATCTTCCGACGCCACCAGCGTGAAGGCGCGTCCCGTCGCCCCGCCGCGACCGGTGCGGCCGATACGGTGGACGTAGTCGTCCGGGTGCCAGGGCGTGTCGAAGTTGAAGACGTGGCTCACGCCCTTCACATCAAGCCCGCGTGCGGCGACGTCGGAGGCGCAGAGGATCGAGATGTCGCCGTCCTTGAACTTCTGCAGCTCGGCGTTGCGCGCGCTCTGGTCCATGTCGCCGTGGATTTCCCCTGCGGCAAAGCCATGGCGCTGCAGTGACTTGGCCAGTTCGCGCACGGTCGTCTTGCGGTTGGCGAAGACGATGGCCGTGGTGACATTGTCGGTCCGCAGCAGCTGGCGCAGCACTTCACGCTTCTGGCGCGAGGTGCACTTCACCTTGAACTGGGCGATGCTGGTGTTGGTCGAGGCCGGACGTGCCACTTCGATCATCTTCGGGTTCGACAGGAACTTGTCGGCCAGCTTCTTGATCGGCGGCGGCATCGTTGCCGAGAACAGCAGCGTCTGGCGCTGAGTCGGCAGCTTGGTGCAGATGTTCTCGATATCGGGGATGAAGCCCATGTCGAGCATGCGGTCGGCCTCGTCGATCACGAGCAGATCGCAGCCGGTGAGCAGGATCTTGCCGCGTTCGAACAGGTCCATCAGGCGCCCGGGCGTGGCGATCAGCACGTCCACACCGTCCTGCAGCGCCTTGACCTGATCGCCCATCTGCACGCCACCGATCAGCAGCGCCATCTTGAGGTCGTGGTTCTTGCCGTACTTCTCGAAATTCTCGGCAACCTGCGCGGCCAGTTCGCGCGTCGGTTCGAGAATCAGCGAGCGCGGCATCAGCGCGCGGCGGCGGCCATGAGCGAGAATGTCGATCATCGGCAGCACGAACCCGGCCGTCTTGCCGGTGCCGGTCTGGGCGATGCCGATGATGTCCTTCATCATCAGGACAGCGGGAATTGCCTGCGCCTGGATCGGAGTGGGCTCATCATAGCCGGCGTCGAGCACCGACTGGAGCAATTCATCCGAGAGGCCGAGATCGGCAAACTTCATGCAGGCAATTTTCCGAGAACTAGAGACGGCACGAACGCAAATGTGCCCGCTGGACAGCCTGCATCGCAAAACGCCGCCAGCACTGTCTGCGCGCTAAGACGATACGGCCCGAAAAGTCAAGAATTCCGCGACGAGACGGGACTGTCAGTCATCTTCCAGCACGAGTTCGCGCATCTTGGTAATGGCACAGTTCGCTCCGGCCCGCGAATGGATCGTATCCCGGCCGGCACAGAGCTGCCCGTCCTCGTTCCTCTCGACATAGAAGCCCGAATAAAAGTCGCGAGCGCGGCAGGATTTGTCGAGACTGGCACCGATCAGCTTCCGCCCGCGCGTGACAAGCAGGAGGCGATCCTGCGATTCGATCTGCACGCCCGCAATGCTGGTGATCGGCAGGCACTTGCTGGTCTTGCGCTCATAAAAACGCGGCGGCTGAGGCGCGGCCGGCATCGGCGTGTACATCTGGCCGGGCAGGCGCGGTGCAATACGGATGATCATGCGCTGCTCGATGCGCACCTGATTCCAGGACTGGTCGCCCAAGCCGTCGGCAATGAAGCTGTTGAAAGCGCTCGCCCCGAAGTCGTCGACAATGAGGGGCGATCCTGCCGGAATGGAAGCAGTCGCCCATTGCGTATCGCTATCGGGTATCGCCACGGGTGTACCAACCGGTACGGCCAGCAGCATGCCCAATGAGGCCAATAGGTTGAATACGTTGGGCATTCCGATGCAAAAACTCTCGACGTCCCCTCTACGGCCAAGCGGCCCTGACCCCGCTCCAACCGCTCCTGACACCCCTAGCCTCCGGGGTTGAACGGTTGCTTAACCTGCCAGCAATGAAAAATGAATTGCCCTTCCTGCGGGGTGGCAATAGCCGATGCCGTGATGAGCGAAACGTTTCTTGCAGAAGCGGCCCGTCTGCTCGGGCCAAAGGGTCTGACTACCGATCCCGCTGACATGGCCCCATGGCTGACCGATTGGCGCGGCCGCTACACCGGCGCGGCGCGGGCAATCGCTTCGCCAGCCAAGACCGCCGAGGTCGCCGCTCTGGTGAAGCTGTGCGCCAGGCATGGCGTGCCGATCGTGCCGCAGGGCGGCAACAGCGGCATGTCGGGTGGCGCGACACCATTCGAAAGCGGGCGCGAGATCATCCTCTCCTTGCGCCGCATGAACCGGATCACCGCGCTCGATACCGCGGCGCGTTCGGCCACGTGCGAGGCAGGCGTCATCCTGCAGGTCCTGCACGAGGCGGCGGAGAAAGAGGGCCTGCGCTTCCCCCTCACGCTTGGCGGCAAGGGCTCGGCCACGATCGGCGGGCTCGTATCGACCAACGCCGGTGGTACGCAAGTCTTGCGCCATGGCTCGATGCGAGCGCTGGTGCTGGGGGTCGAAGCTGTCATGGCCGATGGCAGCGTGCTCGACCTGTTGACCCCGCTCAAGAAGGACAACCGGGGTTTCGATCTCAAGCAGGTGCTGATCGGTTCGGAAGGAACGCTGGGCATCGTCACCGCTGCGACCTTGCGGCTCGCTCCCGCCATTGCCGGCAGGACGGTGATGTGGGCCGGCACGACCTCACTCCACGATGCGCGCAGCCTCCTGCTTCTGGCAGAGGACATGGCGCCGGGGCTGCTGGAAGGCTTCGAGGTCCTGCCCCAGCACAGCCTCGAGGCGGTTCAGGCCTACACCCCCGGAACGCGCGCGCCGCTGACGGAGCCTCATGCCTGGCACGCCCTGATCGAACTGGTCGCAGGCGACGAGGACACCGCCGCGAGATTGCCCGAACTGGCCGAGCGCATCCTTGCCACGGCGTTCGAACGCGATCTCATCGCTGACGCCACGATCGCCGCCAGCGAAGACCAGGCCGAGCGCATGTGGTTGATCCGCGAGACCATCTCGCCAGCCGAACGCGCGCTTGGCCCGGCGATGCAGCACGACATTTCCGTGCCGGTCGAAAAGATGCCCGCCTTTGTCGAGGCCGCCGTCCCGCGCCTCGAAGCCGATTGGCCGGGCACCCGCGCGGTCTGTTTCGGGCATCTCGGTGACGGCAACGTCCACTTCCACGTCATCGCGCCGCCGGTCAGCGACCGGGCATCGTGGGAAGCAGGCGACGGCAAGGCGATCAGTGCACAGGTCCACGACATGGTGGTTGCGTGGGGAGGCTCGATCTCTGCCGAACACGGAATCGGCAGGCTGAAACGTGACGAACTGGCCCGCCTTTCCGATCCCACGGTGCTTGCCACGATGCGCGCCATCAAGCAGGCACTGGACCCGGACGGCCTGCTAAACCCCGGAAAGCTTGTCTGACGCGGCTTGCGCGGCCTTCTGGCAGCCCCTAAGAACCGGCGTTCCCGCTAAGCCGCGGCCAGAGTGAGTTTTGCCCGCGCGAATGTTTTGATTCTTGGAGAGATGCAAAATGGCCAGCGCGCCGCAAGCGAACCTGCCGATGTTCTACAACGACCTGATGCCGCTCAACAGCCGGGACCATGCAACGTGGAAGGCGAAGAACGCGGATGCAGCTCCCTGGCTGATCGGACAGCACGCCATCCCCCTGACGGCTGAGGAATTTCCCCAAGCAGCACGCCATTACCCGATCATCTTTGCATCGGGTGACAACCCGGTTCCGCTGGCGCTGATGGGGCTGAACGAAGGCGTGAACGTCTTTGTTGATGATGAAGGCAAGGTCACCCAGCCGATCTACATTCCGGCCTATGTCCGCCGCTACCCGTTCCTGCTCGCCAAGCTGAACCCCAATAGCGAAGAACTTTCGCTGTGCTTCGACCCTTCGGCAAACCTGCTCGGCGATTCGGTGGAAGGGCAGGAGCTCTTCACCGACGGCCAGCCTTCTGAAGCGACCCAGGCTGCACTCGGCTTCTGCGAACAGTTCGAACAGGCCGGCCAGCGCACGCAGGCCTTCATCGACGAGCTGAAGAAGCACGACCTGCTCATGGAGGGCGAAGTCGCGATCCAGCAGCAGGGCAATGACCAGCCGTTCGTCTATCGCGGCTTCCAGATGGTCAATCAGGAAAAGCTGCGCGATGTGCGGGGTGACGTGCTGCGTGGCTGGGCGCAGAGCGGCCTGCTGCCGCTGCTTTATGCCCACCTGTTCTCGCTCGAACTGATCAGCCAGATCTTCGGCGCACAGGTTCAACTGGGCAAGGGTCCGATTCCGGCGATCCAGGTTCCGGCTGAATAAGCCGGACACGATTTGACATCGGGCTTGAGCGATCGCGCCACAGGTCAACAGAAAAGCGCGGTGAACCATTCGGTTCATCGCGTTTTTTCTTGGGGTGTTGCAAAAATCCCTCGAAAGGCCTTGCAGGGGCAAATCCCCTCACCTATCTTGTGATTGTTGCGTTGCGGCTCCCCTCATGGCCCAGCGTAACTGGTGCACTCACGTGCACCTCCTCCCTGAACCTTGGCCACCTGGAGCTTGCTCCAGGTGGTTTTTTCTTGGGTTACATGAGCTTGCGCAAGTCTGCCCGCGCGTTTGCCCATAAAGCGCGCACCTACTCGGCAGCAGCGCGCCAGCGTCCGCGATCGGATGCGCGGCCAAGGTCCGCCACATCGACCGCGAGTCGGCGCACCAGGCCCACCAACAGTTCGATCGTGGCTTCGAAGCCGGGGCCGGGTTCGGCCATGCGTGCATCGAGGTAGCAGGTGCGGTCTATCTCGAGCTGCATGCAGTGAAGGCCTTCGGCACGCCTTGCGTGTCGCTCCAGCACGTAGCCCCCGGCATAAGGCCGGTTGTGCGACACCCGTCGCGCAGCTTCGGTGAAGAAGCCGAACGCGGAAGCCACCACACCCCCATCGCACGAAGCGCCGAACCGATCGCCCACGACGAATTCCGGCGCACGCTCTCCGGGCGAACGCGCCGCCAGCGGTGGCATCGAATGAAGATCGATCAGCAGGGCAGCGCCCCAACGGTCCCGAATCGTCTCGAGCGTGCTGGCGAGCGCCATGTGATAAGGCTGATGCACCGCTGCAATCCGCTCTGCCAGTTCGCTGTGGTCGAGCCTGCGCTTCCACAGCTCTCCAAGGCCCGGCAGACGACGCGGCACCAGCCCCAGCCCGCTTCGTGCGCGCCTGCCAAAACCGCTGGGCGCGGCCGAAGCATCGGCCGGTGGACCACCGACCATCTCCCAGTCGACATCATCGCTGGCACGGTTGAGATCGAGCATGGCCCGCGGCGCATGGGCGATGAGCAGCGCCGCGCCGGTCCGGCGAGAAACCGCCTGCCCCAAGAGATCGGCGTAGCGATCCTCAAGCCGGGGCGCTGCGAATGCGGGATGACGCATCCGGTCCAGCAGCGACTTGGCATAGGCCCTTCCTGCGTGCGGGACGGCGATCACCACGGGGATCGGCGAAGGATCGATCGTGGTCAGGCTGTAGGCCGGCACACCGGGATTGCCCGGCACCGACCCGCCATGGACCGAAGCCGAATCGCCCTGGTGCTCACACTCATGCTGCATCCCGCAAAGGTGCAACCGATTCGCACGCAAGTCAAAGCAAGGTCCGACAACGATTGGACCACATGTCGGGTTGCGGGCAAAAAGCGGTTTGCGCGAAGCTTCAGGCGGGAGATTGTTAACCCCATCGGCGTTATAGGCCATGGAACTGAAGCCCCACTAAAAAACAGGTTCGCCATGATCCGGATCCTGCTCGCCGAAGATGAAGAGGCGATGCGCACTTACCTGACCCGCGCGCTGGAAAATGCCGGCTATTCGGTGGCTGCCGTGGACAGGGGCACCGCCGCAATTCCCCTGCTCGAATCCGAACATTTCGACCTCCTCTTGTCTGACATCGTGATGCCGGAAATGGACGGGATCGAATTGGCGCAACGCTGCAGCGAGATCAGCCCCAGCACCAAGGTCATGTTCATCACCGGGTTTGCCGCTGTGACGCTCAAGGCAAATCGTGAGGCACCCCAGGCCCGGGTTCTGTCAAAGCCGTTCCACCTCAAGGATCTGGTGCTGGAAGTCGAGCGCGTGTTCGAGGATGCGCAGTTCGCGGGCAGCCGCTGAACTCCGGCTGCAAATTCCCCCTTGCCATGAATCGGGACGGGGGCTAATGGCGCGCTTCCCGACGCGATCAGCGGTTCTCCGCCAGCCAAGGGACAAGCAGATGGTGCGGGCGTATAGCTCAGTGGTAGAGCACTATGTTGACATCGTAGGGGTCGCAAGTTCAATCCTTGCTACGCCCACCATCGCATAAGAAACCCCGCCAATGGCGGGGTTTTTTGTTGATCGACGCAGGCTTTTGTTGATCGGTAGGAAAAGTGGCGGGAGCGACCAGCGCCCCCGCCCTTGCGATCTTACTTGCCCTGCCAGTTCGGCTTGCGCTTCTCGGCAAAGGCGGCGGCGCCTTCGCGTGCGTCGCTCGACGTGAATACCGGCGCGATATAGGCCTGCTGCTTCTTCCACATTTCCGCCTCGGTCCACTCATGCGAATCGCGGATGATGCCCTTCGACGCGATCAGTGCGAGCGGACCGTTCTCGGCGACCTTCGCTGCCAGAGCCTTTGCTGCTTCCAGCGACGGGCCCTCGACGATCTGGTTGATGAAGCCGAGCTCATAAGCGCGCTGGGCGGTGATGAAGTCGCCGGTCAGCGCCAGTTCCATGGCGATGCGCGGCGGGATCTGGCGCGGCAGCTTGATCAGGCCACCGGCAGCAGCGGCAAGTCCGCGCTTGGCTTCGGGAATGCCGAACTTGGATGAAGCGCTCGCCACGATCAGGTCGCACGACAGCGCCAGTTCCATGCCGCCCGCCAAGGCATAGCCATCGACCGCAGCGATGATCGGCTTCTTCGGCGTCCATTCCGACAGGCCGCCAAAACCGCGCCCGGGAATCGACGGCGACTCCCCGCGCAGGAAGCCCTTGAGATCCATCCCTGAACAGAACGTGCCGCCAGCCCCGGTGAGGATCGCACAGCGCAGGTCGGCCTCGGCATCCAGCCGGTCCATCGCTGCCGAAATGCCCTCGGCCGCAGCCTTGTTCATGGCATTCTTTGCATCGGGCCGGTTGATCGTGACGATCAGCACGTTGCCATCGACTTGGGTAAGGACTTCCGCCTCGCTCATCGCATCTCTCCAAAAGGACTTCCACCCGGCTTTAACCGGTCACTTAAATATCTGCATTGCCCATGCGCCGATGTCCAGCGCAAAGCCTGCAAAAATTGCGCGAATCGCCCCACTGCCTTGCGCACCGGCAAGCCTCTGCTAAGGGAAGGCGCAATTTCTCTCCCCAGCTTGAAAGACAGGACGGACATGGCGAAGATCAAGGTGAAGAACCCGGTCGTCGAACTCGACGGCGATGAAATGACCCGGATCATCTGGGAATGGATCCGCAAGCGCCTGATCCTCCCCTACCTCGACATCGACCTCAAGTACTACGACCTCTCGGTCCAGAAGCGCGACGAGACGGACGACCAGATCACCATCGATTCCGCCAATGCAATCAAGCAGTACGGCGTCGGCGTGAAGTGCGCCACGATCACGCCTGACGAACAGCGCGTCGAGGAATTCAACCTCAAGTCGATGTGGAAGTCGCCCAACGGCACGATCCGCAACATCCTCGGCGGCGTGGTCTTCCGCGAACCGATCGTGATCCAGAACGTGCCCCGCCTCGTCCCGGGCTGGACCGACCCGATCGTCGTCGGCCGTCACGCCTTCGGCGACCAGTACCGCGCCACCGACTTCGTCGTCCCCGGCCCCGGCAAGCTGCGTCTCGTCTGGGAAGGCGACAACGGTGAGACGATCGACCGCGAAGTGTTCAACTACCCCTCGGGTGGCGTCGCCATGGCGATGTACAACCTCGACGATTCGATCCGCGACTTCGCCCGCGCGTCGTTCAACTATGGCCTGTCGCTGGGCTGGCCGGTCTACCTGTCGACCAAGAACACCATCCTCAAGGCCTACGACGGCCGCTTCAAGGATCTGTTCCAGGAAGTGTTCGACACCGAAGGCTTCAAGGAAAAGTTCGCCGCCGCCGGCATCAGCTACGAACACCGCCTGATCGACGACATGGTCGCCTCGGCGCTCAAGTGGTCGGGCAAGTTCGTCTGGGCCTGCAAGAACTATGACGGTGACGTGCAGTCCGACACGGTTGCGCAGGGCTTCGGCTCGCTCGGCCTGATGACCTCGGTCCTCATGTCGCCCGACGGCAAGACCATCGAAGCCGAAGCTGCCCACGGCACCGTGACCCGTCACTACCGCCAGCACCAGCAGGGCAAGCAGACCTCGACCAACCCGATCGCCTCGATCTTCGCGTGGACCCGCGGTCTGATGTACCGCGGCAAGTTCGACGAGACCCCGGAAGTCGTGAAGTTCGCCGAAACGCTCGAGCGCGTCTGCATCGAAACCGTCGAAAGCGGCAAGATGACCAAGGACCTCGCCCTGCTGATCGGCCCGGATCAGGCCTGGATGACCACCGAGAAGTTCTTCGAAGCCATCGTCGAGAACCTCGAAGCCGAAATGAAGA
Organism: Novosphingobium sp. ES2-1; assembly: GCF_015169775.1. Lineage (NCBI taxonomy): Bacteria > Pseudomonadati > Pseudomonadota > Alphaproteobacteria > Sphingomonadales > Sphingomonadaceae > Novosphingobium > Novosphingobium sp. ES2-1. The sequence continues at coordinate 2,406,567 of NZ_CP063445.1, forward strand.
ACTGGGCATAAGCGCCGGTTCCATTACGGAAACAGCAAAGGGCTCCGGTTGCCGCCGGGGCCCTTTTGCTTTGGCAACAGTTCGACATGCAGAAACGGGTGACACCATTGCCCCCCTCCCCTAACCTTCGCCAATGGCAGGCAATCTCGAACCGACGACCGCACTTTCCGACGCTCTTGTAATCCTCGGTGCCGCAGGCATCGTCATCCCGGCCTTCGCCCGCTTCCGCATCACCCCGATCATCGGCTTCATCCTCGTCGGACTGGTGGTCGGCCCGTTCGGCCTCGGCGCGCTCGTGCCGCAGTACCCCTGGCTGTACCACTTCACCATTTCCGATCCGGCCGCGATCACGCCTTTCGCGGAGTTCGGCATCATCCTCCTGTTGTTCGAGATCGGCCTGGAGTTGTCCTTCAATCGCCTGTGGGACATGCGCCGACTGGTCTTCGGCCTTGGCGCGATGGAGCTTGGCATTTCGGCCTTCCTCCTGTCGGCGGCACTTCTTGCCACCGGTTTGCAGATCAGCGGCGCTTTCGGCCTCGGCCTTGCACTTGCGCTTTCCTCGACCGCGCTGGTCCTGCCCATCGCCGGCACCCATGGTCCCGTCGGCCGCGCCGCGCTGTCGATGCTCCTGTTCGAGGATATCGCGCTCGTGCCGATCATCTTCATCCTTGGTGCAATGGGCCCGGTCGCCGCGCATTCGGATGGCCCAACCCTTGGCGAAACGCTGCTTTATGGCGGCATCGTCATTGCCGTCCTGCTGGTCGGCGGACGCCTGCTGCTACCGCGCCTTTTCGCCCAGGCTGCACAGACGAAGAGCCCCGAGTTGTTCCTTGCTGCCACGATGCTGGTTGTGATCGCCGCAGCGCTGTCGACGTCTCTCGTCGGCCTCTCGCCGATCATGGGCGCGCTGCTGGCGGGCCTGCTCATCGCCGAGACCGAGTATCACACCGAGGTCGAAGCGATTACCAAGCCGTTCAAGGGGCTTGCGCTGGGCGTTTTTCTCATCACCATCGGCATGGGCATCGACCTGCGCGTCGTCTGGGCACAGATCGGGCCGCTCACCCTCGCAGTCGTCGGTGTGGTGGTGCTCAAAGCGCTTGTCACGATGTTCGCCCTACGCGCCATGGGCAAGGAGCGCGCTACCGCACTCGAAGCCGGCATCCTGATGGCCAGCCCATCGGAAACTACCCTGATCGTTCTGACCACGGCCGCCGAGGCAACCCTCATCGACCGGGAGACTGCCCAATTCTGGCAGATCGTCACCGCCATCGGCCTGACGATTACGCCGCTCTTGGCCAAACTAGGTGAGACATGGGGGCAGCGGGTCGCGCGCGGGACTGCGGACGTCGGACAGAATACGTTCGTCGAGGAGCCCGAAGGCGAGCGCGTCGTCGTCATGGGCTTCGGCCGCGTCGGCAGGCTCATCGCCGAGATGCTGACGGTCCACAAGGCCGCCTGGCTCGGCATCGATTCGGACCCCGGCATCGTCAGGAACGCGCGCAAGGATGGCCTGCCGGTCCTGTTCGGCAACGTCGACAGCGAAGCGGCAATCGCCCGGCTCGGCCTCGATGATGCCAAGGCGATGATCCTGACGATGGACGAACCCGTCCTCATCTTGCGCATGGTCAAGCGCCTGCGGAGCGCACATCCTGACCTCCCGATCATCGTCCGCGCGCGCGACGCGACGCACGCCGCCGCGCTTTACAAGGCCGGCGCCAGCCATGCCGTGCCCGAGACGCTCGAGAGTTCGCTACAGTTGTCCGAAGCTGTGCTCGTCGATCTCGGCTTCCCGATGGGCCCGGTCATCGCCTCGATCCACGAAAAGCGCGACGAACTGCGCCAGAAGATCAAGGAGGAAGGCGAGCTCAATTCGCTTCCCAAGCTCAAGTCTGCCTCGCTCCGGGAACGCTCTGCCTGACAGCCCGCAACCGATCTCCTTGCCCTGTGTTTTCAGGGCAAGGAGAGAAACATGACCCACCGCAGCAACAAGCCCGACCTGAACCCGGCAACGCAGGACGATCAGCCGAACAAGGGCCCGATCAAGGGGCCGCAGCAGACCGACGCCACGATGCGCGAAAAGGATCTGGCCCGCGGCTCCGAACCCGAAACGCGCGGCGCCAGCGGGCGCAGGCAATAACGGTCAATTCGAAAGAACAGCCTTAGCCGCAGCAATCGCCTCGGCAGCCTTTGCTCCGTCCGGACCGCCGCCTTGGGCCATGTCCGGACGGCCACCACCACCCTTGCCGCCAAGTGCTTCCACGCCTGCGCGCACCATATCGACCGCGCTGACCTTTCCGACGAGATCCTCTGTCACCGCCGCCGCGATCGAAGCCTTGCCCTCGTTCACCGCGACGATCACCGCAACGCCCGAACCCAGACGCTGCTTTGCCTGATCGAGCAGTCCGCGCAGTTCCTTGGGGTCCAGCCCGTCGAGCACCTGGCCCGAGAACTTGATGCCGCCCACTTCCTCGTCCGCGTTCTCCGCCTTGGCTGCACCGCCGCCCAGCGCCAGCGCCTTCTTCGCCTCGGCCAGTTCGCGCTCTAGCTTCTTGCGCTCTTCCATCAGCGCGGACACGCGAGCTTCCACGTCTTCCGGCGTCGTGCGCAGGATCGACGCGGTGTGCTTCAATGCCTCTTCGCGGGCCACGAACCACTGCCGCGCGCCCTCGCCGGTCAGCGCCTCGATGCGGCGCACGCCCGACGAGACCGCGCTTTCGCTGACGATGCGGAACACGCCGATATCGCCCAGCGCCCGAACGTGCGTCCCGCCGCACAGTTCGACCGAATAGTGCTTCTCCGTCGCACGGCCCATCGAAAGCACGCGCACTTCCTCGCCATACTTTTCACCGAACAGTGCCATCGCCCCCGCCTCGATCGCATCATCGGGGCTCATCAGGCGCGTCGTCACTGGTTCGTTGGCACGAATCTCGGCGTTCACTTCCGCTTCGATCGCGGCAATGTCCTCAGGCGTCAGTGCAGTCGGCTGCGAGAAGTCGAAACGCAGGCGATCGGCGGCGACCAGCGAGCCCTTCTGCGTCACGTGCCCGCCAAGGCGATTGCGCAGTGCCGCATGCAGGAGGTGCGTGGCCGAGTGGTTGGCGCGGATTGCATCGCGACGTTCGACATCGATGTCGAGCTTCACCACGTCACCGACCTTGATCGCGCCGGCCTCGACCTTCGCGTTGTGGGCGTGCAGGCGGCCCAGCGGCTTGGCGGTGTCGCTCACTGCCAGCTTGAGACCATCAGCGCCGGTGATCGTCCCTGCGTCACCGGTCTGGCCACCGCTTTCGCCGTAGAACGGCGTCTGGTTGACGATCACGGTAACGTCGTCGCCCGCCGCAGCACTCTCGACTTCCTTGCCGTCCTTGACCAGCGCCACGACCTGCGCCTCGCCGGTGGTGGCGGTGTAGCCGGTGAACTCGGTCGCGCCGACACGCTCGGCAATATCGAACCACACTTCGCTGTCCGCAGCCTGGCCGGAACCCTTCCACGCCGCACGCGCCGCCGCCTTCTGCTGCGCCATCGCCGCATCGAAGCCTTCGCGGTCCACCGCGATGCCGCGTGCGCGCAGTGCGTCTTCGGTCAAGTCGTACGGGAAGCCGTAAGTGTCATAGAGCTTGAATGCGGTCTCGCCCGGCAGCGCATCGCCCTCGCCCAGCGCAGCGGTCGCTTCGTCGAGCAGCTTGATGCCGTTCGAAAGCGTGCGGCGGAACTGCACTTCCTCACGCAGCAGGGTTTCCTCGATCAGCGGCTGTGCACGGCCAAGCTCAGGATAAGCAGCGCCCATCTCGGCGACCAGTGCCGGCACCAGGCGGTGCATTAGGGGATCCTTGGCACCCAGCAGGTGCGCGTGGCGCATGGCGCGGCGCATGATCCGGCGCAGCACATAGCCGCGGCCCTCATTCGAAGGCAGCACGCCATCGGCCAGCAGGAAGCTGGTCGAGCGCAGGTGGTCGGCAATCACGCGATGGCTGGCGCGCTGCTCGCCCTCGGCCTTCACCGAAGTCAGGCTTTCGGAGGCGGCGATCAGCGCCTTGAATGTGTCGGTGTCGTAGTTGTCGTGTTCGCCCTGCAGAACGGCGGCAATCCGCTCGAGGCCCATGCCGGTATCGATGCTCGGCTTGGGCAGGCTGCCGGTGATTTCACCCGCGGTCTGCTCGAACTGCATGAACACGAGGTTCCAGATCTCGATGAAGCGGTCGCCATCCTCTTCCGGCGATCCCGGAGGGCCGCCCCAGATGTGATCGCCATGATCGAAGAAGATTTCGGAGCAGGGACCGCACGGGCCATCGTCGCCCATCGCCCAGAAGTTGTCCTTGGTGGCGATGCGGATGATGCGATCTTCAGGCAGGCCTGCGATCTTCTTCCACAGCTCGAACGCCTCGTCGTCGGTATGGTAGACGGTGGCGAGCAGCTTGTCCTTGGGCAGGCCCCATTCGCGCGTCAGCAGCGTCCACGCATGGGTGATCGCCTGCTCCTTGAAGTAGTCGCCGAACGAGAAGTTGCCGAGCATCTCGAAGAAGGTGTGATGCCGCGCAGTGTAGCCGACGTTGTCGAGATCGTTGTGCTTGCCGCCCGCGCGCACGCACTTCTGCGACGAGGTGGCGCGTGGGGTCGCGCGTGTCTCGAGCCCGGTGAAAACGTTCTTGAACGGCACCATCCCGGCGTTCGTGAACATCAGCGTCGGGTCGTTGTAGGGCACCAGCGGCGCAGACTGCACCACATCGTGCCCGTGCGAGCCGAAGTATTCGAGGAAGGAGCGGCGGATTTCGTTCGTCGAAGTCATGAAAGGCCGATTAGGCGAGCGTTCGGCGCGCTACAAGCACGTTTCATCCATCATTGTGATCGGACGTGGCGCTTACCAGCCACGCCGCAGCATTGAATGCCACCACGCCGTCCCGATGATGGGCCTCCACAAGCTCGGCGAGCCGCATCTCGACCGCTGCGCGCTCGGCCTCGGGCAAAGTCCGCAAGGCCGCCGCAGCAGGTCCGATGCGGCCGAACAGCGCCATCGCCTCGCCCACGGCATCTGGCCCGGTGCCGGCGATGTACCGGAAATCCACCGGCGCGAACTCCACCGCCCGCCATCCTGCCATGCAGCGTCGCACGTGCTCCGGCAGGGCGAATGCGAAGGGGCCCGGCGCAGTTGGCGAAGCTGGCGGAGAATCACCTTTCGGCAGTAGCGCCGCGATGGCCGCCGCCCAGTCGTTCTCGGCAGCCTTGCGAAAGCACGAGAAGACCAGGCGCGCTCCTGGCATCGCCTGCGCGGCCAGATGGGCGAAGGCTGCTTGCGGATCGGAGAAGAACATCACGCCGTGGCGCGATACATACAGGTCCGGCCGTGACGCGGGTTGCCACTGCGAGGCATCGGCCAGCTCGAACGTCAGGTTTGGCTGAATGGCGCGGGAGCGGGCCGCATCGACCAGATCGGCAGAGATATCCACGCCGGTCACCTGCGCTTGCGGCCTTGCCTCGGCAATGGCGATCGACAGCTCCCCCGCTCCGCAACCGATATCTGCAACAGCCGCGCCCGGCTCTCGAGCGATGGCGGCCAGAAGTTTGGGTGTCAGGTCGGAAAAGCTGACATCGGTGCGCCGCCATTCGCTGGCCCAGCTCCGTCCGACCGTCCCCTGCCAGTCACTCGCGTTGGTCATGCCTTACATCCCGAAATAGTCGCCGCCCTTTTCGCGCGCGCGCTGCCACGCGGGCCGCGCGTGGATGGCCGCGACGAATGCCGCGAGCTTGGGGAAATGCGCACCCGCTCCTTGCATGACCGCGATCTCTGCCGGGAAGCTCATCATCACATCCGCCCCGGTCCAATTGTCGCCGATAAAGTGGCCGGACGGGCGCAGGATCTGCTCCATGTAGCCAAAATGGGCTGCCAGCTGTTCGTCGATGCGCGGCTTCAGCGGCGCGGCAGCCTCTCCAAGGCGCGAGGTATAAAGCTGCAGGAGGACGGGGGTCATGGCCGAGCCTTCGGCAAAATGCATCAGTTCGAGGTGCCGCAGGGCGTCGTCCGAACCTTCCGCCGGGAGCCATGTGCCCTTGCCATAGCGTTCGCACAGGACCTGCACGATCGCGCCCGATTCCTCGATGACCCGGCCATCGATCTCCAGCAGGGGCGATTTGCCCAGCGGGTGCACGGCCTTCAGTTCGGGCGGCGCCAGGTTGGTCACCGCATCGCGCTGATAGTGGCGAATCTCGTAATCGACGCCAAGCTCCTCCAGCAACCAGAGGACCCGCTGCGAACGGCTGTTGTTGAGATGGTGAACGATGATGCCCAAGGCGATTCTCCGTGCGGTTTAAGTGGAAGGTTAACCCGCAACCGCCGGCGCGCAAACAAAAAGCCCGCGCGATCCTGCCGGGGAACGCGCGGGCTCTTTGTCTGGCTGGCGGGCCCGGCTTGCACCGGGGATGGAGGCTGCCCGCCGCCTTGAAGATCAGACGTCGTCGTCCGCGTCCGGACCGACCATCAGACCTTCGGCAACCTTGTCGGTGCGGCCGCGGATCGCGGCTTCCAACCGGTCGCAAAGTTCGGAATTCTCGCGCAGGAAGTTCTTGGCGTTCTCGCGCCCCTGCCCGATGCGGATCGAGTCATAACTGAACCAGGCACCCGACTTCTCGACCAGCCCGGCCTTGACGCCGAGGTCGAGGATTTCGCCGATCTTCGAGATGCCTTCGCCATACATGATGTCGAATTCAACCTGCTTGAACGGCGGAGCCACCTTGTTCTTGACCACCTTCACGCGCGTGGCGTTGCCGACGATCTCGTCACGATCCTTGATCTGGCCGGTGCGGCGGATGTCGAGGCGGACCGAGGCGTAGAACTTGAGCGCGTTGCCGCCCGTCGTCGTCTCGGGGTTGCCGTACATCACGCCGATCTTCATGCGCAGCTGGTTGATGAAGATCACCATGCAGCGCGAACGGCTGATCGAACCGGTCAGCTTGCGCAACGACTGGCTCATCAGGCGGGCCTGCAGGCCGACGTGGCTGTCGCCCATCTCGCCTTCGATTTCCGCACGCGGCACGAGCGCGGCCACGGAGTCCACCACCAGCACGTCGATCGCGTTGGAGCGCACCAGCGTGTCGGTGATTTCCAGCGCCTGTTCGCCAGTATCCGGCTGCGACACGATCAGGTTGTCGATATCGACACCCAGCTTCTTGGCATAGACCGGGTCGAGCGCATGCTCGGCATCGATGAATGCCGCCGTGCCACCGGTCTTCTGGGCCTGGGCGATGACGTGCAGCGCGAGCGTGGTCTTGCCCGAGCTTTCCGGCCCATAGACTTCGATCACGCGTCCGCGCGGCAGACCGCCGACACCGAGTGCGATATCAAGCCCCAGCGACCCGGTGGAGATCGCCTCCACCTGCATCGCTTCCTTCGAGCCCAGCTTCATTGCCGAACCCTTGCCGAACGCACGGTCAATCTGTGCAAGGGCTGCGTCGAGCGCCTTCTGACGATCCATGTCCTTGATCTTACCTTCCTCGATGAGCTTGAGCTGAGCCGCCATGGCTTCGTTTCCCTTGCTAGAGTTGGCTGACACGAGCCGTCAACAAGGGTTATGTACTCGTTGTGTTCCCGTGGAACAAGAGGGGAACGAAATATCCGCGCCGATTTGGCAACGCCTTGGCGCAAATCCTTAGCTTATCTCGCTTTTCTCGCAATATGCCCGGCCGGCAGGATGGTGCGCAAACGGCGTTGTCCACGACGCGGGTGGGTTTCGCGCCAAATTGGACGCGCTTCCGTGAAGCGTTGCTTGTGATCGAATCGCGGCGCCCTGCCTTTCACCGACCGCAGAGCCGGCGGCGTCATTGCAAGAATGCAGAATATCTATAAAGTTAATCCGGACCGTATATCGAAAGTTACTGCCAAATGTCTCAATCCCGTAAGCCGCAGTCTGCGGCCGGTGGCGGCGGCGGGGGCAGACCAGGTAGCCCGCCCCCGGGCGCGAAGCCGAAAGGCCCGCGCCAGGAAGTCGTCAGTGCACGTACGCTATACTTCGGGAATGGCGATCCAGCGCCCGAAACCGCGCTCGCTCGGGCGATCTCGGGCCGGGTTCAGCTCCACCGCATTACCGACGATTACATCGGCCATATCGATGACAGTCGGGAATACTATAACACGCTTTTCGTCATTGGCAGCGACGCTGTCCGGATCCGCAAGCTCATGCGCATCTATCGCCCCTTGCTGAAAATGAAGGCCAAGATAGTCATCATGCGCGAAGTACGGCCAAGCGTGAAAGCGCAGTTGCTCAATGCCGGTTTCGACGATGTCTTCGATCGTGAAATGCCGGTCGCCGAGGCTGCAGCGCGGGTGCGAGCCGTGCTGGGCCGCATCGCCCAGAGCCAGCAGTCGAAGGTCGTCGAGGAAGTCAGGGACCTGCATCTTCAGCACTTCACCCGAGAGCCACTGCTCGGCCGCGAGGCGCGTGTCCTGTCCATGCTCGTGGCCGCGCGCGGGTCACCTGTGCGGAGCAGCCAGCTTGCCATCAGTGGCCGTTCGACGCATCGACCGATCAGCACGAAGTCGCTGCAAGTCCTGATTTCCGGCCTGCGCTCCAAGCTGCGTCCAAATCTGCGAATCGTCAGTCAGGGCCCGGCAGGGTACTCCCTGCAGGAGATCTCTCCGGTCCGGTCATTGCTCGACAGCGCCTCTAAGATAACTTGAGCAACCTACCGTCTGACCCGAGGGTGCCCCGTTCGGCACCCCCGGTTCTCCAGCCTCGCCTTGCGGATCAGACGACGCCGAAGGCCAGCATCGCATCCGCCACCTTCTTGAAGCCGGCGATATTCGCTCCCTTGACGTAGTCGATATAGCCGCCGCCCTGATCGCCATAGGCGAGGCACGACTTGTGGATGCCCGACATGATGTCCTTGAGCATCTGCTGGAGTTCTTCCTCCTTCCACGAGCGGCGTTCGGAGTTCTGGCTCATTTCGAGGCCGGAGACGGCCACGCCGCCAGCGTTGGAGGCCTTGCCTGGCGCGTAAAGGATCTTGGCTGCCTTGAAGACATGCACACCGTCCAGATCGGTCGGCATGTTGGCACCCTCGGCCACCGCCTTGCAGCCGTTGGCGATCAACATGCGCGCATCATCGCCGAGCAGTTCGTTCTGGGTCGCGCAGGGCAGCGCGACGTCGCAAGGCACGCCCCAAGGCGTCTTGCCGGCCACGAATGTCGCCTTCGGGAACGCCGTGACATATTCCTCGATCCGGCCGCGACGGTGGGTCTTGTGCGTCTTCACCCAGTCGATCTTTTCCTGATCGATACCGTCGGGGTCGTGGATGTAGCCCCCCGAATCCGACAGTGTCAGGACCTTGCCGCCCAGTTGCACGATCTTCTCGGCGGCATGGGTTGCCACGTTGCCGGAGCCGGAGATCACCGCTGTCTTGCCCGTGAGGTCTTCTCCCTTCGTCGCCAGCATGTTGGCCAGGAAGTAGACCGCGCCATAACCGGTCGCCTCGGTGCGGATCAGGGAACCGCCCCATTCGAGGCCCTTGCCGGTCAGCACGCCTGTGAAGTTGTTGGTGATGCGCTTGTACTGGCCGAACATGAAGCCGATCTCGCGCCCGCCTACGCCGATGTCGCCTGCGGGAACGTCAATGTCGGCACCAATGTGGCGGTAGAGTTCGGTCATGAAGCTCTGGCAGAAGCGCATGATCTCCCGCACGCTCTTGCCCTTGGGATTGAAGTTCGATCCGCCCTTGCCACCCCCCATCGGCAGGCCGGTCAGCGCGTTCTTGAAGGTCTGCTCGAACGCAAGGAACTTCAGCACGGATTCGGTGACGGAAGGATGGAAGCGGATGCCGCCCTTGTAGGGACCGATCGCATTGTTGTTCTGCACGCGCCAACCGCGTTGCACGCGAATGTTGCCGTTGTCGTCCTCCCAGCAAACGCGGAACGAGACCACGCGATCCGGCTCGGCAATGCGACGCAGGATCTGCTGCGAGTGATACTCCTCCTTGTCCTGCATGAACTCGAAGATGTCTTCAGCAACCTCCTGAACCGCCTGGACGAATTCCGGCTGATACGGATTGCGCTTCTTCACGCCCTCCATGAAGGTCGGCAGGTCAACATGATCGGATACGGCCACGGTACTCTCCCCCAGGTCGGAGCCTCTGTCGGCTCACGATATGCATGCCGGTAGCGGCGGGTGCGGCCCGTTATTCGCCCAACCCGGAGAGGTTCCGAGTCGCGCTGTTGTTGGCATTCAGATTAACGCCTTTTGCGCCGTGGGAAAGCGGCGATGCTTGCCCTCACCGCCCAGGCGGCAAGCGATCGTCCTTCTTCTTGAAAAGCTGGTCGAGCGCCGACTTCACCGACTCACCGGCCGCTGCGTCATCCTTTGTCGGATCGGGGGTGTAGGTCGGTGCATCTTCTTCTGGTGGTGGTGGTGCCACGTCTGTGGTACTGTCGTTCGCACCCGGCCTGGTTCCGGCAAGCGAGGCTTCCGGGGCCAGCGGCTCCGTCGAAAGCAGCTTGGTGTCAACCGGACTCGCTGGTCCGATAAGTTTGGTCAAACCGCTGATCTGCTCGCCCAGGACCTTGTCGACGGCCCCCGAAATGGTGTCGGTCTTGTAGCGCATGAAGCCGCCGACAACATATTCCCAGAGAATGCGGGTCGACTTTCCACCGCTGCCCTCCACTGGCTTGAATGTTACCGTCATGGTCCCGTTCACCGCCTCGGACTGCAGCGGGCCAAGCCCGCCCACCAGCCTGAGGGCACGGTAAGGTTCGGCGTAAATCACGCGCATGTGCATGACAGAACCCGGCTTCTGCGTAGCCGGAGCGCCCTTCGGAACGGGCAGCTTCTCGCAGAAGCAGCCGTTTGCACTCGCATCCAGGGAAAGATTGGCCGCCTCGCCGGAAAAAGTGTGCTGCGGGTTCCACCACAGCGACGGCGTCGTAAAGGCCTTCCACGCCTCTGCCGGGCTGGCGGCGACTTCCCCGGTGACGCGAATAACGAAACCGGAATCGGTCCGTGCCGTAACTTCAGCCCGGGCAGGCACCGATGCAACAACGGCGAGGCCACCAAGCCCCGCCGTCAGGATATACCACAGCTTGCCCATCACGCGCCTCCGCCCGCTCCGGGACGGGCGGGTCACGCTCGGGTGTTAGCGCTTGCCGAGGATAGCCTCAATGGCTGCCGTCACGTCGTCCATGTCCGCCATGCCGTCAACGCGGGCGACGATACCCTGCGCTTCATAGATCGGCAGGATCGGCGCGGTCTTGGCCCGATACTCGGCCATGCGCGTGCGCACGGTTTCCTCGTTGTCGTCAGGGCGGCGCTTGAATTCATGCCCTCCGCACTTGTCGCAGGTGCCTGAGACTGCAGGCTTCTCGAAGGTGTCGTGATAGCCCTTGCCGCAGGTTGCGCAGGTGTAACGGCCGGTGATGCGCTCGACCAGTGCATCCTCGTTGACGTCGAGTTCGATCACGTGGTCCAGCTTCTTGCCGCGCGAAGCAAGCAGTTCACCCAGCGATTCGGCCTGGGGCGCCGTGCGAGGGTAACCGTCGAAGATCGCGCCCTGCCCCTCGGGCATGGCATCGAGCTCGTCACCGATCAGCGCTGATACGATCTCGTCAGAGACCAGCTCGCCCGCTTCCATCACAGCCTTGGCCTTGAGACCGACCGGCGTCTGCGCCTTCACGGCCGCGCGCAGCATATCGCCCGTGGAGAGCTGCTTCATGCCGTGGCGTTCGACCAGACGCTGGGCCTGGGTGCCCTTGCCCGCGCCCGGAGGCCCCAAAAGGATGATGTTCAAGGTACCGTCCCCCTCATGCGGCTGCTGCTGTCAGCGCAGCCTGCCCTTCAGTTTCGCCTTCTTGATCAGATCGCCATACTGGTGGGCCAGCAGGTGCGACTGGATCTGCGTGATGGTGTCGACCGTGACGTTGACCACGATCAGCAGGCTGGTGCCGCCGAAGAACAGCGTTCCCATGCCCGTCTCCGCCATGATGAATTCCGGCACGACGCAGACCACGGTGATATATGCCGCACCCAGCACGGTGATGCGAGTTAGCACATAGTCCAAGTAGTTCTGGGTGTTCTTGCCCGGGCGGATGCCAGGAATGAACCCGCCGTTCTTCTTGAGGTTCTCGGCCGTCTCCTCGGGATTGAAGACCACAGCAGTATAGAAGAACGCGAAGAAGATGATGCCGAGCGCATAGAGCAGCATGTAGAGCGGCTTGCCGTGGCCGAGATACTGGTTCAGCGTGACGATCGCCTGGCCCATCGTCGTGTCGGGCGAGATCGAGTTGCCGGCAAACTGCGTGATCGTCAGCGGCAGCAGCAACAGCGAGCTGGCAAAGATCGGCGGAATGACGCCCGCAGTGTTGAGCTTCAGCGGCAGGTGGCTGCGGTCGGCATTCATCATGCCGCGCTGCGTGGCGCGCTTGGGGTACTGGATCAGCAGGCGCCGCGTCGCGCGCTCAAAGAAGCAGATGCCGAGCACCAGCGCGATCAGCATGATCACGATGCCGACGATCAGGAACGGCGAGATCGAGCCGGTGCGACCGCCTTCGAACAGATTGCCGAAGAACGTGGGCAGCTGCGCGACGATACCGGCCATGATGATCAGAGAAACACCGTTGCCGATTCCGCGCGAGGTGATCTGCTCGCCAAGCCACAGCAGGAACATCGTCCCACCGATCAGCGAGATGACGGCACCGACCCGGAACAGCATGCCCGGGTTCACGACAGCCTGCAGCCCGCTCGACGCGCCGTATGCTTCCAGCCCGGAGGCGAGCACCCAGCCCTGGATGGCGGTCAGCAGCACCGCGCCATAGCGGGTGTACTGGTTGAGCTTCTTGCGCCCGCTTTCACCTTCCTTCTTCATCGCGGCGAGCGCCGGATGGAGCGAGGCGGCAAGCTGCACCACGATCGACGCGGTGATGTAGGGCATCACGCCGAGCGCGATCAGGCTCATGCGCTCGAGCGAGCCGCCTGAAAACGCGTTGAAGATGTCGAGAACGCCGCCGCGCGTCTGGTCGTAAAGCGTCTCCAGGATCAGCGGATTTACGCCGGGCAGCGGAACGAAGCTGAGGAACCTGAAGACGATGAGCGCGCCCACCGTGAACCAGATGCGCTTCTTGAGCTCGGTTGCCTTGGAGAAGTTGGCCAGGCTGAGGTTGCTGGCGATGTTGTCGGCGCGTGATGCCATTTCGGGGTTCTAAGCCTTGCTGCGAAACCGGGCCTGCTGGCCACGTGCGTTTCGGACGTCTTGAGCTAGCCCATATAGTGCGGGGTGACGAAAGTCGAACCCCCTGCAAGCCGAAATCCCCGCCCGACTGGCGAGCGGGGATCGGAACTGGCTTACTTGGCCTTGTTGGCCGCAGCGCGGGCTGCCTTCTTCTCGGCTTCGCTCGGGCCGGTTTCGATGACCGAGACCGAACCGCCAGCCTTCTCGACAGCAGCCACGGCGCCCTTCGAGGCACCAGCGACCGAGAACGCGACCTTGGTGGTCAGTTCGCCCTTGCCGAGGAGACGGACGCCATCCTTGCCACCGCGAGCAAGGCCAGCAGCCTTGAGAGCGGCGTGGTCAACGGTGCCCGAGACGTCGAGCTTGCCGGCATCGATCATCTTCTGGATCATGCCGAGGTTCACTTCGGCGTAGTCCTTAGCGAAGATGTTGTTGAAGCCGCGCTTCGGGATGCGCATGTGAAGCGGCATCTGACCGCCTTCGAAGCCGTTGATGCTGACGCCCGAACGTGCCTTCGCACCCTTCTGGCCGCGACCGGCAGTCTTGCCCTTGCCCGAGCCGATACCACGGCCAACGCGCATGCGGCCCTTGCGGGCGCCGTAGTTGTCGTTGAGTTCGTTCAGTTTCATGTTCTGCACTCGCTTTCGCTTTGAGACGCGCTTTGGAAAGGGCGCCGCCTAGCCGATCAGGCCGGACTTGTCACCCCCTCACGGGACTGGAGGCACCGCGCCGCCGAGCCCCAAAGGAAAACCCCGGCACGGGGCCGGGGCGTCCTTTTTCCCATCGGGGAGCGATGGTCAGTCGACCACGGCCACCATGTGGGGAAGCTTGGCAATGGCGCCACGCACTTCGGCCGTGTCTTCCAACTCGACCACGCGGTGCATCTTGCCCAGGCCCAGGCCGATCAGAATCTTCTTCTGGCTTTCCGGGCGACGAATCGGCGAACCGATCTGCTTGATCTTGATCGTTGCCATGACCGATTACTCCGTGATGGCTTCGGCAGCGGCTTCGGCTTCGACCTGCGAAGCGCCACCACGGCCGAGGAGATCGGCGACCTTCTTGCCACGACGCTGTGCAACCGACTTCGGCGAAGTCTGGTCGGTCAGCGCGTCGAAGGTTGCGCGGATCATGTTGTAGGGGTTCGAGGTGCCGACCGACTTGGTCACCACGTCAGCAACGCCAAGGCTTTCGAACACGGCGCGCATCGGGCCACCGGCGATGATCCCGGTACCGGCCGGAGCCGAACGCACGTTGACCTTGCCAGCGCCGAAACGACCCTTGCCGTCGTGGTGCAGGGTGCGGCCTTCCTTGAGCGGCACGCGGACCATTGCACGCTTTGCAGCGGCAGTAGCCTTGGTGATCGCCTCGGGCACTTCGCGAGCCTTGCCCTTGCCGAAGCCGACGCGGCCCTTGCCATCGCCGACCACGACGAGTGCTGCAAAGCCGAAGCGCTTGCCGCCCTTCACGGTCTTGGAAACGCGGTTGATGTGGACGAGCTTTTCGATCAGCTCCTCGCCACCTTCCTCGTCGTTGTTGCCACGACCGCGACGGTCGTCGCGACGGCCACGGCCACCACGCTCGCCACCACGGTCATTGCCGCCACGGCCGCGGCCACGACCGCGACCTTCGCGCTGCTCACCGCCGGTCGATTCGACCGCGGCTGCGCCTTCCAGGTTGGTTTCGTCAGCCATTGTCAGAACTCCAGCCCGCCTTCACGGGCGGCATCGGCCAGCGCCTTGACGCGGCCATGGAACAGGAACCCGCCGCGATCGAACACGACAGTGGTGATACCGGCGGCCTTGGCCTTCTCGGCGATCTCGGTGCCAACCTTGGCGGCGGCATCGACATTCGCGCCGATCGACTTCTGGCCCTTCACCAGCGTCGAAGCGGCAGCAAGGGTCTTGCCTTCCGCATCGTCGATGATCTGGGCGTAGATGTGACGGCCGGAGCGATGCACCGACAGGCGAGGACGGCCACCCGAGCGCGCCTTGAGCGCAGTGCGGACGCGACGGCGGCGGCGTTCGAAGAGAGACAGCTTTGCCATTACTTCTTCTTCCCTTCCTTGCGGAAGATAAACTCGCCGCGGTACTTGATGCCCTTGCCCTTGTAAGGCTCGGGCTTGCGCCAGCGACGGATCTCGGCGGCAACCTGGCCGACCTTCTGCTTGTCGATGCCCGAGATTTCCACCGTGGTGTTGTCAGGGGTCTTGATCTCGATGCCTTCCGGCACCGCGAAGTCGACGTCGTGGCTGTAGCCAAGCTGCAGCTTCAGGTTCTTGCCCTGGGCGTTGGCGCGGTAGCCGACACCGGTGATCTCGAGGACCTTGGTGTAGCCCTGCGTCACGCCAGTGACGAGGTTGTCGACGAGAGTGCGCTGCATGCCCCAGAACGCGCGAGCGCCCTTGGTGTCGTTCGCAGGCTTCACGAGGATCGTGTCGCCATCGACGGTGTAGCTGATCTCGTCGCGCAGCGTGAGCGTCAGGGTGCCCTTGGGGCCCTTCACGGTCAGCACGCCGTCCGCGATGTTCGCGGTGACGCCACTCGGGATCGCCACCGGCTTCTTGCCGATGCGGCTCATCAGAACACCTCCGCCAGCACTTCGCCACCGACGTTGGCAGCGCGTGCTTCGGCATCCGAAAGCACGCCCTTCGGCGTCGAGACGATGGTGATGCCAAGACCGTTGCGGATCACCGGAAGTTCCTTGGAACCCGAGTAGACGCGGCGGCCAGGCTTGGAGACACGGGCAACATGCTTGATCGCAGGCTGGCCTTCGAAATACTTGAGCTCGATGCGCAGCTGCGGATGGGCGCCAGTGGCGTCCTCCGAGAAACCGCGGATGTAGCCTTCACGCTGAAGGACTTCGAGCACGTGCGCACGCAGCTTCGAAGCGGGCGAAAGGACCGAGTCCTTCTTCGCCTGCTGGCCGTTGCGGATGCGGGTGAGCATATCACCCAGGGGGTCGGTCATAGCCATCGGATGATCCTTACCAGCTCGACTTCGTCAGGCCGGGGATAAGGCCCTTGTTGCCCTTGTCCCGCAGCTCGATGCGGCAAAGGCCGAACTTGCGATAGTAGCCACGCGGGCGGCCGGTGGTTGCACAGCGGTTGCGCACCCGGGTCGGGTTCGCGTTGCGCGGCAGCTCGGCCATCTTCAGGCGGGCGATCAGGCGCTCGGTTTCGTCGAGCGATTCATCGTCGGCCTGGGCCTTGAGCGCAGCGTACTTGGCCGCGTACTTCTGAACGAGCTTCTTGCGCTTCTCGTTCTTGTTGATGGAACTCAGTTTCGCCATGGACTTAAGCTCTCTTCTTCAATTCTGGATCACGCGGCCTGCTGCTCTTCAGCAGCTTCCTGCGGGAACGGGAAACCGAACAGGCGAAGCAGCTCGCGGGCTTCCTCGTCCGTCTTCGCGGTCGTGGTGACGATGATGTCCATGCCACGCACCTTCTCGATCTGGTCGTAGCTGATCTCGGGGAAGATGATCTGCTCTTTCAGACCCATCGCGTAGTTGCCGCGACCATCGAACGACTTCGGGTTCAGACCACGGAAGTCGCGGATGCGGGGCATTGCGATGGTGATGAGGCGGTCGAGGAATTCGTACATACGTTCGCGGCGCAGGGTGACCTTGCAACCGATCGGCATGCCTTCACGCAGCTTGAACTGCGCGATCGACTTCTTCGCCTTGGTGATGACAGGCTTCTGACCGGCGATCAGCTCCATTTCGGCAGCTGCGGTCGTGACCTTCTTCTTGTCCTGGCTCGCTTCGCCCACACCCATGTTGAGCGTGATCTTTTCGATGCGCGGGATCTCGAGCGCGTTCTTGTAGCCGAACTTGGCCTGCATCGCAGCTGCGATTTCGGCGTCGTACTTGCCCTTCAGACGCGGAGTGTACTTGTCAGCCATCGATGGCCTCCCCGGACTTGACGGCCACACGGACCTTCTTGCCGTCCTTGGTCTCGAAGCGGACGCGGGTGGGCTTGCCATCCTTGTCGGCGACCGAAACCTTGGAGATGTGCAGCGGAGCCTCGAAGCGGTCGATGCCGCCCTGGGGGTTCTGCTGGCTCGGCTTGCGGTGACGGGCAGCGATGTTCACGCCCTGCACAACGACCTTCTCATCCTTCGGAAGGACCTGGAGAACGGTGCCGGTGCGGCCCTTGTCCTTGCCCGAACGAACGACGACGGTGTCGCCCTTCCTGATCTTCGCGGCAGCCATTACAGCACCTCCGGAGCGAGCGAGATGATCTTCATGAAGCCCTTGCCGCGGAGTTCGCGAACCACGGGGCCGAAGATACGCGTGCCGATCGGCTCTTCGTTCTTGCCGACCAGAACGGCGGCATTGCTGTCGAAGCGGATGACCGAACCGTCGGTGCGACGGACGTCCTTCTTCGTGCGAACGATGACGGCGCGGTGCACGTCGCCCTTCTTAACGCGGGCGCGCGGCTGCGCTTCCTTGACCGACACCACGATGATGTCACCGACGCTTGCGAACCGACGCTTCGAGCCACCCAGCACCTTGATGCACTGGACGCGCTTTGCGCCGCTGTTGTCCGCCACGTCGAGATTGGATTGCATCTGGATCATTGATCCGGTTCCTTCTCACTGGCTTGCCGGAACCAGTCCGGCAGTTCCAAAACAGTAGCCGGGGCCGCTACACGACTTGAGCCGCGAAGCAACCCCAAACTTTGGCTGACGACCTTATCAGACGTCCGCTTCGATGGCGGTGCCCTTGCCGGCCTGGACGCGGTCGATGACCTTCCACGTCTTCAGCTTCGAGATCGGCGCGGTCTCTTCGATGCGCACGGTCTCGCCGGTCTTGAAGGCATTCGCCTCGTCGTGGGCGTGATACTTCTTCGAGCGACGGATGATCTTCCCGTAGAGCGGGTGCTTCACCTTGCGCTCGACCTTCACGACCACGGTCTTGTCGGTCTTGTCGGACACCACGGTGCCGATCAGAATACGCTTGGGCATATTGGCTTCCTTACGCCTGGGCCGACTGAGAACGCTCAGTCTGCAGCGTCTTGATGCGCGCGATGTCGCGACGGACTTCCTTGATGCGCGCGGGGCGCTCAAGCTGGTTCGTCGCGCCCTGGAAACGCAGGTTGAACTGCTCGCGCTTGAGCTCGGCGAGTTCAGCGTTCAGCTGGTCGTCGCTCTTGGCGCGAAGGTCTTCGATCTTGGCCATCATTCGACTCCCAATCACTCGCCACCAAGGTGCGAAGTGTCACCCAGGCGGGCAACGACCTTCGTCTTGATCGGCAGCTTCATCGCGGCGCGGCTGAATGCCTCGGCCGCGAGCGGGCCGGGGACGCCGTCCAGTTCGAACAGGATGCGACCCGGCTTCACGCGGGCTGCCCAGTATTCGATCGAGCCCTTGCCCTTGCCCTGGCGGACTTCGGCGGGCTTCTTCGAGACCGGCACGTCCGGGAACACGCGGATCCACAGACGGCCCTGACGGCGGATGTGGCGCGTGATCGCACGACGGGCCGCTTCGATCTGGCGAGCGGTAACGCGCTCCGGCTCAAGGGCCTTGAGGCCGTAGGAGCCGAAGTTCAGGTCCGTACCACCCTTGGCAACGCCGTGGATGCGGCCCTTGAAGGCCTTACGGAACTTGGTCTTCTTCGGTTGCAACATGGTGCTTCTCTACCCTCTAGGCTCAGCGTGCCGGACGGACGCCGGAAGTCTGGGCTTCCATCATCAGTCGGTCCTGCGCCATCGGATCGTGACCGAGGATCTCACCCTTGAAGATCCAGGTCTTGATGCCGATCACGCCATAGGCGGTGTGGGCTTCGGCTTCCGCGTAGTCGATGTTCGCGCGCAGCGTGTGCAGCGGAACGCGACCTTCGCGGTACCATTCGACGCGGGCGATTTCCGCACCGCCGAGACGACCGCCGCAGGTGATCTTGATGCCTTCGGCACCAAGACGCAGGGCGGATTGCACGGCGCGCTTCATCGCACGACGGAAGGCAACGCGACGGACCAGCTGGTCGGCAACGCCCTGGGCGACGAGCTTGCTGTCGATTTCCGGCTTGCGGATCTCGACGATGTTCAGCTTCACGTCGCTGCCGGTCATCGTGGCAAGCTTCGAGCGAAGCTTCTCGATGTCGGCGCCCTTCTTGCCGATGATGACGCCCGGACGGGCGGCATAGATCGATACGCGGCACAGCTTGGCAGGACGCTCGATCACCACCTTCGAAATCGCTGCCTGCGGCAGGTTCGTGACGATGAACTTGCGGATCTCAAGGTCTTCCTTGAGCATCTGCGCATAGTTGCGACCTTCCGCGTACCAGCGGCTGTCCCAGGTGCGGTTGATCTGCAGGCGCAGACCGATGGGGTTCGATTTATGACCCATGATCAGGCCTCCTCAACTTCGCGGACCACGATCCGCAGCCGCGAGAACGGCTTGAGGATGCGGGTCGACTTGCCGCGACCACGGGTGTGGAAGCGCTTCATCGTGATCGACTTGCCGACCGAGGCTTCCGCCACGACCAGAGCGTCGACGTCGAGGTTGTGGTTGTTTTCCGCATTGGCGATCGCCGAAGCGAGAACCTTGCGGGCATCAACAGCCATGGCCTTCTTCGAGAACGCGAGGATGTTCATCGCGTCTTCGGCCTTGTGACCGCGGATCAGCGCAGCAACGAGGTTCAGCTTCTGGGCCGAACCACGGATCTGCGTGCCGACCGACAGCGCTTCCTTGTCGCCAACGCGACGGGGTGCCTTAGGCTTGCTCATCAGCGCTTGCCCTTCTTGTCAGCGGCGTGACCCGGGAAAGTGCGCGTGGGTGCGAACTCGCCGAGCTTGTGGCCGACCATCTCTTCCGAGACGGAAACCGGGATGAACTTGTGCCCGTTGTAGACGTTGAACGTCAGGCCAACGAACTGCGGAATGATGGTCGAACGACGCGACCAGGTCTTGATGGCGCCAGCGCGCGATCCTGCATCGTGAGCGGCTTCCGCCTTCTTCAGCAGATGCAGGTCGACGAAGGGGCCCTTCCAGACGGAACGTGCCATGTGGTCTTACCTCTTCTTCTTCGCGTGGCGCGAACGGATGATCATCTTGTCCGTCGACTTGTTGTGACGGGTGCGGGCGCCCTTGGTCGGCTTGCCCCACGGAGTCACAGGATGACGGCCACCCGAAGTACGGCCTTCACCACCACCGTGCGGGTGGTCGACCGGGTTCTTGGCAACGCCGCGAGTCAGCGGACGCTTGCCCAGCCAGCGATTGCGGCCGGCCTTGGCAAGGTTCGTGTTGGCGTTGTCGGGGTTCGACACGGCACCGACGGTGCCCATGCAGTCACCACGCAGGTAGCGCTGCTCGCCCGAGTTCAGGCGAACGATGACCATGCCGCGGTCACGACCGACGAGCTGGACATAGGTGCCTGCCGAACGTGCGATCTGCGCGCCCTTGCCAGGCTTCATCTCCACGTTGTGGATGATGGTGCCGACCGGCATCTGCGACAGCAGCATGGCATTGCCAGGCTTCACGTCGGTCTTCTCTCCGGCGACAACGGTATCGCCAACGGCGAGACGCTGCGGAGCGATGATGTAGGTCTGCTCGCCGTCCTCATACTTGATGAGAGCGATGAACGCCGTGCGGTTCGGGTCATATTCCAGACGCTCGACGGTAGCCGGCATGTCCCACTTGCGACGCTTGAAGTCGATGTAGCGGTACTTCTGCTTGTGACCACCGGCGATGCCACGCGAGGTGACATGGCCCTTGTTGTTGCGGCCGCCGGTCTTCGACTTGCCTTCGGTCAGCGCCTTGACGGGCTTGCCCTTCCACAGCGACGACTTGTCGACGAGGATCAGGCCGCGCCGGGCGGGGCTGGTCGGATTGTAGCTCTTGAGTGCCATGGTCTAGCCTCAGATCCCGCTGGTGACGTCGATCGACTGGCCAGCAGCCAGGGTCACGACAGCCTTCTTGACGTCGGAGCGCTTGTAGGGCTTGCCCTTCCAGCGCTTGGTCTTGCCCTTCTGGGTCAGGGTGTTCACCTTGGTGACCTTGACGTTGAACAGGGCTTCGACCGCTGCCTTGATCTCCGGCTTGGTCGCCTTTTCGGCAACCTTGAAGACCACGGCGCTGTTTTCGCTGAGCAGCGTCGCCTTTTCCGTGATGTGGGGTGCCACGATCACGTCATAGTGACGCGTGTCGATTGCGTTAGCCATTGAAACGCGCCTCCAGCTTTTCGACAGCAGAGCGCGTCAGCACCAGCGTGTCATGCTTCAGGATGTCGTAGACGTTGGCGCCGATGGCAGGCAGCACGTTCACGCCGACGATGTTACGGGCGGCCTTGGCGAAGTTGTCGTTCACGGCGTCACCGTCGATCACGAGAACCTTCTTGCCCCAGTTGGCCTTCGACAACTGGCCGACGAGAGCCTTGGTCTTGGCGTCGATGTCGAGCGAGTCGACCACGACGAGACCAGCCTTGGCCTTCGACGAGAGAGCCATCTTGAGACCGAGCGCACGGACCTTCTTGTTCAGCGAGATGTTGAACTCGCGGACACGCGGACCGTGAGCCTTGCCACCGCCGATGAAGATCGGAGCCTTGCGGTCACCGTGACGAGCCGTACCGCCGCCCTTCTGGCGACCGAACTTCTTGCCGGTGCGGGCAACGTCCGAACGCTCGCGCGCCTTGCGGGCAATGCCGCGACGGTTTTCGAGCTGCCAGGTGACGACTCGGTGCAGGATGTCGGCGCGCGGTTCGAGACCGAACACGTCGTCCGACAGTTCCACTTCGCCCTTGCCGGCGGTGCCGTCGAGATTGAGGACCTGAACCTTCACGACTTAGCCCTCCTGACCTTCGGTGGCTTCGACAGCCGCAACTTCTGCGGGAGTGTCGGCAGCTGCCGAGTCATTGCTGTTTGCGGCCTGCTTGAGGCCTGCGGGATAGGGCGCTTCAGCGTGGCGCGAGACCTTCACGGCGTCGCGCACGAGGAGCCAGGCGTTCTTCGAACCGGGCACCGAGCCCTTCACGAAGATCAGGCCGCGCTCGTCGTCGGTGCGGACGACTTCGAGGTTCTGCTGGGTGCGCTGACGGTCGCCCATGTGACCGGCCATCTTCTTGTTCTTGAAGACGCGGCCCGGGTCCTGGCGATTACCGGTCGAACCGTGTGCACGGTGCGAGATCGAGACACCGTGGGTGGCGCGCATACCGCCGAAGCCCCAACGCTTCATCGCGCCCTGGAAGCCCTTGCCCTGGGTGTTGCCGGTGATGTCGACATACTGGCCAGGGACGAAGTGCGAAGCGGCGATGGTCGAGCCGACATCGAGCAGCGCATCTTCAGCGACGCGGAACTCGGCGACTTCCATCTTCAGCGGAACCTCTGCCTTGGCAAAGTGTTCGCGCTGCGGCTTGGCAACGTTCTTCTGCTTGGCTTCGCCTGCACCGAGCTGAACCGCGACGTAACCGTCACGGTCTTCAGTGCGAACCGAAACCACCTGGCAATTTTCAAGCGACAGGACAGTGACCGGCACGTGCCGACCATCTTCCTGGAAAAGGCGGGTCATCCCCACCTTCTTCGCGATCACGCCGGTGCGCATGATCCATACTCCATAACAGAGGCATGCCGGGCCCATCCCGACATGCGTGTTCAGCCCGTATGTGAAGCGCGCCCCCGACCGGGCTGAATGCCCCCGCCTGAACGGGAGCAATCGGGGGACGCTTGCCCGGCAAGGTCCGAAAAGGACGGTGCCGGAGGTATCCCATTGTCAACGAGGCTTTTGTTACCCCGGAAACTCTGGCCTTTCACCGGAACTCAGCCCTGGCGAAAGTCTGGGCCGGAACGTGTCCGGCCAGAAACCTTGGGTCGATGCGGACGACCCGGCCGGAGCGGACACTGCCGTGGCAGCTCGCTCGATCAGCGGCCTCAGGCCAGCTTGATCTCGACGTTGACGCCGGCCGCGAGGTCCAGCTTCATCAGCGCGTCGACAGTGGCCGCATTGGGCTGCACGATGTCGAGCAGGCGCTTGTAGGTGCGAACTTCGAACTGCTCACGCGACTTCTTGTCGATGTGAGGACCGCGGTTCACGGTGAACTTCTCGATGCGCGTCGGGAGCGGAATGGGGCCCCGGATCAGCGCGCCGGTGCGGCGGGCGGTATCTGCAATTTCTCCAGTGGCCTGGTCGAGCACACGATGATCAAAGGCCTTGAGGCGAATGCGGATATTCTGGGCGTCCATGTCCGTTTACCGATGCGAAAGAGCAAAACAAAAAAGCCAGTCGACCTGCCCTCTACCCCACCCCTTTTACGAAGCTCGGGGAGAGCGGGCCGACTGTCCAATAGCGATCAGTCAGTAAGAAACCGACCGGCGGGAAGAGCGAATCTCCCCGCCGGTGCGCGGCCTATATTACTTCGTGATCTTGCTGACAACCCCCGAACCGACGGTGCGGCCGCCTTCGCGAATTGCGAAGCGGAGACCTTCGTCCATGGCGATCGGAGCGATCAGCTTGACCGACAGCGTGACGTTGTCGCCAGGCATGACCATCTCGGTGCCCTCGGGGAGGATCACTTCGCCGGTCACGTCGGTGGTGCGGAAGTAGAACTGCGGGCGGTAGTTGGCGAAGAACGGCGTGTGACGGCCACCTTCGTCCTTCGACAGCACGTAGACCTCGGCCGAGAACTCGGTGTGCGGCTTGACCGAACCGGGCTTGCAGAGGACCTGGCCGCGCTCGACGTCTTCACGCTTCACGCCGCGAACCAGTGCACCGATGTTGTCGCCGGCTTCACCCTGGTCGAGCAGCTTGCGGAACATTTCGACGCCGGTGACGGTGGTCTTGGTGGTGTCCTTGAGGCCGACGATCTCGACTTCCTCACCAACCTTGACGATGCCGGTTTCGACGCGGCCGGTCACAACCGTACCACGACCCGAGATCGAGAACACGTCTTCGACCGGCATCAGGAACGGCTTGTCGGTCGGACGCGGCGGCTGCGGAATGTAGCTGTCGACAGCTTCCATCAGCGCGTTGATCGAGTCGCGACCGATGTTGTCGTCGCGGCCTTCGAGAGCGGCCAGAGCCGAACCCTTGACGATCGGAATATCGTCGCCCGGGAAGTCGTACGACGACAGCAGTTCGCGAACTTCGAGTTCGACGAGCTCGAGGATTTCCTCGTCGTCGACCTGGTCGACCTTGTTCATGTACACGACCAGAGCCGGCACGCCGACCTGACGGGCGAGCAGGATGTGCTCGCGGGTCTGCGGCATCGGGCCGTCAGCAGCGTTCACGACCAGGATCGCGCCGTCCATCTGGGCGGCACCGGTGATCATGTTCTTGACGTAGTCGGCGTGACCCGGGCAGTCGACGTGCGCGTAGTGACGGTTGGCGGTCTCGTACTCGACGTGTGCGGTCGAGATGGTGATGCCGCGCTCGCGCTCTTCCGGAGCCTTGTCGATGTTCGCGTAGTCGGTGAACGTTGCGCCACCGGTCTCAGCGAGAACCTTGGTGATGGCAGCGGTCAGCGTGGTCTTGCCGTGGTCGACGTGACCGATGGTGCCGATATTGCAGTGCGGCTTGGTCCGCTCAAACTTAGCCTTGGCCATTGTTCAAACCTTCTTTTCGTATGTGTGCAGATACTGCGGGAAATGGACGGCACCCGCTGAATCGAGCGCCGCCCCTAATGCTATCCGTGCTCTTATGCAAGCTTCGCCTTGAGCTCGGTCGCGACGTTCGCCGGGACCTCGTCGTAGTGGTCGAAGAACATCGAGTAGTTTGCACGGCCCTGGGTGAACGAGCGCAGCTGGTTCACGTAGCCGAACATGTTCGCCAGCGGGACCATGGCGGTAACAGCCTGGGCGTTGCCGCGGCTGTCGGTGCCCTGGATCTGGCCACGACGCGAGTTGATGTCGCCGATCACGTCACCGAGGTATTCCTCAGGCGTGATCACCTCGACCTTCATGATCGGCTCGAGCAGCTTGATGCCGGCCTTCTGGGCGGCTTCGCGCATGGCACCGCGGGCGCAGATTTCGAAGGCCAGGGCCGACGAGTCGACGTCGTGGTACGCGCCGTCATAAAGCAGGACTTCGAAGTCGATGATCGGGAAGCCGATCAGCGAGCCCGTCAGCGCGGTTTCGCGGAAGCCCTTTTCGATCGCGGGGATATATTCCTTGGGAATGTTACCGCCCTTGATCTCGTCCTTGAAGACGAAGCCCGAACCACGCTCGCCCGGCGTCACCTTGACCTTGACGCGACCGAACTGGCCGGTGCCGCCCGACTGCTTCTTGTGGGTGTGGTCAAGATCGACCGGCTTGGCGAGGTATTCGCGATAGGCCACCTGCGGCGCACCGACGTTCGCCTCGACCTTGAACTCGCGCTTCATGCGGTCGACAAGGATTTCGAGGTGAAGTTCGCCCATCCCCTTGATGATCGTCTGGCCCGATTCGTGATCGGTCGAAACGCGGAACGAGGGGTCCTCGGCCGAGAGACGGTTGAGCGCGATGCCCATCTTCTCCTGGTCGGCCTTGGTCTTGGGTTCCACCGAGAGCTCGATGACCGGCTCGGGGAATTCCATGCGCTCGAGGATGATCGGGTGCTTTTCCGAGCAGAGCGTATCGCCCGTGGTCGTCTCCTTCAGGCCCGCGATGGCAACGATGTCGCCGGCGTAGGCCGCATCGATGTCTTCACGGTTGTTGGAGTGCATCAGCAGCATGCGGCCGACCTTCTCCTTCTTGTCCTTCACCGAGTTCAGGTAGCTGCCCTTGGTCAGCGTGCCCGAATAGATGCGGGTGAAGGTCAGGGAGCCGACGAACGGGTCGTTCATGATCTTGAACGCCAGCGCCGAGAACGGCGCGTCGTCCGCGGTCGGACGGCTGTCGGGCTCTTCGGTGTCGGGGTTGATGCCCTGCACGTCCTCGATGTCGAGCGGCGAAGGCAGGTAGTCCACCACCGCGTCGAGCAGGCACTGGACGCCCTTGTTCTTGAACGCCGAGCCGCACAGCACCGGCACGAAGGCCTGGCCGAGCGTACCCTTGCGGATCAGCTTCTTGAGCGTAGCCACGTCGGGCTCGTTGCCCTCGAGGTACGCTTCCATCGCCTCGTCGTCCTGCTCGACGGCGAGTTCGACGAGCTGCGAACGATACAGCGCGGCTTCATCGGCCATGTCGGCCGGGATTTCCTCGTAGAAGAACTCGGCACCGAGCGATTCATCCTTCCAGATGATCGCGCGCTGTTCGACGAGATCGACGAGGCCCTTGAAATCGCTTTCCGCGCCGATGGGCAGGTACAACACCGCCGGCGTAGCACCAAGGCGGTCGATGATCGTCTGGACGCAGTACTTGAAGTTCGCGCCGGTGCGGTCGAGCTTGTTGATGAAGCACATGCGGGGGACGTTGTACTTGTCGGCCTGGCGCCAGACGGTTTCCGACTGGGGTTCCACGCCGGCGACGCCGTCGAAGGCGGCCACGGCACCGTCGAGCACGCGCAGCGAGCGTTCGACTTCGATGGTGAAGTCGACGTGGCCGGGGGTGTCGATGATGTTGAGGCGGTGGTCCTGCCAGAAGCAGGTGGTGGCGGCCGACGTGATCGTGATGCCGCGCTCCTGCTCCTGCTCCATCCAGTCCATGGTAGCGGCGCCGTCATGGACTTCGCCGATCTTGTAGGACTTGCCGGTGTAGTAGAGGATGCGCTCGGTCGTCGTCGTCTTGCCGGCGTCGATGTGCGCCATGATGCCGAAATTGCGATAGCGCTCGAGCGGATGGCTGCGTGCCATGGTGCTATTCCTTGGGTCTATGGGGGAGCCGGAGAGGCTCCGCCCATATGGTTACGTTCGTGACCGTTTAAAGACGGGCGACGATTACCAGCGGTAGTGGCTGAACGCGCGGTTGGCGTCGGCCATGCGGTGGGTGTCTTCACGCTTCTTGACGGCGTTGCCACGGTTGTTGGCAGCATCAAGCAGCTCGGCCGAGAGGCGCGCGGCCATCGTGGTTTCGCTGCGGTTGCGCGCCGCGGTGATCAGCCAGCGGATGGCGAGCGCCTGGGCACGCTCGGGGCGAACCTCGACCGGGACCTGGTAGGTCGCACCACCGACGCGGCGCGAGCGCACTTCGATTTGCGGACGGACGTTGTTCAGCGCATCGTGGAAGAGCTGGACCGGGTCCGCCTTCGCACGGGTCTGCATGGTTTCGAGCGCACCGTAGACGATGCTTTCGGCAACCGACTTCTTACCATCGAGCATGAGGTTGTTCATGAACTTCGACAGAACCTGATCACCGAACTTCGGATCGGGCAGGATGACCCGCTTTTCCGGACGACGACGACGTGACATACTCTGTACTCCTTCGGAGTGAGCCTTCCGCATCCGCGGCAGGCTCTCGGCTCCGGCCCGCTCCCCCTCCCGGCCACCCATAGCCTACCCAAGGGTGGGTAGCCGGGAGGGGGAGCGGTCCTGCGCCGGACCTTGGCCTAATTACTTCGGACGCTTGGCGCCGTACTTCGAGCGGGACTGCTTGCGGTCCTTGACGCCCTGCGTATCGAGCACGCCGCGCAGGACGTGGTAGCGAACGCCGGGAAGGTCGCGAACGCGGCCGCCGCGGATGAGCACGACCGAGTGCTCCTGCAGGTTGTGGCCTTCACCCGGGATGTACGAGATGACTTCGCGGCTGTTGGTCAGGCGGATCTTGGCGACCTTGCGAAGCGCCGAGTTCGGCTTCTTCGGGGTGGTCGTGTAGACGCGGGTGCAGACGCCGCGCTTCTGCGGGTTCTGCTCCATCGCAGGGACCTTGGACTTGGCCTTCTGCGGTTCGCGGCCCTTGCGGACCAGCTGATTGATAGTGGGCATGAAGTACTCTTCACCTGCTTTGCCAGCATGGCGGAATTGCCATGCTGGGGTCGCCCCTTCCGGGCGGAAAACCGGTTCCCACTTTTCCTGAAGGGGCTCGGCTTTCGCGCGCCACGTCAGGAAAGGCCGGGACCGGCTTGCGACGGAGGCGGAAGGTGAAGGATGCGGGCACCGCAAATGCGCAGAGCGGGAAGATGACGGACAAGCCCCTCCCCCAAACGCAATCACGAACCGAAACGCTCCACCCGCAACTTTCGTCACCGGGTTACTTTGACGGATTACCTGGGAGCCCCAGACGCACCGGCAATGTTCAGCTCAAGCCACGGACGCAGCGAGGCCGCACCTGTGGAAGGACGCGCCCTTAGGCGGGTTTGGGGGTGGGGTCAAGGGGTGGGGCTGAATCGTCGAATTTTACGCTTGGACCAGATCATCGAACTATTGCCGTTTCAATCCATCCAGTGACAATTCGTGCAGACAATACATCGCCTAGATTCCTAATACTTGGCCAATTTTTAGCAGACAAATCTACATAATTGTCCAGCTTTGCGGAATGCCAGATTCACTGTGATTAACGACAACAGCAATGTTGCCCGGCGAAGGGCGAGGAATTACTGACCCGACCTCACTGCCTTGGCCAACAATGCGCAATGCCCTTGCAGAACCTTCCTTCGTGACTTTAACGCCACGCGAATGAGGCTCGGTAAAGTAGAGTATTACACCGTCTCGCCACGCCGTTTCCCCAGCTGCCCAGCGCTGTGATACTGCCAATGATTGCTCCAGCGAGGCTGTTGTCGAAACATCGAAGCACATAGCAATGCAAAGGAGATCTGAAGGCAGCTCAGCTATCTCCGTTGCAGTTGGAACATAACTTTGTGAGTGCGCACTTCTGTGCCGCTTACGCACCGTTCCTTTGACGATCTCTTGAACGGAGGGGACACCCAAACCGACCGCTGACGAAAAAATCCTGAAAGTTGCCCAACAATCAGCGACCTGCAGACTTCCGAGCAACTCCTTAAGGCCCGTGTCCGAAAGATTTCCAGTAAAGTCCCCAGCAACAAACTTTGTAAATTGGATAGCAGTACCATCACCTGACGACATTTTTGCGATTTCAGTCTTTAGCTCTGCCTCGTAATCATCGCCCTGTCTTTTCAACATTTTGGCAAACTGCTGCAAATGCGAAAGCGCATTGAGACGGGCAGCTATGCGAAGTTTCTCCGGCAACTCCTCATATGCCCTTGGCCAGCGCTCGAGATTTCGCAAAACTTCAACGGTACGATCACGTACAAATGTCTCTAGCGCAATTAATCCTGCAATTAAAATTCCGCGCCGAAGCACCGAGATACTCGGCGACAATATTGCCCCAGTAGCTCCTTGCGCAACCGGCTCAAGCGCAATAGCCTCTCGGATACCAGAGAGACTGCGCAGAAACTCACTCCGAGCCACACTCATGCGTCAGTCTACCTAAGCCAATTCGACCAGCATGCGATAAACTTCATCAATTCGAGTCCGAATTCGTGATGGAGTATTGGTACCCAAGCGAACCGCTTCCTCGAAACTAGGATTCTCAAATAGCTTTTGCGTAGCGCTGATGATCTCGCCCTGCTTATCGGCCAGAGAGCTTAATTGTTCGTCGGTTAACAAGGTGGCGCCAATCATTTGAGCGTCATAAAGCCCCGCGAGTGCTTGCTGACGCCATTTCTGCCCGTCCCACCTTTGAAAAGCCTTGTCTCCCCATAAAATTTCCGTGCGCTGGATCGCCCTCGTAAAGAGCTCGATGATAGTATCAATTTGTTGACTGCTTGAGCTTCGGTGCGCAAGCATAAAGCTGTCCATCGAGCGGGACAAACTTCCAGAAAACTTCTCCCACGCGCCTTCGAGTGTCAGAAAGCGCAACACATACTCTGCATCCTGCATTTGCTGGAACGCTGCGGATTTTGGCCCCTCAATCTTCAGCGCGGTTCGAAGAAGAGGATGATTAGCAGCTTCGTAGATTGCATCATTCAGCTCCCCACGAAATGCCACATTTCGAATTTCTTGATTGTTTAGGCGAATCCCACCCCTATTCAATCGAATAAAAACTTCGTATTTTAACTTTGGGTGGGATTGCTTTAAAAGCGTAATTACCCTTAAATAAGGCCTTACACGGAGTGCACTTTGCAGAGATTTGGGCAACTCTCGAAATCTAGATCCATTTAATTCTGGAAACTCCTCTAGGCCATGCAATGCAAAGCCATTATTCAAAAAATCTGATACTGCTGTAATGCGTTGCTTTCCATCTATTATAGTGTAGATTCCATAGTCTTCTTCGGCAAGGTAAATTGGGGGAACGGGAACATTGAGCAGAAATGACTCAATCAATTCAGATTGGCGGTCAACCTCCCAACGCTCTCGCCGCTGGTATTTCGGGTCAAGATCGATAATCTCATTATCGACCATATCTTTGAGGCCTTGCAACGAGAAATCTGAAGTTTGAAGAACAAGATCATTCTGAGACTGCTCAAAACGGCGTTCTATTTCATGGATACTTCCAATTGCCACGAGAAACCTCAAATTTTGGACGGAATAACGTTTACACGAAGAATGTTCGGCAGAGCCTAATATCTATCTTGCAATGTTATGTCACCCTTGGCCAGACACCGAAAGTCTAAACGGAAGGTGGGGCTTGAACATCTGAGGCTTCTGTCCTGAGAGACTTCAGCGCGCAATCGAGGGCGTGTTTGGCGCCCACTCCCAGACCCTCCCGATTGCGGGAGGAGGGCAATGACGGCTTTGGATGATAGCCCCCTCCACCGCCGGCGGCGGTCCCCCTCCCCTAGCGGGGGAGGAGCTGGGGTGGGGTTTGCTCCGACTCATGGGAGCGCGAGGGTTTTGACCCTCGCATTCTGGCTTTCTTCCTGACTATTTACCAGTTTTCGCTTTCCTACATTTAACCGTATGGGTTAATTGCGTCCTTCGACAGGCTCTCCTTCGACAGGCTCAGGATGAGCGGATGATGAGGCGGCATTTCGATGAGCGGAGGTGGTATGGCGGAGCGCAGGCGGACTTCGCGGGTGCGGCGGGTGGATGTTGTCGAGGACTCGGCGCTCGACTTTGCGCCGTTCGTGCATGTGGCGCCTCGGCGCAATTCGATCACGCCGGACAAGCAGCGGCGGTTCATTGCCACGCTGGCGGCTACGGGGATCGTGAGTCAGGCGGCGCTCTCCATCGGGGCTTCGGTGGAGGCGCTCTACAAGTTGCGGCATCGGGTGGGCGCGGAGGACTTTGCGCGGGCGTGGGATGCGGCGGTGGAGCGGGGCTATTCGCGGCTGGAGGACTGTGCGCTCGAGCGGGCGATTGCCGGCGAGGAGCGGCCGGTGGTCTCGCGCGGGAAGGTCGTCGCCACGTGGACGCATCACAATACCGGGCTGCTGATGTTCCTGCTGCGCGCGCGGCGGCCGGAGAAGTATGGGGCGGTGCGGGTGGGCGACCTGCGCGAGGGGCGTCCGGCCTATGATGCGCTGAAGGTGCGCTGGGAAGCCGAGCGCGCGGCGGCGGATGGGGCGCGGGCCGATGGGGCGCGGGCTTCGCTGCGGGCGAAGCTGCTGGGGATGCGGGAGGCGGTGTTGCGGGAGGGGGGCTTGCGGGAGGGGGTGCTGCGGGAGGAGGTGCGTGGCGGCGCTGGCCCCTCCTCCGCTGGCCCCTCCTCCGCTGGTGACGCCCTTCCTCCCCCTGACGGGGAGGAATGAGCGGTCAGTCTTCGGCGGTTGGGGTGAGGATCTTGTCGGCGATGTCCTCCATGCGCTGGCACATCAGGGCGAGCGTGGCGTCCATCGCGGCGAGCCCGGCGGGGCTGAGGTGGACGAAAGTGCGGCGGCCATCGCGGCCATCGTCCTCCCGCTCTACCAGGCCGCGCGCCTCGAGGATGCGCAGCCAGCGCAGCGCGGTCGTCGGGGGGACGTGGGCGCCGATGCAGGCGCTGGTGGTCGGCACGCGGCGGTTCTCGCGCCCGGCGACGTAGAGATCGAGCAGGATGTCCCAGGTCGGCTCGCCGAAGAGATCGGCGGGCAGGTGCTTGTGGCGGCGGCGGCGGGCGGCGTAGAACTCGCGCGCGGCGACGGTGTGGCGGGCGATGGTCGCCTCGTCGAGTGCCGGGGCGGCGGGCGCGGCGAAGGCGGGCACGGCCGGAGCGGACGGGGCGCCGACGATGGTGAGACCGGCCCGGCGGCCGACGGAATCGCGCCGGGGGGGCGCACTGCGCATGGAACGTACGGTCATGTCTGTGGCTCCCGTGAAATGGGATGGATGGTAAGGCGGCGATGTCTTGCGGTGTCCGGCGGCGGGCCGGGGTGCCTAGGGCGTCAGGTGAGGCGCCAGGCGTGGTAGCGGCCGATGCGGTCGGTCCGCTGGAGATGGGCGGTGGTGCCGAGGAGGAGCGCGGCGCTCTGGATGGCGATGGGCAGCTGGCTCATCGCGAAGTAGCCGTAGCGGACGAGCGAGAGGTCTATCATCTTGGCGAGGTGGGCGAGGATCACGATCACTTGCCCCGAACAGGCCCAGAGCGGCCAGGCGCGGTTGGCGCGCAAGGCTACCCACAGCAGCGCGGCCAGGGCCCAGCTGTCGATGACCAGGTGTCCCGGGTCGATCGCGAAGAAGGCGGGACTGCCAAACAGGGCATGGTTGGCGAGATCGAGCAGGATGGTCGCGATAAGGATGGCCGCGACCATGCGCTCCGGCTCCTCGCCCTTGCGCAAGGCAAAGGCGAGGATGCCGACAAAGGCGATGCGAGCGGCCCAGATCACGAGCATTGCTTCAACCCCTGCCTGCTGCCCGATTCATCAGCGCCCGAGGCTCAGGCCGCATCGACCAGCGCGACCGGGTGGGCGGCATCGCCGAGCGAGCCCGTGGGCGGGCAGTCGTCGACCAGGCCAGAGCCCATTTCGCGGCCGACGTCGGCCAGCTTGCCATGGACGCGGGCGAGTTCGCCGCTGGCATCGAGCACCGCCTTCTGGCTGGCCGCGAGGCGGAGCAGCGCTTCCTGGCCGGTGAACGGGCCGACCGGGGTTTCACGCCGGGCGCGGACCATGGTGGCGAGCAGGTTGGCCTGGCGGATCAGCGCTTCGTCGAGCGCGGCCTCGGCATCGTGGAGATCGCGGCTGATGCGCAGGCCATGAACGGCGGTGGCATTCCCGGCAACGGCGGCGCGCGCCTTGGCTTGCCCGCCCCTGGTTTGCCCGAAGGTCATCGCGATCGTGTTGTCAGTAGCTTTCATCTTCACACCCTGTCCCGCCCCATTGTCGGGACGGACCCCTTCATGTGGACGCCGACGCCCCCGCGCCGGAAATCCGGTTCATGGAAGGAGATGGTCGGTGAAGGACCTTGCCCTACCGATCGAGCATGGCGGACAGTTGCATGAACATGCTCAGCCCACCCAGCACGATCAGGATCAGGAACACCGTTATGCCGCCAATATACCCCAGCCGCAGAAGGGTGCCGTTCGGCCCGTCGAACATCTCCGGGAGGACATGATGATAGACCATCCCGTCAGCCTCGGCCGGCGCCTGGCGCCTGCGTTCGACCGGAGCATCGGCCCGACCCTCGATCCCTGGTGCATCTTGCACCGGAAGCCTGGCCTCTGCTCCTGACGGTCCGACATCCGTGTCATCCCGAGAGCTGGTTTCGACCGGAAGCGGCGGAAAACGTATATGGGAATCTTCATATACGGGTTGTTCGTATGTCTCCACCAATCGGCGATAGGCTTGCGCGACCTCACCCCGGGTGGCCACGCCAAGTTTGGCCCGGGCCAGCATGATGCGTTGATCGACGGTATGAGGCGAAATCCCGAGCTGACGCGAGATCTCCTTCGATGTCATATGCTGAATCAACAGATCGAGAACCTCTCTCTGCTTTGCCGTCAGCTCGACCAGCGGATTGTCGCAAAGTTCGCCCGTCACAATCATTGCAGTGATGAATCCCGACTATTCCCGGCCTTCGAAAAAGGTAAACATCCGGTACTGTCAATTCTGCACGAACGCCCCGGATTTGCCAAATATTCTTTCATTCATCGCACCATGAAGGTGATCAGCCAGTTAAGACGCGCTTAACTTGGGGCGGCGCAAACCCGGCGTGTCCAAATCGCTGTTCACGGCGCGTATGGCGTGCAAAAATGATGCGGGGAGTCCGAATCAGGACAGGACGGGTAGGAAATGCGCAGGCGGAACACGGGGCGAGTCGTTGCGACCGGACGGGCCATCCTTGCGCTTGCGTTTCTGCTCGCCCTGGTGCTTGATCCGACCGTACCGGTGCGGGACAGCGCCTTGGGCTACAGCCTGCTTTCGGCATACACGCTGTGGACGGCAGCGCTTATGGTCCTCGCTTGGCGAAGCTGGTGGTTCGATTTTCGGCTTGCTCCAGCCGCGCAGGCCATCGACATCGCAATCTTCATCGCGGCAGTCTATTTCACCGAAAGCCGCTACACCGAGTTCCAGAGCCCGTTCCTCGCACTGGCCGCGTTCCTGCTTGTTGTCGCCATGGTTCGTTGGAACTGGCGCGCCACGGTCGTCACCGCCATCGTTTTGCTGTTCACGAACCTGCTGTTCGGAATGATCCTGTACTCCTGGGGCGTCGACATCGATCCCTACCGCTTCGTACGGCGCACGATCTACATGATCCTGCTTGCCTCGATGCTGATCTGGTTGAGCATGTCACGCTCGACCGGGCGCCTGGCAGTGTTGCCAGAGCCGACGGGGATTCCGGGCAAACGGCGCGACCTCGTGTTCGATGGAGCGCTCAATCTGCTGGTCCAGTCCTTCGGAGCGCGCAACGTCGCCTTCGCCTTCGCCAGCAGCGAGGAACCGTGGATCGATCTGCGCCGCATGGACGATGGGGTTCCGGACAGACAGCGCCTTTCGCCTGAAACATTCGCGGAGGAGCTCCTTGCCCCCCTGCCGACGATGCTCATAGACATGAAGCGAAGCAGGCAACTGATCGAAACCCCTGCCAACGACGCGATCGAAGTCCGCGCCGAGCAGCTGGATTCGCGGCTTGCAACCTACCTCGGTGTCGAGACCGGGATGATCGCTTCGGTGCGCAGCGTGATGGGGTCCGGCCATCTCGTTGTGTGGAATGCCCACGCCCTCAGTTTTGACGATATCGGCCTGATGTCTGCCATCGCCCGGGAGGTCGGACAGGCGCTGGACCGGGAAGAAATGGCCCTGCTTGCCCGAACAGCAGCCGAAACCGGCATCAGGCACGCGGTCGCGCGCGACCTGCACGATAGTGTCGCCCAGTTCCTGGCGGGCACGCTGTTCCGTCTCGAAGCGCTGCGACGCTGGATCCGCGAAGGCAATGACCCGGAAGGCGAGATCGATTCGATCAAGAACGCATTGCGCCGCGAACAGGGGCAGCTGCGCCTGCTGATCGAACGACTGAGGCGGGGACAGGACAGCGACCGCCGGACCGATATTGCCGAGGAGCTGCGCGATCTTCTGGCTGAGGCAGGTGCGCACTGGCACATCTCGACCGAGCTTGTGCTGACAGGTGCGCCCGAGCCGGTGTCCGTGCAGCTTTCCCACGAAATCCGCCAACTGGTGCGCGAAGCAATTGCCAACGCGGCCCGTCACGGCAAGTGCAGCAAGGTGCTTGTCAGTCTGACCGAAGATGTCGGCGAACTGCGCCTGAGCATCACCGATGATGGCGTCGGATTCCCCACCCTCGGCAATGCCACGCGGCCACGCTCGATTTCGGAACGTGTCGAAGCGCTGGGGGGGAGCTTCAGGCTTGATTCCAGCAGAGGCGGCGCTCGTCTCGAAATTGCCTTACGATCCGGAGAACTTGCATGATTCCAGTCCTAGTGGCCGATGACCACGGCTTCATCCGCGCAGGCGTGGAAGCGGTGTTGCGCGGCACCCGGTTCTCGGTAGTAGCGGCCACCGCAAGTGGCGAGGAAACGCTGGACGCGATCAAGACCCACGATCCGGCCATTGTCCTGCTTGATATCAACATGCCCGGCATGAACGGCGTGCAGACGCTGGAAGTCTTGCGCGATCGTGGCGACAAGCGCCCTGTCGTGCTGCTGACCGCCGAGATCAATGATCGCCAGCTGATTTCGGTGATGCGTGCAGGGGTAGAGGGCATCGTCTCGAAAGACGGGGCGGAGGACGGCCTGGTCGACGTGCTGGAAAAGGTTCACGGCGGCCAGAAGGCCATCGAGCCGATCTTCCTGCAGCGGGCCATCGATCTTTCGCTGCGCCCCGATGCGCAGGGGCCGCTGGCCAAGCTCAACCCGCGCGAGCGCAAGATCGCCGGGCTGGTGGCACGTGGCCTGCGCAACCGCGACATCGGAGCGGAACTGGGCATCGGCGAAGGCACGGTGAAAGTCTATTTGCACACGATGTACCAGAAGCTGGGCATCGATAACCGCACCGAACTAGCGCTGCTGGCGGTGAACGAACAGGACAACTGATCGGTCGTTCGAGCCTGA
The DNA here is from genome assembly GCF_015169775.1 of Novosphingobium sp. ES2-1. NCBI lineage: Bacteria > Pseudomonadati > Pseudomonadota > Alphaproteobacteria > Sphingomonadales > Sphingomonadaceae > Novosphingobium > Novosphingobium sp. ES2-1. Next base: position 2,442,988 of record NZ_CP063445.1, read on the forward strand.
AAAGCGGGACCCCCGGGTCGAGCCCGGGGTGACGGTAGGGAGGTTGGAGGCGAGTTTGAACGACCCGCAACGGTATCGTCCTGACGGGCTTCTCTTGCCCTCTCAATAACTCCTTGGCAGCCCGAGCACGTGCTCGGCCAGGAACGACAGGATCAGGTTCGTGCTGATCGGCGCAACTTGATAGAGGCGCGTTTCGCGCAGCTTGCGCTCCACGTCGTATTCCTCGGCAAAGCCGAAGCCGCCGTGGGTCTGGACGCAGGCGTTGCCCGCTTCCCATGAGGCATCGGCGGCGAGCATCTTGGCCATGTTGGCCTCTGCCCCCATCGGCAGGCCCGCCTCGTACATCCGCGCCGCCTCGCGCACCATGAGTTCGGCCGCGCGCATGTTGGCGTAAGCCTTGGCGATGGGGAAGGCGACGCCCTGGTTCGCCCCGATCGCCCGCCCGAACACCTGCCGCTCCTTCGCGTAGTCCACGGACCGTTGCGTGAACCACTTGGCATCGCCCACGCATTCCGCGGCAATCAGCACGCGCTCGGCGTTCATGCCGGAGAGGATGTAGCGGAAGCCCTTGCCCTCCTCGCCCAGCAGGTTCGCGGCCGGAATGCGCATGTTGTCGAAGAACACCTCTGTGGTCGCATGGTTCATCATCGTGCGGATCGGGCGGATGGTCAGCGATTTGCCCACCACTTCGCGCATGTCGACGATGAACACCGAAAGCCCGTCGGTCTTCTTCGCCACCTCCTCGCGCGGGGTAGTCCGCGCCAGCAATAGCATCAGGTCGGAGTGTTCGGCCCGGCTGGTCCAGATCTTCTGGCCGTTGACGACGTATTCGTCGCCCTCGCGCCTAGCAAACGTGCGCAGCGAAGTGGTGTCGGTCCCGCTCGTCGGTTCGGTCACCCCGAAGGCCTGAAGCCGCAATTCGCCGCTGGCGATCTTGGGCAGATACTGGCGCTTCTGCTCTTCCGAGCCGTGGCGCAGGATCGTGCCCATGATGTACATCTGCGCGTGGCACGCCCCACCATTGCCGCCCTCGGCCTGGATCGTCTCAAGGATCGCCGCCGCCGCGCCAAGGCCAAGGCCCGAGCCGCCGTACTCCTCGGGGATCAGCACCGAAAGCCAGCCCGCTTGCGTCAGCGCATGCACGAATTCGGTGGGATATTCGCGCTTCTCGTCCAGCTTGCGCCAGTATTCGCCCGGAAACTGCGCGCAGAGCTTGCGCACGCCTTCGCGAATATCGCCGTGGTCCTCGAAATCGTAAGGCGAAAGGATCATCGCGCCGCCTCGAACACCGCCGCGATGCCCTGACCACCGCCGATGCACATCGTCTCCAGCCCATAGCGCCCGCCGCGCCGCTGCAATTCCCGCGTCAGGTTGGCGAGGATGCGCCCGCCGGTCGCGCCGATGGGATGGCCGAGGCTGATGCCCGAGCCATTGACGTTGAGCATGTCATGGCGGCTGTCGTCGTCCGACCAGCCCCAGCCCTTGAGGCAGGCGAGGACCTGCGGCGCGAACGCCTCGTTCAGTTCGATCAGGTCGATATCGCCCCACGAAAGCCCGTTGCGCGCAAACAGCCGCTCGGTTGCCGGCACCGGGCCATAGCCCATGCGCGAAGGATCGCAGCCCGCCGCCGCCCAGGAATGGAACCAGGCGATCGGCTCCAGCCCCAGCTCTTCCAGCTTGTCCTCGGCCACGATCAGGCACGCCGCCGCCGCATCGTTCTGCTGGCTGGCATTGCCTGCGGTGACCACGCCCTTTTCAAGCGGCCTCAGCTTGCCAAGCGATTCCATCGTCGCGTCAGCGCGATAGCCTTCGTCATGCGCGAAGAGCACAGGATCGCCCTTCTTCTGCGGAATGCTTACCGGCACCAGTTCATCATCGAACAGGCCCTTGGCCCAGGCGGCTGCAGCGCGCTGGTGGCTGCGCACGGCATAGGCATCGCAGGCCTCGCGGCTGATGCCGAAGTCCTTCGCCAGATTCTCCGCCGTCTCGATCATGCCCGAGATCACGCCATAGCGCTCGATCGGCTGGCTCATCACCCGCCCGCGCGTCAGCCGGTCATGCAGCGTCAGCGAGCCTGCGCGCACGCCCTTGCGCACATCGGTGGTGTAGTGCTCGACGTTGGACATCGATTCCACGCCGCCCGCCACCACGACATCGGACACGCCCGTCTGCACCATCATCGCGGCATTGACGATCGCCTGCAGGCCGGAACCGCAGCGCCGGTCAAGCTGATAGCCCGGCACTTCCTCGGGCAGTCCGGCCAGCAGCCACGACCAGTGCGAGATGCACGGTGCCTCGCCATTGCCATAGCCTTGCGCGAAGATCACGTCGTCCACGCGGGCGGGATCGATCTTGGTCCGCTCCATCAACGCGGTGAGGATCGTCGCGCCAAGCTGCCCGGCGGTGAGCGCGGAAAGGCTGCCGCCAAACTTGCCGACGGCCGTGCGGATCGGGGCGACGATGGCGGCTCTACGAAGGGTCATGCTGATTCCTCTTCCTTCCATTCCCGCTCAGGCTGAGCCTGTCGAAGCCCCTTGAGGCACAAGCCGGGCATATGGCCTTCGACAAGCTCAGGCTGAGCGGGAATGGGGTATGGGTCATTCTGAATGCTGATCACTTGTGCCAACCACGCCCTTGTCGACCAGTGCGGCGATCTCGCCCGAAGACATGCCCAGCCGCTCGGCCAGAACCTCATCGCTGTGCTGGCCAAGATAGGGTGCGGGCAGCGGATCTCCCGCTTCACGGTCGGGGATGTTGGCGAAGCTGCGCGGGGCGGGATATTCGAAGCCGCTCGGGTTGGCGGGTGATGGGCCGAACAGCGGATTGTTGGTGACGAGGTCCGGATCGCGCGCCATCTCGTGCATCGTGCGATAGCGCTCGAAGGTCGCTCCGGCCTTGGTCAGCCGCGCTGCCAGATCGGCGTAGCTGAACCGCTCCGCCGCTTCCTGGAACATCGAGAACAGGCGGTGGCGGTGGACGAAGCGGTGATGATCGCTCAGGCCGAAACTGACGCCCAGTTCCGCTTCAACTGCAGCAACATCATCGGTCAGCCCGAAGGCCTCGACCGTGGCCTTCCACTGTTTCGGCGTCAGCGCGGCGACCATGAAGCGCTGGCCATCGCCACTGCGGAAATCGCGCCCGAACGCGCCCCAGATGGCATTGCCAATGCGTTCGCGGTCACCTCCGCGATAGAGCATTTCCGCTGCCGCCCCTGCATTGAAGGCCGTGCCGATGGCAACGTCGCCCAGCGGCACGCGCAGCTCGCTGCCCTCACCCGTGACGTCACGATGCCTGAGGCCCGCCAGCAGCGCGAAAGCGCAATAGGCGCCGGTGATGAAGTCCCAGGCGGGCAGAATCTGGTTGACCGGCGGCGCGGTGCCTTGGTCCCACTCCTCCGGCCCGGTCATCAGCGGATAGCCCGAGGCGGCGTTGACAGTGAAGTCCATTGCCTGCCGCCCGTCATGCCAGCCCATGATCCGCACCGAGACGAGATCGGGCCTGCCGGCCGCAATCCGCTCATGCGCCATGAAGCTTTCCACCGGCAGGTTGGTGATGACCTGCCCCGTCTTGCGCGCCAGCTCCACCGCCAATTCGCGCCCTTCACCAGTCTGCAGGTCAAGCGCGACGCTCTTTTTCGCGCGGTTGAGGTTCTCCCACGACAGCGAGCGCCCCTCGCGCGTCATCATGTAGCGCTTGTAGTCCAGGCCGCCGCGCCGATCGTCGATGCGGATCACCTCTGCACCCATCTGCGCGCAGTAGAGGCCCGCCGTCGGCGAGGCGACGAAGGACGAGACCTCGACGATCGAAAGCCCGGAGAGCAGCTGGTACACCTAGTTCCTCCCCGGAGCGGGGAGGGGGACCATCCGCAGGATGGTAGAAGGGCACCCTCGCAAATTCACCACACCGAACCTTCGCTGGCGAACTCACGCAACAGGTGCTTGGCAATCTGCAACTGCATGATCTGGCTGGTGCCTTCGTAGATGCGCAGGATGCGCGCATCGCGGAAGAAGCGCTCTGCCGGATATTCGGCGAGGTAGCCCGCCCCGCCGAACACCTGCACGCAGCGGTCGACCACGCGTCCGCAGGCCTCGGACGAGAACAGCTTGGCCGCTGCCGCCTTGCGCTGGATGTTCTCGCCCCGGTCGGCGCGGGCGCAGGCATCGGCGACCATGCATTCGGCAGCGTAGAGGTCGGCCTCGCTGTCAGCCAGCATCGCCTGGATCAGCTGGAAATTGGCGATGGGTTCGCCAAAGGCCTTGCGTTCGTTGGCATAGCGGATCGCGGTATCGAGCGCGCGGCGCCCCATGCCCACGCCCATGCCCGCCACCGAAAGGCGCCCGTTATCAAGGCTCTGCATCGCGATCTGGAAGCCGCGCCCTTCCTCGCCACCGACCAGTGCCGAGCCCGGAATGTGGACGTCCTCCATGATGACATCGGCAATGTGCGCGCCCGATTGGCCCATCTTCTTGTCGGGCTTGCCCACGGTGATGCCCGGCGTCGTCATGTCGACGATGAAGGCCGATACGTGCGCGTTCTTGGGCAGGGCCTCCTTCGAGGTGCGCGCCATGATCAGGCCGATCTTGGCGCTCGGGCTGTTGGTGATGTAGCGCTTGGTACCGTTGAGCCGGTAGCCGTTGCCATCGCGCACGGCGGTGGTCTGCATCGCCGCGCTGTCCGATCCCGATCCCGGCTCGGTCAGGCCGAAGCAGGCAATCTCGCCACTGGCGATGCGCGGCAGCCATTCGGCCTTCTGCTCTGCCGTGCCGTAATTCTTGATCGCGCTGCCGGTCATGCCGATGTTGATCGACACGGTGGAACGGTAGGCGGGCGAGGCATAGGCCATGTGCATCACCGTGGTGATGTACTGGCTGATGTTCATGCCCGCGCCGCCGAACTCCTCGGGGATGGTGATGCCGAACAGCCCCATCTCGCGCATTTCGTCGAGGATCTCGTCGGGGATGCGGTCATTGGCAATCACGTCGTCCTCGGCGGGGATCAGCCGCTCGCGCACATAGCGGCGCAACTGTTCGAGGAACTGTTCGAAGATTTCCGGGTCCATGCCGGGGTTGACGTTGGCCATGTCAGGGTTCCTCAGACGGGATCATAGGGAAAGACGTGCGCCGAAACCTCGTCGGCACGCGCAAAACTCGGGCGGAATGCGGGGATCAGCTCCTCGGCAATGGCCGTGGGCGTCCAGCCCTCCAGCTTGACCATCGAACGTACCGGGCGCGGCTTGTCGAACAGCACGATCTCGTTCTTGCGCACCGAGAAGATCTGGTTGGTAACGTCCACGGAAAGGTCCGAGGCGAGATAGGCCACCAGCGGCGCGATCTTGTCGGCGCTCATCGTCTGCATCCGCTCCACCCGCAGCTTCTGCTCGGGCGTCTCTGCCGGGATCGAGGCGGTCATGCGGCTCCACGCAAACGGCGCGATGCAGTTCGACCGCACGCCCCAGCGCGCCATGTCGAGCGCGATCGACTGCGACATCGCCACCAGCCCGAGCTTCGCCGCCGAATAGTTGGCCTGGCCGATGTTGCCGATCAGGCCCGAGGTGGAGGTGAAGTGGATGAAGCTGCCGGAAGACTGTTCGCGGAAGTAGGGCGTTGCCGCCTTCGAGACATTGAACGCGCCCGTGAGGTTCACGTCGATGACGCTCGTCCAGTCCTCGTAGGACATCTTGTGCCAGATCGTATCGCGCAGGATGCCGGCGTTGTTCACCACCGCATCGATCCGCCCGAACCGCTGCACGGCATCTTCCACGATGCTGGCTGCGCCCGCCGGATCGGCCACGCTGGCAAGATTGGCGTGAGCCTTGCCTCCCGCTGCCACGATATCGTTGACCGTGGTCTGCGCGGGGCCTGCATCTCCACCATCCCCGCCTTGCGCCACGCCCGGATCGTTGACCACCACCGCAGCACCTTCACGGGCGCAGAGCAGCGCGATCTCGCGCCCGATCCCGCGCCCGGCGCCGGTCACGGCAACGACCTTTCCATCCAGCACGCCGGCCATCCGAATCTCCCAACGGTGTCTTGTTGACACTCTTGTTAAGCGACCGATTAAACCATTTCAAGCGCTGCCACCACCACCTTCGGCAGCGCCTTTGGGAGAGGACTTCACAATCACCAAGAATTGTGGTTTGGAAGCTCAACCAATCACCTTGTGATTGTACCAAGGGTGGCTTCCGATGCGCTTCAAGGGCCTCGATCTCAACCTGCTCGTCGTGTTCGACGCGCTGATGGAAACGCGCAGCGTGACCCGCGCGGCAGAGCGGATCGGCCTGACCCAGCCTGCGACAAGCGCGGCCCTGCGCCGGTTACGCGACTACTTCCATGACGAGATCGTCGTCGCCGTAGGCAAGCGCATGCACCCCACGCCGTTCGCCGAGGGGCTCCACCCGCAGATTCAGCTCGCCCTGCGCGGGGTCGAGCGTGCGATCACCACGCCCACCGCGTTCGATCCGACGACCTCGACCCGCCGCTTTCGCATCGTCAGTTCGGACTACATCATGGTTGCCGTGCTGGTCCCCCTGATCGAGCGCTTTGCCGTAACGGCGCCGGGCGTGCGCGTGGAGATTATCCAGCCGACCGAACAGGCCGTGTCCGAACTGGAATCGGGCAAGGCCGACCTCCTCGTCACGCCCGAGCCGTTCCTTGCTGCCTGGCATCCCCATGAAATCCTGTTCGAAGAGGAACAGGTCGTGGTCGGCTGGGCAGAAAATCCCGTGCTCAAGCGCGGCCTTACCGAGGAAGACTTCTACGCCGCAGGTCACGTCACCGTCGCCTTCGGGGCGAATCGCACCGCCGCCTTTGCCGATTCCACGTTATCGCGCATGGGGCGCGAACGGCTGGTTGAAGTTACCGTGTCCAGCTTTGCCTCGGCGCCGTGGTTCATCGAGGGCACCGCGCGCCTTGCGGTTCTGCACGAGCGCCTCGTCCGCCAGATCGCCCGCCGCTTCAATCTGGCCTGGGCGCCAATGCCGTTCGCGTTTCCCAAGATGCACGAGATGATGCAATTCCATGAATCGCGCGCCGACGACGCCGGGCTCAACTGGTTGCGCCAGCAGATGCGCGAGGTTGCCGCAGAGGCGGCTTGAGCGAAATTGCGCCGCAATCCTTCCCCCTTGATGGGGGAAGGATACCGTAGCTTGCGGGCTTGCCCGCTAGCGGAGGTTGGATGGGGGTGAAATTGCGCCGAGTTCGCGGGCAACGACAAGCGCAACTCCCCCGCGGTTGCCCAATACCTCGTTGTTCCAGAACCGCAGGACCCGGTATCCCTCTCTTGCGATCATTGCATCGCGACGCGCATCGTCTTTTCCACCGTGCTGACCACCATCGATCTCGATTACCAAACGTGCTTGGTGGCTTGCGAAATCACAGATTGCCTGAGCGAGCGGGACCTGTCGGCGAAAACGCCAACAGCCGAATTGCTCCTTGAGCAGGCGCCACATCACCGCTTCGGCTTCGGTGGGTTCACGCCGCATCTTTCGTGCGCGCTGAATTGCCAGAGGAGGTGGAGGCTTCTTCACGTGCGAATTTCACCCCCATCCAACTCCGCCTAGGCAGCAAGCTGCCAAGCCTTCGTATCCTTCCCCCATCAAGGGGGAAGGGAAAGCGGGTTTGCTACCAATTCTGCAGGACGGTCATTGGCAAATCATAGCCATCATCCGGATGCCGCCACTCGTTGCCAGACATCCAGCCACCACCCCTAGTGCGAGGTGCGTCGCGCCCGCTTGATCGTGCCGGAAAAGCTCAGCACGGCTTCCTCCTGTCCATTCGCGCCGGTGCGCAGGATCGTGCCGCGGGCAAAGACCAGGCTGCCCCCTGCGCGCACGCATTCTCCGCGCGCGGTCAGCATCTCGCCCGCCTGTGCGCCGCTGACGAATTCGCAGTTCATCGTCACGGTCACGCCACTCACTTCGTCGCCGTTCGAGGCCGCGACCATGAACAGCGAGAAGTCGGCGAAGGTCATCAGCGATCCGCCATGGACGATGCCATGGCCATTGAGGTTCTTCGCTTCGGGAATGAACCCGGTGACGATGCCGCGCTCGTCGCGCTTCACGAAGAACGGACCGGTGCCGTCCTCGAACGGGTCCTTGCCCGACCATTTCCACCAGCCGGCCCAGGGACCGTCCTTGACCTGTTCGAAATTGCCCCGGATCGGCGAAGTCTCTGACGTGCTCATGGCCGCCTTCTTAAGCGGACGTTTGAAGGGCTGTCGATAGGGTCAGGCCACTTCCTCGCGTTCGCGGGCCATCATGCGGGTTGCCAGCGTCCTTCCCGATATCCACGCATTCTCAACGCGCGGACCCAGCAGCCAGTCACCGCATACGCCGATTTTCGACTGTGCGCTCCACAGCGCGCCAAGGTTGCTGCCGGTCGACATCGCATAGCGCCAGCGATGGGCCGAGGCCGTGACCGGTTCAGGAAGGGTTTCCTCCAATGCCTCGCACAGAGCGGCAAGCAGGGCTGCCGTGACCTGTTCCACCGTGTCCTCGATGTGCTGGGTCGACCAGTGGGGGCTGGCCTGCACCACCCATGTTTCCGGGCCTTTCCGGCCCGGCTTGGCACCATTGCGCGCGGCCCAGCTTATCAGGCCCGCCTCGCGTACCGTGTCCTGTCGGCTCGGCAGCCGCTCGGCAAAGGCGAACATGCCGGTCCAGCACGGTTGCGACCGGGCGGCGAGCGCGGTTGCCGCCAGCGAAAGATCGTGCAGCGCCACGATGGCGGATGCCTGCTCGGGCGGGAGGGATACGACAACGGCGTCGAACGGCCCGGCCTGCAGCCGCTCTCCCGCAGCGGTCTCGCCGGTCAGGAACCAGCGATCCTCGCGGCGGACAAGGCCGCGCACGTGCCAGCCGAAGGTCACGTCGTGCTGGTCGGCCATGTCCTTGATGACGGCGTTCATCGTCGGCACGCCGACCCACGCGCCGGTTCCGGCGGCGGGCCATGGCGCAGCGACGCCGCTCGCCGACCAGCGCGCGACTTGCGCCATGAACGCCGGATCGCGGACGGTGAAGTATTGCGCGCCATGGTCGAAATGGGCATCGCCCAGCGGCGTGGCCATGCGGCGCGTCGACATGCGCCCGCCGGGGCCGCGCCCCTTGTCGTAAAGGGCTACGGTATGGCCCGAGCGAACAAGCTGGGAAGCGCAGGAAAGACCGGACATTCCTGCGCCAACAATGGCAACATGCATCTTCATCGGTGTTTTCGCGGGCTCAACCACGTCCCATCAACGCCAGGACTTCCTTGCGGCTGCTGGCATCGTCGAGGAAGCAACCGAGCATCCGGCTCGTCACCATCCCCACGCCATGCGTCCTGACCCCCCGTCCTGTCATGCAGCCATGCTGCGCCTCGATCACCACCGCGACCCCTTGCGGCTGGAGATTGTCCCAGATGCACTTGGCGACTTCCGCCGTCAGCCGCTCCTGCACCTGCAACCGGCTGGCATAGCCGTGAAGCACCCGCGCCAGCTTGGAAATGCCGACCACGCGGTCCTTGGGCAGGTAGGCGATCGAGGCGGTGCCGATGATCGGCGCCATGTGATGTTCGCAATGGCTCTGGAACGGGATGTCGCGCAGAAGCACGACTTCGTCGTAGCCGCCCACTTCCTCGAAGGTGCGCGAAAGGTGCAGGCCCGGATCCTCGGCATAGCCGCGGCAGTATTCGCGCCAGGCCCGTGCCACGCGCTTGGGCGTATCGAGCAGGCCCTCGCGCTCGGGTTCGTCGCCCGACCAGCGGATCAGCGTGCGGATCGCCTCCTCGACCTCGGCGGGGACGACGATCTTCCCGTCCTCGCCGATCACGTCAGCCATGCCCGATGAGGCGGCGAGGGAGGGTGACAGGACGTTCATCGGCAAAGGCTCCGATCCGGCACGAAAAAAGGTTGCGGAATGATGTCCGGATGCGCCCCGGCCCTGTCAGGAACAACACGGACCAAAGGGCACGGGCTGGAAATGCGCGGAAAGGCGCGTATATCTGTCCGCATGTCCATAGCCGAGATGATCGCCTCCAGCCCGACGGCCGCCGTCATCAGCAATCCGCGTTTGCCGGACAACCCGATCATTGCCTGCAATGACGCGTTCGTCGAACTGACCGGATACCCGCGAGAGGAGATCATCGGCCGCAACTGCCGCTTCCTCCGCGGGCCCACGACGGAGGACGACAAGGCGAGGGTCCTGCGTGAAGGCATTCACCGCAAGCAACCGGTGATGGTCGAGATCATCAACTACAAGAAGGACGGCACCCGCTTCCGCAACGCGGTGATGGTCGCGCCGATCTTCGATGCCGAAGGCGAAGTTGAATACTTCCTTGGCTCCCAGGTCGAACTGCCCGAAGAACAGGGCGCAGCCAACGACGTGCGCCGCAATGGCGCTGCCGAACGCGTCGAACGCCTCAGCCGTCGCCAGAAGGAAATCCTCGTGCTCATGGCGGCCGGAAAGCTCAACAAGCAGATCGCCTACGAACTGGGCCTTAGCGAACGCACCGTGAAGATGCACCGCTCCGCCGTGCTCAAGGGGCTGGACGTGAAGACCAGCGCCGATGCCATCCGCGTGGCGATCGAAGCCGGGTTCTGACGCCCGTCAGCGGTTCAGGAGCTCAGCGCTCTAGCGGCCGCACGCCCTCGATGCGCAGTTCGCACCACACGCCAGCCGGATCGAAGTTCAACTCCAGTCCTTCGATCCCCGGCTGCGGCACCAGCAGCCGCGAGCCTATGCCCGGGCGCGCGGGGCTGGTAACGCGCGGGCCGCCTTTCTCCGCCCACAAGATATAGAGCGTCGAACCCGACGGGCCGATGAACCAGCTCAGCTCCACATGGCCCCGCCCGCCCGAAAGTGCGCCGTACTTTACCGCATTGGTGCACAACTCGTGCAAAGCCATGATCAGCGGAATGCAGCTTCCAGCCGGCAGCACGCACGGTTCTCCCGTCATGCGAATGCGGTCGTCGTGCTCGAACGGGGCGACGGTGTCGCGCACGAGTTGCGGCAGCCGTCCTTCCGCCTCTGCGCCGATCTGCAAGAGATCGCTCGCAGCGGCAAGCCCTTCGATCCGCAGGCTGAACTCCTTGTAGAAATCCATCGCCGATGCCGCCTTGGGCCCGCGCGAGGCGAGCGCCTGGATCAGCGTCAGCATGTTGCGCACGCGGTGGCGCAGCTCGCGATTGTAGCGCTCCTGCTCGGCATTGACGACCGCGATCCGCCGCATAGCCCCGCGCAGGATGCTGCCGATCAGGACCGTCAGCCCGCCCGAGAACACGAACAGCATGAAGAGCAGGCTGCGCACGATGCTCATCTGCGAGAACCAGGGTTCGCCCCCGAAAAGCCGCTGTGCCAGCAGGGAAGCAACAACCAGGTAGGTCAGGGCGTAGCGCAGCTCGAGTGCGAGCGACGCAATCAGCAAGGCAGGCCAATAGGTTACGAACGGCCGCCCGAGCGCGCCCATGTCGAGCGAGGCGCGCAATATCGTGGGAACGGCAAGCAGCACCGCAATCCACGCCAGCGATTCCGCAGGGGTGCGATCAGGATTGACCAGCGCACGCACGACACGTGCCTGACGTGTCTCGCCATTTGCCAAGTTTGCACCCCCATTTTCGATTGGACCGGCTCTTTTTTCGACGGCTTGGTCCAATTCGGACCATACTAGCGTCGCCGGATTTACAAGTGCAAGATTTTTCGGGTTTTTTATGTACCGCGCGTCACATCAATCCACGGGAGCCAGCGCGGCGAAATCCACCCGCGTCGGCGCCGCTAGGCGCAGCACGTCGGCCATGGCGATAACCTCTGCTATCGCGGTCGCCTCTTCCACCGTCAGGCCCGAGAAATCGGGCAGGAATGCCCGGCAGGTCTGCAGCAGATTGGCAGGCGAACGCTCCAATTCGGAACGATAGGCTTCCAGAGTCCGGCAACCGTCGATCTCGCTCCACGCAATGCCGCTGGGAGAGGGGCGTTCGTGATAGGCCCAGAGCGCATGGATCGCGCGCTCCACCGCCATCTGCACCTGTTCCACCACCAGCGCGCCTGAGGCGCGGGCCTTGAGCCTTTGGCGATAGCGGCGCTGACGTTCGGCGTTGGTAAGGGGCATGAACTTGATTTTACACGTGAACCCGCCCCGTTCAAACTCCGTTACGTTACTTATGCCGCTGGCCGAAGTTTGACCTGCATCAAGGCCGAGATTGTATGTGTTGCATATGATCTTGGCAGGCGCCGCATCGAAGGCCTGTTCGATTCGGCGACAAGATCGCTTGGGAGACCAGATGCATGGAACACCATCAGACCCCGTCCGCCACCGCCCGCGAACAGGCCTTGCGCCGTGCCATCCCCCTGTTCGACGGCGCCCCGGCCTCGCGCGGCTATGAACTCAATGCCATGTGCTTTTCGTTCAACGAGAAAGCCAACCGCGATGCCTTCCTTGCCGATGAGGAAGCCTATTGCGCCCGCTTCAACCTGACGCCGCAGCAGCGCAAGGCCGTTGCCGAGCGCAACGTGCTGGCCATGCTCGAGGCTGGCGGCAACGTCTATTACCTTGCCAAGCTTGCCGGCATCTTCGGCCTTGGCGTGCAGGACCTCGGCGCCCTCCAGACCGGCATGTCCGTCGACCAGTTCAAGGCCATGCTCGCCACCTGGGCAGCCAAGATCCCCACCAAGGAGAATGCATGATGGCACAAGTCATCGGCGGCTATTTCACCAGCCACGTCCCCGGCATTGGCGGCGCGATCATGCGCGGCGATCAGGACACGCCCTACTGGAAGCCGTTCTTCCAGGGCTTCCCACCGATCCGCGAATGGCTGGCGCAAGCGAAGCCAGACGTCGCCGTGGTCTTCTCCAACGATCATGGCCTGAACTTCTTCCTCGACAAGATGCCGACCTTCGCGGTTGGCGCAGCGCCTTCGTACGACAACGCCGACGAAGGCTGGGGCCTGCCGGTCTACAAGAGCTTCGAGGGCCACCCGGCGCTTTCCTGGCACCTGATCGACAGCCTGGTGCGCGACGAGTTCGACATCACCACCTGCCAGAAGATGCTGGTCGACCACGCTGTGTCGATCCCCTTCGAACTGGCCTATCCCGGTGTCGAGACATGGCCGATCAAGCTTGTGCCGATATCGATCAACACCGTGCAGTATCCGTTGCCCAGCCCGAAGCGGTGTCTGGCGCTGGGCCGTGCGGTCCACCGCGCCCTGCAATCGTGGGGCGGGGACGAGCGCGTGCTGATCTGCGGCACAGGGGGCCTGTCGCACCAGCTCGACGGTCCGCGCGCCGGCTTCATGAACCCGGACTACGACCTGTTCTGTCTGGATAACCTGGCGAGCAACCCAGAAGCACTGACCGGCCACACTGCCGAGGAAGTGGCCGAGCTTGCCGGCACCCAAGGTGTCGAGATCCTCAACTGGATCGCTGCACGCGGCGCCATGGGCGAACAGGGGATGAGCGAAGTCAGCCGCAACTACCACATCCCGATCAGCAATACCGCCGCCGCGAGCCTGCTGCTGGAACCGGCTTAAAGCCAGGAGCCCAAGGTCGGGAGCCTAGCTCCTGCGGCGGGTCTTGCGCGTCGTCTTCGCCGGAGCCTTGCGCTTCGGCGGAGGCGCGACCTTTGGCTGGATATCCGGCCAGGCATCCGCGATCGCCGCCTTCACCACCATGCGGCCCTGCAGGGTCTGCGCTTCGTCATGGCTGGCGAGATAGGTTGCCACCACATCGCGCACCTGCCCCGCACTCACGTCGTCCGGCACCTTGGGCGGGCGCTCCATACTGCGAAACCCGTCGAGCACGCCGATCACGTAGGACAGGCACATGGCCCTGTCGACCGGCGCCTTGGCCGAGCACGCCTCGTTCAGCTGCGCGCCGCTCATCCACTCGGCACGCGCAGGTGTGGCAAGCAGGGTCAACACGGCAAAAACGGGAAAACAGCGCAACACGATCAGGGCAACTCCGGGCAATCGACCATCCACAACCCGCGCCAGGCGGTTTTGATCCTCGCTCTTGCCCCGGTGGCGCGACCATCGGCGATAGCGGTGGCGGATTGGCTGCTACTTGCACGCCCGAGTGAAAAGCGGACTTTCCGGATGCGACGCCTAACCAGACTCTGGCTCAATCCCATGATCCCCCATTCGGGGCACGACCCATCCGAGTATCACCGGCACTAAGCTGATCATTAATCCGCCGATGTTGAAAGTTATATGATCCGAAAGACGCCACGTTGGCCCGATGCCGAACTGGAGGATCATCAAAAGCAACCATGCAGTGGATAGGTTCGCATTGCGAAGGCGATGATAAGTCATCAGCGTAAGGGTAATCGCGGCAGAAACCCCGACAAGAAAAACAAGCCAAGCGGGGATGCCGATATTTACAGAAGCCAAAGCAACACAAATGATCGCTACAAGCGTTGCCGATCCAATCCGGTAGCGTGGCCTCTCTGCGTAGCGTTTGATATTCATCTGCATCAATAGCGGCTTAAGATACGAACAATCCGTTTTCCACCCCATTCCTGCTGTTCGGAGCAAAGGTCGACAGCCCCGAAAGCTGCCGTGATCCCGGATATGAACCAGCGATCACGCCTTCTGTTGCAGGCACTGGACAAGAACGACCCATGGCGCCGGATCAGGTCAGGGGCCATTCGCTTCAGCAGATGGCGGAAGCGTCAGTTCAGCCTAACCCCTCCACCACCCCCCAGGGTCAGGATCAGAACTTGTTGTCCCTCGGGAAGCCGTTGGGTGGCAGGCGGCCTGCTGCACCGCGGGCGACCTTCCATGGCAGGAGGTCCTTCTCGACGCGGGTGCGGCCGGATTCGCCGCCCATCGTCCATGACAGGCCGTCTTCCAGCTTCAGCGTGATCACGTCCGACATCTCGCCGTCCTTGTAGCGCTGCAGGGTCACGCCCTGCCCCTTGGCGAGGAGCGGCACCTCAGACAGGGCGAAGATCACCAGCTTGCGGTTTTCGCCGATCACCGCGACATGATCGTGCTCGGGCGCAATCTCGCGCACCACGGCCAGCTTCACGCCGGGCTTTGTGGAAACGACGCCGCGACCTTTTCGGGTTTCGGCGAGCAGTTCGTCCATCTCGGCGGCGAAGCCCCGGCCGGTGTTGGCGGCGAGCAGAAGCTGCCCCTTGGGCTTGTAGACGGTGACGCTGACGATCTGCGCTTCCGGGTCGATATCGACCATGGTGCGGATCGGTTCGCCGAAGCCGCGCGCGCCGGGGAGCTTGTCGGCCCCCACGGTGTAGAAGCGGCCGTTGTCGACCGCGACGAGCAGCTTGTCGGTGGTCTGGCAGTGGAAGGCGAAGGCGGGGCCATCGCCTTCCTTGAACTTGAAGTCGCCATCTAGCGGAACGTGGCCCTTGGCCGCCCTGATCCAGCCCCTGGCGGAGAGGATCACCGTGACCGGCTCCTTCTCGATCATCGCATCCATGCTGAATTCGCGCGTCGGCGCGGCTTCGGCGATGGTGGTGCGGCGGCGGCCGAGCGGGGTGTCCTCGGCGTAATCCTTGCGCAGTGCGCCCAAGTCACGCTTGAGGCGGGTGCGCTGGCGGGCCGGGCTGTCGAGCAGCTTCTGCAGCTCCTCCTGCTCGGCCAGCAGTTCGTCACGCTCCTTGCGCAGCTCCATTTCCTCGAGCTTGCGGAGCGAGCGCAGGCGCATGTTGAGGATGGCTTCGGCCTGGCGGTCAGTCAGTTCGAACTCGGCCATCATCACCGGCTTGGGCTCATCCTCGGTGCGGATGATCTCGATGATCCGGTCGAGGTTGAGGTAGGCGACGATATAGCCGCCGAGCAGTTCCAGGCGGCTCGCGATCTTGTCCAGGCGGTGCTGCGAGCGGCGCAGCAGGATGTCGATCTGGCTGATCACCCATTCCTGCAGCACCAGCTTCAGGCCCAGAACCCCCGGCGTGCGGTGCGAATCCAGCACGTTGAGGTTGAGGCCGAAGCGGTTTTCGAGATCGGTCAGCTTGTAGAGCGATTCCTTGAGCAACTCTGGATCGACGTTGCGGCTCTTCGGGATCAGGACGAGGCGGATCTGCTCGTCGGATTCGTCCCGGATGTCCTCGAGGATCGGCAGCTTCTTGTCGGCAATGAGCTGGGCGATCTGTTCGATCAGCTTGCTCTTCTGCACCATGTAGGGGATTTCGGAGACGACCAGCTGCCACTGCCCGCCGCCCAGTTTTTCGACGCCGGTTTCTTCCCAGTTTCCCGCCTCGTCACGGCCCGTGGAAAAGCGCCCGCGCACGCGGATCGCGCCGCGCCCGGTTTCATAGGCGTGGGAGATGACGGCGGGACTATCGACGATGACGCCGCCGGTCGGCAGGTCCGGGCCGTGGAACACTTCCATCAGCTGGCTGTGTTCGGCGTGGGGATTGTCGATCAGCAGCAATGCGGCGTCGATGATCTCGGCGACATTGTGGCTGGGGATGTTGGTCGCCATGCCCACGGCGATGCCGCTGGAGCCGTTGGCGAGCAGATTGGGGAACAGGCCGGGGAAGATTTCCGGCTCCTCGTCCTCACCGTTGTAGGTGGGGACGAAATTGACGGTGCCTTCGTCGAGCCCGGCCATCAGCTGCATCGCCGTGCGCGTCAGGCGAGCTTCGGTGTAGCGGTAGGCGGCGGCATTATCGCCATCGACGTTGCCGAAGTTGCCCTGCCCTTCGACCAGCGGGTAGCGCAGCGACCAGTCCTGCGCGAGGCGGACCATGGCATCGTAGACCGAGGCATCGCCATGGGGGTGATACTTGCCGATCACATCGCCCACCACGCGCGCCGATTTCTTGAAGGCGTCGGTGGGGTTGAGCTTCAGCTGGCGCATCGCCCAGAGCAGGCGGCGGTGGACCGGCTTCAGTCCATCGCGCAGATCGGGGAGCGAACGCGCGGTGATCGTGGAGAGCGCGTAGACGAGGTAGCGCTCCGACAGTGCGGAATCGAACGGGGCATCGACGATTGCGTCGAAAGGATCGGGCTCGGTCGTGTCTGTCGCCATGGTTGGAACGCCTTAGCAACACGTCCGTCCGTGCGGAAGTCACGGAACAACCGCAGTCCCCGGCAATTCTTGGGGAGAACGGGCAAATGCCGCCCCGAATTCCCCCAAAGGAGATTTTCATGAGCAAGCGCGTGCTGATCGTCGCGACCGACGGATTCGAACAGTCGGAACTCGAAGGCCCCAAGAAGGCGTTGGAAGACGCCGGAATCGAAACCGTGGTTGCCAGCCTCAAGGCAGGTTCGATCACCGGCTGGAAGGACAAGAACTGGGGCGATGCCGTCGCGGTCAACATCACGCTCGATGAAGTGGACGCCAACGAATACGACGCGCTGCTGCTTCCCGGCGGCCAGATGAACCCGGACATCCTGCGCATGGACGACCGCGCGGTCGACATCGTCAATGAGTTCGACGATCTCGACAAGCCGATCGCCGCGATCTGCCACGGCCCTTGGCTTCTCGTGGAGGCTGACATCGTCGACGGCCGCACCGTCACCGGGTGGCCCTCGATCATGACTGACCTTGCCAACGCCGGTGCCGACGTCGTGGACGAGGAAGTCGCCGTGGACGGCAACCTGATCACCAGCCGCAAGCCTGACGACATTCCCGCGTTCTCGAAGGCGCTGATCGAGATGCTGGCTGACGACTGATACCACTTCTGGCGGTTTCCGGGGGTTCACCCCGCCCTCGGGAACCGCTAGGGTCGTATCAGATGAAACAGCTTGATCACACAGAACACAAACTGATCGAGGGGATGGATGCCGCCGCCATGCTGGCGCAGGTGGAGGCATGGTGCACGGTCAATACCGGCACCGGCAACCTTCCGGGGCTCGAAGCGCAGTGGAATCTGCTGGCCGACGCCTTCGCCGCATTGCCCGGAGACATTCGCAAGGTCGAGCCGGCCCCGGTCACCGCGATGGCCGCCGACGGGCACGAGGTCCAGACAGCAAACGGCGCGCATTTCGTGCTGTCGGTCAGGCCGGAGGCGCAGCGGCGCTATCTGCTGACTGGCCACATGGACACGGTGTTCCCGCCTGCCCATGCGTTCCAGACGCTGCGCTGGCTCGACGCGGAAACGCTGAATGGCCCGGGCGTTGCCGACATGAAGGGCGGCATCGCGGTGATCCTCGCTGCGCTCAAGGCATTCGAGCAGAGCCCTGCTGCGGCCGGGGTTGGCTATGACGTGATGATCAATTCGGACGAGGAGACCGGCAGCCTGTCTTCCGCCCCGCTGATCGCGCAGCTGGCACAGGGCAAGGCGGCGGCGCTGACCTACGAACCTTCCGCCCTGCCAGATGGCACGCTGGCTGGAGAGCGTCCGGGAAGCGGGAACTACAGCGCGGTTATCAAGGGTCGATCGGCCCACGCCGGGCGCAATCCGCAGGACGGACGCAACGCGGTGATCGCGGCGGCCGACATGGCGCTGAAGCTGAAGGGTCTGGAGCGTCCCGGCCTCTCCATCAACCCTGCCCGGATCGATGGCGGGAGCGCCAACAACGTGGTGCCCGACCATGCGATCCTGCGCTTCAATGTCCGGCCTCGGCTCCCGGGAGTTGCCGTGGAGTTCACCGAGAGTCTGCGAGAGTTGGTGCAGAGTCTCGAAGCATTGCACGAGGTTGCAATCCACCTCCATGGCGGGGTGTCACGGCCACCCAAGCCGCTGACCCAAGAGGCCGAGGCGCTGTTCGGACTGGTGCGCGAGTGCGGCGAATCTCTTGGCCAGACGATCCGTTGGCAGGCCTCGGGCGGGGTCTGCGACGGCAACAACATTGCCGCCTGCGGCGTGCCGGTGGTCGATACCATGGGCGTGCGCGGCGGGGCGATCCATTCCGATCAGGAGTACCTGATCGTGCCTTCGCTGGCTGAGCGTGCCGCCTTGTCCGCGCTCGTCCTGCATCGACTTTCCGGGGGAAATCCATGACATTCCGCATCCGCGCCGCGCGCGCGAACGATCTCCAACCGCTCTACGAGATGGCCAAGCTGACCGGCGGCGGCTTCACCAACCTGCCACCCGACCGCAAGGCCCTGACGGCGAAGCTGGCGCGGGCGTCGGAGGCCTATGGCAATAGCGAGGAGGGCGATCCGAAAAATCCGAAGGACGAGCTGTTCGTCCTGGTTCTGGAGGATACGACCACAGGCGAAGTGCGCGGCACGGCGCAGATCTTCACCTCGGTGGGGCGCCAATGGCCGTTCTATTCCTATCGCATGGCCACGCTGACCCAGCATTCGAAGGAGCTGAACCGCACCTTCCGCGCCGAGATGCTCAACCTTGTCACCGACCTTGAAGGATCGAGCGAAGTGGGCGGGCTGTTCCTGCATCCTTCCGAACGCGCAGGCGGGCTTGGCATGCTGCTTGCGCGCAGCCGCTATCTGTTCATCGCGATGCACCGGAAGCGCTTTGGCGACAAGATTCTGGCGGAGCTGCGCGGGGTGATCGACGAGCGCGGCGGATCGCCGTTCTGGGACGGCGTGGCCGGTCGCTTCTTCGGCATGAGCTTTCAGGAAGCAGACTATTTCAACGCGATCAACGGCAATCAGTTCATTGCCGACCTGATGCCCAAGCACCCGGTCTATATCGCCATGCTGCCCGAGACCGCGCGCTCCGCCATCGGCCTGCCCCACCCTTCGGGCCGCGCCGCGATGCGGATGCTGGAAGAGGAAGGCTTTGCCTACGAAGGCTACGTCGACATCTTCGATGGCGGCCCGACGATGACCGCGCGGACCGACCGCGTGCGCTCGATCTGCGAGGCGAAAGAGGTGCCTGTGGCGCACATCCGCGCGCCCGAGGGTAGCGGCAACGTGACCAAGGCTCTGGTGGCGACGGGCAAGCTGGCCGAATACCGCTGCACTTTCGCCGAGATAGCCGAGGCGGACGATGGCCTGACGCTGGACCCGGTGGCTGCGGCTGCGCTGGGTGTGAGCGTGGGTGACATGGTCTGGTTTGTCGGTCGCTAAGGAAAAGACATGCCTCTGGTGGAAATCAACTTCGACGGTCTGGTCGGACCGAGCCACAATTATGCAGGCCTCAGCCTTGGCAACCTGGCCTCGGCCAGCAACGCGGGCGAGGTGTCCTACCCGCGCGCGGCGGCGCTTCAGGGCTTAAGCAAGATGCGGCACAATCTGGGCCTCGGGCTGGCCCAAGGGCTGTTCATGCCCCTGCCCCGCCCCAACCCGGTCCTGCTCGGCGCGCTCGGGCTTGAAAGCATCGACGAAAGCGATGCGGCGCAGCGGCGGTTGCGGGCGGCGGCATGGTCTGCGTCATCAATGTGGACGGCCAATGCGGCGACGGTGAGCCCCGCCCCTGACACCGCGGACGGGCGCTGCCACCTGACTGCGGCGAATCTGGTGACGATGCCCCACCGCTCGCAGGAATGGCCCGATACGGTGCGCCAGTTGCGCCTCGCCTTTGCCGACAGCACCGCCTTTGCCGTGCACGATGCGGTGCCGCCGTGCTTCGGCGACGAGGGCGCGGCAAACCACATGCGCATGTGCGCGAGCCACGATGCGCCGGGGATCGAGATCTTCGTCTACGGCACGACCGGTGGCGCCTTCCCCGCACGCCAGCACGAGCAGGCGAGCCGCGCCGTGGCACGGCTGCATGGCCTCGATCCCGAGCGCTGCCTGTTCGTGGAACAGGCGAGCGAGGCGATTGCGGCAGGCGCGTTCCACAACGACGTGGTGGCCGTGGCCAACGAGCGGGTGCTGTTCACGCACGAACAGGCCTTTGCTGACCCCGAAGCCACTTATGCCGCGATCCGCGAGAAGTTGCCCGAGGCCGAGATCGTGGTGGTGCCGGCCAGCGTGGTGAGCCTTGGCGATGCGATCAGGAGCTACCTGTTCAACGCACAGTTGCTGACGCTTCCAGGGGGCGAGATGGGCCTGGTGATCCCGCTCGAGGCGTGGGAGACGCCATCGGTGCGCGGCTGGCTGGAAGGGCACGTTGCCTCGAACGGCCCGATCCGCAAGGTGCTTCCAGTGGACGTGCGCCAGTCGATGGCCAATGGCGGCGGACCTGCATGCCTGCGCCTGCGGGTTGTCGCCGATCCTGCCACTGTCGACCCGCGCTTTCTGCTGGACGAGGCAAAGATCGCGCGGATCGAGAGGGTGGTGGAGGCGCACTGGCCCGAGCAGATCGATCCTGCTGATCTGGGGGCGGAATCCCTGGGCCGCGCAGTGGTCAGCGCCCGGCAGGCACTGCTCGAATTGCTGGAGGTGCAGGAACTGGCCTGAGCCTTGCGGCGTATCTTCCGAAAGAGCCGCTCCGCAGGTTGTCGCTTCGCTTTACAGTGAAGATTGGATTAACCAGACTATTGCCAGCGTTTCATGATCTGGCACGATGCTTGCGGAGAGACTCGCCGACGAGGGGCGCCTCGTCAAAAGAGGATATTGCTTCGGATGTTTCGCAAGATCGGTCGCCTGTTTGTCATCAAGACCCGCTTCGAAGCGTTCGCGGTGATCTACGCGCTCGCGCTGGGCGCGGTGGAGCGCGGGCACGCCTATCTCGGCCAGTATCCGGGCTTTGCCGGCAAGTTGCTGTTCGTCGCAGCCACCGGCGCGGTGTTCATCGCCGGGGCGAAGATCCTCGACTCCCTGCGGATGGAGCGGCGGCTGCAGGAGCTTGAGGCGAAGGCCGAGGGGTAGTGCCAGCGTCCTTCGACAAGCTCAGGACGAGCGGGACTTGGGACTACCTTTTGAAAGCCGCTCATCCTGAGCTTGTCGAAGGATGGAGCAGCAATGCAAGTAGGGCGATTCTGTTGCTAGGCTCGCCCCCAGCCCCCGGTTTCCGATTCTGTTACCCGGTTCGGTCCGAACCGTGCTTTCGCTTTATAACTTCAGGGCGTCAGCCCCTAGAATTATGCGGCGAGAGCAAGTGCTTCGTTGTCGTTGGCACTTGTGAGTTTTGAGCCTTGAACGGGTTACTCAGCCCGGGCAAAAACAGCGCTTTTCAACACACGTCGATCCTAGTTCGGCCCCATCAACACCCTTGCGACAACAAGGCCCGCATCCCGAAAGACACGGTAGTGATGGTGGAGCCGCCGGGTACCGCCCCCGGGTCCGCTGTGCCTATTGCACGCCGCAGTTTATCACCATAGCCGGCCGAAACCGGCAGGGACCCATATAGGGATGCGGGCGCAAATGAAAAGGGGCGGGATTGCGCCCGCCCCTTTGAAGTTGTTCTGGCAAGGCGCTTCAGCCCTTGGCCCTCAGCGCATCGCGGATTTCGGCGAGGAGTTCGACCTCGGTCGGGCCGGCGGGCGCGGCGGGTGCTTCCTCGGCGGGCTTTTCGAAGGCCTTGTTGATCGCCTTGACCAGCAGGAAGATGATGAAGGCGACGATCACGAAATTGACCGCCTGGGTGATGAAATCACCATACCCGATCATCGGCACCCCGGCGGCCTTCAATTCGGCATAGCTGGACACATCGCCCTTGAAGTCTGCCGGGACCGGGCCGAGGCGCACGAAATAACGGCTGAAATCGACGCCGCCGGTGATGAAGCCGACCACCGGCATGATCACGCTTTCGGTGAGCGAGGTGACGATCTTGCCGAATGCGCCACCGATGATCACGCCGACCGCCAGATCGAGCACATTGCCCCGGGCGATGAATTTCTTGAACTCTGCGAACATGCCGACCACTTCCCCCTTCACGTCCTGATTAACCATGATCCCTTTTCCGTTGGTTGCCATCGTGCGCGGAACGCCACAAGTGGCAATCGGTTGCAGCATGGGGGATACTTGAACCGTTTCGGCGGACCGCTATCTCTGCTGCATAACTTTAGGGGAACTCACGTCGATGGCCGCTACCCGCTTCACGCAGATCGCTTTTGCCACCGTTGCCGCTGCCAGCCTTTCGGCCTGCGGGATCAACTCGGTCCCCGCGGCCGAGGAAGAAGCCAAGGCGCGCTGGGCGGACGTCGAAAGCTCGTACCAGCGTCGTGCCGACCTGATCCCGAACCTGGTCGCCACGGCCAAGGGCGCGGCCGCTTCGGAAACCCAGATCCTGACCAACGTGACCAACGCGCGCGCCGCGGCCACGTCGATCAACATCACCACCGACGATCTTTCCAATCCGGAAGAGTTCGAGAAATTCCAGAACGCGCAGAACCAGTTGACCCAGGCGCTGGGCCAGCTGCGCACGGTGGTGGAGAACTATCCGCAGTTGCAGAGCCAGGCGCGCTTTGCCGACCTGATGGTGCAGCTTGAAGGCACCGAGAACCGCATCAATGTGAGCCGCACCCGCTACAACGAGGCGGTGCAGGCCTATAACACCACGATCCGCACCTTCCCCGACGCGATCGGCGCGAAGCTGATCCATGGGGCCAAGCCGATGGTACCGTTCAAGGCTGCCGCCGGATCGGAAGTGGCGCCAACCGTCAATTTCGACATGAACGCTCCGGCGCCTGCAGCGTCGGGCAAGTGACGTGACCCGCCAGTTGCGGGCTTTCTGGCAGACTGTTGCTCTGCTGTTCCTGCTGATCGCGGGAGCAGCACACGCGGCCATGCCCGCACGGCCTGCGGGACCGGTGCTGGATCAGGCCGGGATCATACCCGATGCCGACGAGGCGGCGCTTGCGCAGAGGCTTTCCGCCTACAACGCGCAGACCGGGCGGGCGGTGATCGTGGCCACGGTCGCCTCGCTCGACGGGCAGGATATCGAGACATATGCCAATACGCTGTTCCGGACCTGGGGCGTGGGCGGGAAGGAGACCGACCAAGGCCTTCTGTTCCTGATTGCGCCCAATGACCGCAAGGTGCGGATCGAGGTGGGCTATGGGCTGGAGGAGTTCCTGCCCGACGTACTCGCTGGCCGGATCATCTCGGGCGCGGTGACGCCGCGCTTCAAGGCGGGCGACTATCCGGGCGGCATAAACGCCGGCATCGACCAGATCCTGACGCAACTGAACCGCACCCCTGCCGAGGCCAAGGCGGTTGCCGAAGCAGCCAGGGCCGGTGCGCGCGAGGACGTCTCTGGCGGCGGATCGACCATAGGCAGCGCGATATTCTGGGTGGTTCTGATCGTGGTGATGATCGCCGTCTTCGGCCGTCGTCGGAAGGGTTATGTGCAGCGGCGCAGCGGAATCGATCCGGGCATCGTGCTGTGGGGCATCAGCGAAATTGCGCGTGCCGCATCGGATAACCGCCATTACGGCGGCTGGGGCGGCGGCGGCGGGTCCGACTGGGGCGGTGGCTTCGGTGGCTTTGGCGGCGGCGATTCCGGTGGCGGCGGCGCTTCGGGGGACTGGTGATGAGCAGGCTGGTGCAGATGACCGAGGCAGATCACAAGCTGGTCTCCGACGCCGTGGCCGCAGCCGAGGCGCAGAGCGCGGGCGAGATCGTGACGATCGTGACGCCGCGTTCCGACAGCTATCGCGACGTGGCGCTGGTCTGGAGCGCGCTGGTGGCTTTCGTGGCGCTGGCCGTAGTGGACATGTTTGCCGGGTTCTACCTTCCCGTCGTCGAGCATGTGCTTGGGTTGTGGGCGTTTGAATGGACTCCGCGCGCCGTGCTGGGACTGGCGCTGACGGTTATCACGCTGAAGTTCGGGGCCATGTACCTGCTCATGCGGTTCACGCCGCTCGGCCTATGGCTGACGCCGCGCCGGGTCCGCAATGCGCGGGTGCGCGAGCGGGCGCTGACGTGTTTCCGGGTTGGGGCAGCAAGCCGGACGACTGGCCATACCGGCGTGCTGATCTACCTGAGCCTTGCCGAGCACCGAGCCGAGATCATCGCCGATGCGGCGATTGCCTCGAAGGTTTCGCCCGAGACCTGGGGGCTGGCGATGAAAGCCATGCTTGACCCGCTGCGGCAGGGACGGATGGCGGAAGGCATGGCAGCGGCGGTGGCCGAGGTGGGCAGGGTCCTGGCCGAGCATTTCCCACGATCCAGCGATGACAAGAACGAACTGCCCGACAGGTTGATCGAAGTATGAGTCTTGAAGAAGAGTACCGCGACCATCCCGAGCAGGTGCACTGGCAAGGGCGTTTCATCGTCGCCAAGACGCGCGGACGGTGGGAATATGTCTCGCGCAATCGCAACATCAAGGCGGCGGTAATCCTTGCGATCGAAGACGGGCACGTGCTGCTGGTCGAGCAGTTCCGCGTGCCTCTCGGGCGCCCGTGCATCGAACTGCCCGCCGGGCTGATCGGTGACGAAGCAGGTGCGGAGAACGAGGACCCGGCCGCTGCGGCGGCGCGCGAACTGGAGGAAGAGACCGGCTATCGGCCGGGCCGGATCGAATCGCTGGGCGAGTTCCATTCCTCGCCGGGCATGGTGACCGAGGCCTTCACGCTGTTCCGCGCGCGCGATCTGGAAAAAGTTTCCGAGGGCGGCGGCGTGGAAGGCGAAGGCATTACCGTCCACAGGGTTGCCCTTACGGAAATCGAGCGCTTCCTCAGCCAGAAGCGCGGCCAAGGCTATGCCATCGACGTGCGGATGTTGCTGCTGCTCGCGCCGGGAATCATGGGCTGATCTTGCGCTGACGTTTCCGGGACTTGCGCGATCGGTCCCAACTTGCTTGGTTGACGCAAACGGAAAGCAGGAGAGCGGCACGATGGGCAGGGTTCAGGGCAAGAAGGCACTCGTCACCGGGGCAGCGCAGGGGCTTGGTGCCGCGCATGCGTGGATGCTGGCGCGCGAGGGCGCACGGGTCCTGCTGACCGACATCAACGGCGATGGCGCAGCGGCACAGGCCGAAGCGATCAACGCCGAACTGGGCGCCGGGACGGCCTTTGCCATGCGCCACGACGTGACCAAGGAAAGCGATTGGGACGCAGCGATTGCGCTGGCGGCGGAAAAGCTGGGCGGACTTTCGGTGCTGGTCAATAACGCTGGCGTTGGCGTGCGCGGGAATATCGAAACCTGCACGCTGGAGGAATGGCATCGCGGCTTTGCGATCAATGTCGATTCCGTTTTTCTCGGCTGCCAGAAGGCCCTGCCCCTGCTGCGCGACAACCAGCCTGCCTCGATCGTCAACATCAGCTCGATCGCCGGCCTGATCGCTTCGGACACCATGCCCGGCTATAATGCCAGCAAGGCGGCGGTGTGGATGCTGACCAAATCGGTTGCGCTCTATTGCGCCAAGCGCGGCTGGGACGTGCGCTGCAATTCGGTGCATCCCACGTTCGTTGACACGCCGATCCTTGACGGCATCGCGACGAATGCGAACATCGACAAGGACGTGGTCATGGGCAAGCTCGCCCGCCAGATCCCCTTGGGCCGCGTGGGCGAACCGGACGACATTGCTGCGGGCGTGCTTTACCTCGCCAGCGATGAAAGCCGCTTCATGACCGGGGCAGAACTGAAGCTCGACGGCGGGATTTCGGCGATGTGAGGCTTGCCGTTCGACGGCCTGTTATTTGCAGGCGACGTCGAATGACTGGACATCGATCGCGAGTTCGACCGGGCCTGAATAGCTTCGGCTGATGCCTTCGCGCAGTCGGGCCTCGTAATGGGCAAGCGGTGCCGGCGGGATGGCGAAGTGCGTCAGAACAAGCCTCGACACATTTGCCCTTGCGGCGAGGCCGCCAAGATCGACCGGCGTGATGTGATGCGTCGAGAGGTGCTTGCTCATGGACTGAAACAAGGCTTCGGGCATGTCGGGGCGCGTCTTGCGGATGGGCGCAAGTATCGGATCGAGATCGATGACTTCGCTGACGAGCAAGTCGGTGCCGGTTGCGAGTTTCTCGAACGCTGTGCTCGGGCCAGTGTCACCGGAATAGGTGATCGATCGCGAGCCGAGCTGAAACCGGTAGCTGAGCGAAATTGCCCGGTCGGCCTTCCCTGAGGCCGATTCATCGTAATGGGAATTCTCGATAGCAGAGATTTTCACGTTGCCTGCCCAGACCTGATCGCCCGACCGCAATTCGACGACTTTTACGGTCTCCGTCGGGGGGGTGCTCTTTTGCCCGAGCCCGAAACCTACGCGCGACTGCGGGCCCATCGTGGTAATGATCCCGTCCACAATCTCGCGCGTGCCGGGCGGGCCATAAATGGTCAACTGGCCAGGCATGTTGTTCATCCAGCGCAGGCCTATGACCGCAGGCAGTCCGCCAGTATGATCCATGTGGTGATGACTGATGAAGACGGCATTGATGCGAGTCAGATCAAGGCCGCGACGTGCAAGTTGCACCACCGTACCGTCACCAGCATCCACCAGTGCGGAGAAGTCATCGGCGGTGAGCAGGTTGGCAGGTTCTGATCGGTCAGGGGTCGGCACCGGCCCACCCGCGGTTCCCAGCGTCATCCATCGCAATGGCGGACAGGTTTCAGCCGCAGCAGCCTGTTGTGCACACAGGCAGGCAAGCGCCGCAAGCGCAGCGGAAACACATGCTCTGATGGCCATCACGAAAATCCTCTCACCGATACGTTATCTGGCCGCCTTCATCCCGGGATTGCGGGCGCTTTACAATCCCGGGAGTTCCAGACGCAGCAAACCGGTTTAAAATACCACGACCGAGCGGATCGACTTGCCGGCGTGCATCAGGTCGAATGCGGTGTTGATGTCCTCAAGGCCCATGACGTGGGTGATCATGGGGTCGATCTCGATCTTGCCGGTCATGTACATGTCAACGATCTTGGGCACGTCGGTGCGGCCCTTGGCGCCGCCGAATGCGGTGCCGCGCCAGTTGCGACCAGTGACGAGCTGGAACGGGCGGGTGCTGATTTCCTTGCCGGCTTCGGCCACGCCGATGATGATGGAGGTGCCCCAGCCGCGGTGGCAGGCTTCCAGCGCGGTGCGCATGACTTCGGTGTTGCCGGTTGCGTCGAAGGTATAGTCGGCGCCGCCGTCGGTCATCTGGACGATCTTGGCCACGGTGTCCTCGCGGCTCATGCCCTTCGAGTTGAGGAAGTCGGTCATGCCGAACTTGCGGCCCCATTCCTCGCGATCGGGGTTGATGTCGACGCCGATGATCTTGTTGGCGCCGGCAAGGCGCGCGCCCTGGATCACGTTGAGGCCGATGCCGCCGAGACCGAAGACCACGACGTTGTCACCCACCTGGACCTTGGCAGTGTTGACGACGGCGCCGACGCCCGTCGTCACGCCGCAGCCGATGTAGCAGGCCGACTGGAACGGCGCGTCCTCGCGGATCTTCGCCACCGCGATCTCTGGCAGGACGGTGAAGTTCGAGAAGGTGGAGCAACCCATGTAGTGGAAGATGGTCTGCCCCTTGTAGGAGAAGCGGCTGGTGCCATCGGGCATCAGGCCCTGCCCCTGTGTGGCGCGGATCGCGGTGCACAGGTTGGTCTTGCCCGAGAGGCAGCTTTTGCACTGGCGGCATTCCGGCGTGTAGAGCGGGATCACGTGATCGCCGGGCTTTACCGAGGTGACGCCGGGGCCGACTTCACGCACCACGCCCGCACCTTCATGGCCGAGCACGCTGGGGAAGATGCCTTCGCTGTCGAACCCGTCGAGCGTGTAGGCATCGGTATGGCAGACGCCGGTGGCCATGATTTCGACCAGAACCTCGCCAGCCTTGGGGCCTTCAAGGTCGAGCTCGACGATTTCGAGCGGCTGCTTGGGCGCGAACGCTACGGCGGCGCGGGTCTTCATGGTGTCCGGTCTCCCTTTGGATGTGGCGGCGCGTTAGCATAATTGCTACGGCAGTGTTAAATTGCACAATATGCGAAACACTGTTGCAAGACGAGAATAATGAGCAATCGCTGGGACGGGATAGATGAAGTGGTGGCGGTTGCCGATACCGGCACCTTCGTGGCGGCGGCAAAGCGGCTGGGGACATCGACTTCCCACGTGAGCCGGGCCGTGGCGCGGCTGGAGCAGAGCCTTGGCGCGCAGTTCTTCCACCGCACGACGCGGGCTGTTAGCCTGACGGACACCGGGCGCACGCTGGTCGACCAGTTTCGCCGCCTGATTGCCGAGCGCGACGAGGCGATTGCCATGCTCGACTTGCAGGGCGAACCGCAGGGCCACTTGCGCATCACCTGCCCGACCGCGCTGGGCGAGCGCTTCGTTGCGCCGATCGTGCGCGCCTATGTGCAGGATTATCCGAAGCTTTCGGTGGACCTTGACCTCTCGAACCGCGTGGTTGAGCTGGTCTCGGAAGGGTACGATCTGGCCATTCGCACCGGCACCCTGCCGGACAGCCGCCTGATCCGCACGCAGATCGCCACGCGCGGGATCGTCACTTGCGCTTCGCCAGCGTACCTGGCCGCGCATGGCACGCCCGAGACGGTGGACGACCTCGAGGCGCATGACTGCATCCCCGCGACGCTCGACATGTGGCGCTATCTGGTGGACGGCGAAGTGCGCACGGTGCGACCACGAGGGCGCTGGCGGTGCAGCAACGGGACAGCGGTCTTCGATGCGGCGATGGCGGGGTTGGGCCTGTGCCAGTTGCCCGAATTCTACGTGAGCAGGGCGATTGCCGAAGGCGCGCTGGTCGAAGTCCTGTCGCAGTTCAGGCCCGAGGTCGATCCGATCTGGGCGGTCTACCCGCAGCGGCGGCACTTGCTGCCCAAGGTTCAACGGATCATCGAAAAACTGCGGCGCGAACTGGCCCCGGCCATGGCGGCGGGTTGAAATGGCGCGCGTTCTGTGAGAACGTTCACAGGAATAGCTATGCAACAAGCATGACAAGGCTGTCAGCGGTGGCTAGAAGGCGCGATACGCCAAATATGGCTGGGTGAGGAGAGATACGTGGCAGGCAGCAATGCACATTCAGGTTCGCAGAGGGCCGCGTTCATCGCGGTTACCGTGCTGTTCTTTGCCTGGGGTTTCATCACCTCGCTGATCGATCCGCTCGTCGCCGCAGTGAAGGGCATCTTCACGCTGACCACGCTGGAAGCACAGCTTTCGGCCTTTGCCTTCTTTATCGCCTATGGCGTGATGAGCTTCCCGGCGGCAGCGATCATCGGACGCCTGCGCGCCGTTCCGGCGATCCTGCTGGCGCTGGCAACGATGGTCGTGGCCTGCCTTGTGATGCTTGCTGCGGCCAACATCGCGTCATACCCGCTGGTGCTGGCCGGACTGTTCATGCTCGCTGCGGGCATCACGGTGCTGCAGGTTGCCGCGAACCCGCTGGCCGCAGCGCTCGGCAAGCCCGAAGGCAGCCATTTCCGACTCACGCTTTCGCAGACGTTCAATTCGTTCGGCACCTTCCTTGGCCCGGCCCTTGGCGCATCGCTGTTTCTCAAGGGCGTGGAGGTTTCGGAAGGCACCGCGCTGACGCCTGAAGTGCGCGAGGCGGCGCTGGCCGGGATCGACCGCGCCTACTTCTGGATCTGCGGACTGCTGATCGTGCTGCTGGCGTTCTTCTTCGTCAACCGCGCGCGCATTTCGGCGGCGGCCCCTCCAGCGCAGCCGACCGGCGGCATCGGCGCTCTGCTCGGCCAGGCGTTCTCGTCGCGCTGGGCGGTGCTGGGTGCGGCTGCGATCTTCATCTACGTGGGCGCGGAAGTGACCATCGGCACGCAGATGGCATTCTACCTCAACAACCCAGGCATCTGGAATGTCAGCCTCGAACAGGCGGGCAAGGCCGTGTCGTTCTACTGGGGTGGCGCCATGGTTGGCCGCGCGATCGGCACGGTGCTGCTCGCCCGCTTCCCGGCGGCACGGCTGATGACCCTGTTTGCTGCGATTGCCGCGGCCATGTGCGCCTATCTGTTCCTCGTCGGCGGCGTTTCGGCGGGATACGTGGCGCTGGCGATCGGGCTGTTCAATTCGATCATGTTCCCGGTGATCTTCACGCTGACGCTGGAGCGTTCCTCGGCCAGCGAAGAGGCGACCTCGGGGCTGCTGTGCACCGGCATCATCGGGGGCGCGCTGATCCCGGCGCTGGCCGGTGGAGTGACGGATGCGGCTGGCATCTTCGCTTCGTTCCTTGTGCCGCTGGTTTGCTACGTGCTGCTGGTCGTGTTTGCAGCGAGCGCGGCAAAGGCGCCGATCCTGCGCCGCGCAAGTGGCGAAAGCATGCACTGATCCGCATTACCTGACGACACGAGAACACGTCGGCCCCGGTCCTTGCGCCGGGGCCGAATTTTTTTGGCCGCCCGAGGCCGTGCGTGCCGTAGCGTAAGGGCCTCGTTCCGGCTCGGACCGGCGCCCACCCCCTTTCCCTTTACGTAAACTTCCACTAGCTCTTGGGTCACAGAGTCGTTCCAGCGACAGGCGACCGGGAGAGAGCATTGGAAGCTGCAATCGGCATGGACGCACAAGCGATCGGCACAATCGCGAAAGGGCTGGCGGGAGCCGGTCCCGACTTTTCCGTGCGCGGCGTTGACGGCTGGCTGCAGGGGCGCACGATGTATGGCGGGGCATCCTCGTTCCTCGCCTATGCCGCGGCCCGCAAGGCGCGGCCCGACCTGCCGCCGTTGCGCGGGGGCCAGATCAGCTTCCTCGCCCCGGTGGGGTCCGACCTGGACATCACCGTAGCAAGCCTGCGCGAAGGCAAGAGCGTGGCCAACATCCAGACCGACATGACAAGCGGGGGCACGCTGGCGCATCGTGCCGCGTGGGTATTCGGCAGTGCGCGGCCATCGAACGGATCCGTCACGCCGCAGCGCGCGGAAAACTTCATATCCCATACCGAGATGGAGGAACTGGGTTCGCCCGAGGGGCTGCACTTCATCCAGAAATTCGAACTGCGCCGCGGCGAAGCAAAGGAAGATCGGCGTCCGGGCGTTGTGCGGCGCTGGGTGCGTCTGCGCGACCGTACCGAACTGGATCCCATCGGAGAGCTGGTGCTGATCGGCGATACTCTGCCGCCCGGATCGATGCGCGCGATGGAGCGCAGAGGCCCGATCAGCTCGATCAACTGGGCGTTCACCCTGCTGGGAGACTCCCCGCAAACGCGCGACGGCTGGTGGCTGCTCGAGACAGCTTCGAACCACATGGCCGAGGGCTTCAGCAGCGAGAGCTTGCGCATGTGGAACGCCGACGGTGTGCAGGTGATGCACGGCCTGCAGAGCGTGGCAATCTTTGGCTGAGGGGAAGGACATGGAACTGGCCGACGCGCAATCGCTGGGGTTCGAGCCTGACCGGCTGGACCGGATCGGAGCCTATCTCGACGAGCACTATATCGCCAGCGGGCGCTTGCCGGGGCTCGACGTGCTGGTCGCGCGCGATGGCGAGGCGGTCTATCGCCACACCGCGGGCCGTGCGCGCGAGGACGGGACGCCGATGGCGGTGGATACGATCTGCCGCATAGCCTCGATGACCAAGCCGCTGACCTCAGTCGCATTCATGATGCTGGTCGAGGAAGGCAAGGTTGCGCTCGACGATCCGGTGACGAAAGTGATCCCGGAGTTTGCCAGCCTTGGTGTCTATGCCGGAGGCGGCGGCGAGGTGGATTTCATGCCCGTCCGCCCCGCCCCGGTGATGCGCATGGTCGACCTGATCACGCACCAGTCGGGGCTGACCTACGGCATCCAGAACCGCACCAACGTGGACGCCGCCTATCGCAAGGCGCGGCTGGACGGGCACGCCAGCCTGCCCGGCAACGACCATTTCGTCGAGCAACTGGCCAAGTTGCCGCTGGAGTTCGAGCCGGGACAGGCGTGGAACTATTCGGTGGGCACCGACGTGCTCGGCGTGGTGGTGGCGCGGCTTTCGGGGATGAACCTTGGCGAGTTCCTGCGCACACGCAT
Source organism: Novosphingobium sp. ES2-1 (assembly GCF_015169775.1). Lineage (NCBI taxonomy): Bacteria > Pseudomonadati > Pseudomonadota > Alphaproteobacteria > Sphingomonadales > Sphingomonadaceae > Novosphingobium > Novosphingobium sp. ES2-1. Next base: position 2,475,548 of record NZ_CP063445.1, read on the forward strand.
CTTCCATCCGCTGGGCATGGTCGACACCGGGTTCCATTGCCCCGACGACAAGGCGCATCGGCTTGCCGATGCCTGGGCCTACCAGGCCGGGCAGCCGCCGCAGTTGTTCGATCCCGCCGAGAAATCGGGCACGCGCCGGGTGCCACGCTTCGAAAGCGGAGGCGGTGGGTTGCTTTCCACGACCGCCGATTACCACCGCTTCTGCCGCATGCTCGTGAACGGCGGCGCGGCAGACGGGGTGCGTATCCTCAGCCCCAAGACGCTCCAGTTGATGACCGCCAACCACCTGCCCGGCGGCGCGGATCTGACGCAGGTGTCCAAGGCACTGTTCAGCGAGGCCTACAACGCGGGCGCTGGATTCGGCCTTGGCTTCGGCATGACCATCGACCCGGCGAAGGCGCTGGTGCCGGGGTCAGCCGGCGAGTTCTACTGGGGCGGCATCTTTTCGACCGCGTTCTTCGTGGACCCGGTGGAGAAGGTCCACGCGGTCTTCATGACCCAGCTCTACCCTTCGTTCATCTATCCCATCCGGCGTCAGTTGAAGACGCTGATCTACAGCGCGCTGGCCACCAGCCGCGCCTGATCCAGCTTTAGGAGAGAACCACGATGTCCGACCCCATCCCCGGTGCCAAGGAGCACATCGACGCCGCTCGGAAGCTGGCAGCGACCATCGACGATATCCCGGCTGACACGCAGCTGCTTCCCATCAACCGCGTCGGCGTGATCGGCGCTGGCACGATGGGCGGCGGCATCACCATGAACTTCCTGACGGCGGGCATTCCGGTGACCATCGTGGAAATGACGCAGGAAGCGCTCGATCGCGGCGTTGCCACCATGCGCAAGAACTACGAGAACACCGTCAAGCGCGGAAAGATGGAGGCCGCAGACGCCGAGGCCGCGATGGGCCGGCTGACGCCGACGCTGGACTTCGGGGCGCTGGCCGAGGCCGATCTGGTGATCGAGGCGGTCTATGAAAGCATGGACGTGAAGAAGGACGTGTTCGGCCGGCTCGACAACGTGGCCAAGCCGGGCGCGATCCTCGCCTCCAACACCAGCTATCTCGACATCGACGAGATCGCCAGTGTCACCTCGCGCCCGGAAGCGGTGCTGGGCATGCACTTCTTCTCGCCCGCCAACGTGATGAAGCTGCTTGAAGTCGTGCGCGGCAAGGCGACGGGCAAGGCGCAGCTGGCAACGGTGATGGCGCTTTCGGTGAAGATCGGGAAGGTGCCGGTGGTCTCGGGCGTGTGCCATGGCTTCATCGGCAACCGCATGCTCTCACCCCGTCAGGCGCAGGCCCATGCGCTGATCATGGAAGGCGCGAACTATTGGGACGTGGACGAGGCGCTGCTCGAATTCGGTTTCCCGATGGGGCCGTGGCAGATGGCCGATCTTGCCGGTGTGGACATCGGCTGGCACCGCGATCCCAATCGGATCGAGACATTGCGCGATGCGCTGTGCGCGGTCGGCCGCTGGGGGCAGAAGACGAAGAAGGGCTTCTACGACTACGACGACAACCGCCAGCGTTCGCCTTCGGACGAAGTGAAGGCGATCATCGCCGATTTCGCCCAGAAGGAAGGCAAGCCACAGCGCTCGATTGACAAGGACGAGATCCGCGAACGCCTGCTCTATCCGATGATCAGCGAAGGCGCGCTGATCCTTGAGGAAGGCATTTCGCAGCGGGCGAGCGATATCGATACCGTCTGGCTCAACGGCTATGGCTGGCCTGCATGGACCGGCGGGCCGATGTTCTGGGCCGATCATATCGGGCTCGATACCGTGGTCGCGGGCCTGAAGAAGCACGGCCTTCCCGTCGCACCCCTGCTGGAGCGCAAGGCGGCTGCAGGCGAGAAGTTCAACGGCTGACCGGAGAACTGCGATGCGGATCGAGGATATCGTCGAGAGCGAGTTCACGCCGCTGAGCGACATTCTGCGCGCCCATGCCGCAAGGCGGGGTGATGCGGTGGCGCTGGCGGACGAGAACCGCACTGTCGGCTGGGCCGAGATGGACGCCCTGCTCGACCGCATCGCCACGGCCCTGCAGCGCGAGGGCGTGCAAAGGCACGAGCCTGTGGCCATCGCGGCAATGAACGCGGTGACCACGGGCCTCGCTTTCCTCGGCGCGATCCGGGCAGGCGCGGTGGCAGCGCCGCTGACATCCACCGCGACGCCGGAAACGATCATCGCCATGCTTGAGGACAGCGGCAGCCGGGTGCTCTTGCTGGACAAGGAGATTTCTCACCGTCTCGCGGGGCTGGACCTGCCTGAAGGCGTGAAGCGCATCGCGCTGGACGACAGCGATGCAGGCGAGCCGTTCAGCACATGGATCGCCGAGGAAGGCGCCAAGCCGGAGGAGCGGACGCCTGCCCCCGGCGATCCGTTCAACATCATCTATTCCTCAGGCACCACCGGTGCACCCAAGGGCATCGTGCAGAGCCACAAGATGCGCCACGAATATGCCCGGCGCACCATCCCCGCAGGTTATGGCGACGATACGGCGGTGATCTGTTCGACCCCGCTCTATTCCAACACCACGCTGGTCAGCTTCCTTCCTGCCCTTACCGCAGGCGGCAAGGTGGTGCTGATGCGCAAGTTCGATGCGCGCACGTTCCTGCAATTGTCCGAGCGCGAGCGGGTGACGCACGCCATGCTCGTGCCGGTGCAGTACCGGCGGATCATGGAAGTGTCCGACTTCGACCGCTTCGACCTGTCATCCTACAAGCTCAAGTCCTGCACCTCTGCGCCCTTCCCCGCCTGGCTCAAGGCCGATGTGCTCAAGCGCTGGCCGGGCGGCCTGACCGATGGCTATGGCATGACCGAGGGCGGCGCGACGGCGATCCTGCTGGCGCACCTGCACCCGGACAAGTTGCACACCGTCGGCCAGCCTTCCCCCGGCCATATCATCAAGATCATCGACGAGGACGGCAACGAGCTGCCGCAAGGCGAAGTGGGCGAGATCGTCGGCCATTCGCCGATCATGATGAACGGCTATCACAACAAGGCCGACAAGACCCGCGAGGTCGAGTGGTACGATGCCGAGGGACGCCGCTACATCCGCCACGGCGATGTCGGCAAGTTCGACGAGGACGGCTTCCTGATCCTGATGGACCGCGCCAAGGACATGATCATCTCGGGCGGGTTCAACATCTACCCCAGCGATCTGGAGGCTGAACTGACGCGGCAGAGCGCGGTGAAGGAAGCCGCTGTGGTGGGCGTGGCTTCGGATGCCTGGGGCGAAACGCCATTGGCGGTAGTCGTTCTGGCTGATCCTTCGGCCGACCCCCAGGCCGTCCTGGCAGAAGCCAACAGACACTTGGGCAAGACGCAGCGCATTTCCGCGATCGAAGTGGTGGATGAACTTCCCCGCAGCCCGATCGGCAAGGTGCTCAAGCGCGAATTGCGCGACAGGTTCGGCGGCAATCCCATCCTCGCCGCCACATCGCTTGAAAAAACATCCCCAGCAGGAGCTTGAACCATGCGTGACGCCGTAATCGTATCGACCGCCCGCACGCCCATCGGGCGCGCCTACAAGGGCGCCTTCAACGCCACGCCGGGCGCAACGCTCGGCGCACTTTCCTTGCAGGCCGCCGTTGCCCGCGCCGGGATCGATCCGGCCGAAGTTGACGACGTGCTGTGGGGTGCAGCGCTGCAGCAGGGCGCGCAGGCGGGCAACATCGCGCGCCAGGTCGCGCTGCGTGCGGGCCTGCCGATCACCACATCGGGCATGAGCATGGACCGTCAGTGCTCGTCGGGCCTGATGACCATTGCCACCGCCGCCAAGCAGGTGATCATCGACCGCATGGACGTGGTTGCCGCAGGCGGCCAGGAATCGATCAGCCTGGTCCAGACCAAGGACATGCGCGTCGCCCCGGACAAGAGCCTGATGGCGATGCACAAGGCGATCTACATGCCGATGCTGCAGACCGCCGAGATCGTCGGACAGCGCTATGGCATCAGCCGCGAACAGTGCGACGAATATGCCCTGCAATCGCAGCAGCGCACCGCCGCCGCGCAAGCCTCCGGCAAGTTCGATGACGAGATCGTCGCGGTCGACACCTCGATGGGCGTCCAGAACAAGGAAACCGGGGAGATCACCTTCCAGGACGTCCACCTGACCAAGGACGAAGGCAATCGCCCCTCGACCACCATCGAGAACCTGCAGGCATTGAAGCCGGTGATCGAAGGCGGCATCGTGACCGCGGGCAACGCCAGCCAGCTTTCCGACGGATCGTCGGCCGTGATCGTGATGGAGGCAGACCTCGCCGCCAAGCGCGGGCTCACGCCTCTGGGCCGTTATGTCGGCATGGCGGTGGCGGGCACGGAGCCTGACGAAATGGGCATCGGCCCGGTCTTCGCCATCCCCAAGCTGCTGCAGCGCTTCGGCCTGAAAATGGACGACATCGGCCTGTGGGAACTGAACGAGGCCTTCGCCGTGCAGGTCCTCTATTGCCGCGACAAGCTGGGCATTCCCAATGACCTGCTCAACGTCAACGGCGGCTCGATCTCGATCGGGCACCCCTATGGCATGACCGGCGCCCGCTGCACCGGCCACGCCCTGATTGAAGGCAAGCGCCGGGGCGCGAAGTACGTCGTGGTGACGATGTGCGTCGGCGGTGGCATGGGCGCTGCGGGGCTGTTCGAGGTTCTGTAAGCTGATCGGCGCGGTGCTTGCCCCGAAGCGGTGCCGCGCCTACCCTACCCCCATGAACGATAACGAGATGGAACGCCCCTGGCCGCAGGCCGGGCGCGAGAGGCTGATCTATCCCTCGCCGGTGGGCTGGAAGGGCACCGACTTCGTCGACAACGAAGCCGAACTGCTCAAGCTGCTGAACCCGAAGACGGTGTTCATGATGGGCGACAATCCCGCCCTGCCGCGGATGCCCGAGCGGCCACGCCTGCTCGATTTCTTCCGCTGCCGCTTCGGCGACATCACCGTGCGGCACCTGCTGGTCAGCGCCAAGCGCGCGCTGGACGATGGGTTGCCGGAGAAGGTCGTGATGGCCTGCCTGCTGCACGACATTTCCAACGGCTGCCTGATCCGCGCCGACCACGGCTACTGGAGCGCGCAGCTGATCGCACCCTATGTCGATCCGGAAGTGGCCTTTGCGGTGAAGTACCACCAGGCACTGCGCTATGTGGCGGACGAAAGCGTCGGCTATGCCTACCCTGACAGCTACCACAAGTTCTTCGGGCCGGACTATCAGGTGCCCGAATACCTGCTGCGCGACGCCGAATACGCGCGCGGCCACGAATGGTACATGACCGCGAGGGCTGTGACGCTCTACGACACCTATTTCTTCGACGACTTTCCGGTGGTGGAGCCGGAGGAACTGGAAGGCGTCATCGCGAGGAACTTCCGCGAGCCCGAGGAAGGGCTGGGGTTTGACGGGTCGCCCACGGCGCATATGTGGCGGACGATGATCTGGCCGAATAATTTTTTGTGAGGGGGTGGCTGGCGGTCACCAAGTTGGAAGCAGAAGATCTGGATACGAAGGAGATTGCGAATATTCCGCAGTTGCCCCATTCATTCTCAATGAGCTGTCAATCGAGAAACGGGTCTGAAGGTGCTTGGTGGCAGCCATGCAACCAAGTTGCAGGTTTTAGATTGGGTGTGCCGATTGAAGATTACGATGATTTTCGATCGCTTCACTGTCTCGTCGAATCGGCAGACGAGATTGGTTCGGAGATATTTGACAGTCGTGATGGGTCATACACTGTTTTTGTAAAAGATCGTTTCGTGACAGGACTTTCGTCGCACAGGCATTTTTTGATCGGTGATGTGAACATTATCGGCATGCACAGTGTTGATGCTGTCGCATTGATTTTGAAATATTTTGGCTTGGAAAAGTCTGCTGCTGTGCACGATCAATGCTGGATTGAGGTGAGCAACGGCGTACAGCAGCGGTTTATAAACTTTGACGACATCTGCCTGTTTCTGACTGAAGATGCGAGCCTGACTATTATCACCGCAGATGCTTACGGCGGTGATTGATCCTCCGTAGCCAACCCCGCCCTTGACCCATTGTCGACATTTCACCAGCTCTGCCAGCGCCTAAAAGAAACGCCGTCACCCCGGACTTGATCCGGGGTCCCGCTTCTTCTGGCGGTGCGTAAAGGGCAAAAGCGGGACCCCGGGTCAAGCCCGGGGTGACGTAGGTTGGCCGAGTGTGTGCAGTCGCTGGACTAACCGACGCCTGCCTCACCCTTCCCTGCCCGCCCGGCAAAGCCGTGCATGCCCAGCCACCACTGCAGCGCAATCACGCCGCCCTTGGCGGGCTGGAGCAGGCCAACCAGCAGCGCCAGCGCCAGGACCGCCACGATCAGCATCATCGCCCAGCCCGGCAGGCCGGTGTGCAGGCCCAGTTCGATGATCACCGGGGCCATGATGTGGCCGGTCAGCAGGATCGAGATGTAGGGCGGGAAGTCGTCAGCCGCGTGGAGCGTCCAGTTCTGGCCGCACAGGCGGCAGCGCTCGACCGGCTTGAGGAAGCGCGTGAACAGGTGCGTGCCTCCGCAGCGCGGGCACTTGCCGCGCACGCCACGCCACAGCGCCGCGCCAAGTCCTTGCGGGAGCGAGGTGCGGTCGAGAGGCAGGGCTTCGGTGGGCATGACGCCTACTTCGCAAACGGGTTCTTGGGGCTGCGCAGGGTCAGGCGGATCGGCACGGCGTCGAAGCCGAGTTCGCGGCGGATGCCGTTGACCAGATAGCGGCGATAGCTTTCGGGGAGCTGATCAAGCCGGGTGCCGAACAGGACGAAGCCGGGCGGGCGCGTCTTGGCCTGGGTGATGTAGCGCAGCTTGATGCGGCGGCCGCCGGGGGCCGGGGGCGGGTTGGCGGCGAGCGCATCGTCAAACCAGCGGTTCAGTGCAGCGGTCGGCACGCGCTTCGACCATGCGGCGCGGATTTCGAACGCGGCCTTGAGCAGATCGTCCAGCCCCTTGCCGGTGCGGCCCGAGATGGCGAGCAGCGGCACGCCGCGCACCTGTGCGAGACCTTCATCGAGCGCCTTGCGGATGCCCTGGAACAGGCCGGAAGGGTCTTCGGCCACGTCCCACTTGTTGATCGCGATCATCAGCGCGCGGCCCTCTTCGAGCACCATCGAGGCAATCTTGAGGTCCTGATGTTCAAGCCCGCGCGTGGCATCAAGCGTGAGCACGACGACCTCGGCGAAGTCGATGGCGTGGCGGGCATCGGCGACCGAGAGCTTTTCGAGCTTGTCGGTGACCTGCGCCTTCTTGCGCATGCCCGCCGTGTCGATCAGGCGGACCGGGCGATAGCCTTCACGCTCGGGATCGAACCACTGCCAGTCAATCGCGATGGAATCGCGGGTAATGCCCGCTTCCGGCCCGGTGAGCAGGCGGTTTTCGCCCAGCAGCTTGTTGATCAGCGTGGATTTGCCCGCATTGGGGCGGCCGACGATGGCGAGCTTGAGGACGGATTCGGGATCGAATTCCTCCTCGTCACCTTCAACCTCGGCGTTTTCGTCCTCTTCGACCTGCTTGGGTTCGAGATGCGGGCGCAGCGCTTCAAAGAGGTCGGCGAGGCCCTGCCCGTGTTCGGCGGAGAAGGCGACCGGTTCGCCAAAGCCCAGCGCGAAGGCATCGTAGATGCCGGGATCACCCTGGCGGCCTTCGGCCTTGTTGGCCATCAGCACGATCGGCACGCGACTCTGGCGCAGGTAGCGGGCGATTTCCTCGTCAAGCGGGGTGACGCCGGCGCGTGCGTCGATCACGAACAGGGCGACATCGGCACCGACCAGCGAGGCTTCGGTCTGCTGACGCATGCGGCCGGGCAGCGTATCAGGATCGAGATCCTCCCAGCCGGCGGTATCAACGATGGTAAACTCAAGCCCGAGCAGTGTCGCATCGCCGAAGCGGCGGTCGCGCGTCACGCCGGGCTGATCGTCCACCAGGGCCAGCTTCTTGCCGACGAGGCGGTTGAACAGCGTCGATTTGCCGACGTTCGGGCGTCCGATAATGATGACTTGGGGGCGCATGGGCCTGCCGTGGCTGTTTAAGCGCATGAACGCAAGAGTGCGTTTAAGTGAGGGCAATTGATTATTGCGCCATTAACCATGGGTATAAGGTCCGCCATAACCTAACCTGCAGATATCTGCAGGAATGAGGGAAAAGATCTGCCGTTTCGGATTGCTCGGTGCGCTGGTCCTGCTGGGAACGGGTGCAAATGCCGCAGAATTCCGCGACTCTTCACGCCCTGGGACCGGGGACTACGATCAGGCCGAAGCCCTGCCCTATCTGCAATGCGTGCCCTATGCCCGCGAGGTCAGCGGCATCAAGATCTATGGCGATGCGCTGACGTGGTGGGATCAGGCCGAGGGTCGCTATGCCCGCGGTCACCGGCCAAAAGTGGGCGCGGTGATGAGCTTTGCACCTCATGGCCGGATGGAACTTGGCCACGTTGCCGCCGTCAGCCGGGTGATCGATTCGCGCACCGTGCTGCTGCGCCATGCCAACTGGTCGCCCATTGACGGACGGCGCGGGCAGATCGAGAACGACGTGCGCGCGGTGGACGTATCCGAGGCGAACGACTGGTCGGAAGTGCGCGTGTGGTATGCCCCCATCGGCAACCTTGGCACCACCGCATGGCCGGTGAACGGGTTCATCTATCCGGACAAGGCAGGCACGAAGGAGCGGCTGACGCTGCTTTCCAGCGCCAGCAAGGCGAAGGCGACAGAATCTCCGCGCGCCATCGGGGCGGATTTCCTCAAGGGCATCAAACCCGAGGTGGCGGTCAGGACATCGCCTGTACGGCGCGAGCTGTCCTATCGGTATGAGGCGCCCAAGACGGCGGTTGCAAGGCCCGTGGCCAAAGCTTCGGGTGGGCTGGCGAACGATCCGATCGGGCGGATCATTGCCGCGAAAACGCGCTGACGTTCCGTCACAACACCGAGGCCCCCGCCTGCGCGGGGGCGCCAGCTTGTTCGATCAGAGCGACTTGATGATGGCCGAGAAATCAAGGCCGGCGTTGCCCGCATCGGCGAAGGCCGAATAGAGCTCTTCGGCGCGCTGGCCCATCGGCACATCGGCCCCGGCATCCTTGGCAGCGGCCATGGCCAGCTTCAGATCCTTGAGCATCAGTGCGGTGGCAAAGCCGCCCTGATAGCCGTTGTCGGCCGGGCTTTGCGGGCCGACGCCGGGGACCGGGCAATACGAGGTCATCGACCAGCACTGACCCGAGGCCTTGGACGAGATGTCGTAGAAGGTTTGGAGATCAAGCCCGAGCTTCTCGGCCATGGCGAAGGTTTCGCACGTGGCGACCATCGAGGCGCCGAGCAGCATATTGTTGCAGATCTTGGCCGCCTGCCCTGCGCCGCTGGCACCGGCATGGATCACGGCCTTGCCCATGGCGGCAAGGATCGGCTCGGCACGGGCAAAGGCCTCGTCGCTGCCGCCGACCATGAAGGTGAGCGTGCCGCCATTGGCAGCTGCGATGCCGCCCGAAACCGGCGCATCGACCATGACATAGCCCGCAGCATCGGCTGCCGTGGCAACTTCGCGGGCAGTGGCGACGTCGATGGTCGAGCAATCGAGCAGCAGGGCCGAGGTCGGCGCGTGGCCGATCACGTCGGCGCTGTAGACCGACTTCACGATGGCGCCGTTGGGCAGCATCGAGACCACGGCATCTGCACCCTGCACTGCTTCCTTGACCGAGGTGTAGGTGGTGCAGCCGTTTTCCCTGGCGCGGGTCAGCGCCGCTTCGGCAAGGTCGAAGGCGTGGACGTCATGCCCCGCCTTGACGAGGTTCGCGGCCATGCCGCCGCCCATGTTGCCGAGGCCGATGAATGCGATTTTCATGGCCTTAACGCCCCTTCCATACGCCGGGGCGCTTTTCGATGAAGGCCTTCATGCCCTCGGCCTTGTCCTCGCTGGCGGTGAGGATCTGGAAGACGCGGCGTTCGAACAGCAGGCCCTGGTCGAGCGTGGTCTCGAACGCGGCGTTGACCATTTCCTTGTTGGCGACGGCGGCCATCGGCGGCATCGCGGCAATGGTCTCGGCGGTCTTGAGCGCGTCGGCGAGCAGGTCGGCCAGCGGCACCACGCGGGTTACAAGGCCCGAGCGCTCCGCCTCGGCGGCGTCCATCATGCGGCCGGTCAGGCACATGTCCATCGCCTTGGCCTTGCCCACGGCGCGGGTGAGGCGCTGCGATCCGCCCATGCCGGGGGCCACGCCGAGCTTGATCTCGGGCTGGCCAAACCTGGCGTTTTCAGACGCGATGATGAAATCGGCCATCATCGCGAGTTCGCAACCGCCGCCCAGCGCGAAGCCGTTGACCGCCGCGATCCACGGCTTGCGCGTGGTCTTGACGAGGTGGCTGGTCCACTTCGAGAAAAAGTCCTCGTTGTAGAAATCGGCAGCGGGCTTTTCCGACATTTCCTTGATGTCGGCCCCGGCGGCAAAGGCCTTCTCGCCCGCGCCGGTGAGCACGGCGCAGCGCTGCGAGGCGTCGGCCTCGTAGGCGGCGAAGGCCTCGATCAGCTCAGCCAGAACCTGCGAGTTGAGCGCGTTGAGCGCCTGCGGGCGGTTCAGCGTGATGAGGGTGACAGCACCCTTCTGTTCGACGAGGATGGTTTCGTAAGTCATAGCGGTTTCCATTCGTCAGCAGCGCCCAGCGGCGCGAAGATCTGGTCGAGAAGATCGTCGGTGACGCCCTCTGCCGTGGCGGGCGACCACTTCGGGGCGTGGTCCTTATCGACGATCACGGCGCGCACGCCTTCGGCAAAATCCGGCAAAGTCAGCACGCGGGCACCGATGCGGTATTCCATCGCCATGTTGGCGGCGAAGTCGGGCAGGGTCAGGCTGGTGGCGAGCTGGCGCAGGGCGACCTTGCAGGTCTGCGGGCTCTTGGTGTGCAGCGTCTTTAGCGTTTCGGCCGCGAAGTCGGAACCGTCGGCTTCGAGCGCGGCGAGGATGTCCTCGTAGCGGTCCGAAGCAAACAGGCGGGCGATATCATCGGCATGAGCAACGATCTTCGGCTCGGGCGGGACCGACGACAGTTCGCGCAAGATGGCCGGGATATTGTCGGGCTCTGCCGCGATGCGGGCCTTGGCCTGCGCAAGGTTGGCCGAGGGCAGATAATGCGTGGCAAGACCTGCCCAGAGGCATTCCGCACCATCAAGGCGCGCGCCTGTCAGCGCAAGGTACTGGCCGAGACGGCCCTTGAGCCGCGACAGGAACCAACCGCCGCCCACGTCCGGGAACAGGCCGATACCGGTTTCGGGCATGGCCAGCTTGGTGTTCTCGGTAGCCACGCGATACGTGGCCGGGCCGGAAATCCCCACGCCGCCGCCCATGGTGATGCCGTCCATGAAGGCGACCACGGGCTTGCCATAGGTCATCAGCAGGTGGTTGAGCTGGTATTCGTCATGGAAGAACTTGCGGCCCGACGTGCCGCCGTCGTTCAGCGCCGAATTGCGCAGGAAGGCGATATCGCCGCCTGCGCAGAAGCCCCGCGACAGCTTGGGATCGCCATCGGCGGGAAGCTGGTGGTCGATCATCACGACCGCCAAGCCATTGTCACCGCGCCAATCCAGGAGCGATGCAGTCATGGCGTGGACCATGTCGAGCGTCAGCGCATGGATCGCGCGCGGACGGTTGAGCGAGAGCACGCCAGCCGCGCCGCTGCGGGTGGCAAGAACTTCATCGGTCACTTCAGCAGGTCCCTTCCCACGATCATGCGCATGACTTCGTTGGTGCCTTCGAGGATGCGGTGGACGCGAAGGTCTCGCCAGAACCGCTCGATCGGGTAATCGCGCAAGTAGCCGTAGCCGCCGAACATCTGCAGCGCGCGGTCGACGATCGACGAGCCGTTGTCGGTCGCCAGCTTCTTGGCCATGGCCGAGAAGCGCGTCTTGTCGGGTGCGCCGGAGGTCACCTTGGCGGCAGCCATGTAGAGCAGCGCGCGGGCGGATTCGAGGTCGGTCGCCATGTCGGCCAGCACGAACTGGGTGTTCTGGAATTCGGCGATGGCCTTGCCGAACTGCTTGCGATCCTTGACGTATCCGATTGCCTCATCAAGGCAGCGTTGTGCGCCGCCCAGCGAGCAGGCCCCGATGTTGAGGCGGCCACCATCCAGCCCGGCCATCGCGAACTTGAAGCCATCGCCTTCGGCGCCGACGCGGTTGGCGACCGGCACGCGCACGTTGTCGAAGATCACCTGCGCGGTGGGCGAGGCATTCCAGCCGAGCTTGCGTTCGGGCGCACCGAAGCTGACGCCTTCCATGTCCTTGTCGATGACGAGGCAGGAGATGCCACGGGCGCCATCTTCGCCGGTGCGCACCATGGTGACGTAGATGTCGTTGACGCCGCCGCCCGAGATGAACTGCTTGGTGCCGTTGACAATGTAGTGGTCGCCATCGAGGCGGGCGGTGGTCTTGAGCGCGGCTGCATCCGATCCCGAACCGGGCTCGGTCAGGCAGTAGCTCGCCATCTTGTCCATGGTGACAAGATCGGGAAGGTAGCGCCCCTTGATCTCTTCACCGCCGAAGGTGTCGATCATCCATGCGGCCATGTTGTGGATCGAGATGAAGGCGCTGGTCGCGGGGCAGCCATAAGCCATGGCTTCCATGATCAGCGCAGCTTCAAGGCGGCCAAGGCCGATGCCGCCGGATTCCTCGCTGACGTAGATTGCGGCAAAGCCGAGTTCGGCGGCGGCCTTGATGGTTTCGCGCGGGAAGGTGTGGTCCTCGTCCCATTGCGCGGCGAACGGCGTGATGGCGTCGGCAGTGAAGCGGCGGGCCATGTCCTGGATGGCAATCTGATCTTCGGTCAGTGAGAACTGGTCGGTCATCTTCTTCCCGTCTTACCCTTTTGGCCGTCACGCAGAGTTAACCGCGCCCTTAAATTTGTCATGGGCGGCGGATATGGCCCACCACCCATGCTGTCCAGACCTATCCGCAGGAAATGCGGACGATCGTGTAGTTGTCGTCGTAGGAGACCGTCAGCCGGTCGGCGCGGTAGTCCATTGTCACGGCTGAACGCGGCGGCACCCAGCGCAGGGTACGTGCGCCGCTGAGACGCATCAGCTCGGCACCGCTGGCAGCAGTGGCCTTGTGGCCGATGTGCGACTGGACTGCGTCGGCATTGCAGGTGCCTTCGGGCATGGCGGGAAGGTCCTCCGGTGGCGGCGTGCCTTGCGTGCAGGCCGAAAGACCGGCCAGAGCAGCGATGGCAATGATAGCAGGCTTCATCACGGCTCTCCTCACTTGCAACGGCTGTGGCGACGCGGGCCTTGCGGAGCGTCATCGCCGAACTCGGTCAAGACCAGCGTCTTGCCGCCGTCCTCCAGCTTGTAGCTGGCATCGCGCTGCCACTTCATGCCTTCGCCCTCGTAATCGAACACCGCGCGCAAGGTATTGCGATCGACATCCTTTACCGAAGCGATCTCTCCAACGGATTCATAGAATTTGACCGACCTCTCGCCGACAGTGATCGCCCCCTTGTCGTCACCGCGCGCAGGGTTGCAATCCGCCGCGTTGACGCCCCACTTGCCGCGCATTGCGACCGGGAAGACGCCGTCCGCTGCCGGTGCCGATGCCGCGGGCGAGACCGGTGGAACCATGGCCTCGCTCTCGCTGACTGTGGGCGCGAGGCTGGGCGTGGCCGACGCGCCCGGCTCGGGCGATGGGTCCGAGCAGGCGGCAAGCGCCAACGGTGCGGCAAGGAGAAGAAGAGCGGATTGCTTCATCGGGAATGCTCCGGTGTGGTTGATGGCATAACCAACGCGCACCGGAGCGATCCTTTCCATGAGCGGGCCTTTCCGCCTCAGCCCATCGTCGGAATGACGAAGGCGTTTCCACCATCGGGCGAGCCATCCGGCCAGCGCTGGGTGATGGTCTTGACCTTGGTCCAGAACTTCACGCCTTCCATGCCGTGCTGGTTGGTGTCGCCAAAGGCCGAACGCTTCCAGCCGCCGAAGGTGTGGTAGGCAACCGGCACCGGGATCGGCACGTTGATGCCGACCATGCCGACGTTGACACGGGCGGCAAATTCGCGCGCCGCGTGGCCGTTGCGGGTAAATATGGCAACGCCGTTGCCGTACTGGTGCTTCGAAGGCAGCGCGAGCGCTTCCTCGAAGTCCTTGGCTCGGACGATCTGCAGGACGGGGCCGAAGATCTCATTGTGGTAGCTGTCCATGTCGGGCGTGACATGGTCGATCAGCGTCGGGCCGACGAAGAAGCCTTCCTCATGACCCTGCAGCGTGAAGCCGCGGCCGTCGACGACCAGTTCGCCACCTTCCTCGATGCACTTGCCGATCCAGCCTTCGACCTTTTCCTTGTGCGCCTGGGTCACGACAGGACCGTAGTGCGCTTCGGGATCGGTCGAGACGCCGACGCGCAGGGCCTCGATCGCGGGGATCAGCTTGGCGCGGAGCTTGTTGGCGGTTTCCTCGCCCACGGGCACCACGACGGGCAGCGCCATGCAGCGCTCGCCAGCCGAACCGAAGGCCGCGCCGCACAGGTCGTTGACGACCTGATCGAGGTCGGCGTCGGGCATGACGATGCCGTGGTTCTTGGCACCACCCATGGCCTGCACGCGCTTACCAGCGGCGACGCCACGGTTGTAGACGTAGTGGGCGATGTCCGACGAGCCGACGAAGCTGACCGCGCCGATGGCCGGGTGATCGAGGATCGCGTCGACCATTTCCTTGTCGCCATGGACGACCTGGCAGATGCCTTCGGGCAGGCCCGCTTCGATGAACAGTTCGGCAAGGCGAACCGGAACCGAGGGGTCACGCTCTGAAGGCTTGATGATGAAGGCGTTGCCCGTGGCAATGGCGATGGCCGACATCCACAGCGGGATCATGCCGGGGAAGTTGAACGGGGTGATGCCTGCGCCGATGCCGATCGGCTGGCGCATCGAATAGACGTCGATGCCGGGCCCGGCACCTTGCGTATATTCGCCCTTGAGAACGTGCGGGATGCCGCAGGCGAATTCGACCACTTCGAGACCGCGCTGGATATCGCCCTTCGAGTCGGCGATGACCTTGCCGTGCTCGGAGGAGAGCATGTGGGCGAGGCTGTCCATGTTCGCCTCGACCAGTTCCTTGAAGCGGAACATCACGCGGGCGCGGCGCTGCGGGTTGGTGGCGGCCCAGGCGGGCTGCGCCTTCAGGGCGGCCTGAACGGCGCGCTCGAGCGTTTCGGCGGTGCCGAGCGCGACTTCGGCCTGCACGCCGCCGTTGTTCGGATCGAAGATCGGGCTCTTGCGGGCGGGCGCGCCGCCGGGGCCGCCGACGATGAAGTGGTCTACGAGACGCATCAGGAATCCTCTTTCATCAAAACTTGCTGGCGTGATGCGCCGATGACTGATTGCAGGCAACAAGCGATTATGCGAGGTCTACCTGCAAATTTGCAGGTGACCGGATGCAGTCCAGCGACTGGAACGACTTTCAGGCCTTTCTCGCGGTAGCGCGTGCCGGACAGCTCGCGCGGGCGGCGGCAAACATGGGGGTGGACGCCACCACGATCGGGCGGCGATTGCGGCGGCTGGAAACGCGAGTCGGCGCCACGCTGTTCGAGCAGACGCGCGAGGGGCAGGTCCTGACCGAGGCGGGCGAGGCTATGCTGGCCGAGGTCGAGGCGATGGACCAGGCCGCCAGTCGCATCGCCGAACACGCCGCCAGTGGCGGGGGCGTTGCCGGAACCCTGCGGGTGAGCCTGTCCGAAGGGTTTGGCAGCTGGATTGTCGCTCCTGCCCTGCGCGGCTTTGTCGAGGCCAATCCGCGACTGATGGTGGATCTCGTCGCCTCGTCCGGATTTCTCAGCCCGTCCAAGCGCGAAGCGGACCTTGCCGTCACGCTGTCACGCCCGCGCGCAGGGCCGGTGATCGCGGGCAAGCTGTCGGACTACAGCCTGCGGCTCTATGCCACGCGGGGGTATCTTTCGCAAAAGGGGCTGCCTGAAAAGCCTGCCGAGCTGGCGCAGGGGCACCGGCTGGTCGGCTACATTCCCGACCTGCTCTATGCACCGGAGCTGCGCTACCTGGCCGAGATCGAGCCGGACCTGACCGCCAACTTGCGCTCGTCCTCGATCATCGCGCAGCACCGCATGATCGCGGCGGGGGCGGGCATCGGCGTGCTGCCGTGCTTCATTGGCGATTCGGACAAGTGGCTGGTGCCGGTGCTGCCCGCCGCCCGCGTGACGCGATCGTTCTGGCTGGTGACGCACAAGGACACGCACAACCTGGCGCGCGTGCGGGCGTTCAAGGACTGGCTGACCGCGCTGGTGACGCGCGAACGCGGGCGGTTGCTACCGCGGTAGTGGTGCGGGCGTCCTTCGACAGGCTCAGGACGAGCGGTTCTTTTGCAAAAACGCGCTCATCCTGTCAAAGTAGCCCGCACATCCTGAGCTTGTCGAAGGATGCCGTTGGGGTCTCAAACCTTCGCGACGGGCGCGTCTGGCCCAAGGTCTTCGTACCAGGCTTCGACCGGGCCGTTGAGCTTGATCGTCAGCGGGTTGCCCTTGCGGTCCATGGTCTTGCCCGCCTGCACGCGCACCCAGCCTTCGGAAATGCAGTATTCCTCGACGTTGTTGCGCACCACGCCCTTGAAGCGAATGCCGACGCCGCGACGCAGCTTGTCCGCATCGAAATAGGGGCTGCGCGGGTTGATCGCGAGGTGATCCGGCGGCACGTCGCTGCCGGTGGTTTCGGGCTGGTTGGTTTCGTCGCTCATGGAGCGCGCAAATATCTTGATTGCCCCACTTGTCAATCGAAGCGGAGCGTCGTAGAGGCCCGCCCCTGTCAAGCGGTCGAACACCGACCATGCTCTGACGGGCGCGTAGCTCAGCGGTAGAGCACACCCTTCACACGGGTGGGGTCACAGGTTCAATCCCTGTCGCGCCCACCAGAAACGGCCCGCGAGAGATCGCGGGCTTTTCTGTATCTGGCGGAACCTCGCATTGCTCCGGTGGATTGGTCATTCTCCCCCCAACGGAGAAATTTCCATGCAAAACAAGGATGAACGCACGCCACCGCTCGAGCCCAAGAGCGACAACGCGAGCCTCAACAGCGAAGTCCACGCGACCACCAAGATCAATTCGAACGTGACGCCGGAGGACTATCCCGAGGAAGATCGCAAGATGCAGGCAATCTCATCGCAGGAACCGAGCGAGGGCGTCCGCAAGGACCAGGCACAGGACGCGACCCGACAATCACGTTCGAGCGAAGAGCCGAGCGAGGGCGAACGCGATGAATGAGCGGCGTTTGCGCGAAATCAAGGAAAGCCTAATATAAGGCGCCATCATGGGCTGGTTCACAAGGAGGACCAGACCCATGTTCAAGACCAATGTTGGCGGGATCGATCGTGTGCTTCGCATCGTGCTCGGTCTCGTGCTGATCGCGCTCGTCTTTGTCGGGCCGCAGACGCCGCTGGGCTGGATCGGGCTGGTTCCTTTGCTGACGGGGCTGCTGCGCACGTGCCCGCTCTATTCGCTACTTGGCATGAATACCTGTCCCCGCACGTAAGAGCGCTGAGGGCGGGTTGCGCCCGGGGGCGCGAGGCGGCATAGCGCTGCGCCATGCACGATATCCGCCTGATCCGCGAAAACCCCGCCGCTTTCGACGCCGCCCTCGCCCGCCGGGGCGTGGAGCCTGCGGCGCAATCCATCCTCGCGCTCGATGCGCGCCGCCGCGAGATCGCGACGCGGATGCAGGAAGTTCAGGCCCGCCGCAATGAAGCGTCGAAAGCCATCGGCGCAGCCATGGGCAAGGGTGACAAGGATACGGCCGAAGCGCTGAAGGTCGAGGTTGCCGCGCTCAAGGTTGAACTGCCCGCGCTGGAAGAGGAAGAGCGGACGCTGACGGCGCAGCAGAATGCCGCGCTCGCCGCCTATCCCAATGCCCCTGCATCCGATGTGCCGGAAGGCGCCGACGAGAGCGAGAATGCCGAATTGCTGCGCTGGGGCACGCCGCGCGAGTTCAGTTTTCCGCCGAAGGAACACGCCGACCTTGGCCCGGCGCTCGGCCTTGATTTCGAGACTGGCGCGCTGATCTCGGGGGCACGGTTCACCTTCCTCAAGGGCGGGATGGCGCGGCTGCACCGGGCGCTGGCGCAGTTCATGCTTGATCGCCAGACCGGCGAGAACGGCTATCTGGAGTGCATTCCGCCGCTGCTGGTCAAGGACGAGGCAGTTTTCGGCACGGGGCAATTGCCCAAGTTCTCGGAAGACCTGTTCAAGACGACCGACGGTCGCTGGATGATCCCCACCGCCGAGGTCAGCCTGACCAATGCGGTGCAAGGGGAGATCCTGAGCGAAGGGCAGCTTCCGCTGCGCATGACTGCGCTGACGCCCTGCTTCCGTTCGGAGGCGGGCGCGGCGGGGCGCGATACGCGCGGGTTCATCCGCCAGCACCAGTTCGAGAAGGTCGAACTGGTTTCGATCACCCGGCCCGAAGATTCCGAAGCCGAGCATGAGCGCATGACCGGCTGTGCCGAGGGCGTGCTGCAGGCGCTGGGCCTGCCCTATCGCAAGGTGCTGCTGTGCACCGGGGACATGGGCTTCACCGCCCGGAAGACCTATGACCTCGAAGTGTGGCTGCCGGGCCAGGGCGCCTATCGCGAGATCTCCTCGTGTTCCAACTGCGGTGACTTCCAGGCGCGGCGCATGAACGCGCGCTATCGCCCGGAAGGCGCGAAAGGCACCGAGTTCGTTCATACTCTCAATGGTTCGGGCCTTGCCGTGGGCCGTACGCTGGTGGCAGTCTTGGAAAACTACCAGCGGGAGGACGGATCGGTGGATGTGCCTGAAGTGCTGCACCCCTACATGGGCGGGCTGACCCGCCTCGTGCCGCTGGCGTGATCCGCGCGCTGGCGGCAGGCCTGGCACTGCTGGCAGCGGCACCGGCTGTTGCGCAAGGTGCGCGACCGCCGATCGTGGCCTGGACCTATACCGTGCAGGCGGGTGATACCTTCTCGGACATCGCGCGGCGCTGGGGCGTGGACATGGCAGCGCTGGGCGAGGCGAACGGCATTCCCAGTCCTTACGTCATCCGCATCGGACAGGTGCTGAAGCGGCCAGATCCGAAGGGTGCGCCGAGGCCATCAGCCAAGCCGGCAACAGCGGTCCCGGCGCAGGCTCCAGCCGGTCAAACCCCGAAGGCCGTGCCCCGCCCTGCCCCCACGTTGCGCCCCGCCCCGCCCCCTCGCGCGCCATTGGCCCCGCGTGAATCCGACGCGCCGAAGATCGGCTGGCCCACGGAAGGCGCCGTTGTCAGTCATTTCCGCGAAAAGGTGGCAGGCATTCCCTCGAACGGAATAGACCTGATTGCCCACCCCGGACAAAAGGTACGAGCGGCGGCGGCAGGCACCGTGCTTTACGCCGGCAAGGAACCCGAACGCTTCGGGCAGCTGATCCTGATCGATCACGGCGGCGGCTTCGTCACCGCCTATGCCTATCTCGGCATGATGACGGTGAAGGAAGGGCAGACGGTGACCAAGGGCGAGCGCATCGCGCTGGTCGGGCAGAGCGGCGAGGCACAGCGGCCGACGGTCCATTTCGAGCTGCGCCGCAACAACGTGCCGCGCGATCCGGAACTCTACCTGCCGCCGCGGTTGTAACGCCCATGGACCTCCACCTTCTCCGCCCGGGAAAGCGCAAACCGGTGAACGTGCTGCGGCGAACGCTGAAGGTTTCGGTATGGGCGGACCTCGGGCTGCGGCTGGGCGCCGCATTTGCCTTGGTGGCTATCGTGGTGGCGGTCCACTGGATCGACCGGTCGGGGCTGAAGGACAGCCATGACGGGTCTATCAGTTTCCTCGACGTGGTCTATTTCACGATGATCTCGATCACGACGACCGGCTTTGGCGACATCGCCCCCGTGAGCGACCGTTCGCGGTTGATCGAGGCGGTCATCGTCACGCCGATCCGGGTGGCGGTGATCTTCATCTTCGTGGGCACGGCCTACAATTTCATCATCAAGCGCACCTGGGAGCGGTTTCGCATGGCGCAGATCCAGAAGAACCTGACCGACCATATCGTGGTGCTGGGCTTTGGCGTTTCGGGGGCAGAAGCCGTGGCCGAACTGGTCGCGCGGGGCACCGATCCGGGCTGCATCGTGGTGATCGATCCTTCGGAAAGCGCGCTGGCAGCCGCAGCCAACATCGGCTGCAATGTCATGGCTGGCGATGCCACGCGCGATGCAACGCTGGTCGACGTGCGGATCGACCGGGCCTGCGCCATCCTGGTTTCGGCCGGACGCGACGACACCTCGATCCTCATCACCCTTACCGCGCGGCATCTGGCGCCCGGCGTGCCGATCAGCACCGTGGTGCGCGCGGCCGACAACGAAGATCTGGCCCGGCAGGCTGGCGCCAGCACGGTCATCAACCCGGTGCGCTTTACTGGGCTGCTGATGGCCGGGTCCGCCCATGGCAAGCACGTCGCCGAATACCTGACCGATCTCGCCTCGGTCGAAGGCCGGGTGCAGCTGGTGGAGCGCAAGGTGAGGCCCGAGGAAGTCGGTCGTCCGCTGGCGGCACTGGTCAGCGGCGGGCGGGGATTGAGGATCTATCGGCGCGGAACGGCAATCGGCTTCTGGGAAGCCGCCGCCGATCGGCTTGAGGAAGGTGACGAGATCGTCGAGATCGCGCCTACCCCTGCTATTGCCCCATGAGCATGAACGCGAGTCCCATCGAGAGATAGGCGGCGAGCCAGAATCCGCCGTCAATCAGGGCCAGCCGGGTGCTGATGCGCTGTTGGCTGTAGCTGATCCACAGCGATGGAACGACGAAGGCGATGGCGAGGCCGCCCGACATCATGAAGTAGAGCCACCACTTCACGTCGAGCGTCGCCGCGCCGACGCGGGCGAACATGTGGCCCATCATGCTGGCGGAAATGAACAGCAGGGCAGCGGTGATCGCGGCGGTACGGGCAGGCGAGCGGCGGATGCCGAGCTTGCCGGGGCCAACCTCCTCCAGCCGGGCACGGCCGAACAGCGGGCCATACCAAAGGGCTGACGCACCAAGCGCAAAAAGCGTTGCAACAACGACGGCTATCCAGTTGACCGGGCCCATCTTTTCCTTCTTTGCCAAGCCCCCGTTGCGACCAACTGCTACGCCTGACAAACGCGGATGGCAACGCCAAGCGGGGCAATGGTGACGTGGCGTGCTTTTTAGCCTATGGGCCGCGCCACGATGGCAAGCCAGATTCCCCCTCTCGAAATTCCCGAAGCCCCCAAGGTCGGCATGGTCAGCCTTGGCTGTCCCAAGGCGCTGGTCGATTCCGAGCGCATTCTCACGCGCCTGCGCGCCGACGGCTATGCGATGAGCGCCGATTATGCGGGCGCGGACGTGGTGCTGGTCAACACCTGCGGCTTCCTCGATTCCGCCAAGTAAGAGAGCCTTTCCGCAATCGGCGAGGCCATTGCCGAGAACGGCCGGGTGATCGTGACCGGATGCATGGGCAACGAGGCCGACGTGATCCGCGCCAAGTTTCCGCAGGTGCTGGCGGTGACGGGTGCGCACCAGTACGAGGCGGTAGTCGAAGCGGTGCACGAAGCCGCCCCACCGAGCATGGGCCCGTACATCGACCTTATCCCGCAGGCCGAACCAGGCGACGTGAAACTGACCCCGCGCCACTATGGCTATCTCAAGATTTCCGAGGGCTGCAACCACGCCTGCGCGTTCTGCATCATTCCAAGCTTGCGCGGAAAGCTCGCCAGCCGCCGCATCGACGCGGTGCTGCGCGAGGCCGAAAAGCTGGTGGCAGCGGGCACCAAGGAACTGCTGGTGATCAGCCAGGACACCTCGGCCTATGGCGTGGACGTGCGGCATGAAGAGCGCATGTGGAAGGGCGAGCCGGTTCGCACGCACATGACCGACCTCGCCCGTGAACTGGGCAAGCTGCGCACGCCGGAAGGCGAAACGCCGTGGGTGCGGCTGCACTACGTCTATCCCTACCCCCACGTCGATGCGGTGATCCCGCTGATGGCGGAAGGGCTGGTGACGCCCTATCTCGACATCCCGTTCCAGCACTCCAGCCCCAACGTGCTGCGCAGCATGAAGCGCCCGGCCAACGAGGCCAAGGTGCTCGACCGCATCAAGGCTTGGCGGGAAATCTGCCCGGACATCGCCATCCGCTCGAGCTTCGTCGTCGGCTTCCCCGGCGAGACCGAAGCCGACTTCGAGTACCTGCTGGAGTGGCTGGAAGAAGCGCAGCTTGATCGCGTGGGCGGCTTCCGGTTTGAGCCGGTGGCCGGTGCGGCTGCGAACGACCTGCCGAACCCGGTGCCCGAGGAGATCAAGGAAGAGCGCTATCGGCGGCTTATGGAAACCACCGAGCGCATCAGCGCTGCCAAGCTGGCAGCCAAGATCGGCAGGACGATCAAGGTTATCGTGGATGAAGTGGGCGAGCCTGACGAAGATGGCGACATCGGCGCGACCGCACGATCACAGGCCGATGCGCCCGAGATCGACGGTGCGGTCTATCTGCGCAACGTGCCAGCCACGCTCAAGGCTGGCGATTTTGCGCAGGTGCTGGTCGAGGATGCCGACGCCCACGACCTCTACGGCGTGATCGTGGAATAGGATCAGGCCGCTTCCTTGCAGGCAGCGGCCAGCAGGCTTTCGCGCAGGGCGCCGATATCCGGCAGATCGAGGTCGGCAAGGTCGGCGATGCCTTCGATGGCATCGTCGCCGTAGCAATGGGCAAGTGCGATCGTCTCGCCCTTGAGCCGCTTGGCCAGAGGCAGCGACCAGAAGGTGCGGACCACCGGGAGCGCGGTGTCGGCAGGGTCCTCGTCGACCACCATGGCCAGGCGCTGTGACCGCAGGCGCACGAAGGAACCGATCGGGTAGACACCGACGGTTTCGACAAAGCGTTCGAGGATGCCGGGATCGAACGTGCTTGGCTGTTCGCGCAGCCTGCGGATAGCGTCGGCCGGATCAAGCTGCTCGGCACCCGAAATCAGCGTGTCATAGGTATCGCAGATTGCGGCCATGCGGCTGAGGGCTTCGATTGCCGCGCCGCTCAGACCTTGCGGATAGCCGCTGCCGTCGAGCCTTTCGTGATGGTGCAGGATCACCCGCAGCACCGGCTCGGGAATGTCGCCTGCCGCCTTGAGGAAGGTGTAACCAAGCACGACGTGCTGTTCGCGTAGGTCGGGGCGAAGCAGCGAATAGTCCCCGCCGACCGACGCGAGGTCGACCGGGAGCTGCCCTACGCCAACGTCCATCAGCAGGCCTGCCATGCCCGCGTCGCGGATGTCGACGGGCGAGAATTTCATATGGCGGGCCAGCGCGATCATCAGGGCGCTGACGGCAAGCGAATGGCGATAGACCGGCTCGTTGTCGTTCTGGCAGCGCAGCAGGCCGTTGAAGGCATAGAGGTTGCGCTGGACCGAGGCATAGACGGCATCGAGCACGGGTTCGATATCGTGCACCTTGATCGCCTTGCCCAGCCTGACCTCGATGAAGGCCTTGCTCACCACGCGCAGGGCATCGCCGGCAGCACGCTTGGCCCGCCCGAATTCACGCGCCATGGACATGGCTGCAGGTGCCCGACCGAAACCAGGCCCGGGCCGCTGGGGCACGGGTTCGATGGCAGGGCGCATGGACTTGGCGGTCATGCCGGCGTTACGCGGGCCCGAGACGATATGCGGTGCTGCAACAGGTTCGTCCGCCACGGCCTTGCCGCGGGTCGTATCGATGATCACGCCGTCCACGTCACTCTCGCGCAGGCGTTCGAGCATGTCGGGATCATCGAGCAGGAACTTCCGCTTCCAGAAGGGATGGCTGAACCAGCTTCCTTCCAGCTTGTGGATGAACATGCCGAGTTGGACTTCGTCCGTGGATATGCGCTTGAGCATGGCCCGCCTGCTTGAATGACGGGCACTAACCTAGGTTATAGCGGGTGTGCCTTTTCCAGCCGGAAAACTCCGGGGAAATGCGTAAGGCCTGCGCTCCTTCCGTTAGCCATGGCGGCCAAGGGAAGGAGCGGGTCTGAGCGTGTTACTGGTTGGGGTCCTGCACCTTGAACGGATCGGTGGCGTCGGGCTTTGTCGGCAAGGGCGAGCGGGGCAATTCCTTGTCGCTCATTGCGGCCTGCAACAGCATGCCGGCAAGGATCACCGAGGCCTGGCGCATGTCATCGGCGCGCATGTGATCGAGCGTGTCGGCGCTCGAGTGGTGGACGCGGCTGTCGTAGTCGAGCGGGTCCTGGATGAACTGGTAGCCGGGCAGGCCGATCGCCTGAAGATAGACGTGATCGGTGCCGCCAGTCTTGCTCATCACCACCTTGTCTGCGCCGAGCGAATTGAAGGGCGCCAGCCATTCGCGCAGGATCGGCGCGGCAGCCACATTGCCTTCGGCATAGATGCCGCGGAACTTGCCCGAGCCGTTGTCCATGTTGAAATAGGCCTTGAGATCGGCATAGCCGGCCTTGGGCGTGATCGGATAGGCGTTGCGCCATGCCGAATAGCTGTCGATCCCCTTGAGCGTGGGATCAACCGGTCGCGTCGCCAGGTGCCGCTCGATATAGGCCTTGGACCCGAGCAGCCCCTGCTCTTCCCCGCTCCACAATGCGAAGCGGATGGTGCGCTTCGGCCGGACACCCATCCTGGAAAGGAGGCGCGCGGCTTCGATCACGGCAACACTGCCCGCACCGTTGTCGGAAGCGCCATCGCCAGCGATCCAGCTGTCGAAGTGGGCACCGGCCATGACGTAACCTGCCTTGGGATCGGTGCCGGGGATTTCAGCGATGACGTTGTCGGCCATGAGGTCCTTGTCATCGAAGCTGGCGTCGATCGACAGGGAGAGCTGCGGGGCAGCGCCAGTCTTCTCGAGGCGGACGAGGCGGCGGTAGTCTTCCTGCGCCATGTCCATCGCCGGCACAGCGAGCGTTTCGCCGGGGATGAAATCATAGCCTTCGCCGTGGACCAGCTTGCCGTCGCGGTAGGTCATCTTGACCATCGCCAGCGCGCCTTCGGCCTTGAGGAATTCGGAAAGCTTGCGGGCAAAGCCGCGACGCGCGACCTGCATGGCCAGCCCTTCGGGATCGTGGCGCGGGAGGCTGTACTTGTCGAGCTTGCCGATATCCTCGCCCGAGAGGCGTTCGAACATCGGATCCTTGGATTCGCTGCTCTCGCCCGGCAGGCTGACGAGGACGATCTTGCCGGCGAGCTTGCCCTTCCAGGCTTCGAAATTCTCCACCTTGCTCATCGGCGCGACCACGACCGGAGCGGTGATCGTGCCATTCGTGGCGGGCGACCACGCTACCGGCAGAACAGTGAGCGGCAGGCTGCGCGGGCTGGTCATCGTGGCGGAATAGGACTTGAGGTTCCAGCCAAGACCGAACTCGAACGGTTCGCGGTGAATGTTCTTGAGGCCGTAGGACGCGAACTTTGCCGCAGCCCAGTCTTCGGCCTTGCGGTGGTTTTCCGAGTTTGTGAGGCGCGGGCCGATCCGGTCCATCAGTTCCGAGGCGGTTTCCATCGCGTCGGAGCGGTTAAGGCCTTCGTCGAGCAATTGGGCGATCAGCCTGTCCTCGGCAGGTCCGGCAAAGACAGGAGCAGCGGTGGCGCAAAGCGCAATGGCGGCGACGCCGGTGGCGACGCGCGAGCGGACGGTCATGTCTGGAAGGCTCCCTGAGCAAGTTTCTATCGCAACCAGTCTTGCCGCTGGAGCCGCGATTGCCAAGTGCCTTTTTTATACCGGCCTGAGCAGCCAGTGGCTGACGCCCCATTCCCTGCCGCCGCGATGACCGAACAATCCTGCGGTGGCGAGGTAGAACAGGCGCCACCGACGCATCCACAATGGCGTATCGCCGCCATAGACCTGACGTAGCACCGGCTCGATCTCGGCCGCCTTGGCATCGAACAGCGCAAGCCAGTGGCGCGCGGTCTTTTCGTAGTGCGTGCCATCCCACCACCATTCCCGCTCGAGCGCGAACAGATCGTCGAACTGGCCGATGAGCGCGTGGCTGGGCATGATGCCGCCGGTGAAGAAATACTGCGCGATCCAGCTGGACTTGTCGGCGGTGTCGAAGCGGTAGGGATACTGGCGATGGCTGAAGACGTGAAGGAACAGGCGACCATCGGGCCGGAGCCATGTCTTCACCCGGGCAAGCAGTTCGCGCCAGTTGGCCATGTGTTCGAACATCTCGACCGAGACGACGCGATCAAACTGCCCTTCCGGCGCAAAGGCATTCATGTCGGCAGTCAGCACGGTGAGGTTGGTGAGACCGCGCGCTGCGGCTTTTGCCCGGATATGTTCGCCCTGTGGCCGAGAATTCGAGACGGCGGTGATGCGAGCGTTGGGGAAGCGCGCGGCCATGGTGAGGCTGAGCGAACCCCAGCCGCAGCCGAGTTCGAGGATGTGCTGGCCATCTTCCAGCGCGGCATGTTCGATGGTGGCGGAAAGGGCCGCAAGTTCGGCCTGTTCGAGCGTCTCGTTGCCGGTGGGATAGAGACAGCAGGAATACTTGGCGTTGGGCCCAAGGCTCAATTCGAAGAAGCGGGGCGGCAGTTCGTAGTGCTGTTCGTTGGCGGCTTCGGTGTGTTCGGCAACGGGCCGCTGCGCCATCCACGCGGCGAAACGCGCATCGTCGGGCCGATCGCGATGGACCGCGCGGCGGCGCTTTTCGCACATGAAGGACACACCGGCGCGGGTCAGCGCATCGGGCAGCGGGGCGCGCTCTACGAGCGAGATCAGCGGGGCAAGGAGGCTCACGAAGAGCAACTAGCCACCGGGGTGTGACTTGTGTCAACCTGTCACCACGGGAACGGTCTATAACGGGAAACGGACGGGTAAGGTCGCGGCGGTTCGTATCGCGGTGCCTATGGGGGTCATGGTGTGATAACAGAGGGTAGTGCGCCGGGGGGCGCGCTCGATATTGCCGTGGTGGGGAGCGGGATCTCCGGCCTTTCGGCTGCGTGGCTGCTATCGCGGCGGCACCGCGTGACGCTGTTCGAGGCAGCGGACCGGCTGGGCGGGCACAGCAACACGGTCGAGGCCGATGGCGTGCCGGTGGACACCGGGTTCATCGTCTACAACGAACGCACCTATCCCAACTTGACCGCGCTGTTTGCCCATCTTGGCGTGCCGACGTGCGAGACGGTGATGAGCTTTGCCGTCACGCTGGACCAGGGTCGGCTGGAATATTCGGGCGACTTGCGGGGGCTGTTCGCGCAGCGGCGGAACCTCGTGTCTCCGCGCTTCTGGTCGATGCTGCGCGACCTGGTGCGGTTCTACAAGGCGGCGCCGCGCGATCTGCCGGAGATGGGCGAGCTGGGGCTTGGCGCCTATCTTGACGGGCTGGGCTGTGGGCCGGCGTTCCGCGACGATCATCTCTATCCGATGGCAGCGGCGATCTGGTCCACCCCGGTGCACGATATCCCGCATCATCCCGCGGCGGCCTTCGTGCGCTTCTTCGAGAACCACGGGCTGTTGCAGTTCCGCGAGCGCCCCCGCTGGCGCACGGTGAATGGTGGGAGCCGCGAATACGTGAAGCGGATCAGCGCGCCGTTCATCAAGGGGGTGCGGCTGTCCTCGCCGGTGCGGCAGGTGCGGCGCCTGCCCAATGGCGTCGAGGTTGACACCGGGCGCGGTTGGGAGCGGTTCGATCACGTGGTGATGGCATCGCACGCGGATCAGTCGCTGGCGATGCTGGGCGATGCCGATGCCGAGGAGCGCCGTCTACTTGGCGCCTTTCCCTATCGCCATAACGAGGCCGTGCTCCATTCCGATCCGCGCCTGATGCCGCGGCGGCGCAAGGTGTGGTCAGCGTGGAACTATGCGGCGCAGCGGGGCGCGGAACAGCACCAGCTTTCAGTGACATACTGGATGAACCGCCTGCAGCATCTGCCGACCGACAAGGACCTGTTCGTCACGCTCAATCCGCTCGTCGAGCCGGACCCGGCGCTGCTAATCCGGCGCGAGGCCTATGATCACCCCGTGTTCGACTTGGCCGCCGACCTTGCGCAGAAGCATTTGTGGTCCTTGCAGGGGCGACGGCGGACCTGGTTCTGCGGAGCATGGTTCGGGGCAGGTTTCCACGAGGACGGGCTGCAATCGGGGCTGGCCGTGGCCGAGCAGCTGGGCGGGGTGCGCCGACCGTGGAACGTGGCTGAGGAATCCGGGCGCATCCATGTGACGCACCAGGCGCGCGTGCCGGAAATGGCGTGATGGACGACGGCGCACTGTACCTTGGGCATGTGCTGCACCGGCGGTTGCGGCCCTGCATCCACGTACTGCGCTATCGCGTGCTGCACATGGCGCTCGACATCGACCGGATCGACGACCTCGCCGCGCGGCTCAGACTGTTTTCGCGCGGGACGTTCAACCTGTTTTCCTTCCACGACCGCGATATCGGCGACGGCCGGACGCTGCGTCCACACGCGGAACGTTTGCTGCGCGAGGCCGGAATCGAACCGGACGGCGGCCGCATCGTGCTGCTGACGATGCCGCGCATTCTGGGATATGCGTTCAATCCGTTGAGCACCTGGTTCTGCCATGGCGCCAACGGGGCGTTGCGGGCAGTGATCTACGAGGTTTCGAACACCTTCGGCGAACGGCACAATTATGTGATCGCAGCGCGGCCCGGGGCAACGATCCTGCACCAGAGCGCGGCCAAGCGCTTCCACGTCTCCCCCTTCCTGCCGATGGATCTGGAATATGCCTTCCGCGTCGCTCCGCCGGGCGATCGTCTGACGATCGGTATCACCGTGGCCGACAGCAAAGGCCCGATCCTGGCGGCAGTCCACTCTGCGCGACGTGCAGAACTGACCGATGCGGCACTCCTGCGAGCAGCGCTGGGCTACCCTCTGGCAACTCTCAAGGTCACTTCAGGTATTCATTGGGAGGCGCTCAAGCTGTGGCTCAAGCGCGTGCCCCTGTTCCGCAAGCCTCCGCCGCCCGCGACAGCGATGACGGTGGGGCGATAGCGCCCCGAGCAGATCAGAACAGGCGCGTGAGCAGGTAGAAGGCGGCGCTGACGGTGGCGCTGGCCGGGATCGTGATGAACCAGGCCATGACCACGCGCTGCGCGACGCCCCAGCGCACTGCGCTGGCACGGCGGGCAGCGCCGGTGCCGATGACACTGCCGGTGATCGCATGGGTCGTCGAGACCGGAATGCCGAGCGCGCTCGCCCCGAACACGACGATCGACCCTGCCGAAGAGGCGCAGAAACCGGTGTGATGATTGAGACGGGTGATCTTGGTGCCCATCGTCTTGATGATCTTCCAGCCGCCCGACATCGTGCCGAGCGAGATGGCGGCATAGCACGACAGCACGACCCATTCGGGAATGTGGAATTCACCTTTAAGGTAGCCGGTCGAGTAGAGCAGCACGGTAATAATGCCCATCGTCTTCTGCGCATCGTTGCCGCCATGGCTGATCGAATAGGCCGCCGAGGACAGCAGGTGCAGGCCCTTGAACACGCCTTCGGCGCGGCGCGGCTGGAAACCCTTGAACAGCCAGCTGGTGATGAGCACGAAGAACATGGCCAGCGCCATGCCGATCATCGGCGACATGAAGATGGCGACGAACGTCTCGATCGTCTTCTTGGATTCGATCGCATCAAACCCACCGTGGATCACGCCCGCGCCCAGCAGCCCGCCGATCAGGGCATGGCTGGACGAGGAGGGAATGCCCTTGATCCAGGTGACGAT
Source organism: Novosphingobium sp. ES2-1 (assembly GCF_015169775.1). Classification (NCBI taxonomy): domain Bacteria; kingdom Pseudomonadati; phylum Pseudomonadota; class Alphaproteobacteria; order Sphingomonadales; family Sphingomonadaceae; genus Novosphingobium; species Novosphingobium sp. ES2-1. The sequence goes on from NZ_CP063445.1 coordinate 2,505,172, forward strand.
GTTCCAGAACATCGCCCCGACCAGTGCGCCGAACACGACGGCAGGGGTTACGATATCCTTGTCGATGATGCCCTTGCCGATGGTATCGGCAACATGGAGGCCGACCAGCCAGTAAGCCCCGAAGTTCCCGGCGGCAGCAAAGATCACCGCCGCCACGGGCGAGAGCAGGCGCGTCGATACGACGGTGGCGATGGAATTGGCCGCATCGTGCAGGCCGTTGAGAAAGTCGAAGGCCAGCGCCAGCGCAATCAGGCCGACCAGCAGCGGAAAGGCGAGCTCGTGCATCGGATCAGCTCCTGTCCCGCGCCGTCAGGCGTGGTCGATGACCAGCGCGTCGATCTCGTTCGCCACGTCTTCGAAGGCGTCGGCGATCTTTTCGAGGTGCTTGAATATCTCGCGCGAGACGATGAACGCGATGTGATCGCCATCGGCGCGATGGCGTTCGAAGTTGGCCTTGAGGCCCGCCTGGTGAATCAGGTCGACCTCGCCCTCAAGCTTGACGATGCGTTCGGTCAGCGCGTGAAGACGCCCGCCGTTGCGCTCGATGTCGCGGAGCAGCGGCATGGCTTCGGCAATGAGGCCGACGGCTTCGACGATCTTGTCGGCCATGGCCTGCATCTCGGCCTCGAAGCCGACGACTTCATAAAGCTCGATGGCGGAAGCTGCGGCCTGCATCTCGTCGATGGTGTCATCCATGGCGCCGATCAGCGAAGTGATTGCCCCGCGATCAAACGGCGTCAGGAAGGTGCGGCGCACAGTGAACAGCACTTCGCGGATGACGTCGTCGGCAGCGTGTTCGCGATCGCGGATCCGGCCGACCCACTGCGCCGCATCGCCTTGGGCGCGCGTCAACCTGGCGAGCGCATCAGCCGCATCGACACAGGCGGCCGCATGGCGTTCGAACATGCCGAAGAAATCGCCCGACTTGGGCAGGAGACGCTGGAACCAGCCGAACATCGATAAGCTTCCCGAATTGCCGCACGCACCAGGGGAAACGACTCGTCTCCTCCTGTGCGCGCACTAGGGCAGTCATAGTGCGGTAACAATCCGAAAGCGCGCGATTGTCCACACGATCAGAGCCAGCCGATCCGCCTGAAGCGCAACCACAGGCCCCCGCAGACGGTGATGATGACCCCCCAAACCGCAAAGTAGCCATAATGCCACTTCAGCTCGGGCAGGTATTCGAAGTTCATGCCATAGATGCCGGCAATGGCGGTGGGCACGGCGAGGATGGCGGCCCAGGCAGCCAGCTGACGGGTCATCTCTCCCTGCCGGTGCTGTTCAAGCAGGCTGGCGGTTTCGACAATCGCCGCGAGCGTTTCCTTGAGCCCGCGCATCCGCGCCATCGCCCGGCGGACATGATCCAGCACGTCGCGGAACCAGATCCGCGCAGTGGGATCGATGCAGGGAAGATCAGCCACGACCAGGCGTTCGCAAACCTCCTCCATCGGACCGATCACCCTTTCGAAACGACGCAGCTGGCGGCGCAGACGAAAGATGCGGCGGATGACGGACTGCTCCGGAAACACGTCGATGGCCGCCTCTTCCATTTCCTGCGCGATCTCCTCGAGGCGTTCGAGCAGCGGCAGGTAGCCATCGACGATGAAATCGAGCACGGCATGGAGAATGTAATCCGGTCCTTCAGAAAGCCTGTCGCCTTGTGCCTCGATCTCGGCCCGCAGGGACAGGTGGGGCCGCGTGCTGCCGAAGCGCACGGTGATGAGGAAATGGGGGCCGACGAAGAATGCTGTCTGGCCATAGCCGATCTCCTCGCCCTCCCTCAGCTCGGCGGTGCGGGCGACGACGAACAGCGTCCGGCCATAGACCTCGACCTTGGGCAGCTGGCGGGGATTGAGGGCGTCCTCGACCGCGAGCGGATGCAGGCCATACTGGCGGCGCACGAGATCCATCTCGGCCACGTCAGGCTCGCACAGGCCGATCCAGTCAAAGGTGTGGGGCGCAAGGTCGGGTACGCACTCGCCGGTCAGTGCAAGGGCTTCATCGTGAGCGGTGCCATTGCTGTAGCGGCGGGCGGCGATAACGGTCATGCCGACATGAGTGGCAAAGTCGGGCGCCACTGGCAATCGCGCGCAAGTGTGCTAACATTGCTGTAAATAGAAGCGATGGAGAGAGACAGTGGGTGCAGAGCAGTCCACCTTTACGGCCAGCAAGGCGGATACTGACGTGCTGATCGTCGGGGCCGGAATCTCCGGTATCGGCATGGCAGCACACATGAAAATGCTCTGCCCCGACCGCTCGTTCGCCATAGTCGAGCGCCGGTCACAGATCGGAGGCACCTGGGACCTGTTCCGCTATCCCGGCGTGCGTTCCGATTCGGACATGCACACGCTGGGCTTCGTGTTCGAACCCTGGAAGCACGAGAAGTCGATTGCCGACGGGCCTTCCATCCTCGACTACCTCAACCGGATTGCCGACGAACGCGACATCCGCCGCCATATCCGCTTCGACAGCAAGGTGGTCAGCGCCGATTTTGACAGTGCCGCCGGTTATTGGGTGGTGACCCTTGAAGGCAAGGATGGGCAGCGCAGCCGGGTGACGGCGGGCTGGCTCTATCTCGGATCCGGCTATTACGATTACGACAAGCCTTACGAAGCACATTTCGACGGGCGCGAGGACTTCAAGGGTGAGATCGTCCACCCGCAGTTCTGGCCGGAGAACCTCGATTACACGGGCAAGCAGGTTGTAGTCATCGGATCGGGCGCGACCGCAGTGACGATCGTGCCGTCGATGGCCGACAAGGCCGCGCACGTCACGATGCTGCAACGCACGCCGACGTGGTACGTCACCCGGCCGGCCAAGGACGCGATCGCCAACTTCCTGCGCAAGTTCCTGCCGGAGGAGACCGCGTACCGGATCACCCGCTTCAAGAACGTCAAGCTGCAGAACCTGTTTTTCAAGCGGGCACGCACCCGGCCGGACAAGGTCGCCGCGTTCCTGACCAAGCGGCTGAAGTCCCTTCTGGGCGACAAATACGACGAAAAAGCCTTCACGCCGCCGTACAATCCGTGGGAGCAGCGACTGTGCCTGGTGCCCGACGCCGACCTGTTCGAGGCCATCAAGGCGGGCAAGGCCAGCGTCGTGACCGACCGGATCGAGCGCTTCGATGCGACCGGCATCCAGCTGCAATCCGGCAAGCATCTCGATGCCGACGTGATCGTGACAGCCACCGGCCTGAAGATGGTAATGGCCGGCAAGATCGCGATCAGCGTGGACGGCCTGCCGGTCGATTTCGCCGACCGCTATTACTACAAGGGCGCGATGTTCTCGAACGTGCCGAACCTAGCGGCGGTCTTTGGCTATCTCAACGCCTCGTGGACGCTGCGGGCCGACATCAACGCGCGCTACATCTGTGACGTGCTCAACGCGATGAAATCGCGCGGGATGGAAGTGGCCGTTCCGAAACTGGCGCCCAACCACCATCTGGACGAGGACAACATCTACGACTTCTCCTCGGGCTATATCGAACGGGCCCGCCATCTCCTGCCCAAGTCGGCAAGCGACATGCGCTGGCGACTGAACCAGGACTACGTGCGGGACGTGACGTGGATGCGCGATGACCCGATCGAGGATGGCGTGCTGCAGTTCAGCCATCCCCGCCCCGCAACCGCGCACAAGGCGCACATGGCGGCAGCGGAATAAGCGCTTTTGCGGGACGTCCCGTTGCGATACCACACCCGCGATGACTGACGAATCCCGCATCTGGACCGCCGCGCTGATTGTCGTGGGTGACGAAATCCTGTCCGGCCGCACGCAGGACAAGAACATCGCCCAGGTGGCGACCTGGCTTGGCGTCCAGGGCATACGCCTGCGCGAGGTGCGTGTCGTGCCAGACGACATGGTGGCCATCATCGAAGCGGTCAATGCCCTGCGCGCCCGCAACGACTACCTCTTCACCACCGGCGGCATCGGCCCCACGCACGACGACATCACGGTTGACGCAGTAGCGGCGGCGCTGGGCGTGGACGTAGTGATTCACCCCAAGGCCCGGGCGATTCTGGAAAGCTACTACGCCAAGCGCGGTGGCCTGAATGATGCGCGCCTGCGCATGGCGCGCGTGCCGGCCGGCGCGGACCTGATCGAGAACCGCGTTTCCGGCGCCCCCGGCATCCGCATCGGCAACGTTTTCCTGATGGCAGGTGTGCCGGGCATAACCGCACAGATGCTCGATGGCCTGACCGGTCAACTCGAAGGTGGGTTGCCCTTGCTCTCGACAACAGTCGGCTGCTGGGTGGCAGAAAGCGAGATCGCCGACCTTCTGCGCGAGACGGAAAAGGCGTTCGATGGTGTGCAGATCGGCAGTTACCCGTTCTTCCGGGAAGGCAAGACCGGGGCGAATTTCGTGATCCGCTCGGTCAGCGAGACGACGCTCAAGGCCTGCGCCCATGCGCTGGAAGAGGGGCTGGCCGCAATCGGCCGTTTCCCCGTTGCGGGGGGAATCTGAAGCCGTGCTGACCCGTCGCCTTGCCGTGCTTGCACCGATCGCCTTTGCCCTCGTTGCCGCCGCGCCGATAAAGAAGCGCGCGCCCGCGCCGCGCGCAGCAGCGCCAGCCTATCCCGCGCCGTCGACTGCTCCCCTGCCCGACACGGTCCGGGTCGCGCTGGAGACCGAGGCCGGGCGAATTGTCGTCGAGGTCGACGTCAAGCATGCGCCCGCGACGGCGACTAACTTCGTCCGATATGCCGAGACGAAGCGCCTTGATGGCACGGTCTTCTACCGCGCGATGCATCTCAACTGGGGCGAGCAGCCGAACGGTCTCATCCAGGCCGGAACGCGCGGCGACCCCAGGCGCAACCTGCCGCCTGTCGCGCATGAGCCGACAAACGTGACCGGCATCCTGCACAAGGCCGGCACGCTTTCGATGGCGCGCTATGCACCGGGCACGGCAACCGGCGACTTTTCGATCATGGTATCGGACCAGCCGGGCCTCGATGCCCAGCCGGACTCGACTGATCCCGAGGCCAAGGCAGGATATGCCGCGTTCGGCCAGGTCGTCGAAGGCATGGAAGTGGTCAAGGCCATCTTCGCTGCACCGATCTCGGAGACCGAGGGCGAAGGGATCATGCGGGGGCAGATCCTGGCAAAGCCGGTGAAGATTCTCTCGGCCCGGCGCGTGGCCGTTGCTGCGCCCGATGCTCCGCCCGCACCTTGATGGGATGCTGCTGGCACTGCTGCTGCCAGCGCTGGCGGGATGCTCCACGACCCTGACCGATTTCGAGCGCACGCTTGCCGCCAATGACAGCGCGACGGCGGCGTTGGGCCAGTGGTGTGAAAGGCGGGGGCTTGCCCATCCCCCGGTGATCCGGGCCATCTCTGATCCCGCCGCCGCACCGGTCTCCCTCGCAGTCCGCCAGAGCCTCGAGATTTCCGCCGACGAGCCGGTGGCATACCGCCATGTGCGATTGGTCTGCGGGAGCCGCACGCTCTCGGTAGCGCACAACTGGTATGTTCCGTCACGCCTGACGCCCGAGATGAACCGAGCGCTGGCCACGACCGACACGCCCTTCGGGAAAGTCGTTGCGCCGCTCCGCTTCCAGCGGGAGCGTCTGGCACAGCGGCGCGGGGCGATGGAGCAGTGCCCGCAGGGGACAGTCCTTTCCCACCGGGCCCGGCTGCGCACGGCTGAGGGCCAAGTGATCAGCCTGGTCGCCGAGTGCTATACAACCGAAAACATCCGGTAACATTTCTTGACACAGAGCGGGAACGCAATGGCGGCTTGAGGAGTTCCTGCGTCGACGGGAGTGCTACCTTACGATGCCGACGACGCCGACTTACGCTTTCTCGCGCGATGCGGGGAACAACCGGCTTATCCTGCTGCTGCTCGCGATCGGCTTCGCAGCCGTCGTCGCGGCGGTTGCCGCCGTGGTCATCGTGCAGCGGCAGGCCGAGCGCGATGCCTATTGGGTAGAGCACACGCTTGACGTGGAAGCGTCGCTAAATCGCTTCGTCCGCCACGCCGAGCGGACCGAGACAGCGCGGCGCGGGATCATCATCGCGCCGACCGAAACAAACTTCATCACGATTGCCGAGAAGGCCATCGCCGATGCCAGCAACGAGCTGACCACGCTCGAAACGCTGGTGAAGGACAACAGCTCCCAAGTCCGGTCGGTGGCTGGCCTGCGCAAGGCCTTTGACGGATACGCCGAACAGGCACGCACCACCGAGGCGGAGGCCAAGCTCGGCATTCTCAAGGTGGATTCGCTTGACCGCGACAGCACCGTTGCGGCCATTCGCCACATTCGCACTTATGCCGACGAGATGCTGGTGCGCGAGGACAAGCTCCTGCGCGAACGGAACCTCGCGCAGGACAGCACGCGCACCCTGCTTTCGGCCATGTTGGCGCTTTGTGCCGCCCTGGTCATCGGCGTGGCGATAGCCGCCATACAGATCATCCGCCGCAACATCGCCGAAATCGACGGCAAGCGCCGCGAACTCCATTTGCTCAATCAGGAACTGGAAACGCTCGTCGACGAGCGCACGGCCGAATTGCAGCGCGCCAATGCCGAGATCCAGCGCTTCGCCTACATCGTCAGCCATGACCTGCGCTCGCCTCTGGTCAATGTCATGGGCTTTACCGCAGAGCTTGATGCAGCACGCAAGGTTATCGGCGAACACGTGCTGAAGGATGGCGAGGAAGTGCCGCAGCAGGTGCGTCTGGCGGTGGAGGAGGACCTGCCCGAATCCATCGGCTTCATCCGGTCGTCCACGCAGAAGATGGACCGCCTGATCAACGCGATCCTGCGCCTTTCGCGCGAGGGCCGCCGCACGCTCTCCCCGGCGCGCGTTGCCATTGCCGATGTGGTGCAATCCATTATCGAGTCCCTCCAGCACCGGATCGACGAAACCGAAACGCGCGTGGAACTGGGTGAACTGCCCGTAGTCGAGACCGACCGGCTGGCGATCGAACAGATCCTGTCGAACCTGATCGAGAATGCGCTGAAGTACCTGCAACCGGGCCGCCCCGGCGAGATTCGCATTGCGGGCAGCACATCCCACGGCCGCGCGATCATAACGGTGACGGACAACGGCCGTGGCATATCCGCCCGTGACCACGATCGCATCTTCGATCTCTTCCGCCGGTCGGGCATGCAGGACCAGCCGGGCGAAGGCATCGGGCTCGCCCACGTGCGCGCGCTGGCCTATCGCCTTGGAGGGCTCGTCGAAGTATCATCCGAGGAAGGACAGGGTTCGACCTTCACGGTCAGCCTGCCGCTCAAGTTTCAATCCGGAGTAGCCGATGCCTGATCAACTCGCCGTCAACATCGTCATGGTCGAGGATGACGAAGGCCATGCCCGTCTGATCGAGAAGAACATCCGGCGCGCCGGTATCTCGAACACCATCCATCATTTCACCGATGGCACCAGCGCGCTCGACTATCTGTGGAACGATCCGCACGGCCCGGCACACAACGGCCCGGCCCTTGTCCTGCTGGACCTCAACCTGCCGGACATGAGCGGGATCGACATCCTGTCCAAGATCAAGAGCGATCCGCATCTGCGGCGCACGCCGGTTGTGGTGCTCACCACGACCGACGACAAGGTGGAGATTCAGCGTTGCTACGACATGGGCTGCAACGTCTATATCACCAAGCCGGTCAACTACGAGAACTTCGCCGAGGCGATCCGCCAGCTCGGCCTGTTCCTCTCGGTCATCCAGGTGCCGGACGCCGAGGAGGCCCATTGAGCGCGGATCCCGTCCGCCTCCTTTATATCGACGACGATCCGGCGCTGCGCCGGCTGGTACAACGTCGCCTTGGCACGTTGGGCTTCGAGATCACGCTCGCGGCCGACGGGCACGAGGGCCTTGCCACGGCGCAGGGCGAAGAGTTCGACGTTATCGCGGTGGATCATCACATGCCGGGCATGGATGGCTTGCAGACGCTGGAGCGACTGCTCGCCCTGCCCTCCTGCCCTCCGGTCGTCTACGTCACCGGGGCCGATGATGGCCGTCTTGCCGCCGCCGCGCTGCGTGCCGGTGCCGAAGACTATGTCGTCAAGACGATCGGCGAGGACTTCATCGAGCTGCTGCGCTCGGCCTTCTCGCAATCGCTCGAAAGGGTACGCCTGCGCCGCGCCAAGGAACAGGCCGAGCGCGACCTGATTGCCAGCAACGAGCGGCTCGCCGCGCTCCTGCGCGAGGTCAACCATCGCGTGGCCAACAACCTGCAGATGACGATGAGCTTCATCAACATGCAGGCTTCGGTCCTGCCCGAAGGCGAGGCGCGCAATGCGCTGCTGGCCTCGCAACAGCGCATTGGCGCCATCGCGCACGTCAACCGCCACCTCTATGCCACCGGCAATGTCGAGAGCGTGGCGCTGGACGAATATCTCGCCAATCTCGCCCGCGATCTGACCGAGACCTGGACGTCGCCGCATGCGCCGCGCAATGTCGTGGCCAGGACCGAACCGATGGAATTGCAGACCGACAAGGCAGTCACCTTGGGCATCATCATCTGCGAGCTGGTGGCAAATGCCTGCAAGTACGCCTACGGTGCCGATTGCGCCGGCGAAGTGCGGATCATCCTGTCAACCGGCGCGGCCGGCCACGTTCGCCTGACCGTGGAAGATGATGGCGCAGGGTTTGGCGAGAACGCCGAAACCAAGGGCACCGGCCTTGGGCAGCGCTTGGTCAAGGCCATGGCGCGCGGGCTTGGCGCCTCGATCTGCGCCCAGAGTGCCAACCCTGGCTTTCGGGTCAGCCTCGAGTTCGATCCGGGCTGACCGTCCAGTCGCCAACCGCGCCTTCCATGGCGGCATCGGCATAGGCTTCGAGTTCACGCCAGTGGCGATCCCAGCCGGGCCCGCGCTTTTCGGGCGGAATGATCGCCTCCACCTGCAGGCGAGCGACGGTGACCGGGTTCTGGGCGATTTCGGGATCGGGCATCCGCCGCTCCTAGACGAGTGACGACGACAGAAAAAGGGCCGGAGAGGTATCCCTCCCCGGCCTTCTTTTTCTGGTGCATTAGCGCACGAGGTCCCCGCGTTCGCGGGGACGCAGCATGATCAGCCGCCGTGAACCTGGGCAACGTCGATCTTGAGGCCGGGGCCCATCGACGAGGACAGGCCGACCTTGCGCAGGTACTTGCCCTTGGCGCCAGCAGGCTTCGCCTTGACGATCGCATCGACGAATGCGTCGAAGTTCGCGCGCAGCGCTTCGTCCGAGAACGAGAGCTTGCCGATGCCGCCGTGGATGATGCCGGCCTTTTCGACGCGGAATTCGATCTGACCGCTCTTGGCAGCCTTGACCGCATCAGCGACGTTCGGCGTGACGGTGCCGAGCTTCGGGTTCGGCATGAGGCCCTTGGGGCCCAGCACCTTGCCGAGGCGGCCGACGATGCCCATCATGTCGGGCGTCGCGATCACGCGGCCATAGTCGAGGTTGCCGTTCTGCATGTCCTCGAGCAGGTCTTCGGCACCGACCTTGTCGGCACCGGCGGCCAGCGCGGCTTCAGCCTTGTCGCCACGGGCGAACACGGCAACCTTGACGTCCTTGCCGGTGCCCGAGGGCAGCGTGACCATGCCGCGGACCATCTGGTCGGCGTGGCGCGGATCGACGCCGAGGTTCAGCGAGACTTCAAGGCTCTCGTCGAACTTGGCGGACTTCAGGTCCTTGAGCAGCGCGATGGCTTCATCGACTGCATAAAGCTTCTGGTTGTCGCCCAGCTTGGTGGCAAGGGCCTTCTGCTTCTTGGTCTGCTTGGCCATGGAATCAGCCCTCCACCACGGTGAGGCCCATCGCGCGCGCGGAGCCTTCGATGATCTTCGTTGCGGCGTCGATGTCGTTCGCGTTCAGGTCCTTCATCTTGGCCTGGGCGATTTCCGCCAGCTGCGAACGCTTGATCGAACCGGCCGAAGCCTTGCCCGGGGTCTTCGAACCCGACTTGATGCCAGCGGCCTTCTTGATGAAGAAGGTTGCGGGCGGGGTCTTGGTCACGAAGGTGAACGAGCGATCCGCATAGACCGTGATCACGGTCGGCAGCGGGGTGCCCTTTTCGACTTCCTGCGTGGCAGCGTTGAACTGCTTGCAGAATTCCATGATGTTGACGCCGCGCTGACCCAGCGCAGGACCGATCGGCGGAGCAGGCTTTGCTTCACCGGCTGCAACCTGCAGCTTGATATAGCCTTCAATCTTCTTGGCCACGATGGCCTCCTTTCTTCCTGTCGGCCCGCCCGATGGAGCGAAGCCTCAGAGTGAGCGGTCAAACGCTCCGAAACCGGAACTCCCGCACGGAATCACTGCCCTTTCAGGCAGCGAAGCGCGGGCCGATAAGGCTATCGGCCCGCAAATGCAAGCTCTGGTGCTTTAGCCGCGAACGAGTTCGACTTCCTCGAAGCCCAGTTCCACCGGCGTCGCACGCCCGAAGATCGAGACCGAGACCTTCACGCGGCTCTTGTCGAAGTCCAGTTCCTCGACCACGCCGTTGAACGAGGCAAAAGGCCCCGCGTTGACCTTGACCTGATCGCCGATCTCGTAATCGACCGAGACGTTCTTGCGCGGTTCGGCGGCGGCCTGCTCGCGCGCACCGAAGTAACGGGCGGCTTCCTTGTCGGAAATCGGCTGCGGCTTGTTGTTGGTGCCGAGGAAGCCGGTCACCTTCGGGGTGTTCTTGACGAGGTGGTAGATGTCGTCGTTCATCGCCAGCTTGGCGAGCACGTAGCCCGGCATGAACTTGCGTTCGACCTGGACCTTCTTGCCGCGCTTTACCTCGGTGACCGTCTCGGTCGGCACTTCGACCGCTTCGACCAGCTGCGAAAGACCGATACGCTCGGCTTCGGAGATGATCGCTTCCTTCACCTTGTTCTCGAAACCGGAATAGGCGTGAATGATGTACCAGCGGGCCATATCGTTTCTCTTGGTCCTTTAGGTGATCAGGCGAGCGAGAGCAGGAAGCGGACGACCGCGCTGAACAGCGAGTCGATGCCGAGGAAGAACACTGCGAGGATCAGCATCATGATGCCGACGAAGATCGCGGTGGTGGTGGTTTCCTGGCGGGTCGGCCAGACAACCTTGCGTGCTTCGGCCTTCACCTGATTGAAGAACTCGCCGGGGCTGGTCTTGGCCATTGCTCTGGTGCCTTGCTTGCTGCGGCCGGAGCCGCGTGGAATTTCGTTTCTTCCGGCTAGGGGTCATCGCCGCCCCGGACAAGTCCGGGAGGGGCGGGCGATTTTCCGATGTCGGAAGTTCCGTTCATTTAGTCCGCGCCGGGCCGGTTGGCAAGGGTGGCAATGGGGCCGCCATGGAGGACAAACGGGATGGCCCGCTCCCTGCCCCCGGCAATCCGAGCCATCGGCAGGAACGCAGCTGACGGCGCACCGTTGAACGCCTGCACGAAAACAGGGGCGCGAAATGGGGCGAAAGGAACGAGAACCATGAAAAAGATCATTCTTCCGCTGGTGGCCCTTGCCATGGCCGGGACCGCGCAGGCCCAGAGCGGCCAGGCCAAGGCTGAAGGCTCGACCAATGCCGGCGCGCAGGTTTCGACGGGCAATGGCGCAGTCAATGCCAATACCGGTGTGGGCGCCGAAGTGAGCACGTCCGCCACCGCGCAGCGCGACTCAGCCACCAAGGGCTTGGGTGGAGAGGTTTCCACTACAGCCCGTACCCGCAACGAGACTCGCGCAGACACGAGGGCGGTGGACCGGGCAGAACGCAAGGCCACGGCGACGGCCGAGCGCACCAAGCGCAAGGCCGAAGCTACGGCGGAGCAAACCAGGCGCTCGGCCGAGAGGACGACTGGTCGGTTGAAGGATCGTACCACCGACACTCTCGATGACGTGGCAACGTCTGGCGCGGTCGATGCCGCAGTCTCCGGCCGTGGATCACTCGGTGGCAGCCTCGGTCAGACCGGAGCCGGCGCTGCCGGGTCGCTCCAGGGCGGCGTGACGGGAACCGCGGGCGGTGCGCTGGGCGGCCTTCATCGCAGGTAAGCACCAGCCTCAAACCGGCATGAAGAGGGCGGGCCGCAGACGGCTCGCCCTTTTTCGTGCCGGTTTCGTCGGCTCACCGGACTTTGACGCTGGCGTTGCGCAGTCGCGATGCTAGCATCCTGTCACTCTCAAGCGAACCAGACGCATGAGACGACTGGGGGCGGGCGCTTAAAGGCGTACCGCCTCTTTTTTGCCTGGGCATTGCGCCTAATTCGATTGCGTGACCATCGGCACGACGAATCCTGCGCAGCGGCAAAAAAGCTGCTGGCGGATTGCGCTGTCTTCAAGGTGATTCGCGGCGCCAAACCTCGCCTTGGTGGCGAGTGGCAGGAGTGGAGGGACTCGAACCCACGGCCCTCGGTTTTGGAGACCGATGCTCTACCAACTGAGCTACACTCCTGTGCTCTGAGCGGCCCCTTAAAGACTTGACGGCGGGAGCGCAACCGACCGAAACACATTATTGAAGATTATGGCCCGCAACGATCCCCACGCCATCCCGCCCGAGCTCCTGCTCAAGGCCTATCGCGCCGGGATTTTCCCGATGGCCGACAGCCGCGATGATCCCGAAGTCTTCTGGGTGGAGCCGCGGATACGGGCGATTCTGCCGCTGGAGGGCTTTCATCTTTCCAAATCCTTGGCCCGCACATTGCGCCGGGGCAAATTCACCGTCACCTGCAACGCCGCTTTCGAAGCCGTGATCGACGCCTGCGCTGCGCCCCGCCCCGGTGCCGACGAAAGCTGGATCAGCGCGCGGATTCGCGAAAGCTACATCGGGCTTCACGAACATGGTCATGCCCATTCCATCGAATGCTGGAACGAGGGGCGGCTGGTCGGCGGACTTTATGGCGTGGGATTCGCGCGCGTGTTCTGTGGCGAATCGATGTTCAGCCGCCAGACCGATGCATCCAAGGTCGCTCTGGCCTGGTTGGTCGCGTCGCTGCGCACGGTGGGCGCGGAATTGCTCGACTGCCAGTTCACCACGACCCACCTGGCGTCTCTGGGCGCAATCGAGATTCCGCAGAGCCAGTACCTGCAACTGCTGTCACAGGCGCAGCGGCCCTATTCTTCGGCTGAAGTGGCTGCAGGTCGCGCGCTTGCCGAAGCGGTCGGTGATGGACTGGTCGCGGGCTTCGGCCCGGGATTGGGGGATGCCGCCGCGCTGGCGTTGCCGCTGGGCTTTGCCGCATTGCGCGCGGAAGCGACCGGCTCTTCCTCGCCGGGGAAGGTCATCGCACAGTCCTTGACCCAGACGTCATAGACAGGGTGTTCGACCACGCTCAACGACGGGGCGTTCCGGAACAACCAGCCTGAAAACACCTTGCGCCAGGCCAGTGGCTGATCGGTGCTCGCCCGCTCCTCGACGAAAAGCTGGACGAAGGCGCCGGTCTCGGGCGGGTCTTCCCAAGGCGCGGTCTTCTCGCAGGTGGCGAGCTTGACGATGGCATTGCCGATCCGCCGCGATTCGCCGCTCTTGAGGACAATGTCCTGCGTGATGTTGTTACGCTTGTTGAGCAGGCCGAGGGTCGCCACGCGGTCCTTGATCGGCGTGCCGAATTCGCTTTCCACTGCGGCACCGGATGCGCTGGCAATTGCCGCACCTGTTTCCGTGGCCTCTGGCGGCGGAGCGGGAGCCTTCTCGCCGCAACCAGCAAGCGTCAGCAGACCCGCAAGTGCGAGTGCACGCATTGCCGGCGATGCGACAGATGGCATCAGGCTTCCGGAACCCAGGCTTCGTAGTCACCGGTTGCGGCGGCGCGCTTGCCACCGCGCTCCAGCGCGCCCTGCGGACGATAGGCCTGCGAGGTCCCGGTGGCATTCGGCGTGAAGTCCGCTTCCCAGATACGCGGTGGCGGCAGGTTGCTTTCAGGCACGCCATCGAACGCCCCGTGCAGCCAGCCATGCCATTCCGAGGGAACCCGGCTGGCATCGTTGGCGCCATTGTAGATTACCCAGCGGCGTTCGCGCCCGGCAAAGGGGTGGCCCTTGGGATAGGGCTTCTTGGCGCGGAAATAGGTGTTCCCTTGCGCATCGGTGCCCACCTGCTCACCATTCAGTGCGCTGAACAGCATGGTGGTGACGGTGGCACCATTCCACCACGTGAAGATCTTGCCGAGGATGCTCATGCTACCTGCCTTGGATATCAGGGGGCGCTTAGCCGCTGATGGGGGGAGTCGGCAAGCGCGTTGATGCCGCTGCCCTCATCTTACCAGTCAACCTTGTCGCCCGGCTTGATGCCGAGCCTTGCGGCCAGCCCGCCATTGATTTCCAGCACCGCCAGCGTCGGCCCGTCCGCAGGGAGCGGGGTTTCGTCATAAGGTCTGGCATTGGCCGCGATGTTGATGATGCGGCGATCGAGACCGACGAAGATGATGTCGAGCGGAATCACCGTGTTGCGCATCCAGAACGAAGCAATATCCGGCGGATTGCGCAGGAAGATCATGCCCTCGTCATCGCCGATCTCGGTTCGGAACATCAGCCCCTTGGCCTGCTCGGCAGAGGTGCGTGCAACTTCCGACTTGAACACGTGGGCCCCGTTGCCGCTGGTCACCGTCACGGGCGTGATCTGGAGGCCCGAGACCGGATGAACCGCCGCTGCTGACGCCTGGGGCTGCGCCTTGGCCCCGGCGTCGGCCGCACCTGGCGAGCACCCTGCGATCAGCGCAAGGGCAGAAAGAACGGCTAGTCTAGTCAGCTGCTTCATCGATCCACTCTTCCAGAGCTTCGGGGCTGGATGCATTCACCACCTCGCGCGCATAGGCAAGGGGGTGTCCGGCCCTGAGCATGGCTGCGACCTGCTTCTCGCGCAGGGCCGGGTCAAGCCCGCTGCCCCCGCCAAACGGGCCGAAGCGCCGCTTTCGCGCCATGACGAGTGCAGCCCGGCGTCGCTCCGCATCGCTGCCGCGTGCCTCCTCGCGCAGCGGTTCGGCGATTCCCGCAGCGCCCAGCGCCTGCTCGATGCGCCGCGCCCCATAGCCTCGCCGCAGAAGGCTTTGCGCCTTGCCGCGGGCAAATCCGGCATCGTCGACATAACCCAGTTCGACGAATCGGCTGACGATCGCGTGAAGATCGGCTTCGCCTTCCCCCTCCCAGCCCCGTTCGCGCAACTTGCGCCTCAGGTAGTCGGAAAGCTTGCCCGCGCTGGTGGCAAAGCGCGCGACATAGGCCAGCGCCATTTCGTCAAGCCGCGCGGCATCGAGCGGCCTTGGCGGTTTCCTTTCGCGGCGGTTGCCACGGCCATCAGGGGAATTGCGGTCCATCCGCCACATTCGTGCCACAGTCCCTGTTAAATGAGAACGTCCGTACCGTGGTGGCGTTGTTTTCGCGTCACGGACCAGTAATGGGCCGTTCGAGCTAATGGACCGTTCATCGGCGGGTCTGCACAGGCCCGCAGGACGAATGAAGAGAACATCGGGGTATCGCATGACTGTTTCGAACGCTGTCGCTGACAAGGCGATTCTCGTTCCCACGCCCAACATCGACGTGCAGCCACGTCGGTATGCGGACTTCGATACCTTCTGCGATGCGCTGGACTATGCCGCCAAGGGCGTGCTGGGGTTCAACTTCCACGATCCGCGCGGCACGCTTTCGCGAGTCTATCCCTATTCCGAACTGCGTGAGGACGCGCTGGTGGCCGCCCGCCGCCTGATGGCGATGGGCGTCGTTCCCGGTGACCGCGTGGCACTGGTAGCAGAAACCGGTCCCGATTTCGCCGCGATCTTCTGCGGCGCGATGTATGCAGGCGCGTGGCCCGTCCCCCTGCCCCTGCCGACCAGCTTCGGCGGTAAGGAAAGCTATATCGACCAGCTCGCCGTCCAGCTTGCCAGTTCGGACCCGAAGATGCTGGTCTATCCCGGCGAGATTGCCGAAATGGCAGGCGCCGCCGCCGCGCGTCAGGGCTGCGCCGGTCTTTCGTGGAACGAATTCCATGCGGGCGATCAGTCCGACGCCGCCCTGCCCACGCCTGATCCTGACGCAATCAGCTACCTTCAGTATTCCAGCGGCTCGACGCGCTTTCCGCATGGCGTTGCCGTCACGCACCGCGCATTGCTGGCCAACCTCGCCGGCCATTCGCACGGCATGAAGATCGCCGATCCGGATCGTGCGGTTTCGTGGCTGCCGTGGTATCACGACATGGGTCTTGTCGGCTGCTTCCTTTCGCCGATCGCCAACAGCGTCTCGGTCGATTACCTCAAGACCGAGGACTTCGCCCGCCGTCCGCTGGCATGGCTTGACCTGATCAGCCGCAACAAGGGCACGACGCTCTCCTATTCGCCCACCTTCGGCTACGACATCTGCGCCCGCCGCATCTCCAGCCAGACCCACGTCTCGGACCGTTTCGACCTGTCGCGCTGGCGCGTTGCCGGCAACGGGGCCGACATGATCCGCCCCGACGTGATGCAGAACTTCGTCAACGCCTTTGCCGAAGCCGGCTTCAAGGCTGAGGCCTTCCTGCCGAGCTATGGCCTTGCCGAAGCAACGCTGGCCGTCACCATCATGCCGCCGGGAGAAGGCATTCGCGTCGAACTGGTCGAGGAAGAGCGCCTGTCGGGCACGCCGCGCGATCTTTCGCGCCCTGCCCGCTATCGCGCCATGGTCAATTGCGGCGTGCCCGTTCTGGGCATGGAAGTCGCGATCCGGGGCGAGAACGGCAACTCGCTTTCGCATCACCACATCGGCAAGGTCTGGTGCCGCGGCTCGTCGGTGATGCACTCCTATTTCCGCGACCCGGAAGCGACCGACGCCTGCATGGTCGATGGCTGGCTCGATACGGGCGACATGGGTTACGTCGATGAAAAGGGCTACCTGTTCATCGTCGGCCGCGCCAAGGACATGATCATCATCAACGGCAAGAACCACTGGCCGCAGGACATCGAATGGGCGGTGGAGCAGCTTCCCGGCTTCCACCAGGGCGACATCGCCGCGTTCTCGGTAGAGACCGAAAATGGCGAGGAAGCGCCCGCCGTGCTCGTGCATTGCCGCGTGTCCGACCCGGTCGAACGCGTCAAGCTGCGCGACCAGATCCGCGACAAGGTGCGTTCGATCACCGGCATGAACTGCGTGGTCGAACTTGTGCCGCCGCGCACGCTGCCGCGCACCAGTTCGGGCAAGCTCAGCCGCGCGAAGGCCAAGAAGCTCTACCTCGCGGGCGAGATCGCGCCATACCAGCTCGCCGCCTGACCGTTCCAATCCGAAACGAATGCCCGACTCAATAGCTTGACGAAATTGCCATCTTCCGATTCCCTGTGTTGCGGGGAATTGGGAGAGGGTTTATGGCAACGGCAAACTCGCCGAGCGATGATACACCGCACGAGCTTTCGGGCGTTGTCGTTGGCTGGAAACATCGCGCTTTCGCACGCAATATCCATCTGACCGTACAATCGAGCAAGACCCCCCGGCCCACACCCGAGGCGATCGACACGCACCACCTGCTGATGACGCGCAACCAGGCCCTGCTGCTTGCCAATTACCTCATGCGTGTAACCGGCCAGCAGCTCCCGCCAAGGCGGCGGCGAACGCTGTGGCAGAGGTTGTTCGGTTAGGGAACGATGCTACCAGTCGCGATGCGCCACTGCCCATCACGAAACCGGTAGATGTTTGGCGAGATGCAACGCTGCTGTGCGGCGCAGTCCTCGGCGACGGTCTTCGAGAACCGCTGCAGGCCCTCTCCATCAGGCATCAGACCGACAAAGACGAAGCCATCCGACACGGCTGTGACAAACAGATCGGGACCAAGTTCCTCTGCCAGCGCGGCAAATCCGTCTCTCTGCACCAGCAAGCTGCCGAGATACTCGTACTCCTCGAACGCCACCGCATTTTCTCGGAGTTGAGCTACGGTTGGCAGCGGCGGAAGTCTCTCGGCAGTCTGCCGCTCGGCAATGCGCCACGCCTCTTCTTCCGAAAGCGAGAGTTTCTGCAACGCCTCGCGTCCGGCAAGGGCGATCGTGTCGGGTGAGTCAAGTACCAGAAACTCGTACAGATCCTCGCCGATCTGGCGCGCGAGAGCGTCGATTACCTTGGCACCGGAAACATCGCCACGCGATGGAGGGCTTTTCACATAGTCGTAATAGACCTTGTCTCGCACAGTAACCCGAAGATCGCTGACCTTGCCTTCAGGTGGCAGCAGTGCTGTCTTTCGTGCGAACTCCTCTTTGGCAACCTTGCAGTCGGCTTTCTCTGCGGACTGACAGAATGTCCAGATGCGGCCGATATTGACGATCCGGTCACTGTCCTCGCCGGGGAAATCAATGCGGAGCTCCTGCCAGTCATCTCCCGATGGCTTTACCTCGCCAGACGGATGAGCCTTGCCGACCAGGCGCACCATATCCTTGACGAAGGTGGCCTGCCTGTCTTCCGCGCACGCCCACGTGGGCAGGGTGATGAAGGCCGCAATTTGCAAGAGCTTCCGCAGGATCATGAAAACGCCTTCACGCAATGGAGCCTGCAGAGTGCCGATACGCTTCGGAACTGTCCACGCAGGTTGAACAGATTTCTTCCGCCAGGGATTCCTTATTCGGGCTTCCCTAATCGCGCGATTAAAGTCACTCTGCACCCGGAACTCCACATGGAACGGAGCCGGGAGAGGACATGCGTTTCACGAACTTTTGCCGCGCCCTGACCGCCAGCGCGTCACTGCTGCTCGTTGCAGGCCCGGCCCGGGCCGATGCACCGACCGACGCCACCCGCAAGGCCAACGCCGCGGCCCTCGCCGACCTGCCGATGGCCGACCGACAGGACTTCGATTTCGCAACCCGCGGGTTCGTGGCAACGCTGAAAGACCCGGTGATCCGCGACGCCGCGGGCAAGCCGGTGTGGGACACCGCCGCCTTCGCCTTTGCCAATGGCCCTGCCCCTGCCACCGTGAACCCCAGTTTGTGGCGTCATGCCCAGGTGCTCGGCAAGGCCGGCCTGTTCAAGGTGACGGACCGCATCTGGCAGGTGCGCGGGTTCGACGTCGCCAACGTGACCTTCGTGCGTGGGGACCAGGGCTGGATCGTGATCGACCCGCTGACTGCCACCGAGACTGCGGCCGCCGCCTACGCGCTGATCTCCGAGAAGGTGGCAAGGCTCCCCGTCACCGCCATGATCTACACTCACAGCCACGTCGATCATTTCGGCGGCGCGGGTGCGTTCACCTCGGTCATGGCCAAGGACGCGCCGATCATTGCTCCGCAGGGCTTCACCCGCGCTGCCGTCAGCGAGAACGTCATTGCAGGTCCCGCAATGGGGCGTCGCGCCTCCTATCAGTTCGGCCTGGGCTTGCCCAAGGGCCCGGAAGGCTCGATGGGCTCGGGCATCGGCATGGGTGTGGCGGCAGGCGGGCGCAGCCTGATCCCGCCAACGCGCGAAATCGGCGAGACCGGCACGGAACTCGTGCTCGACGGCGTGCGCGTGCGCTTCCAGATCACGCCCGGAACCGAAGCCCCTGCCGAGATGAACTTCGGCTTCCCAGATTGGAAGGTTGCCGACCTGGCCGAGAACGCCAACGTCACACAGCACAACATCCTCACCCCGCGCGGGGCAGTGATCCGCGATGCCAAGGCCTGGGCGCAAGGGCTGACCGAGGCGATCGACTTCTTTGCAGGGTCCGAAGTGCTGATCGCCAGCCATGGCTGGCCCCGCTTTGGTGCAGGCGAGATCACCAGTTATCTCGCCAAGCACCGCGATGCCTATGCCTACCTTCATGATCAGACCGTGCGGCTGATGAACAAGGGCCTGACCGGGCCTGAAATCGCGGCGCAGCTCACGCTGCCCCCTGCGCTGGCGGCAAAGTGGTACGACCGGCCTTATTACGGCTCCTACAGCTTCAACAGCCGCGCCGTGTATCAGTTCTACATGGGTTGGTACGATGGCAACCCCGTCCATCTCGCTCCCCTGCCCCCGGAACAGGGCGGAAGGCGATATGTCGAAGCATTGGGCGGTGCAGCGCGGGTGCGCGCCCTGGCAGAGGACGCCTTCGCCAAGGGCGATTACGGCTGGACGGCGGAATTGCTCGACAAGGTGATTTTCGCCGATGGCAATGATGCTGCGGCAAAGAGCCTGCTTGCCCGTACCTATCGCCAGCTCGCCTACCAGAGCGAGAACGCACTGTGGCGCAACATGTATCTCACCGGCGCGACCGAACTGGAAATGGGAGTCACCGCAACCGATCCCACCGGCGGTGCAGCCCTGATCAGCCAACTCCCGCCGTCAGACTTGTTCGAAGTCCTTGCGGTGCGGCTCGATCCGGCCAAGGCTGGAGACGGCTCTGCCTCGCTCGGGTTCGTCTTTCCTGACAAGGATCAGGACTGGACGGTAACGATCGCCAATGGCGTGCTGGTTCACCGCAAGGGCCTGCGCGAAGGGCGGCAGGCGACGCTGACGGTGCGTTATGCCGATTTGCTGTCAGCCTTGTTTGCAGGTCAGCCGCTTGCGGCCAAGGTTGCCTCCGGCGAGGCGAAGATCGAAGGGGATCCGGCGGCCTTCGCCCGCCTCATCGGCTGGCTCGACAAGCCGGACCCTGCATTCAATATCGTGACGCCCTAATAGGCAAGCTCAGTTGGGCTTCTTGAGATAGGCGATCACGTTGGCGCGGTCTGCAGCATTGGGCAGGCCCGCAAACGCCATCGAAGTGCCGGGAACAACCGCGGCAGGGCGCGTGAGCCACTTGTCGAGCGTGGCATCATCCCACTTGATCTTGGCCTTCTGCATCGCCGCGGAATACTTGAAGCCCGGAGCCGCCGCGGCCTTGCGCCCGACAACGCCCGCAAGGTTGGGACCCATCTTGGCACCGGCGCCCGGCTGCACGGCATGGCAGGCGATACAACGCATGAAAATCTTCTTGCCCGCAACCGGATCGCCCTTGGCCTGGGCAAAGGCGGTTCCGCCCGCCAGCGCCGAGGCGGCCAGCCCTGCAACGATCATCGCACCCATCATCTTCTTCATCGATACACCCTGTTCAGTTCCAGAAGCCGCCAGAGCCGCAAAGCTCGAACGCACGAAGAGAATTCCGCATTCGCGCTTTATCGCGGCTGAACGCGCAGGCGCTATATCAATTAGGGCAGTTGCTGCAAAAAGGGTGTCGATGGGTTAGGCCGTAAACATGGAAACCCTGTCTGTCCCGCATGCCCGCCCTTTGCCCAACGGCTTTCTCGACCGTCTTTCGGCCCGCTTCGGCCTGCAATGTCAGACGAGCGAAGCAATCCTCGCCCAGCATGGCGCCAGCGAATCGCAGTATCCCACCGTTCTTCCGGATGCCGTGGTCTTTGCCCGGTCAACGCAGGACGTGGTCGATTGCGTCAACCTGTGCCGCAAAGCCGGCGTGGCCATCGTGCCCTTTGGCGCCGGCACATCGCTGGAAGGCCACACCTTGCCACTCGAAGGCGGGGTCAGTCTGGACCTGACGCCGATGGACGCAGTCCTGGCTGTAAACCATGCCGATTTCGACTGCACCGTGCAGCCCGGCATCCGCCGCGAGGCGCTCAATGCGCACCTGCGCGACAGCGGCCTGTTCTTCCCGATCGATCCGGGTGCGAACGCCTCGATCGGCGGCATGGCCTCGACGCGCGCCTCGGGCACGAACGCAGTCCGCTATGGCACGATGCGCGAGGCCGTGCTGGGCCTGGAGGTGGTGACGCCGCAGGGCAAGGTTATCCGCACTGGCAAGCGCGCCAAGAAGTCTGCCGCCGGATACGATCTCACGCGGCTCTACATCGGCTCCGAAGGCACGTTGGGCGTCATCACCGGCATCACCCTGCGACTTCATCCGGTGCCGGAAGCGATCATGGCCGCAACCTGCCCATTCGAGACGCTGTCCGGCGCGATCGAAACGGTGGTGCAGGCCTTCCATTGCGGCGTGCCGATGGCGCGGATCGAACTGCTCGATGCCATGCAGGTCCATGCGGTGAATTTGCGAAGCAAGCTGGGTCTGCCCGAAGCGCCGACGCTGTTCTTCGAATTTCACGGCACCCCCAACGGGGTTGCCGAGCAGGTCGAGACGGTCAAGGGCTTGGCTTCGGCCAACGGCGGTGGCGCGTTCCAGTGGGCAACACTGGCCGAAGATCGCAACCGCCTGTGGCGCGCGCGGCACGAATCCTATTATGCTGCCGTCAACTTGCGGCCCGGCGCCATCGGCCTGACCACCGACGTCTGCGTGCCGATGAGCCGGCTGGCCGAATGCATCCTTGCCACCCGCGCCGATCTCGACGGTTGCAGCGTGCCCGCCACGATCCTTGGACACGTCGGCGACGGCAACTTCCACCTCGTCTTCTCGATTGACCCGAATGCGCCGCACGAAATGGCAGAAGTGGAAGCGGTCAACCATCGCATGGTCGCCCGGGCGCTGGCCATGGACGGCACCTGCACCGGCGAGCACGGCGTCGGCATTGGCAAGCAGCAATGCCTCATCGATGAACTGGGCGAGGACGCGGTGGACGTGATGCGCTCGCTCAAGCAAGTGCTGGACCCGGGCAACATCTTCAATCCGGGCAAGATTTTCCGGAGCTGAGACAGCCCACCCCCAACCCCTCCCGCGTGCGGGAGGGGAGTTGAAGAACCTGTTCCTGCCCTCCCGTAAACGGGAGGGCCGCGAGACTTGGAGAGCGAAGCGATTCTAGTCGCAGCGGGGTGGGCACATGGCGCCGCCCCGCCCGGCCTCACTCCATTTCCAGAATGATCGCGTCGACCGCCAGGCTGTCGCCCGCCTTGGCGTTGACCGACTTGACCTTGCCCGCCTTTTCGGCGCGCAGGATGTTCTCCATCTTCATCGCTTCGACCACGGCGAGCGGCTGGCCTGCTTCCACGGTATCGCCCTCGCCCACGTTGAGGCTGACGAGCAGGCCCGGCATCGGGCAGATCAGGAACTTCGAAAGATCGGGCGGGATCTTTTCGATCATGTGCCTGGTCAGGTGCGCGATGTGGGCGGGCAGCACCTGCACGTCATGGATCGCGCCCCGCGTCGTCAGCTTGAACCCGGCGCGCGTGGTTTCGACCTTCACTGACAGCGGCTTGTCGTCGACCTCGCAATGCACCATGCGGTCGCCCGGGGTGTATTCGAGCGCGATGTCGATGGCCTTGCCATCAACGCTGATCTCGTCCTCGGTCAGTTCCACCGCATAGGTCGAACCACCGATCTTCACCGCCCATTCCGACGGCGGATCGAGGTCGTGGCCAAGCTGGTTGTCGACCTGCCGCGCCCGGTCCGACCGCGCGGTGGCAAGAAATGCTGCCAGCGCCGCCAGCGTTTGCTTCAGTTCGTCCGACGTTGCCGCGCCGTGGAAGCCGTCCGGGTATTCCTCGGCAATGAAGCCGGTGGTCAGCTCGCCCGAACGGAAGCGCGGGTGCTGCATGATCGCATTGACGAAGTCGATATTGTGGCCAAGCCCTTCGATCTCGAAAGCGTCGAGTGCCTGGATCTGCTTGTCCGCCGCCTCGTCGCGCGTCTTGCCCCAGGTCACCAGCTTGGCAATCATCGGGTCATAGAACATCGAGACTTCGCCGCCTTCATAGACGCCATCGTCCACGCGCACGCCATCGACACCGCGACGGCCATTGGCCTGCCCATCGTCGGTCCATCCGGCCAGCGGCGGGTTGTAGCGGATCAGGCGCCCGGTCGAGGGCAGGAAACCGCGATAGGGATCTTCGGCATAGACGCGGTTTTCGATCGCCCAGCCATCGATCTTGATGTCGTCCTGCGACATCTGCAGCTTTTCGCCATAGGCGACGCGGATCATCTGCTCGACAAGGTCGATGCCGGTGATCGCCTCGGTGACGGGATGCTCCACCTGCAGGCGGGTGTTCATCTCAAGGAAGTAGAAGCTCTCGCCAGAGGGGTCAGCGCCCGACACGATCAGTTCCACTGTGCCTGCGGAGTAATAGCCCACCGCGCGGGCCAGCGCGACGCACTGTTCGCCCATGGCCTTGCGCATTTTCGGGGTGACGAAGGGCGAAGGCGCTTCTTCCACCACCTTCTGGTGGCGGCGCTGGATCGAGCATTCGCGCTCGTTGAGGTAGAGAATGTTGCCGTGCTTGTCGCCGAGGATCTGGATCTCGATGTGGCGCGGGTTGAGGATGAATTTCTCGATGAACACGCGGTCATCGCCGAACGAGTTCAGGCCCTCGCGCTTCACGGCCTCGAAGCCCTCGCGCACGTCCTTCTCGCTGTAGGCCAGGCGCATGCCCTTGCCGCCACCGCCGGCCGAGGCCTTCATCATCACCGGATAGCCGATCTCGTCCGAGATGCGCACGGCATGCTCGGTGTCCTCGATCTCGCCGACGAAGCCGGGGACGACGTTGACGCCCGCTTCCTTGGCGAGCTTCTTGGACTCGATCTTGTCGCCCATCGCGGCAATCGCGCCGACAGGCGGGCCAATGAACGCGATGTTCTCTGCCGCCAGCGCCTCGGCAAACGAGGTGCGCTCGGACAGGAAGCCGTAACCCGGATGCACGGCTTCCGCGCCGGTCTGCTTGCAAGCAGCAATGATCTTGTCGGCAATCAGGTACGACTGCGCGGCCGGCGCCGGCCCGATATGCACGGCTTCATCTGCCATCTGCACGAACGGCGCCCGCGCATCGGCATCGGAATAGACCGCCACCGTCCGAATACCCATCCGACGCGCCGTCTTGATCACACGGCAGGCAATTTCACCACGGTTGGCGATGAGGATTTTCTTGAACATTCAGCGAGACCTATTGTTGAGCCAGTAAACTGCCCCGCAAAGAGCAACAAGCAAGGAAACAAGAAACACAATCGCAATTGCTTCTCTGAATTCACAAAGAGCTGTTGGATTGCTTGCGTCAGGAATTCCGCAGACGTGCCAATTCGTTTCTGCAAAGTCCAAAGCGGAAATACCTAGGAACAACCAGCACGCGACGATCACAAATACGATGAGGACAAAGCGCAAAAAGTTCATTCCGAAGCCTCACCTTCAATCGTCACCCCGGGCTCGACCCGAAGTCCCGCTAATCCCGTGACCGCGCAAAAGGCAGCGGGACCCCGGGTCAAACCCGGGGTGACGGGGAAGAGGCAAGGCGAAGAAGCCAAGATCACACCAGCTCCAGCGCCTGCGCGAGGTCGGCGACGATGTCGTCGATGTGTTCGATACCCACCGACACGCGCACGGTGTCCGCGCCCGCGCCCGCGGCCACCAGCTCTTCCTCGCCCAACTGGCTGTGCGTGGTCGAGGCGGGGTGGATGATCAGTGAGCGGGTGTCGCCGATGTTGGCGAGGTGGCTGAACAGCTTGACCGATTGGACCAGCTTGACGCCCGCCTCGTAGCCGCCCTTCACGCCGAAGGTGAACACCGCGCCACCCTTGCCGCCAAGGTACTGCTTGGCCAGCTGGTGATAGGGGTCTTCCGGCAGACCTGCGTAGGACACCCACGCCACCTTGG
Organism: Novosphingobium sp. ES2-1; assembly: GCF_015169775.1. NCBI lineage: Bacteria > Pseudomonadati > Pseudomonadota > Alphaproteobacteria > Sphingomonadales > Sphingomonadaceae > Novosphingobium > Novosphingobium sp. ES2-1. The sequence continues at coordinate 2,530,486 of NZ_CP063445.1, forward strand.
GATGCGCCTGCAACCACTGCGCCAGATGCAGCGCATTGCTGCAATGCCGCTCCATGCGCAGCGCCAGAGTTTCCATGCCGGTCAGCGTCAGGAACGCGTTCATCGGCGCCATCGACGGCCCGAGATCGCGCAGGCCGAGCACCCGGCAGCCGATGATGAAGGCGATGGGGCCCACGGGCTTCAACGCCTCGGTCAGCACCGCGCCGTGGTAGCTCGGGTTGGGCTGGGTGAGCGAGGGGAACTTGGTCGTAGCCGCCCAGTCGAACTTGCCCGAATCCACGATCAGCCCGCCGATGGAATTGCCGTGGCCGTTGAGGAACTTGGTGCACGAATGGACGACGATGTCCGCGCCATGTTCGATCGGGCGGCACAGCGCGGGGCTGGCCATCGTATTGTCGACGATCAACGGCACGCCCGCCGCGTGCGCAACCTCGGCAATCGCGGCAATGTCCTGCACCACGCCGCCGGGGTTGGCGAGGCTTTCGATGAACACGCCGCGCGTCTTGTCGGTGATCGCGGCAGCAACCGCAGCCGGATCGTCGGCATCGACGAAAACCGCCTTCCAGCCGAACTTGGCAAAGCTGTGCGCGAACTGGTTGAGCGTGCCGCCATAGAGCTTCTTGGCCGCAACGATCTCGCAGCCCGGCTCCATCAGGGTGTGAAACACGATGAACTGCGCGGCATGGCCCGATGCCACGCCCAGCGCAGCCACGCCGCCTTCCAACGCCGCAATCTTCGCTTCAAGCGCGGCGTTGGTCGGGTTCATGATGCGCGTGTAGATGTTGCCGAACTCGGCCAGCGAGAACAGGTTCGCGGCGTGCTCGGCACTGTCGAACACGTAGCTGGCCGTCTGGTAGATCGGCGTGATCCGCGCCTTGGTGGTCGGATCAGGCTCGCACCCGGCGTGGACCGACAGCGTTTCGAGCTTCTGTGTCATCGCATCTCTCCCGTTGTAAGGCGCGAATACTATCAGGCGGCGTCGATCTCGCTACCCGGCGGCGGCATGTTGTGGCCAAGCAGGCGCAGCATGTCTGCGGCGCATTCGACCACGTTCGAGCCTGGACCGTAGATGCCCTGCACCCCGGCTTCGCGCAGGAAATCGTAGTCCTGCGGCGGGATCACGCCCCCTGCCACGACCTTGATGTCCGCACGCCCTGCGGCCTTGAGATGGCCGATCAGTTCGGGGATCAGCGTCTTGTGCCCGGCGGCGAGCGAAGATGCGCCAACCGCATCGACGTCCTTCTCGAGTGCCAGCGCGGCAGCTTCCTCGGGCGTCTGGAACAGCGGGCCGGAGGTCACCTCGAAGCCCATGTCGCCAAAGGCCGAGGCAATCACGTTGGCGCCGCGATCGTGCCCGTCCTGGCCCATCTTGGCGACGAGCATGCGGGGCTTGCGGCCAAGCCGGTGCGTCACCGCCTCGACACCATCCAGCACCTGCTGGTAGCGCGAATCCCCGGCATAGGCCGAGCCGTAGACGCCCTTCACCGGGGTCGGGAAAGTGCCGTGGCGGCCGAACACGACTTCCATCGCATCCGAAATCTCGCCCAGCGTGGCGCGGTGGCGCGCGGCTTCCACGGCGAGTTCCAGCAGGTTGCCGCCGGTCTTTGCACCTTCGGTCAAGGCATTAAGCGCAGCACGGCACTTCGTTTCGTCACGCGTCTCGCGCACGCGCTTGATGCGGGCGATCTGGGCTTCGCGGACAACATGGTTGTCGACTTCCAGCGTTTCGAGCTTGTCCTCGCTCGCCAGGCGATACTTGTTCACGCCGACGATCACGTCCTCGCCACGGTCGACGCGGGCCTGACGCCCGGCGGCGGCTTCCTCGATCATCGCCTTGGGCCAGCCAGCGGCCACGGCCTTGGCCATGCCCCCATCGGCCTCGACGCGCTCGATGATTTCCCAGGCCTTGTCGACCAGTTCCTGCGTCAGCGCCTCGATGTAGTACGACCCGCCGAGCGGATCGACCACGTTGCACATGCCGGTCTCTTCCTGGATCACGATCTGTGTGTTGCGCGCGATACGGGCGGAAAAGTCGGTCGGCAGCGCGATGGCTTCGTCGAGAGCGTTGGTGTGGAGCGACTGGGTGCCGCCCAGCATCGCGGCCATCGCCTCGATCGTGGTGCGGATGACGTTGTTGTAGGGGTCCTGCTCCTGCAAGGACACGCCCGAAGTCTGGCAGTGGGTGCGCAGCATCTTGGAGCGCTCGTCCTGCGCGCCGAGCTTGGTCATCACCCGGTGCCACAGCACGCGCGCGGCGCGCAGCTTGGCCACTTCCATGAAGAAGTTCATGCCGATGGCGAAGAAGAACGACAGGCGCCCGGCGAACTTGTCGATGTCCAGCCCCGAGGCGACGCCATACTTCACGTATTCCATGCCGTCGGCGATGGTGAAGGCCAGTTCCTGCACCTGCGTCGCCCCGGCTTCCTGCATGTGGTAGCCGGAAATCGAGATCGAGTTGAACTTGGGCATCTCGCGGCTGGTGTAGCCGAAGATGTCCGAGATGATCCGCATCGAGGGCTCGGGTGGGTAGATGTAGGTGTTGCGGACCATGAACTCCTTGAGGATGTCGTTCTGGATGGTCCCGTCGAGCAGCTTGCGATCTACGCCCTGCTCTTCACCCGCCACGATGAAGAATGCGAGGATCGGAATGACCGCGCCGTTCATCGTCATCGATACCGACATCTGATCGAGCGGAATGCCGTCGAACAGGATCTTCATGTCCTCGACGCTGTCGATGGCAACGCCCGCCTTGCCGACGTCACCCACCACGCGCGGATGGTCGGAGTCATAGCCACGGTGCGTGGCAAGGTCGAAGGCGACCGAGAGGCCCTTCTGACCCGCGGCAAGGTTGCGGCGATAGAAGGCGTTGGATTCCTCGGCGGTGGAAAAGCCGGCGTACTGGCGAATGGTCCAGGGGCGGCCCGCATACATCGAGGCGCGGACGCCGCGCGTGAACGGGGCGAAACCGGGAAGGCCGGGATCGGAAGTCACGTCCTCGGCGGTGTAGAGTGGCTTGACGGCGATGCCTTCCGGCGTCTGCCAGGTCAGGTCTTTACCCTTCACTTCCTTGGCGGCGGCAGCCTGCCAGTCGGCCAGTGTCTTGTCGGTCATTTTGCCATCTCGCACGTCATGCTGAACTTGTTTCAGCATCCATTTTGCCACTCGAACCGCCGTGCCATTCGCACGATGGACCCTGAAACAAGTTCAGGGTGACGGTTCTCTCACCCTCAGTGATGCCCGTCCTTGGGCGTCTCCATGATCTCGGTCAGCTGCCCGCCCATGTCCTTGGGGTGCACGAAGAAGATCAGCGTTCCGTGGGCACCGATGCGGGGTTCGCCGAGCACGCGCTTGCCCTGCCCCTCGAACCAGGCCTTGGCCTCGTGAATATCGGGCACTTCGTAGCAAAGGTGGTGCTGCCCGCCCAAGGGATTGGCCGCGAGCCACTTGCCCACTGCGCTGTCCGGGCTGGTCGGCTGGATCAGCTCGATCTGCGTCCCCGCCGTGCCGTTCTCGCCCGGCGTATTGACGAAGCACACCCGCACCTGCTGGCTTTCCAGCACGAACGGCTCGGTGATGTCACTTGCGCCCATCACGTCACGATAGAACGCGATGGAAGCGTCGATGTCCGGCGTTGCAACGCCCACGTGGTTGAGGCGGCCCAGTTTCATGTTCAGACCTTCTCGATGACCATGGCGATGCCCTGACCGCCGCCGATGCACATGGTGATGAGGCCATAGCGTCCGCCGGTGCGGTGCAGTTCGTACATCGTCTTGATCGTCAGGATCGCGCCGGTCGCACCGATCGGATGGCCGAGCGAGATGCCCGAGCCGTTGACGTTGGTCTTTGCCGGATCGAAGCCCAGTTCCTTGGCCACGCCGCAGGCCTGCGCCGCAAAAGCCTCGTTGCTTTCGATCACGTCGATCTGGTCGAGCGTCAGCCCCGCCCGCTGCAATGCCACCGGCACGGCCTTGACCGGCCCCAGACCCATCACGTTCGGTTCCACGCCCGCATGGCCCCAGCCGAGGATCTTGGCCATCGGCTTCAGCCCATGCTCTTCAACCGCCTTGCCGCTGGCGAGCACGACCGCTGCCGCGCCGTCGTTGATTCCGCTCGCGTTGCCGGCGGTAACCGTGCCGTCCTTCTTGAACACCGGCTTGAGGCCAGCCATCGCCTCGACCGAGGCATCGGCGCGCACGTGCTCATCCGTATCGAACACCGTCACGCCCTTGCGGGTCTTGATCTCGACCGGGACGATCTGCTCCTTGAAGTAGCCCGCTGCGATGGCTGCGGCCGCACGCTTGTGGCTTTCCACCGCCAGCGCGTCCTGCTCCTCGCGGCTGATCGCGCAGCGCTCGGCCACGTTCTCCGCCGTCACGCCCATGTGGATGTTCTCGAACGGATCGTGCAGCGCGCCGAGCATGGCGTCCATCAGCACCTGGTCGCCCATCTTCTGCCCGTTGCGCGCGGTCAGCACCATGTGCGGCGCGTTCGACATGCTTTCAGCGCCGCCGCCGATGGCAATGTCCTGCTCGCCAAGGGCAATGCCCTGCGCCGCCGAGACGATCGCCTGCAGGCCCGAACCGCACAGGCGGTTGACGTTCATGGCGGGAGCCTCGATCGGCACGCCCGCGTTTACCGCCGCGACGCGGCTGACATAGGCATCCTTGGGCTGGGTCGGCACGACCGTGCCGATCACCACGTTCTGCACATTGTCAGGCGTGATCCCGGCGCGGGCAATCGCTTCCTTGATGACAATCGCGCCGGTTTCGGCCGGACGCAGCGAGGCAAGGCCGCCGCCGAACGAGCCGATGGCGGTACGCGCGCCCGAGACGATGTAGATGTCGGTCATGGTCAGTCTTTCCAAAGTCTTGGGACAAGTCAGAGCGGAATGTTGTCGTGCTTCTTCCACGGGTTCTCGAGGGCCTTGTTTTTGAGCTTCCTGAGACCCAGCGCGACACGGCGGCGCGTCGAGTGCGGGTGGATCACCTCGTCGACGAAGCCCTTGCTGGCTGCCACGAACGGATTGGCGAAGCGGTCCTCGTATTCCTTGGTCTTCACCGCCTGCTCTTCGGCGGAAAGCCCGCGGAAGATGATCTCGACCGCGCCCTTGGCGCCCATCACCGCGATTTCGGCGGTCGGCCAGGCGTAGTTGAGGTCGCCGCGCAGGTGCTTGGAGGCCATCACGTCATAGGCGCCGCCATAGGCCTTGCGGGTGATGACGGTGATCTTCGGGACGGTCGCCTCGGCATAGGCGAAGAGCAGCTTGGCGCCGTGCTTGATGATGCCATTGTGCTCCTGCGCCGTGCCGGGGAGGAAGCCCGGAACGTCGACGAAGGTCACGATCGGAATGTTGAACGCATCGCAGAAGCGCACGAACCGCGCGGCCTTCTTGGAGGAGTTGATGTCGAGCACACCTGCCAGCACCATCGGCTGGTTGGCGACCACACCCACGGTGCGGCCTTCGACGCGCCCGAAACCGCAGATGATGTTCGCGGCATGCTTGGGCTGGATCTCGAAGAACTCGCCCTCGTCCACTGTCTTGCGGATGACTTCGTGCATGTCATAGGGCTGCGTCGCCGAAGCCGGCACGATGGTATCGAGGCTGGGCTCGAGGCGGTCGTAAGGATCCGAGGTGGGCCGCTCGGGCACGTCCTGGCGGTTCGACAGCGGCAGGTAATCGAAGAAATCGCGCGCCGCCAGCAGCGCCTCGATGTCGTTCTCCAGCGCGAGGTCGGCGACCGAGGTCTTGGTCGTGTGCGTCACCGCGCCGCCCAGTTCCTCTTGGCTGACGACCTCGTTGGTCACGGTCTTGACCACATCCGGGCCGGTGACGAACATGTACGAGCTGTCCTTCACCATGAAGATGAAGTCGGTCATGGCAGGCGAATAGACCGCGCCGCCCGCGCACGGCCCCATGATCAGCGAAAGCTGCGGCACCACGCCCGAGGCCAGCACGTTGCGCTGGAACACCTCGGCATAGCCGCCGAGCGAGGCCACGCCTTCCTGGATGCGTGCGCCGCCGGAATCGTTGAGGCCGATCACCGGCGCGCCGACCTTCAGCGCCATGTCCATGATCTTGCAGATCTTCTGTGCGTGCCGTTCCGAAAGCGATCCGCCGAACACCGTGAAGTCCTGGCTGAACACATAGACCAGACGGCCGTTGATCGTGCCCGATCCGGTGACCACGCCATCGCCCGGAATGACGGTGTCGGGCATGCCAAAGTCGACGCAGTTATGCTCGACATACATGTCCACTTCCTCGAAGCTGCCCTCATCCAGCAGCACTTCGAGGCGTTCGCGTGCGGTCAACTTGCCCTTGGCATGTTGGGCATCAATGCGCTTCTGCCCGCCACCCAGCCGCGCGGCTTCCCGGCGCTTTTCCATTTCGGCGATATTGGCGGACATGCGTGGCATCCCTTCTTCTGACTGGCGGACCGTTTTCTGCTGCGACTCCGGCCTGCTCCTCCTCCCCGAGGCGCCACGCCAGAGCCGCGCCCGCGCCCTGCCGGAACGACACCGGGCGCGGATCGGCGTTCCAACTGCGCCACGCCGCTTGCCAAGTCCAATGTTATTCTGCAAACTTGCGAAGGGTCACTTTGCAAAACCGGTCGAAGCCGGGGGACGGGATAAATGGCACGACGCCGCTTGTTTGCAGGCGAACAACTCAAGGCTCTGCGCGTCACGCGAAAGCTGCGCCAGGGCGAGATGGCATCGCTTCTGGGGATCAGCGCCTCCTATCTCTCGCAGATCGAGAATGACGAGCGCCCCCTGACCCCTGCGCTGACCGACCGGTTGCAGCAGAGCTTTCCGGTCGAATGGCAGGACTTCGCTGCCGACCGGGTCGAGCCGGTGCTTTCCGCCTTGCGCGATGCCACCGCCGATCCGATGCTGGGCCAGATGCTTCCCGGCGATCAGGTGGAGCGCGTTGCAGAGCAATACCCCGCCTTCGCCCAGGCCTTCGCCCAGTTGTGGGACCAGCACCGCCGCTCGGTTCAGCGGCTCGAAGCCATCGACGAGGCGCTGGGATCGGACAGTATCTCCGGCGGCCGCCTGCCGTGGGAAGAAGTGCGCGACTGGTTCCACCACGCCAACAACTACGTCGATACTATCGACCGCGCCGCCGAACGACTGGCGGTGCGACTATCCGGCACCGGGCTGACGCCGACATCGGCGCAAATGGCAAGCTGGCTGGAGAGTCGCGGCATCGCGGTTGAACAGGTCAGCGGCGGGGCAATGCGGCGCTTCGACCCCGAAGCGCGCCGCCTCACCATAGATCCCAACCAGCCGATCGAATCCGCCCGGTTCCAGATCGCATACCAGCTGGCGGCCGAAGCCCTGCGCGATGAAATCAGCGCCATCGTCGGCGAGGCAACGCTGCAATCGGACGCCGCGCGCCAGCTCCTGACCGTAGGCCTGGGCAATTATGCGGCAGGCGCGCTGATCATGCCCTACGAATGGTTCCGCACCCGCGCCCGTGCGCTGCGGCATGATATCGATCAGCTGCGCCTGACTTTCGGGGCCAGCTTCGAGCAGGTCTGCCATCGCCTGTCGACGCTGCAACGCCCGCAGGCGCGCGGGATTCCGATGTTCTTCTGCCGCGTCGACATGGCCGGCAACATCACCAAGCGCCACTCGGCCACGCGCCTTCAGTTCGCCCGCTTCGGCGGTGCCTGCCCGCTATGGGTGGTGCACGAAGCCGTGGCGATCCCCGATCGGATCCACGTGCAGGCCGCAGAAATGCCCGATGGCGTGCGCTATGTCTCGATTGCCAAGGGCCTGGTGAAGCCTTCGGGCAGCTATTATCGCATACCGCGCCGCTACGCCGTGGCCCTGGGCTGCGAGGCGGCGCTGGCCGATGAGTTCATCTATGCCGACGGGATCAATCTTGCACGACCCGAGGCCGTGACGCGGATCGGCATTTCCTGCCGCATCTGCCCGCGCGACAAGTGCGACCAGCGCGCCTTCCCGCCCAGCGACCGCGCCATCGTGGTCGACCCGCATGCCCGCGATCTGGTGCCTTACGGGATCACGGACATGTGAAGGCCGCCCCGGCTCGATACCGGGGCGGCTGGCGATCAGGCGTTGGGATTGGGCGCGAAAGCGCAGATCTTGTTGCCATCCGGATCGCGCAGGTAGGCGCCATACTGCTTGCCCGGCGAGTTTTCGCGAACGCCCGGCTGACCTTCGCAGGTGCCGCCGTTAGCAAGGCCTGCGGCGTGCCAGGCATCAACCACCGAGGAATCGGCCGCCTTGAAGCCGAGCGTGTAGCCGTTGGAGACGGTGTGCGCTTCGCCGTTGCTTGGCTTCGCCACGATCAGCGAGCCGTTGGGCGAAGGGAACAGCGTGCCGTGCGGCAGTTCCACCGCATTGTGACCGAGAGTCTGCATTACCGCGCTGTAGAACTTGCGCGACTTTTCGATGTCATTGGTGCCAAGGAAAGTGTGGGTAAACAAGGTGGTCTCTCCGTCCAGATTGTTATTGAACCAAACTATCTTGCCGCCTTCCCGCCCTTGCGTCGAGAGCGAAAATGGCGGCGAAATGAAACGTCAGAACGTCGTCGCGCTTTCAAGCGGGGCATCGCTGCGGTGCGCGGCGGCATAAGCCTCGGCAGCCTTCATCACCCGCAGGATGTTACCGCTGGCAAGCTTCCCGAGATCCGCCTTCGACCAGCCGCGCCGGGACAGTTCGGCGAAGAGCACGGGGTAGGTCGAGACGTCTTCCATGCCCTGCACCGTGGCCTCGACACCATCGAGGTCTCCGCCGAGGCCGACGTGGCCGACGCCGATCAATTTTGCAATGTGATCAATATGATCCGCGACGTCCTTGACGCTGCCGCGCGGCATCGGGTTAGCCTTGTCCCAAGCCGCGAGCGCCGCCTTCTCGGCGGCGGGATCGCCACGATTGAGCGCCTTGGCGCGCGCCGCTTCGGCGTCCCGCGCAGCGCTCCATTGTCGTGCCGCTTCAACGACATAGGGCGGATAGAAGTTGACCATGACGATGCCGCCAGCAACGCCGATCGCCTTCAGCGTCTCGTCCGAGACATTGCGAGCGTGGTGGTTGATCGCACGGGCGTTGGAGTGGCTTACGATCGGCGGCGGACCGCCCAGCGCCAGCACGTCACGCATGGTCGCCTCGCTGACGTGGGCGAGGTCGACCAGCATGCCAAGCCGTTGCATTTCCTTGACAACTTGTCTTCCGAACGGCGTCAGACCATCGTGCGCGGGGGCGTCGGTGGCGCTATCCGCCCAGGCATTGTTCTTGAAATGCGTCAGCGTCATGTAGCGCGCGCCTAGAGCGTGCATCTGGCGCAGGACGCCCAGCGAGCCGCCTATCGAATGGCCGCCCTCCATGCCGATGAGCGAGGCTATCCTCTTCGATTTCCACGCTTTTTCGACGCAGGCCGTGTCGATGCAGAACTGCATTTCAGCCGGGTGCCGCGCGATCAGGCGCTTCATCACGTCGATCTGTTCAAGCGTGGCCTGCACCGCCTGCGGCTCTGGCAGATCGGCCGAGACATAGACCGACCAGAACTGCCCTCCCACATTTCCGGCGCGCATTCTGGGCAAGTCGGTCATCATCCCGACGCTGCGCGTGTCATTGAAATCAAAGCCTTCCAGAACATCCTTGCGGCGTTCGCGGAGCTGCTCGGGGACGTCGTTATGGCCGTCCCAGACCAGTGGAGAAGAACTTTCCAACTCTCGCGAACTCTGGGGTGACTCTGCGGCAACTCCCCCGCAACTCCCCCATAACAGGGCCATGCAAAGCAGGGGCGAAACGAGGCTTCTGGTCACGCGCATTCCACCCCCTTCGATCCGGTCAAGGATGCTGAAGTGATCCTACCCCGCAGGCTGATCCGCCATCACGTCGTCGCCATCGCGCTCGGGCAGCATCAGGAACAGCACGAGGCTGACCACCGAGCCCATTGCCATGATGATCGATACCGTCAACAGTTGGTCATCCCCCAACCAGCCGAACAGAGTGCCCGCCAGCAACGGACTTCCCGCAGCCCCCAGCCGCCCGACGCCCAGCGCGAAACCTGTGCCGGTGGCCCGCGCATAGGCCGGGAAGCCGCGCGCAAAGGCGGCATAGTAGCCGCTGATCGCCGCATTGGTGAAGAAACCGGCGATCATCGTCGCCATTTGCCACGCATTGAGCGTATCACGCCCGGTGCCGAACCAGGCCACCAGCATCGCGCCGATCAGCAGCATCAGCGCGGTCGGCCACCTGACCCCCAGCCGCGCCATCACGAAGCCGAAAAGCGCGCTGCCCAGGAACCCGCCGATGTTGGCGTATGTCAGCACCGTGGCCGCCTGCGCCGGAGGATAGCCCGGCGGATAATCGGACACGATCTGCACCCCGAACTTCAGGATGTAATAGAAGGTGATGCAATGAAACGTGTAGCCGAACGCCAGGAGCAAGGTGACCGGGCGCAGTCTGGGGTTGGACAGGATATCGGTTACCCGAGGCTTGGCGGTACCCGCCACGATCACCGGCAGATCGCTGATGGCAGGCTTGCCAAACGCGGCGAGCGTGCGGTTCACGCCCGCCAGATTGCGCTTCGTCGCCAGATAGGCCGCCGTTTCGGGCACCAGCACCAGGATGACCGGGATCAGGACTGCGGTCACCGCGGCGCCGAACAGAAACACCGCGTGCCAGCTGTAGGTGGGTAGCAGCCATTCCGATGCGGCAATTCCGCCGACGATCGCGCCCAGCGGATAGCCCGCCACATAGACCGCGATGGCGACAGAGCGCCAACGGCTGTTGGTGCTTTCGGCAACCACCGCGTTGGTTGTGGTGAGCATCCCGCCGATGCCGATGCCGGTAAGGAACCGGTAGGCAACCATCGGCTGAACCGCCGTCGCGATGCTTGCCAGATACATGCCAATCGCCATCAGCACGAGGCAGGCAAGCATGGTAAACTTGCGGCCATACCGGTCTGCCGCCCCACCGAGCAGCACCGAACCGAAGCCCATGCCGAGCAGCTCGGCCGAAAGCACCACGCCCAGCGCCGGGCGGGCAATGCCCCAATCGGCGGTGATACCCGGCGCGGCAAAGGCGCTCGACAGCACGTCAAACCCGTCAAGCGCGTTCAACAGCACCATCAGGACCACCACGATCCACTGGCGGACACCCATGGGCGTCTGCTCGATCACCTCGCGCGGGGTTTGTGACATGCGGCCCGAATCCTCTCCAAGAATGGCTTATTGCTATCTGATATAACTTATTCGTGGATTCTGGAAAGCAGTTCGATGAGTTGCCGCACTTCCTTGTCGGTAAAGCGGCTTTTCACCCAGGCCTCGTGCTCGCCGATGGCCTGCTTGGCCCGGGCCAGCATTTCGACGCCAGCGGGCTCGAGGAACAGCGCCTGCTTGCGCCCGTCCCGTGGCGAGCGATCACGCCGCAGGAAATGCTTGGCCTGAAGGCGGTTGATGATCGCCATGGTCGTGGCGCGGTCCATACGCAGGCGCTGCGCCAGATCGGTCTGGGCGATGCCGGGGTGATCGTCGACCAGCCAGAGCACCGACACCTGCTTCTGCGTGAGATCGAGATCGGTGAAGGTTTCGGTGAAATGCCTGAGGCACGCGCCGTGGGCGAGACGGATGTGGAAGCCGAGAATATCGTTGATCGCGCCGACGTCATCCTCGTCGGTGTGGCCGACGGGCGCGATGGCGTCGGCGAATTTGTCCTTGATCAATGCCCTGCCCCCAACGATTGCGCTTGTCTAATTGTTAGCATTACATACAATATCGCGAGGAGGATGCCATGGCTCAATTTCCGAACACCCCCAGCTTCACGGGATTCAACACGCCATCGCGGATCGAGGCGGATATCGCCGATCTGGCCCACGAAGGCACGATTCCGCAAGAGTTAAACGGCGCATTCTATCGCGTCCAGCCCGACCCGCAGTTTCCTCCGCGTCTTGCCGACGACATTGCGTTCAATGGCGATGGCATGATCACCCGCTTTCATATCCATGACGGCCAGGTGGACTTCCGCCAACGCTGGGCAAAGACGGACAAATGGAAGCTGGAGAACGCAGCCGGAAAGGCCCTGTTCGGCGCCTATCGCAACCCGCTGACCGATGACGAAGCGGTCAAGGGCGAGATCCGTTCGACCGCCAACACCAACGCCTTCATCTTCGGCGGCAAGCTGTGGGCGATGAAGGAGGACTCCCCTGCCCTCGTAATGGATCCGGCAACGATGGAGACGTTCGGGTTCGAGAAGTTCGGCGGCAAGATGACCGGGCAGACCTTTACCGCGCATCCCAAGGTCGATCCCAGGACCGGCAACATGGTCGCCATCGGCTACGCCGCGAGCGGGCTGTGCACCGACGATGTGACCTACATGGAAGTGAGTCCGACAGGCGAGCTGATCCGCGAGGTGTGGTTCAAGGTGCCCTACTACTGCATGATGCATGACTTCGGCATCACCGAGGATTACCTGGTGCTGCACATCGTGCCTTCGATCGGCAGCTGGGACCGCCTGGAAAAGGGCATGCCGCACTTCGGCTTCGACACGACCAAGCCGGTGCACCTTGGCATCATTCCCCGCCGCGATGACGTGCGTCAGGAAGACATCCGCTGGTTCACACGCGACAACTGCTTTGCAAGCCACGTGCTAAACGCCTGGCAGGAAGGGACGAAGGTCCACTTCGTGACGTGCGAGGCGAAGAACAACATGTTCCCGTTCTTCCCCGACGTCCACGGTGCACCGTTCAACGGCATGGAAGCGATGAGCTACCCGACGGACTGGGTGGTCGACATGGCAAGCAATGGCGAGGACTTTGCCGAGATCGTGAGGCTTTCGGACACGGCGTCGGAGTTCCCGCGCATCGACGATCGCTTTGCGGGACGCAAGACCCGCCACGGCTGGTTCCTCGAGATGGACATGAAACGCCCGGTCGAGCTGCGCGGTGGCAGTGCCGGTGGACTGCTGATGAACTGCCTGTTCCACAAGGATTTCGAAACGGGGCGCGAACAGCACTGGTGGTGCGGCCCGGTATCGAGCCTGCAGGAACCGTGCTTCGTGCCGCGCTCCAAGGATGCTCCCGAAGGCGACGGCTGGATCGTGCAGGTTTGCAACCGGCTGGAAGAGCAGCGCAGCGACCTGCTGATCTTCGACGCGCTGGAGATCGAGAAGGGCCCGGTGGCCACAGTGCACATCCCCATCCGCCTGCGCTTCGGCCTGCATGGCAACTGGGCGAATGCGGATGAGATCGGGCTGGTGGAGAAGGAGATGGCTGCGTGATCCAACCGGGCCTCGAGTTCGTCTATGAGGCTACCGGCGAGCTGGAGCCGCCGGTGGCGATCGGCGAGACCTTTGACGGGACGCGGCGGATCATTCCGATCGTCGGCGGCGGTCGCGTGGAAGGGCCGCTGATCAGGGGCAAGCTGATCGGAAATGCGGCGGACTGGCAGGTGACGCGGCCTGACGGGGTGACCGTGGCCGATGCGATCTATGCGCTCGAGACCGATGACGGGGTGGTGATCCAGATCCGCAATCGCGGGCTGCGGCACGGCCCTCCGGAGGTCATGCAGCGGCTGGCATCGGGGCAGGAAGTCGATCCGGCGGAGTATTATTTCCGCACGGTGCCCGAGTTCATCGCGCCCAAGGGGAAGTATGACTGGATGAACCGGTCGATATTCGTCTGCTCGGGCGCACGCTATCCGCTGGGGATCAAGCTCTGGGTGTGGCGGGTGACTTGAGAAGTCGTTAGAGCGGTTTCCACCCATTCTGGTCCACCGTGATTGCGTCGGGCGGGCCGCCTTTCGCGCATCACAGCGTCGCTCGTCGGTCACTATGCGTTGGCATGGCTCCCTCCTCGCTCCTCGCGCTGGGCGAAAATCGGCTCCGTCACGGTTGACCAGAATGGGTGGAAACCGCTCTAAGGGCGCAGGACTCCTCGATCCAAGGCGCACCGATGGCCCGCAAGCATTCCAAGCACGATTCCTGGCAGGATACCGAAGACGAGGCCGAAGCGCCGCCGCCGCCGCCGCCATGTTGGCTCTGCGGGCGTCCTACCGGTTCGACCATCGTCTGGCATCACCCCGTGCCCAAGAGCCGGGGTGGGCGCGAGACCGTACCGATGCATGCGATCTGCCAGAATACGCTGATCACCACATTCACAAACTCGGAACTGCAGCGCGCCGGGATGGACGCTTCGGTTCTGCTGGCCAACCCGGCAATCGCTAAGTTCGTGAGCTGGGTCGCAAACAAGGACCCAGACTTCAACGCGGCAATCACGAAGAAGCCTCGCTAGGCCGCGGCGCGCTCCAGCAGCGTTGCCTCGTCCTTCTGCGCGCGGCGAGCGATGAAGAGCATCAGGACCGCAATGGGAATTGCCACCGCGTTGATGGAGAGCATCGCGGTGCGCAAGCTGCCGGTGGCGTCGGACAGGAGGCCCACGACATAGGGACCGATGCCCATGCCAAGTATCGTCATCACCAGCAGGTAGAGGCTGGCGGTGAGCCCTCTCATGCGCGGCAGGACCTGATCGTACATGATCGCATAGAGTGGCGGCATCCAGCCGGTGAGGATGAAGCTGTAGATCAGGAAGCGGGCATAGAAGCTGCCGGGATCGGCGGCGGAATAGACCCAGAACGACATGACCGGCGAAGCTGCCATCGCGAACAGGGCAACCCATGCGCGACCGGCGCCGGGGAAGCGCTGGTTCAACCAATCGGACAGCGGGCCCCATGCCAGCGGGCCGATGATGCCCATGGCAGCCGAGAGCAGGCCGAACTGCAGCGCGGTTTCCTGCATGGTCAGGCCATAGGTGCGGATCAGGAAGCTGGGGTTGAAGGCCATCATGCCGTAGTTGATTACCGACTGCAGCGTGCCCACAGCAATGCACATCATCACCGTGGGCGAGCGCGAGATGACGCGGAAGGCTTGGGCGTCGCCCAGCTTCATGCCCTGCATCAGGTTGACGATGACGAAGACGCCGAGGCCGATCACGCTCCACTGCAGGGCGTGGGGATTGAGCGTTATGCTGCCGAGTTGCATCGGCGGCTTGGGGCTGATCGCGTTGCTCAGCAGCGTGAGCGCGTAAGCAGCCACGGCGATGAGGGTGAGCGCCACAAGGTTGCCGCGCACCATGGCGGGGCTGGCGCCCCTGCCCTTCATGCCAATCCAGTGGAAGCCCGGGGTGACCGAGCCGAGCAGCGCGAGGCTCCGGGCGAAGGGATGGGCTTCGGGTGCGGTTTCGATGCCGTCCATCTGCCCGCGCTGCGGCTCCTTCAGCATCCACACGAAAGCGGCAAGGACGAAGCCGGGGGCGGCAGCGACGAGGAAGGCGAATTGCCAGCCCTTGAGCCCGCCCGCCGCATGGCTGGCGTCCCACCATGCCGCGGCGACGCCACCCAGGATGAGCGAGCCGCCCAGGCCGAGAGCGATGGCCGAAGCGATGACCGACATGACGAAGCCGCGGCGGTGCTTGGGCCAGAAGTCATAGAGCAGCGAGGTGCCGGCCGGCGCCGTCGCCGCCTCGCCAATGCCGACGCCGAGGCGCGACAGGGCGAGCATGGCGAAGCTCGAGGCGAACCCGGCAAGGCCGGTTGCGGTAGACCAGAACAGCAGGCTGATGGCCAGCAGGCGCGTGCGCACCCAGCCATCGGCAAGGCGCCCGACGGGAAGCGAGAACAGCGCATAGAACAACGCGAAGACAGTGCCATAGAGCAGACCCATCTCGGCATCGCCGATGTCCAGGTCCTTCTTGATCGCGGGCGCGAGGA
This sequence comes from Novosphingobium sp. ES2-1, assembly GCF_015169775.1. Lineage (NCBI taxonomy): Bacteria > Pseudomonadati > Pseudomonadota > Alphaproteobacteria > Sphingomonadales > Sphingomonadaceae > Novosphingobium > Novosphingobium sp. ES2-1. Next base: position 2,546,220 of record NZ_CP063445.1, read on the forward strand.
TGGCGAGGATCTGGCGGTCGAGCAGGCTCATCGCGTTGGTCAACGCGACGAGGATCAGCGCGTACCATGCGCCGGGGGCCAGGGTACGGCGCGGTTCGGTGGTCATATTCTCTCCCTGCGCCTGCGGATCACAGCTTGAACCACTTCTCCGCATTCGTCTGGAAGAACTTCTTCTTGGTTTCAGCGCTCATGTCCATCGCATCCATCGCGCGGACTTCGTCGGCGACGTACTGGTAGGGGTAGTCCATCGCATACATCACGCGGTCTTCGCCCATGACCTGCTGGCAGAACTTGATCGCCGGCTCCCACGCCACGCCCGAATTGGTGACGAGGACGTTGGACTGGAGGTATTCGGCGATAGTCTTCTTGAGCGGCTTCATGCGTTCATAACGCTGCGAACGGACACCGGCCTGATGCATGTAATCAAGGCGGTAGAGCCAGTACGGCAGCGCCTCGCCCATGTGGCCGACCATGATCTGCAGGCTCGGGTACTTGTCGAAGATGCCGATGGTGATGAGGCGCAGCAGGTGCATGCCGGTTTCAACGCCGAAGCCGAAGATCGCGCCATCGAGCCCGGCTTCGAGCATCGGATCGATCATCGAATCCGGCGACGTGGCGGGGTGGATGTAGAGCGGCTGGTCAACCTCGACGAGGGCGCGGAAGATCGGGTCGAAGAACTCCTCGTCGAGATAGCGGCCTTGCGTGTGGCTGTTGATCTGGATGCCCTTGAAGCCGAGCTCTTTCGCACCCCGATGGATTTCGCGAGCCGACCATTCCGGGTCCTGCGGGGCAACGGTGCCCATGCCGATGTAGCGGTCCGGGTACTTCTCGCAGGCAGCCGCGAGCGTGTCGTTGGCGCGGGCTGCGAGGGTCTTTGCCTCTTCGACATCGAGCAGCGGCTGGACACCGGGCGAGGTCAGCGCGAGGATGGCCTTGTCGATGCCGGTGGCGTCCATGTCGGCGATGCGGCGCTCACCCAGATCGAGCAGGCGCTCGAGAATCTGGGTGGCGCGCTCGGACGGGGAGGTGGCATAGAAGCCCCAGAGCGAGACCATGCCCTTGTCGGCGGTGCCATCGCGGATCATGCGCAGGTAGACGTCGATGATCTCGCGCGTGGCGAAGGCTTCTTCGGTGGCGATGCGCAGGTAACCCTGTTCGCCTCCGGTCTTGAGTTCTGTGGTCATGCAGGCTTCCTTCCCGGAAAAGGCAGCCTGCGATCCATCATCTGCGGATGGTGAGCGACAGGCTGCCGATATGGTTCATGCGATCGGGCACGTTGAAACGATTGACGTGCTGGCCCGAATATCCCGCCTCGATGGCGATGCCCCTGGCGATGGGCACGCCCACCCCGGCAAAGCCGCGCAACTGGTCGAACCCGGCGCGCTGGCCCCATGCGGTGGTATCGAGGTTGACGAAGGGTTCGGCCCAGGCGATGGCATTGAGGCCCTTGGCCACCGGCGCATCGAGCCTGACCTGCTGGCGCAGGCGCCAGCCCGTGCCCGAGCGACCTTCGAGCCAGCGCTGTTCGAGACGCGTGCGCGAAGTCACCGTAGTCTTGCCGGGGCCGCCCACCACGCGAACCAGCGCCTGCTGGAACATGCGGTGTTCGTCGGTCGGCGTGCCGTTCAGCGGTTCGGTGCGGACGTAGGCGTAGCCCAGGAACAGGGTGTCGCTCGGCGTGATGCGATATCCGACGGCGGGGCGCAGCAGCACCTGCCCAAGCCGGTCCGCGCCATCGGTGAAGCGCAGTTGCACATCGGTAAAGAGCAGGACTTTCTGCCCGACCTCGATCGTCGAGAACTGGGCCAGCCAGACCTGTTCGTCCTCTTGCGCGGCCATGGCGCAGGGCGCGGACAGGAGGCTGGTGGCAGCCAGCAGGGCGCGCGATGGACGCATGGGAAGCTCCGGGCAACAGGGGGTGACCCTTTCGCGCTAGTATCAGCATGTTGCCCATAGGTTTCCAGAACACGTCAAAGCCTGCCTGTCAGCCTTCGTGCACGGCCTTGGTGACCATGCAGGCGAGCACGCCTTCGGGGCCGTCTTCCGCGCCGTGGCCCGACCACCTTACGCCCCCGAACGGAGAGTCCGCGCCGCCGATCATGGTGGTGTTGAGACCCAACATGCCGGTCTCGATCTCGCGAGCCAGACGCTTCTGGCGCGAGGCGCTTTCGGTCCAGGCATAGGCGGCGAGGCCATAGGGCAAGCGATTGGCCTCGGTGATCATCGCCTCTTCGCCGCTGAAGGGGTTGATCAAGGCGACCGGGCCGAACGGCTCTTCGTTCATGATGGCCGCGTCGAGCGGGACTTCGGAGAGGACTGTGGGCGCGTAGAAGTAGCCCGCATTGCCGATGCGCTCACCACCGGTGTGGAGGCGGGCGCCGCGCGTGACAGCATCGCCGATCAGACGGTCCATCGCCTCGGGTCGGCGGGCGTTGGCCATCGGGCCCATCTGGGAGCCGTCCTCAAGGCCGTTGCCGACCTTGATGCGGCCGACGCGCTCGGCAAAGCCGTCGCGGAAGCGTTCGAAGACGTTCTCCTCGACGATGAAGCGTGTGGGGCTGACGCAGACTTGCCCCGCATTGCGGTACTTTGACGCGGCCATCGTATCGAGGGCCTTGTCCACATCGGCATCGCCGAAGATCAGGACCGGGCCATGGCCGCCCAATTCCATTGTCGTGCGCAGCATGTTGTCGGCGGCAAGGCGCATGAGGTGCTTGCCGACAACGGTCGAGCCGGTGAACGACAGCTTGCGGATGACGGGCGAGCCGAGCAGGTGGCGGCTGACTTCATCGGGCACGCCGAACACGGCCTGCGCCACTTCCTTGGGCAGCCCGGCATCGAGCAGGCATTGCAGAACGCCCAATGCCGACGCAGGAGTTTCCTCCGCTGCCTTGAGGATGACCGAGCAGCCAGCGGCGATGGGCGCGCCGAGCTTGCGACCCGGATTGCCGAGCGGGAAGTTCCATGGCGCGAAGGCAGCGACAGGGCCAACGGGTTCGTGGGTGATCGTGCTGCGCTGTCCGGCGGGGCGGACCAGCGTGCGGCCATAGATGCGGAAGACTTCGCCGGCGTAGAAATTGAACAGACCGACGTTCATCAGAACTTCGATGCGCGCCTCGGGCAGGGTCTTGCCCTCTTCCATCGTGGCGATGCGGGCGAGGTCCTCCTGCCGCTCCATCATCAGACGCGCCGCGCCCTGGAGCACGGCAGCACGCTGTTGCGGCGTGCTTTCGCGCCAGATGTGGAAGCCCCTGGCGGCAACTTCAAGCGCGCGATCGAGATCGGCGGCTTCGGCCAGCGGCAGCTCGCCGATGGTCTCGCCGGTGGCGGGATTTACGACGGCGTGGGTACGGCGGCCTGCGCCGGAAATGCGCTCGCCATCGATGATCATGTGAAGCGTGGGATAAGTGGTCATTGCCAATCCATGGTTGCCGACGGGGGCCGGGAGGAGATGGCCCCCGCCAGCATTCGTTTAGCCGCGCGCGTTCTCGCGGTCGATGTCACCCTGCCAGCGCTGCGCCACCATTTCCTCACCCGTGACCGGGTGCTTCATGTGGAAGGCGTTGAGCTTGTGCGTGGGCCACAGCCAGTGATCGGTGATCAGCTCGTCCGGGCCGGTCGGGTCTTCCGGATAGGTCACCTTGGGGAACGGCACGTATTCGTGCGGGGTGTTGGCCCAGCCGCTTTCGAAATCGGCGTGCCAGATCGGCATGTAGTTGAGGATGTGCATCCGCCACACGCCGTCCACCTTCTTGTAGGTGTTCTCGTAGATGCCGCCTTCCCACCACTGGCGCGCCTTGAGGTGCGGGGCATCGCCTTCGTAGTCCTTGTGGCGGCCGGCCTGCATCATCGAGCGGGCGCGCCCCAGCGCGGTGACGCCATCGGGCTGGATGTTGATGATGTCCTGCAACTGCGGGTGATCGAGCAGGAAGCCATCGATCGGGCCGTTGTTGCCGTAGGTGAAGCGCTTCTGGAAGCGTTCGACATAGAGGCGGCGAACGCCTTCCTTGCCTTTCCACACGCCGCCGAAGAAGCGCACTTCGCCAACGTCGGTGAACAGGTCGACCGTCTCGTTATACATGCACTTGTCGATCAGGTAGCCGTAGAGATGCTGCAGCTTGCGGATATCAAGCTCATCCTCGCGCACCGTCAGGCGCTTTTCGAGATCGTTCAGGCGGCTTTCGAGCGCGGCAATCTGGCTGTTATCGGACACGTCCAACTCCCTTATATTTTGTAAGTCTTACTAACAATCTGACGAGCTGTGCGAGGCCTGTCAACGCCCCATTGCCTCCAGGCGCTCCACTTCCTCGCGATAGGGGCGAATTGCCTTGAACATCAGGAAAGTCGCGAGTGGCATGAGCACGCTGGCGGTGATCAGCAGGGCCTTCCACAACTGGGTGGGATCGCCGATCAGAACGTCCTGCACCTTGCCCACGACGTAGCTGCCCATCGCACCGAAGAAGGTGAACATGAACAGGTAGAAGGCGGTCACTTGTCCGCGCATGTCGTTGGGTGCGACGCGCTGGACCGCGGCGTTCTGCGGCACGGCGCCGGCGATGCCGAACATGCCCGAAAGCCCGAACATGATCAGCGAACCCCAGGCCGTAGGCATCAGGATGGCAGTGATGGTGCAGACGGTGACGCCCGCCGCGCAGCAAGTGGCGGCGCGGACGTTTGCGTCCTTGTAGCGCTTGGCCAGCCATTCGACGAACAGGCCGCCAAGCAGCAGGCCCGAAAGCGAGGCGATCAGCACCGTGATGCCGAGTGCTGCACCGATCTGCCCTTCGTTCCAGCCAAAGGTGCGGATCATGAAGGGCACGCGCCAGAACTGCAGGCCGAAGGTTTCGACCGCGCTGAGGGCCAGCGCGCCGAACAGCGGATAATAGACGCGCGGCTTGGCATTGATCGCGCGAAAGGCATCCAGCCCCATGAAGGTCAGCACCTTGCGCCCGAACGTGGCATTGACCGGGACCATCGGCGCGTCAGCCGCAGGGGCCATGCGCGGGGGCTCCTTGATCGTCAGGAACAGCAGGCCGACGAGGAGCGAAGGGATACCCATGAATATCAGGATCCACTGCCAGCCGAGGATCGTCAGCGGGCCGAGGTGAGTCGGCCCCCACGGCGCGGTCATCATCACCAGCATGCCGCCGATGAGCGGACCGAGGGTAGTGCCGCCGATGAAGCCGAACTGCAGCAGCGCAAAGGCGCGGGTGAGCTTCCTGGGCGGAAAGGCATCGGCAAGCAGTGAGTAGGACGCGGGCGCATGGGCGGAACCGCCGGCAGCAAGGAATACCCGGCTGCCGACGAACTGGCCGAAGCTTTGAGCAAGACCGCCTGCCGATATGATCACTCCGACAAGCGCGGCACCTGCGCCAAGCACGTACTTGCGCGGGTAGATGTCAGCCAGGCGCGCCAGCGGAATGCCGACGAACAGGTAGCAGATGATGCTGGCGGGCCCGGCGAGGAACCCGAGCTGCGAATCAGTGAGGCCGAAATCGTGCTTGATCCGCTCTGCCAGCATGCCGAAAGTGATCGCGTCGAAGAACGTCAGGAACGTCGCCAGGACGATGACGAACAGGGCCCAGTAGGCTGCGCTTGCCGGATGCTCGGCACGTTCATGCTGAACGCCGCCTTCGGGAACTGCCGTGACTGCGACACCTGCCATGTGCTCTCCTCTCTCGCCGTGCTCGCTCTCGGGACGGTCCTTTGCCAGACCTTTTCGAAGCAGCGATATTGTTAGTCTTGCATACAAATTCGCGCTGGTGAATACACAAGGTGAAAAATGATTCCCCGCCACCGAGACCTGGCGGCGGACGACGAGGAATGGAGAGGATCTGATGCAGAATCTGCCGGGCAAGACAGCATTCGTGACGGGCGGCGCCAGCGGCATCGGCCTCGGCATCGCCAAGGCGCTGCTGGGTGCCGGGATGAACGTGACCATCGCCGACATCCGGCAGGATCACCTCGATTCGGCGGTCGAGGAGCTGGCCGGAGGCGAGCGCGTGCTGGCGGTGAAGCTGGACGTGACCAACCGCGAGCAGTTCGCGACCGTGGCCGATGCGGTCGAGGCGAAATTCGGCAAGATCCACATCCTAGTGAACAATGCCGGCGTTGCCGTGGTCGGGCCGACGGAACTGGCGACCTTTGCCGACTGGGACTGGGTCATGGGCGTGAACGTGGGCGGCACGATCAACGGCATCGTCACGATGCTGCCGCGCATCCTTGCCCATGGCGAAGGCGGGCACATCGTCTGCACCGCATCGATGAGCGCGCTGGTGCCGGTGGGGATGACCACGATCTACTCGTCGGGCAAGGCGGCGGTCACCTCGATGATGGAGTGCATGCGCCCGGAACTGGAACCGCGCGGCGTGATCTGCAGCGCCTTCTGCCCGGGCGCGGTGCAATCGAACATCGCCGATGCTGCCAAGACGCGGCCGGCCGATCTGGCCGACACCGGCTATGCCGAGGCCGACAAGCGCCGCGCATCGGGCGGCAACTTCATGCATCTGTACCAGACCAAGGAGCAGGTGGGCGAACGCGTTCTGGAGGGCATCCTCAATGACGAGCTCTATATCCTCACCCACTCCGAGTTCCTGACCGGCGTGGAAGAGCGCGGCCTTGCCACGACGGCAGCGGTGCAGACCCACCTGCCCGAGAACCCGGAATACAAGCAGACTTTCGCCATGCTGTTCCGCAACCCCGCGATCACCGAGGAGATCGCGCGGCAGAACAGGCTGAAGGAAGGGCGCGCCAAGTGAAGGACTTCGCAGGACGCACCGCCTTCGTCACCGGAGGCGCGAACGGCGTGGGCATCGGGCTCGTCCGCCAGCTGCTGAACGAGGGGTGCAAGGTCGCCATTGCCGATATCCGGCAGGATTCGATCGACAAGGCGCTGGCGTCACTCGACAATCGCGAGGTCATGGGCGTGCAGCTGGACGTCGCCAGCCGCGATGGCTTCAAGGCTGCGGCGGACGAGGTCGAGGCGAAGTTCGGGCCGGTTTCGATCCTGTGCAACAATGCCGGGGTGAACCTGTTCCAGCCGATCGAGGAGTCCTCCTACGACGACTGGGACTGGCTGCTGGGCGTCAACCTCCACGGCGTGATCAACGGGGTGATGACCTTTGTGCCGCGCATGGTGGAGCGCGTGAAGGCGGGCGAGCAGAAGGGCGGTCACGTGGTGAACACCGCCTCGATGGCGGCATTTCTCGCGGCGGGCAGCCCCGGCATCTACAACACCACCAAGTTCGCGGTGCGCGGGCTTTCGGAATCGCTGCACTATTCGCTGCTGAAGTATCAGATCGGCGTCTCGGTGCTGTGTCCGGGCCTGGTGAAGAGCTACATCTATGCCAGCGACGACGTGCGGCCCGAGGCGCTGAAGGGCGCGATGAAGCCGGTCGATCCTAGTGCGGTGGAGCGGCTGCAGGGCCTGCACGAATTCGGCATGGAGCCCGACGTGATCGGTGCCCGCGTGATCGAGGCGATGAAGGCCAACCGCCTGCACATCTTCTCGCACCCCGACCACAAGGAAGAAGTGCGCGAGATATTCGACGAGATCATCGCCGAGTATCAGGACTACCCGAAGGACCCCGGATATGACCGGCGGGTGGCCTTCGAGAAGTTCCGCGCCGACAGCTTTGCCGAAGCGCGGCGGCAGTCAAGGGCTGCGGATTTCTGAGCGCAAACGAATAGGGCGGAGCCGCGAGGCCCCGCCCTTTCTCGTCGAACCAGGCGTGCCGCTTCAGGCGACGTCGCGCAGGGCCTCGACGAACTTGTCGATATTGCCTGTGGTCAGGCCGGCAATGTTGATGCGGCCCGAACCTGCCATGTAGACGCCATGCTTCTCGCGGATGGCGAGGATCTGTTCGCCGTTGAGCGGCAGCATCGAGAACAGGCCGTTCTGCACGCCCAGCGGCGCCATGCTGATCGGACCGACCTGCTGCGCGGCGGCGAGGCGATCACGCACCCAGCGCATGCGATCGCGCATCTCGTCAAGCTCGGCCAGCCACATCGCGGTCAGGCTTTCGTCGGCGAGGATCAGGCGAACCGCAGCGCCACCGTGATCGGGCGGCATCGACCACGAAGCGCGGGCGATCGTCGCACCGTTGGCCATGGCATTGGCGAGCGCGGTAGCATCAGACGTGACGGCATAGAACGCGCCGACGCGATCGCGGTAGAGACCGAAGTTCTTGTCGCATGAGTAGGCGACCAGCGCTTCGGGAACGACCGAGAGAACCTTGCGCAGGCCATAGGCGTCGGCCTCCATGCCATAGCCCAGGCCCTGGTAGGCAAGGTCAAGGATCGGCAGAACCTTGCGCTCGACCAGCAGCGGGGCGATCTCGTCCCACTGCGCGTCGGTGTAGTCGACGCCGGTCGGGTTGTGGCAGCAGCCGTGAAGGAGGACGGCATCGCCCGGCTCAGCCTGGGCGAGCGCAGCCTTGAGCGCGTCGAGATCGGCAAAGCCATCGGCAGTCATGTGGCTGAAGGTCTTCAGCTCGACACCCACAGCCGCGATGATCTGGGCGTGGTTGGGCCACGAGGGCGTGCCCATCCATACGCGCTTGACGCCCGAACGCTTGGCCACCTCGATGGCAAGGCGCACGGCACCCGTGCCGCCCGGAGCCTGCATCCCTTCAACCTTCGAACGGTCGAAGTCCTTGCCGAAGACGTAGGGGATAAGCGCGTGGACAAAGCCCATGTCCCCTTCAGGGCCGAGGTAGGCCTTGGAATCCTGCGTTTCGAGCAACCTGGCTTCGGCGGCCTTGATCGCCTTGAACACTGGCGTGTCGCCCTCGGCCGTGCGGTAGACGCCCACGCCGAGGTCAATCTTGTCAGCGCGCGGATCGGCATTGTGGAGCTTGATCAGCGCCAGAAGTGCGTCGGCGGGCTGGGCGGCAAGATTTTCGAGCATGAGGCCTTCCTTTGCGGGGAGCAAATTGCGGCGGCTCCATGCCGCCGGAAGGCCTCCGGGGCAACCCTACATTTCAATTATAAGGTATGCGGGAGACAATTTGCAGCGATATTGCGCGAAACCGTCAGAACGGGAACCAGTTCTGCTTGCGCGAGAACTTCATGTAGCCGCCGTTGATGCCAAGGCGCAGTCCTGCCCCCGAGCGGACGGGAATCAGCACGGTGTCGCCCTTGCGCAGATAGCTGACGTGGAAACCGCCAACGAGGTAGGCTTGGCCCTCGCCCGCGGGGAAGCGCTTGTACAGCTCCTCGCTGTCGAACAGATTGTAGACCAGAACGAAGGTGCTGGCAGCATTGGCGCCCGCGTCGAAGCCGATCGACGGGCCGGTCCAGTAGACCGGGCGCTCACCCTCGACCTTGTGATGCAGCGTGCCCGAGCCGTAGCGCAAGCCGACAACCAGCGCACCACCGGCTTCGCGGCCGACGATGTAGGCGTTGGGTTCGCCCTGCTTCTTGAGCAGGTCCTTGATCACGTCGGCGAGGCCAGCAGCGCCCTTGCCGAACACGCCTTCGGCAGCGCCGATCAGGTCATCGTCCTTGTAGGTCGATCCGGTTGCTGCCTGAGGTGATGCGGCGACTGTGCCCTGCGGCGTGGCAGGTGCAGGAGGCTGATAGGGCTGCGTCGACGGCGGCGGGGCATCGGCCGGGAGCGCCGGAAGCGAACCCGCTTCCGCACCGGCGGGCACTGCTGCGGGCGTTGGCGTCGAGGCCGGTGCACTGGACTGGGGTGCAAGGTCACCGTCGATCACGGAATTGGGATCAACTGTCTGGACCTGCGCCAAAGCGGCGTTGGCGGTGAGCGCAAGGCAAGCGGCAAGGCCGGTTACCAAGGTGCGCGCTTTCGACATCATAATCATGAATTCCCGTCCGTCCCGATCTTCGCACGCATTTGCGCACCCCTGCCCTTCAAGCAGAATCCAAGGCTGGGCCTACGACAATGAACCGGCGATGAGCCGAGTCCAAAACGCGCCGAACCGCCTGCGCGGAATGATTTTCGATTTGGCCGGATTTTTGCCCGAGAGCCCCTTGCCGCCCCCCACAACCCTCGTTATAGCGCGCCCTCGCCGCTGCGATCCGGAGACGTGGGTGAGTGGCTGAAACCAACGGTTTGCTAAACCGTCGTACTGGTAAATCCGGTACCGAGGGTTCGAATCCCTCCGTCTCCGCCAGATCACGCATTTCTGCGGTCTTCCCCGAACCACTGCGAACACTTCGAAGGCTCGGAATTACTTGGCTTTTCGGTGGGTTATGCGTTCACAATGGTTCGCCGGAGATCGCCTCAAGCCAGAGTCAAAACTATGGCTAATCTTATGGCTGGTTCGGCCTGAAATAAGCTGCTAGTCAGCGAAATCATGCCCTCGCGCGCGCGTAACAAGCTTTCGGCTAGGCAAGTAGCCACGCTCACGGAGCCCAACGTCTACTCTGACGGTGGTGGCCTCTATCTCCGGGTCCGCACATCGGGCCGGTCGTGGTTCTACATCGGCACCCTGAATGGCAAGCGAATCGAACTAGGCCTCGGTTCGGCGCTGGATGTCACGCTGGCCAAAGCGCGGGAACGCGCTGCTGCTATCCGTGCCATGCTGATCGACGGCATCGACCCTCGCACCACACGCACCAAGACCAAAGTCGAGGAGAAGCCGGCCGTCACCTTCGGCACCTTCGCCATGGGTCTGGTCGACGACATCGAAGAGGGTTTCAAGAACCCCAAGCACCGGCAACAGTGGCGCAACACTCTGAAGGCGCACGCCAAGCCTCTGTTCGAGGTGCCGATCGATCAAGTGACGACCGAAAAGATACTCGCCGTCCTCCAACCCATCTGGCTGAGCAAGGCCGAGACGGCTTCCCGCCTCCGTGGCCGTATCGAGCGCGTTCTGGACGCGGCCAAGGTCAAGGGGCTGCGCGATGGCGAGAACCCCGCGCGCGGTCGGGGGCATCTCGATCTACTTCTGCCCAAGCGAAGCAAGGCTTCGGTCAAGCACCATCCAGCTTTGCCCTTCAGCCAGGTTGCGGCCTTCATGCAGGCGCTGCAGGGGCGCCCGGCTGTTGCCGCGCGGGCATTGGAATTCACGATCCTTACCGCAGCGCGATCCGGCGAAGCTCGCGGCATGACTTGGGCCGAAGTGAACCTCGAAGATAAGCTTTGGACAGTTCCTGCAGAACGGATGAAGGCACAAGTCCAGCACGAGGTTCCACTCAGCGATGCGGCCTTGGCAATCCTTCAGGCCATGCACGAAGAGGGCCTGAAGCCAACGGATTTCGTGTTCCCAGCGCCGCGCGGCGGTTCCCTATCCGACATGGCACTATCGCAGCTTCTCAAGCGCATGGAGTACTCGCACATCACCGTGCACGGATTCCGATCGACCTTCCGTGACTGGGCAGGTGAAAAGACCCAGTTCGGACGGGAGGAGGTGGAGATGGCGCTCGCCCATACGGTCGCTTCTTCTGTCGAGCGCGCCTACCGGCGCGGACGCGCGCTGGAAAAGAGACGAGAGTTGATGGCGGCTTGGGCCGCTTTCTGCGGCAAGTGACGACCAGCCCCGGTGATCGATTTGAGCTTCCGCGAATACTTCTTGCTGTCAGGAGCAGCCGATTCATTGCTCGGATGCAATCCGTCACCCGATCCCGAGCTTGCGACCGACGTGACCCACCAATGCGTGCTTCTTTGGCTCGGTCATGAGGAGAAAGTGGATGCGCCCCTCCGTCGGCGCCAAGTCGCAATGGTCGCTAAACGTGCGTTCGACATTATCGGCGTCCCTGAACTTGGCATAGCCCTTGCGGGAGGTGCTCTCAGGCCTCACATTGAACGGGAAAATTGGGTGGCCCACGAGGTTCGCCGCCCAGTCGGCGACCGCTTTGTTTATCCCGGACAACTTGATCCAAAGCTGCTCCAGCATCGGATCGCCGGGCAATATGCCTTCGATCTGCTGGCGAGTACGAGGGATGAAATCGAGCGAGGGAAATAACTCTGCCCGGTGTTGCCAGATGTCCGCGCCACTAGCCACCGGCGGCCGCAAATCCGCACGTAGACTGTCCTCATGGAACTCCACATCGTCCGCCGAAGCCGCATTACGGGCCTCGACCACCTCCTCGGTGATGTCGCCGGCGTCGGAGAGTTCTGCCAGTTCAAGCGGGATCATGCGCGATTTCCAGAGGTCGTGCGACGGCAAGCTAAGGCCTAGGCCCTTAAGGCGATGGGCGAGGCCGAGAGCGACCGCCGGTTCGCTCGCCAGGATCGGTGCTGTTGCCGACATCCGATAGTCGAAGGCGTGGGGCTCGACTCCGGGGGCGGCATCGATCGCCACTGCGAAAGGCGCACGGTTGTTGAGGGCCTTCAGATATTGGCTCTCCTCAACAAACTCGCCGGCGTTGCGCAGTGCTGCCACTGTGAAGCCGCCGCCTAAAGAAAGACCGTTTAGCGGCTCGTCACAGTTCAGGATCACCTGATCGTCGATCGCCTTGGCTGCACGGGCAGTTTGCACCAGAAGCAGTAGGTATCTGATCGCCTGCTCGCGATGGACTGCACCACTTGGGGTGGATAGCCCGTTCAAGAAGAGTTGAAGCGGCATTCGTTATCAGCCGAGCAGTTTATCCAGGCTCTTCTCCCACTGATCGAAGAAGCCTTCTGGCCAATATGACAGGCGACCATCCTCCGTCAGTGTAGGCGTCTGATAGCTGCTGGCCTGCCCGGAATTGCGCGAGAAGAAATGGAGCTTGATCTGCTGCGGCGCCAACAGGCTATTTTTTACTGCGAGCCGGATACCGTTGAGCACGTGATCGCTATGGCTCTCGACGATCACCTGCACCCCATTTGCGGCGGTGAGTGCCAGCAGTCGACCGATCGAGACCTGGCCGCGCGGGTGCAACTGTGCCTCAGGATTCTCAACTACGAGCATCGTTCCGGGCTCGGCGGCGATACAAGCCGTGATTACGGGGAGGGCGTGCGTTAGTCCGAAGCCCACATTCGTTGGACGCAGGGGATCACCATGGGCAACGCCCTCACCTTTATACGTGAACACGAGGCGGACGAGATCGGTCATGGGAACCGGTTGCGCCGCCACGCGCACACCCGGACTGAACTCCTGCATCCACGCATTAACTTGTGCGATGAGACTGAAGGCCTTTTCTTCGTGCGCAGACCGGACGATCTCGGCTGCCGTGATCTGCTCGCCGAATTCGAGCAGAAAGTGCGCCGTGTATTCGCCCCGCGCTCCGAGGAAGCGCTTCTGTCGCACGGCGTCCTGCGACTTTGGAAAAGTCACAGCCGGCGTGATCCGGTCGGCGCGGAGGAATTGAAAGCCGCGATCGAACAAGTCCAACAGTGGTAATTTGCTGCGCTCCGGCATTGCAGTGCAGGTTAGGACGTCGGCATCACTCTCCGCTGTCGCTGTCCAGCGATAAACGTTTTCTTGCCCATCCCGGCTCTCGCCAAGCGACCAGGCGATTTCAGGCTTGGAAAAGCCCTGATATAGCGCATCGCGGCCCGTGCCGATTTCGACAAGCTCACCATTGAGGGCGAGTTCGCCTGCGAGGAGGAACCGGCCGTCGAACGACTGCCGCAAGACACCGATTGCCTGGAGAACAGTGCTCTTACCGCTGCCATTAAGGCCGGAAAGTAGGGTCAGGCTACCGAGGCTGAGTTCGAGATCATCGAACGCCTTGAAATTTTCGAGACCGATGAAATCAAGCATTAGTCAGTATCCCATCGAGCATCTCACGTATCATGGAAAACCGACGATTGACCTTGCGAATGTCACCCGTGCCCTGTGAGATAGCATTTTCGAAGGACCGATCGTTGCAAAGCCTGATAAATGCATCGCGCACAGCTTCACTATTTTGCACAAGCTTTGCAGCTTGTACCGAAGACAGGCTTGCGAGGTTTACCGAAAGGGCCTCGAAAACAGCCTTGTTGATCGGCAACCGCCCGGCTTCTTTGAAGAAGCGCTTACGGAAAGCATCGCTTCCAAAAATCACCGACGCCGTGTTGAGGGCACTGATGAAGTAGGACTGCGCCGTACTCAGTTCGTCGTCGCTTGCCACGTTGATCGCCTTCATCGCGCGGATCAGGAAGCCATCCATGTCGGGCTGCTTGTAGGCTTCGAGACCCAAGAGGAAGAAAGCTAGAAATCGCAGCACGAGCTCTCGATCATCCATTCGTATTGGCTTCACGCTACCGTCGGTCGCCTTGATGAACGAAGGCAGGCTGGCCCAAGTTTCGAGAACGTCTCTCGCTTTACCCGGAGTGATGGCGTGCCGGAGTTCCTGTGCTGAAAGCGCGATCCCACCGGTATTGATGCGCGCGAAAATGTTGAACTTTACCTCAGGAGGCGTCCCCTTTCGTATGAGGTGAATGATAAGCTCCGCTTCGCGCAGCCGCATCCTGAGCCGGGGGCTCAGACCTTCGAAATCCGCCCCCTCATAATCGTGAAGATATTCAAGGCCCGAAAGGATTAGCGGGCGCTCGCCGATGACTTCCGGCTTGATGAATCGGGCGATGGTTGACAACCTTTGAATACCATCGACGATCTCCCACCGCTCGTCATCATCCTCTGCCGCGTAGAGAACCGGAAGCGGAATACGGAGCAACAAAGATTCGATGAGTCGGCTCTGTCGGCGCTGATCCCATACACCCCAACGCCGCTGGAAATCGGGCTGAAGGTTGATCATTTTGTTTTCAGTACGCGACAACAGAAGGTCCACGGTCATCGGGCGGGTTATGACGTCAATGTCATCCGGATCGAACGGCTCGGCGATCTTTTCCGCTTCTTGACTTGGCAATTCCTGCTCGACACCAATCTCGTTGCCGACAGCATCAATCTGTGCGTTGTTCGTTGCTTCGTCCATATGTCGTCGGGCGCCTCCCCGAACACCGTAGCGGGGCCTCGCCCTCAAACAAAGGAAAAGCGCAACCTCAGCGGCATGGTGATGGCTGGATAGAATTCATCCTGCAGGAAGGGAGGGCAGAGCCGGAGGCCTCCGCGACGGGCCGCTCTGACCTGCACGAAGCTCGCGCGCCAGACCGCTACGCAGGTCGGCCGGGCGCTGATGTCCGCATTGGCTAACTTTGTCGTTTACCTGCATAGATTGGAACCGCAGCCGTTCCCCAGCCCCAGTCGTTCCTGCATCGACTCGGCTCACTCAAGAGTGACCGCGAATCGGCATGGCCGGGGGTGAAGAACTACGTAAAAGTCGCAATTCATGCCCAGCCGCGCTCGGCCAGAAAAACCGGCCACTTTTGACATTTTTGGCAGAATTCCGTACATTCGCAGTGCACTGGAAATGGCAGTTGAGCCCAAAGCCGAGCCTCTTGGCAGTTCAATTCTTACTCCGGCGCACTCTCGAAAATCGAGGGCCATGAAGGGACGGTCAGGTGATCCTGGCCGAGGTATTCGCCTGCGTGTCGATCGGGTGATCCGTTGATGATGCAGGCCTTGCTGCAAGACCGGCGAGACGCCGGGGAGTGCCCTTCCTGGGCCTCCCTCTGCACAAGGATGCAAGCAACATGGACCACGAACAGCGCACCAAGGCCACCAACCGTCAGGACCCCGAACTCGCGGCGAAGGTCGTCCGTGCCATAGGTGAGATCGAGACACAGTTCTTTCACGCCGCTGGCCCGCTCAGTGAGCGCATGATGTCCGAGGCGCTCGTCGCGATCGAGAAGGTCGTGGCCAGCCCGTGGGAGTTCATCGAGAACGACTGGATACCGCAGGTTGTGTGCCCCGAGTGGAAGATGACGCGCGGAGTTGGGACCGGGGATATGTGGCTGCAGGTGGCCGAGATATCTGCTGACGAGGAGGAATACGAACACACCTGGATCGCTGCTGTCACGAAGACGGTGCCATCGCAGCTCTGCATTCAACTGATGTTCCGCAGGGGCCTACACGACCACGCTCAAGCAGCAATCAAGGACATAAAGGTGATCGGCCCCGTCCTTGAAAAGGGCTTCGTGCGCGACGACGCCAATCTGGCGCTGTTCGTGCCCATCCATATACCCGCCGAGAAGCTAGCGCAGGGCTTTGCCCAGAACGACCTAACACCGACAGTGCAGCCCTTTGCTAAGGCGATGCAGGCGGCACTTGCTGCCAAGCCCGTCCTCGACAAGCTGCTCGACGGGATCAGGGCAGCGGCCAAGACCAAATAGCCAGCAGGCGTGTCGCGCGGCTGGTCGCTATCAGCCACCAAGTCTCAATCCGGTCGCGCGGCTCTGCCCCCAGTGCTGGAATTCCGGCTCCCCGCAACATCATCATGACAAGGACCGTTGGCATGGATCGCCACGAAGATGCGTCGCGCCTGCAGCGCACGCGAAAAATACAGGAATTGAACGACCGGCTGCGCAAGACCGGCATCGGCGGAAGGATCGTCCTCACCCGTGCAGTGGCCGCCATGGGTGCTCCGGAGCTGACCGACCTGCTGCGAATGGTCCGCGAGTTCGACACTTTCACCAGCAGCAATGATCCGTGGGGTGAGCATGACTTCGGAGAGGTCGTCATCGATGGCGAGCGCTACTTCTGGAAGATCGACGCGTACGACCTGAACCTCGAGTATGGTTCGCCCGATGCCGCCGACGAAGGAGTAACCTGCAGAGTCATCACCATCATGACGGCGATGGACCTGTGATCATGGCCCGCCAACATCTTGAACAATCGGCGCGCGCGCCGCATAGCAACACCACCTGCGGTCAGTCCCGCAGGGGAGGCGTAGGAACCTCTCACTGCACGCGCTGGTCGAGTTTACTCGGCCGGGTGGTCGTCGCGCATGTCCAAGGCTCGCCTAAAGGCGGCGACGCCTTGTGCGTGCGCAGGGTTCCTAACACCCGGCTTTGCCCGGTGCCTCCATCACGAAGGGAGGCATTTATGGGGCGCAACACTTGGCTGATTAGCGGCGCAGGACTTCTCGCGTTGATCAACCCCAATCCGGTAGCCGCTCAGGCTGGCAGTGTTGACAGCAGTTTCTGCAATCGCGGCATCGTCACGGACGCCGCATTACAACTGACCCGCGATTGGGGTGAGCGATACCGCCAAACCTTCGTTGAACAGGCGACCAAGTTTGGTGCGGCAAGCCGAGGGTCCGTTGTACGTGCGACCAATTCGGAAATCATCTGCCGCGTTACGTTTACGAGCATTACTTCTACACTTCCGGCCCACCGCGTGGAGTTGAGAGACGTGGAATTCCGCTACTCGCCCTCCACTGGGACCCTAGAGCCACTCACCCTTCCGATGGCTGGATTCGATGAACGGACATCGATCGCTGCGATATGGGAGCGAGTCTTTCTCGATGACCGCTCCTATCGGTCCATGGTCGAAGAAAAGGCGGAAAGTGATCCAGCCATGGCCGCTGCGGTGGCAGCAGTTGTGGGCCGCCCCAAAGGAACAGAGAATGCCGCTTGGGAGCCTGGGCTTTTCTGCGGCAAGATTAGTGCACAGACTGCGGCAGTCAGCATCATCCGCTGGGCTGAAACAACTAATTCCGTGCGGGACACAGGGCTCACAGCAAAGGAGACTCCAACTTGGCTTCCAGCCACTGGTTGGACCATCGGAAACTTCAAGGTCGTCTCGTCGATACCCTTTCAAAGCGTCATCTGCTCCGCGGACGTCACCTACGTCGCCAATACGTTCGACGGAAAGCGAATTCCGATGAAGATCATCGGCATGCCCTACAAGGTGTGGGGCAACGACGACGGGTCAGAGGTTTATGCCGACGTCCATAACTGGCCCACGGAAGAGCAGCAGCGGGACTCCAACAACGCTTTTAACCGCGCATGGGTTGTGAACGGGCAGACGTTCCAACAAGCTTGGGCTCAGAAGCAGCAGCGCGAGCAAGCATCAAGCGGACCGAAGAATGCTATCGACGCGCTGACCCAGCAGCAAAACGCGTACAATGCCCAAGCCGAGGAATACCTTCGAGCGCAGGGTTACGACGTGGACGGCATCAAGAAAGCTGAAGCGGAAAAGACCCGGAAGTATGCCGAGCAATGCCGCCGCAGCGGTGGCACATGGGGACGGCCCACCGACAAGTATGGGAATGCCGGGGCGCTTGGCTGCTACCACCCTACTGGTGAACGCTAGGGGTCGGCTGTCGGTAGGATTTACGGAATTCACGTAACATCGGCGCTTAGGGGATAATGGTCACCCATTAACGGCCAGATCAACGCCGCGTCGATACATATGACTGATGGCTGCTCTGCAGAGCAGCCATCAGTACGATTGACACGAATGGTTACCGCCGCGCCAAGAGAACGTATAAACCCGACGCAGCGTAAATCGCGGTAAAGCTACTGCGCAGATGAGGTTGCCGCTCGATCAAGGTACCATTGCTCTCGCCGTTCTGGATCCTGAGCGCGGCGGTAGACCTCGGCAAGGCTACCCGTTTGAAGCAGGAAGCCGATGAGATACTCTGGCGGAACACGGTGCCGGCGGGCGTACTTCAAGTGCTGGGTGAAGCGAGTGACATCGGATTTCCGGAGGTTCGCAGCAGGACAGTCGAGATGGAGCCCGGTGAGAACCCAGTAAAACCCATCTCGGCGGAAATCCTTTCGTAAAGTGCGTAGGACTTTACCGCCTGCATGGGCCACACGGATTGCATCAATGGTCCGTTCCAACGGGCCAAGCTTGACCTTGGCGCGAGCAGATATGACAAACTTATAGACTGCGCGCTTCACGACATTGGCGGGGGCATAGTACGGGGATTTCCCAAACTCCGCAGTCGCCCGGCGTGCGTTGGCAAGCTCCGCTTCAACACTCGCGACAAATTTATCCCATGCCTCCTCATAGCCCGTGAGACCTGCGCGTCGCCTCACAACGTTGGCGCTTGGGCCGGATTTCCCGGCCTGCCTTCCAGAATGAGGGGAACGACGCTTTGCGGGCTTCGCTGAGGAACCGGCAGCTGCTGCCTGCTTCACCATATCATCTCCCCTTCAGATTGCCCCCCGGGCACGGCTTTGACAGCACTACATAAGGTGTCCACCTGAGCAACTTAAATTTCTGATCAACGGCTTTCCGGGCGCTGCGGTTGCTCCTGTTGCCGCCAAGCGTCTGACCTTAAGTTGTTGGGGCGGGCAATCTGGAGAGGGTCCCGCCCGGGGTCCGTAAAACAGCTTCATCACGACGAGCAATCAAGCTTGGGTGTGACGGAGTACGTAAAATGCTTAATTTTGAACCTATTTGCGTAGACACGCGCACGGCGTGCCAGATGCTGGGCATCAAGCGGACCCTCCTCTTTCGGTATCTCGCCGAGGGTTCCCTCCGCCGCTGCAAGATCGGCCGCAAGACGGTCGTGCCGATGGACAGCATCAAGAACTTTGCTGCCGCGAGGACAGCATAATGTCGGGCCGTGGTATTAGCGGGCTGGGTATGCCGCCCATGCAGTATCGCGTGGACCTTTGGTGCCCCGGTTTCGAAACCGCCAAGGCCAGCACGATGGAGGACCTATCCCGCGGTGAAGGTCTTTGTCGTGCAGTGCGCGATTATCCTGGCAAGATTGATCGCCCTGAAGGCTTGCGCTTAGCAACCTCGCTCATGAGCGAAGAGCCTACGGGCTCACTCGCGTCAAGCGTGGCCATGCGGTCCCATCGCATCAAAGTCTGTGGGCACATCTGGCAGCTGATCAGGAAGGTCAAGACCAACAAGGTCCGGACGTTTACCATTGTCCCCGCCACATGGGAGTATCCGGCGGATCGACTCATGGAAGCTGATCCGGCGGCAATGATCAACGGACTTCGCGCCGCTCTTTATGGACGCGGCGCAGGGCAGGCTTCTGGCTGGCTCATCGCCTTTGTGCATTCCGAGCATGACCCGATAGCGGACGTCTATCGCTTCCATGTTCATGGTTTCGCCCACGGCGGCATGATCGAAGTTGTTGATCGTCTGCGTAGCCTCCCAAACTACCGCAGCCGCCTTCATCTGCCCGATGGAAGTCGCAATCCGGTCTATCGCCGCGTCCGCCGGGCTCGTAAAGGGCTCCGGAACCTTCCGGCCCCCGTCACCTATCTCCTCCAGAGCTTTTGGCCCGCCCGCGCAGTCATCTCAAAAGATGGCTCGCGCTTTCGGGTACGGCGCAAGGGTCGCATCAAGGAACCTCGTCACTCACAGGTTCTCATGTGGCTAGACAAGCATCGTCTCGAGGACATCACGCTGATGATCGGGTTGAGGGTGACCAAGGACGGTCTGAAGCAGACCAAGCCGGTCAGCTAAACGAACTCATCGATTGAGGTGCGGGAAAGTGGTGCTCCGGGGCCTTGTAGAGGCATCTGGAGGCCTGATTGGCGAAAATGGTGTGGCAACACTGCACCTCCGCTTTCCAGCACCAACACCCCCCACATTCTCCACGGCTAGCTCCCTATCGCAGGGTCCCGTGCAAAATTACGTAAAAAACGAAAGTCGAGGTAGTCATGTCGAACAGCAAAGCCGCTCCTGAAACGGAACAGGACCTTCCCGTCGTCACCGGCCTGATTGATTCCAACGGTACCCAGTGGGTTCTCACCGAGTACAAGGAAAAATCGGCGCTTTTGCCTTATGGGGAATTTGTCTCGGGCCGTCAGCATATCCTGTCCGCGCTCCGAAGGCACAACGTGATCATCATTGCCAAGGTGGCCAAAGACAGCCTCATCGAGCAGGTCGAGGCTCTGGAGGAATTCTCCCCACGTGTGATCTTTTCCCGGCCCGGATGGGGTCACGGGCAGTTCGCCACTGCATCCGGCAAGGTGTTCGCCCCCGCCCAGGTTGCCAAGGGCCTGCTGGGTTTTGAGCCAAACCCGGTAAAGTGCGCAAGGAAAGGAACCCATTCGGGCTGGCTGCAGCAGGTGGCAACGCCCCTGGTGGGTCATCACATTCCCTGCTTTGCTATCATGGCCTGTTTCGCCGCTCCGATGTTGGACCTTGTCGGGCGCGCAGACAACTTTGGGTTTGAGCTGTCTGGTGCTGGCGGCAAGGGCAAGAGTACCACGCAGCGTCTGATGGCTTCTGTCGTGGGGCCTGCAATGGAAAAGGACCGGGGCTACATCACCACGTTTAATATGACCCATGTTGCCTTGGAAAAGGCGATGCGCTGGCACGCAGACATGCCGTTCATCATCGACGAAGCCAATCTTTTCGGATCGGGTACGGGAGGTCGTGCCGACCACCGCGCGATGCGGGACTTTAGCTTCCAGATGAGCAGCGGGACTACCAAGGGGCGGTACGACAACCCCAATCAGGAGGGCTATCGCTTCATCTTCCTGACCTCGGCCAACGAGCCGTTCCATGAATTGCTCGGCCAGGCACACCGCGATACTGCAAACGCAGCCTCTGACCGCCTGATGTCAGTGGTCATTCCGGAGGGTGATGCCGGGGCATTCGGCCCGTTGCCTGAAGGGTATGGGAGCTATCGCGAATTCACCCTTGCATTAGAAACCGCGATGGCCGCGCAGTACGGCACCGCCATGCCCAAGTTCTTGTGGGGTCTGGTACGTGATCGTGCTCAAGACGAAGCTAAGCTACTGGGTAAGTGCCGTCGTCTTATCGACACGTTCAAGCAGCAGGTAGGTATCAACGAAAACAATGGGTCCGATGTACGCGTTGCGGAGGCTTTTGGCCTCGTTTTCGCGGCCGGGGTGTATGCGCGTCATAAGGGCATTTTGCCCGCAAACTTCGACTGCTTGGGCGCAGCATTGTACTGCTATACCAATTTCCGTACCACTGTCCCAGTTCGACAGTCGCTCCCGGAGCGAATTCTTGCAATCGCAGCTCGCCCCGCAACCCTGACCGTCGATCGCACTGCATTGCCCACCCTGAGTGCTGATGAGATGGAGTCGATCGGGGCATTCATTCGGCTTGTAAAAGGCGAAACGCTGCTTCTGATGACGCCTAGCTTCGGTAATCGGATGTTCCCGGACTGGCTCAGCCTCAAGAACACCCCCGACTTCCGGGCCCTGAACAAGGCTGACAAGGATGCACGCGGGCGCGGCTATCATTGCCGGGTTCGCGCAAACTCTTCGACCGATTGGTTCTACGCTTTCAAGCTGCCTGCTGATCCCAGTTAGAGCGACCGCGCTTGCCGGCCTTCGCTTCCCCGTGCATTGAAGTCAGACACCCGGCGCGGGGAGCGGCGTTAAAGAGGCCAGCACGCGTCGAAGGAAGTGTCATTGCAAGTCAAGGCTCTGCTAGATTAGCTTGCTATCGAGATGCCGATTGGGCGTATCGATAGCAAGCTGAAGATGTCGGAGACCCTGATGCCGTTTGCGAGAATTGAAATGGTAGGCACCAACCCGCAAGAAGGAGAAACCTTAACCATCCACGTCCTGCTTAAGCGCGATGGCACTCCCAACAAAAACTATGCCTACGCTGGATGGCGCGGCCGCCCAAAAGAGACATCTTGGTGTTGGCCTGTAGTCTTTTCAACGACCGGCAGGGTCGATCACGGAGGGCTGGATTATGAAGGGCCAGCTGATCGATGCAGCCACATGCAAATCTACGATAAGCCCTTCGAGTTAGATGCCATTTACACAATGACCCACACCGACGGCTCACTGGCAACGGAGTTCAGGGTCAGCAAAGTCTTCGTGGAAAAAACAGCATCAGACCCGAAGAGGGAGCTAATCGGAGAACTGGCCGCATCGAAATCGAGCGCTTTCGATACAGGCTAATCTGCTGTATCGAAATATAGCTTGATCCATTTTTCGATACAGCGTAAATTTTGACACACGTTTTCGATACAGGTGTGTCATGTCGCGAGTATTTGCCTATTGCCGAGTCAGCACAGCCGACCAAACCCCTGACAACCAACTTTTGGAAATCCAAGCAGCTGGTTTCAAGCTCGAACCACGACGAGTCATAACCGAGACCGTATCAGGCTCCACGCCAGCGATGGAGCGGAAGGGCTTTAGCAAACTGATTGATCGGCTCGAATGGGACGACGTGTTGATCGTCACCAAGCTCGACCGACTCGGACGCAATGCCATGGATGTCCGCGCAACGATTGAGCGGCTAGCCGAGATGAACGTCCGTGTTCATTGCTTGGCGCTTGGCGGAGTGGACCTCACTAGCCCGGCGGGCAAGATGACCATGGCCGTGATCGCAGCCGTTGCTGAATTCGAGCGAGATTTGCTCGTCGAGCGAACGCAGGCTGGCCTTTTGCGCGCTGTTTCCCAAGGCAAGAAGCTCGGTCGGCCTTCAAGCCTCACCGCTGCCCAGTTGCAGGTCGTGCGCGACAAGCGCGCAAAGGGCGCTTCCCTCGGTGATCTGGCGAAGGAGTTCGGTGTCAGCAGATCGGCAATTCAGCGAGCAGATAGGACTGCGTAGCCCCATTTTTGCATTATTCTCACAGCCCTAGACGGTCGCTAGGCTCTCGACGTCAGTCGTCACGCACGCTAGCTAAAGTCAATCTCGCGAGATGGTTGGACTGTCCTTCGAGATTGCTTGCGGTCGAGGGGGCCTCCATTGACAACGTCGTTTCAGACCAATCCTGTTTCACTGAAAGACCTCATGCGTGAATGCCATGAGGGCAAGCTCCAGCTTCCTGATTTTCAGCGCGGTTGGGTATGGGACCAGGACCGGATTATCGATCTGTTGGCCTCGATCTCCGAAGGTTTTCCCGTTGGAGCGCTTATGACGCTGGATGCGTCCGGCGACGTGGCTTTTGCCGTGCGGCCAGTCGAAGGCGCCCCCAGCCCAACCAAGCCGCTAGAGGCGTACCTGTTGGACGGGCAGCAGCGGATGACCTCACTCTATCAGTCCACCTTTTCGCCGGTGCCTGTTTCGACGCAGACGGCAAAGAAACGCCCGATCAAGGTCCATTTCTATTTTGACATTCGGGCAGCGCTCGACCCCGACGTTGCACGGTCTGACGCGGTTATCGCTGTGCCGGAGGATCGAATCATCCGGGAGAACTTTGGCCGTGACGTAAAGCTAGATCTCTCATGCGAAGAGTTCGAGTTCGAAGCGCTACACTTCCCCATCGATCGCATCTTCGACGAGAACCGCTGGCAGATTTCCGCAGCGCAGTGGATGGCAAAGGACGCGGCTGGCCGTCAGGAGAAGTGGGCGCTCATCAATCGGTTTGCCGAGGAGGTCATCAGCAACTTCACTTCCTACCATGTGCCCGTCATTAAGCTGGGAAAAGACACCTCTCGCGCGGCTGTCTGCCTTGTCTTCGAGAAGGTCAACACAGGCGGCAAGCCTCTGGACGCGTTCGAACTGGTGACGGCGATGTACGCATCGGAGGAATTCCACCTACGGGATGATTGGAAAACACGCCGCGAAAAGCTGATCGCGCAGAAGGTACTGGCGAAGATCGAGCCGGTGGAGTTCTTGCAGGCTGTCTCCCTACTCCACACCAAGGAACGCCGAGACGAAGCGATTGCCAACGGGGTAGAACCACCTGCGATCAGCGCTACGCGCAACAGCCTTCTGCAAGTTCCCTTGTCTGCCTACAGGAAGTGGGCTGACAAGGTCGAAAGTGGCTATATCGCTGCAGCAAAGTTCCTCCACTCGCTGAGGATCTTCAACTCGCGCGATCTGCCCTATCAGACACAGCTGGTCCCCCTCGCCGCCATCTTGGCCGAGCTAGGGTCGGCATGGGAGAACGATGCGGTCCGCCAAAAGCTGGCGAAGTGGTATTGGTGCGGCGTCTTCGGCGAGCTTTACGGATCGGCGGTCGAGAGCCGTTTTGCGCTCGACATTCGCGACTTCTCGCCATGGGTAAATGGCGGACCAGAGCCGCAAACGGTGCAGCGGTCCAGCTTCGAAGAGAAGCGGCTTCGCACCCTTCGGTCGCGCTTGTCTGCCGCGTACAAGGGTGTCCATGCCCTCCTGATGAAGTCCGGAGCCGAAGACTTCAAATCAGGCCAGCCTTACGACCAGACCGTGTTTTTCGACGAGAACGTGGATATTCACCACATTTTTCCGGAAGCGTGGTGCAAGAACCAAAAGATCGAACCCTCGATCTACAACAGCATCGTCAACAAGACGCCGCTGGCTTCCGCGACCAACCGAATGCTCGGCGGTGTCGCCCCTTCCGCCTATCTTGGCCGGTTGACCAAGGGTAACGAGACCACCCCTTCAATTGCCCCCGATCGCCTTTCCACCATCCTGAAGAGTCACGAGATCGATGAGGGGCTTCTCGCGGCGGACGACTTTCACGGCTTCATGGACGAGCGCCGTGCCCGGCTACTGTCCTTGATCGAGCGAGCCATGGGCAAGGATGCCGTCCGCGAGAATGTTGTGCCGATGGGGCAGGACGATGACTACTACGGCGACGAGGAACTCGAAGACGCGGCGTGAGCCCGAAGCTCACCTCGCATCTCTTGGCTATCAGCAAGGCATTCAATGACCCCGCACGAATTCCTCAGCAAGTGGCGTCACGTTGAGCTTAAGGAACGCTCGGCTTCGCAAAGCCACTTCAATGACCTCTGCGCATTGTTGGGCGTTCTCGATCCTATTGCGGCTGATCCCAAGGGAGAATGGTTCGCCTTCGAAAAGGGCGCGACCAAGACGAGCGGTGGCGAAGGCTGGGCAGACGTTTGGCGCAAGGGCTGCTTCGCGTGGGAGTACAAAGGCCCGCGCAAGGACCTCGACAAGGCCTTTTCGCAGCTTCTGCAGTATGCCGTGGCGCTGGAGAACCCGCCGCTACTGATCGTGTCCGACATGGACCGCATCCGCATCCACACCAACTGGACCAACACGGTGCAGGAGGTGCACGAGTTTACCCTTGATGACCTGCTCGACGGGCAGGTGCGCGAGCGGCTCAAGCGGGCTTTCACTGATCCCGAAGACTTCAAGCCGAGCAAGACGCGGCAGGCGCTGACGGAAGAGACCGCGCGCGAGTTCGCCGGCATCGCGCAGCGGCTACGGGATCGAGGCCACGAGGCGCACAGGGTGGCGCACTTCGTCAACCAGCTGGTGTTCTGCATGTTCGCCGAGGACGTGGGGCTGCTGCCCGACAACCTCTTCACGAAGATGCTGGACTTGTGCCGCAGCGACCCGGCAAGCTTTGCCGAGAACGCCAGCACCTTGTTCGGCGCAATGGCGCAGCCGAATGGCAAGGTAGGCTTCACCCGGATCGACTGGTTCAACGGCGGGCTGTTTGCTAACGATGCCGTGCTGCCCGTCAGCCGCGATGATGTGGAAGAACTGTATCAGGCCGCGCTGCGCGACTGGTCGCAGATCGATCCCTCGATCCTCGGCACGCTGTTCGAACGCGGACTGGACCCGGCCAAGCGCAGCCAGCTTGGCGCGCACTATACCGACCGCGACAAGATCATGATGATCGTGAAGCCGGTGATCATCGATCCGCTAGAGGCCGAATGGGCCGAGGCGCTAGCGAAGATGACCGCGCTGATCGAAAGCGCGCCCAAGCGCACGGCGGAGCGGCTGCTGACCCCTGCTGAGAAGCGCCGCGCGGAGAAGCTCAAGGACGAGGCCGCCGCAATCCATAGCGCGTTCATCGAACGGCTGGTGAACTTCCGCGTGCTGGACCCGGCCTGCGGATCGGGCAACTTCCTCTATGTCGCGCTGCGTGCATTGAAGGATATCGAGCATCGCGCCAATCTGGATGCCGAAGCGCTGGGCCTGTCACGCGGCTTCCCGCGCGTTGGCCCCGAATGCGTGCTGGGGATCGAGCTCAATCCCTATGCAGCGGAACTGGCGCGGGTGAGCGTGTGGATCGGCGAAATCCAGTGGATGCGGCGCAACGGGTTTGACGCGGCGAAAAACCCGATCCTGCGCAATCTGGATACGATCGAGTGTCGGGATGCGGTGCTTGTGACGGACGGTCATGGGAACCCGGTGCTTGATGCTGAGGGCAAGCCCCGGCGTGCCTCATGGCCGGATGCTAATGTGGTGGTGGGAAATCCGCCATTTCTGGGCGACAAGAAAATGATCCGAGAGCTGGGGGGAGAATATGCCACCGCACTTCGGCGGGCGTATTCCGGCAAAGTGCCGGGTGGGGCCAATATGGTTTGCTACTGGCTAAGCCAAGCAAACGATTCCGTTCGCTCCAGCGGTCTGTTGCGAGCGGGCTTGGTGACTACAAATGCAATCCGAACAGGTGCTGACCGCAGAGTGCTAGAAATGCTCTGCAAAACCGCCGAGCTGTTCGAGGCGTGGTCGGATGAACCTTGGGTTGTTGATGGCGCTTCGGTTCGAGTGTCGATGATATGCGTCTCGACCGAGCCTTTGCCGAAGCGCCTCGACGGTGCTGAAGTGGCAACGATTACCGCATCGCTTAGTCAGTTCCAGCAGCCACTGCCGTCGCCTCTCGACGAAAATTCAGGGACTTCATTTACTGGCACCTTTTTGAATGGTCCCTTTGAAGTTTCAGCCGAGACAGCATTGGGCTGGCTGCAAGCTCCTAGAAATGTCGCGGGACACTACAACCGGGAGGTCATACGGCTAACGGCAAATGGGCAAGATTTGCTTCAACGCGGAGAGAGAAAATGGCTTCTAGATTTCGGGACCAATCTCAGTGAGCGCGATGCGGCACTATATGAAGCGCCCTTTGAATATGCTCGGCAACATATTCAGTCCTACCGCCAGCGCCGAGATGAGAATGGGAACTTCGAGGTGCGACGGCAAAATCACCGCGAACGGTGGTGGATACACGCCGAAGCGCGCCCTGGAATGCGGCGCGCGCTAGAGGGTCTATCTCGCTTCATCGTCACCCCCATGGTTTCAAGCACGCGAGTGTTCGCGTTTCTAGAGCCAGCATATCTGCCCAACCAAAAACTGGTTGTGTTTCCAAGAGAGGACGACACCTTTCTCGGCCTGCTGTCGTCTATTTTCCACGAAACATGGACACTCGAATACTGCTCTTGGATCGGTGCGGGAAATGACCCAACCTACGCCACGAAGTCGGTTTACCAGACCTTCCCCTTCCCCGAAGGCCTGACGCCGAATATCCCCGCCGCTGCCTATGCCGATGATCCGCGCAGCATCGCCATTGCCAAGGCTGCCGCGCGGCTCAACGAGCTGCGCGAGAACTGGCTGAATCCGCCCGATCTTGTGGTGCGTGAGCCGGAAGTGGTGCCAGGCTATCCCGATCGCATTCTGCCCAAGGACGAAGTGGCTGCGAAGGAACTGGCGAAGCGGACACTCACCAACCTCTACAACGCGCGGCCCGCGTGGCTCGATCATGCGCACCGCGCGCTCGATGAAGCGGTGGCCGATGCCTATGGCTGGGGCGACGACTTCCGCGCTGGCCTGCTAACCGACGACGAAGTGCTGGCCCGCCTGTTCCGCCTCAATCAGGAGCGTGCCTCTCGATGAGCAAGCCGATCGATCCGGATATCTATGATCTCCGGGAGCGGGTTGTGCTCAATCGCTTCAACACGACGGCGCTGGAACAATTCCAGCAGCGACTTCGCGGCGTCGCAGCGGAAGGGGCAGACGATCTCCGTGCCCTCATCCAAGATTACTTGGGCGCTGCTGCCCAGCGTGACGAAGAGCGCGGTACAAAGCTGATTTCCCAAATGACTCCGGCTGAACTGGAGGACTATCTCAAGAAATATCGGAATCACCGCCCGCGTCTCATCGATTTGATTGACGCGTTGGAGGGTATTTCCACTCCGCCTGCGCCGGAGATTCGTGATCGCGCAGTAAAGATTGTGGAAGACTGGGATGACCCATTCCGCGATCGAAGTGCAGGCATATACCGATCTAAGAGGGCTGAATCCGTGACACGCGCGCTCCAAGACAAAACGGTTCTCGACCTCGAGTTCATGGCCGAAAGAAATTGGGACAACCGCGCAGAGCTTGAGTTGATCCGATCTGAGCTTCTGCACCGTTCGACCAATGCGGCGAGGAAGCTCAGGGACCGTGTCGAGACCTGGATCAAGGATTGCGAGCAAGGCGCCTCAAGCCCGCCGAACAAGGCCGACCTCTTTAGCAGCGATACACGCAAGGCTGCCACCGCAGCACCGCGGCACCCGCAAATGCGACAATGGACTGACGAGGCGGTTGCCAAACTCAGAGCAAAGCTCATCGACTTGTCGCGCAGGTCACCGCTCATCGCCTTCAAACATACCTCGCGCAGCGCCAGCCAACTGAGATTCGTTGATGAACGCCCCGACCTGCTCTTCGAGCGACTAAACGAAGGCAGCATGGGCTTCGAGCCGCTGCCGGGGGAAGAGCAGACCCCCGCGGATGAGCGGACACCCCAGTTCGGCATCGCATATGAACGTGCAAGACTGACTGACCCGGAGTTCTTGGCGGCAACGGAAAAGCTCGGCGATTCCGAATTGGATGTGCGCGCGTGGCAGAACGCAGAACGGGGGCTGCGCGCCCGCGTAAGGCAGCAGCTCGGATTGCCGAAGCTGGACTATGGCAGAAGCATCGACGTTGCGGCTCTGGCGCGAGCCCATGGTTTCGACCCCAGTTATGATCTGAAGGCGAGCGATGACGGCGATGTCGCCCCGCATCACGAAGATGACGATATCCGCGTCCTGCTCACAAGAAAGGAGCTGGAGCGGCGGTTGAAGACGATCGACGACCGCGCGACCAGTCACCTGCGCGAGACAGGGCACCATACACTCCATCTCGCCTTTGGGTTTGTGCAGTGGTTTGAGGATGAAGAATCCGATCTCGCATCGCACGCACCGCTCCTTCTCCTGCCGGTGAAGCTGGCGAAGGACGAAGGTAGAGCAAAAAAGGAGTATCGGCTCAGCGTTTGGGAAGGCGGGCTCGAGGTCAACGTCGCGCTGGTTGAAAAAGCGCGGGAGCACTGGGGGCTGCAGCTTCCTGCGCTGCGAAACGACGAGACCCCGGAATCTTATTTCGTCCGCGTGAGAGCTGTACTGGCACAAGGCAGCCGCCTAACGCTTCGGACGTTCGTCACGCTTTCGGTGTTGCCGCCAATGATCATGTGGCGAGACCTCGATCCAGAGAAGTGGCCCGACGGCGCATTTGCCGACCACCGTTTGTTGCCCGGGCTTGTGGGCGCGTCAGAGATTGCCGGCGTGGACGGCGACGATACCGTTATCGATATCGACGACCCGGTCAATCAGGCACGCGTTCCGGCGCTCATTACGGATGCTGACGCTTCTCAGCATAAGGCCATCATGGACATGGCTGCTGGCCGGGACATGGCGATTGAAGGTCCACCAGGAACCGGCAAGTCCCAGACAATCACCAATATGATCGCAACCGCCCTATCTCAGGGCAAACGCGTGCTGTTCGTTGCCGAAAAGCAAGCAGCACTCCGGGTGGTGTCTGATAGGCTGAGGGCAACAGGCTTCGGGCCGCTGATCCTCGAACTCCACGGCGACAAGGCGAGCCGTTCCGAAGTGTATGACGGCGTCCGGGAGCGTCTTAGTGCGCTTCCTCGGCTCGATGTCCACGCACTCGAAGAGAAGCGTGCCGAGCTTCAGCGTCATCGCAACCTACTCCGACGGTATCTGTCGCTAGTTCGCACCCCACTAGGCCAAACCGGACTGACCGCGCACGCTTTGGCATGGCGGGAGATCCGCCTCCGCCAGAAATTCGACCGGAACCAGATCAAGGCACTGGAAGCCAAGTGGGAGCCAAAGGAAATTGGCGAACTCACACCATCGACCCTCAAGGAACACCGCGAGGTTTTGGCGCAGTTCGGCAAGGCAGTCACTGCCATTCAGCCTGAACCGGGCGGCCCCCCCACGCGTTGGGCGTTGGCAGCGAAACTCAATCCTTTCAACCAGAGCGATGCCTTGGAAGCCGCTGCAGCCGTCAGTCAAACCGCGAGCGAGATCGCCAACGTTGCGCGGCGCTTTGCTGATCTAGGGATCGAACTCCCGGGGCCTGGCGAAGATGCAATCTCGGACGTCAGCGACCAGCTTGCCGCTCTTAATCCATTCACCTGTTCTAAGGAGGTGGTTGTCGGTGCAGCGCTGCACCAGCGGTCTGCTTGTGCTGAACTTTTAGCAGCTCAAGACGCCTGGAAGCACCAGCGTGACGACATCGCGGGCGACATTGAGAACCCTGAACTGGTATCCCTCGACGCGGCAAAATCTCTCGCGGAGGCGCTCCGCATTGCCCAATGCCCAGTATCACCTACAGAAGCGCGGAAGCAGCAGTCACTTAACGAGATGCTTGCCGAATCGCTGTCCAAGGCAACGCGGGACATTGAGCGGTTCGCCTCAAGAATGGCAGAAGGTGACCGCCTGAGCAGCAGCAAGGCCCATCAGGTTGCTGTTACCTTTGTGGCGCTCGGGCAGCTGCAGGCCTCGGTCAGCGCATTTGTGTCAAACACTCTTCTTGAGAGCGCCTCAGAGAATGCAATCGCCACTGCCACACGGGATGCTGCTGCACTGTTGGAGGAACGCAACTCGATTGCGGCCGCGATGCAGACGGAAGCACTGGCTACCGATCCAGCAGAACTGGACGAAATTGCAGATATAATCGAGTCGACGGGTTCGATCGCGCGGTGGTTCAGTGGGCGCTACAAAGCTGCATGGAGGCGAGCGTGCAGGCTCTGTGTCGACAGCTCCGATCCCGATCAAGCTGCAATGGATATTCGCAAAGCGGCGAGCTTCATTCGCGCCCGTCGTGTGTTCCACGACGAAAATAAGGCACGGGCGCTGTTCCCAGCCATGCTCTGGGACGGCATTGATAGTGATTTTGCATCGCTGGGTCTCGCACGTACAGTCGCTGCTGAGACGGCTGCAGCCCTCGCCGTCCTGGACGAGGTAGGTGCTCTTCGAGCCTGGCTCGCCTCGGACGAAACGGATCGCCATACCTTCTCTGCCTGCTGCGAGCGCCTTGCGGCGCTACTGCCTGAAGTGGCCCAAACCGGTTTAGCGGACATACCGATTGGCGAACTCCAACGTACCTGTGCGGCCAGAGCATCTGCTTTGCGTGCTATCGCCGAGGCAAGCGACACCATCGGACTCAGGCATGACGCCCCCTTTGTGCGAATGGGAGGCCGAACCATCGCGGAAGCCGTCATCGATCTTCACGCTGCGGAGCATGCATTCAACTCGCTTCGGCATCAGCCAATATTTAGTTGGGTCAGCGAAGTCACGGAACCGCTGGATAGCCTGAAGCAGTCCCTTGCGGAGGTCGGCGCCCTCTCAGCTATCGACAGCCCGATTGATGTATCCACCCTCATGAAAGGCGCTTCCACCCCTGTTGCCTTAATGTCGTCAATCACTGCCATGGCGGTTGATCTGCGCAAAGTCGCAGAAAGGTGGGAAGCAGAGTCTGATAGGCTCTGGGACGAAGCTGAGATCAACACGGCTGACCTGTGCGACGAGTTGGATTGGGAGCAGGCCTCGGCTTTGCTGGCAGGTCTGAGCAAGGACAGGCAGGGGATAAGCTTAGCTGCAGATCTCCTCAAATATCGGTCGGCCCTTTCGGCGCGCCACCTCACACCTTTTGCTGAGGCCGCGACGTCCGGCATTGCACCCGCTGATCAGTTGGACGACCTCTATGAACTGATCGCAATCTCCACGCTGCTTCGCACCTATTTGGGCAACGACGGCCAGGAATTGGGGCGTTTAGGCAGCCTTACGCTCGATGCAGCTCGGCAGTCATTCAAGCGAGTGGACAAGGAGCTTCACAAACTGGAAGCAACGGCAATCGTAGCGAAGCGTCTATCCGATAAGCCGCCAACGGGCGTCGGATATGGACGGAAAGCAGACTTCACCGAGCTGCGCTTGTTAGAAAACGAAGTCGGGCTTACCCGTCCGAGAACTCCGCTCCGGGATGTTCTACACCGCGCCGGTCAAGCCCTGCAGGTCTTGAAACCGGTTTGGATGATGTCGCCCACATCAATCGCTCAGTTCATCCGTCCAGGCTCGCTCCAATTCGATCTTCTGATCATCGACGAGGCCTCACAGATGAGGCCGGAGTTTTCGGTGAGCTGCATTCTCCGAGCCGACCAATTCGTGGTGGTAGGCGACGCAAACCAGCTACCGCCCAGTGACCATTTCCAACTTGCAACGACCGATGATGGCGATGACGATGGCGACGGCGTTGGGATCAACGAAGGGACGGAGTCCATATTGGACCTCGCAAACCAGCGTTTCCGGACGAAGCCCCGCCTGAAATGGCACTACCGCTCGCAACACGAGAGTCTGATCCAGTTTTCGAACCGCGAGTTCTACAATCGCGAACTTGTTGTGTTTCCAAGCCCGATGGCGAATGACGACGCACTGCTGGGCGTGAAGTGCTTCTACGTGCCCTCAGTTTACCCAGACACCGCCTATGAAGCTTCTATCAACCAGCGTGAGGCGGAGTTGGTGATCGAGCAGGCTTTCGGCTTGATGCAGACTCATCCCGAGCGATCGATCGGGATCGTGGCCATGAATGCCAAGCAAACCGAACTTCTTCAGAACGAATTCGATCGGCTGATTGTGGAGGAGGAACGCGTCCGGAAGTATGTCGAGGCCTTTTCCGGGACGATCGACGAGTTCTTCATAAAGAACCTAGAGAATGTGCAAGGTGACGAGCGCGATATTATTCTAATCTCTACCGTTTACGGCCCCGATAAGAATGGCGCTGTGAGACAAAACTTCGGCCTCATGAATCGAGAGGTTGGCTGGCGGCGACTGAACGTGCTCGTAACCCGGGCCAAGATGTCCTGCCGGCTTATCACATCTCTCCGACCTGACGACGTAAAGGTCACCGAAAAATCATCACGGGGCGTGATCGCATTCAAAAGCTACCTCACATACGCTCATGGTGGTGCTTACTACGAAGACGCGTCAGGCGGCGAGACGGATAGCGACTTTGAGATTTTCGTAGCGGATGCGCTTCGCGGAGCGGGTTACGAGGTTGTCTATCAAGTTGGCGTAGAGAAATTTAGGATCGATCTCGGAGTTCGCCATCCAAGCTGTCCTGTTGGCTTTATTGCTGGCGTCGAATGCGACGGGGCAACTTATCACTCAGGTTTGAGCGTTCGCGACCGTGACCATATCCGGCAAACTATCCTCGAGAATTTAGGGTGGAACATCTACCGCGTCTGGTCCACCGACTGGTTTGCCGACCCAGCTCGCGAAACCGCGAAGCTTTTAGCATGGCTCGATCAGCTTCGGGAACGCCTTGCGCTCGATCTCGATGCACAAGCGCACGCTGTTGAGGTTCAAAGGCCAAAGCTGCGGTCTGCGCCAGCGACCGCTACAGAAGCGCATACGACCTCGCTTGAACCCGAATCTGACATCCTTCATACTGTGGAAGACCGGGCTCCGCAAAGCGAGCCAGCCTTACCGCGCGAACCGAAAGGTCGGGAGTTGCGGTCAATTGGCGACTTCCAGACATTTGAAGCGGTCCGGGGCAAACTGTATGAGATCTGGAAGAATGGAGAGTTCTTAGGCGAAGTGGAGGTGGTCCGCCGGGCAACTGCTGCGCCAAAGCTATACGGTGATAGGGCCCTTACAGCACAATCGGAGTACGAAGGTCGTGTGGAAGCTACAGATGATTGCTTCCGCTCTTTCGATCTTTATGCAGCTATGCGTGAGGTGGCGCTACGTGCAAACAGCGAGCCACGGAGCCCCAAATAGTGGAACCAGAGAATCGCCGCCTAGCGGCAGTTCGCTAGCGTTCGCCTCCGGCCAGCGCTGAATATTATGGCTAAAACTATGGCAATCTGATAAATGTGTATTTTTTCCTTTATATATCAATTAATCTTGCATCCCTCCGTCTCCGCCACTATGCGTAAATGCCGCAAGCCCCTCCAGACCATGATGAACACCCGGACCGGGCGGCCTTGCTGAGCGGCTTGGTGATCAACGCGGGATGGCATCCGGCACGGTCCTGGGCGATACCACCAGCATGACTGGTGGACCGACTCATGACTGATACTCTGATCCTGCATGGTTTCTGGCGCTCTACGGCGACGTGGCGCGTACGCATCGCGCTTGGGCTGAAGGGGCTGGAATGGCAGGGCGTTGCGCATGATTTGCGGGCGGGCGATCAGCAGGCGCCAGCCTACCTCGCGCTCAACCCGCAAGGGTTCGTGCCCGCGCTGGTGAGCGATGGCGCGGTCCTGACCCAGAGCCTTGCCATCTGCGAATATCTGGACGAGTTGCATCCCCATCCCCCGCTCCTGCCGCCAACGCCTCTGGAGCGCGCCCGCGTTCGCGCCGCTGCGCAAGTCATCGCCTGCGACATCCACCCGGTCCAGAACCTGAAGGTGCTTAAGATGTTGCGTCGGCGTGGCATGACGGAAAGCGAGACCAATGCCTGGGCAGCCGAGGTCATCGAAAGCGGCCTCAGTGCCTTTGCCACTCTCATCGCGGACTTCACAGGCCCCTACTGCTTTGGCGATCAGCTTACGCTGGCCGACGTGGTGCTGGTTCCGCAATTGGGCAATGCACGCCGCTTTGGCGCAAGGTTCGACTTCGGAAGGATCGCAGCGATCGAAGGGGAATGCATGAAGCTTGCCGCATTCGCGTCTGCAGCGCCGGAACGGCAGCCAGATGCGCCGTCGTGACGCAGCGGCATGGCGCGGTCGACGGCGTAGCGGAAACCGTATCGCCGCATCGCAAAGTCGGTTACAGCCGCGGCAAGCCCTGAAATCGAAAACGGCGGGCAGAGCGAAGAGGAGTGCGGGCCAAGGGTGAGCGACAACGATCTCGTTGCGGCCATGTACGGCGCGGTCGGCGAGGATGCTCGCTGGACTGAAGTCCTCGACGCGATCAAAGTGCGCCTTGGCGTAGCAAGCGCGGTGTTTCAGCGGCTGGTGACGGACGGGGACGATCTGGTGCCGGTCACAAGCCTGCGTGACACCTGGTCCACCCAGGAAGCCGAAACCCATGACGCATGGGCGAATTCACCGCTCAACCCGCGGTTTCGCCGCGATACCGAACCGCGCGGACAGGACGAGATCGAAAGCGACTTGCGCTGCATTGCGCTGACGGCAAGCGACCGGGAGGCGCTGAGGCGCGGTCTTGCAGGCTGCGGCCTCGGCGCCGGTTTCTGGCTCGGCTGCAAGACCGTGCCGGGCGAACACACGACGCTGATCTTTCATCGCCACGCCGGCGACGGGCGAGACATGACCGAGGAGGACCTGCGCTTCCTCAACCTGCTGCTGCCGCATTTTCGGCAGGTCTCGCGATTGGTGACCAGCATGGCAGGATACGAGGCGCGTCTTTCGGTCGCCGAGGCCTTCATGGATTCGACCAGCCTGGCGCTGCTCGCCTGTGACGCCGATCTGGGAATCCACTGGATGAACGCTGCTGCCGAGGCGCTTATCGATGCCTTGCCGCAGGTCAGGCAAATAGGCGGCCGATTGCAGTTTGGCGCGAGCGAAGCCACCGGCGTTGTCCGCGCCGCGATCGCAGGAACGCTGGGTGATACCTGCCGCGTGCCCGGTGAGCAGCCGGCCGAAGTCCTTCATTTGCGCGTGCTGCGCCGCGATGCGGCAGACAAGCGCAAGTGGGGGCGAAAACTGGCCTTGCTGGCGCTGTGCTCGCCCGGCACGGCTCCCCGGATCGATGCATCCGAGGTGGCCAGCCTGTTCGGACTGACAATGGCCGAGGCCACGTTGACCGCGCACCTCGTCGGGGGGATGACGGTCAAGGACTACGCGGCGCATCGCGGCATTGCCGAGGGTACGGCGCGCATGCAGCTCAAGAGCGCCCTGGCCAAGGCGGGCGTCGGAAGGCAGGCCGACCTGGTGCGGCAGGTCTGCCAGTCCCTCGCCAGGCTGTAGAGGCCGGAGCGGGCCATCCGCTCCGGCACCCGGGCGTTAGAAGGTGACGTTGAGCTTGACCCCGTACTCGCGCGGCGCACCGTAGAACTCGTTCGAGTTCAGTTGGCCGGTGATATAATCCTTGTTCGTCAGGTTCGTGCCCCAGGCCTCGAGCTTCAGCCTGTCGTTGATCCTGAGAGTGACGATCGCCGAGAGCAGGCCGCGCGGGTTGAGGCGATCCGACAGCGGTGAATAGCCGATGTAGGTGAACTGCTCCCCGACATAGGCATAGTTCACCCGCGGCGTCAGCGACATTTCCCCGCCAAGCGGGATCTCGTATTCAACGCCGCCGCCCCATGTCCAGCGCGGCGCATAGAGGTTAGGCCCGCCGCCGGTAGTCTGGATGAAGGGTGCGTAGTCAAAGCAGAACGGCGGCGCGGACGGCGTGCCCGCCGGGCACTGCGGGCCGAGGTTGGCTCCGCCGAGCTGGCGGGTGTTGACGAAAGTGACGCTCGCCAGATCCGAATCCACGAAAGCCACGTTGGCATCGAAGCCGAAGCCGCCGAAGCGCCCTTGCACCTGCGCTTCCACGCCCTTGATCTCGACAGTCGAGATGTTCTCCACGCCCGCAAAGCCCGTGCTCGGTTCCACGACGTTGAACTGGAAGTTGGCGTACTTGTTGTAGAACGCGCTGATCTGGGTGCGGATGCGGTTGCGCAGGAAGGCGGATTTCCACCCCGCTTCGTAGCTGATCACGCGCTCCGGATCGAAGTTCGATGTGGGCGAATTGAAGCCGCCGGGCTTGTAGCCACGTGCAACCAGCGCATAGAGCAGGTTGTCGGCATCGACCTTCCAGTTGAGCGCGAACTTGCCGGTGGCGAGCGAGTCCTTGTGGCTGCCGGCCAGTGAGGCAACGGCCAGGCCGCCGGGAGGAAAGCCCGGAATGCCCGCGCCGATGGTCACGTCGCCATAGCCGGTGGCCTTGTAGGTGGAATAGCGCGCGCCGAGCTGGGCTTCCAGGCCCGGGACGATCTCGTAATTGCCCTGCGCGAACAAGCCCGTGGTGGTGCGCTGGTTGCCGCCGATGATATCGGTCGGGAAACCCTGCTGGTCCTGCAGGATGCGGATCGCGATATCGTTGCGCTGGAAATATCCGCCAAGGATCCAGTCGAACCGGCCTTCGGTGGGCGAGATGATGTTGATTTCCTGCGTGTAGACTTTTTCCCCCGCAAAGTAGTCTTCGGCAATGCCGCCTGGCCCCGCCGAGGCATCGACGTCGTTCAGGGCATTGATACGCTTGTTCTGGTAGCCAGTGACCGAGCGCAGGGTGATGCCGCTTGCCAGCTCCTGCCGCAGCTCGAGGCTGGCCTGGAATGAGCGTTCGCGGTTGGCGACGGGGGTATCGAAGCTGATCGTGCGGATATCGCCCACGCGGAAGACGTCGTAAGGCGTGCCCAGGATCGGGCGATAGGCATAGCCGCCCGTGTCGCGATCGTTGAACGAGACCTTGGCCACCGCCTGGAACGAGCCGGGCTTCCACATGGCGGTAAGGCGGCCGCCACCTTCGCGCAGCTTGCCCGCATCATTCCCGACCGGGCCGACGCTGGTGTAGAAGCTGTCGCGGTTGCGATAGAAGCCTGCTGCGCGCAAGCCGAAGGTGTCGGAAAAGGGCAGGTTCACTGCGGCTTCGGATTGAACCGAGTTGTAGTTGCCGCCGCCGAACATGGCATATCCGCCCAGCCCCTCATCCAGCAGCGGGTTCTGCGTGTTGATGAAGATTGCGCCACCCGTGGAGTTCGAGCCGACGAGCGTGCCCTGCGGCCCGCGCAGCACCTCGACGCTGGCAAGGTCATAGAAGCTGTTGGCCTGCACGATCGGTGGCTGGAACAGGCCGTCGACATACGTCGCGACACCTGCCGTCACGCTTGGCGAATTGCTGGCAAGGCCGATGCCGCGAATATTGATCGACTGCGTGATGCCGCCATCGGAGATGGACAGCGCGGGGCTGGCATTCTGCAGGTCCGCTAGATTGGTCACGGCCTTGTCGGCCAGAGCGCTGGCATCGAAGGCGGTGGCGGAAACGGCGACGTCCTGGAGCTTTTCCTTGCGGCGCTGCGCGGTAACGATGATTTCGCCAACGCCTTCGCTGGCCTCTTCCGGCGCGCTGGCCGTATCTTGTGCCGCTTGCGCAAACGCGGTGCCAGACTGGGTTAAAAGGGCGAGCGTCATCGCGCAGCCCAGCGCGAACTGAGTCTTCATGGTATCCTCCCTGTTGTTATTGCTTACGGTGCCGGCTTCCACGCAGAGGCGGCGGCAAGGAACGCCATGGTTTCCTGTCCGACACTGCCTTCCGCAGGAGGGAAGTAGCTCAGCTTGACCACCACGGTCCGGCTGGCGGGATCGACGTAAACGTACTGCCCCTGCAGTCCGATGGCCGAATAGGCAGGCGAATTGGCCATCGTCCACCACTGATAGCCATAGCCACCTTCCGGTCCGTCCTCGGGGCCGGCCGGCGCCTGCGCGGCCTTGACCCATTCCTCGCTGATGATGCGCTTGCCGTTGGCCATGCCGCCATC
The DNA here is from genome assembly GCF_015169775.1 of Novosphingobium sp. ES2-1. Taxonomy (NCBI): domain Bacteria; kingdom Pseudomonadati; phylum Pseudomonadota; class Alphaproteobacteria; order Sphingomonadales; family Sphingomonadaceae; genus Novosphingobium; species Novosphingobium sp. ES2-1. Next base: position 2,585,333 of record NZ_CP063445.1, read on the forward strand.
GAGCATCATCTGGCCGAAGCGCGCCCAATCGCGCAGCGTGGCGTTGAAGCCGGCGCCGCTGAACTCGCGCCCGGTGCCGGGCTGGCCATCCATGATGTAGAAGCCATCAGCCTCGGTGCCGAGCGGTTCCCACAGCTTGCGCGCGGTATAAGCCGCCACCGAGCCACCGCTGACCCGTTCGATCAGCCAGCCAAGCACGGCGGTGTCGATGGTCTTGTAGGCGAAGACTTCGCCGGGCTTTGACTTGCGCTTGATGGTGCGGGCGACATCGGCAAAGCGCGCGACGTTCTTGACGAGAGCGTTGATGTGGTTGCTTGCCGCGATGCCGGGATTGGCGAAGTCGTAGCGCTCCTCGTAATCGACGCCCGAACGCATCTGCAGGATCTGGCGGATGGTCACGCCATCGTAGCCGCTCCCTTTCAGTTCGGGCAGATAGCGCACGATCTGATCATCGAGCGAGCTGATCAGCCCATCGGCAAGGGCTGCGCCAACAAGCGTCGAGGTCAGCGACTTGGTCATCGACCAGCCCATGAAGCGCGTGCGCTCGTTCGAGCCATTGCGATAGATTTCGGTGACGATCCGCCCGTCCTTCATGATCAGGAGAGCGTTGGTATAAGTGCGCTCGAGCGCCTGTTCGGCGGTCCAGGTCTTTCCGCCGAATGCGTAGGTGAAATCCATCGGGCGTTCGACCTTGGGCAAGGCCCACGGTGCGCCGGAATGCGCGACCGTGCGCGTGGTGAACAGCTGATCCATGTTGCGAAAGGCAAAGCTGTTCACGTCGGCGTCGTTCATGCGCCAGCGCATTACCTGCGTTGCCACCGGCACTTCCGAAGCGGGACCGGATTGCAGTTGCGCCGGCAATTGTTGCTGCGCCTGAACGGGCAGTGGCAAGGCAAGCAGTCCAGACAGCGCGGCTGCGGTCAGGCGAAATGCAAGAGTCATCGTGAACTGTCTCCCTGGCGGACGACTCGCATCGGTCGACCTCGGGAGAAAGGCTAGGCTGCGCCCGAACGCGGCGCATGAACCATTTGGTATATGCCATAACAATTTTATTCCGCCCGCTGGTGACGGGCGGAACGCACAAAGAGAAAGCCCTCCCCTCCGCATCGGAGAGAAGGGCTTTCGCCATTGATCGTCAGGTAGCGGCCAAGGGCCGGCCTGATCAGAAGGCGACAGTAGCCGAAACAACCACGCGCGAACCGGCGATCGACGAACCATCCTTGGTCGACGAGAAGTTCGGCGTCAGGTAATTGAAGTCGGTCGGGGTGAGGTCGGTATCGACATAGGCCACGCCGAGCGTGACGTTGCCGAGGGTGTAATCGGCGCCAACCAGCCAGTCGACATAATCACCGGTCGGCGAAACCGAGGTGCCTTGAGGGCCAAGGCCCTTGTTGCCGCCGGTGGTGTAGCCGATGTGGCCCTTCACGGTCAGGCCGGTGTCAGGGATACCTGCCGATGCATCGGTCCAGACATAGAGATTGTCAGCCTTGGCACCCGGATTGTCGTAAACGCCGGTGGCAGCCGAAGCACCCGAATTGTACCACTGGCCGAGAGCTTCCTGCTTGGGAGCATAGGCTGCGCCGACAAGAAGATTTGCAGGACCGACCGACCCGGACACCTTGACGTAGGGCTCGGCGAAGTCCGTGTTGTCGAGACCGCCCGGATACATGTACCAGGTCAGGCCGACATCGACCGTCACGCCGCTGATTTCGGTCTTGTAGCCACCGATGACGTCGAGTTCCATGTTGGAACCCGCGAAGGTGCCCCAGCCTGCGAGGTTTGAACCCCAGGTGCCGACATAGAAGCCGCTTTCATGCGCCACGGTGACGCCGGCCTGAACCGCCATTTCCTTGTCGGTCATGGAAACGCCGCGGAAGCGGTAGTCCGAAACGAGAGCAGCGCTGCCCGAAACGGTGATGGCGGGGGTTTCTTCCTGCGCGAAAGCCGGAGTCGCAAAGAGTGCGAGGGCGACAGGTGCCACGGCTGCGGCGAGACGGGTCTTCATACGGAACGCTCCCTGGATAGGTTATCACGTTCCACCTGCGTCTGCCGTGCGAGCGCTTCTCAAGAACGGAGCGACGTCACTGCAGAGCCCAAAGTATTACACCCGGTTTTGCTGCACTGCAAGATAGATTCTTGTGCAAAGTGGCAAGAGCCCGCAATTTCTGCGGACTCTTGCCACCATGCGCGCAACAAGAGGGGGTGGGATGTCGCGCGCGATTTGCCAGCTTTGGCCCTGAATCAAGCCAGTGGTCAGACGTGCGCCAGTGTCTTCAGCAACGGCGCGGGGCCCGAAACGGTCACCGCATTCCCGCGCTGCTTGCGACGCGCCAGCCACTCCGTCAGCATCTCGGCAGTGGTGTGGTCCATCGCGTGGACACGATCGAGATCGACGTGGACAGGCTTGGCAACCGGAACCTGCTCGAGAGCATTGGTGAGGCGCGTAAGACCGAGGAAAGTGGCCGCGCCTTCCAGTTCAAGCCGCACGGTTTCGCCCACGGTCTGCTCGCCCACGCGGAAGCGCAGGTTACGCAGGTGCGGAACAAGTTCGAGCGCAGACAGCGCAAGACCGACGAGCACACCTGTCAGGAGGTCGGTCGTCACGACGAGTGTGAAGGTCGCGACCCAGATCAGAGCTGGCATGAAGCCGTGCACGTCAAAGAGGCGGCGAACCTGCTTGATGCTGACCAGCTTCCATCCGGTGACCACGAGAACGCCGCCCAGCGCCGCCATCGGCACTTCGCGCAGGATAAAGGGCAGCAGGGCCACAAAGCCGAGTATCCACACTCCGTGCATGACCGCAGACATGCGGGTCATCGCACCCGCCTGAACGTTGGCCGAACTGCGCACAATCACGCCCGTCATCGGCAGAGCGTTGACCACGCCACAAAGCAGGTTGCCCACGCCCTGCGCCCGCAATTCCTTGTTGTAGTCCGTCCGCACGCCATCGTGCATCCGGTCAACCGCTGCGGCCGAAAGCAGGGTTTCAGCGCTGGCGATGAAGGCGATGGCAATCGCCGAGACGATCAGCGAGCCGTTGGTCAGCGGAGCAAGGAAGTCACCACCGGGCAGAGCGAAGGCAGCACCGATCGAATCCGGAACGGCAATCCGCGCCACGTCGAGCCCGAGGCCCCACGCCACGCCTGTCGCCGCCAGCACGCCAAGCAGCGCGCCCGGGACCAGGCCAAGCCTTGCCGGCTTGAGCTTTTCCCACGCCAGCATCGTACCGATGGTGAGCAGGCCGAGCATGAGGGCGAGTTCCGTCGAACGCAGATCGAACGGGGTCAGGCCAAGCACGCGCGCTGGCATCATGGCAAGATTGTCAATGCCGTTGGAAAGAGGCTTGGCGTCGAACAGGATATGGAACTGCCCGATCACGATCAGCGCGCCGATCCCGGCCAGCATGCCATGGACCACTGCAGGCGAGATCGCGCGGAATACGCCCCCCAGCCTGGCCACACCCGCGACGAATTGCAGGGCGCCAGCCAGCACCAGTACCGGCCCGAGAGCGGACAGGCCATTGTCGCGAACGAATTCGAAGACGATCACGGCAAGGCCCGCGGCCGGCCCGCTTACCTGCAGCGGCGAACCGGCGAGGAGGCCAACGACGATCCCGCCGATGATCCCGGTGACCAGCCCTTTCTCCGGCGGCACGCCGGAAGCAATGGCGATCCCCATGCACAAGGGCATGGCGACAAGGAACACCACGATCGACGCGGTGAAATCGCGCACGAAGTAGCGGGAAATCCCGCCACCGGCACTATCGCTGGTCGCGGCTGTCATTCTGCGGCCTCGGCGGTCCAGGTATCGAGAATGCGGCGCGACCGGGCGGGAAGCGCCACCGGCAGGGGCTTGTCTTCGCGCAGCGGCACGAACTCGCCCGTATCGCCATCGAGACCAAGCACCATGCCGGCACTGATGTCGACGAACCAGCCGTGCAGCGACATTTCACCCTTGGCAATTGCCGTCGCCACCGAAGGATGAGTGCGCAGGTGATCAAGCTGGACGATGACGTTCTGCAGGCTGACCGCGCGGACACGCTCGTCGGTGTCGAGGTGGGGCGAGCAGCTTGAAACGACGCTTTCGGCTGCGGCACCATGACGCAACCACGCAACCACGTTCGGCATGCCTTCCGGCAGCGTCGGCGCGGAGAGAGCCTTCATCGCGCCACAGTCGGAATGGCCGCAAACGATGATGTCACGCACGCCGAGCGCCATGACCGCATATTCGACGGTCGAGGTCACACCGCCGTTCATGGTCGCGTAGGGCGGAACCATGTTTCCGGCATTACGGCACACGAACAGCTCGCCGGGCTGGGCCTGCATGATCTGTTCGGGAACGATGCGCGAGTCCGCGCAGGAGATCATCAGCGCCTTGGGAGACTGCCCCTCGCTCACGAGCTTGCCGAACAGCTCGCGGCTGTCGGGAAAGATGGTCTTTTCGAAGCTGAAGACGCGGCCGATAAGTTCGTTCACGGTGCTGGACCTTTCACTAGAATCGACAACCGACTGAGGTCGCCCGGAAGCTAGTCAAAGTATGTGTCGCATCTTTCCGTAACGGCGCGGGCGTGTAACGAACTGTTTCGGAACGCTTCAATTCGTCGCCAACGGGAAACAGACCGTGACGCAGAGCCCTCCCGTGGGCCGGTTGCGCAATTGCAAGGTGCCATTGTCCAGCTGGATTGCTCGGCGCACGATGGCGAGGCCAAGGCCCATTCCCGGTGTGTCGCGGGCACGCGCCGTGTCCAGACGGACGAACGGTTGCAGAACATCCTCGATCCGCTCGGCCGGAATGCCGGGGCCATCGTCATCGAACTGTAGCTCGGCCGCCCCGTCAACGCGCCGTACGGTAACCCGCACGTTGCCAGCGTAATGGATTGCATTCTCGATCAGATTGGAAAGAGCACGTCGCACCGAGACGGGACGCGCCATGATCTCGAGGCTTTCAAGCCCGTGAAAGGTGGCATCCGCGCCATTGTCGGCCGCCGTGTCCACCAGAGTCTGCGCCATGACGGCAACGTCAATACGCTCTGCCGGCAAGCGACTCCCACCGGATTCGACGAAGGCCTGCAGCGATTCGAGCATGTGTCGCATCTCGCCAAGGTCAGCGCTCATGCCCTCGCGCGTTTCCTCATCAAGATCGAGGCTTTCGACGCGCAGTTGCATGCGCGAGAGCGGCGTGCGCAGATCATGTCCTATCGCCAGCATGGACTGCGTGCGATTGGTCATGGATTCATAGACGCGCTGCTGCATCTCATTGAAGGCATGGATCAGGTCGCGGACTTCCGCCGTGCCCTGTTCGGAAAGAAGTTGCGGCGGCCCCGAACCAACCGTTTTCGACGCCCGGACCAGCGTCCGCAACGGCGCCAGCGTGGCCCGAAACAGGACCCAGGCCAGCAGCACGAGCGCCAGGGTCGGCATCATCAACGTGAGGATGCGCCCGGCATTGAGTGTCCAGGCATCGCTGGCATAGGTCTGAAACTGAACGACGCTGCGGTCAGGCAAGACCAGTGAACCTGAGACATTGCCAGCGACGGCGACCGGCTTGAGATGCAACTGCAAATCGGCACGGCCGAGTTCGGGTGCGTCTTCTATGATCTGTTCGCGCAGGCGTGAAAGCTGGATGGAACCGCTCGGACGCTTGCCTGACGGCTGCCAGTCGAGCGCGAACCGGGCCGAACTGAGATCCCTGGCAACCTGCTGGCGTTCGGTGACCGGCGCTCGCTCGATCGCACGCGTGGCGATGATGAGGTTTTCGGCAACGCGCGCAGCATCATCCTCGCGCAGCGCGAATTGGCTGGCACGATCGAACAACAGGGTATTGGCCGCAAAATCGACCAACGCGACAAGCAGCAGGATTGCCAGCAGCCGCTCGGGCAGGCCAAAGCGGCGCGACAGCATCAGGCGCGCTGCACTTCGGCCTTGAACATGTAGCCGACACCGCGAACCGTCACGATCGGGGCATTGCCTCCGGCCGCGGAGAGCTTGCGCCGCAGGCGACTGACCAGCACGTCGACGCTGCGATCCGAACTGTCACCCAGACGGGTTCGCGAGAGTTCGATCAGGCGTTCGCGCCCCAGCACGCGCTGTGGCTGCCCGATGAACGTGGCCAGCAGATCGAATTCGGCCCCCGTCAGGTCAACCATCGCGCCGCTGGGCGAATGCAGTTCGCGCCGGGCCATCGATACGGACCAGCCGTCAAAATGGATGTCGCCGCTCCGGCTGCCCGTATCGCCAGCGGTATCGGTGACGGCGTTGGCCCCGCGACGCAGCACCGCGCCGATCCGGGCCACCAGTTCGCGCGTGCTGAAGGGCTTGGGCAGATAATCGTCTGCGCCGAGTTCAAGCCCGAGGACGCGATCCTCCTCGCTGCCGCGAGCGGAGACGAAGATGATGGGCACGTCGCTTTGCTTGCGCAGGCGGCGGAACAGCTCGATCCCGCTCGTTCCCGGCAACATGATGTCAAGCACGACCAGGTCGGCCGGCTCGCTTTCCAGCGCGACCCACATTTCTGCGCCAGTGGCAGCAGTGCGGACATTGTAGCCGTTTTCCCGCAGGGCACGCGCGGTCAGCGTCCGCAGCGGCCCGTCGTCTTCCACAAGTACGATTGATGGAGATTGCATAAAGCTCCGGCGCGGTTGCAGCAACACGGTGCACGATAGCAGTGACGCCCGTGGTGCCAAGGTTGAAGAACAGGCACTATGGTGACGTTTGCTGGGGAAAACCGGCGGTTTGGCGCCCTGTTTGCGCCTGCCCGATCCGTTCGCCCCCGCAGACCGACAAGTCCTCTAGCTGAAGGCACCGTTTTGCGCATAACGGGCGGAAATGCGACAAAATATTGCTGATTTACATTTTTGACTGATTTGATCCGAATTGAGCAAGGTTCAGGGCCTCGCTATCGCCCAACCACATGACATGGCGTGTGTGATCGTCCAGATCGTTGCCGCTGTTGCCGTGGCAGAAGATCGTGAAGTGCCCACGATTTTCCATCATCCAGGCGATGGCCGCGCCGATTCGGTCCGCCGGGATCGTCATCTGGCAAGAGCCTCGCGGATGCGGGCCAACCGGACGAGCATGCACGCGCCCCATTGCGACGCCAAGTTCGTCGCGCATTCTCATGCACAGCGCGCCAGCTTCCTCCGTCTCCGAAGGGTCGAAATAGACATGCGCGTGATAATCGGAAAAACAAGCCATGGCCAAGCCTTGCGCCACACCGGGCGCAATCGCAACATCCTGCCGCGTGACGGGGCCTGCCGGGCCTTGCCCGCTCGGCGGGATCGACCATATCTACGACTATTGTCTAAAAGCCCGGCGGGGCCTCAGGCGGTAAACCGCCAGGCAAGATCGAAGAAGCCAGAGGAGAGAGTTGATCATGGGCAAGGCAGTCTATCCGGTTCCCGCGCAATGGGCCGAGAACGCCCTTGTCGATGAAACGGGCTACTTCGAGATGTACCGCCAGTCGGTGGAAGATCCCGAAACCTTCTGGGCCGAACACGGCAAGCGGCTCGACTGGATCAAGCCCTTTACCAAGGTGAAGAACACTTCCTATCACGAAGCCGATTTCGGCATCCGCTGGTTCGAGGACGGCACCCTCAACCTCTCGGCCAACTGCCTTGACCGCCACCTGGCAGAGCGCGGCGAACAGATCGCCGTCCTGTGGGAGCCGGACAGCCCTGCCACGCCCCACCGCGAGATCACTTACCGCGAGCTGCACGAACAGGTCTGCCGCTTTGCCAACCTGCTCAAGGCGCAAGGGGTGAAGCGCGGGGAGCGAGTCACGATCTACCTGCCGATGGTGCCCGAAGCCGCCGTCGCCATGCTTGCCTGCGCCCGCATCGGCGCGATCCACTCGATCGTCTTTGCAGGTTTCAGCCCGGATGCCCTTGCCGGTCGCATCATCGACTGCGACAGCCGCATCGTCCTGACGTCTGACGAAGGCCTGCGCGGCGGCAAGAAGGTCCCGCTCAAGGCCAACGTCGACGAAGCGCTCAAGCAGTGTCCGGGCGTCGACAGTGTCATCGTGCTGCGACACACCGGTGCCGACGTGCCGATGGTTGAAGGCCGCGACGTTGATTGGGCCACCGGCGTTTCGGCGCAAAGCGCGGACTGCGCGCCCGAGGAAATGAATGCGGAAGACCCGCTGTTCATCCTCTACACTTCAGGCTCCACCGGCAAGCCCAAGGGCGTGCTGCATACCACCGGCGGCTACTCGGTCTGGGCCTCGATGACCCACCAGTACGTGTTCGATTACCGTCCCGGCCAGATCTACTGGTGCGCGGCCGACATCGGCTGGGTCACCGGCCACTCCTATGTCGTCTACGGACCGCTCGCCAACGGCGCGACCACCGTGATGTTCGAAGGCGTGCCGAACTTCCCCGATCCCAGCCGCTTCTGGCAGGTGGTCGACAAGTTCAAGGTCGAGATCTTCTATGGGGCTCCCACTGCCCTGCGCGCCCTGATGCGCGAAGGCGATGACTGGGTGAAGCAGACCAGCCGCGCCTCGCTGCGCCTGCTGGGCTCGGTGGGTGAGCCGATCAATCCCGAGGCCTGGGAATGGTATCACAAGGTCGTGGGCGACAGCCGCTGCCCGATCGTCGACACGTGGTGGCAGACCGAAACCGGCGCGGCGATGATCACCCCGCTGCCGGGCGCCACGCCGCTCAAGCCCGGCTCGGCCAGCCGCCCGTTCTTCGGCGTGAAGCCCGCCCTTGTCGACAATGAGGGCAACTTCCTCGAAGGTGCGACCGACGGCTGCCTGGTCATCACCGACTCATGGCCCGGCCAGATGCGCACCGTGTGGGGTGATCACGAGCGCTTCTTCCAGACCTATTTCAGCACCTTCAAGGGCCTCTATTTCACCGGTGACGGCTGTCGGCGCGACGAGGACGGATACTACTGGATCACCGGCCGTATCGACGACGTGATCAACGTCTCGGGCCATCGCATGGGCACCGCCGAGATCGAAAGCGCGCTGGTTGCCCACGCCAAGGTTGCCGAAGCGGCGGTCGTCGGCATGCCGCACGGCATCAAGGGCCAGGGCATCTACGCCTTCGTCACCTGCAATGCCGAGGTCGAGCCGGACGAGGCGCTGCGCAAGGAACTGATCCAGTGGGTGCGCCACGAAATCGGCCCGATCGCCACGCCCGACGTGATCCAGTTCGCCCCCGGCCTGCCCAAGACCCGCTCGGGCAAGATCATGCGCCGCATTCTGCGCAAGATCGGCGAGAACGACATGTCGAACCTTGGCGATACCTCGACGCTGGCCGATCCCAGCGTGGTCGACAACCTCGTCGCCAACCGCCCGCAACTGGAAAAGGCCTGATCTGGAGAGGGCGCGGCCTTCAGGGCTGCGCCCCTGGCTTCACGTCAGCAGCTTGCCGCTCTTCTCGCGGATCACGCCTTCGATCATGCGCTTGGCAAAGCCTAGGCTGGCGGGAATATCCACCTCGACCACAAGCTCCTTCTCGGCCAGTTCCACTCCGCAATCGAGCGTGTAGCCCATCGCGCTGACGGTCATCACCATGTGGTCGTCATCGGTGAAGGCGGTGCTAACGGTCGCCATGCCATCGGCCTTGGCCGCCGCCTGCGCAGCCTTCTCGCGCAGGCGGCGGCGCGCTTCGTCACGGTCGAGCGAGTGGGGAATGGCGATACGCATCAGTAGACCTTCGGAGCTTCAAGCTGTGGCGCGGCCTCTAGACCTTCCCCATAGCGATAGTCCAGATAGCGTCCGCGCACGGCCAGCGCATCGAGATCGCCCGCCGCCAGCTGCCGCGTGATCTCGTCGATTTCCTTGCTGATCTTGGCAAGACCATCGGCCAGCTGCTGATCGGCATTGCGCCCGCCGCGCTCCTCGCGCCGCAGGTGCTGCGGAATCTTGCGGTAGCTTTCGACCATGCCCGGCAGATGCTCGCCCACCAGCTTGCGCACTTCGACTGCGGCAGGTTCGGCCGGATCGATGCCTTCCAGCTGCAGCCCCAGCCCATCGAGCTGCACGCCGATCTGGTCCACCAACTGCACCGCAGGCGCAGGCAGCGCCGGACGCTGGGCCTCAAGCCACAGTTCGGTCCGCCCGACCATCGTGCGAACATCGCCGGTGTTCAGCGCTGAAAGATCAGGGACCTTCATCTTCGGATATTTCGCGAAGAATGCCAGCGCAGCAATGATCGCCAGGCCCAGCACCATCACCCCGGTAACGCCGATGCCATCGAGGATCATCCCCGCCACCATCGCACCCACCAGCAGCACGCCGACCGACATCGCCATGCGCGCGGCCTTCTTGCCGAAGTGCTGGCGCTTCAGTTCGGCCGAACGCTTGCCGATGCTGCGTCGCCCCCCTGCCTGCTGGCGCACCAGCGAGGAGCGCGCTTCGGCAAGGATACGGTCGCTGTCATGTGCCGAGGAATTGGCCATGCGCTGCTCAGCCCTCCAGCGTCAGCAGCGGCGAGGTTTCCGGGCCGGCCAGCTTGGCCTGCGCCGCACCTTCCGCCCGCGCGATGTAGCCCTTCGACTTCTCGACCTCGCCCGAAAGCGTGTCGACGGTCTGCTTCATCGCGTCCAGCGCCTTGAGCTTGAAGGTATCGATGGTGTCCATCGTGTCGTAGATGTTCTGGAAGGCGCGCTGCAGCGTCTCCAGCGGGATCGTGCTCGACGCGGCCATCTCGTGGATCTTGCCGGTCTGCTCGCGCAGCAACTTGCCGGTGGAATCGATCATGTTCGCCGTCGTGGTGTTGAGCGCGGTGATCTGCTGCAGCACCAGCCGCTGGTTGGTCATCGCCTGCGCCACGGTCACTGCCGTGCGCAGCGCCGCCACCGTCGTGGTACTCGCGCGGTCCACGCCCTTGACCAGTTCGACATTGTTCTTCTTGACCAGATCGAGCGCGAGATAGCCCTGCACCGTCACCGCCATCTGCGTCAGCAGGTCCTGCGTGCGCTGGCGGGTATAGAACAGCGCGCTTTCGCGGATTGCCTTGGCCTTGGCCGGATCGGTATGGTCGAGGTCGGCGGCAGCCTCCTCAAGCTTGGCGTCGAGCGTCCTGGAGATGTGGATCATCTGCTCAAGATTGCCCATCGCTTCCCACAGCTTCTGGCGCTCGACGTCGATACCGGCGTTGTCCATCAGCAGCTCATCCTTGCCCGAGGCCAGGCGTTCGAGGATGGCCTTGATGTGCCCCTGCGCCGAGGTGTAGCCGTCGAAATACTTCTTCAGGCTGTTGCCGAAGGGGATGATCCCCAGGAACTTGCGGCCTGAAGACAGGTTGCCCTGCCGGCCGGGATCGAGGTCCTCGATCGTCCGGCGCAGCGCGGCAAGGTCGGCGCCGACGCCTGTATCCTTGTCCATCGCACGGATCGGCCGGTCGAGAAACCGGTTCGACATGCCCGCTGCCTGCGAAATCTCCTTGCGGCCCATGTTGGTAAGCTGGTCGACCTTCTTGCCGAATTCCGGGCTCTGCGCGTCGACCGAGATGAGGTCAGCCACGAAGGCATCGACCTTGGCCTCCAGCTTGGACCGGTTCTCGTCCGACACCGGCACCAGTCCTGCCGCCTGCGCGGGCGCGACCACCGGCACCGGATCGGGCGGAGTCAGGCTGATCGGGGTCATCGTCGCGGTTTCGGTCGGTGTGGAAGCCATCGTGCTGGGACTTTCGGAATTGAACGCGTTCAACGGTATCTTTGGCAACATGGTATGTCGCGCGGCTGCGCGCAAGCTGTCTTATACTCGCAACACAGCACCATGCCTTGGGTCATATCGACGGAGCGTTGCCACAGGTCCATCAACGGCGTGATGACCATGATGAAACGTTGCGCCGTATTCGGCGCGAGCGGCGGCATCGGCTCCGCCCTGACCGCCCTCCTCGCCGCGCGTGAAGACGTGCAAGCAGTCCACGCCCTGTCGCGCAGCGGCGGCGCGGGCCATGGCAAGGTCGTGGCCCACCGCTTCGACCTGCTCGACGAAAGCTCGATCTCTGTGGCCTGTGAAGCGATCGGCACGCCGCTCGACCTTGTGATCGTGGCGACCGGCCGTCTGGTTCGCGAAACCGGCGAAGGCCCCGAAAAGTCATGGCGCGCACTCGATGCCGGCACGATGGCCGAGCTCTACGCCATCAATACCATCGGTCCTGCCCTAATCGCACGTCACACCCTGCCCCTGCTGCCCAGGGACCGGCCTGCCGTGTTTGCCGCGATCTCCGCCCGGGTCGGCTCGATCAGCGACAATCGCCTCGGCGGCTGGCATTCGTACCGTTCTTCCAAAGCAGCGCTGAACATGCTCGTCAGGAACCTGGCGATCGAGCTCGCCCGCACGCACCCTCACGCCGTGGCCGTCACGCTGCATCCCGGCACGGTTGACACGCCCCTGTCCCGCCCGTTCCAGCGCGGTGTTCCTGCAGGGAAGCTGTTCACACCTGAGCGGTCGGCGCGGCATCTGCTCGACGTGATCGACGGCCTGACGATAGCCCAATCCGGCAGGTTGATGGCCTGGGATGGCGCGGAGATCCCGTTCTGACGGTCGGGTCGCCGCTCGGCTTATCGAAAGTGAATCCAAAATGGAGCGGCCCGACGCGGACTATTGCGACGACAGGCTCTAGGGTGCCTTGAAGCTCGCTGTCATTCCCCGCCGTGTTCTCTTTGCGAAGAGTGGTCGGCAGTAACGCGGGCACGGACAGGGACCAACTGATAACATGCCGCACCCGGACTCCACGCTTGCGGCACCGCATACGGCTGATCAGACCTGCGAATGACCAGTATCAGGTTGAAGATCATTGTGGTGGCCGTTCTGTTTGTGGCAGCAGCCTTGCGCCTGCAGCACATCGATTTCGGCCTGCCTGCACTCAATGATCCTGACGAACTGATGTTCGAGATGGGTGCCATCCGCATACTGCGCACCGGCACGCTCAATCCCGGATGGTTCGGCCATCCCGCCACAACGACCATGTACGTTCTCGCGCTGGTAGACCTGATCGTGTTCGCAGCGGGCTACGTCAGCGGCCACTTCGCATCGCCCACAGCCTTTGCCGACGCGGTCTTTGCCGATCCGACATTGGTGATCCTGCCGGGACGCATAGTCATGGCCGCGTTCGGAGTGCTCAGCGTCTGGCTGACCATGCGCCTCGCCGACGAACTTCTCGATCGAAAGGTAGCACTGGGCGCGGGATTGGTCCTTGCGGTCAGCCCCTTGGCAGTGACCTGGGCGCAAGTCATCAGATCAGACATAATGGCGACAAGCTTTCTGCTTGCCTGCCTGATCGCCACGGCACGCCATGCGCGCGAGCCCTCGAACAGCCGCTTCGTATGGGCGGCGGTCTGGCTGGCCCTGGCCGTCGCCACCAAGTGGCCGTTTGCACTGGGTGCCTTGCCGATGATCGCGGTCCTGCTGAATCGATGGAGCAAAGGTGAGGCTTCCTTTCGCGAGAGCCTCGCAAGGGTCGCGGCGTTCGGCGCGCTGACTCTCGCACTGCTGCTGCTGATCTCCCCCTACCTTGTGCTGGATCACGAAACGCTGTGGCGGAACCTGCAGGGCGAGGCACAGGCCCATCATCTCGGCGCAACCGGTGGCTCTCCTTGGCAGAATCTGGTGTGGTACGGGCAGGGTCCGGTCTTGAACGGCCTCGGCCTGTCGGGAAGCCTGCTCGCAATCTGGGGATTGTGGTCGATCGCGCGGCATGGGTTTCACGTTGGCAATCTGCTCGAACAAGCCGCAACAGCTTGTCGACAAGGTTCTGGCGGACACCGACCTCGCGCACCTGTTCTCTTCGGTTGTAGGCGGGCGCCAGGGTGTTCCGGCGAAACCTGCACCCGATCTGCTTGAAGCAGTCCTTGAAGCGCTGCAGGTGGGGCCGCGCGATTGCCTGTTCATTGGCGACAGCGAGATCGATCACGCTGTCGCCGACCGCCTCGGCATGCCGTTCATGTTCCTCACCCACGGCTACGCCAAGGCAGACTACATCCCCAACCCCGACCGCAGCTTTGACGGATTCAGAGATCTTGCCGGCACCATTCTGGCAGGCGCCCATGCTTGATCCAGTCGTTGCAGAGGCTCTGCGCAAGGATGGGCATCGCATCGTCATCACCGGTGCGGGCGGATGGATCGGCCTTGCCCTGCTCGACCTGTTGAGCGTCGCGCTTGGCCCAGAGGTTGTCCGGGAACGCGTCCGCGCTTTCGGATCGAGCGCCAGAGATTTGGTGCTGGCCGATGGCAGCACTCTGCCGCAAGCCGCGCTTTCTTCCATCACCGACCTTCCCCATGCGCCGACGTGGGTATTTCACACCGCCTTCCTGACCAAGGATCGTGCTGTGGCAATGGACGAACGTGACTACGCCGCATCCAATCGCGCCATCACCGGACAGGTGCTTGCCGCACTGGACGCAATTGGCACCACGGGCCTGTTCGTCGCCTCGTCCGGTGCCGCCGCAAAAGTCGTAGCCGGCAGCGCCCAAGGTGCGCTCAAACTATATGGGCAGCTCAAGCTCGAAGAGGAGGAGCGCTTTGCCGCGTGGGCACACGAACGCCAGGCCACGGCCGCCATCGTGCGCATCTATGCTTTGCTTGGCCCCCGCATCAACAAGCCCGAAGCCTATGCCATTGCCAGCTTCATTCTCGATGCGCTGGCCGGCAGGCCCGTTGCAGTGCGCAGCCCCCGTCAGGTGGTCCGAGCCTATGCCAGCTTGCGCGAATTGCTGAGCCTCGTCCTGGCGATGATGCTGCGCGATGAAGGCGTCTCATGTTTCGACAGCGGTGGAGAGCCGATGGAGCTGGGGGACATCGCCCGGCTCGTCGCCAGCTTGGTTCCGGGGTGCGGAGTTGACCGCGCGGCGATCATTGCACCCGATGCCGACATCTATCACGGCGATGACGCCAGCTACGACGCCCTCCTCAGGTCGCACGGGATTGCCCGCGTGCCGCTGATCGAGGGCATCCGAGAAACGATGGACTGGCTCGGACAGTCGCACACCAAAACCCTTGCTCCCGGCGTTCCGGCTCCAGCCTGATCAAGAAAAGAAAGCGTCATGCCCATCAGCCCCCCTCCCGGTCGCCCCATGCTTTTCGCGCGGGGCATTATTCCCGCAATCGCGGGGAGCCTGCTGGCCATTGCTGCGCCCGTGTACGCACAACAGGAATCGCAACAGAATTCCCAGCAGAGCGGGCAGCGCGATGATGACGAGAGCGAAACCGCCACGACATCGACCCAGTTCACGCCGCTCGACATCACACAAACCACGAGAAGCAGCAGCGAGCGCGACGTCACTGCCGAAGGCTCGTCCGGGTCCGGCACCGACAAGATAAACCGTGCCACTTCCAGCAACGACGCCAAGCGGCCCGAACCGAAGCTGAGCGAATTCGAACAGTTCCTCGCGAGCATGGCCGGTCGGAAGGTCTCCCGCTTCGGCGCAGACCTTTTGGTGCCCAGCGCCACCGACTACTCCGTGCCCTCGGCTCTCGTCATTCCGCCCGATTATCCCATCGGCGTGGGCGATGTCATCGCGATCAACCTGACCGGGTCCGTCGTCGGCAGCGCCGAATTCTCGGTGGACGCCAATGGACGCATCTTTCTCCCGAATATTGGCGAGGTCAGCCTCATCGGGGTCCGTTATCGCGATCTCAAGCGGCACGTCTCACAGGCCATTGGCGCCCAATATCGCGGCTATGACGTGTCCGTCAGCATCAAGAAGCTCCACGGCATCCGGGTGTTCGTGACCGGTTTCGCGCAGCAGCCCGGCGTTTACACGGTGAACTCGCTGTCTACCCTGCTCGGCGCCCTGATCGCTGCCGGTGGCCCCAACGCGGGTGGCAGCCTGCGCAGCGTCAAGCTCTACCGCAATGGGCAGGAAGTGCAGGATTTCGATCTCTACGACATCCTGCGCAAGGGCGATCGCTCGCGCGATCCGATCCTACGCAACGAAGACGTGCTGTTCGTTCCCCCGGTGGGCAAGCAAGTCGCCGTGATCGGCAGCGCCAACGAGGAAGCGATTTACGAACTGCGCGGGCAGGAAACGCTTGAGGATCTTCTCGCCTACGCCGGCGGCCCCAACCAGCTTGCCGATCCCGATCGCGTCA
Source organism: Novosphingobium sp. ES2-1 (assembly GCF_015169775.1). Taxonomy (NCBI): domain Bacteria; kingdom Pseudomonadati; phylum Pseudomonadota; class Alphaproteobacteria; order Sphingomonadales; family Sphingomonadaceae; genus Novosphingobium; species Novosphingobium sp. ES2-1. The sequence goes on from NZ_CP063445.1 coordinate 2,601,383, forward strand.
TCCTCTACCGTTTGGCAGACCGCGATAGTATCGGCAGCCGCGAGTTGCCCCGCGCCCAGCTTGCCCTCTCCCCGGCCGAAGGCGGCGACGTGCTGCAGATACTCGCCAAGGGCAGCCTTGCCCGCCCGATCGAGAAGCAGTCCGTGCTTGTGCGGCTTGAAGGCGAAGTCCAGCGCCCCGGCAACTACTTCGTCGCCCCCGGCACATCGGTCGGCGAAGTCGTTCGTCTTGCCGGGGGCTTCACGAGCCGGGCATTCGTCTACGGAACGGTGTTCAAGCGCGCGCACTTCCGACGCGACGACCGCGAAGCCCTTGACCCTGCCAGTGCTGTATCCATTGCGCCACGCTGGATCGGCCCGTCGCCCAAAGGCGAACGGATCGATCTGGCCAGCGCAAAGGGCGTGGACCTGAACCCCCTCGACGTGCGCCGTGACGCCGACAGTGAGCGGCTTCACGCCTATATCTGGCCTGGCGAGCAAGTGCGATCGGAGCGCCTGCGGGCAGCTATCGCGATCGCCCGGGTCCATCCCCCACAGGTCGACAGGGGCCGTGCCGGCGAATGGCTTGTCCGCGAACTTGCCGCGCAGCAGCCGCAGGGTGAGCGGCGCGTCATATTCCATTCGATGGTCACCCAGTTCCTTCCTGAAAGCGACCGCAGAATGATCGACTGGGCAATGGCCGAGGCAGGTCGAGCAGCAAGTCCGGCGGCACCACTCGTGCGGGTTGGCCTCGAATGGAATCCGGGTCGAACCGCCGTTGAAGTCACGGTAACGCAGTGGAGCGGGCTCCCGGAATCAGGACACCCGGTCGTCTTCGCCGAATGCCATCCTTACGCCGAATGGTTCTCGTGGATCGGCCCGGAAGGGAGGGAGGTCGCAGCCCAACTCCAAAACGGTGTCGCTGCGTAGCGCACCTTGGGCGGTAACGAATATGGTGGCACTGCGCGAGCACGTCCGCGTTCGGTGAAAGCGCAGGGTCCATCAGGCCACCGTTGGCTCTGCCCCCCAAGGTCCCACGGGAGAACGCCATATAGCCGGACCACCCCGTCTCCCTGGCGCATATCTTTATCTGACAAGGCCGGAAAGTTGGCTTGACCGACGAACCTGGTCAAAGCGGTCACGCTGGAGCGGTGAAGGGAGTCCCAAAGTCCATAAGTACATGACTTAGTTTCTCCAATGTCTCGCGTCAGCCACCTGCACGTCATGGGCCTCAAGAACACTGGTGAGCGAGTAGATGTTCCGGATATCGTCATCGACGATAAGGACTTTGCTTCCTCCCAGCGCCTGCATTTCGGAAAGCTTGGGCTTCCTGGCCCGCCCCGGCGCAGCGGCCGGCTTGGGCTCGTCCCCGGACAAGTTCGCAATCCGATAAAACAGCGCCTCCAGTTCGTCGTGGCTGGCAGGTTTCTCTATGACCCCTGCCGCCCCGAGGTTGAGAGCATGCGCCGCCTGCTGCGCTCCGGAAATCACGAACACGGGAATGCCGGAAGTGTCCGGCTCGTGTCGCAGCAGGTCGAGCAGGACGAAACCGTCGATGTCGGACAATCCAAGGTCCAGCGTGATCGCACTCGGACGGAGCTTGCGCACCATTCCGATCGTCCCGGAACCAGCCGAGGAAATGACGCCCTTCAGGCCGGCATGGTGCGCCAGTTCCAGCAGGACCGTGGCAAACGTCGGATCATCCTCGACGATGAGGACGAACGGATTGCCGTTGAGCTGCTCGCGATCGTCCGGCGGAGCATAGTTCACGACCGGATCGCGCTCTGGCGATGCCGCTGCCAGCAGGGCCTGCGAAGTCGCCACGGCGTTTAGCGGTACGTAAAGGGTGAATGTCGAGCCCTGCCCGGGAACCGAGCGCACCTGAAGCTCGCCGCCAAGGAGCCGTGCGATTTCACGGCTGATCGACAGGCCGAGGCCCGTCCCGCCATACTTGCGGCTCGTCGTTCCGTCTGCCTGCTGGAACGCCTCGAAAATCAGCTTCTGCTTGTCCTCGGGAATGCCGATCCCGGTGTCGCTGACCGCGATCTCCAGCGCCGCATCGAGTTCGCCGAGCACCGGGTGGCTGGGGCTCCACCCCTCCCGCGCCTTGCGGACGGAAAGTGTCACGCCTCCGGCGGCGGTGAACTTGAAGGCGTTCGACAGCAGGTTCAGGACAATCTGCTGGAGACGCTGTTCGTCGGTCTGGATCGATTCCGGGAGGGTTTCGTCAAACCTGACATCGAACGACAGGCCCTTCTCGGACGCGAGCTGGCGGAATGTGCGCTCCATGTGCTGCTTGAGCGCGACCATCGGCATGTCGCTCATCTCGATCGAGACCGTGCCGGATTCGATCTTCGAGAGGTCGAGGATGTCGTTGATCAGGTTCAGAAGGTCGGTCCCCGCACCGTGGATCGTCCGGGCAAACTCGGTCTGCTTTTCGTTGAGGTTGCCCTGCTGGTTGTCGGCGAGAAGCTTGGACAGGATCAGCAGCGAGTTGAGCGGCGTGCGCAGCTCGTGGCTCATGTTGGCAAGGAACTCGGACTTGTACTTCGAAGTCAGCGCAAGCTGCTCTGCCTTCTCTTCCACGGCGCGACGCGCCATCTCGATCTCGAAGTTCTTGGCCTCGACCTGCCGCTTCTCGTTCTCGAGGAGCTGGGCCTTCTCCTGCAGTTCCTCGTTGGTGGCGTGGAGTTCTTCCTGCTTGCGCGTCAGTTCGGTCTGCCGCGCCTGCAGTTCCTGGGTCAGCAACTGCGACTGCTCGAGCAATCCTTCGGTCCGCATGGTCGCGGCGATCGTGTTAAGAACGATACCGACGGTTTCCATCAGCTGCGCAAGGAAGCTGTGGTGGGTTTCGTTGAACTCCTCGAACGAGGCGAGCTCGATAACCGCCTTCACCTCATCCTCGAACAGGGCGGGCAGGATATTGATATTGGCCGGTGCTGCCGTGCCGAGGCCGGAGCCGATGCGGATGAAGTCACCGGGGACCTTGGACAGCCGGATTGGCCGCTTGTCCGCCGCCGCCTGGCCGATCAGGCCTTCGCGCAGCCCGAAGCGGTGGCGCAGCTCGCCGTGGTTCTCGGCGCCATAGCTGGCGACGAGGTCGAGCCGGATGTCCTCGTCCTCGCGGCTCGTGACGTAAAAAACGCCGTACTGCGCGTTCACCAGCGGGGCCAGTTCGGACATGATCAGGTTCGAAATCGTCGCAAGATCCCTTTCACCCTGCAGCATGCGCGAAAAGCGGGCCAGGTTGGTCTTCAGCCAGTCCTGCTCGGCATTCTTGAGCGTCTGATCCTTGAGGTTGAGGATCATTTCGTTGATGTTGTCCTTCAGCGCGGCCATCTCGCCCGAAGCCTCGACCGCGATCGAACGGGTAAGGTCGCCCTTGGTCACCGCGGTTGCCACCTCGGCGATCGAGCGCACCTGATTGGTCAGGTTCGTGGCCATCGCATTCACGTTGTCGGTCAGGTCGCGCCACAGGCCAGCTGCACCCGGCACACGCGCCTGTCCACCAAGCCGCCCTTCGACCCCGACTTCGCGGGCCATGTTGGTAACCTGATCGCCGAACGTCGAAAGCGTCTCGATCATCCCGTTGATCGTCTCGGCCAGAGCGGCGATCTCACCCTTCGCGTCGAAGGTCAGCTTGCGCTTGAGGTTGCCTTGCGCAACCGCGGTAACGACGTCGGCAATGCCGCGAACCTGGTTGGTCAGGTTGGTGGCCATCAGGTTCACGTTGTCGGTCAGGTCTTTCCAGGTGCCGCCCACGCCCGGCACTTGCGCCTGGCCGCCAAGCTTCCCCTCGGTCCCCACTTCGCGCGCCACGCGGGTCACTTCCGAAGCAAAGCCGTTGAGCTGATCGACCATCGTGTTGATGGTGTTCTTGAGCGCGAGGATCTCACCCTTCACGTCCACCGTAATCTTCTTGGACAGGTCGCCCTTGGCGACAGCAGTGGTCACGTCGGCGATGTTGCGAACCTGGCCGGTCAGGTTGTCGGCCATCAGGTTCACGTTGTCGGTCAGGTCCTTCCATGTCCCTGCCACGCCGCGCACATGGGCCTGTCCGCCAAGCTTGCCCTCGGTGCCCACCTCGCGCGCCACGCGGGTCACTTCCGAGGCGAAGGAGTTGAGCTGGTCGACCATCGTGTTGATGGTGTTCTTCAGCTCGAGAATCTCGCCCTTCACGTCGACCGTGATCTTCTTGGACAAGTCGCCAAGGGCCACGGCCGTAGTCACTTCAGCGATATTGCGCACCTGCCCGGTCAGGTTGGCGGCCATGGCGTTGACGTTGTCGGTCAGGTCCTTCCACGTTCCGCCCACACCCTCGACCTGGGCCTGGCCGCCAAGCCGACCTTCGGTGCCCACTTCGCGCGCCACGCGCGTCACTTCGGAGGCGAAGGAGTTGAGCTGGTCGACCATCGTATTGATGGTGTTCTTCAGCTCGAGGATCTCGCCCTTCACGTCCACCGTGATCTTCTTGGACAAGTCTCCCCTGGCGACAGCCGTCGTCACCTCGGCAATGTTGCGCACCTGGCCGGTAAGATTGCCGGCCATGGCATTGACGTTGTCGGTCAGGTCCTTCCACGTTCCGCCGACGCCGGGCACCCGCGCCTGTCCGCCCAGCCGGCCTTCGGTGCCCACCTCACGCGCCACGCGGGTCACTTCAGACGCAAATCCGTTAAGCTGGTCGACCATCACGTTGATCGTGTTCTTCAGCTCGAGGATCTCGCCACGCACCTCGACGGTGATTTTCTTCGAAAGGTCTCCCTTGGCGACGGCCGTCGTCACCTCGGCAATGTTGCGGACCTGGCCCGTCAGATTGTCCGCCATGAGGTTGACGTTGTCGGTCAGGTCCTTCCACGTCCCCGCGACACCCGGCACCTGCGCCTGTCCGCCCAGCTTGCCGTCGGTGCCGACCTCGCGCGCCACGCGCGTCACTTCCGAGGCAAATCCGTTAAGCTGGTCCACCATCACGTTGATGGTGTTCTTGAGCTCGAGGATCTCGCCCTTCACATCGACCGTGATCTTCTTGGAAAGGTCTCCGGAAGCCACCGCAGTGGTGACCTCGGCGATGTTGCGAACCTGGCCCGTTAGGTTGTCCGCCATGAGGTTGACGTTGTCGGTCAGGTCCTTCCACGTCCCCGCGACACCGGGCACCTGCGCCTGTCCGCCCAGCTTGCCTTCGGTGCCGACTTCGCGCGCCACGCGGGTCACTTCCGACGCGAATCCGTTGAGCTGATCGACCATCACGTTGATGGTGTTCTTGAGCTCGAGGATTTCACCCTTCACATCGACCGTAATCTTCTTGGAAAGATCCCCCGACGCCACAGCCGTCGTCACTTCGGCGATGTTGCGGACCTGTCCGGTCAGGTTTGCGGCCATCAGGTTGACGTTGTCGGTCAGGTCCTTCCACGTTCCCGCGACACCGGGCACCTGCGCCTGTCCGCCCAGCTTGCCTTCGGTGCCGACCTCGCGCGCCACGCGGGTCACTTCCGAGGCAAAACCGTTGAGCTGATCAACCATCGTATTGATGGTGTTCTTCAGTTCGAGGATCTCGCCCTTCACGTCGACGGTGATCTTCTTGGACAGATTGCCCAGCGCCACGGCGGTCGTCACTTCGGCGATGTTGCGGACCTGCCCGGTCAGGTTTGCGGCCATCAGGTTCACGTTGTCGGTGAGGTCCTTCCACGTACCGGCGACGCCCTTGACGTTGGCCTGTCCGCCGAGCTTGCCTTCGGTACCGACCTCGCGCGCCACGCGCGTCACTTCCGAGGCGAAGCTGGCCAACTGCTCCACCATGGTGTTGACCACTTTGCCGATGCGCAGGAACTCGCCCCGCAGGGCGCGGCCTTCGATCTCCACGGCCATCGACTGGGACAGGTCACCCTTGGCAACGGCGCCGATCACGCGGGCCACCTCGGTCGTCGGCTGCACCATGTCATCGATGAGTTCGTTGATCGCGCTCAGGGTAATGTCCCAGTCGCCCACCGCGCCCGGCACGGCGGCGCGATGGCCGATCTTGCCTTCCTTGCCGACGACGCGGGAAAGGCGCTGGAACTCTTCCGTCATGCGCCGGTTTATGCCGACGACCTCGTTGAACAGCGCGGCAATCTCGGTATCGGCGCTGTCTTCGGGCAGCGAGGCACTGAAATCGCCGTTTCGCAGCTTGCGCAAGGCGGTGAGCAGCTCGCGTCTACCGATTTCAAACTCACCCTTGGCCGCCGGTCTGTTCATGTGCCCTCCGAACAGAGGCGTTCAGCGCGCCCCTTCCGGTCGCAAACGCACAAGAATCACTCAAGTTCCAGTGGGTTCCGAGAAGCCAGGATTCTTCGAGCTGGCTTGGGGATGAGCCGAGACGGCTCGCACATGGGGCACTCTTCCCGGTTTGAAGCTTGCAGCCTAATCGAATTGCCACATCAGTCGAACGTGAACCTTGCCGAAGCACTTCGGTGAAACAATGCCGGCACCCACATCTCGAACGGCGCCTTTTGCGTTTCCGGCGATCGTGTCCAGACGCTCACGGCATTCGGCGGATGGGAAGTTGGAGCGGGTGAAGGGAATCGAACCCTCGTATTCAGCTTGGGAAGCTGCTGCTCTACCATTGAGCTACACCCGCGCGGCCGCAAAGGCTGCTTGATCCGGGGCTGCCGGATGCGCTGCCTCTGGCATGATCGAGGGCTCGTCGTCAACCTTGCGCCTGCACTTGGCCGCATTTGCACGACGCGGCTGCCGACATGCCGCTGAACAATGTGCGCGATCAGCGTATGGATCCTGGCCGGGCCATGCGCGAAGATCATCCGATAGAGCGCCAAAACCTTTTCGCACCCGCAAAAACAAAGGCGTTGACGAACTTTTGACGTCTGTCCAGTCTTTGCCCTGACACCGCGTCCGACTCGTTCCCGGACACGGCCTGCCAAGGGGGAAATCGCGACCATGACTTTGGCCGAAACTGCTGCCCGTGATCTTGCCACGGATGTTAGCCAGACCGGGGCGAAACGCCCGCACCGTCGGCATCTTCTCCAATTCCTAGCCCTGACCGCGCTCCCCGCATCGATCGTCCTGGCACAGTCGGCCAAGGAGCTGCCGCGCGATCCTTCGAACCCGGTGGAGACCGAGGCCGGCATCGCGATCAAGGACCCGCTGGTCGTCGAAAAGTGCGGCACCTGCCATACCGCAGATGCGAAAGGGAACCTCTCGCGCATCTCCTGGGTGCGCACCACCCCGGAGGGCTGGGCGCAGGTGATCCGCCGCATGGCCTCGCTCAACGGCCTGTCGATCACCCCGGCCGAGGCCAAGGCGGTGATCCGCTCGCTTTCCGCCAGCAACGGTCTCTCGCCCGAGGAAGCCAGGCCGGTTTCCTACCTGCCCGAACACCGCATCGTGGTCGAGAGCAACATTCCCAACGAGACGATCCGCCAGTCCTGCGCGGCCTGCCACGCCTTCGCCCAGCCACTGTTGTGGCGGCGTTCGAAGGCGGAATGGGGCCTGCTGCGCAATCTTCACGTCGCGATGTATTCGCAAGCTGATGCGCAGTTCCGCAAGCCGGTCGAGGACCCGACACAGCCCGTCCCCGCCAACGGCGCGCCCAAGCCGCTCCCGGTCGAGGTCGCGCTCGATTACATGAACAAGACCGCGCCGCTGATGACGCCCGAATGGACGAAGTGGCAGGCGCGGCAATCGTCCGCGAAGCTCGGCGGCAAGTGGCTGGTAAACGCCTTCCTGCCCGGCAAGGGCCTCTACGTCGGCGAGATGATGCTGACGCCGGCCGGCACCGACGACGATTACACCACCGCCATCACCCTGAAGTCACTGGCCGATGGCTCCACCCTTACTCGCAGCGGCAAGGGCCTCGTCTACACCGGCTATTCGTGGCGGGGCACGTCATCAAGCGGCCCGGCCGGCGCGCGTCCGGATGCACCGCAGGACCACGAAACGCGTGAGGCGATGCAGTTCTCGCCCGACCGCAAGAGCGCGGAAGGCCGCTGGTTCTGGGGCGACTACACCGAGTTCGGCTTCAACGTGAAGCTGAGCCGCGCCGCCGCCGAACCGACTGTCGTTGCGACCTGGCCCTATGCCCTCAAGGCCGGAGCCAGGGGCGCAACGCTCAAGCTGATTGGCGATGCCTTCCCTGCAGGCCTAAAGCCTTCGGACCTCGACCTCGGCAAGGGCGTGACGGTGACCAAGGTTGTCTCCAACAGCCCGACCGAGGCGGTGCTCACGGTCGATGTCGCCCCCGATGCCACCATCGGCGCGCATGACGTCGGCATTGGCGGCTCGATTCTTGCGGCGGGCCTGCCGGTCTACAAGCGGGTGGACTACATCAAGGTCACGCCCGAAACCGCCATTGCCCGCCTCGGCTGCAGCGAGAAGCACGCGCCCGGTTACCAGCAGTTCGACGCGCTTGGCTATGACGCGGGCCTCGACGGCAAGCCCTATACCGCGGATGACGTCTCGCTGGGCCCGATCGACGTGACCTGGTCAATGGAGGAGCTGCCGACCGTCTATTACGACGACGACGTCAACTACGTCGGCAAGCTCAGCCCGACCGCACTGTTCACGCCTGCCATCGACGGGCCGAACCCTGAACGCAAGTGGGGCCGCAACAACTATGGCGAGGTCTGGGTCGTCGCCACGGCCAAGACCGAAAAGGACGCATTGGGCAAGCCGCTCAAGGGCAAGGCGTTCATGGTCGTGTCAGTGCCCGCCTACAAGCGCTGGGATCAGCCGGAGGTGGCCAAGTGACCACGATCCTCGCTCCAAAGTATCGCCGCGGCGATATCCACCTGTTCGAGGCCGATGGCGCAGGTTTCGTCTACCTTGCCTCTGCTGGCGCAATCTTCGCGCTTGATGAAGGCGCTGCCAGCGTCATGGCGATCCTTGGCGAACGCCAGATGGCCTATGGCGAGATGGTCGCCGGGCTGGTCGAAAAGGGCTATTCGCGCGCCGATGCCGAAGACCTGATCCGCGAACTGCGCGCGGTGCGGGGCATAGTCTCGGACGAGATCCGCGAAGCCCCGCTCGCCCCCGCGGCACCCCCTGAGGACTACCCGCTCCAGGCGCTGGTGCTCAACGTCACCAACCAGTGCAACCTTGCCTGCACCTATTGCTACGAGTTCGGCGCGGACAAGATCGCCACGCCCGCAGGCAAGCCCAAGTACATGACGCTGGAGACGGCGAAGACCTCGGTCGACTTCCTGCTTAAGAGTTCGGGCGAGCGGGAAGTGCCGCACATCACCTTCTTCGGCGGCGAGACTTTGATGAACTTCAAGCTGCTGCGCGACGTGGTGCTCTATGCCAACGAAGCGGCAGCGGCGATGGCCAAGCGCATGACCTACAGCCTGACGACCAACGCCACGCTCCTGACCGACGAGATCATCCAGTTCCTCTCGGACCAGGCGATCGGCGTCACCGTCTCGATGGACGGCCCGCCTGACCTGCAGGACCGCCACCGCGTCTACAAGAACGGCAAGGGCTCCTATGCGGTGATGGAACCGCGCCTCAGGAAGCTCATCGCCGGGCACAAGACCCGCGCCATCACCGCCCGCGTCACGCTGACCGAAGGCGTGACCGACGTGATCCGCATCTACCGTCACCTCAAGGATGACCTGGGCTTCCACGAAGTCGGCTTCGCGCCGGTGACGGACTCCGGCGCACAGGCCTACACGCTTGATGACGAGGGCATGGACACGGTCGTCGCCGCGTTCCACGAACTCGCCGCCGAGTGGCTCGCCTATGCTCTGCGCGGGGAAATGCACGGCTTCTCGAATGTGTCGGAAACGATCAGCGAGCTGATCCAGGGCACCAACAAGTCGCACCCCTGCGGCGCTGGTCTCGGGCTGGTGGGAGTGGGCCCTTCGGGCGACCTTTCACCCTGCCATCGCTTCACCGATGCCGATACCCACGTACTCGGCCACGTGACCACCGGCCTCGACAAGGAAAAGCGCACCGACTTCCTGACGCGCGGGCACGTTGGCGCGAAGTATGAATGTTCGTCGTGCTGGGCCCGCCCGCTCTGCGCCGGCGGCTGCCATCACGAGGCCTTCGTCCGCTACGGCGATACCGGCCACGCCAACCTGCACTACTGCGACTGGATCCGCGAATGGACCGAGGCCTGCCTCAAGATCTACGGCACCGTCGCCCAGCGTAACCCTGAATTTCTTGAACGCTTTGCTGCACGAAAGGGCTTGTCATGAAGCACCTGAAACCCCTCAACAAGAAGGCACTGCGGATCGAGGAAACGATCGCCTCGACCGAAGAGGACGTCGTCGCGCTCCAGCAGAAGCCGATGCACACGCCAATGGGCTGCTCGATCTCGTTCTCGCCCGGCTGGGAGGTCGATGCGGGCGGCGGCACGGCAGGCCTGTGCCAGCCGGCCGAGCGCGACATCTACGACTGCTACGTCACCTGCTTCTGGCCGGTGCAGGTCCCAGATCACGTCAACTACTCGCCCGACTGGGCCAGCAATTGCGCGACCGCGGCCAAGGACTGGCGCAGCCTCGACATCATCTTCCCCTGAGCGGCCCGCCTCCACTCCTGACATTTCAGCATCGGAAGACCCGACCCATGAAGAAACTTGGTCTCGCGCTCCTGCCCCTTCTTGCGACCGCCGCGCCGGCGCACGCATCGACCGTGTTCATGGGGTCCTACCCCGACAAGATGCTGATCGTCGACGAGGCGACCGGCGAGATCAAGGATCGCATCACGCTGGCCTCTGGCCTGCCCACCGCGATGCGCATCTCGAACGACAGCAAGAAGATCTACGTCTCCACGATTACCACCAGCGGCATCGAGGTGATCGATACGGCGACCAGGAAGGTGGTCAATTCCTTCAGCCTGAATACGCCGACCGTGCGCTACCGCTTCGGCGGCGGCGTGCCCGATCCCACGGGCCGCTTCTTCTACACGATGATCCAGAAGTTCGAGAAGTTGCAGGATCGCTGGACCGTCAGCCCACAGATGTTCGGCGTGATCGACCTGACGAAGAAGGCCGTCGTGCGCACCGCAGACGTGCCCGACGAGGACGTCCGCAACGGCGCTGGCCGCGGCAACTACATGCTGTCAAAGGACGGCACGACGCTGTTCCTGATCCGCGACAAGGTGCTGGTCGTCGATACCGCATCGCTCAAGGTAAAGGATCGCCTGGAGTTCTCGAAGCCCGAGGCGACCGGCATCGAAGGCGTCAGCTTCGGCGGCGGCGTGGAAACGTTGCGCAATCCTGACCAGTACGTTTCGATGTTCACCGCGCAGGACCCCTACATCCGCAACAAGGTCTATGGCGTGGGTCGCTTCGATCTCGTCACCAAGACGTTCGACTTCCGCCCCATCGGCCCCGCCCCGGTCGGCGGTGGCATGGCCGGTCTGCAGGTGTCGAAGGACATGAAGGAAGGCTGGACCGTCGTCACGCAGGAGAAGGTCGGCAACAAGCGCTGCGAATTCTGGCACCTCGACCTCACCACCAACCTGGTCAAGAACAAGGCCGAGTTCCCCTGCCGCACGCGCTTCCAGTTCGGCATGTCGGGCGATGGCAAGCTGCTCTACATCTATGGCGCCAGCTACGACATCGAGATGTATGATGCGCAGACGCTGAGCCACGTCAAGACCATCGACCTCGGCAATGACACCACTGGCGCGGGGATGATCATCACGCAGTGACGATCACGGTACTCTTGAGGGGGCAGGGCGTCGCGGTGGCTACGGCCGCGCACCTGCTGGACCGGGCCGGGTTCGCGTGTCTGCGCGAGCCCGGCCTGCGGCGTCCGGTGCCGGTGATCATGCTCAGCGATCCGGCCCTCGCCCTGCTCCGTGACGTGTTCGGTGATGCGTCGCTCTTTGCCGACAGGCCCCGGATCAATCAGCGGGTGGTCAAGTGGGGCAGCGCTGAAGCGATTGCCATGCCGCACGGGGCGGTTGTGGTTTCGGAGGACGACCTTGCCGCGGCGCTCGATCCGGCTGGCCTGTGCGATCCGGGGCGGGTGCACACAGCGTTCACGATTGAGGCGATGGCACCGTTTTCCTGCGGCGAGATGCTGCGCTTCGGTGAGCGAATTTCAGCGACGGCGCGGGTCACTCTGAAAGCAGATGCCCCCGTCCGCACCTGCTGGATCGAGGCGGTCGACGCAGGCTGGCTGTTCCTGATCCCCGATGGCTTCGGCCAAGCGTGGCTGCTGGCCGTCGGCGGCGATCCACAAGCGTTGACGCAGGATGCGCCGCTGATCGGCCCGCTGATCGACGCACTCGAACTTTCGGGCGGCCGGTTCGACACCAGCCCACGCATGCTGGCCCAACTCGCCGGAAACGACTGGCTGTCCTGCGGCACGTCCGCCATCGCCTTCGACCCCATCTGCGGCGACGGCACCGCGCAAGCCGCGCGCGAGGGCATCCTTGCCGCCGCCGTCATCGGCGCTCTCGCGCGGGGCGAGGACCCGACCATGCTCGCCACCCACTACCACTCCCTGCTGCTCGCCTCGCTGCGGCGCCACCTGCAACTGTCACTGCCGTTCTACGCCAATGGCGGTGCAGGGCCATGGTGGCATGACCAGTACGCCGCCGCCCGGGCCGGTTACGATCAGACCACCGTGCTGCTCGCAAGGCTCCCCGAACCTCGCTTTGCACTTCACGGCTTCGATCTCGTCCGCCGCGAGCAGGCTGCATGAGCGAAGCGCCGAATATCGCACCTTGGAGCACTTACAAGCGCCTCTGGCCATGGCTGAAGCCCTACGCTCCCAGGCTGGTGCTGGTCCTCCTCGGCAGCCTCATCGCCACTGGCCTCACGCTCGCCCAACCGTGGATCTCCAAGCTGATGATCGACGAGGCGCTGCTGAAGCGCGACTGGGACATGCTGGTCAGGATCGCCGCCCTGATGATGGGCGCAACGGTCGGCGGCTTTGCCGTCAATGCTCTGGTATCCTACCGCTATGTCTCGCTCTCGGCGCAGATGCTGTTCGACATGCGCGTCGCGCTGCTGCGCCACCTCCAGCGCCTCTCCCCGCGCTTCTACGGCAGCTTCCGCCTGGGCGACCTCATGTCGCGGCTCAATTCGGACGTTTCGGATGTCCAGCGCGTCGCGGGCGACACCCTGCTCTCAGTATTGAGCAACATGCTGTTCTTCGCCGGCTCGGTCGGCATGATGCTATGGCTCGACTGGAAGCTGTTCCTCGTCGGCACGGTGCTAGTGCCGTTTGCGGTAGTGAGCTTCCTCCACTTCCAGCGCCGCATGACCGACCTCACCCAGCAGATGCGCGAACGTGGCGCGGATATCGGCAGCCTGCTGGCCGACACGATCCTCGGCATGCGCACGGTCAACGCGCTCGGCGCCGAGGATCACGAAGCCAGCCGCTTCGCCCGCGCCAACAGCGGCTTTGTCGGCACGATGCTACGCATGCAGACCACCTCGTACCTCACCGGCGCACTGCCCGGCACGATCGTGACGGCATCGAGCGCGGCGGTGATCCTCTATGGCGGCAAGCAGATCATCGACGGCACCATGACCGTGGGTGCGCTCGTCGCCTTCATCACCTACCATGGCCGCCTGCTCGCCCCGGTGCAGGCACTGATGGGCCTCACCGCCAGTCTCGCCACTGCGCGCGTGGCGCTGGCCCGCATCTTCGAACTGTTCGACACCGCGCCCGAAGTGACCGAGGTCGAAAAGCCATGGCCGCTGCCGCTGGTCGCCCGCGAAATCCGCCTCGAAGGCGTGACCATGCATCACGGACGCGAGCGGGTGCTGCGCGATGCCACCCTCGCAATCCCGGCAGGCTCGCTCACCGCTATCATCGGGGCATCCGGCGCGGGCAAGTCCACGCTGGCAGACCTGCTGGTGCGCTTTCTCGATCCCGTCGAGGGCAGCGTCACCATCGACGGCACCGACTTGCGGGACCTTTCGCTTACCGACCTGCGCGCGCGCGTCCTGCTGGTCGATCAGGCCCCGTTCCTGTTCAACGCCTCGATCGCGCAGAACATCGCCTTTGCCCGGCCCGACGCGACGTCCGATGACATTGCCGCCGCCGCCTCTGCCGCCGGACTGGACCCGCTGATCGCCCGCCTGCCCGAAGGCCTGGCCACCCGCACCGGCGAGCGCGGCCTCGCGCTTTCAGCGGGCGAGCGCCACCGCATCGCCATTGCCCGCGCCCTGCTGCGCCAGCCCGACGTGCTGATCCTCGACGAGCCCACCGCCGCGCTGGATGAGGAAACCGAACGCCTCGTCGCGCTCGGCCTGCGACGCGCCCTGCCCCATGCCACGCTGATCGTGATCACGCACAAGCCAGCGCTGGCCGAGATGGCAGACCACGTGATCCGGCTCGAGAACGGCAAGGCGCGCCGGGAACCGCAGGTCACCGCCCATGGCTAAGGTTGCTGTCATCGACAGCGGGGTCCACCCCACCCACCCGCACATCGACGCGGCACGGCTGTTGCCGGGGTGCTCGGTCCTCGCCGATGGCACGGTGTTGACCGACCCGCTCGAGACGGTCGACAAGCTTGGGCACGGCACCGCCGTCACCGCCGCAATCCAGGAGCTTGCGCCCGACGCCGAGATCCTGACCATCCGCGTCTTCCGCGATGGCCTTCGCGCCTCGGCCCGCGCACTGGCGACGGGCATCCGGCAGGCGCTCGAAGCCGAATGCGACCTGATCAACCTCAGCCTCGGCACCGCCAACCCCACCCATGCCGAGGTCTTCGCCCTGCTTGCCGAGGAAGCAGCAGACCGTGGCGCGCTGATCGTCGCTGCTTGCGAGGCCGAGGGACAGCCCTGCTGGCCGGGATGCCTGCCTCAGGTCCTCGGCGTCGGCCTCGACTGGGACCTGCCGCGCGGCCAGCCGCGCCTTTCTCCCGACCGCCTCATGGTCATCGCCTCAGGCTACCCGCGCCCGATCCCCGGCGTCGAACCTCGCCGCAACCTCTATGGCGTCAGCTTCGCCGTGGCGCAGGTAACCGGCTGGATCGCGGCACATGGGCTGCGGAGCCGGGCCGAGGTCATCGCAGCTTGCGCCGATTTGCGTACACCGCAAAGGATCGGTGCCGACTAGGCTTGCCCCATGATCCAGCAGTTGCGCGCGCCCTCGCCCCAGCAAGCCCTCGCCGAGGGCGAAGCGCTGCTCGTAATCGCGCCGCACAAGGCGCTGTCAGCTGCCGAAGCCGTGCTGCGGCAGGCACCCGGCTTTCCGCCCGCAGAATTCCTCGCCGCCCGCGCCTTGCGCCGCATGGGCAAGGGCAAGCAGGCAGTGGCAAAGCTCGATGCCCTCGCCCGCGGCAATGGTCGGGTCCCCGCCGTGCTGTGGGAACTGGGCCAAGCCGCTGCCGAAGCGAAGGACACGCCGCGCGCCATCGCAGCACTGCAGGCGCTCACCCAATTGCAGCCGGGCATCGCCGGCGGCTGGTTCCTCCTCGCGCGGCAGTTGCGCAAGGCTGGCCGCGCCGACGAAGCATGGCGCGCAGATCTGTCCGGCGTCTACGCATCCTCGCGCGATACGGGCCTGCTCAAGGCGGCGCTCGCCGTCCAGGACGGCGATCTCGAGAGTGCGGACCGGATGCTCGCCGAACGCCTCGCCCGCGAAGGCGACGACCCACCCGCGCTGCGCCTCCATGGTGAAATCGCCTGGCGCAAGGGCGAGATGACGCCCGCCATCGCGCGCGTCGAACAAGCCGTGACCAGCGCCCCCGGCTTCGACCTGGCGCGCGATTTCCTGATCCGCCTGCTGCTCCAGACCAACCGCTTGCCAGAAGCGCTCGATCATGCCGAAGTGCTGCAGGCCTCGCCGATCCCTTCGCCGGGGCACAAGCTGATCCTTGCCTCGGTGCTGGTGCGGCTCGGACATCAGGAACGCGCTGCGGGTCTCTATCGCGAGCTGCTCGCCGCAGACCCGGACCAGCCGCAGGTCTGGCAGAATCTCGGCCACGTGCTCAAGACGCTGGGGCAGCAGGCCGAGGCGGTCGAGGCCTATCGCGCCGCCGTCTCCCGCCAGCCGACCATGGGCGAAGCGTGGTGGAGCCTTGCCAATCTCAAGACGGTGAAGCTCGGGCCAGACGACATAGCCACAATGGAGGCCGCCCTCGCCACGCTCGGCGAGGCGCAGGATGAGCGCAAGGAGGACGTCTTCCACCTGCACTTCTCGCTCGGCAAGGCCTTCGAGGACGCGAAGGACGCCGCACCCTCGTTCGCGCACTACGACAAGGGCAATGCCCTGCGTCGCACGATGATCCTCCACGATGCCGATGCGTTCAGCGCCGAAGTGCAGGCCGCGAAGCAGACTTTCACCGCCGCCTTCATTGCCACCCTGGGCGAAGGTGGCTGCCCTGCGCCCGATCCGATCTTCGTCGTCGGCCTGCCGCGCTCAGGCTCGACGCTGGTCGAGCAGATCCTGTCGAGCCATCCGATGGTCGAAGGCACGATGGAACTGCCCGAGATGATGATGATCGGCGCGCGCCTGCAATCGCGCGTCGACGAGGGCGAGTTCGCCGATTTCGCCACGATGATAGCCTCGCTCACCCCGGCAGACCGGCTGCGGCTGGGCGAGGAGTACATCGAGCGCACCCGCGTTCACCGCCAGACCGATCGGCCACTGTTCATCGACAAGATGCCGAACAACTGGCAGCATGTCGGCCTGATCCGCCTGATCCTGCCCAACGCCAAGGTGGTCGATGCGCGGCGCCACCCGCTGTCTTGCTGCTTTTCCGGCTGGAAGCAGCATTTCGCGCGCGGCCAGACCTTCACCTATGACCTGACCGACATCGGTCGCTACTACGCCGACTACGTCAACCTGATGGCAAAGTGGGATGCGCAAGCGCCCGGCCACGTCCATCGCGTGATCTACGAGCGCATGGTCGCCGATACCGAAGCCGAAGTGCGGCGCCTGCTGAGTTACATCGGCATTCCGTTCGATCCCGCCTGTCTCGAATTCTACAAGACCGAGCGCGCCGTGCGCACGGCGAGTTCCGAGCAGGTCCGCCAGCCGATCTTCAAGGATGGGCTCGAGGCGTGGAAGCCCTACGAGCCGTGGCTTGCCCCACTCAAGGCAGCGCTGGGACCGGTGCTGGAAAGCTATCCCGACGCGCCTGCGGGCTGATAGTCCAACCGTTGCGAATGCAGCGAGGCAATGGACCCCGGCCTTCGCCGGTGTGACGGCAATTGTCTCAACGAGTCAAAGGGATCGTCACCCCGGCGCAGGCCGGGGTCCATGACGCCAGCGACGCACACCGCATCCATCGCTCCCACGCCATATCCCACCACCCCAAAAAAGCCCCCACGGTTTCCCGCGGGGGCCTCAGGTTCCTTACGCAGGATAAAGTGTTTGAAACTTCAGTACTTCTGGCCCCAGCGGATGCCGAAGAACTGCGGCTTGATGATGAAGGTGCGCGACGATCCCGAGCAGAAGTCGATCGAGCAGAAGGTGTTCTTGGTCAGCTGCCCGCGCTTGTCGAAAGCATTCTGGAGGAACACGTCGAGCGTCCAGCTTTCAGTCTTGATCCCGGCCGAGAAGTCGAAGCTGACAAAGCCCGGCGTGTTTCCGTACAGCGCGTTCTGGTCGACGTTGAGGTCCTGCGTCGCCCCGGTCTGGTAAAGCGCCGCACCCTGAACGTAGAAGTCCTTGTCGCCCCAATCGCCGTCATAGCGCACAGAAGTAGTGCCCTTGAACTTCGGCTGACGTGGCAGGCGGGTCCCATCGATTGCGGCAACCGAAGGAGTCTGTCCGTTGGTGCCAGGAACCGGCGTGCCCACGGCACAGGTCGCCAGCTGCGTGATGGTAAGCGCCGTCCGGTCTGCAATGAAGTTGCAGAAGTTGCCCTTCAGCTTGCCGTCGTTGAACGCGCCAGATGTCGAGATCGTGACCGCGCCAAGCTTGAGATCGGCGTCATACTCGATGCCCTTGACCTCAGCCTTGCCGGCGTTGCCGGTGTAGCCCGCGCCTTGTGCGCCGGCAACGACCACCGAATACTGGATGTTGTTCCACTTCTCGAGATAGACCGCTGCGTTCAGGCGGAACATGTTGTTCCAGGTTCCCTTGAAGCCCAGCTCGAAATTGGTCAGCTCTTCCGACTTGAAAGGCGGTGCAGCCACGATGACCTGCGGCAACCCGCCCGAGGCGCGAATGCGCAAGGGTCGGTTGAAGCCCCCCGGCCGGAACCCGGTCGAGTAGTTTGCATAGATCATCTTGTCCGGCTGGAACTGCCAGTTCAGCGCAACCTTGTGCGTCTCGCCCTGCTCGCGATAGCGTCCGACGCTGAGCGGATCGAGACGATTGAAGTTGCGGCACTGCAGGCGTTCGGCCGGCAGAGGCAGCGGACAGCCGACCGAGTTGGTCGGCAGGAAGATCGACGGTGCGTTCTGCGCCGATGCCGCAACACCGCCAAACCCGGTCACGTCAAATCGCGTCCAGAAATAGCGGATGCCGCCGGTCAGCTTCAGTTCGGGGGTGATGTTGTAATGCCCTTCGGCGAAGACCGCGTAGTCCTTCCAGTGGTTGGTCTGCTCGCTCAGGTAGAAGGCATCGCGCTTCACCGCAGGTGAACCGAGCACCATCGTACCGCCTTGGCTGACCGGAATGCCGAAGCCGGCGGGGTTGCTGTCGCCGCCACCGGACATGGTATAGCCGACGATGTCGGCAAGACCATGGATGCCGTAGTCATTGTTGATCTCGTTGGTCTGGTGGTGGAGGAAGCCACCGATCGTCACGTCGAAAGGCCAGGACTTGGGCGTGGCCAGCCGGATTTCCTGCGTGAATTTCCGCTCGTTGCGCAGACCGCTGTAATACTGCGTCGGGTTGATGAGGTTGGTGCATTTCAGCGTTGCGCCCGATCCGGTGCAGCCGTCCTTGCTGAAGAACTGGAGGTAGTTCTCGTAGCCCGGGCCGAAGCCGTCATAGGTTACGGTGTAGTAGGTGTAGTCGTTCAGCAGCTTGATCTGGCGCTGATAGTAACCGGTCGCAGAAACCAGATCGAAATCACCAATGTGGCCGTGGATGCTCAGCGCGGCCTGGTAGAACCTGTCGTTCTGGCTGGTCTTGTCGTAGTCGTGGACCTCAAGGTCGCCCACGCGCGGATCGAAACCGAAGTACCCGTTGGCGATCTGCTGCTGCGCGGTGATCTGGGGCATGATGTCCCAGCCATCGAACGGTTGCCACAGCACCTGCAGGCGCCCGCCGTATCCTTCAATGGTGTTGTAATCGTCCTGCGCGATCGACGAGTTGTCGAGCGTGTAGCTGGTGTTCGGGTTGTCGTCGCCCAGCGTCAGGACCGAGGGGCTGCCATCGTTGAACTTGCCGTTGTTGGGCGTGTTGTCGATGTAGCCGCCGTCACGCCGGTAGAAGCCCATCGCGCGGATCGCCAGCGTGTCGGTAACGGGCACGTTGATGTAGCTCTGGTACTGGCCGCCGAAATCGCCCTTGCCGTACTTGTTGACCTCGGCATCATAGCCGAACTCGAACTTGTCGGTCGTCGGCTTCTTGGTGATGAAGCGGATCGTACCGGCCAGCGAACCTGCGCCATAGAGCGTGCCCTGCGGACCCGAAAGCGCCTCGATGCGCTCCAGATCATAGGCCATGATGTCGGGCAGGCCGGTGCCGGTGATCGGAATGTCGTCGATGTAGTAGCCGACCGATTCGCGCCCGCCACCTGCCGGCACGATGCCGCGGAAATAGGGGGTGTTGCGGCCCGGGCCAATGCCGGCGAAGGTGACCGAGGGGAGCAGCGAGGCAAAATCGGTCAGGCCCTTGACCTGACGCTGGCCAAGCGTGTCGGCGCTCAAGGCCTGCATCGAGATCGGAACCTTCTGGATCGAAGTGGCCGTGCGCGTCGCCGTCACCACGATCTCGCCCAGACCCTGCTCTTCGGCGGCCTGCGGTTCGGCAGCGGGAGCGGCGGCTTCCTGCGGCTCGTCGGCGGCATGGGCGATTGCGGGCAGGACCATCGTGGAAAGGATGGTTGAGACGCCCAGCGCCCGCATGGCTTTCGATTTGAACCCGATCTGCTTTTTCATCTCGTCAACCCCCTGTATGGCTCGGCCAGGCAAGTCTGGCCCGGCCCTCGCTTCTCCCCGTGCATCCATCCCCAATCTCGTTGCGCATCCTCGCCACCTTGCACCGCAACATGGCCAGGCCGCCGCGCGAACGGCCCAGATGAAAAGGCAAAGCTTTCCCGCCAGCCGAAGACAGCAGTGTCTCCGGCCCCGTCGCGTCAGCGCGACAGACGTCAGTTTGTCAGCAATACCCCTTCGACCGGCGCGGCCTTTTGGCCATTCCATGACGCCTGTCCGGGATTGATAATGCTGCACAGCAACATGGAGTCAACGCCCTTTTGGGCAGGTGCCTCACCCTTTTCATCCACCCCCGCCGGAACCACCGACCGATAAAAGAAAACGGCGCCCGGACCGAACCGGACGCCGCTTTGGCTGGTGCAGGATAGGGGGGCTTACCAGGTGCCGGTGTTCGGCATGCTGGCCCAGGGCTCCTGGGGCGGGAGATGACCCTCCTGAAGCAGTTCGATCGAAATGCCGTCGGGCGACTTCACGAAAGCCATGTGCCCGTCGCGCGGGGGGCGATGTACGATGTGGCCTGCGTCCATGATGCGCTGGCAGGTCTCGTAGATATTGTCGACGCGATAGGCGAGGTGGCCGAAATTGCGCCCGCCGTCATAGACTTCGGCTGGAGACCCATCCTCGGGCGGCCAGTTGTAGGTCAATTCCACTTCGGCCACGCCCTCCTGGCCCGGTGCAGCCAGAAAGATCAGTGTGAAGCGGCCCTGCTCGCTCGAGAAGCGGCGCGTCTCCTTGAGACCGATCAGTTCGAAAAAGGCGATTGTCGCGTCCGGGTCGGTCACGCGGATCATGGTATGGAGAAACTTGGTCACGGCTAGGCATTCCGTTCAAAAACAGTTCATCGATAGAATCGCACAACTTGTCGCAGGCACACAAGCCCGGGAGGTGGCGATGCAGGGTGAAGATAGCGACGACAGGATCGAAACCCAAGGGTCGCGCGCGCGCATCCTGCCGCAAGGCGGAATGGCGCTCCTGCCGGTGGCGATCCTCGCAGCTGGACTGGTCGCCGGCGGCTGGTTCATCGGCGATGGATTCCGCCGCGCCAAGGTCGCTGATCGCTCTGTCACCGTGCGCGGGCTCGCCGAGCGCGAGGTGACGGCCGACCTTGCCACCTGGACCCTGGCCTATTCCGCCACCGCGCCCGACCTTGCCAGCGCACAGGCTAGCGTCGACCGCGACAGCCAGTCGATCCGGGCCTTCTTCGGCGAGCTCGGCTTTCCCGCAGAAGCGCTGCAGCCGACCGGGGTCAACGTCCAGACCATGACCAGCGACGGTGTCGTCAGCTTCTCGGTCCGCCAGCGCATGACCTTGCGCACCACCGACATCGCCCGGGCGCAACGGGCTGTGAAGCGCCAGTTCGATCTGGTCCGGCGCGGCGTGATGCTCGAGGAAGGCTCAGGGATGGCCTATACCTTCACGCGCCTCAACGCGATCAAGCCGGAGATGGTCGCTGCCGCCACCAAGGACGCACGCGCCGCCGCCGAACAGTTCGCGCGTGACAGTGGCGCTTCGGTCGACGGCATCAAGACCGCGAGCCAAGGCTATTTCGAGATCACCGCGCGCGATGGCGATGGCGGGGGTTGGGGCGTCTCGGACACGCCCTACAAGAAGGTCCGGGTGGTCACGACCATCGACTTCTACTTGCGCTGACCGGGCGAGGCTGCGGCAAGCCTGGAGGGCCTCTGCAACGTATCGGATGGCAAAGGTGTTGCATGATGCACAGGCCGGGGCCATATCGCGCGCTAACGAGGATCCATGTTCAACAAGCTTCGCTCGCTGTTTTCATCTCCTGTCGTCGAAGAGCCCCTGCCGCCGCAGGCGTCCATGCCTGCCGGGCAGCGCGTCTATGCAATTGGCGACATCCACGGACGGCTTGACCTGTTCGAGCAGCTGCTCGCGCGGATCGACGCCGACGACGCCGCACGTGGGCCTGCCGATACGACGCTTATCCTCCTGGGCGATCTGGTCGATCGTGGCCCGGACAGCCGCGGCGTGATTGAACGGGCCATGCAGCTCATGGCCACGGGCAAGGTGCGTATCCTTGCCGGCAACCACGAAGAGATGATGCTCGGAAGCCTGCGCGACGAGGAAACCATGCGCCATTTCCTGCGCCACGGTGGCCGGGAAACGCTGTTCAGCTATGGGCTGCGTGGCGAAGAATACAGCCGGGGCAATCTCGAGGAGATCATCGATCGGGCCAACGCGCTGGTTCCACCCGAACACGTTGCCTTCATGCAGGCGATGGAAGACCAGATCGTCGTCGGCGATTACCTGTTCGTCCACGCCGGTATTCGCCCTGGCGTACCGCTTGACCGGCAGATGCCGTCGGATCTGCGCTGGATTCGCCGCGAATTCCTCGATCATGCCGAACCGCACGGGCACCTCGTCGTGCATGGCCACACCATCACCGACGAACCGGTCCTGAGGCATAACCGCATCGGCATAGACACCGGCGCTTTCGCCTCTGGCAAGCTTACCGCATTGGGCTGCGAAGGCGATCACCGCTGGCTGTTGACCGCTTTCATCGCACCGCAGGAACGCGAAGCCGCCTGAGCCGTTGAGGCGGCGCACTTCGCTGCGATGCAACAATTTTTGTTATGTGTTGCAACATAGCCACGTCTTCGGAAAAGTAGCTTGAAACCGGCGATCTGCGCAATCTTTGGATATGCGCAGGCAACCTTCGCGACAGTTTTTTACGCAGTCGCAAACAAAGCCGCCGCACTGTCGTAACCTCGTCATTATAGTGTCACCTGAGACCGGTTTGGAGCCATCGCAAGGGCCGCTAAGGCCGCTCGCGAAGGTTCGGCGCACCGGGTGATTCCCGCTCCGGCCTAAGCATACGGCGGGGAATCAACCACGCCACAAACCGCGCCACACGGCGCCATGTAACGGGGTCAGATAATGCAGATGAAGTTCCTGGTCGCAGCGTCGACCATTGCTCTCGGTAGCGTCGCAATGGCCGGCGCAGCCCACGCCCAGTCGACCGGCTCGGTCGACTTCGAACAGCCGATCATCGTCACGGGCACCGTAGCCAAGTCGGTCGCAGGCGTCGAAACGCCGAACACGACCCGCGCCAAGCAGGTGCTCGACCAGGCCATCATCAGCCGCCAGGCTCCCGGCCAGTCGATCAACGACATCATCAACCTCGTGCCGGGCGTCAGCTTCCAGAACAACGACCCGTTCGGTTCGGCCGGCGGCACGCTCACCATCCGTGGCTTCGACAGCACCCGCATCTCGCAGACCTTCGACGGCCTGCCGCTGAACGACACCGGCAACTACGCGCTCTATTCCAACCAGCAGCTTGATCCCGAGCTGATCGAGCAGGTGAACGTCAACCTCGGCTCGACCGATGTCGATAGCCCGACTGCTGCCGCTTCGGGTTCAACCGTGAACTACCGCACCCGCAAGCCGACCGAAGACTTCGGCGTGCGCATGGTCGGTTCGGCCGGCCGCTTCGATTTCATGCGCGTGTTCGGCTCGATCGACACCGGCAACCTCAACGCCTCGGGCCTGCGCGCGTTCATCGCCGCCAGCTCTGCCACCAACGACACGATCTTCGGCGGCATCGGCGAGATCAACAAGAAGCAGATCAACGCCCGCATCTTCCAGCCGCTGGGCGACAACGGCGACTTCATCTCGATCGCCGGTCACTACAACCGCAACCGCAACAACTTTTTCGGTTCGGTCAACCTGCGCAGCGACACCTTCCCCGACACCAAGGCCGAGCGTGACATCAAGACTGCGCGCTGCACCGTGCCCGCTGGCGTCGCTGGCGTTGCCGATGCTGCCACGAGCTGCGGTTCGGCCTTCGACTACCGCTACAACCCCTCGAACACCGGCAACATCCGCATCAATTCGCGCTTCACGCTGGCCGACGGCCTCGTGCTGACCGTCGATCCCAGCATCCAGTACACCAAGGCCAACGGCGGCGGCACGCTGATCGCCAGCGAAGGCCTCACCCCGCAAGGCCTTTCAGGCTTCATCCAGGGCTCCAGTTCGAACCCGAACTACTTCGCCGGGGTCGACATCAACGGCGACGGTGACATCCTCGATCGCGTTCGCGTCCACAGCCCCAGCCAGACCCAGACCTGGCGCCTCGGCGTCATCTCGTCGCTGCGTTACGATATCGACGACAACAACACCGTCCGCCTTGCCTATTCGTACGATCGCGGCCGTCACCGGCAGACGGGTGAAGCGGGTCTGCTCGCCCAGAACGGCTTCGGCGCCGATTACTTCCCGATCGACAACCCGATCCTCGCCAAGGACGGTTCGAGCCTGCAGAAGCGCAACCGCCTGTCCTATGCCATCCTGCATCAGGTTTCGGGCGAATACCGCGGCGACTTCAAGGATCTGACGGTCACCGCCGGCGTCCGCATGCCGTTCTTCCGCCGCAACTTGACCAACTACTGCTTCGCCACTTCGGCGGGCGGCAACGTCGCCTGCTTCGGCACCGATGCAGCCAATGCCACCTATGACGCGGCAACCACCTTCCAGGGTCCGCAGCAGCGCATCTTCAACTATTCGAAGCCGCTGCCGACCGCCGGCTTCACGTACCGCATCGGTGCGAGCGCCAGCGTGTTTGGCAACTACTCGAAGGGTCTGCAGGTGCCGGGTACGGACAACCTCTACCAGTCGTTCTTCTACGCGCCGGATCGTGCCGAAGCGAAGCCCGCACCCGAAACCTCGCACAACTTCGACCTCGGCTTCCGCGTCCGTTCGGGCCGGGTGCAGGCGCAGGCTTCGGGCTGGTGGACGATCTACAACAACCGTCTGGCCTCGGCCTACGACGTCGATCTCGACGCGACGATCTATCGCAACCTCGGCCGCGTGGACAAGTACGGCATCGATGGCTCGATCTCGTTCATGCCGATCGACCAGTTCAGCCTCTACCTGTTTGGCTCTTACCTGAAGTCGAAGATCAAGAACAACGTGGTCACGGGCGAGACGATCTCGAACGGCCAGACCGTTCCGGTCTTCGCCCAGACTGCTGGAAAGCGTGAAGGCGGCGCTCCGGTCTACACCTTCGGCGCCCGCGCCCAGGGTGAAATCGGCCCGGTCTCGCTCGGCGTCCAGGCCAAGCGCACCGGTCCGCGCTACGTCAACGACCAGAACCTGCCGATCACCTCGGGCGGTTCGGTGGTCTATCCGAACAAGACCCCGGCCTACACGCTGGTCGATCTCGACGCCAAGGTCAGCCTCGAGTTCCTCGGCCTGAATGACAAGACGTTCTTCCAGCTGAACGTCCTCAACGTGTTCGACGAAGTCTACGTCGGCGGCTTCAGCGGCACCGCAACCTCGACCAGCAGCGTGCCCTTCGCCCAGATCGGCGCACCGCGCACGGTGATCGGCTCGATCAGCGTCGGCTTCTGATAAGCCTAAACGGTTGAACAAAACGGCGCGGGGTGGGGAAACTCACCCCGCGCTTTTTGTTGTGCTGGGGGGATGTTTGGCGATCAAGGGGTCATTGCTCCAAAAGCTGCCGTTCAGCGCACGAGGCCTTCTCGGACGCCGGCCAAATGTCCCCACCGCTTCACTTTCGCCAGAACCTGCCCTCGCGAACAATTTGGCAATGATAACACGCGGAATTTCGACCGTCCTTGCTGTACGAGTCGTGCGTCCCCCCGGCCAGCTTACAATCCGCACCCTTCGGGACGAGGCCAATAAGGCAAAACGGCAATCTCTGCCGCACCCAAGTCCTGAGCCGATAAGGGCGTTGCGCGGGGGGGCCACCAGAAGTCATACAGAAAAGCTAGGGGTGCGCCCGCAGGAATTCCAGTCACTTACCTCTGCGACCTCACGCCTTCGGCTTCCACCAAGCGAAAGCCAAAATCATCAGGCCGCTGACAAACGCGCCGATCGCTATCCAGCCCGCCATAAAAGGCAGTTCAGGTCCGCAGAAGTCGATGCAATACGCCGCCGGACCTTTGGCTGGAGCATCGAGGCCAAAGAAATCGGCAAAAGACTCCCACCCGCCGGAAATTGCCGATCTCACATACGCATTTACGATCCACGCTTGAACCGCTCCCGTCAGAAGCGAGACAAGGAAAAGCAACAGCGCAGCGAGCAGTCGTCGATCACGCTGCATTATCTTCCTCCGGTCAGCGCTAACGTAGAAGTCCAAAATTTGTGATCGCAACGATTTACCCCAAACACGCCATTCAGCGCATCCGGCCTGTTCACCCAGACCCGACGTACGTCCATCCCCGCAACCGACTGCACCGCTAACAAACCTCAATTATAGACACACGCGTCCAGCGCCCCGTTCTTCACCACCCGGACCTGGCGGGCGATCGAATTGCCATGGCGGCGGGTGAAGCCGCCCGCGCCGTTGACTTCGCGCTCCTTGGGCAAAGGCAGCACGGCGGCGATGCGCGCGGCTTCCACCGGGCTCAGCTTGCGCGCGCTCTTCCCATAATACCGCTGGGCACCTGCCTCGACGCCATAAGTGCCGATCCCGGTCTCGGCGACGTTGAGGTAGACTTCCATGATCCGGCGCTTGCCCCAGATCGTCTCGATCAGCACGGTGTACCAGGCCTCCAGCCCCTTGCGGAAATAGCCGCCGCCCTGCCACAGGAACACGTTCTTGGCGGTCTGCTGGCTGATCGTCGAGCCGCCCCGGATGCGCCCGCCCTTCTGGTTGCGGCGGAAGGCCTCCATCATCGCTTCCTGATCGAAGCCGTTGTGCTGGCAGAACTTGCCGTCCTCGCCCGAAATCACCGCCGCCACCATGTCGCGGTCGATGTCGCCAAGCGGAGTCCAGTCCTTGGTGATGGAATGATCGTCCATCAGCATGGTCAGCGTGATCGGCACCGGCACGAACTTGTAGATCACCACCTGAACCACCGAGATGAACAGGAAGGCGGCAATCAGCCGGGCAAGAACCCAGCCAATGCGCCCGATGATTCCGGAGCGTCGGCCAGTCGTGGTGCGGGGGTTCTTCAGGTCCTCGAGCATGGCCCCAGCCTATCCGCGCCGCACCCGATCTGGCAACGTCTTCGCTGATGGGATCGTCAACTGCTCTGCGAATAACGATGCAGCCGGTCGGCAAGCCGCGCCACCGATGGCACGACGATGCGCCGCCCCTCGCGCATGACGAGGCCTTCCTTGATCAGCAGCGAGAATTCGCGCGTCACGGTTTCGCGGTTCGTGCCGATGCGGGCCGCAAGTTCGGCTTGGGTCGGAATACGATTGATCGTGGCGGCACCGGCCTGATCCGGCTCGCCTGCCAGCCGCAGCAATTCTGCCTGCAGGCGCGGCCCGACGCCCATCGTCGAAAGCTCGTAGATGCGGTTGGTCAGGTAGCGGACCTGGTGCGAGAGGTACCGTGCCAGCCACAGCGACAGGACCGGCTCCACGCCCAGCAGGCCGGCAAAGGTCGGCCCGGGAATGACCAGCAGCGTGCTGTTCTCTACCGCGACCACGTCGGCCGAGCGCGGCTCCCCGTCGATCGCGGCCAATTCCCCGAACATTTCCCGCGGACCGATGGCGCGGAGCACGGTTTCGCGGCCCTGCGCCGAGACGAGCGAGACACTGACGCTGCCTTCCAGAACGACGTAGACGTCGTTCGCAGGCAGGCCCACCGCGAGCAGCACCTGCCCCTTGCGCACGCGCATCTGCCGCCCGTGGAGAGCAAGAACTGCCTGGACATCATCCGGCACCTTTAGGATCGAACTGGACATTGATATCACCGTTCCCGCGGCATCTCACGGCCGAGGCTTAGTGAATGTGCGCCAAATCACAAGGGGCCGGTGCGCTGGCCAACGGACGCCTCACGCGGGCGGGCGGCATAGAGAGCGGCCCGACACTCCGACCGTTTCCGGCCTGATTGCCGGTCGCGAACCATCGAGGCCAATGCAGCGCTATCTCATCTGGAAATCCGGCCCCGGCCCCCTGCAGGTCGAATTCCGGCGCGTGGGCGAGGCAATCCTGCGCCCGTCGCTGCAGATCGTGACGCCAACCGGTTCAGCCCCCCTGCCTCGGCAGGACGATTGCGATGTCGCACGCTTCTCGCTTTCGGACGGGGATGTCGAGCGCGTGCTTGCGGCGCGGGGTGGACTGCGCCCGCCCTGCCTGATGCTGCAATGCGATGCCTTCCTGGGGCTGGCGTGCGACCAGCGGCGCTGGGGCTGGTCGATCCGCGTCTCGCGCGAGGGCGAGGCCCTGCCATGCTACGACCTTGACGGCACGCCGCTGCCGCTGCGCCGCGATGGCTTTACCCGGGCGCAGTTGCAACGCATCCCCGAACGCTCGGGAATGGCGCGCAGCCATCAGATCATCGGCCTGTCATGACCGGCAGTGCGAAAGCACATGCCGAACGCCTCTGCCGATTCTCGTTGCGATTCAGGCAACAAACTGAATATCTGCCATTGTCAGTCGGTTCGGCGCGGGATTCGACCGGACTGTCATGGGGGCGAAAGACAACAAGGTGCGGGCCGAGGGACTCGATACTGCCACCGGACAACCGGTGCAGCCGATTGCCGGGGAAGCGAACGGGCGGGCGCCCTCGCTGTCCGGTGATGTCGAGGCCGTGCGCTTTGCGACCGTGCTCTTCGCCGATATCGTCGGCTCCACCCGGCTTATCTCCGTGCTCGATCCGGAAGACGCCCGCGATGTTCTCGACAGCACGATCACGCTCATCCGCAACGCCATCCACGATTTCGACGGCATGGTCGTGCGCGTGCAGGGCGATGGCGTGATGGCCGTGTTCGGCGTGCATCCGGCAGTGGAGGACCACCCCTTGCGCGCCGCGCTTGCCGCACGGGCCATTGTCGAGCGCATGCGCACCGGGCCATCGGGCATTCTCCCGGCACCGCGCGCGCGCGTCGGCCTCCATTCCGGGCCGATCCTGCTGCGCCGCCAGGACAACGATTTCGGCAGCATCCTCGATGTCGTGGGCCATGCCACGCACGTTGCCGGGCAGATCGAAAAGCTCTCGCCACCGGCAAGCGTGGCAATCTCGGCCACCACCGTTTCGCTTATTGCCGAATCGTGCCAGTTGCAGCCGCTCGGCACGATCACCAGCGAGATCGACCAGCGCGGCGAAGCGGTCTTCGAACTCACCGCCATCGACCTTGAAGGTGCCGATCGCATTCCCGTGAAGGGCAACGCCACAAGCCCCCTGATCGGCCGCGATGTCCAGCTCGACGCGGTCAAGGCGCTGGTTTCGGGCGAGCCTGGCGCCGCCTTGTGCATCGTTGGCGAAGCCGGAATGGGCAAGAGCCGCCTGCTTCTGGAAGGCGCGCGCCTTTCGGCCGGCTTTGGCGTGACAACGCTGGTGGTCCGGGGCAACGCCCTGCTTGCGCCGGTCCCGTTCGGCTGCCTTTCCGGCCCTGTCCGCCATCTGGTGGAACTGTTGCAGCCCCTGCTGGCTGACGTGGCATCCGCAGCAGCGCTGACCGCAGACCAGGCCGAATGCCTGCAGGGCCTCATCGACAACGGCCAGACGTGGCTTGCCCATCTCGCTCCGGGCGACCGCAACCGTATCGCTACCCAGACCATTCTCCGCCTGTTTCAGCTGGCCGTAGTCCACGTCCCGCTGCTGCTGCTGGTAGACGATGGCCAATATCTCGATCGCGAAACCCTCTCGGTGCTCACCGGCATCAGGGAGGGCCGCATCATGACGATGCTTCTGGCCGCGCGGCCGGAAGCGCGCACCAGCCTCGCCCAATGCTGCGATCAGGTGATCGACCTCGATCCGCTCGGCCCCCGCGCCGCGCGCAGCCTTGTCGCGATGATCAATCGCTTCGCTCCGCTTGACGAAGCCACGATCGAGCGGATTCTCGACCGTGCGCAAGGCCTGCCTCTCGCACTGCAGGAATTCGCGGTCAGTGCGCAGGGAGAGGACGGCACCGAGCCAGCCGAACTGTCGGCACGCATTCCGGCACGGCTCGATGCCCTGCTCGGCGCCCGGCTCGCGGCGCTTGACGACGATTCGACACGCCTGTGCCAGTTCTGCGCAGCGCTTGGCCCCATCTTCCCGGTGAGCCGCCTGCAGCAAGGCGCCGCACTCGTCTGCCGCAATCCTTCCAGCGCCATCGCGCGGCTGGTAGAAGCGCGGGTGGTGGAATTCGCCGTGGCCAACCAGGCGCGGTTCACTCACCAGCTGGTCCAGGAAGCGGCCTATCGCACCATGCCCCGGCGGCGGCGGACCGCGATGCATGCCAAGGCGCTCGAACTTCTCGCCACGCAGGCCTCGTCATCGCAGGAGGCCGAGGTCGCCAGCCATGCCGAACTTGCGACCCACGCCGAAAAGGCCGGCCTGCCGCAGCGCGCACTCGGGCATCTCTGGGATGCCTGCCAGCAGGCATTGAGCCTCGCGGCGATCGATTCGGTGCGCCAGCTTTACCTGCGCGCGCGCGATATGGCGGCACGCCTCGAACCCGCCGCTGCCGCATCGGAACGGGCGCGCTTCTCGCTGCTCGCCTTCGATACGCTGCAGCAGCTGTCGCAAGAGCAGATCACGCGCGAGGACATGGCGCTCCTGGCTGAAGGCACCGTCGAGATGGGCCCGGGCATCCGCACCGTCGCACGGATCAACATGGCGCTGCTTGACTGGATCGATGGCGCTCCGCTTCAGGGCGAAGCCTGGCTCGCCCGCGCCGAGGCCGATCTCGATGCGCACGACAGCTTGCCACGCCGGACTTATGCCGATCTCGTCGCGGCCTATCTCGCCTTCTCGCAAGCCCGTCCGCGTGCTGCAATCGCGCGCATCGAACGTCTGGGAAACAGGCTGGACGATGGACAGCGCGGATCGACCTTCGGTGCAGTCGTGGTCATTCCCCACGTGCTCGCCCGCGCTTTCGGCGCGTGGTATCTCACCGATCTGGGGGATATCGCAAAGGCACGTTCGTGGGTGGCCGAAGCGCTCAATCTTTCGCGCCGCTATGCGCACGCCTATTCGCAATTGCTCGCCGATCTCGCCCACGGCTACCTGCACTACCGCGAGGGCAGGTTCGAACGGGCACTTGGCATATTGCGCGGCGCCTACGCGGATGGCCTGCACCATCATTTTCTAGGCTTCGAGCCGGCCAGTGCAAGCTGGCTTGCCCTGACGCTGATCGAACTGGGCCAGCTGCGCGAAGCCGAAGCCGTTCTGTCAGAGTCGGTCGCCCGGGGCCACTTCCGGCATGTCCGCACCTCTGCGACCTACTACCTGCACGAGGCCCGCGCCCGCCTTGCCCTGGCGCAGGGCAAGGTGGTGCAGGCCGCCGACCTTGCCGCCGAAGCGCTCGAACACTGCCGTTCGTGCGGAGAAGCGATGCACGAATTGCACGCACTGGTGCTGTGCCGCGAGGTTGAGGCGCAGACCGGGATGGCAGTGTGGGGCGCGCAGGATGTGCCGACGGCTGACCTAGTCGGCAGGATCGACGAACTAGGCCTCGCTTGCCTGCAACGCCGGCTCGTCGCCATCGAGGATCGCATCGCATGAACCAGCAGGCCGTGCTTGCTGCAGCGTCAGCCCGCCTGTTCCAGCCGGGCGCGCCAGCGCTGCTCCGCTGCGCCGAACTGGACAAGGGTGGCGTTCGGGTCTTTGCCGCCGCAAGGCACGAGGTGGTCAGCGCAGTACTACTCGAGGAAGACACCTTCTCGCTGCAGCAGTACGATGACCTGCTCGAACAGGTCGTGCCCGGCACGCGCTATCTGGTGGGTGAGAACGACGGCAACCGGCAGGTGCGCCTTCGCCAGCTCCATGCCGCGCAAAGCTGGCTCAATGCCCGCATTCCCGGCGTGGACCCAAGCGTTCCGCCCAATCTGGACCCGGGCTTCCGCGGCTGGATCGCTGCCATGGCACGCAAGGAGGCGTCGGACATTCTCGACGTCCTGCAGCGACGTGCGCAGACCGGCGAGACCATCAATTTCGTCCGGGAATATGCCTTCCTGCTCTCCTACCGCATGGCGCGGCGGGTTCTGGGCGTGCCTGCGCCGGAAAAGGTGCCGTGGCCGGTGCCGCTCCTGCTGTTTGCGCGGAACCTGACGAGACCCGGCCCCGCTCTGCGCCGCAAGGACGAACTAGGCGACGCGCTGAGCGCCCTGTTCCTGCAAGTGCCGCTGTTCGGCCATGTCTTCGGGACCATCATCGCCAGCACCGGCGCAGTTCCATGGCTCGCCGGAAAGACCGCCAGCGTCGGGCTCGCCGCCATCAACGATGCGCTCGACATGCCCGAAGTCGCGCCCGAAACCAGCCTGCTCAGCGCACTTGTCGCGGTGCAGCCGCAATTCCCCGATGTTGCAGACTACCGCCTGCAGGCACGCAGCGTCCTGTTCGAACTGACCGGCGCGCTTGTGCTGATCGTCGGCAAGGTCCTTTCGGAAGTGGCCGCTTTCAGCGCTTCGGAGCGCGGGCGCGAAGCAGGCATTCCCTGGCCTGCGCTGGTGCAGCGGCTGTGCGATCCCGCGCTTGAGCCAAAAGCGCGCGACGCGACGATCGCCGAAATGCTTCGTCTGGCTGATACCAGCCAGCTCGTTCGCCGCGTCCGCCGCGATTGCACCTGGCGCGGCGAGCAACTGAAGGCTGGTGACCGCATCGTCGCTCTGGTCGGCGCTGCGGCGCATGACGATGCCGCCTTCCCGCAAGCGGACCGTTTCGCGCCCGATCCCGCCCGTCCCTACATCACCTCCGGCCCGCTGCAGGGTCCGCACGTCTGCTATGGCCGCGGCATCGCCTGGACGATCATTGCCGAGGCCATCGCCGCCACCGCAGGGCGGATCGAACCCGCCCCAAACGCCAGCCTTGGCACCTTCCTCGGCCTGCCGGACGATCTGCGCTTCACCGCCATCCGCCAGTAAACACAAAGGAACCAACCTTTGAGCGCAATCCAAGACTTCGTCACCGTTGCCATCCCCTTCGGAGACAAGTCCGAATGGTGCGACGTGGACGACATCGAGCGCGAGATCGGCGAACTCGGCAATCCGGCGAACGAAGCCATGGCCAGCGCCCTGCGCCAGACCGGCGTGGTCCACTTCGCCAGCATCCATGCCATCCCGCCCGAAGCACCGGGAAAGCAGGCACATCTTGTGCTCGAGGCTACCGTCGACGGCGACGCCGGACGCGCGCTTGACCTGATCGCCGAGCATGCCGGCCCCTTGCTGCTCCCGGTGCTCAAGCTGACCAGCGGCATCGGCGCGGTCGGCGAAGTCCTGCCGCTGCTGCGTCGCCATGCCTACGGTATCAACCCCGCCGTCTTCCGCGTGCCCTGGATTGACCGCCGCCTGACCGGCCTGCCCTTCGTCGGTCTGCCGGGCCATGGCGTGCGCACCATCGACGAGAATCGCGCGATCGTCGCCAAGGCACGATCAATCATCGCGCGCGAGCGTGCCCGCTCCTCGCTCCACGGCCCGCAAAGCCTGTTCCGCGTCGTCGCGACAGAGCTGAAAGACGATCTCGCCAGGCTGGACGACCGCAAGCCACCCAAGCTCGCCTTCTGCGAGCGCGCCGACGCGCCGTGGCTCGATTTCGCCCGCTCACGCTGGACGCTGGGCTGGATCGGCAAGGGGCTTGCCAATGCGCAAGGGCTGATCTGGCCCCTGCTGGCGATCGGCTATGCCCTTGCGCTCCTGCTCGGTTTGGCAGGAGGCGCGACCGGCATCGCCCTGTTCAAGGGCGCCATTTTCCCCGCCCTGGTCATCGCACTGATGATTGTAGCGGCGGTGGCGTGGCTGCTGCGCCGCGACGAACTCGCCAACACGCCAGTGGATCGCACACCCTCTGCCGCCGCGCTCGGCGACATGATGGCGCGCGAGAACGCGCCCGGCGTCATCCCCAACCACATGGTCAGCGTCACCACGCTGCGCCGCGCGTGGGTGCGCCGCTGGACCCTGCCGCTTGCCTTCACTGCCGTCGCCATCATGGCCAGGATCGGGGTGATGCGAAAAGGCTTCCTCGCCACCATCGGCACGATCCACGCCGCGCGCTGGGTCGTCCTGCCCGGCACCCGCCAGCTGGTGTTCTTCTCGAACTACGATGGCAGCTGGGAAAGCTACCTCGAAGACTTCATCACCAAGGCCTCCGAAGGCGTCACCGCCGTGTGGAGCAACGCGGAGGGCTTTCCCTCCACGCGCCTGCTCTTCTTCAAGGGCGCCGAGGATGGCGACCGCATGAAGCGCTATGCGCGCTGCTCGATGCGCCCCACCCCGTTCTGGTTCGCCGCACACCCCGATCTTTCGACCACCGCCATGCGCAAGCATGCGCTGATCGTCAGCGGGTTGCTCTGCAAGGACCGCCTCGAAGCCAACCCCTCCGACGCCGAAGCCTGGCTCGACCTGTTCGGCTCGATTCCCCGGCCCGATTACGGGTTGCAGTACGAGGAAATCCAGACGCTGATGTTCGGCGGGTTGAAGCGCCACCCGCACAGCCGCGTCGCCGCCCTGAACTTCGGCGAGCCGCGCCGTGAAGGCAGCGCCCATCCCTATGCCCACGTGCAGAAGTGGCTCGCAGGCCTGATTGCCGAGGATCTCGTCTCGTTCGGTGACAAGCCGCCGCAGGACTTCGTCTGCAACATCGCCTTCTCAGCCGCCGGCCTGCGCCTGCTCGGGCTGGACAAGGAACTGGCGCTCGAAGGTCCCGGCACGCAGCAGGGATTCCCGCCGGCCTTCTCGCTCGGCATGGCCCACGCCAGCCGCAAGCGCGCGCTGGGCGATCCCGAGCAGCTCGAATGGTGCGACGACGATACCCACGTCGTCCTGCTGCTCTACGCCAAGGACGAACTCGCTGCGCAGAAGTTCGCGCAGATCGTCAGCGATGCTGCTGCCATCGGCATTACCGAGAAAGCCTCGATCCGCACGGGCCTGAAAGCCTTTGATCTCGAACGCTTCAAGGAGGCATGGAGAACCAGCGACGACAGCGTTTCCAAGCCGGCCGAGGGCGCGGAATTCGTCCATGCCCAGTCTAGCAACGACGATCTCTCCGAAGAACCCTTCGGCTTCGTCGATGGCGTCTCGCAACCACTGGTGCGCGGCTTCCCCGGTCGCCACGGCGCGCCCGATCCGGTCCATGGCGTCGAACCCGGCGAGTTCATCCTCGGCTACACCGACAACCGCGGCTACTACCCGCCTTCCCCGCTGGTCGAGCGCCGCATGGACAGCCTGGGCATGTTGCCCGAAGTCCTCCTGCCCTCGCCCCCGCCCGACCAGCCGACACAGTACCCCGATTTCGCCGATCAGGGCGCCCGCGCGCGCGATTTCGGCCGCAACGGTAGCTATCTGGTGATCCGCCAGCTGGCGCAGGATGTCGAGGGTTTTCGCAAGCAGCTCGATGAAAAGGCGCACGAGATCTGCCGGCAGCCCGATGTCATCAACCCGCATAACGGCAACATCCACCGCACACGCGAATGGATTGCTGCCAAGATGCTCGGCCGTTGGCGTGATGGCTCGGCGCTGATCGACAATCCCTTCCACCCGGCAATGAAGAGCGGGGTGGACGCGATGCGGAAGAACGATTTCCTCTACAAGGACGCCGATCCGCAAGGGCTGCGCTGCCCCTTCGGCAGCCACGTCCGGCGCACCTTCCCGCGCGACAGCCTCGCCCCGACCGAGCCGGTGGAGCTGTCAGTCAGCAACCGCCACCGCCTGCTCCGCCGAGGCCGCCCCTATCTCGATCAGGACGGCGACACCGCCCGCGGCACGCTGTTCATGGCCTTCAACGCCGATCTCGAACGCCAGTTCGAATTCGTCCAGCAAACTTGGCTCGCCTCGCCCACCTTCCACGGCCTCGAATGCGAACCCGATCCCTTCGCCATGCACAAGGGCCCGACCGAAACCGCCGACCAGCGCTTCACCATCCTCGGCCGCAATGCCCCGCTCGAGCTATGCCCCGTCCAGCGCTACGTCACCCTGCGCGGCGGCGGCTACTTCTTCCTCCCCGGCCGCCACGCCCTGTGGTTCCTGGCAGGCGCGGCGCTGGATACGGACCGGCTGCATATGTCGTGAGCCCCCCGGCCCCACCCTCCGCTCGTCCTGAGCCTGTCGAAAGACGCTGGGCCAAGCAGCATGCTTCGAAAAAGCTCAGCACGAGCAGACAGGGGAACCAGAAGCACAAACAAAAACGGCCGGGCTTACCACCCGGCCGCTTCGTATGACTCATGCAACCCGCGTCAGGCCGGCAGCAGCTTGCGCTCCACCGCGATCCGCTGGATCGCCTTCTGCAGCTTCTCGAACGCGCGCACCTCGATCTGGCGGACGCGTTCGCGGCTGACGTTGTAGACTTGGCTAAGCTCTTCCAGCGTTTTCGGCTCGTCGACCAGACGGCGATCCGTCAGGATGTGCCGCTCACGCTCGTTCAGGCTGTCCATCGCCTCGACCAGCAGCTGGTGGCGATAGCTAGCCTCCTCGGCGTCGGCCACGGTCTCGTCCTGCAGCGGGCGGTCGTCGGTCAGCCAGTCCTGCCACGAACCCTCGCCGTCCTCGCGCATCGAGACGTTGAGCGAAGCATCGCCACCCATCATCATGCGCCGGTTCATGTTGACCACTTCCTGCTCGGGCACGCCGAGGTCGGTCGCGATCTTGCGCACGTCGTCAGGATGCAGGTCAGAATCCTCGAACGCCTCGAGGTTCTTCTTCATCCGGCGAAGGTTGAAGAACAGCTTCTTCTGCGCCGCCGTGGTGCCCATCTTGACCAGGCTCCACGAGCGCAGGATGAACTCCTGCATCGAAGCCTTGATCCACCACATCGCGTAGGTGGCCAGACGGAAGCCCCGGTCGGGCTCGAACTTCTTAACGCCCTGCATCAGGCCGATGTTGCCTTCGGAGATCAGCTCGCTGACCGGCAGGCCATAGCCGCGATAGCCCATGGCGATCTTCGCCACGAGACGCAGATGGCTGGTCACCAGCTGGGCGGCAGCTTCGGGATCCTGGTGTTCCTGGAAACGCTTGGCGAGCATGTATTCCTGCTCAGCCGTAAGCACGGGGAACTTGCGGATTTCCGAGAGATAGCGGTTGAGGCTGGCTTCCCCGCCAAGGGCAGGTACTGTCACAGCGTTTCTTTCCTCACTCACCTGAACACGTCCTTTCTTCGCGTCGGTTCCCAATTGACGGCCCCCTGATGGGCGACCGGCGGCGGGACCACTCAAACGGAGCCTCCTCGCGGACGACTCCAAAGTCCTTCATTACAACATCGCCAGTACCTTTGCATCATGCCCTTCAGCGCAGAGTTCGACGATGAGTTCCCGCATATCGACGGGCGTCGGGCTGGCGAAATGATGGGTCGCACCGGTAACGGGGTGAATGAACCCCAGTTCCGCCGCATGCAGCGCCTGGCGATGAAACCCGAGCCGCTGGAGCAGCGGCCGAAGCTTTGAAGGTGTGCGTCCATAGACAGGATCACCCAATAGCGCATGGCCGATTGACGCAAGGTGAACGCGCACTTGGTGGGTTCTCCCGGTCTCGAGCCGGCACTCCACCAGCGCCGCCCCATCGAGCGCCGCCCCATCGAGCGCGGCCAACGTCCGGTAATGCGTCACCGCGTGCTTCCCGCGACCGTCCTCCACCAGCGCCATCTTCTTGCGATCGTGGCTCGACCGCGCAATCGCTCCGCGCACCGTCCCCGCTGGCGGCACTGGCAGCCCCGCGGTCACGCATTTATAGGCACGCACGATCGAATGGTCGGCAAACTGCTTGGCCAGTCCCTCGTGCGCCACGTCGGTCTTGGCGACGACCAGCAGCCCCGAGGTATCCTTGTCGATCCGATGCACGATCCCCGGCCGCGCCACCCCGCCGATGCCCGAAAGCTGCCCCCGGCAATGGTGCAGCAGCGCATTGACCAGCGTGCCATCGAGATTCCCCGCCGCCGGATGGACGACCAGCCCCGCCGGCTTGTCCACCACGATCAGCGCCTCGTCCTCATAGACGATGCTGAGCGGAATATCCTGCGCAATGGCTTCAGCAGGCGCGGCTTCAGGCACGCGGATCTCGAACGAAGCACCCTCGGCAACCTTCACCGAAGCCTGCGACACCACCCTGCCCGAAAGACTGACTCGCCCCTCGCCCAGCAAAGCCTTCACCCGCTCGCGCGAAAGCCCCGAAGCATCGGCCAGAGCCTTGTCCAGCCGCTGCCCGCCCGCCGCGACGGTTCCGGAAATGATCGTATCAGCAGCCCCCATTCGCAGGGATATGGGGAGGACAGGGGCAGGCCACAAGGCGTTAGCTGCGTATCGATTCTGATCAGTGCAATCGGTTATGCTCAGTCTCGAACGTTGGAATTTTCGTAAAATGCTCCCAGAATTCCCCTCGACGATGACAGCTTTCGCCCTTACGATTTCAGCATTAATCACATCAGAGTAAAGACGATGGATCGTCACAAAATTGGAATGATACTACAGAAAATTATACCTTATATTGGAATAATATCTATTGCATCAACAGCCTGGGCCAGTCCTTCCGAGCGAATTGGAAGCAATGAACAAAGAGGCACGCCTGAGCTTGCGCGATCAGCTCTCTTTCATCTTGATGGTGTTTCCGAGGACGTTGCGCGCGGTGATCTGATTGACTGCATGGCAGCTGCTTCTGGCGCACTATCTCAGTATAGTCGATCAGCCGCGAGTGGCGAGTATGGCTTGATCGGATCTCTGATTGGAGGGCTGCTCGGCGGGGCAAAGACCAACCGCTTGCGCAACGCGTCGCTGCAAAAGTGCATGGTGCTTCGGGGGTATAAGCTCTTCCTCGTCGATGAACCCACATGGCAAGCAACGTTGAAGATTTCCGATCCCTTGAGGTTGAAGCCGGGCAAGAATCAGTCGGTCATCGTAGACGCTCTTGCGGCTTTTGCGTCGACGCCACTTCCCGACAACGCAGCCTTCCAATCATGAGGCGTCTAGTTTTTACGCTTTGCACCAGCGCTTTGGCGTTGGTCCCAGCCTTCCCGACGCGAGCCGAACGACCTGTAACTCTTGAACAATTCAGGTACTCGGCCGACCAAGGCTATATCCTTGTATGGGTCGGCCCAATGAAGGGGCGCAAGACGTTCCCGGGCTGGCTCGATTTCATGCAGATTTCTACAGAGACTGGTCTTACAACAAGGACCGACAACGGTGAATTGCGGACCATCAATGCGAGAGCGATCAAGGATGCAGCCGCCGTCTACGACGAGTCCAAACCTTCGGTCACTCGCGATGACTCCGGGCTATTCCTGATACCGGTTAAGCCCGGCCGCTGGGTCGTTGGAGGCGCAAACGGTACAGCACTCACCCTCGGCAGCTATGCTTTCAATGTGCCAGTGGGTGCGGTGACTTATCTCGGAAAGGTGATCGTAGGCAATGAGGATGGGTCGAGCCAAGTACCTGAGATCAGGGCCAGAGCAGAGTCGCCAGAAACCTCGCTGATAAAGCGGTCCGCGCTTATGTTCACCACTATTGTGTTCTCGTATCCAAAGCTCTCCGATGTACCTCACGATGCCCTACCAGCATCAGCAAGTGACCGCCTGATTGCCGCAGAGATCGAAAAAAATGTGCGCTTCAACAACTATCTGGGTGGTGTCATAAATCGAGCTGCAGATTTGGGACCAATGCCGCACGCAGATCCCGTTTCGAGAGTGAAGGGAGATAGTGACCGATAATGCCATCAATGTTTACTGCGATCGCAGTTACGTTCTCTCTTCGCAGTTGACATTGCACCTTGACAAAACGAACCATATAGGTTATACACCCCACCCACAGGTCAGGAGAGGGCAAAAGGCCAACCCGCTCCTCTCCCTTCGGAGTCCGGCACATCGTGAAGGACCTCCGGCGCGATCGGTGCGGCAGGCGCGCAGCGGGTTCAACGAGGGGCGTAAAGCCCAAGGCCCACCGGGCAAACCCTGCCGTTACCCAAGGACAGACAGGACAACCCAGGGCTGATAGCACGGCGCCGAACCCTGAGCGACGCTGCGGATGCGGAACCCGCCATGATTGTGCGACTGTGTCAGCACAAACGACAGGTTCTTTTCACGCAGCCGCTTGCCAGAAGCCAAGGCAGTACGCGAGCCGCTGCCAAGGCTTCGTCCTTTCGCATGTGTCCGCCCTCAGGCTGAGCCGACAAGGGGTTCGGAACCGCCCCCCGGCCACTCGCAACCGGTCCCGCGCCCCATCCCTTGCGTGCCAAACGGCACCGCACCGGTCGCGCGATCTGCAAGCTTCCAACCGGCGTAACCGTCCGCATTCGCCAGCGGATGATCTGCCCTGTCGCGCGTCACCGCTCATCCTGAGCTTGTCGAAGGATGCCCACCCCGATCCCCTCCAGTTTACGGGAGGGGGGATGAAAGGGCAGCGCCTGACTCCTGCCATCCCGCAGGCGGGAGGGCCGCGAGACTTCCTGAACGCAGTGAAGCTAGTCGCAGCGGGGTGGGCAAATCAGTGCCGCGCCAAGGAAAAAGGGGCCACCGCAGCAGCCCCTTCCCCGATCACTCCACGATGAACGTCAGCGCCCCGTCGCCCTCGTCGATCCGCACGGTCGAGCCGTCCGGCACCTCGCCGCCCAAGAGCTTCTCGGCCAGCGGGTCCTGCAGATAGCGCTGCACCGCCCGCTTCAGCGGACGCGCGCCATAGACCGGATCGTAGCCGACGCGGCCCAACCAGCGCTTGGCCGCATCGGTCAGGTCGAGCACGATCTTGCGGTCCTTGAGCAGGCTCGCCACCCGGCCGACCTGGATGTCGACGATCGGCGCCATGTGTTCCTGGCCCAGCCGGTGGAACAGGATGATCTCGTCCAGCCGGTTGAGAAACTCGGGCCGGAAGTGCCCGCGCACGATATCCATGACCTGCGGTTCGACCGAGGCGACGTCCTGCCCCTCTTCCAGATTGGCGAGGTACTGGCTGCCGAGGTTGCTGGTCAGGATGATCAGCGTGTTGGTGAAATCCACCACGCGGCCCTGCCCGTCGGTCAGGCGGCCATCATCAAGCACCTGCAGCAGCACGTTGAACACGTCGCCGTGCGCCTTCTCGACCTCGTCGAACAGCACGACCTGATAGGGCCGCCTGCGCACAGCTTCGGTCAGAACGCCGCCTTCGTCATAGCCGACATAGCCCGGAGGCGCGCCGATCAGGCGGCTGACGGAGTGCTTCTCCATGAACTCGCTCATGTCGATGCGCACCATCGCGCTGTCGTCGTCGAAAAGGAAGCCGGCCAGCGCCTTGGTCAGCTCGGTCTTGCCCACGCCCGTGGGGCCGAGGAACAGGAAGCTGCCGAGCGGACGGTTCGGGTCCTGCAACCCGGCCCGCGCGCGGCGCACGGCCTTGGACACGGCCAGCACCGCGTCCTTCTGCCCGATCACGCGCTTGCCCAGCACCTCTTCCATCTTGAGCAGCTTCTCGCGCTCGCCTTCCATCATGCGGTCGACGGGCACGCCGGTCCACTTGCTGACGACGGCGGCGATGTCCTCGGCGGTCACCTCCTCGCGCAGCATGGCATTGGCGCTCACGCCCTGTGCTTCGGCCAGCTGCCGCTCAAGCTCGGGAATGCGGCCATAGGCAAGCTCCCCGGCCTTCGCCAGGTCCCCATTGCGCTGCGCCACTTCCAGCTCGCTGCGCGCGGCATCGAGCGCTTCCTTGACCTTGCCCTCGGCGGCGATCTTGTCGCGCTCGTTCTGCCAGCGCGTGGTCAGCTCGGCCGATTGCTGCTCAAGGTTCGCCAGTTCCTCGCGCAAGGTCGCCAGCCGGTCCTTCGACGCGGCGTCGGTTTCCTTGGCCAGCGCCATCTCCTCGATCTTCATCTGGATGATGCGGCGGTCGAGCTTCTCGATCTCCTCGGGCTTGCTTTCCACTTCCATGCGGATGCGGCTCGCCGCCTCGTCCATCAGGTCGATAGCCTTGTCGGGCAGGAAGCGGTCCGAGATATAGCGGTTGGACAGCGTCGCCGCCGCCACGATCGCATTGTCGGCAATGCGCACGCCGTGGTGCAGCTCGTACTTGTCCTTGATGCCGCGCAGGATCGAGATCGTGTCCTCCACGGTCGGCTCGCCCACGAACACCGGCTGGAACCGCCGCTGCAACGCGGGGTCCTTCTCGACGTACTTCTGGTACTCGTCGAGAGTCGTCGCGCCGATGCAGTGCAGTTCGCCGCGGGCGAGCGCAGGCTTGAGCAGGTTGCCCGCATCCATTGCGCCTTCGCTCTTGCCCGCCCCGATCAGGGTATGCATCTCGTCGATGAACAGGATGATCTGCCCTTCGGCGCCCTTGACCTCGTCCAGCACGGCCTTCAAGCGCTCCTCGAACTCGCCGCGATACTTCGCCCCCGCGATCAGGCTGCCCATGTCGAGCGCCATCAGCGTGCGGTCACGCAGCGAATCCGGCACGTCGCCATTGGCGATGCGC
The DNA here is from genome assembly GCF_015169775.1 of Novosphingobium sp. ES2-1. Classification (NCBI taxonomy): domain Bacteria; kingdom Pseudomonadati; phylum Pseudomonadota; class Alphaproteobacteria; order Sphingomonadales; family Sphingomonadaceae; genus Novosphingobium; species Novosphingobium sp. ES2-1. The sequence goes on from NZ_CP063445.1 coordinate 2,643,655, forward strand.
AGCGCGAGGCCTTCGGCGATCGCGGTCTTGCCCACGCCCGGTTCGCCGATCAGCGCCGGATTGTTCTTGGTGCGGCGGGCGAGGATCTGCACGGTGCGGCGAATCTCCTCGTCGCGGCCGATCACCGGGTCGAGCTTGCCCTCGCGCGCGGCCTCGGTCAGGTCGCGGGCATACTTCTTCATCGCGTCATAGGCGTTTTCGGCGCTGGCGCTGTCCGCCGTGCGCCCGCCACGAAGCTGCGTGATCGCCGCTTCGAGCGCCTGCGGCGTGACATTGGCAGCCTTGAGCGCCTGCCCCGCCGAGGTCGTGGTGGCGAGCGTCAGCGCGACGAGCATGCGCTCGACGGTGACGAAGCTGTCGTTGGATTTCGCGGCAATCTGCTCGGCGGCATCGAGCACGCGCACGGCATCGTTGTCGAGCCCCGGCGTCTGCTGCGCACCGGAACCCGACACCGCCGGAATCTTCACCAGCGCCTTGTCGACTTCGGTCTGCGCCAATGCGGCATTGCCGCCCGCGCGCTGGATCAGCCCGCTGGCCATGCCCTCGCTGTCTTCCAGCAGGGCCTTGAGGATATGGTCCGGCGTGATCCGCTGATGGTTCATGCGGATCGCAACGGTCTGCGCGGCTTGCAGGAAGCCCTTGGCGCGGTCAGTGAATTTCTCGAGGTTCATGGTGTTGAACATCCTCCTGTTGCGCAGAACATGGTGTGGCTTTTACGCAACACAAGGGTCGCGCCGACGAAAAAGCTACACCGTTCGACAGGGGTAGTTCCTTGATCGGGAGCAAGGACAGGAACCTGCTCCCCCACGCAGGCCGGGGCCTCGGTCGGTTTACGCGAACCTTCGTTAACACCGCCGAGGTTCCCGCCTGCGCGGGGACGCCAAAGGTTCCGGCCTACTTCACCGGATCGGCCGCCTTCGCAGCCTTGGGCGCGAATTCCTTGCCGAAGAAGCTGCCTGCGTACCACTTCGGCCGCTCGGCCCCGTTGGCGAGCCCCATCACGGTGTAGTAGTTGACCTTGGCGAACAGCGCACCGGCATCCCAGTTGAACGGCAGCTTCAGGTCGTCGCTCGGCTGGTGGTAGTGATCCTTCAGGAAGCTGCGGAAGGCCTTTTCGCCCGGCCCTTCGAAGCCGGTCATCATGAACACCGCGGGCACGCCCTGCTGCACGAAGCGGTAATGGTCCGAGCGGGTGAACAGCCCCTCCTCGGGCATCGGATCGGGCGAGAGCTTGATCCCCGCCTTTGTCGCCGCTTCGGCCACGACCTTGCCCATCGTCGAATTTTCGGCACCGAAGGCCACGACATCACTGAACATGTAGGTCAGCACCGGCATGTCGAAGTTGACGAGGCCTGTAACCTCACCCTTCACGACCGGGTTGCGCGCCAGATAGTCGGAGCCGATCAGACCGCCTTCCTCCCCGGTCAGCGCCGCGAACATCACCGAACGGCGGGGCTTCTCCTTCGCCACGGCACGCGCCACCTCGATCATCGTCGCCACGCCCGAGGCATTGTCCATGGCGCCGTTGTGCAGCGTGTCCTCGCCTTTCCCATGCACGCCGATGTGATCGAGATGCGCGGTCATGGCGATGAACTCGTCCGCAACCCGCGGGTCGCTTCCCGGCAACATGGCAACCACGTTCTCGCTGACCACGTCCTTCCACGTCTGCGCATAGGACAGGCTGGCGCGAGCTTTCATGGCAAAGCCCTTGGGCTTGCCGCCGGTCCTGTTGGCCTCTGCAAGAATCTTCGCCAGCGGCTTGCCAGATGCGGCGAACAACGGCGCGGCAGCATCGGGGTTGAGCGTCGCCCCGCCCTTGATACCCGGCGTGCGGCTGAAGGCCCTGCCATCAGCGCCGACCCAGCCCTTGGCCGGATCATCAGAGATCGCCACGCGCTTGTCCCACGGGCGGCGGGCGGTATCCTCGATCGTCGGCACGCTGATCACGCCGATCGCGCCGCGCTTCATCGCCATCATCGCCTTGTCGGAATTGAGGTGCGCGCCAAGCTCGCTCGGCGTGCCCTTGGGAAAGCCGGTCAGCACGACGACGATCTTGCCCTTTACGTCGAGGCCCTTGTAGTCGTTGAATCCAAGGTCCGGGCGGTCGAAACCGAAGCCTGCAAACACAAGCGGCGCTTCGAACGACACCTTGGCGTCGGTCAGGCTGGGCCGCACCAGCAGTTGCGCCGTATCGGACAGCACAGTCTCCTTGCCGCCATAAGTCAGCGCGAGCTTCGGCGCGCCATCCAGCCTTGCCTCGCGCACCGTCAGCTTCTGGAAGAATGAGCCATCGGCGGCGGCAGGCTTGAGCCCCAGCGCAATGAACTGCGAGGCAACGTAACTGGCGGCGATGTCGTAACCGCGGCTGCCGGTATCGCGCCCTTCCAGCAGATCGTCGGCCAGGAAGGTCACGTGCGCACGCACGGCCTGCGCATCGAACACCGGCTCCTCGGCCAGGGCAGGAACTGCTGCGCCAGACAGCAACAGCGCAGAAACAAGCAGCTTGACGTTCATCGGTCTCTCTTTGTCGTTTGTCGAAACGGATCGCGTGGCACCTGCCCATTGGGCACGCTCCACTTGCGCGCGCGAGCATGGGCACTAGAAAGTTTCCAATCAAACCAAATCTGGGAGCTGTGGCTAAGCCGACATTCAGGCTGGACCTGCTCTTCGACCTCGCACAACCCCCGCAGCGCGCCTGTCCGCTGCCACTTCACGGGACACTCATGCAGCACAAACTTTCCGCCAGCCTGCTTGCCCTTGCCGCATCGACCGCGCTTGCATCACCTGCCCTTGCGCAGGAAGCAAAGCCTGCCCCGCTCTCCGACCTCGTTGCCAAGGTCCAGATTCCCTACGAAAGCTTCAAGCTCGACAACGGCCTGACCGTGCTGGTCAACACCGACCGCAAGGCTCCGGTGGTCGCGGTCTCGGTGTGGTACGGCGTCGGCTCGAAGAACGAGCCCAAGGGCAAGACCGGCTTTGCCCACCTGTTCGAACACCTGATGTTCAATGGCACCGAGAACGTGCCGGGTGATTTCTTCACGCCGCTGCAGCAGGTCGGCGCCACCGACGTCAATGGAACCACCTGGTTCGATCGCACCAACTACTTCGAGACCGTGCCCACCGCCGCGCTCGACATGGTGCTGATGATGGAATCGGACCGCATGGGCCACCTGCTCGGCGCGGTGACGCAGAAGGTGCTCGATAACCAGCGCGCCGTCGTCCAGAACGAAAAGCGTCAGGGTGACAACAATCCCTACGGCATCGTCGAGTACGAACAGCTCGAAAATCTCTACCCCTCGGGCCACCCCTACCATCACTCGACGATCGGCTCGATGGCCGACCTCGATTCGGCAAGCCTCGAGGACGTGAAGGGCTGGTTCACCGACCATTACGGGCCCAACAATGCGATCCTCGTCCTTTCGGGCGACATCGACGCGGCTACCGCAAAGGCCAAGGTCACCAAGTGGTTCGGGAACATCAAGCCGGGCCCGCAGGTCAAGCCGGTCAGCGCCCCGGTGCCGACGCTTCCCGCCACCGTCGCCAAGACGATCAAGGATCAGGTTGCCACCACGCGCATCTACCGCATGTGGGCCGTGCCCGGTCTCGACAACCCCGACTATCTGCCGCTCGATCTTGCCGCCTCGGTGCTGGGCGGCCTCGCCTCTTCGCGCCTCGACGACGCGCTGGTGCGTGAACAGAAGGTCGCCGTTGCGGTTTCGGCCGATGCCGAAGTGTTCGCGCAGGCCGCGCAGTTCGTGATCAAGGCCGATGTCACGCCGGGGCAGGACCCGGCCAAGGTCGCCGCCGCGCTCGATGCCGAAATCGCGAAGTTCATCAAGGATGGCCCGACGCAGGACGAACTGCTGCGCGCCGCAACCTCTGCCACCGCCAACGAGATCCGCGGGCTGGAGCGCACCGGCGGCTTCAACGGCAAGGCGCCGACACTGGCCGAGGGCCTGCTCTACAACGGCACCCCCGAGCATTACCGGCAGGAGCTTGATCGCACCGCCAAGATGACGCCCGCCGAGGTCAAGGCCGCGCTGGGCAAGTGGCTGACCCGCCCCGCCTTCGCGCTGACGGTGGAGCCGGGCGAGCGCACCGAAGGCGGCGAAGCGCGTGGCGGCTTCTACACCAACGGCGCAACCGGCATGCGGCCCGCCTACTTCCGCGATCCCGACATGCCGGCCAAGGGCGTGCCTGCCCCGGCAGTCGCGGGCGCGGACCGTTCGAAGCTGCCCGCCGTCGGCCAGCTTGCGCCGCTCGACTTCCCGGCGATCCAGCGCGCGACGCTCAAGAACGGCATTCCGGTCTACTTCGCCAAGCGTTCCGAAGTGCCGACCGTCTCGGTCCGCGTCAGCTTCGATGCCGGCTATGCCGCCGATCCGAAGTCGGCGCTCGGCACCGAATCGCTTCTGCTCAGCCTGATGGATGAAGGCACGCAGAAGCTCTCGGGCTCGGAATTCGCGCGTGAGCGTGAACGCCTCGGCGCCAACATCTCGCTCTCGGCAACCAGCGACCTGACCTCGTTCCAGGTCGATGCGCTCTCGCCCAACCTCGGTGCATCGCTCGGCCTGCTTGCAGACGTGGTGCGCCGTCCGGCGCTGGCTCCGGCGGACCTCGAGCGCGTGCGCACCCAGCAGCTCACGGCGATCTCGGCCGAGATGAAGAGCCCGCAGGCGCTCGCCGCCCGAGTGCTCGTGCCAACGCTCTACGGCAGCCACCCCTATGCCTTCCCGTCGAGCGGCCTGGGCGATGCCGAAGTGGTCAAGAAGCTGACGCGCGAAGACCTGCTGGCCTTCCACGCCCGCTGGTTCCGCCCGGATACCGCGCGCATCTTCGTGGTGGGAGACACCACGCTCGATGCCGTGGTCAAGATGCTCGATGACAGCTTCGGCAACTGGCCTTCGAACCGCATGGCCCGCCCGGTGAAGGACTTCTCCGCCGCAATCCCGGCCCAGAAGTCGCGCGTGATCCTCGTCGACCGCCCCGGCTCGCCGCAGTCGTTCATCATGGCCGGCAAGGTGATCGACGCCAAGGGCACCGATGACACCGTCGCGCTGAACACCGCCAACGACATCCTGGGCGGCAACTTCCTCGGCCGCATCAACATGAACCTGCGCGAAGCCAAGGGCTGGACCTATGGCGCCTACAACGGCGTCAGCGAACCGCTCGACAAGGTCCGTTTCCAGGTCATCGCCCCGGTCCAGACAGATCGCACCGGCGATTCCCTGGTCGAGATCAAGCGCGAGATCGACGAGTACGGCAGCACCAAGGGCGTGACCGCAGAGGAGCTGGACTGGTCGACCAAGGGCAGCGCCCGCGAACTGCCCGGCATGTTCGAGACCAGCGCCGCGGTGCTCGATGGCCTTGCCAAGATCGTCAACTACCAGCGCCCGGATGACTTCTACGAGACGCTTTCCGCGCGCTACGGCAAGATGACCGCCGCCGAGGTGGACAAGGCGTTCCGCTCGAAGATCAACTCGGACGGCATGGTCTGGGTGGTAGTCGGCGATGCAGCCAAGGTGAAGCCGCAGCTCGACAAGTTCGGCCTGCCGGTGGAGGAAATGGCCGCGCCGAAGTAAGCTTCACAACGGCAAGCGAATTGGGGGGCGTGCGGCAAGCGCGCCCCCTTTTTCGTGCCACCAACCGCGCGCAACGCTTCGTCACGCGGCCCGCCTTGCTATTGACACGTTTGTAGATAGACTTCGCTCAGCACACCATAATGGGAGAGCATCAATGTCCGTTGCCGGCACCTACAATTGCGTGACCCACACCCCGATGGGCGACCAGACCAGCACCTTCACCGTCAACGTCGATGGCGACAGCTTCACCGGCACCAACGCCGGCCAGATGGGCTCGATGGAAGTCGAGAACGGCAAGGTCGATGGCAACACGCTGACCTGGCAGATGAAGATGACCGTGCCCATGCCGATGACGCTGGATTGCACCGCAACGATCGAGGGCGACACCCTGACCGGCAAGGTTACGGCAGGCATGTTCGGCACATTCCCGATGGAAGGGACGCGGGGGTGAACTTGCCGGGCGCCGGTTAGGACAGCTGCACAGGCGCCCGGTTCCCTGACACGACCTGAAGAATATCTGAAATGGCAGTCGGAACGGGCCATTTTGGACCTTGTTCCGTAATCTTCATGACAGTAACCTTCCCGCCGTTGGGGATCTGGGGGCGGGTAAGGTCATGGATAAGCGCGCAGTTGCGCTGATTTCAGCTTGCCTCGCCTTTGCTGCAAGCACCGCCTTGGTTGATAGCCCTTCAGCCGCGCAGCCGGCACAGGGCTGCGAACTTCACGTCTGGCCGAGTCCCGGACTCGCTATGATCCGGGCCCGGGCGCATGACAATTTCGCCTATGGCCACGGACCCGCGCTCGGTGGCGGCATCGGCGGCATGCTTGCGCCGGAACGAGCCAGCCGCGTGCAGGGTGTAGTCGACAATTTCTCTTACGAGGAAAAAGAGGCTGAACAGGTCGATATGCTGCAGCCGTCGCGGCAACGCGCTTTGCTGCTGCAGGCCCCGTTGGCGGAAACCCTGCATCTCGGTGGCTACCGCATCGTCCTTCATGACGAGACTGCGACAATGGCCATGGCTCGCAACCCGGCTCCGCTGGTCAGCGCGGCAAGCCCCTGCCATGCCGAGTTGTTGCTGGCCAATCTTACCTATACCCGCGTTTATGCCCACGGCCACAGCCTCAAATCATTGGTGATCCTGCGAGAATTCGGGCCGACACACGACCTGAAACAGCGCGCGGCAATCCCGGTCGAGGCTGCGCTCATGACCTCGGCAAAGGAAGAACAGCGCACGCCCGAAGCCTTTGCCGAGGATCTCGAGCGAGCCTTTCTGGATACAATCGGGCTATTCGCCCGTGCGCGCGACAAGGCGCAAGACAAAGGCGGAAAGGCCAGATGACCAAACACTCCCGCGTGACGACCGTTCTTGCCTGCCTGCTGGCGGCACCGTTTTCGGCTCAGGCGCAGGATATCCCTGCTCTGGCGACAGAGACCGCCCCGGAAACCGCTGCCTTGCCCCAGCCGGAAACCGCCTGCGCGCTGCACGTCTGGCCGGGGAGCAACCTGCGCTCGACCTATTACGGCTGGCTTCATGGCGGGATCGTCGATGGGGCGGTGAACGGTCGCGATGGTTACAAGAAGCTGCCCGCCGGTCCAATGGACACCGAGCGGCAGAAAGACATCCTTTCCGGCATCGACATCGCCAAGGCGCTCGGCCTGAACGGCTATTCGCTCACGATACACCCCGAAGCACTCGACAGCCGCACCTTGCGCGGCACGCCGGGATCGTGGCTTGCCGCCAGCGGCGGCGCGACACCTGCCGCCTGCCAGGCCGAACTGGCGATAGACGACGTGTTCTTCCAGGAAGACGTATTCAGCGGAAAATACCTGAAGGTCATCTACCGCTTCAAGCGCTTCGATGGCGCGCAAACGCCATCGCGAAGCTTCGGGCAGATCATGGCGATCAAGCTGCTCGCGTTCCCGCCAGCGCAGGGCACCGATCCGGCACCAGCCATGAAGGAATTGGGCGCCGCACTCGCACGCAGCGTCGAAGATTTCGGCTCGGCGCTCAATGCGCCACCGAAAAAGAAGAAGTGATTTACGACAAACCTTATGGACGGGGAAAATCCAAGCATGAAGACGTATCTGATCTCTGCCAGCGCATTCTTGCTAGCAAGCGCTGGCGCGGCATTCGCGCAAGAGCAGGCGCCAACCGCCACGACTGAAGCAGCGGCGGCAGCCCCGTCAGCCGAAGCACCGGCAGCCCCCGCTGGCCCTGAAACCATGACCTATGCGCCGAAGGACGCCGCAGCTGACGGCTGCGAGCTGCACATCTGGCCGGCCGAACGCATGACCTCGATGACCACCGGGCTGCTTGGCGGCGGGTTGCTCGACGCAGCGCTCCATTCGAACCGCGACGCGACGAACCGCACCCTGCTGGCCAGCGCGCTCGACAGCCCCAGCCAGCTCGACGCGCTCCTGTCACTCGACTTGCGCACCATGATCAAGATGACGCCGGGCACAACGATCGTCACGCATGCCAAGCCGCTTGAGCGCAAGACCATGAATTCGGTCAAGACACGGCGGTCGGATTCGCAGGCCACCTGCTATTCCGAGCTGATCGTGGCCGACGTCTTCTATCAGAAGGCGGCGATCTACGGCCGCTCGCTGCGCACGCTGTTCATGGTGCGCGAGTTCGGCAAGGACCAGAAGATCGACTTTGAATACAAGGCGTGGGGCGGCAATGGCCTCAAGCTCTTCCCGCCGAAGGAAGGCGATGATGCGCTGGCGGCGCTCGATGAGCTGGTCGGCGTGTTCAAGAAGAACTTCGAGGAATACGCCAACAACGAGGCCAAGGCCCCGCGCAAACCCGTGAAGTCCTGATGCGATCGGGCAGGGACCGGTAAGGCGCCGGTCCCTGCCGTCAAAACCCGATCAGGCCAGCTTCTTCTTCAGCAGTTCGTTGACGACGCCGGGGTTGGCCTTGCCCTGCATGGCCTTCATCGTCTGGCCGACGAAGAAGCCGAACAGGGCTTCCTTGCCCGCCTTGTACTGTTCGACCTTGTCGGCGTTGGCTGCAAGGATGCCGTCGATCGCGGCTTCGATGGCGCCGGTGTCCGAGGTCTGCTTGAGGCCTTCGCGCTCGACGATGGCGGCAGCGCCGTCGCCGCTTTCCAGCATCTTTTCCAGCACCTGCTTGGCGATGGAGCCCGAAATCGTGCCGTCGGCGATCAGGGCGAGCAGTTCGGCCCCTGCTGCCGGGCTGATCGGCGAATTGTCGAGGCCCTTGCCGAGCTTGTTCAATGCGCCGAACAGTTCGGAGATCAGCCAGTTGGCCGCCTGCTTGGCGACATCGGCTTCGCTCTTCTTCGCCTTTGCCGCGGTTTCGGACAGCAGCACTTCGAACCAGCGCGCGGTTTCGACATCGGCCGTCAGGACACCGGCATTGTAGGCCGAGAGGCCCAGCGCGGTCTCGTAGCGGTGGCGCTTGGCGTCGGGCAGTTCCGGCAGGCTCGCGCGGCAATCCTCGAGGAAGGCATCATCGAGTTCGAGCGGCAGCAAATCGGGATCGGGGAAGTAGCGATAGTCGTGCGCGTCTTCCTTGGAGCGCATCGAGCGGGTCTCGTTGCGGTCAGGATCGTAAAGGCGCGTTTCCTGCACCACCGCGCCGCCATCCTCGATCAGGGCAACCTGGCGCTTGGCCTCCTGTTCGACCACGGCCATGACGAAGCGGACCGAGTTGACGTTCTTGGTTTCGGTGCGGGTGCCGAAGGGTTCTCCGGGGCGGCGGACCGAGACGTTGACGTCGGCGCGCATCGAACCCTGGTCCATGTTGCCATCGCACGAGCCGACATAGCGCAGGATCGTGCGCAGCTTCGAAAGGTACGCTCCGGCCTCGGCCGGGGAGCGCATGTCCGGGCGGCTGACGATCTCCATCAGCGCGACGCCGGAGCGGTTGAGATCGACATAGGACATCGTCGGGTGCTGATCGTGCATCAGCTTGCCCGCGTCCTGCTCCACGTGAATCCGCTCGATCCCGATGGTCTTGGTCGATTCCGGGTTCTTGTCGTCAAGCTGGATCTCGATCGAGCCCTCACCCACGATCGGATGGTAGAGCTGGCTGATCTGGTAGCCCTGGGGAAGATCGGCATAGAAGTAGTTCTTGCGATCGAACCGCGACCACTTGTTGATCTGCGCATTGATCGCCATGCCGGTGCGCACAGCCTGGCGGATGCACTCCATGTTCGGCACGGGAAGCATGCCTGGCATTGCCGCATCGACGAGGCTGACCTGCGTGTTCGGCTCGGCCCCGAAAGCGGTGGCCGCGCCCGAGAACAGCTTGGCATTCGAAGTGACCTGCGCGTGGACTTCGAGGCCGATCACGACCTCCCATTCGCCGGTTGCGCCTTGGATACGATATTCGCTCATGATCCGCCCGATAAGGTGTGAGGGATGGGTTGGAAAGGGGTCAAATCGCCGGCCTGGGCACCGGTCGCCCGGCCACGCGGCGCGACCAGCTGCGCGCCGGTTGCTCGATCAGCCTGGCAAAAGGCACGGCGACGATCAGGCACAGCGCCATGATGAGAAGTTTCATGCCGTCAGCCTGCCAAGCCGGGCCGGTCAGGGCGTCTGCCCCGCCAATGGTGGAATCGGCAATCATCAGCCCCAGGCGCGGCTGGAGCACGGCCAGCAGATCGAACACGCGGCCGATCACGAAGACGTGGACCATGTAGAGCGCATAGGACATCGTGCCGAGCCACTGGAATGGCGCTGCGCACAGCAGGCGCGAAATGAGCCCGCGCTGGAGTGCGGCCAAGGCCACAAGCGCAGTGGCGGCAAGATCGAAGGCGATGAGACTACCGCTGCCCCACCGCACCGCGCCAAGAGCGAGGAGCGCAGCCCCTTCCAGCGCGGTCGCCAGGGAGACCGGCAGCGTCGGCGGCGTTGAGCGTTGGTAAGCGCGATGGAGAGCCAGGCCCAGGCCGAACCCGGCAATGCCGCGCCCGATGTTGGACGCCAGCCCGTAGAACGGTCCGCCGAACGCAACGTAGGTCAGCACAGCCACGGCCAGCGCCAGCCACACCATCCAGATGCGCTGTCCGCCCGCGCGCCAGCCTGCGGCCGCAAGCAGGTAAAGCAACATCTCCACCGATACCGACCAGCTTGGGTGGTTCCAGATGACACCCAGCGAAGGCACCACGCCCTGCAGCAGCAGGTAGGCAATCGGCAGGTCGGCCGGATCGCCCGCCCCCGCCATCAGGCCATGGGTGCGCAACTCCGGGCGCATCAGCCCCAGCGCCAGCATCGACAGCGCGAAAACGGTGAGCATCGCCGCATGCAGCGGCCACACGCGGCCCCAGCGCAGCCAGATGAAGCGGGAGAACGAAAAGCCTGCCGAGAGCTTCGCACCATAGGACGCGGCGATGACGAAGCCCGACAGCACGAAGAACAGATCGACCATGCGGCCGAAGTTCGCATCGAACCCCGCAGCGGAAATGCCGGCCATGGCAGGGATATGATGAAACACCACCCCCAGCGCCGCAAGACCGCGCAAGGCATCGAGGACGGGATGGCGCAAGGGCTTGGCTGCGCTGTTCCCGTCGGTCGACTGGCTTACCACCACTTCTCCGGTCGTGCGGTGAACTGCGCGCGCTGTTCGATGGCAAGGCTGGCGTTGAGCACGCCCTGCTCGTCGAACGCCTTGCCGATGACCTGAAGACCGAGCGGCAAGCCGTTGCGGTCAAGCCCGGCGGGCACCGACATCGCCGGAAGGCCGGCAAGGCTGGCGGGCACCGAGAACACGTCGTTCAGGTACATCTCCAGCGGATCGGCGCTCTTTTCTCCCAGCGCAAAGGCCGAGGACGGCGCGGTCGGGACGAGGATCACGTCGACGTCCATGAACGCGTTGGTGAAGTCCCGCGAGATCAGGGTGCGGACCTTCTGCGCCTGCGTGTAGTAGGCGTCGTAGAAGCCGGCCGAAAGCACATAGGTGCCGATCATGATGCGGCGCTTCACTTCCGGGCCGAAGCCGGCAGCGCGGGTGGCAGCGTACATGTCCTGCAGGCCGGCACCGTCGGGCAGATCGCGCAGGCCGTAGCGCACGCCATCATAGCGGGCGAGGTTCGACGAAGCTTCGGCAGGAGCGATGATGTAATAGGTCGGCAGCGCGTACTTGGTGTGCGGCAGCGAGATTTCGACGATCTCGGCGCCCGCGTCCTTCAGCCAGGCGATGCCGTCGTCCCACGACCTGGCCACGTCCGGGTCCATGCCATCAAGGCGGTATTCGCGCGGGATGCCGACCCTCTTGCCCCGCATGTCGGCGTTGAGGCATGCGGTCCATTCGGGCACCGGCAGGTTGAGGCTGGTCGAATCCTTGGGGTCGAACCCGGCCATGGCTTCGAGCATGATCGCGCAGTCGTTCACGTCGTGGGCCATCGCGCCTGCCTGATCGAGCGATGAGGCGAAGGCGACAACGCCCCAGCGCGAGCAGCGGCCATAGGTCGGCTTGATGCCGGAAATGCCGGTAAAGGCGGCAGGCTGGCGGATCGAGCCGCCGGTGTCGGTGCCGGTGGCGGCAGGGGCGATGCGCGCGGCGACGGCAGATGACGAACCACCCGACGAGCCGCCGGGGGCCAGCGGCGCCGTGTCACCCGGACGGCGCCAGGGCGAGATCACGTTGCCGAAAGCGCTGGTCTCGTTCGAGGAGCCCATCGCGAACTGATCGAGGTTGAGCTTGCCGAGCATGCCCGCGCCCGCGTCCCACAGCTTCTGCGAAACGGTCGACTCATACTCGGGCTTGAAGCCTTCGAGGATCTTCGAGGCGGCGGTGGTCTGCGTGCCACGGGTGGCAAACAGGTCCTTCATGCCGATCGGCACGCCAGCCATCTTGCCCAGTACCTTGCCCGCCGAACGGTCTGCATCGACCTTTGCAGCGGCTTCCAGCGCCTTTTCGGGCGTGGTGACGATGAAGGCGTTCAGGGCAGGCTGTGCTGCCTCTACCGCCGCGTTGAACGCGGTGGCGACTTCGGTGGCGGTAAACTCGCCCTTGGCCACGCCATCGCGGATGGCGGCAATGCCGAGATCAGTAAGGTTGGTCATCAGTTCGTCAATCCGGGGCTTGCGCAAGCGTGCTTCGACAGGCTCAGCACGAGCGGGAACAAGAGTTCATCCCAAGACCGCTCATCCTGAGCCTGTCGAAGGATGGGAGCAGAACGCTTCACTCGATCACCTTGGGCACGCCGAAGAAGCCATGTTCTGGCGCGGGCGCATTGGCCAGCACCGCATCGCGGATATCGCCGCCGGTCAGCGGATCGGCGTTGACCACGTCATCGCGCAGGCGCTGGTGGTTGGGGATGACGGCGGTCATCGGCTCGATCCCGGTCACGTCGACTTCGCCGAGCTGTTCGACCCAGGCGAGGATGCCGTTGAGTTCGGGGACCATCGCGTCAAGCTCGGCCTCGGTAACCTTGATGCGGGCCAGCGAGGCGATCTTCGCCACCGTGGCGGTATCTACGGACATGGCGGATACTCTTATCGGAAAGAAAAAAGGAACGCCGCGCGCTACCAGAGCGCACGGCGTGCTTCAAGCCGAGGCCGCCCCATAAGGGCGCCCGGCCAGGATCAGGGTTGCGGAGCGCCTTCGGGCATCGGCACGCCACCGGGAGCGCCGCCTTCTGCACCACCGGCCCCGCCCTGCATGCGCTGCATCTGTTCGAGCATCATGCGCTGCTGCTGGATTTCGGCAGCGCTGCGGAAATCGAGCAGTTCGATCTCGAAGACGAGGTCGGAATTGGCGGGGATCACCACTTCGCCGGTCTGCGGATTGCGCTTTTCCTCAGCGCCATAGGCCTTCTCGGACGGGATCTCGAGGACGTACTTGCCGCCCTTCTGCATCTTCGAAAGGCCCTCGGAGAAGCCAGGGATCACGGTCTCGAGCGGGAGGACCGCGTTCTGGCCCCGGTCGAATTCCTTGCCGCTGGCGAGACGCCCGACATAATTGATCAGCGCGACATCAGCCTTGGTCGGCGAAGCGCCGGTGCCGGCCTTGACCGTCTCGATCTCGATGCCCTGATAGCGGGTGGCATAGGCCACGCCCGAACCGAGCAGGACTGCGGCAATGACGCCGAGCCAGATCTTGCCGACGGAGCCCTTGGCAACGGGCTGGAGCGGAACGCGGGTGATTTCCGACATGCTTTCCCCCTGGAGCGCGATTCGCCCGAATCGCGCCGGATGATTCGAATGACCTGACCGAAGCCCACGAAAAAGGGCGCCGGAGTGCGGCGCCCTCTTGGCCCATCAGGGCGCTTACGGCAAGTAGCCAGATGGAGCGTTTCCGCCCCGATCCGTCTTACTTGACGCCGTCACGCTCCTGGCGCTTGCGCTCGAGCTTGCGGGCACGGCGAACGGCGGCAGCCTTCTCGCGAGCGCGCTTTTCCGAGGGCTTCTCGAAGTGACGACGCAGCTTCATTTCGCGATACACGCCTTCACGCTGCAGCTTCTTCTTGAGTGCACGAAGAGCCTGGTCGACGTTGTTATCGCGAACGAGAATCTGCATAAACCGCTACACCTCAATCTGACGGCGAGAGCCCGCGAAACCGGCGGGAGTCACCTTGAATCTGGAAACACAAAGCAAGCCGAATCCGTACAGGACCGGCCCGAACGGGAGCGCCATTAGTCAAAACGCCCCACAAAGGCAAGCAAAGTCGTGCATTTTGCGGGCCACGGGGTTAAGGGCGGCGGATGAACTCTCCCAATACATTGACGGCAACTGCCCTCGTCGCCCTTGGTGGCGGCATCGGCGCCATGCTGCGCTATCATGCGGGGCGCGCCGTAACTGCGTTTTCCGGTCCCAACACCGTGTTCCCATGGGGCACTTTCCTGATCAACGTCAGCGGCAGCCTGCTGATGGGGCTGCTGGCCGGATGGCTGGCGCGGCAGGACGGCAGCGAATCGCTGCGCCTGCTGCTGGGCGTCGGCGTGCTCGGGGGCTTCACCACCTTCTCTGCCTTCAGCCTTGAAACGGCGATGCTGATGCAGCGCGGACTTTATGGCATGGCCGGCTTCTATGCCCTGGGCTCGCTGCTTGGCGGCGTGGCCGGGCTGTTCCTTGGCCTTTCGATGATGCGAGGTGCAGCATGAGCCGCGGCAAGATTCCGGACGACAACGTCCGCCAGTTCACCGTGGGCCGCGACGATGCGGGCGCGCGTCTGGACCGCTGGTTCAAGCGTCACCTGCCACAGGTGGGCTTTGCCACGGTTTCGCGCTGGGCCCGCACCGGGCAGATCCGCGTCGATGGCAAGCGCGCCGATGTCGATACCCGGCTCGAAGCGGGCCAGACCTTGCGTGTCCCTCCCGGCAATGCCACGCCGGTCGGCGCCGGGATCAAGGGCCAGCGCGTGCGCAAGCCGCTGACCGAAGAACAGATCAGCCTCGCCGAATCGATGGTGCTGGAAAAGGACCGCGCCGCGATCGTGCTCAACAAGCCGCCGGGCCTGGCGACGCAAGGCGGCAGCGGCACGCACGAGCATGTCGACGGGCTGCTCGATGCCTATGCCGCCGATGGCGAACCGCGCCCGCGTCTGGTCCACCGGCTCGACAAGGACACGTCGGGCGTCTTGCTGATCGCGCGTACGCCCGGCAGCGCGGCGTTCTTCTCCAAGCACTTCTCCGGTCGTTCGGCACGCAAGATCTACTGGGCGCTGGTCGTCGGCGTGCCCGAAGTGAAGGACGGGCTGATCGAACTGCCCCTGGCCAAGCAGCCGGGCACGGGCGGTGAGAAGATGATGGTCGATGAAAGCGGCCAGGGCCAATCGGCGCGCAGCCGCTACCGCGTGATCAGCCGCGCCGGCAATTCGGCCTCGTGGGTCGAACTGCAACCGCTGACGGGCCGTACCCACCAGCTGCGCGTGCACATGGCGGCGATCGGGCACCCGATCGTCGGCGATGGCAAGTACGGCGGGCAGGCCGCGTTCCTGACCGGCACGATCAGCCGCAAGATGCACCTCCACGCCCGCCGCCTGCGGATCGAGCATCCCGAGGGTGACCTGATCGACGTGACCGCCCCCCTGCCCGCGCACTTCGCCGCGAGCATGGCTAGCCTCGGCTTCTACGAGGAAGACGGTGACCTGCCGCTGGAAGCGCCAAAGCTGCTGGACGAGAAGACCTTCCAGAAGCGCGCGGCCAAGCAGCATGCCAAGGAATACCGCAAGGAACGCCGGGGCGAACGCCGCAAGCGCGCGGACGGCGAAAAGGGCGCGGGCAGTGCCGGACGCAAGCCCACCGGCAAGCGGGCCGCTTCTGCGAAGGGCGCAGCTCCCAAGAGCAGTGCGGTGAAGAAGGGACCTGCCAAGCCTGCAGGAAAGGCCGCCGGCAAGCCAGCTGCGGCGCGTAGAGCGCCGGCGGGCAAGCCCGCATCCAGAGCACGGAAGGACTGATGCACCCCAACCCGTCCTTCCGGCACGACGACCGCGACCTGTTCGAGGCGCTGATTGCCGAGATCGGGTTCGGGATGGTCTTTGCCACGGTGCCGGACGGGCCGCGCGTCGCCCATGTGCCACTGCATTCCACGGGGGACGGCGCAGTACAGTTCCACCTCGGACGCGGCAATGCTCTCACAAAACATCTCGACGGGATGATGGCGCTGGCGGTGGTCAACGGGCCGGATGGCTACGTCAGCCCCCGCTGGTATGCCGACCCGGCGCAAGTGCCGACGTGGAACTACGTTGCGCTCGAGATGGAAGGTAGGGTGCGGAGAATGGATCAGGACGGGTTGCGAGGGCTTCTCGAGACGGTCTCCGATGCGCACGAGGCACGGCTGTCCGAGGGCACGCCCTGGACGATGGACAAGATGCCGGAGGACAAGCTGCGTGCGATGATGGGCGGCATCGTCGGCTTCGAGATGGAAGTGCTGGCATGGCGACCGACCTTCAAGCTATCGCAGAACAAGAGCGCCGACGAGCGCGCACGCGTGGCGGCCGGGCTTGAGGCAGAGGGCTCGCCGGCCATTGCCGAACTGATGCGGAGGCTTGTTTCTTGAAGCTGGCCATATTCGATTGCGACGGCACGCTGGTCGATAGCCAGGCCGACATCTGCGCGGCAATGGACGCGGCGTTCAAGGCGGCGGGCCTGATACCGCCCGAACGCCAGCTGACGCGCCGCGTCGTCGGCCTTTCGCTGCACGAGGCGATGCGTCAGTTGCACCCTGAGGGCGAGCACCACGAGCATGCGAGCCTGACCGAGCTTTACAAGGACGCCTTCCGCGCGCGGCGGGCAGCAGGCGCCGTCGCAGAGCCGCTTTACGAGGGCATTGCCGGGCTGATCGAGGAGCTGGCCGGGCAAGGCTGGCAGCTTGCCGTCGCCACCGGCAAGTCGGACCGGGGCCTGGCCCATTGCCTCGCCACCCATGGGCTGACCAGCCACTTCGTCTCGTTGCAGACTGCGGACCGGCACCCTTCCAAGCCCGACCCTTCGATGATCGAACAGTGCATCGCCGATGCCGGCGCGGATCGTGCGCGCACGGCAATGATCGGCGATACCGTTTATGACATCCACATGGGCGTGAACGCGGGCGTGCGATCGTTCGGCGTGGACTGGGGCTATCACGAGACCGAGGAACTGATCGAGGCCGGGGCCGAGGCGGTCGCGACGAGCATCGAGGACTTGCGTGCACTGCTGGGGAGAATTGCATGAGCGATCCTGCGCCCAGAGACCCGGCCCAAGACCCGGCAATGGGGCGCTATTTCGCGCTGCAGGTGGTGCGGCTGTCCGGCGCGCTGCTGGTGCTGTTGGGCGTACTGGTGCAGGCTGGCAAGGGACCGGGGCCGCTGGCTGCGCTCCCGCCGATTGCAGGCATCGTCCTGGCTCTCGTCGGCCTGTGGGACTTCTTCTTCCTGCCGCGCATCGTGGCGCGGCGATGGCGTACTCCGGAATAGACAATGAAGCGTTTCTACAAGGCAGTGACGGTCGAGGCGGCAGACGGCGGCTTCGGGGTGAGGCTCGACGGGCGAGCGATCAAGACCGTGGGGGGCAGACCGCAAGTCGTGCCGACACAGGCGCTTGCCGAAGCGATGGCGGCGGAGTGGGCGCGCCAGAGCGAGGAGATCGATCCGGCGCTGTTCCTGTTCCGCGACATGGCGGATTATGCGATCGACGTCGTCGCGGGTGACCGGGTCTCGGTGATCGGGGAAATCCTGCCTTATGCCGAGACCGACACGCTGTGCTATCGCGCCGAGCCGGATGAGGCCTTCGCCGCGCGCCAGCGGATGATGTGGGAGCCGCTGCTGGCGAGCGCCGAAGCGCGGCTGGGCGTGCAGTTCGTGCGCGTGACCGGCATCATCCACAAGCCGCAGCCGGTAGAGACGCTGGCTGCCTTGCGCGATGAACTCGAAGCGCTCGATGCATTCCAGCTTGCCGCGCTGCGCAACACGACGAGCCTTACCGCATCGCTGGTGATCGGCCTTGCCGCGTTGCGACCCGACGCCGACCTCGACGCGCTGTGGGACGCCGCCAACCTCGAGGAGGACTGGCAGGCAGAACTCTGGGGCAAGGACGCCGAGGCCATGGAACGGCGCGAAAAGCGCGCTGGCGCTTTTGCTGCGGCGGCGCGGTTTGCGGGGCTGGCAATCAAGTAAACCGCTGCGTCCCCGCGCAGGCGGGGACCTCGGTGCTGTTACAAAACCCTTCAGTAAACCGACTGAGGCCCCCGCCTGCGAGGGGGCGCAACAGTTGTATCCTTAGCCGACCCAGTCCGCCACCTGCTTGGCCACGGCATTGGCGGCTTCGTTAAGCGCGGGGCCGACATACTTCGCCTCGGCCTCGGTCACCGGCACTGTGCTTTCAAAGCGCTTCGTTTCGACACGCCCGCCACTTTCCTTGACCGCATCGTAGCGGACCACGGCGGACATGGTGCGCGCATCATAGCCCATGTCGAGCAGGCGGCCCGAGAGGTGGAGACCCGCAGCGCCCGGATCGTTCTCGATCACGAGGCGGCTGCCGCGTGCACGGATGGTTTCGGCCAGCAGGCGCTGGAACAGGCGCGAGGGACGTTCAACCCACATTGTCTTCTTGAGATAGGCGACGTTGGCATCGTCGATCTGCACCGGCACGCGGGTGACCGCGAGGCGCGCTTCGGCCGAGGGCTCCATCACCACCAGCGCATTGGCAAACGTGCCGCTGGTGGTGCTGCCCGCAGCAGGCGCAGCGGTGGGGGTCAGGGCGAGCAGCGTATCGGGCACCTTCGGGCCCAGGCTGACGCAGCCCGAAAGTGCGGCAAGGAGTGCGGGGACGACTAGGGCTTTACGGATCATCTTCATCGCCTCCTCAGTTCTTGTAGTCGGGCAGCTTCGGGCCGCCGACAAAACCGCCGACGCCCTGATCGTTCAGGCGGTCAGTCACTTCGCGCAGGGATCTGGTCGTCGCCTGAAGATCGCGGATCGCGGCTTCGGCAGCAGGCAGCGTGCGTTCGTTGAGCTGCCGTGCGGCCGGGCGGGCCTCGCTGAGCGTGCCCTGCAGTTCGTCAGCCGCGCCCTGAGCCGATTTCAGCGTCTGGCGAAGCTGCTTGGCCAGGCCATTGGCATCGTTGTTGAGCATGTTGTCGGCCGAGTTGGTCAGCTTCTCGAAGCTGGCCAGGGTATAGTTGGCCTGCCGCAGCGTTGCCTGCAGTTCGGCCAGCGTGCGCTTCACATCGGGCGAGGCATCGGCAAGATTCCCGGTCATGCGATCGGTATTGGCGAGGATGTTCTCGATCGACTTCTGGTTCTTGTCAGACAGCACCATGGTCAGGCGCTCGGTCAGCGTGGCGAGGCGTTCGAGCAGGAGCGGGGCGTTCGAAAGGATTTCGCCAAGGCCGGAGCGCTTGGTCGGGATGACCGGCACGCCTTCGGGGCAAGTGGCGCGCTTGTTTTCCTTGGGGCAAGCGATCGGCGGGGCGCCCTTGACTGCGCCGGAAAGCTGGATCGTCGATACGCCGGTGAAGCTGCCGAGCAGGCTGGCGGTTGTGCCCTGCAGGATCGGCACCTTGCGATCGACCGCAATGCGTACGCGGACAAATTCCGGGTCGCGCTCCCACAGCTTGATGTCCTTGACCTGGCCTGAAGGCACGCCCGAGAACGAGACTTCCGAGCCCTTGGCAAGGCCATCGACCGACTGCTTGAAGAAGATGTCGTATTCGTTGAGGTCGCCCTGGTTGAGACGCGCGATCCAGATGGTCAGCACGGCCGTCGCCGCCAGCAATGCCAGCGTGACCAGCCCGACCCAGATATGGTTTGCGCGCGTTTCCATCGCCTAGTCCTTATGCCCCTTCAGGATCAGGCGAAGAACGCCCAACGTCCGAATTAGTCGCCAGCGTGGCTTCATGCCGCGCAGTATCGTGCCGTTCCTGGGCATCCTGCGCCGCACGTCCGCGCGGTCCGTTGAAGTATTCCTGTATCCACGGATGATCGAGCGCGAGCAGTTCCGGGATCGTGCCGACGGCGATCACCTTCTTGTCTGCAATCACCGCCACCCGATCGCAGATTTCGTAAAGCGTATCGAGATCGTGGGTGATCAGGAATACGGTGAGATCAAGCGTCTGCTGCAGTTTGAGGATCAACTGGTCGAAAGCGGCCGCGCCGATCGGGTCGAGTCCGGCGGTCGGCTCGTCAAGAAACAGCAGTTCGGGATCGAGCGCGAGCGCGCGGGCAAGGCCTGCACGCTTCTTCATGCCGCCCGAAAGTTCGGACGGATACTTGCTTGTCGCTTCGGCGGGCAGCCCTGAGAGCAGGACCTTGTAGCGCGCGATCTCGTGGCGCAGCTCGTCGCTGATCTCCGGGAAGAATTCACGCAGGGGAACTTCGACGTTCTCTGCCACGGTCAGGGTCGAAAACAGCGCGCCGCCCTGGAACAGCACACCCCAGCGGCTGCGAATGTCGATGTCTTCATCATCGCGGGCATCGGTGATCGAACTGCCGAGCACTTCGACTTCGCCCGATTCCGGAATCTGCAGGCCGATGATCGTGCGCATGAGGACCGACTTGCCGGTGCCCGAACCACCGACAACGCCAAGGATCTCACCCCGACGCACATCGAGATCGAGGCCTTCGTGGATCACGTGATCGCCAAAGACATTGCGCACACCGCGCACGCGGATCGGATACTTGCCCTCGAACGGATCGGGCAGGTCGATCAGCTGTTCGGCGGTGGCGGCGTCCTGGTCCATCAGCCCCACCCGATATTCGTGAAGAACACCGCAAAGAAGGCATCGAGCACGATGACGGTGAAAATCGCCATGACCACCGCCGCCGTGGTGCGGGTGCCGACTTCCTCGGCATTGTTCTTGACCTGCATGCCCTGGTAGCAGCCCGCCAGCGCGACGATCAGTCCGAACACCGGCGCCTTGGTGAGGCCAACCCAGACATCGTGCAGCGGCACGACTTCCTGGACACGGGCGAGGAAGGTGAAGAACGGGATGCCCAGCGTCAGGCTCGACAGGAAAGCCCCGCCAATGATGCCAAGGAAGGCCGAATAGAAGCCGAGTAGCGGCATCATGATCATCGTTGCGGCAATGCGCGGAACGACCAGCGCCTCCATCGGAGATACGCCGATGGTGCGCATGGCGTCGACCTCTTCGGTCAGCTTCATCGTGCCAAGCTGCGCGGCAAAGGCAGAACCGGAGCGGCCGGCGACCATGATCGCGGTCATCAGCACGCCAAGCTCCCGCAAGGTCAGGCGGCCGACGAGGTTGACGGTGTAGATCTCCGCCCCGAACTGACGCAACTGCACCGCACCTTGCTGGGCGATGACGATGCCGACGAGGAAGCTCATCAATCCGATGATGGCGAGCGCGTTGACGCCGACCAGTTCCATCTGGTGGACCAGAGCCTTGCCACGGAAGCGCGAGGGATGGCGCAGCAGGGTGCCCGCCGAGAGGATCACCTGGCCAAGGAAGCCCAGCACCTGCAGCGCACCCTGGCCCAGCCCGGCCATGACCATGCCGACATGGGCGGGCACGCGTTCCAGCAGCGGCAGGCGGTGCGCAGTGACTGAATGATCGTTCGAATCGGCCTTGCGGATTGCATCGACCAGCTTCTGCGCTTCCTCGCTGCAGCCAATGATCTTTGCGTCGTTATCTCGCGAGAGGCGCCAGACTGTCCACGCGCCGACGGTGTCCATGCGGGTGACGCCGGAGAGGTCGATCGCGGCGATGGATTCGTCCAGCGAACGCAGCCGCGCATCGGCCAGGCCCAGCGAGGACACCGTCATCGGCCCGCGGAAGGCGAGCTTCGCGCCTTCCCCTTGCGCCGAGGCCTCAATCTGGAAATCGGTCAGTTCCCGCATCTTGCCCGCTTCATGGGGTATTTAGGCCAAGGCGACAAGTGCAACACAAGCGCCGTAACGGTGGAACAACCCTTCGAGTTCCCCGCAACGCTTGCAGGCGCGGGCCCGCGATGGCAAGGCGCTGCCCCATGAACGACAAGACTTCTGCAGAACTGGCCAAGACTTTCGAACCCGCAGGGATCGAGGCCAAGTGGTATGCCCATTGGGAAAGCAACGGGCTGTTCCGGCCCGAACGCCCCGACGCCGCGCCCTATACCATCGTCAATCCGCCGCCGAACGTGACGGGGTCGCTCCACATCGGCCACGCCCTCGACAATACGCTGCAGGACGTGGTGATCCGCTACGAACGCCTGAAGGGCAAGGATGCTCTGTGGGTGGTCGGCACCGACCATGCGGGCATCGCCACGCAGATGGTGGTCGAGCGCCAGATGGAAGCCCGCCAGGACAAGCGCACCAACTACACGCGCGAGCAGTTCGTGGACAAGGTGTGGGAGTGGAAGCACGAGAGCGGTGGCACCATCACTGGTCAGCTCCGGCGCCTCGGCTGCTCGATGGACTGGAGCCGTGAGCAGTTCACGATGGACCCGCACTTCACCCGCGCCGTGGTGAAGGTCTTCGTCGACCTCTACAACCAGGGGCTGATCTACCGCGACAAGCGGCTGGTGAACTGGGACCCCAAGCTGAAGACGGCGATTTCCGACCTCGAGGTGGAAACGCGCGAGACGCAGGGCGGGTTCTGGCACTTCAAGTACCCGCTGGCAGACGGTGTGAAGCGCGACGATGGCCTGGACTACATCGAGGTTGCGACCACGCGCCCCGAAACGATGCTGGCCGACATGGCCGTGGCGGTCCACCCTGAGGACGAGCGCTACAAGTCGGTCATCGGCAAGGAGATCCTGCAGCCGCTGACCGGGCGCCGGTTCAAGGTGGTGGCAGACGAGCACGCCGATCCCGAACTGGGTTCAGGCGCGGTGAAGATCACGCCGGGGCACGACTTCAACGACTTCGAAGTGGGCAAGCGCGCCGGGATCAAGCCCGCCGACATGCTCAACATGTTCGATGCCGAGGCCAAGGTGGTGCAGACCGCCGATGGGCTCGTGCCCGCCGAGTTTATCGGGCTGGACCGCTTCGATGCGCGCAAGCTGGTGGTCGAGCAGATGAAGGAAGCGGGCTTCCTCATCCCGCACGTGACGAAGGACAAGGAAGGCAACGAGGTTCTGCACGATGCCGAGCCGCGCACCATCCAGACCCCATTCGGGGATCGTGGCGGCGTGGTGATCGAGCCGTGGCTGACCGACCAGTGGTACGTCGATGCCGAGACACTGGCCAAGGCGCCGATGGAAGCGGTGCGTTCGGGCGCGATCGAGATCGTGCCGAAGACCTGGGAAAAGACCTTCTTCAACTGGATGGAGAACATCCAGCCCTGGTGCGTTTCCCGCCAGCTGTGGTGGGGGCACCGGATTCCGGCGTGGTACGGCTCCGACGGCCAATGCTACGTTGCCGAGACCGAGGAAGAGGCGCAGGCGAAGGCGGGCGCAGGCGTCACTCTGGAACGCGATAGCGACGTCCTCGACACGTGGTTCTCCTCCGCGCTCTGGCCTTTCGCCACGCTCGGCTGGCCGGATGAAGACGCGCCGCTGCTGAAGAAGCACTATCCCAACGACCTGCTCGTCTCGGGCTTCGACATCCTGTTCTTCTGGGATGCGCGCATGGCGATGCAGGGGCTGCACTTCATGAAGGAAGTGCCGTGGAAGAAGCTCTACCTGCACGGCCTCGTCCGTGCCGCCGATGGCGCGAAGATGAGCAAGTCGAAGGGCAACGTGGTCGATCCGCTGGGCCTGATCGACAAGTACGGGGCCGATGCGCTGCGCTTCTTCATGTGCGCAATGGAGAGCCAGGGCCGCGACGTGAAGATGGATGAGAAGCGCGTCGAGGGTTACCGCAACTTCGCCACGAAGCTGTGGAACGCCGCGCGCTTCTGCCAGAGCAATGGGATCACCGGCAGCACTTCAGTGGGGGCTCCTGCGGCGACCTCGGCGGTCAACAAGTGGATCATCGGCGAGGTTGTGGAAACTGTCGCCGCGCTTGACCAGGCGATGGCCGACCTGCGCTTCGATGCGGCGGCAAACACCGTCTACCACTTCGCCTGGGACCAGTTCTGCGACTGGTATATCGAACTGATCAAGGGCAACTTCGACCCCGAGACCAAGGCTGTGGCGGGCTGGGTGCTCGACCAGATCCTGGTGATGCTCCACCCGTTCATGCCGTTCGTGACCGAAGAGCTGTGGCATGCGCTTGGAAAGCGAGACGGCGAACTGATCGTGGCCGCATGGCCGAAGCCCGAAGCTGAAGTGGACGCAGCAGCCAAGCGCGAGGTCGAATGGCTGATCGCGCTGGTCTCGAACCTGCGCACGGCCAAGAACGAACTTGGCATTGCGCCGGGGGCCAAGCTTGACGCCTATCTGCCCGAACCTTCGGCGCTGACGCGCTCGATCATCGAGGCCAACCCGGCGGCAATCGAGCGTCTCGCGCGCCTCAACGGCATCCGCTTCGAAAGCGCTCCGGTCGGCGCAGCGATGCAGGTTGGCGCGGGCGATGCCAACATCCTCGTGCCGCTGGAAGGCGTGATCGACATTGCGGCAGAAAAGGCGCGTCTCGAAAAGGCGCTGGCCGCCTCGCAGAAGGAGGCAAAGTCGCTCGAGGGACGTTTGGGCAACCCCTCGTTTGTCGAGAAGGCCAAGCCTGAGGCGGTCGAGAAGGCCCGGGCCGACCACGCCATGCATGCCGCCGAGGCCGAGCGGCTGGCAGCGGCGCTGCAGCGGCTGGGGTGAACTTGCTTACCCTCGCCACGGTCAACCCCGGCGAGCCGGAGGTGTTCTCCTCTTTGCAGGGGGAAGGCCTCGGGCTGGGGCGGCCATCGGTGTTCGTGCGGCTATCGCGCTGCAACCTCGCCTGCCGCTGGTGCGACACCGCCTACACCTGGCGGTTCACGGGCGACAACCGCCCCCATCGCGACGAAGTGGCGTTCGAGCGCGGGGAAAATCAGCTGAAGATGAGCGAGGCCGACGCGGCCGCGCTGATCCTGTCCCACCCCGAGGACCGACTGGTTATTACCGGGGGCGAGCCGCTACTACAGGGTGCCGCGCTGGCGCGACTGGTGGCGCTGCTCAAGGCGGAGCGCCCTGCCCTGCATGTCGAGATCGAGACCAATGGCACCGTGGCAGTGCATCCGGAACTCGATCCGCTGATCGACCAGTTCAACGTCAGCCCCAAGCTGGCGCATTCGGGCAATCCGGCTGAACTTGCCCTTGTGCCGGAGCGACTGGATGCGTGGGCCCGCGATGGCCGCGCCTGGTTCAAGTTCGTGGTCGCGAGCGCGTCCGACCTTGCCGAGATTGCCGCTTTACAGGACTGCTACCGCATCGCCAGCGATCACCTGTTCGTAATGCCTGAAGGTACCGCGAGTTCAGTGTTGCGCGAACGCTCGCGGTGGCTGGCGGAGGAAGCGCTGGAGCGCGGCTGGCGGTTTACAGACCGGCTGCACATACACCTTTACGGGGATACGCGCGGGACCTGAGCCCTGCCCTGAAAACGAATGAACCCCCGCGCAGGCAGGGGCCTTAATCGGCTTACGCTTCTGTTCCGTAGCAACACCAAGGTCCCCGCCTTCGCGGGGACACAAGAAGTGGCGCTTGCTCAGAAGGGAATATCGTCGTCCAGATCGTCGCCGAAGCCGCCGCCGCCGCCCTGGTTCCAGCCACCGCCCGAAGCGGCGCTGCCACCACGCGAGGAACCGCCGCCAAAGCCGCCCGAACCGCCCGACGAGCCGCCCTCATTCCAGCCGCCACCGGACGAGCGGCCACCGCCGCCACCGCCCATGCCACCGCCACCAGCGCCGCCCGAGCCATCGAGCATGGTCAGCACGCCGCCCATGCCGCCCACCGAGATTTCGGTGGTATAGCGATCATTGCCGGACTGGTCCTGCCACTTGCGGGTGCGCAGCTGCCCTTCAATGTAGACCTTTGAACCCTTGCGCAGGAAGCGCTCGACCACGCCGACGAGACCATCCGAGTTGATGACCACGGAGTGCCACTCGGTGCGCTCCTTCTTCTCGCCGGTGGCGCGGTCCTTCCAGCTTTCGGACGTCGCGATGCGCAGGTTGGCGATGCGGCCTCCGTTCTGGAAGCTCTTGATTTCGGGGTCTGCCCCGAGGTTCCCGACAAGGATCACCTTGTTGACGCTGCCTGCCATCGAATCACGTTCCTTCTGATCTGGGCAATTGCCTAGCGCATGGGGGCTTGGGCGCGCGAGTCACCGCGCCACCGTTTCCACAGCCGAGCGCGGAAGTTCAACCCAAACCGGCCGCAATCGCCGTCCAGTAGGTCACGCCCGCCGCCGCATAGGCCAGTGCAAACAGGTAGGCGAGCATGAAGGCGGGCCATTTCCAGCCGTTGGTCTCGCGCCGGGCGACGGCGATGGTCGAGAGGCACTGCGGCGCAAACACGAACCATGCGAGGAAGGCGAGCGCCATCGGCAGGGTCCAGCGTGATTTCAGCTGATCGCCCAGGGCCATGGCCGCCTGATCCTCGTCGTCGCTGGCGCTGACGGCATACGTCGTGGCGAGCGAACTGACCGCAACTTCACGTGCAGCCATGGCCGGAATGATCGCAAGGCTCATGTCGCGGTTGAAGCCGATCGGCTCGAGCACGACCGAAAGGCCATTGGCAAGCGTTCCGGCGACCGAGGCGTTGACCTGATCCTGCCCCGGCTCGGCGCGGGGGAAGTTGAGCAGGATCCACAGAGCAATTGTGACAGTGAAGATCATCGTGCCCGCACGGCGCAGGAAGATCCACGCGCGCTGCCACAGGCCGAGCGCGAGGTCCTTGACCGTGGGCAGCTGATACTTGGGCAGTTCCATGATGAAGCCCGAAGCGGCGCCCTTGGTCACCGAGCGACGCAGCACCAGCGCCACCACCATCGCGCCGATGATCCCGGCCACATAGAGGCAGAACAGGACGAGGCCCTGCAGGCCGACGCCGGGACCGACCTTGGTATTCGGGATAAACGCGGCGATGATCACCGCATAGACGGGCAAGCGCGCCGAGCAGGTCATCATCGGGGCGATCAGGATCGTGGTCAGCCGGTCCTTGGGATCGGTGATGCTGCGCGTCGCCATGATGCCGGGAATGGCGCAGGCAAAGCTCGACAGCAGCGGGATGAAGCTGCGGCCGGAAAGACCGACGCCCGCCATCATGCGGTCCATCAGGAAGGCGGCGCGGGCCATGTAGCCGGTCGCCTCCATCGTCAGGATGAAGAAGAACAGGATGATGA
Source organism: Novosphingobium sp. ES2-1 (assembly GCF_015169775.1). NCBI lineage: Bacteria > Pseudomonadati > Pseudomonadota > Alphaproteobacteria > Sphingomonadales > Sphingomonadaceae > Novosphingobium > Novosphingobium sp. ES2-1. The sequence goes on from NZ_CP063445.1 coordinate 2,670,820, forward strand.
TCTGCGGCAGGAACACCAGCACCGAGCCGACCCCCGCGATCACGCCATCGGTCAGCAGATCGCGCAGCAGGCTTGTCGGCAGGGTCGCCTTGGCCAGATCGCCCAGCGCCGAAACGCCGCCGTCGATCGCATCGGCAAAGGGCGTTGCCCAGCTGAACACCGCCTGGAAGACGATGAACAGGAGCGCGAACAGGATCGGCGGCCCTGCCCACGGATGGAGCAGCAGCTTGTCCATGCGCGCGTGAATGCGATGCCTGGACGTTTCCGACAGGATGGCGGCCGTCGCCATCTGGTGGGCGAGCATGCGCCGCTCTGGCAAGGTGACATGCGGCCGCGCGGCATCGAGCGCGCGCTCGGGCTTGTCACGCGCATCGCCGATGGCGGCAGCCAGCTCGGTGAGACCGCGCCGGCGCACGGCCACGGTCGGGATCACCGGCACCCCGAGCGCAGCTTCGAGCGCAGCAGGATCGAGGGTCAAGCCATCGCGTTCGGCAAGATCGACCATGTTGAGCGCGACCACGGTGGGACGGCCAAGCTCGAGCACTTCCTGCGCAAAGACGAGGTGCTGTTCGAGGTTGGAACTGTCGAGCACCAGTACGATGACGTCGGGCCTGGCCTGCCCGGCTTGTTCACCCATAATGACCTTGCGGGTCACTTCCTCGTCAGGGCTGGTGGCTTCCAATCCGTAGGAACCGGGCAGGTCGACCAGTTCGACCGGCTCACCCGAGGGCAGGATCAGGCGACCCGCCTTGCGTTCGACCGTGACGCCGGGATAGTTGGCGATCTTCTGGCGCGCGCCGGTCAAGGCATTGAACAGCGCGCTTTTCCCGGCATTGGGATTGCCGACGAGCGCGGCGACAGTGGGCATCTTGCTCATGCGACAGCTTCTGCGATCGGTTCGACCGTCATCGCCAGCGCATGAACCCGGCGAATGGCGACAGTCATTCGGCCAATCTCCACGGCCAGTGGATCGCGGCCCGCGAAGACACCACGATAGGCGAGCGTCACCCTTGCGCCTTCGTCAAGGCCGAGCGCGCGCAAGCGCTGAGCCTCTTCAGCGACAAGCGCAGACCAATCGACCGATGCGATTCGGGCGGGCGTACCAACAGGGAGCTGATCGAGCGTCACCGGTTCCCGCTGCCATAGCGGGCAAGCATTTGCAAGTCATTCGCAATAGAATTGCGCTGGATCAAAATTCTCAGGTGGCGGGATAGCGCAGGCGGCCCAGCATCCGCGTCAGCGAGAAGGTTTCCTCGCGCGGTCTGAGCAGCTTGGCCTTGGTCTTCTCGAACTGCATCACGTTCTCGATCCGGCGGTCGAGGAAGGTGCGGGTGTCCTCGTGGCCATCGCTGGTATCCTGCGCGAAATAGGCAAGAGTCGCGGCGTAGATCGAGCCAAGGGTGATGCGCTTGGTATAGTGGTTGTAATCGGTGGCGGTGTCTCCCGCGAGCCGCCACATCGCGTCGGCGCTCGACCAGCCCAGCCGGGTCGCCTTTGCCACGTTCTGCGGCATGGCCATGATGGCCAGTGCGCGGCGCAAGGCCTCTTCCTTGCCGATCAGTGCATCGAGCCGGAACTGGACAAGGCGGCGGATGCGTTCGCGGATCGGCAGATTGCCGAGCTGGGTGGAGGGAAGCGCAGCGGCCATGTCGGCATCGATGCGCGCGATCCAGGCGGAGATCATCTGCATGGGCCCGTCCTGGAACGCAAAGGCGGCCAAAGCAGGATCGACGCCTTCCATTGCAGCGGCAGCCGCAACGGCAGCCGGTTTCCAGCCATCAAACGCAGCAGCTTCGGCGATGGCGGGCGCCAGGCGCAGGCGCAGGGCATCCAGGGTTTCGTCGGTCATGTCAGTACCCGTCAGAACGAGGGGCCGTAGGTCTTCTTGGGCGCGGCGGACTTTGCTTCTTTCGAAGCCTTTTCCAGTTCGCCCAGCACCGGACTGCCCTTGTCGAGCGCAGCATAATCGCGCGCAGAACGGCCCGAATTGTCCGGGCGATCGGGGTTGGCGCCAGCCTTGATCAGCATTCGCACCAGCGCAAGGTCCTTGCGGTGGACGGCGCTGATGAGCGGGGTCTCGCCCGTGTTGTTCGCCTCATCGACGCGCGCGCCCGACTTGATCAGTTCATCCACGCCTTCGAGGAAGCCCATTTCTGACGCGGCTACCAGCGGGGTCACGCCGCGATTGTCGCGCGCGTTCACGTTGGCGCCCTTGCCGATCAGGAATTGCACCCAGACAAGATCACGCCGGGCCACGACGATGTGAAGCGCGGTCTGTCCGGTGGTATAGTCCTTGGTGTTGATGATCTGCGTGCCGGGCTCGTTCAGAGCCTCGGTCACCTTGTCGCCTTCCTTCTTGCGGACGGCTTCCAGGAACTTGTAGCTGTCGGAAAACTGGGCCTGTGCCGGAATTGCCGTGGCGGCGGCCAGCAGCATGGCCAGCGCGGTAAGCGGCCTGCGCATCTTCGACAGCATTCGAACCTCCCGTTGCGTGCCCCATCAGCCATTTACGGCCTTGCGGACTCGCCTCTTGCAAGGACACGGTTAGCAGAGCATGAACCGGCGCGCCATGGCCCTCGCTTTCAGATCGACACTCGCCGCGCTTGCCGCAACCTGCACTTTCGCGCTTGGCGGATGCAACATGACCCCTGCCGAACAACCGCCTCTCGAAGGCGCCGCGATTGGCGGCGACTTCACGTTGACGGGCAAGGACGGGCAGGCCGTGAAGTGGAGCGACTTTGCGGGCAAGTATCGCATCGTCTATTTCGGTTACACCTTCTGTCCGGATGTCTGCCCGCTCGACATGCAGAACATCGCACAGGGCCTTCGCCTGTTCGCCAAGGAACACCCCGACGCCAAGCCGATCGTGCCGATCTTCATCACCATCGATCCCGAGCGCGATACCGCGCAGGTCGTGGGCAAGTATGCCGCGAACTTTGGCAAGAACGTGGTCGGGCTCACGGGCACGCCGGCGCAGATCGCCGACGCCGCAAGGAAGTGGGCGGTGTTCTATCAAAGGCGCGACGAGGCCAAGCCCGACGCCTACCTGATGGACCACAGCCGCGCGGCCTATCTGATGGGCCCGGACGGTTCTGCCATCGCGTTGTTGCCTGCCGAACAGGACGGAAAGGCCGTGGCCGCCGAACTCGCCAAGTGGGTGAGTTGACGCCGGAATGAACGACGACCGCTTCTGGGAACGGCCAGTGGCAACACTCAGCCGCGAGCAGTGGGAAGCGCTGTGCGACGGCTGCGGCAAGTGCTGCCTGCACAAGCTGGAGGACGAAGACACCGGCGAGGTGGTCCATACCAATGTTGCCTGCAAGCTGCTGGACCTCAGGACCGCGCGGTGCAGCGACTACAAGCATCGCCGCGCCTATGTCCCCGATTGCCTGCGCCTGACGCCGAAGCTGGCGCGAGAATTGCCGTGGTTGCCCGATACCTGTGCCTATCGCTTGCGGGCCGAGAACCAGCCGCTGCCTGAGTGGCATTATCTGATTTCTGGTGATCGCGAGGCCGTGCATCGCGCTGGACAGTCGGTCGTTGGCAAGGCGGTGAGCGAAACGCTGGCCGGGCCAATTGAGGACCATATCGTGCCATCGGACCATTTCGATGGCTAGGGGCGTGCTCGACTGGTTGCGGCGGGCCGACGCCAAGGCCAAGCAGACCCCCTCTCGCGGAACTTTGGCCCCGCGTGCCGTGGCGCGCCGGACGCTGATGGTCGAAGGACGCGAACTGCCGCTGGTGATCCGCAAGCTCGGCCATGCCCGGCGGATGACGCTACGGCTCGCGCCCGACGGCAGCGAGGCGCGTGTTTCGATCCCGGCATGGGGTCGCGTCGGCGATGCCGAGGCTTTTGCTCGCGACCGGGCCGACTGGCTGGCGGGGCAACTGGCGCGGATGCCAGAGCCACGCGCTATCGCGCCCGATGCCACGCTGCAATGGCGGGGCGAGACCTTGCAGATCGAATGGTCGGAGCGGGCCAGACGCAAGCCGGTGATCGCGGATGGACGCCTGATCGTCGGGGGGCCGGTCGAGGGGCTGGCTGCGCGGCTGCAGCGTTGGCTCGAGGCCGAGGCGCTCGCTTTCTGCGCTGATGACCTCGCCCATTACTGCGCCCGCGCCGGAGAAGCCGTCCCACGCCTGTCGCTATCGCGCGCGCAGCGGCGCTGGGGCAGCTGCGCGGCAGACGGGTCGATCCGGATGAACTGGCGGCTGATCATGGCGCCGGATTTCGTGCGGCGTTCGGTCGTGGCCCACGAAGTGGCGCACATGAAGCATTTCGATCATAGCCCCGCCTTCCACGCTCATCTCGAACAGCTTTTTGAAGGGGATATCCAGGCGGCTAACCGCTGGCTCAAGCGGCACGGCCGGTCGCTGTATGTGCCGTTTGGCTGAATGCCTGCCGATGGGTAGCGAAAGCGTGCGCCAGCGCCTATCTAGGCGGGCATGAGAGCCTTCTTCCGCAACGTATCCCCGCGCCGGGCCATCGTCGATTTCTGGCAGGTCTTTACTGCGCCCAGCGATTATCGCCGTGTCGGACTGGTGATGGCAGCGGCGGTGACGGGGACGTTGTTCACCGCGATGGCGATGGAAGGCGGCACGGCGCTGCCCCGTCCGCCCGAGATCATCTATTTCCCGAGCTTTCTCGAGAACCGCAGCGACGCCGAGATCCTCGCCGAAAACAAGGCAGCGACCGCCAAGGCCAAGGCAGAGGAAGCCGAGGAGGAGGCGCGGCAGGAGCGCATCCGCCAGATGTACAAGGCGGTGGGCGACGCCACCGGAGTTGAAACCAAGCGTGCCTACGAGGAAGGCAAGGCCGAACGCGAGGCCTACCGCAAGAAGGTCGAGGCCGCGCGCAGGGAAGTGCTGGACAAGCATCTGGTCGACAATCCTGTCTATGATGCCGAAATGAAGAACGCACAGACCGAGAAACCATGAGCAGGGCTGAGGACCTGCGCTGGCTCGATGCCGCCGCGGCGCTCGCGGCGCGTGGGCGTCCATTGAGCAGGCCCAACCCGGCAGTCGGAGCGGTGATCGTCAAACACGGCCTGATGGTAGGCCGTGGCTGGACGCAGGCAGGTGGCCGGCCTCATGCCGAAGCCGAGGCGCTGGCCATGGCCGGTGAGGCCGCGAACGGTGCGACGCTTTATGTCACCCTGGAACCTTGCGCCCATGCCAGTGCGCGCGGCCCTTCGTGCACATCGCTGGTGCTGGGCAGCGGCCTTGCGCGCGTGGTGATCGGCGTTGAAGATCCAGACCCGCGCACGGCAGGCAGCGGGATCGCCGCGCTACGTGAAGCAGGTATTGCAACAGACGCTCTGCCCGCCCCGGCGGCACGGGATTCTCTGGCCGGATACCTGACACGGTCGGCGCAAGGACGACCACATGTCACTCTGAAGCTCGCAACTTCGCTGGACGGCAAAATAGCCCTCGTCGACGGATCGAGCCAATGGATCACCGGCCCCGAAGCGCGCGCGCATTGCCATGTCGAGAGGGCACGGGCCGACGCGATCCTTGTCGGCGGCGGCACCTTGCGCGCCGACACGCCGAGGCTCGACGTGCGCCTGCCGGGGCTCGAGCACCGCAGCCCGCAGCGCATGGTGCTGACGCGCGGCACGGCGCCTGAAGGCTGGACGGCGGTTGCAGATATCACCGCGCCGCAAGCTTTCGGGGATGTGCAGTACCTGTTCGTCGAAGGCGGAGCGCAGGCGGCAGCCGCATTCATCGCCGCCGACATGGTAGACCGGCTGCTGATCTATCGCGCCCCGATCATCATTGGCGCAGGTTTGCCCTGCATCGGCGACATCGGCCTCGGCTCGCTCGCGGACGCGCACGGGCGCTGGCGCAATGTGGACCGGCGGACGCTTGGCAGCGATGCGCTCGACGTCTACGAGCGGGTCCGCTGAAGGAGATTTCTTATGTTCACCGGGATCGTCACGGAAATCGGCAACATCCTTGCCGTCGAAGACAAGGGGGACCGCCATATCACGATCTCGTGCGCGATGGACCCAGTGAAGATCGCCATCGGCGCCTCGATCGCCTGCTCGGGCGTTTGCCTGACCGTGGTGGACAAGGGAGGCGTGGCTGGCGAAGGCTGGTTCGCGGTGGACGTTTCGGGCGAAACGGTGAGCCGCACTGCAGCGGAGCAGTGGACTGTGGGCGCGCCGCTCAACCTCGAACCGGCGCTGAAGCTGGGCGATGAACTTGGCGGGCACATCGTGACCGGGCATGTCGACGCCGTGGGCGAGGTCGTCAGCATCCGCCCCGATGGCGCCTCGCTCAAGTTCTGGATTTCGGCGCCGCAGGAACTGGCGCCATACATCGCGGCGAAGGGGTCCATCACGGTCAATGGCGTGTCCTTGACCGTCAACGAAGTGGCGGACCAGCCCGACGGATCTTGCCAGTTCGCGCTGAACATCATCCCCCACACCGCGCAAGTCACGACGATGGGCGCGCTGAAGCCGGGATCGAAGGTCAACCTCGAGATCGACGTGCTGGCGCGCTATCTCAAGCGGATGCAGAGCCTGGCGCAGCAGGGCTGAGCCCGATTCAGGCGCAGCCGAGCACGATCTGGAGCAGTTGGTCGGGCTGGTCACCCATGACGTTGTGGCTGGCTTCGGCCTCGTGGTACTCCCAGGCCGGATCATCCTGCACCGCCTCGGCAAACTTGCCGAAGGGTGACGGGCTCCAGCCATTGGCGAAAATATAGACGTGGCGGGGGATCTTCGCTTCCTCGCCGGTGAAGCGCACGGCTTCGACCAGCGTAAGCAGAGGATGATCGGACAGGACCGGGCTTTCAAGGCCGGGTAGCGGGGAAACGGCGCCGGGCTTGTGCTTCTGGCTGCCGATGTAGTGATCGTGCTCCCACGGCCCGGTCAGGTCCCACAGCGATTGCCCGTCCTGCGGCAGGAAGGCATCGACATAGACGAGGGCGTCGATGCGCGCGCCGAGGCGCGTGGCGACGCCGGTGATGACCATACCGCCCCAGGAATGGCCGACCAGCAGGAAGCGGTCGAGACCGGCCTTGGCGATCTGGTCGCACACGTCGTCGATGTGCGTGGTCAGCGTGATGCCGGGGTGGAACTCGGCCTTGCGGCGACCGAGACCGGTAAGATCAGCGGCGAGGACACGGTGTCCGGCAGCTTCGAGATCGGCCTTGAGGCGGTCCCACGCGAAGCTGCCGCCCCAAGCGCCGTGCACCAGCACAAAGTCGGTCACCGGCTCAGGCCCCCTGGCCGATGCCGTGCTTCTTGTTGTAACCGTGAATCCATTCGAGGGTCTTGGTCAGGCCACCGAATGGGTAGAAGTGCAGGCGCACCTTGCCGTGCTCGGACCCGAGGCCACGGGCGAAGGCATCTACCAGCTTGTCCGGCCCGGCCGTGCCGAGCAGGTTCGTGACCGAGATCCCGTACTTCTTGAGCACCGAGGTCGACGCGCCGACGCCGCAGCGCGCGGCAAACGCCAGCAGGCGCTTGATCCCGGCAGGCCCAGGCACGCCGATGCGCACCGGAGCGTCGATGCCGCGTGCGCGCAGTTCCTTCAGCCAGGCGAGGAAGGCATCGGGATCGAAGCCGAACTGGGTGACGATCAGCGGGGCCATGCCGCGCGCGGTGATTTCCGCCACCTTCTTTTCGAGGACCGCCCAGCATTCGGCCTCGGTCATGTTGGGGTGCCCTTCCGGGTGGCCGCCAATACCGATGGCCTTGATGCCCGAACGCTCGAAGGCGCCGGTCGCGATCAGGGCGGACGTGTCGAAATATGGGCCGACGGGCTCGGGCGGATCGCCGGCGACGATGAAGCAGCGCGTCACACCGGCCTTTTCCACCACGGCGCGCAGGTAGCCTTCGAAGTCGTCCTCGGACGTGATCCGGCGGGCGGAAAAATGGGGCATCGGCTCGAAGCCGAGTTCGCGCACCGCAATCGTCGCGGCAACGCGGGCGCCGACGTCTTCCCCGGGCAGGAAGGTAACGGCGATGGGGGTTTCTGCCGGGATGAGCGGGGCGGCATCGCGCAGCGAGGCTTCGTCCTTCGCGGTCATCTCGAGGCTGAAACCATCGGTGATCCCGTCGGGCGTCTTGTCCCAGTTGGGATGGATGATCGATGCCTTTGCCATGTTCGGGATCCTCTCTTGTTCAGGCCGAATGCCCGGCCGCCATTGTGGCGGTCCGGGCAATACGGTTGGTTGGCTCAGCGAGCAGTACGCCAGCCTTCGGCGTAGTTTTCGCGAGCGACGCGGCTGTAGGGGACCGGCGAGACGATCGCACGGACCTCGATCTGCTTGTGCGGCTCGACGGTGGTCTTGCGGGTACCGCCGTTCTCTTCACCCCACACCACGCGCAGTTCGGTGCCGACCGGGATTTCCGGATCGATCGTGGCGAGGCTGAGCGCCTGCTTCTCGTTGTACGAGTAGCCGGTGAACATCGAGAAGCCGACGGTCTTGCCGCCAGCATCAACGACGCGGTCGTAGTTCGACGAGGCGTAGTTCGCGAGCGGGGTATCGAAGAACTTGTACTGTTCGCCATCGGGGTTGAACAGCGAGGCCATGATCTTGGCCATGTCCTCGGGGTTCCAGGCGAGCGTCACCTTCTTGCGCTGCTCGGCCGGGTTCAGGGCTTCCAGCGCCTCACGGCCATGGAAATCATGGTCGAACTTGACGAAGTTGCCGTAACCCAGCTCCCACGGGTTGAGGTAGTAGTCCTCGATGTTGTCGGAGACGAACGAACCGCCGATCGAGCCGGTCGCTTCGTAGCTGTCAGCTGCCAGCCACTCGCGGAAGCCCTTGAGCTTTTCGCCGGTGTAGATGGCGGGCAGCGGCGACGGGATCCAGCCCGATTCAAGGGTGTTCGAAGGATAGGCGCGGCTGCCGCAAGCGATCAGGCCGAATTCCTTGCCGGCTTCGAGGATCGCGGCGCGGATCTCTTCCTGCTCGGCATAGGGACCCCAGATTTCGAGGCCCGGCGCGCCCGACATGCCGTGGCGCAGCGTGCGCACGGTCTTGCCGGCGATGTTCATCGTGCTCATGTTGAAGAACTTGAGCTGTTCGAGCGGGCCGCCGTGCAGCTTCTCGATCACGGCCCAGGCGTTCGGCCCCTGGATCTGGAAACGCCATTCCTTGCGGGTGACGGGCTTGCCCATCGGACGCATCGGCGAACGGTCGTCCAGCTCGATCTCGCAATCGTAGCCGCCGGTGGCAGCGTGGTAGCGCAGCCAGTTCGAAGCCGGGGCGCGGCCGACGTAGGTGAACGATTCTTCTTCTTCCCAGAAGATGATGCCGTCACCGATGACATGGCCGTAAGGCGTGGTGGGGACGTACTGCTTGGCCTTGTTGACCGACCAGCCCTTGGGGCTGTTGATCATGGTGTCGGACAGCAGCTTCAGCGCGTCCTTGCCGCGAATGTACAGGTTCACCATGTGGTGCGACTGGTCGAACAGCACGGCGCTGTGCTGCCATGCCCACTGCTCCGAACGCCAGTTCGAGAATTCCGGAGCGACGACCGGATAGACGTAGGCACCGAGCTGCGAGTTGCGCAGCATTTCGACGATATTGCCGCCTTGCTGGATTACCTCTTCGAGGTTCTTTGCCATGTGAAACTCTCCCGACTTGAAAATGGCAGGGTTGAAAAACTTGTATGCAACACATACAATCTCCCTCGAGATTCGCAATGGGAAATGTTGCGCCCAATGAGCGCCACCCCTAACGCGACTAGGACGGGAGAGATTTTGATGAGCGCATCGCTGATTTTGACGCTGTCATGCGAGGACAAGCCGGGCATCGTCGCCCGCGTCACGGGCAACCTCTATGAAGCGGGCGGAAACATCCGGGAGGCGCAGCAATTCGATGATTCGCTGAGCGGCAAGTTCTTCATGCGAGTCGTGTTCGATCCAGGCGAAACCGGGATCGAAGCCTTCCGCACGGCCTTTGCGCCGGTTGCCGAAGACTACGGCATGGAATGGAACATGCGCGACACGGCCGTGAAGCGGAAGGTCGTCCTGATGGTCAGCAAGTTCGACCACTGCCTTGGCGACCTGCTCTATCGCACGCGCATCGGTGAATTGCCGATGGAAGTCGTCGCGATCCTTGGCAACCATCCCAAGGAAGCGCTGAACATCTCGCTGATCGGCAATGTGCCATACCATCACCTGCCGATCACCAAAGAGACCAAGCCGCAGCAGGAGGCCGAGGTCAAGCGCATCGTCACCGAGACCGGCGCAGAACTGGTGGTGCTGGCGCGCTACATGCAGATCCTGTCGGACGATCTCGCCTCATTCCTTTCGGGCCGCTGCATCAATATCCACCACTCGTTCCTGCCGAGCTTCAAGGGCGCCAAGCCTTACCACCAGGCGCACGCCCGCGGCGTGAAGATGATCGGTGCGACCGGTCACTACGTTACCGCAGATCTCGACGAAGGTCCGATCATCCACCAGGACGTCGAGACCGTGACTCACGCCGACAGCCCCGAAGACCTCGTGCGCAAGGGCCGCGATGTGGAACGCCGCGTGCTGGCGGAAGCTGTGCGCTTGCACCTCGAGGATCGGGCTCTCGTCAACGGCAACAAGACTGTCGTGTTCAAGAGCTGAGCGGTTTCAAAGGTTGAGATTGGACGGCGGCGGCGGCACCATGCTCCGGCCGCCGTTTTGCTGCGGGAGAGAATCAATGCACGTCAACGCGCTCGATCACGTCAACATCATTACCGACCGACTCGACGAGACGGCCGAGTTCTACAAGGCGCTGCTCGGGTTGGAACGGCGCGATGGTCCGCCCCCCCTCACCCCGCAAAACGCGCAGTGGATGTACGATGCAGGCGGCAAGGCCATCGTGCACATCAATGCCGTCGATTGCCCGCGCGCCTATGATCGCGAAGTGCAGCCCGGTTCGCTCACCGGCGCGATCCACCACGTTGCGCTTAATTGCTCAGGCTACGACGATGTGCTGGCGCGCGTGGCCGCCCTGGGGCTCGACTGCCAGACGAACGTGGTCGAAGCCATCGGGCTGCGCCAGATCTTTACCGCAGACCCGAACAACGTGCTGCTGGAGCTGAACTTCTTCGCCGATTAGGCCGGTAACGCTGCTTCCAGCGCGTCAGCCAGTTCCTGCGGTTTCGACAGGTAGGGACTGTGATCAGCCTCAAGCGTGACCACGTTCGCGCCAGGCGACATCGCGATCATGCGGCGCTGGCTTTCGATCGGGATGGTGCGGTCGAGCGTGCATTCGATATAGGTGCGCGGCAGACTGCCCCAGCGCTCGGGGGTGACAGCAATCTTCTCGGAACGAGGAGCGTGTGGTTCGGCCATGAGCCTTCCCATCGCCGCATCGACAAGGTCAGGGGGGGAGACTTGCGCAAAGACCGGTGCAGCATTCGCAGCATCGATAACCGTGGCGACGCCATCGTGGACCTTGGAGATGATCGCATCGAAGGCAGGGTTGGGGCCTTCGAGTTCCTTAAATTCGGCGCGGCTCATGCCCGCAGGCAGCATCATCGCACAGATATAGACGATGGCATCCATTGCAGCTGGATCACGCTCTGCCGCGGTCGACACGACAAGGCCACCGCGCGAGTGTCCGGCAAGCACTACCGGGCCGACGCCCTGCGCCTTCAGGTCCCGGCAATGCTGCGCAGCAAATTCGCCCCAGCCATCGAGCATGACCGCCGCCATTTCCTCGGCCGTGCCGCCCATGCCAGGCAGCGTCGGCGCCACGACCGTATGCCCACGCGCGCGCAGGATCTCGGCAACTGGATCGAAGCACCAGCCGCCGTGCCAGGAACCGTGAATAAGCACAAAACCGGCCATCAGCGAACGTGCCCCGACCATGTCCGCAGGCCCGGCGCGGTGCGGTCCTCGCTCTTCAGGGCTTCGGCGACTGCGGGACGTGCGGTGACGCGGTCGCGCCATTCGCACAGGCGTGGGAAGCGGCTCGCCACTTCCATCTCGGGGAACATACGCTCGACCATCATGCCGCAGTGCGAATAAAAGTTGATGTCTGCAAGGGTGTACGTGCTCCCTGCCAACCACTTTGTCTGCCCAAGCTGTGCCTCGACTTTGGCAAGGGCATATTCGATCTTGGCAGTGGCGTTGGCGAGGTCCGCCTCGGAGAAACCTGAGCGAGCCGTAGCCCACTTCTTGCGCTGATCGGGCAGCGGTATGTTTTCGAGCAGCTTCTCGAAATCGCCGTTCTCGATGTTGCGCGCGATGACCCCGACCATGCGGTGCCAGCCGTGCATCGAGACGAAGTTCATTACGTGCTCGTCGACGAACTTGTTCCAATAGCGCATCCGCGCCGCGCCAACCGGATCGTGCGGACGCAATGGAGCGTCGGCGGGCTGCGCGTGAGGGAAGGCATCCTCGAGGTATTCGTTGATTACCGTGGTGTGGGTGATGATCGTGCCGTCATGATCGAGAACGGGCACCTGCCCCTCGGGATTGATCGCGGTGAACCACGGCTGGTGCTGTTCGAACTTGTGCAGATCAACGTAGATGCTCTCGTAGGCGAGCCCCTTCTCCTTGAGCGGGACCATCGACTTGAGCGAGTTCGCCAGCGGTTCGGCGTGGTAGTATTTCAGGGCCATCGGATCAGAATCGCATGGTGCCGAGCATGCCACCGTCTACCGCCCAGCTTTGGGCGGTGACGTGGCTGGCGGCATCGGACAGAAGGAATGCGGCGACCTTGGCCAGCTCCTCGGGCTGGCCGGTGCGGCCCTGCGGCACTGCCTTGGCCATCTGCGAGGCGGCTTCGGGGGGCAGGCCATCGAGCATCGGCGTCTCGATCAGCCCGGGCACGATGCAATTGCAGCGCACGCCGAACTCGGCCACTTCGTTGGCGACCGCGCGCGATAGGCCGAGCACGGCGTGCTTGCTGGCGACGTAGCCCGCATTCATCGGCAACCCGCGCTCGCTGGCGAGGCTACCGGTGACGAGGATCGCGCCTTGCCGGCGTTCCTTCATCGCGGGCAGCACGTGCTGGATCGCCCAGAGCACGCCCTTGAGGTTCACCGCCATCACGGTGTCGAACATCTCGTCGGTATATTGTTCGACGGGAGCAAACATGCCGCCGATGCCGGCGTTCAGAAACATGCCATCGATCGGGCCATTGGCAGCGATGGCATGATCGAGCGCGTGATGAAGCGCGGCCTTGTCTGCAACGTCGGCCGCAGCGAAGGCGGTGCTGCCGCCAAGGTCGCGCGCAGCCTGTTCGAGCAGATCGGCGCGGCGGGCGATCAGTGTAACGCGCGCGCCGGCCTGGGTGCAGTTGGTCGCAGTCGCGCGCCCGATGCCGGTAGAGGCGCCAGTGATGACGATGTGCTTGCCCGAAAGATCGGTCACTCAGGGGTCCTTGCGATGAATTCCGCCCAGACGCGGGCTTCCTTGCTGTCATGGCCTTCAGGAGACCACTGCCGTTCCATCAGCGCGCGCGCGACGGGCTCCGCAAGGCCGCGACGGTCGCGGTTGTAGCGGTAGAAGAACGCCGAGACGCGCCAGTTCATGATGCAATGGACGTGGACCGGCCTGGGTCCTTCCTCCACCGCCTTCACGAAAGCGGCGAAGTGGTCCTCGCCCGGTGCGTCGAACGGAACGGGGATGTGGGTATAGGCAATGCCTTGCGCGGCAAGCTTGTCCCCTTCCCCGGCCAGCGCTTCGGGATGAGTCTCCAGCGCGAGATTGACGACATGCGCTACGCCCAGGTCGGCGAGGCGCATGACGTCCTTGTCCTCGATCCGGCCCGACGTGGTAATTTCCGCATCAAGCCTCTGCCAGCCGCGGATGCCATCAGGATCGGCCATCAGGCAGGCTCAGGCCAGCCCCAGCAGGCGCGCGGCGTTGTCCTTCATGATGCCGGGCATAACCTCTTCCTTGAAGCCGACCTTCAGCGCCGCATCGATCCACTTCTGAGGGTGGATCAGCGGGAAGTCCGAACCGAACAGCATCTTCTTCCTGAGCTGCGTATTGGCGTACTGGATGATCTGCGGCGCAAAATACTTAGGGCTCCAGCCCGACAGGTCGATGAACACGTTGTCCTTGTGCAACGCCATGGACAGGCTTTCATCCACCCATGGCCACGACGGGTGGGCGAGGATGATCTTCATGTCGGGAAAGTCGACCGCGACATCATCGACCAGCATCGGCTGGCCGTACTTGAGACGCATGCCGCCACCGCCGCGCATCCCCGTGCCCATGCCGGAATGGCCGGTGTGGAAAATCGCGGGCAGGCCATACTCGGCAATGACTTCGTATATCGGATAGCCAACGCGGTCGGCCGGGTGGCAGTTCTGGGCAATGCCGTGGAACTTGAAGCCCTTCACGCCAAAGTTCTCGATCAGATCGCGGGCTTCGCGCGCGCCGTACTTGCCCTTGTGCGGATCGATCGAGGCGAAGGCGATGCAGATGTCGTCGTTCTTGGCCGCCATTTCGGCAACTTCGTAGTTCGACACGCGCTTGGCACCCATGCCGCATTCGGCATCGACCGTGAACATGCAGAAGGCGATCTGCTGCTCGCGATAGATCTCGACGATCTCGGGCATCTTCGGCCGCTCGCGCGGGGCCTTGAAGTAAGCCGAAGCGGCGTCGAAGAACTGGCCCATGACCGGATCTTCCGGATCGTGGCACGAGACCTCGGCATGGACGTGGACGTCGATCGCCTTGATCTTCGAAATGTCGATGGGCACCGCTCTTTTCCTTCAGTTTTGCAAGCATCAAGGCAGCCCTGCCGCGAAACGACAGGGCTACGCTCGATATTCAGGCGCGGATCAGACCAGCGCGTCCTTCTTGACCGTGATCACTTGGCTGTAGGTAAATTCCTTCAGACCCTCGATGCCGTATTCCGCGCCAAAGCCGGACTGCTTGTGTCCGCCGAACGGCGCAAAGGGCGAAAGGTGAAGGAACTCGTTGATCCAAACCGTGCCGGTTTCAAGCTGCTCGGCGATCCTCACGCCGCGTTCGGTGTCCTTGGTCCAGACAGCGCCGGCAAGGCCATATTCCGAATTGTTGGCGCGGGCGATGACTTCGTCGTCGCTGGAGAACTTCATCAGCGGCATGACCGGGCCGAACTGCTCCTCAGCCACGATGCGCGCATCCTCGGGCGGGTTGTCGAGGATCGTGATCGGCACGTAGTAGCCAGAGCCGGAAGGATCGACATCGCCGCCGACGAGGAACTTGTAGCCGTTGTCCTTGGCGTCCTGGATCAGTTCGCAGACACGCTCGAACTGCTTCTTGTTCTGGATGGGGCCGACGCCGGTGCCCTGCTCCGAGCCGTCGCCGACCTTCACGGTCTTGGCGTATTCGGCGATGGCCTTCGACAGGTCGTCGTAGATGTCCTCGTGGATGTAGACGCGCTTGGCGGCCACGCAGATTTGCCCTGCGTTGGTGAAGCTCGACCAGAAGAGCTGCTCGGCAACCTTTTCGACGTCGGCATCGGGCAGGACGATCGAAGCGTCGTTGCCGCCCAGTTCCAGCGTGATGCGCTTGAGGTCCTTCGAGGCGCCTTCCATGATGCGCTTGCCGGTTGCGGTCGAGCCGGTGAAGGTGATCTTGTCGATGTCCGGGTGCGAGGTCATCATCGGGCCGAGTGCGTCTTCGCCGGTAATGATGTTGACGACGCCAGCCGGCACGATGTCCTTGATCAGTTCGGCGAACTTCAGCGTGGTCAGCGGAGTGAACGGCGAAGGCTTGAGCACGATGGTACAGCCGGTGAGGATCGCGGGCGCAATCTTCTGGACGGCCATCAGCAGCGGGAAGTTCCACGGCACGATGCCGGCGACGACGCCGACCGGCACGCGGCGCGTGCGGCTCAGGCGGGTGTCGCTATCTTCGTTGATCGTCTCTTCCAGCGTCAGCGTGGACTGGGCGCTGATGATGCCGGCGCAAGCGTGGATCTCGCCCTGCGCCTGATGATGCGGCTTGCCCTGTTCGCTGGTGAGCAGGCGGTACAGCTCATCGAAATTGGCCTCGATCGCCGCCGCCATGTTGCGGATCACGGCACGCCGATCGTCAACCGGGGTCTTCGACCAGGTCTTGAAGGCAGCGCGGGCAGCAGCCACAGCGCGGTCCAGTTCTTCGACGCCACAGGCTGGGACCCGCCCGATGACCTGCTCGTTCGCGGGGTTCACGACATCAAGCGACTCTGCGGTCGTGACCAGCTCGCCATTGATCAGGTTGGGATAAAGATGCGTCATGAATCTCTCCACTCGTTATGATTGCTATAAGCTATAGCATTCTTGTCAGCGCGCTTCCAGAGCCTTGTCCTCGTTGGCGCGCTTGATGAGGTACTGGCGGATGTTGTCTGCATCCTCTGGCCTGAGCGCCGATTTGAACGACACCATGCCGTTGTGCTGCAGCGCGCCGTCTATGACAACCGATCGGATGGCTTCGGGAGCGTTGAGCGCGGCAGAGTGGCGCAGGTCCGGGTTCACACCGCCGGCAACCGCCGCATCGCCATGGCAGACGTTGCAGTAACGACCGTAGAGTTCGCCACCAGCCTTGACCTGCTCCGGCGTGCCGGTGAACGGCGGCGGGTCGAGGACCATCTTGGCCATCGGCGGAGCGGCAGGCAGCGTGGCCTTCCCGCCGAGCTTGAACACGACGAGGCGGCTGATGTTGCGCTGCTTCTTGGCCTTGTGGGCAAGGACGCCAGTGGCAACGTCCCATACGCCGCCCCAGCCGACCATCACGGCGACATACTGTTCGCCGTCGATCGCATAAGTCATGGGCGCAGCAATGATGCCGCTCTGCGCCGGGAACGACCAGAGCTGCTTGCCCTTGTCGGCGCTATAGGCGACGAAATCGCCGCCTGCGGTGCCCTGGAAGACGAGATTGCCGGCGGTCGAGAGAATGCCACCGTTTGACGGGCTGGGCAGTTCGACCTTCCACGCAGCCTTCTTGGCGACCGGGTCCCAGGCGACGAGCGTGCCGGTGGTTGCGCTCATCGCGGCGGAGCGGGCCTTGGCATCGGCCGGCATTGCGGTGACATAACCATCGAGGCCAGTCTGGAAGCCGATGTCGGTGGCCTTCCAGTCCTTCGCCGCGGCGTAGGGGAATGCGGCGTTGTTGACCGGCAGGTAGAGCAGGCCGGTCTTCGGGCTGAAGCTCTGCGGCTGCCACGAGTGGGCACCCACCGCGCCGGGCAGGCTGACGAATGGTGCGCCCTTTTCGTACCGGGCGGCCGGATTGACTGTCGCCTTGCCTGTGTTGGGATCGATGCCCGTCGCCCAGTTGACCGGTACGAACGGCGTTGCCGAGATGAACTGGCCGGTCTTGGCATCAAGCACGTAGACATGGCCGTTCTTCGGGGCATGCAGCACGACATGGCGCTGCTGGCCCCCGATGTTCAGGTCCGCCAGAGTGATCTGCTGGGCGGAGTCGAAATCCCAGCGGTCTTCCGGGGTTTCCTGGAAGTGCCAGGCATATTCACCGGTGTCGGCATTCACCGCGACGATCGACGAGGTGTAGAGGCTGTCGCCCTCACGACCGGACGCAGCGGGGTTCCACGGCTCGGCGTTGCCGGTGCCAAACAGGACGAGGTTGGTCGTGGGATCATAGGTGATCGCATCCCACACGGTTCCGCCGCCGCCCAGCTTCCACCATTCGCCGGCCCAGGTCTTGGCGGCGTTTTCCATGGCCTTGTTCTCGAAGCCATCGGCGGGGTTGCCGGGAACGGTGTGGAACTTCCACACCTCGTTGCCGGTGTTCACGTCATAGGCAGCGATGTAGCCGCGCGCCTTGTACTCCGAACCGCCGCTGCCGATCAGGACCTTGCCCTTCACCACGCGCGGCGCGCCAGTGATGGTATAGTCCTGCTGGTTGGGCACGACGACCTTCGACCAGGCAACCTTGCCGGTCTTCTGATCCAGCGCAACGAGGCGTCCGTCCAGCGTGCCGACGAACACCTTGTCTCCGTAAAGCGCAACACCGCGATTGACCGCATCGCAGCAGGCCCGGACGAGCGTTTCGCGCGGCACTTCCGGATCGTAGGACCATTTGAGCGCCCCGGTCCTGGCATCGAACGCCTTCACCATCGACCATGCGGTCGAGATGTAGAGCGTGCCGTCGTGCATCAGCGGCGTGGCCTCCTGCCCGCGCGCCGTTTCAAGATCATGGAACCATGCAAGGCCAAGCTGTCCGACGTTGCTGTCGTTGACCTGGGTTAGCGGGGAGAAGCGCTGTTCACCATAATCGCGCCCATAGCTCAGCCATTCGCCTTCAGGCACTTGCGCGATCATCGCATCGGTGACGCCTGCGGAAGCGACAGCGACCGTGTCGCCATCACTCTTGATGTTGCACGCTGCCAGCGGCAGCAGTGCGGCCATCAGGCTTAAGACCTTCAAACGCATATGCAGCTCTCTCTCCCGACTGTCCGTTTTCCGGATCAGTTGACCATACGATCGGCGTTACCCCAATAGGGAACCCGCAGCGCTTTCTTGTCCATCTTGCCCGCAGCAGTGCGCGGAATCGAGTCGATAAACGTGACAGATTTCGGCGCCTTGACCCCGCCGAGGCGATCCTTGGCATAGGCGATGATTTCGGCCTCGGTAATGCCCTCGGCCACGACCACCGCATGGACCTGCTCGCCCCACTTCTCGTGCGGAATGCCGAATACGCAGGCCTCGCGCACTGCTGCCAGTTCTGTCACGGCAGCTTCGACTTCGGCGGTGAACACGTTGAAGCCGCCGGAAACCACCATGTCCTTCTTGCGGTCGACGATGTAGAGGTAGCCGTCCTTGTCGAACTTGCCGACGTCACCGGTGTGATGCCAGCCGAACTTGCGGATTTCGGCGGTTTCCTCAGGCTTTTCGAAGTAGGAATGCGTGACCAGCGCGCCGCGCACGCAGATTTCGCCCGCCTCGCCCAGCGGCACCTCCTTGCCATCATCGTCGAGCAGCGCGACCTTGATCGAGCGGGTGGGCTTGCCGCAGGCGGCGAGCTTTTCCGGTGCGGAAGTGGCGAACTTCGCGACGTCCTCGGGCGGGAACCACGCCACGATCATGGGGCATTCGACCTGACCGTAGGACTGGCACATCGCCGGTCCGAACACCTCCACCGCCTGGCGCAGCTTTTCCGGGCTGCAGGGCGAGCCGACGAGGATGAAGATGCGCAAGCTGGAGTAGTCATGATCGCCCAGTTCCGGCGAGGCGAGCAGCTGGTACAGCGCCGTCGGCGGCAGGTACATGTGGGTAACCTTGTACTCCGCAATCGTGCGCAGCACGCGCTCGGCGTCGAAACCGGGCAGGATCACCTGCGTTGCGCCGAGGCTCAGCGTCGAAAGCGCGATCGGGCCAGCAGCGTGCGTGATCGGCGCTGAAACAAGCGCGACCGGGGAGTCGGTGCGGCCGCCCATGCCATCGGCAGCGGTCTCGATCATCGTGCCCCAGCCGAGGTTGGTGACGTTGGCGCCCTTCGAAGGGCCGGTGGTGCCGCCGGTGGGAAAGATGCCGACCATGTCCATCAGGTTGCCGAAGGCATCGATCTCGGGCTCGACAAAATCGGCCTCGCTGACACCGGCCATGAATTCCTCGAGGCTCGGGTCATCGCCCATGCGCTTGTCGAGGCAGACGAAGTGCTGGAGCGTCGGACAGAGGTTCTTGAGCTGCTGGACTTCGTCGGCCTTGGACGAATGATAGACCAGCCACTTCAGGCGCACGTAGTTGATATAGGCCGCGTTGGCGTCGATGGCGTTGCGCGTGTTGACCGGGATCCACTTGCCGTTGGCGCGCCACATCGCCAGCAGGACGACGAGCAGCATGCCATCGTTCGGACCATAGAGACCGAGGCAGTCCTGGTTCTCGAAACCGCCCTTCTGCAGAGCCGCAGCGATGCGTTCGGACAGGGCCTTGGTTTCGGCGAAGGTCAGCTTAAGACCCGTCTCGGTATCGACGATGGCGAGACGCTGTGGATCGCGATCGTGGCCGCGGTCAAAGTAGTCGATGGCGCGCATTGGTTATCCCCAACGATTGATTTCTGGCCCCGGCGCCCAGGCGCGGAGCGGTTCGGAAACGGTCGACCTGGCAAATGCCGCCTTTACGCAGCTCTGCTCGGCCATGCGGGCGAGCCAAGCGGTGGTGAGGGGAGCAGCGGCGAAGGCATCCGGCCGCAGAAGCTGCATCCCGGCCAGCCAGGAATAGGTGACGAGATCGGCGATCGAAAAGCCGCCCATCAGCCATGCACGGCCATCGGCCAGCTGCTTCTCGCAGCGCTCGACGGCGGCGACGATCTTGGTCTCGCTGTCGGCCACTTGCGCGGCATCGACGACATCATCGTTCAGCACTTGCCAACGGTTGCGCAGATCGTCCGACACGATGCGCGCTGTCAGCGTTGCGAAATCGTCGGCCGGAATGGCTGCAACGGCATGCTGCGAGGAAGCAAGATTGCCGAGCAACGCTGCTGCAGGGGACAGGCGCTCGGTGATCTGGCGGCACCACATCATCATTTCCCAGCGCGCATAGGCGTCCGTCGGCTGCAGCCCGGCCCCGCCCGCGGCCTCGTCAAGATACTGTGCCAGGAACACGGATTCGGTCATCGCCTCACCATCGATGACCAGCACCGGCCCTTCGCCTTCAATGCACAGGTCGAGCGCAACAGGATCGGCAATGCCAGGCAGCGCATGGCGCTCCCCGGCAAGCAGGTCGATGGGGCGGCATTCGATGTCGAGTCCCGATTGCGCCAGAGCGGCAAGCACGGTCAGTGAAGCGCCATTCGGCTCGCCGTGGTAGAGCACCGCGTTCATGCCTCGATCTCCGCCATGATCAGACCATAGCGATTGGCAAGGTCGGTCTTGCCCATCGCCCAGGTCCTCTTGACCGCATCACGCGTATAGACCCGCTTGAGCCAGCGCATGATATTCGGCGTCTTGTCCTTGCCCGCCAGATCTGGCTGCGACAGCGGCAGCGAATAAGTGCTGTTGAAGATGTTGATGTCGGCCAGGCTGTACTCATGCGAGCCGACATAGGGCCGCTTGCCCAGTTCTTCTTCGAGCTTCGCGATGCCCAGACCGACGCGGCGACGGCTCTCGGCCATCTCGCTTTCCGAAAAGTCGCCATTGATTGCCTTGCGCCATGCGACGCGGCGTTCCGGCAGGGGAATGCGCTCGATCGCCGCTGCGAGTTCGGCAGGATCACGCTGGCGCACCATGGGCCCTACGAATACGCTCCACCCGATCATCGAGAAGCTGGGGCCAAGCCACTGGTCCATGAACTTCATCCACCAGCGCACGCGCCAGCGATCACGCGCATCCGACGGCATGAGGTCCGGCCCGTCGAACCGATCGTTCACGTATTCCATGATCGCGGTGCTCTCGGTGAGCACGAGACCATTATGGGTCATCGCCGGGATGGTGCCCTGCGGATTGATCGCAAGGTATTCCGGCTTGTGCTGATCGAACTGCAGCATGTCGATGTAATGGCTGGAAAAGGGCACGCCTTTTTCCATCAGCGCCAGCATCGGCTTCCCCGAGTTGGCGTTGGGTTCCCAGTGATAAAGGGTTACCGCGTCCATTCGTTGCCCACTGGTTCCATTATCTCTCTCCCGATTCCGATGCGTGTCGGAATTTGTTAGTAACACATACTAATTGCGCAGGAGCGCGGGTCAAGCCCGCATGGTGTCGAAATACGCTTTGGGGATTAAGACGCGGGTGGGGCAGACGCCCATTTCGAATGTTTCACCAAGTGAAAGCTGACCGCACGATAAAAGGGGCACGTCCCGACAGGAACGCACCCCTTTTGCAGACTTCTGGCTTTGCGCCGGGACTGTCTAGCGCGCAGTCATCGTCCAGAGGAAAAGATGCGTGCGACCGGAGAGGGGAGCGGCAGCACGAATCTCATCCGAGAGTCGCAGACCCTGCGCCTCCATGACCCCTCTTAGCGCAGTCCAGTCGCTCCAGCGTGTGAGCCCTGTCACGACTTGTGGGAATTTGATCGCACGCGCAGCATCAGCCGCACCCAGAGCAAGGTCGATCGCCCGCTGCGTGTCCTTCGCTGCAGCAAAGGCTGCGGATTCGGGAATGCGGCTGTCGAACACCACCAGCGGCACGGGGCTCGCCATGGCTGCCACCGCAGGCGTTGCGGCGACCGCTCCGGCCAGCGCACTGCCCTTTAGCATCGAGCGGCGTGAGACGCGCATCAGCCTGCCTTCCCGAGGTATTTCGCCACGGCATCAAGCTCGGCATCGGTAAGGTCGACCTTGGTCTGCTGCGGCATGGCACCCTTGCCCATGCGGACCACGGTCTTGACGTAATCGGCAGTCAGATCGGTGCGATTGGCGAGCAGGCCCTTGTCGGGCGAGTTCCCAGCCATGACCTGCTGCTTGGTGAGCAGGTTGGTGCCCATGCCGCCGGTCAGGTGGCAATAACCGCAGTGCACTTCGAACAGCACCTTGCCATCCCTACCGGGCTTGAGCCTGTCGCCGGTCGGCGCAACCGGTCGCATCTGATACGGCGGCGGGGGCCGGGCGGCGGCCCCGGAGGTGCGGCAAAGACGGCGGTCGCGGCAAGGCCCAGTGCGCCGACGAAAACGAGCGATGCGCGGTTCATGCCCCGTGACCTCCCGCGTTGCTCCTGCCACGGGCATCGGAATAGGCGGCAGGCCAGATGCCCTGCTTGCCCGGCGCGATGATGCCGTTGGGGTCGAGCGCGTTCTTCACCTTCTCGCCGAAGCGGCGCAGCGCGTGGTTGTTGAAATCGAAGGTTTCCATGACCGGGTCCATCCAGCCGAGGTGGGTGCGGTATTCGGCGTAGCCCGCCTTTGCCGTCTCGGTGATCAGCGCATCGAACAGCTTGCGCATCTTGACGACTTCAGCCGCGTTGTCGCGGTCGTACATCAGCATGTTGACGTTGTTGGCAAAGCGCCCACCGATGGTGAAGCTGGCGTAGAAGTCGACGTCGAAATCAGCGATGATCTTGCGGCTGCGCGCCATCTGATCGAGCACATGCTTGCCGGTTGCCGGGACAACGGGCGAGAAGCCCATGTGCGCCCCGCGTCCGCCGATCCAGTCGGACATCTGCAACGGCACGGCCGACGGAATGCCCATCGTGGTGTCGACGCCGTGGATATAGTCGCCAGGATGCCACCAGTGCTCTTCCGGAGCGACGGCCAGGTTGCGCTTCATCGCCGCCTTGACCACTTCGGCCTTGGCCTTGACCACGCTTTCCTCGCCATACAGGCGCAGCGCGACTTGCCAGTAGCCCAGCTTGTGCTCCTTCAGCAGTTCCTCCACACGCCATTCGGGGATGGCCGAGGGCTTGTCCCAGAAGTCCTGACGCTGGCCCTTGAGAACCATCTTGCCCAGCCACGAAGGAATGAACACATTCTGGTCGATCAGGCCCGAGATCTTGAGCGGCGCAATGGTATCGACCACCCAGCCGATGTCCTCGACCTTGGGGATGTCCCACACGATCTCGAGCGAGCTTTCGGGCGCGGGCTGCAGCCAGATGCCGGCCTTGGTCACCACGCCGAGGTTAGACTGCGTGAAGGCGAGGTCGAAGGTCGGCCCGTAGCTCATCGGGAAGAGGTGCCAGGCCGGGTTGTTGCTCATCGCGCCCATCCCGGTGCGGACAAGGTCGCCATCGGGCAGCACTGCCTCGATCCCGCAAAGGTTGCGGGCATGCAGGCCATAGGGCGTGTAGCCGATGCCATGTTCGAGCGCGTTGCCCAAAACCGAGCCCCAGGCATTGCCCGGCACCGACATCCACAGCGGCGCCTTTTCGCGCTGGATATGCTCGTAGAGATCGAAAAAGCCGACGCCCGGTTCGACCACACAATAGGCCAGCTTGGTGTCGAGTTCGAGCACCTTGTTCATGCGGCCAAGGTCGAGCACGACCGTGCCTGGCAGGCGCGGCGCGGCGGTGCCATAACCCAGGTTCTTGCCGCGCGCGACGGGCCAGAGCGGCGTCTTGTGTTGGTTGGCAAGCCGCACGATGGCGCGCACTTCATCGACAGAGGCGGGCGCGACGGCAGCCGAGGCGGGCCACTCCTCGGTGCTGCCGGGAGCATAGGTATCGGCATAGGCGTCGCGGTCGGCGTCGGAGTCCATGACCCATTCCTTGCCGACCACGCCGGCAAAGGCGGTCATCGCCGCCTGGAACTGCTTGGGACTGACGCGCGGGGGCAGGTGCAGCTTCAAGGCGTGGACTCTCCCGTCACTTATTTTCTAACAATTGTTATTGTTTGCAGCACTTGTGATTTGCCGTCAAGCCTCACGTCAGCGCGTAATACTTGACGTAGTTGCCGTCCGGCTTGCGCTCGCCCACGCCGATGAACACATGCCGCGTCAGCCAATCGTGCTTGCCCTTGCTTGTCTCGAAGGTGGGCTGCGCGCGCAGGTAGTATTCGGCATGCGGGACGGGCTCGCCCCCGGCGAAGGCCCAGGCGCGGAGGCGGTCCATCGTCCCCGGCTCACGGCCCCACAGGAAGCCCTTGTTCTGCATGTAGATCAACGTGCCGTCATCGACTTCGAGCACATAGCGCGCATCGAACACGGCGGTGTCGTCCGGGCGGAAGAAGGCATAATCGCCGCCGGAGTTCGGCACTGCCCTGCCCTTGAGCAGCGGCCCCTCGAACTCGCCCTCGTCGACATAAACGGCGCTGCGCATGCCGCCAGAAGGCAGGTCGGGCACCATCTGCACACGGGTGAAGCGCAGGCGGCAGGCGAAGGCAAATTCGAGGCGGGGGTTGTCGAGCGTGGAGAAGTCCATGAGGTGCCTCAGTAGTTCGAAAGGATCGTCAGGCTCGGCCCGTCGAGCGGCTTGCCGGCCTTCTGCTTGGCTTGCTCGTCGGCGCGGGTCTTGGCTTGCAGATCGATCAGGTACGCGTGGATCGCATCGGCATCACCGGGCGAGAGGATGTCGTCCCAGCGCGGCATCCCGTTCGGCGTAAGCAGTCCTTCCAGCACGATCTGCCGGAAAGCCTCGTGCGTGCCCGGCTGCATCCGGCGCAGGTCCGGCGTGATCGAGCGCGGCTGGTTGGCATGGCAGATGGCGCAGTTGCCGAAGAACAGCCCCTGCCCCCGGGCAATCGTCGCCGCAGTGACGCCCGGTGCCTGCGCCGGAGCTTCTGGCGCAACTTCCAGCGGTGGCAACAGATCGGGCATCGGCACCTTGCCGCCACCCAGCCTGAACACCAGCAGCCGGTTCATGTTGCCGCGCGTGTAGGCGGCCGAATAGCGCGGAACAAAGGGATAGCCGCCCCCACCCCACCCGGCCATGACTGCGACATACTGCACGCCGCCGACCTCGTAGGTCATCGGCGCGGCCATGATCGGGGTGCCGGTGTCAATTTCCTTGAGCAGCTTGCCCGTCCTTGTCTCCCGCACGAAGAGCTTGCCGGTGACCCCACCGTAGATTGTGAGGCCGGTAGCTGTGGTCAGCACGCCGCCGCGATCCTGCCAGCCTGCGGTGTCGGCAGACCAGACGGTCTTGCCCGTCAGCGGATCGATCGCGCGGATCTGCGCGGTGGCAGGCTGCCTGAGCGCTTCCTGAAAGGCCGGAAGCTTGCGCACGGCATCGCCGAACTCGGGCGGAAAGCCCGCCAGCGCCTCTTTCACATCGGGCGTGAAGATCAGCGCGGCATCGTTGTTGAGCCCGCGCGCCTTCAGCGGCTTGGCCCCCGGCGTCATGAAGATGAGGTTGCCCATGTCGAGCACCGCGCCGATGTATAGACCGGTAGCGGGATCGTAGCTGGCCGGATGCCAGTTGCGCGCGCCGGTGGTGGCGGGAAAGACGATCTTGGGGCCGGTGGTGTAGTCCGCCGCTTCGGGATCCAGGATCGGCCGCCCGGATTTGGGGTCGATCCCCTTGGCCCAGTTGGTGCGCACGATCGGATTGGCGCGCAGCAGCTTTCCGTCACGTCGGTCGAGGATGTAGAGATAGCCGTTCTTTGGCGCGTGGAGCACGACCGGGCGGTTCTCGCCATCGATGTCCATGCGCGTGAAGATCATCGGCTGGGTCGCGGTGAAGTCCCAGTTGTCTCCGGGCGTTTCCTGATAGTGCCACTTCATTCGCCCCGTCTTCGGATCGAGCGCGACGAGACTGGCGAGGTAGAGGTTGTCCCCGCCCGAGGGCGAGCGCTTCGACGTGGCGTAAGGCCCGCCGTTGCCGGTGCCGACGAGGACCAGCCCGGTCTCGGGATCGTAGTTGATCGCATCCCACGGCGAACCGCCGCCGCCGATGTCCCAGCGGCTGTTCGGGTCCCATGTCTTCAATGCGGCTTCGAGTTCCGGTGTTTCCTGCGGGCCGAGCTTGGGATCGCGCGGCACCACGTGCCAGCGCCAACGCAGCTTGCCGGTATCGAGATCCAGCGCGGTGACATAGCCGCGCACGTCATATTCGGCGCCACCCATGCCGATGACCACGACATCGCCAGCCACTTCCGGAGCGCCGGTTGAATTGTCGCCTTTGGCGCGATTCTCGATGAAGTCGCTCTTCCACGCAACTGCGCCGGTCCGGGCATCGAGCGCGTACATCCAGCCATCAAGCGAAGCGACAAACACCTTGCCCCGCGCCACGGCGACACCACGGTTGACCATGTCACAGCAGACCGTGCGGTTGACCTGCATGTCGACTTCTGGCTCGAACCGCCAGAGCGGCTTGCCGGTGGCCGCATCGAAAGCATAGGCGCGGCCTGCAGTGCCTGACGTATAGAGTACGCCATCGACCACTACCGGGGTGGCTTCCTGCCCCCTGAAGGTGTCCAGTTCGGCAGACCACGCGAGGCCCAACTGGCCAACGTTCTGCGCATTGATCGCAGTGAGCCGCGAATGGCGAGTCTTGCCGGAGTCCCCGCCGGGACTGGTCCACTCCCGTCCTGCCCCCTCGGTCAGCGTCGTCGCGCCGCCCAGCGAGCAGGCGGCGAGACCAAGAAAGAGACTGGCGAGGACCTGGCGCATCACAGCGCGTCCCACGGACTGGGCATGCGGTAGGGCACGGTTATGAAGTTCGCTTCGATCTGTTCGATCATGCCATGGTCGATCTTGAACAGTTCGGAGATGTAAAAGCTGTGCGGGCGCAACACCGGACTTTTCACCGTGCGCCCATCGGTCAACTGGAACTCGCGCAGGCGGCCGGAATGATCGATGAAACCGAAGGCCAGCACCAGCCCGCGCTCTTCATCCACCAGCGGGAAGCGACGGGCGCGCAAGTCATCGTCGTAGCGATAATTGCCCATGCGGAACTGCTCTTCGCAGCCCAGCGCCGAGACCGGCACGATCTTTGCGAAGTCGGGATTGCGCGTGGTCTGGACCCCGTTTTCCACGCGATTGCAATCGGGGTGGAACTTCGTGTGGATCGTTCCGTCGTTGCGCTGAAGGGTATCGAAGTAGCCGTTCGAAAGGCGCACCATCTCCTCTCGGGACACCGGTTCTTCAGGTTCGCGGTGCAGGATCGGCTTGTCCCAGTAGCGGCAGTTCTCGAACTTGATGCCACTGTCGGACTGGCGGACGATCAGCATCTCGCACTCGGCGATCTGGCCCGCTTCGTTCACGCCGAGGCGCAGGGTGAAGGCCGATTCCTCGATAGGCTCGATCACCGTGCCGAAGTAACCGACCTGGCCCGTCCTCACGTCGGCAAAGCGCAACTGGTAGTCGCCCAGCCGGTCGATCGTGCCCCACACGCCATCGCCGATCTCCAGCATGACGTTGTTCTCGCTATGATGCGCACCCCGTGCCCAATCCAGCGCATGGGGATCGCGCGTGTTCAACGCGGCAAGGAACCGGTCAAGAACGGCATAGAGCTCGGCGCGGGTCATCGATTCTCCCAAGATTGCATTGAGGCTTTGACGGCCTTCTCTGGCCAAGGCATACTCTACCAATTGTTATAAATAAAGGGGAGAGGCGCATGGCGCGGACAGCGGCCGAACAGGCCAACCACGACCTCGTGCTGGAGATGTACCACAAGGTCCTGATCGCGATGGATAGCAGCGCAGTCGACCGCTACATCGCAGCGGAATACGTCCAGCATTCCTCGTTGGCCGCACCGACGGTTGAGGCGCTGAAGGGCTTTCTCGACCGGGTGCGGGCCGAATCGCCCGATGCCGTGCAGACCATCCACCGCAGCTTCGTCGATGGCGATCATGTCATCACGCACACCCACGTCGTGCGCTGGCCGGGCGATTCGGGGCTTGCCGTGGTCGATATCTTCCGGGTGGCGAACGGCATGATCGTCGAGCACTGGGACGTGATTCAGGACGTGCCGGCCCAGCCGGTCAACCCCAACAGCATGTTTTGAAGGGAGAAGAACGATGCGCCTCGTAACCGCAGCAATTGCCCTTGCCCTCACCGCCAATGCCGCGCAGGCGGCGGAATGCAAGCTGACCCCGAAGCAGGTGGTCAGCAACTTCATGGACGAGTTCTACATCCAGAAGAAGGTCCGCTCCTCGTTCGAGCGCTGGGTCGATCCCGGTTACATCCAGCACAACCCCTATGCCGCCACCGGCCGGGAAGCCGCGATCGGCTTCCTCGAAAAATTCGTCGCCGAAAACCCCGGCCAGCGCACCACGATCCATCGCATCATCGCCGACGGCAACCTGGTGGCGGTCCACAGTCACGGCTGGATGGAGAACGGTGATGCCGCAGCCAAGCGCGGCTTCGCGGTGGTCGATATCTTCCGTGTCGAAGGCTGCAAGGTGATGGAACACTGGGACGTGCTCTCGCCCGTGCCGGAAGCGTCGGCCAACACCAACACGATGTTCTGAGATGAAGCGCTTCGACAACAAGTGCGTGGCGATCCTCGGCGGCAATGCCGGCATCGGCCTTGCCGCCGCGCGGATGTTCGCTGCCGAGGGCGCCAGGCTTGCCATCACCGGGCGCAATGCCGAGACCTTGCGGGCTGTGGCCGAGGAACTCAGCGCGCTGTGCATCCGCTCGGACATCGGTGACCTTGCCCAGACCCAGGCGGCGTTGGGCGAGATCGGGGACTCGCTGGGCGGGATCGACGTGCTGTTCGTCAACGCAGGGGTCGGCGGCTTCGCCATGGTGCCTGATGTCACCCCGGAGTTCTGGGATCAGATCCACACCGTCAACCTGCGCGGGGCGTTCTTCGCGATCCAGAAGGCGCTGCCGCTGATGCGCAACGGCGGGGCCATCGTCATTACCGGCTCCATCGGATCGACCGCGGCTGTGCCGGGCAACGTCGCCTATGCCGCAGCCAAGGCAGGCCTGCGGGCCATGGCGCGCATCGTCGGCAAGGAACTGCTGCCGCGGCGCATCCGCGTAAACATGGTCAGCCCCGGCCCGACCGACACCGAAATCTTCAAGCGCGACGCAAGCCCTGAGGAGATTCAAGGCATGCGCGAATTGCTCTCGTCGGTCGTGCCGCTGGGGCGCATGGGGACCTCGGAAGAAGTGGCGCGCGCAGTGCTGTTCCTAGCCAGTACCGAGGCCAGCTTCATCAACGGTGTAGACCTCAGCGTCGATGGCGGGTGCATCGAGCTGGGCTGACACTTGGGCTGATTATTGCGTGGGCCCCGCCTCGGCCGCGCCCTTCAGCGTGGCGCCGCTGCGGTCGGGCAGGGTCCAGATGATCAGGTTCACCACCATGATCCCGGCGAGCGTCAGCATCAGCGCAGGCCGCTTGCGTTCGCCCCGGCGGAACAGGAACACAGCCCCGCCGACAAGGGCGATCGCGGCCAGCATCATCAGGGACAGCGCAGCATCAAGCATGCAGGATTCCTTGAATACGGCACCGGCCCGCTCCTCCGGCCCGACCACCCATAGGATACACTGTCGGGTGGTCGGGCCGGGGGAGCGGGCCGGTGCCGCCAATCAGAATGCGTTAGCGACTGAACAGGCCCTTGGCCATACCGGCAAGATCGTCGAGCGGATTGCCGTCGCCGTCCCTGTCGAGGAAGGCGGAAACCTTGCTCAACGCATCGGGATTCTGGCCAAGCGCCGAAGCAAAACTGGCCAGTGCGCCCTCGCCGCCGATGTGGCCTACGATCTCCTGCAGTTTCGAGGCGTCGAGGCCGGAGTTGGCCGCCGCCGTCTCGATCGTGTCGCCCTTCGACTGGTGCCCCGCAGCCAGCGCCGCAATCGCGTTCTCGGCTGTGTCGGGATCGATGCCGACCTTTGCCGCAAGGTTCTTCACATCGACATTGCCGGCCACCTGGCCAAGGATCGAATCGAACAGGCTCATGACGTTTCCCCTTCACTGCTGAGCACAAGCCTATCAGGTGCCGATCAGACTTCCAGAGCGTGAATCTCCGCCCGCCGCCTTGCCCCATCGCGCCGCACCAGCAGCGCCGAATACTCCGGCACTTCGATCCATGTCGCGAAGTCGCGGGTGAGCGGCTCTGAAGCCACGATCACGCTGTCGGCATCGATGGCTCCGCCGGTCAGCTTCCACTCGCCTTCGTGAAGGCCATAGTCCCGTCCGCACGTGTACCACATCGAGAGATACTCCGAACTGCCCTGCAGCGCGCCCGCGTCGAAGTGTCCGAAGTCGAAAGTAAAGCGGACGGCGGCAAGATTGGTGCCATCGCAGAACATCAGGTTGGTCGAACTTGACCGCGTGATCCCATGCCGCGCCCTGGCCTCACGCAGCACGCTCAAGGCATGGCGGATCGCGGCGAGGATGGCGTCAGGCTCGTTGATCCCGCCCGGATCAGGCAGGGCCGAGACGACCAGCGCATAGATCCATTCGCTGTCGGTGGAGCCCTGGATCTGCTTGGCAAACTCCGGCCGGATGTGCGGAGCAAGATCGAAGCGCATGTCCCGGAAACCTGCCAGATCGCCGTTGTGCGCCATGGACAGCGGCACGCCATCGAAGCGGAAGGGATGGCAGTTCTGCTCGTTGATCTGGACCGTGGAGTTATAGGGCACGCCGCGAATGTGCGCGAGCAGCGCGGATGAACGCAGCTTGCCGGCAAGCGCCTTGAGATTGCGATCGAACAGCGCAACCTGCGTCGTACGATAACGAAACGGCACGTTCGGCGCGTGGCTTGCTTCGTCCCACGCGGCCATCCCGAAACCCGCCAGGTTAAGCATCTGCAGCATCTGCGCGCCGATTGTCTGGTTGAGCAGCGAGGAATCGGGCGCATAGAGCAGGTCATCGAGCAGGACCGGCGTGCCGAGATAGCTCAGGATGCGGCACATCAGCCCAGTTCTCCGGCATGGTTGAAACGCGCCAGGGACAACGAGCGGCCGAGGTGGCGGTTGGCCTTGCGCTGGTCCTGCACCAGTTGTCGCCCGAACGCTGCGTGGAGCACGGGCAGCCACGGCGGCGCATCGGCTTCCAGCGCGGCAAGCGTCACGGCAGGAAGATGGACAAGCTGTGCCGGTTCCGCCGCCGTCACCAGCAGAGGCTGCGGCCCGCCATCGCTGTGACCGGTCAGGCCGACGAAGCAGCCGGGCCCGAACACGAAGACCTGCTCTGCCATCGCGCCCCGCGGCACCGCTGCGCGCACTGCCCCGCGCAGGACGAGAAAGAGACCGTCCTGTCTGTCCCCTGGAG
This sequence comes from Novosphingobium sp. ES2-1, assembly GCF_015169775.1. Taxonomy (NCBI): domain Bacteria; kingdom Pseudomonadati; phylum Pseudomonadota; class Alphaproteobacteria; order Sphingomonadales; family Sphingomonadaceae; genus Novosphingobium; species Novosphingobium sp. ES2-1. The sequence goes on from NZ_CP063445.1 coordinate 2,702,237, forward strand.
CAGCCACCGTAGCGCCCCGCCGCGCTTCCAGGAATGCCCCCGCCTGCACGATATCCCCGATGCCTTTAAGACGCGCAAGGCCATGCGCCAGCACAGCCGCATCGGAGCGCGACGGGCTGGGCCCCGGCCCGGAATGCAACTGCCGCAGCGCGTGCGGATCGAAATGGCCTTCGGCCACGATCCGTTCGAGCGTCTTCCGGGTGCGCGCGGCCACGAGGCGGCGCAAGGCGTGTCCGAGCTGCATGGCCCAGCCCGAGCCATCGGCCAGCAGCGCCCGGAAGCGGCGACCGGATACCACCAGCCCGCGGGTGTCCTCCACTGCCCTGACCCGGGCCGAGCGGGGGCCATCGTCAAGCAGGGCAAACTCACCCACGACCTCGCCGGGCCGTATTGCCGAGATCACCGCATTGTCGTCACCCGGAATGCGCGCGGCGATCTCCAGCAGGCCCGCTTCGACAAGGTAGAGTGCATCGGCATGATCACCTTGCCGAAACAGCACTTCACCTGCGCCAACGGCGAACGGCAAGGCATTGCCCAGCAGTGCTTCCCAAGCCTCGCGATCGAACCCGGCAAGCTGCGCCGGTGCCTGCGCTCTCTCTCCCATCCACAGAGATTGCGCCTGCCCCGCCTTTACGTCAATCGGCCTCGGCAAGCGCCTGCAATTGGTCGGCACAGGCATTCCAACCCGCTTCGAACCCCATCTCGGCGTGGCTCTGCATCGCCTCCTCGGTCCAGTGCCGGGCGCTGGCAGTGTAGCGCGTGCCATCACCTTCCGGCGCCACTTCCCAGATTCCGATCATGAAAGGTCCGGAGGGTTCGAAGTCAGACGTAACCGCATCGGTCGTGATGAATCGCCGGCCTTCTTCCCAGGCAAGGAAAATCCCCTCCTGCGGCATCTCCTCACCATCCGGGCCATGCATGACCATCGCAGACCGACCACCGGGCCGACGTTCCTGCGCGACCATGGTGATGCGCCAAGGTTTGGGACACCACCATTCCTCCTGCCGGTTGGCCAGGACGTCCCAGACTTTGACCGGGCTGGCCGCGATATAGCGGTTGATCGAAAGCTCGTGCATGTCTGTCTCCTTGTCGCTCAATCGCGATCGGGCGCGCCGAGGGGGAAGTAATGCCGGAATCGACGCGCGTCCTCGACGCAGCGCGCCACCGGCGGCAATGCCAGAAGGTGCGCGCGCCAGGCCCGGAGCCGTGCGCAGTCATCGGGGATGGGTACCACCCAATCGGCATAAAACAGCGAGGGCCCAGCGGCGCATTCGATCAGGCTGATGGTCGCAGGCATCGCATAGCCCGCCAGCCACGCATCGATCCAGCGATAGGCGCGCGTCACTCGCTCCTCGACGCGCCCCTGCACTTCGGCCGAGACGGTTCCGTGCCGGATCGCATCGTCGACGCTGTCCTGCATCGCGTTCATCACGTAATTGTCGAACACCCGGTCGATCATGCGCGTCCAGACCGCCTCGTCTGCGTCGGAAGGCAGAAGCGGCGCGGGGCCGGGATGGTGGAGCGCAAGATACTCGATGATCGAAGTCGCTTCGAACACCTCGCGCGATCCATCCACCAGCAGCGGAAACTTGCCCATCGGGCTGGCCTGCTGGACCCGGTCATGGGCGGCGGCCTGATCGGGATTCTCGCCATCGAGACTGTGGAACGTGAACGGCGTGCCATTGGCATAAAGCGCAATCAGCGTCTTCCATGTGTAGGACGAGAAGGGATGGCCGTAGAGCGCGAGCATCAGGCATCTCCTCGCGCCGCGGCCTCGATCGCGGCATGATCGATCTTGTGCATGGTCATCATTGCGGAGAAGACCCGCGCCCGAACATCCGGGTCGGGATGAGCCATTCCCTCGGTCAGGACCCGCGGGGTAATCTGCCAGCTCAGGCCCCACTTGTCCTTGCACCAGCCGCAGGCACTTTCCGCACCACCATTGCCGACGATGGCTTTCCAATAGCGGTCGGTCTCCTCCTGCGAATCGGTGGCGACCTGAAACGAGAACGCCTCGCTATGCGGGAACTGCGGCCCGCCATTCAGGCCCATGCAGGGCGTGCCGAGAACAGTGAACTCGACCATGAGCACGGTGCCGGCAGAGCCGCCGGGGAAGTCGGTCGGCGCGCGATTGATCGACCTGATCTCGCTGTCGGGGAAAGTTGCGGCATAGAAGTTTGCTGCCTCTTCGGCATCGCCATCGTACCACAGGCACAGGGTGAGCGGAGGGACGGTCATGACTGCATCTCGGCGATCAGTGCGCTATCAATCGCCTTCGCCTCGCCATAGGCCGGCCGCGCTCGCACCCGATCGAGATAGGCCAGGAACTCCGGCCGCTCGGGCAGAGACTTGAAGCCGACGCCCCAATCCACGTGGCTGCCGACATAGACGTCCGCCATCGTGAACCGGTCGCCACAGACGTAGGCGTTCTGAGCCAGGTGCCGCGCAAGCGAATCGACCGTGCGATCATAGCTGCCAAAGCCGGCCATGCCTTGCTGCCGTGGGTCCTTTGGATCGAAGCCGAGGCTGCGCGCCGTGACCGCCTGCTCCACTGGCCCAGCCGCAAAGAATGTCCAGCGCAGATAGGCCGCGCGTTCGTGATCCTGCGGCCCCAGACCGGCCTCCGGGAAGACCTCCGCCAGGTACAGGCAGATCGCGGCGCATTCGGTGACCACGTGATCGCCTTCGTCGGCGTGGTGCACGATCGTCGGCACCTTGCCCATCGGGTTGGCAGCAAGGAAGCCCTCCGGCTTGGCCTGCCAGTCGACCAGCACGGTGTCATAAGTCGCGCCAACTTCGTGCAGCGCCCAGCGTGCGATCTGGCCGCGCGACATCGGGTTCGTGTAGAACGTGAACTTGCTCATCTTCATTCTCCCCTGGGACCGACCACGCCAAACTGCGCACCCTGCGGGTCCTGCGCGATGACGACCCAATCGCCGCCAGGCACTTGATGCGGCTCGGTCAGGATCGTGCCGCCGGCCCGGACAATGGCGTCGCGGGCCTGCAGGGCAGACGGAACGCCGAAGTAGACCTGCCAGCCCGGCGTGCGCCCGCCAACAAGCGGCATGATGCCACCCAGCGCCTGGGCGCCAAAGTCGATGAAGGCGTATTCGCCCAGTTCACCCATCGGCATCACGTTGTTGAACTCAAAGCCGAAATGCCGGCCGTAGAAAGCCTTGGCGCCAGCGGGATCGGGCGTGGCCAGATCGTGCCAGCGCACATGCTGCACGCCATCGGCCTTGAACGCGTCGCTTTGGGCGCCCGGTTGGTTTGCGGGCGGGCGCGGCTGCATCAGGTAGAACGGCACGCCTTGCGGGTCGGTGACCATGGCAAAGCTGCCCTCGTCAATATCGGTCCGGGGCATCAGCGCACGGCCGCCATCGGCCTCGATCGCCGATAGCGCTGTGTCGATATCGGCGACGGCAAGATAGGGCACCCACGCCACGCCGGATGCGCTCCGCCCTGTCGCATGGCCTCGCTCAATTGCAGCACCCCGCCATTGCCGCCGCCATCGCTGCGCAGGATCATGCGATAGTCGATCGGCGATTGCGGATCGGGCGTGCTGAAGCTCCAGCCCACCACAGCGCCATAGAACTCCGCAGCGCCATCGGCATCGCCGGTCATCAGCTCGTACCAGCAAAACGGAACGGGGCGGCTCATGCCCCCTGCCCCAAATCGAGCAGCGTGGCGAAGCCACCGGTAATCATCCGCGCCCCGTCGAACGGCATGTCCATCGGCTCGCCGCTTTCGGACATGAGCTTCTCCATCGCGGCGTGGGCCGCATCACGGGTTTGCCGGTCAGGCCATTCCGCCCAGCTGAACACGATTGTCTCGTCGTTCGTGGCTTCGGTGGCGCGGTGGAAATCCGTGCGCTTGCCGTGGGGCACGTCATCTCCCCACGCCTCGACCACCCGCAAGGCTCCGTGCTCGACCAGCATGGAGTCGAACTTGCGGGCGACTGCCTCGTATCTTTCCCGATTGGCGGTCGGTACCGCCAGCACGAACCCGTCTACATAGGACATGGGCCTTTACTCCTCTCCGATATCCCTCCCGAACAACATCGCGAAGTAGCGTCTCAGGTGCGCCAGTTGCTCTCGCGCCAATTCCGCGGCAGCGTCTTCCGGCTGCGTCTTGGCCAGGACGAACGCGCCCTGGATCACTGCCTGGACATGCCGCGCAAGGCTGGCCCCTGTCGTGCCTGTTACGCCGCACTGTGCCACCGCTGCGTCAAGATCCGCCTCGAGCGCCCTTGCATTTGCCATGATGCTGGCTTCGGCCGCGACGCGAATTGCCGCGCTCGACCGAAACGCCTCCTGCACCAAGGTCCCGGCCACGCACGAGAAGGCCTCGGGCGGCCCGCCAATCAACGCGATCCGCAGATCGATGTAGCCCAGCACCCGATCGACCGGGTCGGGCAGAGCGTGAAAGGGCGCCTCGGCGAAGAACCCGCCAGTGCTCGCCGACCAGTACTCCGCTGCCGCCACCCCAAGCGCTTCCTTGGACGCGAAATGGTGAAAGAACGCACCCTTCGTCACCCCGGCCTCGGCGCAAAGCTGATCGACCGAGGTGCCAGCAAAGCCGTTCGATCGGATCAGCTTCACCGCCGCTTCGAGCAGCTTGTCCTTCGCGGTCACTGCCGGAGGTCGAAAGGATCGATTCGGGATCACCCAAGAAGACATACCAACCAGTTGGTATGTCGCAAGCGCAAAGCGATGAAGCGTTTCCGGGAGGACGCAGCACGCCCTCCCGGCCCCTTGATGTCACATGGCCATGATGCGCTGCGCTATCGGCTCTTCCTGCGCCGCCACGGCGGCCCACGCCGGACGCGCAGCGACACGGGCATACCACGCCGCCGTCTTGGGCCGCGCGGCTGCGTCGACACCGTGGCCGACATAGGCCAGCGTGCGGAACATCGAGGCGACGGCAATGTCGCCTAGGCTGAAGCTCTCGCCCAGCAGCCAGCCCTCATCAGGCACAGCCGTTTCCAGCCAATCCAGCCAGCGCGGCAGTTCCGCCTCGCCTTGCAGGGCAATCGCCTCGTCGCCACCGGTCTTGATCAGCTTCGGGCCGACGAGACGGTTGAACAGGATCTTCAGGCCGGACGCGCCCAGCACGGTGTCGGCGAACTCGTCCCAGAACACTGCCTTGCCCCGCAGCCTGGCTTCATCCGGGATCAGCCGCGGCTCGGGATATTGTGCATCAAGATACACCGCGATCGCGGTCGAATCGGCGAGTTGAAAGCCGTCGTCGTCGATCGCCGGGATCTTGCCCAAGGGGCTGCAGGCAAGGAACTCAGGATCGCTGCTGCCCGGCCCGCCCCGAGCGAGTTCGAAGGAAATGCCCTTTTCCGTAAGGACAACCGCCACCTTTCGCACGAACGGCGAAAGCATCGCGCCGTAGAGCTTCATCGAAATTCTCCCATTCTAACGGACAGGTTCCGTGAAACCTTATTGCAGCGCCGCCCCCGCCCGTATAGGCGAGGCAGCGATGAGCGAACTTCCGAACAGCCACGCGACGACGCTGCTCGCCGCGCCCGACACCGAAATCGATGTCCGCGAGACCTTCGGCATCGACATCGACATGAAGGTCCCCGCGTTCAGCCGCGCCGATGAGCGCGTGCCCGATCGCGATGAAACCTACGTGTTCGATCCGGACACCACGCTGGCGATCCTTGCGGGCTTTGCCTACAACCGCCGCGTGATGGTGCAGGGCTATCACGGCACCGGCAAGTCGACTCACATCGAACAGGTTGCAGCCCGCCTCAACTGGCCGTGCATCCGCATCAACCTCGATGCGCACATCAGCCGCATCGACCTCGTCGGCCGCGATGCCATCGTGCTGCGCGATGGCCTTCAGGTCACCGAATTTCGAGAAGGCCTGCTGCCTTGGGCGCTGCAGACGCCCACCGCGCTTGTCTTCGACGAGTATGACGCCGGCCGGCCGGACGTGATGTTCGTGATCCAGCGCGTACTCGAAACCGAAGGCAAGCTCACGCTGCTCGACCAGAACCGCGTGATCCGCCCGAACAAGCATTTCCGCCTGTTTGCCACGGCCAACACGGTGGGCCTTGGCGACACTTCGGGCCTCTATCACGGCACTCAGGCGATCAACCAGGGGCAGATGGACCGCTGGAACCTCGTCGTCGCGCTGAACTATCTGCCCGATGCGACCGAGGTGGAGATCGTCAGCAAGAAGGTGCCCGATCTCAATCCGCAGGTCGTGGCCGACATGGTGCGCGTTGCGAACCTGACCCGTCAGGGCTTCATCAACGGCGATATCTCGACCGTGATGAGCCCGCGCACGGTGATCAGCTGGGCGCAGAACAGCCAGATCTTCAACGATGTCGGCTTTTCGTTCCGCCTCTCGTTCCTCAACAAGTGCGACGAGACCGAGCGCGTGCTGGTGGCCGAATATTACCAGCGCGTCTTCGGCAAGGACCTCCCCGAAAGCGTTGCCCACCGCGGCTGAAGCGGGTGACGGCTGCGGCGGGCTCAGGCCCGCCGGGCCTCCTGATCCACCCGGCAATCCTCAAGCTTCAGCTCCGGCAGCCTCGGCATCGCGTCAGCGGCCTCAAGCTTTTGCCGAGCAAACTGGCGGCTGATCGGCAGGTCTTCCGCGGGTATCGCCTTGCTGATCAGATAGCCTTGCACCTGCTCGCACCCCAGCGCCCGCAGGCTCGCAAGCTGCTCCTCGGATTCCACGCCCTCGGCAATGGTCTGCATGTTCAGCTTGCTGGCCAGATCCAGCACTGCCTCGATGATCGCACTGCTTTCACTGCCTGCGTTGAGTTCACTGATGAAGCAGCGGTCAATCTTGATCTTGTCGAACGGGAAACTGCGCAAATAGTTCAGCGATGAATAGCCCGTCCCGAAGTCATCGAGCGCGATGCGCACGCCGAGTGCGTGCAGACGTTCCAGTTGCTGCAGATGATCGTCACACTCCTGCATCAGCATCGTTTCGGTAATCTCGAGCTCCAGTCGGTGCGGATCAAAGCCGCTCGCCGAAAGTGCAGCGATCACCTGTTTGAGCAGAGTGAAGTCCGCCATCTGTGCGGGTGAAACGTTGACCGCCACGGTCATGTCCGAAGGCCAGGTGGCCGCCTCTGCCAGCGCCTCGCGCAGAACCCATTCGCCAAGGGCCACGATGAGGCCGGTGTGCTCGGCAATGGGTATGAACACGTCTGGCGGGATCAAGCCCCGTTCAGGGTGCCGCCAGCGCAGCAGTGCTTCGAACCCGGCAATGCGGTCGCTCGCGAGCTCATGCAAAGGCTGGTAGTGAAGCTCGAACTCGCCATTGGCCAATGCGCTGCGCAAATCCAGCTCAAGCCGGCCGCGCTCCTGCTTCAGCTCCTCCATCGCCGGGTCGTAAACGATAGCTGACCCTCGGCCACGTGACTTGGCCTCGTAAAGCGCAAGGTCCGCGCTGCGCAGCAGAGTCTCGGATGTAGCCCCGTGTTCGGGCGCAATCGCGATGCCGATGCTCGCTCCGATCCGCACCGTCCGGCGTTCGATCTCCATTGGCTGGCTGATCGCCTCGACTATCGCGCGGCCAACCTCGCGCAGATCGTCCACGGTATCGAAATCGTCGACGATGCAGGCGAACTCGTCCCCGCCCAAGCGGGCAACGAAGCCTTGTCCTCCCAGCGCCGACTTGATCCGCCATGCCGCCTCGACCAGCACGCTGTCGCCAAACTGATGGCCGAGCGTATCGTTGACCGCCTTGAAGTGATCGAGATCGACGTAAAATACGGCGAAAGGATTGTTTGCAACGGCGCCGTCAAGCGCCGCCTCCAGCCTCGCCTGGAAGTTATGCCGGTTGGGCAGGGCGGTCAGGCTGTCATGGTCCGCCAGGAACCTCACCTGGCTTTCGGCAGTGTAGCGATCAGTCACATCCCGAACGAACAAACGGAAGCCGCTATGACGAAGCTCCTCGTAAAGCGGATTGCCCGTAACCGACCACCAATGCAGGTCCCCCTCGATAACGATCGGGACTACCATGTCATGGAACGGCTTCAGCTTACGTGCCGCCTCACGCAATGCCTCGGTCTCCGGTCCTGCAACAAGCAGGTTGACCAGCTTCACGCCTTCCAGATCGGCCGGATCGCGCCCCAGGGCCGTGCACAATCGTTCGGACGGCAGCGCGACATTCCCGCTGGCGTCGGTCTCAAGCATCCAGTCGCTGGCATGGGTCTCGTACGCAGTGAGCAGGCCCTGTATCGTCTCGCCCGCTGCCTTCAGCCGGCGCGTCCGCAGGATACGCGTAGCGAACATGTAGTGCAGGTTGAACAGCATCACGTGCAGGGCGATCAGCTGCAGGCCCATGACAGGCACGATCAGTTCCCCGCGCAAGTCGGACCGGAACAGCAGCGCCAAGGTCATCAGCCCCAGCGAGATCGTCTGGGAAATGATCCCCGCCACCGGGATCGTGAACTGCAAAAGAAGTTCAAGTTGGGCCAGCACCAGAACGTAGATGATCAGCGCCCCGATCCGCTCGCTCGGCACGGCGATGATGCAGCAGGCGGTAAACGCGGCAAGGAATATGGCCCTCAGCCAGATGCCCTTGGCCCATATCTCGACCATCTCCGATGGCTTGTACTGCCCGCTGCTTTCCTTTCGGCGCAGTTCGGTCAGGCCGACGCGCATCTGGGCCAGCAGCAGCACGGCACCGACATAGAAATGCCAGGTCAGGCCGGGCGCGCATATCGCCAGCATCAGCGCCATGCGCAGCGCCTCGAACAGGTTGCCGCTCAGGGAATTGATGTATTCGAGCTTGCGCCGGGCGAACCATTCGACCTCACCAGGTTCAATATCATAGTGCAACAGATGCAGCAGCGAGCCTGGCCGCTCGAGCAGCCAGAGCTTCAACCTTTCCAGCCTTCCACTGCTCGCGGTCCCGTCCATCCCTGCCGGATAGGACAACACGTGTTCAGGATTGCTGGTGCACCAGTTATGTAGGCTTACGCAGTCGGACGTTTACCGCGTCACGGCGTGATCAGGTATTTCTCGCCAGTGCGCCGCGCATTGTATTCCAGCGCGGCCTCCTTCGTAAGCGCCTGATCCAACGTGACGCGCGCCTTGTAGCTGCTCGCAAATGTCGTGGTAAGTTCTGCCATCACGCGGCGGCGCATCTTTTCGACGACTTCGGCACCCAGCTTGCCCATCCATGGCGTCAGCAGCCAGCCGGAGACATCCCACGAAAATCCGAAGTTGCGGGTCAGCACCGTCGGCGAAAGATCGAGCGCGCCGTAGATGAAAGCGTGCTTGGGGCTGTTCGAGCCATAACGGCTGTAAGCCGCACCCGAATTGGCCACCTGCTCCATCACCGTCAGAATCTGGCTGACCAGCTTGCCACCGCCGATTGCATCGAATGCCATCGTCGCCTTGGTCGCGCCGATCGCGGCAGCGAGGTCGTCAAGGAACGTTGCCTTCGAACTGTCGACGACATGCTCGGCACCGATCCCTTTCAGGATCGCCACCTGCGCATCGTTGCGCACGATGTTGACCAGTGGAATGCCGTCAGCCTGGCAGATCTTCACCAGCATCTGCCCCAGGTTCGAAGCTGCGGCCGTATGCACCAAAGCGTTGTGCCCAAGGTGGCGCATCGTTTCGGTGAAGCTCAAGGCGGTCAGCGGATTGACGAAGGCCGAAGCGCCCTGCTCCGCCGTCACGCCCTCAGGAAGTTCAAGGCACATCGCCGCATCGGCCACGGCCAGCGTCGCATACATGCCGCCGGGGAAGCAGGTCACGCGCTTGCCGAGCAGTGATTGCGCTTCCGGAGCATCGCCGGCTGCGACGACCGTCCCCGCACCTTCGTTGCCCACAGGCATGGCTGCGCCGTGGCGCGCGGCCATCGCGCGGACGGCAGGATCGGGCATCTTCGCCACAATCCTGCCGGGCGAGAACTCCGCCTTTTCGATATCTGCCGGACCGAACAGCAGGCCGAGGTCCGAGGGATTGATCGGCGTCGCTTCCACGCGGATAACCACCTGCCGCCCCTCGGGCGCAGGCAGGGTAAAGTCTTCAAGGCTGACGGTCAGGGTGCCGTCGGGATCGAGCTGCGAGACAATGCGCTGGCCTTGAAGATCGGTCATTTTTCACTCTCCGGGATATGTTGCGGAGACGAAGTATAGACCTTCGGCAGGCGCGTTAAGTCCTAATTTGCTACGGTCTTTTGCTGCCAGCGCTTCGGCCACCTGGCCGACCGGCCACTGCCCCTGCCCCACCAGCGCAAGGCACCCCACCATCGAGCGCACCTGATGGTGCAGGAAGCTGCGCGCCGCTGCCTCGATGATCACCCGGTCGCCCTCGCGCCGCACGTCCAGCCGGTCGAGCGTCTTCAACGGGCTGGCCGACTGGCAGTGCACCGAACGGAACGTGGTGAAATCGTGATGGCCCACCAGCGCCTGCGCCGCGGCGTGCATCGCCGCAGCGTCAAGCGGCTTGGCGATACGCCAGGCCCGCCCCAGTTCCAGCGTAAGCGGCGCGCGGCGATTGATGATGCGATATTCGTACGACCTGCCGATGCAAGAGAAGCGCGCATGCCAGTCGTCGGCCACGTGGCTGCAATCGAGCACCGCGATCGGATGCTCCGCCAGGCGCAGCCGCGCATTGAGTGCTTCCATCATGCGAAACGGATCGAACGCGCGCGAAAGATCGAAATGCGCTCGCATCCCCAGCGCATGAACCCCGGTATCTGTCCGCCCTGCGGCGTTGAGCACCACGGCCTCGCCCGTAACGGATTCGACCGCCTCTTCCACCGCCTGCTGCACGCTCGGCCCGTGCGACTGGCGCTGGAAGCCCATATAGGGCCCGCCGTTCCATTCGAGAGTCAGCGCAAACCGCATCAGCCGAGCGGGGTCCCCGCCGCAATCGCCCGCCCGCGCAGAAGCGATGCCGCATCCATGGCCGGACGCCCCGCCCTCTGGATCAACACAGGCCGGATCGCGCCCCAACCGCAGGCGATGGTGAGCCTGTCATCAAGCGTCACGCCAGCCTCACCCTGCGCATCAGCGACTTCAGCCGCCAGTATGCGATACCGCTCGCCCTCAAGCTCGAAGAACGCTCCGGGCACCGGCGCAAACGCCCGTACCTGCCGTTCCACCGCCACCGCATCGCGCGTGAAATCCAGCCGGCTCTCCGCCTTGTCGATCTTGTGGGCGTAAGTCACGCCCGCCTCGGGCTGCACCACGGCCGGATAGGCAGCCAGATCAGTGAGCACCTGCACCATCAGCGCGGCGCCCTTCGCGGCCAGCTCCGCAGTCAGTTCGCCCGCAGTCTTGCCATCGACCGGCGTCTCAACCTCGGCCAGCATCGGCCCGGTATCCAGTCCGCGCTCCATCTGCATGATGGTCACGCCGGTCATTTCGTCACCTGCAAGGATCGCCCGCTGCACAGGCGCCGCCCCCCGCCAGCGCGGCAGGATCGAGCCGTGGACGTTGAGGCAGCCCAGGCGCGGCGCGTCCAGCACCGCCTGCGGCAGGATCAGGCCATAGGCCGCCACGACCGCGACATCGGCCCCCAGCGCGGCCAGTGCCGCTTGCTCATCGGCCCCTTTCAATGAAGCCGGCGTGCGCACCTCGATCCCATGCGCCTCCGCCGCCAGATGCACCGGCGACGGCTGGAGCTTCTTGCCCCGCCCCGCCGGCCGCGGCGGCTGGCTGTAGACGGCAACCACCTCGTGCCCAGCAGCGACCAGCGCTTCCAGCGTCGGCACCGCGAAATCGGGCGTGCCCATGAAGATGATGCGCATAAGCTGTCTGCAAGGCCTTCCGTTTGTCGGCTCCGGCCCTATCTGTGCTGCCATGGCATCGCAAGAGATCGAGGCACTTTCCGGCGCATTGGCGCGCCTCCCCGGGCTCGGCCCCCGCTCGGCCCGCCGCGCCGTGCTGTGGCTGATCAAACGGCGCGAAACCGCGCTGCCCCAGTTGCTCAACGCGCTGACCCAGGTGCAGGAACTGCTGGTCGAATGCGAGGTCTGCGGCAATGTCGATACCGCCAACCCCTGCGGCATCTGCACCGATCCCCGCCGTGACCAGCGCTCCATTTGCGTGGTCGAGGAAGTCGCCGACCTCTGGGCGCTGGACCGCGCCCGCCTGTTCACCGGCAAGTACCACGTGCTCGGCGGCAGGCTATCGGCCTTGGAAGGCGTGCGCCCCGAAGACCTGACCATCGGCCAGCTGCTCGACCGCGTGGGCCACGGCGGCATCGACGAAGTCGTCCTCGCCATGAACGCCACGCTCGAAGGCCAGACCACCGCCCATTACATCGCCGAGCGGTTCGAAGACGCCCCCGTGCGCGTCACGCAACTGGCGCACGGCCTGCCGGTCGGCGGCGAGCTTGACTACCTCGACGAAGGTACCTTGGCGCAAGCGTTGCGGGCAAGAAGGCCGGTCGGCTGACAGTCGATCACACTGATCGAAACGCTGTTCTTGCGACTCCCGCCCACATTCCTTATCTGCCCCCCATGGCCATCCGTGAAATCATCGAAGTCCCCGACCCGCGCCTCAAGCAGGTCTCCGTCCCCGTCGAAAAGTTCGACGACGAGCTCAAGACGCTGGTCGAAGACATGTTCGAGACGATGTACGATGCCCCCGGCATCGGCCTCGCCGCGATCCAGGTGGGCGTGCCACTGCGCGTGCTGGTCATCGACCTTCAGCCCGATGATCCCGATGCCGAACCCGTCGCCTGCGACCACGATGGCCACCACCATCACCACCAGCCGACCAAGAAGGAACCGCGGGTCTTCATCAACCCCGAGATCCTCGACCCATCTGAAGAGCACAGCCTCTATCAGGAAGGCTGCCTCTCCGTGCCCGAGATCTACGCCGAGGTCGAGCGCCCTGCCCGCATCCGCGCGCGCTGGCAGGACCTCGACGGAAACACGCACGAGGAGGAAATGGACGGCCTGATGGCCACCTGCCTCCAGCACGAGATGGATCATCTCGAAGGCGTGCTGTTCATAGACCACCTTTCGCGCCTCAAGCGCAACATGGCGCTGAAAAAGCTGGAAAAGCTGCGCAAGGCGGCGTGACCTGATGAGGCCGCGTTACGCGGCCTCATGCACCTCACGATCCAGATCTTCGAGTGCCCGGCGGCAATCGTCGGCGCATTCACGGCACATCTGCGCGCAGCGGCGGCAATGGGCGTGGTCATGCTTCGCGCACTCCGCCTCGCAAATCTCGCAGGCCTTGATGCACACGGCAAGCTGCGCCCGGATCAGCTCGCGGTTGGATCCCGTGCGGCGCATGGCAAGGCTGCTCGTGGCGGCGCAGACATCAGAGCAATCCAGGCAGGTGCGGATGCACTGATCCATGTCCATCGCTTCGGCGAGACAGGCATCTGCGCACGAATTGCAGATCGCGGAGCAATACATCGCATGCTTCACTGCCAACCCCAGCGTGGCGTTGTAGTTGTCACCCACCTGCGGGTGTTCCGAAATCATCTTCTCGATCGACATGGGCGCTCTCCTTCGTTCGCAAGGGCTTAGCGGGTCGCGCTCCTTTCCGTTCCGCGCCCCGTCCTGCCTGTGGAACACGCCGGCTGAATCGGTTGCGCCAATTGGCGCGTCACGGTAGGTTCCCATTTCGTTCCTGTTGGAGAATTCCGTGGAATCTGCCCTTTTCGTCATCGTAGCGCTTGTGATCGGGCTTGGTATCGGCTGGTTCCTCGGCTCCCGCCCTGCTGCCGAGTGGCGCGCCCGCCATGACAGCCGCGATGCCGAGGCCAAGGCCCACGAAGGCACGGTCAAGGCGATGACGGTCGACCTCGCTGCCACGGTGGAGCGCGCCAAGGCACTGGAATCCGGCCTTGCCGAACTGCAGGATGTTCGCCGCCAGCGCGATGAACTGGCCCCTGCTCTCGCCGCCGCCCGCCAGCGCGCTGCCGATGCAGATCAGGTCCGCGCCGAACTTGCTCAGGTCCGGGCCGAGCGCGAATCATTGCGCGCCGAGCTTGAGCGCATGAAGGCCGATGCCGAGAACTTCGCCGAACAGAAGCGCCTGCTGATCGAGGCGCAGGAGGCCCTGCGCAAGGAGTTCGAGAATGCTGGCAACAAGGTGCTGGAAAAGGCGCAGGAAGCCTTTCTCAACCGTGCTCATGCCCGTTTCGAGGAAAGCGAGAAGACCAGCGCCGAACGCCTCAAGTCCCTGCTCGCCCCTGTAGACCAGCGGCTGCGCAGTTATGAGGAACAGGTGCAGAGCCTCGAAAAGCAGCGCGTGGACTCGTTTGGCCAGCTGACCGGTCTGATCCAGTCGATGCGCGATGGGCAGGAAGCAGTGCGTGCCGCAGCCGCCCAACTCGGCAACTCGCTGCGCAATGGCCCGAAAACTCGCGGGCGCTGGGGCGAACTGCAGTTGCGCAACGTGCTGGAACAATGCGGCCTGTCCGAACACACCGATTTCATCACGGAACATTCGGTCGATACCGACGAAGGCCGCCTGCGCCCGGATGCCATCGTCCGCGTTCCCGGAAACAAGCTGCTGGTGATCGACGCCAAGGTTTCGCTCAATGCCTATCAGGATGCCTTCGAGGCGGAGGACGACGATACGCGGAAGATCGCGTTGAACGCCCACGTCCAGTCGATGCGCAACCACATCCAGACACTGGGCGCCAAGTCCTATCAGTCGCAGTTCGAAGAGGCGCCGGACTACGTGCTGATGTTCGTCCCCGGCGAACACTTCATTGCCGCCGCGCTGGAGCGTGACCCCTCGCTATGGGATTTCGCCTTCGAACGGCGCGTTCTGCTGGCCAGCCCGACCAACCTCGTCGCCATTGCCCGCACCGTGGCCCAAGTCTGGCGGCAGGACGGCCTGGCCCGCGAAGCGCGCGAGATCGGCAAGATGGGCGGCGAGCTTTACGATCGCCTTGCCGTCGCCGCCGAACACCTCAAGCGCGTCGGCAACGGGCTGGACAGTGCAGTGAGCAACTACAACAAGTTCGTCGGCAGCTTCGAACGCAACGTGCTGTCGGCTGGTCGCCGCCTGAAGGACAAGCACATCGAGATCGGCAAGCGCGAGCTTGAGGAAGTGCCTCTTGTCGAAGCCGCCCCGCGCTATGCCGAGGCAGAACCGGTGCCGCTCGCAGCGATTGCCAACGACGATGGAGACGTCGCTGCGGAATGACACAGAGGCTCGCCCGGCTCCTTTTCGCCACTGCCGCACTGGCGGCTCTGGCCGGGTGCGGGAGCGGGAGCGAGCCTCAAGCGTCGCCAAGCGCTAGTGAACCCTATCCGGCCCCGCCAGCGCCCCCGCCGGCCTCCGAGCCCGTGGTGGAGCCCGAACCTGAAGCAAGCCAGTCTGCCACCCCTGCGCCTGCTACGGTGCAGGAAGCCCGCTACGCGCCGCGGGACGAATGCCTGAAGCAGCCAGGCTGGCCCGCGTTTCACAAGGCCTTGGTGGCCGCGATCCTGAAACGGGACGCGCAAGCGATGTCCAAGCTCGCGGCACCCGATATCGCGCTGGACTATGGGGGCGGCAACGGGCCTGCCGAACTGGTCAAGCGTCTCAACGATCCCGAGACGAAACTGTGGCATGAACTCGAAGCGATGTTGCCGCTGGGCTGCGCCGTGCAGGGCGGGCTGGCCGCCATGCCATGGGTCTTCTGGAACGTGCCGGAAGACATCGACAGTTACAGCGCGATGCTGGTGCTCGGCGACGACACGCCCATGCGGGATAAACCGGGCGGCAAACCCTTGGCGCCAGCAGGCTGGAGCATTGTCGGCATAGATCCGATGGACTTCGACAGTGAAGCCAGAGCGATCCGCGTCACCACGCATGACGGAACCAAAGGCTACATCGAAACGGCCAAGCTGCGCAGCCTGCTCGACTATCGCCTGAGTGCCGAACCCAAGCAGGGTCAGTGGCAGATCACCGCCTTCATCGCCGGGGATTGATCAGCCGGTCGTCAGCTCCAGGTCGAGCGCATGTCCGCCGGACACCAACCGCATCGTCCGTCCGCGGCGCTCGATCTCGGGTGCGGCAGATAGCAATGCGTTGACCGCCTCCTCCTGTTGCCACACCGGACCCTCGCAGAACATCCGCGTCGCCATGAGCGGGCCAGCGACCAACCTCTGCCCATCGACGCGATAGTCGCCGCCGATGCCGTTGCAGCCGACGCTTGCGCTCAGCCGCCCGTCCTCGAACTTCAAGGTGGCCTTCTCGGGCGCAACCGGCGCGGCCCCATCCACGCGCAGGATCGTCCAAGCCGTACCGGCCAGCCCCGCACTACCCGAAGGCGCAGTGGCGCAACCCGCCAGGAGCGAGGCCGAAACCGCGAGAAAGGCGAGAATCGAGCGCATGAGGCTACCCATGCTCCCGCGCGACTGAGCGTGCGATTAACCGGTTGGTACGTGGTTATTCAGGCAGGCTGGCAAGTACTTCGTAGGCCAGCACAGCCCCTGCCACCGCCGCGTTCAGGCTGTCCGCGCGCCCCTTCATCGGCATGGTCACGCGCAAGTCGCAGGCCATCTCGTAATCTTCAGGCAGCCCACGCGATTCGTTGCCGACCATCACGAAGCATGGGCTGGCATAGGCCGCACCACGATAGGGCACCGCCTCGCGCAAGGATGCCGCCACGAGTTGCCCCTTGCCCTGCCGCAACCAGGCGATGAACTCGTCCCACCGGGCCTGCGCCAGCCGCTCGGTAAAGATCGCGCCCATGCTCGCCCGCACGGCTTCGACCGAGAACGGATCCACGCAATCGTCGATCAGGATCAGCCCGCCTGCCCCCACCGCGTCCGCCGTGCGCAGCATCGTGCCAAGATTGCCGGGATCTCGCATGGCGTGCGCAACCAGCCAGATCGGCGCGGCATTGCGATCGATCAGATCGATCGAAGTGTCCCACTCGGCAAACACCCCCGCAACTGCCTGCGGATTTTCCTTGCCGGTCACCTTGGCCAGGATGTCCAGCGGCAGCTCGATCACATCGCCGCCGGCGCGGGCGACATCCGCCTCAAGCTCGTCAAGCAGAGGGTGCCCTTCGCGCCCTTGCGCCATGAGCAGGATTTCCGGCAGTCGCCCCCCCTCACGCGCATCGGTCAGCAGGCGCAGCCCCTCGGCCAGGAACTTGCGCTCGCGCCGCCGGTGCTTCTTCTCGCGCAGGGAGCGGACGAACTTTACCGTCGGGTTGGAATAGCCGGTGATGATCTTGCGCGTCATGGCATCCCCATGCGCGACTGAGCGGGTCGCAGCAACCGTTAGTCTTCGCCGAAGCCGTCCTTGATCAGGCCGGTCAGCTTCATCAGGATCGCGTCTGCCTCGCCTTCAGGGCCAGCTACGCTCACATCCACCGTATCGCCCTTCGCCGCGCCCAGCATCATCAACCCCAGGATGGAAGCCCCGGCGGCATCGGTGCCGTCCTTGGCCACGGTCACCTCGAACCCGGCAGGCAGCTTGGCCACCGCGTTGACGAACTTGGCGCTGGCCCGTGCATGGAGACCGCGCTGGTTGACGATCGTTACTGTCTCCCGGGTGACGTAACCCTGTTCAGCCATCTCATGCATCCTGCCCTAAGAATTCCGAAGCGATCGTTATGTAATTCCGCCCCGCATCGCGCGCGGCGGCTGTCGCTTCCTTTACACCCATGCAATTGCGCGCCTTTGCGAGGCGGATCAGCATGGGCAGGTTGATCCCGGCAATCACTTCGACGCGCCCCGCCTGCATCAGCGAGATCGCAAGATTCGAGGGCGTTCCACCGAACAGGTCGGTCAGGATGATCACGCCTTCGCCGCTATCGACGCGCCGAATCGCGTCGGCGATCTCCTTGCGGCGCTTCTCCATGTCATCGTTGGGACCGATGCACACGCCGATCACGTCGCTTTGCCGGCCGACGACATGCTCCATCGCATGGATGAACTCGTCGGCGAGAGCGCCGTGGGTAACCAGAATAAGACCGATCATGAAAGGGGCAGGCTCCGAAGTGCGGCCGGGCAATCTGCACTGCTGGCGATGAACGCGAGCTTGGCAGGATTGCAGGGCGCGCAAGACGACTGGGAATCAAAACGCATGGCTTCCAGTGCTGCCCCGCCCATCCTTGTTATCCCCCGCTGTCTCAAGCTTTCCGACCTTCAAGCAGATCGGCCGCGCGCGACGCGAGGTTGCGATGCAGCAATGTGGGTGAAAATCCTTCCGCGCGCAAGGCTGAAGCGATCTGCTCGGCCATGAACACCGAGCGATGCTTGCCGCCGGTACAGCCAAATGCCACGTGGACATATGCCTTGCCCTGTTGGCGATAGCGCGGAAGCAGCAGCAGCAGCAGATCGCGAATCCGTTGGAAAGCCTCGGCAAAAGCAGGGTCCTGCCGGATAAAGTCCCCCACCGCCGGGTCCTGCCCGGTCTGCGGCCGCAGTTCGTCCACCCAGTGCGGGTTGGCAAGAAACCGCATGTCGAACACCAGATCAGCGAGCGGCGGCGTGCCCCGCGAAAAGCCGAAGCTGCTGATCGTCAGCGTCGGTGCAGAGGCGGTCACATCGCCGAACTGGTCGCGAATCGCCTGCTGCAGGTCGTTCGAGGTGAAGCTGGTGGTCGAGATCACCACATCGGCCCAGCGTCGCAGCGGCTCGAGCAGTTCGCGCTCGGCCATGATCCCGGTCGAGGCCGGCTTGTCCTCGCTCATCGGGTGGCGGCGGCGGGTTTCGTTGTAGCGCCGCTCGAGTTCAGCCCCGCCACAATCGAGGAACAGGGTGGTGACTTCGATGTCCTTCCGCTGCGAGAGCTTCTTGACCAGTTGGATCGTCCTGGCCGGATCGAACCCCCGCGTGCGGGTATCGAAGCCGATCGCCATGGGCGCGCCCGATTCCATCCGCGCCGATCCCGGTTCGGTTTCGAGCAGGCGATCGAGCAGGCGGATCGGGAAGTTGTCGATCGCCTCCCAGCCCAGATCCTCCAGCGTGCGCAGCGCGGTCGTCTTCCCCGCGCCGAGCAAGCCGGTGACGAGGAGAATGCGCTGAGGGCCGGAGCCTGGAGAGCTTGAGTCTTGCGCCATCGGAAGCCCGCTTTGCGCCTTTGCCGCACGCTTGGAAAGTCCGCAAAATGGACCTGTCCCCAATCAGGAAAACGTCAACCCATAGCGGGCAAGCGCCAGCTCCGCGCGCAGCGGCAGCACCGGCGACTCCGGCCAGAGTGCCACGCAAGGAATTCTTATCCCTTCCATTTCATACGCTTGCGCCTGCTCGATGAACCGCGGTGCGGTGCTGTCCAGTTGCACGAGCAATGCAGCGGGGACCGGCGCCGAGACGGGAAAATCAAGAATACCAAGGTTGCGCACTTCCAGCTTGCCGACCGTATTGGGATGTGCGGCAACGATCAGGTGCCCCTCCTTAGCTTCCACCATCACCCCATCGTCGCCGACCAGCACTGCCCCGCGATCGATCAGCGCCAGTGCGAGACTCGACTTGCCCGTCCCCGGCGCTCCAGCGATCAGCAGGCCCCTCCCGCCAATCGCCACGCAGGTCAGTTGCACTGCCCGGCTCACTCCGCTTCCTCCTCGACCGCGAGGGGAATGCTCAGCAGGAAGTAGGCCCCGGCCTTGCCATCGGGCCGATCATGGATCGTCAGCGTCCCGTCATGCGCCTCGGCAATCGTTCGCGCGATGGCAAGGCCAAGGCCGCTGTGCGCGCCGAACGCCTCTTCGGCCGGCCGCACCGAATGGAACCGTTCGAACACCTTGTCCCGTTCCGCCATGGGCACGCCCGGGCCCTGATCGCTTACCGCAATATGCGCCCAGTCCCCGTCCCCCCAGACCTTGACGTCGACGCAGCCACCCGTCGGCGAGAACGAGACCGCGTTGTCGAGCAGGTTCTCCAGCACGCGCTCCAGCCGCGCGGCGTCGCCCGGCACGGTCGTCTCGCCGTCCAGCCGCACCATCCTGATCGGCACGGTGGCGCTGGCCCGCACATCGCGCGCGCCCACCACCTGAGAGGCCAGCAAGGCGAGGTCCACCGCGACAAAGGTCGCGCGGCTCAGCTCCGCATCGATCCGGCTCGCGTCCGCAATCTCGGTAATCAGGCGGTCGATCCGCTGCACATCATGCGCGGCAATGTCCGAAAGCTGGCGGCGCAGTGCCGGTTCCTCAACCCGTTCCATCGTCTCGAGCGCGCTGGAAAGCGAGGCGAGCGGGTTCTTGAGCTCGTGTGCAACGTCGGCGGCAAAGCTTTCCACGGCGTCGATCCGCTGGCGCAAGGCCGTGGTCATGTCCGAAACCGCGCGCGCCAGAAGGCCGATCTCGTCGCCACGATCGGGCAGGCGCGGCACCACCACCTCGCGCTCGCGCCCGAGCCGCACGCGCACGGCCGCTCGCACCAGCGCCCGCAATGGCTGGACGATGGTGCGTGCGAGAAACAGCGAGAGCTGGACCGACAGCAGCAGCGCGATGCCGATGATGATCACCAGCGTCTGGCGGGCATCACGCACCGATTGCGTCACGTCGAGCGCATTGCGCAAGGTCAGCAGCACCTCGCCCTTGTCACCCACCGGGGTCGCCGCCGTGATCACGGGGGTGCGGTCGGGGGCATAGCGCAGGTACACTTCCGTCCGCCCCGACTGCCGCGCCGCCTGGATCTCGGGCCAGCTCCCGGCCGGCCGCTCGGAGGTATCGCTGTAACGCTCCACCGTCGGCGCGTTGACGATGAAGTCCACGCCCCGGTCCAGCAGTCGCGCCGCCTTCTGGTACCAGGGCTCGGTCTCGGGATTGATCAGCGCGAAGGATGGGGGCGCCAGAGCGAAGCTGTCGGCCAGCAACTGGCTTTCAGGATCGTAGAGCCGCAAGCGCAACACCTGATCCGTGCCGATCCGCGCCAGCAATTCCTTGCGCTGCGCCATCTTCGCCCCGTCCAGAGCATCGGCGGCGATCTCCGCCTCGGCCCGGGCCAGCTTGAACCGCTCCTCGATCAGCTGGGTCCGATAGCTGTCGAGATAGAAGAACCCGCCCGCAAGCAGCGCCAGGGCAATGACGTTGACGAACAGGATACGGGTGGTCAGCGAGACGCCGCGGATGCGCCACAGCGTCCGCAGGCGCCGCCGACGCAAACCCGGCTGAAAATTGCCGTCAGTCTTCGGCAAAACTGTAACCGGCGCCGTAGAGCGTCTCGATCGCCCCGAACTCGCCGTCCACCGCGCGGAACTTGCGCCTCAGGCGCTTGATATGGCTGTCGATCGTGCGGTCGTCGACGAACACATCGTCGTGATAGGCCGCATCCATGAGCTGGTTGCGCGTCTTCACCACGCCCGGCCTGATTGCCAGCGCTTCAAGGATCAGGAACTCGGTCACCGTAAGCGAAACGGGCTCACCCTCCCAGGTCACCGCATGGCGCGCCGGATCCATGACCAGTCGCCCGCGACGGATCGGCTCGGGCAAGGGTTCGCTGTCCGCCTCCTGTTCGGCCGCCTCGCGCCGCACGATTTCGCTGCGCCGCAAAATCGCTTTAATCCGGGCTACGAGCAATCGCTGGCTGAACGGTTTGGCGATATAATCGTCGGCCCCCATCGACAGGCCGAGCGCTTCGTCGGCCTCGTCGTCCTTGCTCGTCAGGAAGATGACAGGCAGATCGCTCTTCTCGCGAAGGCGGCGCAGCAACTCCAGCCCGTCCATGCGTGGCATCTTGATGTCGCACACCGCCAGATCCGGCGGATTGTCGAGCAGCGCCTTCAAGGCCGCGTCACCATCATTGTAGAGCCGCGTTGCGAAGCCCTCGGTCTGCAGTGCGATCGAAACAGTTGTCAGGATATTGCGGTCGTCGTCCACAAGCGCGATCGTGCGCGGCAGGTCTGCACTTTCGGCGCGAGGCGGTTGCGGCGTGGGCATGGTTTCGAGCGATACCGGGCGTAAGCAAAGCTTGCAACTTCAAGCGCAAATGCCGCTGCACTGCAGCATTCCCAGTTGCATGGAACGCAACCTGATGCGCAAAAAAACTTCGTTGCCGCGTGTCATTTGACGCAGCAAACGCAGGTGACTATGCGCAGGTCGAGAATCAGCGCATTCGTATTCGCAATCCGTGCGCAAGCGGGCAAATCTCTGTCCAAAGCGCCACCAACGGGAGGCCCCAAGTGTCCGATACCAGCCTGAACGTGTCCCTCGCCAGCCAGGGCTATCCCGAACCGGCAGAGCTGTTCGCCAACCTCGGCACCGCGCCTCTGGTCGAACACGCCGTCCGCAACGGTGAAGGCCTGCTCTGCGTCGATGGTCCGCTCGTGGTCGAGACCGGCAAGCACACCGGCCGATCCGCCAAGGACAAGTTCATCGTCCGCGACGCCGAGACCGAGAACACCGTGTGGTGGGGCAAGACCAACGTGCCCATGACGCCGGAGCACTTCGCCGCGCTCAAGGCCGATTTCATCAAGGCCCTAGGTGAAAAGGACCGCCTCTACGTGGCCGATCTGTTCGGCGGCTCGCAGCCCGAACACCGCGTCAACGTCCGCGTCATCAACGAATTCGCCTGGCACAACCTTTTCATCCGCACCCTGCAGGTCCGCCCGACCACTGACGAGCTGGCCTCGTTCGTGCCGGAATACACCATCATCGACCTGCCGAGCTTCCGTGCTGATCCGGAACGCCATGGCAGCCGCAGCGAAACCGTGATCGCGGTCAACTTCACCGAGAAGCTGATCCTGATCGGCGGCACCGCCTATGCGGGTGAAATGAAGAAGTCGGTGTTCGGCATCCTCAATTACCTGCTGCCGACCAAGGGCGTCATGCCGATGCACTGCTCGGCCAACGTCGGTCCTGATGGCAAGACTGCCGTGTTCTTCGGCCTGTCCGGCACCGGCAAGACCACGCTGTCGGCCGATGCTTCGCGCACGCTCATCGGCGATGACGAGCATGGCTGGTCCGACACCGCCGTGTTCAACTTCGAAGGCGGCTGCTACGCCAAGATGATCCGCCTCTCGGCCGAAGCCGAACCGGAAATCTTCGCCACCACCAAGCGCTTCGGCACCGTGCTCGAAAACGTCGTGATCGATCCCGTCACCCGCACGATCGACCTCGACGACAATCGCCTCGCCGAAAACAGCCGCGGTTCCTACCCGATCGACTTCATCCCGAACTGCTCGGAGAAGAACCTCGGCCCGGTTCCGGCCAACCTGATCTTCCTCACCGCCGATGCCTATGGCGTCCTGCCTCCGATCGCGCGCCTCACGCCCGATCAGGCGATGTATCACTTCCTCTCGGGCTACACCGCCCGCGTCGCCGGCACCGAGATCGGCGTGACCGAGCCGGAAGCCACCTTCAGCACCTGCTTCGGCGCGCCGTTCATGCCGCGCCACCCGTCGGTCTATGGCAACCTGCTCAAGGAACGCATTGCCAAGGGCGGCGTGAAGTGCTGGCTGGTCAACACCGGCTGGTCGGGCGGCAAGGCCACGCAGGAAGGCATCAAGCGCATGCCGATCAAGGCCACCCGCGCCCTGCTCAACGCCGCGCTCGATGGCAGCCTGAACAACGCCAACTTCAAGAAGGACCCGAACTTCGGCTTCGAAGTGCCGGTCGAGGTTCCGGGCGTCGACACGAAGCTGCTCGATCCGCGCGGGGCATGGGCCGATGCCGAGGAATACGACAAGACCGCACAGGAACTCGTGCGCAAGTTCGTCGACAACTTCCAGCAGTTCGCCGAACACGTTGACCAGTCGGTCCGCGATGCGGCGCCGGTAACCGCCTGATCGCAGGTACCACTGCTGAAAACGCTGCGGGGCTCCTTCGGGAGCCCCGTTTCGTTTCAGGCGCCCGCTTCCTTTCTGGCCTCAGTCCAGATCAAGATAGTGGCTGTGCACCCAACCGGTCTTGCTGGGCTTGCCCGCCGCATCGAGAGTGGTGACCTCGATCCACGATCCGTTCACGCCCATCGGCATGACCTTGCTGCCGTCAGCCAGCAACTGGACCACGGCGAAGTTCGTGCCCGGACCGCTGCGCAGGTTGAGCCCGCCGGGCGAGCGGACCACGCCCACGTTCGCGCCGTTCTGGTCGCGCCCGCCCAATGCCCGCTGGCGGAAGCGGACCATGTCGAACGCCGGGCCGGGATCGGACTTGCGCACCGGGGCGATATCGTCATGCCCGACGATCTCCGCAATCGGATAGACTTCGCGCAGCGCCCGCACGAGGGCGACCACGGCCTCGAACTGCGCTGCCGGATAGGCCTCCCAGCCGATCGGCGTGCGCGATCCATCGGGATTGCCGTTGCGGTGGACCGCCATCACCACATTGTCGACCTTCTGCCCGGCCGCGTTGTACCAGCCATTGGCGCCGCCCCGCAGCGCCCCCCAGTTGGCGATCTCTATGCCGATGGAATGCTTGTTCAGCCCGGCGAGACCGCGCCAGCTCGACTTGCCCGCATGCCACGCCACCTCGTTGAAGTTGACGCATTGGATGATCGAGCCATCCCGGTCGACGACCACGTGTGCCGATGAATTGGTGTTTTCCCGCGAAGCGAACCAGTTGGCCGACGAGGCGGCAGATCCGCCTGCGGTAAAGTGAATTACCACGATTCCGGGCGGTGCCGGAAAGGCGCCGCCGGTGTTGCGCGATCTGATCTGTCTTACGGGATTGGAGTTGTCGTTGAGGATTCCGTTCTTGATGACGTAAGCCATGTCCGTGCCTCCATGCGCTGTTGGCATGGAGTGCATAGGAAATTTCCTATGAAAAGTCTGTGCGAGACGTCACCAGACTGGCGCGAGAAATGTCATTCAGCGCCCGGAAATCAGGCGAACAGCGCACTGCCTTTGAGCAGGTTGTAGGCCTCGACCACTTCCTGCAGCCGCCCTTCGAAGGTCCGGTCGCCGCCGTTGCGGTCCGGGTGATACTTGCGCACCAGCTCGGAATAGCTCTGCCGCAACTGCCGCCGATCGGCGTCATAGGCCAGATGCAGCGCGTCATAGGCCTTGCGCTCGTCCGGACTGATCCCGCGCCGCGCCGCATCGGCCGCCTTCTGGTGATCGGCCCGCCGCGCCTTGGCGCGCTGGGCGATCGCCTCGAGCGGATCGGCAAAGTCCGCCCAGCGCGGCGCCTGGTCGATACCAGCGTCGGGCCGGAACGCCCGGGTCTCGCGCTCCCACCCGGCCAGCGGCGACTGCGCCTTGAGAATCTCCTCCGGGGTCATCCCGGCAAAGAAATCATATCCCGAATTGAACTGCCGCACGTGTTCGAGGCAGAACCAGCGATAATCGCCCGGTCCGTCGAACCCGGATGAGCGCACGCCCGGCGCGCGGAACTCGCCCGGCTCGTCGCAGCCGGGGGCATTGCAGATACGCCCCGTACCCTGGACGCGACCGTGGAACTTGTCATTTCGCATGTGCTGTCCACATGGCGATGAAGACGCTAGAAGAAAAGCCATGACCGGACCAATCGCACAGGAAATCGAACGGCTTCTGACCGAAGCCCTCTCCCCCACCCATCTCGCTGTCATCAACGACAGTGCCAGCCACTCGGGCCACATGGGCGACGATGGCACCGGCGAATCGCACTTTACCGTAGAGATCGAGAGCGCCGCCTTTACCGGCCAGTCGCGCCTCAACCGCCAGCGCATGGTCAACAAGGCACTGGGCGACTTGCCCGGCCAGCGCGTCCATGCTCTCGCCATCAAGGCCAAGGCTCCCGGTGAGTGAAACTCCGCGCCGCATCCGCCGCGCTGCCCGCATCCTCCTGCTCGACGAGCAAGACCGCCTGCTCCTCATCCGCTTCGCCCCGGCAGACCGCCGCCCGTTCTGGTGTGGCGTCGGGGGCGAATGCGATCCGGGCGAGGACTTCGCCATTGCGGCGGTGCGCGAGCTTTACGAGGAAACCGGCCTCGTCGTTGACCACTGCGGCCCCGAAGTCGCCGCCCGCGCCGACGATTACCTCACACTCGAAGGCGAACCGATCACTTCGGACGAACGCTTCTTCCGCGTCCGCACGCAAGGCTTCACCCCGGACACCTCGGGCCACACCGCCATTGAGCGCGAACTAATCAAGGAATTTCGCTGGTTTACCCGCGAAGAACTGGCAAACTGGCATGAACCGGTGTTCCCGGTGAATCTGCTCGAACTGCTTGACCTCGAGGCGGACGCATGACTGATCCGATCATCCAGACCATCACCCCCGTCGCCCATGATCTCGGCGCGTTCGAAGTCCGCCGCGCCATTCCTTCGCGCCAACGGACCATGGTGGGTCCGTTCATCTTCGTCGACCAGTTCGGCCCCGCCCACCTGCCTGCCGGCACCGCGATGGACGTGCGCCCCCACCCGCACATCAACCTCGCCACCGTCACCTGGCTGTTTGAAGGCGCAATCGACCATCGTGACAGCCTCGGCTCCTTCGCCACGATCCGCCCGGGGCAAGTCAACCTGATGACCGCCGGCACCGGCATCGTTCATTCCGAGCGTTCGCCGGAGACAGAGCGCCCCGGCGGCCCGCACCTTTATGGCATGCAGACCTGGCTCGCCCTGCCCGATGGCAAGGAAGAGATCGCCCCCGCCTTCGAACAGGTCACCGCCCTGCCGCTCGTCGAGGACGTCTGCGTCAGCGCCCGCGTGATCATGGGCACGCTCTGGGGCCAGACCGCGCCGACCACCCAGCACGCCGCCACGATCTACGCCGAAATCCTGCTGGCGCCGGGCGGCGCCCTGCCGATCGACGCCGAGGCCGACGAACGCGCCGTCATGCTCGTTGGCGGCGAAGCGCAGGTCGACGGCTTGCCGCTGGCCCTCTACGACCTCGTCGTCCTCGCACCCGGCGCCGTGCTCAGACTGCAGTCCGAAATCGGCGGCCGCGTCATGCTGATGGGCGGCGAAGCCTTTGCCACCAAACGCCACGTCTGGTGGAACTTCGTCAGCTCCAGCCGCGAGCGCATCAACCAGGCCAAGGCCGACTGGCAGGATGGCCGCTTCCCCAAGGTGCCGGGCGACGAGGAAGAATTCATACCCCTGCCCAAGGTGGCGACGACGGTGAGCTATCCGTAGTCGTCAGCTCAACCACTCCGCGCCCAGCGTGCCCCGATGCCCCTCCGGCGCCAGCGCGGCGCGAAGGGCTTCCAGCATCGGCGCCAGGCCTTGCGTAAAGGCATAGGGCGGGTTCACGATGAACAGCCCTGCGCCGTTATAGATGCCGGGCTGGTCGGCATCGTAAAGCCAGTGCTCCACGTTCAGCAGCTTCGGGATGCCCAGCCTGCGCAGCTTGTCCTTCCAGTGCACATGCGCAGACCGGTCCTTCAGCGGATACCAGATCACCGTCACGCCATGCGCCCATTTGCGATGCGCGGCAGCAAGGGTCTTGGTGATCCGTGCGCGTTCGTCGGTCTGCTCGTAGGGCGGGTCGACCACCACCAGCCCTCGCGGGGTCCGGGTCGGCAGCATCGCCAGCCAGAACTCGTAGGCATCGCGTTCATGCACGGCAGCATGCGTGCCGCGCATTGCACCGCGCAGGGCATAGGCGTCCTCGGGATGCTTTTCGTTGATGATCAACAGGTCTTGCAGACGGAGAAGCTGTGCAAGAATCCGAGGCGAGCCGGGATAGAGCAGCGGCTCAGGCCCGGCATTCACCGCCCGCACCGCGGCGCGGTAGTCGTCTAGCAGAGGGTTCGCGCCGGCAAAGACACGCTCCACGCCCTGCGCGGCCTCCCCGGTGCGCTGCGCTTGATCCCCACGAAGGTCATACAACCCGCAACCGGCATGGGTATCGATCAGCGTCAACGCGCCCGGCTTTTGCTGGAGGGCACGGACCAAGGCAATCAGCAGGCTGTGCTTCACCACGTCGGCGCTGTTGCCCGCATGAAAGGAATGGCGATAGTTCACTGTGCTAGGATATCCCGACGACCGGCCCTGAACACGCCAGAGCGCCCCAAGGTGATCAGCCTCGTAAGCTCCAGCCGCCGCCACATCAACCGGGCAGAGATCCGATTACCGCGAGGGCATGGCCCAGGCGCGCGAAGCCCTCCGTTCCATCAATCCGTTCATAAATCCTGCGTCCGACCCACGCATTTTCCCGGAGCACGTCCTAGGCAACCAGAAATAATCTTTCGTTATCGCAAGCTTATGAGGACAGAGGCGCATCCGCGAGAAACCAGCCAGTCCGGCAGCCTTGCGCTGCTGGGATTTGCAGGCGTCCTTCTCCTCGCCACCGCACTTGCACCAAGGCAGGGTTCGGCGCTTGCCGTGCTTTCACTCCTGCCATCCGGGTCGGCGTCCTACGTTAAATGGGCGACGGAGCGGGGAGGCCGGATCGTCGGCACGACACCGCTTGGCGGGTTGATCATCGATCATGCTCCCGACGGAGCGTTCTACGCAGCATTGCGACACGGCACGATCGCCATTGCGGTCCCACTGGGGCTGTGCAGTCCCACACCAGGAAGTTGAACGGCCATGGAACAATTGCAGGCACTTCGCGCAAACGGTCTGCGGGCACTCGCCTTCACATCGATGATCGGCGCCCTGATCATATGCGTTGGAGCGATCTGGGCTGGATCGGGCATAATCCCCCCGATTGTCGCGGCCGTCGCGGCAGGCCTCACCACTTTCGTCGCCAGAAGCCCGGACGGCGATGCCACACAGCGCTGTGCTGTCGCCGCGGGCATAATGACTTTCCCGATGATCCTGCTCTACCAGTGGGCCGGATCGGCCTGGATGGTCGACCTGCACATGGTCTTCTTCGCCTGCCTTGCGATCATCGTCGTTCTCGCAGACTGGCGTCCCATCGTCACCGGTGCGGCATTAACGGCAGTCCACCACCTGCTTGGCAATCTTGTCGCGCCTGAACTGGTCTACAACAATGGCGGCGACATTCTGCGGGTAATCCTGCACGCGGTCGTCGTCGTTGCCGAAACTGCCGCGCTGGTGTTCCTGAGCGTTCAATTGCAGCGCCTGATCATTGCCCAGGCAGAAGCCGAGGCGCACAAGCTTGCCATGGAGGCGGCTGCCGCCGCCGAGCGGCAGCGTATCGCCGACGAACAGAGACTGGTAATCGCAGCCGTCGAGCAGCGGCTCGAAGAGCTGGCCGGCGGCGATCTCAGCACCAAGATCGAAGTCGATTTTCCGCCAGCCTACATCAAGCTCAAGAACAGCTTCAACGCCGCGACGAGCGATCTGGACCGGCTGGTCGGCGCCGTATCGTCCACCACCAACCACATTGCCCGTGGCTCTTCCGAGATCCGCGGGGCGTCGGACGACCTCGCGCGCCGGACCGAGCAACAGGCGAGTGCCCTCGAACAGAACACCTCGGTCACGCGCGAACTCGTAGCCGAGATCGATCAGACCGCCAGAAACGCAGGCAACACCCGGGAAGCCATTGGCGAAGCCCAGCAGTTTGCCGAAACGGGCGGCGCGGTCGTATCGAGTGCGGTTGCCGCGATGAACGAGATCGAACGGTCCTCCAATGAAATCGGACAGATCATCTCCCTGATCGATGGCATCGCCTTCCAGACGAACCTGCTCGCCCTCAACGCCGGTGTCGAAGCAGCGCGCGCTGGCGATGCCGGCAAGGGTTTCGCAGTAGTCGCGACAGAAGTCCGCGCGCTGGCGCAGCGCTCCGCCGAAGCGGCGAGCAGCATCCGCAATCTGATCCAGACGTCGAGCGAACAGGTCGCCCAAGGCGTCAGCCTTGTCGGCCGGACCGGAACGGTGCTCGACGATATCGTCAGCCGCGTCTCGCAGGTCAGCGGCTCGGTTTCGGAAATTGCCGATTCTGCGGTACGCCAATCGGCAGAGCTCGCGCGCGTCACCGGTTCCTTTGCGAACCTCGACACCCTTACGCAGCAGAACGCTGCAATGGTCGAGGAAAGCAACGCAGCGGCCCACCAGCTGGCAAGAGCGGCAGAGGAACTGCGCCAGCTGGTCAGCAGGTTCCGAACCAGCCAATTCGATACCACCGCAGATCGCATGGCCCCGATGCTGCGGGTGGCTTGAAAACGACGCACGGCCGGAAGGAATTCACCCCCTTCCCTCCTTTGCAAAAGCCTGACACGATGCCTTTAACGGGTCGATTAAGGCCCGACGAAGGAGAGCAGGCCGATGGCATTCGCAGGGCAGGTCACGTGGATTACCGGGGCGTCGTCCGGCATTGGCGCAGCATTGTCACGGGCCCTTGCTGCGCAAGGCGCGCATCTGATCCTGTCCGGCCGGAATGAAGCCGCGCTTGGCGAAGTCGCAGAACAGTGCGGCAGCGCCCTCGTCCTGCCATTCGAAGCGACTGACTATGCCGCTGCTGCCCGCGCGGCCGATCAGGCATGGGGCTGGAAGGGCCGCGTCGACATGCTGGTCAACAATGCCGGCATCTCGCAGCGCTCACTGGCTGTAGACACTGCCTTCCCCGTCTATGAACGCATTATCGCGGTTGATCTGCTTGCGCCCATCGCGTTGACGCAGGCCCTCCTGCCGCGCATGGCGGAGCGCAAGTCCGGGCGGATCGTCATGGTCTCGAGCATTGCCGGCAAGGTCGGCTCGCCGCTGCGCACCGGTTACAGCGCCGCCAAGTTCGGCCTGTTCGGCTATTCCGATGCGCTGCGCGCCGAGGTCGCCGGACTTGGCATCAAGGTCCATGTGATCGCGCCCGGCTCGATCCGCACCGACGTTTCGCGCAACGCAATTACTGCCGACGGATCGCGACGCGGGGTCAGCGATGCGGTCATTGAGCGCGGGCTCGACCCGGATGTAGCTGCAGGAATGATGCTCGATGCCATTGCTGCGGACGAGCGTGAGATCATCATGGGCGAAGGCATGGAGAAGGAAATCGGCGAACTGCGCCGCACACCTGATGCGCTGCACGACCGCATGGCCGCAGTTGTCGCAGCAGGCTATGCGCAAAAGATGGACGAAGGAGCGCCGGAATGACTGCACTTGCCCCTGCAACGCCACTTATGCGCGTGAAACTTGCCAGCGGGATTGAACTCGATGTGCTGGATGTGGGTCCCCGCGATGCACCGGCCCTGATCTTTCTTCACGGCTTCCCCGAAAGCCACCGCACCTGGCGCCACCAGATCGCCCACCTCTCCTCCCGCTTCCGCTGCATCGCGCCCGACCAGCGGGGCTATCGCGGCTCGTCCAAGCCCGAGGGCGTGGAGAACTACACCCCGGACAAGCTGATCGGAGACGTTTTCCAGCTTGCCGATGCATTGGGCGTGCAGCAGTTCACGATCCTCGGCCATGATTGGGGCGGTGCGATCGCCTGGGGCGTTGCGCTGCTCGGCCAAGGAACGCGGGTCACCCGCGCGGTCATCGCCAATGCCCCGCATCCGGTGATCTTCCCGCGCCTGCTCTGGACCGACCGCCAGCAGCGCGAGGCCAGCCAGTACATGCGCGCCTTCCGTGATACTGCAAACGATGCCATGGTGCGCGAACACGGCCTTGGGGCGCTGTTGATGAAGGCGCTCAACTGGAACCGCTCACCGGTAATGGAAGAGGAAGAGCGCGCCGCCCTGTTCAAGGACTGGTCGAACCCTGATGCCGCAATCGCCATGCTCAACTGGTATCGCGCCAGCCAAATGGCCGTACCCCCGATGGACGCTCCGTTCGGACTGCCTGAAGGTTATCAGGACACTCCCGTTCCGCCGCTGCAGATACCAACGCTGGTGATCTGGGCGATGGACGACATGGCCCTGCCGCCGTGCAACCTGGATGGCATGGACAAGCTCGTCACCAATCTCACCGTAGAGCCGGTGCACGATTGCGGGCATTTCGTGCCATGGGAAGCACCGGACACGGTGAACGCCGCGCTCGACAGGTTTCTTGGCTGAAGCCTAACGGCAAGCCGCCCAGCCGCCAGCGCGCTGCGCCTGGTCGAGGTGCAGGTGGTCGGCATGGGCGGCGTTGTAATCGGGGGACAGCACGGTCGAGAAGCTGAGGCACGCCGCATCGCGCACGGCCCGGAGGAACGCCGCTTTCTCGTCGCCCGCTCCCCAGTCCTTGAGCACTGAAACGCGGCGTCCGTCCTCCAGCACGAACGCGCTCACATCGATGGCGTTGCCGGTCGCGTGCTCGCTCCACGTCCCTTGCTGCCCGCCACCAATCCTGCGGCAGTTGCTGGTGCCGAAATGCTCGACCGATGCAACAGCGCTGCCAAGCAGCCGCTGCGCCGCGGGCTGGATGCCATGCTGCAGCCAAAGGGCCAGCCCCGCATCGATCGCGCAAGTCGCCTGCGCTCCGCCCGGTGCCAGCTTCACTTTCGCCTGTGCCAGACCTTGCAGAACCTGCCGGTCATGCCGCAAGCATTGCCCTTCGCCAGCAGGCGGCAGGGCCTCGGCCATGATTCCGCTGCTTTCCAGAAACCTGCTGCACACCGCTCGGTCACCCCGCAACGTCTGCAGCTTCATCGCTGTCGCCCAGCCCGGTGGATCGGCCAATGCCAGCGGCGCCCATGGGTTATGCTCGGGATGCCGTTGCAGCCATTCACGCCCCGCCAGCCCTGCCGAACCGATGATCAACAGGACGACGACAGTGCGGAGAAAAGAGCGGCGCATCCTCGCTCAACCCTTGCGCGCAGCGATCGTTTCGCGACACAGACCTTAGGCTGTAAACTCCACCCAGGCGCCATGGGCATGGGCGGTGCCGAGCAAGGCAGGCTCCTCTCCGCCGGGCCAATGGCGCACGGTCAATTCATGCCGGAAGGTCTGGCGGTTGGTTTCCAGCATGACCCATGCCAGCCGCCGCGAGGCATCGGCCTTCGCGCCCGCCTGCGCCATCAGCGCCTCGATCCGCGCCCGGGTTTCGGCCGGCAGATATTGCCAGACGATGGAATGGAAGATCACGCGCGTGGTGTCTTCCTCCTGCGGTGCCGCCAGCCGCTCGGCCACGAAGTCGCCCGCATCCATCTGCACCACGTCCGGCGCCCGCTGGGCCGCAAGCGCAATCGCCGCATCGATCCGCCCTATCCGCTCGGTCACCTCAGCCCAGACATAGGACTTCAGCCGCAGCGCCTGTTCCGGATCGGCCAGGTTCATCGGCGCGCGATCGCATCCCCTGATGCCGACGATCTCGACCCCGGCCCGCGGCGGCGGGGCCCCCCGCCATTCCGGCACGATCCGCATCGGCGAATCCGCGGGGCCAGTGGTCATCCCGCCAAGGTCGAAGAAGAAGCGCTCCATCATCGTGTTGACGCCAGCGCTTGCGCCCAGCTCGTTCAGCTCGAAGCGCGGGCCAATGCGGACCGAAAGCCACAGCAGCGCCGCCATGATCGAGGCCGACCGCCCAGCCTCATTGGTCTGCGGGGGGCCGTCCAGCCACGGCAAAAGCTCCGCATCATGCTCCTGGGTCACCGCCAGCACCAGCGCATCGACTTGCCCCTGATCGGTCACCTCGCCGCGATAGACCGGCGCCAGCCACATGTCCTTGCCGGTCAGCACCAGATTGTGATGTCCGCCAGCCAGCCGCAATGGCAGCGCATCTTCCAGCGGCTTTCCCGGCCACGCAGCGATTCGCCTGCCCACCTCGGTTTCGCGATCCAGCAGCCGCAATTGCGCCCGCACCACGCGGCCAGTGCAGGGTGCACCATTGTTCGTGGCGTGGTCTGCCTGCCATTCTATGGCCTTTGCGACCTGTTCGATCTCCATGATCGGGTTCATTCGGTTGCCCTTTGCGCCGTGCTGCCATAAGGGCGGCGGGTTATGTCCACCGCCGCACCGCTCGTTTTCGCCCTGCCCAAGGGTCGCATCCTCGACGAGGCCCTGCCTCTGCTCGAGAAGGCCGGGATCGTGCCCGAGGCCGATTTCTTTAACAAGGCCTCGCGCGCACTCTCCTTCGCCACGAACCGCGACGACGTGAAGATCATTCGCGTCCGCGCTTTCGACGTGGCGACCTTCGTCGCGCATGGCGCGGCGCATGCCGGCGTGGTGGGATCCGATGTGATCGACGAGTTCGACTATGCCGATCTCTATGCGCCGGTTGATCTCGACATCGGGCACTGCCGCCTTTCGGTGGCCGAGCCGGTCAGCATGGTGGAATCGGGCGCGAACGCGCGCGAAAGCCACGCCCGCGTGGCGACCAAGTACCCCAACCTGACGCGGCGGCATTTCGAAAAGCTTGGCGTTCAGGCCGAAGTCGTCAAGCTCAACGGCGCCATGGAGCTGGCCCCCTCGCTGGGCCTCGCCAGCCGCATTGTCGACCTGGTGTCGACCGGTCGGACGCTCAAGGAGAATGGCTTGGTCGAAACCAGCCAGATCCTGCCCGTCTCGGCCCGCCTGATCGTCAACCGGGCCGCGCTCAAGACTGACAGCGCCCGCCTCGGCGCACTGGTCGATGCTTTCCGCGAGATGGTCGCCACAAGGAAGGCCGCCTGATGCTGCGCCTCAAGTCCAGCGATTCCGGCTTCGCCAAGGCCTTCGCCCGCCTCGTCAAGGACCGCCGCGAGAGCGACGAGAACGTCGCGCGCGATGTCCAGACAATCATCGATGACGTGCGCATTCGCGGCGACGAAGCGCTCGCCGAATACACCGCCAAGTTCGATGGCCACGCTCCGGCAGATGACGACTGGCGCATTTCGCCCGAAGCCTGCCGCGAAGCCTTCGACGCGCTGAAGCCCGATCTTCGCGCCGCGCTCGAACTCGCCGCACAGCGCATCCGCGACTATCACCGCGCCCAGTTGCCGGAGAATCGCGATTATACCGACGCCAGCGGCATGCGCCTCGGCGCACGGTGGAGCGCTGTAGATGGCGCCGGGCTTTATGTCCCCGGCGGCCGCGCAGCCTATCCCTCGTCGCTGCTGATGAACGCCATTCCGGCCAAGGTCGCTGGCGTCGAGCGGCTCGTCGTCGTCACGCCGACGCCCAAGGGGGAGGCCAACCCGCTGGTTCTGGCCGCAGCCCACCTTGCCGGTGCCGACGAGGTCTGGCGCGTGGGCGGGGCCCAGGCCGTGGCCGCGCTCGCCTATGGCACCGGCCGGATCAAACCTGTCGATGTCATCACCGGACCCGGCAACGCCTGGGTAGCCGAAGCCAAGCGCCAGCTGTTCGGCGTGGTCGGTATCGACATGGTCGCAGGGCCTTCGGAAATCCTCGTGATAGCGGACGCGAAGAACGATCCGCAGTGGATCGCCGCCGACCTGCTCAGCCAGGCGGAGCACGACCCGGTGGCTCAGTCGATCCTCATTACCGACGATGCCGCCTTTGCCGATCAGGTGGCGGACATGGTCGGCGTCGAGATCGCCATGCTGCCAACGGCCAAGGTCGCCAAGGCCAGCTGGGACGATTACGGCGTCATCATCGTCGTGGACTCGCTCGACGAAGCTCCCGCGCTCGCCAACGCCCTTGCCGCCGAACACGTCGAGATCGCGACCCACGATCCACAAGCCCTGTTCGACAAGATCCGTCATGCCGGCTCGGTCTTCCTTGGCCGCATGACCCCCGAAGCCGTCGGCGATTACGTCGCCGGGCCGAACCACGTCCTGCCCACCGGGCGCCGCGCGCGCTTTTCCTCGGGCCTTTCCGTTCTGGATTTCATGAAACGCACCAGCTTTATCGAGGCGACTGACGCCGCGCTTGCC
This sequence comes from Novosphingobium sp. ES2-1, assembly GCF_015169775.1. NCBI lineage: Bacteria > Pseudomonadati > Pseudomonadota > Alphaproteobacteria > Sphingomonadales > Sphingomonadaceae > Novosphingobium > Novosphingobium sp. ES2-1. Next base: position 2,737,651 of record NZ_CP063445.1, read on the forward strand.
GCCGTTGGCCCCGCCGCCATCGCCCTTGCCGAAGCCGAGGGCCTTGCCGCCCACGCCCGTTCGATCGAAGTGAGGCTGGGCCTGTGAACGCGATCTCGGGCAAGGCCCGCGCCGCCTCGCGTCTTGCCGCGGTGCAGGCGCTCTACCAGGTCGACATGGAGAAGACCGCGCTGCACCTGCTGCTGGACGAGTTCCACCAGCACCGGCTGGGCGCGGAGATCGAGGACGTCGAATACCTCAAGGCCGACGTCGCCTTCTTCGATGATGTGGTGAAAGGCGTCGACGCCCGCCGCAACGAGATCGACCTGCTGCTCTCGTCCAAGCTGGCGAAGGGCTGGTCGCTCGCCCGGCTCGACAAGACGATGCTGCAGATCCTGCGCGCCGGCTCCTATGAACTGCTCGCCCGCAAGGACGTGCCGGTGGCAACGGTCATCACCGAATACGTCGATGTCGCCCACGCCTTCTTTGAAGAGCGCGAGGCGAAATTCGTCAACGGCGTGCTCGATGCCGTGGCCAAGGACGTGCGGTAAGAGAAAGCTCCTCCCCGTTTTCCCGAAGGACAAAGGGGGAGGATTTCCAAACGCTACAACCGCTCGGCATGCCAGCGGATGTGGTCTTCCATGAACGTGGAAATGAAGTTGTAGCTGTGGTCGTACCCCGGCTGCAGCCGCAGCGTCAGGTCAACGCCGGCCGCCTTGCACGCCGCGTCCAGCAGTTCGGGCCGTAGCTGCTCCACAAGAAACCCGTCGGCATCGCCCTGATCGACCAGCACCGCGCCTGCGGGCCGCTTGCCATCCTCGATCAGCGCCACGGCATCATGGCTGCGCCATGCCGCACGGTCATCGCCCAGATAACCGCCCAGTGCCTTGTGGCCCCACGGCACCTGCCCCGGCGCGACGATGGGCGCGAAGGCCGAAAGCGACTTGAACTTTTCAGGGTAGGTCAGCCCCAGCGTCAACGCGCCGTGCCCACCCATGGAATGGCCGGTGATGCCCATCCGATCCAGATCGACCGGGAAGTTCGCGCCCAGCAGGGCGGGCAGTTCCTCGGCGATGTAGTCCCACATGCGGTAGTGCTGTGCGAACGGCTCCTGCGTGGCATTCACATAGAACCCCGCGCCAAGGCCGAAATCGTAGGCCCCATCCGCATCGTCGGCCACGCCTTCGCCACGCGGCGAGGTATCGGGCGCGACAAACACGATGCCGAGTTCGGCGCACGCCTTGCGGTATTCGCCCTTGTCGGTGACGTTGGCGTGGGTGCAAGTCAGCCCGGAAAGGTAGACCAGTACCGGCAGCTTCGCCCCGTCCACCGCCTGTGGGGGCAGGAAGACCGAAAAGGTCATCCCCGTCCCCGTCGAGGCGGACTCATGCTTGTAGACGCCCAGCGTTCCGCCGTGCGCCTTCGATGTCGAGACCGTTTCGAGTGTCATCAGGCGATGATGTCCAGCGCGCACAACTTGTTGCCGGCGGGATCACGCAGATAGGCAAGGTAATAGGGCGAGCCTTCACGCGGTCCCGGCGGGTCTTCGCAAGCCGTTCCGCCATTGGCGACGCCAGCGGCGTGCCAGGCGTTGGCCTGTTCGGGATTCATGCGGAAGCCGATGGTACCACCGTTGGCGCCGCAAGCCGGCTCGCCATTGATCGGCTTGGTCACGATGAAAAGGCCGCCGTTGTGCTGGTAGATCAGGCGTCCCTTGGGGTCCGTGATCGCCTCTGGCCCACCGAACGCGGCGAAGGTGGCATCGTAGAACTTCTTGGCAGCGTCGATATCGTCGGCGCCGACCATGACATGGCTGAACATAGGCTCTCTCCCGTTGACAGGTTGCAGCGGCAAGAGAGCTAAGCCACTGGCTTGTACGGTCAAGCGTCCCTGCGGGAATTCTTTGTTGCCATTTGGCCTCAAGCCAGAGGGTCAAGCACGCCAAGCAAGGCGACTGCGCCGACAACGCCAAGACCCGCCGCAAATTCCAGCACAAGGGAACGGCGCAGGCGCGCAGTGGCGCCAGGCTCGCCTCGTTCGAGCGCCGGGACGATCCGCCAGCGGTTGCCTGCAGCCAGCGCCAGCATGACGGCGAACAGCGCCAGCTTCACCGCAAGTATGCTGAACCAGCGCGCCTCGAACATCATCGGCCATCCGGCAATCGCCAGCGTGTTGAGCAGGCCGGTCAGGATGAGGACCGCCACCACCACGCTCCCGGTGCGGGCAAATCGTGCGAGTGCGCCAGTATCTGCCCCCTCGCGCGAGAAAGCCGAAGTGACGAAGACGGCCAGAGCGCCGATCCATGTCGCTGCGGCAATGACGTGCGCCACGTCCGATACCCGGTGAAGCGCCATTTCGCTGGCGCCAGCGTGGCCGGTCCACGCCACCGAGCCGAGCGCAACGCTCCCCGCCAGCGCCAGGATCGGCAGGCGCAACACGCGCAACGGCACGAAGCAGGCGAGGAACACTGCGGCGAGCGCGGTCAGCCGCCACTCCATGACCTTGCCCAGCGGCGTCTGCGCCAGCACGACCTCTGCCGTCGCCTGATCGAGTTCGGCCAGAGTGATGCCGGCCATGGCGGCAACGCTTTCAAGCGCCCACCATGCAGAGGCAAAGGCCGCGACGATGGCCAGCAGGGCCAGCACGAGGCGGGCGCGGAAAGCCAGCACCTGCCCCGCTGCCAGCGCATGCAGGGGCACGCCCGCCACGAGCAGCAACGCAAGATACGCCGCTGCGCGTGCGGCCAGAAGGCCAGTCGTTTCCACGCCCCCGGGCCCCGTCAGCGAACCGTGAAGGCGTACTGGCCCTCGATGCGGTGCTGGTCACCGGCAACGGCATGCCACTTGAGGTTGTAGGTGCCGGCAGGCAGCGCACGCGGCAGGGTAACGGTCAGGACCTTGCCCGATGCAACGCTCTTGAAGCCCTTGATCGGCATCGGCGCGTGGTTGGCCATGCCGGGCATGCCGGTCATCACCAGTTCGATGCCCGAGAGCGGGCCGACCAGCTCTTCGGAGAACGTCAGGGTCAGCTTGGTCGGCTTGGCCACGGCGGTGTTCGGCGCCGGGTTCGACGAAAGGAGCTTGGGATGGGCAAAGGCTGCGCCGGGCAGGGCCAGCATGGCAAGGGCGGGAGCAGCAAGGAGCGCAAGACGGCGCATGGAAAGTCCTTTCGGGTTGGGATCTGCAGTGTGATACGCAGAGCGTGGGACCATCCCTCAAGCCATAGCGCAAATTTTGTCTTGAGGGATTTGGCCCGGGCGCGCGTAATGGGAATCGCGTGGAAAAAGGAAACCAGCCAGCAATGGCCGATATTGACGAACTCTTGGGCGCTCTTGCCGCCAAAGCGACACCGCCTTCGCTCTCCATCATCGATGACGAAGTGATGCGCGGGCTCACCCGGAGGCGCGAGAGCGCCACGGCACGGCGCGGCATGGTGATGGCCGTGGCGATAGCCGCTGTCGTCGGGATCGTCGGCTCCGTCGCGCCCGCGGCTCCGGCACAGGCAGAACCCCTGTTCGGCGTACCCTCGGGCGCGCCCTCGCACCTGCTGGCGGACTGATGGGCGCGGCCTTGCGCTATGTCGTGGTGGCGGTGGTCTCGGCCGCCGTCGCCCTTGCCGCCAGCCACTTTGCGCGTGGCTTCATGCCGATGCAGCACGGCAGCGAACTCCACCAGCTGATGCACGAGCGACTCGATCTCTCCGCGCAGCAGAACCAGGAGATCGACCGGCTCGAGGCGGAATTCGCGAACACGCGTCGCACGCTGGACGATCGCCTGCGCGCCTCGAACGCGGACCTTGCCCGCGCGATCGAGAGCGAACACCAGATCGGCCCGAAGGTGACCGGCGCAGTCGATGCCTCGCACATGGCAATGGGCGAGCTACAGAAGGCGACACTGGCCCATGTCTTTGCGATGCGTGCAGTGCTCAAGCCCGATCAGCAGGCGATCTTCGACCGCGAGATCGCCCGCGCCCTGACTTCGCCCGACCGCCCTTCCCCCGACCGCCGCTGATCCAATGGCGGGGGGCGACGCTCCAGGGGAAAGCGACCCACAACTGGTCGCAAGCGCGCTTGCGGGCCGGCAGAGCGCCTATGCAACGCTGCTCGCACGCCATCGCGAAGCCGTGTTCCGGCTCGCCCGTCACCACGCCGGCGACGAGGGCGAGGCACTCGACATAACGCAGGAAGCCTTCATCGCCGCCTTTGCCTCGTTGGCGAAGTTCGACGCCGCACGCCCGTTTCGGGCCTGGCTGATGCGCATTGCCGTCAACAAGTGCCGCGACTGGGCGCGGCGTCGTGCGGTGCGACGGCTTTTCCGCATGGCGCGGCCCCTGGAAGATGCCTTCGATGTTGCCGATCAGAACCTCGATCCCGAGGCGCAAGCGATCTCGCAGGCCGAACTGGCCCGCGTCTCGGCTGCCATCGCTGCACTTCCAGCCAATCTCAAGGACCCGCTGATCCTGTGCCGCATCGAAGGGATGAGCATGGCCGAAGCAGCCGACGTGCTCGGCCTGACCGAGAAGGCCGTCGAGACGCGGATCTACCGGGCGCGGCAGAAATTGTCGGAACTGCTTGAGGGATAACCCGTCTTCCTGCGTAATCGCAGGTAATGACCGACATGCTCCATCTCAACCGCCGCAACCTGCTTCTCGGAGCCGGTGCCCTCGCCGCAACGCCGCTTGTCCCTGCCTGGGCGCAATCGGGCCACGGTGGTCATTCTCGTAAGGCCGGCGCCATGGCCGGGCGCAACACCGGCGGCGTCCTCTCGGGCGAGAGCATCGCCCTGTCGATCGGCGCGGCCAGATTCGCGGTGGGGGACCGTTCCGCCCCGGCCATCGCGGTCAACGGCTCGATCCCCGCCCCGCTCATCCGCCTGCGCGAGGGGCAGAAGGTGCGCATCGCCGTCAGCAACGCGCTGGCCGAACAGAGCTCGATCCACTGGCACGGGCTGCTCGTGCCGTTCCAGATGGATGGCGTGCCCGGCCTGTCGTTCCCCGGAATCGATCCGGGCGAGACTTTCACCTACGAGTTCCCGATCGTGCATTCGGGCACCTTCTGGTATCATTCGCACTCGGGAATGCAGGAGGCCGAAGGGCTCTATGGCCCGATCGTGATCGACCCGGCCGAGCCTGACACCGCCGCCCCGTTCGACCGCGAATACGTGCTGATGCTGGCGGACTGGAGCCCGATGAACCCGCACGAGCAGCTCCGCAAATTGAAGGCCATGGGCGGCTATTTCAACTGGCAGCGGCAGACCGTCGGCGGCTTGCTGAAAGGCAAGGACCAGAGCCTGAAGGAGCGGCTCGAATGGGCAAAGATGCGCATGGATGCGACCGACATCTCGGACGTCACCGGCGCGACCTACGCCTTCGTCATCAACGGGCACGATACCGCCGCCAACTGGACCGCGCTGTTCCGCCCCGGCGAACGGGTCAAGCTGCGCATCATCAACGCCTCGTCGATGACCAACTTCAACTTCCGCATCCCCGGCCTGCCGATGACTGTCGTCGCGGCCGACGGCTGCAACGTCCAGCCGGTCGAGACGGATGAGTTCCAGATCGCGATTGCCGAAACCTACGACGTCATCGTCCAGCCGACCGACTCCGCCCCCTTCGGCATCATTGCCGAGGCGATCGACCGCTCCGGGCTGGTGCGCGCCACGCTTGCGCCGCAGATCGGCATGGCCGGTCCCATCCCTGCCCGCCGCGCCCGCCCGGTGCTCACCATGCGCGACATGGGCATGGACATGAGCGGAATGGACATGGGGACGGGTGGCGAGATCGACCTGTCACAGCCCGCCAACGAAAGCATGGCCGGCCATTCGATGAAGATGCGCGATCTATCGCTCGCGCCGGGCGTCAAGCCGGGGCCGGGCGTCGCCACGATCTCGCCGATGCCCGCAGACCGCCTGGCCGACAAGCCGACCGGCCTCGAAGATGTCGACCATCGCGTGCTGACCTATGCCGATCTGCGCTCGCGCGATGCCAATCCTGACCGGCGCACGCCCTCGCGCCAGATCGACGTGAACCTGACGGCCAACATGGAACGCTACATGTGGTCCATCGACGGCGAGACCATCTCCGATGGCGCCAAGCCGATCCCGTTCCGCACGGGCGAGCGGGTTCGCGTCAATCTCATCAACCACACGATGATGCCGCACCCGATCCACCTGCACGGCCACTTCTTCGAACTGGTCACGGGCGAACCGGGCAACCGTCCGCGCAAGCACACCGTCAACGTCCTGCCCGGCGGCAAGGCCAGCTTCGACCTGACGGCCGATGCCGAGGGCGACTGGGCCTTCCATTGCCACATGCTGCTGCACATGCATGCCGGGATGATGCGCGTCGTCACGGTACGCGCTGCGGGAGACGCAGCATGAAGCGCCTTCTGCTCGCCGGTGCAGCCCTGATCGCCACGCCATCGCTCGCGCAGGAAGCGCAGGACCCTCACGCCGGCCACGACATGAGCCAGATGCAGGGCATGGACCATTCCGGACACGACATGGGCGCCATGAACGACCAGCCTGCTGACGGGGCGGCAATGCAGGGCATGGATCACTCCATGCACCAGCAAACCGCGCCCGATGCGCCTCAAGCGGGCACGCCGATGGATCATTCGGCCCACATGGGCCACACCATGCCAACGGTATCCGACAGCGAAGTCGGCAACGCGCCCCCGCCGCCCGTCCCGACCGACCATCCCGCCGATGCCTTCTGGGACAAGCAGCGCATGGCCCAGGCCCGCGCCGATCTCTCGAAGGAAGGCCGCTTCTTCGGCAACGCGCTTATCCTCGACCGCTTCGAATACCGCCCCCGCAATGGCACGGACGGCTACGCCTGGCAGGCCATGGGCTGGATTGGCGGTGATATCGACCGGCTGGCCGTGGAAACCGAAGGCGAAGGAGCGTTCGGCGAACCGCTCGAAACCGGTGAAGTGCGCGCGGCATGGCGCCACGCCCTTGATCCGTGGTGGAACTTCGAACTCGGCGTGCGGCAGGATTTCGGTGCCGGACCGGACCGCACCTACGGCGTCATCGGCTTCGAAGGCCTTGCCCCCTACTGGTTCGAGGTCGGCGCCCACGCCTTCGTCTCGAACAAGGGCGACGTGCATTTCCGGCTTGAAGCGGAACACGACATGCGCCTGACCCAGCGCCTCATTCTGCAACCTTCGATCGAGATCGACGCCTCCGCGCAGGACGTGCCCGAACTCGGCATCGGCGCGGGGATCGAGAAGATCGAACTGGGCACCCGTCTGCGCTACGAGTTCGCCCGCGAATTCGCCCCCTATGTCGGCGTCCATTGGGAGCGCAAACTGGGCGAAACGGCCCGGCTGGCACGGCTCGAAGGCGAAAGTCCATCGCAGGTCAGCGCCGTCGTCGGCGTGAGGATGTGGTTCTAGCGCAAACCCGGCCGAATTCGTATCCGGCTTGCCCGCCCGCGGCGCAACGTGCGACAAGGCGGTGATGCAGCGAGACTTTTCATGAATCCGGGTCATAGCGGCGTGATCGCCCAGACCATTCAGCTGGCACTGGCCCCGGTGTTCGTCCTCGTGGCGATCGGGAACATCATGAACATCCTGACGACGCGGCTGGGCCGCATCGTCGACCGCTCACGCGCGCTGCAAAGCCAGCACGCCCAGACCACGGGCCGGGAGCACGATCTTGTCGTGATCGAGATCCGTTACGTCGATCGCCGCATCCACCTCATCGGCAGGGCGCTGTTGCTGCTGGTGGTGTCGGGCCTCGCCATCGGCGTTACCGTGGGATCGCTGTTCATCGGCGAAATGGCCGGCCTCGAACTGCGCAACCTCACCGGGATCACCTTCTTCGGCGCCATTGCCCTGCTGATGATCGCGCTGGTCTACCTTCTGCTGGAAACGCGCATTGCGGCACGTTCTCTGCGCCTGCCGCAGGGGCTGCTCGAGCTCGAACGCGACATCCCGCACCAGCAGTAAATTGCCGGGCGATTGGCGCTGCAAAATGATCGAAATGGTAAAGCCCGACGCGGCGCGAACGTTGTCGCATCCTCTCCCAAGGCCGCGTCGGGCAACGTTTACCCGGGCTGAATAGCGCATCCCGAAAAGGCTGTCACAAACAATCCGCGATCGCGCGCAGCATGGCGCAAACCTGATGCAAACGCACAACACCCTGCCTGCCGCACAAGCAGAAAGGCCCCGCATCGCTGCGAGGCCTTTTTGCATTCGGTCCGTCGGGAAAGGTCAGTTGACCTTCTTCACCGTCTTCTTTTCCGGCGCGATCGAGATCCTCACCGTTTCCCCGTTGTTGCCGGGGAAGTCGGTAAACATCGCCTCGACGAGGTTCGGCACGACATAGGACAGGCGATTCGAGGACGAAGCTGCTTCAGCCTTGCCTTCGAACAGGCGCTGGCCATCAGCGCGGCGATCGATCTTGAGGTCCATGCCCGAAGTGTAGACGGTCACGACATCGACGCTGTTACCCCAGCCGGGACCGCCGAAGAAGAACGGATCGTTCCACCCCCAGCCCCAGCCACGGCCGTAGAAGCCTGCGCGGCCCCAGCCTCGACCATAACCCGGGCCCCAGCCGCCCCAGCCACCCCAACCGCCCCAGAACGGGTCGGCAAAGCCGGTGGAACGGACGCGGTCACGCCCGCCATCGATGCCGTAGTCGAACTTGACCAGCAGGTCGGCATTTTCAGGAGCGGCGGGCTGATAGCCCAGCTTCTCCATCTGCTTGCCCACCAGCGATGCATACTGCGCGAACTCGAGCCCGCCTGCATCCCTGGGATCGTCGGCGACGACCGCGAAGGTCTGGCCAGCGGGTGCCGGCAACTGCGCCTGGAAGCGCTTGACGTCGGCCTTGAACGGCGTGGCGCACCCGGCGAGCGAGACGAGCATCAGCGAAACTGCCGAAAGCCCCAGAAGCCGGCGCTTGCCGGAAGAAGAGGGCTTCACTTGCGAAACGGAATTCATCCTTGCGACTCCTGTTATGCGTCCGCCGCCCCTTGCCAGACACACGCACTGCATAGCATGCCGCCTTTTTGGACGGGAAGTGCTGAATGCACGTTGAATGGTGCCTGCAACATATGTTGCAGGCACGTAATGTTTTGCAACGAACTGACGGAAAATCAGCCTCTTACAAGGCCCAATGCCTGATAGGTCCGGGCGAGGGTCGGCGCAGCAAGGTCACGAGCCTTCAGCGCGCCCTTGGCAAGGATCGCGTCCAGCGCCTCGCCATCCTCGCGCAGCTGGCGGTAACGTGCCGCCATCGGCGACAGCGTCTCGACCAGCAGTTCGCCCAGTGCAGGCTTGAACTGACCGAAGCCCTTGCCTTCGAACTGCGTCAGAACCTCGGCAGGCGAAGTGCCAGCCATGGCCGCATAAATGCCGACAAGGTTGTTCGCTTCCAGACGCCCGGCCAGCCCTTCGACCGTGCCCGGCAGCGGTTCGGGATCAGTCTTGGCCTTCTTTACCTTCTGCATGATCGCATCGGCATCGTCGGTCAGGTTGATCCGGCTCATGTCCGAAGGATCGGACTTGCTCATCTTCGCGCTGCCATCCCGCAACGACATGATGCGCGCAGCCTCGGGCGGGATGATCGGATCGGGCAGCGTGAACAGCGGCGCATCTTCACCACAGAAGTCGTTGTTGAACTTCTGCGCGATGTCGCGCGCCAGCTCGAGATGCTGCTTCTGGTCCTCGCCCACCGGCACGTGCGTTGCCTGATAGAGCAGCACGTCGGCCGCCTGCAGCACCGGATAGGTGAACAGCGCCACGCTCGCGCCCTCGCGGTTCTTGCCCGCCTTGTCCTTCCATTGCGTCATGCGGTTCAGCCAGCCCATCCGCGCCGTGCCGTTCAGCAGCCATTGCAGCTCGGCATGGGCGGGCACCTGCGCCTGGTTGAACAGGATCGACTTGTCGGGATCGATCCCGCACGAAACCAGCGCCGCCACCATTTCGCGCGTGTTTGCCGCCAGTTCCGCGGGGCTATGCGGCATCGAGATCGCGTGAAGATCGGCAAGGAAATAGAGGCATTGCCCACCCTTGGCCGACCACTCGTCCTGCATGCGCACCCAGTTCCGGATCGCACCCAGGTAATTGCCGAGGTGGAGATTGCCGGTTGGCTGGATGCCGGAAACGATACGCATTTCAGTGCCTTCAGTTGGAGCGGCGACGCCGCAGGAGAAGCTTGAGGTCGTCCACCCGGAAAGCCCCGGTCAGGACGGCGGCAAGGCCATAGACGACGACCCCGGACGTGACCAGTGCAGCCATGGCCGCCACGCGAATGGTCCACGTGCCATGGACATGGGGCATCACCAGCCCCTGCCCTGCCCACAGCACCGCACCCATCGCCAGCGCCGCCAGCGCCAGCCGCACGGTGCGCCGCTTGAGCCGTGCATCAGCCGCAAAGTGCCCGCGCTTGACCAGCGTGTGATAGAGCAGCCAGACGTTGACAGTCGAGGCAATCGCCGTCGCCAGCGGCGGCCCCATGTGCCTCAGCGGCACGATCAGCGCCAGGTTGCCGACAAGGTTCACCACCATCGAGATCGTGGCATAGCGCACCGGAGTCTTGGTATCCTGCCGCGCGTAGTATCCCGGCGTCAGGACCTTCACCAGGATGTAGCTCGGCAGCCCGATAGAGAACGCGGCCAAAGCCTGCGCGGTGAAATGCGTGTCCATCGCATCGAACTTGCCATAGCCGAACAGCGCTGCGGCAATCGGCTCGCCGCACAATACCAGCGCCACCGTTGCGGGCAGCGTCAGCAGCAGCGCCAGTTCCATGCCCCGGTTCTGCGTTTCCATCGCTGCCACTTCCTCGCCCCCGCCCAACTGGCGCGAGATCGTCGGCAGCAGCACCGTGCCAAGGCCGATGCCGATCAGCCCCAGCGGCAGCTGGTTCAGCCGGTCGGCCATGTAGATGTAAGTGACCGAACCGTGATCGAGCAGCGATGCGGCCAGCGCGGTCGAGATTACCAGGTTGATCTGCACCGCGCCTGCCCCTGCCGCCGCCGGCAGGATCAGCTTGAGCAGCTGCTTCACTTCAGGTGAAAGCCGCGGGCGGCGCAGCCGCAGCCGCACACCATTCCGGCGGCATGCCCAGGCCAGCCACAGCAGCTGCAATGCGCCCGAGACCGAGACGGCAATCGCCTGGTTGCGCGCCGTCACCAGCGGATCGTCGGAATGGAAGCCGAGCAGCGCCACGATCAGCGTCAGGTTCAGCAGGATCGGCGCCGCTGCGTTGACCCAGAACTTGCCCAGCGAATTGAGGATGCCGCCAAACAGTGACACGATGCTGATCAGCATCAGGTAGGGGATCGTCCAGCGCGACAGCTCGACCGCATAGGCGAACTGGTCCGCACTCACCCCGTTGAACTTGCCCGAAAGCAGCAGCGTCACCGGCCAGGCAAAGACCTCGAGCACCACCGTCATGAACAGCAGCACCGGCAGCAGCACGGCAAGCGCGGCTTCCGCAAAGTCCAGCCCATCGCGCAGGCCTGCGCCTTCCGGATCGGCGACCTTCTTGTTGAACATCGGGATGAAGGCGCTGGCAAACGCGCCTTCGGCGAACAATGCGCGGAACATGTTGGGCAGCCGGAACGCGACAAGGAACGCGTCCGAGGCAAACGCCGCGCCGACGAAGCGCGCGAACAGGCTGTCGCGCACCAGCCCCAGAATGCGGCTGAGCAGGGTCAGTCCGCCAATCGATCCGGTGGCCTTCAGGAGGTTCAAGCTAATCCTCCCTCAAACCAAAGTTCCGCTCATCCTGAGCCTGTCGAAGGACGTTCAGCATGAGCGGATCAGGTGTCAGATCAGGCCTGGCCAGCCGGAGTCGCTTCCGCGGTCGCCTGTGCCTGCGCGAGCTGCTGCATGTACAGGCCGTTGAAGTCGATCGGCTCGAGCATCAGCGGCGGGTAACCGGCATCGCGCACGGCATCGGCGACGATGCGGCGGGCAAACGGGAACAGGATGCGCGGACCTTCGGCGAACAGGAACGGGTGGGCCTGGTCGTCGGGCACGTTGCGCATGCCGATGAGGCCGCAATAAGCCAGTTCCACGATAAACGCGGTGCCCTGCGCGCCCTTCGACGTCACGTTGATCTTCAGCTCGATCTCGTGGATTTCCGGCTGGATCACGCGGGCCGAGATGTTGAAGTCCACGGCGATGTCGGGCGCTTCGCTCCACTGGTAGGATTCGGGCGCGTTGGGGTTTTCGACCGAAAGGTCCTTCACGTACTGCGAGATCAGGCCGATCGCGGGCGAAGTGTCTTCCCCGTTCGGAACGGGGCCATCGACATTGAGATTCGAAATGATGTTGCCTTCGTCGGCCATGTCAGACGTGCTTTCTGTGTGGGTTTCCCTTGGCCGCGCGCCTAGCATCATGCCCCAAAGGCCGCAATCCGCCTTTGTCTGGCGCAACGAGGCCACAACCTGACGAGAATCTTTGCCAAGGGATGAGCCCAAAGGGTCATGCACGCGTTGTTCATTTGTAATCCGTACCTATTTGAGGCACGTTGGAATGACGCCGTGAGCTCAGGTCTTCCGATCCGGGGCCATGGACAGTTCGGGAATCTTGCGCGTGATTGTTCAAATTGTGATCCTGGCGATGATTGCGGCCTTTCTCGGCCTGCGCCTCTACTCCGTCCTCGGCCGCCGGCCCGAGCATGACGAGGAGCCGATGCGCCGCCGGATCGAACAGCCCGATCCCTCGGCTAAATCGCAGCAGCAGCCGGTCCAGCAGCAGGGCGGTTCCGCCGCTCCTCGCCCGCGCGAACTTGCCGCACCTGCCCCCAGCACGTTTGACAACAGCGCCGAAGCCGGCGTCCGCGCGATCATCTCGGCCGATCGCCGCTTCGATGTCGCGCAGTTCCTGGCAGGGTCGAAGGGCGCCTATACCATGATCCTCGAAGCCTTCTGGCGCGGGGACAAGAACGATCTGCGCCAGCTTTGCGACGCCGACGTCTACGAAGGCTTCAGCTCGGCCATCGATGCCCGCGCCGCTGCCGGCGAAACGATCGACGCCCGCGTGATTCGCATCGAGGAAGCGCGCATCGTCGCGGCCTCGATCGAAGGACAGACCGCGCGCATCACCGTCCGCTTCCTTGCAGACATTGCCTCGGTCACCCGGAACGCAGAAGGCACCGTCATTGCCGGCTCGCTCGACGATGCGATTGAAGCGCGCGATCTGTGGACCTTCCGCCGCGACCTCACCTCGCGCGATCCCGACTGGCTGCTCGACGAAACCGACGAGGCCTGAGGCTTCAAGTGAGGGGCATTCAAGGGTTCTGCAAAACGAAGAGCGCTGCGATCATCGCGGCGCTCTTTCTGCTTGGCGGCTGCGTGCGCCTTGTGCCCGAAGGCAGTGCTCCGCGCCCGGTCACGCCGCCAACCCCGCCTGCGGTAAAACCCGCCACCGCCGCGCTCACCGGCGTCGTGCGCGGCCCCGTCGTCGCAGGCCTCGGCTTCAAGCGCGACAACACCGCCGCCGCGCTGCAGGCCTTTGCCACATCCTGCCCCCGGCTGACAAAGCGCACCGACAATTCCGGCCTCACCCGCCCAGAGGACTGGGCTCCCGCCTGCGCCGCCGCCGCCACCTGGCCCGCGGGCGAAGCCGCGCGCTTCTTCGCCACCTATTTCGAAACGGCCGAAGTCGGCGATGGCGCGGCCTTCGTCACCGGCTATTTCGAACCCGAGATAGCCGGATCCCGCACCCGCCAACCGGGCTTCGACGTGCCGGTCTATGCCCTGCCGAAGGACTTGGTCCGCGCCAAACCCGGCGACGCGCAGCCCCTGCCCGACGGCAAGATGCCATTGGGCCGCTATGACGATGCCGGCGTCTTCACCGCCTATCACGATCGCGGCCAGATCGAGGACGGCGCCCTTCAGGGCAAGGGCCTCGAACTGGCGTGGGCGGCCGATCCGGTCGAATTCTTCTTCCTTCAGATTCAGGGCTCGGGCCGTCTGCGCGCGCCTGATGGCAGCGTGATCCGCTTGGGCTTTGCCGGGCAGAATGGCCATGCCTACACCGGCATCGGCTCGCTGATGCGCGAGCGCGGCTTGATCGGTTCCTCGCCGGGGCAGTATTCCGGCTCGATGCAGGGCATCCAGCAGTACCTGCGCGATTTCCCCGACGCCGGACGGCAGCTGATGCGCCAGAACCGCAGCTACGTCTTCTTCCGCGAATTGACCGGCCCCGGCCCGGTCGGAGCGCTCAACGTCCCCATCGCCGGGCGCAGCACCGTCGCCGCCGATCCCGCCTTCGTGCCCTTGGGCGCGCCCGTCTGGCTACAGGTGGACCGCAAGGAAGCCAGCGGGCTGTGGGTGGCGCAGGACACTGGCGGCGCGATCCAGGGCGCCAACCGCTTTGACAGCTTCTGGGGCGCAGGCCCCGAAGCCCGCCAGATCGCCGGCGGCATGAGCGCACGGGGCCGCGCCCTCATCCTCCTGCCCAAGGGGACGCTGGCGCGTCTCGGCCAGCAGTGAGGAAGGCTCCCCGAGGCCTCTCGCCCGAGGAGGCCGACCTGTGGAACAAGGTCGCCGCCACGATCACCCCGCTCCACCCGCCGCGCCCCAGGGCGAAAGCGGTTGAGGCCACGCCCGCCAGCTCGCTCCCGACACCTGTGCCCGTAAAGCGGTTGAAAGGCCGCGTGCCGCCCCCGCTGCCCACGCCAGCGCCCACGCCCGTTGCCCGACCACTACAAAGCCACGGCCTCGATTCCAGCTGGGACCGCAAGCTGGCGCGCGGAAGCATCACCCCTGACGTGACCATAGACCTCCACGGCCTCACCCTCGACGCCGCCCACGCCCGCCTCACCGCCAGCATCGCCCAGGCCATCGCCATGGGCGCCCGCGTCATGCTCCTCATCGCCGGCAAACCCCGCCCCCACGACGAACAGGACCAACGCGGCAACCGCCGCGGCGCCATCCGCGCCAAGCTGCTCGACTGGCTGGCGCATAGCCCGCATGCGGGGCAAATCGCGGCGGTAAGGCCCGCGCAGCCGAGGCATGGGGGTGCGGGCGCGGTTTACATTGTGCTGCGGAAGGGGCGTTGATCCTATCCCCAGATCCTCCCTGTTTTTGCAAAGCACAAACAGGGAGGAGTCATTCGCGCCAGCGAATGACGGAGCGGGATCTTCCCCCGGATCAACCTATCAGGCCACAGAGATGCCCTTGGCGCGCTTAAACGTGCCGATCTTTTCACCGATCTCCGACGCAAAAAGTTCGATGTAGGCGTCCGTCAGGCCCATACTTCCACTGGGATGCGGCAAGGCGACAATCGCCAAGTCCGTGAAGTCCTGAAAGCCAAGCCGGAACTTCTTCCCGTCGAATTCGTCTTTCCGCTCAAATCGAAGCGGTGCCACTTCCGGGCCGAATATTTCCTCCATGATCGGCTTGACCCTCGAATCTTGCAAGTATTCGATTTGCTTGATGCCCATGAAGATAAGCAATGCAGGGCGATACTCATGCATCAGGCCAAGAAAGTTTGATCGGTTTCCGTCAGACAGGAACTTCTCATAATCTGAGACTTGGTTGCCCATATCGTCGCACCAGTTGGTCTGTAGGACGGATTTGTCGAAATCAGAGAAACCACCCGCTTCTCCGAGAGGGTGGCCGAACATGGCAAACCACTTATGAATGCGGCGATCGTAGGGTGAGTCCCACCCTTTGGAATGGAATGTCTGAATGGAAGCCAGATGCTCCTTCACCGCAGCATATCGCTCCACGTCGTTTTCAAGCGCTTCGTCTTTTGCTGAATAGCCCCACTCATAGCCACAAATGACAAGGCCACCTTGACCGTTAAAGTCAGGGAAGATTGAGTGACCAACATTGAAGTCCGAAGGATTGTACGCCTCATTCATATTGCTTTTCTCCGTTCGCCCCAGCGGCGTAACCCCACAGGCTTTAGGTCCCGTTTAGCGCCCAAAAAATATCGGCAGCATTATAACGACAGCCAATTTGAAGTCGCACACTCCCATCGTCTTTCCCGCGCAGGCGGGAATCCAGCGACAAGCCAACACCGTCGCAGCGCGACGTCAAACCTTGCGCCATCTGGATTCCCGCCTGCGCGGGAAAGACGAGAATGTTGCGTTCCATCTTGACAAACGAACCATATAGGTTATAAGCCCCACCACAGGTCAGGAGAGGGCACAAGGCCAACCCGCTCCTCTCCCTTCGGAAGCTGACGCTGTGGCCGATGCTTCCGGCGCGATCGGTGCGGCAGGTGCGCAGCGGGTTCAATGCGGGGCGTAAAGCCCAGACCCACCGGGCAATCCCTGCCGTTACCCAAGGACAGACAGGACAACCCAGGGCTGATAGCACGGCGCCGAACCCTGAGCGACGCTGCGGATGCGGAACCCGCCATGATTGTGCGACTGTGTCAGCACAAACGACAGGTTCTTTTCACGCAGCCGCTTGCCAGAAGCCCAGGCAGTACGCGAGCCGCTGCCAAGGTTTCGTCCTTTCACAAGTGTCCGCCCTCAGGCTGAGCCGACCAGGGGTTCGGAACCGCCCCCCGGCCACTCGCAACCGGTCCCGCGCCCCATCCCTTGCGTGCCGCAACGGCACCGCACCGGTCGCGCGATCTGTGATTTCCCCCCGGCGTTATGGTCCGCATTCGCCAGCGGATGATCTCTCGTATCGCGTATCCGCGATGCCCACCCCCGGCCCCTCCCGCAGGCGGGAGGGCCGCGAGACTTGCTGAACGCAGTGAAGTTAGTCGCAGCGGGGTGGGCAGACCCCGCGCGCCATCGCTGCTACTTCTGGCACTTCGCGCAGAAGAAGCTCGACCGCCCGCCCTGCACGATCCGCTCCACCGTGCCGCCGCAGGCGCAAGGCTCGCCCTCGCGGCCATAGACGGCAAAGTCCTTGGCGAAATAACCCAGTTCGCCATCGGGCCGGGCATAGTCGCGCAAGGTCGATCCGCCCGCGAGGATCGATTCCTCGAGCACCGCCTTGATCGCCGGCACCAGCAGCTTCAGCTCGCCCGGCTTGACCCGCCCCCCCTCGCGCGCCGGATGCACCCGCGCGCGATAAAGCGCCTCGCACACGTAGATATTGCCCAGGCCCGCCACGATGCGCTGGTCGAGCAGCAGCAGCTTCACCGCCGCGATCCGGCCCTTGAACGCTGCCGCCAGCAGCTTCGGCGTCAGGCCCGGTCCCAGCGGCTCCGGCCCCAGAGCGGCAAATGGCGGCCAGCTTTCCAGCCTGTCGCTGTCAACCAGATCGACCGAGCCGAAGCGCCGCGCATCGTTGAGCGAAAGCACCCGCCCCTCGCCCGTCTCCAGCACCAGATGATCGTGCTTGCCGATGTCGTCGGGATCGATTCGCCAGCGCCCCGACATGCCGAGATGGAACACCATCGTCCGTTCGCGATCGGTGTGGATCAGGCCATACTTCGCGCGCCGCGAAAGCCCGGTCACCCGCGCACCGGTCAGCGCCTGCGCCAGATCGACCGGAAAGGGCCGCCGCAGGTCGGCCCGGTTAACCCGCACGCTGCGGATGACCTGTCCCTCCAGCACGGTTGCAAGGCCGCGAACGGTCGTCTCTACTTCGGGTAGCTCTGGCATATCCCCTCCACCCCTAACAGTCTTTGCCGTCCGGGCAATTCCCCACTAAAGGGCCAAGGCATGACCGCATCTGAAACAGCCCAAGAGACAGCTTCGTTCGGCTACGAAGACATCCCGGCAGAAGAGAAGGAAGGCCGCGTCGGCGCGATCTTCTCGAACGTCGCGCGCAAGTATGACGTGATGAACGATGCCATGTCGGTCGGCATGCACCGGCTGTGGAAGGACAAGTTCGTGCGCCGCGTGCGCCCCCAGCCGGGCGAGGCAATTCTCGACATGGCTGGCGGCACCGGTGACATTGCCTTCCGCATGGCCAAGCACGGCGCAAACATCACCGTGTCCGACATCAACCAGGACATGCTCGATGTCGGCATCGAACGCGCCGCCAAGCGCGGGCTGGAAGGCCTGGAATGGTCGCGCCAGAACGCCGAGGAACTCACCTTCCCGACCCGCGTGTTCGACGCCTACACCATCGCCTTCGGCATCCGCAACGTGACGCACATCGACCGCGCCCTTGCCGAAGCCCACCGCGTGCTGAAGTTCGGGGGCCGCTTCTTCTGCCTCGAATTCTCGACGACAGAATGGCCCGGCTTCTCGGAAATCTACGACGCCTATTCGCACAAGCTGGTGCCCAAGCTCGGGCAGATGATCGCGGGCGACGAGGATTCCTATCGCTACCTGATCGAATCGATCCGCCGATTCCCGCCGATGCCGGAATTCGAGAAGATGATCCGCGCCGCCGGATTCAAGCGGACCAAGGTGGAACCCATCCTCGGTGGCCTCGTCGCGATCCATTCGGGCTGGAAGGTCTGATCGCTTGACCCTTCCCGCCACGCATATCCGCCGCCTGCTCGGCTGGGGCCGCACACTTGCCCGGCACGGCGCGCTGCGCGGGATCGAAAGTGATCCGAACACGCCCTCGCCCGTCCGCACCCTGTGCAAGGTTGCGCGTTTCGGCACGATCCAGCCCAGGACGCCCGACTACGCCGGTGCCTTCCGCGCGATCGGCCCGGCTGCGATCAAGCTCGGCCAAACGCTCGCCACCCGCCCCGATCTGGTGGGCGAGGAAGCGGCGCACAACCTGCTCGCCCTGCAGGACCAGCTCCCCCCGGTCGATTTCGCGCTGATCCGCGCCGAAATCGAACGCTCGTTCGAAAAGCCGCTCGAGAGCCTGTTTTCCTCGTTCGATCCGGTGCCGGTGGGCGCGGCCTCGGTGGCCCAGGTCCACCGCGCGGTGACGACCGAAGGCCGCAAGGTCGCGGTCAAGATCCTGCGCCCCGGCGTGCGCGAGAAGTTCGCGCGCGATATCGACACCTACGAATGGGCCGCCGCCCATCTCGAAGGCTTGGGCGGCGAAGCATCGCGCCTGCGCCCGCGCATGGTCATCGCCAATTTCAAGCGCTGGACGGTGCGCGAGCTTGATCTGCGTCGCGAAGCCGCCTCCGCCTCGGAACTCGCCGACACGATGCGCGCGCACGCCGGGTATCGCGTGCCCGACATCGACTGGGATCGCACCAACGGCAGGGTCATGACGCTCGACTGGATCGACGGCGTCAAGATCAGCGACACCGCCGCACTCGATGCGGCAGGCCACGATCGCAAGGCGCTGGCCCAGCGCCTCGTCCTCGCCTTCCTCACCCAGGCGATCAACGGCGGGTACTTCCACGCCGACATGCATCAGGGCAACCTGTTCGTCGAACCCGATGGCACCATCGTCGCCATCGACTTCGGCATCATGGGCCGGATCGACCGCCGCGCCCGCCAGTGGCTCGCCGAAATCCTCTATGGCCTGACGACCGGCAACTATCGCCGCGTCGCCGAAATCCACTTCGAGGCGCAATACGTGCCGAGCTATCACTCGGTCGACGAATTCGCCACGGCCCTGCGCGCCGTGGGTGAACCGATGCGCGGCAAGCCGGTGTCCGAACTCTCGGTCGGCCAGATGCTCGATGGCCTCTTTGCCATCACCCGCGATTTCGACATGCAAACGCAGCCGCACCTGCTGCTGCTGCAGAAAACCATGGTCATGGTCGAAGGCATCGCCACCCAGCTCGATCCCGAGATCAACATGTGGGAAACCTCGGCGCCGTTCGTGCGCGCCTGGGTGCGCGACGAGCTCGGCCCCGAAGCCGCGATAGCCGACCGCGTGCGCGAGGATACGCAGACTCTGCTGCGCATCCCCGACCTCATCCGCCGCATCGAAGACCGCTTCCCGCCCAAGGGCGGCGCACCCGAGGCGCCGCCGCTGCCAAAGGTCGAACTGATGTGGCAGCGCAAGCGCCGCAAGCGGGGGCCCGGTGTGCTCGGCCAGATCCTCACCTTCCTGGCGGGCGGCGCGCTGGTCATCGGCACCCACGCCCTTGGCTGGTGGGGCTGAGAAGACCGCTCCCTTGAGCCATAACCTATCGCACCTGCGCCTGCCCAAGCGCCACTTCCACGCGCTCGATCTGTCGCGCCTGCTCGCGGCGATCATGGTGTTGTTCTGGCATTACCAGCACGTGTTCGTGCCGCCGGTGCCCTATCATGTGCACGTCAATCGCGCGATCCAGCCGTGGTACGAAACGCTCTCGTGGTTGTACAACCATGGCCACACCGCCGTGCAGTATTTCTGGGCGGTCTCGGGCTTCGTCTTTGCGCATGTCTATCTCGCCGATGCCAATTACAGGGCGCGGTTCTGGCTCGCCCGCATTGCGCGCCTCTGGCCGCTGCACCTGCTGACGCTTGGCCTGATGGCGATCCTGCAAGGCATCTATGTCGCCCGCGCCGGCACCGAGTTCATCTATCACACCAACGACCTCAAGCACTTCCTGCTGTCGATCCCACTGATGCAGTATTGGGGCTGGCAGGATAACCAGTCGTTCAACGGCCCCTCGTGGTCCCTGTCGACCGAGATCCTCGCCTACCTCGTGTTCTTCCTCGCCATCCCGGCGCTGCGCCGCGCGCCGCTGGCGCTGGCCCTGCCACTGGGCGCGCTGCTGCTCTACGGCATGCTCAAGGGCCTGCCGAACAAGGACGTGCTGTCCTGCGTCGGTTACTTCATGCTCGGTTGCGCTGCCTATGGAGCGACGCTGAAGGGCTGGCTCCGCCCGGCCACGCTCCTGCCGCTGGGCCTTGCCCTGCTGGCCAGCGCGTTCCTGCTCAAGGCCAACTACCGCAGCGGTGACGCCGCCACCATCGCCGGCACCTTCGCAGTCCTGTTCCTCACCCTCGCGATCGACCTCAACGATGAGAAGGGCCGCCTGCAGTTCGGCCAGAAGCTCGGCGATGCCTCCTACGGCATCTACCTCTGGCACATCCCGATCCAGCTCACGCTCGTGCTGATCATCGATGCCACGGGCCTTTCGCGCGACATTGCCCGCCAGCCGTGGTTCCTGATCCTCTTCGTCACGCTTGCCATCGCCGCGGGATTCATCAGCCACGCGAAGTTCGAACGCCCCGCCCAACGCGCCGTCTTCGCGCTCTGGGCTCGGTGGAAGGCGCGGCGCAATCCGGTTGAAAAAGAAGCACCATGACACCGTTCTCACTCCTTGCCCCGACATATCTGCAGATGCTCGGCGCCTTGTCGAATTGGCTGGACAAGGCCGAAGGTGAATTGCCCGAGGCGCAAGTGGCTGCGCTGCCTTCAGCGCGGCTTGCGCCCGACATGTTCCCGCTGTCTACTCAGGTCCGCTTTGCCTGCGCGCAGGCGCTGGAGGGCGTCCACCGGTTGCAGGGAGTTGCCCTGCCGCCGCTGCACGCGATCCTGCTGGAGGAAGGCCGCGAGGCCGGGGATAAGGCGGGTTCGCTCAGCGAGGCACGCAAAAGGATTGCCGAGACCATTGCGCTTGTCTCGGCACGTCCCGAAAGCGAAGGATCCGACGGCGCCGCGATGATCGCGCACGAACTTCCCAATGGCATGGTGTTCGACCTGACCGCGGACCAGTACGGCCGCGACTGGGCGCTGGGACAGTTCTACTTCCACATCATGATTGCCTACGCCATCCTGCGTCACAAGGGCGTCGGTCTGGGCAAGGCGGACTACGTCGCGCACATGTTCGGCTATCTCAGGCCCGGGACGTTGCCCACGGCCTAAGGGGATCATTTCCGGTCGCGGCTCTGCGTTCCATCACCCGGAGTAATATAGATCGCCCTGCCCGGCACCGGCGCGTCAGCGGTATGCCAGACGCCCTTCGGCACCACGACAAATTCCCCTGGGCGAAGCGGCACGCGAACTTCCGCGCCGCCCTGCTCGAGAATCAGCACCAGTTCGCCCTCGATCTGGATGACCATCTCCTCGCCATCGGGATGGCACTCCCACACCTGCCAGTCCGCGGCGCTTTCGAACATGCTGACCAGCCGGCCCGGCGGCAGAGCTTGCACACCGCTTTCCCAGAACGCCGCGTCCACCTCTACGGCCACGCACCGCTCCGGCCCAGCCAGGTGCGCAAACCAAGGCCCCAGAGGATAGGCTTGTGGCGTCACCCCGCAATCTCGCCCAGCTTGTGATGCGGCAGCAGGCGCCATGCCGCCAGCATCAGCACGACGTGCGCCGCCTCGACCGCCATCGGCACCGGCCAACCGGGATAAGCCCCCGTCACCGCCAGATTGATCGCGCGCCCCACGAACGATGTGCCGAACAGCAGCGCCGGAACCAGCATCAGGTCGGCGTTCCTGCGCCACGCGCCCCACATCATGCAGAATGCAGCCACGCCGAAGAACGAGGTGAAGTCTGCCCGGATCGTCGAAACGCCGCCGACCCCGGTGGCTGCGATACCGAAGCCCATCGCTGCCTGCTCCGGCCCGGTCAGGAAGCCGATCGCCAGGAACAGGTCGAACAGTCCCGCCAGAAACACCAGTGCCGTCAGTATCAGTCTCATCATCCGGTCCCCGTCATGGTTTGTGGCAGACTGTGCCTGAACGGCGCTCCCTGCGCAAAAGGATTGCGTGCGAGGCTTGCCCATTGCACAAGCCCCATCCATGAAGGATACACGCATCCTGCTCATCATTGGCGGCGGTATCGCCGCCTACAAGTCGTGCGAGCTCGTCCGCCTGCTGCGCAAGGAAGGCGCCGACGTCACGTGCGTGTTGACCGAGGGCGGATCGCATTTCGTTACCGCGATGACGCTTGCGGCGCTTTCGGAGAACCCCGTCCACACCACGCTGTGGGACCTCAAGAACGAGGTCGAGATGGGCCACATCCAGCTCTCGCGCCAGGCCGATCTGGTTGTCGTCTGCCCGGCCACGGCAGACCTTCTCGCGCGCATGGCTGGCGGCATTGCCAACGACCTTGCCACAACGCTCTTGCTCGCAACCGACAAGCCGGTGCTCGCCGTCCCCGCCATGAACGTGCGCATGTGGCAGCACCCCGCCACGCAGCGCAACGTCGCCACCCT
This sequence comes from Novosphingobium sp. ES2-1, assembly GCF_015169775.1. Taxonomy (NCBI): domain Bacteria; kingdom Pseudomonadati; phylum Pseudomonadota; class Alphaproteobacteria; order Sphingomonadales; family Sphingomonadaceae; genus Novosphingobium; species Novosphingobium sp. ES2-1. Next base: position 2,760,536 of record NZ_CP063445.1, read on the forward strand.
GCGCGGCGATGGCGTGAGCGTGATGGAACCCGACAAAGGCGCGATGGCCTGTGGCGAGTTCGGCCCCGGCCGCTTGCCCGAACCACCGGCGATCTGCGCCGAAATCGCGCGCCAGCTTGGCAGCAAAAGCAAACCGCTCACCGGCAGGCACATCCTGATCACCGCAGGCCCGACCCACGAACCGATCGACCCGGTGCGCTACATCGCCAACCGTTCGAGCGGCAAGCAGGGCTATGCCATCGCCGCCGCCGCCGCGAAGGCGGGCGCGAAAGTCACGCTCGTCTCCGGCCCGGTCAACCTGCCGACCCCGCCTGGCGTCATCCGCATCGACGTCGAAACCGCGCGCCAGATGGCCGCTGCCGTCGACGCCGCCCTGCCTGCAGACGTCGCCATCATGGTCGCCGCCGTGGCCGACTGGCGCAGCGCCGGCGAGGCGGCGCAAAAGATCAAGAAGGATGGTTCGGGCCAGGTTCCGCCGCTGCAGCTGGTCGAGAACCCCGACATCCTCGCCACGCTTTGCAAGTCCGAACGTCGCCCGCCGCTGGTTGTCGGCTTCGCCGCCGAAACCAACGACGTGCTCGACCACGCCAAGGCCAAGCTTGCCCGCAAGGGCGCGGACTGGATCGTCGCCAACGATGTCGCCACGCACCAGATGGGCGGCGAGATCAACGCCTTGCACATCGTCAGCGCGAGCGGCGTCGAAAGCCTGCCCGAACTCCCCAAGGACGCCGCCGCGGCGCTCCTGATCGAAAGAATCGCCGATGCACTCGCCTGAAATCCCCGTGCTCGTAAAGCGCCTGCCCCACGGGTTGGATCTGCCGCTGCCGGCCTATGCCACAGATGGCGCGGCAGGGATGGATGTGGTCTCGGCAGAGGACATCGATCTTGCCCCCGGCGCGCGTCACGCCGTCGCCACGGGCCTCTCGGTCGCAATTCCGGCGGGCTACGAAATCCAGGTCCGTCCCCGCTCCGGCCTCGCGCTCAAGCATGGCGTCACCGTGCCCAACACCCCCGGCACGATAGACTCAGACTACCGTGGCGAGTTGAAGGTGATCCTCATCAACCACGGCAGCGACAGCTTCTCGATCCGCCGAGGCGACCGCGTCGCCCAGCTCGTCGTCGCACCCGTCACGCGCGGGATCTGGGTAGAGGCGGATACGCTCGACCACACCACGCGCGGCGAGGGCGGTTTCGGGTCCACCGGCGGATTGGCTGCGCTGCAAGGCTGAGGCCGTCGCCAGAAATCGCGCCTGCGCCTCAGGGCGCGTCGCGCCTTCACCGTTCGACAACCTGCCGGTCCATCGGGGCTAGCTTTGCCAGGAAGCGGTTTTGCGCGGCGAAGGGCACTTGCCCCTCGCGCATGGCCTGCTGGAGGTTTTCCACCAGGGCATTGAGATCAGCGCGGGTGATGCCGAGATCCTTGTGCGCCGCATTCATCTCGCGCCCGCTATAGATGCAGCCGGCGTTCAGTATGAAGCAGAACTGTTCGAACAGGGTGCGGCGCAAGCGAACCAGATCGCGGCTCTTGAAGATTGCAGAAATGCGCGGGTCGCTCTCGCTGAGGACGACCAGCCTGTCCACGATCCTGTGGATGCCGTCCTGACCGCCGAAGGCCCGGGCCATGCTCTCACCGGTGAATGGGTCGGCCCCTGCATTTGTGGGGCTTTGCTTGTAGGGCTCGACCGGGAATTCGCCGGTTACGGGATCGGCCACCTTCTTCTCGACCCCGAATTCCTTTTCCCAATCGACGCCGGAGAAATCGCCCTGCGCAGCAGGGACCTCCTGCGGATCGGGGGTGACAGGCTGGGCGGCGAGCAGGGCAAATGCGAGCGCAAACGGCATCAACGGCCTCCTCAGAATGCGAGCTGGAGCGAGACGAGCCCGCCGCGCTGGCCATCGAAAGTGGCCACCGAGCCGACATCGGCATAGGCTGCGGTCAACGTGGCGTTGCGGGTGACGGCCCAGGCCACGAACAGGTCGTGGGCGTCGTCCTCGCGCGCGATGGCAAGATTGCTGGGCCGCGTCCGGTATTCCCCACCGACGACAAGGCGCGGTGTAAGCATCCAGGCGAGCGAGCCTTCGAACTGCAGCGTGCGGGCAGGCTGATTGGGGCCACCGAACCCGAGCAGGCCGAACTGGTTGGCATTGGTCAACCTCGCGGTGGCGTTGACCAGAATGCTTTTCGACAGGAACAGCTTGGTGGCGCTGGCCGTGAAATCGGTGCCGGACGACGACGCTGCCCCCACCGCCCTGACGATGGCGCCATCAAGACTGCGCTTGTGCTGCAGCCCCAGGCTGATCTGCGGAAGCAAGGGCGAACCATAGACCACATCGCCAATCAGCCGCACCTTCGCGCCGAACACGTCCTGATTGAAGCGGAAACCCTTGCCGAGACCAAGTGCTTCGCCAACCTTTCGCGTATCGAAGTTCTGGCGGGCATAGGACAGCTCGACCCGGTCCTTGATGCCCACGGCAATTCCGTGGCTCTGCCAGCCATAGTCGGCCAGCTCGATGCCGGTGACATGGGCCGAAAGCCCAAGGCCGCGGTCCGTTTCCATGCCGGCAATCGTGGCCCAGCTAGCAAGACCACCGCCGCTGGCTCCCTCGATCGAGGATATGCCATTGGTCAGCACCAGCTTTCCGCCATCCAGCAGCGGGTCAGCCTGCGCGGGCGAAGCAAGCATAAGGCCTGCCAGGGCCGCGCCCAACTTGGCAATCTTGATCACGCTTTTGCCACCCTTGTCGAGAGAGAGTAGGCGAGAGGGTTAATCAAGACCTGTTGGGAAATCCTAAAGTGCCCTCTAGGCAGGATTCTGAATTTCGAAGGTATTGCCGCTTAGCCTGGCTGCATGAGAAATCTGCTCTCCTTGCGAGTCTCGCGATGCGGATCGCTCCGTTCGGGCCCGATCTGCGTGGCGCTGACGCTACCCCTGCTGATCTCGGCCACGCCGGCGAGCACGCTACCTATGCTGGTGGTGGACCAGGCGGGCGTCCCATTACGCGATGCCGTGATCGAAATCCGGCCACCGGCTGGCAACACCCGTCGTCCGACTTTCGCATGGCGCAATGCGATGGCGCAGAAGAACCAGGCGTTCGTGCCTGGTACGCTGATCGTGCCCCTGGGCGCGGTAGTGGCCTTCCCGAACCTCGATAACGTACGCCATTCGATCTACAGCTTTTCCAAGCCCGGCCCCTTCAAGATCGACCTCTATGGACAGGATCAGACGCGGACCCAGCAATTCAAGGTGGCCGGCACGATCGCGCTGGGCTGCAACATCCACGACAGGATGCAAGGCTATATCCGCGTGACAGACCGCCCTTTGCAGCACGCAGCGACCTGAACGGGCTGGCTGACATCGAGGGCTTGGGTCGCGGGACCTATGACGTCGTCGTCTGGCATCCCCGCATCCGCGGCGCAGGTGGCGAATGGCGCGGCAAATTGGTGCTGGAACCCAGCAACCGCAGTCGGATCATGGTGGCGCTGCGGCCAGGCAGCGGCAAATGAAACGGTCGGTAGTGCAGGCGCTTGACCGCCTGCGCAATGCGGTAGGCGTGCGCGTTCGCTCACTCGGCAGCCGGATTGCATTATTGTACGTCGTGTTGCTGACAGTGATCGTAGCCGCAACGCTGCTTGCGGCCGGTTCGGGCATCAACACCTTCGCCTATGAAACAGCAGAGCGCGAGCTTGCCGCCAACTCCCGCGTGTTCGACCAGATCATTGCCAGTAGGCAAAGGCAGATGGCGGACGCGGGCGAAGTGGTAGCCCGCGATTTTGGTTTCCGTGAAGCCTTGGCCACCGGCGATGCGCCAACGCTCGTCTCGGCCCTGCAAAGCCTGCGCGACCGCGCCAAGGTGAGCGAAGTGGCGATCGTCCAGCTCGATGGCAGCGTGATCTCTTCGAGCACGGCGACGACGATCAGGGGCACGGCCATGCTGTCACGGCTGGAGAACGGTGCCGATCGCGGCGTCATCCGGCTCGGCCAGGCGCAGGCGCTTGGCGCTGCAGTGCCGATCGAGATGCCCGATCTTGCCGGCTGGCTGATCCTGCTGAACACGCTCGGTCCGGCTGACATGACACAGCTTGCAAGCCTGTCGGCCGCCCCCGTAGAGGCGCGCGTGATCGAGCGGGCGCAACTCGACAGCCACCTTGCTTCGCTCGAGCTTGGCGAGATCGCCGAGATGGAGGGCCACGACGGCCCAACACTGGTTCGTGTTTCAGCAATTGCGAGCCTGGAAGACGGCAACGAGCCTCGCCTGGTGATGGCGCATTCGCTCAACTCGGTGTTAGCGCGTTACTTCAGTCTTCGCCTGGTGCTCATGCTGATCGGGTTGTTCGGACTGTTGGCTGGTGCATGGGCCGCGATCCGCCTCTCGCGCGGGATTGCCCGGCCACTGCAATTGCTCGCGGAAGCAGCGCGCGCCTATGCCGGCGGTGCCGTAGCAAAGGTCAAGGTCGAAGGCGCAATCGAGGTGCGCTCTCTCGCCTCCAGCTTCAACGCGATGGTCGATGCGGTAGAAGAGCGCGAACAGCAGATCATGCACGCATCGCTCCACGATGCACTGACCGGCCTGCCCAATCGCCGTTTCTTCATCGAAAAGCTGGAACGAGCCGTAGCCCGACAAAGCGAAAGCCAGCGCACGTTCGTAGCCTTCATCGATGTTGACGACTTCAAGGCCATAAACGACGCATTGAGTCACCCGTTTGGAGACGAGTTGCTGCGCACCGTGGCGCAAACGCTTCAGGACTGCTACCCGAACGCCATGGTGGCGCGGTTCGGCGGTGACGATTTCGGCCTCCTGCTCGATGGACTCAAGCCGGCAACCGACTGCACTGCCCTGGCCCGCAGACTTGAAGCCGCGCTCAACCGCGAATTGACCATCGACGGACGCAGCATCGTTGTTTCCGCCAGTATCGGCATCGCGATCGGCCCGCAGGACGCGGACTGCTCGGACGCCCTCCTCAAAAGCTCCGATCTCGCGCTCGATCGTGCCAAGAACAATGGCAAGGGCGGCTACAACTTCTTCGAACCCGAACTCGACGCCGAGGCAAGCCGTCGTCGTCATCTGGAAATCGATATGCGCCGCGCGATCCGGGATGGTGATTTCGAGCTTTACTTCCAGCCCCTGTTTTCCATGTCGGAGAACCGCATCAAGGGCTTCGAGGCTCTCATGCGCTGGCCGCACGAGCAACACGGAATGATAAGCCCGGCAACGTTCATCCCGATTGCCGAGGAATCCGGCCTGATCGTGCAACTCGGCGAGTGGGCCCTGCGCGAGGCCTGCCGTCAGGCGGCGCAATGGCCTGAAGACATCAGCGTTGCAGTCAACATCTCGCCCCGTCAGCTCACGACCGACGGCCTCGTCGCGTGCATCGCGCAGGCCTTGGCACAAAGCAGCCTTCCGGCAGGCCGCCTCGAACTTGAAATCACCGAAAGCGTGTTCATCGGGAATGTCGACAAGACGCTGAACATCCTCCATTCGCTGCAGGCATTGGGCGTGCGCGTGGCGCTCGACGACTTCGGCACCGGGTACTCATCGCTCAGCTACCTGCGCTCATTCCCCTTCAACAAGATCAAGATCGACCAAAGCTTCGTGCGTGCTCTCGAGGAGGGCGGCAGTGCCCAGGCGATCGTGCGGGCGATCACCACCCTGGCAGAAGCGCTCGGGATGGAGACGCTCGCGGAAGGGGTGGAGACCCAAGCCTTGATGGAGATCTTGCGCAGTGAGGGTTGCGACATGATCCAGGGCTACCTCATTGGCAGACCGATGCCGGGGAACCACGTTCAGCGCATGCTCTCAAGCGCTCAGACGACGGTTGCCCTCGGTTGAATTGCGGAATTCCGTCATTCTCATGGGAGACAAGATCACGATGCCGTCCGATGTCAAATCCGGACATCAGACATGAGGCTGAAGATCCAACGACCAGGACAGGAGCGCTATCGCGCCATATTCCCTCCTCAATAACCTTGTTTCCGGGATATTGGAGGCCCTTGGACGTCGACCTGTCAGCTTCGGCAAATTTTCCAAGCCGCGCGGTTCAATGCTTGGACCACAAACGGAAACACCGCCCCGAAGGGCGGTGCATCCAATTCCGTTTATCTGGTTGCGGGGGCAGGATTTGAACCTGCGACCTTCAGGTTATGAGCCTGACGAGCTACCGGGCTGCTCCACCCCGCGCCGGGGTTGTGTTGGTCAAGCCTGCGGTTTGCGGGCCTGACCAGACCATCCCGTGCTGCGCTGGGGCGTTGAGCCCTGGCGCGTTGGGGGATGGTGATTTGTGAATGGGTTTGTTTTGACTTCCGCAAGCTTCAATGCCTGGCGACGACCTACTCTTCCAACGCTTGAGCGTTAGTACCATTGGCGCTGTCCGGTTTCACGGCCGAGTTCGAGATGGGATCGGGTGGGGCACGGACGCTATGGTCACCAGGCAATGGAGCCTGCGGATGTCTTTAATCGATGCGTATCAGATGTGACTGGCTGGAGGATCGTCCGTCCAACGCCAGACCTGATCACGGATGTTTCCGTGCAGAGCTGTCATTGATGGTGGGACTCTCCGGGACCCTAAAAAGTAATACTTTTCTGGGAGCCCGTTTAAGCATGAACAGAGTTATTAGGACCGGTTAGCTTCATGCGTTACCGCACTTCCACACCCGGCCTATCAACGTGATGGTCTATCACGACTCGATGATACCTTATCTTGAGGGAGGCTTCCCGCTTAGATGCTTTCAGCGGTTATCCCGTCCATGCATAGCTACCCTGCTGCGCTCCTGGCGGAACGACAGGTACACCAGAGGCATGTTCACCCCGGTCCTCTCGTACTAGGGGCAACTCCTCTCAAGTATCGACGCCCACGGCAGATAGGGACCAAACTGTCTCGCGACGTTCTGAACCCAGCTCACGTACCACTTTAATTGGCGAACAGCCAAACCCTTGGGACCTGCTCCAGCCCCAGGATGTGATGAGCCGACATCGAGGTGCCAAACGATTCCGTCGATATGAGCTCTTGGGAATCATCAGCCTGTTATCCCCGGCGTACCTTTTATCCGTTGAGCGATGGCCCTTCCACGAGGGACCACCGGATCACTATGACCGACTTTCGTCTCTGCTCGACTCGTCAGTCTCGCAGTCAGGCAGGCTTATGCCATTGCACTCTAACAGCCGGTTTCCAACCGGCCTGAGCCTACCATCGCGCGCCTCCGTTACTCTTTAGGAGGCGACCGCCCCAGTCAAACTACCCGCCACAGAGGGTCCCCGAACCGGATAACGGTCCTGGGTTAGACATCAGAAAACAACAGGGTGGTATTTCACCTATGGCTCCACACCAGCTGGCGCCGGTGCTTCAAAGCCTCCCACCTATGCTACACAATTCTTTCCTAATGCCACTCTGAAGCTGCAGTAAAGGTGCACGGGGTCTTTCCGTCTAACCGCGGGTACTCCGCATCTTCACGGAGAATTCAATTTCGCTGAGCATATCCTGGAGACAGTGGGGAAGTCGTTACGCCATTCGTGCAGGTCGGAACTTACCCGACAAGGAATTTCGCTACCTTAGGACCGTTATAGTTACGGCCGCCGTTTACCGGGGCTTCAATTCGGAGCTTGCACTCCTCCTCTTAACCTTCCGGCACCGGGCAGGCGTCAGACCCTATACGTCGTCTTGAAGCCGACTTAGCAGAGTCCTGTGTTTTTGCTAAACAGTCGCTACCCCCTGGCCTGTGCCCCCTCATACTGCTTGCGCAATGTGAGGGCCTCCTTCTTCCGAAGGTACGGAGGCAATTTGCCGAGTTCCTTCAGGATACTTCTCTCAAGCGCCTTGGTATACTCTACCTGACCACCTGTGTCGGTTTCGGGTACGGTCTATACGGTGGGGCTATTTCCTGGAACCATTTCGAAGCCACTCCAATCCAATAAGGAGTGACAACACACATGATCCGTCACACACCACCAGGCCCACGAATATTAACGTGGTTCCCATCGACTACCCCCTTCGGGCTCGTCTTAGGGGCCGGCTCACCCTGCTCAGATTAGCTTTAAGCAGGAACCCTTGGTCTTTCGGCGAGAGGGCATCTCACCCTCTTTGTCGCTACTCATGTCAGCATTCGCACTTCCGATACCTCCACGACCCATTACCAGATCGCTTCTCAGGCCTACGGAACGCTCCGCTACCGCTCGGACCGAAGTCCGAACCCTAAGCTTCGGTGCATCACTTTAGCCCCGTTACATCTTCGCCGCAGGAACCCTTGTTTAGACCAGTGAGCTGTTACGCTTTCTTTAAAGGATGGCTGCTTCTAAGCCAACCTCCTGGTTGTTTTGGGATTCCCACATGCTTTCCCACTTAGTGATGACTTGGGGACCTTAGCTGTAGGTTAGGGCTGTTTCCCTTTTGACGACGGACCTTAGCACCCGCCGTCTGTCTGCCGAACAAGTCTCGCTGGTATTCGGAGTTTGGTTAGAATTGGTAGATCTCGCGACCCCCGCATCCATCCAGTGCTCTACCCCCAACGGCATACATTCGACGCTCTACCTCAATAGATTTCGCGGAGAACCAGCTATTTCCCGGTTTGATTGGCCTTTCACCCCTAAACACAACTCATCCGAGAATTTTTCAACATTCAACGGTTCGGTCCTCCAGTGCGTGTTACCGCACCTTCAACCTGGTCATGCCTAGATCACCGGGTTTCGGGTCTAATTCATCGAACTCAATTCGCCCTATTCAGACTCGCTTTCGCTGCGCCTACACCTAACGGCTTAAGCTTGCTCGATAAACTAAGTCACTGACCCATTATGCAAGAGGTACGCTGTCACCCCCTAAAGAGGCTCCAACTGCTTGTAAGCATTCGGTTTCAGGTACTGTTTCACTCCCCTCATCGGGGTGCTTTTCACCTTTCCCTCACGGTACTGTGTTCGCTATCGGTCATGTACGAGTATTTAGGCTTGGAGGGTGGTCCCCCCATGTTCAGACAGGATTTCACGTGTCCCGCCCTACTCGAGTCCTCATCCATCACTTTCGCATACGGGGCTGTCACCCGCTATGGCCAGTCTTTCCAAACTGTTCTGCTAGTTGAAGATGAGGCACTGGCCTGGTCCGCGTTCGCTCGCCACTACTAACGGAATCTCGGTTGATGTCTTTTCCTCCAGGTACTGAGATGTTTCAGTTCCCCGGGTTCGCTTCACCAGATCTATGTATTCAATCTGGGATACCTTATCCACCTCGCCTGCCATCCGATCGCCCAGTTACCTGAACTTTCGGACACCAGAAGAAATGGTGAAGGTGGGTTTCCCCATTCGGAAATCGCCGGATCAAAGTTTGCTCACAACTCCCCGACGCTTATCGCAGCGTGCCACGTCCTTCATCGCCTGTACATGCCAAGGCATCCACCAAATGCTCTTACCTCACGCTTGAGAATCCACACCATCAACGACAGACCTGCATAAAATCTGCGTTGTCTTTAAGGTGCGGACGATAAT